>NZ_JAQSWB010000005.1 GCF_029266855.1 Fluviicola sp.
CGTAAAAACACGAAGCACAGCTTGTTCCGAAGTATTCCCCGATCGAATTCATTCCACCCTGAACTAAATCGTAAGTTAAAGTAATCGAATTCGTGCCCAGATTCAAATGGGTATAATCCACTACACTCTGCATGTTTCCATTGGCATCCGTAGTGATTAAGTTCATCGGCATCAAACTCGAAATCGTGGTAACCGGAATACCCGCCGGGTTATTATCCAACGGAAGTAAATTCGTTGGGGCACCGTTCATTAAACCAGTAGCAATGATACGTCCCTGCTGATCCGTATAACTTGCAGAAGCTTGACCATTAGCATCGACTTTTACCTGCTTATCGTAATGTGACAAATTTCCCACGTTCGAACCAAACAGTTCACGCAAATCACGATCTGTAGGCTTTATGTAATAATGGTGAATCTCATGACCGCTTCCTATTCGGTGAGTTAAACCAACTCCTGAACGGATTTCAACCCGACCTAAATTGTCATTACTTACAATTGCCTGGGAATAGGGATAACCTTCTGCGTCCGGAATGCGGGATCTGAATGGATCGGATGTTAAATCATTTGCAGAACTGTAGTAACGACCTGCTCCGCTTGCTGTTCCCATAGCTGCGCTTGTTCCCAGATCAAAATCCGCTTTATCAAAAGCTGTACCCGTACTGAACACTGGATCTTCCTTCATAATCATATAAAGAAGCTGTAGCAAGCAACTGCCCAGTACTTTTTTGTTGACTTAACTGTTGACGAGCACGAAGAGAACCGTCATAATATGTAATTGAACTGCTGGACAAACCATTTTGTGCATATGCAACATTATACTGCCAGTTCTTCTTCCCTTCATAATCCGCAGTAATGGTTAAACTCATGTTCCCACTTCCAGATTTTTTTTCGTAAGACCAGGAATTGTATGAGTAAACCTCCTTATTTCCTGTTCGAAAAACATACCCCCTCGGTCTCACTCTGAAATACAAGGTTCCCTTGGGATAAACTAAATCCAGTACATGCCGGTGTTTGTAAGTTGTAATGCGAACGCCCTGTTTAAAATCAAAAGGACTCTGAGCGGTAGTATAAATAAACTGGTCCAATTCGTGAATGAAAACCCATTCCACATCGTATTCCACAGCACCCTCTACAGGTGTCCAGTTCAATTCATTTCCATTCGTAATGGATAATTTTGGAGCTATCGTAGAAAGTTTTACGATCCGGTCATTAAATGCCATTGCCTCCAAATGGATATCAGCAATTGGAATATCTGAAAGGGTTGCAGTAACCCATGCTGAACCATTATACTTCTCAATAACCATCTGAGTTACCGACCAGGTCATGTTATAATCCAGTGGCTGCCCTGTAGTTTTAAAATCCGCCCAGGAACTATAACGTGAGGTTCCACTTGGAGTAAATTCCACCACAAGTGGTTCTTCCTGTAACGTTACTGTATTTTTAAAATTCATCGTTAAGCGCCAGTTCGTTGAACCAACAATATCTGTGTGGGTATTGCGGTCATAAACCAGTTCCAAGCGGAATCTTCGGTCTACCTTATTATCCGCTGCAACCTCCATCGATTTCAAGGGATCTTCCATAAACACCGTACTTCCCAAACCGATATTAGCCAATTGGTACCTGGATGTATTGAGCAATTCCTGAGAGTTGGCAAACAAACAAGAAAGAAGGGTTAGTAAAAAAACTAAAATCTTATTCATGGTTCAGATTTAAATGGTTATTCTAAAATTGAATTGGTTGATTCGCTCTGTTGAATCCGGTAAAGCGAAAACTCCTCCGTCGGGATCATTGTTTTATTCTTCTCAACAAAGTAAAAATCAGTTCTTAATATCCTGGCATCATACTCCGGATTCTCAATAAAGGTGATCTCATTTCGAGCCATCAGACCTGTATTCCCAACAAAATCAGCATTGTAGTAATAATCAATCTGCCGGAGCATTTCCCCTGTAAACCGAAGTTCAACCAAATTGAAGTATTGATTGGCAAAACGCAAGTAATACACCCGATCCAAACCATCAAAGGAAAAGTAAATAGAATCTGCTTTGGTAACTAAAGTATCGATTTGATTCAGCAGCATTCCAGTAGTAACAGACTTATTCGTTCTGTCCAGGTTTTCATTCTTTGAATAGAGAATCTGATGATCCTCATCATTGATGATAATTGTATGTTCTCTATTGATGACCATCTCACAAAAAGCTGTTTGATAAAAGTATCCATCCGGAGTGAATAGCACATTGACCTTTCCTTTCTCAGAAAACTCCAGGGTATCATTGGATGAGTAATCGACTATAAACTGAAAAGTTTTTAGCTGATCCAGTTTGCTGTAAATCTGCTGAAATTCCTTACTCAAGTTTTGAGCACCAGCAAGTGGGGAAAAGAAAGCAATCAAGAGCCCGCAAAAAAAAGTCCCTTTCATCTTAGTTCTTTTTAAATGAGGTTCTTGTTTCCTGAACTGTAATAATTCCCTTTTCTGTTTCCTGTTTTACGAGGAACAAATCCCCCTCATCATTATAATAATAGAAGGTTGCATAATTGTTCTCATCCAGTACAGCTTCCAAACGTTGGTTATCATTATTGTAAACATATGTAGACATACTTCCATCACGCGGTTGTATGCGCAAATCATCAAATAGTGCATATTGTACATAATCTCCACCATCCGGAAGGGTCGGATCAAACACTTCCTTGGTTCTTGGAAGTGTGAAACGAACGTATTTAGCTCCCACAGGCATTGTAAAATTGAGCGTGAATTTCTGCCATTCATCAACAAATGTTCCCTGCAGAATGTCTGGTTCCTTATAAGTAATTGTATTGGATGTCATCACTACACTTGAGGCATCCAAAAATTCAACCTTAAAGGGCGCTTCAAACAAATCACTGCTGCCATGTAATGTTTGTAAAGATTGATTGTCGGCAGTGCTAAACCATCCGGAAAACTGATATTCTTTCCCTTCCAATAAATTCAATCTTCTTTGAAGGAATTTTGCTCCATCAACTGTACCTACTGCCAAACTTTTCTTCCCAGTATGACCTTTGGTCGTAAATAGGGATACAGAGCCGGCACTCCCGCTCGGACCAGGATTTGGCATATTTTTTCCTAAGAACAGTTCCCCTCTCCAGTTACGCTGGTCAATACCTCCCGGAATATTTAACAATGGGTTAATTGAGCTAAACTGGAAATTGGTCAGTCCACCCCCTCCAGCTACAACAGAAGTAAAGTTTGAAGCAGAAACGCGAACCAAGACTTCCTGTTTCGGGTAAGTTACCGGATTTCCTAAGACAACAGTATTTAATGCATCAATATGAAGCCGAATTACAAACGATGAATTGTCTGTTGTAAAAGTTACCGGTGCATTCGTTTTACCCGTAACTCCAGCTCCCGAAATTTCATGCCGGTTCTCCATTAAAATTGGAGTACTAGTGTTCAAGTTCGTAGAATAGAAATTCAGATTATTTGTTGAGTTATTATCGATATCGATAGATGTTGTGGTATACTCTTCAAAGTTCTCAAATCCGATTTCAGAATTCTTTGCGTTATCTGCAAGAGCTATTGGCTCAATTCCATTTCTTCCATACAATGATGCATTATGTACATTCAAAATATTTCTTGATTCGATCGGAGCGCTTGAAGGATTTAACAAATTAATCTGATCAGTCAGTCTCCATTTCGTAGCGCATTCTAGCTTAGTAGGAGTAGCCAGGACCTGATCAAAATCAAATAATGCCACACTATTCAATAGTCCATCATGTTTTAAATCTACAGGACTAGATTGCGTACGATCATCAATATATGCATATTTCCGAACCGGTTGGAAGTTCCCGCCAAACCCTTTCGAATAGAATGCATTGTTAAACCAGTTGGATGGAAGCGAGTTAAGCTGTCTGGTATCTTTATACCAGTACTCACCTAACTCTGTTGCACCAATACCAATTACATTATCTATTGTTCGAACTTTATAGTTCCCCAGATCACCAGAATTTTTATCCCAACAAGCAATTACCGTTCTATTGATTGTAGGATCTGATAATGCAGTAATTTGGGATACAGAAGTATTTAAAATATTCTTCCGTCCTGATTGGATGATTACCAATTTATATCGCTGAGATAGTGCCGCATTCAATTCCAATTTCAGGGTTGTTGCGTCAAAATCCAGGCAATAGGCTACGGCTTTTGGTCGACCACCATCCGGCAACCCGCCCGCAGTTACGGGAACAAGTAAGATCTGATCTCCTTTTACAAAGCGGTCCATTTCAGAAGGAGTTTCCAATACAAACGACTGGATTCCGCTAGTCAAACCACCGGAAGGATTCGCGTATGCTTCTTTACCTATATTCTTATAAGATGCTCCAGCCCGATCATAAATATCTTTCGCCAGAATAGAATAGTTATAGATCTTATCTCCATAATCGTTCGTAACACTAGTAAGCAGAGGGTTCCCAGTAAGATCATCAAACACCAAACTTTCTGTTTCAACAATAGAACCTTCCTGTGTTGCAGTTATCTTTTTAACGATCCCTGATTTTGAAACGATTTTGTTTGTTACAACAGTCCCAACCCGTTCTGCCTGATAATTTACAGCAGGAATCGGATATAATAGAGCCAATGGAATAAAGGTCTCCACATTGATTTCCAAATTGACAGAAGTATTTTTCTTTTCAATGTATTGCGTTCTTGGTATAAATTCAATGCTGGTAGCCAAGGTAGCATCCTGCAATATGTTTGCTTTGGTCATATCGCTCGGATTATTATCCGATAACAATACATTGACATTGTTTTTCAATGAGCGTGTAATAAAGGTTTCGCCTGCACGGTTAGTTGTCAATTTTTCTTCATCAAAGTAATCATACTCTACCGAGGAAAGCACTTTTTCATCGTTTTGAGCTACCAATTTCATTTCCTTGGCTCCTTTCGGTTTTCCGTGCATATCATTGGTCTCAATGTAATAACCCTGAGTTGCAGCCATACGCAGTCTATCAATATTTACGAAAACAGCAGGAATAATCAAACGTGACTTTCTAAAGGTTTTATCTGTTTCCAATTCGGTAACTTTTGTAATTACCGGGAAATCTTTTGCCGTATAGAATTCCTGCACACTTATACCACCGTAATGCACTATGTTACTTGCATCAAAATTGTCCTTTTTCGTTGCTGTGTTTTTGGATAGAATTCTGACACTGCTGTAACCAACTGCTGGTCCAGGATAAACAGATTCATTGCCCGGTTCTTCACTGTAGGTCGTGGCCACGTTCTTCGATAAAGCATTCTTATCCTCCCAGCCTTTAACCGGGTTTCTCATTGCATTTTCATCTCCACCAACCAAAGGTTCGTAAGTAGCAACTCCCGAACTGGTTTTTACCCCGTTTGCATCCACTAGATCGTATTCATAAACTGTACCATAAACAGATCCCGCTTCAGTTCCAACAGTGGTAAAGGAATTTTCCCAGTTATCGTAAATCAAGATCTCCCTTACACGGTGACCGCCCCCATATTTTATTTTGTCCGGTGTTCTCATTCTCAGGTAAGAAGTATTCAAATCGATTTCGGAAAGGCGTTTATTCCCATTCCCATAGAGCGCCTCTGTGTAATTTTTGAAGTCGGGTCCGACACTTGCAACGGCAGAAATAATTGATGTCGCAATTGATTTGGCAACACCTTTATTCAAATTATCCATATCTGCGTTCGGCAAATTATCAATCAAAATGTCCGGTTGGTTATAACGGATATGACGTGCACCAACTTCTGTAAACGGGTGATATTGGGTGTCTTTTCCATCGACTTTAAGTGGCTCCAATTCCACAAAGCCCCACAAATAATTTGCACCACTATAACTGGTTTCATCCACCCCGATATTTCCTACCCGGGCATAACCTGCAACGAGTTCTTTCGAATCGGAATTCTTCGTGAGGTTGATATCGACCTTGAAGTACAAATACTCTCCGGTTTTGATATACTTCAACATCTCGGCTTGCCGCTGTGCACTATTATACGACATGGGAATGGGTTGTTCCAGTTTAAAATAAACCCTTCGATTCTCCGGTGGATCATTTTTGTCGCAGGTGATTTTATTATCCCCTGTATTTATGTTCCCACCTGAATCCCTATACGGTCCCAGGTTTGCAACTTTAAACATATGCATGGCGACTTCATTCTGCACATAAGCATATGAATCGGATTCGTATTTGATCTCATACTTACCTCCTGAAGGAAGCACAACAGATTTTAAATTCCAAAGAGAAGCTCTTTCATCATTAGTTGCTTTATCCACATAAGGATCATTATAAGGGTCTTCTACATTTGTAAATGGTTTGTAATTCCCCCATCTGTCAACGGCATATTTGGAATATTGAATCTCCTGGCCAGCAACTGTCTTGTAGTAATCAAAAACATACGGAGTAGTAGCTCCTGATTGGTTGTTTCTGTAAGTAAACCAAACTTTTTCCAAGGTTAATTTACCACCACCTGTTGGGTTGTCAGGAGTCCCTTTACATAATGAATTGTTGCTTGCCAAATATTGGAAATGACATGTTTGGATTGGTTTCGCAGATGTATTGAAAACGCCGTTCGGATAACGCTCGGATTTCAAATACACGTTGATCTTACTTAATGCTTTGTATTGCCCCGATCCATTAGTACTACTTGTCTCACCTCCGGATTCATAGCAATCCGGTCTGCTGGTTAAAATAAACTCTGCTACGTGCGTTTTCGTCTCTACAGTCGCAACATACCAAACCTCTTTCTCTCCATAACTGTAGTTTGCAGTACCATCCTTAAAACTGGTTTTATTTCCTCTGCTATAACTTACTCCCTGATAAGGAGACTTCCACTTGAAATTATCGTGCGCTTTGTAATAACTGAATTTAACCCAATACCCTAAATCTCCATCGGATGGACCTTTGGTTCCATCTAAATCTACATAATCAGCTCCCAAAATGGAACTCATTAAATGTGAATGTGCATAGGATCCTTTTTCAACCGAATTATAGTATTTATTTGTTCCTGAAATTTTATAATCTGAAGGAACAGGGATAAGTTGTGCAGCACCATTTTGACCAGGACTTTCAGCAACAGACATGACTACATCCCTTTCCTTCTTATTTTGTGCGGGTAAGGCATAAACATAACGCATTCCAGTTTCGTTTCGAGCTACAAAGCCTCCGATCTGTGAACCACTTAAACCCGATCTGATCCCATCATAATCTACATAAGAACCACTTGTTCTGTTGTACCCGGTTCCGGAAGTTGCATTGTAGTATTTCATTTCGAATTCCGGGATAATCGTTTGACTACCATCCAGGATCATCGAATTGGTATAGGATTCGATATCTTCAGCACGTTTTTTTCTTGTTGGCCTGGAAAAATTGGAAACCATTGTATTTCCCTGCTGATCCAAATTCTCAATTTTATAGAACCCGTCATCTGCGTTTAAAGCATAAGCAACTGCGGAGTTGTTTGCAATCGTCGCCCCATAATTTGCTACCAGATCGTCATGAGAATGTTCTCCATACTTTTGGAAATAAACTGATTTTGACATAGATGCATCCAAGGTACTATGTTGAGAAACGGGTGACTGGGGCCACGGCTTAACGGAGTTACCACTGTATGAATATCCCGCATCAATTCCGAATCGAATATTAATCGCTGCTGGGGGAGCTAAATCAATTCCCAAGTTACCCGAATGCATTTCTGAATGTACGTTCGGATCATCGGCATTTCCGATATCTGTTCTATACGGACGGAAAGAGCTTCCAATTCCCTGACCAGTTACAGAATAATTATCATAAGTCAATGTAGGAATTGCCAAACGGCGCGTATCCTTATGAACAAATCCCTCATTTTCAATAGAAACGTCTTTTACCCGTAAATCATCCTCTTCAGAAGTTGTGGTGTTATTCTGGTAATACATATACCCGACACCTCTATAGGTAATTTCTTTATTTCTATTTTTAAGTTTACTCAATTCAAAACCTACATTCCAGTCTGCTTTTAGGAAAACTCCAAAAAGATTTACTCCAGTTTTTAGTATAAAGTTTCCCGATCCACCACGCATTGCCTGGGGAGCACTTACATTAACGATTGGTTTTGCAAAACTCAGGCTGCTTCCCGCACCATACATTGCACTTCTGATTTTTGTTGAACCATCTTCTTGTTGAATCTTTTTAGTTAATTTGAAACTTGTTGAAATATTAATATCTTTCTGCCATCCATTCTGAGTAAATCCGGTCGATACGCTACCGGATTTTATATTCCCCTTATCATTCGAAATTCCAAGTGTGACATTTCCCGAAACACCTTCTCTACTATCCTTTTTAATGTTGAACCCTAAGTCTCCCGATATATTGGATTTTCCGGTACTGGTATTCCCATCCGTATAAATCTTACGTACTTTCAATGATAAACCAAAATCTCCGGAATAACCGAAACCTCTGTAATTGTTGTAGTAGAATCGAGTTCCCGCTGAGATTGTAGGCACCACATACATTGCATCAATCGGGTTAAACCCAGCCAACTCCAAAGATCCTTTCAAACCCGCAGAAACTGTCCAGTTTGGTTTTTGATCGGTTTTGATCTTAATATCTTCCCCCTGGAAATCATCCGGTAAATTACGAACCTGGCGATTGATCGTCCCCATATTGATATTCCATCCCAGACCAACCCAGCTCGCTTCCTGGTCCATCTGGATCCCGCTGTGATAAGCCAAATTGACCGGATAGCCACCATTCGGACCAGGCAAGTTAAACAAGGGAATATTGTAAGTAAAATCTCCTGTAAACGGATCCACCATCTGATTGGTACCAATCGGTTCGAATGACTGAACTTCTGGCTGGGAAGGTCCGCCATCACCGGCAAATACTGTATTCAAGCCAAGTGAGTCGACCAATAACTGAAACACTAATAAAAGGGTTAGACCTTTAAACGATTTAGCTTCTCTAATTTTAAGAATCATAATTGTGTTATTTTAGGAATATTTAGGTTATTCAAGTTTTTTATTTCAAAGGGGATTACCGCATTGTTAAGTACCTGATCTTTAAAGATCAGTTCTTTCACCCCATTGTCTTTAGGTGATTTATCAAAAGCCAGATAGATCGTTACAAACGGTGCAACACCATAAGTGTTTTCAAATTGGTAATGCACAGGGGCGATGGTATCTTTCTCGCGGACAAGCAAAAAATCGTATTTCGCAGATTCAACGAAATAAAACACCTTCTCATTGATCTCTTCTTTCGTCTCCGAATACTCAACGAATAAATCTCTACCGGCTTTCGAGGTAATCTTAAATGAGAACTCTTCATAGGTATCGTTTTCCTTGTACCATTGTTTGATTTCTGCTTTGTTATTGACTTCATTTCTGCTTATTGCACCCAATAGACGCAACTCTGCAGGATTATATCTCATTTGATAATTGAGATTTTCATAATCAGTAGAAAACACCAAAGACTGGTAATTTGTTTTATACCATTCTTTAAATTCATCCGCTGTTGCTACTCTATCTTTCGTCAGAAAAGCAAAACCTGGTAAAACCACTATTATGAAAAGCAGCCGCATTCTTATTTATGAGATTTCATATAGGTAAGTACTTCATCCGTTATGTCGCAGCGATCAGAAGCAAACATGATGTTACCATCCCCCTTTGCTCCCAAGACAAAATCAATCCCTTTCTTTTTACCATATTCAGACAAAATGCGATTGATTTCTCCCCAAATGATTTCATCGAACTTTTTGGATTTTTCCTGGTATTCAGCGGTTAAGGTTTCCTGCTTTTTAATCAGCTCTTCCTCCAATTCCTTGATAAATTGCGGATCGGATCCTCCTGCTTTGTAGTCTCTGATTCCTTTCTGGATATCTGCTAACTGTGCATTGCTTTTCGCTTCAATTTCTTTCAGATCGCCCTGGAATTTTTCATAATAAGACGACTCCAAATACAATTTGTTCATCGAAACAAAACGCACCTTATCACCATCCTTTATAAAAAACCCCAACAAGCCTCCAACTGCAAGAAGCAGGAGCATTACAATGCCCCATAAAACATTTTTCTTCATTAACTGTTTACCACTTTAAATTTTAAATATTCTTTCTTTCCACTCGCATCTGTTAACTCAAGCAAATAAACATTTCCCAATACCAAACCGGCAGCGTTCAAATTGATTTCGATCCAATTCGTATTGGCATTTTTCGGAGTCAGTGTAAGAGTAACAGAAGAATCATCAGTTAAGCATTTAATGGAATAATTTAAAAAACCATCCGCATCAAAGTAATCCTTATACCTGATCCGAAGCGTTTTATCCGAATTCCGCAAATCTGCGATTTCGGGTCCTACATTTTCTTCCGGAACATAATATAAATTGGTATTTGTCCCACAATTTGTTGAGGTCAAGTTTAAGGCTAAAGATGGCCTTGAACCTGCTGCAGCTTCTGAAGAATTGAACTGCATCTTCGTAACCGAACCTTCATAAAATGACAGTTGAAAATGACATCCGTAGTTTTGCGGATTGTTCAATTTCCAGCTATTTACCAAACTTGCAATGTTCACGGTTGCATTTCCATTTCCGGCCACTATACTGTTGATCGTTACGGACGGAGTTATCAAAGAGACAGGCCGGTTTGTATAAGCCACAGATGTTTCCGCCCAAGGAGCATTTACCAATTTCAAATAGGAAGTATTCGGTCTATCCGTAGGTGCATGTGCATTCCCATAAAGTGTCAGGTTTGCAGAGTTAACAGTCAGATTCGGATCAAACCACAAACGGAATCTCAACAAACCTTCAGTGGTCATCGGACTTAAATTTTCACTTGCCGGAATAAGTGAGGAATTCCCATTATTGACCTGTGTGTTAAATACTGCAGTCGTTCCGGAACCACTGATATTGTTGATCATATAAGTATCATCCACATAGTTTCCATCCGGAGCAAAAGTCACGTTCACAGTGGAACATTTAACTCCAATGAGGAATGCATAGTACATCACATCACTTGGATCCGTACCACTAACTTTTAACCCGTACCAACCATACGTTCTTCCGGTCAAATTTAGACTTGTACCTCCCGGAATAGTATTTCCTAAAGAATTATACCATTGATATGTTTTCGAAGCTGAAGATCCTCCAGCAATTACAGGAGATATAGAGCCATCAGCAGAGGATGTGGTAGTTGCCTGTACAATAGTTGCGGAAGTTACAGTCATAGGAATATAATACTTCACTTCCAATTTCGGATAAAAAAACGCATTCCCGGGAATGTGCTCAGTTGAATAATAAATTGCAGGCGTTAAATTTCCAGTATCCGGATTTCTTCTTATTCTCCAGCCATGGTTTGGGATTCTTCCTTCTGCAAGTGCCTGAACATGATTTTTCACATCAAATTCCCGATAATCAATACTTCCGAAAATATCTGTTACAGTAACAAAATTAGAAGTAGTAACAGTACTTACAATCGTATTATTTGAAATTCCAGAATTATGAGTAATTGTAGATTGACTCCAAGTTGTATTCGCCAAATCCGCATATAATTCAGTTGAATTTGTCGTTACAAGAGATTCAGATTTAACTCTTAAACGCAATTTCGCGGAAGTAATTATTGCATTTGAAGGTATGGCAGATAAATCAAATTTAACAAATGATCGTGTTGAATAATAACTTAGAGGAGAAAGGCTGTAAGTTGTACTTGAAATAATCAATTCATTCACAGATCCATAATTAACAGCAGTGTTCGTTGCCCCACTCTTCGTGTGTGCATCTTCAGTGGCATCAAAAACGGCAGTTGTTATACTTTGTCCGTAAGATTTCGTCAAACCTGAAAACAAAAGACAGAACAGGATCAGATAATTCTTTCCTTTCATATGTTGTTTGGAATTAAGATTAGAATTAGGTTTTAAAAGAATCATGGTTAGTGAGATTTTCAATAGGTGGAACAGAATCGGGTCAATAACTCAAATTTAAATTATTACCTCCGTCGGGATACTTTCGGACACCAAAAGCATCTTCAATAAGAGATCCCATTAAACAAAAATTGCTTTGATTTTGATTTAGATGCACAACGATTAAGTATTAACATTCAGTAGCAAAAATAATAAAGCATTTGACATTTACACAAACCAGGAAGAAAAAAAATTAGATTTAATCAACTAATTTTGCCGCTTATAAACTATATAAACTACTGTTATATTTAAGGATAAATTGCACGAATTATTTCGTTGATTTTCTCTTAAAAACTTCAGAATTGAGACCAAATTTCTACTATTTAAATGATAAATTAATTGTTTTCGTGCATTCTGATGACAGCCAATTAAAAAAATACAATGTGGAAACTACTATTGATTCAAAAATCACAAATAGATTGTTTCATTAAACCCTGTAATTATTCAAATTACCTTATTTTTAGCTCATCAAAATTGGGCCAATCATGATAACAGAATACATTACCATTTGCTTGTTTGCGCTGCTGGGTTCAGGGCTGACTTTTTTCTCCGGGTTCGGACTCGGGACTATCCTGGTTCCCGTATTTGCACTCTTTTTTCCTTTGGAAATAGCTATTTCCCTGACGGCAATCGTTCACTTTCTGAATAACCTTTTCAAGCTTTTCCTTGTTGGGAAAAATGCCAGCAGAAGCGTTGTCATCCGCTTCGGATTACCGGCTATTGTCGCTGCATTCATCGGAGCTTATATCCTGACCTTCATTTCAGAGATGCAGCCCCTGTACTCCTATTCGATTTTCAATAAAACTGCCGATATTACAATTATTAAAATAACAATCGGGAGCTTACTGGCTTTCTTTGCGCTTTTTGACCTGATCCCTTCTTTATCCAAACTGAATTTTAATCAAAAATACATTCCGTTGGGCGGGTTTTTAAGCGGATTTTTCGGGGGATTATCCGGAAACCAGGGAGCTTTGAGATCGGCATTCCTTATAAGAGCGAACCTTTCCAAAGAACAATTTATTGCAACAGGTGTGGTGATTGCAGTTCTGATTGACATTTCGCGACTGACCATTTACTCGTCGGACATCGTAAAGCAACACAACAGCCTGGATTATATGCTGCTGATACTGGCAACACTCTCCGCATTTTTAGGTGCATTCCTGGGTAACCGCCTGCTAAAGAAAATTACCATCCACGCACTTCAGCGCTTCGTTGGAATTGTGCTGCTCGTTTTTTCTGCTCTGCTGATTGCAGGGGTTATCTAACTGTGAAATTCAACACGCCAAATTTGATTTTCCCAATCTTAAGAAATTAAAGTGTGAATTTTAGTCCGCATTTACTCAGTGATTTCTGCTAAAGACACATTTCCGATTCATGCACATACGGTATAAAGGCTAACAACAACTACTTATTTGGATTTTAGTTTTCAAGACTTCACATCCTAAAATCTAAATTCCATACCTTTGCGCAGTTATCTCAAACGAAACCGTTTCGAACAAATTTTTGATCGTGGACATGAACAATACACCCGCTGGCTCATTAGCAAACCGATTGAAAAGTATTTGCGTGATCTTATTCGCGTGCTTTGCCTTGATATTCAATTCTTCCGCCCAATTTTCGCGGTCTGATGAATCCGTTGCAACCAGCCTGTATCCGCTGATGCTGAATACGACCTGGGAAAATCAATCTTCCTTCCAGACATTCCAGATCGGTGTACTGGACAGTGACACCTCTTTTTACAGTGTTATTCGAAAAAAATACGAAGGAATTATCTTTAAAGGCAAAAAGGTAAGCGTCGTTCATTTTAAAAACCAGGACGCGATCAGCCCAACACAAGTCTTGTGTGTCGACAAGAAATTCAATAAAAAGATCGAAAAAATTGCGAAAGCGATCGACGGGAATCATACCCTATTGATTACCAACTCCTGCAAGGATGAGGATTATACGATGATAAACTTTAACGGTCGCCTGAAGAAAGATGATTTCACGGTAAACCAGCCCAACATGGAAAAGGCCGGGTTAAAGCTCACCAATCAATTCGAACAATACATGGAAGGTACGGTTGCCTGGGAAGAACTTCTCAACGAATCGACCGAAAAATTGGAGAAGGAGCGCGAAAAAGTAGCTGTAAAAGAAGAAACGATCAAAAATCAGAAGGCCAAGATCAATTACCAGAAAATGACACTGGTAGAGAAGATCAAAATGCTCGATGAACAAGGAACACTCCTGGAAGAGCAGGCGCAAAAATTAGAAAAGCAATCGCTTGCCATTTCAGACCAGGAAGATATCCTATTCGATCAGAAACGCCGGATCGATGCTCAGAAAGGACAGATCAACGAACAGCTGCACGAGCTTGGTATGCAGCGAATCATCCTGATCATGGGCTTTATCGTGCTGATGCTCATTCTTGCAACAGCCTATATTTTATACCGCAATTCAGTACAGCGCAAAAAATCCATCGTACAACTTTCGGAGCAACACGGTATTGTCAGTGCACAAAAAGACCAAATCGAAAAGATCCTGTTTGAACTCACCGACAGTATCCGTTATGCATTGCGCATTCAGAATGCGGTTTTACCAAATGAACAAACGATCCGCGGAACTATTCCGGGTGATTTCTTTGTCATGTACAAACCGAAGGATATTGTCAGCGGGGACTTTTTCTTCGTGGACCGCAGGGGAGACTGGACTCTGGTAGCAGTTGCCGACTGCACGGGTCATGGTGTACCAGGGGCATTTGTCAGCATGTTATGCATCAGCCTTCTGAACGAAATTGTGAAACAGCAGGAAATCACGCGTGCAGATATTATCCTGAACGAGCTTCGCGACAAAGTGATCGATTCACTTCAGCAAAAAGGCATCCAGGGCGAACAAATGGACGGAATGGATATTTCCTTACTGCTCATCAACAACAAAACGTATAAATGTCACTGGTCCGGTGCAAATAACCCGCTCTATATTGTTTCTTCGAAAAGCAACAAACTCGAAGAAGTGAAGCCGGATAAGCGACCTATTTCGATCTACCCGGACATGCGGGAGTTCACCAACCACGAGATCAACGCAAACCGCGGAGATATCTTCTATTTGTTCACGGACGGGTATTCCGATCAGTTTGGCGGGGAAAGAGGTAAAAAATTCATGAGCCGGAACTTCAAGAACCTGCTTGCCGAAAATGCGCATAAGCCAATGACCGAACAAGGAAAGATCCTGGACACAGCTATTGAAAACTGGAAGTACGGAAACGGTGCCGATTTCGAGCAGATCGATGATATTACGGTGTTGGGGATACAGATTGGGTAAGAAATAATTTCACGCAGATTATATAGATTACGCAGATAGTCTGTTAATTGACTTATTTTCTTCTGTTGATAGGTTTCAAATCACGCTTTCTTCATATGCAGATCGTAAACAATTCCATCGGAGAGACCTATCTTGGGAACATACATTTCCTTACAATTGAGTGCACTCATGCATACGCGGAAGATTTCCAGTGCCGGGACGATGACATCCGCTCTATCGGGTTTCAATTGGAAGCGGTCCATACGCTGGCCAACACTTAAAGGTTCCAACTCCCTATAAAGCTGATTCATTGCTCTCAAAGTAACGGGGGATTTCTCCTTAAAGCCCAGAATTTTGTGAATCTTATTGATATTTCCACCGGTTGCATAAACAGCGTGCGGGTTATCTTCCACATGTTCCTCAATCCAAAGCTTCAATTCACGCCAATCTTTTTTATCGACCTTGTTCTTTAACATCCGGACAGTACCAATATCAAAACTCTTTGCAGCAACGCGTTTTCCGTGTTCGAATACATTGATCTCCGTTGATCCGCCACCCACATCGATTACCAGATAAGGCTTCGAGCGTTCAATATCCAGCAAGACAAAGGTTCCGAAAATCAATCGTGCTTCTTCATCCCCTGAAATAATTTCTATCTGAATTCCTGTGTTGCGTTTGATCTGCTGAATGATCTCGGGACCATTTTTTGCATCACGCATGGCACTTGTAGCACAAGCACGAATAGCAGCAACGTTGAAAATATCCGCAATCAGGCTGAATGCTTTCATGGTTTTGATAAAATCTTCTGCTTTTTGAATACTGATCTCCCCCGAATCAAAAACTTCACCTCCCAATCTCAAAGGGAGACGCGTATAAGAAATCTTCTTCACGTAGGGGTGCCCGTTCTCCTTGGCAATTTCACCAATTAACAATCGAGCTGCATTCGACCCAATATCTATTGCTGCGTATTTCTTTGCCATGAATCCGAAATTAGCTAAAATGGTTTAAATCCCTTCATTCTTTAAATAAAAAATGCCGCCTCCTTCCGAAGCCGGCATTTTAAATCATTTATCACCAGGTGTAGCCGGTTTCTTACTTCACGATCACTTTTTGCACCAGGTTGCCCTGAGCACTATTGAAACGAAGGAAGTAAAGTCCTTTAGCCAAGTGAGAAACCTGCAATTCCGTTTCCGTATTCATACTTAGGGAAGAAACCGGATAAACCATTTTCCCATCCTCAGAGATCATAGAGAAAGTAACATCCTTTCCTGTTTTGATCGTCACTGTTGAACTGGCAGGGTTCGGGTAAATTTCCAAT
Organism: Fluviicola sp.; assembly: GCF_029266855.1. Classification (GTDB taxonomy): domain Bacteria; phylum Bacteroidota; class Bacteroidia; order Flavobacteriales_D; family Crocinitomicaceae; genus Fluviicola. Next base: position 16,510 of record NZ_JAQSWB010000005.1, read on the forward strand.
CCAAAAGATTCCGCCTCTTCAATTCCGGCACAATCCTCCACAATGATATTTTGAGAAGCCGCATTCGTACATCCGTTTTGAGTAACGGAATATGTAATTGTTTGTGTTCCGGCACCGGCAGTTGCCGGATTGAAGTTTCCACCCGTAACACCTGTTCCGCTATACGTTCCGCCAGCCGGTAATCCCCCAGCTAAACCGAATGAAGCTGCCTGTAAGCACACATCCTGGAATGTTCCAAGGGTTGTTTGTGGTGCAGCATTCAACGTAAATGTTGAAACAGCACTTCCCGAACAATTGTTTGCATCCGTATAGTTATAAGTCAAGGTAATTGAACCCGGAGTCAAGCCGTTCGGATCAAAAGTTGTTCCCGAAACACCTGTTGATCCGGAGAAAGATCCTCCTGCAGGCATTGCAAGCAAAGTAACAGGATTTGCATTATCGCAGATATCCGCAACTTGTGTAAACGTTACCGTTGGATTCGGATTGAATACCACAGAAGCAGTTCCCGTTCCTGCAGCAGAACAAGCACCCATCGCTACATTTGTAACAGTAAATGTCCCATTCGCCGTAGCATTTATCGTGTATGGTGACATGGTAACACCGGTAACAGTTGTCGGAGTTGTTCCATCCGTATAAGTAATATTCCATGGACCGGTTCCGGTTAAGGCAATATTTACCGGGAACGATCCCGGACCGCATTGTGTTCCGCCACCGGAAACAACCGCTGTTGGCACTGCCGCAATCGTTACACTAAATGTTTGAGTTGAAGCAGGACAAGAACCATTTGCGGCAATTGCATTCGTTACGGTATAAGTTCCTGCATTGCTGGAAGCCAAATCAATAACACCTGTTGAAGCATTCACTACCAAACCTGTTGTAGAGCTAAAGGCCCCTGCACTTGCTCCCGCACCAAATACCGGATTAGGATCCGTGCCATTTGTACAATAACTTGTTTGAGCATAAGTAAAAGTTGCGTCCGGTGCGCCGGAAATAACAACTGTCTGGTTACTTGAATTCGGGCAAGACCCGGAGGTAGTATACGTTACCGAATAACTTCCGGAAGTACTTCCTGCCACATTAATTTCCCCTGTCGCTGTATTGGCGAAAACCAGTCCGGCCGGAGTTGCAGAAAACGTTCCTGTAACAGCAGTTGTAGGAGTTTGATTTGGGGATGCATCACAAATAGAATTTGTTGGATAAGTGAATCCTGCATTATCAGCAGGGTTTACTGTGATTGTCTGAGCTGCCGAGTTCGGAGAAGTACAACCCAATGCAATGGCACTAACCGTATAGGAACCAGCGGAAGACACTGTAATTGCCTGAGTAGTTGCTCCGGTAGACCAGGTATTCCCTGTTGCGGAAGACGATGTCAAAACGACATTGCCACCAGCACAAAATGTTGTCGGGCCACCCGGAGTAATTGTCGGAGCAGCCGGAGTGGGATTAACCGTTATTGTCTGTGTTGTAAAATCAAAACAGCTACTCCAAAAACCACCGTTCGTTGCCAAAAGCACATCATAAGTTCCGGCAGCCGGGTGAGTATATGTAGTTGTACCGGTCCAAATATATGGTGATAAATTATCCATATCGTAAACAAAAGTCGAATCAGCGGTAGCCGCTCCGAAATACGTACGGAAAACCTGGTAGTTCATCATTCGGTTACTTAAAATCGCCATGGGAGTGGTTGCATTCGTGTACGTTACAGGTGTTCCCTGGCACACCGTTGTTAAAGAAGGAGTAAATTGGGTGTTAATCGAATAATTTACAATTGGTGCCATTAAGGCTTCGTAATTTGAAGCACCTCCGGAAAATGTCGGGATGGTGTTCCAATTATTCGGGTTCGGGTAGCTGGCATAAGCGGAGAAGAAATGTGTAAACAATTCGTCATACACTTGTGCGGGCGCAATATCATTTACATAAAGATTCAGGATCCCGTTTGCATTTGTAGGTTTAAGCACCACGGCATAATTACCGGTTACAGTAATTGGACTGGCAAATGTAGCATAACGATACCCGTATGCAGTTGCCGTGAATGTAACATTTCCACTTCCGATAAGGGTCGTAGGAGCATTCGAAGCATTCACATTGTAGATTGCAGCATTCACAGTTACAGAAGCAGCCGAACCTACTGCTGTACTTCTTGCGCCAAAAAATTCAACACCGGTAATCGAAATACTCGAAGTATTGAGAAAGGTCTGTGAAACCGATTCGTTATCAGCCTGCCAAACTTCAAATCCACTGTAAAAGTTATTGGTTCCGAGAATTTGTTCTTTTGCCTGCGGGTAGCGTAAGGTATCCTGACAAAGCAAGGTTTTTTCCAAAGGGTGATTCAAAGAAGCAGCATGCTGCAGGAGAACAGGGTTTGAAGCCGAACTTAAGGACATTTTAGTTCCTTGTTGGGCAAAACCAAACATACTCCCCGCGCAAAGCGAGAGTAACAGTAATGATTTTTTCATAGTAAGTCAATAAATTAATGTAGCACTAAAATAGGCAATCAGCTTTTGATTTCTGAATTATTTAACATATAAACCCTTGATTATCATTTATTCTTAACAATTGATACAACAATAAATGATGTTATCATGAATTCTTCAGAGGCAGGAAAAAAGAGAAGGGTTTATATTTAAAATACAACCAAACGGAATGAAACAAATACTTCAATTCAGAGATTGGAATATCCCTCGAACGCAAGGCAAGCCAGAGTGAAAGTAAAAAACTGACAATGAAATTGAAAAATCCGATCACACCAATCCCAATAATTCCCATTAAGATGGGATACCAGCCGGTGTGAAAGTTCTCACCGAATAATCCGATCGCCAGGTTCCCGGAAACAAAGGTGATGTGCCGAACATCCAGATTCAAGCCAAGAAAGATTCCGATCGAAGCCGTTGAACCCATAAAAACACCAAACCAAAAATTAGAAGCGACCCCCGCCCACTTTCGTTCAATCCACGAGGCAAAGCTTTGGGCTCTTTCTTTTCCCAGGGAGATTTTCAAAACCGGATGCTCTTTTATCCGGTTATAAATCTTCTTGTGTTTCAGCTTATTGGAAATCGATCCTGAAATGATCCCCGACAAGAACAAAAACACTCCTGCGATACAAGCATGGAGTATTGCCAGGGATTCTACCGGATTAATATCTTTCAGCAAGTGAGCACTTTTCTGTTTATCCACAATCTGAAAACCCGCTAAACCCTGAAACAGCCAAATAAGCAGAAGGGCCACCGGAAAAGCGACGAATACATTTCCGACGAAAGCAATGAACTGAGAGCGGAACACCTGTGAAAAAAGAATGGCAAAGGAGCGGTGCCTGTCGGCCTCGTTCTTAAGCCCAGACATTCCGGCCTCAATTGACTTCACAATAGCTGCAGCTGTCATTGCAGGCTGCTTCGTTGCCAATGTGAAGCCCAAAAGATAGATGAGGATAAATCCGAAAGCGTAATTCAAACTATACAGCAAGGCATGACCAAAATCACTCACCTCAAATTTTCCCAGGACGATTTTAGAGATACAGAGAAAACCGACAATTAAACCCGCCCCGCAGGCGGTAAGCAGCATCTGGTAGTATTCTTTCTTCGAATGCGTGATATAGTGTTCCCCCGTCTTGGCCGTGTGCTGTGTTACTTCGTATGCAATGGTTTGTGTACTGTCGAGCAACAATCGGCGAATATTGTTCTTCCTGCAATTGTACTTTATCAGCTTAATGGCTAAATAAATGGAGTTATCCCGCTTATCTTCATCCGAATCCGTAGCGAGTAATGGCAGAAGTGCTTCGATCCGGTACAACTGCTGACGGATTCTTAATAAACTTTGATTTACCCGGATGGAAATTCCAAACTTTGCACTATTATCAAAAGCAGTATTAATAATTTGATGGCAGCCCGCAAGCAACTGAATTAAATCCTGGAAATCAGAATCCGTTGTGGAAACTGAAAAATCCAGTTCGCGGGCAATCTTTAAGAGAATCAGATCGAGTTTCTTTTCAAATAATTCAAAAGGACTTTGAATATTTTCATATTCCGGGACCATGATCAGCACATCCTGTTCCAAAGCCCTGCCGCTTATTCTCTGGATCAGCAGACTGATTCCATTAATTATTTCCCGAATTGCAGAATCCGGACTGTGGTCATTGTCATCATAAATCGTTTTCAAATCAAGCAAGACAAGTAATTCATTGATTTCGGGAAGAGCAATTTCCTGGATCCATTCGAAATCAGTTTGCTTATAGAAAACCTGGTTCAGTAAGAACTGAAGGGTATCCGGTTCGGGCTGCTCCGGTAAAACTTTAGAAACGATCCGTTCCCGCACTTCACGCATAAAGTATGCGTCCCGAATAATTCCAGAATCCGTTAAAATAGTTGTGAATTTGCGGTTTTGAAGTACATTTTTAAGATAAACGGACATGGCATAACGCCTCACAGCATTTTCCTTCAGGTAATCCAATAAAGGCTGAATACTGACCGGTTTATTTTCTTCTATCTTCTCCGGACGAAAATATGCTACCAGGTCAACCAGGAACTCCAAATTATCCGCTGTATAATCAACCTGATGATAAAACTCATCAAACAGCTCATCGAGTTCCTTTTTTCTCCTTCTTCCAACTAGTCGCATCTTCTCTTCTTCTCCCTTTGTCTTAAAAGTAAGAAGACCATGTAAGATAGCGATGTTAAATCTCTTAAAAGTGTTGTTTAAAAAGAAAATGCCCGTCTTTTGACGGGCATTTCAGGTGGTTTCCACTCCGCTCAACCACCTTGGTTTCTAGTTTCTATTTCAACGACACGCGTCACGGTGACTTCGACTTCGCTCAGTCACCAATCTTAAATTTTATCTACACGGATCAAAGTATCTGCATCTTCTTCGATATCTGTTGAAAGGCCTTCAAAATTATCAGAAGTAATTTTTAAATCAGTTGCCAATACCTCATCACAAATAAACTGTTTATTCGCTTCAGCAGCCAATTGGATAAACTCGGATGATTTGAGTGTCAGACGGATCTTATCCGTTACCTCCAATCCTGAATCTTTCCGCAGGTTCTGAATGCGGTTTACCAACTCGCGGGCCACACCTTCCATGCGCAAGGTTTCGGTAATCGTACTGTCCAGGGCAACCGTCAATCCGTTTTCAGAAGCGACCAGCCATCCCGGAATGTCTTCCGCACGGATATCGAAGTCACTCATGTCCAGGATAATTTCGTCCCCGTCAATAAGCCCGGTCCAGCCCTTATTTGTTTCCACTTCAGCAATAGCGTGCTGATCCATTTGAGCGACCAGGGCAGCAATTGCCTTCATTTGTTTCCCGTATTTCGGGCCGATGGTTTTGAAATTCGGTTTAATAGATTTCACAAACACGTTATTCTCGTGAGCCAGGAGTTCCAATTCCTTCACATTTACCTCAGAAAGAATCAATTCCTGAACATGCTTGATGTTTGCAGCAAAGTGATTATCCAAAATCGGAACCATAATCTTTTGCAAAGGCTGACGCACACGGATCTTCTCTTTTGCCCGCAATCCCAATACCAGGGAAGAAACGTTCTGAGCGATCTCCATTTGTGCTTCCAGCTCCAAATCGATCAAATCTGCATTTGATTTCGGGAAGAAAGCCAAATGAACAGAATTCACCGGATGACGGCCCGAAATAGCATTCAAGTCAGAGAACAACTGATCCAGGTAGAACGGCGCAATCGGTGAACCCATGATTGCAACTGCTTCCAAACACGTGTATAATGTCTGATACGCCGAAATCTTGTCAGTTTCGTATTCGCCTTTCCAGAAGCGGCGGCGACACAAACGTACATACCAATTCGACAACTGATCCGAAACAAAATCCTGGATCAAACGACCTGCTCTTGTAGGCTCGAACGAGGCATAAGCTTCATCTACCTGTGCAATCAGTGAATTTAATTTCGACAAGATCCAGCGGTCAATTTCAGGACGGTCATCCAGGGCAATCTCTGCCTCTGAATAATTGAATCCATCTATATTCGCATACAGCGCAAAGAAAGAATACGTATTGTAAAGCGTTCCGAAGAACTTACGCTGAACCTCCGTAATTCCATCCGTGTCAAATTTCAGGTTGTCCCAAGGCTGTGCATTGGTTATCATGTACCAGCGCGTAGCATCCGGACCGTATTTCGAAAGTGTTTCAAAAGGATCAACCGCATTTCCCAAACGTTTGGACATTTTTTGTCCGTTCTTATCCAGAACCAAACCGTTAGAAAGCACATTTTTATATGCAACCGAGTCAAAACACATCGTAGCAATTGCATGCAGGGTATAGAACCAGCCACGTGTCTGATCCACACCCTCTGCAATAAAATCTGCAGGATATGAAAGATTATTATCGATCAGTTCCTTATTCTCAAAAGGATAGTGCCATTGTGCATAAGGCATAGCTCCCGAATCAAACCACACATCGATCAGATCACTTTCACGCTTCATCGGTTTCCCTGAAGGAGAAACCAGGATAATTTCATCCACATAATTTTTATGCAAATCGATTTGTCCGTAGTTCTCTTTTGAGAAATTATTCGGTTTAAATGCCGCCAAAGGATTTTCACTCATCAATCCGGCAGAAACAGCCTTATCACATTCCGCTTTTAATTGTTCTACAGACGAGATGCAGATACGCTCATCCCCATCTTCGGTTGACCAAATCGGAATCGGAATTCCCCAATAACGTGAACGCGACAAATTCCAGTCGTTGGCATTCTTCAGCCACTCACCAAAACGTCCAGTTCCGGTTGAAGCCGGTTTCCAGTTGATGGTATTATTCAACTCCATCATACGTTCCTTCACATTGGTCACTTTGATAAACCAGGAATCCAGCGGATAATACAATACCGGTTTATCTGTTCTCCAGCAATGCGGATAACTGTGTTCGTATTTTTCGATTTTAAAAGCCCGGTTCTCAATTTTCAGTTTCAGTGCAATGCGTTCGTCAACCGACATATATGCTTTCAAATCCGGAATGATCGCTTTCAGGCTTTCTTTCTGTTTTGCAAGCTCGATTTCTTTTTCCGCATCCGTCAGGTAATCCGTTTTCACATATTCACCTCCCAATCCGAAAACAGCGTCGGAAACTTCCATCCGGAAACGGCCACGCAGGTCAACCAGGGGAACCGGCACACCTTTTTCATCCAGAACCAGCATAGCCGGAACACCGAATTCAGTTGCAACACGCGCATCATCCGCACCAAAAGTAGGTGCGATGTGGACGATTCCCGTACCATCCGAAGTAGTCACGAAATCTCCTGAGATCACACGAAAAGCCTGATCCGCGTTCTCAAACGGCAAAGCTCCCGGAAGCAGTTGTTCGTAACGGATTCCGACCAGATCAGAGCCACTGCAAGAACCAAGAATTACAAACGGGATTTGTTTTGCTCCCTGTTCGTAAGTGCTTAATTCACTTTCTGTTTCAACCTGCAGAAATCCTTTTCCAAAATGAGCCGAAACCAAGTCTTTTGCCAAAACAACCTGAACAGGTTCGTACGTATACGGATTGAAGGTTGAAACCAGGACATATTCGATCTTTGGTCCGACACAGAGTGCAGTGTTGGAAGATAAAGTCCAGGGAGTTGTGGTCCAGGCCAGGAAGAATGTTTCCACCCCTCTTTGTCTCCCCTCAAGGGGAGAGTTGGAAACTGCCTCCTCCCTTGAGGGAGGATTAAGGAGGGTGGCGGGTAGAACCTGATCCTCTTTTATCTTAAACTGTGCAACAACCGTTGTATCTTTCACATCGCGGTAACAGCCCGGCTGGTTCAATTCATGTGATGAAAGCCCGGTTCCGGCAGCAGGTGAATACGGTTGAATCGTGTATCCCTTGTACAACAAATTCTTCTCATACATCTGACCCAGCAACCACCAAACAGATTCCATGTATTTCGGATCAAAGGTGATGTATGGATTTTCCATGTCCACCCAATACCCCATTTCTTCCGTCAAGCGATTCCAGATATCTGTGTAGCGCATCACTGCTTCGCGACATGCTTTATTATAATCTTCTACCGAGATCTTCTTCCCGATATCTTCCTTTGTAATTCCGAGTTCCTTTTCTACCCCTAATTCCACGGGCAAGCCATGTGTATCCCAACCGGCTTTACGCTTTACCTGTTTTCCTTTCAGGGTTTGATAGCGACAGAAAATATCTTTAATAGAACGAGCCATAACGTGGTGAATTCCCGGCAAGCCATTTGCTGATGGCGGCCCTTCAAAGAAAACAAACGGCTCTGCTCCGTCACGGGATGTGATAGAAGCTTCAAAAACGCGTTCATTTTTCCACTTTTCAAGAACTGCCTTTGCAACATTCGGCAAATTCAATCCTTGATATTCTTCGTATTTACGACTCATTCGTCTGTGTATTAAATAATTTTGGTCTTTTCAAAAAAGACTGCAAATTTAATAAAAAGGATCGAGAGCCTAAAGGCGAATTCAAAATGAAAACTTCAAAATTCAAAACCGGATCCTTTCATATTTCGTATTTTTCATTTTGAATTAATTTAATTCGTTAAATTCGCTTCGTTGGATTCATTGAATAACATAGAAATTAGTGCTTTAGTCAGCAAAGTAAAAACAGGAGATCAGAATGCTTTTGCGGAGGTCTATGATCGTTATTGCGGAGCGATTAACGGAGTGATTTCTCGTTTTATTACCGATGATGACATTGCCCAGGATGTGCTTCAGGACACCTTCATTAAGGTTTGGAAAAACATTCAGATGTATGATGATACCAAGGGCAGTTTTTTCACGTGGATGCTCAATATTGCACGAAATACTTCTATTGATGCATTGAGAAAATTAAAAAAAGAAGGCAAGTCTGAAATCCAAGTTCTGGAAACCACCGTAAATAGTTCTGTAACAGTTCAGCAGAATGTAAGTACCATCGGATTAAGACAATTGGTAGAGCGCCTTCCGGCAGAACAACAAACAATGATTGAATACTTATACTTCAAAGGCTACACGCAACAGGAAGTGGCAGACGAGCTGGAAATTCCGCTCGGGACTGTAAAAACCCGCTCGCGAATGGCCATGATGGAGTTAAGGAAATGGTTTACATTATTGATATTGTGGATATAAACGAATACATAGCGTCAGGAATTTTGGAGTCGGTAACACTCGGTCTTGCTTCCCCACAGGAAGTTCAGGAGGTTGCGTGCCTATCTAAAATATATCCTGAAATTCAGGCAGAGTTTATTCGCGTTCAGAAACGCTGCGAGGAGATGATGCTTGAACAAGCGCAGGCTCCTGATACAGCTATCCGGGCTTCCATATTAAAAAAGATCGCCGAAACCCCACAGGAAAATCCTTCAGGTAATGCGGATCCTGAGAAAAAGCAAGAAACAAAAATTATCGCTTTAAATACAGCTACTGAAATAAAAGGGGTAAGCCCGATGTGGAAAATGATGGCAGCTGCCTCATTGATCTTAACCCTTGGAATCGGTTCTTTGTGGTTTGTTTCCAATCGCGAAGTGAAACGCCTGGATTCCGCATTAGCCTCAATGGAAACCGAGCATTTGAAAGACAGCCAGGTTTTACAGGCCTTATTACTGGAGAAAGATCATTTACAAACAGTACAAGAAGTATTAGCAGAGCAAAGTACCCGAACAGTCTTAATGAAGGGAACTGCAAAGGAACCGGATGCTACTGTGAAAATAATGTGGAGTGCAGATATGAAAAAAGCAGTGATGCATGCTGAAAAAATCACTCCACCGCCAGCAGACATGCAATATCAATTGTGGGTAATCGCTGACGGGAAACCTCTTTCAGTTGGTTTATTCAACTACGATGAAGTAGAACAAATGACAGATCCATTTGACGTGAATGCTCAAAACATCAGCGCATTTGCAATTACCCTGGAGAAAAGAGGCGGCAGTCCTACTCCAACGATGGAAAACATGGTGGTAATGGGACCGATCAATAGTTAATTGATTTATAAAATATAAACAGTAAGGGCGAAAAATTTTTCGCCCTTACTGTTTTTTGCATTTTGCATTCATCCTTTTGAATTAATTTTAAGTCATGATTCGTCCTCCTCAATTAGTACCCGGTGATACCATTGCACTTGTTTCTCCTGCAAAGGCGATTGAAGCTTCTTACATTGATTTTGCAAAACATTATTTCGAAGACAGGGGATTCAAAGTAATTGTTGGTTCGGGCGCTTCAAATACCTACCGGTATTTTTCCGGAACAGATACAGAGCGTGCAAACGATCTGCAATGGGCAATTGATCACCCGGATGTAAAAGCGATTGTCTGCAACCGGGGCGGATATGGTGCGGTAAGATTATTTGACCTGGTAAATTGGGCCAATCTTTTACGTGAACCGAAATGGATCCTGGGCTTTTCAGACATTACTAATTTCCATTGTCTTGGACTGAAACTGGGGATTGAAACAGCACACACGAGTATGCCCCTGAATTTTCAGGAAAACTCGGAAGAATCACTGGAATCATTAGTGAATGTTCTGCTCGGAAAAGAGAATCAATACACCTGGAATACGCATCCTTCCAATAAATATGGAATGGCAACAGGAGATGTGGTAGGGGGAAATCTATCTATCCTTTACTCCCTGCTTGGAACCCCTTACTCCCCGAGTTACGATCATGCTATTTTATTTATAGAAGACATAGGTGAACAAGTATATCATTTAGACCGGATGCTAATGGCATTTAAATTTGCAGGCGTATTTGACCGCATTGCAGGCTTAATCGTGGGAGGAATGACCGACATGAAAGATACGGCAGCTCCTACACTCTGGACCCCCGAGGAGCTCATCCTGGAACATACCAAATACCGTTCGTTTCCAATTGCTTTTCAAAGTCCGGTAGGTCATGTTTCAGATAACCGGGCATTCATTTGCGGTCGTTCAGCTACCCTCACCACGACAGAAAATCAAAGTTATTTTTTCCAATAAACTAAATAATTCTTCTTCTGGTACTGTTTTTGATCCACTTGTTCCGTACTTTTGTACTTGAAAATTGACTTATGCGTGTTTTTCTAATTGGTTTTCTGATTCTTATACTGTCCTCCTGTGTAGATATCTGGGATGATATTACCATTCATGCAGACGGGAGCGGTACCTACAAGTATACCGTAAACATGAGTGCCAGTAAGGTAAAGATCAATTCGATCCTGGCCCTTGACAGCGTAGAAGGAAAACGGATTCCCAAACTTCCAGAGATCAAAGAAAAAATTGAATACTACCGCAACAAACTGGAAGAAAAACAAGGAATTTCAAATGTTAAGGTAGAATCGAATTACGACGATTTTATTTTCAAAATTTCCTGCGATTTCGAATCCGTTGCAGACCTTCAGGATGGTATTCGCGAAATTATAAAAGAAGAGATCAAAGACAAGAACGATCCCGCTTTGGATGAGAACTGGCTGACTTGGGATGGGAAAACATTAACCCGGATAGCTCCCAATTTTCAGAGTGTCATTTATAAAATGAAAGCAGAAGACCAGGAGAAACTAAAAAAAGGAAAATACACTTCCGTTTCCCGATTTGACAAAGCCATTGTAAAATGTGATAATCCACAGGCCCGGATCTCTCCAACTAAAGTTGCAGGTCTGATCGAATCCACTACTTATTCCGTGGGAACGAACCCTTCAATTCTGAAAAGTACCTTTACCCTTTCAAACTAGTTTCGCAGATTGCAGGAAAAAGCCGTCAATTTAACACAAGTTATCAACCAAATACTGGTTCATACGGTAAATAGCACATCCAATTCAAAAAATGATTTTACTTTCGTGTAGAATCCGTTCATTCGCTCATTTATGAAAATTAAAATCTTAATTCCGATTACCCTTTTGGGAGCTGTTTCATGGGGACAGAAATCAGAAGATATTATTCCCAAGGATGCAGTCACCATCTTTAGTCTGAACAATATCTCCATCCTTCAGAAAGTATCAATGGATGAGTTGGTTTCATATGATTTTATGACTGAATTGCAGTCCGAATTATTTGATGGTTCTACCCAGGGAAAAACATTGAAAGATGCCGGAATTGACTTCAATCAGAAAATGAATATTTTCTACGGAAAGAATCCTGAATTTGAAATTTCAGGTTTTACATTCGGGATCAGCGATAAAGAAAAACTATTCACCGTTTTTGATGATTTTGACCGCAAGGAAAGCCTGGTTGCGGGAACGGAATATTACAACAACTATTTCAATCATTTAATGATCCAGGGAAATGTTGGTTTGTTAATCCGCGTAGATACCGATCAGCAAAAACTAACCGAAATAACGGATTCTATCTGGATCTCCAGAGGTCTTGAGCTTCCATGGATGGAAGATGAGTATTACGACGAGGAAGGAATAGACACTTACGATGAGGAAGAACTGAGCGATGAAGATCCTGCATTGAATGAAGAAGGTGACGAAATAGAAGAAATTATCGAGGAAGAAGTGGATGAGACTCCTATCGCCATTGATGAAACAAGTGATCTGTTCAAGAATTACTATGAATTGCGCGACAGTATCGAATCGGAATATTCCCGCAAACGACTGTTCATCATTACGGAAGAATTATTCGTAAAAAAGATCAATTTAAAAGCATTGGACAGCCGTTTGGCAGGTCAATTGACACACCCTTCAGACGGAATTTTCTACCTGGACAACAGCCGGAATTTTAAAAATACAAACAGTCTGTTTTACCTGCAGGCAATGTTTCCCGATTTGTACCGCGACCTGAATGAACTCTATACGGGGAACGTCATGCTGGGAGATATCGTTTTGAATCAGAAATCCATTGACCTGAAAGTTGAAGCTTACTACGGAGAGGGATTAGGAAGCATTTACCAGGAACTAAACAGTGCAAAATTCGATAAAAACGTATTAAAGTACATCCCGAAAAACAATACCGGTTTTTTCACTTATCAAATTGATTTGAAAAAGGGTTATGAAAAAGCGTATGAAGTAATCATGCCAATCCTAAGCGAAGAAAAGAACGCTCGGATTTCCGCAAACGTATTAACTATTGAACTTCTGAATGACTTCATCAATACCGATGAGCTTTTCAATACGTATAAAGGAAGCATGTTCGGAACCTTCAACGGGATCAAACGCGTAAAAACAAAGCGCATTGAGTTCTTTTACGATGAAGAAACCTTTGAATACGGGGAAAAAGAAATCGAAGCGGAAGAAGACATGCCTATCTTCACTTTAGGATTTACAACTGCGCGTCCCGACATCCCGAACAAAATATTGAAGCACATGTCCCGTATTACTTCCCAATTTAAGAACATGGGAGATTACTGGGTGTATGAAGAAGCAATTTTGAACTCGGTTCCTTTGTACATGATCAATAAAAACGGCTTGTTCATTTTCACCAACGACGAGGATCTGGCTAAGAATCATTCCAACGGATACGGTGCAGAGGCAATTACCGGAAAACTGGCGAAAAATGCTGCGAAAAGCGGTTCTATTTACGGATACATCAACCTGGGAGACATGATCAATCGTTTACCTGAGTCCATTTTGAACGATCATCGCTTTGCAGTATTAGCATCTATGAAAGGTAAAAAAGGAGAAGTTGAAGTAATCTCCTCCAAAACGACCCGTCAGAAAACAACTTACAATCTTACTTACAGTTTTGAGGGTACTTTTGACAACGCGGGGAAATACCTGTTAGATTTGGTTAACACAGCATATCTGGTATCTACAACGCGCTAAAATGAGAACAGAGGGAGTTGGAAATAAAGTTATGTTAATCGCATTGCTGTGCGCAGCATTGGCTTTGTTTCTTTATATCCGTCCGCGTCTGCTTGCTCCCGATCCGCCGCCTTCCCTTTTAGACCGTTTACCTGAAAGCGAAATAGTGGGCAGATACAATTTGCTCGACATCGCCCGGGAAACAAACTCCATGATGTTTAAGAACAAAGTTCCCTTTAGAGAATACATGACCTATGATTTTCTTTTGGGGCAGGCAAAGGGAATAGGACTTGATATCCAAAGCACCGGATACTTCTTCTCCAATGGAACAGATGAATGGGGAACTTTCGTAACGGTCATTGACAGTTCAAAAATTCAGAACGGCTTGAACCGCCTGGAGCAGTATACTCATATTTCCGACACCCTGGTTTACAACAGGAAAGTAAAGAAGATCAAAGAATTGAATCTTTACATTTTCTACGATAAAAACTATTTGCTGGTGTACAAGGGATCCAAGTTCAAAAGAAGATTAGGAAAGGCTCTTTTTGCACACGAAGGCGACATGGAAAATTCCTGGGAAAAGTTCCTGAAAAACCCAATATTTAAAAAAGAAGATATTGTTCTCTATTCAAACTCTCCCAAACTTAAAAAGTTCGGATTTGATTACGCTATGTTTGCACATGACAGTGATTCACTGAACATCAAATTGAAGACTTATCTTCATTCAAACAAAAACCTGAAAATCAAAGAGAAGAAAGCAGGAATAACATTTGAACGAAGTAAACAATCTACAAAAGCACTGGAAATTCATCTGGACATTTCTGAATTTAAAAAAGATCCCAACGGTCCGCTTTACAAATGGATCGTTGAACTTGGAAAAAAAGTGAGCTTTCCTACAGCTGCATTCTTTGAAGCCTGGGATGGGGACTTGTCTTTCCAGGAAGGGGGAACACAACTGATCAATGAAGAAGTTGTTGAAATGAGCTACGATGAAGAATTCAATCCGATCGAGATCAGAAAAACAAATAAAGTAGCAGTTCCTGCTTATTCCCTGATATTTTCTGTAAATGGAAACGGGCAAAAATTGGTTTCGGCACTTTTTTCAAAAGGAATCATCACAAAACAGGGAAAACATTATCATTTCCTGTTCTCTCCGCCACTGACACTCAATATTCTTCCAAAAAGCATCAGTGCCTACACATCCGGAAGATCACCCAAAGTCATATCGGGATCTACCTGCAATGGTTTGTGGAACTATCACGGTACCGATATCATTTTTCACATCGATTCGTTAAAGAAAAAAGAGATTTATGGTTCTCTTGAACTGGAAGTCGCGAGTTTGATTAAACGGGGGAAACTTAAAAGATAATTACGAATATCCTCCCCCTTTACCATCGACTAGCGCCTTTCAGGCTAGTCTCAGTCTTTCCGTCGTGGCGGACTATCGCGAACTCTTCCCCTCCTGCGCCTATGCTGTAGTTTCAGCGCAAGCATAAAGGGGAAACATTCAGAACTCCTAATTAATACGGAATAAAGACATTTTTGGCTTCGGTGAAGAAACGGAGTGCTTCCCAACCGCCTTCCCTTCCAACTCCGGATGCTTTTACACCTCCAAATGGAGTTCTCAAGTCACGAACCAGCCAGGAATTGATCCAAACGATCCCTGCATGGACTTTATCAGCTGTTCTGTGCGCTCTTTTCAGGTCAGAGGTCCAGATAGTAGCGCTAAGTCCATATTGTGTACTATTCGCCATCATAAGCACCTCTTCTTCGGTGTCAAACGGTGTTAATGTAACAACCGGTCCGAAAATCTCTTCCTGGTTCGTTCTGCAATCGTAAGAGAGACCTTCGATCACAGTTGGCGCAATATAATATCCGCCATCATACGGAGCTTCCAAATGTACCTGATTACCACCAGTCAAAATCGTCCCACCCTCTTCTTTAGCCAGCTCAATATAAGAAAGTACTTTTTCCATATGCGGTTTGGAAACCACTGCACCCATTTTTGCATTCGGATCCGAAGGATTGGAAACGGTCAATTTTTCCACACGTTCAATAAAGGCTTTTTTGAATTGGTCGTAAATGCTTCGTTCGACAAAGATTCTCGATCCGCACAAACAGATCTGGCCCTGGTTGGCGAATGATGAGCGAACCGTCGTTTTGATCATTTCATCAAAATCGCAATCTGCAAAAATGATGTTCGGGTTCTTTCCACCCAATTCCAATGATAGCTTCTTAAACATAGGTCCGGCAGTGCGTGCAATGTATTCACCTGTTTTCGTTCCTCCCGTAAAAGAGATCGCTTTGATCTTGGGATGTTTTACGATGGCATCGCCGGCAAACTGACCCAAACCGTGCACAATATTCAGCACCCCTGCAGGCATACCACTTTCTTTAACTACTTCGCTCAATAAATAAGCTGTATATGGTGTAATTTCAGAAGGTTTTGCAATGACGCAATTTCCGGAAGCTAATGCAGGTGCAATTTTCCACGAAAACAAATACAATGGCAGGTTCCATGGTGAAATACAACCAACAACCCCGATTGGTTTACGGGTTGTGTAATTGATTCCCATTCCCTCCATGTAATGCGATTCGGAAGCAAAATGTTCGACAGCAGTTGCGAAAAAATGAAAATTTGAAATTGCCCGCGGAATATCCACGTGTGCAGCCAATGAAAGCGGTTTCCCATTGTCGCGCGATTCAGCGGCAACAAATTCATCCATGCGCCTTTCAATTCCATGACTGATCCGCATCATGATAGCCCCGCGTTCTTCATTGGTCATATTCGACCAAATCGGGAAGGCTTTTTCTGCTGCTATAACAGCCAATTCGACATCTTCTTCAGTAGAGTTTGGGATTTCACCATATACTTTTCCTGTTGCAGGTTCGTAATTATCGATGTACTGACCTTTCACGGGTGCAAGTAATTCTCCATTGATAAAGTTCTGAATGCGAATCATAGTTTGATTTTATTTCAATGCAAAGATAAGATAGTAATTACGAATACCGAATGCCTAATGCCGAATTTGTAGAGACAGTCGTATCTATATTTTAAACTTCACACCGACCTGTAAGTACAGTGAAAAATTCAATCCGCCTGAATTGAGATAGTTTGTTGAAATCCCCAGGTTTGTATAGAAACGATCGAATCCCAATGAGGATGGGTTATTCTTGTAAGCAGCACCAATATAGAGCGCGTGGACCAATCCGGCATTACTGCGATCACCCAGGTAAGTTAAATTACTGCCGGTATACACTGCAAGAGTCGGGTGAAAATCATGGATTATGGATCGGTTTGCATTTCCGATAACGATTTGTTTGAAAGGATTGTAAGAAAAGATCAGATAGTCCGTCTTCACCATTGCCTGGATACGAGCTTTCAGATCGATTCCCACATTGACACTGTATTCGAATCGCGTTCCCGCATATTGTGCATAAGCTGAAAGAGCGGAGGCTTGAAAATCGTAATTCCAATAAGTTGCTTCCAATCCATACTCCAAAGCATTCAATCCACCCCTGGATTCAGGTAAACACTGATGCGGATTCAATGTGTCCAAAGGATAATTGATCCTGAGTGAATCTCCAGCAGAAAGACAAGTAGAGCGATTAGAATAAATATTCCAGTCTTTGTTCTTCAAATACCCGGCAGGAACCACAGCAAAAAAATACGGCCTGTTCCGGATTCCGAATTTGGTTTGCCAAACAATTGGCTGGTCATAATTCCTGTCGAAATAGTAATATCTTGACGGTGAAACATAATCCCGGGGCACAATGAGTAAATATTCATCCTCCAGGCGTTTCTTTCTCAGCTGCAGGTTTTGCATGATATATATTTCCGGCAAGAGTTCCGATTTCAATTTCATTGGAGCGTTCATGTCTTTGTCGCAGACAACGCATTCATTGTAATCCGCCCGAATCTCTTTCTTTGTCAGGATTCCGTACGACTCAAAATCCACCTCTTTTATCCTGGCACGGTACCGCTCGTGTCTCCACCAGCCATCGCCACTGAGTTCCAGCTTCCACTTAACTATTTTCGCATATTGCGAGTTCTTGCTCAAGGTATAATAAACCTGGTTTTTAGAAAACAAATGAGGTTCCATTTCGAGAACCACGTAATTCGTTCGCCCATCATTGAAACGGATGATGTTGCAATTTTTCATGATCGAATCCGAGAGAACGAAGCAGGTTTTCGTGTTCCCGAAATACTCGTACAATTCCGTACTATCCTCCACCAATCGTTTACCGGCGTAAAATAAATGAATTTCTACCCTTCGGTGGTTCTCATTTGGATTTCGAAGTGCATTTTCTTCTCCCCTGGCAAAACTGGAGACGGGTGTTTTGGCCGGAAGGATCTCAGTCAGGTATTCTTTCACCTTTTGCGCACGTTTTTTTGAAAGCCGGAAGTTGAGTTTCTTCTTCCCGGTGGAATCCGCATAGCCAATAACCTGAAGACTATCAATTTTCTTTAGGTTATGTGCAAAAATGTATTTATTGATCTGCTGTTTATTGTCATCCAGCAGTTTATAATCCCCGCTCGGATAATAAATAGAAAACACTTCCTGGGTCAAGGCGTGATGCTTACATAATACCAGAAGTATCAGTAACAAGCCCGTTTTTCTATTAAACGAAAAAAGACCCGCCAGCAGACGGGTCTTCCGATTTTTTTTCCGCATCACAAGAGCGAATATAGTTTTAATCCCGAATTTATAGAACGTTCAAAAGTTTAAATGTTCAAAAGTTGAACGATTTTGGATCTGTTTGAACTTTTTATTGTTACTCGTGAACGATCAGTTTAAACCCTTTTCCATGGATATTCAGAATTTCAATGCGCTCATCTTCCTTCAAAAGTTTACGCAATTTCGCTATATACACATCCATTGAACGCCCGTTAAAATAATTATCGTCTCCCCAGATTGCACGCAATGCGGCTTGTCTGTCGAGTACTTCATTTCGGTTCTTACATAATAAATGCAGCAGCTGACCTTCTTTTGTAGTCAATTTCTTGTCTTCATCTTTCAAATGGAGGATGCGTGAAACGGGCTCATACCGGATCGTACCGATTTGCTGCATTTCACTTTCTTCCCCATCAGAAGGGCTCGTACGTCTCAAAATTGCTTCAATCCGGGCCATCAACTCTTCCATCGTAAATGGTTTTGTCATGTAATCATCCGCCCCGCTTTCAAATCCTTCGAGCTTGTCTTCCTTCATTGCCTTGGCCGTAAGGAAGAGAATCGGAATTTTCGGATCAATCAGCCTTACTTCTTTTGCGAGGGTAAAACCATCCATTTCAGGCATCATCACATCAAAAATACAGAAATCGAAATGTCCGTCTGTGTATTTTTCATATGCATGCTTTCCATTGCGGGCAAGTTCTACCTGGTAACCTTTAGCTTTCAGAAAAGTTTGTAATAATTGACCCAGATTGTCGTCATCTTCTGCTAATAAAATTGATTTTTGCTTAGCCATAATTATCTTTTTATTGTTACACGAAATTCGGAACCTTCTCCTACCTGACTTGTTACGTGTAGGCTCCACCCAAACAGTTCTGAGAGTGCTTTCACATAGCTTAAGCCCAACCCGAAACCCTTCACATTATGAACATTTCCGGTTGGAACACGGTACAATTTATCAAATATTTTCGAGATATGTTCACGTTTTATTCCAATTCCTTTATCAATGACGGACAATTCCAGCCGATCAGCGAAAACTTCCAGTTTCACGGTTACATGGATTTTGTCCTTACTATATTTAATTGCGTTATCAACTAAATTATTCACCATATTGGTGAAATGCATGCGATCCGCTTCAATATACACCTCTTCCTTAGGCATTTGAAGAATCAATTCCCCGTCTAATCCGGCAATGCGGAAGGAAGCCGTTTTTGCCACAGATTGGATGACTTCGATTACCGGAACCTGCTCCATCCTCACTTTTAATTCACCGCGATCAATTACTGCACTTTGAAGGATCGACTCAACCAAAACTCCCAGGCGTTTATTTTCTTCCTGAATCATTTTGACAAAAGGAGCCGCATTTTCTGTTTGTCCACCCATCATAGCCGGATCGTGCATTGCTTCACAAGCCAATGAAATAGTTGAAATAGGTGTTTTAAACTCGTGAGTCATATTGGAAATGAAATCATTTTTCAATTCATACAACTTCTTTTGAGTCAAAATGGTACGGAACATGTATGAAATTGTGATAATAATCAGGACAGCGAGGATCAAACTTACGATCAGCAAGCTCCCCATGGATTTCAGGACGAAGAATTTACTATTGGGGAAATTCAAATGCAGCGAAAGTTTATCTTCCAGGATTTTATTCGGGAAAAGCATTGCTGCCTGGGTTTTAACGGTATCCAGATTCACATCGTAATTTTCCAGGCTTTGTTTGAACTTGACCGGTTCATTGTTTTCCTCAACAATTACAAATTTGAAATCAATCGGGAGTTTATCTGCAAGCAGTTCTGTTTGAATGATCGAATCCAGGATTTTCAAATTGATTCTTTTTTCAGGGTCCAGATACATATTGTCTCTGAAAGTCTCCACCATCAATTCGTTGATATACTTTGCTTTTTTGACAATCTTATGCATCACCCGCTGATCCAGATGATATGCTGCACGAATAGAATCTTTGTGAAACAAACTCGTTCCTCCTCCATCAAACAATTCGTGGATCTGCCGGACATCTCTGGCCAGAACCTCCTGTTTCGAATATAACCCGGAGATAGAATCATAGCTGTTCCCGGTTACGATCAAATAATTTTCCAGTTTCCCCTTTACCGTCAGCACCGTATCCCGAATAGAAATGGATTCCTTCACTTCGAATAAATTCTGGAATTCCTCTTTCAGCACATCCTTGTATTGGCCGGAAACGTCCTTACTCATTAAGCTTGAGTACCTGCGCACATCCTCTACTTTTTCATAACGGATAGCAATTCGTTCAAGGGCAGTATTGACCTTGCTCTTAAAGTCATCTGACTTCCGATCGTACAGCTGAAGGGTTTGGAAGATCTGAATCAACAAGAGAGCCAGCATGGCAATCCATACTGCAGTAATAACGAGATTGATTCTAATCTTGATCATAGCATAGCGAATGTAGGCGAAATGTTAAAATTAACGATTCACTTAACGTTTTTTAGGAGAAAGATACCGTTTAAAAGAATCACTTCGCACACTAATCTTTTTGCCTGAATTTATTGTCGGGGAATTATTGCTAGGCTTATATTTGAAAATTTCTGACGTTTGCACCTTTTAGAAAACTACTTTCCCTTTGTTGAACCGTGCTAACGCTTGTTCCTTCGCTTTAAGCAATTCAAATTGCTTTGCTCAGTCTTCACCAGCCACGGCTGGCTCTTATCAATCCGCCGTGGCGGATCACTTTTTCTTATTCCCCTTCTTTTTAGGCTTGCCGTATTTATCCTGCATTGCCTGTTTATGGTTATAGCGAACATTGACTTTCTTGTTCTTGTCTTTCTTTTCGTGGAATGCTGGTCCGGTCTGATCTTTTGAGGGCGATTTAACCAGGGAATTCTTCATTGCAACCTGTGGTTTCTCAAAATCCAGTACCAATTCCGACAATTCCACTTCATCCGGGAATTCCTGAATAGTTACTTTCTTATTCATGAATTCTTCGATACGTGTAAAAAGATCCCGGTCCTTTTCCGTTAGAAAACTGATTGCATGACCTTCCTTATCCTGGCGGCCGGTTCTACCAATTCTGTGAATATAATTTTCCTGGTTATCCGGAATGTCAAAGTTGAAAACATGCGTTATATCCGTTACATCGATACCACGGGCGATCAAATCCGTTGCAATCAATACTTTATAAATCCCGTTTTGGAAATGGTTTACCGCATTGAAACGGAAATTCTGCGCCTTTTGAGAATGAATGATTCCCAATTCAACATTGAAAATCGGTTCCAATTCCTCGAATAATTTATCGGCCAATACACGTGAAGAAACAAATACCAGCACTTTGGTCATATCCTTATTCTCCTGAAGCATGTGCTTCAACAAATTCACTTTTGAAGTGAAATTCGGAACTGCGAACGCTTCCTGTTTGATTTTTTCCAACGGAGTACCAACGCGTGCCGCCTCAATTTTAACAGGGCTGTCAAAATATGTTCCCAGGAATGTTTCCACTTCTTCTGAAAGTGTTGCTGAGAACAACAGATTTTGTCTTTTCTCAGGAAGAAGTTCAAAAATACGCATCAATTGCGGTCTGAAACCCAGGTTTAGGGTTTCGTCCACCTCATCAATAACTACTTTTTTAATATGTTTGAGCTGTAACGATCCGTTGGCGGTTAAATCAAATAATCTGCCCGGTGTTCCCACCAAAACATCTAATCCCTGCAAAACCATTGATGCCTGTGTGTTGATATTCGCACCACCATAAACACCGCCTACCGCAACATTCATATGAGGAGTTAATTTCTCAACTTCCCGGACCACTTGCACCACCAATTCTCTTGTCGGAACAATGATTAAAATCTGCGGATGCGGTTCCTTGGAAAACTTCCACAGAGAAAGAGTGGGAAGCAAATATGCGAGTGTTTTTCCTGTTCCGGTTTGCGCCAGACCAATGACATCTCTTCCGGACATCATTACCGAAAATCCAGCAGATTGAATGGTGGTAGGAGTAGTATAACCCAACTCATCCAAAGCAGTAAGTATTGGTTTTTTGATGTTTAAATCGTGAAATGTCATGAGGAAAATTTTCACAAAGGTAATCAATCCCTTTTTGTATGCTTGGATAGCTTTATACTTTCTGAAAAATTGGCTTTTAAGGCTCTGCACGAGTTCCGCGAAAACAGAGACTATTACCTGATAATCAATGATATATCAAGTAATTTGAATAAAAAAATTAACATTCATCAGAAAAAAAGTTTTTTATATTTGACTTGCTAACACACTGATTCTAATCCGATTAGAATCAAACAAACGTTACTACTACTATGATAAAGTCTACTCTTTGCGTAATCTACGCTGCATTCCTTTGTGTGCGGTTAACAGCACAAGTCACCGTTTTTGAAGCCATGTCGGCCCAGATTGATTTCATCAGCCCCCGGAGCTATACCCAGGAAGCGGGCAAAAAATACAACAGTGAAAGCTACCATTCGCATCCCGACTTCGGGAAACTGACTTTCGATGCGCCATACGGTAAAAACGTCGTTGAAGATATCAACAAAAGAACCTATGATTCAAGGTATTATATTGATCTGAATAATCCGACCTTTTTCTACATTCAGCAATCAAGCAAGCCAATCAATATACTACAGAACGGAATCTGGCGGGCTATCGATCCAACGCTTCATGCAGTTTCACCCCAGGTATATCAATCCGGAGTTCAGCCCTGCCCTACAAAACTGGACCTGGGGAATAAAAAAACAAGTATCCGATTGGGAGAAGAAGAATTTCAATTCAACCATTATTCATTGAAAGTGGTGCATAATGACAATTCTATTACGATGCATCAGGCAGATTGGTCACAAATCTCCGTTGGAAATGAAGGAGCCTATATCACAGATGTTTTTCCCGGAATTGATATGAAACTGGTTTTCAGAGAGGCTAGTGTTGAATCCGACTTTATTATCCGTGAGAACCTGCATGTGAAAAGATTGATCTTTGTTGATCAGTTAGAAATTCCTGATTACCTGAATGGCTTCATTTATACTGACGAGACAGTTCAAAACGGACCGGTTATCTTTGAAAACATCCATACCGGGGAAGCAGAAATAAAATTCAGCGGTGTGAGATGTCACGACGCATCAGAAGACAGATATTCATGGCTCAACCCGTATACGTTGAACGGAAGTACTTTGGAAATTCTATGTGATTCCGCTCAATTAAACGACCCTGCAAAAGTATATCCGATAACAATTGATCCTTTGGTTACAGTTGTCGGACCAATAGCTTCAGCGAATAATTTAATGGGTTCACGGCCTTCACCGGCATTTTGCTCTACTACGCTTAACATTACCTTCCCTGGTGGATCAACACCCTGGGATGTTTCCGCCGGATGGACCATTGTTTCCGATTTTTGTTATTTAACTTCCGGTTGGTTCTATGATGATTGCTGGAGATCCGAAGCCCAGGTTTGGGTTACCTCCTCCTGTGGGGGAATTTCTCCTACCGGGGCACCGGGGACTATTTGGGCTTGCACAGCAGGCTGCAATAATATCGGAACGTGGAATCCGTTGTTGCCTTTTGCAACTTCAGGAACACAAACCCTTGCACAATGTTATACACCGTCCTGCGCAAATCAGGCACTCAGCTTTACAATTAATTTTAATCGTTCCTATTGCGCGGGAAATGGTACTTATGATAATTGCAACTGGGCAACCAACTACTGCAACTTTATGAACAACTGGAATGTAACTGTTCAGGGAAGAAATGCAGAAACATTGGCAAATACAGCTACGGGAAATGGTGCGGCAACTTATGCGGCTCCAAGCTGCGCTTCCGGGACAACCTTGTTAAATCCGGCGGCTCAATACGGTGTCCCGGGGTATACTTATTCCTGGTCCACGGGAGCAACATCCAGCACCCTGACAGTTCCAAACGGGCCGGTTACCTATACCTGCCAGGTAACGGATGCATGCGGAACCGTGCGAACCGCCACCTTCACAATCACGTGTCCTTTGGCAATCAATTTAAGTGCATTTGAAGTAGAAAATTCAGGAGATGATGTGGAAATCAATTGGGTAAGCAGCTTTGAAAAAGAGAATCATCATTTTATCCTTTTAAGAGCCGGAAGTGATTTGAAATTTGAAGAAATCGGACAAGTTTTGAGTCAGGGTGATTCCGAGGATGCCCAGTTTTATTCATTCTTGGACAGGTATCCTTTTGACGGTATAAACTATTATCAATTGGCAATGGTTGATATCAATAACGAAATAAAGCTGTCCGATATCCGGTCAATTGAGAAAAAGAGTTCTTCCCGATCTATTACTGTTTCCCCGAATCCGAATAATGGGAGCTTTTCACTAAGCATGGTTATTCCTGCAGGTGGAGATTATCTTGTTTCAATAAGTTCTGCCGAAGGAAAAACGGTTTTCCAGCAAGTATATTCGTTTGAAAAAGGTAGCTGCACTATTCCATTTAACAAACTGAACATTCAAAAAGGATCCTACATTACACGCATTCAATCGAGCTCAGGAGGAGAATTTAAGCTGGAAGAAAAAGTCATCATAGAATAAGTATTGCATACCCAAAACCCAAAGCAGTCAAAAACAAAACCCCGACGCCCGTCAGCTGACGGAGTCGGGGTCACTCTGCTATGAGTTTGCTGGTTGGTATGATCTTGAATTCCTTTGACGCTGTAACTCAGTGTTCAATCCGGATTCAAGGCTTTACCGTGGTATTACATTTTAGGCATCAATACTTTGTCAATTACATGGATCACTCCATTTGACTGATATACATCGTAAGTAGTGATATTTGAAACATTTCCCGCTTCATCTTTGATCGTAATGTTGTGATCGCCATTCATCATAGCCCACAATTTACCTCCTGAAACAGTTGTCATTTCAGCTTTACCTCCTCCTTTCTTAATTGCCGCAGCAATCGTATTAAAGTCCATCTTACCCGCAACTACGTGATAAGTCAATACTTTTACCAAAGTTGCTTTGTTCTCCGGTTTCAACAAAGTTTCTACCGTTCCCGAAGGAAGATTTTCGAAAGCGTCGTTTACTGGAGCAAATACCGTGAAGGGACCTTTTCCCTGCAGGGTCTCCACTAAACCCCCGGCTTTCACCGCCGCTACCAATGTCGTATGATCTTTTGAATTTACTGCGTTCTCTACAATGTTCTTTGCAGGATACATAGACTCTCCACCAACCATTACAGTTACATTTTGAGCAAATGAGTTGGAAAATAATGCTGTTGAAGCAATTAGTGCAATTGATAATAAACCCTTTTTCATAATCGTAAGTTTTGAATTAAAATAATTTGACTCAGTTACGACCTGAAAAAAGTTTTGGATTTCGAAAAATGAAAAAAAATTGAAATTATTTCTGAAACAAATTATAATCAGCTGATTAACAACTTACTTCAATAATAAAAGTCCTACGGTGAAATAGATGAAAAGTCCCAATACATCATTCGTTGTGGTAACGAAGGGACCTGTTGCCAATGCAGGATCGATCTTATAGCGATTTAATATAAGCGGGATCATTGTTCCGAAGATGGCAGCGAAAATAGTTACGGTTAACAGGGAAATACTTACTACTAAAGCCAACCGATAATCATTGAAGAAATAAGAAAATCCAAAAATGATAGAAGAGCAAAGTAAGCCGTTAACCAAACCAACGATGGATTCTTTTCCTACTTTTGAAAGAATACTGTCAAAAGGATCATTTCCACGCGCCAGTGACTGTACTACAATTGCAGAAGATTGTACTCCGACATTTCCACCCATCGCTGTGATCAGAGGGATAAAAAATGCAAGTGCAGGAAGATGGGTAATGTTGGTTTCGAAACGGGAAATTACCTGCGCACTCAGTATTCCTCCGAGCATTCCTATTAACAACCAAGGCAAACGGGCTCTGGAGATACGGAAAACACTTGAATTCGATTCAACTTTTTCAGAGATCCCTGAAGCCAACTGGAAATCCTTGTCGGCCTCCTCCTTGATCACATCCACCACGTCATCGATGGTAATACGGCCTACCAATTTTCCTTGTAAATCAACAACCGGAACCGAAACTAAGTCGTATTTTTCCATCACTTTAGCAACCTTCTCAGAAGAATCACTCGTAGTAACAAAAATCAAATTTTTGCCTTCGTATAAATCCCGAATGGGTGTTTTAGGGCTTGCAAACAGCAATCTTTTAAGAGAAAGAACTCCAACCAGTTTATTCAGATCATCAATAACATAGATCGTATAAACCTGCTCAACATCTTCCGCCTGCCGCCGAAGTTCAACCAGGGCACGGTTTACCGGCCACTCCAATCTTGCCTGGATAAACTCTTTTTGCATCAATCCACCGGCAGTATCTTCATCGTAATTTAAGAGATCAACGATATCATCAGCGGCATCATCATCCTCCATTTGAGAGATTACTTCCTGGATTTTGTCATCCGGGAGTTCTCCCAAGATATCTGCGGCATCATCCGAATCAAGATTCTCCAACTGCTCCGCCATTTCCTTACTCGACAAAGTCCCCAGGAAGCGGTCACGAACCTCTTCATCCAGCTCCATCAGAACATCCGCCTGAAGTTCTTCATCCAATTGATAATACAAGTACCTGGACTGCTCCATGGATAATTCATCCATGATTTCTGCAATGTCAGCAAAGTGAAGGTCTGTAATGTGGAGTTTAATCCATTGATCATCCTCCGACGAGATAGCTTGTCGGATGCGCTCTAAGAATTCTTTCGTAAGTTCGAAACGCATGGATACTCAATTTTGATGCAAAAGTAAGTCTTTAAAAGCCAAGAAGCAACCTATTGCTGTTTACCACAATATTAAATCTTGGAAGCAGCTCAAATAAGTTAACTATCCCTTTGGGTATAAAACCTTCCTGCCGGTAATAAAGAATGCGAAGAAAAACGCTACAAATGAAACGCCTGTTTGGGTTTGCAAAGTATCTTCTATCAAAAAGGAAAGCATGGTAATCACCAGGAATCCCGTCCATTCGAAGGCATTCATCTTCAATGCTGATACCAGCTGAATAAACCATAAACTCACGAAAGCAATAAAACAACTAATTCCAGCCGCAATCCAGGATGTGAGAAATTGATTATGGGTCAGATGTTGGTTTTCAATTGTCAACTTCGAATGATTTGACCGATAGGCTGAAGCGAAAGATTCCTTCAGGTCTCCAATCCCCACCCCAATAAGCGGATGTTGCTTAATGATTGTTACTCCTGCTTTTAGAGACTCTATTTTTTCGAGAAGAGACTTTCCATTCGGGTTTTCCGAACCGTTCAACTGACCACGCATCCGGTATAACTGAGCAGATATTCCGCCTTTTGCCATTTCAACAGAAGCAAACCCTAATTCCACGTTGCGGATATCGCGTTTACTCATTTTCTGGAAATCAACAGAATCTTTTTTCAATCCTTTGGAAGTCATATACCTCCACAAAATATTGCGGATCGGATTTCCTTTCAAATCTACTCCTGTCCGGTAATCCACTTTTGATGATTCGGACCACTCCTTTTCCAATTCTTCATCAGCAATGAAGGCATGAACCGGATACCCGTTTTCCCAATTCATATTCTCAATCAGATCGAAGGTATAGAGATTTCCATTTACTGTTTTTGTTCCGTAATCATTGGGGCTGATATGAACTTTACGCGGAGTCGGCTGAAGTTTTATGTACAGGAAGATGCAAAGGAACAACACAAATGCACTGAATGAGGCGATAAACGTTCTTTTTATCCAAATTGAGCGAATGGATTTAACTTTAAAATAAAACATCATTAAAACCACCCCTGAGAGTGTAAACACTCCCATCCAGATTTGTGAAAGGTTGGTATAGTAAATAAACCACGCCGCCAAAACAAGCGCAATCCACCGATAAGGGAATTTCCGGATCCACCAGGCGGCACAAAATACCAGTGCCAGGATAATCATCATGGCATAGCGTAAATGCGATACAAACAACGAGAGGCTTCTTATATCGTCATAGACCTTGGAACCCCACCAATGAAAATAAGTTCCCACATTGATAAAGCTCGTAATGAAAACGGCTGACAAAAAGCTTAAAACCACCCATTTGTAATGTTTAAAGCTAGTTAAAGGTATTGCAACAATTGCCAGCGGCATAACATACAATGTGAGTTCCCTGCGAATCATATTCCAAGCTTCGCCCTTATTTTCCGACCAAAAGACAGAGAGGAGTTCCACAGCAAAATAGGCAAATAAGAGCCAAAGCCATTTATTCGAACTCCAATTCTTCCAAACCTTAGGCCAATCCCAAAGTAAAATAAGGTTGAGTCCCAACAACATTGTTCCAATGGAAAGAGGAATTTTACTAAAGGGCAGACCGGCTGCAATTCCGATCATTGCAACCAATTGAATACAATAATGAACGGGTTTCCCGGTCAGTTTATCCAGCATAAGTAATCGCTATATAAATCGATAACGCTTATTTTCCGAGAATAGTATTTACTCTTTTTGTATCAGACAGAACTTCGATCGCTTTTTGAAGATCTTTATCAAATTGAAAGGCCTGTTCTGCACGTCCGTTTTGGTAATAGTAACGCGACACGATCTCACTGGATAAGATCTCTGATATTTCATCTTTAAATTTATCCAAATCACGCTCTTTCGATGGAGTCACCTTGGACAACAATTGTTCGTAGTCAGCTTTAATGTCTTCAAAATAACCTTCGTCTTCAGCTGTTTTTTTCATACGCTCCAATTGCTCCTCAGACGCTGTTGAATAGGTAAACTCTTGTTTCAGAGCATAGGCTTTGAACGCAGCATAGTCCTCCGGACTCAGCTTGAACGTTTTAGCCGGAGCAATTGTTTCATGTGAACGTTTGTAATCCGTTGCAAAATTGAAAATCACATTATTACTTACCAGCATTAACAACAAGCGCGAATAATCGTCTTTTTCAACTACGATATCCGGTTCAATTCCGCGTCCGTCGATCACTTTACGTCCGTTTGCAGTGGTAAAGGTCTTTAACAATGAATCTGCAATTGCCTTCGGTTTATCATCCAATTCCTTATCGTAATATTCCAGGCGCTGCACACAACGGCCGGAAGGCGTATAGTATTTCGAAATTGTCAGTTTAATCTTTGAACCGTATTTCAGATCAAACGTACGCTGAACCAAGCCCTTTCCATATGAATTCTCTCCGATAATAACCGCACGATCCAAATCCTGCAAACTTCCGGAAACGATCTCGGAAGCGGAAGCGGAACCTCCATCGACCAAAACTACCAGCGGAATTGTCAGATCCAAAGGATCAGCAGATGTCGAATACGTTCTGTTCTCTTCCGGGATACGTCCTTTCGTAGTAACCACTGTTTGACCTTTCTTGACAAAAATATTGACAATCTTAACCGCCTCGATCAACAGACCTCCGCCATTTCCGCGTAAATCCAAAACCAGCGAAGTCATTCCCTGTTGTTTCAGCTTACCATAAGCTGCGATTACTTCTGCAGAAGCCGTTTGGGTAAAGCCATTCAATTTGATGTATCCGGTGGTTCCGTTATTTAGCATCCCGAAATAGGGAACGTCTGCCAATTTAATCTCATCACGTGTAATGGAAATTGTTTTTTCCTGTCCTGCACGGTCAACTTTCAATTCGATTGTTGAACCCTTTGGTCCGCGCAAAGCATCCGAAACCTCATCACTTGGTTTTCCCTTCATGTCTTTTCCATCAATAGAAAGGATCTTATCTCCAGCCATTGCCCCGGACAGTTGAGCCGGTTTTCCTTCATAAGGCTCTGCTATAAAAGTATACTCACCCATTTTACGGATCAAAGCACCAATGCCACCATATTGTCCGGTAGTCATCATGCGGTAATCCTCCATATTTGACTCGTGGTAGTAAACAGTATAAGGATCAAGCTGTTTCAACATGGCATCAATCGCCGTTTTACTCATCTCTCCCGGCTTGATCTCATCAACGTAATTGGTTTCCAATTGCTGAAAAATGAGATCCATTAATTCCATGGATTTAATTTCCTCGAATCCGTTGGACTGGGCTTTAACAGGAGAACTAAAACCAATAAGGATACTTACCAGGGCGAAAACATGCAAGAACTGCTTCATATTTTTAAAATTTCTTTAACTGCGCTAACGCTTGTTTTTTATCGTCCGCCGCGGCGGACTCTTGTGTGATGACTTCAAAAATCATTCCGTAAAATAATCTCCGAGAGGTAAAAATACCGAAAGATTGGGAATAGAATTGGTTTTTTTAGGTTTTTTGACGAATGGTCCGGGCATTGAGAATGAATCCCTTTAATTTTGATTTGATTCAGTTAATTCTGCAATTAATTTCCCGATCAGTTTCTGCACACATTTTTCCAACTCCCGGTATGTCAGCACTTCCTTGTTTGTATAAACAATAAATAAGGATAATTGTTTCCCGCTTGCATTCAACAATTCCTCCAAAGGTTGTTTTTCCCTCCGGAGAACTTCCTTCATTAATCGTTTCACATAATTGCGGTCATGAGCTCTTCTAAACTGACGTTTAGGAGCAGAAAGCACAACCTGAAAAGGAACTTTCTCTATTGATTTACTCTCTGAGTAATAAACCGTTAAGGGAAAGGCACGCAGCTGCTTCCCCTCCTTGAAGAGACTGTCGATTGTTTTCCGACTGCAGAGTTTATATGCTTTTCCGAAATGTTCCATTTGGATATTAGGATTTTAAGACTTTAGGATATTAGGACTCAGATTTTCTCAATTACACAAAAATCCAAGTCCTAAAATCTTAATATCCTGATGTCTTGAAGTCTCTATTTAACTGTCCACGTCACGCCATCCTTGCCGTCTTTAACGACAATTCCAGCTTCTGTTAAACGGTCCCTGATTTTATCCGATGTGCTCCAATCCTTATTTTCGCGGGCATCTTTGCGCATATCCAGTACCAAATCCATTACAGTTGTTAAAGCACTGTCAGTTGCGGCAGAAGCTTTCTCAATTGCAAGACCAAGTACATCGAACACGAAAGCACTAAACTCTTTGGACAATAATTCCAGGTCAGCAGCAGTGATCGTTGCCTTTCCTTCCGCAATAGTATTAATGTATTTCACGGCTTCGAACAGTCCGGCAACAAGCATCGGTGCATTGAAATCGTCATTCATTGCCTTATATAAACCATCCACAAGTGCCTGAACATCCTGAGAAGAGGTGTCTTTTGTTTCCAGAGAGCTCAATTTCCCGTATGCTTCCGACAAGCGTGTAAATCCCTTTTCTGCCGCATTCAATGAATCAGGTGTAAAATCCAGCGTACTGCGGTAATGTGCCTGCATCATGCAAAAGCGGATGACCTGTGGAGAATAAGGTTTATCAAAAACCTCCGTTGTTCCATCCACAATTTCTTTTGGCAGGAAGTAATTACCTAGGGATTTGGACATTTTCTGTCCATTTACATTCAACATATTTGCATGCATCCAGTAATTTGCCGGATTGCAGCCAGCAGAACCACAACTCTGTGCAATTTCATCTTCGTGATGCGGAAATTTTAAATCCAGTCCGCCACCATGAATATCGAACTGATCTCCTAAATACTTCGTACTCATTGCAGTACATTCAATATGCCAGCCCGGATTTCCATCACCCCAGGGTGAACGCCAAATCTGCATATCATCCGGATTTGCCTTTTTCCACAAAGCAAAATCAGCGAAGAAACGTTTTTCGTCCTGTGCATTCAGCTCACGTGTTTCCTCTGCCAATTCATCGACCTTACGCCCACTCAGGATTCCATATTCGAACTTTTCACTGTAAGCACGTACATCGAAATACACAGATCCATTCACCACATAAGCGAATCCGTTCTCAATGATCTGTTCGATCACTTCAATTTGTTCCTGGATATGTCCGGTTGCCGTTGGTTCGATAGCTGGAGGCAGCAGGTTATAAATGCGCTGCAAATCCTGAAACTTCACATTGTATTTGTAAACGATTTCCAAGGATTGTACTTGCTCAACGCGCGCTGCTTTTCCGATAGAATCAACCGCTTCACCGGCTGAATTGGTAATGTGCCCGGCATCTGTGATGTTACGCACGTACTTCACCTGGTAACCCAAATGCAGTAAGTAACGGTAGATCAAATCAAAATTGATGAAGGTACGCATGTTTCCCATGTGCGGTTCGCTATAAAGCGTCGGACCACATACATACATTCCCACCCTGCCGGCAATAATGGGTTTAAACACTTCTTTTTCACCTGAAAGGCTGTTGTAAATCAACAGGGGAGTATTGGGATTCATGTTAAATTAATTCAAAAGATTCGAAGCACGAAGATAGGGAGAATTTAGTAATTGCGAATTACGAGTGCCGAATGCCGAATTAGATTTCAGGATCACGGAATGTCGGAACAAGTATTCGGATATTAAGATTAAAGACTGTGGACCTGGGACCAAAGACGGAAATGGGCACGACCAGAGCCTCGCGCCAACGAAGAGGGTTGGTTATTGCTGGTAACAGGCAATGGTGATCACGGCATTAGGCAATCGTTTTTAGTACAGTTAAATACACCACTTCAATGTTAAATAACTATACAAACGTAACTATATCTATGCTTTATTTATGCTTCAATCATGGTTCATTCATGCTTGAAAGACGGAGTACCTATACTACAACTACGTTATGTCCCTCGGCTTTTTCGTCTTGACCAAAGCAGATCATACAAATGATCGCTTCGGATCGAGTGAGACAGAACCTCAGTCTTCGTCCGCCGCGGCGGACTCTTATCTATGCTTCATTCATACTTTAATTACGCTTCATTCCTGCCTTAAAGTTGGAAATTTTGCTTATATGCTTACCTCTCAAGGTGACTGGTTGAGCCTCCAAAACCATTTTATACCTACTTTAGTCCGCATGAATATCGAATCCAGACAACACAGCCTGGGCTTCCTGGATGGGGTGCGCGGTGTAGCTATGATAATAGTTGTATTCCACCATTTCGGTTTAGCGTTCTTCCCAGCGATTAATTACATGAATCCCGATCAGGTAAACCTGGGAAATGGCGGGATAGAATTGCTGATTGCAAAAACACCTCTTAATATCTTTTTTAACGGAGGATTTGCAGTTTCCATTTTCTTTGTCTTAAGTGGCTTTGTACTCAGCTATAAATTTCACCGTTCCGGAAACCACAAACTTTTGAGGGAATATGCTGCCAAACGATATTTCAGACTACTTATCCCGGTTGGCGTATCTGTCATTCTCTGCTATATTCTTCATGAAGCGGGACTCTTCACTCACAAAGAATTGGGTGATATGACCAAATCAAAAAATTGGTTGGATTGTCTATTCAGGGATATGAGTACTGTTGCAGACATGATAAAAAACCTGTTTGTGGATGTGTTTTTAAATAGGGACGATCGTTACAATCCGGTATTGTGGACAATGACGATTGAATTTCTAGGTTCCTTATTGTTGTTTTCCTTCCTGACATTAGCGGGTAACAATAAGAAAACAATCCTGCTTCATATCATTGTCGCGGTTCTTATTCTTCTTACAGATAAAAAATTCTATGCCGCTTTCATACTTGGGTCACTCATTAGCCGGCTTTTTGTAGATGGGTTTTCTTTTCCAAAGGGATGGAAAGGCATCGGGATTAAACTTTTGCTTTTGAGTGCGGGAATTTATTTCAGTTCCTACCCACAAGGCTCCTTGCTCGAGCAAAGTATATGGAAGCCCTTGTCTTGGAGCTGGACCAACAGTTACGACCTGTTCCATGTATTGGGATCTTTTTGCCTTCTGTTTGTGATCTGTTTTGAGAACAATTTCATGCGTTTCTTTTCAATAAAGCCTTTTTTATATTTGGGAAAAATCTCGTTCTCATTCTATTTGATCCATTTGGCCGTCTTGTGCTCACTCGGAACCACACTTTTTCTCGAATTATGGAAACCGGGAACCTACTTCATTCCTTTCCTGATTTCATTTCTCGCGTCCATGGCGGTATCTTTTCTGATTTCGCATTTCTACTATAAATTCATCGATAAGGCCAGCATCGGGCTCTCTGAAAAAATGGGGAAACTTATCACAAAAGGTGACTTATCGGAATGAAGTGCAATACCTGCTATTTCTCCATAAATGCCGTGACCATTCTTCCAGAAACCAAAATCCCCTACCAATTATTGATAGGGGAATTCGCAGTAGTAATTTAGACTGTGGTGTCTATGCGCCTTCGCTGTAGCTTCAGCGTAAGCGTTGGGGTTCTTTTGTAATAAATCAATTAAAACTCCCACTTTCTCATTTATGACGAGAAAAATTATGAAACGTTGTTTTAAAGCTTGTGAAAAAATTTCAACTAAACTCTTGTTCTGTTTAATATCAAGGCATTCACGCCCCAAAAACAACGATCTTTTAACATTTAAGGTGTTGCTTTTAAACAGAATTCGCAACAAAAATTACCTCGAATTCAGATTTTTATACGCTAACACGTCCACTAAGTAAAATGAAATTTGGCTTGATTCGCGAATTATAGAATATTATTCTATATTTTTATAAAGCACAGCTTCTTTTTTCTGTTATTTAATGATTTTGAAGCCGAAAACAGAAATATTTTCTCAAAACTTTGAAGTATGTCAGTATTAGATTCCATTGATCATCAGATCATAACGCTCCTTGAAGCCAATGGTAAAATGAATAATAAAGAAGTTGCGGGCAAAATCGGTCTGTCCGTTACTCCTACTTTTGAACGCATCAAGCGATTGGAGCGCATTGGTGTTATCCAGGGTTATGCTGCGCTGATCAATAGAAAAGCTGTAGGGAAGGAATTGAAAGTAGTGTGCCAGGTAAGTTTGAAAAGCCACGAAAAGGAGGGAATTGATGTATTTGAAAGCGCCGTCAGGGAACTACCGGAAGTCATTCACGCCTATCATGTAGCCGGAGCCACAGATTACATGCTTACGATTGAAGTTGCAAACATGGAAGTGTACCAGGATTTCCTGAAGAACCAATTGGCCTGCATTCCACATATCGGGCAGGTGAACAGCAGCTTCGTGATGTCGGAACTTAAATAGATTCTTGCCGCGAATGCACGAATTTTAGCTCGGCTAACGCGCTCGCTATTTATTTTTTGACGCTTAATATTTTTGCTTGTTCGAAATGAACTTTTTCATTATCTTAAAGTAAATGAAGCACTTAATATTAGAAAAGGAAGCCTATGAAATAATAGGTATGTGTATGGAAGTCCACCGAAATTTAGGAAATGGTTTCTCCGAGATTGTCTATAAGGATGCATTGGAATATGAATTTAAGCATGCAAAAGTTCAATTTGCACGAGAAAAAGAGTTTAAGGTTCACTATAAAGATATTATCTTACCTCATCATTTCTACGCCGATTTTGTAGTCTTAAACTCCATCATTTTAGAAGTAAAATCAGTTAGTCAACTTACAAAGTCTCATTATGCTCAAGTTATTAACTATTTAGCAGTTTCCGATTTACCACTCGGTTTATTAGTCAATTTTAATGAAGATAGTTTGAAATACAAACGTTTTGTCCTCTAAGTGACCTTTGCGAGCGTGTTAACCGAGCGAAAAAATTCATGCATTCATGGGATACCCATTAAACGAACTGAGAATTAACGTTAAAAGATTTCCTCTTGTTTGTCGAAAGCTCGAATTTTTGGCTACATTTATTAGGAACACATAAAACAAAGTATCATGGCAAGTAGCACAGGAAATGTTATAATTGCACTTCTGGCAGGTGCAGTTATCGGAGCAGGCATCGGGATTCTATTAGCGCCTGATAAAGGATCTGTAACTCGACAAAAGCTGAAAGACAATTTAGGCAAAGGAAAAGATAATTTGATGGATAAATACCACGAATTGGCTCAACTGTTGCATCGCAAGGCTGAAAATGCGGGTGAAGACATTGGCGAATTTTTGGATAACGCCATTTCAAGCGGGCTTCATGAAAAGGATGAACTGATCTCACTTTTAGAAGAAAAACTGTCCTTGTTGAAAGGTGCGGCTAAAAAAGCAACAGCTAAGTAAGATGGCATTTGAAGAATTAAAGGAGAGCACAGGCAAGATTCAGGAAGAAACCAAAGCATACGTAGAAAGTACTGTTGAATATTACAAACTGCTGGGTTTCAAAATCTTAATGAAATCCACCAGGATGGTCGTCAGATTTATACTGCTTGGTTTCTTCCTGATGATTGCTTTTCTTTTCGGATCCATTGCAGCAGCTTTGGCAATCGGGGATGCGATAGACAATATTGCCTTGGGTTTTCTTATTGTTGCCGGCGCCTATTTTGTATTGATCCTTTTACTCTGTTTTTTAAGGCTTCGATTCATCGAAAAGCAAATTTTACGAAGATTTTCCAAACTATTTTTCAATAATTAAATGGAGAAACAGCCGAAAATATATTCTTCGTTTGAAGAAATTGAGCTGGATTTAAAAATCCTAAAGCTCGAGCGTGAAATTCATGCTCAAAAAATAAAAATGGGCTTCCGGGAGACCGGTGAGAATTTGCGCCCTATGAACTTGCTCCAGGACTATATCGGAACAGGTAACCAAACCACTTTTTCCCTCATAGAACAAGTCATCAAATTTATTTTACAATTCGTCGTAAAGCCGTTCAAAGAATAAAAAGTAACTTCGGAGTGCTCAAATTCATTTCATGAAAAAAGTATTCTTTTTGGACACTGTACATCCCATCCTTTCCGAACGGCTCACACAAAGCGGTGAATACGAATGTATTGAGGCGCATGACTGGACCAGAGAACAATGTGAAACTCAACTGAGAGATGCGCACGGAATCGTGATCCGTTCCCGCTTCACACTGGATGAATCCTTTCTACAATTCACTCCCGCACTTCATTTCATAGCTCGCTCCGGGGCAGGAATGGAAAACATTGATGTTACTTATTGTGACTCACGTGGAATTCAGCTTTACAATGCTCCGGAAGGAAACCGCAATGCAGTGGCAGAACACGCATTGGGCATGCTCTTATGCATGATGAACAAGATCCATACAGCAAACCGGGATGTAAAAAACGGGCTTTGGGACCGCGAAGGAAACAGAGGTGTTGAACTGGATGGCAAAACGGTTGGAATAATCGGATTCGGAAATAACGGAAAGGCATTTGCAAAGAAATTACGCGGCTTTGACATCACCCTTCTGGCTTACGACAAATACAAAACAGGTTTTGGAGACGACTTTGTAATCGAAGCTACCCTGGAAGCTGTGCTGAGGAAGTCCGACGTGATCTCCTTTCACATTCCCCAGAATGAAGAAACCATTCACTTCGCCAACCAAGAGTTTTTTGATGCACTTGGGAAACCCATTTACCTGTTGAATTTATCGAGGGGAAAAATAGTTGAAACTAATTCTTTAATTAAATCTATCCAAAAAGGATCAACGATTTCAGCTGGATTGGACGTAAATGAATTTGAGAAAAAATCATTCGAACATTTCTTTGACCACACCGACAACGAAGGATTGAAATTCTTACTGGCATCCGATAAAATATTGCTTACGCCTCATGTTGGCGGATGGACTGCAGAAAGCTACTATAAACTTAGTTCTGTTTTAGCCGACAAAATTCTGGACATCGAAGATCAGTAATTCACAATTACTTGTAGATCTTGACTATAGCCTCTTTACTATTAAGTCTTACTTTAATCAAATAGAGTTGGCCACCGGGTAAAAAACAAACATCAAACGTATTTGTTAGTTTGTTTTCAAGCAATAAATTACCGGACAAATCGTAGAGTTCAAATCGTGCTTCCTGCCTGTTTTTCACTTTCAGATATCCACCTTCAAACTCAAGGAAAGAGTCCTCATTCAATTCCATCATTCCGTTTACGGGACTCGTAATTATGAATTCATAACTTATGGTTTGAACAAACGAAAGATTGTTCGGATCGTAAACGTCAAAATAACAAATTCCATGTCCTGGAGTTCCGTTCAAAATTGCGCCGATGATCAATTTTTTTGCAAAGGGCTGATTCGCCGGCAGATTAAAATCTGCACTATCACCAACCTGTATATTGGAGTAAGAAGCAGTTTGATCATCCATCCCTATCTCCCATTCAGGGGGAACATTATCGAAATGGGTTGCTTTCCACCTCAATACTGTGTCCACTGAACTATCAGAAAAGACTTCAACGTACCAGTGAGCCGGAGATTGATTCGTAGTCTTAACAATTAAAGCCGAAGTATCCGATACGTGAAATACTTGTCCCAAAGATTGGAATCCAAGGGAAAAAGCCGCTAAAATCAAGCCTGTTTTCATAAGCAATTCAGTTATTCGTTTCAAAACGTGAAAACAATAAACGCATTTTCGAGTATTCGGTATCCCAACTTGCAAGTCTCGGATCCGTAATCGATAAGCAAAGAATCTTTAGAAATGTTTGAAATGATTACCTCTTCTTTCAAATCGGTAATTTGACCTTCTTTCAATTTATAAAATGCTTCTTTTGCCCCCCAAATCAAATGAAGTGCAATTTCATCCTCGGAAAATGACAATTCCCACTCATTTCTAAAATAGTCCTGCCCTTGTTTCAACCTGGGTGAATACGTCTGAATATCAACTCCCACGGGCTCAGATCCCACACTCACCGCAAACCATCCTTTTGCATGAGAAATTGATAAAAACAATTCCGGTTTATCTTTAAAATAGGGTTGTCCGCTTTCTTTATAAGAGATTT
This sequence comes from Fluviicola sp., assembly GCF_029266855.1. Classification (GTDB taxonomy): domain Bacteria; phylum Bacteroidota; class Bacteroidia; order Flavobacteriales_D; family Crocinitomicaceae; genus Fluviicola. Next base: position 55,459 of record NZ_JAQSWB010000005.1, read on the forward strand.
CATCTTCGTGACAAGCCAATTCCTGAAGCAATTTTTGTACCCCGCCTTTTTCGACTGCGCGTTTATTTATACCACCGGCAAGCAGCTGATCGTAGTCCTCCTGCTTAAAATAAGCCACTGTAGAATTCGGGTTGTTAATTATACTTATCATCGTTATCCGTAGTCGAAATTGCTGAGATCCAGCTCAAAAATAACGTATATTTGTACTCAATTATTCAGACGTGTGCTAAGAACCATAATTAAATACCTATTCCGTCTCATTTGGATTCCGACAGAGTTACTTTTTGCATTCATTTTCATATTGTTTACAATTGTCCTCTTCAATGCCCAAATCGACACCCCTGAAGTTCCGGAGATTCATATCGGCGAACGAAAACAAGTTGGAAAAGACCATTACGTTCTTGGAAATTCTTACTTAAAGAAAAACAAGTTCGGTGTTTGGGAAATGTACCTGGAAGGAGAACCTTACGAAAGAGGTGTCATCTATGGAAAACTCGCAAAAGAACTCGTACAGGAACAAGAAGACATTTTTGTCGGACAGATCAATAATTTCCTGCCGAATAAACTTTGGAGGCATCTCATTAAATTAATGGTCGGATTTTTCAATAGTGACCTTCCGGAGAATATTCCGCTTGAGAACCAGCAGGAAATCTATGGTATCTCACTCGCTTTTTCGGATCGTTACGATTACATCGCTTCAAAATATACACGTATACTGAATTATCACGCAGCACACGATATAGGGCATGCCCTGAATGACTACAGCGTGGTTGGCTGCACCTCTTTCGCGGTGAAAGGCAACAAAAGTGAAAACAAGGAATTATTAGTCGGCAGGAATTTTGATTTTTATGTCGGTGATGATTTCGCGAAAAACAAATTGATCATTTTTGTCAATCCGAGTAAGGGTTACAAATTCACTTCCTATTCCTGGGCTGGATTCACCGGAGTAGCTTCCGGAATGAATGAAAAAGGTTTGACTGTGACTATCAACGCCTCCAAGTCAGACTTGCCAACCAGTTCAAAAATGCCGATCTCACTCCTGGCTCGTGAAATCTTACAATATGCCAAGAATATAGACGAAGCGGTGGCAATTGCCAAAAAGCGAAACACTTTTGTTTCCGAAACACTGATGGTTTCTTCAGCGGCAGACGGAAGAGCAGTTTTAATCGAAAAATCACCGGCAAAACTGGGAGTTTACGAAAGCCCAACGGATCAATTGGTTTGTGCGAACCATTATCAATCCGCACGCTTCGAAAAAGACAAAGAAAATCTCAAAAATATATCCAACAGTGATTCCAAATACCGTTTCGACAGGATGAAACAATTGCTTGGAAAATCACATCCATTGAATCCTTCCATTGCGGCAACCATCCTAAGAGACCAGGGCGGATGGAACGGAGATACTTTGGGAATGGGAAATCCAAGAGCATTGAATCAACTCCAGGCACATCACAGTGTGGTTATGCAACCTGAAAGCGGGCTTTACTTCATTTCCAGTTCGGATTATCAATTGGGTACTTTCCTGGGATATGATCTAAACAAAACATTCAAAACAAAGCATATTCAACTCGTGGATTCAATCCCACAGGATCAATTTGTCACTTCGGAGGCTTACAGGAAATTCAAAACGTTCAAAACCGTTAAACAGCAAATCACGGCTTACCTGATGTTTGATAAAGAATTGAATCTTTCAGAAAAAGAGATTGCTGAATTCATTTCAAACAATTCCGAATCGTACGTTACCTATGAACAGCTTGGAAAATATTTTCAGAAGAAAAAACAGCTTAAAAAAGCGATCTCAGCATATGAAACAGCGCTTACAAAACGAGTTGCTTCGCCCAAGATTGAAGAAGAATTGCGTAATTTGATCAAAGAATGTCGAAAAAATGGAAAATAGCAAGGTCCTTGAGCAAGTAATTGAAACGATTCACTATGCCGTTGCGCATGCTCCATTTTATCGGAAACATTTTTCAAAGAATTCACTTGAACACTTGAATTGGGAAGGATTTCGGGCACTTCCTTTTACAACGAAAGAGGACCTTTCCCAGAACAACCGGGATTTTTTATGTGTTCCTCCTGCCCAAGTTGCCGAATATGTCACTACTTCAGGTACTTCCGGCAAACCGGTTACCATTTATCTTACGAAGAAAGATTTAGTTCGTTTGGCAAAAAATGAAAAGGAGTCTTTTGAATTGACCGGTGCTAAAGCCGGTGATCTGTTTCAGTTAATGACAACCATCGACAAGCAGTTCATGGCGGGATTGGCTTATTACTTAGGTGTCCAGGAATTAAACGCAGGAATGATCCGCATTGGCCCGGGTGTTCCGGCCTTACAATGGAATTCGATTTTAGAAAACAAACCGACCATTTTGATTGCCGTACCCAGTTTCTTAGTCAACCTGATTGACTATGCAAAACAAAACGGGATTGATGTCAATCAAACTTCTGTTCGTTCGGCGATTTGTATCGGTGAGCCGATCAGGGAAGATGACTTATCCGAAAATGTCCTGGCAAAACGTATTCACGCGGACTGGAATATCGAATTGTTCTCAACCTACGCCTCAACAGAAATGGGAGCCGCTTTTACGGAATGTACAGCACACCAGGGCGGACACCTGAACGAAGATTTGATCTACCTGGAAGTCCTGGATGATGAAGGAAATGAAGTTGCCCATGGTGAAAAGGGAGAGATCGTGGTCAGCACCCTAAACACCGAAGGAACACCACTTATACGCTATAAAACAGGCGATGTTGCACGAATTTACAGGGAAACCTGCAGCTGCGGAAGAACTTCTCCGCGTGTTGGCCCAATCCTGGGCAGGAAAAATCAAATGATAAAATTTAAAGGAACGACCATTTTCCCGCCGTCCATCTATGAGATTTTTGACAGCAGATCAGAGATCACTTGTTATAAAATTGAAGTAGCAAAAGATTACCTCGGACACGATACGATTACGATCCTCTTGGAAAACAGGATCGAACACTCACCCGTAATGTTTAAGATCATTGAGGATTGCAAGGCCAAATTACGTGTTGTTCCGCATTTTGTGTTTTTGGAAACGGACTATTTGAGAAGCCAGGTTTTTAAGAATCATATGCGGAAACCGGAGAAAATTGTATTCAAATAAGCGACTTCAACTCTTCCGGAACCCAGGAAAACAAAGGGCAGTTTGTCCGCCGCGGCGGACGAACTTGCAACTTTGATGTCCGAATTTTAATCATTACAACCCCGCACCCTTAGAACTACCAACTAACTAACCCGGTAAACCAAAAAAAGCCCGTCAGTTGACGAGCTTTCCAATATCATACTTTCATTCTACATCTTCACAATGTGTGCAACGGCATTTACCAAAGTACTGTGTTTTTTAACGAATGGATTTGTTTCATCCCAAACGTAACCTGCTAAAACGGAGCAAATTTGCTGTCTGATCAGGTCATCTACTTTTTCGCTAAAGAAAATATCTCCCAAGGTTCCTTCATACCAAGCAAGTACATACGTTCTGAATACATCAATTCCCTTTTTCAAAACAACACTGTAGTCATTCTCCCAATCCACCTGTTCACCGTGTAACTGTTTCGCAACCAGTGCTGCAGCCTTATAACCGGAAGAAATTGCCAGCGTTACTCCCGAGCTGAAAATCGGGTCGAGGAATTCAGTACTGTTCCCGCACAAAACATAGCCTTCACCGTAAACTTGTTTCACGGAAACCGCATAATTTACGATCAAACGCGGTTCAAACATAAATTCTACACCGTCGTATCGTCCGTTTAATCCCGGGAATTCAGCAACTTTTTGTTTGAAGAGTTTTCCACCGTCTGCGTAACATTCTTCAACAAATTCTTTATTTCCAACAATTCCTACTGAGGCCGTCCCATCCGAAAAAGGAATGGACCAGATCCAGGCAGTATTGTCATTGAACGCATGTACAAAGATGTTTCTGCCATCTTCCGGTGTTCTCCTTGTATCGTCCAAATGCGCAAAAACGGCTCCACGAGGCGGAGTTGCAACGGGAACTTCCAAATTAAACATTTGTGGAAGCACACGTCCGTAACCACTTGCATCCATTACAAATCGGCAATGAACTTCATGAATATCCCCGTTTTTATCGCGATAAGTAACTACTTGTTTTGCTGCAGAAGTTTTCACATCCGTTACTTCTGCCTGGAATTCAACTTCCGCACCTTGTTTTTCAGCCTCTTTGATCAATGCATGATCAAAATCAGCACGTTTTACCTGAAAAGTATAAGACCAACCTTCTGAAAACTGGTTTTCAAATAAGAAATCACAGCGTTCTCCGTCGTGGTAAAAACAAGCTCCTGTTTTCACCTGGAATTTCAATGCTTCAACAGCTGGAAGAAGGCCCAATTCGTCCAAATAATCCATACTGTGGGGTAATAAGCTTTCACCAATCACAAATCTAGGGAACTGCATTTTTTCCAAAACCAAAACCTTCAGACCCTCTTTAATTAATTTAGAGGACGCTACAGAACCCGCGGGACCTGCACCAATTACAACAACATCAACTTCTTTAGTCATACATTTTGATTTTTTCTATTACTTGCTTATTATCTACAAAATTAAAAGATGTTACAAGAGCACCAATAGTCGCTCCCAAAATTCCGTGAAATATGATGTTTTGACCTGTCAAAAACAGGTTCGGAACATGGGTCTTTGTATTGATCTGCGTCTTGTGTGTGTGGTTAAAATCTTTTTGGATCCCATACATCGATCCATTAGGTGTGGAAACATAATCCCTGTATGTGATCGGTGTGGAGGAATAAATCTCTTTCACTTTGGATCTGATACCCGGAAAGCGTTCTTCCAGGCGATTCAATGTCCGTTCTTCACACAATTTCTTAAATGCCTCATACTCTTCCTGCCTGCTTCCTTCTTTCACAATTGTACGAACCGAGTCTTCCCATGCTTTCAGTTCATTAAAATCAAGATAACACATCACAGAGATCGATTCTGCATACTCCTTCGTATTCTTCGAAACCTGTGCAGAGGTAAAAGTCATCTGTGGCCATTCTTCTGTAAAATGAAATTCTTCGTTCCAAATATTATCCGTATAGTAATCGTAATAATTCGAATTGAAGTAAGGGAGGGTATTTTCATGCAGCGACAAATAGATCATGAATGATGCAATCGTATTCGGAAGGGCGTTTACACGGTTGGTATAAGCAGTTTTGAAATGTTCCTTTCCGAACAAATGAATCGTTTCCTTCGGATGAAGATTTGAAATCACAAAATCGCATTCGAACTCTGAGCCATCGCTGCAAATCACTGAGCGAACTTTCCCGGAATCATCATAATTTGCTGCTACAACTTCTTTTCTTCTAAGAACTTCCCCGCCGTTTTCCGCAATCTTCTTCATCAGCAGTTTCGCTATTTGGGATCCCCCGTTTACAAAGCGATAGCTACCTTTGATGAAACTGTTCAGGATCAGGGCCACCACATAAAAGGGTGTTACTCCTTTTAATCCGGCATACAATGGTCCGGAACCCAAAATGGCTTTGACCAGATCTTCATTATCAGTAAGTGTCGAAAGGTGCTCCCAGGCACCAACCTGCAGAACTTCCGTATGCTCGACATAATTAATTTCCGATTCCAGCTCAATGTTGTAGAGTGGAAAATAGGTACAGTAAAGCTTGATTTCATCGGCAATCCGATCAACATCCGCTTCATTATCCGGAAAACTCCTTTTGAGCTGGGCTCTAAAATTATCGTATCCGATTCCATGCTTCGCACTAACCCCATTTGCCAGACGTACAATATCGAATGCGTTCTCATCCAGGCGCTTCATTTCCAAATCATCGAAAATCTCCAGGTACTTGAAGATCTTGTACAGATTCTCACCCTTATCCAAACCGCCAACATAATGAACTCCCGTATCAAATATCTTTTTATCGCGGCTAAACACCTGTAATGAACCTCCGATCTGATGATTTTTCTCCAGTACTTGGACATGATAGCCGTGTTTAGCCAATATCAGCCCACTGACCAAGCCACCGATTCCGCTTCCGATTACTATTATTTTCTCCTGAGAATTCAACTTACAGTCGTTTAAGAATCATCAATACATTGGATGTTTTTGATGAATGTTCAATTAATTCGAATCCAAACCCATTTTCCTGGGCAAAACGCTCAATTTCTTTTGCTGACAAGAATGACAGATCATTTGTTGTCTTATTAAATTTAAACCATTTCGTAGAAAGAATCTCGGTTAACTTCGTGTTTTTCAATCTATCCTGGAATTCAATGATCCCGTCACGGATTACAATAATTCCGTCCTTACCCAATTTCCGGTTCACATTCTCCAACAACTGAAGTTGTTCATCCGGTCGCAGGTAATGAATGACATCATTAAAGAAATAAACATCGGATTCAGGTAAATCCCATTCGCGGATATCCGCATTGATAAAGCTTAAATTCTGAGATCTTTTGATGCAGTTATCGGCCACAGCGACTTTATCCTCATCATAATCCATTCCGATTATTTCCCTGTGCGGATCGAAATAATGCAGGAAGACAGAAAGATATCCGTATCCACAACCCACATCCACAATATGTTTCCGATCACCGATCAAGCGATTATAAAAATCAAAATTCTTTCTTTCCATTGCCCATTTTACACGGACGTACCATTCCAGAACAGGTCCTTTCAGTAAATAGTTCTCCATTACCTTCCGCGAATAGAAAGCAGTAGTGGCGTACTCTTTTCTAAATTCCTTCATTCCATCACGCATCACCTTAACTGCGCGCTTTGAAAACTCACTATAAGATTCCTCCTCTTGTGCACACATCCTGTCAAGAGGTTTTACGAGAATTTGTCCTTGATTAATAATTAAATCATTCTTTGGATTGACCTCGTGATTTCCAAGAATTAACAAGGGTTGAATCGGAATATTTAATTCTTTGGAAATATAAAATGCGCCTTTATGAAAACGTTTGATCTCTCCGTCAGCACTTCTTGTTCCTTCCGGGAAGATCACGATCGAATATCCCTGGTTGATACGGTTCCTGATATCATCGAGGTTTCCTTCAGCTCCCTCTTCGGCAAACAAATAACCTCCGTAACGGATAAAGGGAGCAAAAATCGGTGAATTGTACACCCATTTTTTCACCATGATAATCGTCTTCGGATGAAGCATTAAAACAACCAGGATATCCAGGAAAGAAGTATGGTTCGGAATAATTACACTTGGTTTTTTATAATCCAGTTTGTGTTCATCAACTATTTTCTTCTTCACATGAACTCCTGCGTAAAGTGTTGATTTAGCTAACTTGGAGATACAAAAATTGAGAATATTCCGTTTGTGAATCCGCTTCATTGGTGTTGGAATCAGAATGAAGATCAAAAGAATATTCAGAATCAAACTTCCCACAAAAAAGTAGAAGAACAACAATAAACTATAGATAAAATAGAAAAAGGTAATTGGCCCCCGGCCTCTTTTGATCCGGTTCAGGACGAAGAAGTTGTAAACACGTGGCTGAACATATAAGGTTATGAGCATAATGGACCCGATCCCGATCACACTAATTGCCCCGATAGAATGAATAGCAGGATGCTGAGCAAAAATGAGAACACCGGTTCCGATTATTGTTGCAATGCCAGAAAGAATTATCCCGGATTGCGTGGACTTTAACGAATTCACACCGCTTCTTGCCTGTTGGATCAGTCCGTCAGTGGTGAAAATACTGAAATCATCACCCAGTCCGAAAATAAAAGTTGCGACGATAATATTGATAAAGTTGAACGGAATATCAAAAATACTCGCGATTCCCAGGATCCAAACCCAGCCTAAAACCATCGGGAAAAATGCAAACAAGGTCAATTCAATTCTTCCGTAAATAACCAATAATGAAAAGAATACGAGCATGGATGAAAACAGGAACAAGTAATCGAAATCCTGTTTTACGACATTTAGCATTGATTTGGCCATTTCAGAAATATCCAGCACAAATACACCATCAATCTTAGCCAATTGTTCTTTAACCTGGTCTTGTTTGTCTTTCTTCACAGTAATTGAAGTGACATAAGTATGTAAACCCCGATCCTCCGAAACAAACTTATTTAAACCAATTTCATCTACTAATTCCCGGCCTTCCTGCTTATCAAAAACAGGTTTACGGATCAACTGAAAGAAAGGCTGAAAACCAGCTGCATTCAAACCGAACTGAGGAGCACGCTGTCTTATTTCCTCTTCCACTGCGGGGTTTGCCTTCCAGAAACTCAACCAGCGATTTTCAGATTCCTTTAATGTCTGATTGGAAGGGAGGTAAGGAGATAAGGAAACAAATTCGGAAATTCCATACTGTTCCTTACTGGAAACAAAGCTTCTATAAACTTCATCGTTTTGGTAGCGTGCTGCTTCCATTTCCGGCGCAGATGAAAATACGAAGAGCTTTTTATCAGTATTCGGATTGATTCCCGTATAGAATTTTTCCTTTTGTTTTAATTCCGGTGTATGAAACGAAAGGTTATTCATATCCGAATCAAAGTTCACATTCGAAGAATGATATAGGAAAACCAGCGACACCAAAGTTATCAAGAGGAAAGAGACTCTAACAAACGCCTTATTTAGTTTAAAACTACTTTTATAGTCTCTGTTCTCATTTATTCGAATATTCAAACGCTCAATCAGAACAGGGAGAAACAATAGCGTGAAAAGAACTGATCCGGACAAAGTACACAACGCAATCAGTCCGAAATTTTGCAGAACTACGGAATTAGTAAAAAGCAATGCGGAAAGGGCAGCAATCGTTGTAAAGCTTCCCAGCATCATCGGTGAACTGATTTCCTTAACAGTCTTTACTACATTTCCCAAATGTTTTAAATGCGTAAAGAAATGAAAGGAGTAGTCGAGCACAATTCCCAGCAAAACGGAAGAGGTAGCTAAAGAAATTGCAGATATTTCAGGATGCAGGTATCCAACCAAACCTGCACCGCTCAAGATTCCGAAAAATCCGGGTAAGAGAAAATAAAACGGCGCCAGGACACTTCTGTAATAGAAAACTAGCAGCAGTAAAATGGCTGAAACACTAATAATGGAAGTCAAAAATGCATCAAACTTTACCTGTCTGGCATTTTCCACAGCAATCTGAAAGGTTCCGAAATAATCGAAGTTCAATCCCTTTTCCTTGGCTTTTGCTTGCTTGAATTTCTCCAGTCGATTGGCAAATGCTTCCAATTTCCTGGTGTCTTTTTGGTTCAGGTCGATCGTTCCGAAGAAAAAAACATGCTTTTCATTTCGGGAATAAACCACACCGTCCTTTATCACGTAGTTACCGGAATCACTGCTTGGATTCAACTGCTTAAGCTGTCCGTAAAACAATCCCAAAGGATCATTGGCAGCCAATTTACTAATGAAAAAAGCGTTCGGCCCTGTCAATAAATGAGAAGTGCGTTTTAAGGCTGTTTCAATAGAATCAGGTTGAAGCTTTGTGCGGATCTGTTTATAATCTTCATTTGTGAGGTTGCGAACCGAGCTTTTTTGTAAGAAGGCTATCAGAGCTCCTTCGTCCACTGATTTAATTACCTCAATATCCTTCAGCTCCTTAGAAAATTGCTTTTCCAGATCCGCTTTGAGGCCTTCCAGTTTTTCCAGGGTGATTTCTTCATCTTCCTGGGCTCTTATAGAGAAAACGACTTGTTTATTGAGTTTGTTCTTTTGAACTATATCATTGAACTTCTTGAATTCCTTACCTTGAGGAAAGATAGCATACAGGTCTTCGTTGATCTTTAACCTGGAAACGCCAAAAAGCAAAAAAGCGACCACAAGCGTAAAGCTTCCCCAAAAAACAAGTCTTTTTTTAAGAAAAAATTCAACTATTCGAGCGCAAATTTGACCGATCATTTGTGTTAGTTTCAGGAAGAGGAGAAATATTAGTTGGCAAAACTACAAAAATATCTCATGTTGTGAGTTTTGAGCCTTTTTTGTATGCATTGAGTAGTCTCTTGAATTTAGGTTTGTCCCATTTTTTCAGGATAATTAAGGACGCATTGAATGCTGTTTTGACTGCAATCGGAACTCCACCGCCTAATTCCGCCCACTGCCCACCAACAATCAGGTTTTTAACCGGTGTGCGGTAATGCGCAATTTTACTCTGCATATTTTTCTTACCCGGTCGTGTTCCCATCATGGAACCATTCTTATTCCCGGTGTAGCGATGGTAAGTTATCGGAGTAGCGACTTCATAAAACAAAATATGTTCGCGTAGATTGGGACACATTTTGGATTCCACCCGCTCAAAAATGATTTGAGCAAACTCATCCTTCAATTTTTTATATGCTTCTGTCCGGACAAAATCCCCTTTTGCATTTCTTTCAGTTTTCCAGTTATCCATGTAATCCATCCATGCCGGAACATACAAGGTAATCGTCCCTTTTCCCTCCGGTGCAAGGGTATGATCTCTGACGGTCGGAGCCAAAACAGAAATTGCAGATTTATGTGGATCACCTGAGCTGTGCTCTTCGCGGGTACTGGATTCCTCACAGATTAATGTCAACTCATGTCCGAAACCTAAACTTTCAGCCGGGCAGTCTATTGCAACGGAAATCGTTACCGAAGAACTGTACATCTCGGAATCATTGAGCACTTCAAAAAATTTCGGAGGCACCAAATTGGGTGGTACCAATTTGCGGTAAAGGAAATCCACATCACAGGCTGCAATAACATATTTTGTTTTCACCAAATATTCTTTTGCCCTGTTTTTATAGCGAACACCGGAAATTACATCCTCATTGAATTCAAAACCGGTAACTTCAGAGCTCAGGCGTATCTCACAATGATCTGTTTCCACCTGTTTTTCCAGCCACGCCGGAATAACCTGACTTCCACCAATCGGTGGATTTTGGTAATCCGAATTATATGCCCAAGCAATCGGGAAGATGCACGACAACAGATCGCGCTCCGTGCAGAACAGTTCCTGTAATTCCGGATCCTTGAAAAATTTGCTCAATCCTTTTTTCACATCGTTTCCACCTATCGCATATGGGATCAGGGGATAAATGATTCCCAGCTGTTTCATCCGGAAGAATGGGATTTCAAATGGAGATTTTGTCTCAACGGACTGAAAAAACTCTGCAAATCTCAGTGAAACTTTCGCTATTCGCTTCGCGACCTTAAAAAATCGTTCAATTCCTGATTTTTCGTGCGGGAAATCATGGATCAACTGATCTCTCAATTCATCCGGATTGTTTGTAAGTATGTAATCGTGATTGGTAGAAATGTGACGTTGAATGCGTTTCATCAGTTGTGGTTTCGGATAATCTTCACCCAATAGTTTAAAAACACGGGTCACAGTTCCTTCCTCATTGTACTGATTCAACCAATGAATTGCCGTATCGAAAATAAAATCCTTCCGCTCAAAACCCTGCAAATATCCACCAATCAGATAATGCTTTTCAAGTACAAGTACTTTCATTCCTGATTTAGATAACAGCGCAGCAGAAAGTAAACCGCTGACACCTGAACCAATGATGGTGACGTCAAATTCTTCGTTCATTCGGCTTCAAAATTAATGAAATAGAGCTTTCAATGCTTCGAAGACCCGAATTTTAGTAAAATGCTAGCTACTAAGAATTAACATACGGGCAAGAAACTATTTTTTTTTCTAACTTTGCCGCCACATTTTAAATTAACCCTGATCGAACAACAGTAACTAAACTCAAATTCGACATAGATTGTACCCATGAAAGCATTAAACTCTTTATACGAGGCGCAAAAAATTGCCTTTAGTCCGTTTGTATTTCAAACAGTTTATACCATGTCCAGCTTGGGAATTATGGACGAACTATATGAAGAAAGAGATGGCTTAACGATTGAGGAAATTGCAAAACGCAAAAAAATCAGTGAATACGGTGTTCGTGTTTTGGTTGAAATGGCTAAAGCAGCAGATATTCTCGAATTGAATGAAGATAAATACACGCTTTCCAAAATCGGGTACTTTTTAACACGGGATGAAATGACCAAAGTGAACATGATGTTTACACAAGACATCTGTTACAAAGGATTATTTCACCTGAAAGATTCCATTCTGAATGGCAAACCTGAAGGATTAAAAGAAATCGGCCCATGGAAAACGATCTACGAAGGTTTATCACTCCTTCCCGAACCCTTAAAAACATCCTGGTTCGAATTTGACCATCATTATTCCGATAATTCATTCGGAGAAGCATTGAAAATTATTTTCCAGCACAATCCGAAACACATTTACGATATCGGTGGGAACACCGGAAAATGGGCTATTGCCAGTACACAGCACGATCCAAACGTTCGTGTAAGCATTTTTGACCTGGGGGTTCAGTTGAAAGTTGCGCAAGCAAACATCGAAGCGATTCCTGAAATAAAAGACCGCGTAGATTTCAACGAGCGCGATATGCTTGATCCGAATTCAGAAATTCCGACCGGGGCAGATGTTTATTGGATGAGCCAGTTCCTGGATTGCTTTAGTGAGAAAGAAATTGAAGCAATCTTACTGAAGATTAAGAAAAACATGAAACCTGATTCAACGATTTTCATCATGGAGACTTTCATTGATGATCAGCGTTTTCCTGCGGCAGAGTTTAGTTTGATCGCTACTTCACTTTATTTTACGGCAATGGCAAATGGAAACAGTAAAATGTATTCCTCTTCTGCAATGAAATACATCGTTGAAAAAGCAGGTTTTGAAACCGTTCAGGAGCACAGACTTCATATGGATCGTTTCCACACTATTCTTGAAGTTAAATTACCGAAATAAGTTACTCTCCACTTTACAAATTACATGAACAAACTTGATTTAAAACAAATAGAAGCATTTAGCCTTGAGAAAAAGGAATATGTGATTTCTGACGATGTTCGTAAAGAATTAGAAAGATCATTTTCATTCCTTCAGGAATTTTCAAGTGATAAAATCATATATGGAATCAACACCGGTTTCGGGCCAATGGCTCAATTTAAAATCGATGAAGACAAACTCAATCAACTTCAGTACAATTTAATCAGAAGTCATTCATCAGGAACAGGAAATGTTCTGGATGCAGAATCTGCACGTGCTGTTGTTCTTTCACGTTTAACGAATTTCATGCAGGGAAATTCAGGAATCAGCTACGGAGTAATTGAAAAGCTCGTTCAATTCCTGAATCATGATATCATTCCTGAAATTTATGAGCACGGTGGAGTCGGTGCAAGTGGTGATTTGGTTCAATTGGCTCATTTGGCTTTGAATTTAATCGGTGAAGGGTATGTATATATCGATGGAGTTCGCAGAAAAACTTCCGAAGTTTTAGCAGAAAAGAACATCACTCCTCTTAAAGTTAAATTGCGGGATGGGCTTGGTTTAATGAACGGAACTTCCTGCATGTCGGGGATCGGTTCGGTTAACCTGATCTATTCCTACCGCTTATTGGACTGGGCTATTGCAGCGTCCACAATGATCAATGAAATTGTAGAAGCATATGACGATTCTTTTTCTGTAGGTCTAAATGAAGTAAAACTGCATGCAGGTCAGCAGGCAATTGCCAAATCAATGCGTGATTTCCTTACGGACAGTGAACTGATCCGCAAACGCGAAGAGCTTTTTTCAGACGATAAGGTAGCAGAAACCACTGAATTCAAGAAAAAAATCCAGGAATACTATTCAATTCGCTGCATTCCTCAAATCCTTGGTCCGGTAAAAGACACCCTGGATTTCGCGAAGGCGATCGTTGAAAATGAAATCAATTCCACCAATGATAACCCGGTTGTAAGTTTAGAACGCGAAAATGTTTTCCACGGAGGAAACTTCCACGGCGACTATATTTCATTGGAAATGGATAAGATCAAATTGGTTATCACCAAATTGACGATGCTTGCTGAAAGACAGTTAAACTTCCTGTTAAACAGCAAAATCAATGGTATTTTCCCTCCATTCCTGAACACACAAACTTTGGGTTTGAATTTCGGGATCCAAGGAATGCAGTTTACGGCAACTTCAACAACTGCAGAAAATCAAATGCTTTCCAATTCCATGTATGTGCACAGTATTTCCAACAACAATGACAACCAGGACATTGTAAGTATGGGAACAAACAGTGCAGTTATTACCAAAAAAGTGATTGAAAATGGTTTTCAGGTAATGGCGATTCATATGATGTCAGTATGTCAGGCGATTGATTTACTCGACGAAACCAAGAAAAACAAACTTTCTTCCAAGACTAAAGAAATTTATCATCAAATTCGTGCCGTTTCTCCAACAATTAATGAGGACATCCCGCAATTTGAAGCTATTAAAAACGTTACAAACACCCTTAAGAAAACAACTCTCAACCTATGAAATGTGCTCTAGTGACAGGTGCATCCAGAGGAATTGGCCGTGCAATTGCGCTACAATTATCTCAGGACTTAAACCTGCATATTTTAATTAATTACGCTTCCAATCAAGCTGCAGCGGAAGAGACCCTGAATTTGATCCGTCAATCGGGTGGAACCGGTGAGATCATGCATTTTGATGTAAAAGATGGTGCTGCTGTAAAAGCTGCCGTTGAAAACTGGTATTCAAGCAATCCTGAAGGAATTATCCATGTTTTGGTAAACAATGCAGGAATCACAAAAGACAATTTGTTTCCCTGGGTAACGGAAGAAGATTGGGATGCTGTTTTGAACACTTCGCTGAAAGGGATGTATAACTGCACACAAGCAATTATACAACGCATGCTAAGACAACGAAGCGGACGCATCATTAATATCGCTTCTTTGAGCGGATTAAAGGGTGTTCCCGGACAAACCAATTATTCTGCTGCGAAGGGAGGAATGATCGCAGCAACCAAAGCACTTTCACAAGAAATTGCGAAACGAAATATTACAGTAAATGCCATCGCTCCGGGCTTCATTGAGTCGGATATGACTAGTGAGCTGGATATGAATGAATTAAAAAGAATGGTTCCTGCAAACCGCTTTGGAAAAGTGGAAGAAGTGGCGTATCTTGCAAGTTTTTTGGCGTCTGAAAAGGCGGCCTACATTACTGGAGAAGTAATTAATATTAACGGAGGAATTTACGCTTAATGGAACATCGTGTAGTAATTACCGGAATTGGTGCCTATTCCTGTTTGGGTGAAAACCTGGACACGGTTCTGGAATCCCTGCGTTTAGGCCGCAGCGGAGTTATTTATGACGAGCAGCGTAAAGACTTTGGTTATCGTTCATGCTTTACCGGAATGGTTGCCGAACCGGACCTGAATCCGTTCTTGTCCCGTCGTCAGCGAATTGGAATGCATCAACCGGCACGCTTTGCTTTTATGTCAACGAAAGAAGCCATGGAAGGATCCGGCCTGGATGCTGACTTTTTAGATAAAACAGAAACCGGAATTATATTTGGAAACGATTCAACGGCAGGTGCTGTGGTTGAAACGGTAGATAAAGTACGTACAAAGAAAAATACCACTCTAATCGGAAGCGGGGATATTTTTCAGAACATGAATTCTACCGTAAATATGAACCTTTCAACGATCTATAAACTGAAAGGAATGAATTTTACGATTTCTGCAGCTTGTTCTTCAGGTTCTCATTCGATCGGAATGGGATATTTACTGATCAAACAAGGCTTGCAGGAACGCGTCGTTTGTGGAGGTGCACAGGAAATCAATGTCTTTGCAATGGCAAGTTTCGATGGTTTGGGCGCCTTTTCCGTGAGAGATGCCGACCCATCGATGGCAAGCAGACCATTTGACCGCGACCGCGACGGACTGGTTCCTTCAGGTGGAGCAGCTACTGTGATTATCGAATCTCTGGAATCAGCTTTGAAAAGAAACGCACCTATCTATGGTGAGATCGTTGGTTTCGGCTTTTCTTCCAATGGTGATCATATCTCAAATCCAAACTTCGACGGTCAGTTCAGATCTTTGAACATGGCTTTGAAGCAAGCGAATTTAACTCCTGATGATATTGATTATGTAAATGCCCATGCAACTTCAACTCCAATCGGAGATTCAACGGAAGCACAGGCGATTTTCAATGCATTGGGGTCAAAAGTTCCCGTAAGTTCTACCAAGAGTATGACTGGGCACGAATGTTGGATGGCAGGTGCAAGTGAGATTGTTTACTCCCTGTTAATGATGAATAATGACTTCATTGCACCGAATATCAATTTTGAGAATCCGGATGAAGACTCGAAAAAGATCAATATTATTCCAAGCTACAAAGAGCAGAATATTGATTGCTTCTTGTCAAATTCATTTGGATTTGGAGGAACTAATTCCTCGTTAATTATTAAAAAGTATAAAAAATAGAGTTACCTAAACATATGAAAAGAGAAGACATCATTCTTACAACAAAACAATTTTTATCCGAAGAATTTGAAGTGGATTCGGCATTAATTTTACCTGATAATAATTTACAGCAAACTTTGGATTTAGATAGTTTGGATTATGTTGACCTGGTTGTTGTTATTGAAGAAAACCTGGGCATCAAACCAACTGCAGACGATTTCAAAACGATCGAAACATTTAACGATTTCTACGACCTGGTTGAACAACGTTTGAACGCTTAAAAGTGAATGGAACAAAAATGGGACGGTAAAACCAAAGGTTCACTTTGGGGATATAAGTTTTTTATCTACTCTATTCGATTCCTGGGGGTTCGGTTCGCTTACTTTTTTTGCATCGCTGTTTCCGGTTATTTCCTGCTCTTTTCCCGAAAACCGCGAAAAGCTTTAATTTCCTTTTACCAAAAAGGATTTAATTACACCAAGTGGCAGGCAATTAAGGCAACAGCGAAAAATCTGTATTTGTTCGGACAAACACTGATCGATAGAATCGCTTTAAAAACCCCGCGAAAAAGAATCTTTACCTTCCGTTTTAACAATGAAGAAGCTTTGATCAAAATGAACGAAGCTGGTAAAGGCGGATTTCTTTTTTCAGCGCATGTGGGAAATTGGGAGAATGCCGGAAACCTGCTTGGTGAACGAATCACATTGAAAATTAATATTTTGATGCTCGATGCCGAAGTTCAAAAAATCAAAGCCTACCTGGAAGATGCCGCCGGAAAATCACAATACCAGCTCATCCCGATCAAAGATGATCTTTCGCACCTCATTTTGATTCACCAGGCACTAAAACGCAATGAATTGATCGCCTTACATGCCGACAGGACAACACCTGGTCAAAAGAACTTTAGATTCCCGTTCTTGAACGGTTATGCAGAATTCCCTGCAGGACCATTTATTATGGCACATAAATTCAAAGTTCCGCTTACCTTTGTATACGCAGTCAAATCAGGTAGTACGCACTATGAATTAAGTGCCACAGATCCGCTCCTTGAATTCGAATCTCCTGAAAAAATTGCGGAAGCATATGTAAAACACCTGGAAGAGCAAGTGAAAGCGAGCCCAACTCAATGGTTTAACTTTTTTGAATATTATGTTGATTAACAAAGAAAACATTACCTCAATCATCCCTCAAAGAGCTCCTTTTGTGATGATTGACAGTTTATTGACAGCAGACGAAAGTGGTTTCAAAACCGAGTTCAAAATTGTTCCTGATAATTTGTTCCTGGAGAATGCCATTTTATCGGAATCAGCATTAATTGAGAATATTGCACAAACCTGTGCCGCCGGTTTTGGTTATTTGAACAGCCTGGAAGAAGATGGTGAACCAAAATTGGGATTCATCGGTGCAGTTACGCAAGTTCAGGTTGAAAAAACAGCAAAACAAGATGACCTGATTGAAACATCGGTTCAAATACTAAGCACCTTTGATACCATTCATTTGGTAGAAGGCGTTGCCAAATCAAACGGACATGTGCTTTTGACTTGCCAAATGAAAATTGTTCTCGCATGAAAGTCTTAAAATCATCCCTTTTAGTTCCCGTACGTTTCAGTGAAACGGATGCAATGGGAGTTGTCTGGCATGGTAATTACCTGAAGTTTTTCGAAGATGCCAGAGAACAATTCGGTAAAGATCACGGAATGGAATACCTCGATGTTTACGGAAAGGGATATTTTATTCCGATTGTCAAATCAGAGATCACGCATAAATCCTCTATTTTTTACGGAGAAGCCGCATTAATCAACGTTACCCTGGAACAGCACGATTCAGCGAAGATCGTGTTTCGTTACGAAGTAATCAACGACACAACCAAACAGGTTGCAGCTACAGGAATGACCATGCAGGTATTTATGTTCGTTTCCGACCGTACATTGGAATTAATCAAACCCGAATTCTATCAGATTTGGGAGCAAGCTCAAAACTGGATTGATGCATAAACCCGTTTACATACAATATCTTTCCTTGGTAAGCCCGCTTGGAAACACGGTTGAGCAGCATTTAGAGGCTTTCAAAAACGGTGTTTCAGGTATTAAACTTACAGAAAAAGCCGGTTTTCAGGATACAAGTATCCCGCTGGCTAAAAGAGAAGGAAATTCTTCCAACCGGTACGATACGCTTTTAAGAGAAGCACTGGAGAAAGCCCGGCAAAAACTTTCATCGAAGCTCTTCGAAAACATGGCTGTAATTGTAAGTTCCACCAAAGGAAACATTGATTTGCTTCCCGGTGATACTTTTGCAAGTACCAAACCCATCATACATGAGTTCTTTCCGAAAACAGATGTATTTATCATATCAAATGCATGCGTTTCCGGGGTAATTGCAATCAATACTGCAGCCGATTACATTCTTGCTGAAAAATACCAGGAAATAATTGTCATTGGAATCGATGCGGTTTCCGAATTTGTTTCTTTCGGTTTTCAAAGCTTGTTTGCCTTAAGCAACGAAGCCTGCAGACCCTTTGATAAAGACAGAAACGGAACTACTCTTGGTGAAGGATGCGGAATAGTTTTGGTTTCCGAAGAAAAAGTAAGCGAATCTGCTGTTTTGTACAAAGGAGGCTCTTCATCAAATGATGCAAACCACATTTCCGGACCCTCAAGAACAGGCGAAGGCTTGGTGCGATCCATTGAAAAAACATTTAAAAGAAGTGGTTTTACAGCTTCAGACATAGATTTCGTTTCCGCTCACGGAACAGCAACAGTTTTCAACGATGAAATGGAAAGCATTGCATTTGGCCGCACAAACCTGAATCAGGTTCCGCTCAACAGCATGAAGGGTTATTTCGGACATACTCTTGGAGCAGCCGGTGTATTGGAAACTATCATGAGCATCATTTCTATGGAGCATAACACTTTGTTTCCATGCATTGGATACTGTGAAACAGGAACGTCGGTTCCCTTAAATATCATTCAACGTATGGAATCAAAAGAAATCAATACGATTCTTAAAACAGCTTCCGGTTTTGGAGGAGGAAATGCAAGTTTAATCTTACAAAAACTGCCGTGAAGATCCTAGCACATAGTTACGTTTGTCCACAAGCAGTTTTGCTGAATGGAAAACCGGTCTCAGACCTCAAAAACGAAGAGAATCCTTTCAAGTCGGCATACCAGCAGCTTGGAGTAGACTATCCGAAGTTTTACAAGATGGATGTGCTTTCAAAAATGGCCTTTATCGGAACAGAATTGCTCCTTCCCTATTTTCCGGAAGGAATTGATCAGGAAAATGATCTTCAACTCATTTTCGCAAACAGTTCGGCAAGCCAAAATACAGACAACCTGTTCGTAGAAAGCTATGAGAAACTGAAAAACCCAAGCCCTTCCCTGTTTGTATATACTTTACCGAATATCGTTACGGGCGAATTATCTATTCGTCACAAATGGTACGGTGAAAATTGCTTTTATGTGGAAGACAGCTTTAACCCCGGCCATTTTTCAGAATGGGCACAAATGGCATTCGATAAGGGAAATAAAAGCTGTTTATGCGGATGGGTAGAGGCAAAAACGGATGGCGAACAAGAATGTTTCCTATTTTTGCTAACTAATTCTGAAAATGCTGACAATTCAATCGAACTTGAACTTTCAACACTAATTAAACAATACAGAAATGAGTGACTTAAAAGAAAACCTAAAGGCTCAAATTATTGAGCAATTGAACCTAGAAGACTTAACTCCCGCAGATATCCAGGATGATGCTCCACTATTCGGAGATCAGGGCCTTGGATTGGATTCAATTGACGCATTGGAATTCATCGTTTTATTGGATTCCAACTATGGAATTAAAATTGCAGATCCGAGTGAAGGAAAAGAGATCTTTCAATCAGTAAACACACTGGCGGATTATATTTCTAAAAACCAATAAATGCGCATTTACGTTACTGGATATGGTGTGATTTCTTCTATCGGTGAAAACGTAGAAGAAAGCTTACTCGCTTTGCGTTCTGAAAAAACAGGAATTAAGCAGGGCCAGAAGACCTATACAGAACGTTTTAAAGTAGGTGAAATCAGCTGGACGAATGAAGAATTAGTTCAGCGCTTTCAATTGACACAAGATGCTTCCCGAACTGCTATTCTGGGTATGATCGCAGCCAAAGAGGCATTCCGCGGACATTCATTGAATCCGGGAATAAGAACGGGGCTGATCTCCGGAACTTCCGTCGGCGGGATGGATGTGAGTGAAATTGCTTACAAAGATTTTCTAAACGGTGAAAGTGATGATCTGAGTATCTATAGAAATCATCCAAGCGGATCTACCAGCGAACAAATTGCAAAAGAATTGGGAATCGACGAGTATGTGAACACCATTTCTACCGCTTGTTCTTCAGCCGCAAATTCAATCATGCTGGGAGCAAGAATGCTTTTAAGCGGCCAATTGGATCGCGTGGTGGTAGGAGGAACTGATGGCTTGTCCCAGTTTACCATTTCAGGGTTTAGGTCCCTAATGATCTTTGATGACGAATGGTGCAGGCCTTTCGATGAAACAAGGAAAGGACTGAATCTCGGTGAGGGTGCAGGATACATTGTTTTGGAAACAGAAGAAACCATTAAAAAATCCGGTAAGGAACCCATAGCAATACTTTCCGGCTGGAGCAATGCTTCGGATGCTTATCATCAAACAGCATCTTCGCCCGAAGGATTCGGTGCCACACTTTCCATGAAAGGAGCATTAGCCGTAGCAGGACTGAATCCGGGTGACATTGATTATATCAATGCCCACGGAACCGCAACCCCGAACAACGATCTGTCCGAATCCCACGGGATCAAAACTGTTTTTGGTTCGGCAGTTCCTCCATTCAGTTCAACAAAAGCCTATACCGGACATACTTTAGCCGCTTCAGGTGGAATCGAAGCAGTTTTTGGTATCCTGGCATTAAACCGGGGCATATTGCTTCCGAATCTGAATTTCAAACAAGCAATTGAAGAGACCGGTTTAGTTCCCGTGAAAAACTATTCCGAAGGAAATACGATCAAGCATATTTTATCCAACTCATTCGGGTTCGGAGGGAATAATTCGACCATCATTTTAAGCAAGGTTTAGCATGTATTTCATTCAACATATAGAATCGATTACGCACCAGGATTCATTCCAGAAAAAAAACATCTGGGATGAACTAAAACCTTTAACAGCCGATACAGGATTGATCTCACCGGATTACAAAAATTATATTCCGGTTGCCGCACTCAGAAGATTGAGCACCATTTTACGCATGGGAATCACCGTTTCAAAGGCCTGCCAGGAAAAGGTTTCACATGAATTCGATTCAATCTCCGTTGGGACAGCACTTGGTTGCTTAACAGACACGGAAAAATTCCTGGTAACGATCAATACAGTTAGCGGTGATATTCTTTCCCCGACAGCCTTTATTCAAAGTACGCACAACACTATTTCCGGACAGATCTCGCTGGATCTGAAGAATCATGCATATAACATGACACATACTCAAAATGCACTTTCTTTTGAAGTGGCATTGAAAGATGGTCTTTTGTGCATCGATGAGGGGAAAAGCTCCGTTTTGGTTGGTGCTGCAGATGAAGCCATTCCATTTTTGGAAAGACTCCGCGGCTCCCTGATCGAAACGAGTCATCCATTTACATCAGGAGCAACTTTTATGGTCTTATCCGGCAAAAAGGGAGAATCAATTTCGCATATTCAGGCATGTGAAGTATTCTTTTCTGAAGGAAACACTGAAAACAGAATAGAAAAATTTCTAAGTTCAAATAACTGCAGTCTCCAGGAACTCGACCTGGTTCTTGAAGCCGGTTCGGATTTTAAATCCAAAACCAGCGCACATTATTCCTTTCCGGATTATTCAGGATATTATCAAAGTGCTTCTGCTTTTGCCGTACATATGGCAAATGACTGGTTCATTGAAAACTCCGATTCCGAAGCTATTTTGATTATAAATAACATGGAATCAAACAAATTGGGCTTAACGCTCATCCGCAGAAATGAAGTGGAAGCATAGATTAAATATTTTAGTAGCACTCAGCACACTCCTGATTGTTCTTGTGGTCTTTTGGAACAGTCCTTATCTATGGCTTTGGATTGCTTACATTTTCTCCAATTTTTTGCTCATCCTCGTTTTTGGAATTGTTTTTCTCCGTTTTCAATATTTCTATCCTACTATTTTCCGCAACATAGGTAAGGAAGTAATACTGACATTTGATGATGGTCCGGATCCGGAATTAACGCCACGCATTCTGGATGTCTTAAAAAAGCACGGCATCCATGCGATCTTCTTTGTAATTGGTCGCAAAGTCCAGGAGCATCCGGAAATCTTTCAACGCATTATAGCTGAGGGACATACCATTGGGAACCATACGCAAAATCACTCCCTTTTTTTTGCCATGCTTAACACCGAAAAAGTAGGAAAGGAAATTGATTCTTTTTCGGAGACTATCAAACCGTTTCTATCTGAAAAGCCAACTATTTTCAGGCCACCGATCGGTTATACCAATCCGAAAATTGCAAGAGCGCTCAAAAGAAGGAGAATGAAGATCATTGCTTGGAGCGTGCGTTCATACGATTCATTCAAAAACAAGGAAGCCTTACTGGACCGTCTGGTGAAATATACCAGGAACAGCAGTATTGTCTTATTGCATGATAATTTGGTTCAAACAGCAGATATACTGGAAGAGTATATTCTTCAGGCAAAAGCGAATGGTATTATTTTTGCAAACCAAGAACACCTGAAAAAATTCATTCATGAAATTAATAAGTAGTTTACTTCTTTTATTGGTTGTTTCAACCAGGATTTGCGCGCAGGAATATACCAGGATTGCCGATCCGAAAGCGTGTAAAGCCGCTTTAGAAAAACAGCATAAAGAAACAAAATCCATCCAGGCAGATTTTATGGAAACTGCAACTTCCTCCCTTTTAACGACAGCCCAAAAAGGATCAGGTAAAATGTGGTACAAGAAGGAGAATAAAATTCGCTGGGAAAAGACTAAACCCGAAAGCCAGGTTATTCTAATTAATGGAAAGACAGTTAAACTGCAGGAAAAAGGAAAAGAAGTAAGCAGTGCTTCCTCCAAAATGGTCGTGAAGAAAATCCAACAGTTAATGGTTCAGATGATGACCGGAGAATTTTTAAATGAAAAAGAGTTTAAGATCAGCTACTATGAAAACAAATCGAACTACAAACTGGTCCTTACTCCGAAAAGCGATAAAATGAAGCGCTATGTCTCCGAAATCAATCTGATTTTTGGCAAAAAGGAACTCACGATCAAGGAACTCACGATGTTGACCGACAGCGATAACAAGTTGGTTTACAGTTTTTCAAACATGGAAATTAACGGCACAATTAACGATACTAAATTCACTACATTCTAATGATACTTAAAGACACTTTTTATAAGATCAAGGCACTCAGGTTTGAAGAAAATGTGCTTGAAGCCGAAATTTCTATCAATGCGAAACATGCAATTTACGAAGGACATTTTCCCAATAACCCGGTAACGCCCGGTGTTGTGCAATTGGAACTTGTGAAAGAGATCCTGGGAACACACTTCAACAAAAACATTCAACTAAGATCCTTAAATACCAGTAAATTCCTGGCTATATTAAATCCGGAAAAAACTCCTGAAGCCCTTTTCAAAATGACTATTACGGAACAGGAAGATCAAAGTCTAAAGGTTTCCGGACAGTTAAGCAATTCAGAAGGAATTTGTTTGAAATTCAGTGGTATTTATATCTAAACAAAAAATGTAGGGATGCGATTAATCGCATCCCTACATTTTTTAACGCTTATATTTTCGGTTCTTTCCGGAACATTTTCAGCAACCCAAAACTCACCAAAAAAGACACCACAAAAGCAACAGTGGCAAAAACGCAGGCTCCGATAATATATTGGTAGGCATTGTTCTGAATTGCTTCCAAACTGAGATCTGCAAGCTGGGAGGCATTTGTTTCACCGGTCAGAAATAGTTGTCCGCTTAGAAAACTTCCGTAAATGATAAACGGAATCATCGGAGGGATTGAAATATTTGCCGCCGCAATAAACAACACCTTATTCATTCGGAATAAGACAGCCAAAGGAATCCCTATCAATAATTGAAATCCCCAAATAGGAACGATTCCCATAAAAAATCCGAAACCGATAGACAATGCCTTTTTAAAATTTGATTCCTCGGGTTTGATCGCCTCATGCTTAATAATATTCCATGTCCGGATTGAAAAAAACTTCCGCGGATAATACCAAATTAAAGCTGTGAGAACCAAAACGGTATTCAGAATGCTGATCCGCGTAAAATCCCTCGCCGGACGGAAATGAGAAACACGTTCGTCAGGATCGTACTTTACCTGGATAGGTACAGCAACAAAAGGAACAAAACGCCAGGCTAATTTTACAATCACCTCGATCTCCAATTCAAACTTATTGGTGAACAGCCAAATCTTCTTCAAAGGTTCCAAAGGATAAATACGGAAACCGGTTTGGGTGTCGGGTAAGCTTATCCAGGTTTCAACCTTAAACCAAAAATTGGAAAATTTATTTCCAAAGGAACTTTTTTGCGGCACTCCTTCCTGGTTCATATTCCTGGAACCCATGATCACAGCACCCGGATGCTTAATTGCCTGCTCAATCAACAAAGGAATATCGCTCGGATAATGCTGCCCGTCGGAATCAATCGTCAAAGCGTTTGAATAACCTTTCTCCTGGGCAAGTTTAAAGGCTTTTCTAAGAGAATAACCCTTTCCTTTGTTTACTTCATTAACCAGGATGCTTACTTCCTTTTCGAAAGATTTCAGAATTTCGGAGGTAGAATCCGTAGAACCGTCATTTACCACAATCACACACTCGGAAGGAGCATACTCCAACACTTCCCGAATAACACGCTCCAGGGTTCGCTCGTTATTGTAGGTGGGAATAATTACGCAAGCATTTATGCTTGTTATTGATGCCAGACTTGATTCCATGAAGCACAAAATTAATCATAACTTTCCAAGATTCACTGCTGACA
This sequence comes from Fluviicola sp., assembly GCF_029266855.1. GTDB lineage: Bacteria > Bacteroidota > Bacteroidia > Flavobacteriales_D > Crocinitomicaceae > Fluviicola. Next base: position 80,702 of record NZ_JAQSWB010000005.1, read on the forward strand.
TTGTCAGATTGATATTTCAAAAGCCGGCAAAAAGTAGTTTAGAAACAAAACCTTGTTAAATTTGTACACGTAAAGGTTAAACACTTTTTCTAAGACCCCAAATTAACTATGGCAAAGAACATCTTAGTTATACATTATTCTCAGTCCGGACAACTTACAGAAATTCTTCAAAATTTCTGCAGTCCGTTCACGGACAGTACAATAGAATGGGTAAAGGTTGAACCTCTTACACCTTTTCCATTTCCATGGAATAGTGCAGCATTCTTCAATGCTATGCCAGAAACCGTTCTTGAGAAACCAATTCCGGTAAAACCCCTTCTCTTTGAAAGGGATCAATACGACTTAATTATTTTCGGTTATCAACCCTGGTTTCTTTCTCCTTCGCTTCCTGCATCTGCTGTTTTACAAGATGAAAAATTTCGTAAAATCATGAATGGTACAAAAATTGTAACCGTTTTGGGCTCTCGGAATATGTGGATCAATTCCCAGGAAGCAGTAAAAAAACAAATTGCTTCTGCCGGCGGAAAATTGGTGGGAAATGTTCCATTAATTGATAAAACAAGTAATTTAATCAGTGTTATAACAATTTTGCATTGGATGTTGACCGGTCAGAAAACGAAAAAATGGGGCATTTTCCCGAAACCTGGTGTTTCAGATGAGGATATTGAAAATGTAAGTCAATTTGGCGCTTTGTTAAAGGAAAAATTAAACGATAATCAAACAGACAGATTCCAGGAAGAACTTGTGGAAAAAGGCGGCATTAATATCCCGATTTCTATTCTATTCATCGAATCAAGAGCAAAAAAACTGTTCATGATCTGGGCAAATTTGATCACAAAGAAAACTGCAAAAGGAGGAAATCGTAAATTTTGGATTAACTTCTTTAAATATTATTTGATTTTCGCTTTATTTATTGTTTCGCCAATTGTTTTAATGATATATCATATCTTTGTACGCCCCTTTACAGGACGACAAATTAAACGCGAATTAGCATATTACAGAGGCACTCAATTGAGATAAGAATGAGCTTGAAAGAAGTATATATAACACGTACGGCATCTTTTTTACCGAATAATCCCGTTTCAAACGATGAGATGGAGGATTATTTAGGATTAATTAACGACCGTGCTTCCAAATCCAGAAGGATTGTTTTACGCAATAACGGAATTAAAAACCGCTATTATGCAATCCGAAAAGATGGAACTGCAACCCATACCAATGCAGAAATGGTTTCATTGGCTATCCGCAAACTATTTACGGATAACCCGGAAGAAATCAAAGAAGTTGATCTGCTCAGTTGCGGAACTTCATCACCCGACCAAATGATGCCGTCTCACGGTGTAATGGTTCATGGCTGGTTACCGGAATCCGCAAACATTGAAGTAGTTTCTCCTTCCGGGGTTTGCTGCTCAGGAATGCATGCGATGAAATATGCATTTATGTCCATCAAATCAGGGATGAGCAAAAAAGCGATCTCTTCCGGATCAGAACGTTTATCCCGTGTTCTTAGCTCCGACAAATTTGAATTGGAAATTCAAAAACTCACCGAGTTGGAACAAAATCCTTATTTGTCTTTTGACAAAGATTTTCTTCGCTGGATGCTCTCTGACGGCGCTGCTGTGTTTATGTTAGAAGATCAGAAAAACGCCGAAGGTCCTTCACTGCGTATTGATTGGGTAGAAGGGATCTCTTTTGCGAACGAGATCGAAGCATGTATGTATATGGCGTCTGAAAAATTGGAAGACGGAACTCTAAAAAGCTATATGGATTATGATCCTCAGGAAATGATTGAAAAATCCATCCTGAGTATCAAGCAGGACGTGAAGTTATTGGATGAGCATATTGTCAAATTGGGATTCCATAAATTGAAAACCAAATTTGAAGAAAGTAATTTAACCCAAAACGATGTAACGTGGTTCCTGCCACACATGTCGAGTTATTTCTTTGAAGACAAAATATATTCACAACTGGCAGAAAACGGGATGGAAATTCCTAAAGAACGCTGGTTCTCCAATTTGGCTACTCACGGAAATGTGGGAGCCGGATCGATCTACCTGATGGTGGATGAACTTTTCAATAGCGGCAAATTAAAAACAGGTGATACCATTTTGCTTGCTGTCCCGGAAAGTTCCAGGTTCTCTTATGTGTTTGCTTTCTTAACAGTTTGCTAAATGAAAAAGTCCGAAGTTCCGCAAGATAAAAGTGCTCTTGAAAATTTTACAAGAGAAGTCTGTTATGTAAAGAACGAGAACGGTCAATACGATACTGAATTAAGTACCGGATGGGAAGCTAAAAAAGTTGCCCTGGATGAAGCATGGAAGGAAATTGAAAGAAGAACTTCGGATGCGCGGGAACGAATAAAAAAAGGAGAAGCAAGTCCCATTCTTTACTTCATGGAAGAAAAATTAATGGATTTCACCGTTTTAGCGGGATATACCGGAATCTGGAAATTTCGCATCAAAAGACATTTAAAACCGGGCACATTCAGTAAATTAAGTGATCGCGTGTTAAAGCGTTATGCCGATGCATTTGAAATCTCCGTTAACGAACTCAAAAATTTTAAAGCTTAGTGTCAGAATTTACTCATCACCAAACAGCCCATTGTGAAAATGGGGTTACTGTGAGCTTATTAAAGCATCATGGTGTGGACTTTATTACTGAGCCGCTCGCTTTTGGAATGGGATCCGGTTTGTTCTATATACACATCCCGTTTATGAAGGTAAACAATGGCCCGGCTATTTCCTTCCGAACAATGCCAGGAGCTATTTTTAAACGCACTTGTAAAGCTTTGGATGTAAAGGTAGAGCGCAAAAAATTCAGCGATCCGAAAGAAGCAACAGCTTTTCTGGATTCCAAACTCGCACAAGGATTAAAGGTAGGATGCCAGGTTGGTGTCTTTCACTTGCCTTATTTCCCCAAAGAATACCGTTTTCATTTCAATGCCCATAACCTCATCGTTTTTGGAAAAGAAGGAGACCGTTACCTGGTGAGTGATCCCGTAATGGAAATCACTACTTCTTTAAGTACTGAAGAACTGGAGCGCGTGCGCTTCGCAAAAGGTGCTCTGGCTCCAAAAGGACACATCTACTACCCGGTAGAAGTTGGTGAGATCACACAGGATCAGGTAAGATACGCTATTGCAAAAGGTATTAAGCGAAATTGCAGGGATATGCTGAAGATTCCCGGAGCAATTGCAGGAGTGAAAGGAATCGTTTATACATCCAAAAAAATTCGTGGCTGGAGAGAAAAATTAGGCCCTCGTCAGGCTGGTCTTTACCTGGGTCAAATAGTTCGTATGCAGGAAGAAATTGGTACCGGTGGTGGTGGATTTCGTTTCCTGTATGCAGCATTTCTGGAAGAAGCATCAGTGATCATGCAAAATGATCAGTTAGCGAACATCTCTGAAAAAATAACAAAAGCCGGCGATTTGTGGAGAGACAGTGCTCTTCAAATGTCCGGAATTTATAAAGGCCGTTTAACGGAACAAAAAGATTTTGATGCCTGTGCCGATTTATTGGTTGAAATCAGTGCAGTTGAAAAAGAAGCCTTCCAGGAACTGGCGAAAATTAAATTCTAAACACAATGCAGGAGACTCTTTTGCATGTTTCAAAAGTTTATAAATCTTACGGAAAAAATACGGTTCCGAGCTTAGACGGAGTGGATTTTACCGTTTCAAGAGGAGAAATCGTTGGGATTTTCGGACCTAATGGTGCGGGAAAAACAACACTTATTTCCATCCTTTGCAGCATTTTAGACCCAACCTTGGGTTCTGTAACTTATCATCTCAACGGAGAAAAAAGTCCGCGGGAAATAAGAAGTAGTCTTGGATTTGTTCCGCAGGACTTTTCATTCTTCCCCGAACTTACGGCAAAGCAAAATTTATCCTATTTCGGAAATCTGTATGATCTCAAAAAAGATGAATTAGCGCAAAAAATAGATGAATTATTACAAAAAGTAGGACTTTTTCATGTGAAAAATCAAAAAGTATCCACTTTTTCGGGAGGAATGAAACGGCGTTTGAACCTCATCATTTCCCTGCTTCATAATCCTTCGATCCTGTTTCTCGATGAACCTACCGTTGGGGTTGATGTTCAAAGTAAGATCGCCATTATGAGTTTGCTGCAGGAATTGAATCGGCAGGGAACTACTATTATTTATACTTCTCATCATTTAAAGGAAGCTGAGGAATTTTGCAATCAGATTATCCTGATCGATCACGGAAAAATTATTGCGAATAATACATTGACCAACTTGTTGGAAAAACACGAGGTAAGTAACCTCGAAGATTTAATTCTTAAGTTAACCGGAACACTTTTGCGCGACTGATGAAAAAATTAAAGGCATCCGTATGGAAAGAAATACTGCTGGTTTTGCACGACAAAGTCGGGCTGCTTTTGATGTATCTAATGCCCCTCTTATTGGTTTTTATCATTACAATCGTTCAAAACAGTGCGTTCCAAATTGTAAATGAGAACAAACTTACGGTACTTATCTCCAACCAGGATAAAGGTTCATTAGGCGATTCACTGGTAAAAGCCCTGGTGCAATCAGGGAGTTTTGAGATCCGGAAGAAGGACCGGCTATCCGAAGCAGCTGTAAAACGCACAACCATTGACGAAGATGCCATGCTTGGAATCTACATTCCATCCGACTTCAGTGAAAAAATGGCCGGTAATGCGGATAATATTTCCAAATTAATGCTCGAACAAATGGGCGTAATTGAGAAAGCACCAAAGACCACACCACGGAAGCAGGAAATTTCGATTTACTTTGATCCGGTTGTCCAGGAAAACTTTCGTATATCTGTTATCAACGGAATCCAGTCTATCACAAACGGGATCGAAAACGAAGAAATGGTTTCGAAACTTTTCCAGGAAATGGGTTACGATTCCATTCCGGCAACTATTCGTCAGGCAATCGTAAACCGCGAAACCAAATTAAAAATTGCGAATGCAAGCTTAAATGAGGTCGCGGAACTGATTCCGAACTCCAGCCAGCACAATGTTCCGGCATGGTCGATTTTTGCTATGTTCTTCATGGTTATCTCATTGGGGGGGAATATTGTGAAAGAACGTTTATCCGGGAGTTTTTTAAGGTTGCAAACAATTCCGGGCGGATTTGCATTGACCCTTATCTCCAAATTCCTGGTCTACCTTTTTGTAGCCTTATCCCAGTTACTTCTCCTTTTCATGATGGGAATTTACATCTTCCCGTATCTCGGCTTACCGAAACTGGCCATGCCAAATGCCTTTCTGCCTTTTATGGTCGTTACCTTGCTTTCAGCCGTTTCAGCAATTTCATATGCGGTTCTGGTCGGAACGTATGCTAAAACGCAGGAACAGGCTAACGGGTTCGGTGCCATTTCCATTATTATTTTTGCAGCAATCGGGGGAATTTGGGTCCCGAATTTCGTCATGCCGGATTACATGCAGACGATCGGAAATATTTCACCGCTTAAGTGGTGTTTGGAAGGATATTATATCCTTTTCTTGAAAAATGGTGCCTGGGGAGAATTAATTGGTACTATATCTTTCTTATTTTTGTTTACTGTAATTTGTCAACTCTTGATATTCATAAAGTTGAGAATTCAAAATTATCTTTAAAATATGACTACAAACAGAGAAGAATTAATCGTTGAGTTCAAAGAACATTTGATCAAATATCTGAATTTGTTGGATTTAACTCCAGCAGATATCAAGAATGACGAAGTCCTATTTGGAGGAGATTTAGGTTTAGATTCCATTGATTCGGTAGAATTAATTGTTTTACTGGATCGCGAGTACGGGATAAAAATCAAAAACCCTACTGAGGGTAGACAAATTTTGGTGGATGTCAATACGATCGTAGACTACATTGTTGCGAACAGAACAAAATAAGACCGATGGCTGAAATTGTTGTTACGGGAATGGGTGCAATCAGTTCAATTGGATTAACAATTGCTGAAAACCGACATTCCCTGGAACATGAAATTTCAGGAATCCGAAAAGCCAGACATTTTAAATCTCATTATTCCGATTCCCTGGTATTTGGTGAGATTGATCAAAGCGATGAAGAATTATTGCTTGAATTGGGTCTTGAAAAAGGACTTGGCTATACACGTACTACCCTTATTGCCGTCAAAGCATTCCGGGAAGCAATTCAAGACGCACAACTTAGTCCGGAGGATCTTGCTTCCACACGAACAGCTTTTATAAGTTCGAGTACGGTTGGAGGAATGTGTTACACGGATGATTTGTACCACGACGCCAATTTACAAGGTTCCCCCTCCGAATTCGTAAAACACTATGAAGGTTCGGACCACGCCTTACAAATTGTACGGCTCTACGGCATGAAAGGAATCACGGACGTAATTAACACCGCGTGTTCTTCATCTGCTAACGCCATTGCACTTGGTGCCCGCTTGCTGGAAACAGGAAAAGTGGATCGCGTAATTGCCGGCGGAAGTGATTGCCTGGCGAAGTTTACTGTAAATGGTTTCAATTCACTTCGCATCCTGAGCGAACAAGCATGCAAACCGTTTGACAATACCCGGGAAGGTTTGAGCCTAGGTGAAGCTGCTGCCTATCTTGTTTTGGAACGAAAGGCAGATGTCACCGATTCAAAAAAGATCCATGCCATATTCTCAGGTTTTGGAATTTGCAACGACGCATTTCATCCCTCTGCAACTTCAGATGATGCAAGAGGACCCAGACTCGCAATGGAGTTAGCTTTAAAACGGGCGAACTTAAACCCCGAAGACATTCAGTATATCAATGCGCATGGAACGGGAACTCCCAATAATGACTTAACTGAATCATTTGCCTTTTCAAAGCTATTTAAAGACGTTCCGCCGTTTAGTTCTACCAAATCCTATGTCGGACATACATTGGCCGCTGCAGGTGCATTAGAAGCTATTTACAGCATTCTTTCCATTCAGAACCGGGAAGTATATCCAAGCCTGCGAATCGAAGAACCGATCCCGGACTTTCCGTTCAAGCCAACCTTGAAATATGCACCGGATGTAACTATCAATCATGTTCTTTCCAATTCATTTGGTTTTGGAGGAAATTGCACCTCATTAATCTTTTCGGCATGTACATAAAAGATTTATACGCGATTTCTCCGCAAAAAACCCACGACTTGTCATTCGAAAATGGAGACTGGCTGGTATTCAATGAATTTATATACAAAGCGATCGAGCCTTCTTACCAGGATATTATTCCCGCCTCTCAGCTAAGAAGAATGGGAAAAGCTGTTCGAATGGGAATTGGTGTTTCGCTGCCTTTAATGGGAAGAAATCCAAAACCCGATGGGATTATTTTCGGAACGGCAAATGGTGGCTTGGAAGATTGTATCAAATTTTTGAATCAGATCGTTGAGTACAACGAAGGAACTTTAACGCCTACAAACTTTGTACAAAGCACACCCAATGCATTAGCGGGGCAAGTTGCACTTATTTCCGAAAACATGGGCTACAACATCACCCACGTGAACGGTTCTTTAGCCTTCGAATCAGCCTTGCTGGATGCTTCACTCTTTTTTGATGAACACGGACAGGAAGAAAAAACCATTTTGCTTGGAGCAGTAGAAGAAATCTCAGACTACAATTACAATATCGACCATTTGGGAAAACGGTTCAAACAGGAATTGGTTTCAAATGAAGACTTACTTTATTCCAATACACCCGGTTCGTACTGCGGTGAAGGCTCTACCCAATTTTTCCTGAGCAACAATCCTGAAAAAAGCCTTGCAAAATTCAGTGCATTGAAGCAATCTTCCTGTCTTTCTAAGAATGAAATTGGAGATTTTGTGTTGAGCTTTCTTGCAGAACAAAACATGAATCCTGAAGATGTGGACTGTTTACTGCTTGGCAAAAACGGCGATTCATTAACGGATTCCTGGTATGATGAACTGGCAAAACCCTTTGGTGATAAACCTACCGTTTACTTCAAAAAATCTGTAGGAGAATACCGCACCGTGAGTGCCTTTGCAAGTTATCTTGCAGTTCAGTTATTAAACGGGAAGGCACATCATTTAATAGAAAATGGTGCAGCAGCAGAACCGCGCACCATTTTAATTTATAATCACTTTGACGCTGTTCGGCACAGCTTGATCCTTATTCAGAAATAAGACCTTACTTCTTCAAAATGGTAATTGTCTTCCTTCCTTTTAAAGGCATTGTCCGAAACACAATATCCCAGATTGGCGTAGATACCCCAAAAGCTTTGTCGTGCTGCTGGTAATGATGGATATTGTGATGTCTCCACCAGAAGTTAAATCGCGCAGGTGCCGGTTTACTGTGCACCATCCAGTGAATGCTGATATACGCCAGATAACCCATCAGGAAACCCGGACCGAAAGTAAATGCTTCACCTCCCATTATCAGGTAAAAAACACCTAACAGGGCGCTTGCAATGATTAATCCCGGAACCGGTGGCAGAATAATACGATCTTCATCGCTCGGATACTGATGATGAATTCCGTGGAACATGTATTGCAGCCCTGTATCATAAGATGCATCTTTCAGCTTATGATAGACAAAGCGGTGTAAAACGTACTCGCCGAAAGTCCAGGCAAAAAACCCAAGAAAAAACAATGAAATTAATTTGATCGTAGTTCCTTGAAAATAATGCATATAAACCCAAAGCCAAATTATAGCTACAGTGCTATACAGTACAATAATTATCCAAAGTTTTGTCTTAGTTAGAACCTCCAGAAGAGGTGACTTGAATAGTTTAGGCGATTTTTCATCAGGATAAACACGGAATTCATAATTTTGATTATTAGATGTTGATTCCATAGAATAGAAATTAGTGAGTATTACTTTTTGAATTAACTTGTCAATTTTGGCACTCAGTTGTTCTATCACAACCTGTAACAAAGTTAAAACAACTTTGAACGCAAATAGTTCTAAAACATAACTAAATCGTGATTTTTTAGTTAAAAAAAACTAATTTCTCTAGATGAGTTTCAGCAGGATTCTATGGAGTTCTGAATAAGTGGAAGTCTCTAATATGAAATCAACTGACTTACCGCTATTTACAATAACCTGGGCGGTTGTAGTTCCCCAAGCAAGAATTTTAGCCTCATTGGGGATGGTATTCAGTGAAATAAAACTCAGATAATTGGATGGGCTTGTAAATATATAAATTGAAAAAGCCGTTCTGAACAAAATCGGGTCTTCAACTGTTTCATAAACTACCAGGGGAATCTTCTGTGCTTCCGGAAGTTCAACTTCTATAGACTTATTGGATCTGGCAGATTGCGGAAAAAGGGCGCGCCGGGAACCAAGCCATTCTTTAAACTTAACTGCGATCTCTTTTGGGTTTCCGGCATTCTCGCCAAAAAAAGACACCACATAACCTTTTGATTCAATGTGATTTTTGGTCTCCGATCCGATACATGCAATTTGTTGATTTGATTCCGGGCTAAAATCGTCAGAAGCAAAGAAATCAAATGAGCGGGGAGATGAAAAGAAAATGACTTCCCATTCACCGGGAACTTCAAAAGGAACTTGTTGAAAGGAAATAAATGATCTTCGGGCTAAGAGAATTCCGTTTTTATTGCAAAAATCAACGATTGGAAGAGATGAATCACTATTCGAACTAAGAAATATACTCCTGATCTTCATCTTCTTCGGCTAGTAAAGCTTCTAAAACTACATCAACCATGTCCAAATCGTGCGGTCCTTCAAATTCAAACCATTGAGCTCCCTGTTCCCAATCGTGTGCAAATGATACCAGTAATCTGCCCTCCTCCGGGCAATAAGCTCCAAGCGGAAGCTGACAACCTCCCTGTAAACGATTCAGCACCGTTCTTTCCAAAGCGATTTGAGATTGAATATCCTCGTGATTCATGGCTTGCATGAAATTATACAAATCGTGGTCGCTTTCCCTGATCTGCAGAGCCAAAACACCTTGCGCAGGAGCCGGAATAAATTGTTCGGGATCCAAAACGATTTCGTGCATCCCTTTCAGATCTAATTTCAGGCGGTCCAACCCGGCTTTGGCTAGTAAAATGGCATCGTATTCACCATCCACCAATTTTTGAAGCCGTGTCGGAACATTTCCCCTTAAATCTTTGATTTTTACATCCGGACGGTATCCGACCAATTGTGATTTTCTTCTTGCTGAGGAGGTTCCCACCACAGCTTCTTGTTTTAAACTCCAAAAGGCTGTTTCATCAAAGGCTTTCGGGTGTATCAGCAATACATCTGCAGGATTTTCTCTTTCCGAGACTGCTGCAATAATTAATCCTTCCGGCGGATTTGTTTCCAAATCTTTATGAGAATGTACTGCCAGATCAATGGTTTCCTGGAGTAAAGCTTGTTCGATCTCCTTGGTGAAAAATCCTTTTCCTTCCAATTTATCAAAACTCAGGTGTTGAATTTCATCTCCCTGTGTTTTTATAATGGTGATTGTTACTTCAGCACCAAGTGCTTCCAGCTGATTTTTCACATGATTGGCTTGCCAAAGTGCTAAATCACTTCCGCGCGAACCGATACGAATTTTTCTCATGAAGTAAAATTACGATTTAAACATGATTTCTTTTGCCATAATCATTGGCATGCTCATGTATTTTTTCTCCATGTAACCAACCACTTTTTCCAGGATCTCCATCGAAGAAGGATCTAACTGATCCAGTTCATTCTTAAAGATCTCATTGAAAGCAGTTGCACGAATATCCTTAACCATTTGGGGAACAGGTCTCATAGCAACTTCTATTGCACGCATCTTTGCAATGTTGCGAAATTCATTATTTGCCTCTTCTAAAATCTGCTCTACATGAATTACTTCCTGGGAGCGTTCTTTCAAATGACTGTCTGAGATTTGCTGAAGAACTTCTATTGAAATGGATCTTGTCGGGTAATTGGCATGAACTTCAGAAGAAATATCACTTGGCAATGCAAGATCAACTGTAATCTTAGGATTTGTTTCGCCATTCAACAAGATTGAGTACACTTTTTCGTCTACTATCACGTCTTCGGAACCCGTACAGGAAACCAAAATATCAAAGCCTTCGGTATAATTTTCCAATTCGCTTAAGGGGTATGCTTTCCCCCCCAATTCTTCTGCCAGCAATTCCGCTTTCTCAAGTGTTCTGTTGAAGATCACAAAATTGTTCATACCGTGTTTCTTTAAGAAACGCAGCATAGCAGTGTTTGTAACACCGGCACCAATAGCTAAAACACGTGCATCCTTCGGAGCATCCATCCCCACCAGTCGTTGGTAAGCAATGGAAACAACCGAAACCGGTTTCATCGAGATCTTCGTTTCGGTATAAACGCGTTTTGCCGTTTCGATCGTATGACGAAATAAAATACGCAGGGCATCACCGGAAAGTCCCAAATCACGAGATTGCTCATAGGCTTGTCGAACCTGGGTAATAATTTCCCTTTCACCGATAACCAATGAATCAATTGATGCCGCTACTCTCAAAGCATGATTTACCGACTCCATTTTTCCGTAAACAACTGCTTTGGAAGCAAAGAAGTTTACTTTCTCCTCATTAAATTCAGGATAAAGGGAGGAAAAGAAGTCAAAAAGAAACTCGGGAGAAACGATTTCATTCGTAACTAAAAAGTATTCTACGCGGTTGCAGGTCGACAAAAACATAATTTCATCAATATGCAGACGTTCCTTAACGGATTGGAAGCGTGATTGAACAGAATCCTGTTCGATATGCAAAGCTCCAATTTTGGAGACTTCCAAATTTCGATGCGTAAATGCGATTGTATGCAGTTGCTTAATCACGAATGGTCTTTCTAGTTTATTGTGCTTGCAAAATTGGGAAAGAAGAAGCTTTTAATTGTCAGAAAACTGTCAGCTCATTTAATTTAGAATCGATATAAACAATTGGAAACCCATAAGAACAAAGGGATAGCGGAAAAACGGGCTCGCAAAATATGACGAAAATCATGTTTACAGCATCCCGAAACAAGGAAAAAACCAACTAAGATCATAAAACTTATACGGGGAAGTGAAGAATCAGCTGCTTTGCATTTAACTTACTTCGTGTTCTGAATCCCTAAATAAACCAGTAAAGCCGGGACAATCACGGTAACGATCGTCACCACGGCATTTATATTGAATTTCTTTTGGTCAACTTTCGAATCGGTAGGCCTGGACTCAAACCTATATGCGATATCCGTTGAATCATAATAGGCAACCAGGTCCATATATTTGCCGATCTTTTTCTTTCCATTCGTCTCCTTCAACATAAAAGGTATTGTTTTCCGGTCAGTAGTGCGGTATTTGTAAACAAATGATCTGTAACCCGTAGAATCGTAAATATCAATGTCGTAAGGTTGTATTCCAAGTCTCTGATTCACGGTATCCAAACTCATGCCGGGCTTTAGCTGCATGACCTGTTCCACATGGGTATATTTAGGAGCTGAGACAATACATGATTGTAAAAAAATTGCAGGAATCAGAAGAATTGCCAGGATCTTGTTTCCGTTTTTCATAGTGAATCAAAAATGGATTGACAATCAAATTACGAAAACCGATATAAAATAAGAAGCCATTAAGTCGGAGGGCCGACAGAATTAACTTCTTTTTACATTTTGATCCCTATGGCCAAAGATTTACTATTTCCCTCCATTCTCATGTAAGTCCCGCAAACAATTCTGATCAAATACCGGAATGGGTGAATTCCCAACCAGGTTTGAAAAGATACTTCCTGTCTCAACTTCCCAATGCATCAGGCAATTTGAATTGTCACAATGAGAACCATGCGCTGCATCCTGGTGAAGATTATACATGGCAGATCCCAAATTTACCAATCCCAAAATATGACCGAATTCATGATTCATAACTGTAGTTTCGAGTTTATACAGTTCCGGTTCGCCGAATCCTCCCGAATTATCCTGTAATGACTTTTCATAAATTACCATGGAAGTATTGTAATACGCATGACCCAATACCATACTTGAACCCTGGTTCTCATTGGAAGGTCCATCCAAAAAGAGAAAACAAACGGCCAGATCTTTCTTGTATGTAAATTCTTCCCGATGGTTATTCTCGAGCGTTTTTACATCATCAATGGAATAGGAAGTTTTTCCCTGGGCGGTAATTTCCTTAAAAACCAAACGGATTCCATCGGGTTTATTGCAAGTGCTTGTGATAAGCTGCTTTAAATTTTCAATCGCCTGATCGGTAGGTCTGAAACCACTCATGAAAATGATCTCAACCGAAATGGATTTGTAGTCCTTGTCCGAAAGGATATCACGAGCAGAATGACCAACTTCCTGCCGGTGAAATTTTTTAATTCGCCGATCACTGTCCTTCTTGCATGCCGGAACTGTCATTAGCAAAAATGCTAACACCAAAAATGTAATGGATCTCATAAAATAGTGTTTCCAGACAAGTTACTACTTTATTAGAAAGTAAAAAATTAAAAGGGAGAAAGGAGAAGTTAAAATCATGTTTATAGGTTTCATAGATCATGTTTTTTAGTAACTTAATTAAGAAATGAAAAAATTAACGCTCTTTTCTAACTTTTACCTTTTGACTTCTCACTTTAACATGAAAGTGTATCTTTGGTCCCCACAAACCTTTTTTCATGAAAGAAAAGAATGCTGAATTAATTCAAAAACGCGATGCCGCTCAATTAGGGGGCGGACAAGCAAGAATTGACAAACAACATGCTCAGGGGAAACTAAGCGCACGGGAACGAATTATTTTGCTGATGGATGAAGGCTCATTCCAGGAAATCGGAATGTTTGTGGAGCATCGTGCTACTTCATTCGGACTGGACAAAACAAAGAGCCCGGGCGATGGTGTGATCACCGGTTTCGGTACAATTCACGGAAGAGTTGTTTATGCCTTCTCCCAGGATTTCACTGTTCTTGGAGGTTCCCTTTCAGAAACACATGCTCAAAAAATCTGCAAGGTTTTGGATCTTGCCATGAAAAATGGTGCGCCGGTTATCGGTTTAAATGATTCGGGAGGTGCCAGAATCCAGGAAGGAGTCGTTTCCTTAGCAGGTTACGCAGATATTTTCTACCGCAATACACGGGCTTCAGGAGCAATTCCTCAAATCTCAGTGATCATGGGGCCTTGCGCCGGTGGTGCGGTTTATTCTCCTGCATTGACAGATTTTGTCTTTATGGTTGAAGATACTTCATACATGTTTGTAACCGGACCGAACGTCGTGAAAACAGTAACACACGAAGAAGTTAGTTCGGAAGATCTGGGTGGAGCGAAAGCACATGCTGAAAAATCAGGTGTTACCCATTTTACGGCTGCAAATGATGTTGAATGCTTGCGAAAAGTACGCGACTTGCTTACATACATGCCGCAAAATGCCATGGAACTGGCTCCCCAATACGGAACAGCTTTATTCGCTAAAGAAAAAATGAACCGCATTCAGCATATCATTCCGGATAATTCAAACTTGCCGTATGATATACGCGAAATCATTGATTGTCTGATCGATGACGACACATTCCGCGAAGTACAGGCTGAATTCGCACCTAACATTGTTGTTGGTTTTGCACGCTTAGACGGAAGATCCGTTGGAATAATTGCAAATCAGCCTGCTTCAATGGCCGGGGTTTTGGATATTGATTCTTCCAGAAAAGGTGCACGCTTTGTTCGTTTCTGTGATTCATTCAATATTCCTCTTTTAGTATTGGAAGATGTACCGGGCTTCCTTCCGGGGACAGACCAGGAATGGCGCGGAATCATCACGCATGGAGCAAAATTGCTTTATGCTTTTTCCGAAGCTACCGTTCCAAGAATTACCGTAATTACCCGCAAAGCTTATGGTGGTGCATTTGATGTAATGAACTCCAAAAACATTGGTGCAGATTTAAATTATGCGTGGCCAACTGCGGAAATTGCTGTAATGGGAGCTAAAGGAGCTGCGGAAATTATCTTCAAAGCTGAAATTGCTGCTGCTGAAGACAAGGAAGCAAAATGGAAAGAAAAAGAAGCGGAATACGCAGAGATGTTCGCCAATCCTTATCGTGCAGCTGAAAGAGGTTTCGTAGATGCGGTTATTTTACCGGAAGAAACCAGAAGCACCTTAATTGCTGCTTTCAAATCACTGGAGAAAAAATCCGAAACATTACCAAAGAAAAAACACGGGAATATTCCCTTGTAATATTTCATAAACAAGTTGGGGCGCGATTAATCGCGCCCCAACTTGTTTTATAAGGTTTCCCGAATATCCCTCACCTGAATTTGCAGGGTCGTTCGGTTTTGCCAAGTATTTGTTTCAAGCGTAAAAGCACAATCAAATGCGCAGCCGGCGGCAATCAGATCGGCTTTATCCGCCATATTGAATCCGATGGCAGAAAGTTCTATTCCTGAAACAGGATCCACCAAATCAAACTTCAAATGTGCTTCCTTTAAAATGCGCTGTTTACTGGCATATGCATTTCGAATACAAAAGACCGGTTTGTCATTTCCCGGGCCAAATGGCTCCATCTGCTCCAACATACGGTAAATCCGCGGGACCTGAAGCACCGATTCTCCGGCCAGGAACAAATTTGAAGCGGCAATTTCCAGGTCAATAACCAATTCTTCTACTTCATCAATCGCTTGAATGTTCTTCTGAACGTAGGCATCAAAATGTTCTCTGAACAAAGAAATATTTTCCAGGGGCAAAGACAGGCCGGCTGCATGCTGATGTCCGCCGTATTGAGTAAGTAAATGCTCACACGAAGTAATCGCCTCGTATACATTAAATCCCGAGACCGAGCGTGCCGAACCGGTTGCCTCTCCTTTATTTTCGGTTAAAACAATGGTAGGTCTGTAATGATGTTCGATTAAGCGCGAAGCAACGATACCCACAACACCTTTATGCCAACCGGATTGAAAAACCACCGTCGATTTCCGACTGATAAAAAGATCATCTTGAGCAATCAAATCCAAAGCTTCCAGCGTTGTTTGTGCATCCAATATGCGTCTTTCGGAATTGTATTCATCAATTTCCAATGCAATCTTTTTTGCCTCTTCCTTCGATTCGGCCAGCAACAGCTCAACAGCCCTCGAACCGCTTTTTAAACGGCCTGCGGCATTGATTCGTGGGGCAATGGTAAAAACCACGTTGGACAAATCCAATGGGAATGAGCGTTGTGCCTGTTCAACAAGTGCTAAAATTCCTGCACGGGGATTACTATTCAAATACTGAAGACCGTGTTTACATAAAATCCTGTTTTCTCCGGTAACCGAAACAATGTCCGCACCAATGGCAATCGCCACCAGATCCAGGTATTCATAAAGCCGGTCAGGTGCTTTATCATTTTTTGAGAACCATGCCTGAAGTAATTTAAATCCGACACCACAGCCGCACAGTTCTTTGAATGGATACTCACATCCCTCTTGTTTTGGATCCAAAACAATACAATCCGGAATTACGGAACCCGGGGTATGATGGTCACAAATAATGATGTCCAATCCTTTTTCGTTCGCGTATTTTACCTTTTCAACTTCCTTGATCCCGCAATCCAAAGCGATCAATAATTTGCATCCTTTTTCCAATGCTGTATTAATTCCGTTGTAAGACAATCCGTAACCTTCTTCATAACGGTCAGGGATGTAAAATTCAACCGGGGCAAAATCCTTCAGGACGCTGTAGACCAAAGCCACGGCAGTTGTTCCGTCCACATCATAATCTCCGAAGATCATAATCCGCTCACCATTCTCAAGCGCCGCTTCCAATCTCTGGACCGCTTCAGACATGTGTAACATCAGAAAAGGATCGTGCAGATCACTTAAATCAGGAGTGAAAAATGAACGAATGTCCGGCAGAGTTGTAAGATTTCTTTGAGTTAGTAAAGAAGCCATGATCGGACTCACTTTTAAGTCATCAACCGTGGCTTGAATTTTGTCAGAAGCAGGTCTTTGTTTGATAAACCAGTGTTTTTGCATAAATTTCCGTTTTCTAATATAAGTTATGAAAAAAGTTCTTCTTGTTTTTAGTCTGCTTGTACAATTTTTGAGTTTTTCCCAAAAAACCGTCCAGTTCTCTGATCCGCTTCCTTATGGAAGCAGTTCACAGTTATCTACTGATAAAATTCACTTTGGAAAATACAAAAGTAGCGATTCGCAAGTGACTTATGTGATCGATGAAAAAGGCATTTCAATTGTCACCTTTGCCATTGCCAGCATCACCAGGGAACAGGTTCGCGAATCTTCCAAATTACAGGTAAGAGGAAATTACATATTCGGAATCAAAGCCAATGATTCGCTGCCATGCGTTTTGGAGGGTGAAAACTATTACTATGGAGTCGAATCAAAACTTCTGATAGCAGGTGAAGGTTCACTCAATACCTTTGTTAAAATCAACTCAAACAAATACGTCATCAATTTCCATGAAGGCATGTATTTCGAGCCCAGTATTGTGACTTTCGCAGGAGGGAAAATGACGATCGTACACAGTGAATTGAACTATCAACCCTTGTTTCAATCCCTTTTGCAGGTCAACACAATTACACGTTACGGTTCGGAAGTAGCAATCCTTGCACCCACTTTTGAGCAGTGGGAACGTTTGGAAGCAAGCCTGTTTACGGGAAAAAAGTTGATCTATACAAAAGAATAGCACTCGGTAATTTTCTCAAAAACTCCGGAATTTTCGACGAAAACCCGCTCAGACATATTTTTTAACACTAAACTTATCTGATATTTCCTTAATTTTGCAACAAATTAGTATGTTATGAAATTAGGTGCAACAGAAATTATTTTAATCCTAGCTGTAGTTCTTTTGTTATTCGGAGGTAAAAAAATTCCTGAATTAATGAAAGGTCTTGGAAAAGGGATCAGAGAATTCAAGGACGCTAGTAAAGGCGAAGAGGGTGCTTCTGCTCCAACAACTACAGAAGAGAAAAAATAGATTAAGACAATCCATTCTACATGTATAAAACATTTTCGGAAGTTAAAGTTGCACTCTCCGCAGGGAAATCTGTGGAGAATATCGTGCATTCTTACTTAGAGCAAATTGAAAAGAATAAAGATCTGAACGCCTTTCTGGAAGTATTTACAGAAAGCGCTTTGGATCAGGCTCGTTTGGTAGATCAAAAACTAACTTCAGGGAAAGCAGGTAGATTGGCCGGAATGGTTATCGGGTTAAAGGATAACATTTGCTATAAGGGTCACTCAGTAAGCGCCGGGTCAAAAATCCTCGGCGGTTTTGAATCGCTCTACTCCGCAACTGTTGTTGAACGGCTTCTAGCTGAAGACGCAGTTATCATCGGCCGCTTAAACTGCGATGAATTTGCGATGGGAAGTTCGAACGAAACTTCTGCCTATGGTCCGGTTAAAAACAACCTGCGACCAACACATGTACCGGGAGGTTCTTCAGGAGGTTCCGCCGTTTCTGTTTCTGCAGGAATGTGCACCGTTGCTTTGGGTTCAGATACCGGAGGTTCGATCAGGCAACCGGCTTCTTTCACAGGAACATTCGGGTTTAAGCCAACTTACGGAAGAGTTAGCCGTTACGGCCTGATTGCTTATGCATCTTCGTTTGATCAGATCGGTCCTTTTGCAAACAATTTGGAAGACACCGTACTTGTGATGGAAGTCATGGCTGGAAAAGACCCTCTGGACGCAACCAGTTCTTCAAAACCACTTGGCTTTTCTACGGAAATTCCTGAAATAGGGAAAAAGAAAATTGCTTATTTGAAAGAAGCACTTGAGAACGAAAACATTGACAGCGAAGTGCGTGAAATGATGGAAAAAACCATTTCGGATCTGCGTGCTTTGGGTCATACAGTTGAAGGAGTCAGCTTCCCTTATTTGGAATATTTAGTCCCGACATATTACGTCTTAACGACTGCCGAGGCATCGTCCAATCTTTCGCGTTTCGACGGAGTTCATTACGGTTATCAGTCTCCGAAAGCAAAAGGAGTTGAACAGACATATACACTTTCCCGTTCCGAAGGATTTGGAGTAGAGGTTAAGAGACGCATCATGGCCGGTACATTCGTCTTATCTCATGGGTATTACGATGCTTACTATACAAAAGGAATGAAGGTCAGACGTGTGTTGAAAAACAAAACCAAGGAGATCTTCAGTCAGTTTGATCTGTTGATTTTACCCACAACGCCATCCACTGCATTTGAGTTCGGATCAATCAATGACCCGATCCAGATGTATTTACAAGATATTTTTACGGTACATGCGAACTTAACCGGAAATCCCGCGATTGCAATTCCACATGGAACACACAGCAACGGATTGCCTATGAGTTTGCAAATTATGGCTGATGATTTCAATGAAGAAGCTATTTTCTCATTGACTAACCAGATCATGAACAATTAAACACCCCATTTGCCTATGAAACGATTCGGATTAGTACTTCTTTTGCTTTTTATCACGTTGCTGAATTCATCTGATTTATTTGCGCAACGCAGACCAAAACCACCGGTTAAAGATACCGTAACCGGGGAAGTATTTATCCGAATAGTTGACCAAAGCCTGAATCTCTATTACGATGATCTCGCAAAAGGCTCAAATTACGATTCGATTGTAGATGCCCTGGAATACGAGGCAGGAACAGTTCCTTTATTTTCGGATGAAGACTATTGCAAACGACTGGCAAAACTCAATGAAGTTTCCACGTTTGGATTTGATTGCAACAACGTATCGCTTACAACCATCAAATTTTTTGCTCAGAATCGCCGGAATTTTGTTCGGGTGGCTCTCGGACGTGGTCGCTTGTACTTTGACCTGTACGAAGAAAAACTTGCCGAATACGGACTCCCGCTCGAACTGAAATACCTTTCGGTCATTGAAAGCGGATTGAGACCACAGGTTAAGTCCCGTGCCGGAGCACTTGGTTTATGGCAGTTTATGTATGCCACCGGAAAGCAATACGGTCTGAAAGAGAATTCATACATGGACGAGCGCATGGATCCTGTGAAAGCAACCGATGCTGCTTGTCGTTACCTGAAAAAACTATACGACATTTACGGGGATTGGAACCTGGCTTTGGCGGCGTACAATGCCGGACCGGGAAATGTCAACAAAGCGATCCGCCGTTCCGGGGGAAAAAGAACTTACTGGGAAGTAAGACCCTATTTACCGCGGGAAACACAAGGCTATGTGCCCAATTTCATCGCTGCAACTTATTTGATGACCTATCACGCGGAGCACAATTTGCTTCCTGCAGAACCGAAAATTCATTTTTATCAACTGGATACACTTTGCCTGAATCGTGGAATTCATATGCAGACCATAGAAAAATTGGTTTCATGGTCGGTTGAAGACATTCAGACTTTGAACCCGGTATATAAAACTTCTTATATTCCGCCAACCTTTCCGCAGCAATGTGTTACCGGTCCATTGCAAAAAATTGGTTTGCTGGTTAGTTTGGAGGATTCGCTTTATGCTTTGGAACAACGTATTTATGGCTCGGGAGGGTACAAAAATCTCCTGCCAACAGATGTAGCGGTTGATCCGAAAAATGATCGCTTGGTAGTTTCAAACCCGGTCGACAAGATTGATGTTCCGAAAACGAAAGTCATTACAACGATCAATTATACCTATCACAAAGTGAAAGCAGGGGAAAGTCTCGGAAGTATCGCAGCTCAGTACAACGTCGCTATCCAGGAATTAATGGATTGGAATGATCTGACTACGGCCCGGATTACAGTAAATCAATTACTGAAAATTCAAACCAAGGTCAGTACGACCGTTGAAAACGAAGACTACAAGGAAGCCGTGGAAGACAGCATTCACAACGCTACAAATAAAACTCCCGTTCCACCCGTTCCAACTCCTGCAGTTGCAAAAAAATACTATTCGATCCGAAGTGGGGACACTTTTTCTAAAATTGCCTCAAGACATGGTTTAACCATGAATCAGCTGTCGCGACTGAATCCGGGAGTTTCTCCGAGCCGAATCCGAGTAGGACAACGATTACGTGTAAAATAAGTCATCATGAGCTCGCTTGCAGTTGTCATAATCACTTTAAACGAAGAGCGAAACATTGAGCGCTGTTTAAAATCCGTTCGGGACCTGGCTGATGAGATTATTGTGCTCGATGCATTTTCTACCGATAAGACAGCTGGGATTTGCGCGAAATATCCCGTTCGTTTCGAACAAAGGGCCTGGGAAGGTTATTCCGCAAGCAAAAACTATTTAAACAGCCTCGTTTCTTCCGACTATATTCTTTCCCTTGATGCAGATGAAGCTTTGAGTGAAGAGCTTTATAACGAAATCAAATCAGAAAAAGAAAAAGGATTTTCGGGAACTTATTCCGTCAATCGTTTAACCAATTACATGGGAAAATGGATTCGGCACAGCGGATGGTATCCGGATATCAAACCCCGCTTGTTTCCAAAAGAAGGTTCCTATTGGGCCGGAGAATATGTTCACGAAGAATTGGTACATCCTTCTTCCGAAGTGACCCTGTTAAAAGGAGTTTTGGAACATTATTCTTACTATTCTTATGAAGATCACCGGGCTCGGGCCGACAAATACTCGCTCTTAACTGCTAAAAAATTTCATGCGAAAGGGAAGAAAGCAGGACCGCTGAAGCCCACAATTAGTGCTCTAGGACGCTTTATTGCCATGTATTTTATTAAATTAGGGTTTCTGGATGGCTGGAAAGGATTTAAAATTGCTCAGATAAGCGCCCAATCCAATATCCTAAAATATAAAGAACTAAGACGACTGAATCGTGAAGGAAAGTAAAAATTGGAACGGAAAACACATTGCAATCAGTCGCGTTGACAGTATTGGTGACGTGCTTTTAACACTTCCGGTGACAGCCTGGCTCAAAGAAAAATTTCCTGCCTGCCGCATTACTTTCTTCTGTAAGAATTACACAGCCCCAATTGTAAAATATTATACTGCGGTAGACGATATTGTTAAGGTGGATGATTTATTCACCTTGTCTAAAAGTGAACAGGCAGATGCCATAGAAAGTTTGGGAATTGACGTGGTGGTTCATGTTTTTCCAAAAAAAGAATTGGCAAAACTGTTCAAGAAAGCAAAAGTCCCGACAAGAATCGGAACATCTCACCGGCTTTTTCATTTGAATACCTGCAACGTACGCCCCAATTTTACCCGGAAAAAATCCCCGCTTCACGAATCTCAATTAAACTTTGAATTGCTTCGCCCCTTTGGACTTTCAGAGATTCCTTCGTTTGAACAAATCAATGCATATACCGCTGCATTTGTTAGCGAAAAACACGAACTCCCGGACGAACTGCAATCGCTTTCAGCTAAAAAGTATGTGGTGCTTCATCCCAAATCACAGGGAAGTGCCAGGGAATGGCCTGTTGATAAGTATGTTGAACTTGCTAAAGAGTTAATCGTAAAAGGATACGAGGTTGTTTTTACAGGTACGGAACAGGAAGGAAAATCATTTCGGGATCAAATCCCTAATGACCCTAAGTGTCACGATTCCACCGGAAAATTAACTATTGACCAGTTAATTTGGCTCATTAAAAATGCTTCCGGCTTGGTAGCATGTAGTACCGGACCACTTCATATTGCAGGTTTTCTCAATAGAAAGGCTGTGGGATTATTCTCTCCCAGAATCCCGATTCATCCGGGAAGATGGCGTCCCCTGGGAAACCTCTCCTCTACCCTGGTTTTTGATCCGGAATGTCCTAAATGCAAGGCAAAAAAAGAGTGTGATTGCATTTCTCAAATCCCGGTCGAAAAAGTCTTGAATGAAATCCTAAAATAGCATGAGACCCCTTCTCAGCATATTGATTTATACAAACAGCTGGGTTGCTTTGTGCGTAACAAGTTTGGTTTACGGTATTGGAACTTATTTCCGGCTCGGTCATATGGAAGTATTTGCTGTCTGGAGTTTCACCGGAACTGTGAGCGCCTATCAACTCCATCGTTTGTTCCGTCTACGCCAGTTAAATCATACCGTCCGGTCCAATCGGAGATTGCTTTGGATGCAAAACACCTATCCCTTTCAAATCGCCTGGTTTATTGTAAACTTCGTTGCCTGCCTGATCAGCATGCTTTATATCCCATTCACGAAAGAAGCAGTCGCGCTGATCGGAATCAATGCAGTAATTGTTTCTCTTTATGCACTTCCGCTTCGGTTTATTGGAAACGGCATTCGGAATATTCCCTTAGCTAAAAACAGTTTGATCTCAATCAGCTGGGCACTTATTGTCCTGACTCCCTTTGCATCCGAAGAGTCCCTGCACCTGGTCGACTGGCGAATCCCCGTACTTGTCTTCATCGCTACCTTTGCTCAAATCATCCCATTCGACAGCCGGGATGTTTCTCACGATCCGAAATCCTTATTAACGATCCCGCAATTGATCGGTGTTCAGAGAGCAAAATATGTTGGTTTCAATCTCTTAGTCGCCGCACTAATGCTCCAAACAAGTGTATTGGGCTTTCACTGGCTATTGCTGTTCATTCTCTTTTGCGGAGCAGTTGGTCATTTGATTTCCTTTAAAGTCGGTTATCAATTACGGCTGGAATTCATGTGGGAACTGCCTTTAGGATTGATGGGAATGTGGTTTTTGTTTAATTAAACTATCTACAATAAAACGACATAAATGTATGAATGAGCAAATCGAAAATATCGCATTAAAATATTTCAACATACATAAAAGAACCCCCAATCATTAAATTTCGAAAAAGTGAAGGGATATTGAGTGGTTCAGCGAGACCGGTAGGCGAGCTTTTATCTGCGCATTTGTGGTAAAAAATTAAGTCAAAACCAACTCCGGCTGGTAAAGACTATTATTAAGCATATGTCCCAGGTAAACGACAGTGAGGAAGTAATAACTAATTTGCTGTTTCCGATCTTTACCCTAACTTTGCCCAAAAATTAAGATTCCGTTAATGGCAGCAATAGCAACTTACGATTTTCAGAACAAACGCGCATTGGTGCGTGTGGATTTCAATGTTCCCTTGAATAAAGAAACCTTGGAAGTAACAGATGATACCCGCATTCGCGCAGCCCTTCCAACAATCAAGCATATTCTTGAAAACGGTGGAAGCGTAGTGCTTATGTCACATCTGGGAAGACCGAAAGAAGGCCCGGAAGATAAATTTTCCCTGCGTCATATTAAACACCGCATCGAAGAGTTACTTGGAAAAAGCATTAAATTCTCTTCTGATTGTATTGGTTCGGCTGCACTTGAAATGAGTAAAGCTTTGAAACCCGGAGAAGTTCTCTTGCTTGAAAACGTTCGCTTTTACAAACAGGAAACTTCCGGAACTGAAGCTTTCGCTGCGGACCTGGCAAAACACGGCGATTGCTATGTGAATGATGCCTTCGGGACAGCTCACCGGGCACACGCTTCAACAACGGTTGTCGCTAATTACTTTCCGCATGATAAAATGTTCGGTTTGTTATTGGAAGCCGAAATCAAAAGTGTTGACCGCGTACTGAACAGTGAAGACAAGCCATTGACAGCAATTGTTGGGGGTGCAAAAGTTTCATCAAAAATCACCATTATCGAACGACTGCTTGAAAAAGTAGACAACCTGATCGTAGGCGGAGGAATGGCTTATACCTTCATAAAAGCTCAGGGCGGATCAGTCGGAAGTTCTCTTGTTGAAGATGATTTCTTAGCGGTTGCGAACGATATCATTGAAAAAGCGAAAGCAAAAGGAGTTAATTTATACATCCCAAGTGATACCATCGTTGCGGATAAATTTGATAATAACGCAAGCACACAACTGGTTCCGATAGGAGAAATCCCAAGCGGATGGATGGGATTGGATGTTGGTCCGGATTCCATTAAGGCATGCGCGGAAATCATTGAAGATTCAAAATTGATCCTTTGGAACGGCCCGATGGGAGTTTTTGAAATGAGCAATTTCCAGAAAGGAACAGCAGAAGTAGCAAAGGCGATTGTCCGTGCAACCGAAAAAGGTGCTTTCTCATTAATTGGCGGCGGAGATTCCGTTGCAGCCATCAACCAGTTCGGATTGGCAGATAAAGTAAGTTATGTCTCTACCGGTGGTGGAGCAATGTTAGAATATTTGGAAGGAATTGAGTTGCCCGGAATCAAGGCGATCCGTTCTTAAAGAGAAAACCGGTTTGTGTTAAGCAGATCGGTTTTTTTTGAATCTCTGCTCATCTGAAAGAGCAAAATTTTCAACCGCCGGCTGGAGATGGTCATTTAATGAGATTAAATCTCAGATTATTTATTTCTTCGAAGCTAAATAGCGTTAGTTAATCCGTCAATTGAATCAATGACGGTTAGTATACCCACCACCAAATAAACCAATGCATGAAAAAAACAATCTTAATGATCCTTCACCTGGCATTCATAACACCAATATTCAGCCAGGAAAGTGAAACTCCTCCTATCAAAAACAAACACACCGTGTATGCTGAACTTTTTGGGCAGGGTTTTTCCGGATCGCTTAATTATGATCTGCTTTTCAATTCAGATAAAAAGTGGAAACGTTCATTAACTGTTGGAATAATAGCTGTTCCAAGATCATTTGGATTTGGCGACGGTGCCTATTTCGGAGTACCTGTTTCTTATAACTGGTTATTTGGTACCAAACGGAGCTTTTTGGAATTGGGTGTCGGATTAACAACTCAAGTCGGGGAAGATTACAGTTTGGAATCACCTCAAAAAAGATTATCGAACATGTACACGTATTTCACTCCGAAAATCGGCTACCGTTTTCAACCCTATAAAAGTGGTTTGTTCTTCAGAGCTACGCTGACACCGCATGTTGCATTGGTCAATACCAATTTCAATGTCCGGAACGGAAATCTCATGACCTCAAATTCCTTCTTTCAGAATTTCATGAACCTGGGATACAAAGCATTTCCATGGTTCGGCGTAAGTTTGGGCTATACATTCAAATAAGTGTAAAAATGAAAATCCGGTTTCAAATAATTTCATTCTGCCTGGTTTCGATGTTCTCATTCGGGCAACAAAACGGTGATAAGCTCGTACTGGAAATCTCACCGGTAAACGGAAGTTTAAATTCGACTATTTCGTATAACATTCAAGGGAAAATAAGTTATCAATTCAATAAATACCTTTCAATTACCGCCAGGCATAACCAGGGACTATACGATATTTTTTCCGTAGGAGAAAAAACCTCTCCGAACGTGAACAGGAAGAACTCTTTATCGGATATTGCGCTTGGAGTCACATTGATAAACACACAAAAACCGATTGCCGATCCAACAGAAGAAGCGCAGCCAAACTGGATCCATAAACTATTGCAATTGGATTTGGGTTTGACCTATTACAAATATGCAGCTGTAAGAACCGACTTTTATTCTTACGATCTGGACGATCACGGCAATTACAAGGTAATTAACAGCATTAACCGGCTTTCGGCTTCCCTCGGATTTTCCTTTATACTTCGAGAGAACAATATTACCGATCCGAACAATATCAAACTCAAAAGACAACATACATTCTCCGCAGGAGCTTATTACGGTTTGAATTATGATTTACAGGGTTATGTGAAGATTCCCGGCGAAAATCCTAACCAAAGAGCTCCTAAGGATTACAAGTTCAGCAGAGGAGGCTATTATGTCAGATACAACTTCCGCCAACAAATCAATCAACATCTTTTCCTGGGGGCAGACTTATTCGTTGCACGAATGCCTCATGTAGAATACACTCCAAATAAGGACCTCTTTGTATTCAGAGGCGGCGAGGCCGAAATTAGATTTCAGCCCTATGCAGGGATAAGCGTTGGCTGGGCGTTTTAAAATTCTTTTCACCAGGGCAATCTTTTACATTTTTCGCGTCTTACAAACAACTGAAACAGGAAACTTAATCTGCTCATGACACCAAATCAAGCCAAAATTGTCCTTACCAATCCTTGTTCCGAAAACTGGAATTCCATGCAGGTCGATACTATCGGACGTTTTTGCCAATCCTGTCAAAAGAGCGTGATCGATTTCACTTCAAAGTCGGATAATGAGATCAGATCCTTCCTGAAAGACAAACAAGGAGAAAAATTGTGTGGCCGCTTCCACGCTCATCAGGTGGAGCGCATTCGTATTGAGATTGACCGGAACATTCTTGTCTCCGATATTCCATTCTGGCAAAAGTTTTTAGTCGTGCTTTTAGTTTGTTTCGGACCCGATTTCCTGGGTGCTGATTTCGTATTTGCACAAACGGATTCCATACCGGTTAAAATGGAGCAGCTTGATTCTGTACCTGTTTCTGAACCGGATTCCACTCTGGAAGTTACTGTTGATTCTGCAATAATAGAGCCTTTCGAAGGTAAAACAGATACAAGAAAATTGAGTTGTGATCCTAAGTTGATTACTACTATTGGATTTGTAATGGGTGATATTTCAATAGTGTATAAGCCACAAGACTTTCCGGAACCGAAAATCCGTCTTCCTATGCTTTCCTATCAACCTGAAAAGAACGCCGTTCCTAAAACAGGAATCGCACAACTCCCAAAAAACAATCCTGAAACTCCAGGACATCCGGAAAAGAAATCTTCACCTCCGGAAAATGCAGTTATTGCTGATAATGAAGTAAGACGAAAAACAAGAAGAAGTTAATTAACTACGTTTCCTATTCCTGAATTTAACTAATTAGTTTCAATGAAACACATCCAACAATCCGCGCTTCTATTTCTGTTCTTTTTGGCAATCATCAGTTTATCGGTGAATCGATGTACCAATCCAGATCCAAAAATTTTACCGTTAGAAAAAGAAACGCCTCATAAACCAGATCACAAAATTGATTTTTCACATGATGCGCATGCACAGGTTGATTGCAAGTATTGTCATAATTCTGCAAATGATGGAAAAACGGATGGAATCCCGACAGCGAATCTATGCATGAAATGCCACAAACAAATTACGGGAGATTCCTTATAGATCCCACATAGGTTATGTACGGATACTTCCACTGTTAAGTATGGGTAAAGCATGGATATAGCTTAGATACCCCACCTTTCACACTGCGAAACTTTAGTGAAGCAGTGTTTACATTCAACCTACGAAGCTCGAAAGAGCGAAGTAGGTTTCACATTCGAAGCTCGAAAGAGCGCTGAAAGCCTTGACCGTAGCGTCAATGGAAGTAGTCTTTTTAAAACCAAAGTGATTTCAAATCTACTTTAGTCTTTATTTAAAATCCTGACAACTGGAACTGTTCGTCAGGGTTAAGAATTCTACTTATCCAGGACCTTCGGAATACGGAAATAATCGGAATCTTTCTTCGGAGCGTTTTTCAATGCTTCAGCTTGAGTAAGCGTTACTTCCGGTTCGTCGTCACGCAATACATTGACTTCGTCACTCATGAAGATCAAAGGTTCCACATCATCTGTAGGAATCTCAGACAATTTCCCCATAAAGCCTATGATCTTATCCAGATCCTGGCGAATAGCAACTTTATCGTCACCTTCAAAGCGAAGTCGTGACAGATGTGCAATGTGATCAATTGTTTCTTCTGAAATCTTTTCCATGCTGCAAAATTACAAAATTTGATTCAATCAGTTCTTCATCAGGCCTCTTTCTCTCAACGGCCCAGCCAAAGTATCAAAGACATATGCCGAAAGTTCATCTTCGGTCATTGTTTTTTGCTGCTCCACTGAAATTGCATCGTGCATATAAATACGGGAAACCCCGGGATGTGCATAACCTAAGATTTGGTCAGGGTCAGAGAACATGTGGTAATGATCCAAAAAGGTGATCGGAACAATTGGAATCTCACAACTCTTGGAAAGTTTGAATGCACCGGATTTAAATTCAACCATTTGAGGCAGATCATTATCCGGGATTCCTCCTTCCGGGAAAATAACGATCGACCAGCCTTCCCTAATTGCATTCTTTGCCTGGATAAATGATTTTGCCGCTTTCATTCTATCGTTTCGATGAACCGGAATATTCAGTTTTTTGAAGAAGGTCTTCATTAAGGGATAATTCAAAATCTCACTTTTACCCATGAATAAGAAACGATGTCTGGGCAAAATGGAATACATAATGAAAATATCAAAATAGGAAGTATGATTGGAAACAATCATGTAAGGACCCTTGGGCAGACATACTCTTTTCAAACGGTGAACCCAGATCCCGCAAAGCAATCGAACACAGGAACTCCAAACCACATTAATGGGGAAACTCCATTTTTTCCAGGAATCCCTCAAAAGAGTCAAATAAAGGAATGGGTAAAAGAATAGCAATGTTGCAACGAAAACCAGTCCAACGTAAAACTTATAACATAAACTTAAGACACCCAGGAACTGCTTCACCTCTCAAAAATAACGCTTCCAATCAAAAATCAAACACAAAAAACAATCCCGCTATTGAATTTCTACCCGATTCATTCAAATTAGCTGAAAGAAACCAGTAAATTCGCAAAAAACAATTTTAATGGCACGAATTCTTACAGGTATACAAAGCACGGGAACTCCACATTTGGGGAATCTGCTCGGTGCTATCTTACCTGCAATTGAACTGGCAAAGGATCCGAAAAACGATTCCTTTCTTTTCATCGCAAATCTGCATTCTCTTACTCAAATCAAAGATTCGGGAATTATGAGTGAAAACACCTATTCAACGGCGGCTGTATGGCTGGCATGTGGCCTTGACCCTGAAAAGACTACATTCTACAGACAAAGTGATGTGGCAGAGGTGACGCAGCTTATGTGGCATTTATTGTGTTTTTTTCCATTTCAGCGTTTAACGCTTGCACATAGTTTTAAGGATAAGTCGGATGTTTTGAGTGACATCAATGCCGGATTATTCACTTACCCCATCCTGATGGCCGCAGATATCTTACTTTACGATGCAGAAGTGGTTCCTGTAGGAAAAGATCAACTGCAACACCTGGAGATTGCACGCGATGTGGCGGTAAAGTTCAACCTCAAAATGGGCGAAACATTCGTTTTACCGGATGCCCGTATTGATGAGACAACTAAAATCGTCCCCGGAACGGACGGTGAGAAAATGAGCAAGTCGCGCAATAACGTGATCAATATATTTCTCCCGGAAAAAGAACTGAAAAAGCAGGTGATGTCTATTGTGACAGACAGTAAAGGACTGGAAGAACCAAAGGATCCTGAGACGTGTCACATTTTCCGTTTATATGAACTGTTGGCTTCCCCTTCAGAGATTGAAACGATGAAAGCGAACTATTTGGGAGGCGGATTTGGCTACGGACATGCAAAAAACGCCCTTTTGGAACTGATATTGAATAAATTTTCAACAGAAAGACAAAAATATAATGAGTTAATGGCAGATAAGTCCCAGATTGATAAAGCCTTAGAAATTGGGGCCTCCAAAGCAAGATTGATCGCCAGCGAAACCTTAAATCGCGTCCGTGGTAAAATCGGATACTAAAAATTTTTCTATTGAGTTGTACCGTTTAATCAAAAAGTACTATATTTGAATCAACTTATGTTACACCAACATAAACTACTCTTATTAAACCAACATGCTGAAGCTCCTCTTAAGGGGCTTTTGCCTTTTTAGGGAGTAGGGTATTAAAAGATGAGTATACGCGTATATTTTTCCCAAACTACCGAAATTTGTTTTAAATGTTATTTTTGTAAAACACTGCAACGCGCTTACTATGTTTAAACAGTTCGTTCTTATTTCCATACTTGCTGTCGGTTTCGTTGGCTGCTCGGATGACTCCGTGAATGTTGAAGACCTGAAAGCAATCGGTGGTGCCAAATATGGAGGAACATTTCGGTTTATGTCTTCGGAAAAAATTGAAACATTGCTTCCACTTCAGGCAACCACGCTCTACACACAACGAATTACTTCACAAATTTTTGACCCGATTTTACGTTTGGATGCTTCGGGATCTAAAGTTATTCCATCGATTGCAGAAAGCTTTTCGGTGTCACCTGATGGAAAATCCTATACACTGGCAATCCGAAAAGGTATTTACTTTCATCCGGATGAATGTTTGGATGGTGAAGGAAAAGAATTGACCGCAGAGGATGTAAAGTTCACATTGGATATGTCCTGTAGCGGATTGAAAATAAATGAAGTCAGTTTCATGTTGAATGACCGCGTAGTTGGAGCATCTGCCTTTAACAAAGCAACAAAAACCGAGTTTAAAACCGGTGGAGTTACGGGAATAAAAGTGCTTAGCCGCTACAAAGTTCAGATCGACCTGGTTGAAGCATTCGCCGGGTTTGATAAATTATTGACTTATTCCGGATTTGGGGTTTTTCCAAAAGAAGCCTATGAATTCTACAAGGATGATATCAAAAAACACCCGGTTGGAACAGGACCGTTCATGTTAGAAGAATTCTCAGACAAAGGTCTGAAAATGAAGCGGAATCCCAACTATTGGGCGAAGGATCAATTCGGAAACCAGCTTCCCTTTCTTGCTGCTATTGAACTGAGTTATACCAAAAATAAACGCAGCGAATTAATTGCATTCAGAGAACGAAAAATTGACCTGGTCCTGGAAATTCCTACAGACGAGGTAGATAATATTTTAGGTTCACTGCAGGAAGCCCAGGAAGGAAAAACCGTGAAACACAAAGTTGATTCGAAACAATCCTTTTCAGTGACCTTTCTTGGGATGTCCCAGCGAAATCCGGTTTTCCAGGATGTCCGTGTCAGAAGAGCGATCAACCATGCGATAGATCGTGTAAGTTTGGTGAATCACACATTGCAGGGTGAAGGCTACCCGGTCTTGAACGGATTTATTCCAAATACAGAGTTCTTCCCGGCAAGCCGTGTAAAAGGGCCTGATTTCAATGTGTCAAAAGCAAACGCACTTCTTGCCCAGGCAGGTTTTCCGAATGGCGGAGGCTTCCCACCCCTGGTAATTTACGTAAGCGGCAATAAAGATGCGGCGAATCATTTACTGGCAAAAGGAATTGCAAAACAATTGAAAGAAAACCTGGGAATTTTAACTTCCGTAGAATTGGTGGATTTTGAAAAACGAAATGACTATGTTAAATCGGGGAAGGCCAGTCTTTGGGTCTCAGGTTGGATCGCAGATTACCCGGATGGAGAAAGCTTTCTAAGCATTTTCTACGGAAAATATGCCAACCTCAATTCAGCATTCATGAATCCGTTCAAGTATAGAAATACCAAATTTGATGATTTGTATGTGAGCCTGAACAAAGAGCAGGATCCGGATAAACGCACGGATATCATGGTGGAATGTGATCAGCAAATTGTAAATGATGCCGTGGTAATTCCACTAACGAATGATGACTTCATTACCATGATTAATTCACGCGTTCGAAATTTTAAGACAAATTCATTGGAAAATTTAGATTTTTCAAATATCTTTATCAAAGAACCAAAGGGTTCAAAATAAATTTTTAACTAACTCTCAGCTTGCAAAAAAGTTAAGGCAGTCCAGGGCGGATTGCCTTTTTTTATTGTTATTAGTGACTTAACATAATCTCAAAAATTTAGTAACTTAGAATCAAAACCTCCATAGTAAGTTTGTCGCTTTATAAATAGACCAATGGTAAAAAGTCAGGAATCCGGTTCTCCCAAAAACAAATCGCACAATGTAAAATACTTTAATCGCGAGCTAAGCTGGCTGGCGTTTAATGATCGGGTGTTACAAGAAGCTTTGGATGATGAAGTTCCATTGGTGGAACGCTTGCGCTTCCTGGGAATTTATTCGAACAACCTGGATGAATTTTACCGCGTTCGCGTAGCAAACGTCAAAAGAATGATCCAGGTCGAAGATCAAAAGGTTGACGGATACAAGGGAACAGCTGATGAACTTTACGAGGAAATCCGGAATGTGGTAATTAAACAGCAGCGTAAATTCGAACACGCCTATGCTTCCATTCTGCACAAACTGAAACTGAAAGGAATCAAGCATTACGACGAACTGACAGTAAACGACCAACAAAAAAGCGAATTAAAGAATTACTTTTTCTCTTCGGTAATTCACGATATTGTTCCCGTTCTTATTGATAAAAAAATGCCTTTCCCAAGACTTCGGGATAAAGCAATTTATTTGGCGGTACGGATGGAATGGGACTACAAAAGAAAAGCGCGCTATGCCTTGATAGAAGTTCCCAATCTGGTCTCGAGATTCTACATTCTGGAGTCTGAAAAAGAGAAAGGGGTTATTTTGATTGACGACATTATACGCCTTCACCTGGCTGATATCTTCCCGATCTTCTCATTTGATACGATAGAAGCATTTACCTTCAAATTTACAAGAGATGCCGAATTAAACTTAGATGATGATGTTTCGATGTCCTTCATTGAAAAAATGGAAAAAAGCATCAAACAGCGTAAAAAGGGAGAACCGGTCCGGATGGTATATGATCACCGGATGCCCCAGGATTTACTGGAAATGCTGATCAGAAGCCTGAATTTAACCTTAGGTATAAATACCATTGCAGGTGGGAAATACCATAATTTCAAGGATTTCATGAAGTTCCCCGATTTCGGGAATAAGGAATTCGTGTATGCAAAATACAAGGCTGTGGACCACCCCAGTTTTCACAAACAACACAGTTTGATCAAAGTTATCCTGGAAAAGGATGTGCTTCTTCATTATCCTTACCATCGTTTTGACCATGTCGTAGATTTACTGAGAGAAGCCGCAATTGACCCCAAGGTTTCTTCTATTAAAATCAACATTTACCGGGTTGCCAAGAATTCGCAGGTAATGAATGCACTGGTCAACGCCGTAAGAAACGGGAAAGATGTAACGGTTGTACTGGAATTACAGGCTCGTTTTGATGAGGAGAACAACCTGTCCTGGTCCGAACGGATGAAAGAAGAGGGAGCGAAAGTGTTGTATGGTCCGGAGGACCTTAAAATTCATTCCAAACTCATCCAGATCAAACGCATTTCCGATAAAAAAGAACAATTGATAACCTATGTGGGTACAGGTAACTTCAACGAACAATCCGCACAGGTATATACCGATATGGGTCTTTTAACGGTAGATAAGAAGATTGCAGAAGAAGTGCATGAGGTATTTCATATGATGGAACATACCCTGCATCATCATCATTTCAAAACACTCATCGTTTCTCCTGTCAATGCGCGGAAAAAATACGTGAGTTTAATTACAAATGAAACCAAGAATGCCAAAAAAGGGTTACCCGCATATATCCACATGAAGATCAATAACTTGGTCGATTCACAACTCATAGATAAATTATACGAAGCATCTCAACATGGGGTAAAGATCAAATTGATCGTCCGCGGGATCTGCTGCCTGGTTCCCGGAATTAAGGGTCTAAGCCAAAACATAGAGGTTCTGAGTGTTGTTGACCGTTTTTTGGAACATACGCGATTTTTAATTTTCGGAAACAATAACAAACCACTCTACTTCATTACTTCGGGAGATTGGATGGAACGGAACCTGGACAAACGAATAGAAGTTGGTGCACCGGTTCAAGATAAACTATTGAAGGACCAGATCAATTTCGTGTTTTCCATGCAATGGGGAGATCGTGAAAAAGCACGGATCATTGACAAACATCAAAAGAACTCCTATAAAGAAGCAACTGATTCCGAAGCTGTTATTCGCTCACAGGTGGAGCTTCAAAACTATTACCGCCAGTTAATCGAGAATTTGGATAGCGAAAAAAGTTCAAAGGGATGACTTCGATTCAGCTGCGTCTATGCTATAGCTCTTAGCCTTCGCAAAGCCGCTTCGGCATAGCAAGGTTAGCGCAAGCATTTAGTCACCTAAATATAAAAGGCCATTGAGTTGAGTCGAAATGCCTTTCAATTAATCAGAAGCCTTCTTTCTTCAATTCCTCTGCGTAAGCTTTTGTAATCAGAGGAATGAATATCTCTACCGAAACACCGCCACCGGTCTTTTCGCGAATCAGGTAAGAAGAACTTGTTTTGTTGAGTTTGTTCAATAAATAGAGGCGATCATTAATGATTTCCGAGGCTCTTGAAGAATCAATTGCTTTCAATCCTTTTCCATTATCGTCAATAATGATGGCCAGCTCATTCAACCCTCTTAATTTGAATCGGATGATCAACTCTCCTACCCGGTTCAGGTTGGAAAACCCTTCCAGGACCGTACTTTCAACAAAAGGCTGCAAGATCATGGTTGGCAAACAAACATTAGACGGATCCAATTGTTCATCAACTTCAAAGGAAAAATTAAATGCATTTTTCGAACGGTCTCTTTGCAAAGTCAGATAAAATGTCAAAAACTCGATCTCTCGGTCCAAAGTCATGAAATCATCATGTGTACTATCCAATACCTGCTTCAGGAGTTTGGAGAAAGATTGAATTTGGCGCTTATAATCAGTTCCCTGACCAAGTCCTGCATTTTGCAGCTGATTCAGTGCATTAAAAATAAAATCCGGATTGATCCTCGCTCTGTTCAAACGCTGCCGGATTTCCAGTCTCTTTTGTTTCTGTTTGATCGATTTTTGTCTGAAAACCATCAAAACATAAGCTGCAAGCAAGGCAAAAATGATGATTCCAACCAAAATAAGTCGCCATTTCAAATTGCCGATTTGCTGTTGTTGCTGTAACAAGCGCTTGTCCTGTTTGTATTCCGCATCCGATTTTTCATTCCGGACACGATGATATTTTTCTTGCAATTGCCGGAATGCACGTTCGTTTTGAATATTCATCACACTGTCCTGCATCTTGGACAGATCTTCGTAAACAAGCAAAGCACGTTCGTAATCTCCACTCAGTTTAGCGCAATTGTAAAGTAGTTCGAGTGCGTTTTTCACATCATAAGGATCTCCGATTTTCTGAGCATACACCAGATTGGAATCTGCAAACTGATATGCTTTATCGTATCGTTTCAGTTCCAGATAAATATCAGACATATCTCCATAAATCGCCCCCCGTTCCTTCCAGTGATAATTCGGATTCGTTTGGATCAGGGCACTATCCAGATAGTTTAAAGCTAAACGGAAATTCCGCTTGTAATACGCATGGTCCTCAAACAGGTTATAGATCTGAAGGTAACTTTCCGTATACTGAATCTTCTTTGCAAGAACATAGGAAAATGAAACAGTATTCAGTGCCGAATCCAGGTAGATTTTATCCTTTTCAAGCTGGTAAAGTTTGTAGTACCTGGCAGATAACTGCGAAAGCAGATCAATCTTTGTTTCGTTATCAGACAATATTCTTACGACCGGGTAAGCGAGGTTGGTATAATACTTTGCTTTGTCCTTATCCTTCAATCTTCCATAACTTCCTGACAATCCCAGGTAAGCTTTTGAAAGCATGGCATTGTTTCCGGCTCTTTGCAGAATTTTCACCGTTTTTGAATAAGCATCTATCGAACCTTCATAATCTCCCTGAAGCATCAAAAGTTCACCGCGGGTTAAATTATTTTCTACATAGCTGGCAGACTTGCAACGGATGCTATCCAAAATAAACTTTTCGCGGTCAAGGCTCTTGGCAGCATCCTCGAACTGGTTGTTTTTGATCTGAACCTGAGCCTTTAACTGAAAAGCAAAAGCCAAACATCTCGGGCTCTTATCCTTTTCCAATGTTTTTGCGAACTTCCAAAGATTCATCGGCTTGTGCTTTGCTGTGCTGTCAAAATCGCGCAGCGCAACATAGTCTTGCATTGACTTACATGTACAAGATTGTGCCTGAATGTATTCAGCAAAACCAATAAAGACCAAACAGATAATTAAACGCATCATAAAGTTCTTGCTCAAAGTTAGCAAAAAACGATTGAACCTGATTTTACAGGAAAAAGAAAAGGAGGTTAAAATTAACCTCCTCATCCGCTCTTTGTTACTTATGTTGCAAAATCACTAAAAATTGACGGTTAATCCAAAAGTTAGCGGGTAAACTCCGACCGTTTTATCGGTATCGAAAAGAGGCAGCAGGTTATAATTTGCAAAAACTCCAATGTCTTTATATCCAAGTTTCACGGCTGCATCCAGGCGGAAAGCATTTAAACCGTAGACTCCTTTCGTTTTTGTACGAATCTTCGTTTTGTCCTCTTCAATCACTTGTTTGGTGCTTGAACCCAGGCGCACACCTCCGATTACACCCGCAGCCAGGTAAAACCCTTTGTCAGATTCTCCGCTTGAACAGAACTCAATCATCAAGGGAGCTGTAAGGTATACTGCACGCAATTTGTTCTTTTGATAATCATTTACGGTGTCTTTCATTACCCATAGTGAGTCTGAATCAGCAAAGAGGATGTTGTTCTTTAATCCGATCTGCGTCCAGTTAATCCCTAAACCGGTAGTAAGACCGATGTAATTCTTATAAATTTTGAATTTGTATTCGGCAAAATTCAAATTCCAGCTAAAGGATTTTCCAGGATCATTTTCCCAATGTTCATTACCGGGGAAACTACTTTTCATTGCACTGTTCAGCAACATGGTCGGTCCGAATTCAACTCCTGCCCAGTGTGCTTCAAAACTTTTTAAGGTCTTCTTATCCGGCTGTGCATCAATGGTGTCTGAGTCTTCCTCATCACCCAGGTCTTCCTTGTGATTGATAATTAAAATTTGTTTCTCCTTCAATTTGATACGAGTTGTATCTGGTTCCGGTTCTTCCTGACCGTTTGCATAACCAAATAGGAAGAAAATAAATGTGATAAATAAACCTGTTTTCATATCTCTAAATTTTATTGCTTTGTTATCTAGCTTAGTACTTTGTGCTTTTCGAACATATGACCCTTTCACATCTTATTTTGTTACAGCAAATCCCAAAATAAATTAAATTAATTTTCAACTTATTAATAATCAGGTAATTGAATTCGAAAAAAATAATTGACCCAGACGCTTTAAAGCTCTCTTACAATCGTTAATTTTGCAGTTCAATTTTCAAGTACATGTACAGATCACATACGAATGGCGAATTACGCGCCTCACATATCGGACAGGAAGTAACTTTAGCAGGGTGGGTTCAAAAATCCCGCGATCTTGGCGGAATGACCTTTGTTGATCTGCGTGACCGATATGGGATTACACAATTGGCTTTCAATTTGGAAGAAAATAGTGAGTTATGCATGCAAGCCAGAAAATTGGGCCGCGAATTTGTAATTCAGGCAAAAGGATTGGTAATTGAAAGAAGCAGTAAGAATGCAAATTTACCAACCGGCGAAATTGAAATCCAGGTTTCACAGCTTACTCTATTGAATGCAGCGAAAACTCCTCCATTTACGATCGAGGATGAAACGGATGGCGGTGAAGAACTTCGTGCGCAGTACCGATATTTGGATTTGAGAAGAAATCCGGTTCAGCAAAAATTGCGTTTGCGGAATCATGTAGCATTGGAAACACGCAAATACTTAGATTCTAAGGGATTTTTAGATGTTGAAACTCCCTACCTGATCAAATCAACTCCTGAAGGAGCACGCGATTTTGTAGTTCCAAGCAGAATGAACCAGGGAGAATTTTACGCTTTGCCACAATCTCCTCAAACATTCAAACAACTCTTAATGGTTTCCGGCTTCGACCGCTACTATCAAATTGTGAAGTGTTTCCGGGATGAGGATTTACGTGCTGACCGTCAACCGGAGTTCACCCAGATAGACTGTGAAATGGCATTTGTGGAACAGGAAGATATTTTAAATATGTTTGAAGGTTTGATCAAGCATTTGTTTCAAACAGTTCGCGGAATCACTTTTGAAGGATCTTTCCCAAGAATGACCTATGCTGAAGCGATGGCAACTTATGGCTCAGATAAACCGGATATTCGCTTTGAAATGAAATTCACGGATCTGAAAGCTCTTTCTTCCGGAAAAGATTTTCCCGTTTTCGATAAGGCAGAAGCAGTCATCGGAATTGCTGTTCCGGGAGCAAGCGAATATACGCGTAAACAACTGGATGAAATTACCGAATGGGTGAAACGACCACAAATCGGTGCACTGGGATTGGTATATGTAAAATGCAATTCAGAC
Organism: Fluviicola sp.; assembly: GCF_029266855.1. Classification (GTDB taxonomy): domain Bacteria; phylum Bacteroidota; class Bacteroidia; order Flavobacteriales_D; family Crocinitomicaceae; genus Fluviicola. Next base: position 119,382 of record NZ_JAQSWB010000005.1, read on the forward strand.
GGAACCTTCAAAAGTTCGGTAGATAAATTCTATGATGAAACCGCTTTAAAATCCTGGGCCGAGGCTACGGGTGCAAAAGCAGGCGATCTTATATTTGTTTTAAGCGGTGAACTGGATAAAACCCGCAAGCAAATGAATGAATTGCGTTTACGCATGGGAACAGAGCTTGGCTTACGCAAACCGGATGAATTCAAACCATTGTGGGTCCTGGATTTCCCGCTTTTGGAATGGGATGAAGAACATGGAAGATACCACGCAATGCACCATCCTTTTACATCTCCGAAACCGGAAGATTTCAACCTGATCGATTCGGAACCGGGTAAAGTAAGAGCAAATGCCTATGATTTGGCGATGAATGGTGTTGAATTAGGCGGTGGTTCTATCCGCATTCATGACAGAGCACTTCAGTCACGAATGTTTGAATTATTAGGATTTACCCCCGAACAAGCCCAGGAACAATTCGGTTTCTTATTGAATGCTTTCGAATACGGTGCTCCTCCGCATGGTGGTCTGGCATTTGGTTTAGACCGTTTGGTAGCAACAATGGGCGGATCGGATTCGATTCGTGATTACATTGCATTCCCTAAAAACAATAGCGGAAGAGATGTAATGATCGATGCTCCTTCTGTGATTGACGAAGCGCAATTGAAAGAATTGGGTATTAAGCTCTGACGAATTACGTCCCGATAGCTATCGGGATACGAATTACGAATTAATTATATAGTGATCAAATTCGGAATTAGGTATTTGGAACTCTGAATTATTTTGATTTCCGAACCATCTTCAGGTGGTAAGCTGCTGTATTTTTGAAGTGCTTATCGTCCAGCGATAGCTGAATGACTTCCTTCGGACGAAATTCATATTCCATTCTTCTGACAGAATCATTGATTCCTCCCTGGGAAAGAATTAAAACATCCTTCGCATTCATTTTGATCCTCTTCCATTGGCCACTGCAAACCAATGTTGCATCACCATCTTCGGTTGCATTTCTGTAAGTTTCCGTCAAACGGAAGATTCCCGCGGTGTCTCCTTTGACAACCAGGCGCTGCTCAATTACGTCACAATCCTCACAAGGAACTTCTCCTTCATAAATCCGGAACACTTTGTAATCCTTATCAGTAATATACTTTTCTTCTTCCCGGTTTACGACAGTCGATCCAAGCGATGATTTCTTCTCATCTTCTCTGTGTTCAATACAAGCACCCAAGATCAATACTGAACTTGTAACAACAAACAAACAATTAATTCGGTTTATCATCCCACTCAATTATTAATTTTCCAACAGTTTTTCCTTCCTCAAGCAAACGATGGGCCGTTTTTAACTCATTTTGCTTGTAGACACCACCTACAACCGGATGAACCTGCCCTTGTTTTACCATATTTACCACTTCGTTTAAACATGCAGTTAATACCTGTGGTTTGAAGTCAGCTATCTTAAGCATGTTTATTCCAATTAAGGATTTAGAACGCATCATCAAGCCAATTGGTACAACTAAACCCATCTTTCTAACAAAATTAATCGTTGAAAGGAGTCCCCACTTACCATTTGATAATTCAGAACCACCAAACAACACCATCCTTCCACCTGTTCCCAAAAGAGACCAATCCTTTTTAAATGTTCCCCCGGCAATCGGATTGAAACTGATGTCTAATCTTTCAGATCCCAGACAATCAGAAACTTGCTTCTCATAATCACTCTCTTTGTAGTTTATTACCTCATCGGCACCTAAACTTCTAACTAAATCTTCTTTCTCTTTTGAACTAACTTTTGCAATTACATGCGCACCCCTCAATTTACACAACTGGATCAATGCCGTTCCGACTCCACCCGCAGCAGCATGAATCAAAACATGCTCTCCCGCCTGCACATTTGCAGATCTGTTGACCATGTAATATGCAGTCACGAACTGCGTCGCAAGAGATAAAGCAAGTCCCGAATCCATTTCATCAATGACAGAAATGGCATAACTTTCGGTGATCACATGCTTCGAATATCCGCCAAAGCGGCAAAATCCTACTACCCGCTTACCGATCAAATCTTTGTCAACCTGATCGCCAACCTGGGAGATCATTCCAACAACTTCATAACCAATAACACAGGGCATTGGCGGAGCTTCGCGGTAAAGACCCAAACGCGCCATTACATCGGCATAATTTAAGCCGAATGCTTCTACATCAATAAGTACTTGATTGCTCTTTAATTCAGGTAAGCTTAAGCTTCTCAATTCGAAGGCTTTTTCAGCAATTCCCCTTTTTATTAAATGAAATGCTTCGGTTTGTTTCATATACAAATTTAACTTAAAAAGTTAGTGAGTCTGCCTTGATGTGAGCAGGTCTGAGGAAAAAATGTTATTTTTAATCAAACTTAAATTTGACATAATGACTACAACGTTCCACTATTTGGTTCCGATAGATTTTACGCCTGTAACCGAAAACGCTTTGGTTTTTGCTTTGGATGCTGCCAAGTACAACAAGGGTGATATTGTTTTATTACACATTATTGCTCATTCGAAAGAACGTATCGCAGCTGAAAAGAATTTACGCGATCTCGCTGCCAAATATCAAAATCCGGATGTGAAGATCTCAACCCGTGTTGTAATCGGAAAAGTCTTAAGAGATATCGGGATCATTGCGGATTCAATCGGGATCGAACTGATCATTATGGGAACACACAGCACTTCCATTTGGCAAAAGATCTTCGGAAGCCCGGCTTTATCCGTGGTGTCAAACAGCAATGTTCCGATCATCCTGACCCAGGAAGATACTTCCTTCCATAAAATCAAGTCGATTGTAATGACCGTTGACCTGGCGAGAGAAAGTGTTCAGGTTGTAAAATATGCCTCTAAAATTGCCAAAGTATTTAATTCCAAAATGTACCTGGTTGGCCAGCGCTATTCCGACGAAGGTTTTATGCAAAAAATTGAAGTAAACCTGCATGTTGCAAACGGATATTTGCTGGATCATGGCTTGGCAACAACAATCCATTTGCTTGACTCCAATAATTTTGAGAAAAACCTGATTGAATATTGTCGTGAAGTAAATGCAGATTTACTGGCCGCAACACATTACCAGGACATGTTCTCCCTCTTTTCTACCAACCTGGTTCAAAGCCTGGCGGAAAATGAGCTTGCTATTCCGGTAATGACATTCGATGGTGAAGACACTTCTTCGGGAGCGCAGTTTGGGTTCATCACACAATAATTTATCTTGTTCCACCTTTTTATCATTGCCATAAAAAGGTGGAGCCAAAAAGGTCTAGACCTATTCTAGAAGACTTGAAAATTTAATTTTCTAATTCTTCAGCGCCAAGGACCATCTTATGAATGGTGATTAAATTCCTTTTATAAGCAAAACGATTTCTCCTTTGGGTGGGTTTGCTTTGTAATAATCCAATACTTCCTGTGCGGTTCCACGTTTAAATTCTTCGAAGAATTTACTGATCTCCCGCGCAACACAAACTTGTCTGTCTGCACCTAAAATGGAAACACATTCTTCCAAGGCCTTAATGATCCGATGCGGAGATTCGTAGAAAACAACTGTCCGTTCTTCTTCTAAAATTGAAAGCCATTTGGTTTGTCTTCCCTTTTTATGAGGAAGAAATCCTTCATACAAAAAGCGGTCGCATGGAAAACCACTTGCAACCAATGCAGGAACAAAAGCAGTTGGACCAGGTAAACAGGTAACTTCCAAACCTGCTTCGACACAAGCACGCACTAATAGAAATCCCGGATCTGAAATCGCCGGAGTTCCAGCATCCGAAACCAAAACCGTGCATTCATTTTCCCGAACGGTCTGAACGGAGCGCTCCAATTGTTTGTGCTCATTGTGAGCATGGAAAGGAATAATTTGTTTTCCCGTGATTTCAAGATGCGAAAGCAATTTCTTCGTTACCCTCGTATCTTCGGAATAGATGATCTCCGCCTCTTTGAGCAAGCGGATAGCTCTTAACGTAATATCTTCCAGGTTTCCAACAGGAGTCGGAACAACATATAACACACCCATTTCTATCTCCTTTTAACGTGTTAATACCACGTAATCCTGTAATACTGTTTTTAAGAATTCCATTCTCTTGGGAGGTGTTTCCTGCAACCCGATCAAACGTGCCGTTTCATCCGCCAATTCAATTGCAAAATCCTTATTTGCCTGATTAGGATAGCGCTGAACCCGTAAAATAGTATTCTTAATAAGCAGCATATCTTCATCTGAAAAACGGATGACATTCGGATATGTAGGAACATGATTATCTGAATTTTTTATAGACAGTACATCCTTCAGGCTGTAGAGTTGCGTATCCTTTACTTTAATAACAACGGTGTCTGCCATAATATCACCGATCCGTTGCCTTTTTTCAGTTGTTCCCGCAACCAGTAATGCCAGGAATCCGAAACCACCAACCCAAATGTCTACTATCCGGAAGATCCAGCGAGTGAAATACTCTCTGAGTCCTGCTGTTTCCCCGTTACTTTTCACTACGCGGATTCCCATGATAAGCTTCCCAAGTGAGCGACCATTCGTCAGGTATTCAATGACAGGAGAATACAGCAACCAGGGCAAACGCAAGAGGAAAATACTCAGGAGAGACCATCTGTTCTGAACAGAGTTAAAATCTAGATCCAGCAAATTCATGGAAATGATATAACTTGCAATTAAGAGATAGATCAGCAGGAAAACCACATCCAAAAACGCAGCAACTGCCCGATATACCGGGCTTGCAAGCTCGTAATCGATTGTGACAAATTGAGACGTTGTGAAGGAAATTGTTTTCATACCCTAAGAGATGTGAAACCGAAAATACATATTTTATCTCATTTAATTTACAGAAGGTATTCTGCACCTTCGGCACAGCTTTCCTTTTTACCGCAAAAACGCAAGCCTACCGGTCTCACTAATTTTCCAACCTTACTTTTATAAAAAGCAGAGCTTTTTATGACTGCGCTAACGCTTGTCTTTTATCACCAGCCATGGCTGGCTCTTATTTTAAAATCAGCTGGATGGGTAAATGATCCGAATAACCGCCGTAATAATTTGGTCCGCCGTAAGTTGTTGAAGGTTTTTTACTTCCGTCCTTTTGCGTGAAGAGCAATTTTTCTTCATACACAATTTTGCCATCGTTGGAAGAGAGCTGAATCCCGTTAGTCCCATTGTAAAGTGCTTTCGACACAATAAAATGATCCAGGACACCCCACTCACCCTTGAAGTTATGTGTTCCTTTTCCCGCTTTATGGTCATCTTCAAATAAATCAAGCAAATCAGCGCCGGAATCACTTACTGCTTTTGCTTTCAAAACATCCTGAATGGAAACATTATCCGGGTGATCATTAAAATCTCCCATTAAAACGATGTTCGCCTTGGGATCTGCCTTTAAGATCTCATCCACTTTTTTGCGTGCGACCTCAGCTGCCTGAATTCGTCTGATCTCAGACCCCTCACCCCCTCTGCGCGACGGCCAGTGATTCACAAACAAATGTAGGATCTTTCCTCCCTGCAATTCACCTTTCACATAAAGAATATCACGTGTTTTGAAGTCCGGGATCGAATCAATCGAAACAGTCAGACTTTCCATTTTCAGCAATTTGAAACAGCTTTTATCATAAAGCAAACCACAGTCAATTCCCCTTGCATCCGGAGAATCTTTGTGGGCAATTTCATAATTTGTCTTTCCCAGGCGGCCCGTTTTTTTCAAATCATTCAAAACTCCCCTATTCTCAATTTCAATCAATCCGATCAGAACCGGGTTTTCCGGGAGGTTCATCGTAATCGCTTCCACCAAATGATCCAGTTTCACTTTATATCTTTCGGTATTCCACTTCAATTTACCTTCCGGCAGGAACTCTTCATCAATCACCCCCTTGTCATCAATCGTATCGAATAAATTTTCTACGTTGTAAGACACGATCGCTCTGCTATGAAACGATTGAAGCTTGGTCTTCTTCGATTCTTTTTGCGAAAATCCGTTTACCGTACAAACGGAAACCAGGATTGAGAACAGTATAATTTTTTTCATGTTGAAATCTGTATTTCTTTTAATATTCCAGCTTAAATTGATTGAGCTCTAACAAACATGAAGCCAGTAAATCAATACTAGCCTGGATATCGTCTTTATGTGCCATTTCAATAACCTGGTGTAAATGTCGGGTTGGAATCGAAACCGCTCCAGCAATAGATCCTCCCGGAGACATCCGTTGGATTCCTGCAGTATCAGTACCTCCGGCTGTCAGAATTTCCGGCTGCCATTTGATCTTATTTCTTTCAGCAACTTCTTTCATATAACGAACCATACGCAGATCACAAATTGTTGAAGCATCCATGATCTTGATAGCAGTTCCCTCTCCTAATTTTGTAATTTGTTCATGCGCTGCTGCTCCGGGTAAATCAAAGGCAATAGTAGTATCCAAACCAAAACCAAATTTTGGTTTAATGTTCAAACTCGCCACATTTGCTCCACGAATACCTACTTCTTCCTGAACAGTAAAAACCATGTACACATCATTCGGAAGCTCTTTTCCTTTCAATACTTTCAGTACTTCTATTGCAATGAAAACAGCCAAACGGTTATCCAGGGATTTACTGTTGAAACACTCTCCCATCTCGATGAACTCCCTTTCACGTGTAATTACATCACCGATGGAAACAAGTTCTTTCACCTTTTCAGCCGGCAAGCCGGTATCCACGAAATAATCCGAAAGTTTGGCAACTTTATTTCGCTCATCCTGCGTCATAACGTGGATCGGTTTTGAAGCCATTACTCCGATTATATCCTCCTTTCCATGAATAATTACTCTTTGTGCAGTTAAAGTTTTCGGATCAAAACCTCCTAAAGTTGTAAAACGAATAAACCCTTTATCATCAATGTAAGTGACCATAAAGCCAATTTCATCCATATGTGCTCCAATCATAACAGATTGATCCGATTTTCCTCTGCGGATGCCATATACATTCCCCATGTTATCGACCTCTACGGAATCACAAAGAGACTCGATTTCACGCAGGACTAATTTTCTTACACGGTCTTCATGTCCGGGAGCACCGGGAGTTTTACATATTTCAGCCAGGAGTTTTTTATTCATGAGATGTAATTTTGCGTCAAAAATAACAGAATTCCAGGTGCATCCGTCAATTATCAACTTTAATGAATTGTTAAGCTGGTTAGTGATCAGGTAATCATTATTAGAATAAGATTAAATCGCGCTTTGAAAAGTAACTTTACGCAGCTTTGCCCGGTAATTCAAACCCAACAGACAAATTGTCGAAGCATCGGTTTAAGAACTTAATTATCAATGAGATTCTTTCTTTTTCCGAGAGAAAAGGAACGAATCTTAAGTACTAACAATTTTCTGTTTATTCGATCTTGGGAAAACACAGAATCTATTAAATAAAACCACTAAATTTGATATACTAAACCAGATTCACTTATTGAATCTTAAAATCAACAAACTATGAGAAAAGTTTTACTCTGTTTATCATTACTTCCACTGACCCTTCAAGTATCTGCTCAAACACAAATCGGCAACAGCAACCTTGAGGCATGGGAAACATCAACCTCAGAGATTGCAGAGCCTGTTAACTGGAACAGCTTTAAAACAGCTTCAGGCAGTTGGGCCAGTTTCGGGGGACAGCAAATGGATAGATCAACAAACGTCAGACCAGGTTCAACCGGGTCATATTCTGCTCGTATCTGGTCGAGAAGTGTTTTAGGTGTTATTGCTCAAGGAAACATGACTTTGGGCCGAATTGAAATGGGTAGTACAACTGCAAGCAGCACTAGTAATTACAATTACTCAAGTACCGGAAGCGGAACTTATTCGGAAGCATTTACAGACAGCCCGGATTCAGTTATTATTTGGGTAAAATATAAACCTACTAATACGGGTGCAGGTCACATGGCAAGAATCAGCACCGTTATTCACAACAACACAAATAATTATCAGGATCCCTGGCATGTTGCCGGAGCCAATACAATTGCAACTGCCATGGTGAATTTTCCCTACTCCGGTGGCAACTGGCAACGGATTTCTATTCCTTTTACGTATGTAGGAACTCCTTCAAATGCCGCTTTTGTTATAACAACAATTACAACAAATAATATCCCGGGAGGTGGGTCGGCAGGTGACACATTGCATATTGACGATATGCAGTTGGTTTATGTACCTAAAGCAAATTTCAGTTCATCTTCAACGAATATTTGTACCGGAGGGAGTGTGACTTTTACCAACACATCTACTAATTACCCAACTTCTTATTCCTGGAACTTCGGTGACGGGTCACCAAACGAAACTACAGCAAATCCGGTTCATCAGTATTCAACCGCAGGAACTTACACCGCAACTTTGACCGTAACAAACCAATGGGGGTCCACTACCTCTGTTCCTGTTACGATCAATGTAAGCAACCCGGATGATGCAACATTCAGCTATACCCAGACGACTTATTGTTCCAATGCAGGGAATCAAACACCAACAGTTGTTGATGCAGGCACATTTACTGCAACACCCGCAGGTTTGTCCATCAATGCAACGACAGGTGTAATTGACTTGGCAGCTAGTACAGCCGGGACATATACCGTAACAAATACAACTTCGGGTGCTTGTCCGGATACTAAAACAACATCCATTACAATCAATGCTGCAGCTGATGCGTCGTTCAATTACCCGTCGAACACCATTTGTTTGTCCGGTGCAAATCAAACTCCGACAACAGCAGAAGCAGGAACCTTCTCTTCTTCTCCCGCGGGATTAGTATTCGTAAGCACTTCCACGGGTGAGATCAATGTTTCCGGAAGTACTGCTGGAACTTATACGATTACTTATGATGTGGCAGGTGCTTGTCCGAATTCAAGTCAAACCAACATTACTCTTACAACAACCCCTGATGCTACGTTTACCTATGCACAAGGAACTTATTGTACTGATGCAACAGACCCAAGTCCGGTATTTGGTGCAGGAGCAAGCGGAGGAGTTTTTTCTGCAGCTCCGGGTGGATTGGCCATCAATACCAACTCAGGAGTAATTGATCTCTCTGCAAGTACAGCCGGAACATATACTGTAACAAACAATATTGCCGCTGTGGGTTCTTGTCCTGCTGATGTTGAAACGTTTACGGTAGTAGTCAATGCGTTACCAAACGTAGCATTAGGAACTTTCCAGGATGTTTGTGTTTACAATCCGGCATTTGCTTTATCAGGAGGAACACCTGCTGGCGGTACCTATAGCGGAACAGGAGTTAGCGGCGGAAATTTTGATCCCGCAGCAGCAGGTCTTGGATCCGAAACGATTACTTACTCTTATACGGATGCAACAACTACCTGTTCAAACACAGCTACAAACACTATTCTGGTTGAGGCTTGTTTAGGACTTGAGAATAATGAAATTGCAACTGTTTCTGTTTACCCGAATCCAACTGACGGTAAATTAACATTGTCTAATGTCATCGGGAATAACGGATTTAAAGTTCTTTCTGCCTCAGGGCAAGTCGTTTTGAACGGACTTGTTTCAAACACGGCGAACACCATTGATTTGTCGGCATTTGAAAACGGGATCTATGTTCTTCAATTAACTCAGGAACAAGGTGTTCAAACTATCCGCATCGTTAAGAAATAAATATTTCATACCTTTGTTGTGCAACCACCATTCTTACCCGGGATGGTGGTTCGCTTTTTAATACTGCCGTTTATGAAGTACTTGCTTTCCATCTTAATACTTTCGACTTCTTCGTACATTTTTGCCCAAACGGGCCGGATTACCGGCAAGGTACGTGACCTTCAGGGCGAGGCAGTAGTTGGTGCATCGGTCTTTGTTAAAGCCAACCAGCTTTACGGAGCAAATTCAGATGAGAACGGTCAGTTTGTACTGGAACTTCCTGTCGGAGTTTATAATTTGATTTGCCGGATGGAAGGAATGAATACCGATACAATTCAAATCAATGTTACGGAAAACGGTATCATTGAACTGGACATTCCGATGGAAGAGATTTCAACCGTATTGGATGTTGTAGAAATAAAAGTTGGAAAGTTTGACAAGCCCCTGGAAGATCAAACTGTTTCAATAGAAATCTTAAAACCACGTTTGATTGAAAGTAAAAATACACGAAGTATAGAAACCGCATTAGATCAAACACCCGGATTAAATATTTTAGATGGTGAGCCTCAAATCAGAGGTGGTAGCGGATTTACTTTTGGTGTAGGATCTAAAGTTGCCGTTTTAGTAGATGATATGCCCATGCTTTCCGGTGATGCCGGAAGACCGGAATGGGGGTTTATCCCGGTTGAAAATATTAGCCAGGTAGAAGTAATAAAAGGTGCAGCATCTGTTCTTTCCGGAAGTTCTGCCTTATCCGGCTCTATTAATATTCGTACGGCCTATCCGACTTCCAAACCCCTGACCAAAGTAATTTTATATTCCGGTTTATACAGCACTCCTTCCATGGAAGGTTCAAAATGGTATGACGATACACCCCTAATTGCCGGAGTTAATTTTTTACATTCCCGCAAACACAAACAATGGGATATTGTCATTGGAGGAAATTTCAATTATGATCATGGATATATCGGCCCGCCAAGTACCGATTCTCTTGTTTGGGCGGATACCATCACCAATTTCAACAACAAACAAATGATTAGCAAACGCGCCCGCGTTAACTTTAATTTATCTCGACGTTCGATCAAAACCAAAGGGTTAGTTTATGGAATAAATGGAAACGCGATGGTCGCTCAAAGCAACATGGTATTTGCGTGGTTAAATGACACAAGTGGTATTTACAATGCATATCCCGGTGCAGTTTTCCTACAAAATCAGTTGATCTTTAATCTTGATCCTTATATTATTTATTCGACAAAATCAGGAAGCAAACACAGTTTAAGAACAAGAATGCTTCGAACCGTAAACGAACTTACTGCTAATCAAGATAATCAGTCCACCGTTTTATACGGCGATTATCAATACAAAACATCCATCAAACAAATCATTCCTGTTGATTTCATTGGTGGTATAACGGTCCAAAACACCTACTCACATTCCAATATCTATCGTGGTTCGGGCAGTCCGAATAACCAACTTCTGAATTTATCTGCTTATGCTCAGGCAGAAAAGAAATTCTGGAAGAGATTAACACTTTCTGTTGGCGGAAGACTGGAATACTTTCAATTAAATGATAGCACCACTGCTCTAAAACCTATTTTCAGAGCCGGATCTAACTTCAAAGTTCACAAAGCAACATTCCTAAGAGCTTCTTATGGACAGGGTTACCGCTTCCCAACTATTACCGAGCGCTTTATTCAAACAGGAGTAGGTAATTTCGGAGTATTTCCAAACCCTGATCTGAAACCGGAAACAAGTTGGAATGCTGAAATTGGAATTAAACAAGGATTCAAAATTGGTCCGGTAATGAGTTTCTTCGATATTGCAGGATTCTGGCAAGAATACCAAAACACCATCGAATACATGTTTGGTATCTGGAAACCATTAACAACACCTGAAGCGCTTGGCTCTTCAGCCGGATTTATGTTCTTAAACACAGGCAATTCGCGTGTGAAAGGAATCGATGCCTCACTTGCAGGAACCATTGCGATTGGTAAAAAAAGTGATTTAACTTTCCTGGCCGGTTATAATTATATCTTGCCTACAACTTTATCACCTGACTATTTGTATGCGACCGATTCCCTTAATCGTAAGTTTACTTACAACACCACTTCTTTAGATTCGGCCTCTCGCGTATTGAAATACCGTTTTCTCCACAATGTCAAAATGGACTTTGAGTATGTTTACAAAAAGGTACTCTCAGTTGGGTTCAGCGCAAAATACTTTTCCAAGATTGTGAATATGGATGCAATCATCAAAGACTTTGAACAGTTAACACAAGATGTGGATGTTTTGCAGGATATCCAATACATGGACTTTTTTGAATCACACAGGAAAGGTAACTGGATCTTTGACGCACGAATTTCTTTTTTACTGAGAGAGAAACACCGCTTTGCAATTATTGGCAGCAATATTCTGAATAGTACATATTCTCTCCGCCCTCTAAAAATTGAAGCCCCAAGAACGGTAATGCTTCAATATACGCTGAAATTAGGAGGTGATTAATGTTCGTTGAAAGACTTTAGGCCGTATTTTTGTAAAAAAACAGCATGCGTGTTCTGATAGTTGCTCTCATTTTTGTAGCCGGTGTTACAATAGCATATTTCCTGACTAAACCAGGTGAAGACGAAACTCTGAAAGTATACAATCCCATTGACGTGGAATCCGAAATGGTGGATAAGGATTTAAGCCGCAAAGGTTTTGGTCATACCATCCAGCAATTTTCATTTACAGACCAAAGCGGTAAATCTTACGGATCGAAGGATTTGAAAGGTAAAATTTACGTTGCAGAGTATTTCTTTACCACCTGCGGAACGATCTGTCCTGTAATGAACGCTGAAATGCAGCGCGTGCAACAAGCATTCAAAGGAAACGATTCATTCAAAATTTTGAGTTTTACAGTTGATCCCGAAACGGATTCCGTTGCACAAATGAAACTTTACGCAGATGGTCACGGGGCTGATCCGAAACAATGGCATTTTCTTACCGGTGATAAAAAAGACTTATACCAGTTGGCCCGAAGAAGTTTTTTCGTATTAAAACCGGCTGAAGCAGCTAATCAGGGAGATGTGGGTTCCGACTTTATTCACACAAACTATTTTGTATTGGTTGACACGAAAAAGAGAATCCGCGGATATTATGACGGAACGGATTCCAAAGAAGTGGATAAACTGATTGGAGATATCCGGAAGCTCCTGGAAGAGAAATAACAAAAATCCGCTCTCTTTATACCTCCAGAATTTAAAGAGGTCAGGCTCTCCGAAGGGGGAACTTGAAAAATTTCATGTATTCGTTTGGGAATTCTGCTTATTTTCGACCGGTAATCCAATTCGCAATTCATGCAAACTACAAAAACAAACTACGGAGCACTTTCCACCTTAACGACCGTTTTCTTCTTTTGGGGATTCATCGCTGCAGGAAACAATATTTTTATTCCATTTTGTAAACATTACTTCGGTTTAGACCAGTTTCAAAGCCAATTGATCGATTTTGCATTCTATGGCGCCTATTATCTTGGTGCACTGGGTTTGTTTGTTTTTAGTACTGTCACCGGAAAAGATTTGGTTTCCACATGGGGCTACAAAAAAAGTATTGTTCAAGGATTACTTTTCTCCGCTTTAGGCGCAGCGATGATGATTGTCTCTGTGTACCTGAATGTCTTTGCAGCAATGTTATTTGGCTTATTCATTGTAGCGCTTGGGTTTTCACTCCAGCAAACTTCCGCCAATCCGTTCATGATCTCATTGGGAGACGAAAGAACGGGAAGCAACCGCATCAACTTAGGTGGGGCTATCAACAGCTTAGGTACTAACATCGGTCCGATCATCATCTCTCTTGCACTTTTTGGAACTACTGCTGCCATACCTGACGAAAAAATTGCGGCTTTGGGTCTGAGTAAAGTGGTGATTTTGTACGCATGTGTCGGTTGTTTATTTCTTGGAATCGCAGCATTATTCGCTTTCTCTAAAAAATTACCCAGCGGTAAGCTGGAACAAACCATTGATGAAACATCCGATAAAGCCAAAAAAGGCATGGTCACCATGTTGGTTATAACCGGATTATTAATCGCATGCTTCTCACCGGTTATGAGCAGCTATCGTTCCAATGAAGCAAAGCAACTGACAGAATTGAAAGGTGATTTGGAACAGTTAACAACCGGAGAAGACAATAAACCGATTAAACACCTAAGTGCAGCGCAGCAAGAGACCAAAGAATCGATAACACTTCAGATCAAAAAGATTCAGGAACCTCTTGAGAAATACAGAATGATCTGGCTTTCAGCTGGATTATTATTCGTATTGGGCGGCATTTTATTTGCTAATCGCTCTGCTAAAAAGAATGAAGCAGGTTGGGGAGCTTTGAAATACCCGCAGCTAAGTTTGGGAATGCTGGCCATTTTCGTTTATGTGGGTGTGGAAGTTGCAGTTGGAAGTAATTTAAGTGAATTATTAAAACAGCCTGCCTTTGGGGGGTATGAATCATCCGAAACAACACCTTTTATTGCAATGTATTGGGGAAGTTTAATGATCGGGCGCTGGTCAGGATCAATTAATGCCTTTAATCTTTCCCTGCAAACAAAAGTGATATTAAAATTCATTGTTCCACTCATTGCCCTGGGAGTTAGTTTGGGCGTGTCGATCGTTTCAGGATACCAGGTAAAACCACTTTACTGGTATTTCATCTGTGTTCTGATTCAAATTGCTGCTTCTTACCTGACAAAAGACAAACCTGCACGTTCGCTTGCTATTTTCGGCAGCTTAGGATTGTTATGTATCCTTATTGGTCTGAGCAGTACCGGGATCGTATCCATTTATGCTTTCCTTAGTGCCGGACTTTTCTGCTCTACCATGTGGTCGTGTATTTTCTCACTGTCTTTGGCAGGCTTGGGCAAATACCAGGCTCAAGGTTCCGGGTTCTTAGTCATGATGATCCTGGGAGGAGGAATTATCCCTCCAATTCAAGGCAAATTATCCGACATCATTGGAATCCAACCTTCATTTATTGTAGGGGCGGTTTGTTTTGCATATCTAACCTTCTTTGCGGTTTTCGTAAATAAGCTGCTGAAAAAACAAGGCATTTCACTCGATAGCGATGTGGCAAGTCATTAAATCAGTGATTTAAATTTTCAAAAAGCGGCAAGATAGTCGCTTTTTTTGGCTCCATACCCTGCTAATTCTCACTTTTCTAAAATAATCTATATTGTTTCTAAATAAGGGCAAAGCTTCATTCGGGTTGTTCTAGCTATTAAATTTGTAGCGTTTGAAACACTTTTTAAAAACACTATGAGTAAATCTGGAATATTTACGTCCTCACTAGCAAAGAAATACTGGATGGCTCTTACAGGGCTCTTCCTAATTACCTTTCTCGTCGGACACTTGTTGGGGAACCTTCAATTAATTACAAAAACAGGAGAAGAAGGCAGACGCGCGTTCAACGAATATGCGTACTTCATGGGTCATAACATCTTTATCAAGATCTTGGCTTATCTGACCTACTTTTCAATCTTAGCTCATGCTATTATCGGGTTGTATTTAGCAGTGCAAAACAAAAAAGCCCGTCCCAAGAATTACGCTTACAACAAACCAAGTGCAAATTCAAGTACAGCTTCACGTAACATGGCGATTTTAGGTACTCTTATCCTGATCTTCATTTGTACGCACATGGCCAATTTCTGGTACAAGCAAAAAGTTGCAGAAACAGTTCCATTGCATATTTTGCATAAGGAGATTACCGAGCAGCAGCAAAATCCTATGACGGGACAGTTAATGGAGCAAAAAATCGGGATCAATTATGTCCTTACCACCAAAGGAGATTATATGCCGAAATCATACACCGATCCTAACACAGGTAAGGATGTTGAATTAATGGATGTAAAAGAAGGCACTCATCTTTATGACAAAAAAGCCGAACTTCAGGTTGGTGAAGGGTACAGGGATTTACATACTGTTGTAATGAACTTCTTCGGTCAGTCTCAACAAGGACAACCCACAAACGATCTGGCACTTTGGGCTGTGATCTTATATGTCATTTCAATGTTCGTTCTGATGTTCCACTTATGGCACGGATTTGCTTCATCTTTCCAGTCACTGGGGTTGAACCACATCAGATACAACGGGTTTATCAATATTCTTGGTAAAATCTTTTCAATCGTGGTTCCCTTGTTATTCGCGATTATTCCAGTTATGATTTATTTAAATAGATAACATTCAAAAAAATACTTATGTCTATTCTAGATTCAAAAATACCAGAAGGCCACATTTCACAAAAATGGACCGACTACAAAGACCACTTGCGCTTAGTTGCTCCAAATAACCGTCCGAAGATTGACATTATTGTTGTTGGAACAGGTTTGGCAGGAGCTTCAGCAGCGGCATCTCTGGGAGAAATGGGATACAATGTGAAAGCATTCTGTTTCCAGGACTCTCCACGCCGTGCACACTCTATTGCAGCCCAAGGAGGAATCAATGCAGCAAAAAATTACCAAAACGACGGTGACTCGGTTTACCGTTTATTCTACGATACAATCAAAGGTGGTGACTACCGTGCCCGCGAAGCAAACGTTCATCGTTTAGCTGAAGTATCGGGAAATATCATTGACCAATGTGTTGCACAGGGAGTTCCATTTGCACGTGAGTACGGAGGTTTATTAGACAACCGTTCATTCGGTGGTACACAAGTGCAACGTACATTTTATGCTGCAGGGCAAACAGGTCAGCAATTGTTGTTAGGAGCATACTCGGCACTTTCCCGCCAGATCGGTTTGGGAAATGTACAGATGTACAACCGCCACGAAATGCTCGACCTGGTAAAAGTAGACGGGAAAGCACGTGGAATTATCGCACGTAACTTAATTACAGGTGAAATTGAGCGTCATTCAGCACATGCCGTGATCATTGCATCAGGAGGATACGGAAACGTTTACTTCCTTTCTACGAATGCAATGGGATCAAATGTAACAGCAGCGTGGAAAGCACACAAACGCGGTGCTTACTTTGCAAACCCTTGTTATGTTCAGATCCACCCGACTTGTATCCCGGTTCACGGAACAAACCAATCGAAACTGACTTTGATGTCCGAATCATTGCGTAACTCAGGTCGTATTTGGGTACCAAAGAAAAAAGAAGATGCGGAAGCAATCAGAGCAGGACAGTTGAAACCGACTCAAATTGCCGAAGAAGACAGAGATTACTATTTGGAGCGCCGTTACCCGGCATTCGGAAACCTGGTTCCACGTGACGTTGCTTCACGTGCAGCTAAGGAACGTTGTGATGCAGGATTCGGGATCGAGGCAAATGAAACACAGGAAGGTGTTTACCTTGATTTCTCTTCGGAAATTATTTCCAAAGGAAAACAAGCGGCATATGCTGCAGGAAATCACAATCCAAGTGATGAAGAAGTCATTGCTTTGGGTAAAAAATGGGTAGAATCAAAATACGGAAACCTGTTTCAGATGTATGAAAAAATTACAGATGAGAACCCGTATGAAACCCCGATGAAAATTTATCCGGCGGTTCACTACACGATGGGTGGTGTTTGGGTTGATTACAACTTACAGTCCACTATTCCGGGATGTTTTGTTGCCGGTGAAGCAAACTTCTCCGACCACGGAGCCAACCGTTTAGGGGCATCTGCATTAATGCAGGGTCTTGCTGACGGATACTTCGTATTGCCTTACACCGTTTCTGACTACCTGGCGGGAGATATCCGTACCGGTAAAATCTCTATCGACTCACCTGAATTCTTAGAGGCAGAAAACAATGTAAAAGAAATGATCTCGAAATTCATGAATAACAATGGTTCGAGAACAGTTGATCATTTCCACAAGCGTTTGGGACACATTATGTGGAACAAGGTTGGAATGGCACGCAATGCACAAGGTTTGACAGAAGCAATTGCCGAGATCGCAGCGTTACGCGAAGAATTCTACAAAGATGTTTTCGTTCCCGGAGATGCAAATGAACTGAACCCGGAACTGGAAAAAGCACTTCGTGTTGCAGACTTTATGGAACTGGGCCAGTTGATGGCAAGAGATGCTTTACAGCGCAACGAATCCTGCGGAGGTCATTTCCGTGAGGAGTACCAGGATGCAGAAGGTGAAACATTGCGCGATGATGAGAACTTTAAATTTGCCGGTGCGTGGGAATACGCCGGGATGGACATTAACCAGTCTATTCTGCATAAGGAAGAATTGAAGTACGAGTTTATTAAGATAGCAGCGAGAAATTATAAATAATTATTGTAGGAACGCGATGCACGTGTTCCTATGTTTAAAATATTGAGAGATGGCATCAAAAACAATAAATATAAACCTGAAGATTTGGCGTCAAAAGAATGCGAATTCGAAAGGGAGTATGGAAACATACAAATTGGACAACGTTTCAACGGACAGTTCTTTCCTGGAAATGCTGGATCAATTGAATGAGCAGTTAGTAAACGAACGCCAGGAACCGATCGCATTTGACCACGATTGCCGCGAAGGAATTTGCGGAATGTGCTCTTTGTACATCAATGGAGAAGCTCATGGTCCGGACCGCGCTATCACAACTTGTCAGCTGCACATGCGTAAATTCAAAGATGGCGAGACTATTTATGTTGAGCCGTGGAGAGCAAAAGCATTCCCTGTCATTAAGGATTTGGTCGTAGACCGTTCTGCATTTGACCGTATACAGCAAGCCGGTGGTTTCGTTTCGGTAAACACCTCCGGACGCACCATGGATGCAAATGCTATTCCGATCGGAAAGGCAGAAGCTGACAAAGCGTTTGAAGCTGCAACCTGCATCGGCTGTGGAGCTTGTGTTGCAAGTTGTGTAAACGCTTCTGCAATGCTATTCGTTTCGGCTAAAGTATCTCAGCTGGCTTTGTTGCCACAGGGACAGGTTGAAGCACATCAGCGTGTTCTGAACATGGTAAAACAAATGGATGAAGAAGGATTCGGTAACTGTACCAATACAGGTGCATGCGCTGTTGAATGTCCGAAAGAGATCTCATTGGAGAACATTGCCCGCATGAACCGCGAATATTTCAGAGCGATGGTTACTGCAGAGTAATTTTTTCTCATATACTATCAAAAGGCTTCGCAAATGCGAAGCCTTTTCTGTTTCATTCCGGTCCGGGACATTTAACGGCTCAAAATCAGCTGGGTAATAAATAAGTTTATTCAAACAAAAATTTTTTGTTTGTTAATTTTTCGTTACATTTAGTCCATCTTTAATTTACTTATGTTATGAAAAAACTTTTACTTTCCCTTGGGTTAGTGTTAGTTGGTTCGACTGCTATGTCACAAGTGATATTCTCAGTTGAAGCTCCTGCATCAATCGAAGGATTCTATGATTTTAAATCAAATGGAGACGGATCAAGCTGGGGAACAGCTACTTTAGCAGGTTTACCCCCGGTTATTGACACAGTTGTAATCCCTAATGACGGAACTCTGGGCTTAAATGCACAGGGAAACCCGGCATCGGCTACAGGTTGTAATGCATTACCGGCAGGAAGTTTGGCCGGAAAAGTCGCTATGGTATTCCGTGGTGACGGAGGAAACCCGCCAATTGGTGCTTGTGGATTCGGTGTTAAAGCGCAAATGTGTGCAAATGCGGGTGCTGTCGCAGTAATTATTGTAAACCGTGATGCAACAACAATTGCAATGAACGGAGGTACTGAAGGTGCTGCGGTTACTATTCCGGTTATAATGGTTAACCTGGCTACAGGTGTTGCAATCAAAAATGCAATCACTAACGGTGACGATGTAGTTGTAATGATCGGTGACAAAACAGGTTACTACGATGATGATTTAACTGCATTTGAAACAAGTTCAGTAAGAGCAAACTTTGGTTCAAAACCATTGGCTTTGGCACAAAATGCTTCTGAATTTTCTTTAAGCCCGGGAACATGGGTTTACAACTACGGTAATAACAATCAAACAGGTGTTACTTTAACAACTGTTATCACAAGAGACGGAACACAAGTGTATACAAACACTTCGGCTGCGGCGAATATCCCTTCAGGAGATTCCATGTTTATGACTACTTCTACGTATTCGGCAGCTTCTTATACTGCAGGTTTGTATGAAGTTACATACACCGTGAATACTCCTGTTACTGATGAGTTTATGGGAGATAATGTTTCCAAAAGTATTTTCAGCTTAGATCCTGAATTATGGTCTTTAGCTGGACTTGACCCTACAGGTGATACCATTAAAAAAGACGGCTTCTACCGTCCGGCTACTTTACCTACAACTCAATTTGAAACTTGTATCGTTTTAAAAGATCCGAATGCCGGAAGACTTAAAATGGATGGTGTTATTTTTGGTGGTATGACTGTTGGTGCTACAGATTCAACTGTATCTTTGGATGGTGTTGAAGTAACTTGGACATTGTATACCTGGAATGATGCTGATCAAACAGTTACTGCCGGTACATTCACTCAATTGAGTGAGGTTGCGGGTGGTGCTTATATCTACCCGGATCCTGCTGATGCTGAGCATGAAAAAACAGTTTTCATGCCAATCACAAGCGCTCCTAATTACCAATTGGCAAATAACCAGACGTACTTATTGTGTATCAACAACTTTATTCCTGAAGTATACATGGGCTTCAGTACATCTGATCACTATGACTTGGCTATGAATTCGGATGATTTGGTTCGTTTCCCATTACGTTCAGATGTTGGTACATGGACTCCTGCTGGTTTCAGCGGACTTCCTGTTCCTTCTATTGCTATGAGAACCGGTACGAACTTAAGCGTTGCTGAAAATACAGTTGACGCTGCTGCATTCCCAATTCCTGCTAAAGACGTAATTACTGTAAGAGTAAACGCTGCAGGTGATGCTTCATTGAAAATTGTAGATATGGCTGGTCGTCAGGTTTCTGCTCAACAAGTGAAAATTGAAAATGGTCAATTCGAAACTTCTGTTGCAGGAATGAACGCTGGTACTTACGTATTCACATTAGACTATTCAAATGGTACTACAAGCCGCTTTAACGTGGTTGTATCTAAATAAGAAGAATTCTTAAATGAGAAAACCAACCAGTCAGCTGACTGGTTGGTTTTTTTTTGCCTCATTTTTAGATTCTTCTGTTTGCGATTTGATTCCTATATTCGCAAAAAAATTTTTACTTATGAAACATTCACTGATACTAACTTTGCTTCTGCTAAGCTTTTCAGGATTTTCACAAATTCCCGGCTGGACCCATAGTCAGCCCATTACAATTGTTGAACATTCCGGAAACCTTGTTACGAATTATCAATTGAAAGTCACTATTGATACTCAAACACCGATCTCAAACGGCGAGATGTCAGCAAACGGAGATGACATTCGATTCTCTACCAAATGTAACGGAGGAACCTTGTTAAATTATTGGATCGAATCAGATATCAATACCGCAACTACCCAAATCTGGGTCAAAATAGACAGCATTCCGGCAAACGGGGGGAAAACCATTTATCTGAACTACGGAAATGCTTCTGCAACGGCAATTTCCGCTATTAACGGTACTTTCATCGGACCGCACTCATGCACGGACAGTGTAAGCGGTGGTGCCGCAGGTGGGGTTACAGACTCACAACGCGGTTTGAGATTTGCGGCTAATGAAGACCTGCTTGTAACGTCCTTCGGGAAAAACGAACCCAACGGATCGACTCGCTACATTACACTTTTCGATGTTGCTACACAGGCAATCCTGCGACAAATGCAAGTAAGCGGACCAGCAGCACAATACTCCTACCAGGATTTAGCTTCCCCGATCTGGTTGACTCAGGGTACTCAATACCTCATTGAGATGCACCAAGGAGGATCCGACGGTTATTACTTTGGCCCTTCAAACTCCCAGATCGGTCAACATTTAACCTACCTGGATATGCGCTATTGCAATGGCTGTGATCAAAACACCTTTCCAACAAATTATCTGAATAATATTCATTACGGATATCCCGATTTTTGGTATTACTCCAAAACGAACGTAAGCCCCGCTCCTACTTATGAATTGGATTATTTCAAAACAAGTATGCCGGATGAAAACTTCATTTGTTTTAACGATTCCATTACAATTCCACTAACCATCCTGGGAGGAGACTCCCCTTTTGATTTTCAGTGGACCGGAGCAGGAATCAACAATGACACGATCATACAGCCGATCGCATCCCCTTCGGATACTTTGGAATATTATGTCAGCATTACCGATGCCTGCGGTTACAGCAGAACAGATTCCATCACATTGAATGTCGGAACTTTACCGGTAGCAAACCTGCAGGCTACTGCAACCATTGTTTGTAATGGTGAATGGTCCGAACTAACAGTCGACACGGCTTATAATGCTCTTTGGGATGACAACTCAACGGCTGATTCGTTGATCGTTTCTCCGCAGGCAACCACGACCTACCATGTTCAAACTACCGATGGTAACGGATGTCACAGTTATGATTCCATTCAGATTTTATTTCATACTCCTGTTTATCTAACGCGTCCTATCTACAAATGTTTCGGAGAAAGTTACCAGATCGGAACACACACTTATACCACAGACGGGACATACATCGATACACTTGCGGGAGTTTCCAATTGTGACAGTATTATCACAAGCATATTGACTTTCCAGGGAGAGATTGATTCTCAAATTCAGCAAATTGGCTTAACCCTGGTTGCTGATTTAGGTGCAGACGGATACCAATGGGTAGATTGCCTGAATGGAAATACTCCGATTCCAGGAGCTACCGGTTCTTTCTATGAAGTTACCCAAAACGGAAGTTACGCCGCTATTTCGACAATCGGCTCGTGTTCCGAACTTTCCAATTGCATTGTCATAGCTACTGTTGGCATGGAAGAATGGAATGAAATTGACAATCTTTCCTTATTTCCCAACCCAACAAGCGGCAACCTGAATATTCAATCATCGAGTTCACAGGAGGTAAAGATCATTGATGTGGTCGGAAACGTGGTTCAAAAAGAAAACATTGTTGCCGGAGTGAATAAGCAAATTGATGTCACCACTTTAGGAGCAGGATCCTATTACCTGCAATCCAGGACAAAAGTGATCCGATTTGTGATCCAATAAAATTAATGACGGAATAATTTATAAGTAGGGACGCGATACATCACGTCCCTACTGTGTTTTTTATCGTCGTTATTTTTTTATCACTCCATTAATCTTGGAAGCGAAACCAAAACGGTTGTACCTGATGGCGAAGTCTCTTCGATTACAATGGTTCCTGCATGCGTTTCCACGATCTGTTTTACCATGGCCAATCCTAGCCCCGTTCCGGTAGATTTCGTTGTAAAGTATGGTTCAAAAATCGTTTGCACCTGATCCTTGGGAATTCCTGTACCATTATCCTTTACCCGAACAAAAACAAGATCATCGCCAGTCTCCAAGGAAATAACTATCTGTGCAACGCTATTCATAGAAACTGCCTGGATACCGTTTGATACCAGGTTGTTCAAAACCCGCAGCAACATTTCTTTATCACCCGGAACAATTATTTGTGGCTCTGACACCTCCAATTCCAATTTGACATGCACATTCCCGTCCCCGTCAAATAATGCAACTACAGCCTTTAACAGGCTTACCAGATCAATTTCTGCAATAACCGGTTGAGGCAGCTTCGCGAAATTTGAGAATTCGTTTGCAATATGAGTCAAAGCGTCAATCTGCTCGATCAAAGAATTTGTAACCCGCTCAATTCGCTCTGCCGATTTCGGATCATTGGGATCAAAAACACGTTGCAGGTGTTGTACACTCAATTTCATCGGTGTCAACGGATTTTTAATCTCATGAGCTACTTGTTTAGCCATTTCCCTCCAGGCACTTTCACGCTCTGACTGAGCTAATTTAGCGGCGGCATCCGCAAGTTCATTCAACTTGTGATTGTATTCTGCAACCAAAGAACCAATTTCATCCTGTGCTTTATAATTTATCTGCAGACTATTCTTACCCAACTCAAACTGGGAAAAGCTCTTTCTCAATAACATGAGTGGTCCCGTTAGCCAGGAAGAAACCAAAAGTGCTACCAAAATGGATAAAACCAGCAAGAGCATAAATACATTCAGGATCGCAACGAAAAACTGCCTCAACTGATCTTCGAACACATTTCGCTGGTCAAAATGAAGAATATTCAGGTAACCAAGCAACTCATTTTCGTGATTAAACACAGGGACGTATCCGGATAAATAAACCAAGGAACCGATATTCTCTTCATGAATGAACTCCGATCTCATTTTGAACTGCAATTCATACAAAGCCTTCGGATTCATCTGTTCGCTTAACAGGCCCATGTTGTAGATCTTTGTCCGGGAAGTTCCGGCCAGGATCCCATCGGACTGGTATAAGTTAATATCAGCAAGAAAGACTTTCGACCATCGTCTCAACTGGTAATCCAATTCCTCTTGGTTTTTATCGCTGAATTTCTCCGAAATAAACCGTTGCCTGGAGTTGATTTCGTTAATAACCGATTTCACTTTTTCGCGAATCTGGTCCGTTGAATAACTCCGGTATTGTCCGCTAAGCATCGTTGTACTGGCAACACTAAACCCGGCAAGAGAGATCACGATCAATCCGATCAGGACAAGCTGGATCTTAGTAATCATTGAAATTCCATTTGAAACCCTTACCTCGCTCAATCGTCTCAATAGTAAAACCAGTGCCAGCATGGCCCCAAAACAAACCAACAAGATGGAAGTGGTAGTCAGATAGGACAACCAGGAAGGGATGGTTTTACTAAGAATAATTGCATCCGTTTTTGACTTCTTAAAAATCAGGTGCTCAAAACCGTCTTTTTCATACCACTGATGTCCGCCGTAATTCTGATCCGTAAAAATGTTCAGATCCGTAGGATAACTGTAGGCACCATAGTTCAGAACCAATTGGTCATTAAAGTATTTGGCAATGGAATAGCGTTCCAGGGATTCAAAGACAGCAGTTTGTTTTGAGATCAGGAGTCTGGGAAAGCCAATTTTTTCGGGAATCCGTTTTGATTTCATGGTTCCGAAAAAGTCAACCTTTACTCCGTGTCTTTCAAGGGGCAGATAAAACACATAATTAAATTGACTGGTGTAATCCTTTACATAGTACAAACTGGTGTCAATTTCAGAGCGGATCCCATGTCTTTCAATCAGCTCAGTCAATTGTTTCTTGTAAATTCCATTCAATCGAAGCCCGGAACTATCTTCCAAATAGTAATAAAAATCAACATCATAACGATCCCAGTAACCTTTAAAGACCTGGTATTCCATTGCTTCCTTTAATTCGGAAAAGCTGGGTTTTGTATCATGCTGAAAAAGCCGCTTAAGAAAAGGTTCCGAGATCAGTTTTTCCTTTGCTTTTATAAAATCTACTTCTGCATTGAAATCACGGTCATCTGCCAATTGATTAGCAAAAAGAAGACGTTCTTCCCGTTCTTTCTTCTTCGCCTCCATCTCAAGATTCATGGTTATTCCAAACGAAACAAGAAATGTCGCCAATAAATAAAACGTGAAACTCCAGGTTTGTTTAAAACGAAATACAACGATCAATGAAATGATCAGAAGTGAGAACATCCAGATTATCCAAAAACCATGTAACCTGAAGATCCATTCATTAGCAATGATGACAGAAGCAAACACAAGCAGAAGAACTCCAATCACCTCCATCCTCTTTGGATTTGTAAGTTTCCATCTTCCTATAACAGCCAGGTAAAAGCGGATAATAAACAAAGAGCTTAGCCCAAGAATAAAAATGAATACAATTGAAAAAATATTCAGTTTCAGGATTTCGCTTAAATTGATCGGGATCGTAGAATTGACAATAATTAATTTGACGATTTGCGGGAAAACCATCATGAGAACAGGAATCAGCAGCAAGAGAAAATAGCCGACAAACTTATTCTTCTGACTTAAAACCATTTTACCGAGAGAAGGAAAGATCATCAGTAAAGAAACCAGCCAAATAAGGACTTCTCCAAAATTCGGAAGCCAATTATTCAAGGCCATTAACCCGGGATCAAACAAAGATGTATTTTCCATCCACTCGAACCAATCAAAGCGCAGTGCAAGATACCGGACAACAAGAACGGTCAAAACATATATCAATCGCGCCGGATTTGTTTTCAGGGTTCCGTTTATCTTTAAAGAAATTAAGAGGAAAATAATTAAAATGTCAGCAAAAATGATGGTTAATAAGCTGTCGTTATCCGGACTTTGGTCTGTGCGGTGAATACCAAAGATTGCTTCACCATGTTTGTCATAAATGCTGTTGTCCTTATCCGCAACCAAAGAAATCATTCCGTGAATGGCCGGAAAAGGTTGAAAAAAGTAATCTTTTAACTGATCATTGGTAATCGGGAAGACACGTTTGATTCCAAAAGTCACCACAAAGATCTCGTCACCCTCCTTCTTAAATTGGGTATAATACCATCCGTTTTGCAACTGAACAATTCCCTTTGTAGGGAAATGCAAATCGGCAAACCGGTTTACCGGGCATTTATTGGTGTTCCAAAAAACCAAAGAATCCCCATGGTATACATGAATAAACAGGGTGTTTTCGAGGTTGTTGTATTTTTTGGAGAAAGTACCTTTACTAAGCTTTTTCCAATCACTCGGAATCGCATCCAACTGATCTTTTGCTTTGTCGGTCTGGGATAAAAAAACGCTTTGAAATTTCTGAAGATCTTGTAAACCGGACCTTTTTAAGCTGAATATCAATCCTATCAACAGCAGAAAACACGCACTTAATATTAGTACATATCCTCTTCTGGCAAAAAATTGAATTATTCCTTTAAACATAATAGTTTGGGCGTCAGCATTTGAATAAGTCTTTCAAATTCCAAGTCAGCCTGTTGGTCATTCTCAAAGACAAAATCAGCTAAATGAATATATGGGGCAAGGTATTGGTTGTAACAGGGAACCACGTGATTTTTCCATTGATACATAATTTCTTCCCGCGAGTATCCCCTGGTTTCCAAATCTCTGTACAATCTTCTGTCCAATTGAACATCCGGATCAACATCCATAAAAATTGAAAAGTCCAATAACTCGTTCACTTCCGTATATTGAAACAAAAACAGTCCTTCAACAATGATAATCGGGGACGGATCCAAAGTGATCAATACATTTTTATTCGGGGGAGCATTAAAATGATACTCCTTCACTTCAATGGATTTTCCTTCTTTCAGATCACGCAAATCGTTTATCAAACGGCTTTTATCCAAAGCAGTTGGCAGATCGAAATTTATATGTCCATTTGCATCCGACAGCTGCTGATCGATGGGCAAATAATAATTATCCATGGAAAAAACGGTTGGATGAAGTTCACCATAAAATGCCGCCAAGCGCTTTAAAAGAGTCGTTTTTCCAGACCCGCTGCCACCACAAATTCCAATTATCATTTCTGTTTATATTCGAAGATTAAACTGCTTTTTGTTGGAAATTGCTTGGTATCAAAAACCAACCATTTCGTATCCAATTCAACTACAAATTTACTTGGAAATTCCGCAGTAAGCAAACGGCTTGGATTAGAAGTTGCCTGATCAATGCTTCCGGATACGATTCCTGTACCTGATGTAAAGCTGTGAAAATGCCCTTCTGACCTGGCAGAATTCACATACCAGCCAATTCCTTCTTCCATCCTGAAACAACCAACTTCCAACTCTTTTTTCGCGTTGTAAACAGCACAAACGGATTCACAAACCTTATTCCATTTTTTACCGTCAATCTTGTAGCTGATCAGGTTCGCGGTGGTTCCGTTCATTTCAATACCACCTACATAATACGCACCGTTAGCATATACCAAAGTGCCCTTTTCATTCGGTTCACTTCGCTTTAACAATGCGCTGCCTCTTCTTCCGAAACCAACCCGGGTATGTGCGATAAAGTTTGTCCCTGTCTGTTCCAGCACTTGTTCCGAAACCAATATTCCTTTCGGATTGAATTCTTTCACTTTCCAACCGGCTTCTTTTCCCGCATGCAGACGCGCAGCAAACAGACAATTCTCCCCCTTTTCCCCTGCAACATACCAGGAGATCTGATCTTCAATTTTAGAAGAGCTGACGATATTCTCCGACACCACAAAAGCATACATATTGAAATTATGATGTGTCATGGAGACAGCAATGGTGGTTAATTTTTCTTTATCCTTGTGCCTAAACATCCAAAGAAGAGCTTTTTCGGTTGTAATGATATCCGTCAGATACAAATCCGATGGACTGAAACTCCCCAGGCGCTTCAAGGGAGTAAGGAAATTTAAGTTCATGACCTTAATATTCCCTGCGGCACTTAATTGATGAACAAATACCTTATTGTCTTTCAATTCTAGGTTTTCAAGAAAGTAAGCATATTTGCCACCGTCTTCCGAGATAAAGAAAGTCTCCTTCGCAATAGGATTATATACTTGCTGCCAGGAACTCTCGCCTGCTCCTGAAACCATTGTTAAATCAACTTGCTTCTGGGTTAAGGTAGGATCGCGGCTCAATGTCAAAGCACCGATTCCCTTCCACTCAAGTATATCATAATAAGGCTGTTTCAACCCCGGAATTTCAAAATTCTGGGCATAAATAGAAATACTAAACAGCACAAAAAGAATGATTAAAGATTTTTTCATATTAGGAATAAAACGTAAATTGGCAGATAAATGTAAAATATTTCAACTGATTATGTTATTCTCAAATGCAATTAAAAATGGGATAGCCGGAATTTCTCTTTTGATCTCCTCTGTTTCATTTGCTCAAACTGAAGATGCAAAAACCCTTCCAATTGGTCAACGTGTCCCAATGACTCAATACAAAATGGAAAATTTGGATGGTAAAATGGTGCATTTGGAATCACTATCCGGAAAAAATGGCTTATTAGTCGTTTTCTCATGCAATACCTGCCCTTTCGTTGTTGGAAGTGACAATTTTGAAGGATGGGAAAAACAATACAATGATTTGAACACGTTTGCTGCTGACCACGGGTTAAAAATGGTCCTGATCAATTCCAACGAAGCAAAAAGAGGGGATGACGATTCTCAGGATGCTATGAAGAAAAGAGCAAAAGAGAAAGGATATACCATGCCTTATGTAATTGACAAGAACTCTGAATTAGCTGATGCTTTTTTAGCCAAAACTACTCCTCATGTTTTTCTCCTAAATCAAAAAATGGAACTTATTTACACCGGTGCAATTGATAATAAAGTCGATGGAAAACGCAGTTCCGATGAGAATTACCTGAAAAACGCAATTGAAGCTGCTGCATCAGGAAAAGAAATTGAAACCACCTCAACTCCACCAAGAGGCTGCAGTATAAAACGTATGAAAAAGTAAACTCTCCAAAACAAAACAAATATGAACAAAAAACTACTAGCATGTGCTTTACTAACGCTCTCCTTTTCGTTAGTTGCACAACAGGGCGATGGTGGTCTTCCCAAAAGCGGAAAAGCTGCCCACACCATTAAACTAATTGACAAAAAACTCTTTTCCGAACCTGATATTGCTGCTCTGAAAGCAGAAGATGAAGTAACAGATAAAGCAGGAAATGCTCCATGGAGATTTGGTTATAACAATCACACCTCTTTGAACATGACTAATTCGGGCACCTGGAATACACTTTCCAATGGGGATAGAATCTGGCAATTGGCAATTACGTGTCAGAATGCGCTCACTGTAAATCTAACATTAGACCAGGTAACAATCCCTGAAGGGAATGAACTGTATGTTTACAATCCTGACAAATCTTTCATCCTTGGAAAATTCTCGTCGTATCACCTTTATGAAGGAGTGTTGGGAACAGAATTAATTCCCGGAAATACTGCAATCGTGGAGTACTATATTCCGGCAAGAAACATGGGGCAGATTGCTTCATTGAATATAAATACCGTAACTCACGGCTACCGCACCGCAGACGAATTCCAGGAAAAAGCATTCGGTACTTCAGGTAATTGTAATATGAACGTCAACTGTACGGATGGTGCACCATGGGTAAACCAGCGCAACGGAGCTGTTATGCTCGTTTCGGGAAGCAACGGTTTTTGTTCCGGTTCACTGATCAACAATACGATGAATGACGGTAAACCTTACGTTTTAACTGCAAATCACTGTTACAGTACTCCGACAAGCTGGATTTTCCGCTTCAACTGGCAGGCTGCCGGGTGTACTAACCCGGGAAGTTCCCCGACTTTTGTTTCCTTGTCGGGAGCCGTTTTAAGAGCCAGAAGAACACCTTCAGACATGTGTTTGGTTGAAATTACCGGTGGTTTGATTAACAATACTGTGCCTCTTTCCTATGACCCTTATTTTTCAGGCTGGGACAATACAGGTGCAATTCCAACTTCGGCAGTTTCCATCCATCACCCGGACGGCGATATTAAAAAGATCTCTTTTGATGATGATCCATTACTTATTTCCCAGGGAATGGGTTCCTCGGAGGCAAACTCAACCTGGACTGTAGAGTGGGATAGAAATACGACAACAGAAGGTGGTTCTTCAGGATCTCCTTTGTTCGATCAAAATCATCGCATTATAGGCCAGTTGTGGGGCGGCGGAGCTTCCTGTTCAAATTTGAGTTCCCCTGATTACTACGGCCGCCTGGCAAATTCATGGAACCCTGCAGGAAGTAACAGTACAAACCATTTGAAAACATGGCTGGATCCGAATAACGCCGGAGCAACAGTAGTGGACGGTTTCGATCCAGCCGGACCAACTGCTGCACTGGACGCTGCAATGTCAAATCCACAAGGCGTTTCGGGAACTCTTTGCACCGGAACAGTAACTCCGCAAGTAACTATCGTCAATTCCGGAACTTCTGTATTGACTTCTGCGATCATCCATTACGGATATGATGGTTCAACAGGTTCAACATACAACTGGTCCGGTTCTTTGAATCAATACCAATCAAGTGTTGTTTCCCTTCCGACTGCAACTTTAACAGCCGGTAACCATTCATTTAAGGCAATTGTTTCCAATCCCAATGCAGGGGCAGATGAAAATGATTTGAATGACACGATTGTTTCTTCGTTCACGACTGTAACCAATGGTCATCAAATCAATCTGGATTTATCAATGGATTGTTACGGTGATGAGATTTCATGGATACTTGAAGATAATACCGGTACAACCGTACTTTACGAAGGCGGACCATATACTCAAACAACAGGAGGATCTACTGTGAACGCTTTGTTTTGCCTAAGCAATGGCTGTTACAAATTTACGATCACGGATGATTTCGGTGACGGAATGACTTCCAGCGGTTGTCCGAACGGTTTTTACACCATCGAAGATCAGAACAATGTGGTGTTGGCTGAACTTACGGCAGCGAATGCAAACTTCGGAACCACACATACCGATGACTTCTGTGTCAGCGGATCATCAGCCGGTTTGAAAGAATATAACAGCTCGTGGAAACTATATCCGAATCCGACAAGTGAGAACCTAACGATTGAAATAAGCTCCAGCGGATTAAAAACGATCGATATTACAAATGCAACCGGACAGATTATTCAAACAATCCAATCCGATTTAAATGCGATTACAATTCCTGCAAACACCCTTGCAAAAGGAATGTACTTCATTCGATTAACAAGTAACGACGGGACTTCCCAAAAGAGCTTTGTAGTTAAATAAATTAATAAAACGAATTAAGAAACCCCGGCATTAATCGTCGGGGTTTTTTGTTTCCCTAAACTATATGGTTTTTATTAACCATAGTAGACACGTAGGAAAAGACCTTAAGTAACATTTTTGTTCTTTTGGAAACATTAAAAAACTATGTGCTCTATGCGCGCCTTCGCTGAAGCTTCTGCGTAAGCGTTGTTTCTATGTGGTTTATTCTTTAACCGCGAATAGTTACATCAAAAACATAGAATTTTCTTTTTACCTTCGAATCAAAATTCACTAATGGCTAAGGTTAAATCGGCATTTTTCTGTCAAAATTGTGGTTATGAAACTCCGAAATGGTTGGGTAAATGTCCCTCATGTGGTGAATGGAACACCTTTGTAGAAGAACTTGTTGAAAAACAATTGCCGCAGGTTATTGCCTTTTCCACCTCATCGGGAAGGACAGCTAAAGCACAGGTACTCCAGGAAATTGTTTCCAATGGACAGCGAAGAATTATCTTACCCGATAGTGAAATCAACCGCGTCCTCGGAGATGGTCTAGTTCCGGGATCTCTCATTCTTTTTGGCGGTGAGCCTGGAATCGGAAAATCTACCCTGCTTCTTCAATTAGCCGTCCAAACCACCTTGCGTGTACTTTATGTTTCGGGTGAAGAAAGTGAACAACAAATAAAAATGCGAGCGGAACGCATTGGTCAAAAAAACGATTCCTGTTTTATTCTTACGGAAACAAATATTCAAAACATCTTCAAACAAGCAGAAGAAACAAGTCCCGAATTACTCATAGTAGATTCTATCCAAACACTTTTCAGTTCACAAATTGAGAGTGCCCCGGGAAGCATTTCCCAGATCAGGGAGTGTACCGCACAACTTTTACGATACGCAAAAATGACCGAAGTTCCGGTTTTCCTGATCGGTCATATTACCAAAGAAGGATCACTTGCAGGACCAAAAGTCCTGGAACACATGGTAGATGCAGTATTGCAGTTCGAGGGAGATCAGCACCATGTTTACCGTTTGTTGCGGGGAATAAAAAACCGCTTCGGGAGCACCAATGAACTGGGAATCTATGAAATGAACAGTTCGGGTTTAAGAACTGTTGAGAATCCTTCCGAGATTTTAATTTCTTCTGGTGACAGCGGTTTAAGTGGCGTGGCCATTGCAGCAACACTGGAAGGATTACGGCCTTTGCTCATCGAAGTTCAGGCCCTTGTAAGCACAGCTGCGTATGGAACACCCCAGCGTTCTTCCACCGGTTTCGATCTCCGAAGACTGAACATGCTTCTTGCAGTAATGGAAAAACGCTGCGGCTTTAAATTGGGAGCAAAAGATGTATTCCTGAATATTGCAGGGGGAATACGTGTGGATGATCCCGCAATTGACCTGGCAGTCGTAGCAGCAGTTCTGTCCAGTAATGCGGATATATCAATCGACCGGTCAATTTGCTGCTCGGCAGAAGTTGGTTTGTCGGGAGAAATCAGGCCTGTTAACCGCATTGATCAGCGAATCCGGGAAGCAGAAAAACTCGGATTTGAAAAAATTATTATTTCAAAACACAATAAGGGAATCGAACAATCCAATTTCAAGATCGAATTGATTCCTTGCGGGCGAATTGACGAAGTTTTAAAGGCACTATTTGCATAAGACAATCCAGATTTTGTAAGCTACACACTCTAACTTGGAAAATACTTATTACAATAACTTCTATTGCAATAGTTTAGTTAATTTTGGCTTTCTTAATTAAAATGCTACTTATGAGAGTATTATCTATCGCTACCATGATTTTACTGTGTTTCAGTTCATTCGGAAGCGCTCCGGTACTAAACTTATCCCAAACAGTTCTCAACCCGGTCCTTTGTTCTGCTAATAGTGAGGTGGCTATTTTTCAACCCTTTGAGATCACAGATGCGGATAACGATTTTATACAAATTATCGGGATAACTTCCTCGAACCAATCTGTTATCCAGGATGCTTCGCTGTATGCGGATAATATCGGTTCCACCGGAACCCTGAATTCGTATCTCTTTGCAAACTCGGGCTTTAGCGGTGCAGGTACCTGTATCATAACCCTGGAGGTAACTGACGGAACGGATACCGTCTTCATTACTCTTCCTACAGTTACTGTCGGAGAAACTCCGGTCATTACGCTTGTAGCTAATCCCCAAATTTGTACAAGTGAAGGAACTGTGGATTTGAATCAGTTTGTTAACCCTGCCGGCGGAATATTTGATTATGATGGTGACGTATACGAAAACTCTGAGTTTAATGCAATTGAAGAGGGATATACTACAGATGGATCTGTGGGTATCAATTACACTTATTCAGACGGGGTTTGTGCGGCTTATGAATATTTATCGATCAATATTTTTGTTTCACCAAGCGTTACGATCAATACTACGGCTACTGCTTGTGGCGCAGCTACAGGAACTGCCAATGCCGTGGCTGCCGGAGGAGCACCTGTGCTGACTCAAAGCTGGTCTACCGGAGTTACAGGCACTTCCGGCATTTCAGGTTTGGCTGCCGGTCAATACATGTATTACCTGGTAGACACGAATAATTGCTCTACCACAGCCGCGTTTTCAATAGATCCGGCAGGAGTTTCGATTAATGAAACAGTAACTGACGTGGTTTGTTTCAGCCAGGCCAACGGTGCAATCACGATTTCACAAACAGGTTTGACAACGCCGGTTAACTATGTATGGTCTTCAGGGCATACGGGAACAGCTGTTTCGGGTTTAAGCGCCGGAACGTACACCGTTTACGCAACAGATGCAAACAATTGTATGATCTCAAAGACAATTACAGTTACACAACCCGAAAAAGTCACTTTTGAAGCAGGTGTAAACTCATCACCTACATGTGGTGCAGCTGACGGAGAAGTTGAAGTTTGGGGTCTATCCGGAGGTATTCCTCCTTATACTACAACCTGGTCAAACGGCACAAGCGGTGAAATTAATTCCAACCTTGCCTTTGGTATCTACTCGGCAACTGTTAAAGATGCTAACAACTGTATGGCCGTTAAACCGGTCTATTTGAGTGAAGCGAACTCTGCTGATATAAGCGGTTCCGTAATCCCTGCAAACTGCGGTGGGACTGACGGAAAAATTTTGGTGGATATTTACTCCTGGACATTGGATCCGATCCAATCGATCAGCTGGTCGAACGGAGCAACTACGGAAGACCTGCTAAATGTTCCTCCTGCTAATTACGTTTGTACGGCTACTGTAGCCAATTCCGGCTGTAAAGCGATCAAAGGATGGAACATTCCGGTAGTGAAGCCATTGAGACAGGATATTTGCGTAATTACCGTAGATAGTGTTACAACAACAAACCTTGTGGTTTGGGAAAAGGTCCAAACAATTGGAATTGACTATTACAACATCTACCGCGAAACATCCACTCAGGGAGAATATATTCAGATAGATACGGTATGGGCCAATAACATTTCTCTTTTCAATGACGTAATTGCATCTCCGTCGGAGCGCTCATGGAGTTATAAGATCGGCGCTGTGAATGTCTGCGGGGAGGAAAGTCCCTTAAGTATTGCTCACCGGACTATTCACCTGGATCTGCTTGATTTGGGAAGCAATTCCGTACAGGTTAACTGGAACGCATACGAAGGAACAACATTTACAGAATATATTGTTTGGAGATTTACAAGTGCAAACGGTTGGGAGGAAGCAGGTACTGTTTCAAACACTACCTTGAGCTTTACGGATACGGTGGATTATGCAACTCCGGGATTGGATTATATGGTTGAATTTGAATTAACAATTCCTTGTTCGGCAGAAAAAGCTCAGGATTTTAATACTGTTAGATCCAATCGCGAAAGAGGTCAGTTTGCAACCGGAGAAGGTGTTGACGGAGTCTCTTCCAATAGCGTGGACGAAAATTATTTGAATAGTATTCAAATGTATCCGAACCCGACATCAGATAAATTGATCTGTGTTCAGGAAGGTACGGAAAATGTTACTTACACTGTTTTTTCCTTATCCGGTCAACAGATGCAGACAAATCAAAGCAACCAGGCAAACACGGTTCTTGATCTGAGCGATTTAAATGCCGGGGTTTACCTGGTAGAACTGAAAATGAAAGACATTAAAATCACAAAACGGATAGTTAAATTTTAAGCTGTTCTAAATAATCGAAGTATAAAGATCATTGTTCCGCCATGGTACAATGATCTTTTCTATCACTATTTAATTCTGAAACCATGAAAAAAATACTGTTTTTATTTGCCCTTCTTATAGGCGTTTCAAACGCACAAGGGCAAACATATGATTGGTCATCTGATATGCCTGCCGATCCATATATATCAGGCGGACAAGTCAAGTCGATCATGTATCAGGGGAAATTGTATCACTTTAATGACTCTCTGGGGACTTATCTCCGTGTTACCATGTATAATCCTGAAGTCGGGAGCTGGAAAAGGGTAGTTACAGAAAACATTAACATTTCCAATATTGGCAGAATTGAAGGTGAGGTTGTTAACGACGCAGCTTACCTGGTAACCGGCGGCGGCGGCGGTTTGTTCATGCATAAATTCGATTTTCTTACCAATACCATTGTTCCTTACAATTCACTGATCGCAAGCGGTGGATTGGGAAATTGGGAGTTCAAAGCGGATCCTGTATCGGGAAAACTGATCGTGATGTTTGTTGAAAACACCAACACCAACATCTGTACCTTTAACACAAGCACCAATACCTGGAATAGCGAATTAGGTGTAAACGCACTTCTTGATCCGGGGTTCAATGGAAACGCAAGCCGCTTTTTAATTTACTTTTCATCAACTTCCGTATTCTACGGTATTTCTGGCGCAGCAAATAATCGCCTGGCTGTAGCACCTTTGAGTAATCCATATGGCTTGGCTTATTACAATTCAGCAGGATCAAATGACGGTCGATTGAAGAATGATCTGGGAAACAACTTCGTATCAGGAAACTTTTTCATGGTGGGGAACGGGCAAAATGAACCTACTATTTATATGCGGAATTATGGAGACCAGAAAACGTACGAAAAAGCTTTCACAGGAACAAATATTCAGTTAAACACTGTTACAGATCCGACCTTGTATTTCAATATCGATACAGTTCGCTTCGCCACTACCCAAAATGCCAGCTACTCTTTTATACTTTCTAATTTTACCGCAGCAGGAGATGGCTCCATCGGAAATTCCTTTGTTTTCAGAAAGGATTGGGGAACCGGTATTTGGGATACTTTAGGAATCCAAATCCCACTCACAGCAGGGTTGAACAACTTGTTTATGCTTTCCTTGGATTCAAACGGTGAGCATTTGGCAATTAACTATCAAAACGACGGGTATTACTATTATAAAGTTTACAATACCAAACCGGAACTTAATCCATCTTCCGTATCACCAACAACCGGAACCTGTGCTAATCATCAAAACCTGATTTATCACGCATTGGAGTTTTACGATGACAACAAAGACGGGCCGCTCAAAATTTTAAATCTTGTTGATCAAAGCGGAATTATAACAGGCATGACAGCCGAGTTAATTTATTTTGACAATAATGTGTCACCAGCCCTTACAAAATATGCCATTTACGGTTTTGTTGGAACGGGTGGCGGTGGCTCAACTGTCAGTTTCCAACTTTTTGACGGGTATAGCATAACCTCGGTTCTGCTGCCTACCATAACTGTCGGAGTAACACCGGCACCGGTTGTCAGCTTCTCTTCCAACCCCTTGAACTTGTGTAAGAATGACAACCTCATCGATCTGACGAATTTCGTTAACTATTACGATCACGGAACTTTCCAGATCAACGGAAATCTTGTTGACGGAACAACTATCGACGGGACCGTTCTTTCACAGACGTTTACCGGCGGAACAATCATCCTGAATGATGAAATCGACGGTTGTATGATCATCGCATCTGCAACAATGACATTTCCTGCACTGGGTAGTGCTTCGGTAGTTTCTACGCCAAGTGCCTGCGGATCAAATACCGGAACGGCAACAGTAACCTTTACTGCAGGTTCTTCTGCAAACTATTCACTGGAATGGTCAACAGGTGAAACGAGCAATACCATCTCCGATTTAGCTCCCGGACCGTATTTTTATAACGTAACGGATGATTACAATTGCCACATAACGGGAGTTACTTCCGTAGAAGCAAGTGGTGTAACCATCACTCCAACCATTACGAATGTTTCATGCAACGGACTAAACGATGGTTCTATCAGTATCACTATCGTTAATCCCAATTCATATCAATTCCTTTGGTCTAACGGATATGGAACACAAACCATCTCCAATTTGGCGCCCGGAAATTATTCGGTAAATGTTTGGGATAACAATGGTTGCCAGGTTTCAGGTTCTTATACGATCACCCAGCCGGCGCCTATCACGGCAAACTTATTCGGGAATGAACCCACTTGCGGAGCCACAGACGGAAATATTTTTGCATCGGTATCTGCAACATCTCCGACTTACGATTGGATCGGTACCGGACAAACTACACAAAACCTTTCGGGTGTCGGATATGGTCTGTACACTTTGGAAGTGACTGATGGAAACGGATGTATCAAACAGTTCACGCACCAGCTGGATAACTATGGCGCAGTTGATATTAACACAACAGTTATCGATGCAACCTGCAACCAAAACAACGGTGGAATTGCTGTTAATTTCGTTCAGGATCCGAATGGCGGAACACTGGCAAATACCTGGTC
Organism: Fluviicola sp.; assembly: GCF_029266855.1. Classification (GTDB taxonomy): domain Bacteria; phylum Bacteroidota; class Bacteroidia; order Flavobacteriales_D; family Crocinitomicaceae; genus Fluviicola. The sequence continues at coordinate 157,199 of NZ_JAQSWB010000005.1, forward strand.
CTGGTCAAATGGAGTAACAACACAAAGCAATTTTAGTTTGGGAGCCGGGACTTATACGATTACGGCAACAAGCGGTCCGGGGAATCAACCGTGTTATTCTGAAAAAACGGTAGTCGTTGGAACAAAAGCTCCACTTGCTCAACCTATATGTTTAGTAACGGTTGACACTTCCACTACTACTAACCTGGTTGTTTGGGAACGAACCGAAACTTCAGACATTGATCATTATAACATTTACAGGGAATCGGACCTGGCAGGAAACTATCAGTTGATCGATACGGTAATGGCTGGCAGTTTGTCGTTTTTCAACGATGTGGTTGCTTCACCAATGGACCGTTCATGGCGCTATAAAATGTCGGCAGTAAATGCTTGTGGCGAGGAAAGTCCTATTTCCACGGAACATAAGACCCTGCATTTGAATACCATTCTGAATACCGGGAACGGATCATTCGATATTCTATGGGATGATTACCAAGGCTCAGGAAACGTCAACGGATATGTCGTATGGAGAAAAACTGACCAGGTCGATTGGGATTCGATAAGTCCGCTCATTGCACTTGGAACTTCTTTCTACAATGACGTTCCCCCTGCAGGATCAACAGGCGTGGATTATTATATTGAAATGGTCCTGAACTCACCGTGTACTGCTGAAAAAGCACAAGACTTTAATACTACACGTTCCAATCGCGAACGAGGACAGTTTGCTGCCGGAGAAGGAGTTGACGGAGCATCGTCGAATGGAATTTCCGAAAACTATTTGAATGAAATTACCATGTACCCGAACCCTACGCAAGGCGCAGTAACTTTTGTTCAAAACGGCAATGAAGTGATCACTTACCGTGTGACTTCACTTTCCGGGAAAGTTGTCAGTACAGTAACAAGCTCGGAAACGAAAACTGAGATCCAATTGGATGAATTCCAAGCAGGTATCTACCTGGTAGAGATCAGTTCTTCCAATTCGAAGATCACCAAAAGAATCAGTAAATATTAAACTATATTGATTTAGTAAATCAGGAGAGTCCGCTATGGCGGACTCTTTTTTTACCAACCATTTATAGAAAGACCAAAAGCACTCAAAGAGAACTACAAGATACGAGTCTCTTCATCCCTCAAAACTATATTTGTATACCTTTGCTACCTGTTAATTGCTAAGACAAAATTACTTATGAAAAAACTACTCACGCTAATAGTTGTTTTCGTTTCAACCTTTTCTTTCTCCCAAGGTTGGAATTATATTGGAAGCTCGACCGGAATTGCTAATGCTACCGAGGTTGATATTGAAATTACCCCAAACGGAATTCTGTATGCTGCATATATCGATGCATCGAACTCCAACAAAATCACAGTACGTAAATGGAACGCCGCATCCAGCTCTTGGCAATTAGTCGGTGCGGCTGGAATCGGAGATGCTAACGTATTCGATTTACAATTGATTGTTCTTGGAGAAACTACACCGGTCGTTGCTGCAAAAACCTTTTATCAAACAACTTACGAATTTTTAGAGATTTACAAATTCAATGGTACAACGTGGACATATCAGCCAATCGGACCAGGTGGTTACAATCACATTGAACATAATTATAATTATTCACTTCGCGGGAATGCATCGAATGACTTATTCTTAACGTTTTACAATATCGATGATCAATCCACCGGTTACTCCCCTGAAAATGCACTGATCACAGTTAACATGACGGATCAGGTTCTTTATGGAGGGGCCAGCCCTAACCTTGAACAAACCAGTTTTTCAGGTGAGTTAAGCTCTTATATCGATGGTTCCAATGCTTATGTAATTCATGGCGAAGCAGATATGTCCGACTATATTCCATTGGACATTTCCAATAATGGCGCTGCATATAACGGTTATACACTGGACAACTCGGATGGGGCTTCTAAAATGCTCATCGAGAAAAACAATGGAGCAACTGCTTATAGCTCTGTATGGTCAGTTCCTTATTCCACATTCCCTTTAAAGTTCCGCTCTTTCAACGGAACAACGTTTGGAACCCAGGCGAATATCAGTACCGGGTCCAATGTCGTTGACTTTGACTTCGATACGTATTACAATGACGCATATGTATTCTATAAAACAAGCTCTTGCTTCTTTAAAAAAGTAACCAATGTTGCTACACCTGTAATCAGCACCATTTCTTCCGGAACTACATTGGCGCCATCTTCTGCCACATCTTTGGAAACAGAAGTGTACGGCAGTGTTTATGTCATCGCTTACATTGACGGCGGGAAGTTCTATGTAAAAGAATACAATCAATTGGCAAATATTGAGGATTATGACCTTTTTGCAATGTGTGAATCTTCTGTTTTCAACAACACTGCAAGTAACTCCGTTTACTGCCTGGATCCAAACTTCAGCCAGCAGGGATTAACAATGACCTGTGTTTCTCAAAACGTTGGGGTCATTCCTAACTCTGCTATCAGCTTATCAGGAGCAGGAACACTTAATTTCTCTTTAAACATCAGCAATACAAACGATGTAAGTTCACCAACTATTGTTGATCTGCAATTCGAACTATTCGATAATGGAATTTCATGTGGAACACAATTAATCCCGATTACGGTTAATCCGAAACCGGTGATCACATTTACAAATCCTGTAAATGCTGTTTGTGAAAATGCCAATCCGATCAACTTAAATAACTGGGCAACACCAACTGGAGGAACTTGGACCGGATCTGGGATCCAGAACAACACTTTCTACCCTTCCTATCCTCCGGGAGCAACAGTGCTGATGATTTATACCAAAACAAACCAATACGGTTGTACAAGTGCTGCTTCTTTACCATTCGAGATCAACCAAACACCGGATTTGAGTGTAACTACCGACACTTCTGACTGTAACCAAAATACAGGAGGTGCTTCTGTTACAATTACAAACGGGCAATCCCCGTATTCTATTTACTGGAGTACCGGTTCTACCCAATCAAGTGTAGATGATCTTGCTCCGGGACAGTACCTGGTTTCTGTAACAGATGCGAATGGCTGTCTTTCTACTTCAACTGCTATGGTTGGATCTAGCGGACTTTCACAAACAGGAGTTCCTACCGGAACAACTTGCTACGGCGCAACCGATGGTGGAATCAACGTAACTGTAAGCGGCGGTGCTGCTCCTCTGGTTTATTCCTGGTCAAACGGTGCTTCAACTCAAGATATCACAGGATTGATCGGCGGACCATACGAATTAACGATCACAGATGCGATCGGATGCATTTCTACCGCAACTTATGTAGTACAGGAACCACCACAAATTATGCTAAACTCGGTATCTTTATCGCAACCGGCTTGTAATACAACGAACGGGCAGGTAACTATATCTTTGAATGGGGGAACCCAACCTTACACTTATACCTGGTTCGATGCTCAGGGAGACACTATTGGCACCGACAATCCAACCCTTAACAATATTGGAGCAGGAGCGTATATCTGTAATGTTACAGATGCAAACGGTTGCACATTCAGTTATGCCGGATTGGTATCAAATAATTTCGGACCGACTTTGGCAATCGACACCATCATTCCTTCTTCTTGTTCGAATGACGGACAAATTCAATTGACGGTAATCTCGGGAAATCCAACCGATTACTTGTGGACCAATGGTGAAACAACACAAAACATCAGCAACCTGGCTCCCGGAAATTACGCTGTTTCCGTAACAGGAGCTTCAGGCTGTATAACCGTTTTAGGCGGAATTGTCGGATCAACATTACCCGATCCAATTGATATTTGTTTGGTAACTGTTGATTCAACTACGAACACCAACTTGGTAGTTTGGGAAAAACCAATCACAGCAGGTATCGATCACTTCAACATCTACCGTGAAACATCTCAGGCTGGTTTATACCAGTTAGTAGGTGCTGTAAATTATTCTGATGAATCTGTTTACAACGACCTCGTAGCTTCACCGAATGTTCGCTCATGGAGATATAAGGTTTCATCCGTAGACGCTTGCGGAAGCGAATCCGAATTAAGTTCAAATCATAAAACAATTCACCTCGTGATCAGTCACGGTTTAGGAAGTGATATCAATTTGTTCTGGGACAGTTATGAAGGATTCACCTACTCTAATTTTGTACTGAAAAGACATACGGATGCAGATGGCTGGACAACCCTTACAACCATGCCGAACAACTTGTTTACTTATACAGATCAGCCCACAACAACAGATGGTTTATACTACGTGGTAACTGTAAATGCGCCCGACACTTGTTCAACAACTACTAAAATGGCGCAGGACTTTAACACAACCAGGTCAAACCGAGATAACCGTCTGTCTACAGGACAACCGAATTCAGTTTCGGAAATGCTGAACCAGGTTGTAAATATCTATCCGAATCCGGCAAACAGTACTCTGAATGTAGAGAATAGTTCCAGCCAGATGATCGAAGCAAGAATCCTGGATCAAACCGGCAGACTGATTTTGACTTCAACGCTGGTACCCGGTCAAACTAAAATTGACTGTGGAAAACTTGCCATGGGAGTTTATAATATTGAATTGCATTCTCACGGGGCTAAAACACTGAAGCGCTTTGTGATAGAAAGATAAAGAGAACATTAAAAGGGAGTTAAAAGCTCCCTTTTTTAATCACAAATCTTTGTCAATAAGTTTGATTCTTCCGCCGTGTAACAGATTTGAGAAAGAAGTACTTTAATAGAAATACTTCAGCATGGCTAAAAAGAATAAACTATTCGTATTAGATACTTCTGTACTATTACATGACCACGACGCTATCATGCACTTCGAAAGACATGACGTTGCAATTCCAATTACAGTTTTGGAAGAATTAGACAAATTCAAGATCGGAAATGATACCAAAAATTTCTCAGCCCGTGAAGTAATTCGTTTTATTGATAGAATATCAGCAAACGGAGGTTTACAGCAATGGATCACCCTCGGACCAAACCTGGGTGCATTTAAAGTACTCCTCGATTCACAGCCTAAAGGTGTAGATGCGGAAACAGTTTACGGTGTTGGGAAAAATGATCACAAGATCATCAATGCAACATTAGCTGTAAAAGAGCAGGAACCCAAGAAGGAAGTAATCCTTGTTACAAAAGACATCAACTTAAGAATCAAAGCCAAAGCGCTGGGAATTCTTGCGGAAGATTACGAAACAGGAAAAGTACACTCCAACGAACTGGAACAGACCTCGAGCTCAACTATTGAAGGTGTTGAATCCGAAACTATCAAGCAGTTGTTCCTAAAAGGAACCATTGATGAAGAAGGCATCCTCGGAAACCAGAAAGTTGCAAACGGATACTACATCCTGAAAAACGGAAAAAGTTCAGGCCTGGCTTACTTTGATCCGCATACGGATACATTGCAGCGCGTGGAAAAAGAATATACTTCCGGGATCAAACCGAAAAATGCAGAACAGGCTTTTGCGATCAATGCGCTAATGAACAACAACATTAAGCTGGTTGCCCTACAAGGTGTTGCCGGAACCGGAAAAACCTTACTTGCGTTGGCTGCGGCATTGGAACAGCACAAGCTTTTCCAGCAAATCATTTTGGCCCGGCCACTTGTTCCCCTGTCGAATAAAGAAATCGGGTTTCTTCCCGGTGACGCAAAAGATAAGATCGGGCCCTACATGGAACCGCTTTGGGATAATTTAAAGTTTATTAAATCGCAATTCGGAGAAAATGAAAAACGCCACAAACACATTGTGGAGATGGAAGAAAGCGGGCGAATCCTGATCACTCCTCTTGCCTTTATACGCGGCAGAAGTTTATCGAATATTCTCTTTATTGTGGATGAAGCGCAAAACCTGACTCCGCACGAAGTAAAAACGATCATTACCCGCGCAGGTGAAGGAACCAAGATCGTCTTTACCGGTGATGTTCACCAGATTGATACTCCTTACCTGGACGAAAACAGTAATGGGCTGGCATACCTAATTGATCGCTTAAAGGGTCAGAACCTGTTTGCACATGTCCGTTTGGAAAAAGGAGAGCGCTCTGAACTGGCAAATCTGGCGAACGAGCTTTTATAAAACAGGAAAAAAATGTAATTTAAGACCCAAAAAACACATGAAAAAGTTCAAATTAAGCCTACTCTTTCTTCTTGGAGCCACTTTAAGCTCCAATGCTCAGAAAATTCGCACTGAATCCGGTGATCTTTCTTTTTTGAAAGGACAAACGGAACTCAATATCAAATACGACTTTTCTGATTTTCAGGTGGGAGGATTCTCCAGTGAATCCGAATACAAAAATAAGAAGATCAAAGAGTACAACGAAAAAGAAGCTGGAAGGGGTGATACCTGGGAGAACTCTTGGGAACGCGATAAAAAAGATCGCTTTCCGAATAAATTCGAAGAATTGTTCGATAAAGGACTAACCGGGAAAATTCATGCTGCTCAAAACAATGAGAAAGCAACATATACACTCATTGTAAAAACAACCTTTATTGAACCCGGATTTAATATAGGAGTTATGCGTCGAAGCGCTGCTGTTGCCTTTGAATATATTTTCGTTGAATCAGGGGATGAATCAAAAGTCATGGCTAAATTAAAGCAGCCGGATGTACCTGGTTCGCAATTTGGCGGATATGACTACGATACCGGTGCCCGCATCTCTGAATCATATGCCAAAGGAGCAAAAATGCTCGCTGCATACATGCTGAAGAACATGAAATAAGAGAAAGCACCGCTTTCGATGAAACAAAGCACCGCCTTCGATAGAATTAAGCAAAGCTTTCCGATAAAACAAAATGCCTCTTTCCAAAAGATTGGGGCATTTTTCATTTAATCAATTTGCGTAAATTCACCATACCAATTTCATTCAATTATGAGCACGTTTCGCAGCGATTTATCCAATACTGATTTCCCCCTTTCCGATCGCATTTCAGCAAGAACAATTCGGGGCTCCGTTTTGGAATTTATTCAAAAGGAAAACCCAGGGTTTAATGAAAACTGTCATTTATCTATCGGGGAACTGAACAATTACCGGGAAAAATACTTGTCGGGAATGATGCAGGAGCAACTAGGCGAATTATCAAACCTGGATAAAACAGTCCTGGAGTCTTTGAACGAAAAAAAACTGCTTTCCGATCAATTGGAAGACCAGGCTTCAGCAGACACATTCGGCCAGAGAATAGCAGATAAGGTTGCAACCTTTGGCGGAAGCTGGACGTTCATCATCTCTTTCATGACCTTTTTGCTGATCTGGATCGCATTCAACGCATTTGTTTTACTCAACAAAGGATTTGATCCCTATCCCTTCATCCTTTTAAACCTCATTTTGTCGTGTTTGGCAGCACTTCAGGCCCCCGTTATTATGATGAGCCAGAACAGGCAGGAAGAGAAGGACAGGGAGCGTGCAAAGAAGGATTACATGATCAACCTGAAATCAGAGGTTGAAATCCGCTTGCTTCACGATAAAATAGATCACCTCATCATCCATCAGCAGCAGGAATTGCTGGAAATGCAAAAAATCCAGCTGGATACCATGAAGGATCTACTCCTGAAACATAAAGATTCAAAAGAATGATTCCTTCCCGCTTCTATTATCCTTCCCCCGGTTTTTCTATTTACTGGAAATCCGGAAACGGGAAGAAACTGGCCAAAAAACTGACGGGAAGTTTTCCTGGAAAAGGAGAAATCGAACAATTTATTCCGCGGCTCTTTGAAACCGATCACTTCGCGGACCAGGTAATCCGCGAAGTTTACCAGGCGCATGGCTTTAAACAAGCAGATGCATGGATTGAAGCATTGCTGACGGGTGAAACACCGGTAGCTTGTCCCGAAAGCCTGCTTACCCTGGTCAATCAGGTCAAAACAGTTCCAGCCTGGCTAAATCCTAAATTAGCGGAGGCTGGGGCACGGCTGTGCAGACGTTCTGGTCCACTGGGATTGATGGTCCTGCGAAATTATTGTTTAATGGGCGGTTACGAATCTTCTGCCATCAATAAACCTTTGATCTTCACCGGAGCACTAAAAAAGGGAGCCGCCAAACGACTGACGGAAACTACCGAATTCTGGATAAAAATCATTGGTAAAAACGCAATTACACAAGCGGAAAATGGTCTGAAGGAATGTTTAAAAGTAAGGCTCATGCATGCCTACGCTCGTGTAAGCATCAAGGATGCGGGAGAATGGAAATCCGGGGAGTGGGGAGAACCTTTGAACCAGTGGGATATGGTGGCAACCAACTTGGGTTTTTCCATCATTTATCTGGATGGCCTGCGCAAACTGGGCTTAAAGATCCGCGAAGAAGAAATTCAGGGACTCTTTCATTTTTGGAAATATGTCGGTTACTTACTCGGAATTCCGGCTGATTATTTACCTGACAATGAACCGGATGCCATTCGTGCAATTTATGCCTGGACCATTACGCAATCACCTGCTGATTCCGATACCATTTCTCTGGCGAAAGCCTTATTGGAAGAGCCGCTATATGCAGATTTTCCTAAGAAACGCTGGCAGAAAAAACTGGTGCTGAAACTGCATCTTTCCTACAATCATTACTTTTTGGGGAAGGCTTCCTGTAAAACAATGCAGCTACCAAATACTGTTTTTAAAGTCTATCCCTTCCTGGTTACCTTCTTCGTCCGGATCGGTCAGTTGTGGGTTCACCGCTCAGAAGCAACCTATCAGAGATCCCTTCGTAAAAACAGACAAGTCCAGGAGAAGATCGTAAACATGTTCCTTAGCAGTTATGGAAGAGATACGATTAAGTAAATTGCTTTCCTGACTATTTCGTATTTCATTCTTTCTTAACTTTGAACTTTATACCTCATATTTCCACTCGTGCAGAAACCTAAGGCGCTTTCCAAACCTAACAAAAAAGCTAAACGCATTAAAAAACTTAAGTCAAAACCTCCGTTTAAAGTTAATCCTTACATATTGAGAGTGTTTTACATTCTGATCGGTCCGGTAATTACTTATCCGATCCTGGACGAAGAGGGACCTTTACGCTTTATAGGATTGAGTTTGTTGTTTTCAGGATATCACCTGTTCATGCTTTTGTTTATTGATCTGCTTCCGCTGTATATCGGGTATTTACAATCCGAAAGTCCTGAAAAAGAAATGAGCTCCAGGGACCTGAAAGTTACCCGCTTTTTCTCGCTCTCATTCTTTGTAATTCTCGGATGCTTTCTCGGATCAATCAAAATTCTCGATCATACCGTTCACGGAATGCCGGTATTTTGGGGCTGTATCGGAAGTGGAATGATTATCGGAACCGCTTTGGTCATCCGGTCAATCAAAAAGCCTTTTTCGTTTATTTCTACAGATAATGTGAATGGTTTCGGAATCGGATTTCCTTTGGGAACAGCCATGTTATTTTGCTCACTGGTCTTTATTCCCAACCGGTATATTCCTGTCAAATCGATTGAAAACAAAGTGGTAAGTGTTTCTGAGAAAAGTATCGGAAGCAGTAGCAGAGCGGGTCGCTCAGATCCTCATTTCCTTTTTTTAAAAACTGATGATGGAACCACCGAACGCTTCACTATTCCGGAGGCTGTTTATGACCAAATCCAGGATTCCGCTGTTTGTAACATGCATCAGGGAATTTTCGGGCTTTATTACATTGATAAAATCCATGGTCTCTGAAACAGTCGGGGCTGATCCCGGAAAAGTTCCATGTTATTTCGCCGCGGAACTATTCATTCCGAAAGTATATACATTATAAGGAAGAATAAATCGTGCTATCCGCTGTCCCAAAAAACTGCTAACCAAAACAGGAAGAAAAAGTACGTAACCGTTCGGAACCAGGTTACACACCAAAACCAAGGCGGTAAAAGGGGCAGAAATAGCTGAAGAAAGCGTTGCGGCAATCCCTGCCAACGCAAAATTCAGCGGAATGAGTTCGATATGAAATACCTGGTTGCAGATCAAGGCAAAGAATAAGCCAAGTACTGCACCAACAACAATGCTCGGAGCGAATACTCCCCCATCCCCTCCAGCTCCTAAAGTTAGCGCGGCAACCAACGGTTTGATCACGATCAATAAGCCAAGAATTAAAAGGGAAACGGGTTCTTTATCCAATACCTGTTGAATCAGCTCGATCAATCCGTGGTAACTGTCCCCATAAAGAAAGCGTAAAAACAAAATAGCAGTTCCAACCAGCAACGCACCCAGGTTCACACGCAGAAAATTATTCGGGATCCTGGCAAAAAAGTCTTTGATCCGGATCACCAACACAGTGAAATACACTGAAAGCAGTGCTCCGAATAAACTTAGGATCATAAAAAACGGCAAAGCTTTCCAGGTCCAATCCTGAACTTCAAACGGCAATAAAGGCTTGCTGTCTACCACCAGTATTAAGATCCAGCTTACTAAAGCAGCTGCAATACAAGCGATCAAAAGGGACTTGTTTATTTTACGTGCAATTACTTCCAAAGCAAAAAACAAACCCACAAGCGGACTCCCGAATAAAACTCCCACACCGGCAACAACTCCAGCACTCACCAATTCGCGTTTGTACATCTTGGCTGAAAAATCGCGCTTGTACGCTTCATTACCAACCGTAGCCGTCGCAACAACAGTAGAAACTTCAATTCCTGTCGAACCGCCGCTCACAACCGTTAAAAACCCGTTGAGCAAATGAGAGGGAACCTTGAATAAGGGCAAATGATCTTTTCGCTGGTCCAGGGTTTTATAAATCTCTGTAATTCCTTTGTTTTTCCGATTCTGAAAAAGGTATTTGCGTAAAAAATAGATGGTGGTAATTCCACAACTGGGTAAAATAAGGAACCACATCACATTCTGACTACCTGCCTGTTTAAATAATTGGTGCTGAACCAACTCTGTCAGAAGTTTCAAAACGTAAGCCAAAATACAACAAACCAAAGCAGTTAACATCGAGACTACCACCAGTTTGATATCGTTATACCAAATTATCTTTTTCCGTTCCGTCATGCCCGTAAACTTAATTGAAAACTCCCGCAGATTTCGCAGAAGACGCAGATTTTTATTTTCAAAAACGAGCAACACCAAGTCTTCTTACAATATAAGATAAGTAAAAAACACTTAATAATCAACATATTAGTTAGTTGCATTTTGAAAATCTTCATTCTAAATTTAGATTATGACTGAAAATGAAATAAGCTACGAAATTCGAAAAGCAATCTATGAGGTTTATAATGAAACCGGACCCGGATTATTAGAATCTATGTACGAATATGCGCTAAAGTATGAACTTGAATCTGCCGGATTGAATGTAAAATCGCAAGTTGCTCTACCGGCAAAATATAAAGGCCGCACTCTCCCCGCAAATTATCGAATTGATTTGCTTGTAGAAGACAAGGTCCTTATTGAGTTGAAATCCGTCGATGAACTGAATTCAACTCACCATAAACAAGTGATCACATACCTGAAGCTTTCGAATTTAAAATTGGGAATTCTGGTTAATTTCAATACCGACTACTTAAACAGTAATATTATTAGAAAAGTCAATAAGCTATAGCATTGCAAGTCTCCAAAGATCTGCGCCTTCTGCGTAATCCGCGGGAGATAATATCCAAGATCATCACGTCTCCCAGCTAAACACCAACAAACCATGGATCAATAGTAAAGCTTGAGTCTACGCTCCTCCGAAGGAAATTCACTTTAACACTTCCACCATCTTAGCGTCCTTATTCTTTTTAGCAATATTCAAAGGACTTAAACCAAACGTAATATCATCTCCACAATCAAATGTTTCAGGTGTATTCTTATCAGCTCCTCTTTTCAAAAGATATTGTGCGAGTTGAACATCTCTTTGCTTTACTGCCAGGATCAATGCATTTTCACCTTCACAATTCATAGCATCGATTTCCTCGGGGCTCAAAACCAACAGATCCAGAACTTCATAATCTGCCCTTGAAACTGCTTCATGAAGCACCCATAGCTTTCCGCTCAAATCTCCTATTTCCTGATTTGCCCCCTGTTCCAAAAGAAAACGAGCGCACGCATAGTGCTGATAAAATCCGGCTGATCTGAAAGATCCGATCTCACGAAAGGATGCTTCATGTTCAACCAAATAAGCCAGAATCTCACAGGCTCCATATTCTACAGCGACCAAAACACTTGAATAAGATGAACTGTTGATATTTGCTCCATGCTCGATTAACGCAATAGCTATGTTGAAATTATTTTGCCAGATTGCTGCTTGTAAAGGCGCTATTTTCCCGGCAGGTTCACTATTTCCGGGAAACTCCTTGGATTCCAGCATCTCAATTACCAAGGTTTCATTATCTGAAAAAATGGCTTCGTAGAACTTAGAAACAGTTTCTTCGGATTGCGCCCAGGAATAAAGACACGGCAAGCAAACCAATAAGGTCAATACTCCCAAACGAATTCCTTTGATTTGACTATTCATAAATGCTTGAAATAATTAGCAACTAGCTATCGAATCTCCATATGCTTCAAATCCTTTCCAGGAAGTCCTGTATGCTTCTTCTTCAAAGAGATTTAAAGCTTAACGACACGTTTTGTCATCTCATTCGCAGCTGTTCTGAACTTAAAGAAATACAAACCACTTTCAAAAGAACTCAACGAAACGGTTTGACCCGTAACCAGCGTATGTATTTCAATGACATGGCCCTGTAAATCGAGTATTTGCAATTCTAAATGAGGCTCGGAAAACGACACGCTTAAATTGTCCTTGGTCGGATTGGGAAACAAAAGCACCTCAAAAAGGTCACTTTTTTCATCAATACTTGCTGTTTCAACCTGATCCACATACACCACATGTGTTCCCGTAAAATACAGTGGGCTGTTTTTATTTGGGCAATACAGGGACAGTTGGAACAATACAAGACTCGAAGGTTGCAAATAATAATTAAAAGCGATTGTATCGTAATGCGTTCCATTTACATCGTGAATATTCCAAACCACAACGCAGGTATCCGCATTAGTAATCCAAACACTTTCAACATACATCGTATCAATGGAATTATAGTCAATCGAACAATCCTCAACGACAGCACCTAAGGTATCTGTTACTTGTGAGCCTCCGTACTGATTCGTAACAATTGAATTGGAAACCGAAGGAATTACAGCATAGGTTGAAAGTGTATCACCGCAAACTCCAGCAATCCTAAGTTCGTATAATCCGCTGCACAAACTATCCATATTTCCATAGGCATTGATATTGGTAAGATTCGATAAAGCTTCCCAGGAATTCGTATCCAATTGTGCGTGAAAAGGTGAATTTCCTTTGACCATGTAATTCAAGGTTCCGGTGCATAACCCATTAATATCCGTACCTGCGAAAATATTCGTTAATACTGTTGGACGGTATTGATCGAAACCAATATAAATCTGAACTACAGAGTCGCATCCTGCTGAATTAGTTAAATACTGATTGTGAACACCTGGAGAATAATAATTTACGCCGTTGTATTCGCAAAAGGTATCACAGGTATAAGCTTCATCAAAAGAAAATGTAGAACAAGCCGATAATCGAAGCATATAGTCAATAAAGGGATCCGGCCAATACAGATTGCCACCGCCAAAAACGATCTTCCCATCGGATTGAAAGTCCAGATCAAACGGAAATGCCAGGCGCATCTTTGGAAAAAAAGACTGATCTACTGTTCCGTTCGTATTCAATCGAACAATCCCTTGCCGATAGGCACCCTGATAATTGATAAAACTACCGGTAACGATCAGTTTTCCATCCGGTTGATCAGCCATTAAGTTAAAACCTGTGTTACTCACTTCCCCTGTAAAATTTAGATCAACCGTACCATCTAAATTCAATTGAAGCAAGCGATATGGTCCTGGAAATGGAACGTCCTCTCCATAAATGTCAATTTTTTGTGAGAATTCGTTATAGGTAATTCTCTGCACTGCGAAAGCAACATTTGCCTGAAACGTTTGATCCAACGACCCATCTGAATTCAAGCGTAAAATACCGCTTGCCTCAGCCCCATTGATAACAAATTGACCTCCTATTAAGATTTTTCCATCGGGTTGAAGCTCCATGCACCCAATATCTGCATTAACCAATGCTGTGTCGAGAACAAAACTTGAATCCAGCGTTCCATTCTCATTTAACCGAATAGCTCTGACCGTTTGCCCATTGACCAAATAAAAACCGGAACAAATTAATTTATCATCCGCTTGAACTTTAATAACATATGTGTTCTCACAATTCGCTGAATCCAGAGAAAAAGTGGTGTCTAACGACCCATTGGAATGCAATCGAATGATTCTATTACATGGAACTCCGTTAAATGAGCTAAATGTCCCTCTGACTATTAATTTACCATTCGATTGAAGTGCAACATCGCTTACATATACCGTATCAAAACCTGAACCTATATTGAAAGTTGTATCTTGAGTACCATCACCGTTCAAACGAATCAACCGATTTGCTGTGCTTCCGTTGAAACTCGTAAAAAAGCCTCCGGCAACAATTTTATCATCCGGTTGAACCGCAATGCTCACAACATATTCATTGAATCCGGACCCCAAATTAAACGAATTATCAATGGTACCTCCCTGAGCGAAAACTTTTAACCCGTTGAGAAGAAAAACACTTAAGAAGAAGGCAGAAAGAAATACTTTCATGGAAGCAGATGATTTAGTTGGAAATTTTCAACCAAATTAGCGGAAAATTTCCAACTGGCAAAAATGTGTTTCTGACAGATTTAAAGTTTACCGGATCTCCCCACCCGCTTCAAATCCTTTTTCCGGGATCATAAAGCTCAGTTTTCCTTCTTCATTCTCAGCCATCAGGATCATACCCTTGGATTCTACTCCGCGAATTTTTCTCGGCGCCAGGTTCATCAATACAGCAACCGTTTTACCGATCACTTCCTCTGGACTATAATGTTCTGCAATCCCCGAAACAATGGTACGTGTATCAATTCCTGTGTTTACCGTTAATTGAAGTAATTTATCGGCCTTCGGAACCCGGATCGCATCTACAATCGTTCCCAAACGAATATCCATCTTCGTGAAATCATCAAAAGAAGTTTCTTCTTTTTGAGACGGGAAATTTGTTTCCGCTGCGGCTGTTGGCTGCGAAGCGTGTAAGTATGCTACCTCTTTTGCTACAAATTCATCGTCGATCTTTTGGAACAAGATACTTGGAGGATTCGTCTGATCCCCGGCCTGCAATAAAATACTTCCTGATGCGTCCCATGCTTTGGCTTCTGTTCCCACAAATGCACGAATCTTAGCAGCCGTTTCCGGCAAGAACGGATCCAACACCAAACCTAAGTTTGCTGTGATCTGAAGCGCAATATTCATGATCGTTTCAACTCGTTTCGGATCGGTTTTCACCAATTTCCACGGTTCGTTATCTGCCAGATATTTATTCCCGATTCGAGCCAGCATCATTGCTTCTGCCTGTGCATCGCGCAGTTTGTATTGGTAAACCAGTTCCCCGATCCGCTGTGGAATGGCTTTCATATCGTCAAGTACCTGTTGGTCTTCAGCACTTAGTTCACCGCATGCCGGAACTTTCCCCTCGTAATATTTTTGTGTCAGTACCAGTGCACGATTTACAAAGTTTCCAAGGATATCCGCCAACTCGTTATTTACACGAGCCTGGTATTCTTTCCAGGTAAATTCTGCGTCTTTCGTTTCCGGGGCGATGCATGTCAGTGTATACTTTAACTCATCGATCTTCTCCGGGTATCGTTCCAGGTACTCGTGCAGCCAAACGGCCCAATTGCGGGAAGTAGAGAATTTATCTCCTTCCAGGTTAAGGAACTCGTAAGCCGGTACGTTGTCCGGTAAAATGAACCCGCCGTGGTCTTTCAGTAAGATCGGGAAAATGATTGCATGAAATACGATATTGTCCTTCCCGATAAAATGAACCAGCTTGCGTTCTTCGTTACACCAGTAATCTTTCCAGTCTTTTCCGTTATCCAAAGCCCATTGCTTGGTCGCAGAAATATACCCGATCGGAGCATCAAGCCATACGTACAATACTTTTCCGTCAGCTCCCGGAAGCGGAACTGGAACTCCCCAATCCAGGTCTCGGGTCATTGCACGCGGGTGCAGACCACCATCGATCCAGGACATACACTGCCCGATTACCTGGTTTCTCCAAGCCTTCGGATCGTGCTGTTGTTTGCCGTCCAAAATTCCTTCTTTGATCCACGGACGTAACCACTCTTCGTGACGATCCATTGGCAGGAACCAGTGCGAAGTGCTTTTCAATACTGGTTTCAATCCGCTCAAAGTGGAAACCGGATTCTTCAGGTCCGTAGGACTCAAAGCTGAACCGCATTTCTCACACTGATCACCATAAGCACCCGGATTTCCGCAGTTCGGGCACTCCCCTGTTATGTATCTGTCAGCAAGGAATTGCTGGTATTCTTCGTCGTAATATTGTTCGGTCGTCTCCTCGATAAACTTTCCGTTCTTCTCCAGGACTTTGAAGAATTCCTGCGCAGTTTCAATGTGGATCTGCTCCGAAGTACGGTGGAAAATATCGAACGAGATATTGAATTGTTTGAATGAATCACCGATCATTTTGTTGTACTTATCCACGATCTCGCGGGGAGTGATCCCTTCTTTCTTAGCGCGCAGCGTAATAGCGGCACCGTGTTCATCCGACCCGCAGATGAAAGCCACATCGTGACCGTTCGAACGCAGGAAACGCACAAAAATGTCAGCAGGCAGGTAAACACCGGCAACGTGTCCTAAATGAAGGGGTCCGTTCGCATATGGGAGCGCAGCTGTTACAGTAAATTTCGATTTATTCATAATGTAAAATTAGGAAAATTTTTAGCTCCCCCCCTTCGGAGGGGGAACAAGGGGGAGGAAATCCATATTTTTCTCCCGCAGATAGCGCTGATTTCGCAGATTAATGAGACCATGTAATCACATAGTGCTTAACACTTCAAAAAACCTGAAAGACTTCCGTGTTCATCTGTGGGAAAATAATAAATCGTATTTTTACTACTAAACTTCGCTGCCATGAAACTTCTTTCTTTCGCATTGCTGTTCGTTCTATACTCCTGCGGACCCTCCTCCTCCCAGAATGAGCGACTGAAAAACATTAAACCCGTAAACATCCAGTTCTTCGAGACCTACACCCTGAACGAGATTTCTGCTCAGTGGCTTGCAGCTTGTAAATTATCTGCAGCCGATACGCTTGCTGAACAGGGAGAAGTACCCCTTGATCAAATCGGTTTCAAGGGCTTGAGAGCATTGCTTCGTTATACAGAAAACAATGGTCCGTTGGGATTTGCATTGAAGGAAGACATGTTCAAAGTCGATTCGATCCTGGCAATCCCTGAAATTGCAAAACTCTTTCCAAAAGATTTGGAGTTCATGTGGGCGCTAAACCCGGAAAAAATGGGAGATGACCAGAGTTTCTATAACCTGTATGCCGTAAAAGTTCCTGCAGGTAAAAAAGCACGGGTGGATGGAAGACATATTGTGGAAGCCGTTCCGAAAACAGACAAGGTAAATGGAGGCATAATCATTAGTATTTCTATGACTAAAGACGGAACAGATGCATGGAAATTAATGACGGAGCAAAATCTCAATCGCTGCATTGCAATTACGATGGATAAAAAAGTGATTTCCTGTCCGCTAGTTATGACGGTCATAAGTGGTGGAGATACACAGATCTCCGGAAACTTTTCCATGGAAGAAGCGGGAAATTTATCGGATCAGATCAATGCAGGGAAATGATTCAGGTAAGCAATTATTCACACGTGTTTTCGTCC
Source organism: Fluviicola sp. (assembly GCF_029266855.1). Lineage (GTDB taxonomy): Bacteria > Bacteroidota > Bacteroidia > Flavobacteriales_D > Crocinitomicaceae > Fluviicola. The sequence continues at coordinate 174,831 of NZ_JAQSWB010000005.1, forward strand.
TAATCGCTAAATTCAATCTAATACAACGAAATATCCAATGAACACCAAATTAAAATTCAGCATCTTACTCATTTTCCTGTTATCTGCGGTTTTTCCGGCTCGTGCAGATTTCACTGGTCCTCCCATGGAAGCTGTTGTTGCTGTTTGGATTTTGGGATTGGTTGGCGGATTCTTTGCTTGTGCTTTAGCTGCGTGGATCGTTAAACGGATCGTTGAGCAATTTACCAAACGAAAACGCCGGCATATCTGGTTCCAAACAACTTTCATGTATTTGTTCCTGGCACTTTTTCTTTACCTGGAAGACTCCAAACACATCCTGGATAATTTCACTGATGAAACCCGGATGAACTTCTACTGGACTCTCTTCTTTCTGAGCCTCACACTTGGCTGCGTAATCGGCTACCTCATCACACCGAAGAAAAAGGAAATAAAATAATTGCTGATTCAAATGAAACACCAGAACATAAAGACTCCTTTTTACATCCTGATCTTATTCCTGATTTCTGCTTGCTTGGAAAAGAAAACTGAACTAAGTCAAAGCGAAAAAAATTACCTGGAAACCCAAGACAGTTTGATAAAATACAAATCCGATATCTTTCAGTTTTTAGATGAAGATTCGTTACAATCGAGTGTTTCTGATTACATCAAACTGGATTATCAACATTATAAAACCAAATACAGGCTTTCAGAAAAAGAAATGGATGCAACAAGAAAAGCATTCATTACAACGTATGAAATAGCTAAAACATTTAAAGAAATAGGAGAAAATACGTCGCGTTCCGATTCAAATTATTCCAGGGGTTCTATCAAAGGAACTTATTCCTTCGATCAGAAACTAAAACCGGCTAATGTCAGTAAGGATGAAGATACAGAAGTCAAAGTGCTCATGGAAGATTTTAAATCAAAATAACCAATTGATCTTGTTTTACGCAGGCGAGAATCGCTTAAATCCTCCTTGGAGAGTTGAACCTCTTTCCTAATCTTTTCCTATTTTTGAAAATCCGGTCCCTAATTCATTACATATGTACACCTTCCACAACTGTTTTTTGTTTTTCTCACTTCTATTCAGCACCTCTCTGTCAGCACAGCCTTTCCGGAATGAGTTGGATTCTGTCGTTAAAAAGAAAATGTCTCCACTGGGTTTACATCAGCTAACGATCAGCTGGAGTGAATATGAAAGCACTCCTTTGACTGATATTCAGCGCTTTGATAAAGACGGGAACCGAGTTGAACACCTTTCCTTTAACGGAAACCACTGGACACGTCACAAAGAAGAATTTGACGATAAGAACCGCCGAACAGCTTTTAGCTTTTTCGATGAAAAAGACACGTCTCTTTTAGTAACCAAGCATGTCTATACCTATATCGATTCCCTGAATTACAAAAGAGAAAGCTTCAATTTTGGAAGGGAGCTTAGCAAAACAACCCTTCATGAAACCAAGGTAGCCAAAGACACTTTTTGGGTAACCGAAACTGAAACCAATGCAAATGGCATTCAAATTAGTAAGTCGCTCTCGCGGTATACGCTAAAAGGAGATTCCTTGACGGTCTCAGAATTCGTGGACTTTGACAGAAGCGGAAAGATGAGTGATATAAAGGCATATTATCAACTCCGCAAAAAAGATAAAAACGGTAATACTGTTAGTACAAGTGGGATATATGAGGTAGTGGTAGATGAATCCCTTCAAAACAACCAGACTCTTTACATGGATGTAATGAAATACCCGGAGAAATACATTCAATACCAGCTAGACGGGAAATTTCCTTACACTTACGGAGAAGAAGTTAATTCCACTCATAGTTACAATTCGAAAGGGAAACTCATCAGCAGCTATGATTACGGTGACAAAAAAAAGTACTCCTATAATTCCCAAGGACAATTAATAAAAATAGAATTCGCTTCAAAACTCCCAGGTTTTAAAGAGGAAAAAGTATGTGATCAGACCTTTCAATATGACACACACGGTTTACCAATCAAAGTATTAGAGAGTAGGGTTCAATCCGGAAAGACAATAACTTATATTTTCGAATACAAGTAAGGGAATTCAATCCATAAATTGATAATCTAATTTGGATGTTTCATTGACCATCCCATCCTTTTTCCATACTTTTAAGTCATGGAAACCCCACAGCATTTTACCCTTAAACAGGTCGCAGAATCGATTCGCAAAACCATTGCGGAACGTTATTCGCGCACCTATTGGGTAACAGCTGAAATGCATAAGTTGAATCAAACCAGGAAGGGACATTGTTATCCGGAATTGGTTCAAAAAGAAGACGAATCGATCGTAGTGGAAATGCGTGGAACCATCTGGAAACAAAACTTCGACCGCATTCAGCAAAAATTCTTCGAGATTGTCAAAGAACCGCTCCACGACGGAATGGAGCTTTTATTCCACGTAAAGATTACTTATCATCCGCTTTACAATATCGGGCTGGAAATCATTGATATCGATCCCAACTACACCCTGGGTGCCTTACAGCGTGAACGCCAGGAAACCCTGGAGCGGCTGAATAAAGAAGGGATTTTGAATGCGAACCAGAACCTGGAAATGGCCTTGGTTCCCAAACGATTGGCTATCATATCACAGGCCGACAGCAAAGGTTACTCCGATTTTGTGACCCTGTTGAATGGCCATCCGAAGCGTTACCATTTCAATACTTTTTTATTTGAAGCTACCCTCCAGGGAGACGCGGCAATCACTTCGATTCAAAATCAGTTAAAACGCATTCAAAAAGTAAAACATCATTTCGATGCTGTCATAATCATTCGCGGCGGTGGCGGTGAAATCGGGATGCACTGTTACAACAATTATGAATTGGCAAAAGCGATCGCAACTTTTCCTCTCCCTGTCCTTACCGGAATCGGTCACTCTACCAATCTCACGGTGTGTGAAATGATCGCTTTCCGGAATGGGATCACTCCATCCGATATGGCCTATTTCCTCCTCAGTATTTTTGAGGAATTGGATGCTCCTTTGGATGAGATCTTAATAAGACTTCCCAAACAAATCCAGCACCTGTTCCAGGGAAATAAGAATCGCTTTGATCAGTTAACAAGAAATTTTCAGCAAACTGTGCGGGCCGTGCTGTCTGATGAAAAGCAATCTTTCATTAGAGCGGTAAAAGATTTTGAGTACGAAGTTAAACACCGTTTGTCCTTTTCAAATCAAACATTATTAGAAGTTCGTAATAAAATACGTTCTTCATCTGTTTACTTCCTCGAAAACCAAAAAGGCAAGCAACTGCATTTGATCAATATGATGGAAGTACATTCGAAATCGCTTGTAAACAGGAAATCACAGGGATTAATAAATCAAACGGAGCGGCTTATTCGCATTTCACCTGTGAAGATCAGGGAGGAACTTTTAAAACTCGACCAAACGGAAATGCAATTAAAACTGGTCGACCCTTTAAATGTACTAAGACGCGGTTATGCAATTGTTACAAATGAGAACGGGGTTCTTTCCGCCAAAAATCTCGCTGAGACAGGACAAGAATTGAAAATCACAACAGAGGCCCAGGAGTTAAAAGCAAAAGTGAATTGACCTTTTCCTCCTCTACAGTGGATTCGCCTCCCAACACGGCGTTTCAATAGCGAGACCGGTAGGCGAGCAATTAATCTGCGCATTTGTGGGAAATAATAGTTTGAGGGTTATCATGTTAATCTTCAAGTGAAGAATAATTTTCCGTAAATTCGTATAGTGAAAGAAGAAGAGGTAACATACGAAAAGGCATACGAAGAGTTGCAGCAAATCATCGCAGACATTGAATCCGGGGAAATTTCCGTGGACCTGTTGTCTGAAAAAGTAAAACGTGCTGCAGCATTGATCCAGGTTTGCAAGAATAAATTGACATCTACTGAAAACGATGTGCAGCAAATTCTGAATGACTTGAAATCGGATCAGTAACTATTTACCGTAAATCGGGTATTGGGACAATCCCTTACTTCCACTAATTTTGTAGCTCAAAACCTTCAGCAAAGATTCGGTTCCCATGAAAACACTTGCACAAATTCCATTGCATGAAAAGACCAAAGTGCTTGGCATTGTAGAAAGTGAGCTTAAACCTAAGCTGCTGGAAATGGGACTCTATCCCGGTAAAGAAGTTGAAGTATTGTTTAAAGCTCCTTTCGGAGACCCCATCGCTGTGGACATTTCAGGTTATACCCTGTCTATGCGTCTTTCTGAAGCAAACCTTGTTGAAGTCGAATAGATGAAAAAAATAGCTCTTTTTGGAAACCCAAATACGGGAAAAAGCTCCTTATTCAATCGTCTCACAGGCCTTCGACAACACGTAGGGAACTTTCCGGGGGTGACTGTTGACAAACATTCCGGATTCTTAAATATCGGGGGTAAAGAGCTGGAATTGATTGATTTTCCAGGAACCTACAGCATTTATCCCAGAAGCAGGGATGAAGAGGTTGTCTACAATGTCATCTCAGACCCTGGAAATGTAAATTTCCCGGAAAAGGCCATCGTTGTTTTGGATAGTACTAATCTAGAACGTAATCTTTTACTGTTTACCCAGATCTACGATTTAGGATTAGATACCGCTTTGGTGCTTAACATGATGGATGTTGCTGCGCGCAATGGTTTCAATATTCATATTCCGGCTTTGGAAGAAGCCTTTCCCAATGCCAAAATAATTCGCACCAATGCACGCATCGGAACCGGTTTGCCGGAACTGAAAGCATGGATGGCCGAAGATTCTGTTCCGCAGGAAATAAAACTGGAAACTTTAAAACCAAAAGAGGATACACAAGCTCAAATTGCTGATACAAACAAGCGCTTTGAACGGATCAAAAGCATCGTGAGTAAAGCTGTAAGCAGAAAAGCAAGCGAAGCTAATTTCTCCAATAAATTAGATAAATGGCTGATCCATCCGGTGTTTGGCTACCTCATCTTTTTGGTTATACTGATGCTCATCTTTCAAACCGTTTTCACTCTTGCTGCTTATCCGATGGATTGGATTGACATGGGAACCTCCTCGCTGGCAAAATGGCTGGGATCAGTCATGCCGGAAGGAATTTTCACCTCCCTGGTAGTCGATGGAATTATTCCCGGGATCGGAGGTGTTTTGATCTTTATTCCACAAATTGCGCTGCTCTTCTTCATGCTTTCCATTTTGGAAGAAACCGGTTATATGGCCCGGGTTGTGTTCATTACCGACAAACTTATGCGGCCTTTTGGTTTAAACGGGAAAAGTGTTGTACCGCTTCTTTCCAGTGCAGCTTGTGCTATTCCCGGAATTATGGCCACCCGAACGATCAGTTCCTGGCAAGAGCGTTTAACGACTATTCTCGTTGCTCCTTTGATCAGTTGTTCGGCTCGTTTACCGGTCTACACCTTACTCATAGCCCTCGTGATCCCATCAAAAATCGTAATGGGCTTCCTGAACCTGCAAGGATTGGTGCTATTTGCCCTGTATTTGCTCGGAGTTATTTCCGCATTGCTTGTAGCATGGGTAATCAAACAGTTTTTCAGGAATAAGGAACTCAGTGTTTTCCTTTTGGAAATGCCTGCCTACAAAAGTCCGCGCTGGGGAAATGTAGGAATTGAAGTGTTTGAAAAAGTGAAGATCTTCGTTTTCGATGCCGGTAAAATAATCCTCGCCATTTCAATTATTTTATGGGCCCTAGCCAGCTTTGGTCCGGGAGATGAAATGGAACGTTATTCGAAACTGGTACAAACCCCTGAAATTCAAACGGAAGAAGCTCTTGCTGATTATGAAAGCCAGGTAGCATCCGTAAAACTGGAACATTCGTACATGGGCCACATGGGAAAATTCATCGAACCTGTAATCAAACCCTTGGGTTATGACTGGAAAATGGGAATCTCGCTGCTAACTTCATTTGCGGCCCGCGAAGTTTTCGTAGGATCCCTCGCAACCATTTATTCCGTCCATGATGTCGATGATAATCCGAAACAACTGATCGACAAATTGAAATCCCAAAAGCGCGACGACGGAACACCAACTTACACTTTGGCAAGTGGTCTTTCCCTACTCGTTTTTTATGTTTTTGCCATGCAGTGTATGGCAACTTTAGCCGTTGTAAAACGTGAAACAAAATCGTGGAAATGGCCGATAATCCAACTAGGATATATGGGTGTTTTAGCGTATCTTGGAGCATACATAACGTTTAATATTTTCAAGTAGTGCAGACAGCTTTAGTCATCATAGCCATTTTAGCAGCAGCTTTCTATTTGGTTCGCAGGTTTTACCTGAGTTCCAAACGCAAGAAACAAGCGGGCTGCGAGAAATGCGGCTTAAGGGAATGAGCACTTAATTCAAATACAATGACTACTTTTCAGCAAAAAAATTCATGTTGTATCTCGGAATAGGCATTGCTTGTATTCTCATTGTTTGCATCATCTTTCTTCGAAACCGGATGATTGGTGCACGTAACCTGGTTGAAGCTTCTTTTGCAGATATTGATGCCCAGCTTTTAAAACGCTACGAATTGATTCCGAAACTGATCCGGATTGCCCAGGGATATGCCATTCACGAAGCAAAATTATTGGAAGAAATTGCTGAGAAACGAAATTCAATTTGGTCAGATGATGATCAATTTCCGCAAATATTAAACAAAATCAACGTTATTAAGGAGGCTCATCCTGACCTGAAGGCAGATCAGAGTTTTGAAAAACTGATGACACAAATCCGTGAAACGGAAGATCATTTATTGTACTCACGCCAATTCTATAACGGAACGGTAGAAGCCTATAACCGGATGATCTCACAGATTCCCTACAGTTTTTTCCGTGGTGTTTTCGGACACTCCGCCAAACAATACGTTCACGCAACGAACGAACAACAAGCAACACCCGTTTTATGATTAAATATCTTTTAGCCGCCCTTTCCATCCTGGTTTCCTGTGGAACATTTTCCCAGGATGTAGCACATATCATCCGTTTCGATGGAACCTATAAAATCAATAAAGATTGCTCGATGCTGATCACAGAGCGCATAACTGTTTATGCCGACGGGAACACGATCAATCATGGAATCTACCGCGAAATTCCTTTAAACTACGATTACGAAGGCGGTCAAACAACTGTTGACTTTTCCCTCGTTTCCCTTACCCGCGACGGAGAGAAAGAAGATTATCACACCGAAACAATGGACAATGGAATCCGCATCTATTTCGGAAACAAGAACATTAGCCTCACACCCGGCGATTACACCTACGATCTGACTTACAAGGTAAACCATGTATTACGTTTTTTGAAGAATACAGATGAATTGTATTGGAACACGAACGGAAACGGCTGGAACTTTACAATTGACACTTTGACAGCAAGGGTTCTGCTTCCACCCGGAATTCCATTCAAACAATTCATTGCATACACTGGCTCACAGGGAAGTGCAGGCAAAAATTACACCGTGGAACAAGTGAATCCGAATGAATTGCTGTTCAAGACTACAGAATCACTTTTTTACAAGGAAGGACTGACCTTTTCCGCTTCCTGGAATAAACATCAATTGATCTATCCTTCTGCTTCCGAGAATTTCATTTATTGGATAAAATCACATGCCCTGTGGGTCTTGCTCATCTTAATGGTAATCTTTTTGCTTACAAGAAACACCTTGCTTTGGTGGAAATATGGTCGCGACCCCAAACCCGGAACCATTATGCCGCAATACGATGCCCCGGAAGGATTTTCACCGGCAGAAGCTTATGCCATTATGAACCGGGGGAAGATGGCTCCCACTGCTTTCACCGGACAGTTGATTTCCATTGCCAGCAAAGGATGGATGAAGATTGCAAAGAAAAACAGTACCTACACTTTTACACGTGAAGGAACTGAAAAAACACCTTTGAGTAACCTGGAAAAACGTTTGTACAATGGACTTTTTTATAACCGGGATACAGTTCTTTTCGTAGAAAACAGCTACAATGCCTTATTGCGGAAAACAATGGAACAACTTGAAGAAGATGTTCAAAACACGCAGGGAGAAAATTATGTAAAGAGAAACAATCACTTAAATCTTCAGCAATATCTGATCCTGTTTGCGTTTGTCGGGCTGGGCTTCTTGCTTCGACACTTTTATGGAGGAAGTATTGTCCTGGTTATTTCAATGATTGCAATTGGTTTGGCAATTAATTTCCTGTTCGGGTATTTGTTTGAACAGCCCACTCCTGAAGGCCGGAAACTAATGGATCATTTCCTGGGACTAAAGCTTTTCATTGAATATGCCGATAACAAACGAATCGCTTTTAACAATCCTCCCGACCTGAATTTTGAAACCTTTGAACGCTTGCTTCCCTATGCAATTGTTCTGGGATTAGCTGATACATGGAAGAACAAGTTTGATCCGAAAGTATTGGAGGTTGGATACTCTTCCAATCATTTCTGGTATTACGGTTTAGGAATGTATGGTTTCGGACATTTCAATTTCGAAAGTCTGAGTTCCAGCATTAGTGCAGCATCCGTACCGCCAAGTTCTTCTTCGGGCGGATCTTTTTCAGGTGGTGGCGGATTCTCCGGTGGCGGAGGTGGTGGCGGTGGTGGCGGTGGCTGGTAAAATCACCTTTTGTTTCAGAACCAAAAGCACCGAATTCGGGATTAAAAACATTCCGCTGTTTACCCATTGCTTTTTTGTTTTATCCTTCGAAGTGTAACGAATTCGAAATCCGGAGTTTGAATAGTACAAACCCAATTGTTAAAACTTATGAAACCATTTCGCCTTCTATTGGCAGTGTTTTGCTGCATACCCATTGCCAATGCTCAAATCAATTACCACTTACAGGTAGTAAACAACCAGGATCAGCCCGCAGGGAATCTCTCTGTCCGATTCGTTGAATCAACAACCTTCGAACGTATCGAAAAGCATACCAATGCTTCAGGTGTTCTGGATATGGTATTCGATCATGGAGAACTCTGGATCGGATCAGTTGGCGAGATGACCAATTGCTTATGGATTGAAGGCGGGGGCAGAGGAAATGCAAGCAATCATTTAACTTATGACCTCGAAGAATGGGAGCGGGAAAATCGGATTTTGCCGGACAGATCTACTATTGTTTTCAAGAAAACACCTCAAAAAATTCCATCCATGACACCTCCTGATGCCTCTCACTGCTTGTTGAAAGTAGTACTGAAGGATCGGGAAGGAAAACCACAGGCAAACACTCCGGTCAACATGACCTGTTTTAAACTGGCAGAACAATTTACAGGAACCACCAACGCGCTCGGAGAATGCATTTTCATGGTTCCGAACAAAAACGATTACGAAATTGATGTTGCTGACATTCCATCCATGGACTGGGCCGATTTTGGAAGCGAGTCTGTTGCCAGAACATCATTTATTACATACGAAAAAAAGGCCTTTACCGAAACAAAAACCGGGAAATATACTGTTCAAACTATTCCTGCCGGCATCAAACCGAGCAGTTCACACGCACATGTCAGTTTAACCATTCGTAAAAACGGCGTGCCGATTGCCAATGAACCGGTCTATTTAAAAACAGTTGGCGGTCCGATTAAATACAAAGGAAAGACAGACCAGCAGGGAAAAGTTGTTTTTATGCTTCCCCTAAAGACAAAATACGTGGTCGATTTTACCTTTCAAAAAGATGCGGAAGCGCTAGATCTGAGCAGAATGAAAGGTTTTGCAACTATGGGCCGGACCATTCAATACACTCCGGATCCGCGACTTGAAAACATCGAATCTTTCATTCCCCGTGTGAAAGACCTGGTGGCTTTGAATGTAAATGATTTTGTAACAGCACAATATCCCTCAAGCGAGAATGAGGTTGACCTGTTTTTAAAATGGGGAAATAAGTTCAATGCTTCATCAAAAGAAGCGGTTTTAGAAGTTGGTTTTAAAGTAAATTCAAGAAACAAAAAAGCTTACGTTCCTAAAAACCTCTTGTTCGTGATCGACGTATCCGGTTCCATGTCGAATGACAACAGGCTGGAATTATTGAAAAAGACACTGATCGAATTGATCGGCCGACTGACTCCGCAAGACCGGATCGGAATTGTAGCATTCGATGACAATTTGTACAAAGTATTAGCATCTCAGCCAGTAACCAATAAAACTGCAATCTGTGATATTATCAGTGCATTGCAACCTCGCGGAGGGACAAATATTTCCATTGGTTTCGAAGAAGGACTCAAACAACTGGAAGCCAATAAGAAACCCAATATGGTAAACCGCCTCGTGTTATTATCAGACGGATATGGTGGCGACGAACCGGAGCTTTCGGTCAATCTGGCAAAAACCTATGCCGCAAAAGGATTGCAAATTTCAGCGATCGGAGTTGGTTACGACTACAATGCTGCTTTGCTCGAACAACTGGCAACTATTGGCGGAGGAACTATGCAAATGGCAGGCGATCCTTCTCACTACAGTCAGGCATTTCTCAAAACCTTCGAGGGTGCTATTGATCCGATTGGGACAGACGTGAAACTGGAAATCATATTCAATGACCAGATCGTTTACCGCCAGTTATTGGGCTATGAAAATGCGAAGGTCAACCCGGGCAACGTCACTGTGGACATTGATCATTTGTTCCCGGGATTACAGAAAATGGCCCTGGTGAAAATGGATGTTATTCATTCAACCCCGGCAATCGAACAACAAAAAGTTGTTGCGCGAATGACTTATACGGATCCGGTGAGTAAAAAGCAAAAAATCGTAGAAAAAGAACTGCACCCGGAATGGAGTACAGCGACCGGTTTGCTCGATATGACGCTGGATATGAACCATAAGCGCATGATGACAGTCGCCATTGTCAATCAAAGCATGAAATTAATGGCTGAAAGGTTTGCTGCAGGAGATAAAGCAGGGGCTGAAAAAGCAGCCAACAATGGGGTTGCACAAATTACCAAATTGTTTCCGCAAGCTATTCCGGCAGATTTGAAAGGCTTATTTGAAAAATTACAGGAATACGTTAGCGTATTTGAACAATTGCGTGCTGAGCCTTAAAAATCCACACAAGATTTGCTTTCATCCGGGGGAAACTTCGGATGAAAGTTTATAAAATCACTTTTATATTTTGCTGATTATTACGTGATTCAGCACCAAAACATCCAATGCCGATTCCTTAAACAAAGCAAGAGCTTGTTCAGGAGTTTCCACAATGGGCATTCCTTTCTTGTTAAAACTGGTATTAAGCAAAACCCCCATTCCTGTTTCCTTCTGAAAAGCCTGAATCAATTTGAAAAACAACTCATTCCACGTTTTGTCTACCGTTTGAACGCGAGCTGTTCCATTTACGTGAGTTACGTTTTGTAATTGTTCCACGTATTCAGCTTTGGTATCATCCACCAAAATCATATACGGGCTTTTTCTTCCGGACTTAAAATAAGTAGCAGCAAACTCAGGTAAAACTGCCGGGGCAAAGGGTCGAAAATCTTCCCTAAACTTAATATTCGCATTGATGTGATCTCCCAAACCCTTAATGCCGGGATGAGCCAGGATGCTTCTGTGTCCTAATGCGCGGGGTCCGAATTCGGAATGATCCTGGAACCAGCCGATGGTTTTCCCCTCAGCTAATTTCTTCGAAGTAAATGCAAGCAGCTCGGATGTTTCCAATCGCAGGATCTTCCAACTTTCAGACGCACTTGCCAAAGCAGATTCAATCTCCGAATCAGAATAGCTTCTGCCAAAACAGGTGTTTTCATCGGACTTAACTTTCGACCTGTTCAAAACTTCAAGCCAACCGTAATAGGCACATCCCAATGCGAGACCATTATCTCCTGCCGCAGGTTCGATGTAAAAATCAGAAACGACTCCTTCATTTAGTAAAAAAGCGTTCGCTACGGCATTTAAAGCCACGCCGCCGCTATAACACACCTTTTTACCCGGAAAACGCTCCAAACGGTTCTCAAAACACCAACGGACAGCTTTTTCAACTTGTTTCTGGGCCCAAAAAGCCACATCCGCATAATATTGAAAATGATCCTTGAAAAAGACATAACCCGTAAATGGTCTTGTGAAAACTTCCTGCCAATCGTCGCGGACCAGCAAGGATCCGTTTTCAAACTTGAAAGCTTCCTTTTCTATTCTTCCCGCTTTTCCATAAGGAGCCAAACCCATCAACTTCCCCACATCATCCATATTTCCAAAGACATATCGGCTGACTGCAGCATAAAATCCACCAATAGAATGTTTCGTTGCAGGTAATTTCAGATCATTTCCCGGATTCAGTTCAACCTCACTAAAATCCTTGAAAAGAGCATTCATTTTTTGTCCGTCAAAATGATAAAAACTATCCTTTTCACAATACATTCTCTCTCCCAACTCCAGGATTCTCTTACCCGGAATAATTGTGTTGTCGCTTATATCAGAGCACTGTTCATATGGGCTTCCACAGCCATCGATCACCATTACGAGACAATCGTCAAAATCACAGGTTCCCACCGCACTGTAAGCATGAGCCAAATGATGGGAAATACTGATCAATGGAGGTGCTTCTGTTCCGGAAAACAGTCGTTTCCCGTGAAACCTGTTTCGATCCGGAATCTCAAAATTAGCTGTTTGCACAACCAATTCAACATCTTCGAGTGTAATTCCCTCTGCATCCAGGCAATACTGAATGGCGTCCGTATCATTTCCTCCGTCGTGTTTGATCCTGGTAATGCGTTCTTTTTCAATTCCGACGCAAACATGCCCGTCTTTCAATAAGACTGCAGATCCGTTGTGAGAAAGTCCTGTTCCCAGAACATAAAGTGGTTTTGACATGAATAGTAGCTTAGTTCCAGTTTTTGTTAATCGTCTCCTTCATCCTCATCTTCAAGCCATTCAAAAAAGGAATCTAAATTATCACGATCCTTCCGGGAAGGGCGACCCGTTCCATATTCCCGGTACACACTTTGTGCTTCACGGTAAGTCTTGAATTTCTCCAATTCCAGAGGATCCGTAATATCGATCAGGTAATCTGCAACCAGTTTTGCACCTACTCTCCTGTCCAATAAATCCTTGATCTTATAACTGAATGTCGCGTTGTTCTTAATGATCGAGATCGTATCTCCTATTTTTACTTCTTTCGAAGGTTTAACCGGATTTTGGTTCAATTTTATTTTGTTCTTCTGAACCATCTCTGTTGCCAGAGTTCTTGTTTTAGCCAAGCGAACAAACCAAACATATTTATCAATTCTTAAGCTCATCTCTCAATTTTTTAGGCAAAGACGAAACAACCAGATCGTAAGAATGTACGATCAATTCTTTGATCATGGAATCATCAACTAATCCTTCCAAAGAGACAGTATTCCAATGTTTCTTACTCATATGATAACCCGGCTGAATACCATCGTAACGCTCCCGCAGTTCAATGGCTTTTTCGGGATCGCATTTAAGATTTATTGAAACAGGATTATCAACGTTCACCAAGGCAAACATTTTACCCTGGACTTTAATCACAAGCGTTCGCTTATCAAAAGGAAATGTTTCAGTCGCTCCCGGAAGCTGAAAGCAAAAATGGATCAATTCGTCGAAATGCATGCCGGAAAGTTACGAAAAAGTGCTAATCATCACATAATGCTAAGTTTTTCTATCTTCATCATTCAAACGGTAAATAATACGATGGTCACTATCATACTCTTTATTCTCATTGCTCTTCTATTGGGTTTGGGCTGGAATTCCTACAACAAAGTTGCCAATCCCAAATGGAAAGTTCCACAGGAAACGTTTCCACTTCAGTGGAGAGAATTGCTGAACCGGGAAGTCTTGTTTTATTACTCCCTTGACAGTGCTGAAAAAGCACGATTTGAATACAAGGTTCAGGAGTTCCTGCTTAACTGCAGAATCACCGGAGTAAAAACAGATGTGGATTTACGCGACAAATTATTGGTTGCTTCCAGTGCCATCATTCCTGTCTTTGGTTTTGACTCATGGAAATACAGTAATATTCGAGAAGTACTTTTATACCCCGCTATGTTCGATGAAAATTACCAGTTTGAAGGAGAATCAGACCGTATGATACTGGGAATGGTCGGAAATCAAAACATGGAAGGAATTATGATCCTGTCGAAAGAAGCACTCAGACTGGGATTCAAAAACGAATCGGATAAGCAAAATACAGCCATTCATGAGTTCGTTCATTTAATTGATAAATCGGATGGTGAAATAGATGGCGTCCCTAAATTATTAATGGAGAGACAATATGCCCTTCCATGGATTAACCTGATCACCAAAGAGATGGAACACATCTATGAGAGAAAATCCGATATTAATCCTTACGGAGGAACCAATCGCGCAGAATTTTTCTCTGTTGTGAGTGAATACTTTTTTGAGCGACCGAAACTTTTGGAAGAAAAACATCCGGAATTGTATACCTTACTGGAGAAAATTTTCAATCAGAAAATGTCAGACAGGCTGCTGACCAGTAAGAAAAACGTTATTGGGAGGAATGATCCCTGTGTTTGCAATAGCGGCGAGAAGTTTAAACATTGTTGTGGTAGTGTGCATTATTAGGAATTCATCCTATTTACCTATTTACCTATTTACCTATTTACCTATTTACCTATTTACCATATGGTGGAAGTGTCTAATTTTCAATATTTTAAATCACGATTTGCATTCTAACGAACTTTTTTCTTAACTTAAATAAGAAAGTAGTTATGGGAATCAGTAAAATTTATCCTTATTCGGAACAAACACTTCAATTAGCACGCATTGCTAAAGCATTAGGCCACCCTGCTCGTATAACAATCATGCAGTACCTTTTTGAAAATCAAAAGGCAAACAGTCCTACCTTCCAAAAACTTACGAAACTGAGCAAATCGGCGATCTCAAAACACACAAAAGAACTGATGTTTGCTGAATTGGTTTACACAGATTATAAAGAAAATGAAGGAAGCTATTATTTAAAGTCAGAAGCCGGTCTTCTCATTCAAATGCTTATCCAAGAGATAAACCAGTAAAATCATTGCGTATCTTTGTGATGCACAATTTTTTAAAAATGTCAGAACAAGATCATTTCTGTAAGGACTTATTTAACCGGGAACGATTTGAAACACGCGAGGTAAAGGTTGGCAACACAGTAATCGGAGGGAATAATCCAATCAGGGTCCAGTCGATGACTACTACTGATACCATGGATACGGAAGGCTCTGTGGAACAATCCATTCGAATGATTGATGCAGGATGTGAATTGGTTCGTCTGACAGCCCCTTCCAAAAAGGAAGCGGAAAACCTTAGTGTCATCAAAAAAGAACTCCTTAGAAGAGGTTACGACACTCCTTTGGTAGCAGATATTCACTTTACACCAAATGCCGCTGAAATCGCAGCAAAACTAATCGAGAAGGTGCGTGTAAATCCAGGGAACTATGCCGACAAAAAGAAATTCGAAGAAATAGATTATACCGAAGAAAGTTACCAGGCAGAACTCCTTCGAATCGAAGAGAAGTTTACTCCGCTTGTTTTGCTTTGCAAAGAACAGGGAACGGCTATGCGTATCGGGACGAATCACGGTTCGCTTTCTGACCGGATTTTGAGCAGATTCGGCGACACCCCGGAAGGAATGGTTCAATCTGCAATGGAGTTTATTCATATCTGCAGAAAAAATAATTATCACGAATTGATCATCTCGATGAAAGCAAGCAATACGCTTGTGATGGTTCAAGCCTATCGACTTTTGGTTCAGAGGATGAAAGAGCAGGGAATGAATTACCCGCTGCACCTCGGAGTTACCGAAGCAGGCGACGGTGAAGATGGAAGAATTAAATCCGCTGTTGGAATAGGTGCACTAATGGAAGACGGCTTAGGAGATACAATTCGTGTTTCACTTACTGAGGATCCCGAATTAGAAATTCCGGTTGCCCGGAAATTGATTCAAAAATTCGATAAAATAGAAGAATATAAACTAAATTATTCGTCCAATATTAAATTAGATTATTTCAATCACAACAAACGTATAACCAAATCTTTACTAAATATTGGCGGAAGCAATACTTCAATTGTTTTTGCAGATCTTTCAAAGAAGAATAAAATAGTTTCAACTAATTTTTTTGGATTCGGGTATTCCTATTCAGAGCAATTGGATAAATGGAACATTTTTGATCAGGCAGCCGACTTTGTTTACCTTGGGGATCAAACCATTGACTTCGAAATCCCGGGAACAATCCGTTTGGTTCAAAACTATCAAACCTGGGAAAAACACCGGCGATCAGATGCTTATCCTTTTTGCACACTCAAAGAATACAGGCAAAACAAACCTGGAGGAATCGTCTTTTTATATGTCGATTTAGATACCGAGTATTCTGCTTCTGATCTCCCGACAGAAGACACAGTATATGTCGTAGAAACCAAAAGACAGCAAAAAACACAGGTTATTCGCAAATTTCAATATGAATTGGCGGAATTGAACAACACTTCTCCAGTTATTCTTAAGCTCAATTATGAGCTGGAAGAACTCGAAAACCTCCAATTATATGCTAGTTCAGACGCTGGGATTCATTTTATTGACGGTTTTGGTGATGGACTATGGATCACAGCTCCCAGATCCCTGGTTGATTTGAACAGCTTATCCTTTGGAATACTTCAGGCCACACGTACACGGATTTCAAAAACAGAATACATCTCGTGCCCCTCATGCGGAAGAACTCTTTTTGACCTGCAAGAGACAACCGGAAAGATTCGCGAACGAACCTCACACTTAAAAGGAATCAAAATCGGGATCATGGGTTGCATTGTAAACGGTCCGGGAGAAATGGCGGATGCAGATTACGGATATGTTGGAACCGGTCCGGGAAAAATTAATTTGTACAAAGAAAAAACAGTGGTGCGGAAAAATGTTTCCGAGGCAGAAGCAGTTGATGCACTAATCGAACTGATTCGCGAAAATGGTGATTGGATCGAGCCAAATAAATAAAACCAATTCAATCGTAGGAAAGAAGAGGAATAAATTAGTTATATCGGCTTAAAAACACCCAAAAAAGTTAAAAATTTCACTTGATTTCCTGACAGATCTAGCCACACAAAAGGTGTTTCCCTTCCAAACACAAAAAAAGCCCCTCAGAGGGCTTAAAAACACTATTTCTTGCGGAAAATATAGATCTGAGAGCTTGACAATCCCTCTCTGGCTTTCTGATTGGACAAAAATCCAATTCTCATCGCTTTCAGCATTGAACCACCTTTATATTTTTCACTCAACATCGAAACATAATAACTGTCAAATTTCATTGGAAGCATTTTTTCAAATCTCAACCCTTTAGATTCAACTAATGGAATAATTGATTTCGGAGAGAAGTGATATAAATGTCGTGGAACATCATATGCCGCCCAATACTCTTTATAATATTGTGCATCGAAAGAAGTGTAATTTGGAACTGCAATAATTAAAACACCATCCTGGTTTACTAAAGAAACTATTTTCTCAAGATCAACCCGCAGATCATAAACGTGCTCTAAAACATGCCACATGGAAACAACATCAAAAGTCTCCTCCAAGCTATGAAGTAAACTAAGATCCTTTAACTCAATTCTATTTTCCGCCAAAGCCACTTTACGGGCATCTTCATCGGGTTCCAAACCTAAAACAACATATCCGGATTCTTTAGCCTTTGCTAAAAAATGTCCTGTTCCGGCACCAATATCCAAGAGTTTCCTTCCAGGAGTTAATTCCTTTAGTAAAGACATCTTTTTCTTTAAAGTATAAGATCGTACCCAATTGTAAACCTTATTGACTAAGCCTTTCTTCGTGGAACTATGAGACACATAATCTTCCGATTTATAGTATTCACCGATGCGATCCGGGGTTGGTCTTGGATTCGTAAAAAGCAAATTACATGAATTGCAAAGTTCGAGTTTGAAATCCTCCTTTGAAAGAAAGTGATCTTTAACTGTCAAATACGTACTAAATGATTCTGCTCCACAAGCGGGGCAAGCTGATTGATTTACATGTTCCACGTGAAACTACCTTCCTAAATGAATTAATAAAACTGAAATATCGCTAGGGGAAACTCCACTAACTCTTGATGCCTGACCAATAGTCACAGGCTTAATCTTACTCAACTTATCCCTTGCTTCCAGGGATATTGACTTCATAGAGTCATAATCAGTAGAAGGTGGAATAACAACAGACTCCAGACGCGACAACTTTAAAGCCACTTCCTCCTCACGGGCAATATAGCCTTCGTACTTTAACAGTATTTCAGCCTGCTCAACTGCATCCGAATGTTCCACGTGTAACTTCTCTGCTAAATCACGCACCTGCTCACTCATTTGAAGCACGTGCTCCATCGTAATATGTGGTCTTGTAATAACCGATGCTAACTTGATTTGTTGTGAAAGCGGAGAACTTCCAACACCTTCCAAAATTGGGTTTGCGATTTCCGGAGTTACACCTTCCTTCCTTAAAACTCCAATCAATTCCTTAGCAGCATTTACTTTTCTATTCACACGATCCAAAGCTTCCTGATCTTGCAACCCTAATTCAAAAGCAAGTGGTGTTAAACGAACGTCTGCATTATCCTGACGCAGCAAAATACGGTATTCTGCCCGCGAAGTAAACATACGGTATGGCTCCTGTGTTCCCTTTGTTATCAAATCATCAATCAAAACGCCAATATAAGCGTCGCTTCTGGATAGAATAAACGGAGTTTTCTCCTGGACTTTCAAAGCCGCATTGATTCCAGCCATCAGTCCCTGACATGCCGCCTCCTCATACCCGGTTGTTCCATTGATCTGTCCTGCGAAATACAAACCTTCAATCAACTTAGTTTCCAACGTATGTTTTAGTTGGGTAGGAGGGAAGTAATCGTACTCAATGGCATAACCTGGTCGAAACATCTTTGCTGCTTCAAATCCGGGGATAGAACGAAGCGCTTTTAACTGAACGTCCTCCGGCAAACTTGTTGAGAAACCATTCACATAGATCTCAACTGTCTTCCAGCCTTCCGGTTCAACAAAGATTTGGTGTCTGTCTCTATCTGCAAAGCGATTGATTTTATCTTCAATACTCGGACAATATCTCGGTCCGCTGCTTTTTATAGCACCATTAAACATAGGTGAGCGATCAAAACCTTCACGTAACAAATCGTGAGTCAGGGTAGAGGTATAAGTTATATGACAAGCACGCTGAATTTTCAAAGCTTCCGTATTTCCATATGAAAACTTGTTTGGGTTCTCGTCTCCTTCCTGAATCTCCATTTTGGAATAATCCAAAGAACGTCCATCAACCCGCGGAGGAGTTCCCGTCTTCATTCTTCCCGACTCAAAGCCTAAAGCCACCAAGTCTTCCGTGATCCCGGTTGCACCTTTCTCACCAATTCTTCCTCCACCAAATTGCTTTTCACCCAAATGAATCAAACCATTCAGAAAAGTTCCATTCGTAAGAACAACCGCTTTTCCGTATACAGGAATCCCCATTGAAGTGCGAACACCAACAACAGTTCCATTCTCAACGATCAATCCATTGCACATGTCCTGCCAAAAATCAACATTCGGATTTTGCTCCAAGAGCAAGCGCCATTCTTCTGCAAATTTCATCCGATCATTCTGTGTGCGCGGCGACCACATTGCCGGACCTTTTGAACGGTTCAACATGCGAAACTGAATCGCTGACAAATCCGAAACAATTCCGGATCCACCGCCAAGCGCGTCAATTTCACGAACAATTTGCCCTTTTGCCACACCACCCATCGCCGGGTTGCAACTCATTTGAGCAATGGTATTCATATTCATTGTAATCAACAATACCGAACTCCCCAGTTTTCCAGCCGCATTCGCAGCCTCACAACCGGCATGTCCGCCACCCACTACAATGACATCATAATTCTTCAACATACTATTTCATGTTTCACGTGGAACAAAATTACTACCATCAAACTTAAGCCTTCAAATGTTCCACGTGAAACTTACGCAACATTAACATTTCATTCTCTTTGGATCTCATCAATTCCTCGTCCTTTTCAGACTTATCCTTGTATCCACATAAGTGCAACAACCCATGAACACACACCCGGTGTAATTCATCCTGGAAAAGCGAATCAAACTCATTCGAATTGTCTTCAACCCGATCTACACTAATAAACAGATCCCCCGACACCAAATTGTCCTCGGTATAATCAAACGTAATTATGTCCGTGTAATAATCATGTTGCAGGTATTCCTTATTCATTTGAAGCAAGTGTTCATCAGAACAAAAGATGATTGAAACATCTCCCAAAC
Source organism: Fluviicola sp. (assembly GCF_029266855.1). Classification (GTDB taxonomy): domain Bacteria; phylum Bacteroidota; class Bacteroidia; order Flavobacteriales_D; family Crocinitomicaceae; genus Fluviicola. Next base: position 194,952 of record NZ_JAQSWB010000005.1, read on the forward strand.
TTTTATTCTCCACCTCACAAACATTTGAATACCATGCAAACAAAAATTCCGGATTAACACCCGGAACTTCTTCTATATCTTCAAAGAAAACTTCTACCATTACTTATTAAAAAAAACACTTACTTCATTCCCACTATCATTAAACATAACCTCGTCGGCCAGGTTTCTCATCAGGAAAATCCCACGTCCATTCTCCTTCTCAATATTCTCAGGAGCCGTGGGGTCGGGGAGATGAAGATGGTCAAAACCGGATCCCTCATCACAAATTCTAAAACCGAAACCATCATCAGTTTCATAAAACTCCAACTTCACTTCCTTAGCAACATGCATTGAGTTACCATGAATAATCGCATTGTTCACCGCCTCTGTCACCGCTATCAAAACATTACCGTACATGTCTTCATCTATACCAACAGTCTGACAAGCTTTGTCGATCATAGATTCAACAACAGGTAAATTATTCAATTCTGAAGGAATGCTTAACGAATCAATTAAAGTAAACCCTTCTTTCATTCTTTTAATTTAATGTTCTACGTATACTAGAACTGATTGAAGTATTTACCCGCCTTGTCTTTATAGTACTTTGTCAATAAAGGATCCACAGCACGCAACAACTCAACCTGTCCAAGCTTGTTACGCTTATACTCATCAAACCGAATAAGGTTACCATAATTCACATTTTTTCCGGAAGTCGATTCTCTTTTTTCCTCAAACCCTCTTTCCTTCAATGCTTTCTCACTTTCCAATAAGCGAGTTAAAATATCTTGTTGACGACGGATCATCTCAGGTGAGAATTGTTTATTGATTAACTGTTTCTCTTGTTCCTCTAATTCCTTGATCAATGGATTCAATTGATTTCCCTTTCCTTGTCCATCCTTGTTCATCTCATTGCGCAATTGTTCCAGTCGCTGACGGATTGCCGTCTGCTGAGCAGCCATCTTAGCAACTTCCTTATTCCCTAAGCCAGGCATTCCCTGACTCCCTTGTCCGGGCTTATCGCCAGGTTGCTTGCCTCCGGGATTTGGTCCTTTCTTCATTTGTTCGAGCTGCTTCTTTAGCATCTCCTTCATGTCTCCAGGCGACATTTGTCCGTCACTCGGCTTTTTTCCCGCACCTCCCGGATTATCGCAAGAGCCCGAACCCGGCTTTTGCTGTTGTGCCTGTTGTTGCATTGATTGCAAACTTTCATTTAACATCAGTGCCAAGTTGTTATAGCTGGTCATTACATATTGCTGATGCTGCAGCATTCCTCTTCGGTTATGCTCCCCAATCTCATTTGTGATCAATCCGAAATTGGAACGAATGTCTTTTAATTCTTTATCTATAAAAGGTGCAATCTTTGTTTGACGTTTTGCTAAAGCCATCAAACTATCCTCGATCAATTTATTGTCATCTATAATACTCCGCTGCTTTCTTCCCAGTTTATTATAATATGGATCCATATCCTTTACTTTTCCGAAGCGGTTCATTACATATTCCTGGTCAAAACTTAAAGACATCAAATTTTCCAGCAATAACCGAATCAAACTCATGTCTTCTTCATCCTGCTTCTTGTTGGCCGCTTCCTGCTGATTGTTCAACTGGTCAGAAAGTTCCTTCATTTTCTCAGCAGCCTTTTTCTGATTTTCTCCGGCTTTCCCTTTTTTACCCTGATCAAGTTTGCTCTTCGCGTCATTCATTTCATCAGAAATTTCCTGCTGCTCCTGGTCAAAAGAATCCATCGGCATCGGACGCTCCAATTCTTCATTCAACTTTTGAAGTTCTTTCATGTCTTTCTTCAGATCATCAAACTTCTTGTTCAACTCGTCCTGTTTCTTTGATGCGTCTTTTTCAGACACCTTTTCATCCTTGATATCCTTCTCCAATTTTTCCTGCTCCTCGGCCAACTGATCCAATTCCTTTTCCAAATCGTCAATCTTTTCATTCACCTGCAAACGCTTCAACATTTCCATCGTGCGATCCAATTGCTTTTTCATCTCATCACTGGAAGCATCCAATTTCTCCGTTTCATTCTTCATTTGAAGCTGATCATTCTTCTCCATCAACTTTTCAAGATCATCCAACAGTTTCTTAAGCTCGTCATCCATCACTTCCTTCAGCAATTCTTCAATCATTTCCTGCTGCTTCAAAAGTTCTTCGTCCTGTTCACTTAATTTGTTCTTTTCCTCGTTACTCGCGTTCAACTTTTCTTTGATCGCCTCCAATTCATCTTGTAAAGATTGTTGTTGCTGTTTCAAAGACTGAACCTGTTCCATGTTTTTAAAATCACTTTTCGATTTATTCATCAATGATTTTTGCAGCTTGTTTACATCCTTTTGAAATTGCTCAGTCTTCTTATAAACATCTGTCAACGCATTCTTCAATTCCTTTTGAACCTCGTCACGCTTCTCATTCAAATTGGTCAAAGAAGGTAATTCATACACGAAGTTTTGAGAGGAAGTGCTCTTGGATCCGTTCACACCATCATTATCAAATACCTGAAAGTGATAAGAGATCTTATCCTCCACATCGATATTGTCCCTGCTGAAATCTACAGCAAATGAAAACTTATCATTGGTAGAAGCGTACTTATCAACCAACATTTTTCGCTTCAGTTCCGGTCCGTTCTTCTTTTGAATAGTATACATGAAATAAAGCGCGGTCAATCCGTAATCATCCGAGATCAATCCTTCAAATAACCTTACAGAAGTTTTAATCGAATCAACACTCTCGGAAACCAAAATCGACGGATAAGCATCCTTGATGACATGCACCTGGATATTGGAAGTATCCAAAACATTCAAATCCTTATTCTTCAAAACGAAATTTACTGAACCATCTTCTTTGTATACAGATTGAAAGTTTCCATTTCCGCTATCAAATTGCTTTGAAAACCCTTTACTGAAAACTTTAAACCAACTTACATTTCGTGCCTCCACATTCCAATCGACCTTTGTTCCCTCCGGAATATCCAAATCAGCAATGTTCAATAAGCGCTCATCCTTTCTCTTCAGGTACTTCGGATAATGCAGGCTTGCGACAACTTTTCCCAAAGAAGAATTCCCAAGAATTTTTACCTGAAACTCCTTCGATTCATACCCTTCGCTTTCAAAGTGAAAAACAAAATCAGATTTCAAATTATCAATAGGGAAGGCCAGACGATTTTTGCGAACCTTATTCATCTTGTAGCGTCCGCGATTGGAAACTAAAAAAACATGTTCCGGCACATATATTCCGGTAATATCAACTTGAACATTATACGAGCTTCCTTCGCGTAATTTATCTCTCTTGTCTACCAGGTTGAAATCGAACGGTGCCTCCTGTGCCTGCGAGAAATTCACAACATTGGAAGAGCCTTTGGTGATCCACCCGGGAGCGAAAATTGCAATCGTTCCGAAAACAAGAATAATCGGGATAACATATTTCAAATACTTTTTTGATTCCTCATAGCGAACCGCTTCCTCGAATTTTACTGCCAACAGTTCATTCGACTTTTGTGAAACACTGGCACGGATCAACTCAAAGCTTCGATCGTCTTCATTGACAATTTCATTCAATTGAAGAGTATTTAATAAACGATCTGATACATTCGGAAAAAAGGAACCGATAATTCGTGCGGCCTGTGTCCTGTTAATCCGTCTTCCAAACGAATACAATCTCATAATCGGGAGAGCAAAATAACGAACAAGCAAATACCCGTTCATTCCAAGGAACAAAATCAATAATACAAGTCGAACCGAACTAGGGAAACGACCAAAATATTCCAGGACACTCACTGTTAACCAGGAGGCCAATAAAAAGCCAACTACGATTAAAACACCCTTCAAGATCTCACTCTTGTAATACTTGCGTATGAAGGCATCTATCTGTTCAATTAAGCGATCAAAAGCTGACATAAAAACTATTCTTATACGGATAACTTACTAAAGTAGAAAAGTTCATACAGAACATCTTCCTCAAATTCAGGATTCTGTACACTTAAGCCTTAAAAAAGGTTAATCTTTATCAAAGGATAGATAATTTCTATTCATTGACCGACAAAAAATTACTTGTACCCTTTGGGCAGATTAAGCAACATTGCTTAATCTGGGTTAATTAATGATTACTTTTGCTGAAAAAAATAAGCATGAGTTCGTCAGATGTACGTGTTCGCTTCGCACCATCCCCAACTGGACCTTTACACATGGGAGGTGTTCGAACAGCACTTTATAATTACCTTTTCGCAAAACACAATAATGGAACTTTCATTATTCGAATAGAAGACACCGATCAGACACGTTTTGTTCCTGGCGCCCAGGATTATATTATGGACTCGTTAAAGTGGTGCGGAATCATTCCGGATGAAGGTCCGGGAATAGGTGGAGAGTATGGTCCTTATGTTCAAAGTGAGCGAAAAGAAATGTATCATCCTTATGCAGTAGGCCTGGTCGAAAATGACAAAGCTTATTATGCTTTCGATACTCCTGAAGAATTAGAAGCTGTTCGTGAACAGGCAAAACAAATGGGGATGCCTAATTGGCAATACAACAGTGTTACGCGAACAAACCTGAAAAACTCTTTAACACTTCCGGCTGATGAAGTTAAACGTCGCCTGGAAGCAGGAGAACCTTATGTAATCCGCTTCAAAATGCCTAGAAATGAGGATGTTAGATTTGAAGATATTGTCAGAGGGTGGGTTGTTGTAAACACTAACAACCTGGATGACAAGGTTTTATTCAAAAGCGATGGAATGCCTACTTATCATTTGGCAAACATTGTTGACGATCACTTGATGAAGATTTCGCATGTAATCCGCGGAGAAGAGTGGCTTCCTTCCGCTCCGATGCACGTGATGCTTTACCAGGCTTTTGGATGGGATGCACCACAATTCGCACATTTGCCTTTGCTTTTGAGACCGGACGGAAATGGTAAACTCTCAAAAAGAGATGGCGATCGTCTAGGTTTCCCGGTATTTCCGGCAAACTGGACAACAGCCGAGGGTGAGTTGTATTCGGGATATCGCGAAAACGGGTACTTTCCCGGAGCTTTTATCAATATGCTTGCATTCTTGGGTTGGAATCCCGGAACAACACAGGAAATTTTTTCAATGGATGAATTGATCCAGGCATTTACGCTGGATAGAGTAGGGAAAGCAGGAGCAAAATTCGATCCTGAAAAAACGAAATGGTTCCAACAGCAATATCTGAAAAACACTTCTGAAAAAGAATTGGCTCGTTTGCTTAAAGAACAATTCAGCTTAACGGATTCTGAAGAACGTCTCGAAGCATTTTGCAAACTTATGAAAGAGCGCGCGACCTTTGTTAAAGATATGATGACAGAAGGTTCCTACCTGATCAATAAACCGGGAACGTACGATGAACAAACTGTTTCAAAGAAATGGAAAGAAGATTCTGCTGCTTTGATGACAGAATGGAAAAACCAATTAAACAGTCTTTCTTCCTTTGATCCTGCAACAATTGAAACTGCTTTTAAATCATTCCTTGAGCAGAAATCATTGGGAATCGGAGCGGTACTTCCATTATTCAGACTATTACTGACAGGAGCAGGTACAGGACCTTCTATGTTTGAAATAGCGGCTTACCTGGGTAAAGAAGAATGCTTGAATAGAATGAACGACGGATTGGCAAAACTGGGATGAAACATACCATTGAAGTAAACGGAATTAAACTCTATGCATTTCATGGCTGCCTGGAGGAAGAAGGAAAGATTGGTGGAAACTACATTGTAGACGTTCATATGAATACCAACTTTCAGGAAGCAGCCTTAAGTGATGAATTAAGTCAGACGATTGATTATGTACATATCAATGCAATTGTTGCACAGGAAATGGCTATTCGGTCCAAACTTATCGAGCATGCAGGTCAGCGCATTGTTTCACGTATTGAACAAGAAATCAAGGGCTTAGTCGGTTTACGGGTAAAAGTCACAAAAATCTGTCCTCCTATCAACGGAGATGTAGATAATGTAGCAATTATTATTGAGACCGGAACTTGGTAGTTTTATAAGAAAAATTACTATTTTTGCCACCACAATACGGTCTCGTGGCCGAGCGGTTAGGCAACGGTCTGCAAAACCGTCTACTCCGGTTCGAATCCGGACGAGACCTCAAAAAGCTCCACATAATGTGGAGCTTTTTTGTTTTATTCTTATTCCAAATATGTGCTACTCCGGTGTGTTCCAATAGCTTTCGCGAACCGGACGAGACCACTCAAAGTTCATCCCCTTTGCGTTCTTATACCATGCATAACGTCATTTCTGACTATGCTTCGTCTTCAAAAGCCTTGCTTTTTCTTCTTTGCGGTGAAAATATACGGCAGCACGTTTATAAAAATCAATTTATGATCTGAACCGGTTTTGTTACCACAGTTCCATCACTGTAAGTCAGCGACAAGTAATAAACTCCTGCTTCCAATTCAGTGTTTTTCAAGTCAAATCCCATTTCTGTTATTACTTCATTGATCTGTATTTCCTTTCCGGACAAATCTCTTAAATTCAATTGTTTAACAGCTCCACTCGGAACATAAACAGAAAAAGAGCCGGTACTCGGATTCGGATAAACAGAAAATGCGTTCTTATCATAAGCCTCCTGAATTCCTAACTGATCTATCAGGGAATTCGCTGCAGCAAACACATTCGGCAAAGGTCCTATTTTTTCGGAAAGTGGGAAAAGAACTCCTTCAACCTGTGGTTTTCCCGTATTTACCAGTAAATCCTTTATTTCATTCTTCGTCAGGGTGTTTCCCGTAAAATTCCTGTAAAGCGACTGTATCAATGTGACTGCTCCCACAACAATCGGGGAAGCACCTGAAGTTCCTCCAAAATTATCAGAATAGGATCGGTTTGGTCCCTCAGCTGCATAAGCAGATCCATAACCCGTAGTAACTACTCCTTCTCCGTTTCCCTGGAGATCAATCCGGCTTCCGTGATTTGAAAACCACAACCTTGATCTTGGCACATCGTCTATACCAACTGATCCGGCACCAACCATAATTGCCTCCGACCAGTTTTCTTCGAGAAAAGGATAATGACCGAAATTGTCAACACCAAACATCGGATCATCCAGATTCTTATTTCCATTTCCGGCTGCTTCCACTACGATCAATCCATTTCCGGAGATCAGTTGAATAGCATCATAATACGGTTCGTACCATTCTACCGGCGCATATCCTTCCTCAGGAGTTCCCGGAAAAGCCAGGGTTTGCTGTTCTATTAACACCACATCACCTTCCTCCAGCTGACTCAAAGTAACGATCAATGCTTCCTCCAGATAATACATATCCTCATAATAAGCTCCTGCAAAATACAATTGGCTTTCATATGCAATTCCTGTTGTACCAATTCCATCGTTGAGAGATGCTATTTCCCCCAGTACGGCCGTTCCATGGTTTGGTCCAAATCCCGGATCTTGTGGTTGCGGCCCGATAACAATCACCTCAGGAAGATCTTCGTGATCCGGATTAAAGTAATATTCAATATCACAGACCTTTACACCTGAACCAAAAACAGAATAAGCATTCCAAAACTCCTGCACATGAATTCCGGGATCCTGGTCAAACAAATAAACCTGGGATGGCTGTAAATTCGGAACAAGCGGTGTGCTCAATTTAGGGGGAATGCTCACATACTTTACGGAAGCAAGTGTTTGCAATTTATTTTGTACGGCTTTAAGGTCCTCTCCCGGATTCAGGTGAAATTCAAAAAGGGTTTTCGGATCCGAAAGATTCTTTCTAAGACGCTGTTTTGCTTTTAAGTAGTATGACTCCAATAATTCCGGTGAAATGGAGTAAAAAGGTTCCCAGTGCCCATACTGATCCAAATCGGATGCTTCGGGATATAAACCTTCTGCAGAAAATAATTTACCGGTTTGTGCATGCACATTTAATCCGTCCTGAAACTTTACATGTAAAATTCTTTTCTGTCCATCCTGGGCAGATGCTATTATAAAGAATGACAATGAGAATACGGAAAGTAATACAAGTTTCATAAGCATGTTATTTTAACCAATGCTAATGAATAATTCTATAACATTTCAAATTAAAATGTCTACGCAACAATCTATTGAGGGAAGGGTATTTAAAGAAAAGCGAATTGTTAATCCTGTGGATTAAAGCATCTTGATTCTATTGGTCAACTCATCTCTGTATGAGCCACCGATTGGAATCAGCTTACGGTCATTTTCCAATTGCAAATTCGGGAAATCGATTGATGCAATTTTATCCAAACGGACAATAAACGAACGGTGAACACGAATGAACTGATCGGTACCCAATTTTGTTTCGATATCCTTCATAGTGGAATGAATCGTATATCGTGTTTCATTGGTGTTGATAACCACATAATCTTTCAAAGCTTCAATGAAATAAATATCATTCATATTTAATTTCACCAATTTGCTGTTTGACTTTACAAAAATGAACTCATTCAATGAATCCTTTTCTTTGTTTTCAACAAGGGAATAAAGCATATCTCGCTCACGTTCCACTTCCTGTTCTTTTTTATGTTTGTAAAGAGCCATTTCGATCGAAGTGTGCAGATCGATTTCTTTAAAAGGTTTTAAGATATAACCGTAAGGTTCGGTAACTTTTGCCTTTGACAAAGTTGCTTCGTCGGCATAAGCGGTTAAATAAATAACCGGTATTGAATAGCGGTTTCGAACAATTTCAGCTGTTTCGATTCCATTCATTTCCCCCTTCAGCATGATGTCCATTAAGACAATATCCGGCTGATTTGCCTCTAATAATTCGAGTGCTTTTTCACCCGACGGAGCTGCGCCAACTACGTGGTATCCAAGCTTTTTCAAACTGGATTGGATATCCTTCGAAACAATGAATTCATCTTCTACAACTAATACATTAGCCTTCGTCATTCTTTACAGCTTTGGATTCAAAAGTAATTAAATTTGAGATTTAATCACCATGTGTTTTAATATTTCGTAGACACTTAACTTTCGTTCGTCTATTCGAATATAAACTTTAACTATGAATTGTGCAAATTAGTCTCAAAAAGGAATACAATCTAATAATAGAATAAAAAGATTTTATATAAAGAAATTTACTATATCTATTAGGGGTGTTAATTCGTGTAAAACTTTCGATCGAAAGATTCGTTTTTTAAACTTATGAGTTATTCCTTCCTACTTATTGACAATGATTCGGGTTCTTTTAGAGTTCTGTTACAAGAGTTTATGCAGATATGAACAAATTGAGCAGAATTGTTAATGTGGAAAAAATAGTTTCTTTTAACCCTGTTAATATGTGTTTAACATGATGATAAAAGAGCGATAACTCTGTCAAACTTTATAGTGCTTTATCCGAAAACTTGTACATATGTCTAAATAGTTCGAATATCCTAGAAATAGTTATGGATACTTTCTAACAGATATTGACAATTTAATCCTTGATCGTGTGTAAAACTCCTTTTTGGAATCCTATATAAACCAGGCCTTTCGGAGAAAGCTTTTTTTCTTATTGTTAATTGATTGTTCCATTTGTTGATAAGCCGTAACTTTGAGAAAACTTTCATTATTATGTCTCAAATCATTCCTATAGGAGCAGATCACGCAGGATTTCAATTGAAATCAGAAGTTATTAAACATTTAGAATCATTGGGTTACCAGGTTAAGGATTACGGATGTTATAGTGAAGACAGTATCGATTATGCAGATTTTGGACATCCGGTTGCGGATCACGTGGAGTCAAACGAGGGTTCAAAAGGAATTGTAATCTGCGGAAGCGGAAATGGTATCAACATGACTGTTAATAAACACCAGGGAATCCGCGGAGCACTTTGCTGGAAAAAAGAAATAGCTCAATTGGCCCGCGAACACAACGATGCAAACATCCTTACTTTACCCGCCCGCTTTGTTTCAGTAGAAGAAGCACTTGAAATGGTGGATATTTTCTGGAACACTCCATTCGAAGGAGGAAGACACCAGAAGCGGGTTGAGAAAATTCCTTTATAATAATGTAAAATTAATAATGGAGTCCCGATAATTATCGGGATGAAAAGATTGAAAACAATTCTACCATTTTACATTTTCAATTTAAAACTTATGAAGCACCTTTTCAGTATTTTATTTTCAGGCGCTGTGTGCGTTTGTTTCTCACAACAGCTTGATGCAGCAAAAAAATACAGCTCCTATATTAATGAAGAGGATCTGAAAAAGAATCTCACCATTTTAGCTTCCGATGAATATCTTGGAAGGGAAACAGGAAAACAAGGTCAGAAAATGACAGCTGAGTTCTTAACGGCCTATTTTAAGAAATTGGGCTGCGCCTTCGCTCCGGGAATGACAGCTTATGAACAGCATTTTGAAGTCATTGAAAACACCCCGGGCGGAACATTGTCACTGACCAATGTTTCACTGAACTTCAAAACCGACTTTATCTATTACGCCTGCAAGTCTAAAACAACCATAGAAAACTTACCGGTTTATAGTGTTGAACAATTACCGCTTGTTGAAGAAAAGCCATGTTATGTTATTCATAAATTGCAAAGCCTGGAGGTTCGCAAAGAGGTTTCTGTTTTAAAGAAGGAATTGCCGAAACATGTTAAAGGAATCATTCTTGTTTCTAAAGACTATGATACCTTATATGAATACATGGAACATTATGTAACTACAAAAAGTATGGTTCTGGCTGATGAGAAGAAGAAAGAAGAATTTCCGATCCTGTTTATAAAAGAATCGTCTCTGGCAAGCCTGAAGAAGAAGTCCAATGGATTTTTAAGCGGGAAAGGGAAGGTTCTCAAAACTTCCAAACCGGTTTTTACCTTAAATGCACAATTGAACACACAGGAAGAAAAACTGACAAGCTCCAATGTTCTGGCTTATATAGAAGGAAGCGATCCGGCTCTTTCAAAAGAGGTGGTGATCATTACAGCTCATTACGATCATATCGGAGTAGATCACGGAGTGGTGTATAACGGAGCAGATGATGATGGAACCGGAACAGTTGCGTTGCTGGAACTTGCGGAAGCTTTTATGGAAGCAAAAAAGAATGGTCAGGGACCAAAGCGTTCGATTTTGATCATGCCTGTTTCAGGTGAAGAAAAAGGATTGCTCGGGTCGGATTATTATTCTTCACATCCGGTTATTCCTCTTGAGAATACGGTAGCAGACTTAAACATTGATATGATCGGCCGAAACGATATCGGTCATGAAAAAGACACGAACTACATTTATATCATTGGTTCAAACATGCTAAGTAATGATCTTCATGAGGCGAATGAACGGATGAATGCAAAATACACGCAATTGAAATTGGATTATAAGTTCAACAGCTTATCCGATCCAAATCAGTTTTACTATCGCTCGGACCATTACAATTTTGCGAAGCATAATATTCCCGTTATATTTTACTTCAGCGGAGTTCATGAAGACTATCACCAGCCAACGGATGATGTGGAAAAAATACTATTCCCCAAAACAGAGAAAGTTGCCCGCTTGGTTTTCTTTACTGCCTGGGAAATTGCAGATGCTTCGAAGCGAATTACTTTGAACCGGTAATTCCAAGTAAAGATTCGATCAGCGAATTGGTTTTGTTAACATATTCAGTGTAAACATCCCCAGTTCCCGGACCATTGAATCCGGTGTGAATTCGTTTTACTTCACCATCCCTTCCTATATAAATGGAAGTAGGAAACGAGATAACTTCATTAAGCATTTTAAATTGTTCGGATGCAATTCCTTTGGAGGCTTTACCTCCTACCAAAAAAGTAAAATCCAGATTTTTACGCTGTTTTAAAGTAAGTATTTTCCTAGCCTGCTCTTCGAATGAATCTGCAGTTTCATATCCGATCGAAATGATTTCCAAACCTTTTGAATGGTATTTGTCGTATAGTTCTTTATAATAGTTGGTTTCATCCATACAATTCGGACACCAGGTACCCATTATTTGAATGATGACAACCTTTCCCCGTGTCTCGGCATTCGGAAAGTAATAAGCTGTACCGTCCAAAGCCTTTAAGTTAAAGCTGAAAACCGAATTATCCTTTTTCAAAACAGTTATTGAATCCGGATCCCGTAATTCATAATTCGGATTATAGGTGGCCACAAAATCCGTAGAATAATGCTTGCCGCTATAAAAATAACCTTGTACACGTTGATCCTTTAATGTACCGTTCAGCAGGAATGCATGTGAACCATCGAAAGCCGAAAGATAAAATTTAGATCCTTCAATTGTTCCTTCAAGAAAACGGTAATCGCCCGTTTCTGTTCTGAAAGTTCCGGTAAGGTGGTTTTGATTTTGAGAAATAATTCCCAGAGCATCTTCTTCTTCGTTAGTTTGAGGAGAAAAATGTGTTTCCCATTTCCCGTTTAAACTTCCAACCGGGGCATCTTTTTTTCGTGGTTTTTGATTAAAATTAGCGAAAAAAGGGATTTTATAGTTTGCACCTTTATTATAGTTGAACCAAAACCCACGAATTTCCTTCTTTTTGTCTGTTATAAATCTTAACTCGGAATCAAAGCTTGGGAACGGAAGAATAATCGTGTCTCCTTTTTTTATTCCATTCATTAATTCAATTCTTTCCTCCGCGTTATGAACAACAAGAAGAATTCGTTTTTGTTTTTTCTCTACCGTTAAATGAACCGGCAATTGGGTTGTTTCATTTAACTGAAGATAGGCAGAATAAGATCCGGGAAGAAGAGGAATCTTTTGGGAATGTACAGATGCTGCTGAGAAAACGGCCAATAATAAAGAGGTGAAACGTATTTTCATGGGGTGCTAAAGTACCACTAAATTAATTTTTTATTTTGAAGAAATCAGAGTCGTGCAACCTTTTTTGGTAGTTTAGAGTCTATTGATACAGCAAGTGCTATGGATGATTTAACATTGGTAAATGAATGCGCCAAAGGAAATTCAAAAGCACAGCGAGCGTTGTTTGATAAGTTTGCTCCCAAGATGCTGGCAGTTTGCCAGCGCTATCTGAGAAATAGCCAGGAAGCTGAAGATGTATTACAAGATGGTTTTGTAAAGGTTTTTCAGAAGATTGTGGATTTCAAGATGGAAGGATCTCTGGAAGGATGGATCAGAAGAATCGTTGTAAATACGGCTTTGGATACCATTCGAAAGAACAAAAAGCTATTGGATGACGTTCAGGTTGAAGAAGTTCAGTACAAAGTATCTTTTACAGACCATCAGTTTGATGGAATGGACCTGGCACAGTTAATGAAGTTAATTGACGGAATGCCTGACGGATATCGAATTGTATTTAACATGTTTGCAATAGAAGGTTATTCACATAAAGAAATAGCAGATACATTGGGGGTGACGGAGAATACCTCCAAATCTCAATACTCGCGTGCACGGGCTTTTCTACGCACTCAATTAGAACTATTAGAACGTGATTGAAAAAGATAATATACAAGAACTGTTTTCAAAGGCTTTTGAAAACCAGACCTCTGCGGTAAGGCCGGAGTTGTGGGCTGGTGTTCAGGCGAAGATGGCCGCTGCAGGTGTTGCTTCTACAGCAACAGTTGCAAGCAAGGGGCTTTCTGCTTTGACGAAATGGATCATTGGCTCAGCTGCAGTTGGAACTGTGGGCGTGGCTACTGTTGTTGCTTTGAATTCAGGTGGAGAAACAAATGAGAAGACAAATTCTCCAAAAGAGATCTCTCAGAATATGACTGTAAACGGTCCCGAAGAAAGCAAACCGGAACAATCGCTTAAGAAGGAAAACACATATTCTGCTAAACCGGAATCAGTGACGAATTCAAAAGAGACGTTTGAAGCTATTCAGCAAGAAGCAAATCCGTATAGTAAGGAATTTAAAGCAGATCCTATTCCGGCAGAAAAGGAAAATCAGCCTTCTGAGACGCTTAAAGAGGATAAAGGAAAAGTAGAAGAGAAAGTTACTTCAACGGATAACAGCAAAAAAGAATCGGGTGAAAAGACAGATTCCAAAAAGGTTGCTGACAAGAAAGAAGACACAAAAGAAACACCGGCAAAACATCCGGAAGATATAAAAGAACCTGTTTTTGTTAAGTTAGAAGCGAAGGTTACCAAGTTCCCTAGTATTTTTACTCCTAATGGGGACGGAAGTAATGATGTCTACTTTGTAAAAGCAGAGAACATTAATGATTTCCAATTACTTATTATTGACCAAAATAACCGTGAAATGTTCCGTTCAAATGCTCCTGGTGAACAGGAAGGCTGGAACGGAAGAGATAAATCCGGTGATGAAGCACCAAGTGGAAGCTATGCTGCAATCGTTACAGGGAAAGATCAAAACGGGAAAAACTTTAGGGACATTCAATTGTTCGAATTAAGACGCTAATAATTACACGTATACTGAAACATAAGAGAGTCCTGCACAATGCAGGACTTTTTTTGTTTTACCGCAAAGAAGCAAAGTACGCTGATCTTGAATTTTTCCTGCTTTGTATTATTTTCCTCTTTGCGGTTAATAGATATTGTGGTAAACTTGTTAGCGCTTAAACACAAGTATGGAAAATCTATCGATTACCTCCGACAAAAATCAACTCGATCTCGAATTCATCACAGCTTTTATCACTCAAAGCTATTGGGCAAAAGGTCGGACGTTGGAAACGATGCAAACGCTTATTGATAATTCCCTGAATTTCGGTGTGTTCTTAAACGATAAACAAATCGGTTTTGCGCGAGTTGTAACGGATTATGCTCAGTTTGCCTACCTCATGGATGTATTCATAGACAAGGTACACCAGGGCCGGGGCTATTCGAAGATCCTGATGAAACACATCCTGGAAAACGAAGCGCTGAAAAACGTAAAGGTGTGGCGGCTCGCAACCTCCGATGCACACGAATTATATCGGAAGTTCGGCTTCACCGGATTGTCGAAACCGGAGAATATGATGGAGTTATTTCGTTAATTTTACTTATGAAAGATACAACAACTTACAAAACTGAAGTTCAACAAATTTCCAGGGAAAAAGAAGCAAAAAAAGAAATGAAGGAAAGCGGTTTGGTTATGACCATCGCTTTTGTTGTAATGGTATTTATTTGGTTGATCAGAAAATATTTGGTTAAAAGTCAATAAGCCGTTGATTCTATTTTGGCCATCTTTTAATCAGAAATAGTACAACTCAACCCGTGCAAAAGACATAGATAAATCACCCAAATGAATGAACAGCTATGAAATTATTCGGATTCAACAAGAAATCAAAAGAGGATAAATTTCGACTACCCGAAAATGATCGGCTTTGGGTGGAGGAAAATTTCAATTGGTTAATCCAGGTTCTTGGATATCCTCACCCAAAAAGTGAGCAGATTTTATTAGCTGAAACATATTTTCCAATCACTTTCAGGGCAGCACAGGTGGAAGTTGAAAATATTCTCCGGGATTTATGTTACTTGCTTGAAATAGAGGAGAGCAAGATAGAATTTGAAATCCATGAAGATCTCCGGGATATTTATGGAATGCCGCTTACAATAGTGGGAAAAACGATGGAAACTGAATTGGAACAGGTCGAGGAAAATTACAAAATCCACATTGCCAACAATCTCAGAAAGCATCCGAAAAGATTGATTTACAACTTGATTTACGAATGTGTAAAAATCAGGCTTCTGGAGAATAAGGTTGAATTTGATTCCGGTGAAGATACGAGTATGTTTATTTACCTGGCCGGAATCTATTTTGGTTTTGGAGTAATTTTGACTCAGAACCTCACAGAATCAGGAAGCTCCAATGACGGAGCTTGGGAAACAAATTGGAGATTTACCTCTCAAATTCCGGATGAAACCATGAGCTATGGATTGGCATTCTTCTCCAAATTGACTGAATTTGAACCTTCGAATTGGAAAGATGACTTACCGAAAGAGAGGAAAACGCTGGTTGAAAAAGCGATTGACTTTTTAAATGAAAATCCGGATTCCACGTTTAATAAAGGTGAATTCCTTGCAAAACGACTTTTTGGAATAGCTCATATGCAATACAAAGGTTTTAATATCGAAGAAGCAATTTCAACCCTTGAAAAGAGTCTTCTGTTTACAAAAGATGAGTTACTTAAATCGGATATTTATAACAACCTGGGGTATTACTCCCTGAGATTAGGTGAATATGAAAAGAGCATTCCATACTTTCAGGAAGCCATCAAGCGTGATCCGGATTATGGTTACCCGAATGATAATTTAGGCTATGCCCTCATTCAGCTTGGAAAATTGGAAGAGGGAAAAACGTGGATCGAAAAAGCACAATTAACAGAAACCAACGATATCGCCTATTCTTTGCGAAATTTAGCTTTGTACCATCAGGCGAAAGGTGAAATGGAACTGGCAGGAGAAAACTTCCAAAAAGCATTCAGCGCAACTGAAGGTTCCGTTGATCTATTGGAATTCCATTTTGCTGAATTTCTCTTTAATCAGGGAAAAACCCAAGAAGCACTGAATTATTTAAAACAGGCTGTCGAAAAAGGAGAACCGGAAGCAATCAAGAAAATGAAAGAGTTGGGAAAAGCTTGACATCTAATTGGCTAAAAACATCAACGAATGGGGATATTATATTCAACAGAATAACCTCTCTATGTCCTTCAGCAGGAAATAAATCCACATTCATCCGCGCCCTCTGCGGGAAATTAAAATCTTCGTGTTCCTCGTGCGCTTCGTGGTTTAAAATTTACTCCGTCACCGAAACCAACTCCAGATTACATTCTTTTGAACGATTCTTCCTCTGGACTGTAAAATGATCTATGAAGTTAACACGTTCCTTAAGCCTGTTCATTTGTTTTGTGGCATTTAATTCCTATAGCCAACCCGGTCCGCCACCGCCGATGAATCTCAATGTCGGCCATGGTATTGGAGGAGGAATTATTATTGATTCTACAACAGATCTCCGCTTGATTGAAAACTTGAGAAATTATCATCAGTTTAGTAGCAGTCTGTATTTAATCATAAACTTACCCGACATTCCGGAAGAATTCCAGGGATTTACTGAAATTCAGGACCTTCGTCTTGTGTGTGGAAAAGAATTACGAAGCCTTGAAAAGTTAAATTATTTCCCGAACCTGCATTCTCTGTATATCGGGAATTTTACGGGTGAGCAATTGAATAAAGCCCCCTTCAAACTTGATTCCCTGTCATTGATTCGTATTTGGTCTTGCCGGAACCTGAAATCAATTGATGAGTTTAAAGAACTTCAAAAAGTAACAAAGATTGAGATTTTGGAGTGTCCGTCTCTTACCCACTTTCCAAAATGGGCAGAAGGTAATCAGATCCGTTATTTGGATTTAAATAATGGACAAGGCTTTCGACAGTGGGACAATAACTCCAAAGAAATAGCCCGTCTCGACATCAGTAACCTGAAACACCTCACAAAATTGGAAGAGTTCAGATTAATGAACTATTCCTGTTTTGACGAAGTTCCGGATTGTTTGCCTCAATCTGTGATCAAACTTTCGGTCATGGGAAAAGGATATCGGGAGGGATTGGATAATGTGATCTTGAAGAATATTCGCAATCTGAACTTGTATCCCAACCTGAAAGAAGTGGAGTTCTTTGGTTTGGCCATACGGGAAATAGGAGGGGATTTCAAAGGACTTTCTTTAAATCAACTGAGATTCCATTCCATTTTTGATTTGTCTGATATCTCCGATTTGTTTACTTATGACAGCCTTGGAATTTTACAAATAAATTATTGTCCGACCTTAAAATATGCGCAACCAACAGAAACAGATTGTATACTTAACAGGCTGGAAATGGAAAGTGTCAACCTGCAGGATATTTCGTTTTTATTTCAATGCACCGGAATCCGTGAATTAAGATTAACGGAAGGATTGATTGAAATGATTATACCGGATCCCGAAAGAATGAAGGCTATTCCAAACGTGCTCCTTTACAGCAATGGAGGCTATCACCTATACAAAGAGAATGGAGTTTGGTCGATCTGGAAAATGGAAAGAGAATAGATTAAGCACTCGATCCCACATCTATTCGGTTAAAAACGCTGCGTTCTCCGCGTCTTTGCGGTTCAATTCCATACATGTTTTACTGATTGGTCAATGACAGAAAACCGAGGGATATAACTACTATATTCCATAGTTAAAGCATATTTATAGCATGGATAAAGCATAGATACCCCACCTCGAGACGTAGCGACTGTAAAGTCTGCTACTGTCTCCTTTTAACCTACGAAGCTCGAAAGAGCGCTGAAAGCCTTGACCCTAGCGTCAATGGAAGCAGGGTTTCATACGAAGATTGAAGTAAAAACACCAAAAATCCGCGCTCATCCGCGCGCTCTGCGGGAAAATCTGTACCCTTTGCATCGCTCGAAGGAAAAGAACCCCCCTATATGACCTATGTGTTCAATGTGGTTCAACTTTACTCCGCCACCGAAACCAACTCCAAATCGATCTGTCTCTTCTTCGGGTGAACCTCTGAGATTTTCACACGGACATTATCTCCGAAATGGAAAGTTCTTCCGGTCTTCTGACCCACGATCGTCATTGTTTTTTCATCAAAAGTATAACGGTCTCCGGGAAGTTCCTGCAGCGCAACCATTCCTTCACACGCGTTTTCCGTCATGCGAACAAACAAACCGAAATCTGCTAATCCGGAAACGATTCCGTCAAATTCTTCTCCGATCTTGTCGTGAACATATACTACCTGGAAGTACTTGTTGGATTCGCGTTCTGCTTCCGTTGCTTTGCGCTCCGTACGTGAAATACGTTTACAGATATCTTCCAGTGCGGAATTGTATTTATGCGGCCGGTTCTCCAGGCATTCCAATAAAATACGGTGAACCATCAGATCGGCATAACGGCGAATGGGCGAAGTGAAATGCGTATAGTACTGGAAAGCCAAACCGTAGTGACCAATGTTGTCCGTATCATAGGTTGCTTTCGCCATACTTCTAATTGCCATCTGCTGAATGATGCTGAATTCGTTTTTCAGACGAATATCGCTTAGCAGTTTATTGATGCTCTGAGCTGCTTTTTCAGGACTTGTGAATTCCAGGGAATGACCGAATTTATCCAAAAATAAACTGAATAATGCGATTTTCTCCGGATCAGGTTTGTCGTGAACCCGGTAAACAAAAGGAACAGGATCTTTTCCTTTTTGAGGCATCCCAACGAACATCGCAACACGTTTATTTGCCAGAAGCATAAACTCTTCGATCAGTTGATGAGCGTCTTTTGAAACCTTCACAACCACATCAACCGGCTCTTTATTCTCATCCAGTTTAAAACGGATCTCTTCTGAGTTGATCATCAGGGCTCCTTGCTTAAACCGTTCTTTTCGATAGACTTTTGCGATTTTATCTAAAATATGAAGTTCTTCCTTGTACGGACCTTCTGCACCTTCCAAAATTTCCTGTGCGTCTTCATAAGCAAATCGATGGTCGGAATGAATGACTGTTTTACCAAACCACTCGTTGTAAATTTTTCCGTTTTCATCTAATTCGAAAACTGCCGAGAACGTAAACTTGTCTTCTTTCGGACGGAGGGAACAAACCATATTTGAAAGCTGTTCCGGCAGCATCGGGATTACGCGGTCAACCAGGTAAACGGAATTTCCGCGTTTGTAAGCTTCGTTGTCCATTGCGGAGCCGGGTTTCACATACTGACTTACATCTGCAATGTGAACTCCAATCTCCAGGTGTCCGTTTTCCAATTTTCGGATTGAGAGCGCATCATCGAAATCTTTTGCATCGACAGGGTCAATAGTGAAGGTTAAAATATCGCGAAAATCTCGTCGCTTCGCGACTTCCACCGGATCCAATTCAAGTGTCACTTGTTCGGCCTCGTTCATCACGTCAGCTTCAAATTCAATTGGAATTCCCTGGCTGATCAGGATCGAGATCATTTCGTTATCGTGGATCGAATTTCCGCCGAGTGTCTGAATAACTTCTCCGAAAGGAAATTCAGCCGACTTGGGCCAAACGGTGATTTTCACCAAAGCCTTATCCTTGTTTTTTGCCTTATTTAATTTTTCAAACGGAATATAGATCTTCACCCCGGTTTTCGTATTGTCCGGAATTAAAAAAGCGTGTTTGTCATACATGTGGATCGTACCCACAAATTGTGTTCGTTCGCGTGAAACCACCTCCAGGATCTTACCTTCAGGTCGTGTTCCGCTTTTCTTCATCAATGAAACCTTGACAATATCTCCGTGAATGGCCTGACCAAGATTGTGCGGCGCGATGAAGATATCTGCTTCATTTTTACCAACGTTCACAAAACCGGAACCACGCTGTGTGAGTTCCAGTTCACCTTCGATAGTGTCTGTCTCATTGGAAAAGATATACGTTTCATGTCCGCTTTTGCGAATGAATCCTTCTGTTTCCAGCTCACGAAGCAAAGCAACCACTAATTTCCGGGATTCGCTTTCGTGAACATGCAGTAAACTGCAAACTTGTTTATAGTTTAAAAGAGCCTCGGGATGTTGCTCAAATAATTTTCGAATGATGTGATACAGACCGGTCTTTAGTTTCTTGGTCGATTTATCTTTAATTTTTTTTGGTCCTTTTTTCCCCATAATTCGTCTTGTTACGTAAAAATACGATTTATTAGCTGGTAAGATGTTCAATTTTAAGCTTAAAATGGTAACTTTGAGTGAAACAGAACAAAAGTTATAAGAATGAATAAGCGAATTGAAGCGGCATTAAATGATCAAATTCAAAAAGAATCATCTTCCTCTCAATATTACCTGGCGATGGCCTCATGGGCTGAAACAAAAGGATTGAACGGTACAGCAAAATTTATGTACACACATTCAGATGAAGAGCGTTTCCACATGTTGAAACTGATCAAGTTCGTTAATGAGCGCGGAGGGGTAGCTGTTGTTCCTTCAATTCCGGAACCGCCAAGAGAATACGATTCTTTGGAGCGTGTTTTTGAATTACTATTGGAGCATGAAGTAGGTGTTTCGGAAAGTATTAACGAGGTCGTTGATGCCTGCCTGCAGGAAAAAGATTATTCCACACACAACTTCATGCAATGGTATGTTTCCGAACAATTGGAAGAAGAAGCACTGGGCAGAAGTATCCTGGATAAATTGCGTCTGATCGGCGGTGATAAAGGTGGTCTTTATTTATTTGACCGCGATATGGAAATGACCGCTGCTGCAGCTGCAAAGGGAGGAAATGCCGATCAGAAAGCTTAATGCTTTGAGAATGAAACTTTTTCAGTGAATTATTCGTTGAAATAAACGAAATAAATACTCTATGCTCGTTCGATTAATAGGAATTGGAGCTGTTGTTGCGTTTGCTACTACTAGCGCGGTAAGTCAAGTCTCGTATCGTTTTAGAAACTTTTCTATTAACGATGGACTCTCGCAGAGTTCAGTGACGACTATTGTACAAGATGAAGCCGGAACTTTGTGGCTTGGAACACAGGATGGTTTGAATCGATTTGACGGGCAGCAGTTTGAAGTCTTTACTTCGGATGATACTCCCGGGTTGGCAAGTTCCTATATTCATTGTGGTTTAAAAGATCAAGCCGGTGAATTGTGGTTCGGTACTGCAGACGGAATTTCCATTTACAATCCAAAAAAAGAAACCTTTCGATCGCTTCTGGCCTCAGACAATAAGAACCTGTCAATTGAAAGTATTTCGGAAGAACACAACGGAAATATTTGGTTGGGTTCTTCCACCCATGGTTTGGCAAAATATGACCGCAAAACCAAAAAAATCTCGTTCCTGACAGGTGCGATTCCCTCCAAGCGCATTCATTACATCAAATTTGTTACGGATGAACAGTTAATCGTATCGTTTGAAGATGCTGGCGTGTATGTTTACAATCTTCATACGAAAGCGTGGAAACAACTGACTCCGCCAAAAATTCAAAAGACCTGGCTTGTTTCTGATGTGGAAGCATTTACCGAAAACAGTTTTGTCCTTTCCAGCAATGAAGGTCTCTGGATTTTCGATGCACAAAACCACAAAATATTTCCCTTTCTGAAATTTATCGGAAAAGATTATGGGATCGAAGAGTTCTCGGATGTTTACGTGAAATCGACCAATGAATTTTACATTGCGACTGTTAACAATGGACTGATCAGTGTGAACAGCACCGGAGATGGTTATCGCGTTACAGTGAGTAAGAAAGATATTTTCCAGAAGAACGCAATTTTATTCAATGAATTGAATGAATTGTTTTGTGATGAAAACGGAACCATTTGGATCGGAACACTAAGAGGACTTAGTGGCTTTAATCCTAAAAATGATTCGTTCTTTGGTGTTGGGCCATCGTCCAATCTTAAAGTGGGGTTACCTTCTGAAAGTGTTTGGGGTTTTGCGGAATCAGACAATTTTTCAAAAGTATATATTGCAACGGATTTTGCTGTCTCCGAATTGGATAAAAAAACCGGGCAATTCAAACATTACTACATTGCAAAAACAGACGAATTCAATGAAAAAAGCATTGTTTCGATTCTTCATTTAACAGATCAGCACTTTTTAGTTGGCGCCAATGATGGCTTATACGAACTGAGAATCCGAAACGGAACCGGGAATTTTAAGAAGATCAACTACAAGGGGATTCCCAATCCTTCGGGTTTCCAGCGAGTTTATAAGATTACACCATACAAAGAATCCAGTTTCTTTATCGCCACGAAAGGCGGCGTATTGCTATACGACATTAAAACAGGAGAGTTTGAACCCTTTGTTTACGATCCGAAAAAACCAACAAAAACGATTGGTGCCGGGGTTTGCAGAGTTGCATACAAAGGATTGAATGACACGTATTATTTTGCAACAGGTGTTGGCGGGATCAATATTCTGACCTTTGATAAAAAGGGGAAAGAGCAGATTGTTCCATACCCGATGAACAAGTCGATTTTGAAAGCAAGCCGCGATGTGATCTCCAGCATTTACCAGGAGGATGAAACAACTTTGTGGCTGGGAACTTCCGGATCCGGATTACTCAAATTAAACCTGGAAACAGGAAAAGTTGTTGCTTATACACGAAAACAAGGCTTGCCCAACAATTTTGTTTACGGGATTCTACCCGATAAGCAAGGTAACCTATGGCTAAGCACCAATAAAGGTCTTTGCCGGTTCAACATCGCGCAGGAATATTGTACCAATTACTCGGAAGTAAATGGTTTGATGAGTAATGAGTTTAATACGGGTGCTTATCTGCTATCCGGAACAGGGGAAATGTATTTTGGTGGGATCGAAGGATACAATTTTTTCAATCCTGAAAACCTGCAGGAGTTGAAAGAAAGAGTATATGTAAACTTTTTAAAATTCCGTTTTGATGACCAATGGTTAAAGCCAGGTGATAAAGACGCTCCGTTTAAAGAAGCATTCTCTTATCAGCCAAACATCAAGTTAGGATATAACGAGCGTAGCTTTACCATTCGCTTTCTGCCCACAGACCTGATCAACCGTGACCTACTCCAATTTAAATACGAATTGGAAGGCCTGGACGAAGGTTCTGTGTTTTTAGGTTCTTCCAGTGAAATTCACTTTACATCTTTAACACCGGGTAACTACGTGCTCAAAGTTTATGTAAAAAGAATTGACGGAAACTGGGTTCAGGCTAGTTCCCAAATGGAGATTGAAATTGAAGCGCCTTTTTGGTGGAAATGGTGGTTCTGGGTGATTGTTCTGATCGTCCTGACCCTTTTGATCCTGACTTTCATTCGCTCAAGAATCAACCTTGCCCGAAGAGACCAGGTGCGTTTGGAAATGAAGATCGTAGAGCGGACGAAGGAAATTCGGGCTCAAAACATGAAGATCGAATCTCAGAAGAAGGTCATTGAAGAAGAGAAACACAAGGTTGAAGAACAAAAAAGATTACTTCAAATTGAAAAAGATAAAACGGAGACACTCCTCCGAAACATTATACCGGAGTCAATACAGGAAGAGTTAAAAACAAAAGGAAGAGCATCCGCCCGTGCTTATAAGACGGTTTCTGTATTGTTTACGGACTTTGTTGGTTTTACCAAGATTGCCGAAAACATGAAACCAACAGACCTGGTTAACAAACTGGATGTTTATTTTAGAAAGTTTGACGATATTATCGTAAAAAATAACCTTGAAAAGATTAAAACTATTGGCGACGCATACATGTGTGCAGGCGGAGTGCCGGTTCGCAATAACACCAACCCGATTGATGCTGTTTTAGCAGCGCTTCAGATCCAGGATTACATGAATACCCTGAAAAGCAACGGCTTAAAAACGGGTGAAGAGTTTTGGGAACTGCGGCTTGGAATTAATACCGGGGAAGTTACCGCCGGAGTAATCGGGTCGGAAAGACTTGCGTATGATATTTGGGGAGCGACTGTAAACCAGGCGCAACGCATGGAAATGATGGGTGAACCCGGAAGGGTTACAATTTCCGGATCTACCTTTAAACTCATTGAACCTTATTTTGAATGCACGTATCGTGGAAAGGTCAAAACAAAGAGTAAAGGACTGATTGAAATGTTTACAGTTGAGCGGATCAAACCGGAGTTGTCAATAAATGGAGAAGGACTTTACCCGAACGACCGCTTCCAGCAGATTGTAAACCTGCATTTATATAGTAGTATTAATTACTACAAGGCAGAACGTCACATTATTAAAGTCCTGGAGAAAGGATTGTCTCCAATGCTTCACTATCATAGTATAGAACACACCAAGGATGTTGTGCGTGCCGTTGAACGCTATGCCTTATTGGAAGGTGTAACCGATGAAGGCTTATTCCTCTTGAAATCCGCAGCGACCTATCACGATGCAGGGTTTGTGGAGAACTACGAAAAGAATGAACCGATCGGAGCAAGGATGGCAGAAGAAATTCTTCCGAAATACGGATACTCGGATCATCACATTGCCCAGATCAAAGAATTGATTTTCGTTACTCAAATACCACATCAACCGAAAAACAAACTCGAGCAGATTATTTGTGATGCGGATCTGGATTACCTGGGCAGAGATGACTTCCATGAAATCGCTGATCGATTGAGAAGAGAGTTGCGCGAACACGGAAAGATTGATAGCGACAGACAATGGGATCAAATGCAGGTTGCCTTCCTGAATATGCATAAATACTTTACTCCGACAGCCATAGCAAGCAGGCAGGCTAAAAAAATGCAAAATCTCAGGGAAGTGGAAGAAAGACTGGCAAGGAACGAGTATAAAGATTAAGTGAATGATTATTTGATTAGGTGGAGTAAAAAAACAAGCCTATTTTTGAAAAAAAATTAACGATGAAATTTGGTGTTTTTGGAATATTAGTAGTACTGTTTTGTAGTTGTGCAAAAGATAATGCAGAACCATCCAATAATATTGAAGGTACCTGGAAATGGATTTCTACCACACAGGATACAACTTTTTATGAAGACACAGCAACATCTTCAAACACTCAGATCCTGAATATCATTGATACTAAGCATATTGATTGGAAACGAAATGATACGGTGTTTTACAATGGAACCTACACATATGCTCCGAAAACATCCGTTACTTTAGGTGTAACGAAACTAATGATGAAACTTACTGGAATTCCTTATGAATTTATGCTGAATCATCCTGGAGACACCTTATGGCTTCAGGAAGACAAAGTGAGTGGAAGAACTTACAGGTTTGTAAAAGTCTAAAAAACAAAAAGCCCGGACAATCATCGTCCGGGCTTTTTATATATATCGATTAATTCTAGCTGAATAAAATACTGCTTCCGTATTTCCCGGCAACAGGATTAACAATCAGGGTAGGAATTTGTGCTTCATTTGTTAGAATGTACTGTTCGTGATTTGCAGTAATAACTCCCAACATATTGTTTCGGTTCAAATTCATAATAGCGATCAAATCTGCGTCCAAAGAAACAGCGTGTTTTACAACCTCCTTATCGAATCCGCTGGTCGGAACAACCTTTGTGGTTACATCAATTCCTCTTTCGTGGAAAAAACGCACGGCAAACTGGATATTCGCTTTTACCTGGTGACGTAAAAACTCATCCGATTCATCCGGAGTAATAACGTGAACACGGGACTTAAAGTAAGTAGCAATGTTTGCAACGTATGCTAATTTTTGTTTTGTTTCCTTATTCAGATCCAGGGGAACCACGATATCATCATAACCCGTTTCTCTGATCGGTTTTTCCTGCACAACAATAAAAGGTACTGTTGAATGCGTAATTACTTTCAAAGCATGGCTTCCTGTAATGTGCTGCCACCCGGTTTGTCCATGGGTACCCATAAAAATAAGTTCGGCATGATTCTCAGATGCAAAATCACCGATATCATCAAAAATATTTCCAACGCGGATAAAAGGAGTAATCTTTATGTGTTCATTGTGTTGTTGAACAACAGCATTTAATTTTTCTTCAGCTTCGCCAACTGCTTTTTCTTTTGCTACAACATGTAATAGTAAGATTTCAGCACCAGTCCTTTTAGCGGTATTAATAGCATGATTCAGAGCATTTTCAGCAACAGGCGTAAAATCATGGGGAACAATAATGGTCTTTTTTTCCATAAGGAGCTTTTCTGGGTTTTATATAGTAGTACAAATGTAATCAAAGCATTATAAGCTGGAATCCATTTCACCATTCAATATTAAAAATAAGACGTTAATAAAACAATAAGTCGTTGTTTTTTCTCACTTTTGTGGTTACTAAAAATTTTAGAAGAAATGCCAATCATCGGGAAATTACTTAAAAAGACTACCGAGTTTTCGGCGCGGAGAAATGCGTTGAAGGGACTTGATTTTAAAGATCAGATTAAAGTTCTCTCAAAGATTTTGAAATTTGCTCAAGAAACAAAATTTGGCTATCACTATGATTTTCAATCTATTTTGGATTCGGAAAACATGGTTGAAGAATTTCAAAACGCAATCCCAATCCGTGATTACGATCAGTTTTATCAAACATGGTTGCACCGTTGCCTCGATGATGAAGCAGATGTCATCTGGCCCGGAACGATTAAATATTTTGCCCTTTCCTCCGGAACAACCGGATCACCGAGCAAACGAATTCCAGTGACAAAACAAATGATCCGCTCGTTTCAGCGAAATACGATCAAACAATTTACCTCAACGGCGGATTTTAATCTTTCAGATGGATTCTACCAAAAATCACTAATTGCGGTAGGCGGTTCTTCCAAACCTGAAAAAAAAGGAAAGCATTATGAAGGAGACCTCTCGGGAATTCTCAAAAAACATACTTCAGTAGTATTGCTTCCGCTCACCAAACCAGATGCAGAAACAGCAGCTATCAAGGACTGGAACGCAAAGTTGGACCGCATGGTGGAAAAAGCACCGGAATGGGACATTAGCACGATTGCGGGAATTCCAAGCTGGTGTATTATGCTGATGGAACGCATCATCGAGAAATACGATGTAGATTCCATTCACGATATCTGGCCGAATTTGGAATTGTACTTATCCGGAGGGGTTTATGTAGAACCTTATCTCAAACGCTTTGAGAAAGTGTGTGGAAAAAAGGTACAGATTATGAACACTTACCTGGCCTCCGAAGGGTATTTCGCGTACCAGAAAAGAGCAGAAAGCAATGGAATGCAGCTGCTACTGAAATCCGGTATTTTCTTCGAATTCGTTCCGTTCAACCGCGATAATTTTGATGAATACGGGAATTTGAAACCGGAAGCAAAGGCATTGACCGTTGATGAGGTTATTATCGGAGAAGATTATGCGCTTGTTATTTCAACCAATGCCGGATTGTGGCGTTACCTGGTTGGAGACCTGGTTCAGTTTGTGGATTTGGAGCGTCGTGAAATACGCATCACCGGTCGGATCAAACAATACCTGAGTTTGGTGGGTGAACATTTATCACTCGACAATATCAATATGGCCATCGTGAAAACCGCAGAAAAACTCAATGTTGAAATTCCGGAGTTCTGTTTATATGCAAATTCCCAGGAACAAAGACATTACTGGTGTTTCGGAACGGACAAACCAATTGACAATGAATTGGTAATGAAAACAGTTGACGGGTTCCTGTCTGAACTGAATGACGATTATGCTTCTGCCCGTAAATACGACACGTTGAAAACACCGGCATCTTATCTAACGGATGTAAAGAATTTCTACAAGTTCATGGAAGAAAGAGGCAAGTTGGGATCTCAGAATAAATTTCCTCGTGTGATGAATGAGCATCAGGCCAAAGAGTGGAGATTATTCCTGGGAGTTTAGCCAGAAATCCACAACGCTGAAGCTCTTAACCTTCGCGTAACCGCTATGGTGGAGCAAGCCCTTCTGAGGATTATGAATGAAGTTTTTTCAACGTGCGCTCGCGCTGTTTTGATTTGTAGATTGCGTTGGCAATAACTACCAAGATGATCATGGCTGACCCGGCATAGAAATTTCCATTCAGTAATTCATCCTCGTGCAGGATCGGAATCGCCAAAAGTATGGTGTAAACGGGCTCCAGGTTAATGCTTAAGGAAACAGTGAATGCGCCTAGTTTTTTCATCACCTCAATAGTAGCGATGAAAGCAAAGGAAGTACAGCAAATACCAAGGAATAAAAGCCAGGCAAAATCGCTGCCCGTCATTTTGAACAGGTTTTCATCCAGTTTCCCATTATATAAAAGCATTCCCGAAAGAAACACCAGCCCGATTCCCATCTCATAAAGTGTAATGGCTGAAGAAGGAACTTCCTCTGCAAGTTTGGCATTGAAGACAGAAAAGAGTCCTGCACATAGAGCGGAGGTCAAGCCAAGTGCCAGAGCCAGGTATTGTTTTTCATCAAAATCCGAAGAAACAAAGTAGATACCAAAAATGACCAAAGCCCCGAATAAAAATTCGATCCAGGAAAATTTCTTTTTGAAAACGAGCGGTTCGATCCAGGTCACATGCAAAGTCGCAGTTGACAAACATAAAATTCCCAGGGAAGCAGTTGAAAGTTTTATTGCACTGTAAAACGTGATCCAATGCAGGGCCACAATAATCCCGGTTCCAAAAACCTTCAGCATGGCCTTCCGGCTGTGAATGCGCATTGGCATTTTCAATAAGTACAAGCCGATTAATAAAGAAATGAAGGCGATCAGAATACGGTGCCACACCAAATATTGGGCTTCAATGTGGATGAGTTTGCCTAAAATACCGGTAAATCCCCACATGAAAATAATGAGGTGCATCAAAATATAATACCGGAATTTTTGAAACATAATGTAAAAGTAGCCGGATTTTGGATCTGAGCCTCGTTTCTTTGAGACAAATCCCCGGGAATATTCATTTTAGCCGATATACCGGGGATTTATAAATATAAGAAATTAAGGGCAGAGGGATGGAGAAAACCCTCTTACCCTTATGGTCCCCTTTACTCTACGATGAGTCTTCTTACTTCTGTACCTGCGTGCACCAGGTACGTTCCGGAAGAAAGGGTGGAAATATCGATAGTTGTAATTCCGGCAGCTGCATTACTGCTAAGAACCTGCTTCCCTGACGGATCGGTAATAAGGATGGAGTTCACCTTGCCCTGGAACGAAATGCTTATTTGTTCGGCTGCCGGGTTAGGCCAAACCGTGAATGAATCCATTGAATTTTGTGTTATACCGAGCGAAATCGGTGGATATTCGATAATGAAATAAAGCTCATCGGTAATGAATACATCGTTCCATTGTCCTGCTTGTCCGAGAGGCCAGTCTGTAAGTGCCATGGCTAATCCATCCTGGTTATTCCAGTTATCCGG
Organism: Fluviicola sp.; assembly: GCF_029266855.1. Lineage (GTDB taxonomy): Bacteria > Bacteroidota > Bacteroidia > Flavobacteriales_D > Crocinitomicaceae > Fluviicola. The sequence goes on from NZ_JAQSWB010000005.1 coordinate 224,478, forward strand.
CTCGTTCCCCCAATTCTCATAACTTCCGTTTACAGCTGATCCGTTAGCGGTTCCGATCCAGAATGGAGAAGATTGAGAATCATTATTCCCATTCCAGACCCAGTTTCCTTCCGACCCGGAATCATTGCTTCCCAACCATAAGTAAGATGCTCCTCCTCCGTCCCAGGCAACAGTGTTGGCCGGATCAATGAATGCAGTGGAAATTTCCTGGAATACAGCATTCTGTTCTTCCTGTGAGTTGATCTCGGCAAGTTTTCCTCCTCTTGATGCTGCACAAGTTGCGGCAGCTTGCCAGCTGCGGTTCTCTAGTATGATTTCGTAATTGGAACCGTTGAATTCAAAGCTTCGGATAAGAAAGGGGTTGATATCGCATTGGGCGAAAGCAGGTTGAATAACGCAAAGTCCAACCGCCAGTAAAAAAGTATGGAAAGTTTTCATGGTATAAAAATTTAATGCTGCCAACCATTTGGCAATTTCAAAGTTAGAGCATGCCCTTTCCGGAAGAGTTATGAAAAAGAGGCGTTTACTTATTAATTTCCGTAATAGGTATAATTTCATCCGGATTGTGAATAATTGGAAAAGATCGTTTTTAATTATTCCGTACCTTTGCTAATAAATTTTTATCTATGTCACATATCATTACGTTGAGCGATTTTATTATGGAGCGTCAAGCGGAATTCCCGGGTTCTTCAGGTGAGTTGTCGCGAATCTTAAATGATATTTCAATTGCATCAAAAATTGTGGCAAGAGATGTTCGCAGAGCAGGATTGGTAGATCATATCCTTGGAGCCCATGGAGACATGAATATCCAGGGTGAAGAACAACAAAAGCTGGATGTTATTGCAGATACACAATTCATTAAAGTATTTGAATCCAGTGGCGAAATCTGCGGAATTGCTTCAGAGGAAAACGATGATTTTCTTGCCTTCACATCAGAGCGGGCTCAAAGCGGAAAATACATTGTATTGTTTGACCCGCTGGACGGTTCATCCAATATTGATTGCAATGTTTCCATAGGAACGATTTTTTCTATCTATAAACGGGTTTCTCCAAAAGGGTCGTTCGCAACTCTGGAGGATATGCTGCAAAAAGGAACACAGCAAATTGCAGCAGGTTATGTGCTTTATGGCTCATCAACCATGCTGGTATACACAACAGGGCATGGAGTAAACGGGTTTACCTTGGATCCTTCCATTGGTGAGTTTTGTTTATCGCATCCGAATATGCGTATGCCGGAAACGGGCCGCATTTATGCGATGAACGAAGGAAACATCCACGAATGTGAACAAGGAGTAAAGGATTATATTTCATTTTGCCAGCAGGTTCAGGAAGACGGAAGACCTTACTCGGGGAGATACATTGGTTCCCTGGTTGCGGATTTTCATAGAAACCTGATCAAAGGAGGAATTTATATTTATCCTGTTACAAACCAAAGTCCGAAAGGTAAATTGCGATTATTGTATGAATGTAATCCATTGGCGTTTGTTGCAGAGCAGGCTGGTGGAATGGCAACCAACGGAACAGATCGTATTTTGGACCTCGAACCACATCAATTGCATGAGCGCTGCGGATTCTTCACAGGTTCGAAACAAATGATGGAAAAAGCAATTGAGTGTCTGGAAAAAGCAAGAGCGAAGGCTTAAATGTTTTTAGATTTCCGGAAAATAGAAAATCTACACATTTTATTATGGCTTCTCAAAGATATCTGTTGGGCAGCTGATCTGAAATGGCTGGGGACGTTTATGATCATTCCGACTATTTCCGTTGCGTTATGGTTGACTTGGAAAATGAGAAAATCCTATTCGGAACTGATGCACAATCTGGCAGTAATTGCCTGGATCCTAGCTAACTCCACCTGGATGATCGGTGAATTTTTCTTTGATGATGGAATCCGCCCACTCGCCCTTGTTTTCTTTGGAAGCGGATTGATCATCCTGTTCGTATTTTATGGGCAACAGCTTGTTTCGAAATTTCTTTCCAAAGGAAAACATTGATCCATTGGTACGCAAAAGAGCGGAAGATTGATTACGGAGACTTTAGATTCCAACAGTAGCATTCTTTTTATAACACAACTAAGTTCTTTTTAAACTAAGTTTGAGTTTCTTCTTATTCCAAAACCATGAAAAAACTGTTATTAGCAGCGGGCTTATTGTGTTGTAGTAGTTATTACAACCAGGCTCAGGAAAACCAACAAGCTTACAAAGTACAATCAAACGATCCGGAATGGGTGGTGAAAATGTACGCTCCCAATCCCAATTTGTTTGAATTGCGGACATTGTTTCACGCCTATTACCAAACACATGATTTTGTAAAAAACCGGCACACGCAGTACTTCAAACGCCTGATGAAAGAAAACTGGAGCTATGTCAATAACGAAGGATATATTGATCGCTCAATTGATTCCGAAGCGAATGAACAGGCATATTTGCAGGCAAAAGCAAACCTGGAAGCTCAAAAGTCGTCCAACTCGGCGTGGAGTGAAATGGGCCCTTGGGATTACGATCATGAACAGGCAATGCAATTCCAGGTTCAGTCTCCGGGATCAGCTCATGTTTATACAGTTGAACAAGATCCAACCAATGACCAGGTGCTTTTCGCAGGTACAGCAACTGCAGGTATTTGGAAAACCATCGATAAAGGTCACAATTGGACCTTAGCCTCTAAAAATTTATTAGTTAATGCAGTGTATTCGATAGCAATCGATCCTACTAATCCCAACCGCATTTTATTCGGTGAAGAAAACGGTAAAATCTGGCGTTCGGAAGATGCCGGAACTACCTGGAATTTAACAGGTGATGCTACGTTTCAGGGAGTGAATCGTTTTGTTCGGGATTTAAAATACATAGGTGTAAACACTCTTTTGGCAGCGACCAATACAGGTTTATACCGCAGTACAGACAATGGAGCTTCCTGGGCAATTGTACATGCAGGTGAGCATATGGAAATAGAAATTAATCCGGCGGATCTTCAAATTATTTATACTGTTTCCTTGTCCGGAAATGCAACACAATTTTATAAATCGTTAGACAATGGACTGACCTGGACGCAAAAAACTGCCGGTTGGCCTTTACCTCCAACTGGTGATGCACAGGAACGTACCGAAATTGGCGTTTCTGCCGCGGATCCGAATGTGGTATATGTATGGGCTGCCGGAGAGGTTGGACCTGACGGAGGTTTATACGGCGTTTACAAAAGTACGGATGCCGGTGAATCGTTCAGTTTTAGCTGTTGTGGAACCGGGCCTGGAGGCGCAAGTATCCAGGACCCTAATATGCTGGGTTATGCGGAAGAAGGTGACGAAGAAGGCGGTCAATATTATTACGATTTATGCATGGGGGTTTCTCCAACCAATGCCGACCGTGTTTTTGGTGCGGGGATCAATGTGTGGCGTTCTGAAAACGGTGGCGTTGATTGGGAACAAAACGCACACTGGGTTACATGGGTTGGACAGCATACCGCTTACCGTTATAACCATGCTGACGTGCACGATATAAAATTTTTCCAGCATGCAGGCGGAGTAGATATGTGGGTTTGCTCAGATGGCGGCTTGTATTATTCTTCCGATCAGGGAGACACCTTGGTGCCGCGAATGCACGGGATCCAGGGAACAGATTTCTGGGGTTTCCAGGCCGGATTTAAAGGTGGTGATATCATGGTGGGCGGAACATACCACAATGGAACATTACTCAAGTATAATGATATTTATCACGGTGGATTAACCACACCGACATCAGGCGGATGGTTAGCAGAACTTGGTGGAGATAACTTCAGGGGATTCGTAAATTTTGGCGACAATAACATTGGTTACAACGATAACGGATCATTCAATTTTTCGTCGGATCGCGAAACGCGTATTTCAGGAAGAAGTTTTGATGATTCGAAAAACTGCAACACTTCTTATATTGATGGCGAATATGGTAATTATGCGTTTTTGCCTTCCAATTATAACTCATTTTATTCTCCTGTGGAAACAAAACTGTATTTCACTGAAAACGGAGGACTTTCTTTTGATGAAGTTTACGATTTTGGCGGTGTAAGTGTGATCCAGGTGAAAGTAGCCTGGTCGAATCCGAATATCCTGTACGTTACACATAAGACTACCGGGTCCGCTACCAAAATTAAAAAATCAACTGATAAGGGCTTGACATGGACAGATATTACACCAACAGGGGCTCAGACGGGAAATAATCAAAACCGTTCGAAATATATTGAAGTGGACGATCAGGATCCGAATAAACTTTGGTGTATTCTAATGGGTTCTCAAAACGGAAACAAGGTATTCCAATCCATCGATGGCGGTGCAAGCTGGACGAATTTAACTACAAGTACGATTGCAGGTGAACGCGTTGTGTCCATAGTACATGCTTACGGAACCAATGATGGGATTTACATCGGAACCAAACGGGCAGTTTTTTATAAAAACGCAGCAATGGCTGATTGGGCTCTGTTTAACAACAACCTGCCTGCGAGTGTTTCCTGTGCATTTTTAGAGCCGTTTTACGGTGAAGGAAAAATTCGTACTGCTTCTCAGCGCGGGGTTTATGAATGTGATCTTTACGAAGATGCACCGCCGGTTGCAATGGCTGCAGCAGATATTCAAACCATTAATTTGGTTGCGGATTGTGATGGAGATTCCATTCACTTTGTCGATCACTCCACAGTAAGAATGGCTTCTGCTACCTGGGAATGGACCTTTGAGGGAGGAACACCGGCAACTTCAACAGTGATGAACCCGGTTGTTGCATACAATCAAACGGGGATGTTTGATGTAACGTTGATCGTAACGGATGCTTTTGGAACGGACACCGTTGTTCTGGCTGATTTCATTACCGTAAATACTCAAACGGCTAACCCACATATTACAGAAGGATTTGAAGGAGCTTTTCCTCCGGAAAACTGGAAATTAATTGTGGAAGGCGGGACATCATGGGAACAGGACTGGCCGGAAGACAATCCGAATAATAAAGTAGCGTCGTTTCCGAATTATTGGGAGGATGCTACGGGTGAAATTCATTTATTGGCGCTTCCTGCCCTGGATTTCAGCGGAGCAATCCAGCCAAGTATTTCGTTCGATTATACTTATCACAACAACGGAAACTATACAGACTCATTAGCACTTGTATATACTTTAAACGGACAAACCTGGCTTCCTGCCTGGAAAAGAGGAGGTTCTCAGTTGACTGTACCCGGTAATGACGTTTGGTTCTGGTATGATGCAACTCCAACTGTTGTTTGGGAAGAAGTGATAGTTGATTTGAGCTTTTTGGCCGGTGAGTCCTGTGTGCAGTTAGCTTTCCAAAACATAGGAACAGGTGGAAATCACATTTGGCTGGACAATGTGAATTTAGACGGAGAGTTTGCGTCAGTGGATGCGATTGATTCAGAGTGGGGGGTAAATGTTTATCCGAATCCATCAAGCGGGACAATTATCGTTAGCTGGAATAAAATGGTAGCCCCTGAAAAAATAGAATTGCTCAATACGATGGGTCAGTTGATTAATACATTTGAAAACCAACCAGGGAATAACCAAATGATATTGAATCTGAACAATGCATCAAATGGAGTTTATTTGCTTAAAATAATGAAAGGCGACCAAACAAAACTGGTTCGTATAACAAAACAATAATTAACATCAGTTGAAATTAATCTCCCGGTCTGTCGAATTAGAACGATCGGGAGAATTTATTTCATGGTATTTACAACTGTAACTGAAGGCAGGAAAGCTGTGGTTTGATCTTCCTTATAGGATTGACTTTTAGTTTCCAGCAGTTTTTCTGTCAGTTCCGGGTAAACAATCGTATTACCTGCTTCCAACATTCTTTTTTCTGTTTGCTGCAATGTATTTTGAACAAGGGTGATGGTATCGTGGATGATCCTGGAAGCAGAAATAAACGGCACTCTCTCAATAATGGTGTCATGGATGATCTGCATCGAAGAAGCCCCACCAGTTAATGAGATTTCCAAAGGATGTTCTGTAAAATGCCAGTTCAGGGAATAGCTTTTCCGGTTTCCGACAACAAAAAGCAGTACGAGACAAGCAGCGCCGATCAATGCCTTATAAAGTGGGATGGTTCTTTTCAAAAAAGGAGTATTCTTTTCCGGAAGATTTAAAGCAAGTGGTTCTTCGGAATCGTATTCCAAAGCTGCAGTTGCAGAAATCACTTTTCTTTGAAGACCGTATTCCATTTCTGTCAGGTGATTCAAGACAAAGGATTTTTCCTCTTCACTAAGTTCTCCAAACGATTTGGATTCTATCAAATCGAATAAGCGTTCATGTTGCTCTTCCATATCAATTCAATTTAAAGATTGTTGTTTCAAAACTTGGATCAAAGTGTTTCAATTGATCCGTAATTTTTTTTGTTGCGTAAAACAGTCTGGATTTAACTGTACCCAGGGAGCTTTCTGTAATTTCAGCGATCTCATTCAAGGGAAAATGTTCCAGGTAACGCAGTACAAATACCGTTTTATGGTGATGTTCCAGCTTATCTATGCTATCCTGTAAAGCTTTTAAGAAAAGCTTTTTCTCTGCCAGATTTTCGTCCAGTCCTCCGGGATGGTTCATTTCCGCATGAAGTGATACTGTTTTCCCCTGGTGACGGTATGCCGTTTTACACATATTTGAGGCTATGGCGAAGATCCAGGAATAGAATCTCTTATCCGGATCAAACAAGTGTTTTTTCTCCATCAATTTCAGGAAAATATCCTGAACGAAATCCTGTGCCAGGTCTACATCTTTGTTCAGCATTTTGATGAAATAGCCCAGCAGTTTTTTACTGTACCGGCGATGTAATTCCACCAGTGCAGCTTCTGCCTGTTTGGCGGATACGGGAGTATGATGGCTCATCAACTGAACCATCAACTCTTCGTCGCTTTGTTGTTTATGATGTAAACTGTTCAAGTATACTTAGGCTTTTCACTTTTCTATTATTTCCATCACAACTCGAAAGCCGGTTTCCGGATTAGGATTTGTGTATTGCTGTGTTTTATCAAAGGTACATTCTTCGAATAAGTTATACCAGGATCCTCCAAGCGCCACTCCTTTTGTGCCGGTCATTTCAGAAACATTTCCAAAGGTATTGAAGAGCCCCATTTTGTTCGGCTCGTAGCTTTTTACATTCACCTGATGAAAACCCCCGTCATCAAAGAGTTTTCCTTTAACCGGCTGGATGTTGGCCAAATAATGATCAGTGGAATTTTTTATGCTGTTATCCGGAAACGGAGTGATTGCTTTTGGATTCCCGGAACCGGCTGCTGTTCTCCATTCTGATTCCGTTGGGAGCCTGAAAAGAACTTGTGTGTATGTACGCTTGCGCTGCAGGTTGTATTGCTTGGTAAGCCACTCACAATATGCTTTTGCTCCTTCGTAAGAAATGCAAACCACCGGATAATTTCCGTAAGCCGGATGCCAGTGGTATAAGTTACCCATCGGATCATGAGATTGATCAGCGAATTTCCCTTTTGTCCATTGAATGGAGTCATATAAAGCAATACGATACAGCTCGGTTTGATTGGAACGTTCCAAGTTGCTTAAGAATTTGTGGTAATCTCCATTGGTAACCTCATATTTATCGATGTAAACCTTGTCCTTTAATTCAACCATATTTTTCTCCAAGGTTTTTAAATCCAAAACTGTTGAGAGAAAAGAACTCGATTTTTCTTTACCTGATAATAATTCGAGCACCTCACTTTGCTGACCACTTTGTTCCGCGATTTTCAAAAGAAGAGGTTCCAGCTCCTGTTTCCTGGCTACTTCTTCACTTTCGGAATAATGCTGATACAATTTGATCATGGAAGGAAGATACATTCCATTGAATTCCTCCGCCTTCAGGTCAGCGACGTTAAAAGCAAATACTTCTCTCAGATAGTCCAGTAAATAACGTTTTTCATAATTCCTGCGAATGACACTTACATTATCAAAATTGGATTCACTGTATTTGTACGCTAACCCGGTAAGGTATAATTTATCGGCATAGTCTTTTTGAAACAGGTTTATTGCGGTTGTTGCAACGTAGACCGCCCTTTTTCCCTTAAAGAAATGGTCGTAGATACGCTTCATATATGCATCAAGTTCTTCGGCTGTTTGCGGGGTATTTAATTCCAGTGGTTCGTATCCCAATTCTTTGAACAATTTGTTTCTGTAATCATCCAATTGAATAAGATACATATTAACAACCGTTATATCCTTTCTAAAATTCTTCACACCTTGTACCAGCCATGCGGAATAAGTATCATTATCTCCGCAGGTAAAAAGGATTGCATTTTCATCCATCTCGGAAAGCACATTGTACCCCCAGTTCAGCATGCCAACCGGCATATCATTGGCTTCAAACATTTTTCTACCGTACAATTCAAAGTTCTTCTGATCGCGCTCAAGCGCATAATGGATCAAGAGTTCATCCAGGACTTGAGGATGATACGGATTGATTGCTGCAGCTTTTAATAGCTCCTCCTGCTTTCCTCCTGCACCCTCAACTTCAATATAAGTCAGGAAATGACTTTCAAAAGTATTTGGCATGGCCTTTTGCACTTCTCCGGGAATTTTTGAACAAAGTTCGATGTATCTTTTCTTTTCATCCGAATCATGCGGGGCAAGATTACGCAGCGCACGGAAAGCTGCATAATAATTTATCCAGGCTTCCCCGTTTTTTTCGTTTTTGTCAATCTCAGCCTTCCACAGTTTGATTTGATTTTCGTACCAGGAAGTTTCTTTGACTTCAATTGCAATACTGTAAACCTTTTCCGGTTTTTGTGTGAATGCGTTTAAGCAATTCAAAAAAACAAATCCGATTAGTAAATATTTCATGTTCTTAATTTAGAGAAAAATCTGCGCCTATGCTAAAGCTACGGCGTAAGCATAGCGCGCTTGACTTCCGAGTTTCTAACAGGATTACTCAGCCGCCCGATAAAGGTTCATTTGAAAGGCACATTTTTTAAAAGGAAACGGATATAAAAACAAAAAACCCTCTGTTTCCAAAGGGTTTCGCAGTTAAAAAATGTTTTAATCTCATTCCTTCACAAACGATTTTCGATCGTATTTTCTGCCGGAGGTAATTTCAAGAATATAGAATCCATTCTTCAACAAATCAATTTGAATAAACGGATTTTCCAGCGTTCCTGCAAGAAGCTCTTTTCCTTCGAGGTTCACAATGCGGTAAGTGCCGAAAGTCAAGCCGTCCACCCGGATTTGGTCTTTCGCCGGATTCGGATAGATGGAAATGGAAAGCTGTTGTTCTTCCTGCAGACCCAGATGCTGCGTTTCACAATAAAAATTCTGGTTGTTATAAAAATCCTGGATGTGGTTTGCCACAAGGAACAAACTGTCAACACTGGCAGTCAAATTCAGTTCAAATTTTCTGGCAAAAATGGCTGCGTTGTTGTAACAAAGGACTTCTCCGGGCCCAAAATTGACAGGATCATGTCCACTTACGGAACGACGGTCACCGGAAGGATTTCCAAGCATATACTCGTGCCATCCTGTCAAAGAATCCAGATCGTTGTAAATATAAGTGGTGGGTTGATTGTTTGCATCAAGTAATTGACTGCCATCAGGTAAAAGTCCGCTCAACACATTGTAATATTCCGAAGCAGTATTTAAACCGGAAGGATCTGATATCAGAATATGGGAATACAGACTTCCGTCCAGGTTAAGAATTCCTGCTGCAGGAGGCATCTCACCATATCCCGGGTTCCCCGAAAAGAATTCATCATTTAAGTCACCGTTGTAAATATAAGCCAGGTTTCTTCCGGGTTCTGTTCCAATGTAATCGTCATGCGGATTACCTAAATCAAAATCAATAAAATGACCGGCATGAAAATCAGTTAAGGACTGAGTTCCCCGGTTAAAAACAGTGGTTTGGAAAAATACAGTATTCGTCAGAGCGCCATCAGTAGAATCGTCGTATTGATAGAACATCATATGAACTTCTAATTGGGCCCTGTCCAGTCCTGAGGAGTGAACACCATTCCCGTCATTGATAATGGTATAAACAGCTTTGTCCCCGCGAATGATTGGATACTCCCCATATTCCGGTTCATAAACCTGATCTCCGTCCGAATCATGAAAAGGGGCAAGAAGCAAACTTTCGCCATTACCGGTATCACCGTTTCCCGGCCAGAAATTAATAATCCCGGGAACCACATAACCCTGATCTGCCCAATGAGCAATATGGTGATCAATTTGAGCTTTCGTGATGTCCCACAAGGAGAATTGATACTTGTTGATGTATGACTGTGAGCTGTAGTTGGCCTGATTCGGTAAATAAGGGCCTGGAGTGAAATCAGAATTCATGATTTTAGCGACGGCACCTTTTATACCTCCATTGATGTCTCTACCTACGGCCATGAACGCCGTGGAATAAATAGAACTAACCAAACTGTCCTTTGGTACAAAGTATCCACCTGTTGTGCTAGGGTTGCTGAAAAACATTCCGTTGTTGGAAACAGAGAATCTGGCATTTGAATTGGAAGTGGTCAGCGTTAAAGCGCCCTGCCCAAATGCTCCGCTCATTCCCAAGATTAAAATAGAAGTAATGATTGTTTTCATAAATTGAGTATTAAGTGAATAATAATACTCAACGATGGATTGGGTAGGTGGAGTTGGACAAATGATCAATCTATTGATGCAATGGCATAAGCTGATGATTTGTCGGGATAAGTGGTTGATTTTAAGATTTGTGATAAGACCAAGGTTCAATTCTACAGAGCCAAAGCCAGAAAAAGAGAAAGCCACTCGTCAGTTCACGAATGGCTTTTGTGGACATACTACTACTACTTATTTACACCACACCTAAGATCTATATCGGGTTAATCGATAAAACCTTGATAACAGGTTTTAAGGAATAAGCTCCTGTACCTTGAGTTACAATACTTTGTTCTGCATCAAAATCCAGTAACAATTCGTATGTTGTATTCGGAGCGAAATCCGTATTCAAATTGATCTTTAACCCGGATTGCTGTGCAGATGGAGTTGCCAACGGATAGTACAAACTGTCTACCATTACATTGTTCTCATCTCCAAGGATCAAACGGAACTGGTTAAGATGTCCGGATGGTAAAACACCGACATTCACCAAGGTTGCTGAAACATCGTTTTGCAAAGTCAACAAATCGTAGATTCCGGCATTTGTCGGAAGATTAATCCATCCCTGCCCATCGTGGTTTACCTGCACCTGCAATACTTCTACATTAACCTGCTGGAAATCTCCAGGAGCATCAACCATTTTTACAGTCATTTTGCTACTTCCTTTTTCTTTGTTACATCCGGTGGATACCAGGAACAATCCTACTGAAGCAACTGCTGCGATAAATAAAGTCTTCATAATTCTAGTTTCCCCTTTCTTAATAAAATGTATGCCAAAACGAAAAACTGCTGATTTAGTTGGTCTTAGCTAATTTCAACAGGAGGATTTTTTTCAAAATGAAAATCCTTTTTTCAAAAAGTGACTAAAAGCAAATAGAGAAAATCCAAAAACAATCCATTACCTTTGCAACTCTTTGAAGGGGGTACAGTGCGCTGTGTCCCCTAAACTGTTTATTCGGAATTATGGACCAGACACATTTTTTACAACTTTTCAAAAAGCTCAAAGGACTCGATCAAACAGCTGATTTATTGCAACAGGCGGAAATTCGAATTCACTGGAAAGGGCTGATCGGTTCTTCCAAATCGATTGCAGTTGCTTCCGTATGTGAGCAGGTTCCCGGGAATCACCTGTTCGTTTTGGAAGACAAAGAAGCTGCGGCCTATTTTCTCAACGACCTGGAACAATTGTACCCGGAGAACAAACATATTTTATTTTACCCGGCTTCCTATCGCACGCCTTATCAATTAGAAGAAACCGATAATGCGAATGTAGTTGCACGGGCCGAAGTGCTTGAAAAGATCAATACCGGGAAGAACACCTGGGTGGTTACCTATCCGCAGGCATTGTTCGAGCGGGTACCAACACAAAAAAGACTTTCGGAAAACACCATGCGGGTGGAGCGTGGCAAAACCTATTCCATTGATTTCTTTAATGAACTCTTATTGGAATACGGATTTGAGCGTGTTGATTTTGTTTACGAACCCGGACAGTTCTCCATTCGGGGAGGGATTGTCGATATTTTTTCCTTTTCCAATGATCAGCCTTTCCGGGTGGAATTCTTTGGCGATGAGGTAGATTCTATCCGGACCTTTGATCCCGTTTCGCAGCTATCTATTAAGACACACACACATTTTTCAGTGGTTCCGAATGTGCAGCGCCAATTGGTTCTGAATGGAAACGGAACCTTTTTGGAATTCATCGGAAAGCAGACAACTATCTGGCTTGCGTCGAATGACCTGGTAAAAGCTGCTTTGGATAAGGATTATGAAAAGGCGGTAAAGGTTTACGAAACGCTTCCCAAAAATACGATCAAGCACAGTTTGCCAAGTGAATTGTATATGCACCCTTCCGACTGGAAAGAACAGCTCCCGGTGCATTCGATCGTGGAAATAGGTCCCGAATATGCTTTCAAAGCTTCGGAAACAATTACGTTTGAAACCCTGCATCAGCCAACGTTCAACAAGGACTTCGATTTATTGAAAGACGATTTGATTGCCCGTAAAAAAGCGGGTGCCCAAAACCTGATCTTTTCCAACCAGCCGAAGCAAATAGAGCGCTTATACCAAATTTTTGAGGACATCGGGGCGGAAGTAGAATTTGAACCCATGAATATTGCGCTTCACGAAGGTTTTATTATTCCGGCACTGAAACTGGTTTGCTATACGGATCACCAGATCTTTGAACGCTACCACCGGTTCAAATTAAAGGAAGGATTCCGCCAGGCGAAACAAGCCCTGACCTTAAAAGAAATATACAATCTTCAAAAAGGAGATTATGTTACACATATCGATCACGGAGTAGGACAGTTCTCCGGGCTGCAGACAATCGATGTGAATGGGAAACCGCAGGAAGCGATTCGTTTGGTTTACCGCGACGGCGATGTCTTATATGTAAGTATTCACTCCCTGCACCGGATCTCCAAATTCACAGGGAAAGACGGAGCAGCTCCGAAGATGAATAAATTGGGAACCCAGGCTTGGGCAACGCTGAAACAGAAGACCAAAAAACGCATCAAAGAACTGGCTTTCGATCTGATTCAATTATATGCAAAACGCAAATCTCAACCCGGTTTTGCGTTTTCTCCGGACACTTATTTACAAAACGAGCTCGAGGCATCGTTTATGTACGAAGACACTCCCGACCAGTTGAAGGCCACACAAGCAGTGAAAGAAGACATGGAAAAAGATACGCCTATGGACCGATTGGTTTGTGGCGATGTGGGTTTTGGAAAAACGGAAATTGCCATGCGTGCGGCATTTAAAGCAGTTGCCGACAGCAAACAAGTTGCGGTTTTGGTTCCGACAACTATTTTAAGTCATCAGCATGCACGGAGTTTCAAGGAACGTTTCAAGAATTTTCCCGCAAATGTAGATTACATTAACCGTTTCAAATCTGCCAAAGATATCACGGCGACATTGAAAAAAGTGGAAAGCGGTGAGATTGATATTTTGGTAGGAACGCACAAAATTGTCAGTGACAAAGTTAAGTTCAAAGATTTGGGTCTGATCATTATCGACGAAGAACAAAAATTCGGGGTGGCAGTGAAAGATAAACTGAAGACCTTAAAAACAACAGTTGATACCTTGACATTAACCGCAACTCCAATCCCGAGAACCTTGCAGTTTTCATTGATGGGTGCACGAGATCTGAGCATTATCAATACGCCACCACCAAACCGTCAGCCGGTTTTAACGGAAGTAATCACATTCAATGAAGAAAATATCCGCGATGCGATTTCCTATGAGGTGAGCCGGGGAGGACAAGTTTATTTCGTGAATAACAGACTGGCAAATATCAAAGAAATAGCCGGGATGATCTCACGCCTGTGTCCGGGAGTTCGGGTGGCAATTGGTCACGGACAAATGGACGGAAAGCAGTTGGAAAAAGTGATGATGGATTTCATCCAGGGCGAATATGACGTTTTGATTGCAACAACCATTATTGAATCCGGGATAGATATCTCAAATGCGAATACCATTATCATCAACGACGCACATATGTTCGGATTAAGTGATCTGCACCAGTTGCGCGGGCGGGTTGGACGTTCCAATAAAAAGGGATTCTGCTACCTCATTTCACAACCCATCAGTTTACTCACCTCCGAAGCACGCAAGCGTTTGGAAGCTCTTGTACAGTTCTCCGACCTGGGTTCGGGATTCAACATTGCCATGAAGGATCTGGATATCCGCGGAGCAGGAAACCTGTTGGGAGGAGAACAAAGCGGCTTTATTTCCGAGATTGGGTTTGAGATGTACCAGAAGATCCTGAACGAAGCCATGGACGAATTGAAAGAAGAAGAATTCAAAGACCTTTACGACGACCGGAATACGGAAACCATGGGAGCACATTTCGTAAAAGACTGTGTCCTGGAAACCGATTTCGAGTTGCGGATTACGGAAGATTATATCAACAACGTAAGCGAGCGTTTGAGTATTTACCAGGACCTGGATAATCTGAACAGCAAAGAAGAGATCGAAGAATACAAAAAGCAACTGATCGACCGCTTTGGTCCACTGCCGCGAGTAGTAAAAGAATTACTGCGTTCCTTTGAACTGCGCTGGCTGGCACAGGAAATTGGTTTCGAAAAACTGGTTATTAAACAAGGATCAATGATCGGTTATTTCGTAGCAAATTCCCAATCCAAGTACTACGATTCCCCGATGTTCACGCAGGTATTGAAATACGTTCAGAGCAACCCGAAAGACTGCAAAATGAGCGAGAAGAACGATCGTTTGCGGATGATCTACAACCATGTGATGAATATGGACCAGGCATTTGAAAGGTTGGGGGAGATAGTGGGGTAATACGAATTCCTAATTACGAACGAAGAGACAATTTGGAGTTGGTTTCCGTGGCGGAGTAAAGTTGAACCACATAGAACACATAGGTCATATAGGGGGTTTCTTTTCCTTCGAGCGATGCAAAGAGTACAGATTTTCCCGCAGAGGGCGCGGATGAGCGCGGATTTTTGGTGTTTTTACTTCAATCTTCGTATGAAACCCTTCTTTCATTGACGCTAGGGTCAGGGCTTTCAGCACTGAAGTTTCGCAATTTGAAAATGAAACACTGCTTCACTGAAGTTTCGCAGTGTAAAAGTTGACAGTAGCAGACTTTACAGTAGCTACGTCTCGAGGTGGGGTATCTATACCGTATCCATACTTAATAGTGGGAGTAAAGTGGGGCAATCAATGAGTAAGCCTCACATTCAATGGTTTTTAATTATTCGCTGTAATTCGTTTACAAGAAGTGGTTCTTTGGTTCGATGTACCATTGAATGACAATTCAACTACGGGATCTCCATGAGATATGGTTGAAATAGTTATTCCGTATTTAAACCCCAGATATTTTTATATCTTTCCATACATTTTGAACAAACTCATTGTGCTATAACCCGGAAGCTATGTCTTGGAAAATGACGCTATTTACTGCATTGCTGCTTCTGTTCCTTCCGGGATCCGGACTTTGTCAAAAGCGGGCGGAGGATAGTTTGGTGAAACGCTTGCAGCAGGTTGGCGGAAAGGAAAAGATCAAAACCTTGTACGAACTTGGAAACCGGCTATTTTACGTGGATTCTTCGGAAGCCAGGAAATACTTTTCGACGGGTCTCAAGCTTGCTAAACAGTCGGGGTTCCGGTCATTGGAAATTGAGGGCGAATGGAGTCTGGCAGGGGTGGAGGATTTTTACGGGAGCAAGCTCCAATCGCTTAACCGCTTAATGAAGCTTAGCCGTTCGGGCGGGTTTTCAAGAAGAGACAGCTGTATCGTATTCGGTCTGATCGGAAACTCACTGGAAGCATTAGGAGCAAACGAGATGTCGATCGCATATTCCAAGAGATCGCTCAAACATGAATTTAACCTGGACCGGATAGCCCGCTATTACATGATCGAACGGATAGCAAGGTTACACTCTAAAATGCACCAGTTTGATTCGGCAAATTTCTATTACAGACATGCACTCAACCTGATCAAAAAGCACAATGATCCCGGCGTGATCACACATTGCCTGAATAATATTGGGTCCAATTACCTGGAACAGGGAAATTTGTCTACGGCCAGGTATTTCTTTGACCGGGCAATCAATAATTTTCACCTAAATAACAAATATTCGGGAGACAGTACGCTTTATGCTGTGATCCATGACAATCTTGCCAGGATCCATGAACTGCGCGGAGAATATAAGCAGAGCCTTGAGAAGCAGAAAGAAGCGGTTCGTATGATCACTATCGCGAAACTTGCCCCGCCGGATTTGAAACTGAGAACGCAATTCCTGCTTCATCTTGCAAAGCTGGAGTCGCATTATGGTCTTTTGGAGGAGGCGAAAAAACACCTGGATGCCGTGAAATTGAAAGATGCCGATACGAAACTCCGGCTGGAATATTATGATGTTTTATGCACATATTATGAAAGAACACATCAGCCCGGCAAATTGATCGAGGCATTGCGCAAAAGAGCAGAAACAGCATCTTTGGCATTAAAAGACGGATCAATCAATTCAAGGTTGAATGATTTTGTCCGTTTTCAGAACGACCAGATAACACTCGAACTCGAAACACAAAAGAAAGCTCAGCAAAGACTCCAGTCGATCAACCGGAAAGAACGGTTATTGGGCATTGGTTCGGTAGCAATTCTTTTAATCATCCTAATCGTTGTTTTCATTGTGAACAGAAAGGTCCAGCAAAGTAAAAACCAGGCTGCCCGTATTGAACGCAAACTCAATGAAGAAAAATTGAAATACCAGGAACTGGAAGCAGAGCGCTTAACACTGGAACTGGAACTTAAAAACAAGGACCTGCTCACGTTTGCCATTAATCTAACCAAGAAATTCGAGTTTACAGATGAGATGGCACTTCGTCTGCAACAACTCAGGAGAAAGAACGCGATTGAAAAAGGAGATGTGACGGAACTGATCACCTACGTGAAGAGTTTCCAGGCCGTGGATAACGGATTGGCGCTGTTCCAAAATAATGTCAACGAGATCAATAGTCAATTTTTATGGCGTCTTCATGAAAAGTATCCGGAATTAACTCAAAATGAAAAGGAATTGTGTTTGCTTATAAAGCTCAAACTTTCCTCCAAGGATATTGCGACCATGAAAAGCATTACTCCGGAATCAGTAAATGTATTGCGTTCGCGCCTGAGAAAGAAAATGAACCTGGATGCGCGGGACGAATTGTATACCATTCTGGAAGATATCTGAGAAAATAATGACCTGATCAGGTGTTTTTTGCAACACTATTCAAAAAGAACCAACGAAAATAAGCAGAAACCAGTTCTGATTGCAGTTAAGGTGTTTCTGCTAAATTCCGAAAAATAATAGAAAGCATCGGATTAACTTGATCATTAGTCAATAACCTGTTAATCAATAAATTACAAGTGTTTTTTATTTTGAATGAACCATCAATAATTGTTGTATCAAAGTTTGGTGAGTTAATATCATTTCTGGAGTTTAAGCGTCATTGTTTAGATCAAGTTAAGGCTAAAAATTGGGATTTGGTTTCAGCAAATTATTTCTTTGATACGGTCAAAAAAACACCGGTGAGGTGTATAAAGTTAGGTGATAAAGCATCTGCATATGCGGATGCTTTAATTTTTTAAATCAAAGGCTTCTGCGGCTCTGATATCCCTCTGTTTTCCTATCATCTTGAAAAACATGATTCGATTATTTGCTTAATACTTCCTGGTTGAAGCCCCAAATGCGATTGGATACATTATCCAATTATTCAGCCAATTTTATGTAATCGCAGGCAAGTGAGAAAAGCGTGTTTTTAATTGCATTTTGTCGCCGAAACCCTTATGAATAAAGGGCTGTTCGCAATATCGCGAACTTGCAACTTTTCAGTCAATTCGTTATATTTGACAGAATGCCATTTAAACGATCATGAAATTTACCAGCAGAAAGGATGTTTTCTTCAGCATACTAATCCTCGGGACGGTTGTTTTCCTGGCGGTTCTTTCTACATTCGGAATTGCTCTGGGATGGATCGAAAAGGGTGATTTTTGGATTACTATTCCTTTAGGAGTGATCATTGTTTTCCTTTTATGGATTTACCTGGGAACTAGTTACGAATTGACGGAAACACAGCTGATTTACAGGAGCGGACCTCTGAGAGGAAAAATTCAAATAGACCAGATCCGTGAGATTGCAAAGGGAAAAACACTATATGTGGGAATCAAACCGGCTACAGCGGGAAAAGGATTGATCATTAAGTTTAAGAAATACGATGAAATTTACATCAGCCCTCTTTCTAATGAGGTGTTTATTGCAGAGATCCTGAAACGAAACCCGGATATTGTTATTACCGAATAGATAGAAAGACTTAAAAAGAAAACCCTGACGATAAATGTCAGGGTTCCGGTATGTGTTATAAAATTTCGTTGAGCGAAACATTGCTGTTGTAGAATGAGACAATCTCATTTCTGCTTCCATCAAAGTAAAATTTCAAAATGTAGTCCGCCAGGTAATCACGGTACTGCTCGCGGCCAATTTTCGGAAGGTAGATGTAACCTCTTCCCATTGGTTTGTGCTTGATGAATTTTTTACGCTCCAGGATTCGTACGATTGTTGAGACAGTGTTGTAAGCTGGTTTTGGATTGGGATACAAGTCAACTATTTCTTTCACAGTTGCTTTCTCCAGTTTCCAAAGCCTTAACATGACTTTCTCTTCTGCGGGTGTTAGTCTTTCCATGTTATATTAGTTTGTGGTAATGTGTCAAATCTAACAAAAAAAGTTTTCTCCACCAACTAATTACTTATAATTTTAGTTTCGCTTTCAAGTCCTTTGGTAAACCCTCTTTATTCAAATAAATATTGATAGTTTTCATACGGAAATAGTGTTCAGAGACATACAAATATCCTTGTGGTAAGTTATCTGTCCCCCAGGAGTTCTTAACCAGGAAGTAACGTGTCCCGGACTGATCTTTAAACATTCCTACAATATGCATTCCATGATCATCCGTTGTTACTTTCCCATCGTAGCCCTGCTGGCGTTTTTCCTGTGTAATTGTTTGCTCTTTCACAGGTTCCAAAAAGGCATTGGATATTTTTGCTGCCCCGGCATCATTGAATGTTTTACTGTCTTTTCCGCGCGTCTGGATCGTTGACTCGTCTTCCGGGATGATCGCAATTCCCTGACGGAAGTTGAAACCTTTTTCAGAAACATCTGCTCCCCAAGCTAAAGTGTACCCGTTTTTCAAGGCGTTTTCAGCTACTGCGACCATGTCTTCCAATGGAACATTGTAACTGTCTCCCCAAGCCCAGTTGTCAGGAATAGCAATTTCACAAGCTTCATAAAACGGATCGTTACTGAAAGAAGTAATGGAAACGTAATCATTCATTTTCAAGCCCAAAGAATTGGCGTAAGTCATGGGAGTGTATTTTTTACCTTCGAAAGTAAACTCGGTAATATCCGGTCCTAAATACGCATCCAAAAGAGAAGAAAATGCTTTTTTCCATTCTGTTCCGATCCCGTGTCCTTTTTGGACTTCCGCAAGAACTGTTTGCATGAAACTGTTTAGTACGGCAAATAATTCTTCGTGGTTGTAAGTTGTTTTTCCGTTAGTTAAACCCGTATAAACACTTTTAGGAACAATTCCGTAGCGTTTTATCACGTAAGGAATATCGTGAAATGCTCCACCCTCACTAAAGTTAATTTTTCCATCCATGCGGATAAAACGGTCTGCTTTTGATTCGTACGCTTTACGAACGATATACATTTCAGCCAGCTCAGAAGGATTTTTATGACCCATGCGGATCAATTCACTTTCAAAGAAAGATAATGATGAAAAGCTCCAGCAAGTTCCTGTCATTCCCTGACTTTCAACCGGAGTTGCATCTAATTGTACAACTTTGGTGAATTGGTATTTACTATCCGGAGCGTTTGTTACTGTTTGGCTAAAGGCAAGTTGGGTACTCAGAGCCAGGGCTCCAAATAAAATATGTTTTCTCATGTTTCTAGTTTATGGCCCCTAAAATAGAAATTTAAGTGCAAACAGACTTGTTCTTTAATGTATTAGTTGAAACCGCCTGCCCGGAAGAGAGCGAACCAAACCCTTGAACTCCAAACTCAACAGATCACTTGAAACCTCACTAACTGTTAGTGAAGACAAATAACCGATGGTGTCCAGACTTAACTCCGGTTTGGTCTTCAAAACGGAAATAATTTTTTCTTCCCGCAAATTAAGGTCTACAAACAAAGCCCGCTGGCGTGCCCGCGTTTGTTCTTCCGGTTGCCAGTTCATAGCATCGATCAGATCTGCGGAGTTTCGGATCAGAAAAGCCTGATTTTTCTGAATAAGCTTTAAACAGCCTGAGGAGTATGGCCTCGATATATCGCCCGGATATGCAAAAACATCCCTGTTGTAGTCGGAAGCCAACCCTGCCGTTATCAGTGAACCTCCTTTTTCGCCGCTTTCCACAACAATGGTAGCATCCGTTAAACCTGCTACAATCCTGTTACGCATAGGAAAATGTGCAGGTTCTGCTTTTTGGGAGGGAATGAACTCACTGATTATTCCGCCTGTTTCGAGCATTCTGTCTGCAATTTTCCGATGTTCACCCGGATACATTTTAGCAAGTCCGTGGCCCAGAACACCCCAGGTCGGCAGATTTTGTCTCAAAGCTTCCTGGTGTGCATAGATATCTATTCCATAGGCCATTCCGCTAACAATCGTCACATCATGTGAAGCCAAACCTTCTATCAGTTCATGGGTAAGTGCTTTCCCGTAATCTGTTGCATGACGCGTCCCGACTATGGAGACCAGTTTTGGAGGATTCCATTCGATATTTCCTTTACTGTAAAGCAACAAGGGAGCATCACTGCATTGTTTTAGTCTTCGCGGGTAATTCTTTTCCGTGAAAAAAACAGTCTTTCCGCCTATACGCTCCAATTCCTGGAGTACTTTATCAGCTTCAACCAGGGCATTCAAACGCAGCTTCAATGAAATAAAATCAGCCGGAATACCAGGTATTTTAGCGAGGTTAAGGCGCTTTTCCGTAAAGAAGACTTCCAGATCATTAAAATGAGAAATAATGATGCGGGCCCTTCGGCTTCCGATGCCACTTAAAAAGGTAAGTGCAATTTGATGATGAATAGTTGTGAAATTCAATTTTTTGGTACTTTGGTCTCTTGAATATAAGAAAAAACAGCTTTATGAAGCAAGTACTACTCCTACTTTTTTTAGTTCCGATCACACTTTTTTCCCAAGAGATCGTTGGTACCGTTTTGAATGCTGAAACACGAGAACCAATTCCTTTTGCCCAATTAAAAATTGAAGGCGGAGTCCGGGTTTTGACTAATGAGAACGGTGAATATTCCTTTAAGTTAGAATCATTTCCTGCGACCTGTATTATTTCTGCAACGGATTATTATCCCGATACTTTACAGATCATTTCCAACCGAATAGAAGTTATCCGGCTGAGGCCGTTAACACCTATTCAGGATCTCGGGCCGGTTGTTGTTGCGGCATCGCGCAGACCGCAATCAGTCCAGGAATTAACTATTTCACTGGACATTATTAAACCCGAATTAATTGCCAACAAAGGAATAACAGATTTGGAACAAGCAGTTGACCAGGTTCCGGGTGCCTATGCAATGGACGGACAGGTCAGCATTCGCGGAGGAAGCGGCTTTACCTATGGTGCCGGAAGCAGGGTCCTGGTTCTCTGGAATGAGATTCCGCTTCTTTCAGCTGATGCCGGAGACGCCAAATGGAGTTCCATTCCCATTGAAAATGTACAACAGATCGAAGTCATCAAAGGCGCGTCCTCCGTATTGTATGGTTCCGGAGCGTTGAACGGGATGATTTCCCTGATTGAGCGGGAACCAACGGAAAAAGCAAGTTTGAACGTCCAGGTGCAGGGGGGAATTTACGATAATCCGAAACGTTCCAGCTTAAAGTGGTGGAGTAAAAACCCCACGTTCTACCAGGGCGATGTGACCTTTGCGAAACAATTCGGGCGTTTTGGACTGACACTCGGAGCATACGGATACACCAACGACGGTTACCGCCAGGGCGAAACGGAAGACAGGGGACGATTTAACGGAACCATTAGCTACAGGCCAAAGAACATTAAAAACTTCAAAGCTTCACTGGGTTGGAATGCGCAACTGCAAAAGGCCGGAAATTTTATCATTTGGGAAAGCGATTCATTGGCTTATCAGCCTTTCGGGGGAGCTGACACCAGTTTGCCGGGTTCCAGTTTGACCTACAACCGGGGAGTGCGCCTATCGGTAGATCCGACAATCAAATATGTGGATAAGTTCGGGAACAAACACTTATTAAGAGGAAGGCTTTACTTTATCGACAATAAAAATTACACCAATCTTTCCCAAAGCTCCAAATCAGAAGTTTGGTACGGAGATTACCAGTTTCAGCGCGGATGGAATAACAATTCCTGGGTTCTGACAACAGGACTTACAGCCATTGCAAATGAAGTAAAATCCTACTTGTTCGGAAATCACAATTCATTGAACGGGGCACTTTACCTGCAGGGAGAGAAAAACTGGAAGAAAGTAAATATTGTGGCCGGAATTCGCGGAGAATATTTTGAACAAGACGGAAGGCAGGGAGACTCGGATTATTATTTTGGAAAGGATTCAACTAATAAAATTCCGATCAGGCCCATAATCAGAGGCGGGATCCATTACGCCGTTTTGAAACACACTCACTTGCGTGCTTCCTTCGGACAAGGTGTGCGTTACCCAAGTGTAGCAGAAAGATACACCACAACCTCAGTTGGCGGACTGCTTATTTTCGCGAATCCGGATTTGAAACCGGAGACAGGCTGGGCTGCCGAGATCGGAGTGAAACAAGGGGTGAAGATCGGGAAATGGAAAGGATTTGTAGATGTTGCGGGATTTATCAATCACTATGACAACATGATGGAATTTACCTTCGGACTGTATATTCCGGATTCCATTCCATTGAATTTTTTCAACCCGAATGCACCGGGGTATGTGAAGAAATGGTTAGGTTTCCGTGCCCAAAATGCCGAATCAGCAGAAATTGCCGGAGCAGAAATTTCTATTTCCGGAGAAGGGAAGATCGGGCCGGTTTCCGTTTTGGCTTTACTGGGATATACCTATATGAATCCGATTTCAAAGAACAATGATTCAGTTTACCGCTTAAGCTTTTCCGACACTTCCTCAAATATGCTGAAGTACCGCTTTAATCACCTGGCGAAAGCAGATCTTCAATTGGATTGGAAAGGAATCAGCATCGGAGGATCGATGCGCTTAAACAGTTACATGAAGAATATCGATGCGATTTTTGAGGACGGTTTCCTGGGCCAGCAAATTCTGCCAGGCCTGAAAGAATACCGGGAAGAACACCAGGGAGTCAGCGTAGTATTTGATGCGCGGATCGGATATACCTACAAAGAAAAATACAAGGTGGCTTTTATAGTGAATAACATTGCGAATGCGGAATACATGACCAGACCGGGAGACATCCAGGCACCGAGAGCGTTTATGCTGCAGTTGAGTTACAAGATGTAACTATTTACATAAGTTAGTTCGCAGCAAAAAACTGCATGATCACTTTCGCCTTGGCTTTTCCAACAACTGAAGCCAGACTTTCTTCGTTTTGTTCTTTCACCCGCTTTACAGATTTGAAGGTTTTGATGAGATCCTGAACCGTTTTCTCGCCTATTCCCGGAATACTTTCAAGTTCATTGTTCAGAGCACTTTTGCTTCTTCTGTTCCTGTGGTGCGTGATCCCGAACCGATGTGCTTCGTTTCTCAAATGCTGGATAACTTTTAAAGTTTCGGATCGCTTGTCGAGATACAACGGCAAGCTGTCGCCCGGATAGAATAATTCTTCCAAACGTTTCGCAATACCGATAATAGCAATTTTTCCGCGCAGGTTTAATTTTTCCAAAGCTTCCAGTGCGGCACTCAATTGCCCTTTTCCACCGTCAATGATGATCAGTTGGGGCAAAGGTTGTTCTTCCTCCAGGAGTCTCCGGTATCGCCTGTAAACAGCTTCCCGCATGGTAGCAAAATCATCAGGACCTTCTACGGTCTGTACATTGAAATGGCGGTAATCTTTTTTACTGGGTTTTGCATCCTTGAAAACAACACAGGCTGAAACAGGATTTGTTCCCTGGATATTCGAGTTATCGAAACATTCGATATGAACAGGAAGTTCTGACAGTCGCAGATCCGCTTTCATGGTTTCCAAAATGCGGTTGGTGTGTTTTTCCGGATCCTTGATCTTTTCCTGTTTGATTTTCTCTATCCGGTAAGACTTTGCATTGCGAAGCGAAAGGTCGATCAACGCTTTTTTATCGCCGCGCTGAGGCGCAAAGAAGCGGACTCCCTCCATTTCCCAATCTACATCTGTTTCAACCAGGATCTCTTTTGCTTCACTTTGGAAACGCTCACGCAGTTCGGGAAGTACGAATGTAATAATGTCGGCCTGGGTTTCGTCCAGTTTCCGTTTTACTTCAACTGTGATTCCGTGAATGATCGCTCCGTGATTAATAACCAGGTAGTTCACGAATACAATATCATTGTCCTCCACCATGGTTACTACATCCACTTGGTGAATCGTAGGTGAAACTACTGTTGATTTGGCTTTGTATTTTTCAAGGATTTCAATGCGTGTTTTGATATCATGTGCTTCCTCAAAACGAAAATCAGCAGAAGCCTGGAGCATCAATTGTTTTAAATTTTGAATCACGCTGTATATGTTTCCTTTCAGAATTCCTTCGATCTGCTCGATCATCCGGTTGTATTCCTCTGCTTTTTGTTTTCCTTCGCAAGGACCTTTACATTTCCCGATATGATATTCCAGGCAGACTTTGTAAGAACTTTTCTCAATTTTATTTGCTGCCAGGTCAAGTGCACAGGTTCTGAGAGGAAACAAATCCCGGATCAGATCAAGTAAGGTATGCATCACCCTCCCGCTTGGATAGGGGCCATAATAGCGCGAACCGTCTTTCACCAATATCCGTGTTGAAAACACACGTGGAAAAGGTTCTTTCTTTACGCAGATCCAGGGATATGTTTTATCGTCTTTTAGCTGAATATTGTATTTGGGAAGGTATTTCTTGATGAGGTTGTTTTCCAGCAGGAGCGCGTCCATTTCGGAATCAACAACTATATATTGAATGTCGGCAATCTTTTTTACAAGAATATAGGTTTTGGTGTGTTCGTGATTCTTATTGAAATAAGAGGAAACCCTTTTTTTAAGATTTTTTGCCTTTCCTACGTAAAGAATTGTTCCATTTTTATCGAAATATTGATACACTCCCGGTTTGTCAGGCAGTGTTTTCAGTTTTAATCCGATATCCATTTTTTTGTCATCCACTATGTAAAGTTAAACAAGAAGTATTAAAATCGGGAAATTGTTGAGTTTATAAATACAGTCTTTGCGACTAAAGTTTTGGGAATTAATCTATTTTTGTATAAATGTCGATACTATGAAAAGAGTTGTTGTTTTTTCTTTATTGTTAATCGGGGGTGCCGGGTTATTAGCAAATTGTAAGGGGTCTAAAAAATTGGGCTCCGGATTTAATCTTTTCCCCGTTGACCAGGACCGTCAGCTAGGAGCACAGGTTGCTGCTGAAATTGATGGGAACCCGAAAGAATACCCTTTATTGGATTCAGCTTCAAACAAAGAGGTCTATCAATACCTTTATAAGATTCGGAACACTATTTTAAATTCAGGACAGGTGCAGCATAAATCGGACTTTGCCTGGAGACTGAGAATCATTCGTGACGACAGTACGTTAAATGCTTTTTGTACGCCGGGCGGATACATTTATGTTTATACCGGAATTTTGAAATATTTGGACAATGAGGCCCAGTTGGCCGGAGTATTGGGTCATGAAATTGCTCACGCAGATTTCCGTCATTCTACCCGACAAATGACACAGATGTACGGTGTACAGACTTTGCTTGCAATTATTGCAGGAGATCGTCAGCAACTGGCACAAATTACAGCCGGATTGGTTGGCTTGAAATTTTCCCGGAATCATGAATCAGAAGCCGATAAAGGTTCTGTGACCTATCTTTGTCCGACAGTATATCAGGCAGATGGCGGAGCCGGATTCTTTGAGAAAATTAATGCTGCCGGAGGTTCCCGAGCACCGGAATTTTTAAGCACGCATCCAAATCCGGTAAACCGTATCGAAGCATTTAAAAATTATCGAATTGAAATGGCCTGTCAGGGAGTGAATGATTTTGCTGCTGATTATAAACGAATAATGGCCAAGTTACCTTAAACATCTTTATGCAATTATTTCTCGGAGACGGAAGCTATGTTTTAACAAATGAGGGAATAGATTGTTCTATTCCATTGGAAGGAACAGAACAAAATGTTCGCGCGTGGTATGTTTCGCCACCGATTATTGAGCCTGTTCGTGAAAATGGCTGGGTAGGAGCTGTTGCTGAAGGCGGAAGTGTGAATTTTCGCTCCATTCATTTCAATCCCCATGGTCATGGGACACATACGGAGTGTTTAGGCCACATCACTTCCGAAGTTCATTCGGTAAATGGAGTAATTGACAAATTATTGTATTCCGCTTTACTTGTTACGGTTTCCCCTGAAATTCGTTTACAATCAGACGGAACGGTGGATCGTGTGGTTACTGCGGCTTCGATTTCCCCCCAGTTGGAAGGATTCAAGGCTGAGGCATTGCTTATCCGGACACTCCCGAACGATGAAGGGAAAATGCATTTGAATTATTCGGACAGCAATCCGGCTTATTGTGATGTGGATATTTTACCGATTTTGAACAAATTAGGGGTAAATCATTTGCTGATCGACACTCCTTCGGTTGACCGGGAAAAGGATGGAGGGGAACTGGCTTTTCATCATGGATTTTGGGGTGTTCCAAAGAATCAGAGATTTGACAGAACGATCACGGAGATGATCTATATTCCGGATGAGGTTTTGGATGGAGAGTATATGCTTAATCTGCAAACAGCACCATTTGTTAATGATGCAACACCTAGCCGACCGGTTTTGTTTCCGCTTCATCGAAACGCGGAGGATTAAAAAGATTATATTTGCTTTATAAATTAAAAAGTGGCGTTATTTTTGGTGTCACAATTTGACAAATTATTTAAACATGAAACGAATTTTTGCTTTTGCAGTTTTAACTCTTCTTGTTGTAAGTTGTGCTCAGAAAATTCCTTACACGGATCAAGTAAAACAGGATTTTGATTTATCACCGGAGAATATGACGAAGGTTCAGTTTTATACCTCGTCGAATATCATTCTGGAGAAGAATCAATCTTCAGGTAATCAGGGAACAGGAAGTTCAGGAGAATTGGTGGTTAATTCATCAAAAACACAAGACCGTATCATTATACCTACGAATACAAGAGGGGTTTTTGAAAAGATCGGACCAAACAATGAAATCGTTGTTCGTTTTGAAGTGGGTTCCGGAAGAGTGGTTAAGTTTGCAACACGAGTAACTCAGACAAGCGGGAAATATTACCTGGTTGCTGATTGGAAAAACAACGGAGGCACCATGGAATATGGTGGTGAAACGTATACGGTTTCTTCCGGTGGAAGCAGCGCGTTTTTGCAGGTTCGTTTGAAAAAACTACAAAAAACAAAACGCAAAGACCGTGTTGTTAAGGGAATGAAAGTTTAATTTTCACGAGATAAGAATTTGGAAACGGGAACACAAATTGTGTTCCCGTTTCTTTTTAACTTTGCAGGGATGAGTTTTTTAATTGAAAATTATGCTGTTTGGAAAGCACTGCATATCATTTTTGTGGTGAGCTGGTTTGCCGGATTATTCTACATGGTAAGGCTTTTTATTTATCATACCGAATCCAATACAAGACCGGCAGATGAAAAGCGCGTATTGCAGGAACAGTTCAACATCATGCAGAGCCGCCTATGGTATGTTATCACAACTCCTGCCATGATCCTGACAGTTGTTTTCGGAACTCTGATGCTTATTGCCAATTCCGGGCTATTGAAAATGTCATGGATGCATATCAAACTCACTTTTGTTGTAATCCTTTTGGTATACCATTTTATCTGTCAGGGAATTATGAACCGCCTAAGGAAAGGTTCCTCCAAATGGACTTCAGGTCATCTGCGTCTTTGGAATGAGCTTGCAACTTTGTTGTTGGTTGCCATTGTTTTCCTGGTGATCATGAAAACAAGTTTGGGATGGCTTGGTGGAGTAATCGGGTTTTTTGGAGTGGGGATTGCGCTGATGCTGGGGATAAGGCTTTACAAGAAATTCCGCAGGAACTGAATTGTTTTGAGGCTGATTCCGAAAGTTTGAATCCAAAAAAGAATAACTTTACAAAAAGACTTTAAAATGACTTACGAAAATATCCTCGTGTCCCAAAACGGACATACACAAACAATTACGATCAATCGTCCCAACCAATTAAACGCCTTAAACAAACAAACCATTTCCGAATTGAATCATGCGCTGAATGCAGCCAATGAAGATCCGGGAACAGGGGTTGTGATTCTTACCGGATCGGGTGAGAAGGCATTTGTTGCAGGTGCTGACATTAAAGAATTTGCAGATTTTTCTGTAGAAAAAGGCCGCGAGCTGGCAGCACAGGGACAACAATTGTTATTCTCTTTTATCGAAAACATGACCACTCCGGTTATTGCTGCAGTGAACGGATTTGCTTTGGGAGGCGGATTGGAATTGGCCATGGCATCTCATATTCGGATTGCTTCGGCAAATGCAAAAATGGGTCTTCCGGAAGTTTCATTGGGAGTAATTCCGGGTTATGGAGGAACACAACGATTGGCTCAGTTAGTTGGTCGCGGTAAAGCAAACGAGATGATCTTTACAGCCGGAATGGTCTCTGCTGATGAAGCAAAATCATGGGGCTTGGTAAATCATGTTTGTGCACCGGAGGAACTAATGGACCTGGCAAACGAATTAGCCGCTAAAATTTTGAAAAACTCAGGAACGGCAATTGCATCGGCGATTCGTTCAGTAAATGCATTGTATTCGGAAGGCGGTCAAAAAGGCTTTGACACCGAAGTAGAAGAATTCGGGAAGTGTTTCGGAACGGCTGATTTCAAGGAGGGTACAGGAGCATTTATAGAAAAAAGAAAACCTAACTTCCGAGGATAATTGAATCCGCTTAAAAAACTATTAGGGCAAACAGCTGTTTACGGGTTATCAAGTATTCTTGGACGAACCCTGAACTACTTATTGGTACCACTTTATACTTCGGTTTTTGAAGACCATCCCGAAGAATATGGAGTGGTATCCCAATTGTATGCCTTTGTAGCTTTTTTAATGATCCTGCTCACTTTCGGAATGGAAACCACTTATTTTCGATTCATTCAGGATAGTGATAACCGGAAACAGGTTTTTCAAAACAGCTTCATAACCATTGTTTTGCTGAATGTGGCATTCTTCATCGGATTGTTACTCTTAAATCACAACATTGCAGACGCACTGCTATTTAATGAACATCCGGAATACATTATCCTGATGGGAGCGATTGTGGTGATTGATGCCATTTCAAGCTTACCTCTTGCGAAACTAAGAGCAGAAGAGAAAGCCAAAGAATTTGCCATTATTCAATTCTCTTCCATTGGAGTAAATATTCTCCTGAATTTGGTATTGCTCTATTTTTTCGTTGATCCGGCGGAACCAACGAAAGGAGTGTTTTATATTCTCATGGCAAATTTGGTTTCGAGTTTGGTAAAACCAATTATGTTGAGAAAGGATTTTACAGGGATTCGTTTCAATCTTGATCTACCCTTACTTCGTAAGATGCTTGTATATGCTATTCCGATTGTAATTGCTGGGTTTGCCGGAATTATCAATGAGGTAATTGACCGCATTATGTTGAAGCAAATGCTTTATGACCCTGCGAATGGAGTAACAGCAAAAATGGCGGATGCTCAAATTGGAATCTACAGTGCCTGCTATAAACTGGCCATGCTGGTGACTATTTTGCTCCAGGCTTATCGTTATGCGGCGGAACCTTTTTTCTTCAATCAAATGAAGAACCAGGATCGCAATAAACTATACGTCAAACTGATGAATTATTTTGTTGC
The DNA here is from genome assembly GCF_029266855.1 of Fluviicola sp. Taxonomy (GTDB): domain Bacteria; phylum Bacteroidota; class Bacteroidia; order Flavobacteriales_D; family Crocinitomicaceae; genus Fluviicola. The sequence continues at coordinate 254,570 of NZ_JAQSWB010000005.1, forward strand.
CGTCGTGTGTTTGGTATTCCTCGGAGTTTCTTTGAATCTGGATGTTTTCAAGTATTTTATTTCAAACGAAACTTTTTGGGAAGGATTGCCGGTTGTTCCGATACTCTTACTGGCAAATGTGTTTTTTGGAGTCTACATCAACCAAAGTATCTGGTATAAACTCTCGAACCAAACGAAATACGGTGCATACATTTCCATTATGGGAGCCATTTTAACGATTGGAATCAATTACATTTTTATTCCTATCTACGGATTTTATGCAAGTGCCTGGGCAACGCTGATTGTTTATGCATTTCAAATGGTGGTTTCTTATTTGTGGGGACAAAAGCACTTCCCGATCAAGTACAACCTGCGTAAATTTTTCCTGTATTTGGGAATGAGTATCCTGATCTATTTTGTTTCCACCTGGATTCCTTACGGAGATCATGGAGTGATTCAATTCTTCCTGAACAACCTGATGATTATCTTGTTTATTTACATTGTGATGTCGGTAGAGGGAATCAAACTTTCGTCTTTTCGCAAAAAATAAAAACCCCATCCATCAATTGACAGATAGGGTTCCAAAGGTCGAAAGTAATTTTACTTAATTACTTTATATGTCTTAGAAGTAGTTTCTCCTGATAAGATCAACAAATAAGTTCCTGAAGAAATCGATTCTAGTTGATTCAGCGTCACTAATCCGGAATTAACAGCGTTCATTTCCGAAAGAACACGCCCATTGAGATCAACCAGTTTCAAAGATTGGATCACACCGGTTTTATTATCGACAGAAATGGAATTCGTAAAAGGATTAGGGAAGATACTCACTTTTTCCAAGAGGTCTTGCTCATCCATTCCGAGCGTTGACATCCAAACATTCGAACCGTCAAAGTAGATCACCCCTTCTATTTTCAAGAAATCATTTCCTGATTTGTTCGGGCAGTAAACAGAGATCGTAAGAGCATAATATCCCGGATTTCCAATTAAGGCAAGAGTATCACTGATATAGACGGTGTCCGTTGGCGAATAAACAGCCCAGGTAACATATAAACTTTGATTGCTTGCATTATATACTGCCTGATACAGTGATGCAGAATCAATAGCATTGTAGTTAATGATACAGTTCGTTTCCAAATCAGTGTACAAGGTATCATTGATCGGTCCATTTGGATACGGATTACTGCCATAGGTGGAAGCAGAATCTGCGATTACAAAATTTACGGTTGTAGAATCATTTCCCTGATCCCAAATAGTTACAGAGTAAACCCCTGCACAAAGGTTTGAGACAGAACTTGCAGTTGAGCCGTTGCTCCATTGAATGGTGTAAGGAGCTATTCCTCCGCCTGGAGAAACAGAAGCAGAACCGCTGCAATTGTTTGTTAGATCATCCGCTGAAGTCAAATTCGCCAAAAGATTGATTGTTATTGTGGAATCATTGATCGTAATTGGCTGACTAATTGAACATCCGTTTGCGTCTATACAAATGAAATCCCATACGTTGGGACAAAGATTGAAGGCTGTTGGCCCAGAGTTAAATGATACTCCGTTGTCCCAGGAATAGTAATAGGGAGGTAAGCCTCCGGAAGCATTAAAGGTTGCTGTTCCGGTGCACGTTCCATTTATTGATGATGTAGTAGTAAAGCTACCGGTAAAATTTGTACAAGGATTAGTTATAGTAAAATTGGTAGTTACGGTATCCGTACTATTCCAAACCATGACACTGTAGTTTCCAACGCAAAGATTTCCCACAAAACTGGTCGTTTCACCTGTGCTCCAAAGATAATAGTAAGGACCTGTGCCACCGGTAGGAGCAACTTGAGCTTCGCCGATGCAGCTGCCTGTCAAATCGCCGGTAGTTGTGAGATTCACGGAAAACGGCGGAGTTGTCGCGGTTACCGTAACATACAAATTGTTTGTTGTGCAGCCCATTGCATCGGTACAATACACGATATAGTTCCCGGCACAAAGATTAGAAACAGTTCCTGCAGGTGTTGGAGGTGCTCCTCCGAAAGAAAACATATAAGGAGCCATTCCTCCATAGGGAGCGAATGTCATAGTACCGTCACAGATTCCCGGACCGGACGCCTGAGTGTAGCTAGCTATACCCGTGAAACCTAAACAGTCATCCGTGATAGTGAAATTGACGCTGACCGTATCTGTCCCGTCCTGAATCATTACCCAGTAATTTCCTGTACATAACAGATTGATGGAACTGGTAGTTGCTCCTGTGCTCCACAAGTAACTGTAAGGACCACCTGTTCCACCAGACGGAGCAACAGCTGCATAGCCGGCACAATTCATATTCATGGTATTAACGGTCGTTAAATTCGGTGAAATAACGCTAAGAGAAGTGTCTGAAAGGGTAACTGCTAAGGTTGCCGTACAGCCCATTGCATCGATACAAGAAAAATTATAAGTTCCAGGACACAGATTAGAAATGATTGGAGAGGGTGCAAGAACGGACTCTAAATAATATGTATAAGGAGAGGTTCCTAAGTATGCGTAAATATAAATCTCACCATCACAATTTCCCGGAGTACAATCTGTCACAGAAGCGGTGGACATTGTCATATTCATATTCGGACAAGTATCGATTATCGTAAAAGAAACAAGTTGTGAATATCCAGTGGAATCAACCTCCAAGAAATAATGTCCAGCACATAAGTTTGAAATTTGCTGGCCGCCAGATGCAATTACGGTGCTTGTATCATCTTCATACCAAACCCATGTGGAGGTACTGAAGTTTGCAGAATTGTTAAAAGTAGCAGATCCGTCACATGCTCCCGGACTTGAACAATTGTTAGTAGGAAGAGAAATTTGTGCTGTAATTAAGGTTGAATTTGTCAAAACAATAAGCAAAAGAAGGCAAAGGTGTTTCATCGTTTTAAATTTTGAGAGGTGGTTTTTGAGAAATAAAACCCTGTTCACAATAATGCGAATAGGGTTAAGATAAATAGTTACTTAATGACTTTGTAAGTTTTAGATGAACTTTCTCCTGAAAGGATCAGTAAATATGTTCCGGAGGAAATCGATTCCAATTGCTTCATTTCTACCAGCCCTGAATTAACAGGGTTCATTTCTGAAAGGACACGTCCGTTCAAATCAACTAGTTTCACCGATTGAATGATGCCGTTCTTATTATCAAACGAAACGGAATGAGTAAACGGATTCGGATAAATGGTGATATTCTCGAGTGCATGTTTATCAACTCCGAGTGTGGAGAAGTAAACAGCCGTTCCGTCAAAGTAAATCACCGTTTCAATTTTAAAGAAATCATTTCCTGATTTGTTCGGGCAATACACAGAGATCGTAAGCCCGTAGTATCCGGGAGCCAAACCAGTCAAACCTAGGGTGTCGCTGATATAAACCGTATCTGTTGGTGAGTAAACGGCCCAGGTAACATATAAATTCTGGCTGATCGAATCGTAAACGGCCTGGTAAAGTGCAGCCGAATCAATAACGCTGTAATCGATGATACAATTCGTAACCAAATCTGTATACAAAGTATCATTGACCGGTCCGTTCGGATAAGGGTTATTCCCGTAGATTGTTGAAGAGTCAGCGATAATAAAATCAATTGTGGTAGAATCACTTCCTGAATCCCATACGGTTACAGAGTAAATTCCCGCACAAAGGGCGCCCATTCCTGTGCTGCTAAGACCGGTGCTCCATAGGTAGCTATATGGAGCAATTCCACCTGCCGGTGAAACGGAAACATACCCGCTGCAGTTATTAGCCAGATCATCCACTGCTGAAATGTTGGCGGAAAGATTACTGATTGTTATGGTGGAATCGGTGATCGTAACTGATTGGAAAATCATACATCCGTTTGAGTCTTCACACATTAGGGGATAGTTTCCGGGGCAAAGGTCGTATATGAAAGCTCCACTGATGCCGTTGTTCCAATGACAATAATACGGAGGTGTTCCACCAAATGGGGTAAACGTTGTTGACCCGTCGCAAACCCCTGGTGCTGATGCGTTAGTAGACGTAAAATATCCCGAAAAGCCGAGACAAGGATTCGTAATATTGAAAGAAGCCGATGCAGAATCCATACCGTTTGCACCCCAAACAGTTACACTGTAGTTTCCAATACACAGATTATTGATGACAGGTGTTGTTTCGCCTGTGCTCCAAAGATAAGTATATGGCCCTAAACCACCTGTTGCGGTTACATGAGCATTACCAACACAGTTTCCCGTAAGATCTCCTGTGGTTTCCAAATTAATGGAAAGAGGATTTCCTGTTACAACAACTATAAGCGCTGTCATACAGCCGTTTTGGTCTGTAACAGTAACAGTATACGTCCCGGGGCACAAACCAGAAAACAGTGGCTGTCCTGTTTGAGGTCCTCCTGAAATGGAAAAGGAGTAAGGTCCGGAACCACCGGTAACCGTAAGCTGGATTGTTCCATCACAATTTCCGGGAGTACAATTTGTCGCAGATGCTGAAAGAGTGATATTCGAACAAGGATTCGTGATTGAAAAACTAAAGCTCGCAGTATCCTGGTTTGCATCCTGAATTACGACAAAGTAAGATCCGGCGCAAAGATTACTGATAGAACTGGTTGTTTCTCCGGTGCTCCACATATAAGAGTAACTGCCGGCTCCACCGGTTGGTGCGGCAGAAGCTGTTCCGGAACAATTGAACAAAGTGTCATTGGTATAGCTTACATTCGGTAGAATATTTTGTGCTGTACTTAGGCAGGAACAGGTTAATGCAAATAGCAGAAAAACAAGCGAGTAAAGGTGTTTCATAAGTTTAAGTTTGCTCAAAACTAAATCAATCTTTGTAAACCTGCAACTCTTTTTCATTTATTGCGTATATAAGGTGTGATTTTCATAACTTTGTGTCATGTTGACAGTTGAACAACTTATCGGTGATTTATTATTGCAGCACAATTGTGTTATCGTTCCTTCTTTTGGAGGATTCGTAGCACAACGTACATCTGCGAAAATTGATCCGGCGAAGGGTGTTATCATTCCTCCAAAGAAATCGGTGTTATTCAATAAGCAATTAATCAATAATGACGGTTTATTAATTGCTGCGTTGTCTCAGGCAAATGCGATTCCGTATTCGGAAGCTGCCGAAGAAGTTCAGGCTCACATCACTGAATGGGAGGCGAAACTTCAAATGGGAGGCAGGATCACGATTGATCGGGTTGGAAACTTGTTTTACGACCAGGAACGAAACCTGTGTTTTGAACAGGATCGTTTCTACAATTTATTATTGGAATCGTTCGGACTAAGTGCCGTACATTTCGTTTCTGTTGCTGATGCGGAAGCAAAGGAATCGCATCAAGCCATTTTGCATGTCGTGAAAGCGGTTGAAATGGAGCAAAAACAATTGACTCCGACATCTGAGCCTTCTTTTGTTTTAAATCAAGAGCCAATTGTTCCAGTATTGGAAGTGGTTCATGAAGAACACATTAACCAAACAGCACTTCCGTTAAAAAAGAAATCAACTGCATGGAGATATGTGGCTGCGGCTTGTTTGTTACCAATTGCATTTTATTCTTTTTGGCTCCCTGTGAAAACAGATGTATTGGAATCGGGTGTTATCTCACTATCTGATTTCAATCCCTTTCATTCAAATAAACCGGGAACTTATACTGCTCCGGAAACGAACTATAGTTTTCCAAAAAGAGAGCGTAAGAAACAACTTCAGAATTTACCAAACAACGTGGAAACCTTCTCTTATGAAATGGATGAGGATACTTATGTTCCTGTTTCCCTGAAGAAGAAAAAACAACCTGTTGTTGAGCAAGCAGAACCAGAAGTTCCGCAGCCTGAAGTTTTGGAAACCCCAAAGAAAAAGGTGGAAGAAACGAAAACAAATCCGGTAGTTCCTGTAGCAACTCCAAAAGGAGGACAAATTATTGTTGGGAGCTATTCCGACAAAAAGAATGCAGAGGATTTGATCAGGTTACTGGAATCTAACGGAATGACAGGTCAGATCATGGAGAATGACGGCAAAATTCGCGTAACGGCAGGTACTGCTTCCCAGTATGCTCAATTGGCCCCTAAATTAAAGGCTTTGGGAATTTCTCCCTGGGTTTTAAAATAAAGCTATTTCACAGTTCAAAGTGCTCCGAAGTTTTGAATATTTCAGACTACTATTTACTGTTTGCAAATGTTTCCCATAGAATAGAAAGCGCCAGACGATAATAAGTTTATTTTTTATCTATATTTCCTTTTGGAAACTAGTTTCCTTGAAGAAACTCATTATAAAATCAGATGGTTAACATCGTATTTTTGTAGTATGGTTATGAAAAAGAAAATGATTCATGAGCCTGCAGCTTGCGCGGGCAGAATGCTTGCTATCAGAGACACGGTGGAATTGCTTTCCGGTAAATGGAAAATTCAGATTATTGGGACATTGGTATTCGAGAACTCGATGAAGTTTATGGAGTTGAAACGAAACATTCCGGGAATCGGCGCTAAAATGCTTTCCAAAGAATTGCAGGAACTGGAAATCAATCAGTTGATTACACGTACGGTTTGCGATACGAAGCCAATTACGGTAGAATATAAAATAACTCCTTACGGCTTAACGCTGGAACCGATTATCGCGGAATTGGCAACTTGGGGAGCCAATCACAGAAAGCATTTGTTCAGCAACAGTAATTAGTTCAGGTTTATGTTCTTGAAAACTGTACGGCATTCACATGTCCCCCCACCTTTTTTGTTTTTGCTTACTTCGGTAAATACGTAGTTTGCAACACTGTTCAGGTCTTTATTCACCGTTAGTAAAGTGTCTTCAGCACGACCACTGATGGAATCTGCATACATTCTGCACGGACTGAACTGAGACATGTTTTTATGTCCGTTTCTTTCAAGGATAATCGTTTCACTTTTTCTTGCAACAAAGAAACTATCTACAGTGAAGAAGACGGTTGCTACAGAATCTGCCCGTTGATATACTTTCACCCAAACATCATAATCGGAATCATTTTGGATGACTTGGTTGTATTTCACACTTGGATCCTTACATGCAGCAAGAATTAAAAGAAGGGTGATGAAAGGCAGGATTTTCTTCATGATCCAAAGGTATGAAATTCAGGGAATAGAATCCAACAATTAATTAAAACACTTTGATGCTACAGGGCTAACAGACACAACTTGTCACGCCGGGATGAGTTGTCTTTGCGTCTTTTTTAGAAGCGGATAGTTACGCCGACCATAGCCTGAAAACCTTGAGTCGGGTAATTGTACCATCTTTTGTAACGCTGAGCAGCTACATTGTTCAGGTTAATGAATCCCGAAACGCGTTTGTTATAACGGTATTCCAGGCCAATATTTGCATCTGCGAGGAAACCAAGTTTCAAAGCGTATTGATTGTTTTCTTCCAAAACATCTTCTCCCGGACCAAATACCTTCGCTCTTCTTCCCCCTTCCAGGTTTGCATCAATGGTTAGAATGAATTTGTCGTACAAGTTGTAAGTTCCTCGCAAAATCACTTGAAATTGCGGTAAGTTCCAGGCAAAAATATTGTTCTTTGCATTGTAAGAATAGTATCTTCCGATGACATCGATTTTTACTTTTTCTTTCAACTGGTAGTAGATAGATCCTTCCAATTTGGTAATGTTCATGGTATCATAGATCACAGCGAATCTGTTTCCACCTGAATAAGTTGTATCGGTTACAAAAAGTGCTTTGTTTTTAACATGTGAAAAACTTGCAAAGACATTGAATCCGATCCGTTTGGATAAAGTTCCTTTAATCCCAATGTATCCGTCTGCTGCCTTGTGTTCATTTAGCAGGGAAACATTAGAAAGAGAGAATTCGTTTTCGTCCGTAATGCGTTTGAAGGTTTGCTGTGTCAAACCACCCGCCACTCCGGCATAAGGAATCAGGATATCATTGAACAGGGAATATTTTACTTCAGCTATGGGATAAAGGTACACTTTGCTCTTAGTTCCGATGCTGGCAGTCAAATCTACCCCGATCTTTGCTTTCAGTTTCAGATTCTTTGAATAAGTACTGATACTCGGACGTAAGCTGATAATAGTGTTTTTTCCTTCCAAACCGGTATTCAGGAACCCTGGCATGGTATCGTTCATGACACCATATTTATAGGAGTTGTGAAGAATATCGAGATCAGCGGCAAAAATTTCAGCCCCCCATTTGTATTCGGCTCCGGTACGGATAGCAAAGAAATTCTCGCGGGCATTCCAATCCTTCAGCGAATCTGCCTTTGGTTTTTTATCATTGAAATGACGGTATTCCATTCCGATCTTCCAATTTAAGCCCAAACTATCGTGTGCGTGAGAATTGAAACCACCCTTTAAACCAAAGGTATTGAAGCGCTGGGCAATGCTGTCCTTATCTGCATCTTCATTGGGGAAACCATAGAAGTGAAGTCCCTGGTTCTTGTAATACGATTCTATATCCCAGCTGTATTTCTTTTCATTTACACCTACAAATCCCCGAATGTTGGTTCGGTCGAAATTTGCCGGAGCTACATTTCTCATTTTCCCGAAAGAACTTAAATGATGCAAATGTCCACCGTAATTCATTTTTCTGCTGCGACCGTTATTGTAGTAAATTTCAGCCAGGGGCATAAGCAAAGAACCGATCCCGATGCGAGCATATCCGTTATATAATTGCGGCAGTTTTTGTTGCAGGTTTACTTTTGCCGGTTCGATCTTCGGAATTTCAAAGGTAGGTTCATAATTGATCGAAAGCAGGGGATAAGAAGTTGATGGAATAGGAAAAACCGTATCCAAAATTTTGGGCTGGGAATTCAAACGATGCGCATCTTCAACCGATCTGTTTCCGGAAGCATTAATAATAATATCATTTTGCCCGAAAACTGTTGAAAATGATCCGATCAATACCGCACCTATAAGTGTTAATATGTGTGTAACTCTTCTCATTATTTCCCGGTTTTTTCATCCACTTCAATTACCGTAGGCTCGCTCGGATTGGTCAAAGTTTTTGGTTGTGTTTTCAATTGCATAATCTCATTGTACAATTCACTTGCTTCCTGCAATACGCCATCATCTTTTACCGGATAATGGTCGATCACGGATTTGATCGTGTTTTCAGCCTGGAAGAGGTCTTTTTTCTGAAGCAGTACTTTTGTTTGAAGGATTAACCCTTTTGCTATCCAGTAATCATAACCCGGTTTCATTTTAAGCAATTCGCGGATCAGGGTTTCTGTTTTGGTATAATCTGCCTGTTCAAAAGCATTCAATGCCAGGGTATATTTGGATTCTGCTCCCCAAACGGTTGTAGTGTTTTTGATCACATAATCCAAAGACAACTGTGCTTCTGCATATCTTTTTTCTTTTGAAAGCGAAATTCCTTTGATGTATTCGGCCTCCAATTTCAATTGTGTAGTTTGCTGAACTCCCAATACCTTTTGAGCGTATTCAACCGCATTTGCATAATTTTCCAGTAAGAAATGACAACGCATCAACCCTATCCGTGCATTATTCAGGTATTCCGGATTGGAACTGGTTTCTTCCGTACGTTTATAGTAAGGAAGAGCAGCTTCTTTTTGATTTCCATTGAATAAGAACTTAGCAGTCCGGACTGAAGCCAATTCTGTATAATCATCGTTCGGACCGGCCAGTGTAATTTGGTAAATAGCAACCGCTTCGGCTTCTTTCTTCAGGCGATATAAAGCATCTGCTTTTTGATTCATTGCATCGCGGTAGAATTTACCATTCGGATATTTATTCAGGTATTTATCAAATTCTGCAATAGCAGCATTCCATTCTGATTTTTCGTAGAGATCAAACCCAAGACGGTAATACTCATCTTCCACCTGGGTTGCAATTGAATCGGCGCAGCTGTATTTTCCGGCCATAGTCTCGATCTTGTTCAGTAGGCGTTGTGCACGGTATACCGCCGCCAAAGAAGTTACTTCCCGCTCACAGATCGTGTCACTAATTGTGAACTCGTTCAATACTTTTGTATAAAACGTTTCTGCCTGGTTGAAGTTATTGCGCTTGAAAGCGATATCACCTAAATAATGATACGCATCTTTTACGATATTGCTGGTCGGATAATCGGAAATGATCTGTTTATAATACCGTTCCGATTTATCCAAATTGTCCATTTCAAAGTAAGCGCGTGCGATATCCGAAATAGCGCGCTGCATGTACCTGGATTTCGGATAATTATTGATGAGGTCAGCTAAGCTCTGTACCCGTTCCTCTTTCCTGTTCATAAAGTTATAGGTACGGGACATGTAATAAAGCGCCTGGTCGTCATAACCGACTTTCAGATTGTAAGCAGCTTTGTAATTATCGATTGCCAGCTGGTTGATCGTATTATCAGCAGTTGTGTTTCGGTAATACTCATCAGCCAAACGCATGTGTGCATCCGCTTTTTTAACCAAATCAAGCAAGTTAGGCTGCTTCAGATAATCGCGGAAAGTTTCCTGGGTCTTCGGATAGTCTTTCAATGCCAGATAAGCGTAGCCTTTATTGTAGACCGCATCATTTCTCAACCCGCTAAGCTGAGAACCTGCCATTCCCATAAACTGGTTGTATTTCTTAATAGCTTCCGAATAATTTTTTAAATAGAATTCTGCATCCGCGCTCCAGTATACTGCTTTGGCACTGATCTCAGGACTGATCGGATATTTGTCTACCAATTCGAATGCACTTATGGCGTTTTTGTATTCCGATTTTTGGAATAATTCAACTCCGCGGTTGAAAGCGATTAATTGGTAAGCAGACTTCAGCTTAATGTCTTTGCTGGTCAATTGATCCAAAGATTCAAGGGCTTTTTGATAATTCTTGGTCGAAGTGTATACATTCACCAGGTACTGGTAAATGACTTGTTTGCGTTTTGAATCCGGGTATTTTTCAAGGTACAGATTGAAGGCCTCAACGGCTTCGTCGTAAGCATTCATATCCAATTTGTAGGAGAGCAAAGCATAGTTATACAAGGCATCTTCCTGGATCATTTTGTCCATGTCGAGTTGACTTGCCGCTTCGAAAGCCGTACGAGCATAAACCAGTTCACCCAGGTTGGTGTAACATTCACCCGCGTGGTAAAGGGCAATCTGGCCCAGAACATCTTTCTCCCGAGCTACCCTGTCGAAGTATTTAACCGCTTTGGTGCAATTGGATGTTCGCGAATAAGCCAAAGCGAGCGCATAATCATCGTCACGCGTGGTATTTGATTTCGAATTATACAATTCCAGGTAGGGAAGGGCCTCGTCATACTTCTCCAGGTGGAAATAACTGTCCCCGATAATATGGCTGATTTCCACTTGTTCAGCAGGTTTCAGGCTATCCACCTTACTCGGAGCGAAATCTACAACTTCCTGGTATTTGTGCTGGATATAGTAAATCTGGGTAATGTAGTAAGGAACTACCCGGTTGAAACGGTTGTCGGTCAATAGTTTTTCAAAGCCTTCCAGAGCTGCCTGATAGGAGCTATCCAAATAACAAATATGTGAGTAGTAATACAAACTTGGTGCTCCGTACTGACTGCTTGAATCTTTTACTTCGTAGAAAGCCAGTTTCGATTCTGGATAATTCTTCTCATCAAAGTAAGCATAACCCAATTTGAAGTAATATTCTTCCTGGTTTTCCTTGTCGACCGTGGATCTGTTTAACTCTTTGAAGTACTGAATGGATCTTTTGTAGTCCTTTTTTTGATAGTAATAACGGCCTATCTGGAATAGAATATTGCTCCGGTAAATGCTTTCAGGGTATTCGCGGTTGAAGGTTTCGAGCAGATCGATCGCATCGTTATTGAAAAGTTCCAATGCGGAAAGTCCTTCGTAATACAGGGCTTTTATATAGTATGAATCGTTCCTGGAACCCTTGTAATCGTTGATAAACAAGCGGAATTCCTTGCGTGCTGCACTGTATTGTTCTTTCTCAAACAAATCTTCTGCTTTGTAGAATCCACTGAGAGGAGAATGATACTTCTCGCTCACTTGGGACCATGCCGAAGAGCTTGCAACAAGTAGAAAAAGGAAAATAATAAAACGCATTACAACTATTTTAAGATAGTAAAATTAAGTAGTACGCGAGGGAGAAAGGGCTGGTGCGCTTAAAAGTTTTAAACGTATAACTGTTAAGAGATAATCTCGTTACACTTTAAAAACCTTAATTGGAATCCTCAATTTTACATCAGCAAACTCAAAAGAGGTGGAGAAAGTTATTCGGATTCAAAACGGACGAATTGATCAATTAGGTCAAACGGTTCTTGATAACATCAATTTCGAGGTGGAATCAGATGAATTGGTTTTTTTGATTGGAAAAACGGGTTCAGGGAAAAGCAGTTTACTGAAAGTGCTTTACGGGGAATTGGAACTGAGTGATGGCTCCGGTTCAATCGTGGAGTACGATTTGAAGAAGCTTTCCAAGAGACAGATTCCCAATCTACGCAGAAAGCTGGGTGTTGTTTTCCAGGATTTCCAATTGTTATCTGACCGTTCGATCAATGAGAACCTGCGTTTTGTGATGAGAGCTACCGGCTGGAAAGACAAACGTGAAATGGACCAGCGGATCCGGACGGTTTTATCCATGGTTGGCCTGGAAGGGAAAGAACACATCCAACCGCATCGTCTTTCAGGAGGAGAGCAGCAACGCGTGGCAATTGCCAGGGCATTGATCAATCACCCGAAAGTAATCATTGCAGATGAGCCTACGGGAAACCTGGATCCGGAGACATCAACAGAAATCATGCACCTGATTGTTGCAGTGGCGAAAGAAGAAAAAGCTGCGGTTATTATGGCAACTCACGATATGTCTCTGATCGAGAAATTTCCGGGGAAAGTCTATAAAGTGGAAAACAGGGAACTGAAATCACTCGATATGATGAATCGCTTTGATCCGTTTCAACCTTTATTTGATTAATTGTTCCCGGGTCAAACCTATTTTGATTGAAGAACCGTTTGAATGGTTTCTTTAAAATGTTCAATTGGCTGTGCACCTGAAACAGCATATTTCCGGTCGAAAACAAAGAAGGGAACACCGCGCACCCCGATTTGCTGTGCTTCTGAAATATCATTTTTGACAGCATTCGCAAATGCTGCTTCATCCTCTAAAACATCCTTTACATCCAAAGCATTCAAACCTGCTCCAACACTTAATTCCATTAATGTTGAAGGGTCATTCAAATCTTTTCCTTCGGTAAAATATGCTTTGAAAAAAGTTTCTTCCATGGTATCACCCAATCCTTTGGTTTTGGCCAGCTGGATTAAGCGGTGTGCGGTAAGGGAATTCGAAATAACTGCTTTCTCGAAGTGATAATCCAGGCCTACCTCGGCTGCTCGGGCAACCACTCCTGCATGCATTTGCCTGGACTCTTCCACTGACATTCCTTTGCGCTCGGCAAGGTATTCGTAAACGTTTTTATCCGGTTGCGGTTCAATGGAAGGGTCAAGCTGAAAACTTTTCCATTCAATTTCAAACTGTTCATCCGGGAAAGCACTTAAAGCAGCTTCCAAATGTCTTTTTCCAATATAGCAAAACGGACACATGATATCCGACCAAACTTCGATTTTCATGCTACAAAGTTACGTCAATTTACCCTGGTAAGTAGAGGCTTAACAATTCTTGTGCTAGTTCCTCCTGGGAAACCTGGTTTATCGGATGTACCCACTCCGGGATCTCTTTATACTTTGCATTTGCAAGCAATTCCTGCACATTTACCGTTTCTTTCTTGGTCACCATGGTATCTTCCGAACCGCGCAATAAATGAACAGGGATTTGAATGTGATGAAAATCATAGGGACGCAGAGAAGGTTTCTTCCCTAAAGTCAACATCATTTTCGCTGTTTTTTGAAGTACCGTTTTCCATTCGTTTTCGCCGTGAAGCGATTTCAGGTATGTGGCAAATGCCGGTACTTTTTCTTCTATTTTTTCTGCATTCAGCATTCCGGCTTCTTTCTCCGATCCTTCCGGATTCCAGTCGAATTTTGTTCCCAGGGTGACTACCTTTTCAAAGGTGTTTGCTTCGAAACTTTCCAATTTTAAAGCCACGTATCCTCCCATGCTGTAACCAAACACCAAGGGTTTGTGAATTTCATTCTTCTGCAAAAAGTCTTTCAGGTTTTGTGCAAAAAGCTCTATTGAATACTCTTCCTCCATTTTTGATTTCGAACCATGACCGTCAAAATCAACCGTATGAACATTGAAATGAGGAGTTAATTGTGGGATTAACGATTCGAATTGACTTTTAGCACCAAGCGCACCGTGAAGAATGATCAAGTTTTTCATACGCGAAGATAAGAAGAAATCCGTCCTCCTGATATAATTTCGGAAGACGGATTGCAATATGTTTGGTGAAAAGTTATTGTTTGATCCGAAGTTTCCCATTCTAAAAAATCCGCCTCCCAATCCAAAAGGACCGGAAGACGGATTTGGGCTTTGGTTTTGAGTTACAGCGCCCTTTTTTTCAGAGTTGGTTATTTATAGTTTCCTTCGTTACAATTAGCTTGTAGCTATGGTTATCAGCCCAGTTTGTTTGCAAAAGTAAGGGAACATCAGGCAGTAATTTGCTCACATTGGTGTCCGGCAGGAGAGAGTTGGCAAGCGCGGGGATTTTTTAAGTAAGCGCTGTTTATTAAGAAGGGGCATCAGGCAAGCTGCCAATAGTTAGATATATCTATTAGATGTTAAAAACATATACAAACGTAACTATATCTATGCTTTATTTATGCTATATCTATGCTATATCTATGCTATATCTATGCTATATCTATGCTATATCTACGTTATGTCCCTCGGCATTCCGTCTTGTGAGACGGAGCCTCAGTCAAGATGGAGTACCTATGCTTCAACTACGTTATGTCCCTCGGCTTTTCCGTCTTGACCAAAGCAGATCAAACAAATGATCGCTTCGGATCGAGTGGAGACAGAGCCTTCCGCCTCGGCGGACTAGCGCTGTCCTTCGGCTATTCTGTCTTGTGATATTAAGTTACTTAATCGAAGAGCGTGTGATAGGGGATCGAAAAAAGGATGGTCGTTCCTTCTAAGGGTTTGGAAACAATCTCGAACTTGAAGGCCCCTTTTCTTCTTTTGTTTAAGAGGAGGATTCGTTTTTCCGTAATTTGGATGGCAAGTGATTCGTGATCTTTTTTCACACGGACAGGTTCGTTTGCTGAAAATCCTTTTCCATTATCGGTGATCCTGATTTGAACCTCTTTCGCGATCTTTTTGTACGAAATGATTAATTCTCCCTTTTTATCCAGCTCAGAGAAGCCGTGTTCAATAGCATTCTCGATGAAGGGTTGAATGAGCATAGGAGGCAATAAAAGATTGTCCGGAGATAACTCCTCCTCAATTTCAATTGCATAGTCAAACGAATTGCTGAAGCGCAACTGCTGCAAGCGCATATAATCTTTCAGCCATTTAAGTTCTTCCGATAAAGTGATATTATCTGTAGAGGAATGTTGCAGAATGGACCGGACGAGGCGCGCAAATGAAGTAAGGAGTTTACCTGATTCTTCGGTGTCCTTCTTCAGCATAAAGGTGTGAATTGCGTGAAGCACATTGAAAATGAAGTGCGGGTTCATCTGGCTTTGCAATAAACGCTGTTCCATTTCTACTGCTACTTTCCCTGCCTTCAGGCGGTTATAGCGAATGGTAGTAAAAGCGATAACACAAATTAAAATGAGTAGCAATATGGATCCGAAAACCAGGTAATTACGTTGGCTGATCTGCAAATCTTTTAGCTGGTTTTCCTGTTTTAGTTTCTCGTTTTCCCGTTGTTTTTTTTCCGTTTCAAATTGCTCTTTCATCCGGGAAACATTGTGCTGCACCTCCATTTTCTGAGAGAAATCATTCAAGGCTTTTGCTTCTTCAAAGTACTCCAGGGCCTCATCTGTTTTCCCCATGGCTTTGTATACTCTGTAATATTGCCAAAGAAGGTCGGATTCCAGTTCGCTATAGTGTTTTCTGTTTTTAATGTAATGGTATTTTTGGTTTAGAGCTTTAATTGCCCGGTCATATTGTTTTAATCTCATATAAGCGATAGACTCATAGATGGAAATCGTTACCAGATTCGTGGTGTCCTCAGTTCGCTCAAAAAAAGGCCTGCAATCGCTGACTAGTTTCAGTGCTTTAACAGGCTTACCTGTTTCCGAATAAACATGTGCGAGGTTGGCCTTCCCAATATTGGTGTTTTGTTCATTCTTCAGGGTTTTTTGGAGTTGAAGCGACTCTTCCAAATAAGGCTTCGCCCTGGAGTATAAACCGCGTTCTGCCAGCATCGCGCCCAAATTGAGCAGGGCAGTAGACTGACCAATTTGGTCTTTCAATTCTTTTCGAAGAGCGATGGATTTCTTATAATATACTTCCGCTTCCTTATATCTTTGGAGAGATGTGAACAAGAGCGCAACTGATCCCAACATTTTTGCTTCTGATGTCTTTGGTCCGTTTTTCTCGTAATATTTGAGGATCGCCAAATCATTTTTAAGTGCTTTATCGTATTCCCCGAAGTAATTATAGTAGTTGGAGTATATTTCCTTGTTCCGGATAATACGCGAGATATTCCCCGTTTTTTCGTAAATACTATCAGATTTTTGCAGATTAAATTTCATCTTATCCCAGTCCTTTTCCAGGGAATAATAGAAGCCGTAAGCAGCATAAGCCAGTCCCAATCCATTGCTGTATTTTAACTTCCGGGCTAAGCGAAACGAACTGTCAGTATACACTTTAAAGAGTGATTTGTCTTTTGCAAAGTAACTTCTTCCGATATCGTAATAGAGCTTAACTTTATTTGTATCCTCATTCTGATATTGGATCTTGCGCAATAAGCTGTCCATGGGAAGCTGGGCGTAATTGAAATAAGAACAGGACAAAAACAGCATCATCAGGAGACTCGTCCTTTTCAATCGGGAATTGGGTGAGCTCATCAAATTGTTTTAAAATAATTGAGGATTTCTTCTTTTTTGCGGCTTGAGACAGGAACTTCCACATTATCCGGAAGCAATAGGAAACCTCCGTTACGCTTATCAAATTGTGTCACATGATGCATATTCACCAAATAACTTTGATGTGTGCGGATGAAATGATCGCTGCTAATAATACCCTCGAAATGAGCCAATGTTTTGGAAACCAGGATTGACTTGCGGTCAATGAAAAAGAAATGCGTATAAGCCCCGTCTGCCAAACAATAAGTGATATCATCGACAATTACAATATGCAGCGCATCAGCAGTGTTCAATACAATGCGCTTGGGTTCTGCCGGTTTGAATTGCTGACGGAATACATCCAACTGATCCAAAATTTTGTCATTTTGAATGCGCTTATGTGCCTTCAGAATAGCAGAGGTCAAATCCGAGGGATCAAAGGGTTTTAGTAAATAATCCAGGGCAGAAACCTCAAAAGCCTTTAATGCAAAATCGTTATAAGCCGTTATGAAAATTGTAGGGATATAGCGGGGAGCAATGGTTTGAAGAATATCGAAACCGGTTTTGTCGTGCAATTGAATATCCAGCAGCAGCAAATCCGGACTAAAATCTTCTATTTCTTTCAAGGCAGTTGCCACGCTATCAGCTTCACGGACAATGAGCTCATTAATCCCGCTAAGAGATAAGACCATCCGGCAATTTTCCCGTGCAATTTTTTCGTCGTCTACAATTAAGATTTTCATTAATGGAAGGTAAATGGGTAGTGCAAAAATACAAAATTCCGCACGCCTGCTGACGTGCGGATCCGAAATGTATGTTATTAAATCCTTATTGTTTTACTATCCGCTGAACATTATGTCCTTGTGAGTTCTTAAAATCAAACAAGTAAACCCCGCGTTCGAAGTTTTGCAAAGAAACCGTTCCGTTATTTTGAATTTTGTCTTTCAGGACTACTTTTCCCTGCAGATCGTAAACTGTCAGTTCGGCTTCCGAACCGGAGGATAGCCCACTGTACTTGCTCCGTTGCTGCGATTCCCAGGTAGTCAACCAGGAAGCAGTCAGAAGTGTCTTCGCAGGAGGTAACTCCGTCTGTTACAATCAATGCATAGTTTCCGTTCTGAGTTGGGCTGAATGTTTGACCTCCAGCCACAATCACATTTGTATTGCAATCGATCCATTCCCAAATTCCGGAATAGCTTGATGTAAATGTTCCGTTTCCGTTATCAATAACATTCGAGGACGGAATTGAATTGATATGGATATTCAAATGTACAATTGAATCACACCCATTTGCCGACTGAACCGTATCGGTATAAAATCCGGAAAATCCATATGTCTGACCATTCAAGGGCCAAAGAAAAGGACCGCAATGTGTCACCTGTTCGGTGGTTTCGGCAACCTGCAAAATTGTCAAATTCAGAGTAGCTATCGAATCACAACCGTTACTATTTGTAAGTGTATCTGTATAAACTCCACTGCTGGTATAGGTAATGTTATTTGTCCAGGTATAGCTTTCACATTCCGAAATAACCGTGTTCGAAGTGCTTATTGGAAGAACTGTCAAATTCAATGTTACTGTCGAATCACAACCTGCTGCATTCTGCAAGACAAAGGTTGGTGTATTTGTGGAAGCATAATACGTGTTCCCATCGATCCAGATTAGGGAATCGCAAGCTGTTTGAACATCCGTTCCTGTGGTTGAATTCGTAATCGTTAAATTCAAAGTAACCGTAGAATCACAACCTGCTGCATTCTGCA
>NZ_JAQSWB010000006.1 GCF_029266855.1 Fluviicola sp.
AACCGTTCCTCCTGCAGGAGTTCATATTACCGCTGCATCCGGGTTTAATGCAGAAGGAGTGTGGGATGGCACAACCGAACCTACACATCGTTTGAAGAGCATTTATACTTACAACTCCATGAATCAGACTTATAAAACAAATACGCCTGACGGAGGTATTATGCAAGTTTGGTTTAATAAGGCTCAGCAGGCAAGATATTCACAAACAGCACAGCAGTTGGCTGCCAATAAGTACAGCTATACTAAGTTTGATCAATTTGGCCGACCAATTGAAGCAGGAGTTTTTACACCAACAAATTTAACAGCAGCATTGGGATCGATTAATGATAATTCGTACCCTGTAGCAACAGTGAGCGTTCCAACTTATGATGTGGTGAAAACCATTTACCACAAGCAAACACTTACATTGAATACTGCTTTGGGCTGGAATCCCAAGGATTTAAATAATCGAATTGCAGTTAGGATGTCTTATGATATCTATAAGGGAGTAGATGCAAATTATGATAACGCAGTATTTTATGATTATAATATCCATGGTAATGTCAAACAATTACTGACTGATATTCCATTGATGGGGTTAAATAATCGTTACAAAACGACAGAATATCAGTATGATGTGTATTCAGGTAAGATTTTGAAATTAATGTATCAAAAAGAGAAAGAAGACCAACTTCTTTGTCGTTATGTTTATGATGACGATAATCGTTTAATAAGCGTTCAAAATTCCCGGGATGGTGCGAAATGGGACATGGACGCCCAATACTATTATTATTTACATGGCCCTCTGGCTCGAACTGAATTGGGTGAAGATAAGGTTCAAGGGATTGACTATGCTTATACTATTCATGGCTGGATAAAAGGAATAAACAGCAATTCCCTGGTTGCAACCCGTGATATGGGTAAAGATGGGGGAACCCAAACTCATAAAGACAGGTACGTGGCACAGGATGCGATGGGTTATAGTTTGACTTATTTTAATTCTGGCACAGAGATTGACTATACCCCAATTGTTATTCCAACTGCTGCAAATAATTGGCTTGCAGCTTCAGAGAGTGCGTTTTTGCCGGGTACAGCAGCAACAGCAAATTTGTATAATGGGAATATTCGGGCAATGGTTACTTCCATCAGAAAATCGGATAATAGCTTATTGGGGAATGTTGCCCGTGTATACAAGTACGATCAATTGCAGCGTTTGAAAGAGGCTCAGACGTATACAGCAGCTAATCAGGTAGCCAATAATAGTTGGACTGGTGCTGTTACGACTAATGCACATTTTAGTAGTTATAGCTATGATCTGAATGGAAACATTACGAACTTTAATCGTAGAAATGATGCTGGAAATTGGATAGATCAGCTAGCTCATGGTTACAATATGTCCGGAACAGAATTGGTTGAAAACCGCCTGTACCATTTGGATGATGCAGTTGTTTCAGGAACTTTTACAGATGATGTGGATGACATGGGTTCCTTGGTTACAGGAGCAAATATCAACCATCCGGCACTTGGAAATAATTATGTATATGATGCATCAGGCCGTTTAATAAAAGACAAACAGGAACAAATTGAAACCATTGTTTGGAATGTTTTGAATAAAGTATCAAAGATCGTTCGTACTTCTGCAAGTACCAAACCTGATTTAGAGTTTCGTTATAATTCCAGTGGACAACGTATCGTAAAGATTGTGAAACCCAAGAATGCAAATGGAACAATCAATACAGCAGCGATTAAAACAACTTATTACTCTTTAGACGCTGGTGGCAACCTATTGGCAACTTATACTCAAGCTGGCGATGTAGCAACTACTTTTGCCTCAACAGGATTGAATAATACTGCTATGATGTTGGAAGATTTTCATTTGTATGGTGCAACAAGATTAGGTACTCAAATTGTAGATCAGACTTTAAGTACCAATCCAAATGTTCCATTTACAAGCTCTGATAATCGTGCTTCAGCGTTGTTGCGTACAACTTTAACTACTTATGCAGCTTCAGGAATAACATATGTTCAATATCGTATTGGAAGTACGTTGTTGAATGATCCGTATCCGTGGAATACGGCCTCAACTTTGGATGTAAATCTTAACGGTTTAATGAATGCAATAAATTCCAAAACCGTTACTACAGATATAAGCGCTTCTTTGTGGTATGATAAAAATGCGGCAGGAACAGTTTATATTGACCTTGCGTTTGGCCAGCCAGGAAACTGGTTAAATCAAACCCTATCTGTTTATACGGGTAGTACTTCAGGTGGTGTGGCACTTAACAATACCTTGACAACGGGAACACATATGGCACGTCAGTTAGGTTATGGTACATCTAAAGGTTCTACGGTGGTAGGAACGAAGCGATATGAATTAAAGAATCATTTAGGGAATGTACTTGCAACTATCTCTGACCGTAAATGGGGTGTTGATGATGGGTTTTATAATTTGTCTACAGGAGCGAAAACCTCTTCCACTCCGGATAAGATTACGGATTATTATATATCGACAGTGCTAACCTACTCGGATTATGATCCGTTTGGTACGCAACAAACCGGAAGATATGGTGGTGAAGACTACCGCTATGGTTTCCAGGATCAGGAAATGGATAATGAGATCAAAGGGCAGGGAAATTCATTGAACTACGAATACCGTATGCACGATTCGCGTATCGGAAGATTCTTCGCAATAGATCCATTAGCACCAAGTTATCCACATAATTCTGTCTATGCATTCTCTGAAAACAGGGTGATTGATGGTGTAGAGCTGGAAGGATTGGAATTTAAAAATGCGAATGCAGATCAAGTGGAAAAATCTTTAAGAGATTTACTCGCTGATCCCATAAAAATTAATCAAGCTGGAGCAGGAACTTGTGTCATTGCAGCTGTAACTTATATCTGGCTTAAAAATGAATCTGATAAAAGAATTCTTCAGGTTAGTCACAGCCTTTTCTTCAATGGTAGTACTCAAATTAATGATTTCAAGATATCACCAAGTCAATATCTTCAAAAGCAAAACCCTAGCGGTGGTTCAAGTTCTTCAAAAAGTCAAGAAGACGAAAATCATAATAGAGTAGGGCGTAATTTTGAAGCAGGAACAGAGGCGGGAAGGGAACTCGATGCAGATTGGATGTTACTTAGCTCCATTCAAAATTCGATGAATCATCAATTAGGGAAACCAGAAAACTTTTTAGGAATGGGATATGGTCAATATTCAGAAACAGATAATTATTATCCGGAAATTGAATATTTGATGGAAAATATGCTTGGATTGACAGTGTCTAAAAGAACTTACTCACTATCACAGCGTGCTTCAATGGATCCTGTAAGGGTATTAACCAGTTTGACCAGCATGCATAATAAAGGTTATGAAATAATCTTAGCTATTAATGCGAGTATGATTCAAGGTGAGAAGCCTACTACTGCACAAGCCGGAAATCACGTTGTAACTTTTATGGGTAATTTTACACAAGAAGGAAATATAGTTAGATTTAGTGTCCAATCTTGGGGTAAGGAGTATCCTGTTGAGTTAACAATAGAACAATTTAGAAATTTATATGATGGAGCTGTTTGGGGGAAAAAACCGTAAGAAAATGAGGAGGATTTTCATAAATCTGACAGGGTTTGTTTTAGTACTATTTAGCATTCTTGGATGTGTTTCTGAAGGGGGAAAAGAAGGTTCAGAAAATGAGTCTTATGATTTCAAATTTCCTGTATCTTGTGATTCTGTATCAGGGCTTGGAGTAGGCTTTAACTTTCCGAAAAACCTCCAAATTGATTCAGCAAGCTGCATTAAAAATAATACAAAAGAGGTGGACGCAAATTTATTCAAAAATGAGGAGGCCAATAGAATACAAATTTATGACACCTTTTTATATAAAAACGAGTATAAACTCCTCTTATTTTCTAATGGGATATCAACCTCATTTTCAGTGCGAAATATTGTGTTCAAACCAAAACACGTCTATCGTGGAGAGGTTTGTAGCATATTTTCATGTGAATTTAATAATGCAATTATCAAAGATGACGGAGGCATATTTAAGATAACGTCTTCAATAATAGAAAAATAATATTTTTGATTTCAGGCGCAGGATTTAATCCTGCGCTTTTCATTTTTGGGTTCATGGAATTTATCCCTACTTTTAAGCTCTGAGAGTCCTGATAATCATTTTACTCAGTTCTTTGCAGCTTCGGAATGAATTATGTATTAAACAACTAGTGCCTGTTGCCTGCTCACTATTGCCTGTTATTCATTCGAGGATCTGGATCATTTTATGACAGCCCCTCTTCATTCTATTTCTCTTTCACACTACGGAGTTCGTAAGAACGAAGTAGTGCTCTCTTCCCGCTAGCTATAAGAACTCGCTCCTCGCTGCTCAGCGGTCTCCTGACCCTGCGCCAATAAAATTAGAACATTCGTCAGACACCGCTGGCGCGAGCAGCCTGTCCCGACACTTCGGGATCCGCTCGTGCCCTACCCCACAATCCCCAAACTCATCCCATCAGCCAGCCCATATAACTCTCCATTCTTTTCTTGTAAGAATTCAATTGCCACAATCCCAATTCGGAAACCGCTATCCGCTGTTGTCAGTTCACAGGTAAAACTAATTGGTGATAGCGTGTTCTCCAGGTAAGTAGTATAACTCGGCGCTGGAAAGACATGATACCGCCGCTTGTCAAAATCTAATGTAGCGATAGCAGCCTTGATCTGTACATGCGTAGCTCCTTTTGGTGCACGGAAAAATTCGTTTGCTGGCGCGGGCGTCCCGCTCGTGTCATTCACAAGTACAATCGATCCCGCAGCAATATCACAGGTAATCCTGCCACTATAAATGCCGCTAAGTGGTCTGCCAGCAAAAAATGCAAATGATTGTAAGAGTGCCCGTGAATCAGAGTTGTTGAATACTATTGCAGGATTCCGCATTCCGCGGATACTTGTCAGATCGGTTTTTCCCATCCGGATAAGGAGGCCGGTCAGTCGTTGGGAAACGTTTGAATCTCCTCTTAGTCCGCTTAATGACCTGGCAGCTTGCCGGATAAGCCTTCCCGCAGCAGCTGCAATAGAGAATTCAGCAGCATTTTCACGCGTTCGGGCAAATTGAGGGCTTGTAGCTACAAGTTCTTTGTCCGGTCCGCCCTTCTGGCGAACAAGATAACCATACTGTCTGTGATGATAAAATGAAAGGCCGCCCAATTGGCCTTTTAACCGGAGTGGTCCTGCCTGATGTGCCATAATGAATAATGTTGGTTATGGCTAAAACGTCCAAAAGTTTACATTGTTACTTCAAATCCGCATTTTTTTAGCAGGCATATCGCTCTTCAACTGCATAATTAAGGTAAGCTTAAAGTTATAATATAGCATAAATGAAGCATAGATATAGTTACGTTTGTATATAGATTTAACACATGTAAGAGATATTTAACCGTTACAACTAACCCTCTTCGTTGGCGCGAGGCTCTGGCTCGTGCCCATTTCCGTTTTTGGTCTCACGTCCACAGTCTTTAGTCTTAATATCTAATAAACTATTGCCTGATGCCTGCTCACTATTGACTATTATAAAACCTCTGCGACCCTCTGTGCTCCTCCGTGAGAGAAAAAGATAATTAAATCCTAACCACTAACTCCTAATGCCTATTCACTATTACCACTTCGTATCCCGATAGCTATCGAGACTGAACATCTGATAAACTATTGCCTGATGCCTGCTTTACTATTGCCTATTTTAAAAAATCTGTGTGTGCATAAGGACTACAACGTTATTTTTTGAACAATAAAAATTAGGACAGATCTATAAAATGTACGTACTTTTGGGCCTTACAAAACCGGAAAAATAATGATTAGAAGGGTGACATATTATTCCTTTCATGTATCTGAGTTGGTTTATCTAATGCAAATGAAGAAAGAATTCAAGCAATTCCGCCCTTCAGAGTATCGCTTGACAGATTTATCGCAATCCACAGATGATTTAAGTTATTGCTATGAAGCACTTAAAAAGGTTTCCCGTTCTTTTGCTGTTGTAATTCAGCAGTTGCCGGAAGATCTGAAAAACCCTGTTTGTTTGTTTTACCTGGTTTTAAGGGGCCTTGATACCATTGAAGATGATATGAACATCGACAATTCTGTCAAGAAAGACATGCTGCTTACCTTCGCAGACCGAATAAACAAAGAAGAATTCACTCTTGAAAATGTTGGAGATACCCAGGACTACCGGGATTTAATGCTTCATTTTGATAAAGTAATTCGCGAATATCAAAAACTCGGACCGGAATACAAAGAGGTTATTACCGATATAACCAATGAAATGGCAATCGGGATGAACAAGTATGCGCATAAAAACGTTGAAAGTTATGAAGACTGGGACGATTACTGCTATTACGTTGCCGGATTGGTTGGAATTGGCTTGAGCAGGTTGTTCCTTGCCTCGAAATTAGAGACGAGTGCAAAGCTTTCTGACAAAAGCCTCAGCAATGAAATGGGATTGTTCCTTCAAAAAACAAATATCATTCGTGATTTTGCAGAGGATCTGGAACAGGGACGTATTTTCTGGCCGGAGGAATCCTGGAAAAATAAAGCGAATACATTAATTGAATTGCAGGCGGATGAAAAAAACGGGCTTGCTGCATTGAATGAAGTTGTATTGAATGCACTTGGGCATGTTCCTGCCTGCCTGGAATTTTTGGAATGCCTGGACAATCAGAAAATTTTCCGCTTTTGCGCCATACCGCAATTAATGGCTATTGCAACCTTGAAAGAACTTTACAATAATCCCAGGGTATTGCACGAAAACGTTAAGATCAGAAAAGGAAAAACGGCTAAATACTTTATTTCGATTCAGGATTTTAACAGTACAAAAAAAGAATTTATCTCTATTCTGAAGAGTTTGGAGAAAAAAGATGATACAGGTAAAATTAAATCAATACTAACCGAAATTCAAAAATGAGCACAGGTGAATTTGATATCATAGTTATAGGTGCCGGAGTTGCCGGAGGAGTTTTTGCTGCTTCCCAACCTCCCAGCACCCGGATATTGGTTGTGGAACGCGACCTTTCCGAACCCGATAGAATTATCGGTGAATTAATGCAGCCCGGAGGAATCCAGGCTCTAAATGAAATGAAACTTGGTCATTTACTGGAAGGTATCGACGCTCAGGAAGTCAATGGCTATAATTTGATTAAGGGGAACGAACGTTTCACTATCAAGTATGATGAAGTTCAAAAAGGAATTAAAGGTCTTGGTCTGAGAAACGGGAAGTTTCTGACAAATATCCGGAAAGAGCTTGAACGAAGAGAGAACATCACCTTGGTTCAGGGAAATGTTACCCAAATCCTTGAAAACAATAATACGATCATCGGTGTAAGTTACACACAGGAAGACGGAACGGAGGTTTCACAATACGCAAAGCTTACAATTGTGTGTGATGGACCGATGTCCGTACTGCGCGATAAGTTGAGTAAAGTAAACAAGAAGGTAACTTCTTATTTCATGGGATTGGTCCTGAAAGATTTGGAACTGGAGTTTCCTTCTTATGGCCACATGATCGTTACCGGTGATTTCCCGGTTCTGGTTTACCCGATCCACACCAACGCTTATCGGATCTTGATTGACTATCCTGGTGGAAAAGCTCCCAAAATGGGTAAAGAGTCAATTGAACGATTGAAAGAAAGTGTGGTGAAAATATTGCCTGAAGAAATGGTTCAGTCCTTTTTAAAGGCAATGGACGAAGACCAGTTAAAGGTTATGCCGAATCACTCGATGAAAGGTCAGGCATTCCGTATGAAAGGTGCTGCACTTTTGGGTGATTCATTGAACATGAGACATCCCCTTACCGGTGGTGGAATGACTGCAACTTTTTCGGATATTCTTTGCCTAAATGGCGAATTAACAGGAATTGATTTTCAAAATGAAACGAAACTGGAATCCGCCGTTAATGAATATTATAAGAACAGAGGCAAGAATGTTGAAACAATCAACATTTTGGCAAACGCTTTGTATGAAGTGTTTACAAATGATGAATTAAAGGAAGCATGCTTTGAATATTTGCAGAAGGGTGGAGAACAGGCTAATGGCCCGCTTGCCATCCTGTCGGGAATAAACAAAAACAAACAATTTCTGTTGAAGCACTTTTTTAAAGTGGCGATGCAGCACCCGATACATTTTATTACAAAGCCTGCAAAACAAATACGTTTATATAAAAATGCAACCAGAATTATTCGTCCCATATTAAAGGATGAAGGAGTTCCGGCAATGATCTGATGGAAAAAATTGAACACGAATCGCTTGAAGCAGCAGACTTAAGGAAACAGAATCATTTGGATTTGGCTTTTGCCGCGCAAAGTGCCTTATCGGATGGTCGTTTTTATTACGAACCGATGTTAGAGGGACACCCTGAACAATCGGACTTGTCTATTCGGTTGGGAGAAAAAACAATGCGTTATCCTGTCTGGATTTCAAGTATGACAGGTGGTACGTCTGCTGCAGGTCCGATCAATAAAATGTTGGCAAAAACCGCAGGAAAATATGGTTTTGGCATGGGCTTGGGTTCTTGCCGGATTATTTTGGAAGACAATACCTATTTTGATGATTTTAACCTGCGCCCGATCCTGGGTGATGAGTCTCCTCTCTATGCCAATGTGGGAATTGCTCAGATTGAACGTCTGATAGATAAAGGTCAGGCTTCCAAGTTAAAAGCACTGGTAGAAAAGCTGGATGCGGATGGCTTGATTGTACACGTTAATCCTTTACAGGAATGGCTGCAGCCGGAAGGCGATTTAATTCAGCGTTCCCCGCTTGTCACAATTAAACAGTTGTTGAATGAAATTGACACAAATATTATTGTGAAGGAAGTTGGACAGGGCTTTGGTCCTGAAAGCATGAGAGAATTACTGAAATTACCCGTTTTGGCAATCGACTTTGCTGCAAATGGCGGAACAAATTTTTCAAAATTGGAGTTATTGCGTAACGAGCCAATGAAAGCTCATTACGAAGACGTGATTGCCCTGGGGCATTCTGCTTACGAAATGGTAGATTTTTTAAATACATCAATCCGGGAACTGGGATCCGAACGTAAGTGTAATAATGTCATTATAAGTGGTGGGATAAAAAACTTTCTGGATGGTTATTATTTAACCTCAAAAGCCAATATTCCAGCAGTTTATGGTCAGGCAGCACCATTCTTAAAATACGCAAATGAATCTCAGGAAGCCTTGGATACATTTGCTGAAACACAAATAAAAGGATTACTAATGGCTCAAAAATTTCTAAAAATAAGATAATGGAAATACTAATAGAAGGGTTCTCTAAAAAGAACAAGCAGGGGAAGTTGGAAGCGATCACAAAATTTTTTAAGTCTCCTGAGAAAACAATGGAAACTTTTAAAAGCTTTGATCATCCGGACCCTGCCGTGCAGGAAGTGATTAACGAGTTTAGTGAAAATACAATATCAAATTTCCATTTACCTTATAGCATTGCTCCAAACTTTTTGATCAACGGAAAGACATTTGCCGTTCCAATGGTAATTGAAGAAAGCTCTGTGGTTGCTGCTGCTTCAAAAAGCGCCAAATTCTGGTATGCTTTGGGCGGGTTCCACACAGAGATCGTTGATACCGAGAAAGTAGGACAGGTTCATTTCTTATGGCACGATGATATAGAAAAACTTACCGGTCGTTTTGATGAATTGAAACAGCTTCTCCTGGACGGTTCGGAAGATATTACTGTAAATATGCGCAAGCGTGGAGGTGGTATCAAGGATATCGTGTTAAAGGATCTTTCGGATAAAGAACCGGGATTGATGCAATTATTTGTCACCTTTGAAACAATAGATTCAATGGGTGCAAATTTCGTAAACTCCTGCCTGGAAAGGTTCGCTGAAATATTTAGAAACTGGCACCAAAAGCAAGCAGACTTGAAAAAGGATGGCTTGGAGATCATTATGTCAATTCTATCTAATCTTACACCGAATTGTGTGGTTAAGTGTTGGGTGGAAACGAATGTAAAAAACCTGGATGGAATTGTTCCTGGTATTTCCGGGAAAGAGTTCGCAAAGAAATTCCATACAGCCGTAAGAATTGCACAGGTAGATCCTTATCGTGCAACAACACACAACAAAGGGATTTACAACGGAGTCGATGCAGTCGTATTGGCAACAGGAAATGACTTTAGAGCTGTTGAAGCCTGCGGTCATGCTTATGCAAGTATGAATGGCACGTATTCTTCTTTAACGAATTGTACGATTGAGAATGATATCTTCCGTTTTGAACTGACTTTGCCCATTGCAATGGGAGTGGTTGGCGGATTGACGAACTTACACCCGCTGGTGAAGCTGTCTCATGAACTTTTGGACTTTCCGAATGCAAGAGAATTGATGGGTATAGCTGCAGCAGCAGGATTGGCTAACAATTTTGGAGCGGTTAAATCATTGACGACAACTGGAATTCAACAGGGACACATGAAAATGCACTTGTTCAATATCATGAATCAATTGGAAGTAAAAAAGGAGGACCGCGATAAGATAGTAGCTTACTTCAAGGACAAAAACGTCTCTGTATCTGCAGTTCGCACCTATGTTGAATCTCTTCAATTAGTTTGATTGACAGTTACGGAAAATACAATAAGGACCTATAAGGCATCAGGGAAACTGATGCTTTTTGGTGAATACCTGGTTCTGAATGGATCAGACTGCCTGGCTTTTCCATTAAAATTCGGACAAACGCTTTCGGTAACCAAGTCTGATGAACTCATCTGGGAAAGTTATTCCAAACACGGAATGTGGTTTTCTGTTTCTATGGACAGTGATTTCACTATCCGGGATACCAATAATGAAGAGGTAGCAGAAATTTTGAAGCAATTGTTCGTTGTGATACGAACAGAAAAACCCGATCTGGATTTCAGTCAGAAATTCAGGGCAGAAGCAAATTTTGAATTAAATTGGGGTCTTGGTTCCAGCTCTACATTGATCAGCTTATTGAGCCAATGGTCAGGTGTGGAAACCAGGAAGCTACTGGATGTATCTTTCGGCGGATCAGGTTACGATGTTGCTTGTGCAACAGCAAAAGCTCCGATTATATATGCAAATGGCAAAGTTAAAAAGGAAGTACATCTCCCGGAATTGATAACAGACAAATTGCTGTTTATTTATCTGGGAAATAAGCAAAACTCCCGGGAAGAAATTAAGCGTTTTAAAAAATCAAACGTTGCTCAGCATCAGGTTGATACAATGAATACAATTATCGCATCTGCCTTGCAAACGGATAAAATCGAGGTGTTTGAGCAGCAATTGGATCTTTCTGAAGAGTTAATTTCTTCGATTATAGGGACAGTTAAATTAAAACAGCGTTTATTTGACGATTACGCCTATAGTATCAAATCGCTGGGTGCCTGGGGAGGAGATTTTTTTCTTGCAACATACAGAGATCTCAAAACAGCAAAAAGCTACTTCGGGGAAAAAGGGTATGATGTATTATTTACCTATCAAGAATTCATAAAATAAATGGAAACAGACAAGGAACTGATGAATAAAGTAAAAGTAACGTGGAGCTGCCCGTCTAATATTGCTATTGTTAAATACTGGGGAAAAAAAGGAACTCAAATACCTTGTAATTCTTCGTTAAGTTTGACGCTGTCAAATTCATTTACAAAAGTCGAAGCTGAATTGTCAGAAAAAACATCGGATGAAGTAGTTCAATTATCCTACTATTTCGAAGGGAAAATAAATGAGCAATTCAGTCAGCGTGTAGCTAAATTTTTAAACGATAATCGTGAATTCTTCCCGTTTATCGATGAAAAAGCGATTACGATCCAATCGTCTAATAGTTTCCCGCATTCAGCAGGAATCGCTTCTTCTGCATCCGCATTCGGTGCAATTTCCTTGGCGCTTTTGGATATTACCTATAGCTTACAGGGAAAAGAAAAAGATGAAACTTTTTACAAAGAGGCAAGTAATTTAGCCCGATTGGGAAGTGGGAGTGCATCGCGCAGTATGTTCCCGGGATTTGCTTTATGGGGAGAGAACGATAAAATCCAAAACTCTTCGAACCAGCATGCGATTGAAGTTAAAGATGTACATCCGGTGTTTCGGAACATGAAAGATGCAATTCTGATCATCGAAGATGAGCCCAAGAAAGTATCCAGTTCTGTCGGTCACTCGTTGATGAATAATCATCCGTATGCGGAAAACCGTTTCAAACAGGCAAATGAACGTACAGCTGAATTGGTTGAGATTCTAAAGTCCGGAGACATGGATGCATTTATCCAAATGTGCGAATCGGAAGCATTGACATTACATGCAATGATGATGACGTCTATGGATTATTATTTATTGGTTAAACCGGGAACAATTACAGCCATTGAAAGATTGATGGAATTCCGCAAGGAAAGTAAAGTTCCCGTATGTTTTACGTTGGACGCAGGTCCGAATGTTCACGTTCTTTATCCGAAAGCGTATGAAGTGCAGGTAGAGGAGTTTATCAATAACGATTTGCGCGATACATATAAAAAGGTCATCTTCGATGAAGAAGGAGCTGGTCCAACAAAAATGAATAACTAACAGATGGAAAGAGTTAATTCAAAAATTCTTGTGTTTGGAGAATACGGTGTTTTACACAACGGTATGGCCCTGACAATTCCATTCAGTAAATTTTCCGGTGGATTGTGCTATCCTGCAAATGCAGAAGAAAGCGCAATTGCAGTATTGTCAAACAAAGGTATCAGGGAATTCTTCAAACATATTTTAGAAAATCACACGGATGAAACATTCAAACTGAATGTCAGCGAACTATCCCGGGAATTGGACAAAGGCTTGTTTTTTAGAAGTGATATTCCGCAAGGTTTTGGCTTGGGAAGCTCAGGTGCACTTGTTGCCGCAATATTCCTGCGTTACCTGGAAAAAGCCGGTGATTTCAAAGATGAATTGAAGAATTTGACAATGGATCGCATTCAAAGCTTAAAAAGCTGCTTGGGTGCTTTGGAAGGACATTTTCACGGAAAGAGCTCGGGGATCGATCCATTGAGTATCCTGATCAATAAACCATTATTGTTAAAAGCCAACAAGGAAATTGTAAAAGTGGATATTCCTGTTTACAATGAAACCGGCAAGAACGTACTGTTTTTATTGAATACCCGCATAGCCAGGAATTCCGAGAAACTGATTCAGCAATTTAATAATGCGTGTAAGAAAGAAGAATTTCAGCAAAAACTGGAAACTAAATTCATTGAATATACGAATGCCGGGATTAATGATTTCCTGAAAGGAGATACCGAAAGCTTTTATCAGAACCTGGAAAAATTAGTCCGGTTTCAATTGGACGAAATGGATTACCTGATTCCGGAAAAATACCAGGGTATTGTTAAGCAAGGCCTGGACACGAAAGACTATTACTTAAAGATTTGTGGAGCCGGTGGCGGTGGATTCATGATCGGATTTACTCAAAACTGGGAAAAAACACAGCAATTATTAAAAGACGAAGACTTAGAAGTTTTCTATAGATTTTAAATTATGACAGCAACTGCAACAACATTAAAACAGGATTTGGAAATCCAGAGAAAAGCAATTATCCAGTTTTTGGAAACAGAAGCATTGGAAGGTTTCCCAAGTAATTTATCTGATTCCACGTACCATATCATGACATTGGAAGGCAAGCGTTTGCGTCCTATCATGGTGTTAATGGCTGCTCAGGGATTTGGTGTAAGTACTGAAGAGGCTATGTGTGCCGCAATTTCAATTGAAGTATTCCACAATTTCACACTGGTACACGACGATATAATGGATAAAGCTACCTTGCGCAGAGGGAAAATTACTGTCCATGAAAAATACGGGGTAGATAAAGCCATTGTAACCGGAGATGCCATGTTACCGCATTCCATTGGTTTATTGATCAAAGGAAATGAAGCGAAGTCTGCAGTTCTGATAAAAAGTTTCCTGAAAATGGCTCAGGAAGTGATGGAAGGACAGCAATATGACATGGAATTTGAAACCCAGGAAATTGTAACTGTGGAAGAATACATGAACATGATTCGCCTGAAAACATCTGTTCTGTTTGGTTGTGCTTGTGAGATCGGCGCTATTCTGGGTGATGCTTCAGCTGAAGATCAGAAAAAACTATACGATTTTGGTCTTTACTCCGGCCTGGCATTCCAAATTATGGATGATTACCTGGATACATTCGGTGATGATACCTTTGGAAAACGAATCGGAGGGGATATCTTACTAAATAAAAAGACCTTCTTGTTAATCAATGCGATGCAACATGCGAATGCTGATCAAAAAGCGCGTATATCGGAACTGTTTGAGGAAAAAGACGAAGAAGCGAAAATCAGTGGATTCCAAACTGTTTTCAAAGAAATTGGAGTAGGTAAAATTGCTTTGGATAAAATGGAAGAATTGCATGATAAATCTGTAGAAGCTATTATGTCTTCCGGTCTTTCTGAAGAAGATAAACGAAAAATGATTGAGTTGGGTGAAATTATGCTCCGCAGAACAACTTGATACACCATGAATTTCGATCAAAAAGCCCCCTCTTATTTTTGGGACACGTGGAAGTTCTCTTCAAAAAACGGACAACAATCCTGGCAATTTGAAATTCCTGACGATTTAAAAGGAATTATTCAATCCGAAGCAGACTGGGATAAGCCCGAAGGCATCGCTTTTTTAGAGGGACTTGATCGTGCATTTCTT
Organism: Fluviicola sp.; assembly: GCF_029266855.1. Classification (GTDB taxonomy): domain Bacteria; phylum Bacteroidota; class Bacteroidia; order Flavobacteriales_D; family Crocinitomicaceae; genus Fluviicola. Next base: position 14,649 of record NZ_JAQSWB010000006.1, read on the forward strand.
TTTGATAAGAAAATCAATCCGAACTCCGGTGACCGCGTACTTCGTTATTTACGCAATAAACAAGTTGGCGAACCAAAGATTATTCCATCCGCCGCCGCTGATTCACTTTCACTCAAAGAGAGAGCACAAATCAGCTTATTGAATGGTTTTTCGTTTTACGAAACATTGCAGGAACCGGATGGAAATTGGGCGGGCGATTACGGAGGTCCGCTTTTCCTGATTCCCGGATTAATCATAGCGTCCTACATTACCGGAACACCTTTTGAAAAACCAATGCAGGTTTTAATGAAGCGCCATTTATGGAATCATCAAAACGAAGACGGTGGTTGGGGAGTACATATCGAAGGACATTCAACCATGTTCGGAACGGTAATGCAATATGTGACCCTGCGCATTTTGGGAGAAGATCTTTCAAATCCGGAGATGAAACGAGCTCAGGATTGGATTTTAAGCCATGGTGGTGCAACTAAAGTTCCGCAATGGGGTAAGTTCTACTTATCGGTTCTGAACGTCTATGATTGGAAAGGAAATGATGCTCTTTTGCCTGAAATGTGGAAATTCCCGAAATGGGTGCCTTTTCATCCCGGAAAATACTGGTGTCATAACCGAATGATTTTTCTACCGATGTCCTATTGCTTCGGCAAGAAAGTGAAGGCAGAATTAACACCGTTGGTAGAAGAGTTAAGAAAAGAACTGTATACAACAGAATATAATTCCATTAATTGGAAAAAAGCACGCCGCGAAGCTTGTGAAACGGATATTTTTCATCCGGTTAATAAATGGTATCTCCGTTTGAGTAAAATTACCAACGCATATGAGCGCATTCACTCGCATTGGTTTAGAAAAAAAGCCCTCAAATATGTGGAAGATTACATTGACTATGAAGACACCTATACGCGGTATATCAATATTGGTCCTGTAAGCCAGGCAATCAATTCTATTTGTGTTTGGCACAATTACGGAAAAGATTCCGAACAATTTAAAAGTCACGTTAACCGCTGGAAGGATTATTTGTGGGTTGCCGAAGACGGCGCTAAAATGGGAGGTTATAACGGATCTCAATTATGGGATACCGCATTTGCCGGCCAGGCTTTAATTGAAGCAAATATGGAAACCAGTTTTCCGGAAATGGCAGAGAAAATTTATCACTTTGTCGATAATACACAAATTGACCGTAATCCGAAGGATTATACAAAATACTGGGGAGATGTAACGCTTGGGTGCTGGCCTTTTTCAACCATTGATCACGGTTGGGCGATAACGGATTGTACCTCGGAAGGAATGAAGACTGCTATTTTGTATAACGATAAAGAACACATCAAAAAGCAAAACCAGATCGATCTGGAGCGTTTAAAACCTGCTGTTGATTGGTTGCTGTTTATGCAGAATAAAGACGGAGGCTGGGCTTCTTATGAAAAACAAAGAGCTCCGAAATGGATTGAGGTATTAAATCCTGCTCTGTTATTCGAGAACATCATGACTGAAGAGACCTATACGGAATGTTCTTCCGCTACAATGCTGGGATTAAAGGAATTCACAAAACATCATGGATATCGCAGAGAAGATATAAAAACTGCACTTGACCGTGGAGGTAAATTTTTACAGTCAAAGCAGGATCAGGACGGTTCATGGTATGGCTGTTGGGGTGTGTGTTACACCTATGGAACCTGGTTCGGGATGGAAGGTTTATTAACTGCCGGTTATAAAAATTACGAAAACAATACGCCGTCACCGGAGATTCAAAAAGCATGTGATTTTTTGTTGAGTAAGCAACGTGCGGATGGTAGCTGGGGAGAATCCTTTGAATCTTGTGTGAAGCATCAGTACGTTGAGCACAAAGATGGACAGGTAATCAATACGGCCTGGGCACTCCTTGCTTTAATGAAAGCAAAACATCCTGACAAAGCTGCCATCGAAAAAGGGATTGAATTTATCCTTTCCCGCCAGGAATCAAGCGGTGATTTTCCTCAGGAGGGAACTTCCGGAGTGTTTAACGGGAACTGCTCGATATCGTATACTTCTTACCGAAATATTTTTCCTTTGTGGGCAATAGCTCGTTACCATAGCAGCTATTCCTAAAGTATTTCTTCTGCTTTACGGAGTAGATCATGTAATCTTTCCTCATTCTCTCCCGATAACCTTGGGACTCATTCTTAATTGAAAATAAATTTGCGCAACCCAAAAGTTGCACATATATTTGCAACCTATAGGTTGCGTAATTAATATTGGAAAAAGATGAAAGACGATTTACTATTTGATTTTACCGTTGACAAAGCAGCAAAAACGGTATTTATTACAAGAGAATTTGATGCGGATCTGCCGTTGGTATGGGATGCATTTACCAAAGCTGAAATTCTTGACCAATGGGTGGCACCAAAGCCTTGGACGTCAAAAACCAAGTTTATGGATTTTAAAGTTGGCGGCCGGAGATTTTATGCAATGGTAAGTCCGGAAGGACAAGAGCGCTGGGCAATTCAGAAATACACTTCCATTAGTCCAAAAACCAATTTCAAACTATTCAATGCATTTGCCGACAAAGACGAAAACCCTGAATTGCCGGGTTCTGATTGGGATTATACGTTTAGCGAACAAAACGGGAAGACAAAAGTGAATATTACCATTTATAACGAATCTCTTGAACGCATGGAGAAGATGATCGAAATGGGCTTCACGGAAGGATATAAACTATCAATGAAGAATTTGGAAAACGTATTGGCATCGCTATCTGAGAAATGATATCAATTAAATTGATTAAACCGTGATCCTCATGTTGCCTTTGGAAAGCTCAGAGTGAGTATTGATGAAAAAGAAAAAGTGTCACGACAGTGACACTTTTTCTTTTTGATTGCCTTCGTTTATTTCGTTACCACAATTCTATAATTGTTGTAATTGTTGATCTTTACAAGGTACATTCCATTCGGGTGCCCGCTGAGATTAATGGCAGCTTCGTTGCCGAATAATACTGTTTGATAGACTAATTGGCCCGTTGATGAATAAATGTCAATAGCAGCACCGCTCAAATCCTGCGATGAAGTAATCGTAAACACACCATTGTTTGGGTTTGGATAAATATTCCAGGAAACTGTTTCCAGGGACTCTATTCCAACCGAGCTTACCGGTTCGCAGTCAGAAGTTTCCGTACAACCGTTGGCTGTAACCAACACGGCATAGCTTCCATTGCCTGATGGTGTAAACGATTGGGCAGTTGCTCCAGAAATAGCCGCATTCCCATTATCGCAGTCAATCCACTGGTAAGTTGCACCGGACTGATTGGCTGTAAGGGTAATTCCATTGACAGAAACAGTCGCATCGACCTGATTGATGGTCAAATTCAGGGTAACTGTCGAATCACAATTGTTTGAATTTGGGATCACATGTGTATACGCTCCTGAAACTGTATACGTTTGACTGTTCAATGACCAGGTATATTGTCCGCAAGCAGTAGCACTCACTGATGAACTTGTAGGTTGGTTGATCGTTAAGTTCAATGTTACCAAGGAATCACAGCCTGCCGCGTTCGTTCCCATCCAGGAGTAAGCTCCCGAAGTCGTATACGTTGTTCCGTGCCAGTCGTACGAATTACATGCAGAAGCGGAAACAGTACCCGTTGTTGACTGCATAATTGTTAAGTTCAATGTTACTACCGAATCGCAGCCTGCCGTGTTTGTTCCTGTCCAGGTATAAGCTCCCGAATTTGTATACGTTGTTCCGTGCCAGTCGTACGAATTACATGAAGAAGCGGAAACAGTGCCGGTCGTCGGCTGTGTGATCGTTAAGTTCAATGTTACTACCGAATCACAGCCTGCCGCGTTCGTTCCCGTCCAGGAGTAAGCTCCCGAATTTATATACGTTGTTCCGTGCCAGTCGTACGAATTACATGCGGAAGCAGAAACAGTACTTGTTGTTGGCTGTGTGATCGTTAAGTTTAATGTTACCACCGAATCACACCCTTCCGCATTTGTCAGTACCCAGGTTGGCATCGACGTGGAGGAAGTATAATTGACACCATCAATCCAGGTGAATGCGTTGCAGGCTTCGTGTACGGCAATACTTGTCGTTGGTGTGCAGTTCATATTGCGGTAAAGGAAAGCGCTTGGTGCTTCGTTGTTGTTTACTCCTGTGATAAGCACATCAGGCTTACCGTTCCCGTCAATGTCAGCAATGCTCAGAGAGCCAAAACCTACGCCTTTGAAAGGGGTTCCGCTGACTTCTGTAAAAATTCCTGTTCCATTGTTTTTGTAGAGCATCACAGCATGTACGTTGGAGATACCAGCAATAAGCAGGTCAAGATCACCATCGCTATCCACATCCGTGAAAGCCGAATTATTTTGATTGAAAGCAGTTATACCGGAAGTAAGCTCTGTGAATACGCCACTTCCATCATTGCTGTAAAGTTTACTGTTTTTGTTATATGTGTTATCATCACCTGTCAGGAAGAGATCCATGTCATTGTCTCCGTCGATATCTCCGAAAGCAATGGATCCCATCCCCAGATTGAGCAATGAACTGTTAGCAATGGCACTGAAAACACCTGTTCCGTCATTACTGAATTGCTGTGTGATCGGTTGGAAAGAACCGGTGTACCCGTTAATGATCAGGTCCTGGTCGTTATCTCCGTCCAGATCTGAAAAAGCAGCTTTTGAGTATGATAATCCGATGAATGGTGTACCTGCAACAAGGGTAAAGTTACCGGCAGTATTCACATAAAGCTCTGCTATGGACTGGTAAGAGCCATTGTATCCTGTCAGGAGTACATCTTCATCGCCATCGTTGTCGATATCTGAAAAAACAAGGCTGCCTCGCTGATTCGGGCTGAATGGCGTACCAGCAACAAGTGTGAAAACACCTGCACCGTTGTTCGTATATAGATTGGCAGTGGAATGATTTATATGATATCCTGTAATCAGCACATCCATATCACCGTCACTGTCTGTGTCGGAGAATCCAATAGCCCCGCTGGATACGCCCACGAACGGTGTGCCGGGAACGATTGTATAATTACCATTCCCATCGTTCGTGTAAAGTCTGGCAACAGTACTGCCGCTAAAGTCTTCCCCGCTGATCAATACATCCATATCGTTATCGCCGTCAATATCCGCAAAAGCTGAAGTGCTCTCCAAAACGCCTGTAAAAGGGGATTTGATGAGTGGCGTAAAAACACCTGAATCATTGGTATAAAAAGTAGCCGACGGGGAATTGCCGCTGCCTCCGATCAGGAAAGCGTCGAGGTCATTGTCTCCGTCAATGTCTTGTAGAAATGCATTTCCCATCGCGATTCCCTGGAAAAGTGTACCGGCAACGGTCGAGAAATCGCCGGCCCCATTATTGCTGTACAATCGCGCGAGCACACTACTGTTGCCGCCACCTGCAAGCAGGATGTCCGTATCGCCGTCTCCGTCTGTATCACCAAAAGCAACACTTCCCTGGTGTACCGCAGTAAATGGAGTGCCTGCAACCAGCGTGAATGTCCCTACCCCATTGTTCATGTACATTTGGGCAGTAATACCGGTGCCGGTGTTTCCGGTGATAAGTGCGTCCATATCGTTGTCGGCATCCAGGTCACCGAAATTAATTGTCCCTCTTTGTACGTTGGCGATGTTGGTGGGTGCAGGGGTAAAAATACCGTTGCCGTCATTCACGTAGTAACGTGTGCTGGAAGCGTTTGAAGGGGTGAGTCCGGTAATAACAAGGTCCTGGTCTGAATCCCCATCGGTATCTGCGAAAGCGGCCTGTCCGTAAGTAACACCTTCAAAGGGTGTGCCGGGAGCGAGCGTAAAACCACCTGTACCATTATTCAGGTACAAAGAGGTGTTAATGCCCGAAGCGCTGTTCCCGAAAACAAGGATGTCCGGTGCACTGTCGCCGTTTACATCGGCAATTGCAGCAGACCCGTATACAACACCCTGAAATGGAGTGCCGGCATCAAGTGTGAAGTTACCGAGGCCGTCGTTCAAATACAGTTTGGCAATACGCTGATTGGACATGCCGGTTATCAGGACATCCATATCGTTATCACCATCGACGTCCGCAAAATGAATACTTCCATTATACATTTGGTCGAAGGAGGAAGGCTTCAGGGTATATCCACCTATTCCATTGTTGACATAGAGTCGCGAGATGACCTGGGAGGTGATACTGAAACCGCTGAGCAGGATATCCTGGTCGCCATCGTTATCAATGTCTGCCATTGCCGTGGCCCCCTGGCTTACAGCCGGAATTTCATCGATGGTCACAATTGGTGGTGATGGAGGCCCTACCAACTCAAAATTGTTTTGTGCAAAGACCGGGGAGATCCCCAATACGGAGAATAGTATGGCAGCGCTGAGGTGTGCTTTCATATTTGTTGATTTTTTCAAAGGGTTTCTTTTTGGGGCAAAGTTCCGTTATTTCCGATGAAGGGCGTACAGGGGTTACCCCTTGATCTGATAACAGCGGAGTATTTAAAAATTCCCGAAAAGAAGTTTCAGCATGAAAAAGAGTTCAGAGTGAGTGTGAGAGCGAGAGAAGAGTGCAAAAAGAAAAAGAGCATTCAACTTGCGTCAAATGCTCTTTTTCTTTTGTGAATCTGATGTTTTTATCAATTTTTTTCAGATTGTAGTTCCCATTTGATGGACATATTCAGCTTTGAAGAACAAAAGTATAGAACACTATTCCGGCACGCGGAATTCCTTTCCGTTTTGTCCTATCATTACTGGTCGGCGCTGTAAATCTTCGGCCGGAACATACCAGAATCCCGTTCTGGTTTTGAATGCATAATCCGCAATGTAGCTGTAATTGGCCGATGATAACCGGCTCCCATCAATGCTGTAGATCTGCCATTCGCCATTGGGTAGCCTGACTTTGAAATAAAGTCCGTTGAGCGAAACACTGATCTTGTTCACACAGGCATCCAGTACCGCAGTTTGCGTGAACTTACAGTCCATGCCGCCGTATTTTGTTTCACAGTTGCGTATGAAATAGTAGAGTGAATCGTTTTTATAGGCACAGATCGACGGAAAGAACTCGGAGGTTTGTGACATGTGATCGTAGTGCTCCGTATTAATCTTCAGCGGAAAAAGATAGTTGAAGACTAAGGAATCGTATACCACCGGCAATATTGTTTGTGTTGCGTAGGTGATGAGTCCCGTTTTCCCTTTTTGGTAAAGCAGGAAGTAATTGTTCAGAGTCGGATGCCGCACAACCGAATCATAGACTGGCGGAAGCACAACGGCTTTCTGTTCCGTTTTCCGTTGCCCGTTGATATAGGTGGTTTCATAGAAATTGTTCAGAAAACCAATCGGACGGCTTGTTTCGCTCTTGTCCGGATAAATGAAGAGCTGGTTTTCGCGATGGCTTCCTGTTCTATAGCGAAACCCAGACTTTCCGGTATAAATCAGCTCTTTGGAACCCAGTAACTGGTCGTATTTATACACAAACGACTCGGAACCCGAGTAGGTCACGATGAAAGGCATGTGTTGGTCGGGCAACTCAACTTTTTCCCATTCCCGGTCGAAAATGGCACGCCCCTCTCTGTTGAGAATGCCGTAACTGCTGCCTGATCGGTACCGGATGAAATGATTGATCTTCCCGGGCTCGAAGAAAACTTCGTCATATACAGGCGGAATGACCGTTTTTAAAATGGTTTTCGATTTTGGATCCCTGGTTGTAATGATACAGCCGTGCTTTCCGCCTGAAACGGTATCATTCATAGTGTGCTTGTGTGTATAGCCCAAATCACTGTAAGAAACGCGATACTGCTCCAACTGGTTTTTGATCCTGTGCCGGATCTCTTTTCGAATCTCTTCCGGAGTGTGAGTTCTTGGTTTTGTCACAACGGTTCCCGCCGAATCAGCAATAGTTTTCAGGAAATCCATCAATAGCTCGCTTGTCTGTTCCCCAAGGTCTGTATTCAGCTCATCTTCGAAAGGTAGGTAATCATCTCTCAATTCGTTTGGTTTCAGCGTGCGCTTTTCGGTAAATGTCAGGTCGAAATCGTAACTTGACGCCAGATTTTTTCCCGGAAATACCTGCAACAAATCGGATTCGCCAACGTAGTATTCGCATTTCGCAGCAGGAAGACACTGATAATGGCCTTTTTCATCGAACGATAGAAACACGCAAAGGCTTTTCATACCGGATTGCATCAAGATAAAGTAGCTCTGTTCGATCAGGATGCTATCGTAAGCCGCAGGTGTGTAATCGGTCACGGTTAAAGGTGAATCCAGGTATAGCAGCTTGAATTTTCCGTTTAGTTTTACCCGGAACAGCCCGTTTTTATGCACTTGTTCGATCGACTCGTAAACAAAAGGGGTCACCTCTTTTCCTTCAGCGGTGAGGAAAGCACAACGGTCGTTCTTCTTGGCATAGTATTTCACCTCCTGGACATATCCAAGGCGATCGAGGTAATCATATTCGCATGGGATTGTATAAGTCATTGCTTTGAACACCCCGAATTTCCCATCTCGTTTCACGATCAGTTCCTGAAACTTGTTATAGGAGATCATTTTGTCATGACCGGAAGTATCGAGATCGTCGTAGGCTGTCGTCTCGTAGATCGCATCGAACACATCCGGAAACACCAGCTCCGCTTTTTCGTTCGTAAGAATATAATGGTTGCCGATTTTCATAAAAAACGCCCGTTCTGTTTGAGCTGTCAAGGAAAAAACCAAGCCGGTTAACAGAAAAGTGAGCAGGAAACGATGACAGGGAAGTTGAAGTTTTAACATGATTTACCTGGGGTTTGACTGTCAAAAATAAGTTAAAACAGCATCAGATGGCAAATAAAAATGAAAGAAAAGCCCTTAAAGTTTCCGATTTGGTTCAATGATTATTGCAACTAGGGTTGAACACTTGGGAAAGGGTATTGATTAATTATATTGCTCCTTGAAAACAGGCCTCGGTCCCCCTTGTCTGACTGCAAACAGGCAGGCTCCAATAGGGGGTAGCCGAATCTCAGCTTCGAACACGGATCCCGCTCTCAGTCCTCACACTCGCACTAAAGAAAAAGAGTTCAGAGTGAGTGTGAGAGCGAGAGAAGAGTGCAAAAATAAAAGTCGAACATCTTAGCGCAGATAAACCAACAGGAATGATCACGCTAGCTCAAGGGATAATTTCGAATATTCTAAATCTCATATTCGACTTGATACCAGAATCTGCTTATTTTTCTTATTGATCTCAGCTCTAAGAACCAGTCTAATTTCGGACAAGTTTTGATGTTACCTTCGTAGTAAAGATATGCTTTACAAACTCTATATTTTGGAGATAGACCAGAGCTTCTAGCGCTATAAGTGTATAATATCCCATTAGTTGGATCTCCCCAAACTTCTAATCCATATTTTGAAACTACTTTTTCAATTTTATTCAGTTTAATCTGATCAAAGTAGACAGAGTAGGATTTTATGGCCCTTTTAATATTCCAGTAATCCAAATTAATAGTCGAGTCTTGGTCTAAATTATTTATAATAAACTTATTCACTTCTATAACTTTCAAGAATTGTTGTCTATCATTATCATCCCTTGCTTTGTCTCTTAATGAGAAAGTAAAATATCCCACTAAGGCAATTAGGATTACTCCAATACTAATTAAAATAATAATTCCTTTTCTTTTCATTGGTCTAGTATGAAATTGTTGCTACTGTTAATTCTTTTATAGATTATCAATTTAGCAGATTCTTCTGAAGAACAAATTTATCTATTCAAAATCTAATGGGATTCGAACCGCTTTGAATGTTTGGAAAACAGGATAAAATCAAGACTTTTCGAAAGATTAAGGTTTGCCACCCTCCTTAACCCTCCCTCGAGGGAGGAAATAGAATCTCAGCTTCGAATACGAATCCCGTTCTCAGTCCTCACACTCGCACTAAAGAAAAAGAGTTCAGAGTGAGTGTGAGGGCGAGAGAAGAGTGCAAAAAGAAAAAGAGCATTCAACTTGCGTCAAATGCTCTTTTTCTTTTTGTGAACCTACCGCAACTAGAGTCGAACACTTTGAATATGTAATATTAACGTTTCAAAGCTACGCTTTCGTGCCGATTCTCGGATATAACACTTTCCGGCATGAAGCGTAGATTGTGTTATACTCATCTACTTCTATTATATTTAGTAATTATTACAAACGATGAATAGACAAGTTGAGCTCAAAGAACAGAATTATCTGATCATTTATAATGATATAGATTCAAATAGTTTAGTACCTATTGAAATATGTGATTGGGTTATTGATAAGCCAAATCCTGAAGATATTAAACTGATATCAAGCCATTTTATGGACATCATTGGTTCCTTCGATTTTGTACCATTTCAGGAAATGAATATAGTGGTAGAAGACAATAGGACTCATATGAATCGACTTACTTCCCCTAATGATTTCAGGTATTTAGTTGTTAAATCAAAGAGCGACGGAATTCCCAAATTTAATAAGTTAAAAGAAGCATTAAGGTTGTCTAGTTATGATATTTGGGCTGAATCAACCTTATGTGATATAGGTGGGTCGAAATCAATAATGTTCAATCCAGATCAAGTGGGAGGGTATTTTGGATTTGGAAGATCATCACAATTACCTTTATCTGTGCATTGGGACAATGTAGGTGAATTGGTAGCCTTGCGCGAACAATTTAACGATAACGAGTACTCACATATTGTTGAAGCAATTAAAATGTTCATTGATAATGACGCAATTAAGGATGTTTCTCCGTTGAAACATCTAGGTTATTTTGCAATCATGGAGAGTCTATTAAGCCATAATCCAGCAGCAAATGATTCTATTGATTCAATTACGAGACAATTAAAAAGAAATATCATACTACTTAATAATAGAATTGAAGGAGAAACTGACTTGATAATGTCAGGATTCACGACTCCTAATCCAGATACAATAATTTCTAAATTATATTCTTACAGAAGTGTAATTGCGCACGGTGGAAATGGAAATGAAAAGCTGAATCTACTTGCTTCACTTAGGCAAAACATTGATGGGCACCAGTTTTGGAATGAAAGCCCGAAACGATGGATTTCATTGTATTTGAGATCGTTGGTGAAAGGAATTCTTTTGCATTCATTAAGGGAGCCGCGGCTTGTGACAGATCTACAGTAAACCGATTCTGTAAAATTGAGCATAACTTGCATATAAGCGCAACTTTAAATACTTACTACCAATTAAAATTGATTTTTAAACTGATTCTCAGAAATCTTTGTGAAAAGCTATCGTTACGTTATAATCCAAAACAGCGAAGTATTGAATTGTCGCATCGCCACCCTCCTTAATCCTCCCTTGAGGGAGGAAATAGAATCTCAGCTTCGAATACGGATCCCGCTCTCAGTCCTCACACTCGCACTAAAGAAAAAGAGTTCAGAGTGAGTGTGAGAGCGAGAGAAGAGTGCAAAAAGAAAAAGAGCATTCAACTTGCGTCAAATGCTCTTTTTCTTTTTGTGACCCCGGAGGGATTCTAACCCCCGACCGCTGGAGCCGAAATCCAGTGCTCTATACAGCTGAGCTACGGAGCCTTTATGGCGAGTAACTCAAATCCCAAAAAGGAGGCTGAGCTACGGCCTTTTTGACTGACAAATGCAATCACACCCCAAAATTAGTTCCTTTTTTCACTTCTCTTGCGATTTTTCCAATAATTTTGAAGAGTATGCGTTTATACATCAAAACAAATTTCATGCGGAACCTTCTTTTAGTAGCTTTATTGGGCTTATCCTCCTCGGCATTTTCACAACTCGGAACGGGGGAATGGAGAATGCATGTCGCTGCAGCACAAGCTGTTGACGTGGCTTATGGAGACGGACTTGCCCTGGCTGCATTGAAAACAGGCGTTATTGAATACGATCAGGCAGCAGGAGAAACCAAGATCTACAATGATCTGAATGGTCTTTCGGATATTTTAGTTTCGTGTATTTCCTATGATCCGGGTACGAAATCTTTTTTCATCGGATACGATAATGGAAATATTGATCAGCTTTATTCCGATGGAAGTATTGTGAATATTCCCGCGGTTAAATTAGCAGCGATAACCGGAAATAAACGGATCAATAGTTTTACCTCCAGGAATGGAAAAGTGTTTGCCGCAACCGGCTTTGCAATTATTGTTCTGGATCCGGTTAAACATGAAGTAAAAGATACTTACAATCCTTTTACATCACCTAAGAATTATCAATCCATCCTGTTCCTGAATGATTCCATCTACGCTTTACATAATGATGGAATGATCAAGGCTTTTGAGAATAATCAGCTTTTGGGAAATCCCAATAACTGGACGGTGGATACACGCGTGGATGTACCGGCTTTGGATGTCATTTACCAGGAAGCGGGAGTTTATAATAATGAAGTGTATATCCTGGCTAAAAAGGAAGCGTATGGCGGAGATTCGATTATGAAGGTTACTTCAGGCGGATTGCAGGAATTTATTGGTCACCAGTTCAACATGGAGATTATAAACTTCCAGATCATTAATAACAAGTTCGGGGTGAGTTTCTCAGACTCTTATGTTCTTTTTAATGATGATTTATCGATCTTTTTCGGAATTCCGGTTTACTCAAACCCTTCTCCTGAGATTCGCGCGGTGACGTACGATGGGACTAACTACTGGATTGCGGATTACAAAAACGGATTGGTGAAGTATGATACTTTTGGAAACGCAAAGATTATTTCAAAAGAAGGCCCGCCGAAGAATGATTTTTTCAGTATTAATGGAAATGATGGCAAAATTGTTGTGACCGGTGGTACGATTGACCGGGTTGTTTTAAGTTTCAGTCTTTCAGGCGCTTATACCATGCAGGATGAAACATGGAGTTTATATGATAAATTGAATCAACCTGCTTCCTGGACAAGTGGCGTTTGGGATATCGGAACTGCTGCTATAAATCCTAAAAATTTGGATGAGGTGGCTTTCGGCGGATACTGTACCAATGGTTTAAGCATTGCAACCGGCTCAGCAATTACCCAGGTTTATGGAGCTTCAAATTCAATCCTGGAAAATACCACACTGGGTAATAATATGACATGTATCACCAGCCTGGAATATGATGATGACGGAAACTTGTGGATTGTAAATGGTTTTGCCAACAAGCCTTTAAAGGTTCGTACTGCAGACGGGAGCTGGTACGCAATGTCCACAAACTCGATTGTTTCCGGATTGTATGCATCTGAATTGGCAATAGATTACAACGGGAATAAATGGGTTGCAGTTTACGGTAAAGGATTAATGGGGTACAAAGACAACGGGACGATCTCAAATACTTCGGATGATATCATTAAGGTATTGCAAACGGGGACTGGGTCCGGGAACCTGCCGTCTGAAACGGTAACTGCAGTAGCAGTGGATTTTGATAATGAGATATGGATCGGGACCGATAACGGACTGGCGGTTTTGTATAACAGCGACGGGATTTTCTCTGCTGCCGGAACAACGGACGCTTCCCGCATTTTGGTAACATATGACGGGAATGTGGAAATGCTGCTTGGAAATTCCTTTATCTCGGATATTGAAATCGATGGCGGAAACAGAAAATGGATCGGAACACAGGAATCGGGAGTGTTTTTAGTTTCTGCTGACGGTCAGGAAGTACTGGCAAATTTCAATAAGGACAATTCTCCCATGATTTCAAACCTGGTTTTGGATATGGAGTTTAACCACCTTACAGGTGAACTTTTCATAATCACCGATAACGGAATGGTTTCCTACCGCACGGATGCAACTTATGAAGATCCGGACTACGCTTCAACTACTGTATTTCCTAATCCTGTCAAACCGGATTTCTTTGGTCCGATTACCATTCAGGGAATCAAATACGGAAGTGATGTGAAAATTACGGATGCAGCCGGAAACCTGGTGTACAAAACAACTTCAAATGGAGGAACGGCAACCTGGAACGGTAAAAGACTGACAGGTGAGGAGGTAAGCTCAGGGGTTTATTTTATTTGGACAGCTCCGGCAGAAGGTAAAGGTAAAAAAGTAGGTAAAGTAGTCGTGATCCGATGAAAACCACGGATAAAGCGGTTGTTCTGTCACGCTTACCTTATTCTGAAACCAGTTTGATTGTAAATTTGTTCACATTCGAATCCGGGCTGCAAACCTTTTTATTCCAGGGTGCCAAAAAGAAGAAAGGATTGATCTTGTTTCCTTTGGAATTGGTTGAAATCACCTATTATAGGCGCAATGACAGCAGCTTACTGAAACTGACAGAAATGCAGAGTTTGGAACCTTTGCACCACCTGTTGGATAATCCTTTAAAATCGAGCATTGCCTTTTTTGTCTCCGAATTAATGATGATCTGTCTGCGGGATAATCACCAGGATAAAAAACTGTTTCAATTTTTAAGTGATGAAATTCATTGGTTGAACCTGAGTGGGGAACTTAGCAACTACCTGATTTGGTTTTTGGCCCAGGTAAGTAAATTGGAAGGTTTCCAGCCGGAGATTCAAAGTAATCCTCCGCGTTATTTTGAATTGCAGGAAGGGAAGTTCACAAATGAACTGCCGTTTTTCCCGGCATACCTGGAGGAATCCTGGCTCCATTGGCTTGCTGATAGTCTGCAATACGAAAAAATGGATTTTTTATCACTCAATATTCCAAAAGAAGAACGCGTGAAACTGATTGATGCCTGGCTGGAGTATTTTCAGTTTCATGTAAGTGGTATGCGAAAAATGAAGTCCCTGGAAGTAATACGGACAGTATTTAATTGATTTGTTTTCAGGAGTTTAAATAGTGTTATCTAAAGTTGCTGACGTATCCCGATAGCTATCGGGATGCGGAATTACGTCTAAAGTTGAAAGAATTTAGATTTTGCCGGAACCAGTTTCCCAAGTCTAGCTTAATTTTCGTTCAATCTCCTTCAGATTCTCCATTTTCTTAGTTGCCAGGAATCCGTTGATATCATCAAAATGCGTTTTCACCTGTTTGTTTCCGAACTCGTATACTTTTGTTACCAAACCGTCCAGGAAGTCGCGGTCGTGTGAAACCAAAACAAGTGTTCCGTCAAAAGCATTTAATGCATCCTTGATAATATCCTTCGTTTTCATATCCAAATGATTCGTTGGCTCATCGAGAATCAGCAAATTAACAGGTTCAAGCAATAATTTGATTAGTGCCAGACGCGTTTTTTCTCCTCCTGAGAGCACCTTTACCTTTTTGGTAGAAGAATCCCCGCCGAACATGAAAGCGCCCAGCAAATCCTTTATCTTAGTCCGCACATCGCCTTCAGCAATACGGTCAATGGTTTCGAAGATCGTTAATTCTTCATCCAACAGGGAAGCCTGATTTTGTGCAAAATATCCGATTTGTGTATTGTGGCCTAACTCCAGGTTTCCTTCAAACCCGATTTCTTTCATGATTGCTTTGACCAAAGTGGATTTTCCTTCACCGTTTCTTCCTACAAAAGCTACTTTCTCTCCGCGTTCAATAGTTACATTGACATCCTGGAATACCACATGATTGTCATATTTTTTGCTCAGATCCGTAATAACAACCGGGTAAGAACCGGAACGCGGAGCAGGAGGGAACTTTAAGCGCAAAGCAGAATTATCTACTTCATCCACTTCAATGATGTCCAGTTTCTCCAGCATCTTTACGCGTGACTGAACCTGAAGGGTTTTGGAGTAGGTTCCTTTGAAACGCTCAATAAATTCAGTAGTTTCAGCAATGAATTTTTGCTGCTCTTCGTATTGTTTTTGTTGTTGGGTTCTTCGCTCCTTGCGCAATTCCAGGTAATGGGAATATTTCGCTTTGTAATCGTAAATACGACCCATGGTTACTTCAATCGTGCGATTGGTAATTGCATCCACAAATGCACGGTCATGCGAAATAACCACAACAGCCTTGGCGCTGTTTACCAAAAAATCTTCCAGCCATTGGATCGATTCGATATCCATATGGTTGGTAGGCTCATCCAGGAGGATCAGATCCGGTTTTTGAAGCAGGATTTTCGCCAGTTCGATACGCATTCTCCATCCACCGCTAAACTCGGAGGTAGATCGCGTGAAATCTTCCCGTTCAAATCCCATTCCTTTCAGCACCTTTTCTACTTCGCCGTCGTAATTGATTTCTTCAATGGAGTAGAATTTTTCGCTTAATTCGGAAACGCGTTCGATGAGTTTCATATAGTCATCCGAATCATAATCCGTTCGAACAGTCAGTTCCTGGTTCAGGGCCTCAATTTCATCCCGCATCGCGAAGATGTTGGAGAAGGCTTTACTCGTTTCTTCGAAAACAGTGCAATTGTCTTCAGTTAGTAAATGCTGAGGTAAATATGCAATAACAGCGTCTTTCGGAGCGGAAACACCTCCTTTGGTTGCTTTGTTTACACCTGCAAGAATCTTCAGAAGGGTGGATTTCCCGGCACCATTTTTCCCCATTAATGCGATCTTATCCGTGTCATTAATGACAAATGATACATCACTGAATAAAATTTTACCGCTGAATTCTACCGATACATTGTCTACTGAAATCATATTTCCCGATTTTGGAGGTGCAAAGGTACTGACAACTTTGGAATTGGTAGAATTTGAAACATAAAAAGTAGGAGTTAGTCCCTTAAATACGAGATTCTTCCCCTACTTTCAAATTTAGGTAGTAGCAGCTAAACGAGTAGAATAACCAGTATATCAACTAAAACAGTGACAATGAATGCGTTCAAAATCCATTTCATAGGAGCCACGGCTAAAAGTAAACTTAAGGTTGTCATTGTTGGAATTACTACAGCGATCAGAGACCATGTATGGAGCGCAGCACCGTAACTCATAGTTACACCGCCTAAGCATCCTATAATTAATAACGAGATTGCAATAACTCCAAATCGGTACTCGTTTGCCAGATTTTCGAGTTTCGTCCAAGTGCTTGGTTTTATTTCCTGAGCTTTCATAACTTCTTGATTTTGATAAATCAAAGGTCGGAATGATTAAAAGCTATTAAAATGAGCCAAATCACAAAAAAACTTGATTTATGTCATCTTCTCCGCGACTTCCTTATATTTGATTTAACAATAAGAGTAAAAATTAGGTTATGAAGAAGGTAAAATTTATGTTATTGTTGGCAACCGTCGGGTTGTTTGCAAGTAATTCACAGGCCCAGGGCTTTGGTGGAAGCGGAAGCAAGTATTTGCAATTAGGTTTAGGTATAAACCAACATTACTCCATGTATTCGGACTATGACCGGACTTACAACACAAACTACGGAGCATTCAACTTGCAAATGGAATTTGGTGTCCATAAATATGTAGGTTTGGGTTTCATGGTTGGAGCTCAGGTTGCTGTTAGAGGATCGGGTTATTATTACGGGGGAGTTTATGCTCCGGGTTATTATGCTCCGTCATCTTCCCCATACCGTCATTTTGGGGTTCCGATCGGTTTTATTGCGAATTTCCACTTTCTGCAGTTGATTGCAGATAAAGCAGGAAAAGATTTTGCCAATAAAATTGACGTTTACGGTGGTTTGAACATTGGTAGTGGTCCTGTTTTTAGAAGTGTTCGTGAAAAGTACAAAGATGAAGTGTACTACGATTCTAATGTAGGAGCACTTTTCTTTTTTGGTCCACACGTTGGTTTCCGTTATTTCCCAAGCGAAAAAGTTGGGCTTTATGCTGAAGCCGGTTATGGAAAATCATTAATTACAGGCGGTGTAATTTTCAAATTGTAAATTATTCTTACAACAGAATAAAAAAAGGGCGCTCGTCAATTGACCGGCGCCCTTTTTTTAGTTTATAAAGTGTTACATTTTAATAAATGATTCAGAATACTTCTCACCATTCTTAGTTTGAATTACTAAGAAATAACGACCGCTAGCCAGTCCGGTCAATGAAATTTTCGAGTCTTTTTTCTGAGTTTCAAAAACCCGCTCACCCATTTGCGTATAAATCTGGATACTTGAAGCATCTAACAGATCATAGTTCTCAATAGTCAGGTAATCCATTGTTGGGTTCGGATACAAAGCGATCTTTTTACCATCCACTTCCAACAGGCTCAAAGGATGTGATCCTTCTACAACTGTTAAAGGTTCGTTTATTGTCGGGTTGTTCACCTGATCAATATGTCCTGATGGCCATTTGATCATAATGGAATCAATCATTGTTGCAGTTCCGATACCAAAATGCGCGTTCAATGTATTCATGTATCTGAACCCGTCACCGCTTCGGATATCGCGGATTTGTTTCCCCCATGCACCGTAAATTTCCACACGCGCACCAATTCCGTTTGAGTTACTTTCAATTCCCTGAAGGTTAATCGTAATCCAGTTGTTGTCATTTTTATCGCTCATGTATACGGTGTTTCCGTTTCTGATATCCAGGAATCCGTCATTGTTTAAGTCACCGATAGCACCGTTGGAGAAAGCATAAACCATTGGGAAGAAAGTGAAATCTCCGTTTCCGAACATGATTTTATTTCCTCCGCCAAGTACATCTGTAAAACCATCGTTGTCAAAGTCAAAAGAAACGTGTTCGATATTTAAACTTGGATTCGTATCCCATCCGGAACCGGCAGTAACGTCTGAAAACGTTCCGTTCCCGTTGTTTTTCATTACTTTATGAGGACCGTCATCAGTAGAACTCGCACCGATTACACCATCCATCCATCCGTCGTTGTTATAATCATTCCATGCGGACGACCAGGTTTGAATCGGATCGGCCATGTTTGAAGCGATTGAAACATCTGTAAAGGTTCCGTCGCCATTATTTCTGTGCAGTTCGTTGATCTTTGCTGTTGAAGCCCCACCACGGCATTTCGCAATAAAAAGATCCTGATCCCCGTCATTATCGTAATCTGTCCAGATAGAACCGTAATTTCCACCTTCCGGGTGATCTCCCAATCCTCCCTGGTGGAACGTCAGGTTCCCGCTTCCGTCATTCAGGTAATAAACATTCGGATCAATATCATGGCAAGAAAACGCATCCAGGTTACCATCGTTATTGATATCTACGAAATTAGTCCGCTGACAGAAAACATATTCAGTCCCGGAAACCTCTGTATAAGCTGTTCCGGTTGCATTTGCTTTCATAAATGTTACTCCGTTCCCACTTCCGTAAAGCATATCATTGAACCCGTTCTTGTCAATATCACCTATTGCCATACTCCAAGATGGTTGAAACATTGTATTGGTAGTCGGAATATTTGTAGTAATAAAAGCTCCGCTGATTTGCTGATAAAGAATTTGAACACTGGAAGAAGATACCGTTACGATATCATCCAAAAAGTCACCGTTCATATCAGTAACAGCTAAACCGTATGTACCGCTGATTGATGGGAAAGTGTTTGCAGTAAATGTAATTGGAGGAGTAGGTGGAACTACAATCGGACTTTCTGTAAGCTCAAAGCTAAATCCGGCAGAGGTCCATCGGTTATCAAAAGCGATTGTATAAGTTGTTCCGTTGGTTACATTAAAGCTGGCTGTTGATGTTAATCCGCTCCCGCCGTCATCATCACCGGAAACACAAACATGAGCACCACAAACGCCTGAATACACGTGGAATCGGGTATCGGCTCCCGCACTTGCCGCCAAATCAGTTGTAATAGTGACGGTATAATTAGCATCCGGAGTATACGTATACCACTCTCCGGCGGTTTGTCCCGTTCCGTTAGTTGCACAGATTACAGTTGGAACATCTGTTCCGTCAACAGCACTTACAGCGTAAGTTCCTGCAGTAATTGGAACTGCCGTAGCACAGGTGTTCTGTGCTTGAGAAAGCACAGGCATTCCAAGTAAAAGAAAAAAGGTAAAATTAATTTTCATAACGTTGGTTTTTTAGTTTATTAATAGTGTATTAGTTACAGGTTTGTTTCCAGCTGATCCAGTCTTCGAGTAGTTGCAAACCTTCGTCGTGAACAATACTTCTGCCCAATAGCGGCATGCGTTCACTTGGTAAAGTCGAACCTAAACGATAATACATCATCGAACGGTTTTTATCATTTGGTTTAATAATATATGCAAGGTTTGAATTGATGAATTCTTCCGGTTCAACACACAGTCCAAGATTAATAGGATCTGAAGTTTCGGAGAATGCCAGGCGCATCGGTCGGTAATCGCAATGCTTGCCTTCGCTGTGACAATGTGCACAATTGATGTCAACATAAGAACGAAACCGCTCATCAATGCTTTTTGTCTGATCCATATAATTTACAGTAGAAACAATATTTCCCGGAAGGGTGTTCTGCAAATATCCGACAGCGATCAGTTTTTGTAATTGATTTTGAGTACCATCATTATAGGCGTAATCAGTATTCAGGTTTTGCGGTTTGATTCCGATCGGAATAGGTTGATCGTTGATTTTATGACAAGTGTGACATTCCGTTTGATTCGGGATCCGGTACGCTGTACTTTTTGGCTGACCATTTTGCATCCAGCTTACGTTGGTATAGCTTCCATTACTATCCAGGTAGGCTTCCGTTTGTTCTGTATTCCAGACATAGTTGGCGAAGATCCAACCGGAAGATTTGCGAATCATAATGCGGGTCTCAATAATTCGTGTATTTCCTGCAGGCTGAACGTCGTCGTAATAAAATGTTTTAATGAGTGCCGCTCCTACAGGAAGATCCAGAACCTCACTATCACTGATGTATGTAGCCTGTGTTCCGGTTGGTAGCCAGATGAAACGTTTTTTGTGCGCGTAATCTGTGAAAAGCCCGGAAGCCGGTTCATAGGGAATAACTCTTTCAGCCGGAGTTTGATTTTTCAGGTCACCCTGGAAGAAACGATAATCTGATAGTTTTGTATAAGGTACAGTTGTAAGATCAACAGAAACCCCGGTTTCTTCTTCAACAGGAGGAGTTATTGGCTCTACTGTCGGCTTCTTTTTACAGGAGGGGATGAGGAGAAGCATCAATGCGAATGCGCTGACGGCACATACAGAGATGATTAATCGATTTGTTTCAGTTCGTTGTTGGTTCATAAAAAGTATTGTAGCTTTTACCTTTATGGTAGTAAATCGGGAATAAGGTAATATTTATTTTCAATACTCATTCATTCCCTTAGCAATTGTTTCACAAGCATATAGATGGTGATTTGATAAAAATAGTTGCTTGCTTAGGTGTGTTTGTGAAAATTTTGTTGATTTATCAATAAAAAAGTAAAAATATAACAATCGTCTCCAGGAACTAAAAAAGCCCTAATCCACCATGGCGGATTAGGGCTCTCAACAATTATCTTAAATCAATTAACCGATAAAGTCAACGTTTAATGTTTCATCTGTTTTAGTAACTTTCAGCAAACCGTGTTTTGTCAGTCCTTTTATACTTGTATCCCAAGCTTTGTTACTCAAGTTTACCGATTCTTTAAGGCTTAGCAATTCCATGGTTTTTTCACGCTGCATGATATCGAAGATCAATTGCTCGTTTTCATTCAGAACAACTTTCACCACTTTTTCAGGACGCATTTGAGGGAAGAATAATACTTCCTGGATAGACGGATTGTTTGTTAAATACATGATCAGACGGTCCATCCCGATTCCAAGCCCGGATGTAGGAGGCATTCCGTATTCCAATGCACGCAGGAAATCCTGGTCAATCAATCCGTTTGCTTCATCATCTCCTTTTTCAGCCAAACGTACCTGGTCTTCAAACCGCTCGCGCTGGTCGATCGGATCATTTAACTCGGAATAAGCATTCGCAATTTCCTTTCCGCAAACCATCAACTCAAAGCGTTCTGTCAATTCCGGATTATCGCGGTGTGTTTTACACAAGGGCGACATTTCCTTTGGATAGTCCGTAATGAAGGTAGGCTGAATGTAATTTCCTTCACATTTTTCGCCGAAGATCTCGTCGATCAATTTTCCTTTGCCCATTGTTTCGTCAACCGGAATTCCCATTCCTTTAGCCGCTGTGCGCAATTCATCTTCTGATTTACCTGCGATGTCGAATCCGGTAAAATCAATAATCGATTGACGCATAGTGACACGTTTGTATGGTGCTTTAAAGCTGATCTTATGCTCGCCGAAAGTACATTCGGGTATTCCGTTTACAGCAATTGCACAATGTTCCAGCAAACGTTCCGTGAAATCCATCATCCAATTGTAATCTTTGTAAGAAACATAGATCTCCATTGCTGTAAATTCCGGGTTGTGGGTTCTGTCCATTCCCTCGTTGCGGAAGTTTTTGGAAAACTCATACACTCCGTCAAATCCGCCAACGATCAGTCTTTTCAAATACAATTCATTGGCGATTCGCATGTATAATGGAATATCCAACGCATTGTGATGGGTAATAAACGGCCGGGCAGAGGCTCCGCCGGGAATTGCCTGTAAGATCGGTGTTTCGACCTCCATGTAGCCTGCATCGTTGAAGAAATTACGCATTGCAGAGAACAGCTTGGTGCGTTTCACAAAAACATCTTTCACCTGTGGATTTACAACCAGGTCTACATAACGTTGGCGATAACGCATTTCAGGATCTGTAAACGCATCGTGAACCTGTCCTTCAGCATCTGTTTTAGGAAGCGGAAGCGGTTTCAACGATTTGCTCAAAAGCTGGAATTCTTTTACGTTCACGGAAACTTCTCCAACCTGGGTTTTGAATACTTCTCCTTTAATCCCGATAAAATCACCCAAATCCAACCATTTTTTGAACAGGTCGTTGTATAACATTTTATCTTCTCCCGGGCAAATTTCATCGCGGTTGAAGTATACCTGGATTCTTCCTTCGGAATCTTGTAATTCAGCAAAAGAAGCTTTACCCATTACACGCTGACTCATCATTCTGCCTGCCAGGCAAACTTGTTTTCCTTCTTCAAAATTGTTCTTGATCGAAGCTGAATAATCTGTTACCGGATAAAGTGCAGCAGGATATGGATCAATGCCTGCATCGCGTAAATGTTGCAACTTTTGTCGTCGCTGGATTTCTTGTTCTGATAATTCTTGTGACATTTTTTATCGATATTAGGACTTTAAGATTTTAAGACGTTAGGACTTCAAATCAACAAGTCTATATTTTATTAGTTAGTACTTATTTTTTAAACATGGTTTCGACTTCGCTCAGTCATCTTGCAGGAAGTTGAGCGTAGTCTAAATTACCAATGCGGACAGCTGTCGCACCCGTTCTTCGTTTTGATGTAGAACATCAGGCCCAAAGATACATTGTAAGTTGCTAATCCGAAAGCTTGTTTTGCACGCTGATTGCGATCATCAGAACGCGTTTTCACACCCGGAAGATGAGCAAAAGCCAATCCTCCTTCAGCCTGTATAAACACATGCTTGAAAAATTCTATCCGTGCACTGGCGTTAGCCCCAACTCCATAACCCGAAAGCGCGGTTGACCGGTTGCTTTGCTCATTTGCAAACAGAAAATTTGTCGTTGTAAGCATTGGCCCCAGGTTTAAACCAACATTTCCCGTGATTGCAAACTGTCTTTGATCTCCCAATTCTACCAGATCGAACGAACGCATCAGTTCAATCCTTAAATAGTTCAATCCGCCGGAATGCTCGTAGTGGAAATGATTCGGATCTATCGTTGTTGTTTCCTGATTGTAATTCCCTTCCCAAAGTGAGTCCACTCCCATGTCGAAATGACCATCCAGCATAACTTCCTTATCATGTGACATCACATAATTGAAGTGATCCACGCCCAGAGACAAGGCCCATTTTTCTGTAAAATAATACCCGATCCGGAAATTGTATTGCGGAATGGTAATGTTTGCAGGATTCAAATACAGATTAGCTCCGAATTTTGGTTGCCTGTCTGTTGCTTTTACGCCTTTCAACGTGAAATCGTAATCCGATCCGATAAAATGAATGGACGATTGCGTATAAGCAGTTCGATTGTAACCCCAATAGAAGAAAAGCGTACCGGCGTTGGTGCTTCTTTTTCGCTGATGCTTTCTGATTTGGGCATCGGCGGGATTTGCAATAACTGCTAAAAGGAAAATGAATAACAGCTTTCTGTACATCTTGAATTATTTAGTCATTTTTAGAAAATGAACCTCTTTCTCCGTTAAATGTCTGTAATAACCTCTCGGCAAGTCTTTTTTGGTAAGGCTTGCAAATTGAACCCGATCCAGTTTTACTACTTCATATCCGAGTTTTTCGAACATCCGACGTACAATTCTGTTTTTACCTGAGTGGATCTCGATCCCAACTTCACGGGAAGATTTTCCATCTTTCACATACTCGGCCTTATCAGCCTGAATGCGTCCGTCTTCCAATTCGATCCCACGCATCAGCAATTCCAAATGTTCGGCCTGAACCGGTTTGTCAGTTTCAACGTGGTAAATCTTTGTTGCTTCATAACGTGGATGAGTCAGCTTTTTAGCCATATCTCCGTCATTGGTGAAAAGCAATAAACCGGTTGTATCACGGTCCAATCGACCTACGGGATAAATTCGTTCCTTACAAGCATTAAAGATTAAGCTCATTACTGTTTTTCTTCCAAGCGGGTCATCCATTGTGGTGATGAATCCTTTTGGTTTGTTCAGAAGAACATAACGTTTGATCTCAGCGTTAATTGTTTCGCCGTCGTATTGTACTTTATCTCCTTTTTTGATCTTGTAACCTAATTCGGTGATGATTTCGCCATTCACGGAAACAACTCCGGTTTGGATCAGTACATCAGCCTCTCTGCGGGAGCATACTCCGGCATTGGACAAATATTTATTCAAACGAATATCATCTTCGTTGAAAGTCGGTAATGGATCACCTTTACGAACTTTTGGTTTGAAATGCGGTTTTGAAGATCCTTCAGCAGTTGATCTCGGTTTCGGAGTGCTGCTTTTCGGAGAATCGGATTGCTCCGTTCGCGGAGTTGGTTTTCCACCTCTTGTGGCTGGTTTCCCTGTTCTTGAAGCCGGTTTTGAGCCACCTGGCTTTGCACCTCTTCCTGTTGTTGTACGGCCTTTCCCTGTACCTGTTTTTCTTGTGTTCATCACGAGCAGAATTTAATGTTTACTATCGCAGTAGACGCGGCAAAGATACGTTGTTTATTTGAAAAAATATAGAAACTTGAGGATCAGGAGTTTCAATTGAAAATGTAAAATTGATAATTGAAAAGGGGACAGTGATTTATTCCTTTGTTTTTAATCCTTTTTTATTAAAAATATATTCCAAATCATTGTATTGATCTTTGCTAAAACTATGAATACCGAAAGGATTCAATATTTTTATTGAACTGCACGTAAAGCATATTTCCAGATAAGCTAGCAACTCTCCATTTTTATCAAAAAAAAGGATTCCGTTTCTTGGTTCGTAACAGTCTCCACTTGTCCATGAGGTATTCTGTGTACTTGAAATTAATATTTGAAAAAGTTCATCGGAATTGTTTAGTTGTTTTCGCTTACTGATTACGGAGTAATCAATTTGTTTACCTCTTATTGCACCTATTAAAGTACATCTTGTTTTACCACAAGTTAGTCCTACCTGGCAAAGCTCAACATGATCTACCTGCGATAAAAATTCTGATGATTTGATCGAATCCTTTGTGAATATAGTTTCCTCTTCCTGCGAAAAGGTTGCAAAAATAACTGAGAATAATGCTAAGAGAAGGATGAGATATTTCATGTTTTTTAGGTAAGATGCTGCAAAATGTAATTTTCCATAACATGAATCGGATTAATCTGCGCCCTCTGCGCTATCCGCGGGAGAAAATCTTTTAAATTATTACGTCGAAAAAGCATCTTCAATATGTTCCAGTTTGGTGCGGAATTGATTGTGAACGATGGAGATAATGTCAAAACGAACTTCATTTGGCAGATCCCTGGATTGAATGTATTCGTTTGCACAGGTAATAATTTGCCTTTGCTTCTTTTTGGTAACGGCCATCCAGGGTTCTCCTATTTCAGCTGTTTGCCTGGTTTTCACTTCCACAACTACAATTTGGTCCTCTTTCTGCGCAATAATATCGATCTCAAATTTCAAATAACGGTAATTTGTCTTCCGAATGAAATACCCGTTTTTCAAGAGAAATTTCTGGGCCATCTGCTCTCCGAAAATTCCTAGTTCCTGATCTGTCATGAGTTCTTTCTTATTTAATTTAAGAAAAAAGATCATTTAATACAAAATCATTTTCAGGTTAATTTTTGAATTTTGAATTCATCATTTTGAATTGGCTTACCTCGTTTTAAACTCAATGTTATTTCCACCGGCTCCTTTGATAACCTGTTGTCCGAATTCGAACTCCAGTTCTTTCGCTACCTTACCGCGTTTGTCGTAGATCTTCATTTTTCCGTGCTTCAGGCCATCTTTGTAATCGGTTTCGGAAACAGGGTTTCCTCTTCTGTCCAATTCGGTCGACTTGCCGTCCAGTAAACCGTTTTTATACGTGGTCGTATTGCTCGGAATATGTCCGCCCGGCCAGTATGTATACCAAACACCGTCTTTTTGACCGTTTTTGTAATCTCCTTCTTCGGTTTTTTTGAAATCTTTTTGTGAGAATGAAACCGAGTGTCCGTCTTTCACACTTTCCTTCACGTCGTAATCTTTCAAAGGACCATTTTCAATCTTCGATTTTTTGATAATGACTTTGTAATTGAAAACATCTTTTGGTTTTCCATTCTCAAAGAAACTAGTCCATTCACCTGTTTTTTCACCTTCCTTGTAGTTCCCGAAAACGTTTGGTTTACCGGTAGGGAAATACGATTCCCATTTTCCGTGAAGTAACCCGTTTTTAAAAGTTGCGATGTTCTTTTCTTTTCCGTCTTCCCAATAGTTGACCCAAGTTCCTTCTTCTTTGCCTTTCACATATTCTCCCGACATCAGCAGCTGACCGTTTTCATACCAGGTTTCCCATTTTCCGTGCTTCTGGTCATCCTTGAAAGGTCCAGTCTTGAATTTGCTGCCGTCCTTATAAAAATATTCCCAAGTTCCGGTTTTCTTGTCGTGATCGTATTCTGCATAATAACTCACTTCTCCTGTCGGGTGCCAGTAAGTCCATTTCCCGTGCTGCTTACCTTGATCGAAAGACCCTTCCATATCTTTGGTGCCTTTCTTCGTATACCAGGTCCACAAGCCGGATTTCTCTCCTTCGGAATAAGAGCCTTCCACATTTACTTGCTTGTTATCATAGAAGTATTTGTAATCACCATGCAGTTTTCCGTTAAGGTAGTTGCTTGTTTTTTCAATTGCTCCCGTGTAGTAAAAGAAGTTCCAGGTGCTGTCTTTCTCCCCTTTTTTGAACTTCCCGTTAATAAGCAAGTATCCATATATTGAAACCTCCTCGAACGGACCATCCTTTAAACCGTTTTTATAGTTGTACCATTCTTTTTCCGTTCCGGTGTCGAAAAAGGTCAGGTATTCTCCGTTTCCGTCTTTTACTTTTTGAGTATGCAGGCTGTCGGGCATCCAGAATTCGCGCAGATAAGTAGTTGAATCAATGATTTCTTCCACTTGTTTCTTTTGGCCTGTTAAATAGTAATATTCCCAAATTCCGACGGGTTGTCCGAATTTATAATACCCCTGCACGCTTAATTTCCCCGTTTCATTCCATTCTCTGAACACGCTGTCTTGCTCTCCCATTTTGAAGTAACCTTCCTGCTTGTTTTTCCCGTTGGAATAACTGGCGATCACTCTTCCGTGAAGTTTCCCACGGTAATAATTGCGTTCTTCGATCACTGTTCCGAAACGGTCATAGTACAGCCACTTCCCATGTTTGTCTCTTGATTCGCCCAACAGGTCTTTGTAATAACTTCCAATGGATTCCAGCTGCGTTTGTTGAAAATCATAGTAGTTCTTCTCTTTGGGAGTGAGGTTTTCCTTGTTGATTACCTGGCCCATCAGAGTGAAAGAAAATAAAGAAAAGAGGATGCAAACGAATTTCATGGAATTTGAATGATATTTCAATTTAATAATCAATTACGGGTGAAAATGTTACAGAACTATTTTGCGAGGAAACCTTTGATTACCAATAATACTCCGGTTCCTATAATAATTAAACCAATCAGTCTGTTGAGACCAACCAAAACATTTTCGGTAATGAAGGGCCTCAATTTTTTTGCTCCGAAAATCTTCAGCATATCGACAGAGAAAAAAGTGACCATAATGATCAGGATATACCAGTAAGTGCTTTCATCGATTGCTTCGTTGGCATTTTTCTTTCCGTCTGCACCAAGTGCAATGACAGTTATCCAGTAAAAAATTACTCCCGGATTTGCAAAATTCAGTAAAAACCCTTTGAGTCCCAGGAGAATCATGTCTTTTTTCTGATTATTCAGCTGCTTTTCTGCTTCCTTTTTATCTTCTTTGGGTTTTTTCAGTAAAGTCACCAAACCGAAGATCATGAGTATAATTCCTCCAACGATGGAAATAATATGTCCATACTCACCCGAGGTAATTTTGCTTACTTCGGAGTAAAATATAAGTGCAATAATAATGTAGATAAAATCAGACAGAAAAACCCCGATATCAAATGCAATAGCTGCCCGGATTCCCTTACGGATACTTGTTTCCAAAAGAAGAAAGAATACAGGACCGATCATTATACTTAGTATAAATCCGGTTAGAATGCCTTTGAGTAAAATATCTAGCAAAAGATTGGTTTTATCTGTTTTTACAAATATAGTGATTCGTTCAAGGTATCAGGTGTAATTCTTAAAAAGCAAATGATTTTGTAAAAAAACACGGCGGATGTTATTTTAACTGCTAATAAGTCATTACATTTGCATGTCTTGAAAGTTGTTGCAAAGTAGTTACAACCTTGAAAATAAGTGAGTATGAAAACGGCCATTGCCAATAAGAAGTTAGAAACGATTATTTCCAATGTGGAAAAAGAGGGGATTGAGTACAAAGGCCTTGTCGAGGATTTGAAAGAATTGCGCGAACAAGCTTTGAAGGAACAAGATCCTTTGGTGGTAAAAGTTTTGCGTTTATCATATGAGTTTTTACTGGATAGAAAAGGCTTTGACGTTCAGGCACAGTATGAAGAAGATGAAGAAGGAAATGAGTATCCTTTGGAGATCGAAGGTCAGGAGAACTTTTTGTATTTGCTGAATCTTTTGAAGAATGCCGAACACAAAATCAACAGAGAAGAAATTAAGGACTACCGTACAGCTTTGAAACAAGAATTGTACTAAGTCATTAAATAAAGTGTTAAAAGCCCCGTTTCTGCTTATTCAGATTCGGGGTTTTTTGTTGGTGTCCGATTTTGGAATTTTCCAAAATCCCAATGTCCCAATATTGGGACAAGCATGAAAATCAAATAGTTAGTGAGATTTTTATCTTGTGACAATCTTCAAAGAACCAAGACCCGAAAGAAACTGTTATTTTAGCACCACATTGGAAAAAGGGAAAAGGTATTTGGGTCACATTGAATCTTTGCGTGCAATAGCCGCATTGATGGTGCTCGTTTTCCATTTTCTTTCGTTTCACGGGGTCGACGGATTCCTCGTAGAAAATGCAATGATCCGCGATTATTCCAGGTTTGGGGCGCAGGGAGTAGAATTGTTTTACATTATTTCGGGTTTTGTAATCTATTATTCGCTAACCGATACCAATTCCCGGATTTACAGTTATTACACCTATTTACTAAAACGCTTTGCACGTATATTTCCACCTTTTCTCGGGATTCTTGCTTTAATTTGTTTGGTAGCAGTCATCTGGGATGGGACTTACCCTTACGATGCGAAACAAATTTTGGAGAATGCAACGCTTACGGTTGACCTGTTCAGGGATTCGGAATGGATGAATCCTATTTTTACGACGCTTAAAGTGGAATTTTCATTCTACCTGATTATCGGTTTCCTGGTTATATTCCTGCGCAGGCATCTTTTGATTTATTCATTGGTGTTATTTGCTGCTTTAGTTCTCGTTGTGTTTTTTCATTCTGTTGACCTGATTCACAACACTCCTTTTTTCATCGCCGGAATTGTATGCTCTGAGATATATAAATCCAGGAATCTTCTGGTTAATTATCTGTTGCTTATCTGCAGTTTGACGGTCTTGGTGTTCATTTTCCCAATAGAAGATACGATCGTTCTGATTATCGGTGTGAGTTTGATTTTGTGGATAAAGATTCGAAGCACCTGGCTGGAGTGGATCGGCCGGTTTTCCTATTCACTTTACTTAACACACGGATTGGCGGGAGGTTTATTTTTATTCCTTATCAAAAATGAGAAATACCTGAATTTACCCGGCTGGCTGGCAATTGGTTTGGCAGTGTTAGTCTCACTTGCCTTTGCTTACTGTTATTACCTGGTCATAGAAAAGCGGGCAATCAGCTGGTCTAAAAAGATTAAGTATTAAAGTTCAATAATTTAAACTTTTGAACCCTTTGAACTTGGTCAATTGGTAAACTTATACTTGATGATACAGTAAATCGCTCTGAATCCATCTTTCCAGCCAATTTTCTTGCCTTCTTCATAAGTCCTTCCGTAATAAGAAATACCTACTTCATAAATCCGGATTCCTTTGAGTTTCGCAAGCTTGGCGGTTATTTCGGGTTCAATTCCAAAACGGTTTTCCTTGATCTTAATATCCTTGGCTATCGATGAGCGGATTAACTTATAGCATGTTTCCATGTCAGTTAAGTTTAAGTTCGTCATCATATTGGAAAGACCAGTCAGGAATTTATTTCCCTTTGAGTGCCAGTAAAAGAGAATCCGGTGAGGCTGATGTCCCATGAAGCGGGAGCCATAAACCACATCTGCGTTGTCCATATAAACCGGTTTCAGCAACAGGTTGTATTCTTCCGGATCGTATTCAAGATCTGCATCCTGGATAATGATATATTCGCCGGTAGCTTCCTGGATAGCACGGTTAATAGCAGCGCCTTTTCCCTGGTTGTATGGCTGGGAGAATAAACGGATATCCATTTCCGGATTTGCAGCCATGTAAGCTTCAATTCGTTCAACAGTATTATCCTTGGAACAGTCATTCACGATTACCAATTCTTTATGAATATCGTTTTCCAGCTGCACCTTTTTGATCTTATCAAGAATCAGGTGAATGGTTGGCCCTTCGTTGTATGCCGGTATAAGAATGGATAATTTTTGAATCATGAGTTTGGATAACGTAAAAAAGGGGATTTTATTAGATGCTCATTTCGGGAACAAAGTCCGGGACAACTAAATCTCCTTCGGTTTTGGATATGATTTCTTCAACACTAACTCCCGGAGCGCGTTCGATTAAATGAAATTTATTGTCTTTAATTTCCAATACGGCCAATTCGGTTACTACTTTTTTAACACAACCAACACCGGTAAGCGGCAGGGTGCATTCTTTCAATATTTTCGACTCACCGGCTTTATTCGAATGCATCATGGCAACAATAATATTTTCGGCAGAAGCTACCAGGTCCATCGCTCCTCCCATTCCTTTTACCATTTTGCCTGGGATTTTCCAGTTGGCAATATCACCGTTCTGAGCAACTTCCATTGCACCTAAAACCGTTAATTGAACGTGTTGCCCGCGGATCATTGCAAAAGACATGGCTGAATCAAAAAATGCGGCGCCTTTGCGAGCTGTAATGGTTTGTTTTCCTGCATTGATCAGATCCGGATCTTCTTCTCCTTCAAATGGAAACGGACCCATGCCCAGAATCCCGTTTTCAGATTGAAATTCAACTTCGATCCCTTCAGGAATGTAATTTGCGACAAGTGTTGGAATACCAATTCCCAAATTCACATACCAACCGTCTTTTAGTTCCTGTGCAATTCGTTTTGCTATTCCGTTTTTATCTAGTGCCATATGTGTTATTTTAACTCAATAATCTGAATTGTCGGATTTGTAAGCTTGAAATGCTTTCTTTCCGGGTTCCAAATATAAATAATCAATCGGGATTCTTCGTTGAGAAAATGCTTTGCGGCATAAGGATAGTTCAATTTAAACTGCCGGGCGTTCTCGCCAACATACCAACGGAGGTTTTGGTATTCATACCTCAGATTCTTATCGGTAGAATCGTTGGTTGCAACTACGGCATTGAAATCGTTCAATTCTTTATCAGTTTTTAAGCTTCCCTTCAGATTGATCTGGATTGTCTTATTTCTCCATTCGGGTCGGATCGGTCCGTCGTAAAACAAAATATATTCCTCATCTGATTGCCTTGTCTTTCCAATTGAATCAAATAAATGGGTTTGTCTGTATGCTTTCTTCCGCTTTAATGCAATATAGGTACTTGCCGGATCTTTTGCCACAACATCGTACATTCGAATATCATCTTTTGGAAATAACCAGGTTGTTTTGGTTAAGATCAGATCGCTGCTGGGAAGAAAATCCTTTTGTACGGTTGCTATATGCTTTGTTTTATGCGCCGGATTGGTTCGTTCAAAATAGGAATAGGTCAATTGCATGATAGGGTAGATGCTGACTGTTTGGTCGGGTTTTAGATCTTTCATGGCAGCTTCATAAAACTCCTTGCTCATGCGGTCATCCGGGGAGAAAACAGAAGTGTTCAGATTCAATTTCAAAAGAAAACTTGCCGGGAAGAAAAGAAGAATAAACAGGAAGTATTTGGAAATCTTGTGTTGGGCAAAAAGTGTTGTTAAAGCCAGAATGCTTAAAGGGATAAGATACATGGCTGCCCGGTCTTCCGGGTAATTCACCTTCATAACCTTTGCAAGGAAGAGAATGGCCAAAATATTTCCTCCGATAAGCATGCACAACCAAAAAGAAGTACTCGTAATGAATTGCAGCCAAGATTCTTTTTTCCATTGCAGAAACAGGATAAATAGTCCCGTTAACCCGATCAGGACGTATACAATCCGGAGCCAGTTCGCGTCGTAAAACAGGATATATCTCGAAAGCGTTTTCCCGGTAACCCACCAAAGCCCGTCCAAACTTCCATAATAAAGCGCTCCGGCTTCTTTCAGAGCAAAACTGAATTCGATGAGGGGAATGAGGGCGAAACAGAATACGATGATTAAAAAGGTGTGAAAGACAAGGGCTTTGATTCCGATTTTTTTCGAATGGATCAGGGTAATGAAAACAGCGTAGCCAACAATGATCAGGCTCGTGATGAGATATGTCAGGTTGGAGAGTACTGCTAAATAAAGAAACAAAAGCAGCAGCAGCAAATGACCTGTATGCTGTTCCTTCAGCCACAGGGATAACTGCAATAAGGCGGCCATGAAGAAACCTATGGCCAAGCCATAACCTCTGGTGTAACTGAAATAATCAAAGATCCAGGGAATGGTGTTTAGTGCGACGAAACAAAGTTCTCCCCATAGACCTGAATTCAGATTGCGTGTTAGTTTCCTGCTCGACCAAAAATACAGGCAAAAACAAAGAATTGCCGGAACCCGGAAAAGAAAAAAATGTTCCCCGAACCAGCGATAGGAAAGATTTCCCAGCCAACTGTTCAGTAAATGGTTATTGGCATCCATCAAAGAGCGTCCGCCCTTAATTTCCCCGGTTTCGATGTAATGAAAATAAGTGGCTACTTCATCGTGGATTGGTTCTACGATCCAGGCTCTTAAAATGGCATAGATCAATAAACCCAAAAACAGGATCCAGGTTGTAATTTGCGTATTGGTGTTTTTTTGAATCAAAACGGTCTAATTTATTCTGTTACTAAGTTATTTGAACTTTTCGGTTACGACAACTATTTTCACACGAATAGCTTCAAGATTAACTTTATTCAGGTCATCATTATAAAAACGAATGTGTAAGAACCGGTCCTCTGGCAGAACCAGGATCCGGTGGTTCGGGTAACGGAACCTGTAAGCAGTTTTTCTCCCAAAATACCAGTTAAAGCGGGTGTTGTCGGTCCTTCTTATTTGTTCTTTTCGGGATTGAATTTCATGTCTTAGATTGAGATCCAAACAGTACTTATCGAGTTGGACATTTCCTTCCACACTTGTTTGGATTAGTTGATTGGTAAAACGACGCAGATCAAAGTCTACAAGTGGAATTACAGATTCCTTGCTTTTTTTGGGATATATGAGCGTATCTAAAATTACGTGAGTTTTAAACGGAATGGTTCTTTTGTATAACCTGGTTCCGCTAACCGGATCATAAAGCAAACAAGAGTAGCCGGGCCACTCCAGCTTTTCTATCCAGGAAATATGATAGTCGCCCTTGCTCAATGTGTCTTCCGGCAGATAATCAACAGCTATATGCGGGATTTTCTCTTTTCGAGTGAGGTATGCATAACTGGCCTGCGAAACATAATCAGCGGAAATACTCGTGCTATCGGGAACTTCCAGGATGATTTTTTGATAGAATGTTTTATGAATGCGGTCTTCGGGTGAAAAAACAGAAGTATTCAAGTTCATTTTAAAAACAAAGGAGAGCGGGAACCAGAGCAGGAGCAACAAACTCCATTTTGTGAACGGATATTTCTCCGTTAATAATCCGAAAGTCAAAATGAAAAGAACAACCAAATACATTCCTACCCGATCCATTGGATAGTTAAGGTCCATAAATTGGGCAAGAAGAATAAAGGAGACTAGTGTACTTCCAAACAATGCGGGAATCCAGAATTCTGTTTTTTGAAGGAAGAAAACGAATCCGGTTTTTCTCCAGGTGTACATGAAAATGAAAAACAGAATGAAAAGGAGAAACAGGGAGATGAATTTCAATGAGTGATTATCCGTGAACAGCACATTTTTGCTAATCGATTTCCCGGTAACTTCCCATAAACCATCGGAACTGCCCCACCAAAGTGCTCCTGCCTTTTTTAGCTTTAAGATGTAAATGTAAACAGGAATAAGAAAGCTTAGAAAACACAGGGTGGTGATCCAAATGCCAGCCAGCTGTTTCCTGCTGAATTGCCTGATTTGTATTATGGAAATAATGATGAGGTAGAATAGAAGAATTATAAGGGGAATAAACAGGCTTAGGTTACATAACAATGCAATTATGAACGAAAGAACAATTCCGATAAAGGAACTTGTTTTGCGTTGATCCAGCCAGTTCCGGATAAAGCAGAAAGCGAGGACCAGGAATGCCAGGGAAGGTCCATAGCCGCGGGAGAACGAAAAATAATCGAAGATCCAGTGAACGGAGATAAGGGCCAGGAAGATTAAGAATGAGAAAGGGTTGCTTGCCGATAATAAAAGAAATTTTCGACTCGCAAAAAAGTAAATGGGGAAGGTGCAGAGCGCGAAAAGCCGGTAGACAAAAAAGTGATCCCCGAAAAGTAAGAAAAACTGGTTTGAAACCAGTGAATTCAAAATGTGGTTATTTGCATCCATTGTGGCGCCGCGACCCGGGAGATAACCTGTTTGGATATACCAATAGAGAGTTGCGAGTTCATCAAATAAGGGTTCAACGAACAAAGCTCTCAGGATGGCGTATGCCATTAGAAAAAGAAAAAGTGGCCATATAAGCCACTTATTGTCTAATCGAAAAAAATTCATTTATTTGGTTCGAACGGTGCGTTGTTCGATGCGTTTTTCAAACTTTTCTCCCTGGAAGATCCGTTGAACGAAGATTCCCGGGGTGTGGATGAAGTTGGGGTCGAGTTCTCCGGCCGGAACCAATTCTTCCACTTCAGCAATGGTGATTTTTCCTGCCATTGCCATCATTGGGTTGAAATTGCGAGCAGTTGCTTTAAAAATCAGGTTTCCTTCCGTATCACCTTTCCAGGCTTTTACAATGGCGAAGTCTGCCGTTAATGCGCTTTCAAGGATGTGTGGTTTTCCATTAAATACGCGGACTTCTTTTCCTTCAGCTACTTCCGTTCCGTATCCTGCCGGAGTAAAGAACATCGGAATTCCCGCGCCGCCTGCCCTGCAGCGTTCCGCCAAAGATCCCTGGGGAATCAGATCAACCTCCAGTTCACCTGAAAGCATTTGACGCTCGAACTCTTCGTTTTCACCAACATAGGAGGAAATCATTTTTTTAACCTGCTTGTTCTGTAGTAACAAACCTAGTCCAAAATCATCCACACCTGCGTTGTTTGAGATACATGTCAGGCCTTTTGTACCCATTTTCACCAATTGTGCAATGGAGTTTTCCGGGATTCCGCAAAGTCCGAATCCACCCACCATCAAGGTCATGTTATCTTCAATGCCGGCCAAGGCTTCTTCAACGTTTTTTACAACTTTATTCATGATTTTCTATCACATTTGTATTTGATCAACAATGGTCTCTGTTGTGTCAGAAACTGCCGGATCGATTTCTGCTCCTGTCAAATTGAAGACGGAGTTATCAAAATTCCGCGGAACTTCAAAATCCGTGGTGGAAATAGCAATTTTAGGATCTTTGTAGACCTTGTTCATATAGTATCCGTAGATAGGAAGTGCGGTTCGCGCTCCCTGACCCTGGTCGGTACTTCTGAAACGTACTCCGCGGTCTTCGGCTCCAACCCAGACACCTGTTGCCAGATCCGGTGTCAAACCTACGAACCATCCATCGGAATTGTTTTGTGTTGTTCCGGTTTTTCCCGCTGTCGGGTATGGAATATTTCCATAATCGGAACCACCGCGCAATCTGCTTGCTGTACCTCCCTGGACAACACCTTTCATCATTTTCAGGATCGTGTAAGCTACGTTTTCATTCATTGCTTCTTTCGAAACTGTTTTTGCACTGTAGATGACATGTCCCGAACGGTCTTCAATGCGAAGAATGCTCGTTGGTTTGTTAAAGATTCCCTTGTTCACGAAGGTTGCTTGGGCACCTACTAATTCATACAAGGACAAATCCATTGAACCTAAACACATGGCTGGTACGATATCCAGATCGCGTAATTCAATATCCATATCGCGCATGAGTTTTGCAACCGTTTTTGGTCCCGCAAGTGCACCCATTTGCTTCATGATATAAACTGCAATGTTGTTTTTGGAAAGTGCAAGCCCTTTTTGGATCGAAATAGTTCCACCGTTCCCGCTGCCGTCTGAATTTCTCGGGCACCACTGTCCATCCGGATTTCCATTTGGATCATAAAGATCCACACAATAAGAAATATTTGGTACTACCAGACCTGGTTTCACCACGTTCATTGTGATTCCTGCTGCGTAAACAAATGGTTTGATCGTGGATCCGACTTGTCGTTTCCCCAGTCTTACGTGATCGTATGCAAAATGGTCAATATTTGCTCCGCCAACCCAAGCCTTCACAAAACCGGTACTTGGCTCAATGGAGATCAATCCTGCCTGTAAAAATGATTTGTAATACCTGATGGAATCCATTGGGCTCATCATGGTGTCAAGTTCACCTCTCCAGCTGAATACTCTCATCTGAACCGGTTCATTGAATATGCGTTTGATCTCTGCTTCCGATAAACCTGCTTCGGAAAGCGCCTGGTAACGGTCAGAACGACGCATGGAGGATCTCATGATACTGTTTACTTCTTCCTCGGAAAGGGAATTGGAAAAAGGCCAGTTCTTTGCAGATTTGTTATTTCTGTCGAATTGTGGCTGTAATGTTTCCTTTAAGTGCCTTTCCAAGGCATATTCTGCGTGTTCCTGCATATCTGCATTCAAAGTAGTATAAATGCGTAAACCGTCTCTGTAAATATCGTACGGAAGTCCGTCCTCGCGTTTGTAAACCAGGGAACCGTCTTCTTTCTTTGAGTTCAACAGGTCGGTGACCTCGTTACGTAAGGCTTCCCTGAAATACGGAGCAATTCCGCGCTTGTGATCTACGATCTGGTAGTTCGTAATCAATGGCTTTTTACTCAAACGATCGTATTCTTCCTGCGTTAATTTCTGACGCAATGCTTCATTCTCTTCATTTGAATTTTTCAACCACTGCATCAAAACCTGGTTGCGTCTTGTCAGTGCACGAAGACTATCTGAAGCCCGTGCGTCCGCAATTTCGGCAGCAGTAATGGATTCAGGACTAACACCCTTGTTACGCGCCAATGAAAATCTGTAATCCTTGATCTTGAAAGTGTAAGGATTGTATAAGGCAGGATTTTTACACATTCCTACAAGCATCGCTGCTTCTTCTTTTGATAATTGGCTTGGCTTTTTATTAAAATATACTTTGGATGCGTTGGAAATACCTACGGCATTGTACAAGAAATCAAACTGATTTAAATACATCGTGATAATCTCCTCTTTGGTAAAACGGGCTTCCAAACGGGTTGCGATTATATTTTCTCTCGCTTTTTCATTCAAACGCCTCCACATTCTTCCGATTCTTCCCGAAGAACCCGATTCAACGTCTTCTCCGTTTGCTCTTGCCAATTCCTGGCGCTCGCGCAATTGAAGGGTATACAATTGTTTTGCTAGTTGCTGAGTGATGGTAGAAGCACCTCCGGCACCACCTGCATTGATGATTGCGCGGCCAACTGCTCTGAAATCTACCCCGGAGTGTTTGTGAAAGCGCTCATCCTCCGTAGCGATCAATGCGTCGGTGACATTCGGGCTGATCTTGCGGTATTCAACGGAAGTTCTGTTGATCTTCCAATAACGTCCCAGTTCTGTTTCGCCGTCATCTGCAATAATAACGGACGCCAGTAGTTCCGGTGGATTATCAAGCATCGCAACAGGTGGAAGGTTATCTTCCGATTGAAACATCAGTAATGCTCCAACGAAATAAAGCGGGAAAGTAGCAAGTAACCAATAAGCGATGGTTGCTCTTTTGTGTTCTTTTGGTGAAAAAGACGACGTAGCCGGTCCTTTACTTTTTTGTGCCATACGACTCATTTGAATGGTAAAAATAACGAAATTCGATTCGCAAGAGCAAATATCGAAATTCAGAAGCAATAGTTGAGTAGTCTGGCAGATACTTTCTAACAAAAAAATGCTAAAAAGAAGGTTAAACAGTAAGGGGGCGATTAATCGCCCCCTTACTGTTTTATTTAATTGATCAAAAGTTTTACTTCTTCTTGTTGTGTTCTTTAATAAAATTCTCAATCGCTGCGGTCATACTCGGTGCATTGGGCATCGGTGCATGAACATCCAGTCGCAGGTTGTTTTTTACTACTGCATTGGCAGTTGTCGGTCCGAATGCCGCGATCAGGGTTTTGTTTTGTTTGAAATCAGGGAAGTTTTTGAATAAACTCTCAATTCCACCCGGACTGAAGAAAACAAGCATGTCGTAATATACATCTTCCAGATCGCTCAGGTCAGAGGCAACCGTTCTGTAAAGCATTGCTTTTGTGAAAGGAATTTTAGCCTCTTCAAGCGTCAATGGAATTTTATCCCGTAAAATATCTGTACACGGAAGCAGGAATTTTTCCCCTTTGTGTTTTTTAATCGGGTCTACTAAATCTTCGATGGTTTGCTTACCAAAGAAAATTTTACGCTTGCGGTAGGTAACATACTTTTGTAAGTATAATGCTACGGCCTCCGATATACAGAAATACTTCATGGTATCCGGAACTTCAAAACGAATTTCTTCTGCGATACGGAAAAAGTGATCAACAGCAGTTTTAGAAGTTAATATAACGGCAGTATGTTCTTTAATATCGATCTTCTGAGTACGGAATTCCTGAACAGAAACACCTTCCACGTGAATAAACGGCCTGAAATCAATTTTCAACTTATACTTTTCGGCCAAATCAAAATACGGAGACTTCTCGCCTTCTGGTTTCGGTTGCGAAACCAATATTGTCTTAATACTCAAGGTTTATTTTGTTTTAGCGTTCAACATTTATTTAACCTAACCAACTTGAAATCTCACCTGGAAAAACCAGTTTCATACCAATTAAAAGAGGTAAAATTTCGAGCGTCCAAAGGTACAAAATTATATAATACCATGATACGCCGAGTTGTAAGGCATGATAAAAAGCGCGAATAATTCGCAAAACGATGAAAAATAAAAAGGTTCCGCCAATAATTAGTTTGGATTCGGATAGAAGTTCCGGCTGAAAATAGATAAAAAAGAACTCTATCAGGATGACGATCCCGGCAGTTTGTGCCATGGTCAATGTAAGCTGGTTGACTTCCTGGATAATCGGCCCAAATCCCGTAACTGTTCCGGCTAACGAAATAGTAAACAGGTGATAAAGAAGTAAGATCCCTGGGAATGTGGTAAGCACAATTGTTTGATACGTGTTGAAATCAACAATGGAAAAGTGATTGTACCAGTAGATATAGGTTCCGCTGACAATAATGTACTGAAAGACTAAAAAAATGGATGAAAGCGGGTTTTCTCGGATACCGTTTTTGTATTGTTCCGCAGGACTGTTAAAGAAAAAGGCATTCTGTCCGAGGATTAAAAATACTTCCCGTTGTCTTAATCGTGCAGCTGAGATCAATAAGAGACATAAACCCAAAGCAGCTATGATCAAATAGGAATAGTTGGAACTCCTTTCCGTAAGAACCATCGCTTCATTTGCTGCTGAAGTAGTAAAGAATTGTCCGCTTAATTGCATGAACTGAAATAATATCCTGTTACAAAAGTACTATTTTGTAATCACAACACAATCTTATATTCCTGCTGAAAAGGTTGGAAGAACTTGAAAGGAGATGATGAGTTTTTAACAGGACAACAATGTTTTGTAATTTTTATTCATTCGTTGATTTGATTACATTTGCACCAATAATTGAAAATAATCTCAAATGAAATCTGATTTATATTCTCATCCTGACTATTTATTAATGGATGAATTGCTTACGGATGAGCAAAAGTTAGTACGTGACGCTGCACGGGCGTGGGTGAAAAAAGAGGTTTCTCCTATCATTGACGAGCATTATGAAAAGGCAACTTTTCCAATGCATTTGTTGAAAGGATTAGGTGAGATCGGAGCTTTTGGACCTTATATTCCGGAAGAATACGGCGGACACGGATTGGATCAGATTTCTTACGGCTTGCTTATGCAGGAATTGGAGCGTTGTGATTCAGGATTGCGTTCTACGGCTTCAGTTCAAAGTTCTTTGGTAATGTACCCGATTTGGAAATACGGATCCGAAGAGCAAAAGAAAAAATACTTACCGAAGTTGGCAACAGGAGAAATGATGGGTTGTTTCGGTTTGACTGAACCTGATCATGGATCTGATCCCGGAAGTATGATCACCAACTTCAAAGATATGGGTGACCATTACTTATTGAATGGGGCTAAAATGTGGATCTCGAATGCTCCGTTTGCTGATATCGCCGTTGTTTGGGCAAAGGATGAAAGCGGTCGTATTCACGGTATGGTTGTTGAACGAGGGATGGAAGGATTTTCAACTCCTGAAATGCACGGGAAATTATCACTTCGTGCATCCGCAACGGGTGAGTTGATCTTTGTGAATGTAAAAGTTCCGAAAGAAAACCTGCTTCCTGGCCGTTCGGGCTTGGGTGCCCCGTTAAGCTGTTTGGATTCTGCACGTTTTGGAATCGCATGGGGTGCTTTAGGTGCTGCAATGGATTGCTACGATCAGGCATTGAGATACTCACAAGAGCGCACACAGTTTGGTGTTCCGATTGGTGCATTCCAGCTGACACAAAAGAAACTGGCTGAAATGATCACAGAGATCACGAAAGCTCAGTTTATTACTTTGCGTGTCGGACAATTGAGAAATGAAGGAAGAGCAACTTCTGCAATGATCTCCATGATCAAGCGAAATAATGTTGAAATTGCTTTGGATATTGCACGTGAGGCTCGCCAGATTCA
Source organism: Fluviicola sp. (assembly GCF_029266855.1). Lineage (GTDB taxonomy): Bacteria > Bacteroidota > Bacteroidia > Flavobacteriales_D > Crocinitomicaceae > Fluviicola. Next base: position 55,951 of record NZ_JAQSWB010000006.1, read on the forward strand.
CGGTGGTATGGGGATTACAAGTGAATACTCCATGATGCGCCACATGGCAAACCTGGAATCCGTTGTTACTTATGAAGGAACACACGATATTCACTTATTGATTACCGGGATGGATGTAACAGGGATTCCTGCATTCACAAGAGAAAAACCGTGATTTAATTGAGAATTCAAAATTGAAAAGTCAAAAAGGTAACTGAATGCTTGCGCTAAAGCTATAGCATAGGCGCAGTGGAGTCGAAGTCACCTTTTAAACCAAATACTAAACCTTCGGATGAAAATTCGGAGGTTTTTTTATTTTAGCAACACAAAATCTAAATACGAACAAATGGAAAATGAAACATTAGACTCAATAGTAATGACAAGTGCACCAACCAGGAATTTGGAAGGCGCGGGCAGTATTCTAGCAATGGGAATTATTTCAATTCCGTTTTGTCTGGGATTTATCGGAATAATTCTGGCAATCTTCACATTGGTGAGATCGGGAAAAGCAATCAATGAATTCAATAAGAACCCGCTTTTATATACCGAGTCGTCATTGAAGAAAGTAAAGGCCGGCAGAATTTGTTCGATCGTAAGTTTATCTCTTTTAGGAACCTGTATCCTGATAATTATAGCCGTTGGTGGCTTGGGATAAAGTAAAGTTCTTCGGAAATTTTTGAACCTGATATTTATAAAAAAACCGTTGAAGCGATTTCAGCGGTTTTTTTTCTTGGGGAGAATGTTGTTTTGAATAATACCTAGTTCCAGTGTATAATCTGTCCGGATATCATGGAGTCATTGTACGAATCTCGTAATCGGCTCAATTTTTTTGCCGCGTCCTCATCTCCTAAATCAGCTTTAGCTTTCAGTTTGTAATACAAATCTAAAGAGTGTCCGTAAACATCCTGTTCAAGTACTTGTTTAATTTCAGAAATGCGACCATTTACACCAATCAGGAAGTGTTCCAGTTCACCTAATTCGTGTAATTCGTCTTCTGTTAAGTTCTTGCGCTTTAGTAATTTAGAATAACGCGGCAAAAGAATCCCCAGTAAGTCGATAAAGCGATCTAATTCTCGTTGAATGGCTGCCTGTTGTTCTTTAAATCCCATATTTGAAAAGTATATTATTTTGTTGAATGGTAAAAATTTAAAGCGTTTTTTAACATTTGACCGAATTCTATTCTTTTTCGGGCATGGCTGGCGAGTGATTAATCCCTAATTTTACTGCATGACTGGCTGTTATATTCATATTCCTTTTTGTGCACGAAAATGCAGTTACTGTGACTTCCATTTTTCTACGAACCATAGTTACCAGGATAAAATGGTGAACTCATTGTGCATGGAATTGGAGATGAGGGCAAAAACCTGGAATGCAGAAATTTTTCAAACTATTTATTTCGGTGGTGGAACGCCGAGTGTTTTGACAGCTTCCCAGTTGGAAAAATTGATCGGGAAGGTTAAGGCGTATTACCGGGTAGATGATTCGGTGGAGATCACTTTGGAATGCAACCCGGATGATTGTTCCCTGGAAAACCTTGAAAATTGGAAGAAACTGGGGGTTAACAGGCTAAGTATCGGCATCCAATCGTTCAATGATGAACAGTTGAAATGGATGAATAGAAGTCACAAGGCAGCAGATAGTTTAAACGCTGTTCAAAATGCTAAGCAAGTGGGTTTTGATGAATTGAGTTTGGATCTCATGTATGGGCTTCCAAATATGACACCTGAAGAGTGGAAAGCTCAGTTGCTCCAAATAATTGCCCTGAACCCCGAGCATGTTTCTGCTTATTGTCTGACAGTTGAACAGAAAACAGCTTTGTCAAAATGGGTGAACGAAGGAAAACTGGTTGTTTCTACTAATGAACAACAGTCGGAGCAGTTCGAAATGCTCGTTTCTACGTTGGGTGCAGCAGGATACGAACAGTATGAGATTTCTAATTTTGCACGAAACGGTCATTATTCAGCTCACAATACTTCTTATTGGAAAGGGGCAAAATATTTGGGTATCGGTCCCTCAGCCCATGGTTATGATCAGGTGGAACGTTATTGGAACCAGGCAAATAATAAATCATACATGGCCGATCTGGAAAATGGGAAGCTTCCGGAAACCCGGGAAATACTTTCGTCTTTTGATCAGTTCAATGAAACGCTGATGATTGGTCTCCGAACAAAATGGGGTGTTTCAAAGCAGCAACTCTTTAAAATGCTTTCCCCGGATGAAGAATGGTTCAAGATCGTAAAAGAGTACGAGGATAAGAATCTGCTTGTTCAAACAGAAGAAAATATTGCTTTAACTGCCAAAGGAAGATTGTTGGCGGATGGGATTGCAGCAGACCTGTTTTTAATTGCAAGTTCCTAGTACCGCCCTGATCCCATGTTGTTAAGGATGTGAATGATATGTTTGAGCGTGAAAAAATTTGTGTTAAAATTTAACGATTAATTTGGCTGGAAACCCTTGCTGTAACTGGTCGGTTTGCAATATCGCGAACTTGCAACCCGAAAGCTGAAAAACATCTAATTATTTATTAAGTAATTCGTAATTCGATGGTTATCGGGACGTATTCGTAATTAGGCATCCAGTGTCTCCAACCCGAACTGACAACGGTAATCCTCCCGTTTTTTTCGTTCCAGGAATAAATCTTTGCTGATCTTTACAAGGTTTTCCCGGTTTGGCCGCTCGTGAAACAAATGATATTGAATGGTTTTGTAACGTGTCGAAAAAGGAACGATCCCAGCCTTCTTTGCTCTGAATTCAATATCGGAATCTTCACCGAATCCCGGGGTAACATAGGTTTCATCAAAACCGTTGATTCGTACCAGGTCGGATTTATGCCAGCCCATATTGGATCCGAGTAGGGGAACTATTTTTCGTTGTAACAAACTCCAAAGCGGAAAACTTTCCTCGATACTGGTGCTTTTATTCAAAATCATTTCCAGGTAACCGGGAAGCGTTTTTTCTCCGTTCCGGATCTTGCGGGAAGTCTTTTCATCCAGATTTACCCTGCGTGAAATGCACATTCTGCCTTTTTGGATGTAGCGCACATATTGCTGCACAAAACGGGGGTGAAGGACACAATCTCCGTCAATGAAAATTAAACGGTCGCTTTCGGAAGCACGGATGGCTTTGTTGAGCATTTTCGTTTTCAGAAAGCCCTGATCCGGCTGTTGAATGTGTTTAATTGGAAATGCAGCCCGGAATTTTTCAATCAATTCGTCAAAGCAGGCATCATCGCAATCTTGTGAAACAATGACCTCAAAGTCCTTTTCAACCTGGAGTTTTACTGATCTCAATACTGCGTCAAGTGCCTCCACATCTTTGTAAACGGAAATAATGAGAGTTGCTTTCACGGCGCAAAGATAGAAAATTAACATTTAGTATTTAGTAACCTTTTGGATTTGTTCAAGACTGAGTTTAATTGAGTCCTAAATTTGCAGGATGCGGTTAGTTTATACGAGTTTGATTTTTATAGTTCTTTCCTTTGTTTCCTTGGGTCAGGGAATTACTATTTTGATTGACCCGGGCCACGGGGGTTCCGATCCCGGACATGAGGCTGCCGACAAGAATTTACTGCCGGAAAAAGATCTGACTTTAAAAATCGCCCTGAAATTCGGATCTTATCTCACCGAAAAATTAGAGAACGTAACGGTTTTGTATACGAGAACAGATGATCGCTACCCGACTTTGGACGAACGGGTAAATATGGCAAATTCCAAAAACGTAGATTATTTTATTTCGGTGCATATCAACGGTAGTCCGAATACTGCTATCAAAGGAACAGAGTCGCATGTTCATTCCATGAGTTCAAAAGCCTCAGTCAAACTTGCCAGAGCATTTGAAAATGAGTTTAAAACGAGGGCCGGCCGCAAATCAAGAGGAGTAAAGGATTCGGATGACCGCGAACATTCCCTGCAGGTGTTGAAATTTACGGAAATGACGAGTGTTTTGGTTGAATGTGGATTCATGACAAATGTTTCCGAGGCAAATTACCTGAATACGACATCAGGACAGGATGTTATCGCGTCAGCTTTATTTCGTGCCATGAGAAGCCACCTCCAGGAAACGCATAAAAATATCTCCTTCACCAAGAAGACTTCGGGTTCCGGAACCACAGCCTCGGTCGGGAAAACGTACAGTGTGCAGATCATGAGTTCGAAGGAATGGCTGGATACTGAAAAAGGAAGTTTCAAAAATCTGGAACACGCTGTCAGCCGCACACAGGTGGCGCAAACAGGCTATCGCTATAAATATTTTTCCGGAACTTTTTCTTCAAAATCAGAAGCCGATGATTATTGTAATGAGGTGAAAAAGAAAGGTTTCCCCGACTCAATTGTAGTAGAAAGAAAGAATTAACTTGAAATGTATTACTTTTGTTGAGGGAAAACACTCGAAACACATTAATTTACCATCAATTAGAATATGGCAACTGTTTTTGAAACACGCTTAATTGGAAATATTGGAAAGGACGCCGTTGTGAAACAAATGGAACGTGGCGTTATTGCAGTGAATTTTCCGGTTGCGCACAATAAGAATTGGCGCGATAAGCGTACAGGAGAAGCAAGGACCAAAACAACTTGGGTAAATTGCACTATTTGGAAAAAAGAAGGAGCGAACATGCGTATCCTGGATTTTTTAAAGAAAGGTGCCCTTGTCGAGTTAGTCGGAACACCATTTGCAAAATCGTTCTCCCAGGAGGATGGATCTTCCAGATCCGAGATCCGGCTGAATGTGTCCCGCACGAATATTTTACGCCCTGCAAAATGCGAGGATGACCTTCCGTTCGATATGATCGATGACAACGAATCTCCGTGTGAAGAAGAAGGTTGTGACGCAGGTTTGGACGATTTCACGCTGACCGAAGATGATTTTTAGTATTGAAACTCAGGCTAGTACTGGATTTAATTAAAAAAAAATGCATTTTTTTTCGTAGAGTTTGTGTTAAAAACAAATCTTTAGCTATATTTGCAACCGCGAAACCAGATTCCTTCTTAGCTCAGCTGGTTAGAGCATCTGACTGTTAATCAGAGGGTCGCTGGTTCGAGTCCAGCAGAGGGAGCAAAATGAAAGCCATCCGTCAACTGACAGATGGCTTTTTTAGTTATTGGTATTTCTGGACGAGAAGTTTATCCCGACTGCAGCGAAGCGAAACGTCGGGGAGTCCAGCAGAGGGAGCAATAAAAAAGTCCGATGGAAACATCGGACTTTTTTATTTATATGGCTTACTACATTTACATCATATTCCAGCGATCGTTACTATTTCTCAATCTTAAACCAATAATACACCTTCCTCCTTCAAATATTGCAAGATCTCTCCTTTTTTGCGGCGTGAAACTTCCAGTTCCTCTTTGCCGTTTTTCATGTAGATGAAGCAGGTGGAACCCTTGGTGTATTCGTGGATAAAACGGATGTTGATCATCACACTTTTATTGATGCGCAGGAAATGAGAATAACGCTGCAATAGTTGTTCGTAATCGAGCAAGGTTTTTGATGAAACGAGTCGTTCGTTGTCGCTCGTGATGACTTCACAGTAATTGCGATTGGCCTGAATGTAGGCTATTTTATCGATGTCTACGATTTGTACCTTGTCTTTTTTGTGCAGGGTGATGCTTCGCAGCAGTTCTTGTTTATCATCTATGGAATTCACAAAATGGATGACATTCGCATTGTTTTTCAGACGTATCGTTTCCTTGACCTTGGCAACAGATTTGATCAGTTTTTGATAATCGACCGGCTTCAATAAATAATCAATCGCGTTGAATTCAAATGCTTGTATGGCATATTCGTCGTAAGCGGTAATGAAAATCACATGAAACGGAATCTCGTCAAACATTCGAAGCAAGTCAAATCCCGATTGCATGGGCATTCGGACATCTAAAAAAACCAGATCAGGAGCCAAATCACAAATCATATGGTAACCTACCTCGGCAGATTCGGCACTTCCGACCACCTCGATCACCGGACAATATTTTTTCAGAAAACTATCCAATACGGCCCGATTGGCCGATTCATCGTCGATGATGATACTTCTAATGCTGTTCATGGCTTAGTTTATTAAGAATTTCCCTGGAAAATATTACTTGCACACGTGTACCGATCTTTGAATTCGTTTCATCCATGAGTTCAACGAATTTAATATGAGCTCCGTTGGTTTCATGCAACTGATTTAAGCTATCCAATCTGTTTCTGATCAGTGAAGTCCCTTTAGATTTATGACCTGTCGGTGTTTCGACTTTGGAGATTGAAAGCCGGCTGAAACCATTGTCTTCAATGCTAATAACCAATTGATCCGCTTGTTGTTCAATTCGTAATGTGAGTCGCGGTTGTTTAGCTGCCTGCAAGGGCAATAATCCATGCCAAATAGCATTTTCGATGAGCGGTTGGGTTATCAGGGCAGGTATGTAGAGATCACTGATGTTAATGGCCGGATCAATCTCCTTCACAAACAGAAACTTGTCATTGAAACGAAGTTGTTCCAGTTCCACATACAAATCGATCATGCTGATTTCGTTGGTCAAACTGCTCACTGACTGATCTGAATAGTTCAGTAAATAACGAATCAATTGGCTGAATTTTGCGATATACAAATTGGCTTTCTCACTCTCTTCGGTAAGAATCAGTTGCTGGATTGCCACCAGGGAATTGGACATAAAATGCGGGTTGATCTGTGCCTTCAAAGCCGTTAATCGGTATTCGGTAAGTACTTTTTCAATAGCCGCTTTCCGTTCTTGTTTTTTCCGTGCTCGGTATAGAATCAGCCAGCCTAGACCTGCAATTAAGCAAAAGCCAACCACCACAAGTGCTGCTTTAAACCCGGTAGTTTGCCAAATTGCGGGTGTGATGTAAAAGGATAAGCGTATTGTCTGACTGCGTGCATTTCTCACGCCGATTTTCGGTGAAACATGCAAGGTATAATAACCAGGTTCCAGGTTTTGCAAATGCAACTGTGTCCCACTCACTTCGCCTGAGAACGACTCACTTCCTTTTAAGCGGTAAACCAATTTTTTGGACGGAAACCGATAAGCCAATACGTCAAAATTGAAGTAGATGTTGTTGTGATTGTAGGCAGATCTAAAAAAGTCTTGTGGCATACTTTTACCATCAATCACAATCGATTCCAAATGAAAGCGGTAATGATCTTCCCGGAAAAGTTTTCTGGCATTCAGTTGTGTGAGCCCGGTTTTGGTAGCGATGTAGATCTTGTTATTGTAAGAAGCAATGCTCACGATTTCTTCATCCAGGATCAGCCGCCATTCCGAAGACAAGTGGAGTTTGTTGTAATAGGTGACGAAGGCTCCTTTGTTGGTCGATAAAAACACCATCCCGTTTTCGGCAAACGCAATGTCATTGATCACTTGCGATGGAAGATTGCGGTATTGGGTAAGCTTATTTTCTGGTGAAAGGCAATACAGCCCATCACCCTTGGTGCAAATCCAGTAATTGTTCTGACGGTCTGTTTTGAGTTTGGAAATGTTTTTATCCCTTAGGGGCCTTAAATAAGCCGGTTGCTTTAATGTCGAGTCCAGCAGAAAACACCCTTTATGAGTGGCAATAAGAAATGTTTGTTGGGATCGCTTAACAATGCTTTTTGATTGTTCATCTACAAAGTATTTAGCACACTTATCCTTCCCCTTCTTTTTGCGCAAGATTACCGAACCGGAAAGCATCAGCAATTCTTCTTTGCCATTTTTCTCAAAAGCATAGCAGTTCGTCATGGGTTGGTAGACCTCAGCCCGGTTTAAATCGCGGTTAATGGTCAAAATGGAATGTTTTGTAGCCAGGTAATACATTCCTTCAAATGCGGCAATGTCTGTGATATGAGCGGTGTTGCCATTCAGGTTTACCTTGACAACCTGGTCTTTTTCTTTCACAAACAGGTTTCCGGCAACTGTTCCGATAAACAATTTGTTATCGATGACTTTCAGCAGTGAAATACATTCATCCAATTCGGGGATATTGGAATAGGAAACACGATCGGTGGTTTTGGAATAAAAAATTCCCCTTTCGATCGTTGAAACCCACATCCCCGACTGATCATCAAACAACACATCTGAGACGGTCATCTTTCCGAAATAATGTTCAATTACATTAAGATCGCGGTCCAATTCCAGTAATCCACCATAGGAAAGCCCTATCCACAAATGGCCGTTGGGAGATCGTTTCAAACAGATCATGCCGGTTTCCAGTTCGATTTGCTTCGAAGTACCGTTCTTTTTGTCGAGGCTTACTGTAATTCCCCGTGCGATGTATACCCCGTAATCGGTATTCAACACCGCATTGCGTTGCATGGAAAAAGTATTGGCAAACAGCTTTCGAACAAATGCTCCCTTATGATCAATTACCTTTAGGTATTTTTTTCCGCTCAGGGGATACATTCTTACAAGGTGAAACGCAGTATCCGCAGCATCGGATTCACGGGTTTTAGAATGTGTCGTAATCGGAATACCACCTGCAATAGAATAGTCGCTCTTCGAAATTTTATACGTTTTGTAAAGCATAGTAGAAAGGTACAGGTTGGCTCCATCATCGAAGAAGAGTTCGTAAGCCGTCTGATTTCCCGATAGAATTTCGGCGCTTATGGCTTCAATTCCAGCAACACGAAAAGCACTGTCGTTATTGATCTGATAAATCGCCGCTTTGGAGTTGAGAAAATACATATTTCCCCCAAATTCAGTCACCGAGTACACTATGCTTTCACTGAATGGAATATTGGTACATGCCGGGTTAAAAGCAGTTCCGTTGTGTTTCGAAATGCCGTATTCGGTAAATACCCACACATAACCTTTGCTATCCTGAAAGAGCTGATATACTTCCACAGCCGGTACACCACCTTCGATACCAATGTTTTTAAAAACAAGCTGCTGCGCATGAATGGCCGGCATAATACCCAGGCATAATAACGAGTGAAACAGTAGTTTTTTGAACATTTTAAACAAAGCTAATTATTAATTCAGAGAGTAAGTTCAAAAATTACCGGATTGTGTAAAAAAGCTATCCTGCGGTTTCTGAAGGAGTTAGAAAGCCTCGAGATTTGTATAAAACAAATAATTATGAAACGTATAAACTATTTACTGGTGATTGCAACCTTGTTTGCGATGCCCTATTTAAAAGCCCAAAGTTGCAGTGGTTATGTACAACCCCCCAACGAGTTAGTCAAAAATGGCGAAATGGAATATTTTTCCAAAGCATGCGCGAATCTAACGGTTAATAGTGCGCCAAATAACCTTACTGCTGCTGCTGGATATCCCTGTTGTTTTTGGGTAAACCCTCCAACTAGTCCTACAACCGCTGTGGTTTGTACCCCGGATTATTTTAATAACTGTGCACCTGTTCCTACAACGAACGCACAGGCAGGAAGCTCTGTTAATGGAGGGTTAAACTGGCAAAATTTTAATCCTTCCTCTCCGGGACCTATTGCTTACATGCCTGTTAGTCCTCACTCGGAGAATGGTTATTCAGGGGTTGCGGTTTATCAAAGTTCTGCGCAACCAAGTGCCCGGGAATATATTTCGAATCAATTGGTATCGCCACTTATTCCGGGTTCCAGCTACCAACTCAGTATCTGGGTACGTTTATCGCCGAACAGTGTTTATGGAACAAAGGACATTACTGTCTTATTTTCAAATACGCAACCATCCCAAACACTCCAAACAGGTGTTTTTCCTTTACCTATTCCCGTAGGAGCCAGTGATTATTTGGTTCCACCAATGAGTCTGACACCAATTACCAATAAAGCCGGATGGACAAATCTAACCGCAACTATTATACCGCCTGCCGGTTCTAATTATTCATACATCACTATTGGTAATTTCAAGGACAATGGCTCGACTTCTTTGAGTGAACCGCTAGAAGTTGGGAATGTTAGTTTCCCTTCTTATTATTACATTGATGATGTATCTCTGAAGTTCTTATGTGGTCCAACACTTACTCCAGCAATTACCGGGGCATCTTCTTTCTGTTTCGGATCATCAATTAGTTTCACAGGATCTGCAACGGGTGGTACGGTTGCCAATAATGTTTGGACAGTTGTCGAATGCGATCAGTTTGGAACTCCTGCTGTTGGTGCTATTGAATGGTGGAGTCCATGGTCGGCAGGAGCACCGGGAACATTAACCTTGCCAACTGCGGCCAATGGCGGGCCAACAATCGTCTGTGGTAAATATTACAAAGTAAAATTGGCTGTACAGAACGCATGTGTACCCTGGTCTGAAACGTCAAAAATCATTTATATTAATTGCCTTCCAAGTTTCAAATTAAAAGGAAGTACGAGTAAAATTTGTTACGGGGATGTAGCTGCTTTAAATGCCAGTATGAATTTGGGAAGTAATAGTACTTATACTTTAAACTGGACACCTCTTTCTCCGGCTGGTCCTGCCATTTACAATGGACCAATGGCTGGTGTTACAGTTAGTCCTACCGTTTCAACAACCTATTTATGCACTGTTACTGATAATGTTACCGGATGTTCTTCCAGTATGCAATGGTACGTAAACGTCATCAATGCTGATCCATCATTTAGTTTATCTGTCAATACGGCACCTGCGTCCTACTTTACCTTATCTGCATTGGCAAACGATCAAACAGCAAATACACAGCCTGGGTTTGGATATGCATGGTTCGTAGAAGAACTGGATCCAACTAATAATGCTATTTTCACCTTCCAGAATCCATCTTGTTGGTGGTATCCTCTTAGCACACCGAATCCGTTTAACGGGATAGATTGTATTGCCAATACCTATTCAGGGATAAGTACTATAGCCAATTGCAGTTTGCCATCTGCAGGTCAATTCTTGTACAATCATACCTACCGCATCACACGTGGGGTTTGGAATGACCTATGTCCTTACAAACAGTTTTCAATGATCGTAACAACGGTTAAATCAGGTAACGGTCATACACTTCAAATAGTCGAGGATCCAAGTGCGCCTGATTACAGTACGCTTTCATTGGCGTATAGGAATAATGATGCATCATTGGAAAGTAGTGTTACAATTTACCCGAATCCTAGTACGGGATTATACACTATCGAATTGGAAGACTACAGCGATGCAAGTATTGAAATTTACAATGTATTGGGTAAAAAAGTAAAATCAATTCAACAAACTGCTGCAAAGACAACGGTTGATTTGACCGGATATCCGAAAGGCGTTTACTTGGTAAACATTCATTCAAACGATAAACAAATCAGCAAAAAAATCATTTTGGAATAAGCAATTTGCTTGAAATGAAATGTAAACAAGCGTCGGGGAAACCTGACGCTCGTTTGTTTTTAGATTGGTAAGAAAACTACTCAATCGAGTGTGAATTCCTTTTAGCTCTTCCCCCATTCCTTGGATTCCGGAACAAAGAGCCACCATTTCTGATGACTCTTTTCTCTTAATACCTCAAATTGTTCTGACAGATTTCAAATCTGATTACTTCGCTTTATATTTCACAAAGAAAATCACATCTTTATATCCTTTTTTGCCGGCAGTCTTTGGAACCTTTATCTTCATTTTATTTTCCTTCGTGATTCCTTCATTATCCGGCATGAACTCTAGCTTATTCGAAGAGTCAATGGTATAGCATTTCGGTTCGATGCTTTCAATTTCGGTCATGCTTGTAAAATAGGGGAAATGCTCTGCTTTTAATTCTAAAATATGATCGGTATTATTAGCGGGCAATGTCAGCAGGTTCCATTTATTCGGGAAATCATGGCGAAGACTGAATACCCGGATCAATCCCTTGCCATTTATCGCGTTTAGTGCCGCAATCAAACTGGTTTCTACGGTATCTTTAAAAACGCCGTCATAATCGGCTGTATAACTGATCTGAATGATGACATCCGAAATAGTCGTATAATCAAATGCCCGTTTCGCCTTTGGTAATGATAAGGTCCAACTGCTGACGGCTCCTGCTCCTTCAAAAGGCAAATAGCGCTCGTCCCGGAAATTGAGTTCAAATTGACCGCCATCATTCTGAGCATTACTTGTAGCAATCATTTCACAACCATTAAATGCAAAATCAACCAGTGCGCTGTCTTTATCATTTCTGATTTTATTGGTTCCTAATGCTAATGTTGCTCCGATATTTGTGTAGGGTCCGGCAATGCATGGAATCGTCACCCGGACAGATTTTATAATGCGTCTGAAATATCCTGGATAGGTTAAGTCAAAGACAGCTTCCGGAATAGAGAAATCAATACATTCACCGGTTTCTTTTAATTCATACAATTTATCAGGCGCAATTTGAAGCATGCTGAAATGCTGCGTGATTTCCATTGTTCGCTTGTCCGTGTCGATAAACTCTTTTTCGAGCTGCAACAGCTGAAGCATTAATCGTTCACCTGCCAACAGACCGTTTTTATCATTCATCCAATTATCAGATTGAATGAAATTACTTGTAATCTCAGTTCCAAAACGCTCAAATTCAAATGCTTTTTGTGCCTGCATGGAAAAATCATAAGCCAGATTAAACGCCATTCGATACAGTTTTTGCAACTGCTGTACCTGGAAGGTATAATGTTTATAATCGGAGAATTTAGTGGTATAAAATTCATACAATTCCTTGTATTGATCAATGTTTGTCTCATGCAGCTCCAAATCAAACTCTGCCATAGCCACTGCTATTTCGGAAGATCTTAATTGTTCCGCCATTGCCAAAAGGTCATGAGTGGCAGTCGAAAGCTGGAATTTCCAATCTTCTTCGCGTCGTTGATGTGAACCTTCCAACCCGGCAAGGATTGCCACATTATCCGCTATTTTAGCTGTGGCGTCTAGGGCAGAAGCAAAATTATTAGCACTGGAACCAAGTTCAGCTCCACCATATTTCATCGCAAAAGGGCTTCCAACTTGTGGAATGAGGGCTAAACCGCCAGATAAAAACTGAAGGACTCCTTCTGCTGTTCTGATGGATCCTGCAGTCCATTTCGCAATTTGTTCCACATTTTCCCATTCAATAAGTCCTTCTTCGATAAGTCCTTCATAATGGGCTTTTCGATTCTCAATATTGGCCTTGCTTTTTACTAAATTCTCATGATTTGTTTTTGCCTGATCAATTTGCCGCTTCTTGTTTTTGGTGGTTAAAGTCAGGATGTTTTGCTCGTGTCTTGTTCGAAGTAGGGTTAATTCTTCCACATCTCTTTTTTCTATGGCACTAAACAATGCACCTCCGAAGTTTTGTACTACACCGCAAAATTGTTTGGCTTTTTCGATTAAGTAAACAAAACGATGGTTGGGTAATTGTCCGCCAATCGCTGCCGCTATTTCATCGAAGGACATTCCTGCAGCCACCATGCGTGCAAGCAATGCCGGATCGATTTCAGGAGCAAAGGCCGGCATTAATTTTTTCACGCCGTTCAGATCCATGCAATTATTCAATTTATAGATGCGATCATTTACCCGATCCCAATAAGCTATGAAATCTTTGTTGTGCGGAAAACAGAAAATCAAATCAGAATCAATGTCGAAATAATTTTGAGGTTTTGTGGGCCTTCCCTGTTTTTTATCCTGTACATAGGAGTTCTTAATCGGATCTTTTGAACTGCGAACTTTTGCAAACGGAGTACTGTTTTGTATTCCTTTGGACGATATAACTGTCGGTCCGCCTTTCTTAGCAGCTTTCTGTGGTGCAGCTACTTTTCCCTGAGGACCCTTATTTACAGGTCCAAAAAGATTGTAAATGAACTCCGAATTTTTCGTTACGTTAATATCTTCGTATGACAAGGTAGGTGTTTCTTTGCATTGTCCCGTTTTTTCGGGTTTATCACCTAAAATCGTTTTTACGATATCGTATAAATGCCTTGCTTCACTCGTACTTTCAGGAGTGTATTGTTCAAACAGATAATCTCCCCAATCCATTAGATTATCCAGGTATTTCATGACCACATTTTTTTGATATGCACCAATTCGAAGACGGGCAATTGCATGTGGATTACCTGGATTTCGTTGATACATTTCAATGGTGTTGGGATCACTGTAGATTTCCTTTAGTTTTTTAATTCCAATATTTCTAAAGGCTGCAAACCTCCAGTTGACATCATGCGGGAATACTAATTGTTCGAACTTTTCTTTAATTGCCGTCGGATTATAAATGTAGCTGTACCATTGATTTGCTTCACGGTATTTTCCGGCAGCATTTAAATGATCTGCAATTCGCATCGGGATATGGAAAAAGAGTTCAAAAAAGTAATTTCCAAAACTTTTACTATAGTCAATTTGTGTTGAAACCTGCCGTTGCGTATTGTAATCCAATAAATCATCCATACTAAGAGATACTTTATCCCACAGTAATTGAATGTATTCCGGGTTCAGTTTATGTCCATTATTGCTGTCGGGAAGAGTAGGAGTAGTAAGAATCGCTACCATATCATTCTGCCGGATCATATAATCATTCACCCCATCTGCGTAATTATTGGCTCCATTCGTAACATAAAAATTAGCAAACGAGTCATAATAGGTATTGTACTCTTGTTTCAGAGACACAAATTGACTGGGTGTAGGCAACACAGAGGGTACTTTTTTTTGATCAGCTAATTTGATGAAGTTTTTCCGATACTCTAATGAATTAACTGGCACATAATCAATTTGATGAATCAAATCTACACTGCCATTGCCTATTTCCTTGTTCGGGTCTTTAAAGAACATAAGTTTGTTCCCTGCTGAATTACCTGTTTTTAAGGTGTATTGTGATCCTGCCGCATTAAATGAAAAAATAAAATCCAATTTATCATCTCCCAGCTTCACCGTAAAAGTTTTCGACGGAATGGTTATCGGTGAAGGTGGTGAATCTTGATTCGAACTGCTTGCTACATTGACAATCTGATCAAAGCGATTAAATGCAAATTCGATCTCGAAGGTCATAGTACCGATTATAGGCATGTCTATTTTTATTTTGACATTTTTTGTAAAGCCATCAAATACTGCACGTGTATTTTTATATACCGGTTGAAGCGCGTTCTTTTTATCAGTCCATATATAATCGAGCCTCAATAAATTGCGATCTGGTGTTTTTGATGGGTAGGGCTTACGGTAAACCGTCCGCTCAAATTCTTTTAATACGTTTTCCCGTATTTCTTCTGCACCGGGTTTAAATGATGGGGTATTACCGGAAGTTACCTGATTCTTATATTTTTCAAGTCTTAAAAAAGGATCAAAGGGGCTGCTTTTTCGATAATCCAGTTCTATCTTTTGCGGGGCACACCACTTATTATCAACCTGTAAAAAAGAATAGTTGGCATATACATCATAAGTATGCATTTTGATGCTTTGTGTTCCTTGAGTCACATTAGAAATGTCTTTTCGCTGAAAACTGGTCCAGAAAACATACAATTTACCATTGTAACGAATAGCTGATACATCTTCTGCCGGAATTGCAACGTTCATTTTCTCCCAATTAGACCAAAGTATTCCACCGTTTTTTAAAAATTCAACGTGCCTGTAGTAATATTCTACCGGTTGTTTATTGGTTTTACCGAAAAGATAGATGCGCTTATTTTCCGTATCATGATAAGCCCCGGCGATTTTTAATTCCGCTAAAGTCATGATCTGTTGAATATACTTTTTGTATGCATTTTCAACGACTTCGGGGTTTAATTTTTGCTGAAGTAACTCGTCTTCCAACTCTTTAAATTCGGGACTTTTATTGTCTCTGATCTCAGGGGCCACATAATTTTCCGGAAATAGGAATATTTTACGATTTGCTTCCCAAACCCGGTAATTTTTGCGCCATTCCCATTCTTGTTTTTCATCAACATCCAATGAAACGATCACTTTTTCATCTTTCGATTGCTCAAATCCCAACAAACATCTGTTGATATAGGTTTGTAAACTGTTGGTTGCTGCTACGATACGTGGGAGTGTAAAGCAGTCTCCCATGCTTACATCCAATAGGAAATATCGATAAAGATCTTCTCTGTCATCAAATCCGAAACCTTTAGCCCGTATATCAGCATTGAAAATGACGTAATTGCAAAGTGCATCGCGTTTATTGCTGCTCAATTTGTTTTTAAAGTCCTGTATTGCGGATTCCCAGGCTTCATTTGTGCTGAATTTGGATCGAATTGCGTTCTGAAGCATTTGGCTTTGAGTTCCCAGTTCTGCCAGTACATTCGTTGTTTTAAGTTTATCGATCAGATCACTGCTAACATTCAATTTTTTTGCCCAGTCGAAACGATCCCAAATATTTTTAATTACCGTTATTGAACTTGTTTTTACAAGATTGGTTGTAACCTGGGCGATATCAATTTTTTTCCATTTGGCAATCGCTTTTTGAACGGCAAGAGGTAATAGGTTTTCTTTTTCAATACTTCTCAAAGTAAGCCAGAGATCGAAATTTCTCAACGTTTCCGTTTCATTTATCCAAGTCCCCAAATAAGCAAACTCTTTCACCCATTCCATATCTTGCCAAACGGTGAACCCGAATTTGGGATAAATGCAATCTTGTACTTCTACTGCGATTACTTTCAGGTCATCTGCTTTGATTTTGAACTTTTCTGCTAAAAACTGAAGTCTTTCAAGTCGTTTCTTTATGTTTGAAAACGCGATATAGGTAGCATCACTCGTTACTCCGCCTAAATCAGTAAATAAATTATCCAAATCAGCATCCGAAACTTCAATAAAATGTCTGTAGTACCCCAAAACGGCAGGTTCTGTTTCCATCCACTTATTAAACAACAATTGGAATTTGTTTCCTGTTGCAAAAGCATCACTTGCAAGCAATTCTTTAACGTCAGCGCTTGTTAATGCTGTTTTATCTTCTTCAATAAGCACGGCGGTTTTTAGTTCTTCTCCAAAAAGATAGATCAGATCTTCCATGCTGATTTGATTTTTACTGAACGTATTCAGAAACCTTACAAAATCAGGGATATCCTCATTTACATTTGTAAAATACTTCACCGTACCCTTGCCCCATACTTCCAGTAAATTCACAAACGTTTCAACGGATCCGAGTCCTGTCCACTTGTAAAGCTGAATATATCGGTAAATCAGATTGAGAGTATCGGTGTTAAACACAATTTTGATTGGTCCATTGGGAGCTATCGGAGTACCGATAGTATCTTTTAATAATACGAGACATGCCAGCATATCGGCAGAATTGACACCAAAAGCACCTTGCAATCGCATCAATAAATTGAAGGAGTCATCGTCGGTATTTGCCACTAAATCTTCCAGCTTAGCCTCTTCGTTTGTGATCCAATCAGCTGGCAGCAATTGTTTCCATGTGATGATTGAAGCATCATCATTCGTTTCCGCAAGTCCTTTCAGGATTCCCATTAAAACAGGAACATCTAATTTTAAGAGCTGTTGAATTTTTCTGAATGATGCCAGTTTTAAGATTGCGGCGGAGTTAAGATTATTGTGCTGGATGTCTAATGCCTGGAAAATGAAGTCCAGTTCTTTCAGCGTCCATCCCGATAAGTCCCAAAGTCGGATTAATCGGTGAAGAGTACCTTTCCATTTTGGAAGCGCACTACTAAAATTGATGTGATATTTCTGAATATCTCCTGCATCTTTTACCTGAACAATGGATAATTTCCCTTCCCAGAATTTCATGTTGACCACTTGTTCCGTTTCTTCGGAACTTAAGCCGCTTTTTCGACGAAAGTCCAATACGTCCGTATCTACTGCTGCTGCCAGGTTTTGATTTATTATTAAATCGTATTGTTCCTTAGAAAGATTTAAACTTTCAATAGCCATTACCAGTTTTTCACTTGCATTGGGTGATGGATACAGATACTCTAAGACTTCCAGTCTCGTTAAATTGAAATAGGAAAGCCAGACACGAACTTCATCTAAGTATTGATTGTAGGGCAGTGAAAATTCCAGTGATGGTTTTTCCTGGCTAAGCCGTTCAACAATTGATTTACTATTCCCCAACTGCTTGTTTATAAATGTAATAAGCACTTGATTGATGATTTCCACATATGGAATTCGCTTGTTTGTATTGTCGCATGTTAGTGGCAATTTCCATAAATCGGGTCTTCTGACCTTCAAATGGATCGGATGAGTATCTTCCAGGATTTTTACATCCACTCCGCCTGGTTTGTGAACCAAAACACGTTTCTCCGTAAACCGCATTAAATCCACAAAATAGGCCGCCGGACTAAGTACCGATTTGCAACTTTCGCATTCACAATAGTTTTGGGATCCAAATAAGTCCTCTATACTGTCAATGTCTTTTAATCCGTTCAATTCTTTTACATGATCCCAATTGGAGACTTTACCCAGGCCTTTTAAAATCTCATCTTTAGCCGGAGTTAGATTTGAGAGCGTTTTATTCAAATACGGGTTAGAAATAATTTCACGGTAAGCAAAATAACCGTTTACTGCTGCTTCGTGGTGGTATTGAGCTTTGTGCTTGATTTCCATTGCATCCGCTTCATCGATCCCTAACTCGCGCATAAGTGATTGGTGGGATGTATTAACAGCTTTTTTGACGTTGACTTCTTTTTTGAATAATAGAGCCGCCATGTTGCTGTCATTGCTTAATTGCAGCGATTGCTGTGCCAATGACAATTCCCGGATCAACTCCGGAGTAGGACGGGAAATTCCTTCAATTTTTTCATTCAGGTCGCCTGTTTCCAGTGAGATAATCGGTTCGTTTTTTAAATCAAAGGTTTTATTGCTTGAATAAAAGGCACGAAATTGCTTGCTGGGTGAAGGTTTTAGAGATGCATCAAGCGCTAACCACTCTGGTTTTTCCAGAATCCGGTGCATAAAGAATGCAGAAGGGTTCTCAGCTTCTACCATAGACAAAACATCGTCCACATAGGACTCAATACTTTGCGAATCAGGAAGGCTTATTTTCTCTTTCTGAAGAATCCGTGTCAGTGAATCGCTATTGTGTTGGATCAGATCTTCGGTTTTATGAATCCCTTTCTTTGAAAAAGCTATCAGCACCCCGGCATTGCTTTGTGTAGCTCTTAATAAATCTACTGTGTTATTTAACGTCAAAGCATCCGATCCACTCAGCTTTTTCTGATCCTGCCATTGTGCAATTAACTGTGCTTTTTGATCATTGGATGTCGTGAAAAAATGATCCAATTCCGGATCCTTAATCCCCCTTTTTAAGCTATCCAAACTGGACAAGGAACGGAGTTTCCGGAGATTTTCCTCGCTAATCGGATCAGGTGAAGTGGTATCTGTGTCATCTTCATCCGTTGAATCCACATCCCGGTCAATCGTAATGATTACCTCCTCATTTGCCCTATCTAAATTCCACAACACGGTATTCTCTGTGCTGTAAACCAGGTTGCCTTCTGCAAAGATCTTGAAATAAAGATCCGGCTTCCGGTCAAAAAACAACTCTTTGAACCGTGCTTGGGTAAAGCTTAGTTGAAAAGATCCGTCTTTATTGCTGATTGTTTCAGCAATAAAATCATCAAAGAATAAATCTTTGTCCCATGCTTCGATGCGTAAGTCGCTCAATGGTTTTTTAGCATTATTAATTAACCTACCGTGAATAGTGTGCTTTTTCATAATCGTTATATTTTTTTTGGATGATGATTACTCATACTTATTTTACTCCTTTATAAAAAAGGAATTGTTTTTGTGGAACTCCTGGTATTCCGAACTCCTGGTATTTGGAAGGGTTGGCTATTTTCTTCGCTTCTTCGGGGTTATCTGCCATCCATTTTTCGCTTCTGGCCCAAGTTGGAAAATAAACCTTCAAGCCTTCAAATTCCCTTAAGTAATAGTTACCTGGCGGTTTGTTTTTATCCAGGTTTTGTGGACTCACCCAATGCGTCGCACCCTGTGTCGGATCATTCACATCGGGTGTTGCATCTGCGAGTCTTGCGTCAGCAGCAATAACACTATCTTTAAAATTTCTTAAGAATAAATCCTTGGCATTTAATCCTGCGGCTTTTTTATTTGCAGCGATTTTTTCTGCTTTCTCAGCTCGGGTTGAAAGATCGGCAAGTCTCTTCTCAACGCCTATATAGTGCGATATATCTGCCCCTTTTGGTACAACCAACGTCCCACCATTTCTATTCATCCAGGCATATGCAACTCCTTTTTTGGCCGCATCACTTTGATTTGGGGCCTCATTAACAACTACGTTTGCCAATAACAACGAGTCATCTGTAAATTTATGTGTAGAATAAAAATTAAGTAAGTCTTCAATTTTACCAAGTTGAGTTTTAAGCTTAAAAATCCCGGCTTCCTTCCTTGCATCATATAACTTAGAATAAATCTGATCACTTATATAAGCAGCTCTCGTTCTCTTTTTTTTATCGGCTTCGCTTAACTTATCATATTGCTTACCGTAGATGGTTTTCATATAGGAATCATCTTTTGCAAACCGATCTTCAATTTTCTTTTCTTTATCTGCTATACTATCATTGAGGCTCTTTTTTCTATCTGTAAGATGCTTTTTCGCATCCGTTATAAATTGCTTATTCTCTTTTGAAAGATGTCCGGTTTTATCCAATAAATTAATTGGGTTATTCCTTGCATACGCGTAAAGATTCACTCCATCTCCAATTCCGATCGGATCACTACTCAGCCACCTGCCAAGCCACGGCAAATAATACCGGGCACTGTGGTATTCCAATCCGGTTTCTTCATCGCGCTCCATGCCGGTATACCGATAGCGTTTTGCGGAAGATTTGATAGCAGCATTGATTGCCTGGTAAGCAGTTGTACCGAAAGGATGGTATTCTTCGTATGAAATCAGTTTCGCATTTGGTGATCCATCCAGTTCCAATGATGCAGAACCCAGATGGTTGTGTAATTGGTAACGCACCAACTGTTTTTCTGTGCCGTCATTAACCCCGTTGCGGGTTTCTACCATCACAAAACGATGTCCTTCGTCTACCAGACTCAGACTTACTCTTTCCAATCCTGCATTGGTTCCGGTGTGTTTTTTATACCATTCGTAACCTGCAACATAGATACGCTCTTCCTTTTTGGTAGGCGCTTGGTTATTTACTGCCTGATTTTCGGTTATTTTTCGAATCCGCTGTCCGCTTCCGTCGTATTGGTAATAAGTAATGACAGGAATATTGTCTTCGGTACATTGTTGCCTGGAAGTTAAGACTACTTCTTCCTTGAAATTCCAGCTGATCTGCTCCAAATGGGGCAGCTCTTCCAGGAAACCATGTGCTGCGTGGTGCTTGTACTTCGTGTAATTGGCAGGATTGCCGTTGTCACCGATTTGTGTGCTTTTCAAGCGGTTATTTACTGTTTCGTAATCATAGCCTCTTGTCCAGTTACCACCAACTGCAAGGTGTTTCATCTCCCGGATGTTTCCTACTTCATCGTATTGGTAACGCTGGGTATAATTGCGGACTGCCATGGAATCTCCCGAGTTCACAGCATGCATAAAAGGCTTGTCGTTCCAATTATCACAGGTACCGAAATTGAGTGCAGCGCTGTTTTCTCTTCCTGTTGCTTCTACTAAACGATACAAAGCATCATAGGTATATTCGCTAACAGGTTCAATTACCGAGTTGGCAAAGAAACTTATTGGGATTGCTTTGTCTTCTATCGTTGTAATATTTCCAACAGCATCGAAGGTGTAATGCAGGTTTTGAAGGACTTCATTATTCAAACGTTTGCTTTCCAGTCTTTTTAATCTGAAGGTTTCTTTGTCATAGTGAAACCGGGTACTTACATCATTGCCATAAGTGATTTTTTCACGTTGTCCCTTTTCGTTGTAGTCAATGTTTTTGATATAAATGGAAGTAAGCGCATCTCCAGGATGTAAAATACTTTCACCGTTCAGCAGTCCTCCTTCATTGTAGGAAGGTGTTCTGACACTTCCATCCGGTGAGGTTTGCCTGGTTATCCTGCCCAAAGCATCTGTCTCAGTTTCAAAAACAAATCCGGTACCGGGTTCCAAAACAAGATTTAGATTCGCAAGCTTGGCATCTGTCCAATTGGCAACTTCTTTGTAATTGCTCGCCAATTTTCGGGTAGTGGAATGTGGTTGACCTTTAAAATCATAATTAGAGACATCCATTAATCCTGCTGTATCGTAATGCTGAATCACCTGTCCCAATATGTTTTTAGCCTGTAAAAGCCCTTCATTACTCCTATTTGGTAACAACAGACTCTCGCCGTAAACAATCCGGTCATAGATATTGTTCAACAGGCTATCTCCGGGTTTTCCAACAGTATTGATCACCACACTATAAAGCGGACGGTGCGCCACATCATAGAAGTATTGAAACTCATGGTCTCTTTCATCCCAGGTGCATAGTGGATTGCCTAATATATTGGTTAATAACCAACGTTTTCCGGCATCCATGCTCTGTTGGTAGGCCAAATTTCCCAGCATGCCGTATTTGTACTGCATTACCACATTATTCCTGGCATCTGTTACTATCCTGAGATTTCCTTCAACATCTAAATCTGTGCGTGTAAGCTGAAATTCATCAGTTTCGGTTTGAATGTTTCGGATGTGGTCTACCGATAAAATAGGTCTTCCTAATGTGTCAAAGTGAAGTGTATTTGGTGTGTTTGCATGTTTAGCAGCCTTAAGTGCAGCTTTTTTTTCTTTTGCATCAGCTCCGACTGCTGTTCTGGTGATATACCAGTCACTTTCCAATACCGTATCATTCGCATCGTATATTTCTTGTTTCCACGAATCGAATAGTACTTTCGAAAAAGTTCCGTCCGGTAGTTCGGTTTTGATCAAACGACCGGCTGCATCATAATACATAACCGGGCTTACTCCTGTTTCAACCAATTCTTTATAATCTTCGTATTTCCAGGTAGTTGAAAAATACGGTTCATATTGTTTTACAGGATTTCCCTTATTGTTTTTGATCGTTTTTCCATTTCCGATCCAGCGAAGTTGCTTGGGAACAGTTGTGTCTGTATTGATCTCGGTTATATCCAGGGTATTATCCGGATTGACAATTACTTGTTTGGCAAGGCCTGGCTCAGTTTGAACTTTTTTCATGATTACTTCCCCAAGACCACTCGAATATTCAAATGCTATCTGAATCTTACTTTCAGGATTCAGGTTCCCGTCTGTTTTCCGGTAATGTGTTTCTCTGCCAATTGCCGCAACCACAACCGGTTTGCCATTTGTCATATAGGTTTCAAAATCATACACAAAACGGGTGGTGGCATGGTTCAATAAATTTTTTCCAATAGTGGTAAGATCAACAGAATTAGCCGCTTGAAAAAAACTAAGAACAGCTGCAGTTTCTGCCGGATCGCTTATTTCCGATATTCCTGTCAAATCATCTGCCTGGTCACCTTTACCCAGTAATGCACTTGCTTTTATTAAACCTAATTCATCACTGATGACTTCTGAAAAGTTGCCATTCACATCTTTCATTTTTTTGGGTGAAAGTGTTCGGAAATTAAAGCTGTCGACGCCGGATTTATTTCCTAAAGCATCTGTGGTTTCTTTAATGAAAAGACAATCCGGTCCATTAAATTTCACCTTGGTTACTGCACCATAAGGATCTGTATATGAAACCGGGGTATAAAACCGGTTTTGTGCTTTAATAAGCGAGTCTGCCCAGGGAATCCCAGGATCAATAAAATTCATTTTGCCTGATGGGATCCACCAGTTTGTATCCCCGTCGCTTGAAAAGTATTTACCTTCTTTCATCAGATCAACCAATTCACTGTCTGATTTTTTTTCGGAATAAATAGCATGCAACAGTTCTTTGGTATATGCCAATTGGTAACTGTCGTAAGGAAGAGCCAGTGATTCTAACTGATTGGGAGCTAATCCTGTTTGTAGGTTGTTGCTGTAATAGGTTGAGCGGACATGCTCTATTAATCGCTTTTGTGGAGTTGATCCGTTTAACGGCTTGTCCAACTCATGGTAAAGAGCAGTATCCGAATTGGCATCCGAAAGTATGTCCTCAAAATCACTCAATGAGTAATAAACATTACTTTTTGAAACCCCTTTCAGTTCATAGCTTTTGGTTTCGGATGGTAATCGCAAACGGTAAACGTCATTTCCAATCACATCATTTGTAAACTGATTTCTGGTATAAATAGTAATTGTTTTTCCCTGTTCAGCTTGTGTTTCCGGTGGAAGTGCTGCATCAACAACTAATCTCGGATACACTACAGAGGCCGATTCCAGTACATTGCCATATTCGTCCAGTTTGATATTAAAACTATGTGCAATGCGCGGATCTGCCGCATTTCGTTCATAATTATACGAAATGGATTCACTTTCTTTCACAATAAAAACCGCATGCTTGTTCTTGCCTTTGGGCTGCAGCAATTCAATCACACAATTATGAGTTGCTACAGAGAAAGGTGTGAGTTCTTTTTTACGGGCAGCATCCGTGTTTCCGAATTTAGCGGCATCTTTTGCAAATGTTTCTACACGTAATCCCATTCCCTTACAAGACCGGTAAGCTTCCTGCCATTCCTGCATGGAAAGGTTGTCCAGTAGTATCGGATCAATTCCGGGAGCAGTAATTAGTCTTGCATCGGGTAATGTAACTTCGTGATGTGTTACCGGGAATCCTTGTCGCTGAATTTCTTCGTGCCAATAATCTTTCGCAAATTGATTGAGGATCGTTTCATTTCGTAGAAAAGCGCCCGTATGATTCCAGGTTTTTGTTATTATCGGTTCTTGATGCAATGTTTCATCGGTAATATTTACAGCACCACTCTTTACCCAGTGTTCGAACGTTTCAGCGTCTGTTTGCTGTACCATACCAAAACCTCTGAATTCGCGTTCCGCATGATCGTAATATCCATGATGATAGCTGTATTCACTGGTAAACTTATGTCCTGAAATTTTATCTTTTGTGGTGGTTTTCGAAACACAATGAATTGGAAAATGCAGTTTTGTTACCCAGGGTTTTCCGGCCAGCTTATCTTCCAGGTAAAATTTAGTAGAAGGCGTATATTCCAGTGAAACTTCTTTGCCCAGATTGTTTTTATAAGAAACCAGGATATGCGGTTTCTGACTGTTCATCAGATCGATGTATTTCAGCGGAACATCACCGTCTTTTGATAAGGAACTCGACCATACAATACAGGCAACACCATTTCCCAATAAGTCCGTTACCGTTATTTTGGATTGAGAATGGATTTCAGGAAAAGAATCAATTTCAAATGGCGAAGTACCAAAGCGATTTCCACTCAGATTTTTCCAGCAGGTAAATTTGCTTTTCCCCAAATAGATAATATCGGCTGTACCTGATCCGTCGATATCAGCCAAATGCAAATAGGATGGGTCAAATGCATCGGGATGATCAAAAACAGGTGAATTGTCAAATCCCACTTTTGCCCCGAATTTTCCATATCCAAGGTTCGGCCAATAACATACTTCACCGTTCCGGATTCGTAAAATATCAGTTAATCCGTCACCGGACATGTCGGCCAAAAAGATTGTTTGTTCGGCATCTGCAAAAATGATGTGCGGACCGGTTTCTTCATCGAACGATTTGAGTGTTTGTTCTGCGGGAGAAAATCCATCTCTGCCTTCAGATTCATACCAGGTAAAAACATTTTCTTCAGAAATGACTAACTCCGGTTTACCATCTCCATTCAGGTCCAGCATACGGGTATTCGGGTCACTGAAATTAATAGTGGGAAGAGTTTTAAATGACTGCAAGCCCTGCCACTGATTGTCATCATCCAGTTCAAAGAAACCCCGTGGTTCTGCTCCGTAACTAACGAGTTGCTTTCCACCATCTCCATCCAGGTCAGCGAGTTGAAGTTGCCTACCCAAGCCCGTAAATGAAGGTTTGGGAGAAACTAATTTTGCCTGTTCAAATTTTCCGTCTCCCAGGTTGTGTTTATAATACCAACCGTTTGCCTGTTCTGTTAAAATGCCGGATAAACCTTCATTATATAAATCTGTGAATTGGTAGTCCTGTTCGTCTAAACCCGCCGGTGCATGAACCAATGCATCAGGAGAAATGGTTTTCACTTCCTTGTTCCACTGATGCTTTTGGTATTCAAACTCCATTGGTGGGGAATGCTTGTGCGAATAGCTTCCATCCGGTTTTTTGATATAACCGAAAGAAGTGATTTTAGTCAGAAAAGTAAAAGCTTGCTCGGTGGCTGAATCGTATTCAAAGTTTATAGATTTTATAAGTGTTTTTTTATCTGATTTATTGGCTTTTAAAGCCAGTTCCTCAAAAATATGGAAGAGTAGAACCCGCTTGCATAGCCTTGTGGTCCTGATTTCAAAACCTGCTTTATAGTCTGAAAAAGCATCAGTTCTGAAATCCCATGGATTCAGTGTGTCAAATGCTTCGGTATTGGAGTCGGTTGTACCGTAATCAAATACGGTTTGAAATAAATAATCTGCTTCAGCAGGAAATGCATCTCCGAATTTTTTGTAAGGTGTTTTATTTCCGTATAGTACCTTGTCGGGGTAGAGATTGGTGTAGGTAATTGAACCGTTTTTCAGCCGATTTCTGTTATGTAGGGATGAATCGTCAAAACCGGTGGAATCTTCTTTTTTATAAATGGTTTGTGAACAGTTCCCTTTATCATCAAAAACAAATTCCGGAAGCCATTCATAAATCTTAGTTGGGTCTTCGGGATTTGAAATGACCGAATTGGCACTCCACCCAAAAAGTGTGGTGATATTTTCTTTCGTTATGACACGCCACTTAATGATTCCTGTTGCTTTTTCCGTCCATCGTTCGATGCGGGCAAATAATCCTTCGATACGTGGCTTGTAGTTTCTGATGGTAAACAACGCATCTGCAGAAACCCGCTCATTGATGACATAATCATTATCAGGGCCTATCAGAAAGCTTCCATCGGGTTTTTTTGTAAACTCAGGAACCAAGTCTTCGGATTCAGAAAATAAGAAAGTATCCGAATCAATTCCATCAAGATATTGAGGTAATCCTTGATCTGTTTTGCGTTTAATGGATTCTAAATTTAAACCCCAACCCAAACCAAATATTCCATTACCTCCACCTGAGCTATAGGAAAGAGTTAACGAAGGAGATACTCCCCTGATCGAGGAAAAAGGAAGATCAATGGAAAATGAAGAAGTCCCGTTAACAGCATTCACGGAAAACTTCTCATCAATAGATTTGATTGCTCCTCCACCTTTCGGTAATGTAATAGAAGGAACTTCAATAGCATTTGATTTGGTTTTTCCACCATCGGTTTTCAGGAATGTAGCGTTCGAATCTTTCATTTCAGCATTCAGTAAATAGCAGAAAAAACAGATTGATCAGTTACAAATCCAATAGAGATATTTAGCGGATTAACGCTTTAATTCAATGAATATGAGCTGCCTGGAATTTCCGGCTGGTTTTCGAATTAAAAATAGAGCGAATTATTTTACTCCTGATTGTGGTTTTCCGCAAGTCAGAAGTGTTATTGATTATTTGGCAATATTCAGCGATCAATTGGCGTGAATAAATGATTTTATTGAAGACCTAAAAGTTTATGTACTAATCTGGTAGCTATTCTTTTGATTGTTTTGGAAGATTAACTATTCTCCTTTATTGGTATAAACTGTCTTTGTTTGTTGGATATAAATAGATCAAGCATGGATAGAGCGTAGGTATAGCGTAGGTAGAGCGCTATATCCCGTACATACCCCGCCCTGAGACGTAGCCCAAGCTAGCGCGAGCGTCCCGCTCGTGCTGACAGAAATTAATCCGTTCCATGAATAATAATTTGCATTTGTTTTTACAAACTCACACACCCGAAACAAACAACCCATAAACTGCATATCCAAGCAGAAGCAAGGTCAGTAGCACTCCCAGCAAAGATGGAATGGGTATCTTGTAAATACCCAGCGGTACTTTATAAGGTCTTGCTGTATTCGGCTGTTTTACCCGCAATACAATGACGGAGATGTTTACAAAAAGGAAGGTAATAAAAATGAAAAAGTTGGCGATCAATGCCACTGTTTCCAGCTTTCCGATAGCGGCAAAGGCAATCATCAATCCGGCCACGAGGATCAAGGCAAACACGGGGGTTTTACGCTTGCTGGATACCACTGAAAGCCATTTCCATTTTTTGTTTTCTTCTCCTACGTGCAGCAATACCCTCGAACTTCCTATCATATTGGACAATATGGTATTCGTGGTCGAAAACAAGGCAATCGCCGCAATGATTGTTACTCCTGTTTTCCCCATATCGTTGCTCACAATATCTGATAGAGGATGCTTGCTTTTTCCCAGCTGATCCCAGGGAATTGCGCTGATTGCACAAACAGCTACGATGAGGTAAACAACCATTACAATACTGCTGGCTGAAAAGAGTGCTTTGGGAATGTTCTTTTCAGGTGATTTTGTTTCTTCACTCAGTTTTACGATCTCTTCAAAACCGATGTAAGCAAAGTAACTGAGGGCTGCCCCTAGTAAAACATGGTTGAATCCTCCGGGTGGCATTTCCAAATAATTCACTTTTCCCAAATAAGGGACAGCTACGTAAATCACCAGGGCCAAACCGCAAAATTCGATCACCGTAAAGATAATATTGATGACAGAAGACTGCCTGATGCCGGCCACATTAACAAGCCAAACAAAGCAAATGATCCCGAATGCCGCAAGGAATAGGTTAATATCCAGTAATTGGGAGAAATAACCTGCAAATGCAATGGAAACAGTGGCCCCGCTCACGATTCCGTTGATTGAGATGATCAATGCGATTGCAAGGGCCATCTTCTTGTTGAATGCATTTTTTACGTAAATATATTCTGCACCCGAACGGGGAAACATGCTGCTTAGCTCGGCATAGGAAAAAGCACTCATTAATGCGGTAAGGGAAGCTATCGCAAAGGAAAGCCAGATCATATTTCCGCTGAAACCGGCAACTTTACCGACAATTGCATAGATTCCGGCTCCCAGAATGGATCCGGTACCAAAGAATATAACCTCTGTTAATCCTAATGTTCTTCTTAGTTTACCCATCCCTCATTTGTTTCACATGATCCGGTCGGTAGTTTATTATGAATTTACGAGGATAAAATCCAACAGGCAAAATAAAAACTTACATCTTTCCCACATCAGAACTTTATTGGAGTTGAGGATCTTCCCCCATGCTGATCTCCTGATCCTGGACAGCGTTAAAAACGTTAATCGGGGCAGTTGGCCTCTGATTTTGTGTCGCTGAACAGCCGCGGTGCTTTATTTTCGGGCCACAATTAAAATAAGAAAATGAAAAAGATATTACTATCACTTTTTATCCTTCTGTGTGGATTTCAATTGTTAGCCCAGGACACAACGTGGGTACAAACATTTACATTTGATTCGATCATTACCCGCAGAGCAAGTTTCCAATTCCCGGCAACTTTAGACAATCAACGCTTTGAAAAAGTATTGATGTATTACAAATTGAAGTGTAGTCCGCTTACAACGGCGGATCAGTACGATTGCGGAGAATGGGATGCACTGACAAATGCCCGGATCTTTGAACATCTCGGAGTTTATGATTCAACTCAGTATGATGGCGAACGTTATAGGGTAAACCTCACTTCTCCGGCAACTTATCCGTACACATCAACTCCTTTTTACGATCAGCAAACACGTGCGATTTCTCAACGAACGCCGGATGCACTTACATTTTACCCGGTATCGGGAACAAATGCAACGAATATGGCTTTTGTTCAAAACGGACATAACGGAGGGAAGTTGCAGTGGATTGTTTCCGCTTCTGAATTAGCAGGATCCGGTGTAAACTCGGGTGACATTCAGGCTATGCAGCTTGATTTCCTGAACTCACTCGCTTCACTGCAGGGCTTCCAGGTTAAAATGAAGACAACTTCACTAACAAACCTGACAACTTGGGAAACCATCGGGTTTACGACAGTTTATAATGCGTCCTTAAACAATGTGATTTCCGGAACAAATGCAATTCATTTTTCCACACCGTTTAATTACGACGGAACTTCAAATATTGTCATCGAAATCACTTACAACGATGCCAGGACTGCTCTTCCGGCCTTGGAATTAGCAACAATTAATTCATCTGCGAATACCTTAAGTTACGATAATTCCAACGGGACCTTCGTTTCTGATGGAACCAATTACGCAGAGATAAACCTGAGCAATGTTGATCTGGGCCAGGATGTAACAATTGAATTTTGGTCCAAAGGGAATGGAAATACCGGAGTCGCGACAAGTATTTTCGAAGCTGCGGATTCCCTGGATCAGCGGATTCTGAATATTCATATGCCCTGGTCAGATAATGTGATTTATTGGGATGCCGGAAGTCTGGGTAGTTCCTATAACCGGATTTCCAAAATTTCCAATGCCTCGGTGTTGGACAATACCTGGCACCATTGGGCCTTTGTGAAGAAAGCTTCAACCGGGCAAATGTTCATCTATCTGGACGGAACATTGTGGCATTCGGGTAGCAACCTGAATTTCCCGGTTGGAAAGGTAACGCGGTTTATTCTTGGGGCAAATAAAGATTATACGGGCAAATGGAAAGGATTTATCGATGAATTTAAAATTTGGTCAAGTGCTTTGAGCCCAACAACCATTGCAGCATGGAAAAATCAAAAAACCAATGGTACACATCCGGATTATGCTGATCTGGAAGTATACTATGATTTTGACGGACAGTTGGCAATGATTGATCGTTCAGGTCACAACCGGCTTGGAGCAACATTGACTGCAAATATGGTTCAGCACAACAACAGCCCGGTTAGCGGAACGAGAAGTCTGAATTATGTTCCGAAAGTAAGTTTGGCGCAGGGAACTATGAATGCGGCTACCACAACAACCGAACTGGCTGCGCTTTATCCGGAAACCAGTGTTGTGTTTGAGTATGGAGCTTTGGATAACAGCTTCGTTATTACGAATAACATGCTGACGTACAGCCAGGGAACGATTGATACCTTAGCGGTGAATTCAACTGTTATTTCCTCAGGCAACAGCGTAAACGAAGACACGTTGCTTAATGAAACGATCACTTATTACGGTGCACCATTTGAATTGCTGAACGAAATTGAAATCGGAAGATACATTACTCCCTATGGTATTCAGTTTGATCTTGGTCCGCAGGGATTTTCCTGGATTTATGATGTAACTGATTATCAGCAATACCTCCACGGCCTGGTAGATTTGGCTGCGCACGAC
This sequence comes from Fluviicola sp., assembly GCF_029266855.1. Classification (GTDB taxonomy): domain Bacteria; phylum Bacteroidota; class Bacteroidia; order Flavobacteriales_D; family Crocinitomicaceae; genus Fluviicola. Next base: position 86,903 of record NZ_JAQSWB010000006.1, read on the forward strand.
AACCGGGAACTCATCAATCTTCGATTTGCTTTCCTGGAAGGAATTCCTCCACGTGACGTGCACAACGTGGAACCGATTTGGAGTAATTGGCGTGGGTACAACTACGGCCAAATGGCCAACGATGTGGTGTTGCAGGCAAAGCAGGTAATTCTGTCCGACACTTCAGAAACATTTAGAATCAAAACGAGAATGACCGGTCACGGACATTTTGGAGCCGGATATTGTTGCGAATGGGAAGATAAAGAACACCGTTTGCTTGTAGATGGCGTTGTGCGCTTTAACTGGCATATTTGGCAAACTGACCAATGTGGTGAGAATCCGAATATTTCCCAGGGTGGAACATGGCCTTACGCCCGCGAGGGATGGTGCCCGGGTGACATGGTGAAAGACTACGATCATGAATTAACTCCTTTTGTTTCTCCGGGTGATACGGTAACGGTTGATTACTATATCAGTGATGTGCCGGTGAATGATGCGGGACAAGCCGGGGGCGATTACATTACTGCCATTGACCTGGTTTCCTATTCTGCTCCTAATTTCCAGCACGATGCGGCGATTGTTGATGTACTGAATCCGAATAATTATGAGTACTACAGCAAGTGGAACCCAACCTGTTCCAATCCGCGTGTATTGATCCAGAATACCGGTGAACAACCCTTAACTTCATGTAAAATAGGTTATTGGGTAACACCTAATTTCTATGCAAGTTATAACTGGACCGGAAACTTAGGCTTCCTGGAAAAAGAAGTGGTCGAATTACCGATAACGGATAACCAGTTCTGGTTCGGCGCGGCAACTACAGACGGATTCCATGCTGAGATTTCAGAGATTGGAGGTGCACCGGGAATTGATGAGTACGCTCAAAATAATCAGTTCAAGACGAGATATGCAGCCCCGGAAGTGGTTGAAAACCCCTTCTATGCGTGGTTTACTACCAATAACAAAGCTTACGAAAATAAGTGGCGCTTGGTTGATGGTGCCGGAAACGTGATTTTTGAACGTCAGACACTTCAAAGCTCCACGGACTACAAGGATACGTTTAACCTTGCTCCCGGATGTTATGCGATTATTATTGAAGATTCGGATGACGACGGATTGAGTTTCTGGTATTCTGCTCAAACAGAAGGTGAAACCAATGGGGCCTTCCGCGTCCGTGAAGTTGGTGGTTCTATTGTAGAAATATTCCCCGGAGATTTCGGTTCGTACCACCGCTATGATTTTACCGTAGGGTACACGCTGGATCTTCCCGAAAATGAAATGGCTGATGAATTCCTTGTTTCCCCCAATCCTTCTTCTGATAAGATCAGGGTGGAGTATGTTGGAAATGTTGGCGCTAAAGCAATGGTTCAGATCCTGGATCTGAACGGAAGAGTATTGATGACAGAATGGCCCTCAAATGTTGGAAATACCTATGGGATGGATTTCACTGTCAACCAACTGAACAGCGGGATGTACTTTGTGAAAATAACGGGTGAATTGGGTTCACGAACCACACAATTTATCAAACAGTAACAGGGTAAGTTTGAGTTACAGGAAGCGCCGTTTCTCATTGTGAGGAATGGCGTTTTTTTATTCGGTGCCGACAGATCGTAACAAAAACTTACATCTTTCCCACATCTGTGATTTATTTTTTGGAATTCAGGATCGAAACTCCTAAATTTTAATTGACTAAAACAGATCATTATGCCAAAAAAGACATCATTTTTTGCCAATCTTTGGACCATAACGAAAGCAACTGCGAAAGACTGGCTCAAGGCTGATCCGTTCAGGCAAAGTGCTGTCGTGGCTTATTATGCTGTTTTCTCAATTCCTGCTTTACTGGTGATCGTGATTGCCATCGCCGGATTGGTTTTCGGTCAGGAAGCGGTACAGGGAGAGATTTCCGAGCAGATAAAAGGTGCGCTCGGTCATGATACGGCTGAATCTGTCGAAAATATTATTGCGAAAGTATCTGAACAAAAATCATCTGTTATTGCTACGATTATCGGAGTTGTAATGCTCTTAATCGGTTCCACCGCAGTATTTTCCGAACTGCAAACTTCTCTCAACCAGATTTGGGAAGTACAAGTGGTTGCCAAAAAGAAATGGTTGAAAACCATCAAGAACAAATTGTTTTCTTTCGGCTTGGTCTTATCGCTGGGATTCCTGATGCTGGCCTCCCTGGTGCTTACAGCTGCATTGGAAGCGCTTGGCGGATTGATCAAAAACCAGCTTCCCGACTTTATACCTTTTTTACTGAAAATTTTAAATTTCCTGCTTTCCTTTGGTGTGATTACGGTCCTTTTTGCATTGATCTTTAAAGTGCTGCCAGATGCTAAAATCCGTTTACGCGATGTCTGGATCGGGGCAATGACCACAACCTTGCTTTTTATACTCGGAAAATTCGGATTGGGTATTTATTTCGCGAAGGCAAATCCTGAATCTGCGTATGGGGCTGCAGGATCAGTTGTACTGATTATGCTTTGGGTTTCTTATTCCTGCATGATCTTGTTCTTCGGTGCAGAATTCACCAAGCAATACGCAACGTTCCACGGTCATAAACTCGAGCCAACTGCTGAATCTCGGATCATTGAACAACCGGATCCGAAAGCGGTTTGATAACTATTTAATTTGCAATTAATGAAGCCATGCCTCACGCAATTTCTGTTGTTCCGCAGTTGTATTTTCCACCTCCGAAATTTTTCCGTCTTTCAGTTTTAAACCGACTTTTAGCAGGATTTCTTCTAAAGGCAGTTCCTGCGTTCCTTCAATGTAGTTTTTGGTAAACTCTTCCAGCTCTTTAAACCCACTTACAATGACCATTTCGGCGAAAAACTGCTTGTCTTCAAATGCTTTCCCCCTGTAGTGAGCCATTAAGTCCAATACCAGGTCTTTCGTACTGTATTCTCCTCCGGATAATTCGCGGAGTTTGATATCCATACACAAATTGATCAATGCACCTTTCAGGTACACATTGTAATATTCATCCTGCATTTCCATGGGGTGAAGACTCAGGTCGGTCATGGCTAGTTTCGTATCGAAGTGTTTCATGTCGGCAATCTTGCCTTCTACGATCTTGAAAAACTCCTTTTCCGTCTGCAATCCGGTTTTCACAGGCATGTGCATGGTAAAGTATTCAGTCATTCCTTCATAGAGCCACAAATGTTTCGAAAAGACAGGCTCATTGTAATCGTAATTTTCAATTTCAACCGAATGCAAGCCTAATGGCATCAAGGTGTGGAAAAACTCATGACTCGCAATCCCATAAATATTCTGACGGATGGTTTCAATATCCAATGGCATGTACAATAGGATCAAGGTCGAATTGGAATGTTCCAGACCGTCTCCGGCCAAATGACTCTTATCCGGGGCAAGATTATGGTAGATAAGGAAAGTATAATGGTCTACCGGCAGTTTGTTGTTCAGGTATTTCGTCTGACTCATCAGCAATGGACGAATGTATTCTGCAATATCTTTGGAAATCCGTTTTCCGGAGGTGGAGTAACAGGCTACTTCGACTGAGATTCCAGGTAACTGGATCATCGTGGTGTCGGGCAAAGCATACAGGATGGGATTGTCTACCAATTGATGGTAATCCTTGGCAAGGAACAAATCGTGATCCGGTTTCACCGTTTTCTTGAGACTGGTTGCCGGATACAAATTAATTCCTTTTCGGATACTGACTTCAATGGGGTGTTTGATATGTCCTCTGAAATAGCCGAAAAGACTGTTGGGAGTAAGCACCAATGAACTGTCACTGAATGAACTTGCCGCAGAGCGATAGAAACCGCGTCCTGCTTTATAATCAAACGCTTCCCAAGCGTCATCCACTAAATAGGAAACGGATGCAATACGCTGAGCTCCATAAACCTTCCATGAATTCACATCTGTTTTCGCGGTTTTCAGTTTCTTTCCTTTCTTGTCGAAGACTTCGAAGGATGAAACATACTGTCCGAAATTCATTGCTCCATAGATTCCCGGAATAATCTTCGGAAAACAGTAGGTGAGGGAATCTTCGGAAAAGCCTTCAATCCTTAAGCGAACAGCCAGTTTGTCGTTAGAAAGAGCCTTCAGACTTGTTTCGTAGCGATATCTGATCTCTTTTGTCTGTCCGTAAACAGTTTGGCTGATTCCGATGAAAACAGCAAAAATAAAGCGAAGCAAAGTAGTTCCTTTCATTTGTTTTTGTTTGACGTCTGTTTCTAAGACTGGTTGAGGTTTCTAAAAGTTACAATTTTTTGGTTTATATAGACGCACAGATTCTGAGTAGTATTCACAACAAACAATTACAACAGAAGTACATTAGCTTTTATTTTACCACTGATACGCAGATTAGAGTGAGTCTACCGCTTAAATGACTGGTAAGCGCCATAAAAATCTGTGCATCTGTGGGAGAAAACGTGAATGCTTGTAATTGGTCTTCCTTCTTGATGTTTAGAATGAGAAACCATTGTTTTGATTTCACAGTCTTTATGCGTAATTTCTAAGTCCTAAAACAACACTGTTTGTAAACGAAACTATACGGATATGTCTGAGAACAAGAAACGACTAACTACTGCATCGGGAAAGCCTTACGTGGAAGATGAAAACTCAATGAGCATTGGTGCACGCGGCCCACTTTTACTGCAAGATTTTATCCTGCATGAGAAAATGGCTCATTTTAATCGCGAACGCATTCCTGAGCGCGTGGTTCATGCCAAAGGGTCAGGTGCATTCGGAACTTTTACTGTAACAAATGATATTTCGAAGTACACAAAAGCCAGGATCTTCAATAAAATTGGAAAAGAAACCAAAGTTTTTGTCCGGTTTTCTACCGTTGGTGGAGAAAAGGGAAGTGCAGATACGGAAAGGGACCCGCGCGGGTTTGCCGTGAAGTTCTATACGGAAGATGGAAATTGGGATTTGGTTGGGAACAATACACCTGTTTTCTTTATAAAAGACCCTAAGAAGTTTTCCGATTTTATCCATACGCAAAAACGTGATCCGAGAACTCATTGCAAAAGCCCGACCATGATGTGGGATTTTTGGAGTTTGAATCCCGAAAGCCTGCATCAGGTAATGATCGTGATGAGTGATCGCGGAACACCACAGGGGTACAGACACATGCATGGTTTTGGTTCGCACACATTCAGTATGATCAATGCGAATAACGAACGGGTTTGGGTGAAATTCCATTTCAAAGCAATGCAGGAGATTAAAAATTTCATAAGTGCCGATGCTGCGGAAATGAAGGGCAAAGATCCGGATTTCGCACAGCGCGATCTGGTTGAGGCGATTGACAGAAAAGACTTCCCGAAATGGGCCTTGAAAATTCAGGTCATGACCGATGAGCAAGCCGGACAGTTTCCTTTCAATCCTTTCGACGTGACCAAGGTTTGGCCACACGGTGATTTTCCTTTAAGAGACGTTGGAGTGATGGAGCTAAACCAGATTCCAAAGAATTTCTTCGCAGATGTGGAACAAAGTGCTTTTGCCCCCGCACATGTGGTAGATGGAATAGGGTATTCACACGATAAAATGCTCCAGGGACGTTTGTTGTCTTATCCGGATGCCCACAGGTACCGTTTGGGGGTGAATTACGAACAGATCCCGGTAAACAAATGTCCGTTTATGGTTGCCAATTACGAACGGGATGGAATGATGACAGTAAACGGGAATCAGGAAGATGCACCCAACTACAATCCGAATAGCTTTGACGAGATCGAGATCGATATGTCTTATAAAGAACCACCTGTTCAATTGGATAGCACCTTAGCTGATTGGTATGATCGGAACGGAGCAAATGACAACGATCATTATACTCAGCCGGGGTTATTGTTTACCAAAGCGATGAATGATTACGACCGGCATAATCTGGTATCAAACATCGTAGAAGCAATGAATGGGATTACCGGCCCGAAGAAAGACCTCATTATCAACCGGCAGTTGTGTCATTTTTTCCGCGCTGATCAAAATTTAGGAACCGCAGTTGCAAAAGGTTTGAATGTTGATTTGGATGCAGTGATGAAGGCAATGCACCATGATTAAATAACAAAACCCGTAGACACGATTAATCGCGTCCCTACGGGTTTATAAAATACAAACCCCCCGATGAATATTCTCCATCGGGGGGTGTAGCTACCACACGTACTTCACTATCAACCTGTACATGTATTACCTCTAAATTAAACCTAAACTGAAACCTAAACTAACCTAATTGTTACCTAACTTATAGCGTTATGATTGATAGTATACTCTTAATTTTTCTTCATAATCTTCAATATCGCAACAGGTGCCTTAGGAATTTTGTACTTCAAACCCACTATACCATAATTCCTAAGTCTACACTATTGCAAAATCGTTGAATGTCTTTCCTGATTTTTGTGGAGCGGTCCCAAAGGGACCTTGCTGCCACATCGAACGGAAATAATTCTATACTGTAACTCAAATCGTATTTCAAAACTCTAATTGTCTCTTGAAATCGTTATTTCAAAAGTAATTTCTTGCATAGTCTATTATAAAGAACGTGCCAAAGGACCCGGAAACAAAAAAACCGTTGACTATCAACGGTTTCAGGATTGGCGCAATAGTGAAATATTTTCAAAATGAAAAAAATATTTTCAAAATGAAAAAAAATTAGTCTTCATCTTCTTCTTTTAGCATGCGGTAAATGGTTGTCTGACCAATATCTAATTTGTCTGCCACCAATTTGGTGTTGTTGTTATACTTATCCAAAAACAACTGAACAATCCTCCGGTTATATGCTCTTAAACTCATTTCTTCGGCAATAATTCCGGAAAGAATATCTGCGCTTGCTACTACAATATCATCTGCTTCGATCACATCGTTCATAGACATTACTGAGGCTAGTTCAATCACCGATTTTAATTCCCGTACATTTCCCGGCCAGGGATAAGCCAACAGTTTGTTTTGAGCAGCCGGACTGATTTTCTTGACAGTCATCCCGTTTTCTTTACAAAAACGCTCTACGAAGCTCTTGCTGAGCAATAAGGTGTCTTTTTCACGTTCCCGAAGCGGGGGCAATTCAATAGGAAGACCGAATAAACGGTAATATAGATCTTCCCGGAATGCTCCTGATTTGACTTCCTGCAAAAGGTTTTTATGTGTTGCAACAATAATGCGGCAGTTGAATTTATAGACTTTGTTTCCTCCTACACGTGTAATTTCCCGCTCCTGGAGTGCACGCAATAATTTCGCCTGGAAAACCGGGTCCAATTCGGCAATTTCATCCAGGAACAGGGTCCCACCGTCCGCTTCTTCAAATTTCCCGATGCGGGTTTGATTGGCTCCCGTAAAGGATCCTTTTTCGTGTCCGAATAATTCACTTTCAAATAATTCCTTCGGAATGGCAGCTACGTTGATGGCCACAAAAGGTTTGTCCTTATAAATGGAATTGTAATGGATCGCTTTTGCTATAACCTCTTTCCCGGTACCGGTCTCCCCGGTAATCGAAACGGTAATATTATTGGAAACGGCTTTTTGAAGCAGCATGAAAATGTGCTGCATCTTACTGCTTTGTCCGATGATGGTATCACTGAAATTGTACTTCGTTTGAACCTCTTGTTCCAGCTTTTCGATCTTTTTTAGGAGCTTTGTCTGGTTTTGTGCGTTTGCCAGCGTATTCAACAGGCGATTCCTCAGATCGTTGCCCTTTACGATGTAATCATAGGCGCCTAGTTTCAGAAGGCTTACTGCGGTTTCAATTTCCTCTTGTTCAGAGATCACAATTACCTGTGTTCCGGGACACATGGCTTTGATCTTTTCTAACAGTTCTTCACCTGAAATGTCCGGCAAACGGTAATCCATGGTGATCAGGTCGGGAACTTCATTGTTCAAACGGTCAAGTAGTTCTTTTCCGGTCGAAAAAGCCTCTGCTTCATAATCAGGATTTAAAGAAACGGTATGCACCAATAGTTTCTGATACCAATCGTTGTCTTCCACTATAAATATGCGCTGTGTAATCCCGGTTTCCATAGTTATTTCTTAGTTTAATTTTTCTTTTACCTGTGTAATGATGTGTTTTGCCTGTTCCTCAAAAGCTTCCATTAATTCATGGATGGAAGGATCGACAGTGGATTCTTTTCCCATGCGTTCGATTTCTTTGAGGGTAGTATAACAGTTGTTGGCTCCGAAGTGCTTGAAAGGTGCTGCCAGCTGATGAGCAAGTTCGGATGCATCACTCCATTTTTCTTCTTTGGTCAATTCTTTCATTTTGGTTAAACCGTTTTCTGTTGAATTCACAAAGGTTTGCAGGAGCTCCTTGTAAAAAGGCTCGTTGTTGTTGGTCAGTTTTTGGAGGCTTTTGAAATCAGCTTCGTCTAATTCAGTTCCCATATTGTGATCTTTATAAATTTGAAATAAAACTCTTCTCAAGTCTTCCGGATTGACAGGTTTGGTTAAAACTTCTGTCCAGCCGGAATCCATCATGCGCTGCCTTTTTTCAGGGTTTGAAGTAGCGGTTAATCCAACAACGGGAATTTGGTTGAGGGTTTCCATCTCTGTCATTTTCTCGCGTAGTTCATGTCCGTTCATTTCGGGCATTCGAATGTCGAGCAGTACAATGTCGATATCGTTGTTTTTGAGTTGCTCCAATGCTTCCAGACCGTTTATTGCTTCCAGCAGAGTAATGTTTACTCCATGGAATAAACTTCTCAATAATGTCCGGTTGAAGGGTTCATCATCTACGATCAGGATACTTTTGTCCTTTAAAAAGGAGAAATCCGTGCGGGATGGTTCGCGCGGGGCATCCACTTTGTCCTCCGTTTTTTCAAATGGAATTTCGATATAAAAGGTTGTCCCGATCCCTTCTTCACTGTTCACGCGAATCGTTCCACCTTGCTTGTCGATGATTTGCTTGGTAATGCTTAAGCCTAACCCGGTTCCGCCGTATTTCCGGGTTACTGTCAGATCAGCCTGCTCAAAGGGTTCGAAAATGCGTTCTTTCTGACTTGCCGACATGCCGATTCCCTGGTCCTGAACTTCGATCAAACAGCGGATCTGGCGTTTTTCCAGTTCTTCAAATCGCAGGTGGATGGTAATCAGGCCGTCCTTTGAAAACTTATTGGCATTGCTGATCAGATTAATAATAATTTGCCTGAAGCGCAAAGGATCACCGAGCACATTCGGAAATGGTTTTTGATCCAGTTCTACTACCAATTGATTGTTTCTTTCCCTTACCTGAAGTTCGTGTTGTTCCAGGAGAGTCATGACCTCACTTGCCGGATTAAAGGGAATCTTTTCCAGCTGAATATGATCTTTTTCCAGTTTGGACAGATCCAGGATTTCGTTTGTTATCTGGGAAAGATGCCTCACCGAGTTGCGGATGATCTTAACTTTTTTGGCAGCACTCTGATTCAGGGGTTCAAAGAACAATTGCTCGGTAAATCCGGAAATAGCATTGAGCGGTGTGCGGATTTCGTGACTCATGGTGGCAAGGAAGCGCGATTTGGCTTCTGTCAATTGATCGCTCTTATCCTTTGCCAGCTTCAGTTGCGCATTGGTTTCCTTGGATTTATTGAATAAAGTAATAATCAGTAACACGATCATCAGGATCAGTAAACTGGAGATCACACTGAATAAAAAGATAATTTGATTGGTTTCGGATGCTATATCCTTAGCGTGTTGGGTCTCTTTCAGCAGTTCTCTCTTGTCTGCTAACTCAATTGCCTGGAAAATTTGACCTATCTGTTTACTCAACTGGCTGTTTTGTTGCTGCAGATTGAGTTTGTATAAATTGAGTGAAGACTCTTTAGATACGGCGACGTTTTTAACCGATTGGATCTTTTTAGCGATTTCATTTGTACTCGCAGCAGCAATATCAGATGCTTTGATTTTTACCTGAGGTTGAACTACAGTAGTAGTTGGCGCCGGTTTTTTATTTTTCCGCTGGAACCATTTCTTTTTCGCTTCCTCACTTTGGGGCTGTGCCTGTGGAGTTTGCAATTCGTTTACCTGGTCGCGGATCTCCATTTTTATTTTGGCTATCTCGCTGGCATTCTGTACTTCATTCTGCACAATCGACATGGTCTCGTCCACCCGGTTTTCATTCTTAATACTCATGAGTGTATCGAGATTGGAAAAGCGGTCTTTTACCAATGTGCTTAAAACCCTGATCTGTTTTTGATAGGTAGAATCATCGCTTTTATAAGACTTTAGCAATTCTATTTTACGATTGGTCTGCGATTCAAGAATTTCAAAATCCAGGGGAGCATCTACATTGTTTTGATAGAGGTAAGAATAGGTAAGGTTATCGGATTTAAGAATATTGCTGTTCAGATCGCGAACAATAAATCTCCGGTTTTCCTTCAGATTTGTTGGAAGCGGACTTTCTGAAACCTGGGATAAACTGTCGTAGACCCAATATCCGGTAGTACATACGAATATCAGGAGCAATCCGATGATTACAAATAAAACGCGTTCAAAAAGAAGATTCCCCCAATTCTTTTTCATATTGATATGAATTTTCAAAATGAAAATTACGACTTTTTTTTGGATCAAAACCGCCAAAATGAAGTTTTTATGAGTGTCAGCTCTCAAATTGCGTATTTCAAACAAATAGACAGAAAAGCACTGCAGATTTTAACTGTTAGTGTTTAAGAAATTATACCTCAATTGCATTATTTCAGATCAAATGCGAATTGACGAGATTTGAACAATTAAAAATACCAATAACGATCCTTAAAACTAAAAACATCGGAATACTTAAAGTGATTAGTAGTGCATGAAATGAGAGAACTTCCGGTGCAAACTGACAAGTAATTGTTAAACTAAAAAAGGGTAGCTGAACGACGTTTCAGTTACCCTTTTGATTTCAATATTCCAAATATTAAGGCTTGCGGTTTAATGTAAACATCCCCCGTGGATTGGATAAAATCAGTTTGGATGCTTTTTCATTTCCGTTGACCTCAAAGTTCATGGTTCTGCCGCTTTCATCATCGTAGACAAATTGAGTTGCAGAAATGGGGATCAGGCGTAAATCCGGGGCTCCTTCGTATCTTCTGTACAAGGAATTTTCATTTAAAACAATCGTCATTACAGGGAGTCCCGAGTTTGGTTCGGAGGGATGGTATTCGCCGCAATAATTCAATAGGGTTTCCTTCGTCAGTTTTATGTTTCCTTCCTGGACTTGTTTTGCTAAAAGACTCCTGTTCTCAAGGCTTGTCAGATTCCATTGAAGCATCCTGCGTTCTCTTTCGTCGTTGGTTTTTGATAAAAAATCGGTGAAAATATGTTCCTGTGCTTTTTGCAGGGCCTGTTCAAATGGTACCGCAACATCGGGTGTTACACCGGTTCCTTCCCAATCTGTTTTACTTATGATATTTGGCGACCGATGGGTCGGAATATCCAATATGAATCCTTGGCCAATGCTAAAGCTGCCCGTTGGATGTGCGCCGCCGCCGGTCGTTTCACCAATTACAGTTCCGCGTTTTATTTGCTGCAGTCCATATGTGAAATCTTCTGCCCCTGAAAAGGTATACCTGCTGGTTAAAATGTAAACCGGCATCTTAAGCTTGAAGGTACTGATAGTTGGATCTGTCCATCCCTTTACGGTATCGTTATTCCGGTCGATGATGTCATTCATGCGGGTTTTTTGTTCAAAGAAATAACTAGCGGTTTGAAGTACCATTTGGGGAGATCCACCACCATTATAACGCATATCTACGATCAATGCTTTACAGTTGGAAACAAATCCAAAGGCAGCATCGAGGGTTGGTTTTGCCTCCTGTACGAAGCCGGAAAATCCATCCCATCGCAAATACCCGATATTTCCGGACAAAATCTCTGTTTTGACAAAAGAGAAATTACTTTCCCGGTGATTTTTCAAATCGAATTCATAGTTCTGCTGTTTTGCTTCGTCAGACATGGGTGTTTCCAAGAAACCGGCCAATTCCGGATCATAGGCCATACGTAGATGCGGGTCTTTGTGAACCTGCTGAAGATCATTGATTATGCGTAAACACAATTCGGATTTGTTCTGAACGGTGTTGTATGTGCCGCTCTTGAAATTCTTTTTGACATTTTGAACCATGAGTGCGGCCTTATCGGGATAAATGTACCAGCGATTTAAAGCATTCCCGAGGCTGTCAATCAGGAGTTTGATTTCTTTTGGATTCATTTTCCCGGAATCCTGTGCATGACCGAAGTCTGGATTTATGAATAAGAGAAGAAATAGTGCAAGAAGTTTGATTGTTGTCATCTGTTTTTGAATTTCATTAAATTTGATTGGCGTAAATGTAGATGGATTCCTTTAGACCATTTGTGTAAAAAACGGCCATTCTGATGAATATTATAAAAACAATCCCAAGGTCTTTGGGAAAATACATTCATTCTTTCTATTCACTCTATTCGTCGAATGGGGAGAAGCTGAGCACCACACACCGGCGCTTACCGGATGGCACACTGGACCTGGTATTTAACCTGGGCACTGCTCCGGTGCTTGTTTCACGCGACGGCAGTGGGTTTTCAATGATGCCGGAAGTGGCTTTAACCGGTATTCACCCGGATAGGAATTTTTTGTGCTACCAGGGAGATGTTCACCTGGTGGGAGTTGTATTTAAACCGGGTTCAGCTCACCTTTTTGTGAATGATACCCTGGAGCAGTATAAAGCATGTAATATTCCGGCAGCGTTGATATTTGGTAATGCGATCAATAACTTGCCGGAACAATTAAGGGAAATACCCGGTGAAAGGGAAAAACACCTGTTGCTGGAACATTTTCTGCTGGATACGCTTACCAGGAGAAATCTGAATCGTTATTCCCCAGGGATTTCTGCAGCTGTCGAACAAATTCATTCGTTGGAGGGAAACATAGTCATTTCGGAATTATACAAAGATCATTTCATGAGCGAGCGCAATTTCCGGAGAAAGTTCAATGAATGTGTAGGAATGAGCCCGAAACACTATGCAACAATAATAAAGATAAAATCATTTAGCAAGCGTTACGAACTGGAGCGGTCTGCACATGCGCCTATACTGGATGAGTTGGGCTATACGGATCAGTCACATTTCAACAAGGACTTTCAAAAAATTGTTGGTACTTCTCCCACTATTTACTTCAATGAGCTCAACCAAATCGGCGAAGAATTCATTCATTTGATTTAGACAAGCACCTTAAATCCGATACGAATTTTTGCACGAAAGATTGTCAATCCTTACTTACGGTATCGAAAAATATGGATTTGAGAGGTAAATTTTTCCTATGCACTTGTTGATTTGAAATAATTCCTTATTTTTGCACCCGCTTGCATCGGTAAGTGGCTGTCAGTCGGACAGCAAAATATAAATGCCTCGGTGGCGGAACTGGTAGACGCGCTGGATTCAAAATCCTGTACTTTCGGGTGTGCCGGTTCGATTCCGGCCCGAGGTACCAATAAAAAAGCTGATGATTTTTTCATCGGCTTTTTTATTGTCCTCTTCTCTCACATTGTTGCTCGCTCTAATTGATTCTATAATTATCAGCTTTTTCATTTTCCTACTTGCATATCTGCGTTCTTCTGCGACATCTGCGGGAATTTAAACCCTCAGCTTATTTAATGATTTTCAACGTAGCCCGCTCATCACCTTTTACAATTTCAACAAAATAAACACCATTGCTCAAATCGTGTAAATCTGTAATTGTTACCGATTTATCGTTTGCTGATCCTGCCGTGATTTCCTGGGTTTTGATCGTTCTTCCCGAACCGTCGCGAATGGCTAGTTGTGCTCCCGCAAGATCTGCCTGTGTCCATTCGATTATGATAATGGATGAAAATGGATTCGGATAAGCCGTAATTTTGTTTGCATTCACCAAATCCTGGATTCCAAGCATACTGCAACCATTCAATGTTCCAGGCATGTTTATATCCAGCCATTCCAGTCTTCTTTGAAACCAGGCTTTCAGTCGCTGCACTTCTTCCGCATAGGTCTGGCTTGGTGCTTGTACTTCCGGTGTACCGGTTGCACTGCCCAAATGTCCCCAGGTTTGATAATGCCAGGCCTGGCTTTCATTCACAGTCTGAGCTACCGAATCAATTTTTGCATTGATATAAGATTCTTTCAGAATACTTCTTCGCATGTCATCATAACGGCAACGCAGTTCATTGGCAAATAAGGTATCCTGCAACAAACGAATATACCATCCCGGAGCATTTACATCCTGGGCGCATTCACCGTACATGAATTGAGATCCGTCTTCAGAACCTCCCCACATGTCTTTCTCTGCCCAATCGAAATCCCAAACAGGACCGGCTTTCAATTTCTTCACTGTTCCGTCGGGTTTGTCCTGATCCTTGGAGAAAAAGCGGCTTTTCTTGAATCCGTCTCCGTTTCTGCAGACTTCGTTCACAATGAAATAATCAATGAAAGAAGGGACATCGATAAAAGCACGGTACCCAAGACTCGGATGGTTAAAATTGACTCCGTACAAAGCGTCCTCGTAATCATCTATGAAATTTTGAATATAGGTTTGTTGTTGTGGCATGATCTCGTCAGGCTTCGGGTAAACGTAAACCATGTGGATATCCAGTCCGGGGAAACCGATCGGGCTGTGACTTAATTGCCAGGAATTGCTGTTGTCCCAATAGTCGATCTTAAGGATGTAACCACCTGTCAGATCAATACCTGAAATTTCCGTAGCTTCCAGTTTGTTGACATCCACGCGGTCGTTGTTGCGCTTGATCTTTTCACCCAATAAGTAAATGCCCTGGTATTCTCCGTTCAGAACAACGTCTACCAAACGGGTTCGTGTAGCGTAATGACCCATTGAGTCAAACAAGTGGTAGGGAAGAATGTTCCGGGAAAAAGATTTGTCGTTGTAATTTGCCAGCAGAACCCAATCGCTCTCAGCAGGCATTCCAAGTAAGGAAGAATCAATCGTATTCCCATTGATATCCCAGGTTTCGAAAGCATATGGTTTTTGTGGAAGCGATAAAGAGAAATTCCCGCGGTGTTCAATTCCGATTTTTCCGTTGTATTCAGCAGGTGAATCGGTCATATAATTCCGAACACCTTGTCCGTTAAAGCGGATCTTCATGTCTGCCATTACTTTTGGATCATTTTGAATCACATTGCCATTCGTATTGATCTCCACAATTGGAAGAAGGGAGGACGAAAAAGCGAAATACCCAGCCGGATTGTTTCCGAAAGTGATTGAAAAAGAGATTACATTTCCCTGATCCGCTCCGTAATTATCATTCACACGC
Source organism: Fluviicola sp. (assembly GCF_029266855.1). Classification (GTDB taxonomy): domain Bacteria; phylum Bacteroidota; class Bacteroidia; order Flavobacteriales_D; family Crocinitomicaceae; genus Fluviicola. The sequence continues at coordinate 102,061 of NZ_JAQSWB010000006.1, forward strand.
AGTTTCCAGCTTCCGTTCGGGTTTTGACCGTTATTGACCAGTCCCATTTGTCCGGATGGTTTGAATGTTCCGGTAAAAGGTGCTGTTCCGGAAGACAAACTGCTGGGGGCATCTGCGTTTAAACAAGTATTAGTGAAATCGTCATCTCCGCCACCTGTATTGGAAAACAGCATACCTGTCGTACCGTCCGGTGCAACGATCCAAACTGTCAGATCGGCATTGTAAGTATGTGTCAGATTAATGCAAACCGTCTCCAGACCAAAGTTGTTGGTATCGATGGTTGTTGGAAGCCCCGTAACCGAAACGGGAATGTCAATGGTGGTGTTGTCATTGATGGGTCCGCCTCCGCCGGTAAATGTTTGGCAAAATACGGAATAGGAGATGCTCAGAAATAAGCAAAGGAGTGTATTCTTCATAGTTTTTCGCAGTTCAGTAACGAAATTAGTTAAAATTGGCTTAACGATTTCTTAATATCGCATTTTAACAATAAGAGAATCAGCTAAATGTTCGATAGAGTCAGGAAGGATATTAAATGGATAAAGTATGGATATAGCTACTATATTCCGTAGATAAAGCATAGATAAAGCATGGATACCCCACCTTTTGTTAATTAATTCTCTTCTCAATTCGTGCTATTAAGTCATCGATAATTGATAATTCCCTGCTTGTAAGTATTACCTTTGAAACCTGAAATACAAGCACAATGTCTAAAATCCTCATTAAGAATATTCACACACTGTACCAGGTAGGAGAGAATTTTCCGGAAATGCTCTGCGGTGAAGCAATGAAAGTAGTTCCTGTTATTAAAAATGCTTTTTTGGCTTTGGAAGACGGAGTGATCATGGCTTACGGAGCGATGGAAGATTGGGAAGGAATTACCGATTGGCGCGGTGTTGAGGTAATTGACGCCGAAGGCCAGAGTGTCATGCCTGCTTTTTGTGATCCGCACACGCATACTGTTTTTGCACGGACTCGCGAAGAGGAATTTGTAGATCGGATCAATGGCCTGACGTATGAAGAAATTGCTTTGAAAGGCGGTGGAATTCTCAATTCTGCACGCAGATTGGGGGAACTTTCGGAAGAGGAGTTGTTCCAGGAAGCAATGAAGCGGATCGGCAAAATGAAAGCCAATGGTACCGGAGCTCTTGAAATCAAATCGGGATATGGCTTGTCTGTAGAAGCTGAATTGAAAATTCTTCGGGTGATCAAACGCTTAAAGCAGGAAGCCGGGATTGCCATCAAAGCAACTTTTCTGGGAGCACATGCTTTCCCGAAAGAATTCAAGGAAGATCACCAGGCTTATATCGACCTGATCGTGAATGAAATGCTTCCCCTGATTGCGAAAGAAGGGCTGGCAGATTACATTGATGTTTTTTGTGAGCGGAATTATTTTTCTGTAGAAGAAATGCAGCACATCCTTATTGAAGGAAAAAAAGCCGGCTTGATCCCGAAAGTACATGTCAACCAGTTTTCGATCATGGGTGGCGTAAAGGCTGCTGTGGAATTGGGCGCACTTTCCGTAGATCATTTGGAAGAATCGAACGATGAGGATATTGAGGCTTTGAAGGGAAGTAAATGCATGCCTACCTTCCTCCCGGGATGCTCACATTTTATAAGTATTCCTTATGGAAATGCACGAAAGTTCATCCAGGAAGGACTTCCGGTTGCCCTGGCTACGGATTACAACCCGGGAACTACTCCCTGCGACAATTTACAGCAGATCTTTTCCCTCGCTTGTGTCAAAATGCGACTCACTCCGGAAGAAGCTTTAAACGCGCTGACGATCAATGCTGCGTATGCAATGGGATTGTCTCAAACTCATGGAACTATTTCACTTGGGAAGTCAACACCACTGATTTTAACCAAACCAATTGATTCCCTGGCATATATTCCTTATGCTTTTGGTGAAAATCATGTTGACAGACTGATTTTTTAGTTAATTTTAGCTTTGTTTAACTCACTGAAATATAACTATTAATCTTTTTTTATCGTCTTTTGCAGCTATGTATAAAATCGGGATATTTCTTTTTTTGATCAGCTCTTCTACCTCATTTGCGCAGGAGACTGGAAAGGAATACCAGTTATTATGGGAAATTAAAGCGAAAGGCAATAAAAAACCAAGCTACGTCTTTGGAAGTATGCATTCGAATGATCCGCGGCTGTTCAATTTCCCGGATTCGTTGTATACTGCTTTTGCGAGTGTGGATGCAGTTGTCCTCGAAACAGATGTCACACAGATCTATGATCAGTACGATGTGCGTTTGAATCTTTTCAATTTTGATTTATTCGATAAGAAACGTTCGTTTGCCAGTTCCCGGAAAGCGACCCAAACAGTTTACGGATCCGAAGATGGCCGGCCCCAGTTCTTGGATGCCTGGTTTCAGCAAACAGGTTATTGCGGAGGAAAAGGGTTTTACCAGCTGGAAACAGTTCAGGACCAAATGAAACTGGCTGAAAATCCGGAATTGTTCAACACCCGGACAGCTATAAACGGATTGTTTTTTACCAAAGAGGTATTTATTCAAACGTATATAAACGGCGATATTGCTTCGCTCACAAATATGCTGAAAGCACAATTCAAAACCGCTCCCGATGCTTATGACGAACTGATTACCAAACGAAATCATGTTATGGCAAAAGGATTGGATACTTTAATCCGCAAACGAAGTGTTTTCTGCGCGATTGGTTCCGGTCACTTATACGGAGCAGATGGAGTTTTGCAGCTACTCAGACAAAAAGGGTTTCAGGTTCGCGCCGTTACTGCCAATTACTCGAATTCTACTGCTGCAACAAAGAAACTCGTGCAATCCTGGAGAAGTTATGTGGTGACAGATGAGGAAAATACGTTCCAAATGACTTTCGGTGGAAAACCGATTCAATTGGAGGATACCGGCAAGAAACACTACGTTTACCAGGAATTGGGCCAGGGAAATACCTTTGAACTGGTGATTCACGATTCACCTGATTATCTGGATGATAACCGATATAGCTTCATCGAAAACGAAATTGCACAAACAAGGGAATTTGTACTGGACGACGGTGCGAAAGGTATTGAAGGTCTGGTAATGGATCCTATAAAAGGTTATCAGTGGAAACGCATTATCCAATTTGGAGATGTATGCTACGAATTGATCTGTTATGGAGGAAACAAATTTATGCATTCGGACCGCCCTGTCAAATTCTTCCAAAAGTTTGAAATCCTGAGAGAAAAGGAGTAACCAACAGGCGATTGTTTATTCATTTTTCGCAACCTTCAAATGAATTTATCGGATAAGAGTAACTTCGATTTGCTAATTGTAAATCATGATTGAAAGAACACTTGAACCCGTCCTCCGTCAAAAATGCCAGGAAAGTAAGATCGTTGTATTGAAAGGAGCCCGGAGAACCGGACGCTTAACCCTTCTCTCCCGGATTTTCAATCTGGAAGATCCCAATGTGGGAATCATTGATTGTTCAAATAAAAAAGAACGGAAATCAATGGATTCCATAACTCAATTGAAAAGTTTCAGCCGGGATAAAAAAGTGATCATCATTCGCGATGCTCAATTATTGGAAACACTTCAGGAATATATCGACTTCGCTATAGAACTGAATTCCCTTGAAAACCTGATTTTGATCTGTTCTTTTGAACCGGAATTGCACGAAGATCTATGGGAAGCTTTGAGGGAACAGGGCCTGGAATTGAATGTGTTCCCGGTTTCCTATTCGGAAAGCGCAAAGTTTCATGGTTTGGTCCAGGAAGATAAATCCCTGGAACAGCGCTTGATCTTCGGTTATTACCCGGAAGTGGTTATGCAGGAAGATCAGGCGGAACGCATCGTCTCGGAAATTATTGAATCGAGTATTTTCACACAATTAGGCGCCTCCGAAAGAATCAATAAGAAAGAAAACCTGATTAAATTACTGAGACATTTAGCCTTCAATATCGGGAAGGTCATTAGTTTCAACGATTTGGGTAAAAAGTGCGGTTTGGACAATGAAACCGTGGAACGGTATGTGAAATTGTTCGCCAAAGCCAATTTATTGGTTTTGATTTCCTCCTACAACAATGGCCACCGCTACGAACTGAAGAAAAGTCATGTGGTATATTTCCTGGATAATGGGATCCGTAATGGCCTGATCCGTGCATTTCAGCCTTTGGAATTCCGGAACGATGTGGAAGAGCTGTGGAAAAACCTGGTGATCAGTGAGCGTTATAAAGCCAATCAATATGCCGGAAAAACACCGGAAGTATTCTTTTGGCTTACTCATACAAAGCAGGAAGTGGATTATTTGGAGATTAACGGAAACGAAGCTTTTGGAACAAAAATGAGTTGGGATGATTCGAAAAAGATCAAAGTTCCGGCATCCTTCCAGGAGTTATATCCTCAGATTAAAGTTACCGGAATCAGTAAAAAGACCTTTTGGACTTTCCTTCGGAAATAGTGAACCACGAAGCGCACGAGGCACACAAAGGTTATTATATTCTGAACAGTTTTTTGAAAACAAGTCTTCGTGTTCTTAGTGTCCCTTGTGGTAAAAAAATGAGAACGGAGCGAAACAAGATAATGGGATGTAAGAATATCGTTTTAGCCTGATTTCACCAAAAAATAACACAGCAGTCTCAAATATCTTCCCTATTTTCACAAAACTCACATCACACAATGAAGACAAAATCAGACATAGTAGAAAATTGGTTGCCGCGCTACACCGGTGAAGACTTGGCAAATTTCGGGGAATACATCTTACTTTGCAACTTCCATAATTATGTGGAAAAATTCGCAGCGACATACGGTGTAGAAGTAATCGGCAGAAATAAGCCGATGCAATGTGCTACAGCTAACGGAATTACCATTATCAATTTCGGAATGGGAAGCGCATCTGCTGCTACTTGTATGGACCTGCTGTCTGCTATCAAACCGAAAGCTGTTTTGTTTCTTGGAAAATGTGGTGGGTTGAAGAACAAAAGTGAAGTAGGGGATTTGATCTTGCCGATCGCTGCCATTCGCGGTGAGGGAACAAGTAATGATTATTTTCCTTCGGAAGTTCCGGCCTTACCGGCCTTTGCACTTCAAAAAGCAATTTCTACCACCATTCGTGATGCGGGTTATGATTACTGGACGGGTACATGTTATACCACAAACCGCCGGGTTTGGGAACACGACGAAAAATTCAAAGAATACTTAAGCCGGATCCGTGCGATGGCTATTGACATGGAAACAGCAACTATTTTCATGGTTGGTTTTGCGAATAAAATTCCAACCGGTGCTTTGCTTTTAGTCAGTGATCAGCCTATGACACCGGAAGGAGTAAAAACCAGCGAAAGTGATTCAATTGTAACTGCCGGATATGTTGATGCACACCTTACAATCGGAATCGATTCCCTGAAACAATTGATCTATAACGGACATACGGTAAAACATCTTAGATTCTAGTAATAATGGAATAGATTAATTTGCGTAGAAAAGCATTCAGAGAATTTTTAATGCGTTGAAAAAAGCCATTCCAAGAAGTGAAGTAAGGAAAATTTTGTTTTAGTTTTGTTTTGTCAAAAGCGCTTGCGTTTCAGATCCTGATCTGCCACTTTTGACTGAAAACACAGAAAACAAAATTTTGCACGAGCTTCCCTGAATGGCTTTAAAGGCTGTTTTGCATACTTTTTCAGCCTCGGCAAAAAGTATGAGTAAACAAATTGCTACCTTCGGATAAATCGAAGCTCATGCGTCTTATTTTTTTAATTGTTGGGATCCTTAATCTATCCGGCCACTGTTTTGGTCAAAGCAAACTGAATTATGTCAATCCTTTGATCGGTACCTCTAAAATGGGTCACACCTTTCCCGGGGCAACTGTTCCTTTCGGGATGGTGCAATTAAGTCCTGATACAGATACACTTTCTTACGCCGTTGATGGAAAATACAATCCGGATGTCTATAAATATTGTGCGGGTTATCAATACGAGGATCCTACAATTGTCGGATTTAGTCATACCCATTTCAGTGGCACAGGTCATTCGGATCTGGGAGACATCCTTATCATGCCGACTAGTGGAAAATTGCAGTTGAATCCCGGTATTGCTGCCAACCCGGGAAGCGGTTTTCGATCTGCTTACAGTCATAAAAATGAAATTGCAAAACCGAACTATTATTCCGTGTTGCTGGATGATCATCAGATCAAAGCAGAATTAACAACGACTACGCGAGTTGGCATTCACAAATATACTTTTGAAAAACAGGATTCAGCGCATATTATCCTCGACCTGATTTCCGGGATTTATAATTACAGCGGGAAGAACGTAAATACTTACGTTCGTGTGGTGGATGAATACCATATTATCGGTTTCAGGCAAACTTCCGGTTGGGCGAAGAACCGAACGGTATACTTTGCAATTGAATTTTCCCGCCCGATCAAATCTTACGGTTACGATGATTTTCAATCCAAAAAAGTCTACCAGGGTTTTTGGCGGAAATTCAATCTGAAGGATAATTTCCCTGAAATGTCGGCTGCTCAATTCAGAGCTTTCTTTGATTTCGATCTGGACTCTTCGAAAGAATTGCTTCTCAAAGTTGCTTTGTCAAGCGTAAGTATGGCCGGGGCTTCGGAAAACATGAAATACGAGGCGCCTGATTGGAATTTTGATAACTATGTAAAAGCCGGAGAAATCTTGTGGGAAAAGGAACTCAATAAGTTTGATGTTGAAATGGTCAATGAAGCAGACCGGACAAATTTTTATACGGCTGTTTATCATACTTGTTTAGGCCCCACTGTTTACCAGGATTTTGACGGACAATACCGCGGCTTGGATTTTTCCAATTGGTACAATAAGAACAGAGATATTACGAATTATACCACTTTCTCACTTTGGGATACCTACCGTGCACTGCATCCTTTGTTTAACCTGGTTCAGCGAAAACGAAACGCAGGGATGGTCAATTCCATGATTGCTCATCAGAAACAAAGTGCGGAAAAAATGCTGCCGATCTGGTCGCATTATGCAAATGAGAATTGGTGTATGATCGGTTACCATGCGGTTTCTGTTATTTCAGATGCTTATAATAAGGGTTTGCAGGGAATTGATTACAATGAAGCCCTGGATGCCTGTGTTCAAACTGCCAGAACACGTTATTTTGAAGGAATCGGTTCTTATGTGGATTTGGGCTATGTTGCTGAGGACAAAAGCGGAAGTTCAGTTTCCAAGACCCTGGAGTATGCTTACGACGATTGGTGTATTGCGCAGTTGGCCCTTGGCTTGAAAAGGATGGATGTTTACGAAGAGTTCACCAAGCGAAGTGCGAATTACCGGCACGTTTTCGATCCAAACTCCGGGTTTATGCGTGCGCGGATGAGTTCAGGGAAATTCATTGAAAAGTTTGATCCTCTGGAAACACATCAGGCCGGATATATTGAAGGAAATGCATGGAATTATAGTTTATATGTTCCGCACCAGGTAGATTCCATGATTAAGTTAATGGGCGGAAAAAAACGCTTTGCTTCACATTTGGATTCCTTGTTTACAATGCAATTGGCAGATAAGTATTTTGAACATACCGAAGATATTACAAGGGAAGGAATTATGGGCTCTTATGTCCATGGAAACGAACCTTCACATCATGTCATTTATTTGTTTGATTGGGTAGAGAGACCGGACTTGACTCAGAAGTATGTCCGCCAGGTGTTGAGAACAAAATATCTTCCTAAAATTGATGGTTTAAGCGGGAACGATGACTGCGGGCAAATGAGTGCCTGGTATATTTTCAGTTCTTTGGGTTTTTATCCTGTTTGTCCGGGTTCGGATGATTATATCTTAGGAAGTCCTTTGGTAAAGTCTGCAAAGATTCACCTGGAGAATGGCTCCGTAATTGAGATCACTGCAAAAAATCAAAGTGAAAACAATGTATACGTTAAAGCTGCCTATTTGAATGGAATAAGGATGAAGGACTTCAAACTGGGCTTTCAAAGTTTGAAAAATGGAGGGAAACTGGTGTTTGAAATGACAAATAAACCGACAAAGACATTTTGAGAATTCAATTTTAGAAGTTAAAAATTATTTGAGATACTAATTTAAATTGTAAATTCAGTGCTCAAATTACTCTCTTATGAAAAGAAAAATACTACTCTCCGGCGTGTTTTTTTTAAGTGTATCTCTATGTTCTGTTAGTTTTTCGCAAACAACGAAAACGCAAAAAGGCACTTGGAAAATGATTTCGGAAAGCGAAATTCCCCTTAGCGGAACCCGTCACATTAAACCGGCGAAATTCGTGACTTTTAAATTGGACCTTGCAAAAATGCATCAGCTCCTGTCGCAGGTTAAGCGAATTGATGACCCGAATTACATTCCTGTTTTCCTTGAACTTCCTAAACCGGATGGCACATTCGGAAACTACCAGGTTCATGAAAATGAAACCATGTCTCCTGGTTTGGCTGCTCAGTTTCCCGAAATCCGATCCTTTGATGGAATTGCGATGGATAATTCAGGTGAGGTCGTGAAGTTTGATTTAACTCCTCAGGGTTTCCATGCAATGACCTTAGTTCCGGGAAAACCGACTTTGTTCATTGATCCGTATTCTTTCGGTGGTGGAGATCTTGAAAATTACCAGGTTTACTCCCGTACAGATTTCACAACAGACAAAATTTTCACCTGTCATTTGGAAGAACAATTTCCAACAGAGATCAAAGGTTCAGCGGATGGCATGGTAAAAAGCTTTGGAAACTGTACAAAACGTACGTACCGCCTGGCATTATCTGCTACGGGAGAATACACAGCTTTCCACGGTGGAACAGTTGTTCTGGCTCAGGCAGCTCAGGTTACCACAATGAATCGCGTAAACGGTGTTTACATGCGTGATTTGGCTGTAACTATGACAATCATAGCAAACAATAACATTTTGATCTTTACAAACTCAGGAACAGATCCGTTTACAAACGGAAACCCGGGTACAATGATCAATCAGAACCAAACATATACAAATACGAACATTGGTGCTGCAAACTATGATGTAGGACATGTTTTCGGCACAAATTCAGGTGGACTTGCCGGTTTGGGCGTAGTTTGCGTGAATAGTCAGAAAGCAAGCGGGGTAACCGGTTCAGGCGCTCCTGTTGGAGATCCTTTTGATATCGATTATGTAGCACATGAGTTGGGCCACCAGTTTTCCGGAAACCACAGTTTCAGAGGAAATGCCGGTTCTTGTGCAGGAAATGCAAATGGAACAACAGCTATGGAGCCTGGTTCGGGAAGTTCAATTATGGCTTATGCCGGAATTTGTTCGCCTCAAAATGTACAGGCAAATTCAGATGACCATTTCCACGGAGTAAATATGAATGAAATGCATGTATTCCTGGCTGGTACAGGAAATGGCTGTGCGGTTTCAACAGTGATCCCAAGCCAGGCTGCACCAACAATTACAGGAACAGTTGGAAGTGTGACAATTCCTGCAAACACTCCGTTTGCCTTGACCGCAACGGCAACTGATCCCGATGGGGATGTATTGACGTATTGTTGGGAGCAAATGGATAATCAGAATTCGACTCAGCCGCCGGTTGGAACTTCAACGAACGGACCAAATTTCCGCTCCAGAACTCCTTCTGCAAGCGGTACTCGTTATTTCCCTTCCATCGCAAGTTTAATGTCCGGCGGACCATTTACCTGGGAAGTCCTTCCAACGGTAAATAGAACCATGAATTTCCGTTGTACTGTTAGAGACAATGAAGCAAATGGCGGATGTAATGATCACGAGGATCTTGTTATAACAACAACAACTGCTGCCGGACCTTTTATTGTAAATTATCCTACAGCTTCAGGAATCAGCTGGCCGGGTAATTCAACCCAAACAGTAACCTGGTCTGTTGCAAGTACAAACCTGGCACCGGTTTCATGTGCTAACGTAGATGTATTGATCTCTACAGATGGTGGTGCTACATTCTCCGTAATTGCAAATGATGTTCCAAATGACGGATCACAAATTATCACGGTACCGAATACTGCTACTACAACTGCAATCATCATGGTGATGTGTGAAAATGGAACATTTTTCGATGTTTCAAATAACGTGTTTGCTATTACTGCATCAACAAATGATTATACTTTGAATTTGCAAAATACTTCTGTGTCGGCTTGTCAGGGAACTGATGCGGTCTTTACAGTGATTGTTGGACAAATCGGGGCGTACACGGATCCTGTTACCTTGTCTGCAACCGGAAATCCGGCTGGAACATCGGTTACATTTAATCCGAACCCGGCAACTCCCGGAACGAATGCTACTATGACGATCAGCAATACTGCCGGTGCAACTCCCGGAACGTATAACCTGACAATCAATGGTGCTTCAACATCAGGACCTCATTTTACAAATGGTACCGTACTGATCTCAACTTCGGGTGTTGTTGCCTCAACCTTAACCAGTCCGGCGAATACTGCAACGAGTGTTCCTGTAAGTCCGTCCATGACTTGGACAAATGCAGGAATTGGTGTTCAATTTAATATTACAATTGCTACTGATGCAGCATTTACAGCTGTAGTTGAAAGTGCAACGGGTTTAACTTCTCCTGCTTACACGCCAACGTTATTAAGTGCGGCTACAACTTACTATTGGAAAGTTGAAACATTAAATTCATGTTCCGCACCGGTAGCATCAGCAACGTTCTCGTTTACAACTGCTTCTTGTTCTACGTTCAATTCAACCAATATTCCGGTTACCATTCCGGACGATCAGGTGACAAGTGTAACTTCTACATTAACAATTCCTGCTGGAGGAACAATCAATGATTTGAACGTTGTAAATCTTGCTGGAACACATACCTGGATTAATGACCTTGCTGTTACTTTAACCAGCCCGAATGGTACAACTGTTACCTTATGGGAAGATATTTGTGAAGATGAAGATAATTTCGATGTCAATTTTGACGATGAGGCAGCTGCGGGCGCTCTTCCTTGTCCGCCGATTGGTGGTGGAGCATACCAGGCTCAGGATTTATTGAGTGCTTTCGACGGAGAAAACATGAGTGGTGTCTGGACACTAACTGTTGCGGATGTGTTTAATGAAGACGGTGGTGCACTAACTTCTTGGGGACTTGAAATTTGTTATACTCCAACGACACCTTGTACCCCTCCGACTGCTGCAACGATCGGTGGAACAACAACGATTTGTCCGGGTGGTTCAACAACCTTATCTGTTACTGCAGGTGATTTGAACGATGCAACGGCATGGCAATGGTATTCAGGATCTTGTGGAGGAACATCCGCAGGTTCGGGAACGTCCATTAATGTTTCTGCTCCCGGAACTTATTTCGTAAGAGGAGAAGGAGGATGTGTAACAGCTGGAACGTGTACAACGGTTTCGGTTACTCAGACAACTTTGAATTTAAATACAACACTTGCCGGTACTACGATCTCTTCTGCTCAAGGAACCGCGCAATACCAGTGGATCAATTGCGGAAACGGAAACAGTGTTATTTCTGGTGCAACCAGCCAGTCATTTATTGCTCCTGCAAACGGATCATACGCTGTTATCGTAACACGCTTAGGCTGTTCTGATACAAGTGCATGTGTAACCATCTCGAATCTTGGAATCGATGATTTGAATTTTGAAGATGTTTCGGTTTACCCGAATCCTTCAAATGGAAAGATCACTGTTTCTTTCAATAAAGAAGTGAATTTGAAATCATTTGTGATTCGTGACGTAACAGGCAGAATGATTCGTGAAGAAAGACCACAGACAACAAGTGGGATTACTTTCGATATCTCTACTGAAGCACAGGGAGTTTATTTTCTGAACATTGAAGTAGGAGGTGCTACACAATCTTTCAAGTTGATTAAGAATTAATAATATTTGAAATAATGAATCCCGATTTCTGTCAGCTGATGGAGGTCGGGATTTTTTTGTATGGAGAGATTTGGAGTTCGTTAAAACGCGAATTCTGAAATTCCAATTTGATTAGGATAAAATAATTTATCCCTGGATGGCTGCTAAAATTGCGGTGAGTTTGTTCTCATCCGGAAACAGCAAGTTCTCTTCAAACGCAGTTCCCGCTTCAACTGTTATTTTGGAAGTGCCTGAAAAATGAATGGCATCCACACCTGTTGCTTTGAGTTCCGGAATCAATTCTTCTTTCACTCCACCGCCAGCCATAATTTCTATACGTCCGTTTGCATACGAAACAAACTCTTTCAAGCGATTTAATCCCTGGGCAATACTCTGATCAGATCCGGTGCATAAAATGCGCTTAAAACCCATTTTTATAAGTTGGTCCATGGCAGTTCTCCAGTCATCGATATGATCAAATGCCCGATGAAACGTGAAATCTACATTTGGTGCCGTGCGTTTCCATGTTTCCAAAGCTTCCATGTTCAATTTGAAATCTTTTGTCAAAGCACCTACTACAAAACCTGTTATTCCCGAATCTTTCAATTCCACAATTTGATCGCGCATGACCACTATTTCGTCGTAGTTGTAAACAAAGCCACCGGCACGGACACGGATCAGTGCATGCTGTTCCAGGTGAAAAGTATTGTGGATCCAGGAAACCATTGCTTTTGAAGGAGTTAATCCGCCTTGTTCCAAAGCAATACATGTTTCAATTCGATTGACAGATTGTTTGCTGACAATACGGGCGGCTTCCAGGGTGCCTACACAAATTTCTACCTTCATTCGGATAAGATGATTTCGTTGATAAATGTCCAGGGTGTGAAACCGGCACCGGTTTGTCCCGCAGGAATCAGTTCTTTATTGTAAATGCTGACTTTGATATAACGGGCTTTCATCTTTTTTGTTACCCGGATGAGGTCTCCGTTCATACTTGATTTTGCCACCGTTTTGTATTTCTTCCCGTTGGAACTAAGCTGGATCAGGTATTTTTCAGGACGGTAAATCCAGGAACCGGGGTCATTCAGGGTTCCGATCTCGATCTTGCTGAATGAGGTTACCGTTTCCAGATCCAGTATAAATTGAATGGTGTCGTTATTAAAGCCCAGCCATTCGTTTCCTTTCCAGGGTTTCCGGCCTACAACGCCGTCTGTTAATCCGAGACTCCCGTTGTGATTGTATTTTTCGTGTGGTTTGGTCGTGAATTCCACCCGTTTTCCAAGTGCAAGATGTGAGGTAAAGGTGTAATCGCAAACACGCATCTCCTGATCTCCGATAGTGGAATGGATCAGGTAGCGGCTTTCCTGGATCTGCTTGGTTCGCTCAATGTTAATCCCGGTAACCGCTTCATTGTTCAGTGAGAAAACAACACCGTCCACAGGCTTGATCAGTCCGTAACTCACACCGGTTTTATACGGTCTGATTTCCAGTTTCGGATCTAAGAACGATGTGGAAAAACGAACCCCGTCTTTTTGCAATTGTGGCAGGTAATAGCTTGAAAGCGCCGCAACAAAATCCGGATAGGGAACTTTACTTTGATTCCAGAGCACTTCTGCCATAGCGACCAAACGTGGATAAGCGTTGTATTCAACAGCTTGTATGGTGGGTAAATATTCTGTCCAGAGATTTGCCTGAGCACCTAATATGTAGTGTTTGTATTCGTTTTCTAATCCTTTCAACGGGTTGAATTGGTATACTTTTTCCAGGGGAAGATAACCACCGATTGCCAATGGCTCAGATGGATGTCCGCTTTGGTAATAATCAAAGTAACAATAGGATGTTGGTGTCATTACCACCTGGTGCTTTTGTTTTGCTGCTGCTATTCCTCCTTCAACACCTTGCCACGACATCACTTGTGCATTCGGGGCCAATCCGCCTTCTAAAATCTCATCCCAGCCGATAATGGTTCTTCCTTTTGAATTGACGTGTTTCTCCATATCGCGGATGAAAAAGCTTTGAAGTTCATGACCGTTTTTTAAGTGATTTTCAGTCATAATTGTTTTACATTTCGGACATTTTTCCCAATTGACTTTGGGACATTCGTCACCACCGATATGGATTACTTGCGAGGGAAAGATCTCTATGATCTCATCGAGCACATCTTTAAGGAAAGACCGCGTTTTTTCCTGACTGCAAAATACATCATCAAAAACACCCCAGGTACCAACTACCGGAAGTTGTTTTTCCGTACAGCTTAGTTCGGGATAGGCTGCCAGTGCTGCTCTGGCGTGACCTGGCATTTCTATTTCCGGGATAATCTCAATTCCGCGGATACGGGCATATTCGACTAATTGTTTTGCTTCTTCCTGAGTGTAGAATCCGCCGTATCTTTGGTGTTCATATTCAACGGGTTGTTTGCTGAAATGACCGATCAGGGTACTGTCTCTCCAGGCACCGACACGGGTCAGTTTCGGATACTTTTTGATTTCAATTCTCCAACCCTGGTCGTCCGTCAGATGCCAGTGAAAACGGTTGAACTTTAATTTGGCGAGTTGATCAATGAATTTCTGAAGTTCGGCAATTGTAAAGAAATGACGGCTGCAATCCAGGTGAACTCCCCGGTAAGAAAAAGCGGGTTGATCCGAGATCCGGATCCCGGGAAGCTCTTGCGGATTTAGGATCAGTTGATTTAAACTTTGAAAGGCATTGCACAAACTCTGGTAATTGCTGTATTGGATCTCAATTCCGGTATTTGTTACTGTTAGCTGATAGCCTTCGGTATAAACAAGAGTCTGAATTTGCTGTAAGCGGATAGTGGCTTCTTTCGCTGAAGACGGTTCAAGGTAAACGGAATTGCGTCCGAGTAATTCCCTGAAATAGGAAAATGATTCCGCGGGAACTTGTGTATTGTCCATGGTGAGCCGGCGGTTAAAAACAAACTTACTATCGGTTTGTTCCACAGATATTGGCTGGGGGAATACGGAGCCATGTTGAGCTAATGATTGAGTCGTAAGAGCGAACAACAAAACAACAAGCGTAATTTTCATAGGATTAAAGTTTGATTCCTACCAGGATAATATCATCAATTTGAGGGAAGGATCCTTTCCAGGTTTGTAAATTCGACTGAAGAATTGCCTCCTGCTCCAGGGCCGGTAGGTGCGTAATTTGCAGGAGCAGCTGTTTCAGGTTTTTGGTCATGAATTTTTTATTTCGTTCACCGCCAAACTGATCCGGATATCCGTCGGAGAACAAATAAATAGAATCTCCTTTTTGAAGCGGAATGGTGATTTCAGTAAATTCGTAATCGGAATAATTGTTTCCTCCGATAGACATTTTATCCGGTGAATATTGAATCAGCTCCTTATCCCGGATTAGCCACAAGGGTCTGTTTGCCCCTGCGTATCTTACACTGCTGAGGTCTTTTTCAAAGATACAGATCGCGGTGTCCATCCCATCCTGGTTCTTCCCTGTAGCCAAATCCTGTTTTAGAGACTCAATGATGAATTTATTGACGTGATTCAGGATTTGAGATGAACTTTCAATGCGTTTTTCAAGAATGGCATAATTTAATCCGTCGATTCCCATCATACTCATAAAAGCACCCGGAATTCCATGCCCGGTGCAATCGGCAACCGCGAAAATTTTCTTTCCGTTCTCAGTTTCCGTGAACCAATAGAAATCTCCGCTCACGATATCGCGCGGAAGATACATAACAAAGAATTCAGGGAAACACTTTTGGATGGATTCTACGTGGGGCAGACGTGCTTGTTGAATCTGCAAGGCGTATTCAATACTGTCGGAAATGTCTTTGTTCTTTATTTCGATTTCCAGGTAAGCTTTTGCAATGATCTCGTTGTCCTTCTTTTTGCGCAAAAATGAGCGGTAAATATAGAAACCAAGCAGAAACAGGAAGAAGATCACTACGATCAGAAAGATCTTAAAATTGCGTTCCCGGTCAAGTTTGACATCCGACAGTTTTTGTTCCTGTTCCAGGGATTTGATCTGTAGTTTGTTTTGCTCATACTCCAGCTTAGCACCCATTTCCTGGATGTAATTCCGATTGTTGCGCGCATTCAGCGAATCATTGGTTTCAGCATAAAGCTCCATGTATTCATAAGCTTTGCCTAATTGGTTTTGCGTTTTATAGATCTTGGAAGCCAAATAATATCCTTCCGCCAGTTCGGGAGGAAAATTGTGTTCCCGGGCAAGATAGATTACTTTTTCATACAAGGGCAGAGCTGCTGTCAATTTGCCCTGTTTGTCCTTAACTTTTCCTAAACCCAGGTACCCAAGGCATAAATTGTAGGATTCGTTTGGAAACCTGGATAAGATACCGATTCCTGTGTTGTAGTCTTTTTCAGCTTCGGATAAGCGATTCAGCTTGTAATTCAGTTGGGCAATGGTGATGTGAATGGTTCCAACGGCATCTGAAAGCTTGTATTCTTTTGCCAGTTCAAGTGATTTCTCGCAGGATTTGAGTCCTTTCTCGTACTGTTCTGAAGTAAGGTATAAATTTGCCAGGTCGTCGTAATTGATAATAATCCGCGTTTTATTGTCAATCTTGATGTTCAGGTTGAGGGATTTCAATAAATATTCTTCTGACAGTCCGTACTTCTTCTGGCCGAGGTAAATCCAGCCGATATTGCGGTAACATTCTGCAATCTGACTTTGATTTTTGGTCTTCTGGAAATTCTTTAGTGCATTGATATAGTATTCGGAAGCGTGATTGTAGTCTCCGGAAAACCAATACAGATTTCCCATAGAGTTTTGCACTCTTCCCATGAGTTCCTTATCCTTCGTAGCCTCTGCTATTTGCATGGCTTCAGTGGTCAGTTTAAAGGCTTTTTTATAATCGGAATGTGCAATTGGCTTAGCTTCGTTCAGCAATTTCAAAACAGCAATGCTATCGCTTGCACTTGATTTCTTTTCCGGATTGGCAATTTTTTTCCCACTTGTTTCAACAGGTGATTCGGCTTTATCTGTCTGGTCAATGATGTTGAATAATTCAATGACGGCGTTGGGCCTTGGAGCCGTGTTATTTCGTATATCCAGGTTGGATTTCGGAATTTCGTAGGAGAGCGCAGAGAATTGAAATACCCAAAGTATAGTTAGTACAAGTAATATTCCTTTTCGCAGGATCATGGTTTTTATTATTTCTGTCACAAATTAAGTATTTATATTTAAGCTTTAGTTTAAAATTATTCGGATTTCATGAAAGCATCAGTTGGGTTTAGTGTTTTGACAGCAATATTTTTTGGGTTAAACGCTTTTGGACAAAAGAAAATACTTGGTCCGGAAGTTTATAATTCCTGGAATAGGATTGGTGATGTGCAACTTTCTCAGGATGGGAAGTTTAGCGTGTATTCGGTGAAACCTTATCGGGGCGACGGATTTTTATATCTGGTAAACCTTGAAACAGGAACAAAAGATTCCATTGCCCGCGGATATGAGCCGAAGTTTGACGAAAGTGGTTCTTACCTGGTTTTTAAGATCCATCCCGGATTTGACACATTGCGAAAAGCAGAACTCGCGAAAATGAATAAGGAGAAATGGCCCAAAGACTCCTTGGGAATTTGGTTTGTAAAAAAGGACTCGCTTGTGAAATACGACCAGGTAAAGGAATTCAAGCTTTCTGAAAAGGGAAGTGCGCTTGCATTTCTTTCGCTTAAAAATGAATGGCCGAAGGGATACCTTACCAAAAGTGAAGCGAAAAAAGAGAAGAAGCGGGAACAGAAAAAAGGTAAGATCAAGACAGACGGGAAGTTGCTCACAGTGATCGACCCCCTTTCCAAGCAGAAGAAACACTTTAAAAATGTGACCCAGTTTGAAATAAGCAAAGATGGGAAGTACGCACTTTTTGTACAACAGGAAAAATTTAAAAAAGACTCCGTCCGTTTGGGTATCTACGACTTCACTAAGAACGAAGTATGGAATGCTCAAAAGCGGGTTGCCGAATATGCTGGGCTGAATTTCTCGGGAAAGAATAATGCATTGCTTGGATTGGCAACGGTGGATACGGCCTCCAATAAGCGCTGGTCCTTGTTTATGATTCAACCTGCAACAAAGGAATTTAAGCAACTGCTCGATACTTCCATGAAATTTGATAACAATGAAGTGCTGTCTGCCAACTTCAAACCGTATTTGAATAACCAGGATTCAGATATCTTTTTTGGCGTTGCCGATAAACCGGAGAAACCGTTCAAAGATACTTTGCTGGAAAGCGAGAAATCAAAGGTGGATGTGTGGCACTGGAAGGATGACCGTTTGCAGCCACAGCAATTAGTTGAACTGAAAAGAGATCAGAACAGGACCAACCTGGCTGTTTACCATTTAACTTCCGGTCAGGCGGTTGTACTTGGAAATGACAGTTTGAATGTTTATTCATCGGAGCGATACGACCAGCAGGTACTCCTGGCAAGCTGTGATGCAATGTATCGCTACGAAACCTGGCACACGAATAATCCGACCAATTATTACCTTATCCGTGTGACGGACGGGAAAATTTCAACCTTGAGAGAGAAAGTATATGCAAGACCTTCCCTCTCTCCGGACGGAAAACACTTTGCATTTTGGAACGAACGTGCAAAAAAATATTATCTGATGAATGTGGATTCCCAGGTTGAGGAATGCATTACCTGCGGTTGGAAGGGAAATCTGTTTGAAGATAAGAACGGAATGATCGAAGAAGATGAGCCTCAGGGAATAATCGGCTGGGGACCAAACGATCAAAATCTGTTTATTCAGTCGGATAAGGATATTTTGTCGTATGATGTAACTTCCAACAGTTTGCGTTCTATTACAAACGTTTTGCAGAATTCGGATGCGGATACGAATTATCATTATGTGTTATTCAATCTCAACCCGGATTCCGTGCGTTATTATCCCGAGAACAGCTTGTTAACGCGTTTCAGCAAAACGAGCAAAATGATGGATGTTTATCGTGTGAAAGGCCCTGTTTCAGACCCGAATTTCGAACTGATCTCGGGATCAAATCATCAGTACTTCAATTTTGTGAAAGCAAAAAAAGGAAATCAGCTCATCTTTAATCGCTCATCAAACAGCGATTTCCCTGATCTGTTTGCTACAACCAAGCCGGGGGCTGAAATAGTTCAGATCTCTAAGGCCAATCCGCAGCAAAGCCAGTACAATTGGTCGACAGTGGAATTGATCAAATGGACAAGTTATTCGGGAATCCAGCTGGAAGGTTTGCTGTACAAACCGGAGAATTTTGATGAAAACCAGGAATATCCTTTATTGGTTTACTACTACGAAATGTATTCCGATGATATTCACAATCACTATGCACCTAAGCCAACTGCTTCGATTATTTACCCAACAGAATATGCTTCTGCCGGATACGTGGTTTTCATCCCGAACATCCGCTATACGGCCGGACATCCTGCAAACAGTGCATACGATTGTATTCTGAGCGGAACGGATGCTGTTTTGAAAAAATACAGCAACATTGATTCAAAAAGAATGGGTTTGCAGGGCCAGAGCTGGGGTGGTTATCAGACAGCTCAGTTGATCACGATGACTGATCGTTTTGCAGCTGCCATGGCAGGAGCTCCGGTTGGAAACATGTTTTCAGCTTACGGAGGGATCCGCTGGGGATCGGGATATAGCAGACAATTTCAGTACGAGCATTCTCAAAGCCGGATCGGGAAAACCATTTGGGATTCACCTGAATTGTATGTAGAGAACAGCCCGATATTTGGCTTGCCCAAAGTGAAAACCCCCTTGTTGATCATGCATAACGATGAAGATGGTGCTGTTCCATGGTACCAGGGAATTGAGTTGTACACCGGTTTGCGTCGCCTTCAAAAACCTGTATGGCTTTTAAATTATAATGGCGATGATCATAACCTGATGAAGCCTGCAAACAGGATGGATTTAAGTATCCGAATGCGCCAGTTCTTTGATTTTTACCTCTTGAATAAGCCTGAGCCTTTGTGGCTGAAAGAAGGAATTCCTGCAATTCATAAAGGGAAGAAATACAAATACGAATTAACAGAATAAAAAAAGGTGCCTGAGACTAGTCTTAGGCACCTTGCAATAAATTAACCGGTTAAATAAATACCGTTTCTTCTGATGTTTCTTCTTGCTCAACTTTGATGATGCCGTTTCCCACGGCACCACCCAAGCTTGCTTTTATTTTAAATACGGCAACACCACACTGCCCCAACTGATAGATATCGTTGTAATTGAATGTGGCCTCGCCCTGCTCATTGGTCGTTGCTGTTTTTGGAGCTCTTAGTGATCCATGACCTTCGGAGCCTCCTGTCTCTTCACCGATCAATTCTACTGTTGCACCTGCTACACGGCTATTGTTTTGATCCAGAACATAGATCTTTGCAATAGTATCTTCTTTCTTTCTGCAAGAACCGATACTTATAATTGCTGCTCCGATAGCAAGAGTTAAAATTGAACGCGATAACATAACATACTAATTTGATGTTTGCAATTTCCAACATAAAAGGCGACCGAGCCATTTGAAATGAATAAAAGTGCCTTACGGATGTCCCTTTTCGAATTTTGCATGAATAAAAAACCCCGACGTCCACTGTGTGGAGTCGGGGTTTAAACTATTGAATTTGAAGTTACTGTATAAATACCGTTTCTTCGTTTTCTTCTTCTTGTTCGATTTTGATGATTGCTTCACCTGCAAGGGCATCTTTTTTTGCTTCAATGTTCAGAACAGCAACTCCGGCCTGACCCAATTGATAAACATCATTAAAGTTAAATGAGGCAATCCCGGAACCATCGCTGAGGGTTGTGTCAAAAAGAACAACCGGTGGTGAATTCGGAACAGTTGATTCGCCTTTTAGCACAACCTGTGCACCAGCTACCCGCTGATTATTAGCATCCAAAACATAGATCAATGCGGTAGTGTCCTTTTTCTTTCTGCAACCTGTAGAAGAAAAGATAACACCCATCCCGATTATAAGTGCTCCGAAAAATGCTGTTTTTATAAGTGTGTTCATGTTATTCAAATATTATATTATTCCTCAATAACGACGGTTAAGACGTTTGTAATATGAGCTCTGCAGCGGATGTATCCTGAGCCCTGAGCCATGTCTTTCTTTACAAGGACATCAAAGTAACCGGTCGTTTCCTTCTTTCCAAGCAAACTGAAAAAGCTTTCCATATCGAAATATGCAAAACCAGACGAATTTGTCAGAACAGTATCTACATATTCAGGTGTTGCAGGATCCGAATTAACGTCTCCGATAATCACAACCTTCGCATTGCTAACTAATTCATTGTTTTCCGAACGCACAAAAACCTTTAATATGGAAGGATCTTTCTTGCAGGAAGACAATACAATAAGTATCGTAATCAAGGACAAATATCCAATGTTGCGTACCATTTTGTTCATAGTGTTGTTTTTTTTTCGTTGTAAATATAATCTTTTTGCGATTATAATCTGATTGTCTACAATTTCGTAACTTCGTTGCCTGAAAAAGTATGTTTTTAAACATCAAATTACAAGAAAAAGTTACATTTCCGGTAATATTTTTTTAGAAAGACGTTTAGAAAGTAAAAAGGTTGTAAAAAAGAATGAAAGAGCAAATCGCTGCAGCTAAGGAAGCTATTGAAAATTATGCCCTCACAGACCTGAATTCTGTTGAAGCATTTCGTATTCACTTTTTGGGTTCCAAAGGAGAATTAAAGAACCTTTTTGGAGAATTGAAAAATGTTCCGAACGAAGAAAAAAAAGAAGTCGGGCAGCTTTTGAACGGTTTAAGAATCTTAGCTGAAGAAAAGTGGATGCTTTCCAAAGAGAGCCTGGAGAATGTTTCCGGTACCGATTCGGATGTGGATGTTACCAGACCTGCAGAACCGATTCCTTTCGGGGCAAGACACCCGCTTTCGATTGTCCGCAGCGAGATTATTGCCATTTTTGAACGTATTGGTTATTCTGTTTCGGAAGGACCTGAAATTGAAGATGACTGGCACAATTTCTCGGCCCTGAACTTTCCACCTGAACATCCGGCAAGAGATATGCAGGATACTTTCTTCATTGAAAAAGGGGAACGTGAAATGGCTTTGAGAACACATACTTCTTCTGTACAGGTTCGCGTGATGGAATCTTCAACACCTCCGATCAGAACCATTTCCCCGGGTCGAGTTTACCGGAATGAAGCAATTTCAGCCCGTGCTCATTGTTTCTTCCACCAGGTAGAAGGTTTGTACATTGATAAAAATGTTTCTTTCGCCGATTTGAAACAAACCCTGGATTACTTCGCAAAATCCCTGTTTGGGGACAAGGCAAAAATCCGCCTCAGACCCTCTTACTTCCCGTTTACCGAGCCGAGTGCTGAAGTAGATGTTTCGTGTACAATCTGTAACTCGAAAGGATGTAACGTGTGTAAATATACCGGCTGGCTGGAAATCTTAGGATGTGGAATGGTAGATCCGGCGGTTTTGGAAGCTTCGGGGATCGATTCGGAAGTATATACCGGTTTTGCCTTTGGAATGGGTATTGAACGCATTGCCCAATTGAAATTCAGGGTAAATGATTTGAGACTTTATTCCGAGAACGATATCCGTTTCCTGAAACAGTTTAAAGGAGTGAATTTTTGATATGGGACTTTTTAGCAAACAAAAGGCTGAATTTCCTTGGGTGAAATTGACAAGCTCCGAACAGTTGCACGAATTGATTAACTCTTCGGAAACGAAACCGGTAGTGCTTTTTAAACACAGCACCCGTTGCAGTATTTCATCCATGGCACTCAACCGTTTTGAAAACAATATGGATCCGGAGAAAGCAACGTGCGTGTACCTGGATTTGCTGGCATACCGTCCATTATCTGCTGAAATTGAAGCCTTAACCAAGGTTGAACATCAATCTCCGCAGGCAATTCTAATTAATAATCACGAAGTCATTTATTCAGCAACACACACTGCGATCAATGCACTGGAAATTTTGAAACTCATTTAAGTATGAAAAGAAGATACGGAATCATTGTTCTCCTCATTTTGGTATTGGCTGCATTTATCATTGTGCCAATGATGAAAAACAGCGGTGGAACCGAAGATATGGAAATCGCTAAGTTGGAAGTCCCGGGTGATATCCAGGCAAAGTTCGGAGATGATATTCCGATCAAGCTAAGTATTCCTGAAGGGCTCGCAAAGGTAGAACTGATCTACAATGATTCGGTTTTTGAAACCTGGAATACTCCGAAAGCACAAACGAGAGTAGTTGCTATGCAAACGAATTTCTATGGTGTTGGAACCAGGTCATTGGTTCTGCGTTCCACATTTAAGGACGGAACTGTTTTGGAAAATTCATGTAATGTCCGTGTGGTTTCTGATATTGAACCGGAAGTCTTGTTTGCAAAGATCATCAAAGAATATCCGCACAACCCGGAAAATTACACACAGGGCTACGAGTTTGACGGAAACCAATTGTACGAAGGAACCGGTGATCCCGGACAGCAGGGGAAAACATTGGTTGGTCCAGTTTCATTGCAAACAGGTGCTTTCAGTGAACCAAAGAACGGCTTGGATGCAACGTATTTTGGAGAAGGAATTACTATTTTGGGAGACCTGTTGTACCAAGTAACCTGGCAGAACAGCAAATGTTTTGTTTACGATAAGAAGACAATGGTGCTGAAGGACGAATTCAATTATGTTGGACAGGGCTGGGGCTTGTGTAATGACGGAAAATCCATTATTATGTCGGACGGTTCGGAGCGCCTTACTTTCCGTGACCCGAAATCTTTCCAGTCAATCCGCGTGATAGAAGTTTATGATAACATGGGACCGAGAACACAGTTGAACGAGCTAGAGTACATCGACGGGAAGATCTATGCAAATGTTTACACCACTGGAACAGTCCTGGTTATCGAACCGAATACAGGAAAAGTATTGCAGGAGATCGATGCGAATGAATTGATTATTCGCGGGAAAAACGGTGGAGATGTGTTAAACGGAATTGCTTACAACAAGCTTACCAAGCAAATTTTCATGACTGGTAAATACTGGCCGAAAACATTCGAAGTTCAATTTAATAAGTAGAAACAAAGCATGATTTCTCCTTACAACGACGAGTACTTTATGCGCCAGGCATATATGGAAGCACAAAAGGCTTTCGAATTAGGGGAAGTGCCTGTTGGTGCTGTTGTTGTTGTAAATAACCAGATCATTGCCAGGGCGCATAATCTTACAGAACGTCTCCACGATGTGACGGCTCATGCGGAAATGCAGGCAATTACTGCAGCATCCGAATACTTAGGGGCAAAATACCTGAAGGATTGTACGCTTTATGTAACGGTTGAACCCTGCGTGATGTGTGCCGGGGCACTTTACTGGTCGCAGCTAGATAAGATCGTTTTCGCAGCACGCGATGAAAAAAGAGGCGCCGGACGTTTTCAAAACGAATTGTACCATCCTAAAACGGTTGTCAGTAAAGGACCGATGGAAAATGAGTGCTCCCAGCTAATGATCGATTTTTTTCAGGATAAACGATAATCTGAATTGTTTTCCCGGTGTGATTTTACATCTGTGTGCATTCGAAATACTTGGGAAATGAGTTTCCGGAGTTTGGAAGTCCCGGTTATTGAACGGAGACGCTGATCACGATTTATGCACCGATATTCATTTAATTTTTACCATTCACATATCCTTTTTTGGCAACGATAACGAATATTAGCTAGATTTGGTTAAAATCCAGCGTATGTCAGAGATTGTTTTACAGGTTGATAATTTATCCAAAAAGTATAAGAAAGTAGAGGCCGTAAAAGGTGTTTCTTTTGATATCAGAAAAGGGAATGTTTACGGTCTTCTAGGCCCGAATGGTAGTGGTAAAACAACTACTTTGGCCATGTTAATGGGGATTCTGCATCCGACTCAGGGATCCTTTTCATGGTTCGGGAACGGACAGGAAGACCGGAACAGGTTGCGAATAGGCTGTTTGTTGGAAACGCCCAATTTTTATCCGTATTTGAATGCTTACGATAACTTGCGTGTAACCGCAACGATCAAGAATATGCCAAATCCGAAGGCACGGATTGAAGAGGTGCTGGAATATGTAGACTTGAAAGAGCGCGGGAAACGAACATTCCGTACCTACTCATTAGGAATGAAACAACGTTTGGCTGTAGCCGCTGCGCTGCTTTCGGATCCCGAAGTACTGGTTTTGGATGAGCCTACGAATGGATTGGATCCGGAGGGGATTGCCGAAATGAGAGAATTGATCCTGAAGATCGGCTCTGAAGGTAAAACCATCATCCTGGCATCGCATATTTTGGATGAGGTTCAGAAAATCTGTTCACATGTAGTCATGCTGAAGCAGGGAGAGATGGTTTACAACGGAAGTATGACTGACCTTTTGTTGCAGCGTAAGTCCTACAAACTGATGGCTGATGAACCGCAAAAACTGATTTCCGTTTTACGCGGTTTACCACAAGTCAGAATCCTTAGCGAAGAGCCGGATTCACTGATGGTGGAATTGGATGAACAATTGACCGGTTCCGATTTGAACCGATTAGTTGCAGAACAGGGGGTATATCTTTCTGAATTGCACGCTTACCAAAAAAGTTTAGAGACCATTTTCTTAGAAAGAATGAAATTATGAGACAGATTATAGCACTGGAGTATGCGAAATTGAGAAAGTTCCATACCCTTAAAATATTGTTCGCAGTTTATATGGTAGTCGTTCCTTGCTGGATGTACTTTATGAACTTCTTTTTCAAAATGAATCCCGAGTTGAAAGCCATTTTCACACAGGCTAATCCGTTCGATTTTCCGCATATCTGGAGCTTCATAACCTACAGTGCGAGTTTTTTCAATATCCTGCTGGCGGTTTCGGTTGTTACCATTACCACCAATGATATCCAATTCAAGACCATGAGGCAGAATATCATTGAAGGATTAACTAAAAGACAGGTTATTTTCGGGAAGTTCGTTTTTGTTATTTTCTTAAGTGCTGCTGCAACCTTGTATACCTTTCTTTGTGGATTGGTCCTGGGCTTAATTGAATCTTCAAACATGGATTTCTACCAGAATATCCATCTGAACGTGCTTTACTTTATTCAAACGATCGGTTATTTCAGTTTTGCCTTTCTCTTTGCGATTTTGGTGAAAAGACCGGCAATTGCAATTGTTACGTTCATTATTTATTTCCCGGTTGAAACCATCGTCGGCAATATCATTTCGCATAAAATGTACCAGTTTTTCCCATTGAAAGTTTATGCGGATCTGACTCCCATTCCCTTCTTCAAAGCCGTTATCAACTCCGGTCCGAAGAATGCGGATAACGACATATTCCTGTTGAGCTTAAGTGAACAGTTATCTTTAGCGGGAGTGTATATCGTTTTGTGTTTTGCAATCACGTATTTCATCCTGAAGCGAAGAGATCTGTAGAAAAGCCAACTCGTTAAGACTCATTCCGTTAACATACTAACAAGTTTGGAAATTAGAAGCCTGTGTCCTAAATTGCGGCACATTAAACTTCTACTATGAAAAGACTATTACTATGTATCGGCCTGATTACGGGCTTTTCAGCTATTTCCCAAACAACGATCTTCCAGGACAACTTTGAATCAGGGGGTGGAAACTGGACCTTAAACGGTGGTTCGGGCAACAATCAATGGATTTTAAATTCAGAGTACGTGGATGGTTCGGGATTCGGAATTGTTCCGGATACTCCCAATCAGCCGGGTGGTGTTACAAACGGACCAAATTCTGCATACTTGCACATTCATAATACACAGGCCTGTTCGGGTTTGGGAATTTGTAACGCGTCATTTGACACGGGCTCCTCTTCAAACCAAAGCGCAACTCAAACGGCATCTGTTTCCACTACCTCATATACCAATGTGACCCTGGAGTTTATTTACCTGTGTGCCGGTGCTTCCGGAACTTCTTATGGCGTTGTGGAGTATTCTACAGACGGAGGAACTATGTGGACTGCTGCTTCGACCCAATATTCGGGTGTTTCAACCTGGACGAATGCTTCCATTATTTTAGCGGCATTTGATAACCAGGCAACCTTGAAATTCCGATTCAGATGGCAAAACGGAAGCAGCGGAATGGATCCTGCTTTTGCAATTGATGAGGTAAAAATTATCGGAACTCCGGGAGGAGGAGCTTCTCTCGCTACCGGTACTTTGAACACAACAACTTACTGTTCGAACAACAGTATGGTGCTCCTGGTACCTTTCACGGTTTCAGGAACAGTAAATGCAGGGAATGTGTATACTGCTCAATTATCAGACAACATGGGTTCTTTTGCAGCACCAACTGCAATCGGAACTTTGTCTTCTACTGCTACCGGAAGCTTAAACATTTCTGCAATGATTCCGAGTGGATTAACTCCGGGGACAGGTTACCGGATTCGTGTAGACGCTTCCAACCCAGGTACTACGGGTACGGATAACGGGACAAATCTTACGGTTGCTGTGCCTCCGTCTGTGTCAGTAAGTTCGGTTCCAGTTAATGGAACCATTTGTGCAGGACAATCCGCAGCACTATCTGCAATGGGCGCTTTAAATTATGTTTGGAGTCCTGCCGGATCAATTGATAACCCGAATGCTCAGAGTGTTTCTGCGACCCCGGGTGCTACACAAGTCTATACGGTTGTCGGAGCAAATGCAAGCGGATGTTTGGATACTGCAATGTTTACAGTGACCGTTCAAAATTGTGCCGGATTGGAAGAAGAATCATTCGGAGATTTCGAATTGTATCCCAACCCGGTAAATCAACTATTGAATGTGAACTTCGGTGAATTGAAGGATATTCAGACAGTATCGGTTCTGGACCTTTCCGGAAGAAGCGTTCTTACAAATAAGATCATTTCAGAAACAATTGATGTTAGTGTCCTTGAAAGCGGGAAATACTTCCTGGTGATCGAACATGCAGCAGGAGTTTCGGTGAAAGCTTTTGTTAAGCACTAAGGAAATATAAGAATAATGTTAAGCCGGGCAGAGGAATCTATCCGGCTTTTTCTTTTTAAATTTCATATGAAAAACGTTTCCCAAAGAGATCGGGATATGTGTTAAATCCTTAACTGTTTCATACTTCCTTCATACTATATCCATACTTGACCCGTACTTGATCTATACATGACCTAGATGTGAACCGGAAATCTATCAACTTCCGATGAAAGAAAGCAGGTGTTTTTTGCTGTTTTCAGACTTCATTTCTTCGGATGGATATTTACAAATGTGCGAATCGATGATAATCCTGGGATCCTTAATCGGTCATGTATGGATAGAGCCTAGGTAGAGCGACTATATCTCGTACATACCCCGCCTTTTTTATCATACGAAGTTTGCTGAACGAAGTATGATTGTATTAATTTCAACATCTAATCACCAGTTGGTGCGAGCGTCTCGATCGTACTGATGAAATTTACAATCCGGCATTCGCAATTCGCAATTACTCTTTGTAACTTTGTAGCATGAGTTATTCTCCGAAAACCATTTGTGCTTTGTCTACTGCTCCCGGAATGGGTGCTATTGCTTTGATCCGTTTATCCGGAAAAGACGCAATTTCCATTTTATCACACGTTGCAGGTAAACCGTTTGAAAAGGCAGCGTCACACAGTGCACATTTTGTTCGCTTAAAGAATAGTGACGGAACTGTCCTGGATGAGGTGGTCGTAACGGTTTTTCACGAAGGACACAGCTTTACAGGAGAAAACACAGTTGAAATAGCTTGTCACGGTTCGGTATTTATCCAACAGGAGATCATCCGTTTGTTATTGGCGAATGGCTGCGAACTGGCTAAGCCGGGAGAATTTACCATGCGGGCTTTTTTGAATGGAAGAATGGACCTGAGCCAGGCAGAAGCGGTTTCAGACCTCATCGCTTCCGAATCTGCACGTGCACACGAAGTAGCGATGAACCAGATGCGCGGATCCTTTTCAACCGAACTGCGGGATTTACGTGAAAAGCTGATTCATTTCGCCTCATTGGTGGAACTGGAACTGGATTTCGCGGAAGAAGACGTGGAATTTGCAGACCGTACAGAACTGCTTGCTTTGGTAACAGAGGTTTTGGCTTATGTACGCAGATTGATCCAATCCTTTGAACTGGGAAATGTTCTGAAGAACGGAGTTCCGGTTGCAATAGTGGGTGCGCCGAATACGGGGAAAAGCACCTTGCTGAATCAACTGCTTGGCGAGGACCGGGCGATTGTGAGTAACATTGCAGGTACTACCCGTGATGTCATTGAAGAAATATTGAATATCGACGGAATTCTTTTCCGCTTAATTGATACAGCCGGGATCCGCGAAGAAGCAGCCGAGGAGATCGAAGCAATGGGAATCCAACGTTCGCTTGATAAGATCAAACAAGCTAAGATTGTACTGATGCTGAGTGATTACAGCGGGAACAATGCTTCAGATGAAGGCCACTTATCTATGAATCCGGAAGAAACCGGTCGCTGGGCAGATGAACAGGCAAAGAAATATCCCGGAGCTCATTTTTTAGTGATCGGAAACAAATACGATCTGCGTTCGGATCAAAATAACACTTCATGGGAATTCGAAACCCCATTCTTAGCGATCAGTGCTAAAAAGGGAGAAGGAATCGCGGAATTGAAATCCTGGTTGTCACAGCAAATCCTGGGTTCCTTCAACACACAATCCGATACCATTGTAACCAATGCCCGCCACTTGGATGCCCTGGAAAAAACACAGGATGCCCTGGAAAAAGCAAAATGGGGACTGGAAACCAACATCACCGGAGATTTTGTAGCCATGGATATCCGCCAGGCGATGTTCTGGCTGGGAAGTATTACCGGTCAGATTTCCGAAGATGATCTGCTGGCGAATATCTTCAATAAGTTTTGTATCGGAAAATAGTCATCTAACGATGTACAACTCACCATGTCGGTTTTGATCTTCCCTTGTTTTACAGATCTCCTGAAGTATTCTTAATAATTTCATTCCTCGATGCATCCCAAAACCCGGATACACAAAATACCTTCCCTGGTCATATTTGGTTGTGATGTAATTCATTTTTCGAAGCACGGAAAGCTGATAATAGACTTGCCGGATAGTTAACCCCGTTTCCATGACGAGCTGATTAACCCTGCATTTTTGATATTCGTTGATGACTTGAATAATATAGATGCGATCAACATTGGAAACGATCCGGGCATGTCTGCAAAACTCAAGTGTTTTTTCGTCGTAAAGATGTTTGTTTTTAACGTACATAGTGGATTTTAGAAAAAATGAATAATTCGTTTCTTATTTAAGTTAATAAAAAAGAGGATTCTAAAATCTATCGGGATAAAATTTTTTCACCCTGATTGTAAAGCAACTTCTTCACTTTGATTACGTTAATAGAAAAGAAGCTTAGCGAACTTCTTTATTATTACTGAGATCGATGAAAAATATACACCACTTTTTATCGAATGAGACCTATAACAAACGAAGCAGCTTACCTGGTTTTTTGCATGGTCTTTTATTCGTGTCACTGCTATTCTTTGCCGACAGAGCGCTAGCTCAGGGCGACAACTGTGACCAGGCCCTGGCCTTAACGAACGTTACCAATTTTTGTTCATCAGCAACTCAATATACAAGCACCAATTCAACAGCTAGTACATTCGGACCTGCAACCTGCTGGACAGCCACCGCTACTTCGGATGTTTGGTTTTCTTTTGTTGCAATCGGTACGAATGTATTGATCTCCGTTAACGGAGCGACCATGCAGCAACCACGGATTGCAATTTATTCGGGAACCTGCGCCGGAGGGTTAACACAGCCTCCCGGAGGGTGTACAAACGGATCAGGTGGTTCTCCGAATACCCAGCTTTTCAATTCAGGCCTTGTCCAGGGAACAACTTACTTTATCAGGATCAGTACTACCGCTGCACAAAGAGGATCTTTCCAGTTATGTATTAATAACTACACTCCACCACCAACGGCATCTGCAGATTGCAACGGGGCAGGCAGACTGTGCAACAAAAATTCGATCAGTGTAACCAACCTGACGAACGGTGGGGTAAATAACAATGAAAATGCAGGAACCTGCCTGTCCGGTTTCGGAATTTTTGAAACCAATTCGGTTTGGTACACTTGGACCTGTCAAACTGCAGGAACCCTGACAATGGATATCATTCCTGCAAACCAAATGGACGATATTGATTTTATCGTTTTTCAGCTGAGTACTTCAGACCCATGCGGACCACGAACTGCTATCCGGTGCACGGCAACTTCTTTTATCAATGGAAATGCAAGTACCGGAATGAATGCCAGTTCAACCGACCAGAATGAAGGAATCGGATGGACCGGGATTGAGGATGCTTATGTTCAGCAACTTAACATGACTGTCGGGACCAGTTATGCGATTCTGATCAATAATACCAATGCGACGAATGGTTTTTCATTGAATTGGGGCGGAACAGGGACCTTTGTTGGTCCGGATGCAAATATTACCGGCGGACCTTTTACCGTTTGTGCCGGAAATCCCATATCATTAGACGGAAATACATCTACAGGTTATAACTCACTTAGCTGGAATTTTTCAAACGGATCAGGCTCACCCGCAAATGCCACCGGGCCCGGACCACATGCAGTTACTTACTCCACCGCAGGAAGCTATGTGGCGATCCTGAACGCAACTTCTTCTACCGGATGCACTTCCGTAGAAACGGCGACGATTGTGGTCAGTTCGGGTGTCACACCAACTTTTGCAGCTGTCCCGGCTTTTTGTTCCGGTCAGCCAGCTCCGGCATTTCCGGCACAGACAAACGCACCACTCGTACCGGGAACCTGGTCGCCCAATGTTATCAGCAATACCGCCTCGGGGACCTATACTTTTACCCCGAATCCCGGGCAATGTTCAACCACTCCGGCAAGTATTTCCGTTACAGTCAATAATTCAATTACCCCGACATTTCCGGCTCATCCGCAATATTGTTTGAATGCAATACCACAGGCTTTGCCGGGAACTTCAGACAATGGGGTTACCGGAACGTGGTCACCCGCAACCATTAATACACTAACGGCTGGAACTGCCAATTACACCTTTACTCCTACGGGGAATCCGTGTGCAGCACCTGTTACAGTTGCAATTGTTGTAGAAGCTCCGGCTATTCCTTCATTCATACAAATCCCGGCATTTTGTTCTGGTGAGATTGCACCTGTTTTACCTGCTTCATCTGCTAATGGAATTACCGGAACCTGGTCACCGGCACTCGTAGACAATATGGCTTCCGGAACATATACTTTTTCACCGGATGCCGGACAGTGTGCCACAACTGCTGCTATGACGATTACTGTAAATACCCCGGTAGCACCGAATCTTACTCCTGCAGGTCCGTTTTGTGAAAATACGGCAACGGGAGCAAGCTTAACAGCTGACATTCCCGGGGGAAGCTGGTCAGGTGCCGGAATTACAGACCCGAACGGAATTTTTACTCCGGGTGCTGCAGGCGTGGGAACACATTCACTAACTTATACACACACCCAGGGATGTGGCGGAATAAACACGATGGATGTCGTGGTGAATGCAGTACCGAACTCTGCTTTTGCTGCTGATGTTTTAAGCGGCTGTACTCCGTTAAACGTTCAATTTACTTCCGATCCTTCCGTTGCGTCTTCTTCCTGGGATTTCGGTGATAATTCAACTGCAAACGGGATAGGAAGTGTTGCTCATTCATTCAATACACCCGGAACTTATTCGGTGACTCTAACGAACGCAGCGAACGGATGCTCATCAAGTACAACTCAGACAAATTATATTACGGTATATCCGAATCCGGAAGCAATTTTCAATGCAAGTCCGCAGGTACTTACTCAAACGGAAACAAATACACAATTCAATAACCATTCGGTAAACGGGAACTCTTACTTCTGGACATTTGGGGACGGAGACAACAGCAACCTGGAAAATCCGGCGCATCACTATCCTGAAGTTCCTGGAAATTACACGGTTACTTTAATTGTTACCAGTTCAAATGGCTGCACAGACCAGGCATCATTGATTATCACTGTGAAAGACAATAAACTGATCTATGTCCCGAATGCCTTTACACCGGATGGCGATGAGTTCAATAATGTTTTCGCCCCGATAGTGACAGCAGGTTACGATACGCAAAACTATTCATTTACTATCATTAATCGCTGGGGAGAAACGCTGTTTGAATCTCATGATGTGAACAAAGGTTGGGATGGAACTTACCAGGGCAAGCTGGTTCCGGCGGGCATTTATACCTGGACTATTCGCATCAAAAACCTGGATGATGACCGATATGAAGTCTTCAACGGTCATTTGAATATGATGAGGTAGGAATCAATCATTTTTCTTCAACTTTTCATAATCGATCTTCGAAAAATGCCGCGGATCTTTCGGTAGTTCACCAAGTACAATTCTATCCACGAAAGGAAATTTCTCTTTCAAAAAGTCAGTTGATATTTTTGGAGTCTTCAATTCTACAAACAAAACAATTTCCCGGTTTATTTTTAAGATGGTTCCGCTAAGGACTGCTTGCTCTTGTTTAAGCCGAAATTCCAGGAGAAAGGGTGAATAGATCCGACCTTCAGCTTCGAATAAATAGGCTGAACGACCTGTCAGATAAAGCAACCCGTCTTCTCCGATAAATCCACTGTCACCTGTTCTGTGCCAGCATTTTCCATCCACTTTTATTTTGTTTCTAAGGACGGCTTCCTCATTATCAAGATAGGTATCCAAGACATGCGGACCCGCAACACAAATTTCTCCTGTTTCTCCTGCTTTCAGCTGCATCTGCTCAAGCTCCATGGAAGAATTGACTAAGATCATTTTGTCGGTAATGGGTAAAATCAAGATTTCGGTTGTGCGGTGAACCTGACCTACACACAGTCCTTTTTTTACTTCAGGATCTTCATTCTTCAGTTGATCTGATGTGATTGCACTGATTGGCTCAGCCTCTGTTGAACCATAAACAACAGACACTTTCGCATCCTGAAAACCCTTGTTCAAAGTTACAGCCTCATCCGGAAACACCGGAGCCCCACCGGTGAAGACTTTCTTCAGGTCAGTTAATTGAATCTTGTTTTGAGAACAATACTCCGCTACCCTGATGGCAAAATATGGAGATGAAACCAAGCGGTTAACTTTTTCATCCCGAAGCAATTTAACGATGACTTCCGGGTTCATTTTTCGGGCTTTTTTCGACTTAAAAGGCGCTATGACCGAAGTGCATCCAGTTCCCAGATTGAGGAGGAGAACGATGGGTAAAACAGGCATATCCACTTCCCCCTTCTGTGGCTCGATCTTCTCAATAAGTGCATTAAATTGACTTTTCAAATGCGCATGCGTTCGTATTGCCGCTTTTGGAACTCCCGTACTTCCGGTGGTAAAAGTAATTAACGCAACATCATCAGCAGTTGTTTGAGTTTTCGAATAGGGGAAACTGGCTTTATAAGTCAAACCAGATTTTAATGGAGTTTTTCTCAGTTCCTTGGATAAAATCGACAGGCACTTTACTTTCCATCCACCGATCCATGCTTTGCAAGCGGCTAAGCGGCAACAAACATCCAAGCGTTCCCTGCTAATCCATTCGTCGAGAAAAACTACTGTCGCTCCAATATCAAAGAGAGCCAGTACGATGCGGTACAGATCAATGCTCATCGGAACAAAGACCAAAACCCTATCACCTTTTTCTATTCCTTTGGATTGAAAATAAGCAGCAGTTTCTTTTACTTCGGCTGATAGGTCACCATAAGAAATACGCTTATTTCCGCTTACAATTGCGCACCTTCCGGGTGAATTATCAGCATGCTGAAAGAATAGATCGGTGACGTTTATCCTGCTCATTTCAAATTGATTTTGCGTAAAGTACGTATTTCCGGTAGGGTTGTGAATTGAAGTTCTGAGAAATCCCGGCAGAAGTAGCATCGTAAATCATAAAAGCGTGAATAGCATCTTCCATTCCGTCTTCAACAGCCCGTTTCATCACTTCCAAAGCAATTACATGTCCAACACCGGCATATTCATTTCCATATTTCCGGGCAACCGTTTTATAAACCAATTGCTTTTTTGTTTTCTCAAGGAAATTTTGAAATGCGAATACAAAAGCAATTAATTCACCCTCTTTTTCCGCCAAAAGCACGTATCTAGTTCCTAATTGACGAATAATCCCGGCATATTTTCTGTAAAAAGTCTCCCATGAAATACTCGTATACAAAGTGTTTCGTTCAAAGGCTGCTTTCACCAAGGGGAACAATTTTTCCAGTTCCTCATAGATTCTCGAAGCATCGAATTCCCGAAGGGTGATTCCATTTAAGTGTGTTTCCCGGATTTTATGGGCTACTTTTTCGTTGTTAACAGTAATTCCCCGCTCGATCCTGCTTTGATAATTCAGGATCACTTCAAATCCTACTTTCCGGAACAAGTCGTTGTAATAAAGCGGATGAATGGCTTCAGATAAAAAAAACGGATTGTTGTGATGTACACTGAAGCGGTAATTGTCCCAGGTAGAACCGTTCATTGGTCCCAGGATGTATCTGAATCCGTTTTCTTTTGCCCAATGATCAACTTCATGCTGCATGAAGAGTGCAACTTCTGTTTTATTGACACATTCGAAGTTTCCAATACAACACGCTTTTTCATCTTTCCAAAATAATTCGGGATTGTGGTATAAGGCCAATCGACCAACTGGAATGTCATTTTCTGTAACAACAATACATTCAACCAGGAATTCAAGATTTAAATCATCACTTTGGTCTTGTCCAGCTGAATTTTCAATATAAACCTGTTTTTTTACTTCTGAAAAAAGATGGAAATTATTCCGGTCCGGAAATGTCTTATGAAGTTTTAAGCTCATAAGGAAGCAAATAAACTGAGTAATAATACCACTGATAACGGAATGGTGAGGTTATCGGACCCTTTTCCGCTGACTGCCTCTACCAACGTGGCGCCGGTTGCGACTAACACTAACTGATATGCTGTCATAAAAGAAAGCTCTTTGTTGAACAGATAAGAAAGTCCGAGTAGTACAACAAAAGCACTTAGAAGGAAAGCGGTACAACCCATTAAGGTTTTGCTGTATTTTCCGACAGTGAATTCACCCTTAGGCCAACGTTTTCCGAACAAGGCAGCCAATGGATCTGAAATAGCCAGCACCAAAACGGGGGCATAAAAGAACATCAAATCGTATTGATGATACTCGTACAGAAGAAAACACGAGTATACAGCAAGGGGATAGAGAATACTTCCATGTGATTCCCTATCAATGGCATTGATTGAGGGAAGAAAGCGGTACTTCAAACTGAACAATAAAATCACAGCGAAAGAAGCGCAAAGAACCAATACCGACCAGGAACTTGTCAGATAGGCGGGAAACAACAATGTTAATGCTCCTGTTCCAAAATGAACCAATTTCCTTGTGTGTTCGACTTTTGTCGAAGTTATTCGATGAATGAGCTCACTTATTCCGAATAAGCCCAGAAAACAAAATGAAAGCCAGATTAATGGCACTATATCGTCATTCATAGTTTTGTGTCTAAATGGAATTGCTGATAGAAAAAACCTTTATCAATTGCTGATAGTTCTTTCGATAATTTTTCTTCGTTTTTTACCTCTTTAGGAAATTGTTGAGCAACAGAACGTGTCACCATCAAATTCCAATAGGCCAGTTTTCCACCTGAATTTAATCCGGTTATCAACCCTTTTGTGGTATTTTCAAAAAGTTCAGGTGTCATGTATTCAAAAATGTTTGATAAGTTCATGTAATCAAACTTTCCATATTGTACAATTGCATTTTCTACATAACCATGAAAAACGTGGAGCTTATCTAAATTCTGCTTGATAAGCATGTAGTTTTCCGGTTCTAAGTAATGCGGCAACAAAGCTCTGAAATCGCCCGTCAGGTTGTAATTGAGGATGAAATTGTGCTGAGCACCTTTGCTTTTCAGGTGGGCTGCCGCTTTATTGTAAATCGTTCTTCCTACATGAACATCTACCTGTTTCAAAAACTCCGGATCCCGTCCATATTTTCCCATAATTGTTTTACTGAAGAACAATTTGAATAAGAAACGCCAACGCCAGTTATTCCAGGTTTTATTGTAAAATTCCTCCTGCTGCTCTTCCGTTTTTTCGGAAAGCAAATCCGCAATATGTTTTTTGGTATGAATCCAGGGAAGGATTTTATTTGCAAAAAGCTGGAAATAACGCTCAAACTTGCCTTCATGGATTATTCCGTTCGACAACTGATCTTTGTGCTGATCCCAGTACTTTTTCGTTCTTTCCGGTAAGTGCTGACAGATTTTATGGTAGATCCTGATCCTTGAATCACACTTGCTGAATCCAAGAAACTGTAGCAATTCTTCGTATTCCAAGTGTCGAATGGCTTCCCGTTTCAATTCTACCAAATAAAGCTGAATTTGATTCACATCAACAGCAACTACTAATTCCGGGTTTGAAATCAGTAGTGAAAAACTATTATCACCTGCCGAAGCAATTGACAGAAAACGCTTGTCTTCATCAGGATTTAAACCTTTCAAGAGCACATCAGCATCTTCCCAACAATTGGCATAGCGGATCAAAGCAAAGGAAACTTTATCTGTTAGTTTATTCATTTTCCGGGGTTCCTTTTTTTTCAATTATTTTTATTGTTCCCGTGCTTCCGTCCATTTCCACAAGATCTCCTGTTTTTAATGTCCGCAGCAAACCAGTTACTCCCACAATGCATGGTATTCCCATTTCCCGTGATACAATTGCTGAATGACTTAGTAAACTTCCGCGTTCCACAATAATTGCAGATGCACTTGGGAACAAGGTTACCCAACCCGGATCAGTACTGGAAGTTACCAAAATGGCACCGTGCAAAGAGGCAATATCTTTTGGGTTTTTGACCACCTGCACGCGCGCTGTTACTCGACCCGGACAACACCCTGTTCCCTTCAGATCACCTTCCAATTGCTCTACCTTATCCGTGCTAAAAAAATCATTTGCATGGTAAACGAGTCCATAACTGGCAAAGCGCTCTGCCGGTGTTTCCGTTCCTTCATAGACCTCAAATTCTGATTTTCTTAGTTCTACTAATTTCTTCAGATCCTGAGTTACTGATCTGCCTTGGATAAACTGTGTGATTTCTTCTTTTGTGAGGTAGAAAATATCCCGATCCTTATTCAAAATCCCTTCTGCATAAAATCGAATTCCCATTGCAGAAAACAATTCGCGTACAATCCCGAAGGCTCGTGTGCGCTCGTAACGCAAGTTTTCACGTGATGAAACCAATTCACGCGTTTTTCTTAAAGCTTTATTGAACTTGTATTTTTTGTAGAATTTACCACGAAGTATGGAATTCACTTCTGCTTCCGCTTTTGAGCGAATTTCTGCTTCCTTATTTCCTGAGCGCTTGCTTAAAGTTATTTCATTCTGAACATAGCTTTTCAGGATGTCTAAAAATAAGGTCGGGTCTTGCGTATAAGATATCGTTTCCAGTTTTAATTCACCGACACATCTTTCTCCGAAATCGGTAATATAGCGTTGTATTTCATTATAAATTCTTCCGGACTCATCTTCGGAACCGGCATTTTTTAATTTGTTCCAAAGCTGCTTTGAGGGTAAATTCAGGAACATTTCTTTCATCTCCGGCAATTGAGAAATTTCCGTTGAAAGTGCAATGGTTCGATGAATGGGTTGTGTAGAAATGATATCTGCGCTTCCACAAAGTAAATCGTTGTGAATATTCGGGTTGACACTTTTCAACTTCTTCTCGCACATGCTTTGCAAACGACCGAACCAGATCATGGCAAAGAAATCGTTCAGTAAAGGTGCTTTCCATTCGTTCAATAAAGTGTGCTCGAAATCCAGGTACAATTGCAACAATTCGTTTGCACTCTTTTCAGTGAAATCAATGGCTTTGTATTTCGCGATCGTAGCGTTTAAGAGGTTTTCAAAGTCTTTTCTTTTTCTTGAGAGCGAATAATAACGTGAAGTCATTTTGAAACCCATTTTTACAATCCGCCACCAGGCCTGACCTTTGGAAATGAGGTAAGATTCCGGAATGTCGAAACGCTCTTTCACTCCCATCATTTTTTCCATGAAACGCGCATTGATACTGTATCCGGGCAACATCGCCAACATCAGGTACCACGTTTTCAGGTTGTAATAGACGCGACCATTGATCAGTCCAAGTGTATTTTCGAAAACGCTGGTATTCCGTTCGATCACTTTCTTGTCAACACCCAAATATTCGCAAAACAAACGGTAAGCACCTTCATAGGATTTACTGATGAAGGAAAAGGTGAGGGGTGTTGTTACTCCCGGATAGGATTCGATGATATTGCTGTTGTCCCAAAGGACATAGGTATCATTCTTGTCAGGAATTTTGGAAAGCGAAGTAATGGGTCTTGATTGCAGCAAGTACAGTTTTCGATCGGCAAACGCAAATTCAATGTCTTGCGGTTTTCCAAAATGTCTTCCAAGTTGTTTAACCAGTTTTTGAACTTGCTTTATTTGTTCTTTGTAAAGTACTTTAGCCTTTTTCTTTTTTTCCGGAAGTTCTTCTTTCACTATACCTGATTTTCCGGTTTTGTTGTAATGAAAGCTATGTGTCTTTATAGCGATGTCTGTTTCAATTCCATTTTCGGTTACCAAGTAATTATCGGCATCCAGTTCTCCGGAAACTAATCCTTCACCCAGTCCGAAAACTGCGCTGATCAGTTGCTGTTTGCGATTTCCCGTAACAGGATTGATTCCAAACGCGACACCCGAACTTTCGGAAGATATCATGACCTGGATAATAATTCCCAAGCCATTAGATTGTTTGAGTCCATTTTTTTCGCGGTACAATTGCACACGCTCAGCAAACGAAGACTTCCAAACTTCCTGGATCTGTTCTGCTAAATTTTCTTTGCGGACAAACAGCTTTGTTTCAAACAATCCGGCAAAGGAAAAATCTCCGCCATCTTCGTCCAAAGCTGATGAACGCACAGCCAGAAAATCGGCATCTGAAAAATGAGTTTGAATTTCATCGAGCAAATCGGCTGGCAAAGTCAGTTTGCCTGTGTCATCTGAAAAATCTTTCAATAATTGTTGAGAAAGTACCACCCAATGCGGAACATTCAGTCCTAAATTGGACAATTCGCTCAGATTTTTTGCTTTTCCACCAATGGAAGGATCCGGATGTTGCCGTAGCATTTCTGCGTTTAATATTCTTTTCATGGCAGTAAGTGTTGAATCATTGGAATAGCTCCGAGAGAGAGGTACATCAGAATGGTCCAGATCGCTGACGTGTATTCCATCATTTTTGCCCGTTTTTCGGTGATTTTATTTAATGAAAACCAAGCCGGAACAGAGCAAAGCAGGTAAATTCCTCCGAAAATGAAATAAGCTATCATTCCGTATCCGGCAAAATAAACGGCCCATAAACTGCAGGCAAGCGTTACAGTAAGAATGACTAACCATAAAGTCAAAGCTTTTTTTGTGCCCAGCATGGAAGAATAGGTTAATACACCTTCCTGTTCATTGTTGGGAGTTCTGATTTTTCTGCCTATTTCCAGTACAATTCCATTGAAATAGGAAACCATGAAAAACAGACCTAATCCGGGTGATGGTGTTGCATTTTCCACAACCCAATCCAGTCCGCTCGCTAAAATATCGATCAACGGAATGATGAACATATGTGAGGTGACATACCAGAACTGGTGTTTTTTTAACCATTCCGGAACGAAGAACTCTTTTCCCATCAAACAGAGATAGGCCAGAACAATCGCCCAAATGACCAGCAGTTTCGGAAAGAACAGGAGGATTATTGCACATTGGGCAAGCACCAGGATAATTCCCAGTATCATTAATTCGCGAAGTGAGACCAAACCGCGCGGGACAGGAAGCTCTTTCCGGTACTTTGCATCGTCTTCTGCGTCTTTGAATTCATCGAAAATACGAACCAGTAAGAAGAAAGAAATGGTGATGAAAACGCCTAATCCATAGGTAGACCACTGAACAAATCCTTCTGCTCCCCGGCAAATTCTTGAAAACGCGATAGCAGAAAAGCTGAAACTTGCAACCAGAAGTCCGTGTCCCAGGATTGGAAAACGTTCTTTCTGATAGAGCAGAAAGCGTCGGAAAAACGACCTGGCATTTTCCTGCGGATTACTGTATTCGTTCATGTCGATCAGAAATTAGTGATTAAATAAACGATTCCAAAAAATCCGCCAAGTGAAACGATGAAGCTGTCAAAGCGATCCAAAATTCCACCATGTTGGGGAATAGTATTTCCGTA
The DNA here is from genome assembly GCF_029266855.1 of Fluviicola sp. Lineage (GTDB taxonomy): Bacteria > Bacteroidota > Bacteroidia > Flavobacteriales_D > Crocinitomicaceae > Fluviicola. The sequence continues at coordinate 143,010 of NZ_JAQSWB010000006.1, forward strand.
ATCCTTCACATTGGTAATGCGTTTGAATAGCGAAGCAAGCAAGTCTCCGCCAAAGGCAAGTAAGGCTATAAATGCCCCGAATAGAATTGCTTCCGGCCAGGTTGATTGCAAGGAATCGTTATGTAACAGGTAGTATGCAGATGTTGCAATGGTAATCAGGAACGCTCCGATGAACCCACCCCAGGTTTTGTTTGGACTTAATCTCGGTGTAATTTTTCGTTTTCCAATCAGTTGCCCAATAATCTGGGCGAATCCGTCAAAACAAAACACCAATAAGTACACGTATAAGATTTCGCGTGGAGCTAAAAACCACGCTGCCGATTGAAAGGCGAAAATCAGGACCAAAAACGAAAGAATTGCAACTATCCGATTACGAAGGCCTGTTCCGGGTAATAACAGGACTAGCTCAAAAAATGCCACCAGGGAAATGAGGAGTGCAAGCCAAAAGAAAAAGTCAAAGTAGATACTCACAATAACGCTATTAACGATGCCAAGGTAAACAAGGTATTTAATCCATCTGTTGCGTTTTTCCGTACTCGTTTTTTTGCGTTTATTGATTAGTGCAATGGCAGCAGCTCCGATTACAAAATAGATAATGACTAACAAGTAGACACTAACTAGCATTGTTCGGCGATTTTAGAACATGAACAAGCGTTTTTGCGTTCGACCGTAATTCATCCAGATAAAGCACGCAAACGAGTTCTTCCAAATAAGCCAATGAACTGAAGACGATCATAAAATAGAAATATGGCGGATAATTCCCGAAATTGAAAAAGGTGAAAATGAAGATACCCTGGATGTAACCTGTGATCTTATTGCTATACAAATGCAAACTCGCACTCCTCCTGAACTTGATTAATGAAATGAGTTGCGGAATAATGTACATGGCCATCATCAGACTAAATTCGAAAACATGTTCCTGGATAAAACCGAAGTGGAAATAGAACATACCTGTAAAGGCACAGATATAAGTCCCAATATCAGCAACACTGTCCAGTCGCGCTCCAAACTCCGTCTGCATATTGAATCGTCGCGCGATGAATCCATCCAAAATATCGGAAACCAGGTTTGCAGACAGGAGAATAATGAATAAGTGACTGTTGTTTGAAAACAATGTATAAAACAGCACCGGAAGCGCCAAAATACGGTAACCCGATAGAATATTCGGAACATTCCACAGATTCTTTTCCTGGCCCATATGTTACTTTTTACGTCCTAGATTCTGGTGAGCGCTAGCAAAATGTCCTGCCGATAAAGCCGCTGCAATGGAAAGTTCGCCGGCCAAGACCAGAGCTCCACAAATTTCAGCAAACTTCCGTGCATTTCCTGCTCCCGAACATTCCATTAATTCCAAACATTCACGCTGAGTAGGTAAACCAGTTCCTCCACCAACAGTTCCTACAATCAGATTCGGAAGTGTAACACTGCAATACAGTGCCCCGTTTTCTTTTTCTTCCATTCTGGTAATTCCCGTGGCCGCTTCAGCAACGCATGCAGCATCTTGTCCGGTTGCAATGAATAATGCTGTCAAACCATTGGCATAATGACCCTGCGCTCCGATTGCCCCGCTTTGAATAATTCCAACGGTAGACGAGCGCCAATATTCGGCCATGGCACGTGCCGTAGTTTTCAAAACGCCCTGAATAATCTCTGCCGGAAGGAAAATCTCTGTAGTTACTTTTTTACCGCGAACAGACATAAACGATTGAGAAGTTGCTTTCTTATCTCCGGAATAATTTCCTTCAATGAACCACATCTCAGGTTGAATGGGTGTATTTGCAATAATGTACTTGCAAATTTTATCAGTACAAATTGTCACCATGTTTTGACCGGAAGCATCTCCGGTATGAAATTCAAATGTTAAGATTAAATGATTTCCCTCAATATTGGTGCGCATATCTTCCAATTTTGCAAAACGGCTGCTTTGTTCCGTTATTTCCCGGAAGTTGTCCATTTGTGCTAAGATCCAAACAACGAACTGTCCGAGCTCGCCGAGATTATGGAATTTAAACAATGGACTGCGTTGAACACCTTCCACGAGGCAAACAGAAGTTGCGCCTCCGGCAAGCAAACATGCTTTGGCACCACGATGATAAGAAGCTACCAAAGCTCCTTCAGAAGTTGCAAGCGGCACGAAGAAATCTCCTTTTGCTGCTGAACCGATTACACGAAGCGGTCCAATAACTCCCGTTGGGATTTGTGACATTCCTATGTAATTCTCAATATTTCCCTCTAGTTTATCCAAATCAGAGAATGGTTCTTTTCCTGTTAGTACCGGAAGTCCGAAACCTGTTTGCTCTTCTAAAAAAGCTCTTCGAAGTGTTGTGCTTTCTTCGCTTACTTTTAATTCAATAGGTAAGCGATCATCTTTAATATCAACAATTGTTTTGTTGGTGATAGACTTTACAATATTATCTACAGTTTGAACAGCTTGCAGAATATGCAATGCTTTAGATGATTTTTGACTTGATGAAGCCATAAAGTGTTGGTTATTTAAGTTTCGTAAAACAATAGTATTACATTTCTCTATGTTAATTGCCTGACAAAACAACTTTTAACTTTTCTTTGAAACTTTTCGGAAGGGCTCCTCACATTATTTGTGGATCTTATTTTGCGATATTGATTTGAAATTTACTTGCAATTACATAAAGTATAGAAAGCAAAATGCTTTCTGGTTTTAATACACATTCCTTCACGGATAAGGGTGTAATGCTTGTTCAATCGAGCTTTTGAATCTGATTTTAAGATTAATTCATTCCCTTCCAGCGACCATGTTCCTTCTGCAATAATCGGTTTGGAAGGTTTCGTCAGATCAGTGTAAATGAATGTATGATTTTCATTCAATTGCAGACTGGGGGCATTTTTTCCGTCACCACCATAAATTCCTTTTGTAGGCTCTACACCTTTACTGGATGGATTGGAATTCAAACCCAAGAGTGCTCCAACAATTATTAAATATAATCCGGTCATAATCGCTTCATTAGTAATGCAATATATGAATTTAGTTTAAACTTTCATTTTTTGATTTAACGGATTCGTTGTAAAAAGATACAATTGTTAAATATGTTGTGCGCTCATAGATTTTTTGTATCTTACTCCCACTTAACGCATTTTTCGTTCTATAACTATGCAAAAATTAGTACTACTTTTCTTCAGCCTTTCGGCTGTTATATCCATTTATTCGCAAGGTTTCCAGGTGAATTTTCAAGGGCAGAAACAACAAGGTATGGGCCTTGCAGGAACTGCACTTTCCGAAGATGCTTCCGCTTTATTTTACAATCCCGGTGGCGTTGCATTTGTAAAGAAGAATGAAATCAATGCCGGTTTTTCACCCATTTTTGCGAATACTTTGTTTGTTGATTCGGCATCCGGAGAAGGTTACCGTACAAAATCCCCGATGGGAACCCCTTTTTCAGCATATGCCCTTTTTGGTTTCAAAAAAATGGAATCCCTGAAAGTCGGTTTGGCAGTGTATACTCCTTTCGGGAGTACCATTCAATACGAGGACGAATGGATCGGCAGGTTTGCCCTGACCAAGTTATCATTGAAATCCATCTATTTCCAGCCAACAGTATCCTATAAGATCAATGAGCATTTCGGATTCGGCGCCGGTTTTATTATTGCGACCGGAGCAGTTGATTTGCAGAAAGATATCCCGGTGCAGTTTGCAGACGGAACTTACGGTCATGCGGAATTAACAGGTAAGGCGCTTGGATTTGGGTATAATTTAGGATTAAACGCCAAGATCAACGAACATTTTTCCCTTGGTCTGACTTATCGTTCGAAAGTATCCATGGAAGTGAAGGAAGGGGATGCGAAATTCACGGTTCCGGAGTCGTTAAGTGCAAACTTTCCAAACGGACCATTCACTTCATCGCTGCCATTGCCAAGTGTTCTTACCCTTGGAGGATCTTACAACTCAGGAAAGAAATGGCAGTTTGTGCTGGATATCAATTATGTAGGCTGGAAAGCTTATGACACCTTGGCTTTCGATTATGAATCCAATACTGCCAGCTTGATTGATACAAAATCGGCCAGAAAATACAAAGACATTATTGCATTCAGAGGAGGAGCCAATTTCCAGGCAAGTGGAATGATTGCTGTTCGCCTGGGAGGAGGTTTTGGATTTTCACCGGTGCAATCCGGTTATGTTACGCCAGAATCTCCGGACGGAAACCGGATTTACGGAACTGCGGGTTTAGGGTTTAAATTCAATGAGCATTTCAACGCAGACCTGTCTTTTTATTACACATACATCAAACGGACAGATAGAAATCAGGAAACCAATCTGCAAGGTACTTTCACTACAATTGCAATTTCCCCTGGTATTGGTTTAAGTTATAAATGGTAAGAAAATGAAACAAGTCTTAAGTATATTAATCCCGGTTCTCATCGGGATGGGAAGTCTAGCGTTGAATTCCTGTAAACCCAAATATGAAAAACCTGAAACTTCGGCAGGTGAATTGAATGCAACCCGTTTTGTCATGATCGGCGGATCTCATACTTCCGGTTATATGGATGATGCATTGTATTATGAAGGACAGCAATATTCCATCGCGAATCTTCTTAGCGGCCAATTGCAAAAAGTAGGTTCGGGAGCATTTTACCAGGCTTATATGCCGGATAATTCCGTTGGCGTTAACGGCCAGGGAATGTCCCGTTTAAAATTGGGATACAAAACAGATTGTCTCGGTGTTACATCACTTTCACCTGTACGTCTGGCTTCGGGCGGTGATGTTGCAGCACTCGGAGCCAATGTTTATAATGCAAGTCAGCCATTTGGGAACTTCGGGATTCCCGGAATGACAGTAACGGCGGTAAGTATTCCTTCCTATGGAATTGCTAATCCGTTTTATGGAAGAATGAGTTCTTCCATGAGTGCAAGTGTACTGGGAGATGCAACTGCATCCGATCCCACCTGTTTTGCCCTCTTTTTAGGAATTGAAGACATGCTTCCTTATGTACAAGGTGGGGCTAAGAATGGTACAATGACAAATACGGCGAATTTCAGTATGGCATATGAACAAATTGTTCAGTCATTAACTGTGAACGGCGCCAAAGGAGTTGTTTCCCTGATTCCGGACATTACAGAAATGCCCTATTTTACTACCATACCATACAACGGATTGAATTTGACACCGGACAAGGCCGCGTCACTCAACGCGATCTATAATCCGATAGGGATTTCATTCCAGGAAGGACCAAACGGCTTTATGATACAGGATCCTTTAGCAGGGGCTTTTGGGGTAAGACACATGGTGGCGGGAGAGTTGGTATTGCTTAGTACCCCTCTGGATTCCGTAAAATGCCATTCAATGGGTTCAGTCTTTCCCTTTAGAGATGAATTTGTTTTAACACTGGACGAATTAGCTATTATCAGAGCCCAGATTGCCGAGTATAACGCTGCTATAACTGCTATTGCAACAACATACAACTTAGCGCTTGCCAAACCAAACGAACTGGTAAATAAATTACAGGCAGGAATCGTCTATAACGGAGTTACTTTAAGTGCAAAATTTGTTTCGGGGGGTGCTTACTCTTTAGACGGACTCCATTTTAATCCAAGAGGAAATGCCATTATATCCAATGAATTCATCCGTGCTTTGAACAGTAAATACGGGGCTAAAATCCCGGCTATTAACGCTGTAAATTACCCTTCGGTTATTTTCCCATAATCTAAATATAAACACATGAAAATTTCTACTTTACTACTATCCCTTGGTTTAACGTCCGTGGCTTTCGCACAAACTCCTTGTCAGAGCGGAAGATACGCAAGCGATGTTTATTCCAATGTAACATTATCCAGCAATATCGTTTACGGTTCTAACACCTCCTTTAGCGGTGCAACAACCTCTTTAACTTTGGATTTTTATGAACCTGCTGCAGATACTTCTGTTGCCCGACCCTTAATTATCTGGGTGCACGGAGGCAGTTTTTTAGGCGGTACGAAAACAGATGTAGATGTCCAGGAACTTTCCAATCGTTTCGCAAAAAAAGGATATGCCTGTGCATCGATCAATTACAGAACCGGCTTCTTTCCGATAGATTCTGTAAATGCGATCAAAGCCGTTATACGTGCAACCCAGGATCTGAAGGCTTCACTCCGTTTCTTTTATAAAGACAGAGCGACTGCAAATGCATATAAGATCGATACGAACCGGATTTTTATTGGTGGGAGTTCAGCCGGAGCACTTACTGTATTGCATGTTGCATACCTGGATCAGGAGTGCGAGATCAATGATTATGTTAACCCAACGAATCTTGCTGCACTAGGAGGTTTGGAAGGTACCAGCGGTAATCCGGGCTATTCTACGAAAGTAGCCGGAGTTATTAACCTGTGTGGTGCACTGGGACGTTACAGCTGGTTAGAGGCAGGAGACGTTCCCCTGGTATCGCTTCACGGCACAAATGATGCTACTGTGAAATACAATCGCGGGGTGGTGAATCCCGGAGTTGCTTTAATGTACCTGGATGGCAGCCGCATGTTAATTGAAAGAAGCTGTGCTTTAAATCATCCGCATAAATTGTATACTTTCCTTGGTGCACCACATGTACCATATGCAGGAACGGGTGCAACACAAATTGCCTATATGGATACAACGGTAAACTTTGTCCGGGATTTCCTTGTTCAGCGTTTGGGATGTACCGATATGGATTTACAGCCCGCGAATCCGCCTGCACAAAATGCCAATCTTTATGCGATCAATTACTGCAACGGAAATCCTGTTGATGAAACCTGTTTAACATTAGCTTTGACGGAAAACAGCAAAGAGAATGAACTGACGCTTTACCCAAATCCTGCTTCCGGCCAGGTAACGATCAATTACGAAACCGAAGGATTAAAAATGATAACTGTAATTGATATCTCCGGAAGAACAGTAATGACTAGTGAAATGAATGAAAGTATTTATACACTTCCTGTACGTGATTTGAAGAAAGGAACCTACTTTGTGTATGTTTCGGATGAGTCCCTTCAGAAATCAGTTATGAAACAATTAATTATTGAGTAAACATAATCTTTCGATTTAAAAGCTTCCTTCGGGGAGCTTTTTTTATATTCGCATTCCTGCCGAAAAGTTTGGCAGCAAATTTGTAACTTGGGAAACAAACTAAATTCTATGAAAAGCATTGGTGTATTGATGATATTGTTGCTTACACAAGCAACACTTTTCGGACAAAAGACAATTCGGATGACAGTAAAGGAAGAATGTGTTCCTTGTCGTCGCATGATGCCGATGACTTGTTTTCAGGTGAAAAAGGAAGGGTCTAAAACCTGGGAATTATTTTATGAACGTATTTCAGGCTTTGAATATGTTGCAGGAAACAGGTACGTGATCGAAGTGATCGAAACAGAGCGGCCTGCTCCGGTTCCCCAGGATTTATCCAAATACATTTACAAATTGAGCAGAGTGATCTCTGTTACTCCTATGATCAGTGGGAACGAAGGGATGTTGTATAAAGTGATCCGAATGAATGGGAATGAAGTAGTAAATGCAGACCTGTCGTTTAGTTTTGACAGTACTTTCCATAAGATTTCGGGGAAAAGCGGATGCAACAACTTCATGGCTCCGGTTAAGATGAATAAGAAACAAACTAAGATTTGTGTAAAAACAGGAGCAGCAACGAAAATGGCCTGTCCTGAAATGGAAACTAAGATCGAAGAAGAGTTTTTGAGCTCTATTTCTGGTAAGTCTTTTAAGATTTCCCATAAGGGAGGTTTGATGATCTGGAAATCAAAGAAAAAGGAAGTACTTATCCTGGAAGCAATTTCAAAACCACTTCCCCAGGATCCGGCAGGAACATCCGGCAGACCTGAAAAAACACCCTGGAATTACTTTAATCAGCAAGAGTTGAAATTGGTCCAGATGGACGGATTTCCGGTGAAAAACTCGAAAGCAATCTTAATAATGGATGTTTCGACCAATTCATTTACCGGGAGCAATGGCTGTAATCGTATTTCAGGGAAGATGTCTACAACAAGAAATACGGTCGCTTTTTCAGAGATTATTTCAACCAAAATGATGTGTACCGATGAGTTGGTAGCAAACACAGAACGCCGCTTGATGGAAATTTTGAGAAGCGAGGGATTAACCGTTGATTTTGCAGAGCAAATATTTAACATTTACGATTCCAGAGGAAAGCTGGTGTTAATGTTCACGGCGGACGCAACTAAATAAATTTAATTAGAGTTTTAAATTCAGTTTTCATATATTTATACACCAAAAATTTTTTTACTATGAAAAAACTAATCAAAATTTCTGCATTTGCAACATTGGCCTTTGTCGGAGCATTAGGAATCCAGTCATTTACTTCGGCGAAGACTGTGTCTTCGGAGAAAGTACTTGGTAATGTTGAGTTCAAAGTTATCAACGACACATCTTCTGAATACAAATACTGCGTGAATGGAGGTCATAACTACATTAGTGCAGGTGCGTCTAAGGGATTTAGTTATAGTGAAGGAACGGAAATCAAACACCTGGAAGGAAGCAACTGCGGAGGGGTTTGGTTCAAAGTTACGAGCTCCATGCATGGCAAGTCTTTTAAACTTTCTGAATTGAAATAAATCATTTCTTGAAATATTGAACAAGAAGCCTCTTTTTTTAAGAGGCTTTTTTGTTTTCCACAGTTTCTTTTCACTTTTGACTTTAAATAAGGTTAATTCCTTATCGGGATTCATTGAATTCCGTTAATTTCGTGCATAGATTTAATGGTTATGAAACGAATATTGCTCTTAGGCGCGGGCCTCTCTGCTTCAACATTGATTAAGTACCTGCTTGAACAAGCCGATGAAAACAATTGGCAGCTGCGTGTAGTTGACCGATCGTTGGATTTGGTGAAATCCAAGTTGGCGGATCACCCAAAAGGTGTTGCACTTTCGTTCAATGCTTTAGATCGCAATGAGCGCTGGGAAGAACTCCAGCAAGCTGATTTGATTATTTCAATGCTGCCGGCACGTTTTCACCTGGAAATTGCAAAAGATTGCCTGGAGCTCAAAAAGAACCTTATTACACCATCCTATGTTTCACCTGAAATGAATGCCTTGCATGATCAGGTGAAGGACGCGGACTTGATCTTTATGAATGAAATTGGAGTTGATCCGGGAATCGATCATATGAGTGCTATGCGGATCGTTGACTCGATCAAAGATCAGGACGGTGAAATTATTGGATTTAAGTCCTATTGCGGCGGGTTGGTTGCCCCGGAAAGTGATACCAATCCGTGGAATTATAAATTTACATGGAATCCGAGAAATGTGGTCCTGGCTGCCCAGGGAGATACAGCTCGTTATATTGACAGACACCAGTATAAATATATTCCCTACACCCAGGTATTTAGTCGTTTGGACAACATATCAGTTGAGGGCTACGGGGAGTTTGAAGGATATGCAAACCGCGATTCCTTATCCTATCGCCACATCTACGGTTTGGATGAAATTCCGACAATTTACAGAGGAACGCTCCGGAAAAGCGGGTTTTGTAAATCGTGGAATATTTTCATTCAATTGGGTTTAACGGATGATAGTTTTATTCTGCAGGACTCGGAAAACCTTACACCGAGAAACTTCTTGAATGCTTTTTTACCCTTTGAAGAAGAAATAACGGTTGAAGCCAAGTTCCTGAACTTTTGCAGAAAATGGGGGGTCGATGATATTTCCCGGTACCAGTGGCTGGGATTGTTTGATGATTCTGTGAAAATCGGTTTGAAAGATGCAACGCCAGCCCAGGTTTTAGAAAAGATCCTGGTGGAGAAGTGGGTTTTGGGTCCGCAGGACAAGGACATGCTGGTCATGGTTCATCAGTTTACCTATTTACTGAACGGCGAGCGAAGATTCATTGAGTCTTCGATGGTGAATTTGGGTGATGATCAAATCCATACGGCGATGTCCAAAACTGTAGGTTACCCGGTTGGAATTTGTGCCAAACTCATCCTGCAGGATCAAATTACGGAAAGAGGTGTTTTACTTCCTACCAAGCCGGAAATCTACAATCCGATACTGGATGAATTGGAGGCACATGGTGTGGTGTTCCAGGAATTGGAAAAGGTTATTTAAGCGAAAAGCTTACTTCTGTTAAGCAGGCGGTAAATCACAACTCCACCTACTGTTCCGAAGAGCACTGCCTCATCAGGGAATTTCATAAACCCGGAAACGAGTAATACCAATCCGGAAACGATGGAGAGGATCAATCCCTGTTTCACAATTTCACGTGTAAAATAGTTTACCGGATATTTACGAAAGAGCTGGGGAAGCAGGAACTGTTGTTTGTAAACCATGTAACCGCTTAAAATCATTAAAGGAATCAAAATAAAACCTTGCTGGATTCCCATATCGCTGTAGCTTAAAAAAGCCCATATCCGCTCTGTCCATGAGAAATTGATGTGAATATTCGGAAGAAGGTAGAAAACTGCCAGAGAAGTGCTTAAAATGCATAAAAATCCAATTCCCAAATGTTTGCCGGCCTCCTGCTTTTCGGAAATGTTCCCGCTGAATTGAATTCTCTTACGTGCTTTTAACAAGGTCAAGGTCCAGAAGAGAATCCAGTCGATCAAGTAAAATAAGAGAATAAAGCTGGCGTCCCAATTCCAATAGAAATACCCTAAAACGGGAAGCAATGCCTCCATCAGTGTTTGAAAAAGAATTGCCCTTTTTGGTGTCATTTGGACAAACGCTTAATCGCATCACTTGAAATAGTAAAATCAGGATTGTATTTCAATGCTTTTCTATAATATTGAATTGCCTTGTACTTTTCACCCTTTGTTTCATAAATGAGTCCTAAATTATGCCAAGCCTCAACATAGCGCGGTTCTTTCTGAAGCGTCTCATTGTAAAAATAGACAGCACTATCCAACTCATTTTGCTTGAATTGTTTGATCCATCCCAATTGAAACAGCGGAGGAGTAAAGGTCGGATCCTTCTTTAGCATCTCCCGGTATGTTTTCTGAGCTTCAGGCAATTTATTAAAATCCTGGTATGCAAAAGCCAAATTGTACTGAGCTTCAATATTATTCGGTCGGATTTGAGTTGCAGTAATGAAATACTGGATACACAAAGGGTTTTGTTCTTCCTGGTAGATCAATCCTAATTTTATATAGGCGGCAAAAAACTCAGGATCCTGATCGATTGCCGTTTGATAGGATGATTTTGCTAATTCACGATTTCCTAAGCTTAAGTATATACTTCCCTTTAAAATGTATGCATCCCGGTACTTTTTGTTGATCCTTAATGCTTCGTTCGTATAGTAGAAAGCTTTTTCGTTATCACCCTGCTGGGCATAAGTTGTAGCCAAAGCAACTAATGCCGCTAAGTTTTTAGGATCTTTCTTCACCACATACTTAAAGTGTGTCTGGGCCGACATTACATCACTTGCAGTTCGGTTAGCCCGATTATTTAATGCATTTGCATAAAGGAAGCGAGCCTCGATATTCCATTGCTGCATACGATAGGCTTTTGCACCATCCTGAAGCGCTTTATCGTAATCATAACGTTCAAGCATTAAATTACCATGCCTGATAAGGATTGGAACACTATCAGGGTATTTCTTGTATAACTGATCTATTGAGAGTTCTTTTTGAGGTTTGTTTGAATTGTTTCCACCACAAGAGCTGAGTACTGCAAGAAAACCAATAAAAAATAGAATGCGCATAGTTAAATGAATCTGACAACAAAAATAAGGAAATGTATTTAGCTAAAGGCATTAAACGTATTCTTCTTCCAAATCGTTGGATTCTGTTTCGATTAATATTTACCATGGAAACAATATTCGCGGAAGATACCGGAATGTTCATTTTAAAAGAGATTCTATTCATTTATGTAAAAATGTGTCCAAAGGAAGCAGTAATTTTATTTCACTGAAACTTTAACAGGACAATTAACTGGTTAATAGTTAATTATTCGTCTGGCTCTTGCGTTTTTTCTTATTATCGACTAAATCCGAATAATCAGAGCATTCTGATTCAATTACAAAATTTCAACAACGAATTTTTGCCAATAAAAAAACCCTGCATTTCAAGAAATACAGGGTTTATTTTTGTTTGCCGACTCTTACAATCCTAAGAGTACTGCATATGGATCTTTTCCTCCGAAAATAATTCGTTCGGGATTTTCAATCATCTCTTTTACTTTAACAAGGAATCCAACCGATTCTTTACCATCGATAATGCGGTGATCGTAAGACAATGCCAAATACATCATCGGGCGAATTTCCACTTTGCCATCGATTGCTACCGGACGCTCAATAATATTGTGCATTCCCAAAATAGCAGACTGCGGAGGATTAATAATCGGTGTTGACATCATTGAACCGAACACTCCACCATTTGTAATAGTGAACGTTCCGCCGGTCATGTCCTCCGGAGTAATTTTTCCGTCACGCGCTTTAACTGCCAGGCGTTTGATTTCTCTTTCGATTTCCGCCAGGCTCATTTGTTCTGCGTTGCGAACAACCGGTACCATCAATCCTTTCGGTGAAGAAACTGCAATACCTACATCTGCATAATTGTGGAAGATCATTTCGTTTCCGTCAATCTGGGCATTTACTGCAGGGAACAAATTCAGAGCCTCTGTTACCGCTTTCGTAAAGAAAGACATGAATCCAAGATTCACATCGTGGAATTTAGAGAACTGGTCTTTGTATTTTGTGCGTAAATCCATGATTGGCTTCATGTCAACTTCATTGAAAGTAGTTAACATGGCCGTTTCATTTTTAACGGATACCAGACGTTCTGCAATTTTGCGACGAAGCATGGACATTTTCTCGCGATTCTGATCGCGGGTTCCTCCCCATCCCTGAGCGGCATCAGCAGAAATTCCGGCAGCCATTGCTTCCACAACATCCTGCTTGGTGATACGTCCGTCTTTTCCAGTACCATTTATTTTAGTACCGGAAACACCGTTTTCAGCCATAATCTTTGCAGCAGCCGGAGACGGAGTTCCTTTCGCATAGCTGTCACTTACCGGTCCCGGGTTTGGAGCGGGTGTGCTTGTTTTTTCAGCAGCCACAGGTGTTTGAACCGGAGCCGTTACAGCAGCTTTCTCTTCCACCTTAGGAGCTTCTGCAGCAGGAGCAGCAGATCCGGCCGGTCTTTCAGCTGAAGTATCGATTAAGCATACTACCTGCCCAACTTTTACTACGTCACCTTCTGCAGCCTTCAAAGTAATAATACCTGCCTGTTCCGCCGGTAATTCCAATGTTGCTTTGTCAGAATCAACTTCCGCAATAGCCTGGTCTTTTTCTACATAGTCACCGTCCGAAACTAACCAGGTTGCAATTTCCACTTCAGAAATCGATTCTCCCGGGCTAGGTACTTTCATTTCAAGGATTGACATAATTGAATCGTATTTAGTTTTGTCTTATCTTATTTAGCCGTTACAGATGCGAATTGAAATACATCTGCATATAATTTTTTCAAACGGCGTTCGTGTAATTTTTTAGAACCTTCGGCTGCAGCTGCAGATGCGGGTCTTGTGATTCCGATAAACGGAATGTGTCTGAGGTTCATGGCAATGTAAGTCCATGCACCCATGTTTGCCGGTTCTTCCTGTGCCCAAACAACATTTTTCGCATTGTATTTTGCAACGATCGCATCAATTTGTTTTTGAGGCAAGGGATACAATTGTTCAACGCGGACAAATGCCATATTATCAACACCCATTTCTGCGGCTTTTTCTTTCATTTCGTAATAGAATTTCCCCGAGCAGAAAACAAGTGTGTCTACCTGGCCTGCTTTTGCATTCGGATCATCGATTACTTCCTGGAAGCTTCCGCTTGCCATTTCTTCCAATGTGGAAGTAGCAGCCGGGTAGCGCAGTAATAATTTAGGAGAAAATACTACCAAAGGCTTACGGAACGGACGAATCAATTGTCTGCGAAGCAAATGGAAATGATTTGCCGGTGTAGAAGTATTCACTACCTGGATATTATCATCGGCACATTGCTGTAACCAACGTTCCATGCGGCCGCTTGAGTGTTCTGCACCCTGTCCTTCATATCCGTGAGGAAGAAGCATGACCAAGCCACTTTGAGTAGACCATTTGTCTTCACCTGCCGTAATAAACTGATCGATCATAATTTGAGCACCATTGAAGAAGTCTCCGAATTGTGCTTCCCAAATAGTCAATCCTTTCGGCGTTGCCAGTGAATAGCCGTATTCAAATCCAAGAACCGCATATTCCGACAACAGGGAGTTGTAAATAGTAAACCGAGCCTGTTTGTCCGAAAGCATATTCAAGGTCTCGATCTCTTCTTCATTATCCTCTGTTTTTACAACAGCATGACGGTGAGAGAAGGTTCCACGTTCCACATCTTGTCCGGAAATACGAACAGGAACACCTTCTTCCAAAAGGGTGGCATAAGCCAGCATTTCAGCTGTTCCCCAATCCAGGTTATTATTTTCAACAGCCGCTAAGCGGTCATCAAATATCTTTTGAATTTTCCGGAAGTATTTTTTACCCTCCGGCAGAGTTGCTAATTTTCTACCAAGTTCCAGTAGTTTTTCCTTTTTGATCCCGGTCTCAGGACTTGAATCAAAATCTTCAGACTTGCTGTGACGGAAACCTTCCCAAGTTGAACTCAGAAAATCCCATACAACAGCTTTTTCATTCTTGCGGGCCGCTTCGAACTCGCTTTCCAAATAATTGTTGTATTCGTCTTCGATCTTTTTAGCATCATCTTCAGACAAGGAACCCTCCGCAGTTAATTGTTTTTGGTAAATCAACTTTGGATTCGGATGTTTTGCAATGATGTCGTACAGATTCGGCTGCGTGAATTTAGGCTCATCTCCTTCATTATGACCGTATTTGCGGTAGCATAATAAATCGATAAACACATCGCGGTGGAATTTCTGGCGGTATTCCATTGCTATTTCAATGGTTTGAATAACTGCCTCCACATCATCACCATTTACGTGGAAAACCGGTGTAAGTGTGGTTTTAGCGACATCTGTACAATAAGTGGATGAGCGTGCATCGTGGAAGTTTGTTGTAAAGCCAACCTGGTTGTTTACTACGATATGAATTGTTCCGCCTGCCCTGTATCCGTCAAGCAAAGCCATCTGGATTACTTCGTAAACAATTCCCTGTCCTGCAACAGCAGCATCACCATGGATCATTACGGGACAAACCTTGTTTTCATCTTTGAAATGACTATCCAGTTTTGCGCGTGCAATTCCCTGAACAACCGGGTCAACAGCTTCCAGGTGAGAAGGATTCGGAGCAAGTGTCAGACCTACTTCTTTTCCGCTCGCAGTTTTAACAGAGCTTGTGTATCCCTGGTGATATTTCACGTCACCGTCGAAAACGCCATCAGCATCAAATTCCTTTCCTTCAAATTCGGAAAAGATATCCTGCGGACGTTTTTGGAAAATATTTGTCAGTGTATTTAATCGTCCGCGGTGAGCCATTCCCATTACGAAATATTCCACACCCAAGTCAGATCCTTTTTCAACCAAAGCATCCAATGCCGGGATCAATGCTTCACCACCTTCAACGGAAAAACGTTTTTGACCAACATATTTTTTACCTAAAAAGGCTTCAAAATTGGAAGTCTGAACCAGTTTTTTATAAATGCGTTTCTTGCGCTCTACATCAAATTTCGGTCGGTTTTTTACTTCAATGCTATTTCTGAACCACTCCAAACGTTCCGGTTCGCGCATGAACATATACTCGATTCCGATGGATTGACAGTAACATTGTTCCAAATCCTGGATGATATCACGCAGGGTAGCCGCTCCGATCCCGATTTGTTCTCCGGCCTGGAAAACAGTATCCAAATCGGATGCATCCAAGCCAAAGTTTTCGATTGCAAGTGTCGGTTCGTATTTCCGGCGCTCGCGAACAGGATTGGTTTTTGTAAATAAATGGCCACGGCCTCTATAACCGTTGATCAAATTAATTACTTTGAATTCTTTCTGAAAATTTTCAGGAATTTCACCGCCGTCTTCATAGTTCATACGGGCAAAATCAAATCCTTCAAAGAATTTTTGCCAGCTGATATCTACGCTTTCAGGGTCTTTAATATATGATTGATATAAATGCTCTATCGCATTTACATCTGCATTTCCGACGTACGTCACTTTATCCATGTTCCTGCACTATAATGGTGGGTAAAGTTAAAACTTTTATACCAAGCGTGAATAGGAAATTGCGATAAAAAAATGCAAAATCACTATATATTGTTTGAGGGCAAAAAATAATTAGCAATTATGAAAGAGTTAATTATCAAGATTGCTTCCTTTTTGGTCCTGATAATTGGTAATTACATCATTTATAATTCCCTTTCACTTAAACTGAATTTGGTAAAATACTTTCATTAATTCGCGATGGAGAATGGCATTTGACAGGTAGAACAAGCGGTTTTCGTGATTTGCTGTTTGACTTAAAATGAGTTCCGGAATATCAATGAGGTAAAGTAGGTGTTGCAGTTCATTTTCCGATAATTGCTTGAGGATAACCTGAATTTCTTCGTTCCAATGAATCGGATCTGTGCTTTTCAATTCGAAATGACTTATTCCGGACCGTTGAAAATCTTTTAGGATCTGTGCCTGGAGTTTTTCAAGCAGCTTACGCTGACTCAAGCGCAATTGAAGTTTTTGCACTAACGCATTTAAATCTTTTTCCTCCATAATTCAGCGATTCGAAGTGAACTTATTACCTTTGCACTATGATTAATAACTCAAAAGAAGCAATCATTTTTGATTTGGGGGGCGTTTTGTTGAATTTGGATTACGATTTAACAGAAAAGGCATTTATTTCTTTGGGAATGGCCAATTTCGGCGAATCTTATTCCCAGTTACAGCAAACCCATTTATTTGATCGTTTTGAAAGAGGCGAGGTTTCTTCTTTTCATTTTGTTAATCAGCTTTTGGATCGTTTACCTCCGGGGACAACAGCCAACCAGGTTGTTCATGCATGGGATGCAATGATTCTGGATTTTCCTCTGAAACGTTTGCAATTTTTGGAAGAGCTTTCTAAGAAATACCGCATATTTCTGCTGAGCAATACCAACGACCTGCATATTGATGCGGTGAGAAGATCCTTGAATAAGTCGGTTGGTCACCGGAATTTGGAACAGTATTTTGAGAAGACCTATTTCTCTTCCGCTATCGGAATGCGCAAACCGGATTCAAGCATATTTGAATTTGTGTGCTCGGAAAATAAACTTGATCCTGCGAAAACAGTCTTTATTGATGATAGTCCCCAACATGTGGAAGGAGCAAGATCAATTGGGATTGAGGCGATTCTTTTGGGTAAAAATCAGGAAATAAGCAGTCTTTTCGATTGAATTAATCAGACTTAAGCCGAATGAAAATGGTCTCTTCCGTATTTCCAATCCCTTTAATGGAACTGTATTTTGCCTGAGACTTTATAAGCGCGGAAACTTTCTTAATCAATACTTCATTTGAAGTTGTAGTACGTTCTCTAATAACTGCTGGAGCCCCAATGATTTCACCGTTTTTACCCACATTAACCCGGAAGGCGAGTGTGCAGGACTCTTTGGAATGGATCCCACTAACATCCAGGTCATTTATTAGGTGCCGATAATTATCAGTTCCCAATTGACTGCCTCCATCTCCTGAACCGTTTCCACCATCGTTGCTAAATGGATTATTTCTTGGTGCTTTCGGAAACTTGGGGGAAGGAGATTCTTGTTTGGATGCTTTGAAGCTTTCGACTTGGGCATTAAGAATTTCCAATTCCTTCGTTTTTTTGTCGAGGGCAGCTTGTTTGGTTTTCAATGCATTCTCTTTCTGCCGGATTTCGCTTGATAAGGAATCGTTGATGCGTTGCGTTTTTTCGAGTACCAGATTCATTGAGTCTAGACGTTGCTGATAGGATGCAACTTGGGCTTTTAAATCTTTTTTGGACTGACTGAAAGTGGTGCCGGTGATTAGCAATGAGAGAAAAAGTAGTGTTTTCATCTTATTTTTTTTCCTGGCATAATTCTACCAAAACTCCATTCGAAGATTTAGGATGAATAAACGCTACCAGTTTGTTATCCGCCCCGTTTTTCGGTGCTTCGTTCAATAATTGAAATCCTTTCGCGGCCAGTTCGCTCATGGATTGCTGAATGTCCGTAACATCAAAGGCAATGTGATGAATTCCTTCACCCTTTTTTTCGATGAATTTGGCAATCGGGCTGTTTTCGTTGCTTGCTTCCAGCAGTTCGATTTTTGATTCACCTACCTGGAAGAAAGCCGTTTTCACTCCTTCACTTTCTACCGCTTCGGTTTTATAGCATTCCGTTCCAAGAAGTTCGGTATAGGTAAGAATTGCCTCATCCAGGTTTCTGACAGCAATCCCGATGTGTTCGATTTTATTCATGTACCAAAATTACGAATTCTCAATTACGAATTGTTTTGATACACGATTAATTACGACTTGTCTTTTTCTCCCACGGACGGGCACAGAAGTTTTTATGACATAGTTATCCGTGTTCTTGCGTGGGAAATAAATAATTTGCAGAATTGCAGAAATAAAAAAACCGGTCACTGAGCGAAGTCGAAGTGCCGGTTTTTAATTATTTTTTCAGGGCTTTAACCTTTAAAGAATTTTTCGGTTTTATTGTCGAAGTTAATGTAGTAAGCTCCTTTCAACAAGTTAGAGCAAGGAACAGATGAACCGATCCCTTTCTTGACGATGTTTCCATATGCGTCATAGATTTCGTACTTCGTTTCGATAGGTTTTCCGGATGCGGTAAAATTAATCTGATCTTTTACCTTGACAGGATTCTTGACGACAATCGGAACAGAAGATGTGAACTTCACATCTTTAGAGTTTCTCTTAGCTCCGGAATGGTCGATCTGAACAACACGAACCGTATTCTCGCCCGAATGAGGTGCTACCAGGAATTCATAAGAATTTGTTCCGGGAGTCCCTTTTCCCTGAACTTCACCGATTTTCACCCATTTGTTCCAGCGGTACTGTTCGATAATGAACGGAAGTTTTCCCTGTTCGTTCGTTGTCTTCCAGGTAAGCATTCCGTTATTCTGAATTTGAATGTCCACAGTATTGAATGTACTGCGTGGAAGTAATACTTCCGGGTTCAAAATTTTTGGTTTACATCCGTCATTGTGTTCGATAACAATGAAAACGGGTTCACCGATTTCTATATTAAAAAGAGAAAAGTCGATTTCAAAAGCCGAGATAGCTGTTCCGCCGGGTAAGATATCGCCGTTTACAGTAACTTTCGTAGCACAAAAGCCAAAACCGTCTCCGTCTTCCGGATTCTGAACGTATAAATTTTTACCCTGATAACTTCCTTCAATAGAAAGAACCGCTGAGCTAGTAAAGCTTAGCAGTAATACGAAAGAGCACAGTAAGATTAATTTTATTTGTTTCATTTTGTTAGTAGCTACACTAAAAACTGTGGCAAGTATAATAGCTATTTTTTACATTACCAACATTTTAGACAACGAAATTACATTTTTTTTTGACTTAAACCACCTAATCGGTTTATTTATCCTGAAATAATGGTCATTCGTCGATTAAACCAACTAAAAACTTAACATTCGAGATACGAATATTTTGTTTTTTTAAGTTATTTTAGTAAAAAGATTTTCTATTCTTGTATTGATAAACGTATACTTCTGCTATGAAATTAGTTTCTGTATTTCTCCTTATTCTTATCCTTACAGCCTGCGGTTCAGACAAAAAACAATTTGAGTATGCCGGGGGCAGCTTTAAAATGGCATTAGATAACACTCCGTCTACTTTTATCGCAAGAGAAGTAAATGATGTTTATTCTTTCGAATTGCTTTCACAGGTGATGGAAGGCTTGGTGAGCTTCAATGCCGATGATCTTTCGCTTCAGCCGCAAATTGCTGAAAAGTGGGGTATTAGCAATGACGGAACTGTATTTACATTTACAATCAGGGACGATGTATACTTTCATGAGAATCCGGTTTTCGAATCGAAGGAAGACCGAAAGCTGACAGTGGATGATGTACTTTTCACGTTTGAAAAAGCATGTAAACCAAATGCAGAGGGAAATCCTACGGCTGCTTATTTGTTCCTGCTTGCAAACCAGGTAAAAGGCGCGAAAGAATACTACGAAGGGAAAGCAAAATCAATTAGCGGAATAAAAATTAAGAAGAATCAGTTTGAAATTACACTCAATAATCCCGATCAAACTTACATCAATAAACTGGCGAACTTAAGTGCAAGCATTGTTTCCCGGAAAATAGTGGAGGCAGACAAAGAAACGGATGTCGTTGGAACAGGTCCTTTCTGTTTTACAAAACCAACGGAAGAAGAAACGTATGTTTTATTGAAGAACCAGGATTACTATATGGTTGACAATAAAGGAAATGCATTGCCTTACCTGGATTCGGTTGTTTTCTATGTTCAGACAAGAAAGCTGGAACAACTGGAAATGTTCGAACAGGGAAAAACGCTTTTAATTTCGGGGTTACCAACTTCGCGGATCACTGAAATGCTGGAAGGGCGTATCTCGGATTTCAATGCTCAGCCGCCACTGAAAGAATTATATAATAATCCATTATTGACGACACAATATTACTATTTCAATATGAACGATCCGCGTTTCAGGGATGTTCGTGTCAGAAAAGCATTTAATTATGCGATCGACAGAAAACGCCTGGCTGACAACGTGCTCCGGAACCAGTATTACGAGTATGGAATTTATGGGATCACACCACCGATCAACTCGGTATTCAAAGGGTATAATTTCTCTGAGATCAAAAAATATGGTTACGATTACAATCCCGAACTGGCGAAGCAATTATTGGAGGAAGCAGGCTTCCCGGGCGGAAAAGGTTTCGGAAGTGTGGACCTGCGTTTGGACATTAGTGATCTGAATACAGCCGTAGCTGAAGAATTAGCAGACCAGATTTACCAGACGCTGGGGATCAATGTAAATATTGACGGTTCCAATTTCGAGCAAAGAAACGAAGATGGAAATATGGGAAGGGGAGATATGTTCCGCACTGCATGGGTAGCTGATTATTCCAGTCCGGAAACATTCCTTGGGAATTTCTATGGAAAATTAGTACCGAAGGAGAAAGACATGCCTTCAAGCGGCAATCAATCCCGGTACATCAATCCTTTATTCGACAAATACTTTGAAATGGGACGTTCGGCAGATCAGAAGAGAAGATTGGAATTGTTCTCAAAGGCTGAAATTGAGTTGATGAAAGACCCACCGATCATTCCGCTCTGGTATGCAAATGATTTTACATTGAGCTATTCCCGCGTGCGTAACCTGAAGAATAACCCGATGGAATTTTTGGATCTGCGCAGAGTGTACATCAAGGAATGGACTAAGGAAGAGTATTTGAAGTCTATCCAATAAGTGTATATTTACGCCTGATATACTCAAAGAATGAAAACTATCCTTACCGTATTGTTTTGCGCGTTTGTATCCCATTTGATTGCGCAGCCTACTCAAACTGTTCGTGGTACCGTTTTGGATTCCGAATCGGATTTCCCGGTTTTTGGTGCACAGGTCATTCTTACTCTTTCCGACAGTTCGAAATTAAAAGCCATGACCAATGACGATGGTGTTTTTGAGTTTTTGAATGTGCCTGTTGGGAAATACCCCTTGTTGATCAAGTCCTCCGTTTATGAAAACTACGCCAACTCCGTAGAAGTAAATTCCGGGAGGCAAACAGTTCTGGAAATTAAGGTGAAAGAACGCATCAGCGAAGTAGAGGAAGTGGTTGTAACCGCTCAAAAACCCGGAGAAGTAAAAAATGAAATGGCAACTGTTTCCGCCCAGCAATTTTCAGTTGAAGAAACCGAACGTTATGCCGGGTCGCGGGGAGATCCTGCCCGGATGGCAAGTAATTTTGCGGGAGTCCAGGGTGCCGATGATTCCCGGAATGATATTGTAGTTCGTGGAAATTCCCCGCTTGGAATCGTTTATAAAGTGGAAGGAATTGATATTCCGAATCCGTCACATTTTTCCGTTTCAGGAAGTTCCGGTGGACCAGTCTCTATTATCAATAACAAAAGTTTAGCGAATTCAGACTTCTTTATGTCTGCCTTTCCTGCCGAGTATGGAAATTCTGTTTCGGGGATCTTCGATTTGAAGTTGCGTAACGGGAATTCAAAGCAGCACGAATTTACAGGCCAGTTCGGATTCCTGGGAACGGAAGTTTTAGCAGAAGGTCCTTTGAGTAAAAAATCAAATGCGAGTTATTTGATCATGGGCCGCTATTCTACTCTAAGCCTGTTCCAGTTTATGGGAATCCGTATCGGAACAGATGCCGTTCCGGTTTATGGAGACGGTGCTTTTAAATTCAATTTCCCCATGAAAAAAGGAGGTCAGCTTTCTCTTTGGGGAATGGGAGGGAAGAGCGACATCAAGATCCTGGTTTCCGAACAAACTGACTATACAAAGGAGCTTTACGGAGAAGGAGACCGCGATCAATATTTTGGAACCGGGATGGCTGTTGCCGGATTGACTTATAAGAAATCACTTTCCGAACGTACTTTCCTGACAACTACTTTCTCTGCAAGTATCGAAAACCAGCATTCGCACCACGACCTCTTGAACCGTTCATTGGACACAACTTATGAGGGAGGCGAGGCCAAGGTTCATATACGCGTGGACAGTATTTACCGGATTATGGGTTACAATTTCGATATTTCGAAGTATTCGGGCATGTTCAGCATCAATCACAAAATTGGAAAGCAACACATCATTAAAACAGGGTTGAACGCAGATGTACTCACATTCAATATGAGAGACAGCGTTTTGAATACTGCCGGAACACAATTTATCAATCGCTGGGATTACAAAGGGCAGGGAGGAATTTTAATTCAGCCTTTCTTCCAATGGAAATACCGGATTACGGAAACTATGGATTTTACTGCAGGTTTACATGCGCAGTATTATTCATTCAGCAATGCACTTAGCCCGGTTGAACCTCGTTTGGGATGGAAATGGGTGATGAAAGGAAATCAGAAATTATTCGCCGGAGCTGGATTGCATAGTCAAACCCAACCTTATTACACATACACTTATCATTTGGACGATCCGTCCGGGAACAAGGTCTACCACAATAGGAAGATGGGTTTCACCAAATCGATGCATTCGGCTTTGGGCTATGAAAAGAATTTTAAAAAAGGATTCCAGTTCAAAACAGAAGTTTACTACCAATACCTGTATGAAGTTCCGGTAACGGTTCAGCCCTCATCCTTTTCCATGATCAACCAGGGAAGCGGATTTGCGCGTTTCTTCCCGGATACCCTGAAGAATACAGGAACAGGTGTGAATTACGGATTGGAATTGACCCTTCAAAAATTCTTCGACAAAAGCTTTTATATCCTGACAACCGTTTCTATCTACGACAGCAAGTATAAAGGAAGTGACGGAATTGAGCGCAATACCAGCTACAATGGATTGTACACTGCGAATATCTTGTTTGGGAAAGAATTTCAACTTGGAAAAGGAAAGAAACACACAATCGGTTTGGGCGGAAAAATAACCGTTGCCGGCGGGAAGCGTTATGGCTACATCAATTTGCCGGAAACAAGTGCCCAGAAAGAATTGATCTTCAGTGATTCCCTGTTCAATACCCGTCAGTTCAAAGATTACTTCCGTGCCGATTTGAAGATCAGCTGGAAGATGAATGCACGCAAAGTTACGCACGAGATCGGTTTGGATTTGGTGAATATTCTAAACACGCGAAATATTTTAGGTTTGGCGTATGCGCCTGATTTAGCTGACCCGAGTAAGGAACCTTTGGCAGAGAAAACGCAATTGGGCTTCCTTCCGATCTTTTATTACCGGATAAGTTTTAAACTGGCAGGTGGAAAGAAAGAGTAATTCAAAATTCAATCCCGATAGCTATCGGGATACGTCCAACTATCAAAAATGAGTAGAAAAACGAAATGGTTTTACGGATTATTGGTTCTTGCACTGATCGTTTCCTGCAATAGTCCCAAGCAGCAGAAGAAGATCAATGATGGAAAACTCTTTGAGAAGCTCAAGGAACAAAAAGGTTATTTGAATGCCAAAGAACTGCAAAGACTCGACAACAATTTTTCCTTAAAGGTTCTGGATAAATACGACTTTTCCGGTTACGACGAAGAAGATACACTAGCCTACTTTGTGAGATCGGGTGAGTATGTTTGGATTGCGAGCTGTTACCTGGGAGAAGATGACGATCCGAATCCTTTCTTTTGTCTGAAGGAGGAGAACGAACAACGATTCAAAATGATCCGGCAGGGAGTTATCCCGGCACTGAGCGGAGACTGCTCTTACGATTTGGAGAAATTAGTTGTTTTAGCCGGAAACTATGTACTCGTTTCACAGAAATTGAGTGGAAGCGGATATTGTGAGGATTCACCTTTGATTTTTACAGCCGGGGGAAAAGTAATTCGTAAAAGCGGCGATCCGTTTCATTTTGTATCCCGTGATTGCGGAGAAGGGATTGATCAGGTCATTTGTTTCAAAAGAGATTTTAATTACCGTGCTGAAAAAACAGATTTGGTAGTCCGGGTCAAAGAAAAACTGGTGGATGAGGAAACAGAGCAGGAAACTTCCGGAAGAAGCTTTGATTTGAGGTTTAAGATAAGGAACTATACGATCTCTTTCCAGGATACGCTTTTCAAGTAGATATATATATTATTTGCACCCAAACCTTTCTTAATAATACAAAAACATATTTACCGCAAATACGCAAATGTTTGAGGCGCTTACCAGTCGCCTCCCTTATAGACTAATAAGTTATCGCTCATATAGTTCAAAAGCGAGTGCGGTAGCCGAGCCAATAATTTGTGCATTTGCGGGAGAAAAGAAGAGTGGGTGTGATCCCTATAGTTATCGGAGTGATCAATTCCTTAATCATATCCCTACTTATTTCATCCGCAGCCAGCCCAAAATCCTGGAATGGTCGATTTCCCATAAGCCGTCATTCAATTCCAAATCGTATACGTCTCTCGGATGATCGGGATTTCCTGCATTTTGCTGAATGATCTCTACCTCATCGTCCGAAACCCTGGAAACGATCACAACATGTCCGTACTCATTGGTCCAGGTTGCATCCATAATAATCAAATCGCCGACCTGAGGTTTTTTCCTGCTGGGATTGGTATATTGGATCAGGTCCCTGTCTGCGTTCAATTCCCCGTCTTCCAGGGCTTTATTAAAGAAGTCGATGGCATTCCCGTACGCATTCGGCATTTTGTGCTTGTAATGCTCGTAATAGTAGCGTTTAACAAATTCAACACATTGGTATTTTAAACCGATATTGTATCCGTCAGGTGCTGTGTTCCTTCCGCTGACATTTCCCATTCCGCCATTGTAATAAACTATTACATGATTTAAACTGTCCAAGCGTTCCCCAATCTCATACGTACGGCTTGGCTGGTCATTTTTCCGGTAAAGGAATAACACCACCGTACCCGTGGCGATAAGAATAAAGAAGAGCAGGAATATTTTTTTCATTGCTTAAAGTGATTCGGTTTCGAGTATTCTTTTGACATTTTTTAATGCCTTTATTGTGCAGTAAGTCTGATACGGAATGGAGAAAACGGGACCAAGTAAGCGCGTGAAGAAATTTCCCGGCTTGGAAAAGGTTTGAATTTTAAAAAGGACTTTTCCATTCGCTTCTTCCATTAAGAAATAGGAAATTCCGCATTCAACATGCCCCTTCAAAGTTTCATAACTGAAACCACATCTTTTTTCTTCATTAATCACCTCTTTAATCCGAACTCCGAAAAGTGCTTTTTGAGAAAATTTCGGAATGGGTGGGAGATAAACCTGTTGTAGAATGGTATCGCCCGATCTCATAGCTCTTTGCTCGTCTTTCCATTGCGGATAGCCTGAAAGAATGTTTTCAGGGAAAATCCGGTAATCAAAGAAGAATGCTAAATCAAGGTCTTTCAGATTGGAACAGTTATGAATTTCGATGGAACTGACTTTCTCGACCAATTGACTTTTTTCGTAAGTCATCACAGGAACTTTTTTGAGTTCTTCCAAATACTTTTTGAACTGATTCTTTTGATTAAAGAAAGCGATTTTCACGGTTGAGAATTTGTGTAAAGTTAGAAGATTTAACAAAGACTAAAGTAGATTTGAAATCACTTTAGTTAAAAAAGGAGACAGTAGCAGACTTTACAGTCGCTACGTCTCAGGGTGACAGTAGCAGACTTTGTAGTCGCTACGAATGCGAAACCTACTTCGTCGTCGACTTCGCAGGTTATTCCCTACTTCCATTGACGCTATGGTCAAGGTTTTCAACACTGACGCTTTGGTTAGGGCTTTCAGCGCTCTTTCGAGCTTCGTAGGTTAAAAGGTGGGGTATCCATGCTTAATCCATGCTATAAATATGCTTTAACTATGGAATATAGTAGTTATATCCCTCGGTTTTCTGTCTTGACCAAAGCAGATCAAACAAATGATCGCTTCGGATCGAGTGAGACAGAGCCTCAGTCTTCGTCCGCCGCGGCGGACTCTTATCCATACTTGAATTATTCTTTGTAATGGGCCTAACTACAGTCACAAACGAATACCTAATACACATACATCGTCGACTTGTTCCAAACTGCCTTTCCAGGATTCAAAAGTTGCAGCAAGGATCTTTTCCGGATCTTCATTTTGTCCCTGAACCAGGATTTCCCTGAAAGGTTTATAGCGGAACTTTTTGTTTTTCGGTCCCCCGAACTGATCTGCAAAACCATCCGTAAACAAAACAAGAAGATCGCCTTTTTGATAGGGCAATTCCTGGTCGGTAAAAGGTCGTAATTCATGGGAGTATCCGACCGGCTGCCTGTCTGCGCTTCGTTCTTCCAATCCGGAACCGGAAATATGATAGACTGGATTGTTTGCAGCAGCCAAGACATACGTATTTGTTTTCCGGCTGATGCGTAGGATTGAAATGTCCATTCCGTCTTTATACTCACTGCTTTTGCCTTCTTTGTCAAAGGCAGCAATAATTCCCGAACGCAGTTCGCTGAGAATCTCCGAAGGATTAAAAACCGCTTTATTCTCCACAATTTCATTCAGGAGATTAATTCCCAGTACGCTCATCAGCGCACCCGGTACTCCATGACCTGTGCAATCTCCAACTGCAACGAACCGATAATCCTCATTTTGAAAGATCCAGTAAAAATCACCACTTACAATATCCTTTGGCTGGAAATAGAGGAATGAGCCGGGAAACATTCCCTTCAGATTATTCCTGCTCGGAAGCAAAGCCAGCTGAATGCGCTGTGCGTACTGGATACTGTCGACAATATCTTTGTTCTTCTCTTCTATCAGATCTTTCTGCTCTGTAATCCGTTTTTGCGATTTCAACATTTCCTCCTTAAAGAACAAGATGAAAAGTGAACTGATGATAAAGAGCAGCAGCAAATTGACGTTCCCGATAATAGTTTGAATAGTTTCGGACTGTTCCGGCACAGAGATGAAGGGTTTGTGGAACTGCAGCCATGAAATCAGGCCGAAGAACGAAAGAATAGCAAAGGCAATGAAGCCCTGGATCGTTTTCCGGTGATCAAACATCACGGCACTGATCATACACATGATCAGGAGATAGAAGTGAAGATTGGTTTGCAAGCCGTAAGCGAGTGTTCCTTCAATAAAGTAGAGAAACCCACAGCAAACATGGAAGAAAAATGCCTGGTAATACTTTTTTTTACGGATGAGGTAAAAAGTGATAATGCTTGCGGCAAAGAAAAAGCTGTTATTGAGAATCCCGACCGGTTGTTCGTAATAAACGTATACAGGTGTATAACAAAACATTACCGTAGCCGTCAATAAAGCGATCAAATTTCCAATACGGATCTTGCGATTCAGGGCATCCGAATTTTCAGTAGTAATTCCGTTATTGAGTATTTGAGTTATCATTCCGGCTCAAATATACTTGTCTATTTTGGTTCTGCTTCAAAAAGGACATTCAATCTTTTTTTGCTTATCCTACTTTCTGATTTAAATGCTACAAGCATTAGTAAATAGCCAAAAATGAACATCCCGATCGGAATAAGCAGGAACGGACTAAAACCTTTAAAGTAAAAGTGGATTAACATTCTTACCAGTGCCAAAAGAATAATAGCTGATGGAATTCCTGTGAGAGAAAGCCAAACGATCACGAATATTTTTACATAGAGATTCAAACTCATTGAAATATCAATCTCTGTTTTTCCAAGATAGCTAGCAATTGTTCCTTTTATTTCAGGTAAAAACGAGTTTTGGTATTTGATGGATCGGCTTAATTTGAACGTGTTTCCGGATACTATTCCATTGTATTCTGAAGCTGTGATCAAAGCAACCCGCTCTTTTACTTCTTCCGGAGTTAGTTTGGTTTGTATTTGGTATTTTTCTACAGGTAAAAATCGACTGACTCGATTAGGTTTCATATTCGAATGATTGTCTTTTAAAAGTATGAAAAATTAAGCTTTTCAGACCACTTCAGCTTCGAACAATTTTTTCAGATCTTTCTTGCTTTTTCTGCTTTCAAACTTAAATGAAAGAATCATTACCACGTATCCAAACACGGCCATTTGTAATGGGAAAAGGTTCGTCAGGAATGGGTTTTCATTAGTGTGGAGAAATTTATCGAGGATGAAAAATGCACTTATTGCAACAATTGAGAACCAAACAATCGTGAATATTTTAACCACCAGGTTGAGCCCCATGGAAATTGTTATTTCTCTCTGATTCAAAAAAGAGGAAATAGAACCTTTTATTACAGGTAGAAAAGAGTTCCGATAGGAAATAATTCGGCTTATTTTGAATTCTTTTGACTGGATTTTCCCTTCATAAGGACCACCGCTTTTTTGACCAAACAGGGTTCCTAAACCAAACAAAGAAGCATTGCTTTTACTACCTGTATTCTTTGTGAGTTCGGTTAAGCGTTGAATGATTTCTTCCTCGCTTAATTTTGTGTGAATGATGTAATTTTCTACAGGTAAAAACCAGCTAACCCGATTCGGTTTCATATTCGAATGATTGTCTTTTAAAAGTATTAAATATTTAAGAATTCCAGATCACTTTCGGATGATTTCACACGCGTTTATTTTCATTTGAGATTGATTCAATTCTCCGTAATTTTGGATCATGAAACCAGAGCGAAAAGATATCAAACCGGGAATGCTTGTCTTGTTTATTCAAAAGAAGCACCAGGCAACAGGAGAACTGACTGAAGGAATTGTAAAATCCTTACTCACAAGCGCTCCTTCTCATCCACATGGG
The DNA here is from genome assembly GCF_029266855.1 of Fluviicola sp. Taxonomy (GTDB): domain Bacteria; phylum Bacteroidota; class Bacteroidia; order Flavobacteriales_D; family Crocinitomicaceae; genus Fluviicola. The sequence continues at coordinate 172,166 of NZ_JAQSWB010000006.1, forward strand.
ATCAAAATTATGACGGTTGATAAACTGGTCGGAAGAGTGGTGGAGATTGTGGATTCCGAGGTTGATTAAATATGATAAACCACGTAGGGGCGCGATTAACCCACAATTTAAACGTATTATTATTTTTCTCCCACTGATGCACAGATTTAAAGCGAGCCTACCGGTCTCGCTAAAATGAAGCGACCGGTAGGTAATAAAAAAGGGGCGCGATTAATCGCGCCCCTACGTGGTTTATATTAAAATGATTTACAAATCAAATTTGATTCCCTGTGCCAATGGCAATGAATCGGTGTAATTGATCGTGTTTGTCTGACGGCGCATGTATACTTTCCATGCATCGGATCCTGACTCACGCCCGCCACCGGTTTCTTTTTCACCACCGAAAGCTCCGCCGATCTCAGCACCTGAAGTACCGATATTGACGTTTGCAATTCCACAGTCAGATCCTGCCTGAGACAAGAATGCTTCTGCTTCACGCAGGTTGTTTGTCATAATTGCCGAAGATAATCCCTGAGGAACTCCGTTTTGGATAGCGATCGCATTCTCTACACCACCTGTGTATTTCATCAAATACAGAACAGGAGCAAAGGTTTCGTGCTGTACAATTTTAAAAGTATTCTGAGCTTCTGCAATTGCCGGTTTCACGTAGCATCCGGATTCGTATCCTTCACCTGAAAGCACTCCGCCTTCAACCAAAATTTTACCACCTTCTTCCACAACTTGTGTCAACGCATTCTGGTAAGCAGCTACTGCATCTTTATCGATAAGCGGTCCAACGTGATTGTTTTGATCCAAAGGATTTCCGATCTTCAATTGTTTGTATGCATTCACCAAAGCATCTCTTACTTTATCGTAAACAGATTCGTGGATGATCAAACGGCGAGTGGAAGTACAACGTTGTCCGGCAGTTCCTACTGCACCGAATACCGCTCCGGGAACCACAATTTTCAAATCAGCACTTTCCGTGATGATCACTGCGTTGTTTCCTCCTAATTCCAATAAGTGGCGACCCAAACGTTTTCCAACTGCTTCACCAACCAATTTCCCCATACGGGTAGAACCTGTTGCAGAAACCAACGGAATGCGTGTATCGTTTGACATCAATTTTCCGATTTCAGCATCCCCGATCAACAAGCAGGAAACTCCTTCAGGAACTCCGTTTGCTTCGAAAACTTCCTGTGTCAGTTTTTGACATGCAATAGCTGTCAAAGGTGTTTTTTCGGATGGTTTCCAAATACAAACGTCTCCACAAACCCAAGCCAAAGCTGTATTCCAATTCCAAACCGCAACCGGGAAGTTGAATGCGGAAATAATTCCTACGATTCCCAGTGGGTGGTACTGCTCATACATTCTGTGTCCCGGACGCTCAGAGTGCATGGTAAGACCATATAACTGACGGGAAAGACCAACTGCAAAATCACAGATATCGATCATTTCCTGAACTTCTCCTAAACCTTCCTGCAATGATTTCCCCATTTCGTAAGAAACGAGTTCACCCAATGCCTGTTTTTTCTCGCGAATTTTCTCAGCCAGCTGACGAATCACCTCACCGCGTTTAGGCGCCGGGATCATTCTCCAGTATTTGAATGCTTCCTGTGCTTTCAAAACTACTGCTTCGTATTCTGTTTCCGTTGCCGAAGAAACAGATGCAATTACTTGTCCGTCTACAGGCGAAACCGAATCGATTTGAGCTCCACGTGTATTAAACCAATATCCTCCTGTTGAAGCTCCGCGGTTTACCGCTTCGATTCCCAATGTTTTTAATGTTTCTTGTATTCCAAGATCTGTTGCTGTTGCTGACATTCCTTTTCGATTAGTTTGTGCAAAATTACACAAAAAAAAGCAGACGAATGCTAAAGTGGTGTCTGACAAAAAAGGTTAAATCCCCGCTTTGTTTTTCAATCTTGAAATTTGCCCGAAGCATTGAGTACGCATTTCCTTGTTTTGCGAGAATAATTTGTTCAGGGTGCTGTCAAATAACTTGTAATCAGATGAATTAAAAGTGAATTCTCCTTGTGTTGTCTGAAGCTTTACAACAATGGTATTGCGCGGATTTTTCATCCACGAAGGATCGATGTCCAATTCAACATCGAATGAGATCATGTCCTTTTTCTGAAGGATAATCTTTTTGGAGCCTAAAAAACGTTTGAGATAAATTTCGTTTTCTCCTGCGGATACGTTCCAGATTCGCAACTGACGCAAGGCTAAGAAGAGAAATAATAAAGGAGCGAGAAGTAAAGCCCATCGACCGTTTGTGTTAATCCAATCCAACCAGGATACCCCCTTGGGATTTCCAAAACACATTCCTATTCCGGATAGAACAAAGAAACCCAGAAGTATGAAAATATACTGCGACCGCTCAAACATTTAAATTCTATTCTTTATCCAAGCCCCTCAATCTGCTTCAGATGCTGCTCCGACTGGTATTTGTTGAAATTATCCCATTTTGGTGCCGCAGTAGTCTTTTCACCGACCATGGAATCGATGCATACGTTTTCGTCTTTGTATTTCTCATGCAGTACTGCAAGGATTTGAAAGAAAAATTCATCGAGCTTCCCGATTGCAGCAAATTCAGCCTGGTGGGAAGTCAGGTGTAATAAATCAAGTAACTCTTTCTTTTCTGCTTCGTTAATTTCCGTGAGATGGCCGTTCTTCAAAGATTTGAAAACTAAACTGTTCCACACCACACTGTTATGTCCCCAAGCTACATCAGGGAGATGTAAGGAGTGTTCACAGATGAGAATAATGGCATGCAGCACGTCATTCAAATAGCTTGCAGGGAATTCGTCAAAGCTTCTGAACTCAAACCCGCTCTGGTACATTTTTTCCTGGTTGAAATCCAGTCCGACGTCGGAAAGCAATTCATAGCCCAGCTCCGATTCAATCCGGTCGCGCCACCAAATGTTTTCTTCTTTGGTAAACTTTAATAGCTTTCTGAATTCTTCTACCGGGTAAGTCAAAACTTTTCCTTTCGCCATGACTTTGTTGAAGGTCCCAACTCCGGTATAGCGCGCCATGGCGTTTCTCATGGAACCCAAAGCGAATTTTTCTTTTAAGTGATGCTTTTCGCTGATCACTCCCATAATATCCGGGCTGCCTAATGTTGCAATGAACAAAGGCTCGAACCATTGCAGCAGGTAAATGGCATTGGCGTGGATCCTGTCAAATTCCGGGTAATCCACGATCCGGCTGTTTTTTGTCAGGGTAGGCAATGTAAGATGAAAATGGTAGGTACCGTTATTAAACAGCACCAGGTTTTCCCGGTTGGACATGAACATGTTTAGTCCGATGTTGTAATTGGGGAAATGCAGTTTTCCGTCAAGGACAGCCGATTCGTTCAGTTTGTCGATAAATAATTGCTTGGTCGCTTTCAGTTCATCACAAGAATCCGATACTGTTCTGTTTTCAAAGTACTTGGTTACGAATTCGATTGAGTCGCCATCAAAGTTCACAGATCCCATCGGGTTGTTCTTTTGAGTGAGCATACTTTGGATATTGTAAGGCTGGGTCTCCAAAAAGGCCTCCAGGACCGATTTTCCAAGATATTCCGGGTTGTCTTCCGGAGGTGTTGTTCCTGCCAAAGTCTTATGCTGGTATTCCAGATCCAGTTTATCCAGTGAATGACTATTGATCATCCGGCTTACGGTATACTTTTTATTTTTATCGAAAGCAGTTTCTACGGTACTTGCCAGAACTCCGTATTTATAGCAGGTTCTGTAGTCAATGCTGTAGCGTTCACAGCCAATATTCTCCTGAATAAATGCACCGGAAACAACGAGTGATTCTTCGAATTGCAGGTAGGTTTCATTCTCCAATCCAATTCCCCAGTAGTATTTATTTTTCTGATTTGCGTTCATTTATTGTCTTGGATTATTAAGGGTTTTGGATGGATACTGTTTGTTTAATCATGGTAAAAGAAGACGTACGAAGAATAACGCTCATGACTCCACCAGTCTTTCCGTGCTTTTGCAAAGTAATTGTAGTTCAGTTTTCCTGCCTGCGACTGCAAAGGGTAGATTACCACTCCATTTTCCCGGTATGCTTTTTTACCATGGGTTTCAGGAACAATAACTGAAATATGTCCGGAAAGGCCTACGATTTTCCGTTTGGCACAAATGATCCCAACCCCGCCTTCTTCGTTTACTTTCCGTTGGATTTCATCGAGATCCGTCATCCTTTTCCAACCGAAACTGGCTCCCCACAGTAACAACCAATCGTGGATGGCACTCGAGTAGATACGGGCAACTGTTTCGTCATACACAGGCACAACCTCTTGTCCGGCCAGTATTTTTTCGAGGGATTCTTTTGTCCACCAAACGGTAGGCAAATAGGCTTGTGCGAAATAGCAAAAGTCATAGGCATACACATTGCAGTAGGTATCGTCAGCTGTTCGTTGATACCTCAGATTGTGCTTCACATCCAGTTTATCGATAAGCTGTTCGATGCTTGCCCGCTTGGTTTCGGCATTCGTCAGATCGCGATAAGGAACATCGGAATTACTGATGGGATGCGGTTTCGCCGACTGAGTATCCAAACGTGATAGCGGTTCCGCTGATAAATGGGCAGGTTTTATATGTCTGTCCGGTGTCGCATCTTCGACTAGCGCTGTTGTGTTATTTGCTGTAGTTTCTTTTTTCATTTGGCCGTTTTGATATGAGCGTCCTGATTATTATTCCGCAGCGGCGGAAATGTAAAGTTACGATTTCATGGGAATTGGTGTTTATGCAGGAGAAAGTTTGGGTAGTTTAATTTCTTTATTCTTTGAGAATGCTAATGCATTGCTATCCAAAAAAACACCAGGCTAAGATATGTCCAAAGTAAGGAAAACAACATATGTATTGTCGTTTCGAACGCTTTTCCTTTCCACAATTTAGTTGAGTAGCCGAAGAATTGAATGAAAAGTCTCATTGACCAAAAGATCCCGAATCCGAGTGAAATGATTTTGCCCAATTTGGTTTCCAATAGCTCTGTTGTTGAAGTGAAACAAAGTAAACCCATTAGAAGCAGCACCAATGCGATAAAAAACGTGTGAACTATCATCATTTGCCTGTTTATCAAACTTATGGATTTCAATTCTTCTTTCCAGTTAAAGTACTTTGGGAAAAAGCCATGAACCAGTGCCAGGACAATAAGCATAATACCGATTGTTTTAACGTGGATCTCCATTAAGTATGTGCATTAAAAATCGACATAAATGGAGTAAACTTTGTTTCTTTAAACGAAGTAAATCCAGCTTCAGCAAATGCTTTTCTCCAGGTGGCTTTTGAAAAAAAGTGTGTAAACCCAATAGTAAATGCCAGAAAGTTTGGAAGGTCTCTCAAGTGTTCAACCATTATTACGTTACCTGTGGGCTTACAAACCCTATGGCATTCCTTTAGAAAGAGCACTTTCTCATCGTGGTTGCGAATTTCATGTATCGCAGACAATAAAAAAATAGTATCAACCGAATGATCATTTAATGGAATTGATTTTGAACTTATTTGCTGCGTATTGGGATAAGTCAAACTTACTTTTCTGGCTCTCACTATTGCAGGTTCTGTGTGTTGTTTAGAGTTGTAAAAGTCATACACTTGCAGTTCAGAGTGAGGAAGTACCTGTTTGATGATATAACTCGTTTCATCAAAACCGGCATTTATGTTTAAATTAAATTTGTCTTTTGTGTCTTCGATCTTCAATTGATCCAACCAGTCAAATTGGTAAAACCCGGAATAATCGTAAACGTACGCAGAAACAAGTAATGGTATTAAAAGCCCGTAAATGAAAGCTGGTATAATTACCCACAATAAGCTGCCTGGCCAGTGAAAAATGAATTGGCTTCCAATGATCAGTACAAGAGTTGTAAGTCCTAAGACATAAAAATGCCGGTTAAAGCTTAAAATATTAAGAACCCCTTGAAATTTTCGTCTCTTTAAGTCCATCGTTCAATTTTACCTTTTTTCCAATAATACGGAATGTTCTTGATTTCAAATGCGTTTGCTAAAGACACATCCTGCAGCTTTAATGAATTTAAAAAATCAAAATGATAGCTTTTTACTTTTACAGGTTCCGGTTTCCAATTTTGGCGAACACCTTCAATAATCAATACGGTATTATCTTCCTTGTTATAGGTAAATGTATGAGGTAAAGGTCCTGCAAATTTTCTCGCATCTTTCCAGTCCGTAAAAGGGGAGCCTTCCGGAATATGAATTTCACTTTCTGTTTGCTCCAGAACCAATTCAAAGTCTGATTTTTGGGACCGGATCGTGATTAAATTGTCTTGTGTGCTTTTTGAAATATCGGTTGTGGTGTAGTTGTAATGCGTGAATACATTTCCCAGTAATTCCATTTTCTTTTTATCTGTCTCCGATTTCAGGATGTATAAACCTCTTAATCGCTTACCGGCATTGTTTGTATAGCGCACAAAAATGCGATAGCCGATCAGAAAGAAGTCATTTCCCATAAACTTGGGAAATCCTTTCGGACGTAGGTTTTTTGTTTGCACCATTGCAACTGCTATGAAAGCCCATTTATCCTGAAATGTATCAAGTTCCAGGCATTCGGGAATGAAGGATTGAATTTGTTCTTTCGGAACAGCAAAAGTCAGAACGAGCGAACTGTCAAACCAGGCTTCCACTGCAAAAGGGTGATTCTTTAGGAAATTCATCTTACTTTCCCTTTCTTTTTTGGGTTCAATATAAATTCGTTGTAATAAACAAACCCAATGAATAAGAGAGCGAATACGGAGTTCAATCTGCCCCAAAGTAAAAGGTCGGGAGCTAAGATAAACTCTAAACTATTCATTACTGCCACCACAATTATTTGAGTAAGTGCATTGAGTCTTGATTGGAACTTTGTCAAAATCCAAATAGCCATTATAATTTCTGAGAGTCCGATGAGAATTGTGAAAGTCCTGGAATAGTCAGGACCTAAAATTCGTGCAACTATTTGTTCGTGTCTTGGGACCAAATTCAGGACTTTGCATACAAGCCCGTTTACAAGCCAAACTGCTGCAATTAGAAAAGTGAATATAGTATATTTATTTTCTGCTTTCAATGGTTTGCATTTGGCTGTTTTGAAATGAGCGTCCTGATTATTATTCCGCAGCGGCGGATCGGGTAAAGGTAGTTAATTCTTAATTGCGAATCACGAATCCGTTGTCGTCTTAAGCGATGGAAGTCCGAGAATTAAATCGTCTCCACTAGCTTACGGATCAACTTCTTTTGGGGGAACGAGTCTGCTGTTTCAAAGAGTATTTGATTATTATGCGGGCTTTTAGTTCAAGTTCAAGCCCAATGCAAGCCCGAGCCAGGGTTTTGATTCGTAGATCCAAATGTTGTTATTCTTATCCAGGAGGTTATCAAAACCGAGAGCAAGCCCGACTGTAAAATGATTGATGGCAAAAATTCCTGCCAGACCCTTACTCCAAACTATTCCGTCATATTCCTGCTGCAATACATTGTCCGTATTTGTGGGCGACATGAAGGTGTTCCCCAAACCTGTAAAGGCCCCGATTGAAAACCCGAAATGATTGATATCCCTGTTTGATTTCCCCAAAGGATTGGCGGTATAATTCAACACATATTTGTCTGTTCTGAAACCAAGATACACTGCGCCATTCAGGTTCGCATTCAATTGCGCAGGAACGCTTTTTTGTCCGGGCCTGAGTTTGAGAGGGATGGTAAAAAAGTCAATATCAAACGATGCTTTATTAAACGACACCATTTGCTCGTAAGCACCTTTCATTTCTTTCGGGAAGACAAGCATTTTAAGGGTGGTGTCTACGATGAGCTGGCGGTTTACTCTTTTAGTAGCGTGAATGCGCAGGTTATCCTCAACGATGTCGATATAAACCCGTTTTTTTTGATGGTCGTTGCGCTGGGTGTAGAAGCCGTCATTCAATTCTTTTTTAGCGCTTTTTTGAAAAACACTGCAGCTTGTAAGGACTATGCAGCAAGACATAATCAGCAAAGCCGATTTGATTAAAGTATTCCCAGCTTTTTTTCCTAAGTTCATGATCAAATCCCTGCTAATTTGTTTATACTGTTTACTAAAATACAATTTATAGCATGTATAAAACAAGTGAAACGCTCGCGTCAATAAGAGGAATTTGCTTTGATCAGTTTAAATGTCCATCCGTGTTTTCCCAGCTCATGGCAACTTTTCCTCTTGTCCGCATGGCTTCGATGTAGCCTATTGCTTCGGGAAGTTCCTGGTACGGGAAAACTTTTTCTATCCGGGGAGCGATTTTCTTGTCCCGGACCAAAGCGGCCAGGATTTCCAGGTCTTTTGTATTGGCTTCGGCAGTAAACTGGCTTAGAGGAAATTTGCTGAACGCTTTTTTCAATGAGACAGACATCATGTGTCCGATCGTGGTGAAACCAACCACTACACCACGTCGGCCCATGCGTTTGTAATCGCTGAAAGACAGGTTTCCGTTGGTATCTACAACTAAATCATATTTCCCGGTATGCCGATGAATGTTTTCCTGATCATAGGCAATGACTTTATCAGCACCCAAAGATCGTACAAAATCCACATTTTTCCCGGAACAAACCGCGGTTACATGTGCACCGTAAGCTTTCGCGATCTGAACAGCAAAATGGCCCACACCACCGGAGGAGCCGTTAATCAGTACGGTTTCTCCTTTTTTCAGTTCTCCGTGAGTGATGAGCGCCTGTAAAGCAGTCAATCCGGCAATGGGAACACATGCCATTTCCTGGAAGCTTGCTCCCTCAGGCATTTTGGCGCAAACGGCTTCATTCACGCAGGAATATTCGGCAAAAACTCCGCCTGCAAGTGATTCGCCAAATACTTTGTCACCAATCTTGAATTCCGTGACATCCTTTCCCGTTTCTGTTACAATTCCGGCAAAATCGGCTCCGGGGATTTTATCTTTGGGCTTGAACAATCCGAACACGAAGCGTGCAAAAAAAGGCTTTCCACGTATAATATGCCAGTCTGCCGGGTTAGCGGAGTTTGCAAGGATTTTAATCTTCACTTGGTTATCCTTCGGAACAGGAAGTTCGACCTCTTCTAAGCGAAGAACTTCAGGTCCTCCGTATTTGGTTTTGGTGTACGCTTTCATGGAACATTCTGATTCGTTATTGTGATAAGTTTCTTATGCTGCGAAACATGAATCGAAATTAGCGGTTTTTGTCTTTTGATATTTTGTGCTTGTGAGGAAAGCACTGATAATCGTGCCGGGCGGTCGATAGAGGCTGTAAAGTGGAATTCCGGGTTCGTGATTTCTTTTTTACCGCAAAGAGCGCTGAGTACGCAAAGAATATCCAACTTTTATTGTTCATCCTATTGATTATTAAGACATCGTGAAGAAGATCACCAATGTTGGGATAAGTGCTCGTTCTAACTTAGGGAATTCATTGGCTTTTACTATCGCAGCCAATTTTCACGCCTTACAGCATAAATAAGCTCATCCAAATATTCGTTATTCTTTATGAGCACTTTTTCAAAACGTCCTTCTAAAATAAAGTTGTTCTTTTCCAACACTTTTTGCGAAGCGGTATTTGTCCCGAATGGTCTTGCAAATACGCGGTCAATAGCATAGTTCGCAAAGGCAAAGTCAACGGCAAGTTTTATTGCGCTACTAATTATACCCTGTCCCCAAAATGGTTCTGCTAACCAATAACCAAGTTCAGCATTTTTTCTATAGATGTCGTCTTGCGGGTGTATACCAATTCCACCTACCACTTGTCCGTCAAGGTCAATAGCAAAAATATGAATAGGGTCGTCCTTGGTTGCGAACTCAATAAATGCCTGTCCATTTCTTTCAGAATATGGAAAAGGAAATTTGTCAGTCAAATTTTTTGCAACATTCCAATTGTTGGCATACTTGACCAAACTGTCTAAGTCCGATAAAGTCCAGGGTCTAAGCTTAATGTTCATTTTATTTTCCTGCTCATTTACGTTAACAAAAGGAACTATCACATCATCGTAAAGTACATTATCAGCAGCGTTCCGGGAAACACGATGATCAGGGACGCAACCCGTGCAAAGTTAAACCAGGCGCTTTGTCGTCTGAATAGGAAGGTGAGTATTGGAATCAGCAGAAAAAGCTGAAATGCCGGAAACCAGGTAAAGGTGGACCGCTGCCTGATTTCTTCGTGCTTTCTTATTCCGGATTCACCGACTTGAATATCGTAGCTCAACATCTTCCCCGTTCGAAAAACAGGAGAATAGGTAAGTTTCATCGTGTTTTCCACCCGGTCGCTCCAGTCATCTAATGATGGTGTGAATTGATATCCTTCCACGTCCAGTACTTTGTGCCAGGTATATTCCCAGTTCCGGTCAACTTTCCAGGCTTTTTCCGATATTCTTTTGGTCGGGCCGTCAACGAAAAACTCGATAATGGAAATCACTAACATCGCCGCACAAAATACGACAACCAGTTTGAAGATGATCCATTGCCACCCTGAGGTAATTCGTTCGTAAAATTCTTTGTCCTCGCGTGCTTCTTTTTCTTTTTTTAGCCGCATTTTTTCAGCTGCAATACGCATGGACTCCTGGTGGTTGATATTTCTAGACATTGACTTTAGTAATTAACTGCAATATTACAGTTTTTCTTCGAGTTCAATGTTGATACGTAGTAATCCTGAACCGATCTCAAACTGTCCCCAAGTTAGCGCGAGCCTTTGGCTCGTGCTGTGCTAAATCTTTTTATGAACTTTCATTAATCCATTTTCATATAATCCACCGGCATCAATTCTGGTTATGTCTTCAATTGCAAATAGGATTCTTCCTCGGTCTAATGAACTGCGGGTGCCAAATTCTTTGATAACAATAGAATTAGCATCCATCTCTTCAATTTCTCCAATGATGCACATTCCATTATCAATATTTTGAATATGTAAATTGACGTGTTTAAATGTTTTATTAACTGATTTTAAAATTACTTCAATGGAATCTATTTTAATTGACTTGATATTTTTTTCCTGATCGTGTTTATTGATGATCTTGTGGACACTAGTCAGGTCATTATTTGCCCACTTGATTCTTGTGATATCCTCCCGTTTGAAAACAACAATTCCATTGAATAATCCATCATCATTGTAATGTTCAAGAAGAAGAAAATGGTCATTAAATTGTCGAATGAAACCATAAAAAGATTCATTAAACAAATCGGTAAAAATGTCTACAAATGATTTTTCAGTTTTTAATTTCTTTAGGTTCTTTGATGCTATATCCATGGGAGGTTAATTATTTCAACTTATTTATACCTACCTAAAATACAATTTATAGCGCAATCCGGAACTAATCCGGGAGTGTTGAATAGAGTAGCACGAACGAGACGTTCGCGCTAACAAAGGGAAACCCTGTTTGTATACTCTATAATTTCGTTCATCTTATTGTGTGCTTATGCAATGCCCGCAAACTTAATATAAAATACAATTAATAGCTTGATCGGGAAGTTTGGGAACAAGTGCTCACGCTATTAAGGATTAACAAGTTTGATGTATCCACACATATTTTCCATTCAAAAAGGTTATTAATCCGCCACCAATTTCGTTTGCGCCTAAAGCGATTGAAGGATTTTGAAGTTTAATGTCTTTACTTCCTAAAATATCACCTTCCTCTGTAAATGTTGCCTCGCTGGTTTCTTTGTCTTCTACAATCCCCCAATAATCAACCCAGCCAAATTCTGTGAAATGTGCGAATGGTTTACCAAAACCAATTCTAACTTCTTCGTTTGTCTTACCATGTTTGATTATTATACCGGAAGTTTCTTTTTCTTTTTGATAAAAAGCTTTGTCTGAAAATCCGTCTCCGTTATAGTCTGCAACCAGTGTGTCTGTCAATTTGTATACTCTTGCTTTTTCAAATTCACTTAAAGCTTGGTTCCTGTAATCTTCACCGGGATCTTCTTCTGCCGGGTTTTGTTGAGTATTAACAGCTGTTGTATCTGGAACAGGGGCAGGAGAGGTATTCGAGACACGATTCGAAACCCGTTCGGATTTTGATTGTCCGCAAGCTGTTAAAATCAAAAAAGGCAATATGTAAATTATCTGTTTCATGGTGGTTTTTAAGATGAGTGCTAACTTATTTAGATGTGCGCACCTAAAATACAATTTATAGGGCAATCCGGAACCAATCTCAAACTGTCGGAATAGGTTCTCACGAACTTACAAAGCGATCTTTCGGTCATCCCATTCAGTCTCCCGCATATACAAAGACGTGTGAAGCTGTTGCAAGTCAATCTTTTGTGCTTACAAAGCCATCTTCGCGCTTTACATAACAATCTCACAGGCTTACAAAGCAATCTCGTGGGCTTACAAGGTAATCTCGCGGACTTACAAAGCCATCTCCGGCGTTTACAAGACGATCTCACGGGTTTACAAGTCAATCTCTTGAACTTACAAAGCAATCTCGCGGGATTACAAAGTCATGTGAAGGTCCTTACAAGATAATCTCACGTATCTACGAGCCTTTTGAAGGTTTGTTATACCTTATTGTTTTTTTGTTGGATGAAGTGTATGAATCAGTCGAATTCGAATGTGATCGATGCGTTCTACCCGAAAAAGAAAATGAATTTTTCCGGCCTCATCGCTAAAAGTCATCAGCTGGTTTCTTTTCGAGAAAGTCCAGAATCCGCTGTTTAGGCCTCTTGGTTCATGGATATAACGTCTGGCCAGGTTTTTTAGCACGTGTAATTTATTCCCAGTTTTTTCGATGTAATAGAATTGATTGTGAAACGGATCCACCATCTGAATTACATCGCCGTTCTGCATTTGCTCCAGTTCCAATAAAACGGGAGCCGTTCTGGATGTTACGGTATTTGGGTCTTGAAGCAGCAACTGATAGGTTATGCTGTCAACTTCCATACTCCGGCGAATTGCAGCTTTACGCAGGTCAATAAAAAAGACGTAAAATTCGTTGATCTGATCGTTTACATCTAATTCATCCTGAACGAAATCTATTCGCCAGCTTCTAGAATACAGTTCGTCAATACGCTGACCATCTTCCCCGCTTATTTGTTCCAATGATTCCAATTCATAAGCTTTGGCTAGCAATAGTGTGTCAGCACTAAAAATTTCGGATGAATCGTCAATGCTCTTGTTGTAAACAATCCATTCGTATCGTTTCAATTCCTGTTCTGAAATCTTATTTTGAGAAAATACCGGAAGAACCAATAAGCAATAACAGAGTGAAGTAAATCCTTTCATAAGAACCGCATAACGTTTAATTGCTGAAAGGTTACTTTCTTTTTTTTCGGACAGGCGCCCCAAGTTAGCGCGAGGCTCAGGCTCGTGCTGTGCTAAATTAACGGAAATCATGTTCCCATCAAATTGATTTACAAACTAGCAGGTGCGCGATTAATCGGGATATATGTATTATTCGCACCCAAACCATTTTATAATACAAACGGTGTTATATTTTCCCACAAATGCGCAAATATCGGAGGCGCTTACCAGTCGCCTCTTTACCCAGTAAACACGGATAAATTGCGTTTGAACGGTTCAAAAACCGAGTGCGGTAGCCGAGCCAAAATTTGTGCATTTGTGGTAGAAATTAAGTCTGGGTGTGAATTGTGATTAATTCCCGATTAATCGCGCACCTGCCGGTGAATCTCCTGGTTAACAGCTTGTGTTACTGTTATGCATATTTTAATTATTCGATTTTCATGTAAAGCTCATCATAGCTCTTATCAAGTAAACTATGAACTTCAAATTTTTCGGATTTAATTAGAATAGTTGAGTCCGCTGATTTTAGTCCTGTTTCAATATAAAACCAGTTTGAAATTCGATATGCAATACTCGTGCGTCGTTCGGGTGCTTTAAATACATAGTTCGTGTCTTCAAGTATTTTACTCGCAATCAAATCTTTTTTAGCATTAAAAATCTTTAATTCATGGATCTTAAAACCACGTACTTTCTTTTGTTCCACTAAATAGTGCAGCATTTTTCCATCATCATCTATTTTAATCCAATTTGCAAGTGAATTTATCTTTTTGTTAGTTCCAACTGCTACAATGTTTTTATTAAATTCAATTGTGTCGATTCCCGAAATAGACGGTAGCATTTCAAAATCAATCTCCTTGTATTTTTGAATAATTGATTTTTCACCTTACTTTCATTTTGCGCACAAGAGATCAAAACTACTATAGACAATATTGTTATAAGTTTATTCATCAGTTTATAAGTATAAGTTCAATTTTAGTTGATTGAATTTCAATTCTTATGAGTCTTACATACACGCGCCAGCTTTTGGGCGAGCTTGGACGTCATCTTAACAAGGTAACAAATCCATTTTTAACAATCTCACCTTGTTCATCAGATACAATTATTCGATAGAAATAAACTCCTTCAGATAAATCAGCATCGGTATTTTTGTTTTTACCATTCCAGGTAAACCCATAATCATCGGATTCAAAAACTGAATTCCCCCAACGGTTTAATATGTCTATGTGAAATGAAGATGGCTGACACTCTGAATTCAATTCCAGATAGTCATTTACCAAATCTCCATTTGGTGTGAATATATTCGGGATGGTAAAATTATCCATACAATTTGTAACATGAATGGTAGAATCTGTTGTGTCTGGTATACTTGGAGGGTTGTTGCACCATGTAGTATCTGTGTAATAGACAAGTTCCAATTTAGGTCTGACATTTGAATCAGGATGATCTTTGGAGGCAAAAACAAGACTTCTATAGGTAATTTCTTCATCGAGTGCAAAGTAGAAATCAACTTCGTTGGATGAACTGATTTCATTACTAACAATTCCGGTTACGTCGATAGCGTAGTTCTGAGTTGAAGAGGTCGAACCGGGAATACTGGAAAAGGATGCCGCGTTGTACGAGGGTTGGCTTGACCAGGTAGTTGATTCATCCCAGTAGCTCGTTATTTGATAAAGTTTTGCGCTATTTAAGCCGTCAGTAGTATGACCGGCATGCGAAGCTGAATAATCATGGGATAAATATAAAGTAGCGCTGACTAAAACGAAATTATCAGGTAATGGGCATAATTCAAATCCTAAAAGGCTGCGTCCCTGGCCATAAACGCCTCCATATGTCCAGCCTGCTGCAATAAGGCTTTGGACTTGTCCCTGGTATTGGTCAGCAATTACTGTATTGATGTATGTGTCTTTTGATGCTTCCAAAATTAGTGTGTTCTGACTTCTTGCATCCAGAGAAGACAGTATGATTAATAATAGTGTAATACTCCTTTTTATCATGGGGTAGGTATTGTCTGTATTGTGGTTATCGTATTCGAAGGCTGATCGCTCAGATTTACAAGTTAGCGCGAGTTCTCCTGTCCCGACCATTCGGGGTCTGACTCGTGCTAAATTAATCTAAATCATGTTCCTGTCAAATAGATTTTACAAACAGTTTGGTCACACGCTCGCGCCAAGGGGGATTACTTAATGGCCTTCAATAATTTCTTTGGATCTTGCCGATTATCCCAGAATGCCATAACGATTAGTTGATCAGGTGTAATTTTGTAGTATAGACTGAAGTGACCCATTGCAGATTCGCGAATGTTATTTAGTTCACTTTCCTTAAATGCTTCCGGGTTTTTGGTGATCACTTTTAGATGTTTTGCGGTAATTTCAATTAATTTCTCCGCATAACTGGTGCTTTGATTTCTTTCAGTCCAGTATCTTAAGATCTCACGACGTTGTTTTGCAGCGGTTTCGGTCCAGACTACTTCCTTTTAGCCATTCAAGGTCATTTTTGTCCAAATCACTTTGAGAGATCATTCGACCCTGCTGAATGTCCGTTTCGCTCATTTCAAGCATCAGCTTTTGCTCTTTGGTTAATTTGATTTTCTCGTTCGGTACAGCACTGTTATTAACCAAACGAAGCAAAGCCATCAAATACTCTTTATCTGATATGGTGAGAAGTTTGTCAATAATTCCGTTTCTGATTATATCAACCTGAGCCATTTCTTCTTTCATTTTTATTAAAGTACTATTTCAGTCTATTTTTTCCAAATACGCTGCGCTTGGCTGGCAGCTTGTTTTTCCAAGCTAATGCGAGCCTCTGGCTCGTGCTAAATTAATTTAAAATGTATTTCCAGTCTGCCGGATTCGTTACCAGGATCCTGTCTGAATGTCAAAGTGTTTTTCAAATGCTCCTTTTTCATTGACATACACAAATAAATGATAGATTCCTCCTCCCGCAGAAGCTGGTTGCCAATTTGTCAAAAGATACCAGGTGTCCTTTTGAAAAAAAGTAATGGGTAACGTATCAACTTTTTTAGATTTAGATGAATCATACCAGCAATAGTAGTTGCTTTTTTTATTAAATGAGATTTCTTTTTGGGGTTTCCAATTATATCCATACTCCTTAATGGTATCGTCGTATTTGTGGTCACCCATTTGTCTTGCGTCAAATTCTCTTAAAACAGAATATTTAGCGGGAAACCCTTTTTGGTTGATCGAATCCACCTTCAATTCCGATAGTGTCAAGGCCCATAATTCCCGGTTACTTTTAAACCTGTTTTCAGTGACTTTATACCGTGGACTTAAGCAAGCCGTTAGTATAGGAATCAAGATGATATAGTATCTAATTCGTTTCATCGGGGGTTGCTAACTTATTTACATGCGTACCTAAAATACAATATCTAGCGCAATCCGGAACCAGCTTGGGGACATTCTTAATATTCTCAAAGCTTTTTCCCATAAATTTTAAAACCTATGTACATTGTTATAGATACTGCAAACCAAATTACGATCCATTTTGGTGAATGGTCACAGATAATACAATACAAATTAGCCAACCATATGAATGTAAGTACAATAGTACCCGTTAAACAGAGCGTCAAAACTATTTTGGAAATCTTTTTATGGTTTTCTTTATTTATCATATTTCTCTACTTTCTGTAATTGAGTATAACTTGTTTATACACCCCCCTAGTTAGCGCGAGCCTCTGGCTCGTGCTGTGCTAAATTAACGGAAATCATATTCCTGTCAAATCGATTTCCAAGATATTGATCACCGACTTTGAGGCTCGTGCTAACCAGGGGTTTCATTCTTCTAGTATCCTTTTGACCTGATCTTTTATATCCACAAGATCTATAAATTTTTTAAAATGCAATTCTTTGTTGGTGCGTTCGAGTTCAATGATTAAATCAAGGATTAATTCTAAGGGATCTGCCTCGTATCCGAACATGTTTTGATCAAATTCAGTTCCCACAATCAGACCGTCTTCCTCCATTCCAACGCACCAATTCTCAATAAAATCGGATAAAGTTATTTTAGCAATTTTATAATCGGACCAATCACTTTTTATACAAGATTTTGCCAATACTTCCTCTGCCCAGAAACAAATAATTCTAATTGGATTTTCTTCCTCATCTTCGAAATGCACCGAACTTGAAGAAGCAAATCCTTCCTCGTTTTCCAATCCATAGACAATTTCTGTTTCACAAACTGTTCTGATGAATCTTTCATGTCGATTTTGAATGGCTAAAGAATTTTGCAACATTTATTTTTGATGTTTTTAGGATGGTTGGAGTTCCTTTCCCTGCTATTTGCGCTAACATTAGGAAGACCCAAAGTACTGGTACAAGCTATTTACGTCAATTCGGAATCAATTTAATAATCAAGCAAAGTCGTCAAAGGAACCTCCAAACCCTTAGCTAATTCTTTCAGATATAAATAACTTGGATTAATTCTACCTGCTTCTATTCTGGCAATAGAGCTATGGTCTTTTCCCAATGCAGAAGCCAGTTCAAATTGTGTCATTCCTTTAGCTAAACGAACCTCTTTTATTCGAGCACCCAAAGAAATTAAATCAGGATTCTTTTCCATCTAACAAGTGTCGAGAAAAAATCCCGCAAACAATGTAACGGATTTGTCAAGTTTTATATATTTGTGACAAATCCGTCAAGATATGAAAACAAACATTATGTGCTTGATTAAAGACGATATCAAGATCTCCCGCTTGACAAACACTCTGGATCGCCTACATGTTCCGGCGAACCACTATCCCTTAGGCAATGCAAAAGTGATTTTTTCTTTAATGGGAATCCCTGAAGAGGAACATAACTTTGAAATCTACTACAAGCTCATTGAACAGGGAGCAGATTTGGAACGATGCGATTCGAATGAAAAGATAGCCGAATTAGCAGAAGGGATTTTTAGGCAGTTGATGGGGGTGTGATAGTGGTTGTCTGGATATATTGATGTAGTTGAATTGAGGGCATTTTCTTTTTAAAAAGGAAGCTCTTTCGCTCTTTTATCTTCATATTCCGTAATTAGTTTAATAAATATTTCTGCCCCATTTTTGAAATATGTATTTAAAAAGTCCTTTGTTCCTATTGGTAGAAATTCTAAGGATTCAGCATTTATTTGTTTTATGTTGAATTCTGGCAATTCAGAGTAGAAGGAGTTCTTTTGAATATCTTCAATGTAATTTGCAAGATTCTTATCTGTAACGCCATCTGGATATAATATTCTTAGAAATTCGTCTTTGGTTTTTAATTCTTTTCCTTTCTCTCCAACTATCTTTAGTTGTTCCGGGCCAAATGCAGGATTTACGATTATTAGTTTTTTAGAAGTCCCTTTTACGGCGTCAATTAAAAGATTATTAACGTATGGATCAAAAAAACTATAACCTATAATAAAGACGTAGTCCTTTTCCTTTAGTTTTTTCTTTAAATGATTAATTAAAGTAAAAAAAGGTTCTACAGAAAAGGTTTTAGTTCCTTGCCCAAAAATCAAATAAGGTGAATGCTCTGATTCAATATGTTCTTTTTCATTTTCCCCTATATTTTCCTCCTCTTTGAATTCGCCTGTTTCAAGTCTTACCCAATCTAATGATCCATGTAATTTATATAAATTAATTCTGCCAAAATCATTTGGGAATTTTTCTTCTTCGCAACCGACCCAATTTCCATTTGCAAAACCTCTCCACGGCTTATTTAGATTTTCAGAAAAATAGTTTTCTATAACCATATCGTTATTCAGCGAAAAAATATCCATTCTAAAGGGATTATTTGGATAGTGCTGAAAAAAATCCTTTAAAGGACTAAGAAAAGAGCAGTCACCGGGCTTGAGCCATTCTTTTAAAAGTTTGGATTTTATTTTCTTGTCAAGTGAACTAAAAAGTGTGTTTCCGTATTTATCTTCATTTGGGAGAGATTCAAATTGGGATTCTAAAAGAACAAGTTTATCCGCCCAATTACCAGTTATTGGATACGGGAGAAAGTTTTCTCTATTTTTTACTCTTCTTATTAGAAGAGCCAATTCCTCTATATTAGGTGTAAACTTAAAGTTTTCAGAGGTTTCAAGAGTTCGCCATTCACTATGGTATTCTAGGCAGGAAAGTAGGAATTTTAAAGCTTCTTTTTCTGGGGTATTAAAGGTTTCATCATTTGAACTAACGATTTTTCTTTTAAGATCCTCTAACATACCTGAGGACAACTTACAGCCAGAATCGTAAGATGCTCCAGCACCTAGGAAAAATACACTTTTATTTATAGCTTCGGTTACATTCATTACAAAAACCAAGGTGTGGTATTAACAGTCTCATTATTTGGCAAATTACCGTTGCAATTGGCGGTAAACTCTGCAATTAGTTTAGCATAAATAGTAGTTGCAGGTTGACTTCTTTGCTTTAGGCCTTTCCAGTACAGTCTGGAAAATTCATAAACTTGACTTATCAAGTCTTTGTGAGAAAACCCTCCTGAATCAGCGAAATGTATGGCAATTTTAATAGGTAGCTCTTCATTTACACTTCTCAATGGATTTTTTTCATACCGTGTGTTATTGAAAAGCAAATATTCAGTTTTACTAACTCGAACATATGTACCACTTTCTGGCATTCCCATATTATAATCTTTGTCAAAACAAATGTCAATTTGAGATTTGCTATCATTAATTTCAATTATTGCAAATGGGATATTCAACCTCAATTCTTTTTGGATTAGATCTTCTATAGATTTTTGTTCCTTTCCACTCTGTGGTTTATAATAATGAATAACTAGTCTTTCCGGCGGTGATTGATTTTGACTAATATATTTTTCAATAGAAAGTTTAAGATTACCTATCAAGGTTGTTTCGGAAGCTGCTTCAGGAAAACCGAAAGTTTTTCCAAGTTCGCCGTCATTAGAAAAGAAGACGGCGCTTCCAATAAATCGGTTTTCACCAATTTTCTTTTGGTTAAAACCGACAACCAATTCCTTATTTTTTTTAGTTTTTAATCGCCAAGGAATCCCTCCAAGTTTAGCTAAGATTCCAATAGAAATATTTGGTAAAAAATAATGAAAGTTTCCTGAATGTATATTCTTGTCTTGAATAAATTGAGTCGGAATACCTTTTTCTAAAAACTTCTTCTTGACACTATAATACATTGGACTTTCATCTTCATCTATTTCCTCCTTTTCTTGACTACTATTAGGATTAATTATTACTGCAAAAAGGTCACTATAATAATCATTTGGTAGATTCTCTTGTATAAAAGAATCTATATTATTTTTTAAATCATCTACACCGGTATATTTAAGTTTTAAATCGGACAAACGAA
This sequence comes from Fluviicola sp., assembly GCF_029266855.1. Lineage (GTDB taxonomy): Bacteria > Bacteroidota > Bacteroidia > Flavobacteriales_D > Crocinitomicaceae > Fluviicola. The sequence goes on from NZ_JAQSWB010000006.1 coordinate 192,632, forward strand.
TTGGAATACCAATATAGCTCCAAAGCCCAGGGTAATGTTTTAATCCATTTTTTAAATAAAGAAATAATTGATTGGCGTCGTCACTGTTTTCATATATAAAAATGAACTTAACATCAGTAGCTTTAGGTGAGGGTTTATAAATACCATAATCTCTCATTCCGGTAACAGCATTTATATCTGTTCTTTCTTTTCCGAAGAGCATTTGATTTTCATTAATGTTTACCCTATTCAAATCGAGTTGTTCAACATTTTTCATACCACCAGCTTCAATTTTGAAGGTATCCTTGTTCAGATTGAGAAGTTGAGAGTTATAAAATGTAGTTAATTGATCAAATAAATTTTTATAATTTAATTTCCGGGGATCATTATTAACTCCTAATTCTATTCGCTTTTCTCGATTTGCAATTATTCTGCAATTATTTATGTTTTCCTTGCCTGCAAGCGGTTTAATAAAGTTGTCGTTAGTATCTAAAATAGTGATTCGATCACTTTGTTTAAAATATTGTGTTTGATTGCTTATTAACGTATTTTCACTTCCTATATTAAACGCAATTTCCTTTCTATGTTCTCGTATTAATAAATCAAATCTTCTATAAATACTCCATTCATTATTAAAATCACTTGTTTTTTCATAAATACTTAAGTCATTACCTTTTGGAAAAGGCTCAATAATAAATTTTTTCTCCTTGAAATAATTGATTAATTGTTCACGAACGAATTTTGGCTTGAAATAATTATATATATAATTTTCCGCTTTGATTATAAACGTATCTTGAGCATTAGGTTTGGTAAAGCTATAATAAATGTAGTCTTCATCAGCCAATTTACCTATCCATTGAATGAGGTCTACATTTTGATTAATGTTTGAAACAAATTTTTTAAAAAACTCTAATCGTATTCTGAAAACTAAATTATCAGTTTTTGATATATATAAATTTGGTCGTTCGTCCGGCAGAATATAATTTACTCTATTTATAATGAGGTTTTGCATATCATAAAATTATATAATCTAGTTTGCTATGAACAATTAATTTTTCTTCAAGGAAGAAATCTTTAACACTAAATTTTCTGTAAAATAATCAGAATTCCTTTTTGGATTATTATGCACATCAATATTTATCAACGCGTCACCCATCTCTTTCTCCGATGTTGTTTGATATGATTATTCTCTTATCCATTCCCACTTATCACTTTTAATGTTCTTCTCTTTCGATAGCCCAGTCCAATATCCAGTCATAGTCTGCTCATTAATATCAATATATATTTGAAAGCAACCATGATAGCGATATCCTTGTTCAATATCACGCCATACACCAGTAATAACTTGATCTTTATCCACATTCCCAAGCATTTGATATGTATATGTTTTGCCGTTCTTATCAGTAACGTTGTATTGCGCAAATATTCTTTTTCTGAATTGTTTTATTTGAACATTCTTAATTTCATTTATTGGTGGAAAGTTGGTACTAGTTACATACCATTTATGTGTCCAACTTCCAGCTATCTTATGTCCTGTTGATATGTGTAGAAAATTAAATTTTCTTACAACAAAGGCTTGAAATTTTTCGTCAAGATATGGATAAATTATTACCGTTAATATTATACAAATAAAGGAACTAACAATCCATCCAATAATATTTGAAGCAGTGAATGTTGTTTCAATGACTGAAGGATTGATTCCAACATTCAATGAGTCAATTTGTAGTATCATTTTAAACTTTTTAGCAACAAAAATTTTGAGAGTAAATCGCTGGCAATTCCCTATATCACCCCCTTCGCCTTCAATTCCAAATATTTATTAATGGAATTGATCGACAGATCTTCCGGTTTGGAAAGAATGGTTTGGATTCCGTTTTGGCGCAGCTCGCGGGCAATGCTCCACTTCACGTTCGACATTTTCTCGGCTACGGTGGCTTCGATCAATTCTTTGTGGGTGTGCACGGGCTGTTGGGCCAATTCCTGCAATTCGTTGTTCTGGAAGAAGATAACGACCAATACGTGGCGTTTGTTCAGGCGTTGCATCATCGGCAAGGCACGGCGCATGGCAAATTCGCTTTCAAAGTTGGTGAACAACAATAGGAGGGAGCGCGTTTTGACCTGTTTGCGGATCGTTTGGTAGAGCAATTCGTAGTTCGCTTCCTTGAACAGGGTTTTCTGATTGTAGAGGTTCTCTAAAATGCGTTTCAATTGCCCCTGGTTGCGTTCTGCTGGAACAATGGAACCCATTTTGTCGGAGAAGGTAATTAAACCGGCGCGGTCGCCTTTGCGCAAAGCAATATTGGTAAAGACCAAAGTAGAGTTGATCGCGTAATCCAGCATGGTCATTTTGTGAAATGCCAGTTGCATCGGGCGGCTTTTGTCGATAACACAGTAAACAGGCTGCGAACGTTCCTCCTGGTATTGGTTTACCATCAGTTCGTTCTTGCGGCTGGTTGCTTTCCAGTTTACGGTGCGCAGGTCATCGCCCTGGACGTAATTGCGGATCTGTTCAAATTCACTGGTGTTTCCTATTCTTCGAACCTTTTTGATTCCCTGGGAAAGTGATTGCTGATTGAAGACCTTTAGTTCGTACTTTTTCATTTGAAGAACGGAAGGATATACTTCGATTCGCTGCACCATCGGGATGATAATGCGTCGCTGGGCAAGAAAGAGGGTAGAGCGGACAAAAATGACCACATCCCGGAATTCGTATTCGCCGCGTTCTGTCGGTGTAAAAGAGTAATGGAAATCTTTCGTCTTTTTGGGTAGTAGGATCGTGTTCCAAACGGCCGCGCGTTTCTGCATAAAGACCGGGTAACCTTCGTAAATTCCTACCTGCAGCGGTTGTGCAGTTTGGTTCAATACGGAAACGACTACTTTGTTTTCATCGCCCAGGTTCATGCGTTCCAAATATTTGCGCTGCACGCGGATCGGTTCTTTGAAAAGGTTTACAAGCAATACATCCAGGATCAGGGCAAATAACAGGACAAACAGAACTGTTTTACCAATAATGCCCAGGAAGGGAACAAAAAATGCTCCTCCGATCAACGCAATTCCAATTCCTGCAGCGAGGAAAAAGAAACGGGTGAGATGGATGCTTGCCAATAACTTCATTAACGCGGAACTTCGATTGTTTGTACGATTTCACGGATCACTTCTTCCATTTGTGTTCCTTCCATTTCAGCCTCCGGGGTTAAGATCAAACGGTGATTCAATACCGGGATTGTTACGAACTGGATATCGTCCGGGGTAACGAAATCTCTTCCACGAATTGCTGCAAAGGCTTTAGCTGCTTTCAAGATGGAAAGCGAAGCACGTGGAGATCCGCCCAGGTATATTTTGGAATGATTTCTCGTTTTATTGACGATCTGTGCAATGTACTGGATCAGGCGGTCTTCAATAATGATTTTCTCAACTACCGATTGTACTTTACGCAATTCATCTGCCGTAAATACCGCAACAATGCTTTCCAGGTCGGGAGCTTTGATCTGCTCTTTGTAACGCGTTAAGATCATGGTTTCTTCCTCCAATGTCGGGTAGTCCAGTTTGATCTTAAACAAGAAACGATCCAGCTGTGCTTCAGGCAAATTATACGTTCCTTCCTGCTCAACCGGGTTTTGCGTGGCAATTACCAGGAAAGGGAAAGACATGGTGTATTGTGTTCCGTCATAAGTAATTTGACGCTCTTCCATGACCTCGAACAAAGCCGCCTGTGTTTTTGCAGGAGCACGGTTGATCTCATCGATCAATACGATATTGGAGAAGATCGGGCCTTTCTTAAAATTGAACGAACTTTCCTTCATACTGAAAACCGAAGTACCGATAACATCGGAAGGCATCAGATCGGGAGTAAACTGGATCCGCGAAAAGTCAACGTGAAGCACTTTTGACAAGGCTTTTGAAGACAAGGTCTTCGCAACACCCGGAACCCCTTCCAATAAGATATGGCCGTTGGAGAAAATCCCCGCTAGCAATAATTCGATCATTTCCGCCTGTCCGATGACATACTTTCGCATCTCTTCGCGCACGCGGTTCACTTTTTCCGCAACCCAAAGCAATTCGCTCTGATCTCTCTGAACGAAAGCAGAAGGTACCGTTTCCGGAGTTTCATCGGCTTGTGACAAAGCACTTGGCTGCTCTTCCGGACCAGGATTGTTTGAAGCCGAATCGTTTGACTGGCTTTCATCATTTGGCATGTATGCCGCTAAATCGTCATTTCCTTCTTGGATCATGATTTATGAAGTTTAATGAATTCTACAAATTGATTCAATGCCGACTTTGCTCTTTTTGAAAGCAGTGCCCGACGTATTATAAAAATATTTCCATCCTCGCATTCAAAAACAACCCGCGTTTTCTCCACAGTGCAACGGATGGTTTGATTCAATGAAATTACGCGTTTTCCAGCAACAAGACCATAGAGAACGATCTCATTTGCTTTGATGGTTGCTACCGGAATCCGAATATACCGCGATGCAAAGTAAATCAGGATAATGGCCGGGATCACGAAGAACATCCCGATGCTTCCGCCTAATGATAATAGATACAAGCCGCGAATCAGTGTCAGTATTCCCATTAATAAAATGAAGGCTCCCATCAGAAGGGATTTATCCAAATTCACTTCTTTATCCGAAGCAACAAACTTTTCGGTAGGATGAAGAATCCCGGTTTCAATGTAAAATGCCCGGATCTTTGCATTAACTGCCGCCAGGTGCCGGTTGTCGACAGTGTTTTTTCTGGAATCCAGGCTTTGAACGATATCAACAATTTTGTCCGGATCATACGGAACTTTTGCAATGAGCTTCTGTAAATTTTGTTCCAGGTTTTCTTTTCGCGACAGGTCAATGTAGAAATGCCTGTTGATGGCAGAGTAGAAGTTCTTGCGCATGACTTGTAACACACCAATCGGTGAATTACGCGAAATGTAAATAGAACTGAGGGTTTCCACGAAAGCCAGTGACATGTTTCTTTTCTGGCTGTATCCCGGAAGAATTTCTTCTCTTCTTTTCGCCCGGAAGAACAAATACAGCAACAACAAAACGATCATCAGCAGGAAAGCCAGGCGCAAAATGGGGTTCTTGAGAATAAACTGGATCAGGGAATTATCTTCTTTTTCAGCACCTTCCGAATCCTCGTCTTTATCAGGTGTTGAGATGGGCTGACTGGAATCATTGATCCCGGAACTTAAGAAAATCACCGGTTTGTCTTTCGGGATTTTGTTCAATACGACCCGGGCATGCGCATATCCGTTGGGTTGGATGACCTGGTAGTTTTCAAATAAATTCGGGATACTGTGAAAGTGAACTTTTCCTTTGGCGTGTTTCTCATAGAATGCAAAAGGATGCTTCAATGCAAACAGGTAGGAGCGGTAATTCGTATCAATTATTTCGGTTTCCGAAAAGGAATACCAATCCTCATTGATCGTGTCGTTTTCGTAAACATGGTAAAAAGGAACCGTGGTATCACCGATCCAGGCGAAAAGTACTTTGCTGTAATCCCAGTAAAAAGCGCCTTCTTCAAAATGCCGTTCGTAGATATTGCTTGTCAGGTGATTGAAGCTGAGGTAAACAGTTGCTCCGCTGTCTGCATAATGCATGATGGAATCGTAATACTCGTCCGGTGCTCCGAATTCATTGCCGATAAACAGGTAAGTAGCTTCCTCGTGGTTCGGAACAGTGTCCAGTTCCGCCCAGTACTGCAGGTTGTAGATGGAATCTTTGACATGTACGTCGAGGAGTTCCATGAAGAATGAAATGTTTCGTGGGTTTTCGTCTTTCAGATCATAGACTTTTTTCCAGTCCGAACTGTATTTTTTCTGAATGTGTTTTGTGGATTCACTGCCTGCTCCGTCGAGTAGCCAGATCACAAAACCAATGAATAGCGCAAAGCCCAAGAATGATATGATGACTTTTCTATTCATTATGCTTTTTCAATTTTTTGGAAAGCGGCTTTCAGCTGCGGTTCAATGAGTTGATAACTTTGGGAATCAATGTTGTAATCTCCGTACCAAACCAGGTCATAGATCGAAACGATCTGTTCGAACTCCCTGGAAATCGCTTTGCCCTGCACTTCAATGATGTAATGCATATTGGTTTTTTCCTTTTTCCAGAAGATCCATCTGCGCTGGATGAGTTCTTTCATTGCAAACAGGAAGTAAATCCGTACGCATTCCTTGTAATTCCCGGAAGCCGTGGCTTCTTCCAAACGCAATTCCAATTCTGTTTTACTGATCTCGGCAGGATTCAGATCTTCTACCAAAGCTTCAAAAGGAATGGTTTTGATTCGCGGACTTCTGTTTTTGATAATGTAATAGATCAGGATTGCCAAAGCGACTACCAGTAAAATGATTCCCAGCCATTTCCAGAAGTTAATGGAAATATCCGGGGCATCCACATTCGGTCCTTTCGGGGCATCAAAATCCGGGATATCCACGGATTCGGCAGGTTCAATATTCGGATCTTCTTCAATGCTCCCGGTTCCGCCATCGCCGTTTTTTCCACCTTTCCCGTTTTCAAGGTCTTTGGGTGAATAAGGAGTTCCCTGGTAAGGTTTTGTCGTTCCGTTCGGGCTTCCCGAACCGCTGGAATAGGATTCGTTGATCGAAGTCGGACTTTGATAATAATCAGATTCCGGGCCTTTGTACTTATCCGAGCGTTTGTAACCATGTGCTTCCCGGATTTGATTCCACTTTTCGCGGGTGCTGATTTCTTTCTCCTTCTTTTGTGCCAAAGTGGAAAACGGAATCCCGGCACTTAGCAGGACGCATACAACGATATGTAGGATGAACTTAATCAAAGTCGAGTGAAGTTTCTTGATAACGTTTGCGCTTTCCGAAGTTGGCAAATTGTTTTTTCAACCCGGTTGACTGTGTTTGTTCCTGGAATGTATAGAACATGAATCCCATCATGATCACAAAGAAAGGAAGTGAGAACAAGATGAAAATAACATATACGATTTGCCGGGCAATATTCGCCGGCACCAAAAAGTCTGAAGTGTAATAACGCGAAACATTCTTGACGAAATCTGCAAACTTATCCAGGAAATCTTCCAATGCGGGTTCTTTCATGAAATTGACTTCCTGGTAACTGAGCACACAAGCGATTGGTTGTGCAAAGATGAAAAGGACCAATCCCATTAAAGAAATGCCGAGCAAAACGGTTCCATAGTTCTTTGCTCCGAATCTGAAGCCGTTCCCGAATCGTCTTCCGAAACGCTCTTCCCCCAGGATGATGGATGCTCCCTGAAGCCAGAAGAATGGTATGAGGAACAATACCAGGAACATCCAGTACCATGGAACATAAAAAAGGATCAGGAAGAGGAAACTTAAACCAAGCCAGATGCCGGGCAGTTTTTGAAGCATGAAGGGTACAAACAGTTTCAAACTTGCTTTTTGCTCCTGGTTTCTGAAATGATACAGGATAGAAAGAGTGAAAATGGAAAGAATAATGGTCCAAAGTAAGGTGACCACAAAATCACTGAAAGACCGAATATCAAATCCCATGATGATGCCCAGTTGCGAAGCCCAGTCATATTCATACTGGTGTGTCAGATCTTCGTAACGCATCAGATCCTGGAAGATAACAATGGCAATAATAATCGGAACTGTAAGTGCCAGGTTGTAGCGCATGATCTTACCGATGTGTACGCGGTAGAATGAGAAGCTGTCTGAGAAGATCTGCCCGAAAGTACGGATCTTATGCAGATCGAAACTATTTACATAGGTTTTGATCGGCGGGTCGCTTTCATGTACCAGTTCAGGATGACGTCGTGCAACAACGATCGGGAAAATGATGTAATAGAAAATGATGATAGCAAAGGAAATGGAAATGATCGTCCATTTGGACCAATCAGCCAGTTCCTGGTAATTATGTGTGACGTAACTTTCCAGAAAGCCGGCAGCGATCAGGAACGGAATAAGCGACATCATGATTTTCAAGCCTCTTTTGGCCGAGAGCTGGAGACTTTGCAGGCGGGTATAGGAACCGGGAAATAGCAAACCGTTGCCCAGTGTAATTCCCGCTCCACCGGCAATGGCAATGGAACTGATCTCAAATGCCCCGTGGATCCAGATCCCAAGGAAAGAAACGATCAGTAGACCTTTCAAATGGAAGAAATACTGAAACGCACCCAGCATGATCGAGTTATTGAAAATCATGATGTGCGTACCGATCGTAAAGAATATCCCTAAAATAAAGGTGTAGAAGGAAACTGTGATATTGTTGAGTGTGATCTCCAGAAACATACTGACTTGGGATCCGCTGTGATAGACACCCAGGGGATCGCCCTTTTCAATGTTTTTCAGGGTCATTTCAACATAATCATCTCCCAGGATCATCCGCGGAAAATCCGGGTTGAAGTGGGTTGAAATCACCCCGACAAGAGTCCAGAAAAGAAATACGAAAAGTGCAAAGAGTAAATTTTTGCGCGATCTGTAAATTTCCAGTGGAATCGAAACCCTCCAGACAGTAAACAGTTTTTTAAACGAATCTTTTCGCTGCTTGTGTACCAGGTTGTGAACCCCCTGTGCAATTTGATTCAGGTAAACACGAACTGTCCGCTTGTTATAGAACGTTTGAGCATAACTTAAATCATCTGTGATATCAGAATATAAATCTGCTATTTCTTCAGGATCACTTGTTTGATTTGAAGTCAAAGACTGGAATTTCTTCCATTTTTCTTTGTTCTGTTCTATGAAGGAGGTTTCTTTCATGCGGTCCGATAAAAATAGTTGTTTTATTGAATCTGGAAAGCCGCTTCTGAAATTTATTTTGAAGTTCGGTGCTTCAACTAAGCTTAGCTACCTCAACATATTTTAGTGTTTAATTTTGATAAGGTGACTGAATTTCGGTCATTGAGTGTTGAAAACCTTAACCGAAGCGTCAATGGGAGTCGAGATGCCGAAGTCACTTTCTCTTCGAAGACTTATGCGAAACTTCGAATTTCCCGATTTTGATGAAGAAACCGCCTTTTTCTGTTTCAGTTGCTTTCCCGGTTTTGAAATCCACCGGTGTTTTTGTTTTCTCCGAGATCGTGTTGGTGATGATCGGAATCGGGTTCTTCATATTGGAACCACCCGCATTTGAAGCAAGATCTTTACTCGGTGCTTTGTTTACTTCCTCGTCAAGGGTTGGGGCAACCGGTTGTTTGTTGTCTTTCACCTGGGGTAAAATCGTTGGGTGATGCGGTGATTTTTCACCGATCAGATTTTTATCTGTTTCAGGCTGTACCGGAAGAATCCGATCTTCTGTGTTTTTTACTTTTTGCTTCGGATCACGTTCGCTGTGAATTGGCGGATTTTGATTTGAATCCGGCTTGCTTCTTTGTGCAACAACCGTGTTGTTTTCAGGAATTGAATTCGTTGCAGGTTCAAGTTCCACTGATTTTTTATCTGCGGAATGTGTATTCGAATTTAATTTACGGTGCTGGGCCATAACCGTCGGATCTTTCTCGGTGGTTCCTGTTCCTAATCCCAACTGGAAGAATAACAGCAAAACAGCAGCAGCACTGGTGATTCCTGCGATCAGTTTCCAGGGAACAAGTCTGATTTCTTTTTCTTTCAGATCCTCTTTATTCGGATAAGAAACAACTGAAGCCTGCAAACGCGTTTCGCGGTAAGCGGCAAGAAGTTTTTGAGCTTCCGGGTTCGCAGCTAAGTATGTATCAAATAATGTGTCTTCTTTAGCTGAAAGAACCTGTTCGATTCTGCCAATGGCGAAATAGTCCAGGTTTTCACCTGAAACGAAGGTTAAATCTTCCTTTTTTAAAAGTAGTTTTTGAAGCGGGTCTAACTTTTCAGGAGCTTCATCCAGGATCAATAATTCTTCATCAACCCGTAATTCAGGATGTGCAGCCAGGAATTCTTCAAACGCAATACGCTCCTCTTCCGAAAGAGTTCCTTCCAGGTAATCCAGGTAAAAGGATTCGTAATTGTCGATATGAATGAGTTTTTTCATGCTACTAATTCCGTTGATTTGAGGTAGTTCTTTAGCGTTTGACGAGCTCTAAAGATATACACTTTTACTTGTGATTCGTTCAGAGCGGTAATCTCCGCTATTTCATTGTAATTATATCCTTCGTAATCCCTTAAGAGAATTACGGTCTTTTGAATTTCGGGCAACTTGTTGACTGCTTCCTGTAGTGTTTTCTGAACGTCGAACAAGTGACTTAAAGGATCATCCTGCCTGACATCTTCTCCTTCAAAGCTTGTTGTGCGCTTTTCCTTTTTCAGCGTATCCACCATTTGATGGTAAGCTGTTGTAAACAAATACGACTTCGCTTTCGAAGCTTCAATGCTTTCGTGTTTTTCCCAAACCTTTGCAAAAGTCTCCTGGACAATGTCTTCGGACAGCATACGGTTTTGGGTGTGCTTGACTACGAACCGATAAATATTATCAGCATACAATTCAACCGCCTCATTGTATTCTTTCCTGGTCATGTAGTCGTTTAACAATCGTAAGACTGGTTCATGTCTATAAAGTTACAGCGGAAAATGATTTTTTTTGAAATTATTTCAAAATGCCTTGGTTTATACTGTTTTATAAGCTGTATTATTGTGATGATTTAATAATGACTTATGAAACTTATAGCTGCACTTCTTTTAACTTTTTCGGGATTTTCTAATCTGAACGCTCAATGTGACACGGATGTACGTGCAGCTTTCGGAGGAGTTTCTTCCATAATGATTTACAATACCTATCTTACAATCGGGGCAATCGCAGATGCGCATGTGAGTGAGGTGTATGATGCCGAGCGTGTAAAAGCATTAATGGATGAACAGATTTCGATGCTTCAAACAGTGATTGAGTCGCTTGAAAAATGCCTGGTAGTAAAAAGTAACGGATTAGATGCGGAGGATGTACTCTACGTAAAAGACCTGATAGCTTGTTTGGAATCTCTAAAAGGCGAAGCGGATGGTTTGAGTTACTATGCCATCACGGGCAATGAAGCTTCCCAGCTCAGATACAATACCAACAGGGATGATGCCTGGGCTCAGATAAAGAGTTTAATGGGAATAGAATAATAGCATAAGGAAGACATTTAATAAATGATTACTACACTTCGGGGTTTTCTCTGGAAGTACTTTGATGAAAACATTAGTATTATCAGATATTAAAAAGATTGATGAGGTTCTGTTTGTTTTCTTTGTGCTTTCAGCACGATTCGTTAGACTCAAAAAGTATATTAACAGTTCTTGTTGCTTCAAAATCTGCGTAAATCTATCAAATCTGCGAGCCACTTGAAGTCCAGTACTGGATTTTCACGCGGATTTCGCAGATGACGCAGATTTCAAAGAGTGAATCAGGGTCTTTTAGTACAAATACGGATACTCTAATTTAAATGTCAGCGTATGCAATTCAACTTTAAAATCCTCATTTTAATTGCCGAACTTAGTTTTAACTGTGTATTCATTTCTATTCAGTCATTTGGCCAAGTTGAAGAGGAGGTAACTTCTTGCGGCCCGGCAATAGAGAAGGAAATACAACAAGGAGGTATTTACGATATTGTAGATGAACCGGCAAGTTTCCCCGGAGGAGTCTCGGCTTTAAGAGTGTTTCTTGCGGACAATTTGGTTTTTTCGGAAGGAATGATCGGTGATGGGTCCAAAAGAAAGTATTACGTTAAGTTTATCGTTGACAAAGATGGTACTTGCAGGAATTTTACAATTATCAAAGTGATCAATGAGTGTCTTGGATGCGATAAAGAAGTTCTTCGCGTGCTACAGTTGATGCCAAAATGGAAACCCGGGTTAGTTGAAGGCAAACCTGTTTCCTCGTGGTTTAGGCTTCCTGTGACTTTTGGGCTTCAGTAAAGTTTTCTATCTTTGAAAAAAACCATCTTATGAAATTCAACTTCAAGAAAATCCTTTTTATCACTTCACTGCATTTCATTTGCGGAAGCACTTTTGCTCAGGAAGTACCAGCTCCTAAACCAACTACCAACCCCGAACCACCACAGATTTACGACATTGTTGATCAACCAGCTGAATATCCCGGAGGTATGGCAGCCATGAATAAATTTATTGCTGAAAATCTCAAATACCCGGAAACGGCGAAAGAAAAAGGAATTCAGGGAAAATGTTATTTGCAGTTTATTGTTTCGGAAACCGGACAAGTAAGTAACATAAAAGTCAAGAAAGGTGTTGTAGATTGCAAAGAATGTGATTTGGAAGCCGTTCGTGTTGTCAAAGCGATGCCGAAATGGAAGCCGGGACAGAAAGATGGTAAAAATGTGAATATGACTTATACGCTTCCTGTTTCCTTTAAACCATAATTTTTATCCCCATCACGCAGACATCGTCTGTTTGTTCGTGAGGGCCTTTCCAGCTTTCAAATTCTTCTTTCAAAGATGCTTTTAATTCGGTACCATTCCGGTCCTTGTGTTTTTGAATGAAATCCTTGAAGGTAGCGTATTTGTATTTCTTGTTTTTCGGTCCCCCGAATTGATCCGCATAGCCATCTGAAAAAAGAATGATCCAGTCATTTTTCTCCAATTGGATTTCGTGTGTTGTGAAGGGTTTCGCTCCGTCGAATTGTCCCACCGGTTGTTTGTCCGGGCTGGTAACGAGTATTTCGTCTCCGCGGAAGATCCACAACGGATTGTTGGCTCCTGTCCATTGAAGAGTCTTTGTCTTGTGATTGAAGCAGGCCAAAGAAATATCCATTCCGTCTTTTACCGAACGCGCTTCTTTCGTCAGTGTCTGAACGACCAACTCACGGACATGGTCTAACAGTTCTCCCGTATCCTGGTTTTCATTTACAGCCAGCGATTGATTCAGTGCGTTGATGCAAAGCACACTCACTAATGCTCCCGGAACTCCATGACCAGTGCAATCTGCTACGGCAAACCAACTTACATCGTTCCGTTTCTCGAACCAGAAGAAATCTCCGGCAATAATGTCTTTCGGAGCGTAATAAACAAAGGCATTTTCATCAAAACTTGCCTGGATCTCACTTTCAAGCGGTAACAAAGCCTGCTGGATAAATCGGGCATACTGAATACTTTCCACGATCTCATGGTTCTTGGATTCCACGATCAGTTTTTGTTCCTGCAATTCCTGGGTTCGTTCAATGACTTTGTCTTCCAGGTTTTCATAGGAATGACGCAATTTCTGCATCATGGAATTGAAGTTTTTGGAGAGCAGGTTGAGCTCCAGGCTACCACTTATTTCAATCGTTTGGTCAAGGTTGTCGGTAGAAATGGTTGCGGTCTTACGTGCTAATTCCTGGATTGGCCTGGTCAGTTTTCGCGAACGGAAATAAACAATAACAGTCAGGATAACGAGTGTCAGCAAGAAAATAACTCCAAAACGCCACAACAAATCAGCTACCAGATTTTGATATGGTAAATCGTTTGTTCCCAGTTCCAATACATAGCCGGAATACAATTTCGACTCCAATACCGGAAGGAAGATGTATTCGGTCAATTCTTTTCCTCTTGAAGCCGGATCATCGGTATTTACGATCATGTGTTTTTCCAGGTCGAGGCATTTCAGGTAAGCTTTTTGGAGTTCAGGGTCTTTGATGCTGTTATCTGTGATGTGCTTTACTCCCAGGTACAATTTCACATGACCGATTGCTTCAAAGCGTTTTTCCAGGCTGCGGATTTTGGAAAGCAATAATTCCTTGAATTCATCTGCCGATTTGGAATAGAAACCCAATTCAATGATGTGTTTGCCATCAAGCGAAGTTTGGTAGCTGTATTTCTTGATCTTCCCGGTTTTGATCTCCAAACCAAAGCGGTCTTCTTTGAAGGTTTTGGATTGAAAGATTTTAGAGAAGAAGGAAATGAACGTTTTATTGAGCTTTTTAAAGTCAAAACCCATATCCGGTTTGAAAGTGGTATTGACAATCTTCAGGTTCCGGTCGATGAGGTAGATGTCTTCCCGCGAAGAATCCAATCCTAAAGAAGATCTCAAAGCAAGTAAGTCGATTGATTTTGCAGGTTGTTTCGCTAAAACGAATTGAATCTCCCTGGAAGCGTCCTGCATGCGTTCAATAAGCGATTGTTCGTGAGTACGCATGGAGAAATCGTAGTATTCGATCAAATTCTTCGTTTCTGCAACGATGCTTTTCTTTTGATGGTCGATGTCGTTTTCAACTTTGTCCAGGTTATACTGGTAAGTCAGGTAGAAAACAATGGAAAAGATCAGTAATACGGGGACAAGAATGTTCACCAGTAGTTGCCGCAGGATACTTTGTTTCGTTTTCACGGGGTGAATTTATGGAAATAGTTTAAGAGAAAACGATTAGAGTGGGTTTAGATGGAATAAATACGGCAAATGCGTTAGGTTAAAACACGTAGGGACGCGAATTAATCGCGTCCCTACGTGTTATATATATACTTTAATTCTTAAAACTCAAACGTTTCCATGAACTTCGTCGTGAAGTTTCCTTCGTTGAACTGAGGGTCTTCCATCAATTTCTGGTGGAATGGGATCGTTGTCTTGATTCCTTCGATGATGTATTCATCCAAGGCGCGTTTCATTTTAAGGATTGCTTCTTCGCGTGTTTGAGCAACTACGATCAGTTTTCCGATCATCGAGTCATAGTTTGGAGGAATCGTGTAACCTGCGTATGCATGTGTATCGATTCTCACACCATGCCCACCCGGTGAATGGTAACTTGTAATTTTCCCCGGAGAAGGACGGAAATCAGCATACGGATCCTCGGCATTGATACGACACTGGATCGCATGCATTTGAGGATAATAGTTCTTTCCTGAGATCTTTTCTCCGAATGCAATTTTGATTTGCTCTTTGATCAGGTCGTAATTGATTACTTCCTCCGTAATTGTATGTTCTACCTGGATACGTGTGTTCATTTCCATGAAGTAGAAATCGCGGTTTTTGTCAACCAGGAATTCCACTGTTCCAACACCTTCATAGTTCACAGCCTTTGCAGCTTTGATAGCCGCCTGACCCATTTTCTCACGCAATTCGTCAGTCATAAATGGAGAAGGAGTTTCCTCTACCAATTTTTGGTGACGACGTTGGATGGAACAATCACGCTCCGATAAGTGACATGCGTTTCCGAATTGGTCACCTGCGATCTGGATCTCAATGTGACGTGGTTCCTCAATGTATTTCTCCATGTAGATACCGTCGTTACCGAACGCCGCACCAGCTTCCTGGCGAGCAGAATCCCAAGCTGCTTCCAGCTCTTCTTCTTTCCAAACAATGCGCATTCCTTTTCCACCACCACCGGCAGTTGCTTTCAGAATGATCGGATAAACAACAACTTTCGCAGTTTCACGTGCATCATCCAGGTCTTTTAGCAAGCCTTTAGATCCGGGAATACAAGGTACGCCTGCTGCAATCATGGTTGCTTTGGCAGTTGCTTTGTCACCCATCCCGGCAATTTGCTCAGGCAAGGCTCCAATGAATTTAATATTGTGTTCTTGACAAACACGGGAGAATTTTTCGTTTTCAGAAAGAAATCCGTATCCCGGGTGAATCGCATCTGCGTTGGTAATTTCCGCTGCAGCTATAATGTTTGCGATAGACAAATAAGATTTGTTACTCGGGGGAGGCCCGATACAAACCGCTTCGTCCGCAAAACGAACTGGTAAACTTTCTTTGTCAGCAGTAGAATATACTGCAACCGTTTTGATTCCCATTTCCTTACACGTACGAATGATACGCAAAGCAATTTCGCCACGGTTGGCAATTAGTATTTTTTTGAACATAAAATCGTGTTTAATGAGTAACTAGCTGTTTTCTTTGGAAGACAACTATCAATTAAGCAGGATCTACCAGGAATAATGGTTGATCATATTCTACCGGTGTAGCATCGTCAACTAATACTTTCACGATTTTACCGGAAAACTCAGCCTCGATCTCATTGAACAATTTCATTGCTTCAATGATACAAACTGTTTCACCTTTGTTAACTGATTGTCCAACGCTAACGAAAGGTTCTTTGTCCGGACCTGAAGAGCGGTAGAATGTACCGATCATTGGAGATTTCACAGTGATGTATTTTGAATCCTCGCTTGAAGCTACAGGAGCTGCCGACTCAGTAGCAGGAGCTGCAGCTTGTGGAGCTGCGATCGGAGCTGCCATTTGAGGAACAACCGGAGCAGCTGCTTGCACGATGATTTGGGAATCAGATTTTTTCTCTGATTTAATCGTGATTTTAAAGTCTTTTTGCTCAATTTCTACTTCCGTAACACCTGATTTTGCTACAAACTTAATTAAGTCTTGGATTTCGTTCAGATTCATATCAGTATAATTTAATAGTTGTTTTCGATTTATTTAAGAATTATAAGCCCATTTTATGTAGACGGCTCCCCAGGTAAATCCACCACCAAAGGCGGATAAAATCAGGTTGTCGCCTTTCTTTAACTGTTTTTCCCAGTCCCACAAACAAAGTGGTAAAGTACCGGCAGTTGTATTTCCGTAACGGTGAATGTTCACCATTACTTTTTCTTTCGGAACACCCATTCTGTCGGCAGTTGCATCAATGATTCGCAGGTTTGCCTGATGCGGTACTAACCAATCCACATCTTCAGCAGTCAAATTATTGCGTTCCATGATCTCAGCAGATACTTCAGCCATGTTGGTTACCGCAAATTTGAACACTTGCTTTCCTTCTTGCTTCACAAAATGTAAACGCTGATCAATTGTTTCATGAGTAGGAGGATTTGCCGAACCACCAGCGGGTTGGTACAAATATTGTCTTCCTCCACCGTCTGATTTCAAAATTGCATCCTGGATACCGAGTCCTTCCGTGTTTGGTTCCAATAATACAGCACCACCTCCATCACCAAAAATGACACAAGTTGTACGGTCTTCGTAATCAAGAATAGCGCTCATTTTATCAACGCCGATTACGATTACTTTTTTATGTTTTCCGGATTCTATGAAACTCGCCCCTGTTTGTAAGCCATAAATGAAACCTGAACACGCTGCGATCAGATCATAACCCCAGGCATTCTTCATTCCGATTTTATCACAAACAATATTAGCAGTTGAAGGGAAAGGATAATCGGGAGTAACAGTAGCCAAAATCACCAGCTCAATGTCTAATGGATCGGTGTTTGTTTTCTCGAGTAGTCCTTTTACTGCAGCTGCAGCGATATCAGAACAAGCACCTTCACGAAGAATGCGTCTTTCTTTAATCCCGGTTCTTGTTGTAATCCATTCATCAGAAGTATCAACAATTTTAGCTAAGTCGTCATTAGTTACCACTTCCTCTGGAAGATAGCCACAAATGCCTGTTATTGCTGCGGTGATTTTACTCATTTTAATGATTAAAAGCTTCGTTAATGTTTTTTGTAAGATCCGATTTTGCAACTTCGTAGGAGTGAAGAAGCATACTTCTTACAGCTTTTTCGTTGGAGATCCCATGACCGATAATGACATTACCCTTCACCCCGAGAATAGGAGTTCCACCGTAATTTTCATAATTGAAACGATCAAAGTACTCATCGCGAATACCTCTTTTACGCATGAGGGTATAGATTCCTTCCGCCTGCTTTAAAGCAATGTTTCCGGTAAATCCGTCACAGACAATTACGTCTGCCATGCCGGTAAATAAATCGCGACCTTCTATGTTGCCAATGAAATTTATTTCATCCGATTCAGCCATTAGTTTATGAGCAGCAATCGTCAATAAGTTCCCTTTGGTATCTTCTTCACCAATATTCAACAAACCGATTCGGGGTTTTTCCACACCATAAACACTTTTGGCGTAAAGACTTCCCAGAACGGCAAATTGATAAAGAACATCGGGTTTGCAATCGGCATTTGCACCAACATCCAGTAAGATGGAATTTTTCCCATCCACTGTTGGCAATACAGAAGTTATACACGGACGGATAATGCCGGCAATGGTATTGATCTTGTAGATCGCACCAACCAGCATTGCACCGGTATTTCCCGTACCAGCAAAGATGTCTATTTCCTTTTTTGCGAGCAAGTCAAAACCAACAGCAATACTGCTATTCGGTTTGTTTGGAATTGCCCGGGTAGGATGGTCATGCATCGTAATGAGATCAGGGGCATGAACAATGTCATACGCCGCCGAATCTTCATTCAACGCGTTTAGGCCACTCAAGATTTGTTCTTGGTCGCCGATCAACACGAGACGCACGTCCTGAGGAAGTTCTTTTCTAGCAAGTACAGCACCGGCTATATTGGCCTCAGGTGCAAAATCACCGCCCAAAATATCTATTCCTATCTTCATCAGGAGGAATGTTTACTACTAAACAAGAGCGAATTAAATCGCTACTTCTTTCTCAGCTACAACTCTTCCTTTGTAGTACAATTTGCCTTCATGCCAGTGTGCATGGTGGAACAAATGCGGTTGCCCGGTTGTAGGACAAGTAGCAATGTTCTTTGCGATTGCTTTGACGTGAGTTCTTCTCTTATCACGTCGTGTTGTGGAGATTCTGCGCTTTGGATGTGCCATTTTACTTATTTATTTCAATCGTTAATTCAAATTTTTTAATGCGGACCATCTGGGGTCTATCGGTTTGTCGGTATCAGGGTCATCCGAATCATCATCATCGTCTTCTCCTTCTTCGTCATCCCAATCCTCGTCATTGTCCTCATCATCTTCCCAGTCTTCATCGTCCTCATCCCATTCGTCGTTTTCCGGTTCGTTTGCATTAACAATATACTTGTTATACAAATTCATCACTTCCTCGTTGCATTCTCCCTCAGGGTGAATTTTCCGGGCAGGTAATGAAATAACCAACAACTCATAGATCGGTGCCGAAAGATCCAGTTCAAATGTTTCCGGGTGAAGAATAATTAAATTCTCATCTTCGGATACATCCGTACCAAATTTGTAAACAATGCGGTAATCGCCGTGAATGTTTACTTCCATGGGATCGTTACATCGATCGCACGGAGTGTCAACAGTTCCTGACAGGGAAAATTCCGCTACCATCATTGTTTCCTTCTTTTCAAATGCAAGTTCTACAAGAACATTTGCATCTTCAATCAGCGTGTCTTCAACACCTTCAAAGAACGATTTGTCTATGTTGAACTCATAGCGATGCGTCCCTATATTTAATCCGACAAAAGGGATTATGAACTCATTCGTAGATTTCTTCACTACACAAAAATTGGAGGGCAAAGGTAGAAAAAATAAATCATTATCAATTTAAATTCATTTAATTTTATTTTTCACCCTTTATTTTATGCCTGCTTTGAGTTTGACTCTATCACGACAGACTCTTATCGTTTAACTTCACATTATCCGACATCGCGGATATTTTTTCGAAAAAATGCTTTCTCTTACTCAATTTCATGTTGCCGGTCACCTCTTTTTCTGTGGTGTGCCGACTCCTGGATTTGTAATGGATTTGCAGCAATTTCCTTCAAAAATTTCCGGGTATTGAAAATGTCAATGGCCAGATAAATTGCACTTCTCATGGATTGCGAATTGGCTTCGTTTTTACCTGCTATATCGAATGCAGTCCCATGATCCGGGGAAGTTCTGACAATGGGTAATCCAGCAGTATAATTCACTCCGTCTTCAAAAGCAAGGGCTTTAAAAGCGGCTAATCCCTGGTCGTGGTACATGGCTAAAACAGCGTCATATTGCCCGCGATTCGGACTTCCGAAAAAGCCGTCAGCAGGGAAAGGACCGATTGCAAAAATATCTTCATTTCGTGCCATATTGATTGCCGGAGTGATGATTTCTGCTTCTTCAGTTCCCATTTTTCCATTCTCGCTGGCATGCGGATTTAAACCAAAAACAGCAATTTTCGGACGTTGAATTCCAAAATCTTTTTTCAGACTATTGTCTAATTCTTTGATTTTTGTCAGGATTTTTTCACGTGTCAGGGTGCCTGAAACGTCTTTTAGGGGAAGATGTGTCGTTACCAAGGCCACGCGAAGTGAACCGCTAACCATCATCATCAGGGCTTCGTCCATACCTGCCAAATGTGCCAGGTATTCTGTGTGACCCGGGAATTGAAACCCTGCTTTCCCGATTGCTTCTTTCGAAATCGGTGCCGTTACCAAAACATCAATTTTCCCGGAAGCAAGGTCTTCAGTTGCTTTTTCCAAAGAAAGGAAAGCGTATTTTCCGCTTGCTTCGGTTCCTTTTCCCAATTCAAACTGAACCTCTTCGTTCCAAACGTTGATGATATTGATCTTGCGGTTAATTGCTTCGGTTGCGGTTTTAATACTTTGATAATTGAATTCCGGTTCGTTGAGGGCTTTCTTATGAAAAGAAATGGTTTTGGAGGATGCGTAAATAATTGGAGTACAATCCAATAGTAAACGATTGTCCAGCAATGCCTTGATCACAACTTCCGGTCCGATGCCGTTAATATCACCGATCGAAATTCCTACACGGATAGGAATAGCACGACCTTCTTCTTTGATTTTTTCTTTCTCTTTTTCCATCTTATGAAAGTCGTTTTAAGAAATTGATCATTAAGCGGATTCCGGTTCCGGTTCCTCCAAAACCTCTGTAATCCTGTGGTCTGTCAAGAAATGCGGGACCTGCAATATCCATGTGGATATAAGGAGCCTTTACGAAATGTTCCAGGAATTTTCCTGCAGTGATCATTCCGGCATAACCGTTTCCAATATTATTCAAGTCGGCAATTTTAGACTTCATGTCATCGTAGTAATCGTCCCAAAACGGAAATTCAACTACGCGTTCATAAGTTTCCATTCCGGCTTCATTCAGCATGTTGAAATACTTCTTGTCTGCATTTCCCATGATAATGGATGCGCGGGTACCAATTGCACGTGCAGCGGCTCCTGTGAGCGTTGCTGCATCAATAACCAATTCAGGTTTGTATTTATCCGAATAAGCCAATGCATCTGCCAGGATCATCCGTCCTTCTGCATCCGTATTCAAAACTTCAACTGTTGTTCCATCGAACATCGTGATGATATCACCAGGTGTGTAAGCATTCAATCCCGGACGATTATCCGTAGCAGGAATTAATCCAATCAAATGAACAGGAAGTTCCATCATTGCTGCAGCATAAATAGTTCCGGCCATCATTGCCGCACCGGCCATGTCGGATTTCATTGCGTCCATGGAACCAGCAGTTGGTTTTAGGCTCAAACCACCCGTATCGTAAACTACTCCCTTTCCAACCAAAACAATTGGTTTCTTATTGCTTGCCTTTTTTGGTTTGTATTCGATGATGGTAAATGTCGGCGGATCAACGGAGCCTTTGTTTACTGCCAAAAGCCCGCCCATCTTCAATGCCTCGATTTTGGATTTCTCGAGAATAGTCACTGAAAAGTTTCCTTCTTTTCCTTTTGCTTCGATCGCTTCCGCAAGTTGTGTTGCATTTAATCCTGAAACAGGTTCGTTTACCAGGTCGCGTGCCCAGTAAACCGCTTTCAATGTAGCAGAAAGCTCATCAATCGTGGATGACGTTATTTTCGCGGAGAAATCGATGTTCTCTAAAGCATATTTCTCTTTTTTGGCTTCTTTCCGGTATTTCAGGTATTGATAAGAAGAAAGTGCAAGACCTTCCGCAAGCAATAAGCTCATGGATTTTCCACCGTCGATCAAAACGCTTTTGATTTCTTTGGGTAAAACTCCGCGAAGTTTGTGTCCCATAATGCGTTGTTTTTCATCTGTTGCCTGGTCTTTAATAAACACAAAGTGTTTTCCTTTCAGGGGCAGATGCAGAAATTGTGAATCTGCGTTCTTGAGAAATAAGTCCAATTCTTCCGCTACCACTTTCGGTAGTTTGGTTTGTGTTTCTGTTTTTTTTCCAACAAGGACAACGAGGCCTTCCTGCTGGTCGAACACAGCTGATGTATTAAAATTCATATAAATCAAATTTGTGAGGTAAAGGTACTATTTTCCACGATCGAATGGCTCAGAAAATTGAAATTTGCAATTTCCCAAAAACCCAATGTCCCAATATTGGGATACGATTGATTATCAGGATTTTAATTGTTAAATAGTTCTTTGAATTCAGTATTAGTCAAATCTTTTTTTGACTCGAAAGCAGATCTAATTATTGGTTTCCATCTTTCGGTTTCTCACTAACTAAAAAGGTGCTAATACGTAATTTTTGAAGACTCGTTTTATTTGTTCAGCTTTTTGAGTTTTCGATAGCCAAAAATACCTGCGGGAATCAGGATCAAAAGAAGCGGCCAAATAGAAAGAAGCCATAAAGCAAAGGTTACAATCCCAGTCCAGCCTTTTGAAAAAGCATTTCCTGCATCTTCCGAAAAACTTGATTCATTTGCTGTCTGAGGATGTGGGATTACTTTATATAATTCGATATCCAGCGTACTGTAACCGACCTGGTCGTCCAGAAATGTCAATCTTCCTTCCTGACTTTCAATTTCTTCGATCAATTCACGGATCTGATCTTCAATTCGGATCATTTCTTCAATGCTGCTGGCTTTTTTCAATAATTCTTCATAGCGTTTCAGGTATGCTTTTTTACTGTTCAGTCTTATTTGAAGGTCCAGGTATTCTCCGCTTACATCCTCTGTTTGAAGATCTTTTGAAACAATTTCGTCCGTTCCATTATTAATAACCTGGAGCAGCTGTTCGAAGTTTTTTGCTGGAACCCGGATTTTTAGGGAATAGCGGTGTTCATATGCGGATTTGCTGAAATGATCGTTGTCATAGTATCCGTCAAGTGATCGAAGCGCCTGATCCAATCGTCGTTTACTATTCTCGATATGCTTCGATTTTAGAGAAAGGGTTCCTGTTTTAATTAGCTTTTTTCTTTGTTTTGGAACCGATTTTTGCTCCTCATCACTTGAATTGGCCGATACCAGGCTTGATTTTTTTTCTTCGAAACTGGTGTTTTCAATAGAAGAATTTTCCATTTCTTTCTGTTCGTAAGAGCACGAGAGTAAACAGACCGGGATCAAAAAGGTTCCGGTTAAAAGAGATGCGGTGATTAGTTTTTTCATTGTCCAGGGTTTTAGTAACGTATAATACAAACGTTAACTAATAAGGTTCAGGTTGGGTGGGAAAACATTAATTCGAGATTGTAACCTGCTGTCCGATTTTTTTAAGCATACTGATGGTTTTATTCAGGTTTTGAATATCAACATCCTTTAAAAAGTTGGTGTAAAACTCTTCAAACATCCTGGAATATGTTTTACAGAGCTTTTGGCCTTTCTCTGTTAAGGTGATAAGTTTGTTTCTGCGATCGGTGAAGTCTTCCTGGCGCAATACCAGGTCTTTGGCTGAAAGTTTGTCTATGATCGGTGTGAGATTGGCCTTGTTTTTTCTAACGCGGTCTGCAATTTGCTGCTGGTTAATTTGTTTATTTCTGGACAGGACCATCAGGACTTCCAGCATTTCAACTGTTATCCCCAAATCATTGTTTTTCAATTGCTTTTTGAAGTAGGCCTGAATGACAAAACGAATGTCTTTAATAGAGTCAATGAGTTCTACCAATTTAGCCATATTCGTATTTTCGATCTCAATCATATTTCACTTCAGTTGATTCCTGTAAAGTTAAGGACTAAACAGTTATGCAAAGTAACTAATACCCGGGAAATTAGTGAAGTGTATGACTTGTTTATTGATTGGTATTCAAGGGGCTGAAATAACAACCCCTTAATACTTAGTTGGTCAAATTCTTTCTATTTATTCTTCGTAATTCATGTAAATTTCGTCTTCTCCGTAGTAACCTTCCGGAGCCTCTTCGCTATTCATATTGATGCCATAATATTTTCGTTTCAGTTCTTTCCCGACCTGATACGTGATGACACTCACATCCAATAGTTTTTCCTGGTAACTTAAGATTGCATCCAGGTTTTCCAAATTTGGATTTAAGCAGATCTCACTCATGTTTTTTACACTTCCTAGGTCACCTTTGAGCCATCTTCCGTTCCGTTTTCCAAGTACGTATTCACCTACTTGGTTCAGATTGCCGTTTACGTCATACAGCTTCCAGATCCCGGTTGGCAAACCATCTTTTACCCAGCCTTCGTTTTGAATGGATCCGTTGTCGTAATAGTTCTTAACATATCCGTTTCTACGGTGTTGAGTCGTGTCTTTTTCCCAGAAACAGTAAAGCATGCGCTCTTCGTTGTGATCCGTGTGTGAACAGTCGTACTTTTCGAATTTCTCAATAATCCAGTTTTTGCTCAATGGGTTGTCGTTTTCATCGAGGTAATAAAGAATTCCTTTTGATTTGAATTTGATGCTGTCATTGATAGAAATAATGGTGTCGAAATACTCTACTTCCATGAGTTTCTTCCCGAAATAATTAAAGTATTTCCAGCAACCCGTTTTGATTCCTTTTGAGATCGCCCCGACACGTGCGATGGTGTCATTCGGGTAATATTTCGTAATGTAATAATCAATCCCGGATTTGTTCACCAGGCTTGGTCTTCCATAATAAGGTTCATAGAGCCCGTAATCCGAATAACCTGCCTGATAAATCAATTGATCAATACTTGAACTCGCTGTGATATCCGCAAAGTTGAAAGGGATGGAGTCTCTCCAATCAAATTCGTAGCGAACGCTCAATTCGTTTTCTTCCCAGATCTTTTCCTCTACCGGTTGATTATACAGAAACTTCACGTATTGATATTTGAAACCAAGTGTATCGTAAGCTTCATAATCGTCGATCGGTTGTCCGCCTAAGAAAAACCCCTTCTTGGCAAGTTTTCCGTTGGAATGATATGCGACTGATTCTCCCTGGAGCATCCCGTTTTTGAACCCAAGATCAAAGATAAGTACCGAATCCTTTCCGGGATTAGTGAAGTATGTTTTGACGTTGCCATCAATAAAGCCGCTTCTATAAAAAGATTCATTATAGAACAGTTTATTTCTTTTGAACTCAACACCTTCTTTTGCTCCCTCAATAAAGTTTACGTAAGTTAAAGTGTCTCCTTTCCACCCTAAAGTAGTATATGGACCGTTTAGAACTCCGTTTTTGAAAGAGCATTTTGATTGCAGGTAATAAGTTTTCTTTAAAGGATATTCTTCGTATTTGCCTAATGGATTTTCATAACCCATCATCCTTTCATCTTCTTGCCTCACTTTCGGTTTTGGGTTTGCTACTCCGTAGTCTAAATTATCTCCGTGAGCTTCTCCGCTCTTATAACCGATCGTTGATCTGACTTTTCCGTATTGATCTTTGTAAGTCCAGATACCTTCCGGTTTTCCATCCAGGTATTTCCCTTCAACAGAGATAAATGCAGATTCTTTGTTCGAAGAAGTAACAGCGTCCCTGTAGTAATCTTCCCGTTCGGCTATTTTTCCGTCCAACTCATATTCCTGGCGCTCATAAAGTGCTAAAAATACTCCGTAAAGATTTGGAAACAGACCTGTTACAGTGTGAGAAAGTTGGCTTGACCCGCCGAATTCGGAAATATAACCTTGAAGCAGATCATTTCTTTTTCTGGATTTCATATATGATTTCATGGCCGCCTGATAAAGTTTCAAATCTGTTTTACCGTTCGGCAGGGACAATTGAATCGTTTCATTGCTTGCCTTTACACTGAAATTGCCTTTTTTATCAGTTAATTTAAAGTTGCCTGTAAATGGTTTCCCATTAACGAGTAACTCGTCATCTTTCTCTATGGAATATTTGTATTCCCAGTAAAAAGCAAGTTTCTCACGGGGAACGGTATCAGACAGGCTTGATTTCCAATATTCATCCAGGATTCCGTTCTGAATGGTTCTTAACTCCAGGTTTTTGAATTTCCAGGTCTTAACGGCATTTGCATTCAGGTAATCTTCTGAAAAAACAACTTCCTGTGTGGAAACGGTATCACCCATCAGGTTTCGTTGCAGCACATTCAGAGTCCGAATTTTCGGATAAAAATAAACTTGCTTGGCAAGTGAAGAATCTGCTTTGAAAAGTTCTTCGATGAGTAAGATCTTTTCCGGCATTTCACCCATTTTCAGTTCCTTGTCTTCCGAATAGATCATCGTTGGATTTCCATAATTCCGATCGTATTCTTTCTGATTAACTGTAATGTAGGCGTAGTTGTTCTTTTTGGAATCATTTAAGATATTTCCTTTTGAATCATGCCATGTTTCATGATAAAGAATGCCGTTGTAGTCATAGAAACGCTGGACATATTTATTTGAATCACTTATGAAAACAACTTCGTTTGCAATATTTCCATTGTCCCAATAAACCGGTGCTTCTTTCAAAAGGGTGCCATCTTTGATCTCAAAGCGGTACTGCAGCTGCCCGTTTTGATAATAATGCTCCACAATTCCTTCATAAGCATACAAATAACCTGCTGAATCGATCAGATCATTGAGTGTATACCTCTTTCCGTTGACGAATTCGTAATATTCATTCGGGTTATAGTTTGTTCCAGGTTTGAATTCCATTTCGCCATTATAGTACTCGTCTTCATACATTTCCTCTTCCCCCTCATAGCTTGTCAGGTTTTCCTCCGGTAACTCCATCGTGTTGGTTTCGGTTTCGAGAATGCTCAGGAAAGTGTTGAAATCGGGGAAATCCAATTCGTATCCCAATTCATAATCACCCGGATTTGGTGAGGAACTGTTTTTCAATACTAAGGTATCTGCCCTGTCGTAATTCATAAAATCGTAAGGGATTACCGAATGGCGCATAATAGGTGATTTCCCTCTTTTTTTATCACTTCGCAAAGTATAGCGGTCGATCAGTATCTTTTCTTTTCCTTTTGTGACTGTAAGTTTTCCTTTTTTGTCGACGGAAACACTTGTTTTAAATTCATAGATTTCCCAGGAACCGGAAGCCTGATCGTTCAGGAAGTTCCCGGAAGTAAGCAGTTCTTGATTTTCATAAATGGTGAATGGGCCGTTTTTCAAACCGTTTAAAAAAGTAATGCTTGTTTTCGTGGTATCATAAACGACTTTTTTCAGGCGGTTTTCTATTGATTCTTTGGGATCGTAGGTATAACTTTCATCAAATTTCTGTGCATACTCGAAGACTTGCCAGCGGCCGGTTTTTTCACTGTTTAAGTAATTCCCGGTTTTCACAATTTTTCCTTCTGGGGAAAACCAGGTGCTTTTGCCTTCGATCATGTTGTTTTTAACGGAAAAAAAAGCAGCGACGATATCGTTCTTATAGCGCAGAACACGTTTGGAAATGTAGGGAATGTCGCGGTAAAATAAAACGTAATCCCCGTCAGGGATACTAACGAGTGCCGGAGTTGGATCAATAGCTATACCATTCTCGGAAGTTACCATGAAGTAGGGATAGTGTTCAAGAATCTCTTCAAAATCTTTAATGTACTTTTTATACGATTTTGGGAATTTGATGGCGGCTTTCTTTTCAATTTCAGTTACCGGTTCTTCCGCAATGGAAACTATTTTCTCGTTTCGGTCATCTCTTTTGATAACCTCCTTGAAATCGGCAAAATTCATGTAATATTCCTGTATTCCCACAACAGCTTGTTGATGGGGATAAACATAATAGCTTTTGCCTTCAATAATGACCTTGTCCGTTTGAGTGTACCCGAAAAGTGATATGATTGAAAGGATGAAAGTAAGGATCGTTTTACTTCCTAAAGGATTGTTGGCCATGGAATTGTATTGATTTAATTTTTAGCGAAAATAAGAAAAAGCGTTAGCTTTTGAAGAGTAAATAACAACACTCATGAATATGCACCGTAGGTAAATGCTAGAACAAAAGTGATTTAGGATAATTATGGATAGAAGGTATAGCTAAACAATTCATGTGTTTGATAGTTGTTTACGGCTTCAGCATGTTCTTTCTTGTGAATGATCTTTATCGGCAAGCGTTTTTTATCATAGTAAATGAGTGTTTTCACAGAAGTTACAAATGTTTCGTCTATAAAGGTCGAGTCAATATACCCGTTGAAGTGCCCGTTTTGATAATTGAAGTAGCGTTTTTTAAAGAAAGGATACTCTTCATTTGTAATTAGTCTTGGGAAATTTTTGCTGTAATACTCATAGTTCGAGATAGAAGTTTCTTTTACCGTGTTCTTTACTTTGTAGCGTTTCACAGGCCGGTCAGGGTAGCCTAAAACAATCCAGTCATTTGGCAGCGGACTTGCAATGGAATCTACGGAAAGCGGTCCGAAATAATTGGTATCCAAAATAAAATGGATCAGATCCATATCATTGGATGCTTCATAGGAAGCATAGCTCGCCGAAACTTTACTGGGTTTATAGGTAAAGGTATTGTTCTCAACACCGTATAAATTGTCTTTTTGAATGGCTTCGCAGTAATTCAGTCGTCCGGATTGAGTGATTCGGAAGGATTGATTCGAAATGACAATGCCCTCTGAAAAATCAGTGATTTGAAGCTGGATCAGTCTCCCTTCCCGGTTGAATGTGTAAATGAGGGTTCTTTTTGGAAAGGTTTCGTCTTCGGATTCAGGATTATAGGCGCTGGTATCTGAAATAACTCCTTTAAAAGAGGTAACGGTTAATTGCTGAATTTTTTGCTTTGAAACAATACTGTCGTTAAACCAGAATGGAAAATTGATCAGAGATGAAATCTCTTCCTGGAAATAAAGGGGATGAATCAGATCAGCTGCAATTTCTGTCTGTTTGACTTTCACTTTCTTTTTTTGAGTGCAATAGGAAAGCAGGAATCCTGATAAGATTAATAGGTAAACAATGTATCGTTTCATCCATTTAAAGGTAATATATTTTGTTTTGATCTAAAACTAAGGAGCTTGAAGTTTTTAGGCGCAAAATGTTCATATACTCGGGCCTAAAATGTTTTCCGGCAAGAGCGGATCCTAAAGTTCCGAAGGTCAAATGTTCATAATGAACCTCTTAAACTTTTGAACTCTTTAACTGTTTCAAGCTTTTGAACTTGCCTCCGCCGCTGTTAATGTAATACAAAACCCTCATTTATAAGGCCTGAACGGGTCTTTTTCCTTAAATTTGCCACATGGATATTGAAAGACCAATAACAGACTGGTTGCCGCTTACCAAAAAGGAGGTTGAAAAAAGAGGTTGGGATGAACTGGATGTCATTCTGATTTCAGGTGATGCTTATGTGGATCACCCGGCTTTTGGTACGGCAGTTATTGGCAGGATCATTGAAAGTGAAGGCTTTAAAATCGGGATAATCGCACAGCCCAATTGGAGAGATGATTTACGTGATTTCAAAAAACTTGGGAAACCGAAGTACTTTTTCGGAGTTACGGCAGGTTGTATGGATTCCATGGTAAATCATTACACGGCAGGAAAGCGTTTGCGTTCTACTGACGCATATACTCCGGGTGGAGTTTCCGGGTTCAGACCGGATTATGCAACAACGGTTTACACAAATATCCTCAAAGATCTTTATCCGGATGTTCCTGTTTTGATTGGAGGAATTGAAGCTTCGCTTAGAAGAGTTACCCATTATGATTATTGGAAGAATGAATTGATGCCTTCCATTTTGATGGATTCTCAGGCCGATTTGTTGGTTTATGGTATGGGTGAGCAACCTTTGAGGGATGTGCTTCGCTTGCTGAAAAAAGGAGTTCCTTTCAGTTCTTTAACGACGGTAAATCAGGTTGCATTTATCCAGGATTCATCCAAAGAACTTCCGAAAAACAAACAGTGGGAAACGGTTGAATTATCAAGCCACGAAACGTGTCAGAAAGATAAACTGGCTTATGCTGCAAATTTTAAAATTGTAGAAGTTGAGTCAAACAAATTGAAAGCGAACCGGATTATTCAACAAGTTGGTTCGAAGACACTGATCATCAATCCGCCATATCGCACCATGACCGAAAAGGAAATGGATCAGTCATTTGATTTGCCTTATACGCGCTTGCCGCATCCTAAATACAAGAAAAGAGGTGCGATCCCGGCATATGAAATGATTAAATTTTCCATCAACCTGCACCGCGGTTGTTTTGGAGGATGTAGTTTTTGTACCATTTCTGCCCACCAGGGAAAATTCATTTCGTCCCGCTCTGAAAGGAGCATCCTGAACGAAATTGATGAGGTGGTAAAACACCCGGAATTTAAAGGATACTTATCGGATATTGGTGGTCCGTCAGCGAACATGTATCGCATGAAAGGGAAAGACGAAGCAATTTGTGAACGTTGCTCAAGCCCAAGTTGTATTCACCCGGTTATTTGCAATAACCTGGATACCTCGCATACGGCAATGACGGATTTGTACCGTAAGATCGACGCACATCCGAAGATTAAAAAAGCCTTTGTGGGTTCGGGAATCCGTTATGATTTGCTGGTAGATGATTTTAACAAGAACAACCTGGATGGAAATCACGATGAGTATATCGAGCAATTGATCACCAGACACGTTAGTGGTCGACTAAAAGTTGCTCCGGAACATACTTCCGATGCCACACTGCGTGTGATGCGGAAACCGTCATTTAAATATTTTCACAAATTCAAAGAAAAGTACGACCGGATCTCCGAAAAGAACAATTTGAATCAGCCTTTAATTCCTTATTTTATTTCTTCTCACCCTGGTTGTGAGGAAGCAGACATGGCTAATTTGGCTGCGGAAACAAAAGATATGGGCTTCCAGTTGGAGCAGGTGCAGGATTTTACTCCGACCCCGATGACTGTTTCGGAAGTAATCTATTACACCGGCGTTCATCCGTATACACTGAAACCGATCTATACTGCGAAAGGAGCTGACGAAAAGAAGAATCAAAACAGGTTTTTCTTTTGGTACAAGCGCGAAAACAGGGATTGGATAAAGGATCGACTTACGAAAGCAAAAAGACCTGAGCTAATCTCCCAATTACTGGGAGATCAACAAGGTCCATCTGTGAGTAGTGGTAAAAAAAATAGTGGTAACACTCCGGAAAATATGCCATCGTGGCTTAGTGAACGGAGGAAAAAAAAGTAAGCAACAGGCCGCGAAAACTCAGTGAAAGTGGAAGCGGTAATTTCTTAACGACCTGTTGCTTTAATTATGTTATCTATTTCCTTTATATTGCTATATCACGTGTCGACCAAATTTGAAGCAGTGATTTGTTCATATGTAAGTAGCTTTCAATAGCAGTAATCGAGGAACCAACCTTCGATATACAGTAAAGCAACTCTTCTTCCGAACATTTCAATTCACTACTCCAATGCGAAATATTCGTCTTGCAATGAATATCTACTCTTGGTTTGTTTATATCATGTAACATCTCAAATAATGAATTTAATTTCTTTTTGTTAAGACAAATGTATGTCCTGAATTTGATCTAAACAACCGTATTTTTACTGAAAATGCATTGCGGAAAACCACATTTTTTTCATTTTTTTTGATCTATAAATTCATTAAAATCAAGGGTGTACTTGCTTTCATTTTTTTTTGTGTTTGGAAGTTCAATTAATTCCATTTAATATTGGCGGCATAACTTAAACTATATATTATGTCATTTAACGGAAACGAAGGCGAACAGATTACCTTAACAGAAGGAGGAGAATATACCTTAAGATATCGCTCCAAAAACCCTGATGCTGTAAAGGGTGTTTTTTTGGGGAGAAATCACATTGAAGCAATTTTAGCACAAAGTGATTGTAAAGGGTTACGGATGTATTTTGCAGAAGAGGCGGATGGAAGTGCGACACTTGTAGTAGCTGGTGCCGACTCAAATCAGAACGATATGCTGAATATGATTTTCGAAAGACTAACTAAGTGTCCTGATGTATGTGGAAGTACCAATCCACTGAATAGTGATTTGAAAAGATAGTAATGGGAATCTGGAGGTATTTTGTTCTTTCATCCTACATAATACCTATAGGAATTGGAGGGGCGCTTTTGAAACAAAAGCGCCTTTCTTTCTCTGGACTATTGTTATGGTCTTTTTTATTGTTTACCCTCTCTATTGAAATTGGAGGTACAATTTTAGCTTTCAAAGGAGTTAATAATCTATGGTTGTACCGCATATATTTGTATTCCGAATTGGTATTCCCAGTCATTTTTTTCTTTAACCGGTTTTCGAAAAGAAAAAGCAAGGTTTCACTTTTAATTGTATCTATATCTGCAATTATACTAACTACTCTTACAAATATATTTGATAATTGGCAAAGCTATGCTTCTATACAAACAGTGATCACATTTGCTTGTATTGCATTCATTATCATTAGTTATTTTGTGGAAATGTTTCAACTAGAGAAAGTTTTTAATCCCTTTAAGGATGTATATTTTGTAGTTGGAGGGGTATTGCTATTGGGTTATTCCTCAACCTTGTTATATAATGTGCTTTATGATTATGTAATTATGGGGTATTTTGGATTAGAATTGAATCATATTTTAGACGGAGTAAATATGGGCTTGATTGTATTTTATAATGTATTATATTCATACGCACTATGGATCAGCAGACCCCATCAAGCTTAGGACTATTATTGATCATTGCCACTCTGGTAATGTTTATCATGTCGTTAAGCATCATTATGTTTGCGGTGTTGTATCAGCAAAAAATGCGCCGCAAGAAGCAGGAAATGATCCAGCTGGAACTGAATTACAAAAATGAAATGGTCCAGGCTACTTTGGAAGCCAAAGAAATTGAACAGCGCAGGATCGCCATCGAATTACATGATGATATAGGGTCTTCACTTACCGCATTAAAGCTTTCCTTTGCCTCGCTTCCAATAGGAGAAGAAGACCGGAAGCTATTAAATGAGGGGGTGCAAATCACGATCGGAAAAGTGCGTAGTTTATCTAACCGTTTATTGCCAAGTATTTTGGAAGAACTCGGACTTGTTCCGGCAGTTAAAAGCCTGATCAATACCCTGGCTCAGCAAATTCATTATATCCGTTTTTCCATCATTGCTGTTAATGATCCGAAACATGAATCTCAAACCAGGGAGGTAAGTTTGGCGGTTTATCGTATATTGCAGGAATTGGTAAACAATATTCTGAAATATGCGGAAGCAACCAGCATTCAAATTACACTGGAGCAGAATGAGGGTGGGATCCGGTTAATTATAATTGATGATGGGAATGGTTTTGTCCCAACGAAAGAAGACAAGCTGAAATCCCAGAGTTTGGGATTGAAAAATATTGAAAGCAGGAGCCAGCAAATTGATGCAAAAATCGAATATCAGTTAATGGATCCTGGAACAAAAGTTATTTTAGTATGGGAGCCGAAGGAACAGGTATAAGAATTGCAATTGCGGAAGATCAGTCTATTTTTAGAAACGGATTGACAAAATTGCTCAATGACATCCAGGGATTTGAAGTGGTTTTAGCAGTTGAAAATGGCCAATTACTGATCGATGCGCTGGAAACCACACCGGTTGACCTGGCACTGATCGATTTTCGAATGCCCGTGAAAAACGGAATTGAGGCTACAAAGGAGGTTCGTGAGAAATTTCCGGATGTAAAAGTATTGCTGCTTTCCATGTATGACGATGTGGAATTTGTTGAGTTGGCAATTGAAAACGGGGCTAACGGGTATCTGTCTAAAGATGACGATGCGGAGGAAATTCAATTGGCAATCAAGTCTGCAGTGGAAACAGGGTATTATCTGAATGACCGGACTTCTAAGA
Source organism: Fluviicola sp. (assembly GCF_029266855.1). Lineage (GTDB taxonomy): Bacteria > Bacteroidota > Bacteroidia > Flavobacteriales_D > Crocinitomicaceae > Fluviicola. The sequence continues at coordinate 225,964 of NZ_JAQSWB010000006.1, forward strand.
TGTTTATTGCGAAAATGGTGCATTCCGGGAAGATCCAGCCTGTTTTCGAAATGAATTCCACCCAGATTTTCAATGACAATGAAATGGTGATCTTGGAGTTAATCTGTAATGAAATGACAACCCAGGAAATCGCGGATAAATTGTTTAAAAGCAGACGGACCATTGAAAGTGCACGGACAATGATGATGAACAAGATCGGGGCACGAAATGTAGTTGGTTTGGTAATGTATGCTATTCAGAATGGAATGGTGAACCAGAAAAAAGTTCAATAGTTTCCGCCGCAGTGGATTCAATAGTTCAATATAGATTTACTTAAACACCTTTGAACCTTGTTTGAACTTACTTATAAATCCTTGTCACTATCCCGTAATAGAGTTCTTACCGCTAGTGGTTTTAAACCACAATTCGGAATTCTCAATTTGTTTGGAATAGCTAATTCCTTCGTGATCTTTTGAATGAACGTACTGTCAACTTTTGGGGGAATAGGTGTTTTCCCCTTTTCAAAAAATACTGTCAGATAGAAATCATGTTGTGAGGATGGGTAATGTCTGAATGATATTTTTTAAATGTTGCGGAAAGCGATTCACGTAAAAGCCTTTAATAAGCCATTTTCATCAAATTCATCAATTGGAAACCGTGGAAAATTCATGATTAAAAATATAAAAATGTCTGAATAATATAGTTATTTGGGACAAAGAAGAATGAGCTATGTCGATTGAAGCAATCAACTTTGTAAAAAAAAGAGATAGCAAATTATAACGCATTGCTAAAATGGTTCATCGAGGAAAGATTCAACCGGTTTTTGAAACGAATTCCACGAGTATGTTTAGTGAAAACGAACTGGTGATTCTGGAATTGATCTGCAACGAAATGACCACGCAGGAAATTGCCGACAAATTGTTTAAAAGCCCACGTACCATTGAAAGTGCACGGACAATGATGATGAACAAGATCGGGGCACGAAATGTTGTAGGTTTGGTAATGTATGCTATTCAGAATGGAATGGTCAATCAAAAAACAAAGTAGCTTAAATTTATTTATAGATCCTTGTTAGGATCCCGTAGTACAGTTCTTTTCCGCTGCTTGTTTTAAACCACAATTCGGAATTCTCCACCTGTTTGTTTGGAATTTCCAGTTCCGAAGTGATTTTCCGAATAAAATTACTGTCGACCTTTGGTGAGTAGGTGTTTAAGATCAGAACTCCTTGCTTATTCAATAACTGAACAGCTTCTGAGATTAAAGTTCCCAATAACTCTTCCAGTTTCCATTTTTCGCCTTTTGCTCCAAGGCCCCAGGCTGGTGGATCGAGTTGAAGAATATCGTATTTGTTTCCTCTTTTAACCTCTCGCCGGATAAACTTTAAAGCGTCCTCATGAACCCATTTAATTCCATCTAAACCGGATTCCAGTTGGTTTTGTCTTCCCCAGTCGAGCATTGGTTTTACGCTGTCACAATGGATAACCTCAGCTCCTGTTTTCCTGCCGAATAATGAAGCAGCTCCGGTATAAGCGAAGGCATTCAGGAAACGTTTTGAAGCATTCAGATTCGCAGAAAGAAATTCCCAATTGATTTGTTGCTCGGGAAATAATCCGAGGTGTTTGTTGTTTGTGATTCTTAAATTGAATACCAGTCCGGCAGATGAGAAAAGCCATTCTTCCGGTGCTTGTGGCTTTAATTTTTTCCAGGCACCCTGAAGTGAACCTTCTGACTTTGGAATGAATTCCCAGTCGGCGGAGTCATGCCACTCCTTTTTGGATAGGACAGCTCCGAAATATGCCTGGTGTTCCGGGCGAATCGTTGTTACAGTTCCCCAGCGTTCCAATTTTCTTCCGCCACCTGCATCAATGAGCTCGTAGTTTTCCGGAAAATCGGCAAATAATTTCATCCGTTGAATTAACGCATTTTAGGCATCTTCTTGCGTCCACCCATCATTTGTGCCATGCGCATCTGATTCTTGGAAGGAGCATTCTGCATTTGGCCCTGCATCATTTTGATCTGGTCTTTCAGCATACCGCTGTCATCCATTTTCTTTGCTTCCGCCAAAAGTGTTACGGCTTCTTGTCTTCTGCCGGTTTGAACACAGATACCAGCTAGGTGCATTCGCGCCATTGCTTTGTCATGACCTCTTTTCAATCCAAGTTGAATTGCCTGGCGTAACATTCCTTCTACCTTCGCATGAGGAAGCGCCTGCGCATTCAAAAGAGCCTGCATATAAATGACGTACGCTCTCTGACGTTTTGGCAAGAATTGCGGAGATGTAATCCGGTTAATTGCCCGCTGAGCTTTATCCTGGTTTCCACTGCGCATGTGATTCAGTGTGAAAGCCAGGTTTTCATTGTAAATGAAAGAAAGAATTACCAGGGCCAGTGGGATAATAAGGGAAATTCCCCAACCCCAGTATCCGGTGTAAAAAGAATAAACTGTTAAGAATAACATACCTGCAGCGATTAAACTGCGAATAGCAAATCCGATCATAATTTTATTTAGTCAATTGTTGCGATACACTTTAATTCAATGGCGATAGGAGTTGGAAGCGAATTGATCTCAACCGTTGTTCTGCAAGGCAGGTTGTCTTTGAAGTATTCTGCATAAACACGATTGTAAACGTGGAAATCACGTTTCATATTTACCAAGAATACGGTAACATCTACAAGTTGGTCCCAGCTTGATCCGGATTCCTCCAAAATAACGCGCACATTGTCGAATACACTTCGGCACTGCGCTTCAAAATCAAACTCAATAAAATTCCCGTTTTTATCCAACTTTAGTCCCGGAACTGCCGAATCAATATCGTCAGAGCCTGCTACTCTTGGTCCAACTCCCGATAAAAAGAGAAGATTGCCAACTTTGCGTGCATGAGGATACATTCCAACCGGTTTCGGAGCCTTGTTTGTAGAAATACGTGAAACTTCTGCCATAAATTTTTTTAGCAAAGATAGTGCTTTCTGTTAGATTGCATAACGAATTATTTTCAGGATCCGAAAGAGGAGCTTTGAATGCAACGAAGAGAATTATATGTACATTTGCCAAGTCTATGAATAAGCGAATGAAAACCGTTGGTGTCATTGGAGGAGGTAGCTGGGCTACTGCTTTGGTGAAGATATTGTGTAATAATTTTGCACAGGTAAATTGGTTTGTTCGCAGGGAAGATCAGGTAGCTCACATTCTGAGATACAAACACAATCCGACTTATTTACAGTCGGTTGAGTTTGACCTGAATAAGATCCATGTTTCCAATGATCTGGAAGCAATTATCAGTAGATGTGATGTCTTAATTGTTGCAACACCATCAGCTTTTTTAGTTGATCTGTTTAAGGACACAACTCCGGAACTATTCAAAGGGAAAATTGTTTTCTCTGCTGTAAAGGGAATTGTTCCGGAATACAATGCTATTCCTGCCCGTTTTTTTCATAAGACCTTCGGAACTCCTTACAAGGATATCGGAATCATCTGCGGACCGTGTCATGCGGAAGAAGTGGCATTGGAGCGTCTGTCTTATCTTACGGTTGCCTGTCAATACGAAGCAATTGCAGCGGAAATGGCCCGTATGCTGGCATGCCGTTATATTAAAACGACTACTTCAGACGATTTATTCGGGACGGAACTTTCGGCGGTTTTAAAGAATGTGTATGCACTCGCATCCGGGATCTGCTCTGGGTTAGGCTATGGAGATAATTTTCAGTCGGTTTTGATTGCAAATGCTATCCAGGAGATTGAAAACTTTATCGATGAAGTAAGTCCGATCCACCGGGATGTGAAATCATCTGCTTATTTGGGCGATTTATTGGTGACTGCCTATTCTAAATTTTCGCGGAACAGAACTTTCGGTTTTATGATCGGGAAGGGGTATTCGGTGAAAACGGCCCAGCTTGAAATGGAGATGATCGCCGAAGGATATTACGCAACGAAATGTGTCAAGGAGATCAACAAGAAATTCCAGGTTGAAATGCCGATTTTGGAAGCGGTTTACAATATCTTGTACGAGAAAATATCTCCGGTGATTGAGATGAAAATTCTTTGTGATAAGTTGACTTAATCCATCGCATTTTTACATTGAAACCCAATAAGAATAGAGGCTGTTTGCGATATCGCGAACTTGCAACCGGAATAAGGAATAATCCCTTGTTGAACTTATATTAAAAGTTTCTCTTCCTAAACTGTTTCGGCGTTTCCCCGGCATGTTTCTTAAAGAACAAATGGAAATAAGGATAATTCTCAAATCCCAGCTCATCTGCAATTTCCTGGATACTTTTCGAGTCACTGACTAATTTTCGCTTTACTTCCAGGATCAGGCGTTCGGCAATAAGCTGAGTGGTGCTTTTCCCTGTGCATGATAAACAGATCCGGTGTAGGTGCTTTGTGCTCATTGCCATTTCTGATGCATAGAACGAGGCATTTTTTTGCAGCGTATAATTTTCATCCAGCAATTTTGCGAAGCGGTGAAAATGATCCTGGTATAAGGTGTTTTTTTGAGTAAAAGTTGTGGTTTGTTCGGCGTAAATCCTGGAGAGGTCCGCGTAAACAAGCTGACTTAGGCTGGCGATCTTCAAAAATGAATGTCTTGTATTTTGTTTATACTCGATCATCATTTCCTGAAAACGCTGTTGCAGCATGCGGGCGGCTTCTTCCGGAATATCCAGTTTCGGATTGGAATCCCTTGATTGGAAAAAGGGCCATTGGTACAATTCGAAATGGGTGACATATAACTTGTAAAAATCTTCCGAATGAAAGAAGATCCATCCTTCTGCTTCTTCGTCAAATTCCCAGTGATGAATTTGTTCCGGTTGAAGAAAGAACACGCTGTTAGGATGAATGGGGTAAGAGTTAAAATCGACGGCATGGGTTCCCTTTCCTTTCTCAAAAAATACGATTAGGTAGAAATCGTGTTTGTGAGGATGATTAATGTCCGAATGATATTTTTTTAAATGTTCCGAAAAACGATTGATGTAAAAGGCCTGTAATAGGCCTTTTTCGTCAAATTTCTCAATTGGAAGCCGCGGAAAATTCATGGTTAAAAATACAAAAATGTCTGAATAGTATAATTTTTTGTGATAAAGAATACTGGATTGAACGGCCATGAACGTGTAACTTTGTAAAAAAAAGAAATGTCAAATTTTAAATGGGTACTCAGCGGAACTTGTCCGATATGTGGAAAAGGGAAGGTTTTTGAAACGAAGGGATCTTTGTTGCGTCTGAAAGCTCCTGTAATGCATGAACGCTGTTCAGAATGTAACTACAAGTTTGATAAAGAGCCCGGCTACTTTTTTGGAGCTATGTACATCAGCTACGGAATGGCTATTGCAGAATTAATTGCCGTGTTTTTGTTACTCAACTGGTTTATCCCTTTGGGATGGCTTTTTGCAATTATGTTTACCGTACTTATGCTAAGTATGTTTTTCAACTATAGAGTATCCCGTATCCTGTGGATCCACATTTTTCATGAATAGCCGAGCAGCCATTTGTTAAATTTTAATTTACTAAATCCATTTTCCTTTTAATTGATTTTCAGGTGTATAAAGAATTCGATATATTTCGTTCTCAACTACACATGGAAACATTATGAAAAAATCGCTACTATTCACAGCTTGTTTAATTGGCTTCAATTCGTTTTCTCAAACAAGCACGGACTTTGAGAATTACTGCCAGCAAGCTTATACTGCTTATCCGGCTATTCCCAAAGGAATTATTGAAGCAGTTTCATTTACTCAAACAAGAATGTCTTACCTGGATGATTCTGAATTGGAATCGTGTTCCGGACTGCCGAAGACTCATGGTTTCTTAGGCATGGTAGCAAAGGGGAAAGGTTATTTTAAGGAGAACATGAGATTGGTTTCCAAGCTTTCCGGGATTTCCTTATCTCAAATCAGGGAAGACCCCGCAAGTGAGATTGATGCTTTTGCGAAAGTGGTTGACGGGTATATGAAGGAACTGAAAGGGAATTCGCTGCAGAATTCCTTGAAGGAAATCTTTAGCAGGCTTTCTTATTTATCTGATTCCGGAAAGGTAAATGCTTTTGCCCGCGATGCCGAATTATACGAATTGTTTCGTTTTTTGAATAAAGATGAGAATTCGGATTTGTATCATTTTCCGGATTATAATTTTGATTTGGCAAGTTTGTTTAGTGCAGATAATCTGGCAGTTTTAAGTGCTCAAAGGGTGATTTTTTCAGAACAGGGAATTCAGTCCAATTCCGGGGTGAACTATATTCCGAAAAAAGCGGGAGGCTCTCAAAAATCAACTGAATATGCTCCTGCTGTCTGGAATCCGGCACCGTCATGTAATTTCAGTTCCCGGAGCGGAACAGCAATTTCTGCAATCACGATTCATACAATCCAGGGAACATATGCCGGAGCAATTTCATGGGCTCAAAACTGTTCTTCGAGTGTTTCATATCACTACGTGGTAAGGTCATCAGATGGCCAGGTAACCCAAATGGTGCTTGAAGCGAATAAAGCCTGGCACGTTGGCTCTGAAAACCCTTATACGATCGGTTATGAACACGAAGGCTACGTTAGCCAGTCACAATGGTACACAACGGCCTTGTATAATGCATCTGCCGGAATTACACGTGATATTTGCCAAAGCGGATACGGAATTAACCCGCTCAGAACATTTTCGGGGGCTGCAAGCACCGGAACAAATGTTTTGGGTGGATGTATCAAAATCAAAGGACATCAGCATTATCCGAATCAAACACATACGGATCCGGGGATTTATTGGAATTGGGGATTGTATTACCAGCTGGTGAATAACAGTCCCACGCAAAATGTATTGAACGCATCAAACGGAACATTTACTGATTCCGGTGGCAGTACTTCAAATTACAGCAATGACCAGCGTTACCTTACACTTATTCAGCCTGCAAATGCCAGTTCCATAACCCTGAATTTTTCCAGCTTTTCACTGGAAGCAAATTGGGATTACCTCTATATCTATGATGGAGCTACAACGAGCGCTCCTTTGATCGGGACATACACCGGGACAAGTTCTCCGGGGACAATAACTTCGTCCAGCGGATCTTTGTTGGTTGAATTCCGGAGTGATTGTGCTACAACCGCTGCGGGTTGGGTAGCAAACTGGTCGAGTGTTATTACAAATCCGGCTTTGGGAGATGCAATTCCGCCAATGACTGCTGTAAGTGTTCCGGGAAGTTGGGTAAGCCAGAGCTTTACTGCGACATATACCGATACGGATAATGCCGGAGGTAGCGGAATTGAAAAATCTTATTACCAGGTAACAGATTATAACGGAGGCGATTGGCGTGCTAATCCGGCAAAAGGATTTTTCAATGATAATTTCGATCAATCCGCTATTCATTCCAGCTGGACTTCTCAGTCAGGTATCTGGGCTTTGGGTTCCGGAAACCTGGTACAAAGCGATGAGTCGAATGGAAATTCAAATATCTGGGCTGGCGTAACGGGTAATTTAAGTAACCGTTACTTGTACCACTGGTCCGGGGCAATGTCCGGAACCGGTACGAACCGTAGGGCAGGACTGCATTATTTCTGCAGCGATCCGACTTTGACAAACAGGGGGAATTCTTACTTTGTATTCTTTCGCCTGGACAATGATAAGATCCAGATTTACGAGGTGACTAATGATGTGTATAGTCTGGTTGACGAAGTTGTCTATGATTTCAATGCGGATCAATGGTACGATTACAAAATTGCTTATGACAGGATTACCGGTAAGCATCAGGTATATGTAAATAATGTACTGACCCGTACCTGGACAGATCCGACTCCCCTGGCGACAGGAGATTATATTTCTTTCCGGACCGGAAACTGTGTTTACAAAGTAAATGATCTAAGGGTTTACCGTTCCAGGAATTCAAGTACTTCAATTGCTGTTGGTACGAATGGCGATATGCGCTATGAGAGCCCCAATTCTTTGACTTCGGCTGGTCGTATCCGATCTATTGTCCAGGATGTGGCGGGAAATTTGTCTGCGATTTCAGCTCAGGATGTAAAAATTGACTGGACCAATCCTACAGCTATCCAGGCAGGTAATGATGGAGAAGCTGTTGATGCTTCAATTAGGACAAGTAATTCTGTGACGGAAGCAGAGTGGGCGACTTCTTCTGATATTGTCAAATTGAAGGCATACCCGAATCCGGTAAGCGATGTTTTAGTTGTAGAAACAAACCGGGCAGGAGGAATGATGATTATAACGGACTACATGGGAAGGATTGTACTGGAAAAGAAACTGGACGCCGAATCGACTCAATTGAAAACAGACCATTTATCGGGCGGGATCTATCAATTATTGTATAGTTTGGACGGAAAAACATCCCGCCAATCAATCATGAAACACTAGATTGGATCGATTTCTAAATCGATTTTCCTCAAAACTGACGGTTAAAAAACTGAAAACTGCTTTTGAGAAAAACGAGCTCTAAAAAACCAAATATACTTATCAACTTTGGTTCACCTAAGTAGGTAAAGATATTAGAGCCTACTTCCTAAATCTAATGTTAGTTATGCCATCTTCGCGTTAAAGTAGAGATGGCTTTTTTATTGGATCTGACTTTTAAGCATTAAAAACAAAGAGGGGGCGCGATTTTTCGCGTCCCCTCTTGTTTAAAGTTCAAATAGAATCTTAATCTTCGTCTTCATCATCAGCTTCTGCAGCTTTAGATGCTCCACGAGCCATTTTAACAGATACAACTACTGCGTTTTTAGCTTCAGAGATAGTTAAACCATCCGTTTCCAAATCTTTCACACGAACAGATTGTCCGATACGCAACTTAGTAATATCAATTACGATTGCTTCAGGCAAATCTGTTGGAAGACCAACTACGCGTAAACGACGGAAAACCTGCATCAAACGACCTCCGGCCAATACACCGCGAGAAGCACCTGTCAAACGAACTGGCAATGCCACTTTAACCGGCTTCTTAGCATCTAATTCCAAGAAGTCAATGTGCATTACTTTATCCGTGATAGGATTTTGTTGAATCTCCTGAATAATTGCGTTGGCTTTTTTGCCTTCAATATCCAATTCAATTTTAAATACATCCGGATTGAAAATCAATTTTTCAACCTTAATGTCTGGAAGAGAGAAATGTGTCTGTGTACCTTGTCCGTAAAGAACGCATGGTACTAAACCAGCATCTCTCAAAGCTTTAGCATCCTTCTTCCCTACGTTCGCGCGAGGCGAACCGCTCAATTGTGCTACTTTCATGTTTGTTATTTATTTGTTTTATTTTATCCGCCGCGGCGGATTAGTTATCGTCCACCGTGGCAGACTCTTAATTTTTATGAGATTATAAAATGTGTACTAATGGATTCGTTTTTAACCAGGCGATCGATCACATCTGCGAACAAATCTGCTACGGTAATAACACGAATCTTGTCACTTTTTTCTTTTAACGGGATTGTATCTGTTACGATCAGCTCCGTTAATTTTGAATTATTGATGCGTTCAAACGCAGGCCCTGACAACACTGCATGTGTACAGAATGCACGAACACTTTTTGCTCCTTTTTCAATGAATAATTCAGCGGCTTTTGTTAAAGTTCCTGCTGTATCGCACATATCATCTATTAAGATCACATCTTTTCCGGCAACATCCCCGATTACAGTCATTTCTGCAATTTCGTTTGCTTTCTTGCGGTGTTTGTGGCAAATTGCTAATCCGGTATCTAATTTCTTAGCATATGCATTGGCGCGTTTTGCACCACCTGCATCCGGTGCAGCCATAATCAGGTTTCCATTGTCTAAAGCCTTCATTTCGTTGAAGAACAAAGTTGAGGCAAATAAATGATCAACAGGAACTTCAAAGAAACCTTGGATCTGATCAGCGTGTAAATCCATGGTCATGACACGGTCAACACCCGCAGCCATTAACATGTTTGCGATCAGTTTTGCTCCGATGGCAACTCTGGGTTTATCTTTACGGTCCTGGCGTGCAAATCCGAAATACGGGATCACAGCAATAATTTTACGCGCCGAAGCACGTTTCGCTGCGTCTACCATTAACAACAATTCGAAGATGTTCTCCGTAGGAGGCATGGTAGATTGAACAATAAATACGTCCTGACCACGCACCGTTTCTTCAAACGATGGTTGAAATTCACCATCACTGAACTCAGTAACCTTTACATCACCCAATGTAGCACCAAACTTGGTAGCTATTTGGTCTGCAAGCACTTTCGATGCTCTTCCCGCAAAAATTTTGACGCCGTAAGACATGATTTTGACCGTTTTAAGAGCGCAAAGATAGCAATAATATCCGGAATACAACCATTTTTTCAGATTGCTTTGAAACGATTTAGTCCTTGGTTTTTTTCTGTTTTGCCAGCCAGCGCGGAAGAATGATCGACCCGATGATCAAATAAGGGAAATAGGAGATTAAACGCCATAGCACTGCCATCGTTCCCAAAAGAATGATGCTTGCACTGAATTCGGACAGTAATTCGCCGAATGCCCATTCGGCAACACCACTCCCGCCGGGGGTTGGAGAAATTCTCAGGAACATCCACAAAACAAATTGTTTGGTAAATATCTGTGTTTGCTGGAGGAATCCAAGATTCAAAAAGGCTTGCATGATAAAGTTGATCACCAAAAAACGGGATGACCAGGAGAAAACAGTTGCACCAAATGCCTTTAACCAAAATGAAAACGGTTCTTTCTTCATTTCGACCGCTGTTGCACTTACGTCGTTGCCTGTTTTTTCAGCACCTGGCCTGAAACGTTTTAGAAACGGGATTTTGGTAATGAAGGTAAGTAGTTTGAAAACCAGTTTCGGATAAAGGACAATGCTTGAGAACAAAACGAGGCAAAGAAGGGCGAAAACGGAAAACCCTGTCCAGAAAACTGCCATCATGGATTCATTTCCTGCGCTTGGAAATAATTTCCCTGAAGGAATGAAAAGGAAGAGAACCGGGATGATGATGACATAAAAAAGATTGTCCAGAAATGCCGTCAGAATCACAATTGCAGTTGCTTTCCCCAGTGCGATCTTTTCGCGATTCAAAATAAACATAGCAACAGCGGCGCCACTCATGACACCCGGAGCCAATGCAGACGCAAATTCCCATAGCATAATAACATGAAAGGATTGCCTCCAGCTTAGCTGTTTTTTAGTCAAAATCCGGATGCGGATCATGTATCCGACATCTCTTCCAACCATTGCCAGCAAGGCCAAAAAGATCCAAAAAAAGGTGCCGTTGTTCCAGGAAACATCAGAAAGTACCTGGTAGGCAGACTTTTTTTGGAAGTTTCCCTTTGAATCAGCAATAAACTCATCGTTGTTCGAATAATCGATCTGTTTGTTGTGGTTAGTGTCTTTCCAGATGAAATCACCTTTTCCTTGTTCCACTTCGTGAAATTCAGATCGCGTAAAACTGTAAATAAGTATTCCTCCCGAAATTGAAATTCCAATCAGCAAAGCGAGATAAATCTTCCATTTACTAAAGGCCTTTTCAAAGGAATCACTCATGGGTTTCTAAATCAAGGGTTTCTTCAATATCCCAGTTTGGTCTGAGTTTGGACTTAAGCTCAAAGCGTACTACTCGTTCCGGTTGTGATTTTAAAGCCCAATTACCGGCGTCCCATTTTCCATTCCCGTTCACATCTTTTATGCAGCGGATTTGATAAACGACGGGAACTAAATTGGTCCAGTTAATGATCGAATCGGTATCGGTTTTTAAAAAAGTACGAATTGCAGTTGTACCATCCATTAGTTGAATGATCCAGCGGCCTTTCATGCTTTCAACGTTCAGTTTTAAATTACTCAGGTCTGAAGTTCTGTAGGTTTTCAGTTCTACTTTGATCGAATCATTTATGTTGGTTTTGCCTTTTAAGGCACCCATCTTGAAATCCACGATCAGATCAAATGAAATGGGAGTTTTTGGAATGATCCGGACCTGGTTTCCTGAAAAAAGGAAGTCATATTTCATCCTCAATTTTGTTTTGTCTTCAAGAATTATCAGGGAAGTATCTATTTGATCAATGAGTTCATTGGTTTCGAACAAAAGTGTATCACCAAGTGTCCAGGCGCTTTTATGAACCTTATTTAACACGGAAAAATTTTTGTTCCGGTCCTTCAGCGAGATTATTTTGGTAATGGTATCAGGGCCATCGATGAATGTGTAGATCTCGTTTGGGCTGTTTGGAAGTGCAAATAAAACGGAATCCGAAGCGAATCGTTTAATGAGTTGGACGGGTTGTGAATTAAGGCTTAAATTAGATTCGCTGATTTCTTTGCCCGATGCATAAAAAGTTCCTGGATTGAGAATTTTCACCTGTAATTGCTTTAAAGGACTTTTAGGTTTTGAAGTAAGTATGTGAGAAAAAGTACTGTCTTTACTGGAGATTAATTTGGTGGAGTAGGCAATATCTTCTCCGATCGAGGGCAGGCGGTCTTTATTTGAATCAAAAAAAGCAAATAACTGGTATTGACCAGGTTTTAAATAAGAAAATTCAAATTCACCTTTGTCATTGCTTTTGCAGATATAGGCCGGAGCATCTTTATATGGATCTTTTACTGAATCGTATAACCCGACCGTAAAAGCTGTTGAAGGTTTATTTGAAAAACCGTCGGTAATAACTCCCCGGATTTTCAATGAATCGATTTGATTTCCGGTTGAGAATACGAACTGGTGTATCGTGTCATTTTTTTCATTCAGATCCCGGATTGTTCCGTTCATTTGAATGATGTATGTGGTATTTGTCTGGAGTGGTCCGTCCCATTTAATGGATAGTTCCCGTTTGTTTGAAGTGACTTCCAATTTTCCGGCATTCGGATTCATAACCACGGTATTGGCCGGGTCGTTCAGTGTGAAATATTCGTTGAATTTTACATTCAATTCGTTTTGATTTACCTGCAAGGCTCCCTGCTCCGGGTTTTGAGTCCCCTCTACCGGAAGTGCTGCCTGGTTATCGGATGGTCCGCCCGTAAGAGGAACAATTTCGGCACAGCCAAAAAGAAGAAGTAATATTCCTAAAAACAGTGAGTACCGAGCCATTCGCAAAGTTTATTTAAATGTGTTGCATCAATCTCGTCAAAATCGTTTAATGCATTGCTGTCGACATCCAGGATAGCAATAACCTGACCGTCTTTTCGAATAGGCACTACGATTTCACTTTTACTTTCGCTGGAACATGCAATATGTCCGGGGAAAGCATCTACATCCGGTACCACAAGTGTTTCGTTTTGTTTCCATGAAGAACCGCAAACACCTTTTCCGTAAGCAATCCGGGTGCAGGCAATAGGTCCCTGGAAAGGTCCGAGTACCAATTCATCTTTTTCCACAAGGTAAAAACCTACCCAAAAAAAGTCGAAGGTCATTTTTAGTGCGGAAGCAACATTAGCCAAATTGGCAACCAGATTTGGTTCACCGGTACAAATTGCCTGAACCTGGGGAAGCAAAGTGGTATACTTTTCCTTCTTTGTTGATTGTGCTATAAATAATTCTTCTGCCATGAAGTACAAAAATAAGGAATACTATTCCTTAAGATCGAAAAATGAATTTATTCTGAAAAAAAACAGAAAAAATGCTTGTGCGGAAATGATATATTTACATAACTTAAATGGAAAACGAAAATTTTATGCTTGATTTGAGCCAACTGGACAAGATTCTTTTTTTGGATATTGAAACTGTTCCTGAAGTTTACCACTACACTGATTTAGATTTGGAAACCACCAAATTATTTGACGCAAAAAACGCGCGCTATCTGACTGAAGAAAAAACAAAAGCAGATGTTTACAACGAAAAAGCAGGCATTTATGCCGAGTTTGGGAAGATCGTTTGTATTTCGGTCGGATTTGTGCATGAATCTGTAACAGGGAGATCTATTCGAATGACTTCTTTTGCGCACGATGATGAAGAAACTTTGTTGAAACAATTTGTGCGTCTTTTGGAGAATAACTACAATACTCCGCGACATGTACTGTGCGGCCACAATTCAAAAGAGTTCGATATTCCTTTCATCTGCCGGAGATTGTTGATCCATGGTATCGGTTTACCGAATGTATTGAACCTGGCAGGTAAAAAACCCTGGGAAATTCAGCATCTGGATACGATGGAACTCTGGAAGTTCGGAGATTACAAAGCTTACACCAGTTTGGCTTTACTGTGCCATATTTTTAAAATTCCTACTCCGAAAGATGATATTTCGGGAGCAGATGTTGCACGGGTTTATTACGAAGAAAGAGATTTAAACCGGATCCGGATCTATTGTGAAAAGGATGTAATTGCATTAATTCAGTTATTTTTGAGAATGAACGGAGAGCCTTTGGTAGAAGAAGGGGAGATATATATTAAATAAAGGAAGCACTGCTTCCGAAAAAATATCCGCGGTAGCGGATAATGTGAAATTAAAACGATAAGAGCCGAGCTGAACGATAAATGAACCATCTAAGCGATAAAATAAATTACTACAAACAACACAATTTATGATTCTAACGAAACAAAAAATGATGCTTTTTGGCATCTTTCTAATGAGCCTGAATAACCTGACTGCTCAGGAAGTAATTAATTATAACGGAAAACAGATCACCGTCCAGGGACCCAAGTGTTTTTTAATGGAAATAAACGGAACTGTTTTGGAATATCACCAGAAAATAGTTGGTGATGATATGTATGCTACCGTTTTGACAAAAAGAACTGACGGAACAATTCGCGAGTTAACTGTTAGGAAGGTTTCGGTAAAGGTTGTAACAGATAATGTATTTAAAATCGAACATTTCGATAAATATGGCGAGATGTATTCGTGCACCATTTTAACTGATCTTGATAAAGTGAACGCTACTGTTTATGAGAAATCAGGAGCTCAAACGTTTAAGGAAACAAATATCGCAGTTTACTTCGCGGATAAAAAACAGCTGGAAGATTTTATTGATAAGATCAAAAAAGCGCGCGGCTTTTAGAGATAGTTATATTAAAGCGAAACCCCCTGATGATTGCTCGTCAGGGGGTTTCTATTTGGTTTCAGTTTAAAAACTGCACTAACGCTTGTCAAATCACCAGCCGTGGCTGGTTCCTACTTTTTCACGAAAGTCAGTGTTCTCTGACTTGTTCCATCAATCATTTGGATCAGGTAAGTTCCGGCTGAAAGATATTCGGTTGTAATATAAACCAGGTTATTTCCTTCGTTTGCATTGATGCTGTGTTAGATCTGTTACATAGAATTTGATCTCGTTGTTTCCATTCTGTGAGTTGAATGAAATATGTAATTCATTGTCTGTTGGGTTCGGGAACAGGTTGATGTCTGCAACGCTTCCCAAATCTTCCAAACCTGCTACAACCGGACTTTCAGAAGGTGCTCCGGAATAGATGTTGATATCATCGATATAGATGTTGTTTCCGTCACCAGACGTCAACTGGAATTTACAACGGAAATTGTCATTCCAGTAAGTACTCGTAATGTTGGTAACGTGAACTGTAATCCAGTCAGCCGGGGTTGGTGTCCATGCAGAAGCTGCAGTTGAGTTCCCCGACATGGTCGCCGCAGTTAATGTCTTGCGGATATCCCATGTTTCTCCGCAGTTGGATGAAGCAAATACTTTCAGTAAGTCCGTACTTGTAGAAGTTTTCTTTCTGTATGCATATCTGAACGACAAACTAACACCACCTGTTCCCGAAGTGATGCTCGACAAATCAATTGGTCCTGAAATTAACTCATCGATTTGACCGCTTGCTTGCCCGAAGTTGGTAAGTTTTACAGAGTTTGTACCTGTTTTTGCAGCCGTG
>NZ_JAQSWB010000007.1 GCF_029266855.1 Fluviicola sp.
TTTAACTATGGAATATAGTAGCTATATCCCTCGGTTTTCTGTCTTGTGAGACAGAACCTCAGTCTTCGTCAGCTAGCGCTGACTCTTATCTATGCTTTAACTATGGAATATAGTAGCTATATCCTTCGGTTTTCTGTCTTGTGAGACAGAACCTCAGTCTTCGTCAGCTAGCGCTGACTCTTATCTATGCTTCATTTACGCTTCATTCATGCTTGAATCTAACCTAGAACCAACTTAAATCACATTTGATTTATGCATAAGTTTCAGGAAAACTATAGGAATATGGAACGCAAGGTATTGCGTTCCCACATATTCAAAAAATAAGCTTTGGAGTTAACATCTCTTTAGTGATGAACACTTAAATTTGCAGTATGAAAGCAGAAAGCACCGAAGAGATTTTAGGAGAAACAGTCAAATCAATACCATTTGACGCCAAAAAAACAGTTTACCCGATTCTATTTGCTGTTTGTTGCGGTCACTTTCTGAATGATCTGATGCAGGCAGTACTTCCGGCTTCTTATCCGCTGTTAAAAGATTCTTATCACTTGAGTTACACCCAAATCGGCTTTATTACGTTTGCTTTTCAAATAACATCTTCTCTTTTGCAACCCGTAGTCGGTACTTTCACAGATAAGAAGCCGCAACCTTATTCTTTCACGGCGGGAATGATCTTTGCCTTTTCCGGGCTGATCACTTTATCATTTGCATCGAACTTCATTACCATTCTTTTGGCGGCCTGCCTGATAGGGATCGGATCTTCTATTTTTCACCCGGAAGCTTCGCGAGTGGCTTATTATGCTTCGGGAGGAAGAAGAGGATTTGCCCAATCGATTTTCCAACTGGGAGGAAACGGCGGAAGCGCCATCGGTCCTTTGCTGATTGCATTCATTGCTATTCCCTTTGGTCAATATACAATTGCTTTTTTTGCACTTTTCGCTGTCCTGGGAGGCTTTATTCTATTTAAGGTCAGCAACTGGTATAAGAGCTATCTTTCACACAGTTCTTTCAAGAAAAACGCTTACAACGAGGAGCCACTGGGTTTATCACAATCGCGAATCATCATCTCAATCATCATCCTGCTGCTATTGATTTTCTCCAAATACTTCTTCACGGCCAGTATTTCGAACTATTATGTCTTTTACCTGGAGGAGAAATTCAGCCTTTCTGAAACGGCTGCTCAAATGCACCTGTTTTTATATTTAATGGCATTTACCCTCGGAACATTGTTTGGCGGTCCGCTTGGCGATCGTTTCGGGAGGAAAAAGATTATCTGGTTCTCTATTTTAGGTGCCGCGCCGTTTTCACTTGCCTTACCTTATATTGACAGCTTATTTTGGACGAGTGTGTGCATTGTATTTGCAGGAGCTATTTTAGCCTCTGCTTTTTCGTCTATTTTAGTGTATGCCCAGGAACTTTTACCCGGAAGAATCGGAATGGTCTCCGGGTTATTTTACGGATTTGCCTTCGGGATGGGCGGACTTGGCTCAGCCATTTTAGGAGGGATTATTGACAAAACAAGTGTGACCTATGTTTATCATTTGTGTTCCTATCTGCCTTTGATCGGAATGGTGACGGTGTTTTTGCCGAATATTAAGAAGAGAAGAGCAAAGAAATGATTAATTAGTAATTATCAATGTTATAAGAAGAGTTAGTTCCTGATAATTAAACCATTAATGATTTATCATTTCTTAGCGGGTGCCTGATAAAACTCCTTTAAATAGGCAGGTTCGAAATAGGCTACATCTTCAAACTCCTGCTTCAAAAACTTCTGGTAAGCAATCGCTATTTGTCCTTTAGCCGAAGGTTCCAGGTCCAAATCAAACTCAATATTGCGGTTTGCCCAAAGTTCCTGCATCTTATCTGCGCCATCTCCAAAACAAACAAAGGGTTCAAAATCCAGGTAGGAATTTTCATCCAACACATCTGCACTTAGGGGTTTCAAAATCTCTGCTTCAAAATTGGTGATCAAAGAAAACACTTCCATTCTTCTCGCATCGATCATGGGACAAAGGTTCGAAAAAGGATATACAATCCGTGCCACTTCGGCCAAAGACTGAAGCGTATCAACCGCAATCAGCGGAATATTCAAGGCATAACATAATCCTTTGGCAGTTGAAACTCCGATTCTCAACCCGGTATAAGATCCCGGACCTGCGGAAACAGAAACTGCCGTTAAATTTTGAGTGGTAATTCCCTGTAAGTCCAGCACTTTCTGAACAAGAACAGTGAGCTGTTCCCCATGAGAATATCCCTCATCTTTGAATTCCTGAAGCTGGATTATTTCTCCATTTAAAGACAATGCAACAGAACATACTTTAGTTGCAGTTTCAATATGTAAAATCGTCGTCATTTTTTCAGTTTGGAAAAGCACGACAGATATCATGCTTCATGTGCAATAAAGTACCGATCGTTTTAAATTTATTTCGTTTCTGAACCCAGGTATAAGCTAAATCAACTGTTTCCTCTTTCATTTCCCCATCTATGGAATATTTCAAAACAACTTCATAAAAGTCCTCATACCCGGTTTTTCGTACGTAAGCATCTTTCATTCGAACCATCCTGGGAATATCATCGTCGCAACAACCGCAAAAGAGGTAAATGTATTTGTATTGAACAATGCATTCCATAGCCTTGTATGCATCCTGCTTACTCAAATATGCCAACTGATCTGCTTTAGCCGAAAAGCATCCGATCAGGAAGAAAAATAGGAATAACAATCCTTTCATTCGTTTATTTTTAGAGCAGAACTTCCAGTTTGAAACCGATACCGTGAATATTTGAAATTGCAATTTTAGGATCCATCACAAAGTATTTTCTCAGTTTAGTGATAAATACATCCATGCTTCTGCCTGCAAAATAATCATCCTGTCCCCAAACAGCAGTTAAAATATTTTCTCTCGGAACTACCGAATTTTTGAACTTACAGAGGATCTTTAATACCATCGCTTCCTTTTTCGTGAGTGTTTTCTCGAACTCCGGGTGCTTCAGGGTAAAGTTCTCGGTATCGAACGTATACGATCCGATCTGTACCAATTTCAGTGGGGGTTCATCCTGAATATTAACCCGTTTCAGGAGTGCCTTTATTCGAACCGAAAGCTCATCAAAAGAGAAGGGTTTGGTCAGATAATCATCTCCGCCTGCATTGAATCCTGCGATCTTATCCTCCGTCATTGCTTTTGCGGTAAGGAAAAGGATCGGGACATCCTGATTCATAGTCCGGATCTCACGTGCCAGGGTAAAACCATCTTTTTTCGGCATCATTACGTCAAAAATACAGAGGTGAAATTCATCTTCAGAAAAGCGCATATGGCCATCCATTCCGTTTGTACAAAGTACCACCTGGTAGCCTTCCGATTTTAACTGATCCGAAATTACAAATCCCAAATTGGCATCATCTTCAACCAATAATATTTTAGCCTTCGCTTTCATTCTAAAATGATTGTTTTTGTGAAGATAGTAAGAAATCGTTTCGGGTTAAATTATCTCTAAAAAATAGAATGGAAGCTGCTAAAAAAAGATAAGAGCTCAAGACGGGCGTCCTAAGCTCTTATCACACTAATCAACCTAACCTACTACTACTACAGCAAAGATAAGCCATTATACCGTTGGTTTTTCACTTTTCGGAAAGACATGCAAAAAAGAACAAATAAAGGATTTAAAGAATGCTTTAAACGAATGTATATTCCTTACGTTAAATAATTCACTGATCTGTCATTTAGTTCTACATTTGAACCGATTAATCAACAGATACGATCGATTAAATAATTATTACCTGGGTACATTACCAAGTTAAGATTCCAATAAAGACAACTTTTTTTGACGAAAAAAAATTCTTTTTTCATGTTGAATGGATAAAATGATTGATGAACGGATTTTTTAACAACTCCCGATCAAAACACTTCACCCAAGCCTCTTTTTTACTATCCCGTTTTAGTTAAAGCAATTAAATTCACGAATCTCAAGCCTACTTAAAATACTTTCTTACCTTTGAAAGTATCTAGAACTCACGAAGAAATGGATAAAATTTTAATAGTTGACGATGAAGAAGATATCCGGGAAATCCTTGGGTATAACTTAAAGAAAGAAGGCTTTAAAGTGTTCCTGGCGGAAAACGGTCAAACCGGCATTCGTCTGTGCAAAGAAGAGAAACCCGATCTGGTGATTTTAGATGTCATGATGCCCGGTATGGATGGTATTGAAGTTTGCGAGCAAATTAGAAATACGCCAGGCCTGGAGAATGTGCTCATTTGTTTTTTAACGGCCAGAAATGAAGATTACAGTCAAATTGCCGGATTAGATGCCGGTGCTGATGATTACATTTCCAAACCGATCAAACCAAGAGTACTGATAAGCAGAGTTCACGCCTTATTGAGGCGAAAAGAAGCTGTTCAGACAAAACCTGCCGGAACTCCCGATCTTGTTATTAACCGCGAAAAATACCTGGTTATTAAAAACGGGGAAACCCTGCATTTGCCTAAGAAGGAATTTGAACTGTTAGCATTACTTGCTTCCAGGCCGGAGGTTGTTTTCGAAAGAGATGTCATCCTGGAACGCGTATGGGGTACCGACATCATAGTAGGCGACCGCACAATTGATGTGCATGTTCGGAAACTAAGAGAGAAAATCGGCGACGATTATATCCAGACAGTAAAAGGAATCGGTTATAGATTCAGAGGAGATAAATAACGGAATCATATTAAAGAGAAATTGTAAGGTCGGAAAAATTTCGGAGTAAGTCAGGTGACTCTGAAAAGAGTCCTTAAGAACTTAACGTGGAATAATTTGGCACGCAGATTTCGCAGACTCCGACAAGGTCGGAGCGCAGATTGCAACTTACTGACTGCCTCTTTTTGCGCAAAATTCCTTAACCTTTTGATATACCTGAAAAAGCGAGTGTCCGCCGTGGCGGACACTAAAACCTAATGCATCTGTGGCAGAAAATAAGACTGGGTGATCCCGATAGCCACCGGGAGCGATTAATTCCCAAAATTTCTGTCCTTACTTTAAATTCCTAATTCGATTTGAAAGATTGCCCCGAATCTTCCCGACTCCGTTTTTGCACGTAAATCACCCGTAAGCTGGTACAATAGGTTACCCTGAACTTTCACCCGGTGACCGTAAAGGTATTTGGTAACTCCAAGTTGAAACTCCTGGTTCTTTTTCAGGTTTATCCCTGGAAAAGCAGGGTCATTATATACAGAAGAGAATGGTGTAATTTCCGCATACCTCAGTGCAATTTCCCAATTAGATTTAAACAGGTAACTGACCTGCTGCAAAAAGCCGTTTCCGGCATAAATCGGCTGAAGGCTTAAACTATCCGAAGTATATGTAATCGGATTGGAGCAATCACGCTGCATAAACTCACTGTAAAGCGCAAATCCTTTGTACTTGAACAATAAATCCAGCGATATGGTCGTCATATCTGTTTTGGTATACAAATCACGTCCCAATTGTCCTCCGGCACGTACAGCATCATCATTAAAATTGTACGACGCACCAATGGATAATTTGGGTTTCTGTTCACGTTCCAAATCACCTTCCTGGTAATCATTTTTATCCGTAAAAGATCCAAAAGGCAAAGCTTCAATTCTTCCTGTATAACTTAATCCGCTGTTTGAATTGCTGCTGTTTCTCCCCTCCCCGGAAGTAAGCGCACCAAGAACAGCAAAATACTTACTCTTATACGCACCAAAGAATCCGAAATCACGATCAATGGTGAAAGTTGCATTCACAATGGAACGGTCTGCGAACTGCTGATCTCCGGATGAAATAACTCGCTGCCTGTTTCCCGGAAGCTTTGTTTGCCCGAAACCGAATTTCAAATTTCTAAACGGTTCATAATAGATAACAGCATCACGAACAATATTTACACTTGTATTTACCGTGGATTCCTGGGTCATATCCCAATCCATATCACCCCGTGAAAATGCCAGCTGAAGTTTATAAGTCAGTTTAGGACTATATACAAATCCCTCCATTTTCAAGCGGAGTCTCCGTACACGGAACTCATAGGATCCTGCAGACAAATCATCATCGCTTCGTGTCAGCATTGCCGCACGGTTCTGCATACGAAACTGAAGACGCATTGAAAAAAGAGAATCCTTTCCCACAAACTCAATTCCTTTTTGCGGTTTGGTTAAGATCGAAAGGTCAATCTTTTTTTGTGAAAAGATCCAATTACTGATTAATAATGTACTTAAAAATAGAAAATGCTTCATGCCAAATGAGTTCATTAATGTATTCTTACTGTTAGTTGGGTTTTTAATTCCGAAAGAACAGTTTTGATATTTTTTTGGCAAAACTAATGGCTTCACACTGAATTAATGTATAACAAACGATAGTTTAATCGTTTGATAACATTTTTAATATTTACTTAACATTGAGCCCTGTTTTGTGAACTTTATCGCTTTGAATTCACTGTTTAATTCCCGTTTCTTCTCTTTCAAAAAACCCATTCTTAACATTGACTTAACATTAGGAATCCCATAATCACCTCAAACACTGGCACTTTACATAAAACACCTTCTATAATCGCCTGCAAGCGTCCAACTTTACCATTTCGTTAACATTTGTATTCTTCGAAACATCCTCGATAAACTAGAATTACATTTGCGCCATCAATATTAAGATTTAAAAAAATGGGAATTTTAAAGTTTTTTTTACCAAAAGACAAAGTGTTTTACTCTTTATTTGAAGAGGCTTCTCAAAACCTGGAAGCAATTGCAGGTAAGCTGGTATTATGTGTAAACGAATCCGATTATAATAAGAGAGCAACCATTATCAAAGAAATGGAAGACCTGGAGCATCAGAATGATGACTTAACACACAAGATCTTTGTTGAATTGGGTAGAAATTTCATTACTCCCTTTGACCGGGAAGATATCCATGCCCTGGCTACTTCATTAGATGATATCGCAGATTATATTTATGCTTCTGCGAAGAAAATCAACTTCTATAAGGTTGATCCGAACGATTCCGGAATTTTGAAAATGGCCGATGCCATTCACGATGCCGTTTTAGCAGTTAATGCAGCCGTTAAAGAACTTCGCAATTTGAAAAACACGCAAAAAATCGTTGAGTGTGTGATTAAGATCAACTATGTTGAAAATCAGGCGGATGATATTTTCGATCTAAGTATCGAAAAACTATTCGATTCGGATATTGATGCGAAAAGCCTGATCAAAAAACGCGAGATCTACCAGATTATGGAAGTTGCAACGGACAAATGTGAAGATGCAGGAAACGTGATCGAATCAATCGTTGTAAAATACGCTTAATACTAATTGGTAAACCAATAAGATATGTTCTCATTATTAATTGCCATCATCATTCTTGCCTTATTATTTGATTTGGTAAACGGTTTCCATGATGCTGCAAACTCTATCGCAACAGTTGTTTCCACCAAAGTATTAACGCCATTCCAGGCGGTTGTATGGGCTGCTGTTTTCAACGTTGTTGCTTTTTGGGTATTCGACATGAGCGTTGGAAATACTGTTGCAAAAACAGTAGACAACAGTGCAATTGACTTATACGTAATCCTTTCGGGACTGATCGCTGCAATGATCTGGAATTTATTGACCTGGTGGTTAGGAATTCCTTCCTCCTCTTCCCATACCTTGATCGGTGGGTTTGCGGGTGCTGCAGTTGCACATGCAGGTTTTGATGTAATTGCTTCTGCAGAAATCATTAAGGTTACTTTATTCATCATCCTGGCCCCGATCATCGGGGGTGTAATTGCTTTTGTAATTGCATTGATAACCGTCAGCAGAAGCTTTGGGAAAAAGATGGTCTCTATCCTAATCCTGTCTACGTTCACTTATTTCATCATGCATTACATGGTTGAATACCTGGATGTCAAACCGGTAATGATGTATATCGTTATGGGAATGATCGTTATTTTCATTCTGACTTACACCTGGTACCAACTCGTACACGGAAAGCGCCAAACTGCCCTGAAAGAATCAAACATGTACAAGAAACTTCAATTGCTTTCTTCTGCAGCTTTCTCTTTAGGACATGGTGGTGCGGATTCTCAAAAAGTAATGGGGATTATTTGTGCGGCGTTAATGGTATTCGCTAATTCACAGCGCAATGACCAGGGACAGATTACAGGAAATATTCCCAAAATGTTCCAGATCTCTGAAGTATTTCAAATTGAGTTTAATGATAAATACGGCAGAAAAGAAAAATTCAAGCCGGAATATACCAAAAACATTGATTCTCTGAAAATTGAAAAAGAAGATCACATTTTGATCTATACCAAAGGAGATGATATTTACGATGCGAAAACACATGATCTGATCTTCAAGGGAAAAACCCTTAACAAAGACTACATGGAAGCCAGCATCTTCAGTAAATATGTTGATAAGGAAGGAGAAATTCGCAAGGGACACAAAATCAAAGCGAAAGTGAATTCCGAAACGATGCCCGGTTGGATTGCATTCTCCTGTTACCTGATGATTGGTTTGGGAACCATGATGGGTGGATGGAAAATCGTTAAAACCATGGGGACGAAAATTACCAAAGTGACTCCGCTTGAAGGTGTTTGTGCCGAAACAGCCGGTGCCCTGACTTTGTTTACCGTTTCCAACTTAGGAATTCCGGTTTCTACAACTCACACCATTACGGGCTCCATCATTGGAGTCGGAGCAACGAAACGTTTAAGTGCTGTGCGCTGGGGTGTAACGATCAACCTGCTTTGGGCATGGATCTTAACGATTCCTGTTTCAGGTCTGCTTGCAGCCGGAATCTACTACCTTACGAAGTTATTTCATTAAGATCATATCATTTACGACTCAAAACTCTCACCTTTCCGGGTGGGAGTTTTTTGTTTTTATGCGTTTTGCATAATCAGGAGATCCTACGCAGCGAACTGCGCTAACGCTTGTTCAGATCGAAAGCTATGCTTTCTCCTATTTAAATTATATTTGCAGAAACACAAGAACAATGACACTCAAAGAAACTATTTCGGCAGTTGAAACTTTTCATAAGGCATTCAATATTTCCAATAATTACGAACCTACAGCAGAATTGTCCGAAGCTGATATTACACTTCGCTATAACCTGATGAAGGAAGAGAATGAGGAGTACCTGGAAGCGGCAAAAAAAGGAGATTTGGTTGAGATTGCAGATGCTTTGGGAGATCAATTGTATATTTTGTGCGGAACAATCTTAAAGCATGGGTTACAGGATAAAATTGCAGAAGTCTTTGCAGAGATTCAGCGTTCAAACATGAGTAAGCTGGATGCCAACGGAAATCCTATTTACCGTGAAGACGGAAAAGTATTGAAATCAGAATTGTATTTCAAACCAAACATTCTTTCCGTCCTGGAGAAATAATATGCAGCGCTTTAATATCCGGGTTTACGGTATTTGCATCAATGAAAGACAGGAACTCCTGCTTTCAAACGAGTCATACAGGGATCTGAGTTTTACCAAGTTTCCGGGTGGCGGACTGGAATTCGGAGAAGGAATGACCGATTGCCTGAAGCGCGAATTCATGGAAGAATTTAACCTGGAAATTGAAGTGGGTGAATTGTTTTATCTAACCGACTTTTTCCAGGTCTCGGCGTTCTCCGAAAACGACCAGGTGGTTTCTGTCTATTACCGGATCAAAGCAGATCAGGATTCGCTGGACCAACTAATGAATCATCAAGCAGGTGAAGAAGAACTTCACTGGGTGAAGCTTTCCGAACTAACTGAAGAGTTGCTTACTTTCCCGATTGATAAGGTTGTAGTGCAAAAACTGGTGAGTGAGAGCAATTAGTGAATTGTATTTGGAATAATCCTCAATGTGAAATAACGAGATTTATTTGTAAACAAGTTAGTAAACTGGTTTACAGTTATGTCTAATCTCAGGATACTCTATTCTCAATTAGTGAGAAATCCATTCTCCAAAAAAAAAACAGGAACCCTTTTGGAGCTCCTGTTCTATTATCTTTTTGAAAATCTTATTTAAATACCACATTGAATTCAACCCGTCTGTTTACGGCCTGACCTTCCAGTGTTTCATTTGTCGTTTTCGGCTGAGTTTCACCGTAACCTTTAGCAGTGATCCGTTCAACTTCAACACCCTTGGAAACCAAATAAGATACTACAGTCTGCGCTCTTGCTTCTGATAGCAACAAGTTGTTAGCTTCATCACCAATATTGTCCGTGTGACCTGAAATATTCAAACGATAATCCGGATTTTGCTTCATTACACGAACCACATCATCCAACACCGGGAGAGATGTTTTCAATAACGTACTTTTTGCAGTTTCGAACTGAACTCCTTTCAATGCTTTTGTCATGACTTCCTGAACCTCTTTGGCAACCACCGGACAACCTCTGTTTGAAGCCAATCCCGGAGTTTGAGGACAAATATCATCGATATCAGCTACACCGTCCTTGTCAGTGTCCGGACAACCATTCGTAGCATATGCACCTGCAGCATCCGGACAAGCGTCATAAGCATCCGCAATTCCGTCAGCATCTCTGTCCTTAATTGCAGCCCCTTTAGAGTTTACAAAACTTCCCGCAGGCGTATTTGGTTCTTCATCCAATGCATTCGCAACCCCATCCTTATCGTCGTCACGCGATTGTTCTTTTAAAGCTGCAATTTCAGCTTTCATTTCGTTCAATTCTTTCGGATCGGCAGCAGCAGCTCCATAGACAGTTGGAGTCCAATCAGCATGTGTTTTATGTTTACCTAAGTAATAAGAAACACCAACACTTAAATTCAGCATATAGCCATCAATTGGTCCATTTCCGTTTTTCGCCTGCATATCAAAGCGGTTGTTTTGACGTGCGTGAAAGATAAATGCAAGATCACCATTCAAAGACCATCTTTCATTTAGCTTCAACTGCGGAGTTACCCCGAAAGTGAAATTGATCATGCCGTCTGCGCGTTTAGACAGTGATTCCGTATTTGCAATTCTCGGATTGTTGTCTGACCATAAGCTTGAGAATCCGAAACCACCGTGAACCAAAAGTCCTATGCGTGGCATCACCTGTGGGAAATGAAGGATATCACCTGCATTCACAACACCTTCAAGTGACGTTCTTACATAATAACTGTTGTAAGGTTTATCAATAAAGTCGAGGAAATCATAATTCACTCCCAATCGGATTCCTACACGATTGGTAAACATATATCTTCCGTTAATACCAAAATGATGAATTTGATAAAGACGGGTCATAGCTCTGGTTGGAGCCATACCATCATGCGCACCGATAGATGCACCCAGCGACCATTTGTTCATGCTCTTCACATCGTTTTGAGCACTTAATACAAAAGGTAAAAAAATGAATATTAAATGATAAATTTTCATGGCAGGATTATTTTTGTACTTAATTTATGCAAATATAAACAAAAAGCACCCTTAAACCGATCAAAGCAGAGCGTTCTGATTTTTTCTTCACATTTTATATATCCAAGCAACTGAAAAGTAATTGGTTAATATTGATTAAAGAAACGGAGAAGTCAGCTGCATTTATAGTTATAATAATTTGCGAGAGCCAAAAAGATGCATATTAAAAATATAAGTATCTTTGCCCCTACTGAAACTCATGCTATAACTAATCTGTAGGCTTTTTGCCAAGCGTAAACTCTGAATAGGGTTTAATTAAATTAGTTTAATGAAAAAAGTTGCATTAATTACCTGGATTACAAGGCGGAACAGTTCTTTTCCGGCCGAATTTCTTATAAATAAAGGTTGTGAGTTTCATGGGATAATCCGTGGAGTTTTGTATTTTAACAGCAGTAGAATTGAGCATTTGCATCTCTTAACAACAAATCAATTTGTTCAACCAATAATAACGTGTTAAAAGAAATGATGTATCAAAAAATACAAAATAAGAAAGTATTAGTAACCGGGGGAGCTGGTTTTATTGGCTCCAATTTGTGTGAGGATCTTTTAAAGTTCAACAATGAAGTAGTTTGTCTTGACAACTTTTCAACGGGTTACCGAAACAACATTATCCCATTTCTTGCTAACCCTAATTTCCACCTTATAGATGGAGACATCCGTAATTTTGTTGATTGTCAAACAGCAGTTCAAGATGTAGACATTGTATTACATCAGGCGGCCTTAGGATCAGTTCCAAGGTCTTTGAATGATCCGGCGACCACCAATGAGGTCAATATTACCGGTTTTTTGAATATGCTGATAGCCGCAAGAGATGCAAAAGTCAAACGGTTTATATATGCCGCCAGTTCTTCTACCTATGGAGATTCGGAAAGTCTACCTAAAGTAGAGGACATAATTGGCAAACCACTTTCCCCTTACGCGGTGACTAAATATGTAAACGAATTGTATGCGCATGTCTTTGGGCTTAATTACGGCTTGGAAATTATTGGTTTAAGATATTTCAATGTTTTCGGTCGAAGACAATCACCTGACGGTGCATATGCTGCGGTGATTCCTAAATTTGTAGATCAGTTTATGAGGCATGAGTCTCCCGTAATTAATGGTAACGGAACCTATTCACGTGATTTCACCTACATAGATAACGTGATCCAGATGAATCATTTGGCCGCTACTACTGAAAATAAATCGGTTATTGGTCAGGTATTCAATACAGCGGTCGGAGAGCGGACTACATTGTTGGAAGTGACACAGCTGATCCAACATTATCTGTGTGAATTTGATCCTAAAATTGCGGAAGTAGAAATCCTTCACGGTCCCAATCGCGTAGGTGATATCCCCCACTCCCTCGCAAGTGTTGAAAAAGCAAAGAAAATGCTGAATTACAAACCAACACATCACTTAGAGGAAGGATTGAAAGAAGCTATGGAGTGGTATATTGAATTCAACGAAAGGTAAAAGCACCATTGAAAACATTAAATAAAATACGAAAAAGTAAAGATGGGAAAGCATTACTTGGCAACTTCATCTCTCTTTCCCTATTACAATTCATCGGTTATTTTTCGCCTCTAATTACCTTTCCGTACTTAGCGAGAGTTATTGGTGTTGATGGATTTGGCAAATTGGCATTTGCCAGCTCTGTGGTAGTTTATTTCGATACATTTGCGGATTTTGGATTCAACTATACTGCCGTACGAGATATTGCAAAGAAAAGAGATGATATTCAAGAAGTTTCCAGGATATTTTCAATAGTAATGACGGCAAAATTTCTCTTGTTTTTATTTTCTATTCTAATTTTTGCCATTCTCATTTATTCTGTCCCGGCTTTTTATGAAAACAGATTGCTTTTTTGGATTTCTTTCATGTCAATTCCCGGACGAATTTTGTTCCCGGACTGGCTTTTTCAGGCCTTTGAAAAAATGAAGTACATTACCATAATGAACCTTGTTTCAAAACTTCTGTTTATTTCCTTAATTTTTGTAGTTATAAAAAATGAAGACGATTATATCTACCAACCTCTTTTAGTTCTTTCAGGGAATTTGGTGAGTGGGATAATTTCAATTTATTTTATACGTAAAATGTTCAAAATTAAATATACTTTTCCAGCAATAGCAGATGTATTCAAAAGCATTAAAGAAGGAAAGGATATGTTTATCAGTATTTTCCTTCCAAATTTATACACTAATTTCTCGGTTACATTATTAGGTTTCTATGGTGGTAATTTTGTAACGGGAATTTATTCTAGCGGAAAAAAGTTTATTGACATGGCGGAACAAGTACTAGGAGTATTATCAAGAACATTTTTTCCATTTTTATCCAGAAGAATAGATAAACATGATACCTATGTGAAAATAGGCGCTTCAATTAGTATTTTCTTTGGAGTAGTTCTTTTTTTGGGTGCCGATCTATTGGTAAAGATATTTTATACCGATCAGTTTTCAGACTCTTCAAATATCATCCGAATTATGTCGGTTGCTCCATTCTTTTTGTTTCTGATGAACACCTATGGCACAAATTATTTGGTAATAATGAAAAAAGAAAAAATATTGAGAAACATTATTATTTACTGTTCTTTAGGTGGTTTTGCACTTGCATGGTTTGCTGTTACTAACTTTAGTTATATCGGAGTTGCAATAACAATTACTACGGTTTGGGGAGTTCGAGGGTTGCTAACCTGGCATTATGCCATGAAAATTAAGAAGGCACAATGAAAATATTGATCACAGGCGATTTAGTGGTATCAAAAAATTATGATGCAACAAAATTAATAGACCAAGAAGTCATTTCTTTGTTTAGATCTTCCGATTATAATGTTGTAAATCTTGAAGCTCCAATCACCACCAGTCAATCCAAAATCAATAAAACAGGTCCGCATTTAAAATCTAATGGCAGCGGTACAAAAGATGTATTATCCGGTTTAAAAATTGACCTGGCCACTTTGGCAAATAATCACATCCTTGATTATGATGAACAAGGAGTTAAGGAAACCCTGTCTTTTTGTAAGGACAATCATATTTCTACTGTTGGAGCAGGGACAAATAAGCTTGATGCAGCTAAAACTCATTATATTGATACTCCAAGAGGTAAAATCGGGATAGTCAACATAGCCGAAAACGAATGGGCATCTGCCACAGAATTAACTGCAGGAGCAAACGGTATGAACTTAATCGATGACGTTCATAGCATTCAAGAAACAAAGAAAAAATGTGACTTTGTGTTTGTAATCGTTCATGGTGGTCATGAATATTATAATCTTCCCAGCCCCCGAATGCAAAAACAATATCGCTTTTATATAGATAACGGAGCGGATTTGGTTATAGGACATCATACACACTGCATTAGTGGTATGGAAGTTTATAATAATAAAGAAATCTACTATAGCTTGGGAAATTTCTTATTTACCAAACCCTCTGAATTCAAAGATTGGTATACCGGTATAATTTTACAGGTTGAGATTTCAGAGCAGAAAGAAATACAAACAAAGCCAATTTTTGTAACTCAATCAAAAGAAGACTTTTCGCTCTCAATTATTAAGGATCCGGAACACGATGAGATTCATGACAGATTTATTGAATATTCCAATATTATCAGAATTGAAACCAGTTTGAATAAATCTTGGGAAAATTACATTCATGAAAAGCAAATTCAATATGAGTATTATTGGTCTCCTTTGAGTTTTATTAAGAACAAATACCTAAAGTCTGCATTATCAAAAATAGGATTTAATAAAAAACAGACCCAAAAAGGCAGAACACTTTTCTTAAACTTATTGCGTTGTGAAGCTCATGCAGATTTATCCAAGGAGGTACTAAAGAACAATTTGTCCAAATGAAGCTAGCCATACATCATAGACCTAATAGTTTTTCGGATCGCTGGATTGCTTATTGCGAAGAAAACAATATTTCTTATAAGCTTGTAAATTGCTATAAAAATGACATAATCCAACAGGTAAATGAATGCAATGCACTGTTATGGCATCACCATCACGGTGATTTTAAAGATGTAATTACAGCTAAAAAAATCTTGTTCTCACTAGAACACGCCGGAATAAAGGTTTTCCCGGACTTTAAAACCTCCTGGCACTTTGATGATAAAGTAGCTCAAAAGTACCTGCTTGAAGCTATCGCTGCACCACTTGTTCCTAGTTTTGTTTTTTATGATAAACAGGAAGCATTGGATTGGGCTGAGAAAACCTGTTATCCTAAAGTTTTTAAGCTAAAAGGTGGTGCAGGATCTGCGAATGTTAAATTGATCCGGTCAAGATCACAATGCTTCAAGCTTATCCATAAAGCTTTTGGAAAAGGGTTTAGGCAATTCGATTCCTGGGAACATTTGAAAGAAGTATATTCAAAATACAAGTCAAAAAAAGCGTCGTTTAAAAACGTATTGGGTGGTATTTATCGAATTGTCGTGTCAAAGGAATTTGCACATCAGATGCCCAGAGAAAAAGGCTACGTTTATTTCCAAGAGTTTATTCCAAACAACGATTCTGATATTCGAATCATTGTTATTGGCAACAAAGCTTTCGCATTGAAAAGAATGGTTCGAAAAGACGATTTCAGAGCATCCGGAAGTGGCCGGATAATCTATGAAAAGAACCAGATTGATGAACGTTGTGTACAAATAGCTTTTGAAACCAACAACAAAATAAATGCTCAAAGCATTGCCTATGATTTTGTATTTGACGAAAAAAAACAACCATTAATTGTAGAAATAAGTTATGGATTTTCAGTAGCTGCTTACGATCAATGTGAAGGTTATTGGGATAATGAACTAAATTGGTTTGAAGGGAAGTTTAACCCACAAGAGTGGATGATAGAAGAAGTGTTAAGATGAAAATAAATCTTCAAAAAATAAATTACTTCTATATCGCTTTTGTCATTTTATGGCTACCGATTAATCTTGCTTTTTTGAATATCGATGGAAAAGGAAGAATTCCAGCTATTATCACAACTTTAGTGTTAATATTAAACACCTTACACGACAATCAGTTTTATAAAAAGCACTTCCTGGCTCGCCCTTTTTATTTATGGTTAATCTGGATAATTTACAACGGCATTAATCTGTTGATTAAAGGATTTAATCATGAAACATCGCTAGGACTTTACATTATTACGACCTTGTTTATTCCTTATTTGTCTATGATTATTTCCTACAAAGAAATACAGCGGGACAAAACTAAGTTTTTGAATTTCACAGTTGTGATTTTGGTGATTTTTTCATTGTTGTCGGTAACTGTTTTAGGAAAAGGAGAGCTTACAGATTCAGACGCAAATCTTGAAGTTCAGAGAGTTTCCGGAAAACTGGGAAATATTGGACCTTTGATTTCTTTATTCATTCTTTTTTTCCTGAGTCTTCTATATATTATCAAAAAGAAGCGCCTCGAAACACTTATTATTTTTACCATTTACATTATTGGAGTAGTTGCGCTTTCCGGGACTAGAAAAGCAATTGGTGCAGTAATGTTGATACTTCTGGCAAGTTATCTTGCAAAAATAAAATTCACTTTTAAAAATATCCTCGCCACCATATTTATTAGCCTTGTTCTATCATTTGGGTACAACTACGTAATGGAAAACACCGCATTGGGAGTGCGCTTCGAAAAAGGAATTGCAGATGGTCAAAAAGCGAATACCTCCAATATAGAAGCCTTAAATTTTCTGGGGGATAGGGCATTCTTTTACATTGATGGATGGATGATTTTTACAGAAAATCCTCTAAGTGGTATTGGTCTTGAAAATTACACGAGTGTTTCAAAGAATAATTACCGCTTGCATACAGAGTATATTGTACAACTCACAGAGACCGGGCTTATCGGAACGTCGCTATTTTTCCTGTTCAATTTTAGTATAGGCAAACGATTAATTTCAACATGGAAAAAATATAAAAACAGACGTTCTGAAGTTTGGGGACTTTCGGGTGGCTTTTTGGCAATTTTATTTTTAGGATTAACGGCATGGACTTATTCTTTCCCTCATTATTTCATTGTATTTGGTGTGATAATTGGTTTCCTGGAAACAATAAGACGGGAAGAGGAAAGAAATGAAATTTTGTATTAATGAATGAATTTGTAAAGCAAGATCTAAAAAGATATGGTGTTTCATCCATCAGAGATGGAAGAAAATATCCTGGTTTTCATTTTATGTATCATTACAGGAAAGCCTCATGCAAATCAAAATATTCAATTAGGGGTGCTTACCATCGATGGAAATTGATTAAGTTACGTTACAAGTACGGGTTTCAAATATCACTTGGCACAAAAATCGGAAAAGGATTTTACATTGGTCATTTTGGAACTATTGTAATCAATGGTGCCTCTGAAATCGGCGAAAACTGCAACATTGCTCATTTAGTTACAATTGGACAGGCAAATAGAGGTAAATACAAGGGAGCACCTAAAATCGGTAATAAAGTATACATCGGTACGGGAGCAGTAATTGTTGGTCAAATTACAATCGGGGATAATGTTTTAATTGCGCCAAACACCTATGTTAATAGAGATATTCCAAATAATTCAATCTGTCAGGGAAATCCTATGAATATAATATCGAAAGACAATGCTACCGAAGGCTATATCAATAATTATTAGTAACTGCTTCTAAATGGAAAAGAAGAAAAAAATAATTGTCTGGACAAAAGGGATTGATGATCTGATACATGACAAAGGAATGGTCGGAGGCTTAACAATTCAAATGTATTTTTGGTCTTTAACTTTTATTGAAAATGGTTGGAATGTTTATTCATTTTCTGATGTCAAAAAAGATACGCTTCAAGATATCCGGTTTTTAAAGTTTCCAAGAATAAGAACAATCGGAATAGTTTTAGAATGGTTTATGAGTTTTTATTACCTGGCAATAACAAGACCAGATATTGTGATTATAAGAGGGGCGCGCAGAGAATTATTTTTCCTGGGGTTCTACCAAAAAATATTCAGATACAAATTATCATTTTTTGGAGCTAGCGACAGTGATTTTGAGATTGGGAAGGAATTAATTTCCGTGTCTAAAATAAATGTGAGTTTATATAGAAAAGGAGTTAGGAAATGTAAACACTTTGTTGTCCAAAATGAAGAACAACAAAAATTATTAAGTGACCATTATAATAAAAACTCATTAGTCATTAAGAATATTTGGTGCAAAAACAAGATTAATTCAAACACAAATGATCATGCAGAAAAATACGACGCAATATGGGTTGGAAACTTTAGGAAGTTAAAAAGACCTGAATATTTTATAAACCTGGCTAAGAAAAATCCTGAAAAGAAATTTGCTATGATTGGAGGTTGTATAGATGTTAATCTATACGATTCAATCAATATCGAATGTCAAAAAATGGACAATATTAATTTTCTTGGGACTGTCTCCTTTAATGAGATAATGAATTATTTTTCAAATGCTAAATTATTAATTTGTTCATCTGAAATTGAAGGTTTCCCAAACACATTTATCCAGGCTTTTTCTGCAGGTGTTCCCATTATATCAACTTTTGACCCAAGTAAGATTATTCAGGAAAACAACTTAGGTTATATTGTTGAAAATGAAGATGAGCTAAACCATAAGTTTAATCAATTGCTCTCAGATAAGGATGAGTATTTCAGTATCCAAGAGAATTGTTTGAATTTTTTTCAATCAAATTTCGACGCAAAACATAGCTTAAATAAATTTTTAGACTTTTTAGAACGTGAAAAATAAAATATTAATATTAACTCCACCTTTAGATTTGTTACATGGTGTCTCTTTACATTACACCGGTTTACAAAGTGATTGGAAAGAGAATGTCGTCTATTTTGAAACCTTTAAAAATAAAAACAAGACAATATTGAATCCAATGCTTTATGGCTTCAATTTATTAAAGTTCATTTTTAAACTAGTTTTTTTCAAGCCCGATATTACCGTAATCAATGTATCTTTAAAAAAGGGCTTTTTTTCAAAAAACAAATACCTAGCGATCATCAAATATTTATCCAGTTCAAAAAGAATAACTTTCATTCATGGGTGGGATGTAGAATCTGAGAATTTACTGACAGAAAATAAAGGACAATATTTATTGAAAAATTCTGACTCTTTAATTGTACTTGCCAAAGAGTTCAAAACAAAACTTATTCGTTGTGGATATAAAAATGAAATCTTCATATCCACAACGAAAGTAGATAAGGATTTACTGCGTGGCTTTGAAATAAATAGAAGCAGATTCAACATAAGAACATTTCTATTCGTTTCGAGAATAGAAAAGTATAAAGGGATTTATGAGGCAATTGAACTATTTGTTGAACTAAAAAAAGATGACAATAATATTAGATTGCTAATTGTAGGAGATGGTGGTGAACTTAATAACGTTAAAACTTACATCAATGATAATAATTATAAGGACATCTTTTTCTTTGGAAGATTATCAGGTGATCAACTCGCTCAAAAATATTACGAATCGGATTTATTATTGTTTCCTTCGTATAGTGAGGGTATTCCGGCAGTAATTCTTGAAGCGATGTCGTTTGGGATTATAATAGCAACTACTCCGGTTGGTGGAATAGTAGATTTTTTTGATGAAAACATGGGGATATTTCTCGACAAGGAGAATCACATTTCTAATATAGCTCATATCAAGACAATTATGAAAGATGAACATAAGATTAACTATATTTCAAATTATAATTTTAACTATTCCAGAACTAATTTTATATCCTCAAAAGTTGCTGGAAACTTAGAAGATTTTTTTAATAAGCATAAGAATGACTGAAATAGTTTTTATAGTTCAATCAATTACGCAACCTCGTTGTATAAAAAGAATAGAAGCTTTTATTAATGCTGGTTATAGCGTTAAGGTCTATGGTTTTCAAACTGGATTATACACGGAAAATTTAGATAATATTACTTTTCCAATCGAAAAAATTATTACGCGAAACAAAAAAGATTCAAGGTTAAAAAAAGTCTTTTTTTTCTATAATCAAATACGTGAAATACTAAAACAAAATAAAAAAAGTGTTTTTTACTTTTTTGGTTTCGAAATAGGTGCAATTGCAAGTATAATAGGTTGTTCTAATTTCATCTACGAAGAAGCCGATGTTTCCGCTTCCAGATTTAAGAATAGTATTTTACGCAATACCCTATTGAATCTGGATAGAAGAATTATACGGAAATCTATTTGTACCATTTTAACATCTGAGGGATTCGTAAGCTATCTTTTTAAAGAAAATCCTCCAAATAACATCTTCATACAGGCAAACAAACTGGATGTGTTTTTTGAAAAAACCGACAGACAAAAAATACCTGGAAAAAAAATAGATATCAATAATCTCAAATTTGGTTTTATTGGTTTAATCAGATATCCAAACACAATTGTACGTTTTGCAAGAGTTGTCGGTTCCAATTATAAGAATCATGAATTTCATTTTTTTGGAGATCTGGAAAATGAGAACTTCATTGATAAAAATGAGTTTAAAAAATATACAAATGTATTTTTTCATGGTTCTTTTAAAAATCCAACGGATCTGGAAAAGATTTATGAAACCGTTGACGTGAATATCGTATGTTATGACACTTCCTCAGGAAATGTAAAAATCGCAGAACCGAATAAACTTTATGAATCAATATTTTTCAAGACTCCAATAGTTGTTAGTAAAGAAACATTTTTATCAACTAAAGTGGAAAAGTTCCAAATCGGAGTTGGAATAGACGCTTCTAATGATCACAGTATAATCAATTTTATAGATTCTTTATCAGAACAACAATTAAAATCATATATCGATAAAATGGAGCTTATTCCCACAATGAGTTTAATTGATAATAATAAGGAGTTATTTGATTTTGTTAATCCCAGATTAAATCGGATGTTCAATGATTAAACAATTTCAATCCCTGAAGTCCTACTGTGAGTCCCAAAACTTCGCAGGATGGGATCCGTATGACGGTTTAAACTCAAAAATATTTAAGGCACTGCCCTTAAAGAAATGGGATTTGGCTCGTTTGGTATGGATACAGGGTTTCAAACGCAGTCCGATCAATTTCAGAAAACTTTTCCTGGTTCCCAAACAACACAACGCCAAGGGTTTGGGTTTGTTTTTAAACGGTTATTGTAACCTGTATAAAATGGCAGAACTAGGAAACACTTCCTTTGGTACCAAGGAGGATATTTACAATAGAATCACGTATTTAGCCAACCTGTTGCTGGAAATGCAAAACACAAACTATTCAGGTGCTTGCTGGGGTTACAATTTTGATTGGCAGGCAAGACGTTTGTTTCTTTTTCCGGCTCATACACCAACTGTAGTTGCTACCACATTTTGCGCTTCTGCGCTCTTTGAAGCTTACGAAATCACCAAAGAGGAAAAATACCTCACCACAGCTTTGTCAGCTGCAAAATTTATTCTGAATGATTTGAACCGTACTCAAACAGAAGGTGGATTTATTTTATCCTACAGTCCACTTAAAGGAAACGACACCGTATACAATGCTTCTTTACTTGGAGCTAAAACGCTGAGCTATTGCTATCATTATACTCGAAACGAAGAATACAAAAACACAGCAGAACAAATCATTAAAGCAGCCTGTGACGGCCAATCAGAAGATGGTTCCTGGGTCTATGGTTTACTACCTGTGCAATCCTGGATCGACAGTTTTCATACAGGTTACAATCTAGACGCAATCGCACACTACCAAAAGTTCTGTAGTGATTATCAGTTTGAAGAAAATCTGGAACGCGGTTTTGATTTTTACATCAAAAACTTCTTCCTGGAAGATGGGACTCCAAAATATTACCATAATAAAACATATCCGATAGACATTCATTGTCCCGGTCAACTTTTTGTAACTTTGCACGCACTGCAATACTGGACCAAACATAGTGAACTTGCTGATCAAGTTGTAAAATGGACATTGGAGCATATGTTTGACAAAAAGGGATATTTCTATTATCAATTGAAAGAAGGAATAAGTTCAAAGATTCCATATATGCGTTGGAGCAATGCTTTTATGTTCAATGCGCTCTCTATTTACCTGCTAAACAATACAAAAGATGGAAAGTAGATTGGCCAATAATGTACGGTGTTTCGCTCCTACTTCACGAAAAGAATTAATGGAGTATGCTTTTAAACAGCGATCTATTTTAGTTGCCGTAAACGCAGAAAAAATTCTGCATGCTACAGATGAGTCACGAAGTATTATCAATCGAAATATTGGTTATCCCGACGGTATCGGTGCGGTTTGGGCCTTAAAGAAAAAGGGATGTGGGCAAGTAGTAAAAATACCAGGCTGTGAATTGTGGCTGGATATCGTAAAAGAATATTATTTAAGCAAAAGTTTTTACCTCCTGGGCGGAACAGATGAGGTTATCCAGGAAACAGTTGATCGTTTAAGGAAGGAATTTTCCGGAATTAATATTCTGAGTCATAGAAACGGTTATTTGTCTGATGACGAGCGGAAAGCTGTTTTATCAGATATTGCTGAGAAAAAGCCGGACATCGTCTTTGTTGCAATGGGATCACCTAAGCAGGAGCTGTTGATGGAGGAAATGTATCGTCATCACCCTGCCGTATACCAAGGTCTGGGAGGAAGTTTTGATGTATATACAGAGAAGGTGCAACGCGCTCCAAAATGGTGGGTGAAAAATAATCTGGAGTGGGCATACCGATTAATAAAACAACCTTCTCGTATCAAACGGCAAATTCATTTGGTCCGCTTTTTTATCTTACTTCAATTTAATCGACTTTGATATGCATATTACACTTATAGCTGGAGCACGGCCCAACTTTATGAAAATCGCACCGATTATTCATGCATTGCACAAAATTCAGGCAGAAGGAAGTTCATTGCGTTATAGTCTGGTGCATACCGGGCAGCATTATGATGAAAAGATGTCCGGGCAATTTTTTGCCGAATTGGAAATTCCACAACCAAATGCAAATCTTGAAGCTGGTGGAGGAACTCAGGCCGAGCAAACAGCCGCTATCATGGTTCGCTTCGAAAAATACCTGGAAACCAACCCAACTGATCTTGTTCTTGTAGTAGGAGATGTAACTTCTACTATGGCTTGTGCAATAGTCGCACAAAAATTGCAAATAAAAGTTGCTCATGTTGAGGGAGGAATCCGTTCAAATGACTGGAAGATGCCCGAAGAGATCAATCGCCTGGTAACCGATGCCATTACCGATTATTTCTTCACAACATCAGAAGTTGCAAACGCGAATCTTCGAAAAGCGGGAGTAAAGGAAGAGAAAATATACTTTGTCGGAAATACGATGATCGATACATTGCTCAAACAGATGCCGCGTTTCAGAAAGCCGGAATTGTGGGATCAACTTAAGCTGACCGATAAAGAGTATATTGTATTAACACTTCATCGTCCGGGAAACGTGGATGAGGAAACGAAGTTCAAAGCCTTGGTGGATCAAATTATCGCAAGCTCGGAAAATTGCATGATTGTTTTTCCCGTTCATCCCCGGACAGCAAAGATGATCGAACTATTAGGAATCTCACATCCCCGCTTACACATTGTAGATCCAATGGGTTATCTTGAATTCAATTACTTAGTACAACGTGCAAAGCTGGTAATTACAGATTCGGGAGGTATCACGGAAGAAACCACTGTGATGAAAGTTCCTTGTATGACCTTAAGAGATACAACCGAAAGACCCGAAACAGTAACTGAAGGCACCAACGAACTGGTCGGAACAGACCCGCAGGAAGTAGATAAAAAGTTAAAACAATGTCTGTCCGGAAATTGGAAAAAGGGTTCAATACCCCACCTTTGGGACGGAAAAACAGCAGAACGAATTGTTAATGTCTTAAATCACTTGTAAGTATTGATATTTAATCGACTTTTAGATATTTATCGTTAATTAAAATTAAAAGGCTTAAGTTTGCATCGTAATTTGAAGAAAACCTCAGTAAGTTTGTCAAACTGAATATTCTGAAAACAAAATATAAACTGGAAAATTGCCGGTGAGAACAAAACAAGTAGTTGCACCCCACCCAATCTTCCCCTGTTAAACACCTGAATGTCAATCCAACTAAATATTTTCAATCGTTGGAACACAACTTCTACTAAAAACTTGCGTGAGAATGGCACAAAAATTGCCAGGAAAAATTGATTTGAAAAAATCTTTTGAAACGGGACCATTACTTCGTACAGAGGTCATGTCAGTAACAACCTGAATTTAAAAGATAAAATATAAAACTGGCTAAAAACCAGTTATTTGGATGAAAAAACAAAGAAATATATTGTTAAAATATTAAAAAATATTGCCCTATAAACAACCATAACCCAAAAAAAATGTTTTTAATGCACAAGGTGTTAAAAAAAATTTGAATAAACATTTAAAATGAATTACCTTTCGAATATGAGTTATCCATTAATTCACGGAATAATTGCTTTTGTCTTATCAGTGTTGGCAACGGCATACTTGGTCCCAAAGATCATAAGAATTGTCCGTTTTAAAAAGTTGATGGATGATCCCAATGAACGAAGTTCACATTCCGAAGCTACTCCAAGCTTAGGAGGAATGGCTTTTTTTATTGTACTCATTCTTTCCCTCTATTTCAATCATCAATACGATACCTATGGCGTTGCTATCAGTATGTATCCGGCCTTAACAATTTTATTTTTCCTGGGGCTGAAAGATGATTTGGTAGTACTTGCACCGGTAACAAAGCTTATAGGACAAACCATAGCATCTTTATTTATTCTAATGAATCCAAAGTTCGGGATCAGTTCATTTCACGGTTTTTTAGGAATCGACCAGATCAATGAATGGGTGGGAATCGCTTTCGGCCTTTTTATTATGCTGGCGATTATTAATGCATTTAACCTGATTGACGGAATCGATGGTTTGGCCTCTTCCATTGGAATTGTTGCATTTTCAGGTTTTGCTGTTGTCTTCTTCTTTGCCGAACGCTACTTTTTCGGACTTACTTCGCTTGTAATGGTTGGTATTCTGACAGGCTTCCTGTTCTTTAATCTTTCAACAAGGAATAAGATCTTTATGGGAGACACCGGCTCCATGCTGATCGGTTTTATGGTTGGCGTAATGTCCATGCGTTTTCTGGCCCTGGATCTACCATCATTGAGTAAACTACCCTTTAACGCTGTTGATGTCCCAATTGTTTTGGCTTCGTTTATTATCATTCCAATGTTTGATTCTGTGCGGGTATTTACTATCCGGGTGATGGAAGGAAGAAATCCCTTTTCGGCAGACAGGAACCATTTGCATCACGTATTGATTGATGCATATAAAATCTCTCACCGCAAAGCAAGTTTTTATATTGCTTCGGTAAATATTGCTTGTGTTTTGATATTCTCCCTGTTATTAAAACTGACAAACACTTATATTGCATCCTCAATTATATTAGTATTTTCTGCACTGGCTGTTTTTTTTCTTTACAAAATCAGCCCAAATGTTGTTAAACGAAAAGTCATATCACGGACTATCAAAAAAAGACATCAGAGAAGATTAAAGCAACAAAAGAAACAGAAACAGCAAGGTAATCCTCTTAGCCCGATCAGGCGTGTTTATTCTCTGAGGGGCCATTTGCAGAAGTAATTTTATATATTTGCAATGAATTTTTATAATCTTACAAGGATGCCAAAAATCAGCATTCCATTTATACTATCCGCCTTAATTCCAGTCATGCTCAGCACTTCTTGTAAAACAAGAGAAAGAGTGGTCTATTTCCAGGATTCCAAAAGTGATAGTTTGGCAGTTTCAACATCCGGTTTCACTCCTGTATTCAAGGTAGATGACTTTTTATCAATTATTATAACAACAGCAGATCCTGAATCGGCTCAAATTTATAATCTTCCAGCGGCCACTGCTCCAAACCAGGGATACTCGATTGGAAATCCGGCTCAATATGGGTACCTTGTAAATGCCAGGGGAGATATTTCTTTACCTGTTTTAGGATCCATACATGTTGCAGGTAAGAACAGAATGGATTTGGAAACGGAGATTAAAAACCTCCTAGAAGGTCAGCTTAAAAATCCTACTGTCCAGATTCAGATCTTAAATTTTAAAGTTACGGTTCTTGGCGACGTCAAATCACCCGGAACATTCAAAATCCCCAATGAACGAATCACTCTGCTGGAAGCAATAGGACTTGCAGGCGATTTAAGAATGTCAGGAGAACGGAAGAATGTAAAAGTTATCCGGGATTCCAGTGGTGTTAAAACAGAGTATCGTATTGACCTTACAACGAAGGAAATTTTCAGTTCACCGGCTTATTACCTTCAGCAAAACGATGTGGTTTACGTTGAACCTAATGCAGCAGCAAGAACGGAAGGTACACTATGGAAGGCAACTGGAACAATCTTTAT
The DNA here is from genome assembly GCF_029266855.1 of Fluviicola sp. Taxonomy (GTDB): domain Bacteria; phylum Bacteroidota; class Bacteroidia; order Flavobacteriales_D; family Crocinitomicaceae; genus Fluviicola. Next base: position 26,652 of record NZ_JAQSWB010000007.1, read on the forward strand.
TTCAATTTCCTCGTTAGTTATTGCTACGATTTCAATTATTCTCAAATAGATGCGTCAGGAAGAATCGATTTCAAAAGTTCGTGAAAGCGAAGAAAATTCAATCTCCGTAAGAGAGTTATTAGACAAATACCTCGTTTATTGGAGATGGCTGCTTTGCTCTATTGTGGTCTTCCTTGTTTTGGGATGGATGTATGCAAGATACCAAACACCAAGTTATGAAAGCGTTGCAAGCGTTCTCATAGAACAAGAGAATAGTCCCGGTGCCTCCGAAGAGCTCGGAATGCTTAAAGATCTTGGTTTGGCAAGCGGAGGCGGTGTACTTGAAGACGAAATAGAACTATACCAATCACGCTCGCTGATGGAACGGGTAGTTAGGGATCTGCACCTGCACTGGAAATACCAGATTGTAGGAACGACTACAGGATTAGTGCGTTCCGAGCTATATAATGCCAACCCAATCAGGATCCGGGCCGTTGAAGCGGACAGCTTGTTCTATGACAAGCACTATGAGTTTGAGATCACTTTGACCTCAAACAATGAATACACCATTACTTCAGGAAATGTATTAGTAGGAAACAGCTATAAATATGGCTCCATACTTCAATTACCGATAGGAAAAATAATCCTGGAGAAGACCAATGAATTCAAGAAAAACCGAGTAGGAAACAGGATTCTTATAAGTGTTGCTCCGGTTTCAGAAGTTGCAACATATATCCGTAAGAACTTATCTGTTGAACCTGCGAGTAAGGAAGCCAATATTCTTATTCTTAAAGTCAAGGGACACAATGTTGAGAAAAATAACGCTATTCTAAACAAGATAATGGCTGTCCACCAGGAAAATGCCGTGAATAACAAAAATGAAGTGGTGAAGAATACCACAGCATTTATCAATGAACGAATGAAATTTATTGCCGCTGAGCTTACAGACGTTGAAAAGAAGGGTGAGGATTATAAATCGGAGCATCACTTGGTAGACGTAACCACCGATGCTGCAACTTATCTTGAGAAAGAGAGTGATATTGAGAAAAAAGTAGTGGAGGCAAGTATCGAGATGAGCCTTGCTGATTTCATGAATGAGGTAATCTCTGATCAAAACGGGTATGAACAACTCTTGCCTGCCAACCTGGGATTCAAGGACCCTTCGATCGGAGTAATGACCACACAATACAACACCCTGGTCCTGGAGCGAAATCGCCTGCGGGAGACCAATGGATCAAAACATCCGGGAATTGCACGCATTGAATCACAATTATCAAGTTTACGTACATCATTAGAAAACAGCTTACGAAACATGCACAACTCTTCGCAAATGCAATTGAAAAAATTGAAGAGTGAGGAGCAGATTTATCAATCCAAAATTTCGTCCATTCCTCAATTTGAAAGAGAATATCGCGATATCTTCCGCCAGCAACAAATAAAAGAAAGCTTATATCTCTTCCTTTTGCAAAAACGCGAGCAGAATGAAATTTCACTGGCCGCAACCGTCGCAAATTCACGTGTTATTGATGCAGCTTATAGCACCGGAATTCCAGTTTCACCAAAAAAGTCCTTAATTTATCTGATTTCATTTGCACTTGGAATTCTAATTCCTGTTGGAGCTATTTACCTCCTGGTTTTATTGAACAACAAGATTGTTTCGCGTTCTGACCTGGAAAACTCGGGATTGACCGTTGTCGGTGTTATTCCGGAAGAGAAAGACAAGGATAAGTTAATGGCATTGAGTCATCCGCAATCCAGTCTTTCGGAAGCTTTCAGAGTATTGCGAACCAATCTTTCCTTTGTAACATCTTCCGAAAATGACGGCTGTAAAGTTATCAGTGTTACTTCCAGTTTGAGTGGTGAAGGAAAATCCTTGACATCTGTGAACCTTGCATTTATGTTTGCAGCCACAGGAAAGAAGGTACTGTTAATGGGACTTGATCTGAGAAAACCACGTCTGAAAGACATCCTGAATCTTAAACAGACGCCCGGTTTATCAAATTATTTGGTGAATCACGACCTGACAGCGAAAGATATTATAGTCAGCAGTGAATCTCACGGACAATCTATCAGTATCATCCAGGCAGGTGATATTCCACCGAATCCAAGTGAATTGCTAATGAATCAGCGTCTGGACGCATTGATAGCTAGTCTGCGCAATGAATTTGATTATATCATTTTGGATAATGCCCCGGTTGGTCTTGTTATTGATGCAGTTACAACGAATCGTTTTACAGATGTGACACTTTACATCATTCGTTCGGGAATGATCGATAAACGCTATCAGAATCATATCCTCGAACTTAAAAATCAAGGGAAATTAAAGAATCTGTATATCATGATGAATGCCGTGAAGAATGCGGGCGGAAGTTATTCTTATTCTTACTCATACGGCTACGGAGAAAATGTAAACAAAAAATCCTGGTGGAAGCGTTTGCTCGGTTTAAATTAATTGCCGGAATTTAGTGTTTGGCTCAATCCTTCGGCAATACAAAGTATTTATACTTCAAACGATCATATTCCGGGGTGAAATACACTTTTAACAAAGAAGTGTAGTAGTTATAGGGCTTATGCTGCAATAAAACCTTGTCCCGTTTATAGAGACTCTTATCTTCAAACACACCATTTGCGTCGCGTTTATAGAGACTCATTAAAGAATCATTTTGCAGAATGCTTGAATCTTTCAATTCCAGTGGGTATTGAGTCGGTGGTAACAAAACTGGACTGGAAGTATGCATAAAGTTTGCTTCATCTTTAGCTGCCGGCATACGAAAATCGCCCAATAATTTCACTAATTGGTTGTGTACATTGTTTGAAAAACCATTGTTGAGTTTATTCACTTTCGTACCAAACATATTCAACATACCTTCTTTCATACTTTCTTTAAAGCTGAAATTGTCACGGTCAAATAGTACTGTCTGTAGGTTACTTTTCCAAAAGGTGGAATCGTTGTATGAAACAGGCATTTTCGGAACAATATCTTCCGGGTTATGCAGTAAAAAACTAAACCCGGGGTCAGCAAACCGCTCTTGATATTCCTGCGCAAATACTTTATTTCCAATCATGGGATTAGCAAATGAATATACCTTAAAGCTATTTTTGGAGCTTAGTTTGGACTTAGGTAAAAAATGTAAATATGCACGCGTCATTTGTGCCAGCGCCCCGCCCTGCGAATGTCCAGTGATATAGATGGTATAAATGCCCTGTTTATTCAGGCTCTGAATTTGCTTTAACACATCATCTATGCAATATGACAGGCCTAAAATATATCCTGCATGAATAGCCGCACCCTGAGAATCGGCACAAGTGTAGACGAAGGGGACTTCACATTTATAAATCGTGTCCTTTGCCGGAACCAATGAAGAATACATATTTTCCAGCCAACTGGATTTTTTATCGGTGGAACCCCTGAAATTCAGTACCGCTTTCGTCTTTGTCTGATTGGTATATATCTGGAACATATTGTCCATTCCATAGGCAGGCGAAGTATAGATGCACGAGTATTCTTTGGGAACAATGGCCGCATCCGAACCTTCCAAATCCAAATAGGTAAAAGAATTGCAAATTTGAATGAGATCGCGGGCTTCTTTTGCATCAAATCCTGAAGTATGTTGTGCAGCGGAATACGCGGAAACACTTGTAAAGAGCAGTATTAAGAACTTATTCATGGAGAGTCGAATCAAATTGGTTCTAATAGGATAAACAAAAATTATTCCATGGTTACAGATTCCGGAACAGATTGTTAGTCGCTCAGCTTCTTGTTTTCTTTATGCCGTGTTGCATCCCGGTCCGTTTTTTTAGCCAGATTTTTTTTCAAAGCTTCTTCCAGATCCACCCCGGTTTGATTTGCCAGACAGATCAATACAAAAAGTACATCGGCTAACTCATCCCCCAAATCCTTGTCTTTATCACTTTCCTTTTCGCTTTGTTCGCCATACCTGCGTGCAATAATCCGGGCAACCTCCCCCACTTCTTCCGTGAGCATGGCCAGATTCGTCAATTCATTAAAATAACGAACTCCCACTTCCCTGATCCATTGATCAACCTTTTTTTGTGCTTCTGAAATTTCCATTATTCCCTGTTTTTTGAATCGATGATAATTGTTACCGGACCGTCATTGAGCAAATTCACTTTCATGTCCGCACCAAATGATCCTGCCTGCACCGGTTTTCCTAATGCGGATTCTGCTTTCCGGAGAAAGGATTCATACAAAGGAATAGCCTGTTCCGGTCTTGCTGCAGCTATAAAGCTTGGCCTGTTCCCTTTTTTAGTGGATGCATGAAGTGTGAATTGACTAATGACCAATAATTCACCCTGGATGTCCTGTAAAGAGCAATTCATTTTCCCTTCTTTATCGGAAAATATGCGCATTTGGATCATTTTTGCTACCAGCCAATCACTATCTTCATCAGAATCTTCGTGTTCGATTCCAAGAAGGACCAGCAAACCGGTGCCAATTTCACCGATGATTTGATTTTCTACCGTTACACTTGCCCGGGAAACACGTTGGATAACTAGTCGCATCCTCAAATATAGGGATTGTTGCAAAAATGCGAAATTCCAAATTAGCTAAATTGCAACATTGCAATATTGCAATGTTCAAATTTCCCGATTTTGAAAGCTTGTTATTCCAATCCGCGTTTATTTCTACGATGTACATCGTCACTATCGCCGGTCATCAACTGCAGATACGTGAAATAACGGCTTTCGTAGATTTCCCCGTTTTTCACAGCTTCCTTCACAGCACAAGCGGGTTCATTCAAATGCTGACAATTATGAAACTTACAAGCTCCGATCAATTCGCGCATTTCGGGAAAATAATGAGAAATAACTTCCTTTTCCAGATCTACAATTCCAAAAGCCCTGATTCCAGGTGTATCGATTATAAATCCACCCGAAGCAAGAGGATGCATTTCTGCGAAAGTAGTGGTATGCTGTCCCTGATGATGTGAGGATGAAATTTCTCCAACACGCAGATCCAGGTTCGGATCCAAAGCATTTACCAATGTGCTTTTTCCTGTTCCCGAATGACCGGCAATCATTACCTGCTGATCCTTTATTTCTTCTCTCAGGAATTGAATATCTTTTTGATTTGTTGCTGAAATTGCATGACACGGATAACCAACCGATTCATACATAAACATAATTGCTTTCAAGTCCAGCAAACCTTCATCATCCAGGAGATCTACCTTGTTAAAAATCAATGTCGTAGGAATACGAAATGATTCTGCTGCAACTAAGAAGCGGTCAATAAAAACAAAATGTGTTTCGGGATGTTTCAAGGTTACCATTAAATAGGCACGATCTATATTTGCTGCCAGGATATGCATCTGCTTACTCAAATTCGTGCTTTTCCTGACGATGTAATTTTCGCGCATTTCATAATCCACGATTACCCGTTTTCCTTCTTCATCGATTTTAGGATCCAGGATCACAATATCGCCCACTGTAATAGGATTGGTTGTTTTCAAGCCCTGCAGCTTCATTTTTCCGCGAACCCTGCACTCCACAACATCACCGGTTGGCATCAAAACCTGATACCATTTCCCTGTAGATTTCAAAACTCTTCCGCGCAGTCCGTCACTCATAAAACAAAATTACCGAAAGGGATTGTAAAATGATCACGATAAAGCATTTAAAACAGCAAACAGTGAAAGATCGCAGAGTTCGTGACTTATTTTAAACACAAAGAATGTAAGAGCACAGAGTTTTGTCATTCCTCCTTTTCACCTTTGTTTCTTTGCGGTAAAATTCTCAAACTATCCAAAAAACCAACTTTATTCCATTCCCATTCGTTATCTTCGTAGCCAAAGTTTTCATTATGTCAATTGAAGTAAAAAACCTTTCCAAATTTTACGGTGAACAAGCAGCAGTGAATGATATTACTTTTTCAGTTGGAAAAGGGGAAATCATTGGTTTCTTGGGACCGAACGGAGCCGGTAAATCAACAACAATGAAAATGATTACCGGGTTTATTCCTGCATCCCAGGGAGAAATTAAGGTATGTGGAATGCCGGTTTCGGTAGATTCGATTGAAACGAGAAAACGCATTGGTTATCTTCCTGAAAACAACCCTTTGTATCTCGACATGTACGTCAAAGAATACCTGGAATTTGTAGGAAAGATCTATAAGGTGAAAAACCTGAAAGAGCGCGTGAAGGAAATGATCAAACTGGTTGGTCTTGAAGTAGAGCAAAACAAAAAGATCGGGATGCTTTCAAAAGGGTATCGCCAACGTGTAGGATTAGCCCAGGCGATTATTCACAACCCGGATGTACTGATCCTTGATGAGCCGACTTCCGGATTGGATCCGAACCAGTTAGTTGAAATTCGTGAATTGATCCGTCGCATAGGAAAAGAGAAAACCGTGATGCTTTCTACTCACATTTTACAGGAAGTAGAAGCCATTTGCGACCGCGTTGTCATTATACGACAAGGGAAATTGGTGGCAGATAATCTGGCTTCAAATTTACAGGTCGAAACAGACACTCAGGTTGTGTATGCTGAATTTGACGGGCCGGTTGCGAAGAACTTGCTTCAAAAAATCCCGGGAGTTTCTAAAATCGAGCGTGTTACCGATTCCAAGTACCTCATCGAAAGTCAGTCTTTGGATGATTTACGTAAAACTGTTGCTCAATTTGCACAGAAAAACGACTTGTTGGTACTAACGCTCAGAACAGAAGAAAAATCACTGGAAGAAGTCTTCAAGACATTGACTAAATAGTCTTATCCATTTTTTATGGATAGCAGAAAGGGCCTCAATCGAAGCCCTTTTCTTATTTTGAATCCTTATCTATTCGTTATTCGGTGCTAAAAATTTATAGAGTAATCCGGCGATGATTGCTCCTGCGATCGGTGCCACCCAGAATAACCAAAGCTGTTCAAAAGCCCATCCCTGTACAAATAGAGCCTGACTGGTACTCCTTGCCGGATTCACAGACGTATTGGTAACAGGAATACTGATCAAATGAATTAAAGTCAATCCCAAACCAATTGCAATTCCGGCAAAACCGGCTGATGCTCTTTTGTGTGTCGCTCCTAAAATGATAATTAAAAACAGAAAGGTCATCACTACTTCAGTGATTAGTGCCGATTGCATACTGTATCTGCCAGGAGAATGATCACCGTAACCATTTGCTGCGAATCCCCCCAGTTCAAACCCTGGTTTTCCGCTTGCGATCAGATATAGGATTCCTGCTCCGGCAATTCCTCCCAATACTTGTGAGGCAATATAAGGAAACACCTCTTTGGCTTCAAATCTTCCCCCGACCCATAATCCGATTGTAACAGCCGGATTCAGATGACAGCCTGAAATATGGCCGATTGCATATGCCATTGTCAACACAGTTAACCCAAAAGCAATGGAAACTCCTACAAATCCAATTCCAAGTTCCGGATAACCGGCTGCCAAAACAGCACTTCCGCAACCTCCCAGCACTAACCAAAAGGTTCCGATAAATTCAGCGATTAATTTCTTCATAAATAGCGTTTATAGTTAACACCCGTTTCAGTGTAAAACAAGTTAGATAAATATAAACTTTTTGTTCAGGAAAACAACACCTTATACCGTAACCGGTTTCTCCCCCAGTATTTTACGGGCCAAATAATGCATTACGTAGATCAAAGGGGTAAGACAAACCGCGATAAGCAATTTGGTCAAATAACCGGTAATTGCTAAAACGAGCACCATTTTTAAAGGATACGCTCCGGAAAGGTATAAGCCAATGATTGCAACAATAAACGAATCTACTAATTGAGAAACCACTGTTGAACCTGTACTTCTCAGCCAAATCATCCTTCCTTTGGTTAGTTTGTTGAAAAAGTGAAAGAGTTGAACATCCAGTAATTGGGATACAATAAACGCACAGATACTTCCGACCATGATCCAAAGAGAACCTCCGAATGCCTTGGCAAATTCTTCATCAGACAACCAGGAGCCTTCCGAAGTGGGAAGTTTAACAGCCACAAACACAATTAGAAAGCAAAATGCGATCAACCCGCTTGTAATCCAGCTTAACCTGCGGACAGCCTGCTTTCCGAAATACTCATTCATGACATCTGTTAAGAGAAAAACTACCGGCCAGGGTACAATTCCTGCGATCATGGGAGCTAAATACGGTCCCATGTAAACAAGCTTTGCCGAAATCAATTCAGCAACTATGGCACTGGTGATGAAAATTCCTGCCATCACCATAAACGCTATTTCTTTTCGTGTTTGAAGCATGGTCGAAGATACTACATTTGCGGTTTCTTGTATCCCGTTCTTTTAAACTTCGTCCTAAAAAGAGGAATAATCCCTATTTTTGCGCAATAAATAAGTAACCCCGACGATAAATACCGGGATATCAAAAAAAGACACATGAAAAAGAATGTCATTGAAGAATTAAGATGGAGAGGAATGGTGCAAGATATCATGCCCGGGTTGGAAGAACAACTGCTTAAGGAAATGACTTCTGGTTATGTAGGCTTTGACCCTACTTCAGACTCACTGCACGTAGGAAATTTACTTCCGATTATGTTATTGAAACATTTTCAGCTTGCCGGCCATAAACCATATACATTGGTGGGTGGTGCAACCGGAATGGTTGGAGATCCGTCCGGGAAATCTGCAGAACGCAATTTACTGGATGAAAAAACACTGAATCACAACGTGGCTTGTTTTGAGAAACAATTGCGTAAGTTCCTTGAATTTGAGGAAGGTGAAAACAAAGCTGAACTGGTAAATAATTTTGACTGGATGCGGCATTTTTCGTTCCTGGAATTCATCCGTGACGTTGGAAAACACATTACAGTGAATTACATGAGTGCAAAGGATTCTGTCAAAAAACGGATCGAAACGGGAATTTCATTTACTGAATTTTCCTACCAATTGATACAGGGATACGATTTTTTGCATTTATACAGAACCAACAATGTAAAAGTCCAGTTCGGAGGTTCCGACCAATGGGGGAACATTACAACAGGAACCGAATTAGTTCGCAAAATTGCAGGTGGTGAAGCCTATGCTTTTACCTGTCCGTTATTGACAAAAGCAGATGGCGGGAAGTTTGGAAAAACCGAATCCGGAACAGTTTGGTTGGACCCGGAAAAAACTAGTCCGTATGCCTTCTACCAGTTTTGGCTAAACGCTTCCGATGAAGATGCTTCCAAACTGATACGTTTCTACACTTTGAAAACAAAAGAGGAAATTGAAGCAATTGAGAAGGAACACGCTGAAGCTCCGCATTTACGAACCTTACAAAAAGCCATTGCTGACGAAGTAACGATCCGGGTGCACGGAAAAGAAGCATTGGAAATGGCCATTGCAGCTTCCAATATTTTATTCGGGAAATCAACTTCTGAAGATTTGAAAAAACTGTCCAATGATACTTTCTTAAGCATTTTTGATGGAGTTCCCATGGCAACAATTAAGCGTGCGGAGTTAAGTGAAGGAATTAGTATTGTTGACCTACTTGCTTCTAAAACCGGATTCTTACCATCAAACGGAGAAGCAAAACGCGAATTAAAGGCAAATGCCATTTCATTGAATAAAGATAAAGTCGGTGAAGGAACCCTGGTTGGACCAAGCGATTTAATCAATGAAAAATTCATCCTTTTGGGTAAAGGAAAAAAGAATAATTACATTGTAATAGTAGAATAAAAAATTCAAAATAAAATATGGGACGTGTTACATAACGTCCCATATTTATCTTGGCCTGCTTCCAAGCGTTTTTTCAAAAAACTCTTCCGTCTTTTCAGTCGACTTCAAAATTTTATCGAACATTTCATCTGTGCGTTTCCTGTTTTTTTCCAGGACTTCAAAATTGTGTTCCGCATTTTTCTCTTTGAATTCCTTTTCCTTTTCGAGATTTTTCTGGATTGTATGATAATGACCTTCGTAATAATCTTCCAGTCTCATCAATTCCGCACGATCTCCGCCAAAGGTTCTCAAATCGGTTTCCATTAGTGCAAGTACCTGGTAATTTAAAGAGTTCAGGTATTTGTTCATTTCAGCAAATTTGTAATTCGGATTTTTCTTTGCGTAATTTTTCAATCCGGTAGAGCCTCTCTTAATTAATTTCTCCAGGACTTTATATTCCTTATTGATTTCTGCAGGATACATCAGGGAATCGAAGGTTTCTTTATGAAAGCGGTATAAACCTGTTAATCCATCAGCAATTTGCGAATCATACAGGATAATGGAATCACTATAATAAATCGGCGCAGAATTAAGTATCTGAAGATTGGTGTAGCTCATTTCATAAGCGACCTTTAATAATTTAAACCGGTCTTCAAACGTTTTATCCGTATGTGCCAATTCATTCCAATCTTTTCTTAAGCTGTCTATTTTCAAAATAGAATAAAACAAACTGTCTTTCCATTTACTAAATGCCGGTGGAACCAATGTGGAATCAAAGTTAACAGGAGTGCTGTAGCTGCTTGACTCCATCAACAATTTTCCCATTTTTTCCCTGACAGACTCGATTCCTTTCGAAATTTTAGATTTTTCTTTCTCTAATTGAGAAACATTTTTCTTTTGTTCCGAAAGGACCTTTTTCACCATACTGCCAGCAGCTTTATCAGTTGTTTTGAAAATTTTTGTTTCGACGGAAATGATCCGCTTACTGATGGCATGTGCTGTTTTATTGATTTTCTTTGCGGTTTTACTGTAAAGTGCTACACTGTCATTAATATCTCTCAGGTTTGCAAAGTCTTCATGCAGGTGATCCTTTTCAATTATTTCAAAGGACTTTCTGAACTTATCGTTCAAATGCAAGCCTAAATAATTATAATGATGCACAGTCATGGAACTATAATTAACCGGATTAAATTTCAATCCGTCTTTGGCCACCTTAATCCACTTGTCATTCAGGTTTAAGGAACTGTATTCGGAAACATAACTCTCAAAATCAAGCGGCTTTCCCTTTTCACGTTCAAGAATAGTATCCCAATTCTTTGTTCTCCTTGTGAAATCTTCCATGGAAACTGGATACTCTCTCAATTGAAATTCTGGTTGTGACGGTAAATGCGACTGGACGAATAAATCAGGTTCAACCATGAAACTTTCCAGGGACGGATAGCGGACAAAACCAATACTTGATTTGTATGATCCGCGCATTTTCTCAGCTTTTTCCGCCTTTTTTTTATCCTTTTTATCCCATTTAAACTGTTTAACCTTCTTCCGTTTTTCTTTTCCTATCTTTCCAAGCTTCTTCTGTCTTTTCAGCGCAATTTTTTCCTTTTTGAGTAAATCCTCCTTGTACTTTGGAATTCGGCCGATGTAACCTGCATCCCAAGTCGGGTCACACAAATACCATTTACGGTCAACTTTGAAAGCAACCCATTCGTGGTCCGAACTTGCTATCAATGGAATCGAATCTGACAGAAATTGAGCTGTGTACCCTTCAACTGTAGTAGCTTCTATTCCGGCATTTTTTAAAAGCTCAACAGTTAAAGCACTGTACCCCTGACACACGGTGCTTTTTGCCTTCAAGACAGCACCAGCCGACTTATATTCCAATGGCTTGCCATTTTCAATTGACTTGTAATCATATGAAACATTATGCGTTACCCACTGATAAATATGAACAGCTTTTGAGCTATCATCAACAAGATTCTTCGTAAGATATGCACTTAGAGCTTTTGTAGTCTTTTGAGATTCTTTGGGAACTTTTAAAAATTCGATTTTTTCCTGACCATTCAGGGAGTACCCCAGGAGAAGGAGAATAATTAGGCAGTAAGACTTCATTATAAAGGTTTCTTTTTTCTAAGATGCAAAGGTATTGCTTTTTTTTAACTAAAGGTTTAAATCACCGGATTGTAAAGTGAGTCTATTTAATCCCTGACAAGAATCGGAATGGAGATCACTACTTTGGTTCCTTTCGGATTTCCGTTCTCATCCTTCAGGCTTTCAATTGAAAAATCAAATTCCGACTGATACCTTTCTTTGAACAAACTCAATCTTTCAGAAGTAATTTGTGTTCCATACGATTTGTGTCCAGGATCTTTTACATTTGGATTGCTCCTGATATAGCCTACTCCATTGTCTACCACCTCAACAATCAGTTTAACATCATTGATCTGTTTAAAATTCAGATCTATTCGCCCTCCTTTTTCTAGTCCTTTAAAACCATGAAGAATTGCGTTTTCGGCAAATGGCTGGATTAGCATCGGGGGAATAAATTTGTTTAATTCTTCTTTTGACAAGGAAATCTCAAAATAAAATTCAAACCTGTTTTTAAAACGCATCTGCTCTAATTCAAGGTACATTTGCAAAGAATCTATCTCTTTCTGAATACTGATTTCCGTTTCTCTTGAGTTGGTAAGAGTCAGGCGGATCAGCTTCGACAACTTCAACAAATACCGTTCCGCCAGGTCATTTTCGTTGTATAATAAAAAGCTTTGGATGGAGTTGAGGGCATTGAAGATAAAGTGCGGATTCATCTGTGCCAAAAGGGCTTTTTGCTCCAATAATTCCATGTCCCTTTGAACTTTATTTCTACGATGTATTACTGTTATACGGTTTCTGAAGAACAGGAAACTAACAACCAAAATCACAAGCACAATCAATCCCGTAAACCACCAGGTAGAATAGAAGGGCGGAGAAATAGAAAAGCGGGATAGAATATACGGGGCGCTCCACAATCCCACTTCGTTTTCATATTGGATTTCCAGTTCATACGATTCAAATGACGGATTGATCAGTATTAACTCCCCATTATTTCCGGCAGACCATGGATCTGTATTTCGAAAACGATATCTATATGGTTGCGTACGCAACGATTTGTAGTTTGTCGTTTGAAGTAAAAAACGAATCACTTTTTGGGATGCATTAAATTCCATTCCATCCCGAAAATTAGCGAGCTGCTTTCCATCCGCAAAAACAGATTGAATTTGGATCTGGCCTAAAAATGAGCCTGCATTCCAAACATAAGAATCCGGTACAAGTGTTATTCCGCTCCGGGTTCCAATATAAACTCCATCCTTATTGGTATAAATACAATTCACTTCAGAAGAAACTAAGCCGGTTAACTTGGTCAAATTAACAATGCTGATTGAATTGGTTTTGGATTTTGTGATTTTTGAAACCCCCTTATTAGTCCCCACATAAATTTTTCCATCCTTGTCAATATGCAGCGTATTGAGTTGATTCGAAAGCAAACCATCTTCCAGTTGGATTCTTCTCACTACCTTCCCATCTTTCAAAAAGAAGAGTCCCTTAGACTTGGTAGCAATCACCACTCCCCAATCCTTGTGAAATGCTAAACCGGTTATTGTAACACGACTAAAATCAGGAGGAAGTTTTACTTTTTCAAACTCCTTATTATTCACTTTAAATAATCCGGTAGAGGATCCGGCATACATTCGTCCTTTATCATCGTGCACTAATGTCTTAAAAAAATGAGGCACATATTTCTTGGGGTTATAAACTTCTCTGCCACCAATAATGACTTCATGTTTTTTGGTTTGTTTATCCACCTTCAACAAGGTTATATAAAGTCCGTAAAAATCTCCCTGTTTATTAACCGACCACCCTGCAAAACCGTCTAGTTGATAGCCCCAGCTTTCTTTAATGAAAGGATTGATTCCTTTATCCACCAGATTATTTAATAAAACCAACTTGTTATCCCAAACACCTATTGCGTGTATCCCTCCTTTCTTTTCCAAAATTTGAACCCCCGATCTGAGATTATAGTACCCGAAAGAAGATGCATAATAGACCTCTTTCTTAATCCCGTTGATACAATAAATTGTATTCTGGTTCCTTGCATTACTCGGAATCCAATGGACGATTTCCAAATTAGGGGTATAATAAACACCATCATCCAGTGTGGAAAACCAGTAACCTCCTTCATGATCCTTAGTAATAGAAGTGATTTGTTGATTCTTCAAATAACACGCATCCGGTTTTGTCAAATCTAAGCCTTTTTGTTTTTTATAGCGATAAGCCCCAAACAAAGTTGAAATCCATAATTCGCCACCCACATCATACATTCCGGTAATGCCTTCAAACTTTGCTCTGTTAGTCAGGTTATCCATATCAATTACCCAATCATTCACCAACAGGTAATCACGTTCATTGATTCTTTCAAGATTACACGTGATAACAGCTTCAAAATGGGTGTAATACTTTTCCTTTCCCTTAGCGGGAACCAAGCATATTTTCCGTGATTTCAGCATCTCCCATTTCAAACTCCCCCAAAAAAACCAGGTACCCCGGATGTCTGTATAAGTTCTAAAGCCCTTCATTTCAAGATCTTTCACCCTTCCTTTCGCATCAATTTTTGCGGACCTGTATACTCCGGAATAGTATACATTATTTTCCTTATCAACCAAAAAATCTTTTATGGTATTAAAATCCCCATGATTAAGTTTAGCTAACTCGTTATTGTACTTATAAGGAATAATCCGATCCTCCTTCGGACTATAATAAGCCAGTGTTCCGTTGTATGCAAAAAACCAGACTCTTCCCAATTCATCTTCGTAAATTTTAAAAATCACATTATCCGGAAGGCCCTTTGATTTATCAAAAAGATGCAAGCGAAATCCATCGTACTTAACAACTCCATGATCCGTACAAAACCACATATGTCCTTTCCGGTCCTCATGAACGTAATAAACCTCTGAACTCGGCAAACCATCATTTACAGAAATATTCGTATATGCAGGTTCCCACAAGTTTCTTTGAGTGAATGAATAGTATGCTGACAAGACTAAAAGTGTTGATAACCCAATTTGCTTCAAGAAGGAAGGGAATATACCGACCACAAGTTTCTTTGTATTCAAAATCCGTTCTTTCCCCCAATGGGTGTGGTGGATATCCAACATACTTATTCTTTATTAAAAACGGGAATAAATATGACAACTTTTGTTCCTTTTGATCTTCCTTGCTCACTCATTAAATTTTCAATTGCATAGTCAAATTCTGCATCATATTTTTCTCTGAACAAACTCAACCTTTCGGAGGTGATTTGCATTCCATGAGATTTATGGCCTGAAAGCGGCTCGTTTTGAATCTTTGACGCATACCCAGTCCCATTATCGATCACTTCAACAACTAGCCTGTTATTAGCAAGCTCCCTAAAATTAATTTCAAGTTTCCCTACCTCATCCAAACCTTTAAATCCATGAATGATTGAATTCTCCACAAAGGGTTGAATAAGCATCGGTGGAATATATCTCTGGAGTTCATTATGAGAAAGCGAAATTGCAAATTCAAAATCGAAGCGGTTTTTAAATCTCATTTTTTCAAGCTCAATGTATTTTGTCAAAACATCTATTTCCTGTTTGATAGTCACCTCACTTTCCCTTGAATTATTTAGGGTCATTCGAATCAGTTGGGAAAGCATCTGCAAATATTTTTCCGCCAAATCATTCTCATTATAAACCAGAAAACTTTGAATCGAATTTAAGGAGTTGAAAATAAAATGCGGATTCATTTGAGCCAGGAGAGCCTTCTGTTCCAGTTTTTCGATTTGACGTTTGTAATTTCGTTGCCTGTTTATTTGTATAACTCTGAATCTGAAGAACAAGAAAGCCAACAAAAAACTGGTCAACACCAAAAGCAGGTAAAACCATATTGTTTCAACAAATTTCGGGTGCTTTTGAATGTTTAAAACCCCGTATGGCTTTTGCCAAATTCCATTGTCACTCAGATAGGATAATTCCAAATAATAATCTCCAGAGGGTAAGTCATAAAAATCAATACTTCCGGAATTACCGTATGTCCATTTATCATTGGCAGATAAGCGGTATTTATATCGCTGACTGCCAAAACTTTTATAATTTGTCGAACGCAATTCGATACTGATCATTTTCGAACCACTGGCAAGCTCCAGGTTTCGGGATTCAGGGTAGGTGATTTTACCGTCTACAGCTATTTTTTTTACGGAAACTTGTTTTTTCAATGGATTAATCAAAAAACTCAGGTCTGAGGGGAATTTGGATAGTCCTTTTTTTGTAGCCAGGTAAACCTGATTTTCATGCAAACAAATAGAATTCACTTCATTGGTTGCGAGCCCGTTCACATTCATAATATTATGAATCCGAACATATTTGTTTCCTATAAAAATCAATTTCGAAACACCACTGTTGGTAGCCACCCAACAGACTTTTCCGTTTTTCTCCAGATTAATTTTATTTACCTGGTCGCTTACCAAACCATTCGCACTGGTAATGTGGTGGGTGATCTTACCATTCTTGAAAAGGTAAACACCCTCTCCTCTTGTGGCAATAACCAAACCGAGCTCGTTTGAATACCTTACACATGAAACACGGTTTTTTCGAATGGCTTCCGGAAACATGGAATTATCCCACACCCCATTTTTCAAACAAAACAGCCCTTTTGAATTTCCCGTATATATAAGTCCTTCACTTGAGGAACATACAGTTTCAAAAAAATGATGTAAATTCTTATCGTATTTTTTTGACGCATAATAATTATAAAGCGTATCCAATTTTCCGTTCCTGTGAACACGAAGTACCAGGGAAGCACAAAGCAGCATACTTGTATCCTGCTCATTGAAATTATCATAATAATTAGGCACTCTCCAATACTTTTTTCCGCTTAAATCAATTGGAAGTTCTTTTCGGGTTATTGGTAGCAGGAGAATATTATCAAAGCGTGAAATAATGTTTCTTGAAATATGATTGGATGTAAGTATCGGAAAATGATCTTTTAGACGGAAAATCCCTAAATGATTGGAATAAAAAATGTCTTCGTCAGCATCCACGATTACATTTGTTACATCTATTACTTTTGAATTTTCGAAAACAGAAATATTCTTCACAATGGAGTTGGGCATGTATACAATCCCTTTGTCCAGCGTGGAAAACCAGAGTCCCTTTTCACGATCTTTGTAAACAGAAGAAACTTTGAATCCTTCTAAAAAATGTCGTCTCGGGGCTTTTGCCAGTCCATGTTTTTTTAAATTCTTCAGCTTATACGCACCATTAACCGTGGTGATCCATAAGTCTGCTCCAACCGGGAAATAGCCAGTTACTCCGGGAAAATAAATAATATCCTTTGGATGGTCTAAATCATAAAAGCTATCCTGAATTCGCATTATTCTCACTCCCTGAAGAATCTTCAGTTCGGTCAAAAAACTCTGCATGTTCCGTTTATAGACCTCTTTGTTCTTTATAAAACGTTCAAATCGCCCGTTTTTCCGGATTACTGCCCTGAATGTTTCCGGATAAGTCAGGTTGACCAGTAGCAACTGAAATGTGACCTGATAAGATCCATTGACCAGGTTGAAGGTTATCGGATCTTTTTTGAAGGTTGATAACTGGCTTTTCCCTTTCGAATCAATTTTTAATATGCCATTATTTCCCGAACTAAAAAACACATTATCTTCCCGATCTACAGAAAAGGTTTTGTACGGATAAAGATTATTCCCGATATAATTAGCTATCAAAGAATTGTATTTATACTTTACGACCCGGTGATTGTTATAATAACTCAACAGACCATTATAACTTACAAACCAGATTCGTCCTTTGTAATCTTCGTAGATCCAAAAAACAACATTATCCGGAAGGCCGTTCTTTGTAGTAAGGACTTCCATGTGGAAACCGTCATATTTTACTACTCCGCGATCTGTGCAAAACCAAATATATCCCTGTCGGTCCTGGTGAACAAAATAAGTTTCCGAACTCGGTAAGCCTTCTTTAGTCGAAAAGGTTTTGTATGCAGGTTGCCAATCAATTTGCTGACCATACAAACTACCTGCAAAAAAGCAGATCAGCAATCCGAACAAAAACCTGCCAGCTCCCATATCAATCAGTACTTATTGATTTCAAAAACATGTTTCCAGGGTATTGAATATCAACTAAAAACAAACCTTTTGCCGGAACAGACAATTTTGCCTCACTGCGGTCTTTAGATTCAATTATCCGGATGATTTCTTCCTCGTTCAGATTACCATATCCGACTTCCAGCAGAGTACCGACCACCGCACGCACCATATTCCGCAAAAAACGATCTGCTTTTATTTCAAAGTACCAGCTATTTTCTGCTAATTGATGCCATTTTGCTTCAGAAACCGTACAAATATTTGTTTTCACATCCGTATGGAGTTTGGAAAAAGAAGTAAAATCCTGTGTCCCCAATAATTTCTCTGCAGCGCGATTCATCGCATTAAAATCAAGCTCCGTAACCAAGTGATAGCTATCCAATAAAAAAGAATCTTTCTTTTGATGGATAAAATAACGATATGTCCTTGATACCGCGGAGAAGCGTGCATGAAAATCCATGCTTACCCGTTGAGCAGAAAAAATGCTTATATCATCCGGTAACATCTTATTTAATTTATACACCAATTGATTCGCATCCAATTCTTTAACCGAGTCGAAATGCAAAACATAATAAGATGCATGCACTCCCGTATCCGTTCTTCCGCAACCTACTACCGAAACCGGCATATTTCCCGTTAACTGAGATAGGCGTCTTTCAATTTCTTCCTGTATAGAAGAGGCATTCGGTTGAATTTGCCAACCATGATAGTTCGTTCCGCGATAAGCGAGTTCCAGGGCATATCGAAATGTCATAGCACAAAGTTAATCAATCCTTTTGCTTCCACAGACACCCTTGCAAGCTCTACAAAGCTTAACATTTAAATAATCCATCTCTTATTAATTAATTATTTCGTAACACAGCAGTAATTATAAAGGAAACTTACAAAGATACTTTTGCTCAAACTTTAACAAGGAGTACAATGCAGGTAAGTAAGGGACAAACCATACTTTTAGTGGACGACGAAAAAGATATCCTGGAATTTTTACAGTATAATCTGGAGCGGGAAGGATATAAAGTATTTGTTGCCAATGACGGACTCGAAGGAGTTGAGATGGCGCAAAAAGTTTCTCCTGATTTGATTTTAATGGATGTAATGATGCCGAGAATGGACGGTATTGAAGCCTGTCAGACTATTCGACAGGAGCTTCAGTTAAATTCTCCCTTAATTGCTTTCTTAACATCCAGAGCTGAAGATTACTCGCAAGTGGCGGGTTTCGAAGCCGGTGCAGATGATTACATTACCAAACCGATCAGACCACGTTTATTGGTGTCAAAAGTGGAAGCATTGCTCAGAAGAGCAGGCCGCATCAACGGAGGCGAAGCAGAAATCAAAACATCTTCCATTACGGTGAATCGCGAGAAATTCCTCGTCTATATGAATGACGAAGAAATTCAATTACCTAAAAAGGAATTTGAACTGATCGAACTGCTTGCATCAAGACCCGGAAAAGTATTTACACGCGAGCAAATCCTGACTACGGTTTGGGGAGATGAAACAATTGTCGGTGAAAGAACGATCGATGTTCACATCAGAAAATTAAGAGAGAAGCTAGGAGAATCGTATATTCGTACCATTAAAGGTGTTGGTTATACATTTTCTGAAAAGTGAAAAAATTAAATCCGTTTACCATTGTTCTCCTGGGAAGTATCATCGTTGCAGCTTGTTTAACACTCACTCTGCTTGCTGTTCATTTCTTCTATCCGCTCCCCGCAGGTGCATTTGTTTCCGTTATTCTTTTTGGCTCACTGGCTACTTTTATAACTTTTTACGTTCTTTTCAGAAAATTCATTTACAATCGCTTACGCATCCTTTACAGATCTATTCGGAAGGGGAAAATGGCACCTGAAGAAAAGCTTTACATCAATATGTCGGAAGATATTATCGGCAATGCAGAAGCAGATTCTAAAAAATGGAGTGAACAACGGAAATCGGAAATCACGCAACTCCAGGAACAGGATAAGTTCCGTCGGGAATTCATAGGAAACCTGGCTCATGAACTAAAAACCCCCGTGTTTTCAATCCAGGGCTATGTTTTAACGCTGCTTGAAGGAGGCTTGGAAGATGACAAGGTGAATCGCATGTTCCTGGAAAGAGCATCCAAAGCAATTGACCGCATGACCAATATTCTCAATGATCTGGATGAGCTGACCAAGTTAGAGGTAAATGATCTGAAAATGGATTTACGTCCGTTCGACTTAAAAGAAATCGCTAAAGAGGTGATGGATAGTTTAGAGCTACGTGCCCAGGAAAAACACATCAAACTGCGATTTGCAAAAGATTACAACAAGGAAATCATGGTTCGTGCTGACCGGGGGAAAATTGCCCAGGTATTGACCAACTTAATCAGTAATTCCATTTCTTATGGAAATGAGAACGGAGAAACCCAGATTCGTTTTTACGAAGTAGATGATTTGGTCTCCGTAGAAATTTCGGATAACGGTCCCGGAATCGAACCTCATGAACTGCCCCGTTTATTCGAACGCTTTTACCGTGTAGAAAAAAGCAGGAACCGGAACGAAGGTGGTTCGGGGCTTGGTCTTTCCATTGTGAAACACATCCTGGATTCGCACAATCAAACGATTTCAGTTCGCAGTACGATCGGTGTCGGAAGTACCTTTACTTTTTCACTTGACAAATTTGAAGGCAGCTCAAGTACTTTGATTTCTTCAAGGGGAGTTACGATTAAATAATAGACACTTCGACTCCGCTCAGTGTCTTTAGGTTTTTGACTTAAAAAGGTGACCGAATGCTTGCGCTAACCTTGCTATGCCGAAGCGGCTTTGCGAAGGCTAAGAGCTATAGCATAGGCGCAGCGGTGTCGAGGTCAACCTTTGAACTTTTATTCAATTCTGCCAGGTACTCTTGCTCCAATTGCCCGGGAGTGTGTACCAAAATTGCTTTCTTTTTTAAAAATTGCAAATCCATTAAGGTCGAATATCCATTTCGGGAAATGATCGTTTCTGCAGAAGCAATTTCGACATCTGCATTTCGCCAGTCAGTTATAATCTGAATATGAGCCGGCACTTCGAAATAAACTTTCGGGGATATCAAAATCAGGTTTTCTGTTCCGTATTTTTCAATGATCCAATGAAAAAACTGTTTGGAATAGGGTTCCGGACCACTTACAATTCCCACTATTTTGTTTGGGATAACAGCTAATTCCTGATCCTGAAAACGGGAATACCATCCAATGTATGTTGATTTCGCGTTAGATTCACTCAACTTTCCTGCCAGGCGTCTTCCTTCTTCGTCCATAATCCAGATTCCTGAGAACCTGTTTATCCATTTCCGGTGAATAAACTGTGCTATCCAACCGGCTTTCGGAGGCAGTGCAACCTGGTGCGTAATGAAGACAGATTTAACCTTGTGAGATCGAAAACCATAGCAATGATCTGATAAAACAAGAGAAATACGGTATTCGGTTACAAATTTTTCGGTTTGATTTTGTTCCTTTTTGATCCACCGGGAGAAACGAAATGCATTTCTTCTCATTTCCGAAGTAAAATTCCCATCTCCTTTAAATCTGAACTGAAAACCGCTTATCAGCAGAAAGGTAGCAGAAATTCCATACGATTCGAAAACAACACGTTGATTCTCCGTACAACAAACAAACAATTCATTCCCCTGCTCCGATAATTGCTTCAGCAAAGCAATCGATCTGGCCACATGTCCGCTGCCCCAATCAAGACATCCGAATAAGATCCGCTCTTGTGACACTTCGGCCGGAATCATCTTGCTATTCGCTTCGTTTCAGGTTAATCGGCGCAGCTTTTGAAAGTACATAAGGGAAATTTTCCTCTACATAAGAACTCGGGTCTAAACCAAACTCGTTCTTTTCCGACAAACTTCTGCTCTTAATAAAGAAATAAGCATTCATGATGATCTTATGGAACCAAGGCAGTTCATTATCATTCGATAAAAACTTGCGGATTACAACAAATTTAAAATCCCCGATGTGATCACTGTGGTGGTATTCACAAGCATATCTGGAACGAATTTCGATCTCGTTGTTTTGAACCAACTCTTCCACAACCTGTTTGAACATCATATCCAATTTCGGCTGAATCCGGAATCCGAGTCTAAAATCAATGCGGATCAGGTCATTCTCGTCGTGCTTCGTAACCTTATATTCCTTGGTATAAGGTTCATCCGTCGTAATCACATGCACAAACCAATAGCGCTCCGCACGTTTTGGCTGCTGCTCCAAAATGGAATAGAAAACTTTCGATTCCACTTCATCAATACGTTCTGCACTGGTGAGGTAGACCAAATGGGTCGCATAAGTCGGAATCTGATCATCTATTGACAGCTTTTGTAAAATTGGAAGATAACTTTTCACTTTTACAAAATCGATGATACTATTTCGGATAATTTTGCTCTTGAAAATGACATACATCATTGCCATAACCGATAGCGCAATACTTAAGGTCAAATAACCTCCTTGTGGAAATTTCTCAATTTGAGAAATTAAAAAACTTCCTTCCACAATGAAAAACAAGCCAATCAATCCGTAGCGCAGAATCGAATTCCAATGTTTTCTGAGCAGGTAGAAATAAAGCAAAACGGTGGAACTAATCATGGTCAAAATGATCGATAACCCGTAGGCGGCCTCCATTTTTTCCGACTTTTCGAAGATGTAAACGATCGCAATACATCCGATCATTAAAAACCAATTGATGGAAGGTACGTATAACTGGCCCTTGATCTCTGAAGGGAAATTCACTTTCACCCGCGGCCATAGATTTAATCGAATAGCTTCATTGATCAAAGTGAATGAACCTGAGATCATTGCCTGTGAGGCTACAACAGCAGCAGCAGTCGCAATAATTACGGAAGCCAGTTTGAATCCGTCCGGGACAATTAAATAGAATGGATTTCCTCCGTGAATCTTTTCTCCGAGATGCTGAACCAAATACGCTCCCTGACCAAAATAGTTTAGCAACAACATCGCTTTTACAAAGATCCAGCTTACACGGATGTTTTCACGTCCGCAATGTCCTAAATCAGAATATAATGCCTCCGCTCCTGTTGTACATAAAAATACTGCTCCCAATAACCAGAATCCTTTCGGATAGTTAACCAAGAGATCATAAGCATAATAAGGATTCAATGCTTTTAAAATCCCGGGATTATGCATGAAGTATAAACTCCCCACAATTCCCAGCATTAAAAACCAAACCATCATGACAGGACCAAAAGCCCTTCCGATGAACTTGGTGCCAAACTGCTGAATGACAAAGATTCCGATGATAATCGCAATCGCAATCGGAACCGTATTGATTTTCGGGTAGATATAACCAAGTCCTTCGACAGCAGATGAAACAGAGATTGGAGGAGTAATAATTCCATCAGCGAGCAAAGAAGCTCCACCGATCATAGCTGGAATTACCAGCCATTTCCGATGCCGTCGAACCAAAGTATAGAGAGAGAAAATTCCACCTTCACCTTTGTTATCTGCTCTCAGGGTGATAATTACATACTTCAGTGTCGTTTGAAGTGTAATCGTCCAAAAAATACAGGATAATCCGCCAAGAATTAGCTGTTCCGTAAGGGTCCTGTCTCCGGCAATAGCCTTCAATACATAAAGTGGTGAGGTACCGATATCTCCGAATATAATCCCGACTGTGATAATCAATCCCGCGAACGAAAGCGCGTGATGATGCTGCTTTGACATAAGATGTTTGTATTAAAGTGTAAATGTACATATTGCTCAGATTACTTACTACGATTTGAGAAAAATTCCACAAAAAACTTTGAAGCGGAATGCTTACTTTTGCACCGATTTATGGGAAAGAATAAACTGAGACGCTTTGCGGAGATGAAACTGTGGAACAATGTGTTCGAACCGACTTTGGAACCGAATCCGCAGGAAGCATTTCCACTGAAAGGTAAATGGAACCAAGATTACTTTAAAAACTCCAATCCGATTGTGTTGGAACTCGGATGTGGAAAAGGAGAATATTCCGTTGGGCTGGCAAAACATTATCCGAACAAAAATTTTATCGGGGTTGATATCAAAGGTTCCCGCATGTTTGTTGGTGCGAAAGAAGCGCTTGATGAAAATTTGACGAACGTTGCTTTCCTAAGAACCAAAATTGATTTCATCGATTCGTATTTTGAAGCAAATGAAGTAGACGAGATTTGGTTGACTTTTTCAGATCCCCAACCCCTTAAACCAAGAAAACGATTGACCTCAGAACAATTCATTTCACGATACAAACGCATTCTGAAACCGGGAGGTCTTATTCACCTGAAAACAGATTCCGATTTATTGTTTGAATCCACTGAAGAACAAATCCAGGAGCACAACTACGAGGTGATTGAATTAAGTTGGGATTTATATCAATCAATGCCTGAAGATTTAGATCCTACAATCCGGGACATTCTACATATTAAAACCCATTACGAGCAATTGTTTACGGCCAAAGGTTCAGTGATTAAATATTGCTCTTTTAAGGTTCATTAAAACACGTAGGGTCGCGATTAATCGCGACCCTACGTGTTTTAATATAATCTAATTCTTTATGCGACTTTCAGTCGGGCAACTTTGCTCTTAGAAAACTGTGCTTTTGCATAATCCAAATCTACTCTGAACTCCTTCTCATTTTTAGAAGGTAATTCGTACATCGCATCTGTAAGAATTGCTTCACAAATAGATCTTAACCCGCGGGCACCTAATTTGAATTCAATTGCTTTCTCAACGATAAAATCCAGTACGTCTGCATCAAATTTCAAGCGGATTCCATCGATTTCAAATAATCGTATATATTGCTTGATAATTGCGTTTTTGGGCTCCGTAATGATTCGTTTCAGGCTTTTTGCATCCAGCGGCTCCAGGTAAGTCAATACCGGGAAACGACCAATCAATTCAGGAATCAATCCAAAGGATTTCACGTCCGTCGGAGTAATGTATTTCAGGAAGTTATCCTCATCTACTTTTTCTGTGACCTGGGATCCGAATCCAATGGTTTGTCGGTTTACACGACTTGCAATAATGCGTTCAATTCCATCAAAAGCTCCTCCGCAAACGAATAAAATATTTTTCGTATCGATTGCAATCATTTTCTGCTCCGGGTGTTTTCTTCCTCCCTGAGGCGGAACATTTACAACCGATCCTTCCAACAATTTCAAAAGTGCCTGCTGAACACCTTCACCAGAAACATCACGTGTTATGGATGGATTATCACTTTTACGGGCAATTTTATCGATCTCATCAATGAAGACAATCCCATGCTGTGCAGCCTGAACATTGTAGTCCGCCGCCTGTAACAAGCGGGAAAGAATACTTTCGACATCTTCTCCCACATAACCGGCTTCCGTCAATACCGTAGCATCGGCAATGCAAAACGGAACATTGAGCATTTTGGCAATTGTTTTAGCAAGTAAGGTTTTACCCGTTCCTGTACGACCAACAAGGATCACGTTTGACTTTTCAATTTCAACGTCTTCGATCTTGGTTTGATGCAAACGCTTGTAATGGTTATAAACAGCCACTGATAGCGTTTTCTTTGCATCATCCTGACCAATCACATATTCATCCAAACGTTCTTTGATGTCCAGGGGTTTTAAGACATTAACCGGAGCGCCCTGACTTGAAATCTTGGTAGTTTGATCTTCATCCACAATCATTCTTGCCTGAGCAATACAATGATCACAAATGTGTCCTGATAAACCGGCTATTAATAAACCTACTTGACTTCGCGGTCTCCCGCAAAACGAGCAAGAAGTTTCCTTTTTTGACATAATGTAATTTTTATCGACAAAAAAGTCATCCTGATAAACCAGAATGACTTAGATACTATTGTGCAAAGTTAGACTATTTTGGGTTGCGAAGCAAGATCTCGTCTACCATTCCGTAATCTTTTGCTTCTGCTGCCGTCATCCAGTAATCACGATCCGAATCAGCCCATACTTTTTCGTACGTTTGATTCGAATGCGTTGCGATAATGTCATACAATTCTTTCTTCAATTTCTGAATTTCACGAGCTGTGATTTCGATATCGGAAGCTTGTCCCTGAGCTCCACCAAGCGGTTGGTGAATCATTACACGTGCATGCTTTAAAGCCGAACGTTTACCTGCCGCACCGGCGCACATTAAAACTGCTCCCATAGAAGCTGCCATTCCTGTACAGATCGTTGCAACATCAGGTTTGATGTACTGCATCGTATCGTAAATTCCCAAGCCTGCATAAACAGATCCTCCCGGAGAATTCAAATAAATTTGAATATCTTTCTTTGAATCCGCTGATTCCAAGAACAACAATTGAGCATTGATGATATTAGCGACCTGATCGTTGATCCCCGTTCCCAGGAAAATAATGCGGTCCATCATTAGACGTGAAAAAACGTCCATTTGTGTCATATTCATATGACGTTCTTCGATAATATACGGTGTTAAAGAAGATTCGATGTAGCTTTCTAAGTGCATACTGGAAATTCCGACATGCTTTGTTGCGTACTTATTAAATTCGTTTTTGTCGAACATGTTTGATAGTTTTTTAGAAGTATTAAAATTAATAGGTTTCGGAAGATATTGATTCTTTTTTTGGCAGAAATTAACGAGAATAATTACAACATCAAAAAGTTCAAAACTTAATCGTAAGAAAATTCGATTTCATAGCTCGTATGTTTCCGGATGTTTAATACTCTTTCATCATCGAAAATCAAGTATTGGCCTTTGATTCCAGCAAGTCTGCCACTAATAAGCGGAGTTTTGTCAAAGCTCACACTTTTCACTTTCACAGGATATTTTTCAACCGGGTAATTCAATGAAATAATCGTGTCATTCATACTTACAAAATCACGCATATCGAAAGGAAGTAAATCTTCAACCCTTCCTTTTTCGTCCAGGAGATCCAATTCGTGATTGATTTCATTTTTGAGCATGCGCTGCCAGTTCGTTTTATCCGTCATGTATGATTTCAAGGCCACTTCAATAATTCCAGCTTCATACCGATTGGTTGTTTCTGCAAGAATGATTGCACTGGAAGCCCCCTGGTCAATCCAGCGGGTCATCGTTTGTTCGGCACGTGTAACACCGACTTTTATACTGTCTGAAGCCGCCAGATAAACAATATGCGGCTGGTTGTGGTGCAGATGTTCCCAATCGATATCTCTTCCTTCCCCTAAATGCGCCCTGCATAATTCCGGATTGATGATACATGGAGAAGCTTGTGGTGCAGACTGAAAACAATTGAAACAAAAGCCTTGTCCAAATGAATTCTTTGTTTGTTTCGAGCAGTTCGAACAAATGATTTTCCCTGTCCAGGTTAATGCAATCTCTTTCCCGATCAGGTCGTTCATCCGGATCTGCGGTTCATTGTTTAAAACAAGTTGGTATTGAATGGGTTCCTCAAACGAAACACGCATTTTATCTAGCAATCCTTTCATTTTCTTTTAGATTTTAGGACCTTAGGATTTAAGATTCAAGGACTATGATTAGTTATAAATCTTAATGTCTTAATGTCTTAATGTCTTAATGTCTTAATGTCTTAATGTCTTAATGTCTTAATGTCTTAATGTCTTAATCTTGTATACTTTCCAATTCCTCTGTAGCTTCCATCCACAGATCCGAGTAATAATCCAATTTGGACTTTACTTCTTCAAAAGCTTTCAGAACCGGAGCTGTTTTCGCAGAGTCCGTAAAATCCATCGTTGCTAACTGATCCTCTAGCACCTTCACTTCTTTTTCCAGTTCTTGAACGCGTTTTTCGTGCTCCCTCACTTTATTTTGAATCTGATTCTTTTTGCGCTTATTCTCCTTCCGTTCCTCCTGGGATTGATTTTTCACGGGTTGCTCAACAACTACTTCCTTTTGAACAGTTTTACTTTCCACCTTTTTAGATGAAGTATCCGATAATTTACGTTGTAAGTATTCATACACTCCAAAATGATGGATCTTCAGAGTCTGGTCTTCAATATCCCAAATACGGTTCGTTAATCCATCCAGGAATTCACGGTCATGCGATACAATTAAAAAGGTTCCTTCGTACTGCAACAAAGCCCGTTTCAAAACCTGCTTACTTTGAATATCCAAGTGATTCGTAGGCTCATCCAGGATCAAAACATTCGATGGACTTAAAAGTAATTGGCAAAGAGCCAAACGCGTACGTTCACCTCCCGACAAAACACCCACTTTCTTATCGACATCTTCGCCTGAGAATAAAAATGCTCCTAAAATAGAACGCAGATCTTTTCTCACATCACCGGACGCAACCAGGTCCACAGTTTCATAAACACTCAGATTCTTATTCAAACGCTCTGCCTGGTCTTGGGCAAAATAGGTAATCTTCACATTGTGACCGAATTCTACTTTTCCTTCAAAATCGATCTCTTTTGTCAGGCATTTAAATAACGTTGACTTACCCACTCCGTTCGGGCCTAAAAGTGCGATTTTCTCTCCTCTTCCGACTGTTATGGAAATATCCTTAAACAATGTTCTTGATCCGTAACTTTTACCCAAATGCTCCATTTCAAGCACCCACTTCCCTGGTTGAACATTTAGCGGAAAGAAAATATTCATTCGTGCAACAGCATCACTTTCAATTTCAATCCGTTCCGTACGATCGAGTTTTTTGATCAGGGACTGTGCAAACGCTGCTTTATTTTTCTTTGCCCGGAACTTATCAATCAATTCCTGGGTTTGCTTGATTTCTTTATCCTGTTGCTTTTTGGCGTCCGTCAATCGCTCCAGTTCTTCCGCTCTCAATTCCTTGTATTTTGAATAAGCGTAAGGAAAATCCAAAATCTTCCCGAAGGAAATCTCCCAGGTTCTATTCGTTACATTATCCAAAAACAACCTGTCGTGAGAAATAACGATCACCGCACCATCAAATTTTGTCAGGTAATTCTCCAACCATTGGATAGAAACAATATCCAGGTGATTGGTCGGCTCATCCAAAAGAAGCAAGTTCGGACGGTTTACCAATATTTTAGCCAATTCTGCTCTCATCTTCCATCCTCCGGAAAACGAGTTCAGTGCTTTTTCAAAATCATCCTTTTGAAAGCCAAGTCCATCGAGTACGGATGCTATTTTTTCTTCCCATTGGAATCCATCGTGAATATTGAACAGATCATTCGTAGCATTTAAATCATTCAACAACTCAAGATACGATTCGGATTCATAATCTTCGCGAGTTGTCAATTGCTGGTTAATCTCTTCAATGTGTTTTCTCAGATGATTTAATTGATCATTGGAAAAAAACAGGTAATCGAAGACACTTTGCTTGGTATCAATTACAATATCCTGGGTTAGAAAACCTACTTCCAGACCTTTCTGGCGATGAATTTGACCTTCTGTTGCCTTTTCGGTTTGAGCAATTAATCTCAAAAGCGTGGATTTTCCGGCTCCATTTTTACCGACTAAACCAATTCGATCTCCCTGATTAACCTGGGCAGAACAATCCTCAAACAAATAACCTTGTGGGAAATGCACTCCCAATTTTTCCAAAACAAGCATGTGCAAAGGTAGGCAAAGTCTTAGAAAGTTAGAAGGGAAAAGGTAAAACCGGGTGAATGAAAAGTAGGGGCCTAAAATTTTAGCCCCTACTTTTTCTAAAGAACAAATGACGCCAGTTTTTTTCTTACAATTTGATCCGGACCAATGTAATCCATTTTAACATTTACAATAGTTCCGGGTCTTCCTTGTTTCAATAACCGCGTTGCTTCATCCGAAAGGTGGCTTCCTTTTCCTTTTTCAGGTTTTGGAGCCGTATTTAAGCTCAATTCCCAATTTAAAATCGTGAACTTTGCATCCAGTGGACTGTTTTTATAACGTGAAAACAAATTCTTCTCCAAAGGAGAAATTTTCCCTCCTTCCTCTGCGGCCCCAAAGAAAAAGTCCGGATTTGGCAGTATCATCACCCGAAAAGAATAGGTTCCCAATTTCACTTTCTTTTTCGACACCGAATTCATTCCGTAAATGTCTACTGATGCCGTTTTTCCTGTTGTAGTTACTCTTGCAATCTGCTGATTCGGATTTCCGGACTGTTTTAGACTCACCCCGTTTCCGTTTAAAACCGTTTGATCATAACCGGATGCCACACCTTCAATCAAGTTGTCGTAACCTTTATACAACACATTCAGCTTTGGTAAAGAAACGGTTCCCTGGGGACGCATAATTTTAATCGTGTGCGACCAATTTTCCGTTTTCACCAATCCTGATTTGTTCTTGATCGAAACGGTCCCACTCAAAACCATTTCCCCGCCTGAACCAACTTTCGTTTTGATGATTCCTTTTCCGCCGGTTCCAACAAAAGAGGTTCCGTTATGAGTCACCGTAGGTTGATTGTCTGAATCAAAAGCTGCCATCATAACGTTTAGCTCCACTTCATCACCACTGTTTGCGATTTCAGGGCCATAGACCAATCCCACTATTTTATTAAAAGAATACTCTCCTGTAGAAACTTTTGATTTCAGATGTCCCAGGGCAAGAGAACGCGCAGAAAGAACATCCTGCTGCATAGAGGAAAGTGAGGCTAAAGCTGCCACAAGCGGAGCATGATCAAATGTTTGTCCGACCCAATGAACGCCTTCAATATCATTTTGTGTAACACGCTCCTGTTTGGTTAAATTCATGTAAATAGAAGACAGAATTTCTTCATCGTCCCGTAAATTGATCTTAGATGATTGAAGCATTCGGTTAACCTGTTTTCTCAGATCCTTTGAATCTTTGAAACTATTGATTGCCTTCGGTTTAATGGAATATGATTTTTTCCCATCCTTGTAAGTGGCTACCGTTTCAATCAATTTTGAACGAAATTCGTTGTAATCGTCCCAAATCATTTTTCCTTTCCCAGACGGATTCTTTATATCATCGCGAACCAGGATATGCATTGGAATATCATACTGATCTTTAGCCTGAACAGCCATCAGGTTCATTCGGGCAGGCCGGCAATTATTTCCTTTTTCCCACATGATTGTTTCCTTGTCATCCGGTTTTATTTTGGTGATTTCTTCTCCGGACTCCCGCAACAGTTCTAATTTAACACGATCAATTTCCTGGATCAAATCGGCTGACAGTTTATCTACCTGCTGCATTTGCTTCATTATTTTTTTTAGTTTTTGAAGTTTTTGAGCATGTTCTTTTCCGTGAGTTGAGGCAATTTCATCAGAAATATCAGTGATAAATTCAGAACCTCTATCCACTTGCATACTATTCGATTTCTGAGTATTTTCTTCAATCGCTACGAAAGCATCCAAAATGGTCTTCGATACGTTCAATGCCAAAAGTGCGGTCAGTACGAGATACATCATTCCGATCATCTTTTGTCTCGGGGTTTCTTTTCCTCCAGCCATGATTTAAATTTTAAGGTTTATACTAATCGAAATGTCATTTATTCAATTAGTAACGGGAGGACAAAAAAAATGTCCGCCGGGGCGGACACTATTTACTATTAAAAATTCCAGACATCCTGTTCAAAAGTCCGGATACTTTCAATGATATCCGCAGATTCCTGCAGGGCATCTACTCCTGTCCGGTAACTATCGATTGATCTGTCAAACACATTACTTTCCTTGTAAACTGTACTGGAAAATCTTCGTTTCCAAAATAAATCGTCAAAACTCATCCACTGTGCATCATTTTTCTCGTTGTATACATAGTAGTTTGTGAGAAGATATCTCAAGTGGGGGAAATAAACCCAGAATTTGGTTTCCATACCGGAGATCATCTTTTGTCCGTTTGGCGCTGTCTCTTCCTTTAAAACTACCGGTGCAATCCCCATAATCCGTACATCCATAACGGAGCGTTCCTTGTCGAAAAACCAATCTTCCTTAATCAGGTACTTTACTATATGCTCGGAATCGATCCAGGCAGTATCCCTGTCAGCATAAACATATTCTTCTACCCCATTTACCCACCTGGTAGAATCACGACCATCATACGTTGAAATCACAACATCCGTTGCAGGCCCTAATTTCCCTAAATAGTAAAACACTTCATTTCTAAAAACGGAATCGTTGCAATAATTTCCGCCTGATTTGGAAACAATAGGATATTTGAACTGATCGCCGTCCAAAACATCAAATTGGTAAGGATTATAAGGTGAGAAGATCTTCAGGTCACCTTGCATGATATGATGCCTCATAATGGTCCACAAAGACCAGCAATTGGTGTTTCTTACGTATTGTCCGGAAGGAGTATGATGATCAAAAGGATAATACAACGGGTGATTGATCTTTTCGCGCAGATCGATTTCCCTCCAAACCCGTTTACTCCAAACTACATCTGCTTCGCGAACATATTCATAAGAAATAGTTCTTTTGGTCAGAACGTGTTCTTTGATGTAAGGATAATCCAAAATCGGAGTTGAGGAAATAAAGTCAGTTGATTCACATTGCGCATTCAAATCACAGCTTGCGGCGAGAATGAGGATAAAGGTATATTTTTTCATGGCTTTGGGTTTTCCAGATAGCGCGAAAAACAGCCATTCGTTACACTTGATATCCAGCTGATTATTAACAAAACACTGAATACATTTTAATTCCAACCATTCAAAAAAACTGAACCTGAAATAACATTCATACCTGAAATTTTATGCACTTTTGCACAGCGTTATGAAACCTCCCCGAAATACTTATATTTGGGTGCTCAACTAAAAAACTAATTAATGCTGGATTCACAAAAGACTCCTCTTAAGACGGACCTTGAAAATTATTTTCACCAATTTCGCCAAAATATTATTGGGATAGAACAGGAGTTCAACTCACCTTTTGGTAAGCAACAGATCGTTTATACGGATTGGACCGCCAGCGGAAGGCTTTACCGTCCGATTGAAGAAAAGATTATCAACGAATTCGGACCCTTTGTTGCAAACACTCATACCGAAACTACCGTTTCAGGGACGGCGATGACAAACGCTTATCATGAGGCACGCCACATAATAAAACATCATGTGAATGCCGGGCCTGATGATATTCTGATAACAGATGGTACAGGTATGACAGGTGTTATCAATAAATTTCAGCGAATCCTCGGATTGAAAATGCCCGAACAACTGAAAAGCTGTGCCAATATTCCCGAAGCGTTGAGACCTGTAGTTTTTGTCTCACACATGGAACATCACAGCAATCAGACCTCATGGTTGGAAACTATTGCCAAAGTGGAAATCATCCCAGCCTGCGAGCAAGGTCTTTTATCTCTTGACAGTTTAGCAGAACTACTTGACAAATACAAAGAACATCCACTGAAGATCGCTTCAATAACAGCCTGCAGTAATGTTACAGGGATTAAAACACCATACTATGAAGTTGCCAGGCTTATGCATCAAAACAACGGTTTATGCTTTGTGGATTTTGCCTGCTCTGCTCCTTATGTTAGTATCGACATGCATCCGGCTGACAGTGAGACCTGGCTTGATGCGATTTTCTTTTCTCCCCATAAATTCCTTGGGGGCCCAGGTACAAGCGGGGTACTCATTTTCAATAAGAAATTATACAGCAACACTGTACCCGATCATCCGGGAGGGGGAACTGTCAAATGGACGAACCCATGGGGCGGACATAAATACTTTGATAACATTGAAGAGCGCGAAGATGGCGGTACACCGGGATTCCTCCAGGTGATCAGATCCGCTCTTGCTATAAAACTGAAAGAGAAGATGAGCATCGATAAAATCCTTCAGCGTGAAAAGGAGCTGATCGATTATATCTTTGAACAGTTTGAGAAAATTCCAAATCTTACACTTCTCGCTCCACAGCATAAAGACAGGCTTGGGGTGATTTCTTTTTATATCGACAACTTACACTTCAATCTTGGTGTAAAATTACTCAATGATCGTTTCGGGATACAAACCCGGGGTGGCTGTAGCTGTGCGGGTACATACGGTCATTATTTGTTACATGTTGACCAGGAACAGTCAAATTACCTTACCGAAAAGATAAGCTGTGGCGACCTGAAGGAAAAACCAGGATGGATTCGTTTATCAATTCACCCGACGACAACTAATGCAGAGATACACTACGTTTGTGAAAGTATAAAACAACTTGCGAAAAATCATATGGAATGGACTAATGATTACCGGTATAATCCTGCAAGCAATGAGTTTGTGCACGGTTCGATGAATCCCAACGAGATTCATATGGTCAAACAATGGTTTCAACTATAACCAGCTAATTCAATCCCCTAGTTTTAAGAGAAATCTTTCGCTCTCCTTTTAATATCTTCAACAAACTGCTGAATATTGAGTAAATCAAGCCCGTATAGCTTTGCATGGCAGAAGAGAGCTCCAGCGTTTTCATTGTGACGGATACAAGTCCCGGTTAGAAACAAAAAACCCCGACGTTCGCTGAAGCGAAGTCGGGGTTCATTATTTTTTGATTCAATTAGAAGTTCCAAACATCGTGTTCGAAGTTTCTAATCTCTTCTGTAATTTTCTCAGATTCCATTAGTGCATCTACACCCGTTTTGTAACTATCAATCTCACGATCGAATACGTTACTCTCACGGTAGATTGAACTAGTGAAGCGACGTTGCCAAAACAAATCATCAAAGCTTTGCCATTGCGCATCATTCTTTTCGTTATACACAAAGTAATTCGCTAAAATGTAACGGCAATGAGGGAAGTATAACCAAAATTTCTCATCCATTCCGGTAATTGTTTTACCACCTGTAGGAGAAACCTCTTCTCTGTATACAACCGGTGCAATCCCTAAAATTCGCACATCCAATACAGATCTTTCCTTATCAAAGAACCAATCTTCTTTAATGCGGTACTGAACAATTTGTTCAGAATCGATCCACATTGTATCAGCTGGCGGATATTTGAAAGTAATCGTTCCATCAGGAAGCGTGATTTCAATTGGGTCTCCAAATTCATTTGTCAATGGGACATCACTTTGAGCACCTAATTTTCCTAAATAATAGAATACTTTGTCACGGAATAAAGAATCGGTATAATAATTCTTACCCGCTTCAGGTACAACAGGATACTTGAACTGATCTCCGTCTAACATATCATACTGATATGGATTATAAGGGGAAAACACTTTCAAATCTCCATTGATGATATGGTGACGCATAATTGTCCACAATGACCAGCGGCTTGTATTTCTTACATACTGACCAGATGGTGTGTGATAATCAAACGGTAAATAAATCGGGTGATTCATTTTTTCACGCATATCAATCATGCGCCAAACACGATGACTCCAGACTACATCAGCTTCCCGAACAAACTCATACGAAATCATTCTTTTGGTAGGTATATGTTCTGTCATATACACCCCATCGATTACATCCGCCTGAGGAACATTCACTGGTCCACCATTGATCTCTTGCGCGTTCGTTAACAACGAACCGGCAAACAAGGTACTTAATAGAACTAAACGTTTCATGATTGACACTCTATTATTTGTTATTTATTAAATGGTAAACACACCACTTTTCTTACGTAGGATTCCGTCCGGCCCTTTAACTTGCGTCATAAAGCTGATCGTAGATCCTGGTTTTGCTTGTCTCATTAAGCTGATTCCATCCGCGTTCAATTGGTTTCCAGTTCCTTTAGCAGGACGTGGAGCACCGGCAACGTTTAATTCCCAAGTTTGAACTGTAAACTCAGCTTTTAACGGACTATCAGAGTAACGTGCAAATAAACGTGTTTCTGCTTTTGAAGCTTTACCACCATCTTCAACTGCTCCGAAGAACAATGATGGAGGAGGTAAGTTCATTACACGGAACGTAAATGTTCCTAATGAAACTGTTTTATTTGTTACAGAGTTTTTACCGGAGATTGAAATAGTCGCTGTTCTTCCAGCACCACTTACACGACCGATATAACCGTTTCCTGATTTCGTTAAAGATACACCATTACCGTTCAGGATTGTCTGATCGTAACCAGAAGCAACACCTTCAACAATATTGTTATATCCTTTGTACAATACATTCAATTCAGGAAGGGAAACAGTTCCTTGTGGCTTCATAATTTTAATGGTATGAGTCCAATTCTCCGTTTTCTTAACTCCTGATTTGTTTTTGATTGATACAGTACCACTCAATACCATCTCAGCACCACCGGCAACTTTCGTTTTCAAAGTACCTTGACCACCAGCAACCGTAATTGCTCCAGGACCAGTTACTTCCGGTTGGTTATCCGAATCAAATGCAGCCATCATTACTTTCAACTCCACTTCATCACCTGTATTAGCGATCGCAGGACCGTAAGCCAATGGCATAATTTTGTTGAAAGAGTACTCTCCGGTAGAAACTTTAGATTTCAAGTGAGCCAAAGCATAAGCACGTGCAGATAAAACGTCTTGTTGTAAAGAAGTTAATGATGCAACCGCAGCTACCAAAGGAGCATGGTCAAATGTAGCTCCGATCCAATGGATACCTTCCAAATCGTGAACTTTCACACGCTCCGGTTTTGTCAAGTTAATGTACAAGTCAGTCAAAGCCTGGTCATCATCCATGTGATTTACCTTACTTTTCTTCACCATGTCAGAAACTTTCTTAACCAGATCAGCATTGTTCTTAAACTCGTTGATTGGAGTTGGATTAATTGAATAAGATTTTCCTCCTTCATTATAGGAGCCAACCGTTTTCACTAAATCAGAACGAAACTTCACGAAATCTTCCCACAACTGTTTTCCTTTTCCGTCTGGGTTTTTGATTTCCTTTCCAACGATTTCATGCATTGGAATATCGTATTGATCTTTAGACTGAACAGCCATCAAATTCATACGAATCGGTTTACATTTAGCACCTTTCTCCCAAAGAATGGTGTTTTCATCCTGATTCTTGTATTCCTTTACCGCTTCACCGGATTTTTCTAA
The DNA here is from genome assembly GCF_029266855.1 of Fluviicola sp. GTDB lineage: Bacteria > Bacteroidota > Bacteroidia > Flavobacteriales_D > Crocinitomicaceae > Fluviicola. Next base: position 63,179 of record NZ_JAQSWB010000007.1, read on the forward strand.
GATTTCCAATTTAATCTCATCAATATTTTTAAGCAACTTATCGGATAATTTATCCACTTCTTCCATTTGCTTTAAAATCTTCTGCAATTTTTCTCTCTTAGCAGCATTTTCAGCATTCTTCGGAGTTGTATTAAGCTCACTGTTTACATCACTTGTGAACCCTTCTCCTCGCTCAAACTGAGCGATATTAGCCTTTTGTATATTTTCTTCAATTGCGACAAAAGCATCCAGAATCTGTTTTGATACGTTCAACGCCAAGAGCGCCGTCAATACCAAGTACATCATCCCGATCATCTTCTGTCTTGGGGTTTCTTTTCCACCTGCCATGACTTCTAAATTTTATTGGTTTACTTGTTAGTAATATTCAATTTTAATAAAGTAACTATCGATTAAATAATTAATCTCTAGAAATTGTCATAGCTTTTAACATGTTGCCATAAACTGCATTTAAGTCAGTCAAGTTTTTAGACAACATTGCCATATTCTCTTTGTATAGACGAGTATCTTCAGCTGAATCAGATAGGTTCTTCATCATTTCAGTTACCTGACCCTGGAATTTCTCTGTAGCCTCCAAATGAGCAGAAGATCCTTTCAATTGCAATTCATATACGTTGTTCAAAGCAGCCAAGTTTTTAGAAACTTTTTGCATTTGCTCACCGAATGATTCACCTTCTTGTGTATTTGAAGTCATTCCTGAAATCGAAACTGACGCTCTTTCATAAGCTTCAGATAATGAAGATACTTTGTCAGATGCCGCTTGTAGTGAAGAAACATAAGAGTCAGTTGCCGCTGCTGCAGATGTTACACCTTTCAATTGAGAAGCATTCTCACCCAACTGACGCATTCCATCGCCTAAACGCTCCAATAATTGACCATCAATTTTAGCTTCCTCTAACATTTTGTCCAAGTGTTCAGTAATCCCGGTTCCACCAGAATTCTTCCCTCTTCCTGCCGGTAAAGCATCGTGATCTAATTCATCACTGTGTGCAAAAGCCAATTCAGGGTAAACAAGCTCCCAATTCGGATCCTCATGGATCGGCTCAAATGCAGAGAAAATGAAAATGATAGCTTCCATTAACAAACCTACAGTAAGCATAAGACTCGCTCCTGGTAAATGTTCGATTTTAAATAATGCTCCAACGATTACGATTGCCGCACCGAAACCGTATAGTTTCGACATAAACTTTTTCCATCCTTTACTTCCTGGTTTCATAGTTTTCTTTGTTTTTTAGGTTTAACCAAATTTATTGTTTTGTAATTGTTTGTTTATTCCTAGCGAAGTTGGATATCGCTACGAATTTCTTCGCCGCCCTCTTTTGAGAAATCACGTCCACCACGCCCTAAGTGTGTTGCCACATTTCGGAACCCGACGTACGATTTAGCCGTATCTTGATACTCGTATGTACGAGTTGAAGTTTGCAAATAGTAACCTACATCTTTCCAAGAACCACCGCGGATAACCTTACGTTTCATTGCCGGCGGATCCCAGTCCATTGCATCGTATCTGTATTCAGTATTCAAATCATGTGAGAACTCATACATTGCTTCATCATATGCTGTTTCACACCATTCCGAAACGTTACCGGCCATACAATAAAGACCCCATCCGTTCGGGTTGTAAGAATATGCTTTCACAGTATGGAAACCACCATCCTCAAAATAACGTCCTCTCATCGGTTTAAAGTTACCAAGGAAACATCCGCTTTGATTACGGATATATGGTCCACCCCACGGATATGGTGAGTTATTCAAATCACCGCGAGCTGCTCTTTCCCATTCTGCCTCGGTTGGTAAACGGAAATCATTCACGAATAAATCTCCCATTGCCTGCAACCAGCTATTTAACAATTGAGTTCTCCAAATAGAAAATGCCTTTGCCTGAACCCATGTAATACCAATAACCGGATAGTTATCGTATGCAGGATGCCAGAAGTACATATTTGTCATTGGATCATGGAATGCATAAGTGAAATCACGAACCCAAACCAATGTATCCGGGTATACGTTTATTTCTTCATCAATGATAAATCTTTGACGATTCTCATGGCCACGTAGACCTGTACTTTGACCTTTTTTGTTGAAGTAACTCAAATCCTTATCCAAACCTTGTGGCTCTTCTGTAAACGGATGCGGCGGAGTATTCAAATCACGGTGTTCCGGACTGATCTCATTACCTTCTTTATCCATTCCATTATGAACGATTTCAATTCGACCTCTTTTGGCAGCTTCTCGTAAATCGATCCAATAGTACTTGAAATTCAATTTTCGAGTATCTATCTCACGACGCTTGTAGAAACGCTCAGGTTGAGGATAGTACATATCCGCTAACAATGGCATCAAATCCGGATCATCGTAAGAAAATTTACGATCCCAATTCAATGAAAATTGCGCACGATTCACATCGCGATCAGAAGGTTCGAATTCAACCATCTCCAATGCACCTTCATCGAAATACATATCTGAATAGCTGATGTAGCGAGACGCTTCTTCATCTTCTTCCAATCCGGCATAAATACGTTCACGAGCCATTGAGTCTCTAACCCATTCAACAAATTGACGATACTCGTTATTTGTGATTTCAGTTTGGTCAATATAAAACGCCTGAACAGACACGGTCTTTGCACGAGTTTGGTGCAAGAACGGAACATCCTGATCATTTTCTCCCATGATATAGGACCCCGATGGAACATAGACCATTCCAAGAGGAATTTCAGGTTGATAGACTCTACGACCTAATGAACCCGTCAAATGGCCACTACGTGAGCTACAAGAGGCAACTAAGGCCCCAATTAAACCGATAAACAACAGTTTTTTCATTCTAGTTCAATTTTACAGTTCCGGATTTATCGTTAACATTCTACAGGATCAATTTTGCGATATAACGGAATCGAATAAAAAATGGTTACAAAGATTCTTATTTTTTTTTGATTTTACAACCATTTTGGATGATGTGCCTTCGTAATTGGTATAATAGGAATATAACAAAACTTAAGCGCAATTTCATGTGTACCGTTGGAAATGCTTGACACTCTTCCAATTGAAATATCATATGAATAACCTACCCACATAAACATTCTGCTTTTAGGTGATGAAATATTAAATGCTCTCCATCCTAACAACACAGAAACAGACTCACTATTTCTAAAGCCTAAACCGCCATACAAGAAACCTCTATAAATATATCGTGCATTCAAATTACCTGAATACTTCAATAAATCTGTCTGCAAGTTCCCTTGAATATCCAAATCACCAGGTCCTAACGCTCTGAAAGTATAACCTCCCATTGCATAGTAGTGACGAGCTAAATCATAAGGAACAGTACCTGTACCACTTGAAGTAGGAACAGAACTTGTCAGGTTTAATGCCGACGCCTGTAAATGGCTTGACGACAAACCGGCATACCAATTCTGGGCACGGTAATACAAACCAAAGTTCAGATCAAAGGTAATTGCCGAACTGGCACCAGGGAAAGTCGGGTCAATTTGTGTCTGAGGCCCAACCCAAGTCGGACTCATTCCAAAATTCACCATTCCGACACCCAATCCGATACCAAGTCTTCCGTTACCCAATTGAATATGATGCGAATAATTCAACATCACATTGTTTTGTCTGTTAAAGCCGATCGCATCATGAGTGAAGTTCAAACCAAAACCGCCAGTCCACTTACCAAAGCTTTCCATGTTTGCTTCGGCATTAAAAACTACAGAGTTCGGTGCTCCATTCACTTTATCCCACTGATTGCGATAAATCAAATTTCCACACAACCCTTCTTCGATACCAGTTGCGCCCGGGTTAATGGCGAATTTATTGTAAATAAAATGTGTTAATGCGATATCTTGCTGAGCAGAAGCTCCGAAAGAACATAACACAAACGCTGATAAAATACGTAACGTTTTATTCATATTAAAGGGTCCTAATTTGGTTTTAACATGCTTGGCTTTAACAAATTTTAGCCAATTGGCGACTAAAATAAGTATTTTTTAGAACAAACAAAATTTTTTAGTGGAATCAATTCATCTTTTCCACAATGAAATGTTGAAGAGATAAATATTTAACACAACCTCCTGTTACGAAAGACCAGCCAAAAGGTTACCCCAGTTTCTGATATGTTTTCCACCATAGATTAGGTATGTCTCCATTCAATGCGTTGCTGTACTGGGATTTATCACACGGAACCATGTGATGTCTTTCATATTTTACGCCTTCTTTCGGAGGGTAAGGAACCTCCATCCACCAGCGCTCAGAACGATTGCTGCGATAAAAAATAATATCGTGATTTATTTCATCCAAAAAGACGGTGAACTTGGTATATTCCTTTTTTGAACCAATTGGGAAGTCTCCGACACGCTGTGAATAACCATCCACAAAATACCAGATAATTTGAGCAATTTCAGCATGGGCACTTTCAGCAATATCTCCCGGTAATAAATTGAACAAACCAACAGAAGTTAATTTATCCGAGATGCCTGCATATTTTGCAATTTGACAAATATCCTGGTTATCCAGCCCATTCGGCTGAGAGAAATACTTTCCTTTGAAATCGGATGCTTTGATCGCTTGCAGATCGATGCTCAGCAGATCAGTGTTTCGAAGCAGGGGTTCTGCGATCCTGAAATCACCTTTAAACTCGCCTAAACGGACAGCATCAAAGAATAGCTTCTCAAACAAGTCTATTTCCGAAGCTTTTACCAGAGGAGTCTGATATCCTATTACTGACAGATTAAAGAGATAACATGGTCTGTGCATCAGTAATTTGCTTACATACGCATCTTTGCCAATGGGAAGCTCCGGATCACCGAGATCAAGCTTGGAATCAATATTTAATACATTAATGAGCTGTTCGAGTTCTTCGTATCCCTGGTACATTGCATATGTCAAATCCTGGGAACCACCGATTACAACCGGAACAACTGATTTTTTTACCAGTTCGGCAATAACCTGTCTCAATGCGAAATAGGTATCCTCCACCCTTTCCCCGGGCATCAGGTTTCCTAAATCATAGATTTTAAAGTTCCAATTGCTTGCGGGAAAGTAACTGTTGAGCTGATCTCTGAAACGGTCATCTGTTTGTCCATGCAAAGATGCTTCGCCATTTCTGAATTCAGGGACATATATTAAGGCAAGGCCGGCCTTATCTATTTCAGGGAAACCCGACTCATCATTTCGGACAATAAACTCGCCCAAAGATTCCTGAACAGGATTTTCAATTGTGTTAAGCGGACTGAAATAAATAGATATATCCTTCATTCTAAAAATGTCTTTCGACAAAAATAACCGAATGGAATATCGCTACGACCTTGTTTTCAATTAAGAATAAAGAGTGAAAAGTTAATAACTCAGATTAATTCAAAATTCAAAAGTCAGAATTCAAAAAGTTCGGGCTTCGCTGCCCCTCGTGCTTAGCTTTTTGTGAAAGCTGCACTCAGTCTTCAGTAGCTTCGCGTTCCCTCGTGCTTAGCTTTTTGTGAAAGCTGCACTCAGTCTTCAGTAGCTTTTTGTGAAAGCTGCACTCAGTCTTCAGTAGCTTCGCTACTTCTTCTTCGCAACTGCTTTTTTTGGTGCTGCTTTTTTTGCAGGAGCTTTTTTAGCTGCAGCTCTCCCACCCGGTTTCTTCTTGGGTGCATTCGCAGGATCATTTGCAATTGCCAGACATTCCTCCAGGGTCAAAGTTGCTGCGTCTGTTCCCTTCGGAAGCTTGAAATTGTCTTTTCCGATTTTCAGGTATGCCCCGTATCGGCCGTTCAGCAATTGAACATCTTCTCTTCCGGGGAAATCCTTGATCAGCCGGTTTGCTTCAACTTCGCGTTTTTCCTGGATCAATTCGATTGCGCGTTCCAAAGTTACGGTCATCGGATCGTCTTCTTTCTTCAGGGAAACAAATAACTTTCCTATTTGAACATACGGTCCGAAACGACCTGAATTCGCCTTAACCTCCTGACCTTCAAACTCACCGACCAATCTTGGCAACTTGAACAATTCAAGTGCTTCTTCCAGGGTAATGGTATGTATCGACTGATTTCCAAGAAGTGATGCAAAACGCGGTTTATCACCATCTTCCTTTTCATCTCCGATTTGGATCATTGGTCCGAAACGACCAATTCTTGCAATTACTTTTTTATTTGAAACCGGGTCTATTCCCAATTCGCGCTCACCGGTAGCACGATCTGAATGTTCCAGTGTATTCTCAACATTATCGTGGAAAGGTTTGTAGAACGAACTTAACATATCTGTCCATTCCATTTTTCCGCGGGCGATCTCATCGAATTGTTCTTCCACTTCAGCTGTGAAGTGATAATCCATGATTCCTCCGAAATGGTCTACCAGGAAATCAGTTACAACCATTCCGATATCTGTAGGGAATAGTTTATTCTTTTCCTTTCCTGTTACTTCCTTTTTTGTTTGTCTATCGATAGCAGAACCTTTCAGTTCCAAGACCTGGTAAGCACGCTCTTCCCCTTCTCTTTCCTGTTTTTCTACATATCCGCGTTTCTGGATCGTAGAAATGGTTGGAGCATAAGTTGAAGGACGACCAATTCCCAGTTCTTCCAATTTCTTCACCAAGGAAGCTTCCACGTAACGGGCTGAAGGTCTTGTAAATCGCTGGGTAGCACGAATAAAATCGCGATCTAATGCCTCACCTACCTCAACAGCAGGAAGGAGTCCTTCGGTTTCATTCTCATTTTCTTCTTCGTCTAAATTGGTTTCCAAATAAACTTTCAAGAAACCATCAAACTTGATAACTTCTCCTTTTGCCTGGAAAATCTCAGGAAGTTTTGGGTTACCAATCGAAATGGTAGTTCTTTCCAATTCCGCATGACTCATTTGGGAAGCGATCGAACGCTTCCAGATCAGGTCGTATAATCTTACCTCATCCCTTTCGCTGCTGTTCAAAGAGTGCATTGCAAAGTTGGTCGGACGGATGGCTTCGTGAGCCTCCTGAGCATTTGAACTTTTATTGGTGTATTTCGACGGATGCGAATATTCTTTTCCATAAGCTGAAAAGATTTCATTTTTCGCTCCTTCCATTGCTGTTTCTGATAAATTGACAGAATCAGTACGCATATAAGTAATGTGTCCTGCTTCGTACAGTTTCTGTGCAACCTGCATTGTTCTTGAAACCGAGAATCCCAATTTCAGAGAAGCCTCCTGCTGTAAGGTTGAAGTTGTAAATGGAGATGCCGGAGTTTTTTTAGCCGGCTTCTGCTGAACATCCAGCACTTTAAAATCAACATTAGCACAGTTTTCCAAAAAGGAATTTACTTCCGTATCTGTACCAAAATGTTTGGAAACCTCTGCTTTAATTCGCTCTTTTCCTTTTAAAAACTCTCCCGTAACACGAAAATAGCTTTCCGCGTTGAATTGCTGAATTTCCTTTTCTCTTTCAACGATTAGGCGAACTGCAACGGATTGCACCCGGCCGGCTGAAAGGCTTGGTCTCACCTTCTTCCATAAAACAGGAGAAAGTTCGAACCCTACCAAACGATCCAAAACACGTCTTGCCTGCTGTGCATCTACTAATGGTTTATTGATTTGACGTGGATTTTCAATTGCTTTTAAAATCGCACCTTTTGTAATTTCATTGAATGTGATTCGCTTCGTATCCTTTTTAGCTAATCCTAAAGTCTCGTATAAATGCCATGAAATAGCTTCTCCCTCGCGGTCCTCATCGGTAGCGAGCCAAACCACATCTGATTCTTTCGCTAACTTCTTCAATTCTGCAACCAATGCTTTTTTATCCGAACTGACTTCATACTCCGGAGCGAAGTTGTTCTCTACATCAATTGCCAATCCTTTCGAAGCCAAATCGCGCACGTGTCCAAAACTTGATTTTACAGTAAAGTCTTTTCCCAGGTATCCTTCAATGGTTTTTGCCTTTGCAGGTGACTCAACTATTACTAAATTTTTACTCATGCTAACTAATTTTGCGGCTCGAAACGATTCGAATCGGTGCAAATATAAACGGTTTTAAAAACAAAAAACAAGATAATCCTGTTTGAAAAAATTGGAAGCTCTTATTAAACTATAGTTTATATTTTTCGAAATCCAAAAAAAAAGACCTTCCTTTTCGAAAAAATTAACAAGGATAGCATCCTGACATTTTGACATGTCTAGCAGAAAAACTATTTTTGCACACTTAAAATTCAAGCATGTTAGAGAATCACGGTTTAAATAAAGTTATTGACGAAAGCAGACAAGGAGAAGCAATCATTTTGGAAGGAGGAAACGGTTCCAAAAAACTTTATGTAGAAAGTTATGGTTGTCAGATGAATTTCAGTGATAGTGAAGTTGTTGCTTCCATCATGACGAAAGAAGGTTATACCACCACTCGAAACATCGATGAAGCGGATGTTGTACTGATCAATACCTGTTCCATTAGAGAAAATGCTGAAACACGTGTTCGCAACCGCTTGACAGAATTCAAAAAACGCAAAGCCGACCAACCGAATTTAGTGGTTGGAATCCTGGGCTGTATGGCCGAACGCTTAAAACAAGCCCTGCTGGAAGAAGAGCAGCTGGTTGATTTGGTGGCCGGTCCGGATGCATACCGCGATCTGCCTAATTTAATTGATGAAGTTGGAACGGGTCAGCGCGCTGTGAATGTTTTGCTTTCCCGTGAAGAAACATATGCAGATATTTCTCCCGTTAGAATGGACCAGGGCGGAGTAAGTGCCTTCGTTACAATTACACGCGGCTGTGATAATATGTGTTCTTTCTGTGTTGTTCCCTTTACAAGAGGACGGGAACGCTCCAGAGATCCACTTACAATTGTCCAGGAATGTAAAGATTTGTTTGATAATGGGTACCGTGAGGTCACTTTATTGGGACAAAACGTGGATAGTTACCGTTGGAATATGAGCAGCAAAGGAGTTATTAAGGACGAAACTATTCCGACTACGAACTTTGCTCAATTGATGGCTTTGGTTGCCGAGATCCATCCTGATCTGCGAATTCGTTTTTCAACTTCTCATCCGAAAGACATGACGGACGATGTATTGGAAACAATGGCGAAATACGAAAATATTTGTCCTTACATCCATTTACCGGTCCAATCCGGAAATTCAAATGTACTGGAACGTATGAACCGTGGTTATTCACGTGAGTGGTACCTGGATCGCATCGCAGCCATTAAACGCATTATTCCTGATTGTGCTATTTCAACAGATATCATTACCGGTTTTTGCGGCGAAACAGAAGAAGAGCACCAGGAAACTGTTTCATTGATGAAGGAAGTTGCTTACGACTTTGCATACATGTTCAAGTATTCCGAAAGACCGAAAACATTGGCTGAACGGAAATTTGAAGACGATGTTCCGGAGCATGTAAAAGGAAAACGACTGGAAGAAATTATTGCTTTGCAACTGGAAAATTCAGCTGCGTCTCATAAAAACCAAATAGGTAAGATCGCCAAAGTATTGGTAGAAGGGCCATCCAAGCGTTCTGCAGAACATTTTTGCGGAAGAGACGGCAGAAACTCAATGGTTGTATTCCCTAAAGGAAACGCAAAGAAAGGCGAATACGTATTGGTTAAAATTACTGGCTCCACTTCTGCAACATTGATGGGTGAATTGGTAAGTCACGCTAACTAGATTTAAACTTATGAGCAATACGTCACTTCAACAGATCAAACAACGGTTTGGGATTATTGGAAATGCTCCTCAGCTGAATCGGGCTTTGGAAGTTGCTATGCAAGTGGCACCAACTGATATTTCGGTCCTTGTTACCGGGGAAAGCGGGACAGGTAAAGAAATTATTCCGCAAGTCATACATCAGTTAAGCACCCGCAAGCACAATGAATACATTGCCGTTAACTGCGGTGCAATTCCGGAAGGAACGATTGACTCCGAGTTATTCGGTCACGAAAAAGGATCATTTACAGGAGCAACCGGAAGCCGGCAGGGTTATTTTGAAGTAGCCGACGGTGGAACTATTTTCCTCGATGAAGTTGCCGAGCTCCCGATGCAAACACAGGTTCGCCTGTTGCGTGTACTGGAAACCGGCGAGTTTATTCGCGTGGGTTCTTCCAAGGTCATCAAAACAAATGTACGCGTGGTTGCGGCTACCAATGAGAATATGCATCGCGCGATCCAATCGGGAAAATTTCGTGAAGATCTCTTATATAGGTTAAGCACGGTTCCGATTCCCTTGCCTCCTTTACGCCAAAGACAGGAAGATATTTATTTGCTTTTCAGAAAGTTTGCCAGTGACTTCGCTGAAAAATACCGCATGCCCGCAGTAAAATTAACCGGAGATGCTGTTGAACTATTGAATGCCTACCATTGGCCGGGAAATATCCGCCAGTTGAAAAACCTGGTAGAGCAAATATCGGTTATTGAGCAGGAACGAGATATTGACGGTCCACGCTTACAATCTTATCTGCCACAGCCAGAAGAACTTTTTCCTGCAGTTGTAGGAGCACAGGAAACCAAAATCGACGAACGGGAATTGATGTATAAGTTCTTGTTCGACATGAAAAACGATTTGAATGAATTGAAAAAATTGGTTGTTGAGTTACTGAACAACCAGGGAGATTTTAATTTATCCAACGATCAGGCAGCTGTCGTGAACCGTTTATATCACGACATTAACTTGGGAGAGCAACGCATTTTACCTTCAGCTCCGATTAAAACAGAAGCTGTAAAACCGGTAGTGTATGATCCTGACCCAGATACGGAAGATTATGAAATCCACGAAGAAGTTCAGGAATCCCTCTCATTAGAAGACCGGGAAAGGGAACTGATTCAAAAAGCATTGGACAAACATCGCGGAAGAAGAAAGTATGCTGCTGAAGAATTGGGAATTTCGGAACGAACTTTGTATCGCAAGATCAAAGAATACGATATTCAAGGATGAAGCAACTAACTCTCATACTCATTTTACTGGCTGGTTTAAGCAGCTGCTGGCCGAAAGCTTTCATGAGTCCCATTGATAATTCCATGCCGGAAAACTGGAGAAAATTCTATATTACTCCCCTGGAATTGAGTGCGGCAACTGCCCCGTCCAATTATCCTGCAAACCTGTCAGAAGCCATGCGCAGCGGGATCCAGAACAATACACGCTTGAAGTTAGCCTCTACATTAGACGATGCGGAAGTGAAGATCAGCGGGATTATTTCCGGCTATAACACCTCTCCTATTGCAATCCAACAGGGAGATCTTGCTGCGAAGAACCGTTTAACTGTTTCAGTTAATTTCACTATTATTACACCTAACAAAGGTTTGGAAAAAATGGAGTTTACAAGTTCCCGGTTTGCAGATTACGAATCAAGTGAGCAATTAGTTGATGTCGAAACCCGCCTGTTGGAATCCATTAACCAGCAAGTTGTCCAAGATGTAGTAAATAAATTATTATCTAATTGGTAATGCTGAATACTGAACAAATAGCTGAATTCATTCTGCACCCGGAACTCATGCGTTCCGAAGATGTGGATGTATTGCGTGAATTGTCTGAAAAACATCCATATTCTTCGGTTTATTCCCTCTTGTACTTGCAGGGAGTTTCCCGCTTTCAATCCGTTCATCTGGACGAGATCCTTCCAAAACAGGCTTATAAGTTATCAGACCGTGCGCGCTTGTTTCATTTATTGCACTCAGCGTTTGAAGGGGAAGCCATCATTGAAAACAGGAATGAGAGCGAGAATGAAGAGGAAACAGTTTCTCTGCACACTCAAGCTGAACAGAAGGAAGAAAAGCCGGTTGAGGATCAAATCGTTCCAGTGTTAGAAATCGTTCAGGAGGAAGAAGAACCTGTTATCGAAACAGTTGAGCCCCGTGTTCAGGAATCGGAAGTAACTGTTCCCGAAACGGAAGAAGAGAATCCGTCAGCTGACGGGCCGAAGGCCGAAGAAGTTATTACAGAAGCGGCAAACCTTCCGGAGGAAAAAGACATTTTCGATTTTGAAACAGTTGCAGCTACTCTTGCCCAGGATTACTTGGGTCAGAATGAGAAACAGAATCAGAATGAGACGCTTGACACTCAAACTCACGCTGATGAAAAGGATGAGTCCCTGCGGCTATCGGGAGAGGAAGCAGAAGAACCATACATCGAACCTCACGAACAACACCAGGAGAATCCACAAGCTGACAACCTGCAGATTGAAGATAAAGAACCTGCTCCAGCTCAGCCCGATTCGAAACGCTCTTTTACAAGCTGGCTGAAAGCCGGTAAGCAGGAAGGAATTCAGGTAAAAGCAGAAACAAGATCCGAAACAAAAAACATACAGCAGGAGATCATAGACAAGTTTATCGAAAAGAGTCCAAGCATGCCCAAACCGAAGACAGAATTCTATTCTCCTTCCAAAAAAGCAAAAGAAAGTTTGGATGATGAGCGGATCCCGGTTTCGGAAACTTTGGCTAAAATATATGCCGCACAGGGAAATTTTCCAAAAGCAATTCATGTTTATCATCAATTAAGTTTGGCATTTCCAGAAAAAAAGAGTTTATTTGCACTCCAAATTGAAGAATTAAAGAAAAAAATTACCTCATAAAATGATAGCATTAATTTCAATTTTACTAGTATTAGCAAGCGTTCTATTAATCGTGGTTGTATTTGTTCAGAACCCAAAAGGAGGAGGTTTGTCTTCTGATTTTGGTGCTGCACAACAACTTGGTGGTGTACAACGCACAAATGATTTCATCGAAAAAGCAACATGGACTCTTGCAGCAGTAATCTTAGTTGCAAGTATCGGATTGACAACGATAATGAAACCGGCGAAAGTGAAAGAACAACCGAAAAAAGAGCAACCGGGACAAAAAGGTCCGGGTGGACAGCAAGGTGGTGCACAACCGCAATAATCGGTCGATTATAAAAGTATTTTGAAATGTCAGTATGTCAGCATACTGACATTTTTTTTGTTTTATATCCTGTGAAAAAATGAAAAATTGACACAATCACTACATTGGCACAATCTTAGCCGATTCGAAACGTCAAATTTTATCTAAATAGAATAACTATATGTCAACAACATTTAAACCTTTAGCGGATAGAGTGCTAATTGAGCCTGCAGCCGCAGAGCAAGTAACAGCAAGTGGTATTATCATTCCTGATACAGCGAAAGAAAAACCATTAAAAGGGACAGTTGTCGCTGTTGGGGTTGGTAAAAAAGACGAACCAATGCAAGTAAAAGTAAATGACACTGTTATTTATGGTCAATATTCAGGTACTGAAATCAAAATTGACGGTAAGGACTACCTGATTATGAAAGAAGGTGACATTTACGGAATTATCGGTTAAGAAAACACTGATTTAGATACAAACAAACATTAAGCAAAAAGTAAAATGGCAAAGCAAATCTATTTTGATGTTGAAGCTCGTGAGAAGCTTAAAAAAGGAGTTGATGCATTAGCAAATGCAGTAAAGGTAACACTCGGACCAAAAGGAAGAAACGTTGTAATCGGAAAGAAATTCGGTGCTCCGCAGGTAACTAAAGATGGTGTTTCTGTAGCTAAAGAAATTGAACTGGCTGACCCGATCGAAAACATGGGTGCTCAGATGGTAAAAGAAGTAGCTTCAAAAACAGCAGATATTGCAGGAGACGGAACTACAACTGCAACAGTATTGGCTCAGGCGATTATCACTGCGGGCCTTAAAAACGTAGCCGCAGGTGCAAACCCAATGGATTTGAAACGCGGGATCGATAAAGCAGTTCTTTCCGTGGTTGCAGATTTGAAAAAGATGTCTAAAGAAGTTGGTTCTGACAATGACAAGATCAAGCAGATCGCAACGATCTCTGCCAACAACGATGAAACAATCGGTTCATTGATCGCTGAAGCGATGAAAGTGGTAGGCAATGACGGTGTAATTACTGTTGAAGAAGCAAAAGGAACTGAAACTGACGTAAAAACAGTGGAAGGAATGCAATTTGACCGTGGTTATTTATCTCCTTATTTTGTGACGAACACAGATAAGATGATTGCTGAAATGGAGCATCCTCTGATTCTGATCTACGACAAGAAGATCAGTAACATGAAAGAATTGCTTCCTATTTTGGAACCGGTTGTTCAAAACGCTAAATCATTGATCATTATCGCTGAAGATGTAGACGGAGAAGCACTGACAACTTTGGTAGTAAACCGTTTACGCGGATCATTGAAAATTGCAGCTGTTAAAGCTCCGGGATTCGGTGATCGCAGAAAAGCTATGTTGGAAGACATCGCAATTTTGACAGGCGGACAAGTAATCACGGAAGAGCGTGGTTTAACATTGGAAAATGCAACCATGGATATGTTGGGAACTGCTGAAAAAGTAGAGATCGACAAAGACAATACAACCATTATCAACGGTGCAGGTCAAAAAGAAGATATCCAAACCCGAATCGGTCAGATCAAAGCACAAATGGAGTCAACGACTTCAGACTATGATCGCGAGAAATTACAGGAACGTTTAGCTAAATTGGCAGGTGGTGTTGCTGTTCTTTACATTGGAGCTCCTACGGAAGTTGAAATGAAAGAAAAGAAAGACCGTGTTGATGATGCTTTAGCTGCAACCAGAGCTGCTGTAGAAGAAGGAATCGTTCCAGGTGGAGGTGTTGCATTGATCCGTGCAATGGATGCATTGGAAGCATTAACAGGAATCAACGACGATGAAACTACAGGTATCGCAATCGTGAAACGTGCTATTGAAGAGCCATTGCGTCAGATCATCGCGAATGCAGGTGGTGAAGGTGCAGTAGTTGTTCAGAAAGTACGTGAAGGAAAAGGCGATTTCGGATACAATGCCCGTACGGAGCAATATCAAAACCTGTACGAAGCAGGTGTAATTGATCCGACAAAAGTTACGCGTATTGCAATCGAAAACGCAGCATCAATCGCAGCAATGTTATTGACGACAGAATGTGTGATCGCTGATGAGCCGGAAGTTGAAGGTCCGCACTCACATGGAATGCCAGGTGGAATGCCAGGGATGATGTAATTCGAAAACAAAAACAAACAATTAGGGGCGCGATTAATCGCGCCCCTAATTATTTTATGAAATTTATTTGAGTTACAAGGGCAATTTAACAACCTCTAGCATATAATCCGGTTTTCCGTTTGTTGCTCTCCAATCATAATGCACAAGCATCAACTCATTTCCTACTTTGCGTGACATCACTCCTGAGTCGGAGTACAGATAATTCATTGCCGATTTTTTCAAAAGTGGTTCTCCCAATTTATCCAACTCTTCTTTTGTCAATTCGTATTCTAAAGCGTAGTTAACATGCTTGTCTCCTTCAAAATAATCAAATACCCAAGCCTCCACATTGGTATGCATATCTTTGAATAACAACTCTCCTGCGTCATTCAAAATCACCATGCGATTTCGGATTGTTTTATCCTGCTTTGTTTTTGCAAAATCCCCTTGAACGTAATGAACTTTCTTTCCATCTTTCATAGTATAATCCGAAACAAAAAGTGGCACCCCCGGGAACTTGATTGAGATCGCTTCAGGGAAATTGATTTTCTCTTCAACCCATTCTCCGTTTTTATAACTCATCGCAGATGCAAAAAGGGCGAAACTGTTTGCTTTGGGAATTTCTTCCGTCCAAAAAGTTGAAACCATATTATTTCCAAAGAATAAATAACAATATCTCGTCTTCTCAGTTGTTTTAACCGGAAGCTCCGTAATCATCGTCTCCTCATTTGAATCAAGGTCAAGTTCCCATAATTGATAGGTACCATTTACTTTGTTTTGTGGTTCATACTCACCTCCTATGGAATTTCCAATAAAAACACCGAAACTGACCTTATTTTTTTCAGCAGCGTTTATTTCAATCTTGATATCATTGAATTTCCCGGAAGATATCTTGTCAATAAAGTGATAAGATTCTTCTGCCTTCTTTGTCTTTAGGTTTGCCTTAACCACCCGGATAAAAGAACTGTAAGTCCCCTTTGGAGTTTTTAATTCTTTGTGTGAGTTTTGTGAACGGGCAACAAATCCATGAACCATCATCACATTTTCATCATCTAAAAAATAAAGTGATCCGGAACCTTTACCCGATACGCTATTAACAGATTCCAAAGCAGGAAAAGAAATGCTTGTAAATTCGTTAGGACTGCTGCTATTCAACTTGTAAAAAGTCAAATGCCCGTTCCCGTCATAATCGTATAAGATATCACCCTTCCTATTATACCCTGAAACAGGATCGTATAATCCATTTTTGTAAGATGCTTCAGGTGTTTTATTCTCTTCGGGCGAACCTAAGGGCTTTCCATTTGAATCAAATTTGTAAAAATGTTCAGGGGTAATTAATTGAAAGGAACCGTCTTCCTGGATGTAAATTCGATTGTTATCAATCTTATCACGTCTTTCCAGAAGGATATCCGATAGATCGATTACGGAATTTTGGGCAAATAAAGCACCAAATAATGCAATAAAGGTGCCGGTTAAAATTATTTTCATGTTGATTATTTTTTTGTAAATCTAGCGATAAAATAGAACCAAATAAACAACTATTGTCGTCTCACCTTTCAAAAGTTCGTAAATTTGAGTCAATTATAGCTTCCTGAAATACGGGAGCTTTCCGATCCTCCTTCCCCCGACGATACTGTCGGGGATAGACAGGAACGACAATATATAGGAGTGTAGTACATCTTAGGATTACTACACTCTACTTATAACTGGAAGTTTCCCGTTTTCAGAAATAATTGCCGGATCTTCAAATACCCGGTTTCTGTTCCTTTGTTCAAACTTTCCATGTGCAGATAGAAAATAGAATTTCCCACTTTCCTGAATTTCAGGATCCGGGTATGCGGAGCACTTTGCATAATTGATTCGGGCAAACCGGACAATGAGGCGTTTACCTGTGCCGGAAGCTCTTTCAGACAGGGTAAGCAGATCATTTCCGAGCCCGAGAGTATGTAATCCTTATTCAAATCCCATTTCAGAACACTGTTATCCCTGACAAGCAGGTTTGAATGCTTATCCATGATAAAAATGGACGGGTAATTCGGAAGCGACAGGCAAAACAGTTCTTCTCCGTTCATTCCTTTGTAATTGCGAATATTCGGTGTTTGTGATTTTGTTAATTTCAGTTCCTTTGACGGGAAATGCACTACTGTTTCTTCGATATCATAATCTGCATCCAGTTTGAAACAACGGGCATGAAGAGTGAAGTAATCTTCTCTTGGTTCCGTCCAGGTTAGGAGCCAACCGTTATTTTCAAAACTTAAACTCACCGAAGAAGCTTTAGGCGTTGATTCGATTACCGTAGAATAGACCTTCTTTTGAGAAAAATCAGCCAAGTTCACAGACCAGACGTCTATTCCGGACTTACAATAATCCACACCCTTATAATCACTCAATGTAAACGGAGGCGAATCCCTGTCCTTAAAAGAAGTTTTACTGACACTAAAAAGTAATTCCCGGTTTGCATTCATTCCAATACATTTGAAATCAAACAAATCCAGTACCTCTTTTTTCTTTCCGAAAGCTGAATTAAACACATCGAGGAGAAGGTATTCATACGAAAGACTATAATCTTTGAGATCCAGGATACTTAAGCGCAGGTAGGTATTGATTCCTTTTGGTTTGAACAAATCCGGGTGCGTATTTGCTGAAATAGCATAGTAGGTCTGATAGAGAATGATCTTGCCTTCTATGGAAGTAATGATCCCGGCATCCACATGGTTGGAATTATTCGAATATTGGTCCCAAACACTTTTTACTACATGCTCCTGTTTCTCCAGCGGAATTGCTTTGTATTCATTCTTCTTTCCGGAAAATAAATATTCGATGTGAATGATGTTATCAGCAAGTGTATAACGAATGTTGTTTTTCATATCGTAAGCAGTACACCCACTCGATTTTTGATTCTCAGGAACTTCTTCTTCCACGATCTCCTGGACCAGTTCGCGATTCATTATTCCCTGCTGATCAAATTTAAAGCGGTAATTCCCTTCTGTTAACTGGAAGGATCCGTCTTCAAAAATGTAAGCTCCGATCCCATAAGGATTTTTGTCTTCGAAATACGCTGAATTTTCGACCCAATTGTTGGTTTGTGCCAGAAATACAGCGGATAAATGAATGAAAACAAGTGATATCAGCAGGCGCATGCAAAGGATTTTATTTAATCAAATATAGTGTTTTCGGGAGCATCACTTGGAATAGTTAGTACCTTTGCAAAAAAAATCCCAATGGCTGATATTACAGTAACGATTATTGATAGAGAAGGGTTGGCACATGAATTAACTGCTCCTACAGACATGAACATGAATATCATGGAATTGTGTAAGGCTTACGAGCTTCCTGTAAAGGGAGAATGTGGCGGAATGGCTATGTGTGCTACCTGTCAGTGTTACCTGGAATCTGATACTCCTTTGGATGAACAAAGCGATGCAGAACTCGACATGCTCGATCAGGCTTTCTATGTGAAGCCGAACAGTCGTTTAGGATGTCAAATTCCTATTTCGGAGGAGATCGACGGGATTGTTTTGCGCCTGGCACCGGAAGCGGAATAATTCCTTCTTGTTAGTAATTTGACCTATCCTGCGCCTTTATCTCCTCTGACGGAGTCTGACACTCATTAGTCCCGATAGCTATCGGGACATCTGACCTCCAAAAGGGAAATTCGAAATTTACGCACTTTAAAAGTGAGAATTAGGGTGACTGAGCGTTGAAAACCTTGACCGAAGCGTCAATGGAAGTCGAAGGCACCCTTATAGTGTAAACGTAAGTCCGGTGCCTAAACTAATGATACCGAGCTGTCTTCTGAGGTTTACTTTCGACCAGATCTCTCTTCCTGAGAACCAATATTCGGATTCTTCCATTGCCCGGAATTTTTTCCTGCTGAATTGAAAGGCATATTGGTAGCGGAGACCAACATGAAACAGGATTCGCTTTGTAAGCGGGTAATTCATTCTAAAACCGTACATAAAAACCAATCCCCGGAATTCCTCTGCCTGTGAATCCAGCAATTTGTCTTTTACCTGTGCAGTTTGACCGGGAAGCTGCGGGTCCATCAGCTCCACTTCCAAATTCCTGTCGGGAAATTGAATGAGTGAATAACCCACCCCAATTTCACTTGCAAAACCACAAGGAACCCGGCTGTCATTTAATGAGATCAGAACTTTGGGCATGAAAATGCTTTCCCGGATGGGAAGATACGCCACTTTTGCCGATGCATATTCCGTGATCATCGTTCCAGTGGAATCTTTGTAATTCCGGGTAATTTCATCTCTTGACTGCAAATTCACCTGGTAAAAACGTTGCGAGAATTCTAATCCGAAGCCCACCGATTCCGTGATTGCAATATTTAAACTGGCTCTATATGCTACATCAAGCAGGTTGTAAGATCTGTTCAGCGTTCCCTTTTTGGAAACATAGCCTTTGCGTTCTCCAAAAATGTTCTGCAGGAGCGGAAACTGGCCTTGTCCGTCCAGTTCCAGAAAAATCCGGCGACCATAATAACCTACCTCCTGGGCATTTGAAAATGACGCACAGAATACCAGGCAGAAAAGAAGTCCTTTTTTAATAGTCATTTTTCGCCTGTTTTAATTGGTTAAACATGCCATTCAACCTCGAACCGATGCTGTGTTTGGACGCAGGCTCATTGACATAATATGATCTGTCCAAAACCACTTCTCCCGTTTTCAAATCAAGAACATAGAATTGCCAGTCCGAGTAATGCCCTGAAAGAATCGCTATTGGAAAGTATACCAAGCCAACTGGAAGCAATACAGTAAACAATGCTATATTACCCGCATAAAGTTCCGGAGCGTATTTATGTTCGTATTCAAAAAACAATAATTTCTCCGTTTTAAACTTTGCCTTTATATCATTTAGTCCCGGAACATCTAACACGAAATAATCGTTTTCATGATCCGTAATTGCACGTGTCAGACTGCGCTGCAGCATCGAGTAGTTATTCCAGTCTTCCGCGCTTAATGTTTCCAGATCTTTCAGGCTTAAACTTTCTACATGAATGTTTAAATCGGCAGCATTTTCATAAATCTCCCTGAAAACCAACTCCTTTGTCCGGAAGGTTTTGTACACGTCAATTTCAGTTGATCTTGTAGTCTCAAAAATTGCAGGCTGGAACAAGAGCATGGAATCCATATTCAAATGAACTTCCTCGTCGTACTTGAAATATTCGAGGTTCTCCTGTTCGGCATCCGTCATTAAATTAAATTCATCCTTATCCTTGTCAAGCTTGCTTTTCCCTACCGAGAACTGCCCGAATTTCTTTACAAAATTGCTGTCCCGGAGAATATCAGAAATTCCGTACATGTAAAATTTGGCCGAATCGATCCCGAAATCCTCTGTTACGCCTTTGGATTGATTTTCAATCACGGCATACTTATCCCATTCTGCTGAATGCAGTTTGGACCTGGAAGAAGTGTCCTGCTTTAATTCTTTCTGGTAAGCAAGGGTTTCATTGAAGTTTTTCGATGAAAATTTACTCATCTCAAAGTCATCGCTTTTGACCAATAAGTGAACGGCGGTTTCGTAACACTTCTTTGCGACCAAATTACTGGTATCCGCATGATACGTATCGTAAATGATCCGCAAACCCATTGCAAGTTTCCCGGCTTTCGGAAGCGTAGAAATGAAATGATTCAGGACGGAAATTTGTCCTTCGTAGAACTTTGTTTTTTTACGGTTTATGGAGTATGAGCTCGTGGCATAACTGAAGGTCTCTTTCTTAATGGAAGATTTCATAATATCCAGCCAGGCCTGTGACTTAGCATTCCTTAAAAAGGCCGATTCCGGGTGTTTTTTCTCCAGGATATAAATCGCATAAAGTGCTTCAATAGGTTCCTCCGCATAAACCTTGTTTAAGACATATTCAAACCTGGCAATATCGCGGATGTAGAAAAACTGAAGGCTGTCATTATACAAGATCTCCTTTTCCCAATCTTTAAATGTCGCTATTTGAGTGGAAACCTGTTCCTTTCTTTTTGCCAGGTTCGGGTGAGACATCAGGTAGTCATTGTATTTAAACTTTGCTGAAATTTCATTTCGTTTGAAATCAAAATACATATCCGGAACGTACATTTCATCCGTATTGAAATAGGTTTTATCCAGTTTTATTTCTTCGAAGGGCAAATACGAATATAAGAGGACATCGAAGGTTTTATTTATTTCACCCGACCTGTATCCTGCATCATGAACCATTTTAACAGCCAAACGATCTGCTTCCAGTTCATTTTCTCTTGAGTAATTGCTTAAAAAACGAGCCTTTTCGTTATAAGAATAGAACTTTTCTTTACTTGCGTATTCAAAAAGATCCAGCACGTGGTGTTCCTGGTAATGAATGATTTCATGCGATAATACGAAGGCCAATTGGGCTTCGGAAGTCAGCTGGGCAATCAATCCGGTTGTAACAAAAACAATTCCCTGCCGTGTTGAAAAAGCATTTGCTTCAGTAGAATTGTAAACATAAAAGCGCAATTTTCCTTCCAGATCACTTTCCCCGGCAATAAGCCTGTCTCCCAGGTTCTGCAGATAAGTGCTGAGGGTATCACCAAAGGTCACATTTCCGGAATGTAAAATTTCGTCAATGGAATAATTGATCTGTTCAACAAAGAACTCCCTTTTTCTCGGGCTCAATGATTTCAGGTCTGTCCTGTCGTCCTGTTTAATTTTGGTTAATGTAGGATTGGAGAAATCTTTTGGGACCGGGCCTTTACTGCGCAGGGATTGGTAGTGATTAAAATCTGTTTGGGCAGCTGACTGAAAGAAAACGATCAAAAAGCCCGCAAAAAGTATTTTTCCGCAACTCAGCATTTGATATTCTCCGGAAGTAAACAAACTGGAATCGGTTCCATTTTGTGCTTATTGGCCTTATTCAGTTTCCGGTAAATTGCCAGAACCTCTTTTTGGCGTTGATTCAATGTTTCTTCGTTTCCATTAAAATCCATCGCCCATTCCAGTTCCGGGTAAGTAGCTCCTATCTGATCTTCATCGGAACGTCCGTCTTCCCATAAACCATCCGTAGGTTTTGCAGTTAAAATAGAATCGACAATATTTAGTGCGCCGGCTAATTCAAACACCTCTGTTTTGGTCAGATCAGCTATCGGGCTCAGATCCACTCCTCCATCACCGTACTTGGTGAAAAAGCCCACTCCGAAATCTTCAATTTTATTCCCGGTTCCGGTAACCAAAAGTCCGTGAGTCTGACCTAAGGCATACAAAGTTGTCATTCTTAATCTTGCCCTGGAGTTTGCCATTGCAAGGTGGTTTTCAACTGTACGGGAAGGAAATGTTTTCTCAAGATGGTGAAAGGTATCCGTTAAATCAATTGTTTGCGCTTCAACATTGGAAAAATTAGTCAGCAACCAGTCAATGTGTTCAGTAGCCCTGCTCAATTCGGCCTTTGGCTGACGGATCGGCATATTCAGGACCAGTACTTTCATTCCTGTTCTTGCGCACAAAGCCGAAGTAACTGCACTGTCTACTCCTCCGGATATGCCGACAACAAACCCGTTTACTCCTGCATCTAATGCGTATTGTTTCAACCAATTTGATATATAATCGATTACTTGTAGTTCCTTTTCCATAAATCTCGATAGTAAAAATAAAAAAAAATCCCGTCCCGGCTAAGCCGAAACGGGATTTCTAAGAACTAATCTTGTATTTATTTAGAACAAAATTCCAATTTTCAAACAAAACTGAGTTTGCGTGGTTTTCAAGCCAAAATAATCGCTTGAACCAGGATTCCTGTTGAATAATGTTTTGTTTTTTCCGCTACCTTCAATATTGATCGGTGTTAACCCGTAATAAAATCCAAGTTCGGCAAACAACATCGTGCTTCCTGTGAATGTCCATTGAGCACCACCTGCTACACCTAAAGAGCAACGAATAGCACTTACGTCGTTTCCGTAAGGTGTTTTCATTCCTTCCATTTCAGAACTTGTTGACGGATAAAGCGGTGATCCTGCTTCGATCATATCAATATCATCTCCTGTAGCACCGTTACCGAAAATATTTCCCTGGTCTATTTTAGTGGATTTAACCAGGAAACTCGTTCTTGCTCCGAATTTTCCATAGTAACGGAAATCACCCAATGCATTTGTTCTAAAGATCAGCATCGTTGGAATCGTTACATAGATATTCTTATACTTTCTTCCGGTAAGTTCAAAAACCTGGTACTTACTCATGTTGCTTTCATCACCGTTCAGATCTTCCTCCTGGATGATCTTACTGTCACTATACAAATAATAGTTCGATCCATTCAGTGTGGTCATGCCAATGCGATACGATTCGAAATCAAATTCCAATCCAGTTGCAAAACCGATATTGTCATTGAAGTTGAAGTTGATATTTAAACCAAAGGCGTTTTGCACACCAACACCGTCTTTTTCAATTCGTTTGGTTCCCGGTTTCGTGAAATTCAGGCCTAATTGATAGGCAATTCCCATATTCACTTTCTTATCCGTAGCCTCCTGAGCGAAAATTGAAGCTGAGATACTTACAGCTAAACATGTTACTATTAATCTTTTCATAAGTTATATAAAAGTGAATCAAATATAGTTTCTTTCATTGAGACTAGAATGATTATTTTTGACCAATATGAAATTTATGCGAAAAACAGGATTACACTCTTTATTATTCGTTTCCGGGTTGCTTTTACTCCAATCCTGTTCCGATGATCTGTTGGAGGTTGATATTTCTGGAAGTACTTATCAATTGGAAAGCATTCAACTGGACAGTACGATTAAACACACTCCTGAAGAAAGATTAGATTCGAAAGTCAGCGAGTTATCTCAAAAAATACCCGAGATCATCGATTATCAATTCTATTACTGTTACAAAACGGGCTTGCCCAAAGACAGTGTATTCCAGGTAAACTGGGCAGACCTGACCCACAATCCGTATTACAAAAGGTTGTCTGAAAGAATCGATGAAAAATTTCCAACCCCTGCTGATTCAAAAAAAATCATCGAGGATGGTTTCAAACGCATTCATATTCACCTGCCTGAAGCTAAACTGCCGAAAACAGTGGTTTTCATGAATTCCTTTTTCTCCTCCAGCATGTACTGTACAAAGAATGAAATCGGAGTTGGATTGGAACGTTACCTGGGATCAAATACCGATGTAATAAAAGAACTTCCGCCTGATGTTTTTTATGAATGGATCAAAGAAGCCATGGAGCCGGAATACCTTGAACGGGATGCGCTTTGTGCCTGGATCATGACTCATATATGTGAGCCCGGAAAAGACATGAATAACATGGAAGCAATGATCCAGTGGGGAAAGATCCTGTATCTCACAAAAGCGGCTTTACCCCAACTGGAGGAACACATCCTGCTCAGATATAATGCTGCGGATTATCAGTGGGCACTAGACCATGAGCGCTCTTTTTGGGAATCCATCGTAAAACAAAATAAGCTGTTCATCAAAAGTGAGACCGACCAGGCTGCATTTTTACAGGAGGCACCGTTCACTTCGGGCTTCGATCAAAAAGGTCCGGATCGGCTCGGACAATTTTTAGGATACCGGATTGTTTGCAGTTATCTGGAACAATATGATGTAACTTTACAGGAACTTCTCAAAAAACCTTACAACGAATTATTATCAGAATACGAAATAGAGGACTAGGCAACAGTACTCAGGCAATAGTTGCAGATACTCTTGTTTGACATACACAACTTTGTTCTCGAATAACTAATTTTGCAAAACATTCATAACACAACAAAAATGGAAGAAGAAATAGTAAGCAAACAATCTTCAATAACTGTTCAAATTGGGCTTAACGCAAACAACTTACCTTTAGAAATGCACTGGACCGCTGATGATGGCGGAATTACAAATGCCCCGGCAAAAGCAATGATGCTTTCCTTGTGGAATCCGGAAGACAACAATACGATGAAAATTGACCTTTGGACAAAAGATATGTCTGTTGAGGAAATGAAACAGTTCTTTCATCAGACGCTGCTTACAATGGCTGATACTTTCGAAAAAGCAACTGGTGAAAATTTGATCTCCGAAGATTTAAGGGATTATTGCTACCACTTCGCAGAGAAGATGGATATATTGCCAGAGAAATAATTAGACTTTAAGACTTCAGGATTTTAAGATCTTAGGACTTAGTATCCGCAAATAAAAAAGCCTTTGGAAATCCAAAGGCTTTTTTGGACTCAGATCCAGTCCTAACATCTTGATGTCTTAATATCCTGAAATCTATTTCACCAATACCATTTCGTCCACCAAATGCTTCGCGCCGCAATACACGTCTATTACCCACATAACATAGCGGATATCCACCACAATGTTTCTGCAGCGATTCGGGTCGAAGTAAAAATCACTCATTGTACTTTCCCAGCTTCTGTCGAAGTTCAATCCCATCAGATTCCCGTTCGCATCCAGGACAGGAGATCCCGAATTCCCACCGGTTGTATGATTTGAACCTGTAAAGCACACCCAAAGCTCTCCGTTTTGGGAATAATTCCCATAATTCTTTGCCTTATACAAATCGATCATGCGCTGATCCAGGTCAAAATCCGGATTCCCGGTACTGTGCTTGTCGATCATTCCTTTAAGCGTCGTATGCTCGGTATAAGCCATTCCATCCACTGGGGCAGAACCTTCCAGTAAACCATACGTCACGCGCAAAGTAGAGTTTGCATCCGGCCAGTTCTTTCCATCAGGGAACATTTTTAATTTCCCCTCAACAAAATCTTTCAGCAAAGCATCCATCTCAATATTGTAGTCATTTGAACCTGCAGCGATTTCGCTGCGCATCAGAGAAAAGCTTTCCACAAACAATTTGTATCCGGGATCTTTTGCCAGTTTTGAAAAGGACTTTTCCGTTAACTTGCTTAAGAAGGCAACATATTTTTCCTTGTTTACAAAAATCGATTTTGAATAAATTGCCTCTGAAAGCTTTGCGTTATTTAAAGATGGAACAACAAATCGCTGGTCCAGGTAATTTTTGAAAGTTGGTGTCAGAACGTCAAAGATTCCCTTATCTACATTTACATCGTAATTCTTAAAGAAATTATCGGCGCCTTTGATCATCGCCTGAACTTTTGCATCCAGTTCATTGGTCGCACGGTATTTGCCATAATTTCGTTCCAGGTCTTCCATGCCTCTTGCGAGACGGAAATACTCAGGCCCCACGAACAGGTATTCGACAAACAAGGTGTAATTGAATTCGTAGACTCCTTTCTCCTCAACCAATTTATTCATCCGGTCAATTAGCGGTCCATAACGGTTCCATTCATCCTTTGAATTTGCTTTTGCAATGTATTCCGCTTCAAATTTCTTCTTTAAGGAAACAGCATCCAATTGTTTCAATCCGTCGATCTGACCGATGTATTTTTTCCACGCATTTGCTATGCGGGCTTGTTTTGCCATGTATTGAATCCGGGTTAAATCGGATTTGGTCATTGCTTCATTGATCACACCCAGGCTTTTCGTACGCATATCGATTTCCATCGGTCTTTGTTTCTCGATATAATACTTCAGGTTTCCGGATGTCAAATGCTGTTCGGTTTGTCCGGGGAAACCATAAACCATTGTGAAATCTCCCTTTTTTCTGTCGTTGAAAGCAATCTTCAAATGTTTGATCGGAGTATAGGGAACATTTTCCGTGCTGTAATCAGCCGGTTTATTGTCTTTACCTGCATAGATACGAAAAACAGAGAAATCGCCCGTATGTCTTGGCCAAACCCAGTTATCCGTATCGCCACCAAACTTTCCGATAGAACTTGGAGGAGCCCCCACCAGGCGCACATCCTTGAAAACTTCCTTTACCATCAGGTAAAAGCTGTTTCCGTAATCAAAAGCCTGAACATCTGCCTGATAATGCGTGCCTCTTGTTGCGTCTTCAATCAGTTTCTGCATGTTTCTTTTCAGGACCTCCCCGATCTTATTTCCATCTTCCAATCCCTGGATTCCAAACATCATCGCTTCCGTAACGTCTTCAATGCGAACGATCCGTGTAGCAGTGAGTCCGGCATTCGGAAGTTCATCACTAAACTGTTTCGCCCAAAAACCGTTTTTCAGGTAGTCGTGTTCTGTCGACGAATGTCTTTGAACAGCATCCAAACCACAGTGGTGATTGGTCAGCAGCAATCCTTTTTCCGAAACCAATTCGGCAGTACATCCACCGCCAAAATGCATAA
Organism: Fluviicola sp.; assembly: GCF_029266855.1. Classification (GTDB taxonomy): domain Bacteria; phylum Bacteroidota; class Bacteroidia; order Flavobacteriales_D; family Crocinitomicaceae; genus Fluviicola. The sequence continues at coordinate 90,220 of NZ_JAQSWB010000007.1, forward strand.
TTGCATCCTTCAGGGAAGCATTGTTAACAGAATAGATATCCGCAGCCGAAAGTTTCATTCCTTTTGCCTTCATATCAGATTCGAAAGCCTGAAGCAAAGAAGGAATAAGCATACCCTCTTCTGCACGAAGAGCAAAGCTTAGAAATACTATAAAACCAACCAAGTAATTTTTCATATTCACAATTTTGGTCAAATATACCAATACCCTGCCAAAACGTGTTGTTAGATTCAACCCTTTTTCGCATTTTTGCTTTGTGGAATTTATCAGTTTAATTTTTCGACTGGGAGTCATATTAGCGATTTTCAGTTTCATTTGGGGAATTTTAAAATTCGGATTTGTCTTGCTTCGCGGTGGTGTACCAATGTCCTACCCGCTTGGATTGGCTTTTAAAACCCTTCAGTATTTACTTATTGCAGATGTAGCAATTCTTTTCTGTACGGATAATCCCAACGGAAACCTGTCTACTTCCATTACTACTGGACTCATTTTACTGATGTATTTTATCGGAAAGGTCCAGAATATGCAATTCAAGGCAATGATGTCGATTCAAATCCAGGGAAGAAGGCTGACTGAAGGTCCTAAACCCAAAATGGGCATGGAATTCGGAATTGTTGCACTGGCTATGGCCGTATTCGGGTTCCTGTTATGGAAACCTGAATTTGCGGCAAATACCATTTCCAACTGGTTTTACAAAAGTATTATAGATATTGAGAGCACACCGATCTTCGGGTTCATATTCAAGATCGTCGGTTTTTTCTTTACCATCGGAATGCTGCTTCGTATGTTCAATGCCTTGAGTGTAATCTTTTCAGGAAAAGCTTTCGGAAGAAACCAGAACCACGATCAAAATCCAAACCGCCGTAACGATAGCCGGGATAATGATTTCGACGATTACGAAGAGGTAGAATAGGATCACTCAAAATTATTGCCCACGGAGAGCACAAAGAACACTAGGAGAATCGGTCATTCAATCTCCACCTTCGGTGTAGCCTCCTTATTATTAAACCGCTAGAGAAGAAAAAGGACGCAAAGTTTATGCATATCCTCCGCGCTCTTACATTCTTTGCGGTTCAATTAACCTAATTTTTATCACTAAGAAAGCGAAGTAATGTCTAAGAAATCTGCAACGGTGGATTAATACAGGTACTAAAACCGGGAACGAATTACATTCTTTTCAATAGATTCAGGATCTGCGGAACCAGTAAGTGATTTCCGTCATTTTGAATCACCAGGTCGGTCAGTTTCATTTTTTCTTCTTCTGGCATTTGTGCATTGAATCGCGCCTGAACCTGCTGGTCTGACAATTGATCGCGTTCTTTCACGCGTTTCATCCGGACTTCTTCGGGGGCACTCACTAAAATAACACCATCGAATAGTTTATAACTTCCGGTTTCAAACAACAAGGCCGATTCCTGGAATACGACGGGTGATTTTTGCTGTTTTACCCAGTTTTGGAAATCTGCTCTTACAGCCGGATGAACCAATTCATTCATGGCTGTTCTTTTGGAGTCATCCCGGAAGATCTGAGCTGCGATATAAGGGCGGTTTAAGTTTGAATCCTGGTAAGCTTCTTCTCCGAATAGCTTTTTCAGATCTGCAATCAGTGGCTGGTCCTCCTGCATGATCTCTTTTGCCCGCTGATCAGATGAGTACACGGGATATCCCATCAATTGTAAGATCCTGGATACAATTGACTTTCCGGAACCGATCCCTCCTGTTATACCGATTGTTTTTGGCATAAAAAAAATCCTCCGTTAGCTGACGGAGGATTCAAATTAAATTTCTTCTACTTCAATGATATTGAAAGGCAAGCTGATAATTGCCTGGTAGTCCTGGCCAGCTTCTTCCATATCTTCATCATCTTCCTCAAAAAACCAGTTCACTACAACTTTGGTTTTAGAACCGGAAATAGCTTCCAATTTTTTAAACAAGTCCAAAATGCACTTGGAAGAAGAGGTGTTAAAATATTCCAGTTTCACATCAACAGATGTTTCTCCGATAGGATCCTTTCCATAGGCATCGATCCAATCATTCAAGGGTTTGTAAAATTCCACTGAGTTTTCAGGAATAGAACGACCTTTCAACTCAAGTTTTCCAGTAGCGGCATCAAAATGGATCGAAGGTGTTTTTGCTGATCCTTCTAGGTGTAAATTTTCCATATTCTTAATTAATCGATTTTTATGTTCAAACAGAAAAAACTATTTACATCATTTATTGGTAAAAACTGGTATTCCAGTTTATTCCCTGATTTTCTTGCAATATCAATCATTCCAAGACCTGCTGTTCCTTTCTCCGACAGGGTTCCGTTACTCAGCACTTCCTGATAATATTTTTTTAATTCGTCTTTATCCATTCCATTGATCGTATCCAAACGCTTTTCCAGGTCAAGAGCGCTTTCCTTATCAATGTAATTTCCGGTTCTGATGACAAAATGATCATCCTTCTTCGCGATCATGAATAAGGCGGATTTCACCTCGATTCGCGTCATGTTCCGGTCTTGTTCTTCATTGGAATCAATATGATGATAGAGGTTTTGCAAACATTCAACCAGAACGTTGAAAACTTTCTTCTTCAATTTCGGGGATTCGTCCATGTAATCCATTTTCGACTCCATAATCGAAAGTACAGATGATAACAATTCCGAAGTGACTACACCTTTAAACGACAACAAGATATTTTCTCGTTCCATTGTCTGGTATAGTTCGTAGATATCGTTTTTTATCATTGTTAGTTTTCGAAGTGCAACAAATATAATAATCCTATCGAACTAAAATTGCTATTCGCCGAAAAAAATGAGCAGATGGTAGAATTATCAATTGGGATTCATTAACTGAGTACCTGCCCAACTTTCAGCCCTAAAAACCCTTGTGATTCTTACAAGTTTTTGTACTTTTGCAACAATGATGCATTTAGACAAGCAAAAGGAATGGTTCTCAACGTGGTTTGACTCCCCGTTCTATCATGTGTTATACGATGAGCGAAATGAGCAGGAAGCCAATGAGTTTTTGAACAACCTGGTAGCATTACTCAATCCCGAACCTGGAGCAAGTGCTTTGGACCTGGCTTGCGGCGCAGGAAGGCATTCCAGGGCTTTGGCTTCACACGGATTAAAAGTTTCGGGCTGCGACTTGTCTCCCAACAGCATCGAAGAAGCAAAAAAACATTCGGATGCGAGTCTCACTTTTTTCGTGCACGATATGCGTGAAAAACTGGATGATAAGTATCAGTATATTTTCAACCTGTTCACCAGTTTCGGGTACTTCGAAGATATGAGTCAGAATGCCCTGGTTCTGAAAAGCGTACACGATGCACTTATTGAACCGGGAATACTGGTGATCGATTTCATGAATGCCCACAAGGTTGTCAGGGATCTGCGTTTTCGCCAGGAAATCAAAAAGTGTGATATCCTGTTTCACATCAAAAAGGAGGTCGTTAACGGAAGGATCATTAAAACGATCGCTTTTGAGCACGATGGTAAATCCTATTTCTTCCAGGAAAAAGTGCAAGTCCTCGAGCTTCGTGATTTTCAAAAATTACTGTCGGATGCACATTTTGAGATTCTGCAATTGGCCGGAAATTACAAACTGGAAGCTTTCGATCTGGAACAATCTGACCGTTTAATACTTATTTGCCAAAAGAAATGAGCGAATTAATCATGACCATTTTCTTTTTGATCCTATCCGTTCTGATAGGTGGATTCCTTGTGGTTTTCCTGGAAAAAAAGAACCAGGCTAAGTTCATCAAACTTTCCCTCGCCTTTAGCGGAGGTTTTCTGCTGGCAATTGCTTTTATTCATTTCTTACCCGAACTATATGCCGAACAACATACTTCGATCGGAGTTTGGGTCCTGGTGGGCTTTCTAGTACAGTTATTCCTGGAATATTTCTCCGGCGGAATTGAGCACGGACATATTCACGCACATGCCAATAAAAAGATTCCTTATGGCCTATTGATCTCACTGAGCATTCACTCCTTCATAGAAGGAATCCCTTTGGCAAATACGGATTTACATGCCCATGATCACGATCACCTTATCGGGCATCACCACGATTCACTTTTACTGGGAATCATCCTGCATCAGTTGCCGGTTGCAATTGCATTAATGACCTTGTTACGAAAATCCCTGATCAAATCCAGTACTTCCTGGATCTTACTGATCGTATTCGGTTTGATGACACCGCTCGGACTCATATTCGGGACACTTATCCCAATGGATTCATCGATTCCGTTTATGGATATCCTGCTGGCACTGGTAGTTGGAATGTTTCTTCATATTTCCACGACGATTATTTTTGAAACGAATGAAAATCATCGCTTCAATCTTGCCAAGCTTACCGCCATATTATTGGGTGTCGGTTTGAGTGTCGGTTTGATATAATTTTTAATTTCACATAAAAAATCAACATGAAAATACTCTTCTCACTTATACTTATCATTTGCGGAATAACACTATTCGCTTTTAAATCTTTTGAATTCACTTTATTGCTTAATGGGTTTTCATGGACAATGTCCAAACTATTGCCTTACCTGACTTTGGCAATCGGTGGAATCCTACTGGCTTATTCTTTCTCAAAAGGATTTAAGATCAAATCCCGGATTGCCAGGTTACTGATCGGGCTGATCCTTTTCGCAGCTCCGTTTGCAGTCGGATTTGCCATGCACCCGATTTTTGAAGGTGATTTCAGCTCCGAAGGCACAGAAATAAAAGAAAGCACCGTTAAAGCGGATGAAAAGTATGATTTACTGATCGTCACAATTCCCGATTGTCCTTTTTGTATGGAATCCATTACCCGTTTAAAATTGATCAAAAAACGCAACCCAAACATTCAAATGCTTTTTTCCGTTTGTACCAGAGACGAGCAAAAAATAAGCTTGTACAGGGAATTGATAGCCGGGGATTTCGACATCGAACTAGCAAAAGATATCGAAGCATCCGTGAAATTAGCCGAAGGACATTTCCCTACATTCGTACAACTGAAAAAGGGACTTCCGGTATACAAATGGTCGAACGATCAGTTTGGTGCAGGTGCTCTGGATAAAATGGAGGCTGAGGTAAAATAAGATTCAACGAAATACGCTTTGCGGATTTAATTTCTGCTTTTCACTGAACGATCATCAGGTAAGATGTCGTTAGAATATGGAATATCCTGTAATCAGTGATTTATGTAACTTATTACTCAATTAATAGCATACCTTCACCGAAGGCGAATATTCTTTCGCTATTAATCCAACTTTATGATAAATAAGTTACCCTCAATACTTACAGGTATTGCTATGTGGGCGTTCGTATCTACGACTGATGCACAAGCTCCCACTCTTGGCACTGCCGCAAACTTTTCACTTTTCTCTACTTCAGGTGCCGTAACCAATACAGGTTTGTCACAAATCACGGGCAATGTTGGCTCGAACAATGGTCCGGTAACCGGCTTCGGTAATGTAAATGGTACCATGCACAATGGTGATGGTGCTACTGCTCAATGTGCTGCAGATCTTCTGGCTGCATATAACCAGCTTGACCTTGCCGTTACTACCAATTCGCCGGCAGCTTCATTGGGAAGTGGACAAACACTTTTCGCAGGAGTTCATTCGATTTCAGGAAACACAACTATTAACGGCACACTTACCCTTGACGGACAAAACGATCCGGATGCAGTATTTATTTTCAGAATCCAGGGAGGAACTTTATCTACCGGGGCAGCAACGAAAGTGAAGCTTATTAATGACGCAAAGGCATGCAACGTTTTTTGGAAAGTTGAAGGAGCGGTGAATCTGGCTTCGGGAACGTATATGTGCGGAACGATCATTGCAAACAATGCCGCAATTGACATGACAATCGGAGATACTCTTCAGGGACGCGCACTTTCTACGGCAGGTGCAGTTACGCTCAACGGAACGATGGCTTACACGCCGATTGGATGCGGAAGCCCTGCACTCAATGGTCCTACTGCACCTCAACTCGGTGCAACTGCCTGCTACGGTTTATTTTCTTCCACCGGTGCTATTGCCAATACGGGAACAACGTATGTTACCGGAGACGTTGGTAGTAATACGGATGCACCGACTGGCTACAACCCCGCATTTATTGATGGAATGCTTCACACTGTTCCGGATGGTTCTACGGCACAATGTGCTTCCGACCTGCTTTTAATGTACAATTATGTCAACGCACTTCCTTATGATATCGAGTTGTTGTATCCCGCACAGTTTGGACACAACCTGGTTTTAACTCCGCATACATACTTAATGGATGCTGCAGCTACATTGACAGATACTTTGTATCTCAATGCAATGGATAATGCAGATGCAGTATTTATCATCCAGGTAAATGGAGCACTCACGACCGGTACAAATTCGAACATCGTATTAATAAATGGTGCACAATCGAAAAATGTTTACTGGAAGGTAGAAGGCGCAGCGGATATCAGTACCAATTCCATCTTCAGAGGAACACTTATTTGCAACAATGCAGCAATCGGAAATTCCGGTGTTCTGCTTGACGGCAGAGCTCTAATAACCGCAGGGGCCTTATCTACCAATTCATCCATAGCTATTGCAACGATGATCCCGACGAATTGTGCGACTTTAGGACTTACTTCACTTGAAGATGCAAATATCATTTCGGTTTACCCGAATCCCTTTACGGATTATACAACAATCGAATTCGCGGATGAAAGTCTTGTGAACAATTCGGAACTGCATATCTACGATATGCTTGGAGCAGAGCAATTAAAAACTGTAATTACAGGTAAGAAAACAAACCTGGAAACAGACCGCTTACCTTCCGGGGTTTATTATTACAAACTGATGAATAACGGTGTGACTGTTCAGACAGGAAAACTGACTGCTCAATAACACTCAGTTACTAACTAATTCGAGAAGCCATCCTTTGCAAAACAAAGGGTGGTTTTTTATTGGTCTTTTGTTTGAATTTTTGTAATCAGAAGAGTTAATAATCTTTCGATACTTTAAACCTGGAACAAGCAGAATAGTAACATCACCACTTCAATTCAACACTCAGGCATTCATTTGGAGACGCTGTGAACGTTCCCTCAAAATGTAAAGTCCCGGTTTGTGACCGCGCTTCATACTGGTATACTTTTGTTTCAGTTTCGGTATAGTTGGTTGGTATAGTTAAGTTATTTCCACCGCAATCCGCACCTATTTTCCAGTCTGAAACGTTGATTTCTCCTACAGCCTGGTCATCCACATAGATGTGCAGGGTTGTCACACCATAACTTACCAAAAAATTGGAAGTGCTCTGGTTAAACCAAAAGGATACACGTGATTCAAATTCACAGCTTCCATCATCCTTTTTTGCTTTCGAACTGTGATTGGTTGCAGTATCATAAGTACATCCTTTTCTTTTACAGGAATAAGATGTTGACAGAATTAAAAGACCTAGTGCAATAATAAAAAGTTGTTTCATGATATAAGTTGTTAAGCGGTTCAAATTTAATATTTTATCCTTACGAATTGCTTCTCACTAAATCCTCCAAACAATCAATAAACCTCGGATGATCATTGGAGCTGGGAACCAACTGCACTTTTTCTCCTCCATGTTCCTCAAAGATCTCCTGGTATTCACCACCGATCTCAATCAGGGTTTCCAAACAATCCGCCACAAATGCAGGGCTAAAAGCAAGCACGCGTTTCTTTCCTTCTTTTCCCCATTGTTCGATAACCTTATCCGAAAAAGGCTGGATCCACTTTTCATCCAAACGCGACTGAAAACTTACAACATACCGGTCTTCAGTTAATCCAAGTTTAGCGGCAATCAGGCGGGTTGTCTCATAGCTGGTAGCTTTGTAACAGAATTTATTCTCCTCCGTAATTCCTTTTTCACAATCATGATCGGAACAAAGACCGGAATCATATACTTTATCAACTTGTCTTTCCGGCAAACCATGGTATGAAAACATGATCTTATCATAAGATGCAATATCAAATTCTTTTGCCCTGTCTACAATGGAATCAATATATCCTTCGTGATTATAAAATTGGGAAATGATCTTAACATCAGGAATCACCCACCATTTTTTAATGATTTCCATTGCTTTTTCCACAGCCGAACCGGTCGAAGCGCTTGCGTATTGGGGAAATAACGGAAGAATAATAATTTGCTCGTAATTCGCCAAACGCATACGTTCCAAAACAGAGTCCATGGAAGGATTCTGGTAGCGCATAGCCATTTCCACGGTCACATCTTCCGAATCAAATCGTTTTTGGAGCAGGCGTTTTACTTCTTCCGTGTAGGTTAAAAGCGGTGATTTTCCCTTACCCAGGTCCCAAAGCTCTTTATAGATCTTCGCTGATTTTGGAGTGCGGAATGGAACGATGATCCCACGAACCAGCAGTAAGCGGGAGAAAAACGGGATGTCAATGACTCTGGGATCCATTAAAAATTCTTTCAGATAGCGGCGAACATCACTGTTTTTCGGACTATCCGGAGTTCCCAACTGAATCAATAATACACCGATTTTTTTACTCATCACATTTGTTTAAAAGCACTGCAAAAGTAACACAAAAGCAAAGACCAAGAACTGATGAATATCATTCTTTGCAAAGATGATTTAAGAATAAACTTACACGCTGTTATTTCATTTTTTTTCACCACAAATACGCAAATATTTTGGCTGTCTACCGATCAGCCAGATTTCTTAAAGCAGTCCATTTTGTGTTCTATCTTCATAATTTACCTAGTAAGAATGACTCTTTTATATTGCAATTTGGACGGTTTAAAATTGACAATCAAGCCAACTTCCATACCCGATACAGCCAAATAGTTAATTAGTTGATCATAGTGTGCATTGGCTATTTCGGATACACATTTTGATTCAAGGATAATTGTGTCAAATACTACAAAATCAGCAAAAAACTCATGAGGTAAAACAATATCTTTATATCTTACCTGATATCTGACTTCACGAGCATAAGGAATGTGATTTTTTCTTAATTCGTACTCTAAAGCATCTTTGTAAACAATTTCAGAAAAACCAGTTCCTAAATGGTTGTGTACTTCCATACAGCATCCTATTATATCGTAGCATTCTTCTTTCAGTAAATAGTGTTCCATACTCTTTAATTTAAAAAAAAAGATCAAATCAAAAACGATTTTCTTTAACATTTTTGACTTTGGAACTTATTGGAGGCAACCGGTAGGTGACTCTTTTTTATTTGCGTATTTGTGGTAAGATATACACCTTCGATTCTAAAAAAAAAAGAGCATCCGTCTAAACAAATGCTCTTCAAAAATGTATTATAAAAATCTTTTAAATATGCAACGCTCGGTTATCAGTTGCGGCAAGTGCCGCTTCTTTGATCGCTTCCGAGAAAGTCGGGTGACCATGACAAATACGGGAAATATCTTCTGCAGATGCACGGAACTCCATTGCAGTAACAGCTTCCATGATCATATCCGCTGCACGTGCAGCAATCATATGAACACCTAATACCTCATCCGTTTTAGCATCTGCCAATACTTTCACAAATCCTGCGATATCCATTGATGCGCGAGCTCTTCCAAGAGCTTTCATCGGGAACGAACCCGCTTTGTATTCTACGCCCGCAGCCTTCAGTTCTTCCTCTGTTTTACCAACCGAAGCAATCTCCGGCCAGGTGTAAACAACTCCCGGGATCAGGTTGTAATTGATATGCGGTTTTTGTCCAGCCAATTGCTCAGCAACAACAACTCCTTCTTCCTCTGCTTTATGAGCTAACATTGCTCCACGAACTACGTCACCAATGGCGTAAATATTCGGAACTGCCGTTTGCAGATGATCGTTCACATCAATCTGACCGCGGTTATTTGCTGTCAAACCGATATTTTCCAATCCTAAGCCTTCCGTATATGCCTTGCGACCAACTGCAACCAAACAATAGTCGGCTTCCAGGATTACTTCTTCATTCTTTTTGTTCAAAGCAGTCAATTTCACTCCGTTTCCGGTGTTTTCGACTTTTTGAACCTTATGTTCCAAATGGAATTTAAATCCTTCTTTTTTCAAAATCTTCGTCAACTCTTTTCCTAAAGAAAAATCCATTGTAGGAAGAATGTTCGGTGCGAACTCCACCACTTCGATCTCCGATCCCAAACGGGCGTAAACCGATCCTAATTCCAAACCGATAACACCACCTCCGATAACGATCATCTTTTTAGGGATTTCTGTCATCTTCAACGCTTCGGTTGAAGTAATGATGCGTTTCTTATCCGGTTCCATTCCAGGGAAGAAATTTGGTTTTGAACCGGTTGCAATAATGATGTTTTTTGCCGTAATGTTCGTGCTGTTTCCCTTGTCGTCTTTGATTGCAATCGTAGTTTTATCTACAAATGAACCTACTCCCTGGTAAACCGTTACCTTGTTTTTGTCCATCAAAAATTTGATCCCGTTGCAGGTTTGTGTAACCACATCCTCTTTACGAGCGATCATTTGAGTAATGTCAGCCTCTACATTATCTACTTTGATTCCATGAGTTGCAAAATTGTGCTTCGCATTGAAAAAGTGTTCTGAAGAATCCAGCAAAGCTTTTGAAGGAATGCATCCCACGTTCAAACATGTTCCTCCAAGCGTAGGGTATTTTTCGATCAAAGCAGTATTCAATCCTAATTGTGCACAGCGAAGAGCAGCTACATATCCACCAGGACCTGAACCGATTATCGCAACATCAAACGTACTCATAGTTTCAATTTCTAAAATGTGGGCTAAAGGTAAGTATTAATTGAAAATTGAGAATTGAAAAGTGAAAAGAATGTGTTATAAAGAGATTGATGTAGGAATGAGAGAATGGCTGTTTTTTGATCCAAGGAGAACTAGAAAACATAAGCCACACCGGTGGTCAAATTTTCTCCGGTACAGGAATTTATGTCAAAAATACCTAATGTTGCACCCGCAAAAGCATTCAGCCCCAGATTAAACGCCCAGTGTTCGGCAAATTTATACTCAACGGATACGGCTGCATGAATCCCCAAATAGAAACCTTCATAAGAGTTTTTTCTTTCCCATCCCTTCACTAGAGTAGTCCCATCTTCCTTTTTCATTACACTATGCTCCTTAAATGAATACAAATAGCTGAATCTTGGTCCTGCACCAGCGTACACGGAAAATTTAGGTTTATTAATGATCCGAAACTCGGGCCGGAACATAACTGCTACTCCTTCCACCCGACTATCCGTAATGATATATCCCTTGTAATCTCTTTTATACCAATCATAAGTCATCCCTACAGAATAGCCAAAACGCAGGAGGCCGTTCGCAACGGAATGTTTCGCCGTTAGCCCGGCTTCCAAACCAAACCTGTTTTTAAAATTATCCTCGTTGAATGAGAAATCTCTTATTCCCGGGTTAATGAAAGCACCCAGTTGTGGACTCGAATCGTATTGGCTAATTCCCAAAAGCGGAATAAATAAGGTAATCGCAAGAATAAATTTCATAGTTGTCAATTTTCTGTTCTCAAAACTACCTGCTAAGAGAAGAATCAGAAAACGGAAAAATGCGTTTGTAAAATAGGTATTGCGAAAACCCGTACTATAATAGAATGGGAGAGGATAGAATGTGCTAAAAAGAGATAAGTGTAGGAATGAGAGATTTGTGATACCCGCAGAATTCTTTCTGAATATATTATGCTTATTGTATCGAAACTATATAGATACTCCTACTTTCAAGTATGGGTTAAGTATAGATACCCCACCTTGAGACGTAGCGACTGTAAAGTCCGCTACTGTCTCCTTTTACACTGCGAAACTTTAGTGAAGCAGTGTTTACGTTTAACCTACGAAGTCGACGACGAAGTAGGTTTCGCATTCGAAGCTCGAAAGAGTGCTGAAATCCTTGATCCTAGCGTCAATGGAAGTAAGCTTTTTGGAAATTATTCAACAGTGAAATCGAATGAAATCTACTACAGTTACAAATCGAAAATATGCTTTTCTGCATGGTAGGAAGAACGCACAAGCGGACCGCTTTCTACGAAACGGAAGCCCATTTCCAAACCTAATTCGCGGTACTTATCGAAACGTTCCGGAGTTACGAATTCAACAATCGGTAAATGTTTTGGAGTTGGCTGCAGGTATTGTCCCAATGTCAGGATGTCTACTCCGACAGCTCTCAAATCTTCCATTGTTTCGATCACTTCTTCGTCTGTTTCTCCCAAACCGAGCATTACTCCTGATTTGGTTCTCATCCCTCCTTTTTTCAGGCGGAACAATACTTCCAAACTGCGGTCATATTTTGCCTGGATCCGCACTTGTTTTGTCAAACGGCGCACTGTTTCCAGGTTATGCGAAACAATTTCAGGAGCTACATCAATGATTTGCTGTAAGTTTTCCCATTTCCCTGCAAAATCAGGGATCAGGGTTTCCATCGTTGTTCCCGGACTTTGATGACGAACAGCACGAACGGTCTGTACCCAGATTCCCGAACCACCGTCTTTCAGATCATCACGATCCACCGAAGTAATCACCGCGTGCTTGATTCCCATCGTTTTAATGGAATGAGCCACTTTTCCCGGTTCGAATTCATCAATAACATCGGGCTTCCCGGTTTGAACAGCACAAAAACCACACGAACGTGTACAGATATTACCTAAGATCATGAACGTTGCAGTTCCTTCACCCCAACATTCACCCATATTCGGGCAAGAGCCACTTTCGCAAATGGTGTGCAGTTTATGTTCATCAACCAAGGCTCTAACCTTGCGGTAATTCTCCCCGATCGGAAGCTTTACACGTAACCAGCTTGGTTTTTTGATTCGAACGTTATTTTCTGTTGTTGTTATTTCTTCTGACATAGTCGTGCCTTTCCGCTATTCAAAAATAGATTATTCACCATCCGGACGCAAAATTCCGTACCTTTGGCCTTGCTAATTTTGATTTTACAAAAGTACAAAGAAGCATTCAATTTAATTGAAAATTCAAAATGCAAAATGCAAAAGTCTTAATCCAAGGAATGGCTTAAACTTTTGACCCTTTGAACTTTTGAAACTATTAAACAAAGAAGTTATGGCAACATCAACAGTAAAATACCTGGGGGGATTGAGAACCGAATGTACTCATCTTCAATCGGGAACAGTCATTCATACGGACGCACCAACAGACAACCATGGAAAGGGAGAGAAATTCTCTCCAACTGATTTGGTTGCAACTGCGTACGCTTCCTGCATGATCAGCATCATTGGAATTTACTGTAATGAACACGGACACAACTACGAAAACGGTTCCGCAACCGTAACAAAAATCATGGCTTCCTCTCCACGAAGAATTGGAAAAATAGTGATCGAAATGGACTTGCGGAACAATGGCTGGGACGAAACCACCATTGAAAAAGTAAAGCGCGCTGCACTGGCTTGCCCGGTAGCGAAATCAGTTAGTGAAGATATCGAACTTGAAATCACATTCAATGTATAATAAGAAAAACGACCGCGAAGAAAGAGGCGGAGGATTTAACAAAGACCAACGATCTTTTGAACGCAAACCAAAAGAAGATCCATCAGACATTATCTATGGAATCCGTGTAGTGATCGAAGCGATCAAGAACGAGGTTGAAATCAATAAGATCCTGATCCAAAAAGGAATTGACAAAGACTTGTTCGAGGAGTTGAGAACAGCACTAACCGGTAAAGAATACCAATTACAGTTTGTTCCGGTTGAGAAACTAAACAAATTAACGGCAAACAATCACCAGGGAGTCATTGCATTTACTTCTCCGGTTGAATATAAGAATATCGAAGAATTGTGTGATCAGTGGCTTTCCGAAGGAAAAGAACCATGCATTTTGGTCCTGGACCGCATTACGGATGTCCGGAACTTTGGTGGAATTGCCCGCACAGCTGCCTGTATGGGTGTTGATGCTATTTTGGTTCCTTCAAAAGGAAGTGCATTGGTTTCCGCAGATGCAATCAAGACTTCCGCAGGGGCTTTACACAGTATTCCTGTTTGTAAAACAGATTTATTGAAAAACAGTTTGTTCTATTTACAGCAGAGCGGTTTTCAAATCGTTTCCTGTACTGAAAAATCAAAGGTTTCGGTTGAAAACTATTCCTTCTTTGGTCCTACGGCAATTATTCTTGGCTCGGAAGAAGACGGTATTTCTCATGATTTATTGAAAATGTCAGATGTGCGTTTGAGCATCCCGATGGCCGGAGATATTTCTTCACTGAACGTTGGTGTGGCAACCGGAATGATCTTATATGAACGTTTGAAGCAGGTAAAGGCTGCTAAATAAAATTCCAAATCCACTTTCCTTATTTAATATGACAAAATCAACCTATCCCCACTACATTCTGACGGTATTTTTTGTAATTCTGTCCGGAGTAATTCATGCCCAAAGTTTATCATTGGACTGGGTCAAATCGAATATGACTACCCCGAATGGTAGTATATGGCCTTCCCAAATTGTTTTTGATCGTGAAGGAAACATTCTGGTGACAGGTATATTTCAAGGATCTGTCGATTTTGGTTTTGGTGTAGACACTACCATTCTCACCAGCAATGGTAGCTCCTTCAGCAATAGTAATTCCGATGGTTTTGTATTAAAACTCACTTCTCTAGGTATCCCGCTTTGGGCAAAATCAATTGGAGGAGCTAATAATGATGGGGGTTCATCTATTCTAACAGATACTTCCAACTCGATATATGTAACAGGTATATTCAGGGATAGTGTTGATTTTAACCCAGGAGGGAATCCAGAAATTCATATCGGTCATCCATATGGCAATGCCTACATTCTAAAATTAACAGAGGATGGAGATTTTGAATGGGTAAAAACATCCAGTCCGGGTATTCTTTCAATTAACAAGGTCAAAATCTCAGAAGATAATCACTTTTACCTGACAGGTTCATACCAGGACTCCGTTGATGTTGATTTTGGAATAAATATTCAACCGATGTACTCCAACTACGCCACTGCATTCCTGGGGAAATACGATCTTGATTTTAACCTCATCTGGCTGGATACAGTCACTAACAGTTTTTACGAATACGCATCAGACCTTTTCATCGACTCGAATGAAAATGTGGTTTATTCTACTGTAAAACAGTATGGAACTATTATAAGATTGCTCGACAGCAATGGTTTGGGTGTTTGGGCAAAACAGCTTACGGGAGAAGTTAAAGCATCGGGAATCGATCGGGACCAGTCAGGTAATATCCTGTTATGCGGCACTTTCGAAGGTAATGTGGATTTCGATCCAGGACAGGGAGTCCATATTTTCCCTTATTACTACGGCGAAAACGGCTTTGTACTGAAATTGGATGGTAATGGTGGCTTTGTTTGGGCAGCAAACGTATCAAGCGGAGGAACAAATCGATGTGCAGGTCTTATAACAGACTCTTTAAACAATGTCTACATCAGCGGAACCTATCAGGGTGATGTGGATTTCGACCCAAAAATGACTTCTAATTGGATCCCTCCGGTTACTCTTAACTATCTCCCGGATATATTTATCTGGAAACTTGATTCACTTGGAAATCTGATGACCGTAAAAACATTCGGCGGAAGCGATTCTGATTTCCCTGTAAACCCTCTGATCGATTCAACAGGTAGTATTTACAACTTCGGGTATTATTCAGGTTTTTCAAATGATTTTTCCCCAGGAAGTACTGTTATCTCTTTCACAAACCTTGGTGGATTAAACGCCTGTTATCTGATAAAATTTAATGAATGTGAAACCATTATTGGCCATATAGACAGTCTGAACGTATGTGATAGTTTACAATGGGTGAATGGAGTTACTTATTACAGCAATTCAACCAATTCAGGAACATATAATTTCATTTCTTCAACAAACAATGGCTGTGACAGTATTGTTGGGCTGTATTTAAACGTAAGGTATTCCACAATAAATGCCGATTCTGTATTTTCCTGCAACCCTTACACCTGGATTAATGGAATTACGTATAATTATTCCACACAAACTCCTGTTTATGTAATTCAAAATTCAGAAGGTTGTGACTCTTCTAATTTCCTCCATTTGGAAGTGGAATACATTCCTTTGGGATTAATGCATTCTGTCACAGACAACACGATAACAACAAATGCATCTGGGTTGTCCTACCGATGGTTAAATTGCAATAATGGTATGAGCGTAATCCCGAATCAAACTTCTCAATCCTTTACTCCAACTGCCAATGGAAGCTACGCGGCAGAAATCACCAAAAACGGATGCATCGATACAACTGACTGTATGCTAATTACTACAGTTGGGCTAGCTGAAAATGCTGCACCTGGAGTCCTACTTTATCCAAATCCTACTAAAGGTTCCTTCACCCTTCAATTTGAGCAAAACCAGCATTATGCGGAAATAAATCTATTCTCAATAACAGGGCAATTAACTGAATCTCGTAAAATACGCGATAAGGACAGTGTATCTTTCGAAGTGAACTTTCCAAATGGGATTTATTTCATTGAAATACTGAATCAAAGCAATGAAAAAACAGTTCTCAAATTGATAAAAGACTAATTTAGCCATGACAACAAAAGCTTAATAGAGTAAAGACCGCTAAATATTCTTTACATTTTAGGCCTCATTATAAACTAATATTTAATGAAAACCATCGAAGATCTAAAGGTTGAAAAGACGACCTACAAAAACGAAAAAGACGAAAACGGAAATACAGTCAAAGTTCCTGTAACAAAAATGGTTGTGCGAACTCCTGAGATTGTGGAAAAAGGTCCGCGCTTTGGTTATTACTTGATCGACCTTGTCTTTGTTTATATTTTAGCCTTCCTTATCGGGATTATTTCTGCCTTTGCAGGAGTATTTGAAATATGGGAAGATCCATTAATGTCCCGCTTATTGGGAGCATTAATCTTGGTTGGCTACTATTTCATCCTGGAGGTCAGTATTGGAACCACCTTGGGAAAATTAATGCTCGGTTATACAGTTATCGATAAATACGCCGAAAAACCAAAAGCAGGTGCTCTTTTAGGAAGAAGTTTCGCTCGCGCAGTTCCTTTTGAAGCGTTTTCCTGTTTTTCTGAAAGGGGGTGGCACGATAAGTGGTCAAATACGTATGTGGTAAAGAATTCAGAAAAAAGAGAACTTCAAAAATTACTTGGAACTTTCACCAGCTCCAAAGAAGATATTTTGGATTAAAAAGACATTTGGATTTTAAGACCCTAACACAAAATAACTAAAAAGCCTTCCGGATTACTCCGGAAGGCTTTCGTTTTTAAAATCGAACTACAAATTCGTTCCCCCGGAAACCTCAATTCGCTGACCGTTAATCCAGCGCGATTCATCCGTACAAAGAAACGCAACTACGTCGCCAATATCATCCGGTAAACCAACCCGACCCAAAGGCGTTCCATCAGCAATCATTTTATTGAAATCTGCATTATCCCTTACTGCTCCACCTCCAAAATCGGTTTCAATGGCGCCAGGTGCAACACAATTCACGCGGATCTTACGAGCCCCCAGTTCACTTGCCTGGTATCTTGTGTATTGTTCGATTGCTGCTTTTAACGACCCGTAAACTGCATAGCCCGGTGCGGTAAATCGCGCCAAACCACTTGAGATATTTATGATCCCGCCACCATCATTCATGATTGGAAGTACTTCCTGAGTAAGGAATACCGGAGCTTTAAAGTGAATATCGGAAAGCGATTCAAAAACGGATAATTCGGTCGCTCCAACCGGAGTCATTAATCCTATTCCTGCATTGTTTATCAGAAAATCCAGTTTGTCCGAACCAAACTTATCTGCAATTGCGGTCCGTAAATCTGCTCCGAACTGTTTGAAAGTATCCGCTTTACTCACATCCAGCTGAAGAGCCAATACATCAACTCCTTTTGCCTGAACTTCGGCAACTACTTTATCTGCCTCTGTCTTATTCGTGTGGTAAGTAATAATAACATTGATCCCTTTGTCTGCTAATTTGTTTGCCATGCTTCTTCCAAGACCACGGCTTCCTCCTGTTACGAGTGCTAATTTGTTTGTTTTCATGTGATTTAATTTGATGGAACAAAGGTACCTGCTGAAAGTGCAGTTGCGTTTGCGCGAAGCAATCCAACTGTTGCGAAAATCAAAGAATAATTATCAATTATAAATAACAAAATTATTGAGGGGATATCAGATGTAAAAAGAATCCCCTTGATAATTGATAATTAGACCATTTATAATTCAGTTACGATCTGAAGGAATTTGGAGTCAATTGAGTATGTTTCCGGAAGAAATTAGAGAAATGAGCCACTTCCTCGAATCCCAGGCAATAAGCAATTTCAGAAACCGTCCAGTTGGTTTGTTTCAATAAGATCTTAGCTTCCTGAGTAATTCGGTTTCCGATAACTTCTGTTGTGGTTCTGCCGGTATTTTCTTTCAGGACTTTATTGAGATGATTCACATGAACCGATAAGCGGTCCGCATAATCTTTTGCCGTTCGCAAACCAATACGCTGACGATTGGATTCAATAGGAAATTGTCTTTCCAATAGCTCCACAAACATCGAACTTACCCGCTCGGAAGCAGAATGTTTTGGATACAATACAGAAGCCGGCTGTAATTTTTGTCCGAGGTGGATCAGTTCCATCACGTAATTGCGAATCAAGTCATATTTATAAGTGTAATCCGATGACAGCTCTTTCTTCATTTTAGAAAACAATGTTCTCAAATACTGGTATTCATTCTCCCTTAATTCAAAAACAGGGATACTTCCCGGGCTGAAGATCGGCAATTCATCCAGGATAAATCCGGTATTGGATCGTGTAATAAAATCCGGGCTGAATACACAAAACACAGCACTGTGATCCTCATTTTCAGAAGTGTAGTTATAAGGGACTTTGGGTGTAGCGAAAAGCAAAGCATACTTCTCAATATCAATGACTTTATCTGCATACTCGGCTTTACTTTTCCCTTTGATAAGGCTAATTTTGTAATACAAACGCCGGTTATAAGGCATTTTCCCTTTTTGCCCCTTGTATTGCGCAAGCAACTCGTCGGTATCAAAGACATTAAAATGACCCAGTTCTTTGCCAATTTCTTCCGGAACTAAAGAAGATCCGTTACAGATTGACCGATAAAACTCTTCTAAGGTGAGAAAATCCATGTATTACTGAATTGCAAAAATCAAATATACAGAGATTAATTATCAATTAGCAATGCCAAATTATCAAGAGGATTTTGCTTCCCTAATAGAATCCCTCTTGATAATTGATAATTAAACCATTGCTAATTTTTACTCAGCATCAATTCCCGGATATCTCTCACCGGAGCACTTCCGTAACTCAGGAATTTCTCGTGGAATGTTTTCAGGCTGAAATTTTTCCCTTGTTTCTTCATTAACTCCTTCCGCAGGCTGCATATTTCGGTAAAGCCCGTATAATAGCTACATAACTGCACCTGGGTCAATGTTGCTCTTTTCCACTTTCCTTCGGCTTCAGCCTGTTGCTGGTAGGCCTCATTCACGAGTAAATTCATTGCTTGCTCTTTGCTGAAACCAAGATTATGAACCGAATAGTCCAAAATGGTATTGCACGTGGTTCTTAGGTTCCACTTATAGTACATCAACCACATTTCCGGACTGTTTTTATAACCATTTTCCAGCATCATCAGTTCGGTGTAAACAGCCCAGCCTTCTACCATTGCACCATTTCCAAAAATGGATTTAATGATACTCGGTGAATTATTGCTGTAAACCAATTGTGTGTAATGTCCGGGAACTGCCTCGTGAATATTCAGGATTTGCAATACATAATCATTGTACTCCCGCAAATAACTCTCAGATCTTTCGGTTGGCCAACCATTTAAACTTCCCACATTGTAATACGTGTTTCCCCCTTTATCGTAAGGACCAGGAGCAGAAATAGATGCACCAGCAACTCCTGCCATGTAATCCGGTTCGCGACGAACAACCAGTGGTTTTTTCGGATCCAGGTAGATCAGATTCTTTTGCTTTACAAATTTTTCCAGTTCCGGAATTTGCTTTTCAATATCCTTCTGGAAATTATCCGGCTGTGTATGCTGCAATGAAATCTGATCGATCAGTTGTTTCACTAACTCGTATTCATTTTCGGGCATTGCTTTGCTTCCCATGTGTTTATTCCAAATCTGGCGGGAAATCTTCACCATTTTTTGATGTAATTCCTTTTTGTGGATCAATGCGCTTTGGTAAATCTCTTTTGCAGAATTGTCCGACTGAATATCAAATCCGAACTTTTTTGCGTAAAGCTTACTTCCGATTCTAAAACTTCGGGGATTCGGGTTTGGAAGTTTCTCCAGCCAGGAAGCATACTCTTCAATAGCATTTTGAGCAGCTTTGCTTCTTGCCAACAAAACATTTTTTTCTTTCGTACTCAATGTGCTTTTTTCCAGGCTAGCAGGTAAGTCAGCGGTGAAGACAGATAATCCTCCCCTGTTTTGCTCAATAGCCAATTGTGTATGTTCCTTCGTTGGATTTTTAATATTTGCTTTTGCAGCTTTGTAATAAGCCGGGACATTTTTTAAACGGATAGAGAAGTTTCTCAACCGTTCATCCAAGGGCGCATAATTATTTGCCAGCATTTCAGCAAAACCACCGCATATGTTATAATTAGACGGATTCCATTCACCCGATTTGAAAAAGGCCAATTCCCAGGCCGAAGCATCCAGGTAGTTTTTGATCAATTTATAATCTATTTGATTTGCATCCGCCAGTTCCTCCGATTCAAATTGATTCAGTTGGTCCAGTTCTTTTTGAATGAATTCACGCTCCTTACTTTGGCGTTCTTTATCAGGTACAACCAAAACAGAATCATATTTGTGATAGCCACTTCCGCTCGCCCATCCCGGGTTCATTTCCCATAAACGAAGTACGAATGCTTCTTTGTATTTATCAAACTCTGCATCCGCGTTCACATTACTTTTCGGACAAGCAGTCAGAAGTCCAAGGATTGCAAATAAGAATGCACCATAAACATAAACGATCCGTTTTTTCATCTTGATATTTTACACCAAGGTAATGATTTTTAGACATCTCCCGCAGAGGAATACGGATTCACCTACGGTGAACACAGATGAACCATCATTGGGTAATCTTGGAAAACACATCTTCTACGTTCTTCTGTGCCCGTCTGTGGGAGAAAAGAACGTTACCAAATTTATTAAGAACTAAGCCTCAACCGCTCCTTTGCTTGCCATGCGATAGGTATGAGCAGAAAAGATGTGTCTTCTTGCAAAACGCTCGGGAGTTGCTGATTGTGTCAGTTTTTTATAAATGTTATTCGGAACACCAAAATATTCAAATACCTGTCCGTTCAGGAAAGTCACTTTCAAGGTCAATCCTTTGTAATGGAAATCTGCAATCATGGAAGTGTTGATCGTATCGAGGTATTCTTCCATGTTCTGCTCCAGGGTCTCCGGTGCAATACTTACCAGGAAATGATAAGCGTCAATAATTTCCAGACTGCGTTTTTCCGCTTCTGATTTCAAAGGATCTTCTTCCTGGAATTTATCCGGATGCCACTCTTTTACCAATTTGCGGTAAGTTGTTTTTAACTGAGCCAGGCTAATTTCCTCTTCTACTTGGAAAAGTTTTTTGTATGATGCAATACGTTTCATGCTTCTTTTTATAGATTTTAAGACTATAGGACTTCAGTATGTTAGGACTGAAATTCCGGTCTGTTATTTTGATTTGAACTCAATTTTGCTTGAATCAAACCTGAATTGTTTTATTGTTTTATGAGATGGAATTAGATTGAATTCAGGTCGAGGCCTTCTGTTTCTTCAAACGGAACCTGTTTTCCCATTTTCTTTTGAATAATTTTAAAATGATGTTCGTCTTCCGGAGTAACAAATGTGAGTGCTTCTCCTGTTGACTCAGCTCTTCCCGTACGACCTATGCGATGAACATAATCTTTTGGAGAACGGGGTAATTCGTAATTGATCACGAAGGGTAAAAATTCAATATCGATTCCACGAGAGATCAAATCTGTAGCAACCAATACTTTCAGGTGTCCGGCTTTAAAATTCCGAAGGACTTTATTTCGGGCATCCTGACTTTTCTTGCTGTGAATTGCCTGTGCGTCGATGTTGTTTTTACGCAATTTTTCCACTACCTGATCGGCTTTAAAAGTCGAACTTGTAAAGACCAAAACTTGTTTCATTTTGCGGGAACGAATCAAATAACGCAGCAAAGGCCCTTTTCGTTCATCTGAAACACGGAAAGCTGTTTGTTGAATTAAGTCAACAGAATCTTCCTCGTTTTCAATCTTGAGTACGATCGGATCATGCAATAAAATCTGTTTTATCTCCGAAACTTTGTCGTTCAGGGTTGCTGAGAATAATAAGTTCTGACGTTTCTTTGGCAACAAACTGATAATCTGCTGCATTTCCTCCTGGAAACCCAAATTCAATAATTTGTCCGCTTCATCTAAAACAACTGACCTCACAGAACTTAAGTGAACAGCATTTGATGCCGCCAATTCGATCAAACGACCAGGAGTTGCAATCAAAACAGAAACACCCATCATGGCTTTCATTTGCGGATTGATGGAAACACCACCGTAAACAGCTTTGATTTTCAAGGGCTCCGGATATGAGCGTGCAAATAGCTTGAACACTTCCTCCACCTGGATAGCCAGTTCGCGAGTCGGAACCAGGATCAATGATTGAATGTGCCTGTTCTTTCCTTTTTCAGCTTTGGAAAGCTGTGTTAAAATGGGAAGTACATAACTGGCCGTCTTTCCCGAACCAGTAGGCGCAATTCCCAACACATCTTTTCCAGTCAGAATTGCCGGAACGGCCAAATCCTGAATAGGAGTAGGCTTCTCGTAATTCATTTCGGTCAAAGCTTGAAGTAAAAAAGGCGATAAGCCGAAAGAAGAAAAAGACATCCAGATTTATTTGAGGGTGCAAAGATAGGGAAATTAGATGTTAAGATGCTAAGACTTCAGGATTTAAGATTTAAGGGTGTCAGGATGTTAAGCTATTAGCACAGTAATTTCAGTTCAAGTCACGATTGAAATACAGGATTATTTAGCATCTGTAATACAGAATAAACAATTGTAAATCAGCACTTAAAAACACTTAGTTATTTAGATGCTAAAAGCCAGTAAATTCAAGGGCTGTTCGCAATATCGCGAACTTGCAACC
Source organism: Fluviicola sp. (assembly GCF_029266855.1). Taxonomy (GTDB): domain Bacteria; phylum Bacteroidota; class Bacteroidia; order Flavobacteriales_D; family Crocinitomicaceae; genus Fluviicola. The sequence goes on from NZ_JAQSWB010000007.1 coordinate 113,273, forward strand.
AGAAGGGAAATTTGTTCCTGAAAATCAAGGTCCCCACAATGTACTAAGCGGTACTTGGTTCAGTTTTAATGTCAACACAAATCCATGTCTTGAAATGTATGGATTCTCATAAGCAGTAAGCGGATAACTGTAACGGTAATGCAGGTAAATGAAATTATTGAATGAGACTCCCACTTTCCCTCCTATCCGGAAATCATTCTTATCGTTGTGTTCTACGAAAATGTGAAAATCCGGAGAAGTTTCCTGAACGTTGATCCCCAAATCAATTCGCTGTCCCAAGGCCGAAATGCGATTATAGAACAGACCTGTTATTGTAGCGTCAACTGTATAATTGATCCTTCTTTTACCTATAAAAGGCCGAAAGGATTCTGAAATAAAGTTCGCGCCGATTCCCACACTATGCGCTTTCAGATAGGAATATTCTACATGAACGCCATAACCGGTCCAATTGCTTAGTGTATATTCTTTGATATAATGTCCGCCATTCGGATGTGGAAAGCGGCAATCACACGTCAATACTTCCGGGCTTTCGATCCATCTTCCGCCTAAACGATCTTCCCATTTCCGCACTTCTTTCTGAAAATGCCTTCTGTGAGAAATATCTTCCCGCAAGTAATTCCAGTAAGCACAATAACCACAGCCTTCCTTATCAAAAGGAATACCAAGTAATTGAAAAGTGGGAATATCTGCAATGATTTCCTGCATGGCGGTGTAAGCAATATCTGCAACGGTATAATTCCCTCCAAAATTTGGAACCGGTACAAGCGTTTGGGTGGTATCATCCAACTTATCGATCAGGAACGGAATAATTGACTTTTTCTGTTGTACTATCCTCCAGAAAATCCGGTCGCCGCAACCAGGTTTCTTATCACTCAGGATTGAATCCTCACAGATATACGGCACATTAGCAACAAATTTCAAACTATCTGCCAATACTTTCAATTCCGTAGTTTCGAGTCTTTTCTGAGTTGCTGCATTGAAGGAAACAAATAATATCCCTAAAAGAAAAATATATCTCAAAAAGCTATTTATCTGTTTTCTATTTAGGTTAGCCGGCATCATTCCAGGTTTAATTAGCCACAATCGGCAATAAATTCACTACTTCCGGAATCTCTGAAAGTTCCCGGATCCGGGGAACGTTGCGTTCTTTTTTGAAACGGTGTTCCGGATCGAAATGAATGGCTGTCCAGCCTGCGTTCAGTGCCCCAATAATATCTGCTTTGAAATCATCTCCGATCATGATTGCGTGTTCTGTCTTACAGTTCGTTAAACGTTGAGCTTCCCGGAAAATCTCCCGATGCGGTTTGGTGAATCCAATCTCTTCAGAACACAAAACTGTATTAAAAAAACCGCTGATTCCGCTTTTCTCCAATTTAATGTGCTGTACCTCTTTGAAACCATTCGTGATAATATGTAGCGAGTAATCCTGTGCTCTCAACGATTCCAGCATCTCCATTGCTCCTGGAAAAAGTACCGTTTGCTGCGGTGAAAGATCAATATATCCGTCACTCATTTGCTGAGCAAGCTCATTGTCATGAATTCCATGATGTGCCAGGGTCTTTCGAAAGCGATTGTCGCGTAATTCTTCTTTGGTCAACTTTCCATTTCCATATTGCTGCCACAGATCAGCATTGATGCGAATATAGGTGTGATGAAAATGCATAAAATGCTCAATCGTTTCACCCAATTTCAAATGATCGTATAGATGCTGTAATGCAAAACGTGAATTCGTTTCAAAATCCCAGAGTGTCCTGTCGAGGTCAAAAAACAGCTGACGAACTTTCATTAAAAGAAATTGTATATGATGTAGGAAAGTCCGGTTGTAATAGCTCCGTTGATACAAATTCCAAGCAAAATAAGTGGAAATGTGCGTTTTTCTTTTCCGTAAAACTTAGCCGTAACGATGGAACCAACCGGAACAGATAAAAAGAGTGGTGCATAAAATGCGATCCCGTAAATTCCCAAGCGACGTTTCAGCCTTACAATCAATTTGTTGAAACGGGTGAATTTGGGCTTATACTTTAATGGAGTTCCGTTTGTAATGGATGCATGTAATAAAGCCTTCCGTTTATTATGTGCACGGATCATGAAAAATTCACTTGAGAAATAGAAAATGAATGCCGCCACGAATGCCCCGGAAATACAGGAGAGATAGGTTTCTAAAAAATTCAAGTGCATTGCAGGTCCGCCGAAGGGAGCAAACATGAACTTGATCATCGACAGGGTAAAAAGTGTAAAATAAAAGTGCCACGGCATAATTTCAAGATATTAACATTTTACACCATAAGCCAAATCACCTGCATCACCCAAGCCGGGAACGATGTAAGACTGAGCAGTTAATTCCTTATCAATTGCTCCGACCCAAATACTGATCGAATCCGGAAGATGTTTTTTGACGAATTCAATAGCCTCCGGTGCTGCAATTGCGGCCACAATATGAATTCTTGCAGGTTTCCCCTGTTTCAGCAAAGCCTTGTACACCATTACCATGGAACTTCCTGTAGCCAGCATCGGATCAGAAATGATCAGGGTTTTTCCATCTATTGAAGGAGCCGCCAAATATTCTACATGAATATCGAAATCTTCGGCAGTTGTGTGTTTTCTGTAAGCAGAAACAAAAGCACTTTCGGCGCGGTCAAAATAATTCAACAAACCTTGGTGCATCGGTAATCCTGCTCTCAAAATGGTTGCCAAAACCGGTTGTTGTTTCAAGGTTGAAACCTCAGCTTCTCCAAGTGGAGTTGTCACCAATTCTGTCTGGTAATCCAATTGCTTGCTTAATTCATAAGCCAATACTTCGGCTACGCGTTCTAAATTACGTCTGAAACGCATGGGATCAGTTTGAATTGTACAATCCCTCAACTCTCCTAAAAAAGTATTGAAGATGGATGCTGACTGACCTAAATTGTAAACCATAGTATTGAATATTGCAGGTGAATTTTGTGCTTTTTAGTAAGTCATTTTGACTCTTCACAAAATAAAGGAATAAAAGCAAACAATTGAAATAAAAATGTGTTTTGTTAATGAATTTTAGCACTTAAAAATAAGTCATATCCCAATCCTTAGATGTAATTTTGCAGCATGGCCAAACAGAGCAAAATTGATTTTAGGATTTTTAAACGACTGCTGAAGTTTGCAAAGCCTTATTCCGGGCTTTTAATTCTGGCTTTTTTGTGCACTGTTTTACTTTCTGTTATTGGCCCTCTAAGACCTATGATCATTGGAAATACCGTGCAGAAATACATTGTAGATTCCAAAGAACCCGAATTATTTTTGAAATGGACCCTGATCGTAGGAGGAATGCTTCTTTTCGAAGCCCTTCTCCAATTTACAACTACCTATTTCTCGAATTTCATGGCACAATCTGTTATCCGTGATATTCGAATAAAAATATTCAATCACTTGTCGACTTTCAGAATGCAGTTTTTCGACCGGTCACCTGTTGGCGGTTTAGTAACTCGTGTGGTTTCCGACATTGAAGCTATTTCAGAAGTCTTCTCTTCGGGATTGATTGATATTTTAGGCGATCTATTGATGCTTATAGTTGTTTTGATCCTCATGTTTACAAGCAACTGGCAGCTCTCACTTCTTGCCCTCATCCCCATTCCGATCCTGATCTTTGCTACCCGGGTTTTTGCGAAAGCTATGCGTAAAAGTTTCCAGCAGGAAGGAACAGCGGTACATCGTTTGAATTCCTTTGTACAGGAACGACTTACCGGAATGAATATCGTTCAGATCTTCGGGAGGGAAAAAATGGAATATGCCGCGTTCCAGGAAGCGAATAAAACACACAGACAAGCTCACGTCAACGCTGTCTGGGCCTTCTCTATCTTCTTCCCGGTTGTAGAATTCCTAAGTTCGCTTTCCATGGCCTTACTTATTGTATGGGCTGCTTTTTCAATGACAGGAGAGCGCATGGGAGACACACAATTATTCGGCACCGTATTTAGTTTTACCCTTTGGATCCAGATGTTGTTCAGACCTATTCGTATGCTGGCAGATAAATTCAACATTCTCCAGCGGGGTATCGTCCGTGCCGATAAAGTATTTGAATTGCTGGATACCCATGAGCACGTTCAGGAATCAGGAACCATTACGGATTGTGATTTTGAACAACCATTAAAATTCGAGCATGTTTATTTCGCCTATAAGGATGAAGATTGGGTTTTGAAAGATATTAACCTGACAATTCAACCCAAGGAAACGATCGCTTTTGTTGGAGCTACCGGAGCAGGTAAAACTTCGATCGTGAATCTTCTGAGCCGTTTCTATGAATATCAAAAAGGAACCATTCACATCGGCGAAGTGGAACTGCGGGAGATACAAATGGACATCCTTCGGAAAAACATTGCCATTGTGCTTCAGGATGTCTTCCTGTTTTCAGACACTATCCATAACAACATCACTTTGGGTAACGAAGCAATTAGCCGCGAAGAAGTTATTGCAGCAGCAAAAGCAGTGGGAGCAGACAGTTTTATCGAGAAACTCCCGAATGGCTACGATTACCAGGTTGGTGAACGGGGCGGTGTTCTATCAGTCGGGCAAAGACAGTTGCTTGCATTTATCCGCGCTTACGTATACAATCCGCATATTTTAATTTTGGACGAGGCCACTTCAAGTGTCGACAACGAATCTGAAATGATGATTCAACGCGCCACCGAACAACTTACCAAAGGAAGAACTTCAATAGTTATCGCACACCGATTATCTACCATACAGGCAGCAGACAAAATCATTGTCCTGGACAAAGGTGAGATCCAGGAAACCGGTTCTCACGAAGAGTTATTACGCAAAGATGGACTGTATAAAAAACTGCACTCCATGCAATTCACAAAGAAATGACAAACGAATTAGGACTTAAGATCGGTGGTGTGCCAGAACATTTTAATTTACCGTGGAGACTTGCAATTGAAGAGGGGAAATTCCAGGAAATCGGTTTAAATCTTCACTGGTCTGACATGAGTGGCGGAACAGGGCAAATGGTCCGCGGACTGGAAACCGGAACAATTGATATTGCGGTTCTTCTAACTGAAGGAATTACTAAGTCTATCTTACAAGGCTTAGACGCAAAAATTTTGGAAGTGTATGTCGTTTCTCCCTTAAACTGGGGAATTCATGTACCAAATAAAGGCGCAATAAAAAAACCGGAAGATATCGAAGATCAAACCTTTGCCATTTCCAGGTACGGTTCCGGATCTCATTTAATGGCTTATGTCATGGCAGACCAATACGATTGGAACCTGGAGGGATTGAAATTTAATGTGATTGGCGATATTTATGGTGGTTTATGGGCACTTGAGAATAATGAAGCTCAGGCATTTTTATGGGAAAAATACACCACCTTTCCATTTGTAGAACAAGGCAAGTGCGATTACGTAGGCGACGTTGTAACCCCATGGCCTTGTTTTGTCATTGCGGCACGAACAGAGGTTGCTGAAAAACATGCGGATCTTCTGAAGAAAATGTGTTCCATTGTGAATCAAAAAGCATTGGAAGTAAAAGAAAATCCTGATTCTGCAGAGATCATTTCCTGGAGGTATAATCTACGTTTGGACCAGGTAAAAGACTGGCTATCCGAAACCGAATGGAATTATAAGGGAATTGAGTATCCGCTTGCTTTTGAAAAGACGACACATTATTTGAAAAAACTCAATTTGCTTTCAGAAGAAGAAGCAGAAGACTGGAGAGATAAACTATTTGTTTAAACCTTCAAACGAGGATAAAAGAGTTCAAGGTTGAAACTTTTTGAACTTTTGAACTTTCTTCTACCATCCGTTTGACTGACGTTTAGCTCTTTTTTGACGTTTTTCGTTCCTTTTCACACTTTTCTTTGCTTCCTTGGATTGTCTTGACCAAAATGCTTTCTTGGATTTTTTCGCTTCCTTTTTAGCTGCTTTGGCCTCTTTCTTCCTGCGTTTGGCAATTGTTTTCTCCGCTTTGGCAATAGAGCCATCCTGACTGTATGATGAAGTAACAGAACCTGCACCAAAAATAAACAGTCCACACAATACAAACAGTTGTAAAAACGTTCTTAACTTCATAATTTTATCATTCCAATTAAGTAAAGTGAAAATACGAATCTTTTTAATGATTTTACTCATAGCCGGCGTTTCTTGTAAAAAAAACAAGTCACACCCTGTGCCGAGTATCGCGTTTGATTTTCAGATCGATCTTACTTTGCCTTCTTACCAGGAATTGAACAATGTTGGCGGCTGGGCCTACGTTTCAGGTGGAATCAAAGGAATTGTTGTTTACCGGCAATCCACAGATGCTTTTGTAGCATGGGAACGAATGTCCCCCGAAGATCCTGACAATACTTGTGTTGAGGGTTTAACACCGGATTCTAGCAATTTCTTACAATTAAATGATCCGTGTTCAGGAGCTAAATTCTCGATGTACGACGGATCACCCATTTCCGGATCAAGCTGGGGTTTGCGAAAATACCAGGCAATCTGGAACGGAAGCAATCTGTTGCGGATTTATAATTGAGGATCAAAAGGTTTAAATAAATCTACATTAAACTTGAACTCCTCACCTCGCTTCCGTCTTCCAAATTTCCACATAAGAATTCGAATTTCTCGGATTAATTCCATGTAAAAATTTGTCTACGAATCCCGGTTCGATCTGGGCCTCCAGGTGCATCTCCGGATAAATGAGTTTGAATGTGTCAATACGCTGGTCTAAAGACTTTTCACCAAAGAAGAAGATATAATCCTGCGGTTCTGTCGTATAATAACTTGCCGGATTAACAGTATCCAAATTCCAGCGCTCCAAAACCTTATAGTTCCATCTACCGGAGTAGAAAAAAGGCATCATCTCAGGATTGGTTTCTCCGGTTGCTTCGATCAAAATATGTTCTCCACCATGCAATTTACCATGCAAAGCATACATTGTATTCACACGGGATTTCTTGGAAGGCATAACCGTAATAATGCAAAGCAACGGAATATTTAAGATCCAAAATGCAACCCAGGAAACTTTCCAGAAACCATTCCAAAACTTACGCGTTCTTAACTGCTCAATTCCAAGGAAAACAAGAATCACAACCAAGGGGAAAATAGTTAAGATAAAACGTTCCTGTCTATTGGGGAAAATAGTGTGAAACAGGAGAAAAACGAATGTCGGAATAAATAAGATAAGGTATTTTTTAGCTGACTTGAAATAAGCTATTAAAGCTAAAATCCCCAATGGAAAGAGCAGGAACCCGAAGAGCACATAAAAATACATGAAGTAGTTTGCATTTTTCATATAGCGCGTTCCTTCATTCATATTGTAAACGACATAACCTTTGAATTCCGCAAATGGATATCCCCAAATGAAATAATCTACAACTCCCTGGGTGAGTACGAACATTACGAGCGAGCCGCCCGTCATTAAGAACAACTTTCTCCATTCCAGCTTAATCAAATAATAGATTCCCAAACCAACGGCATAAATGGCAATTTGATAACGAAAAGAAATAGCTACACCGATCAACAAACCGGCATAGAACAAGGCCCATTTGCGATTGTCCTGTAGTGTCAGCCACACAGCCCACATCAAAAATGGAATACTAACGACCTCCACCAGGTTTCTTACGGATAAGAAAGGCATTGCCCATAAAAGGGCCAGCATCCATCCCACATAACTTGCTGTTTTCCTGTTTGTTAATTTTTCAGTAATTAAATAACCAAATCGAATAACAAGCAGTGAAAATAACGCGTGGATGATCCGGTTGATTAACATCAGCGTTTTCGGGTCCGAAATACCAAAGAATTTCATTGTTACAAAATACAAATAGTTTAATCCGACATAAGTAAAGCTATGTCCTTCCGGAGCAGCGCCGGCAGGTTTATTCCATGGCAGCCAATGATTGTAATCAAATCCGTCTGCCCATGAGCCGGCAGCTTCGATCACCAGAAAATGATCATCGTGCATGCTATAACCTTCGGAGAAAATTGCCGCTATTAAACGAACGATTAATCCTACAAATAAGATTGTTTTAAGTGATGACCAGTTAATGGTTTTAATTCTTTGAGAAAGTTGCATAAGCGAAATTAGCTATAATCCAAAATTAAGCAAGTTCTGTTACTTAATGATTAAATAGATAAAATAAGTGTGCAATGCACATTCAAGGGGATTAATCCCCTTGGAAACACGCGTGTGTGAAACGAAAAAGGAATCCCTTTCGAGATTCCTTTTCCTATTTTATCTGTAAATCGATTTTTTAGTATCTGTATGCATCGGATTTGAACGGACCTTCTACAGCTACTCCAATGTAAGCTGCTTGTTCCTGTGTCAATGTTTCCAATTCCACACCGATCTTAGCTAAATGCAAACGAGCTACTTTTTCATCTAAATGTTTTGGCAACACGTATACATCGTTCTCATAGTTTTTATGGTTTTCCCATAATTCCAATTGAGCCAATGTTTGATTTGTAAATGAATTAGACATTACAAAGGAAGGATGACCTGTTGCACAACCCAAGTTCACCAAACGACCTTCAGCCAGGATAATTACGTCATTTCCTTTAACGTTGTAAATATCTACCTGAGGCTTAACAGTAATTTTTGTAGAACCGTAGTTTGCATTCAACCAAGCCATATCGATTTCGTTATCGAAGTGACCAATGTTACAAACGATCGCTTTGTCTTTCATGTTTTCGAAATGACGACCAACGATGATGTCTTTGTTTCCTGTAGTCGTAACAATGATATCTGCGTTAGAAACTACCGAATCCAATTTTTTAACTTCGTATCCGTCCATTGCAGCTTGTAAAGCACAAATAGGATCGATTTCAGTAACGATTACACGAGCTCCGGCACCACTCAATGAAGCAGCAGAACCTTTACCAACATCACCGTAACCACAAACAACAGCTACTTTTCCAGCCATCATAACATCCGTTGCACGACGAATTGAATCTACCAAAGATTCTTTACATCCGTATTTGTTATCGAATTTTGATTTTGTTACCGAATCATTAACGTTGATTGCAGGCATTACCAAAGTTCCGTTTTTCTTACGCTCATGCAAACGGTGAACACCCGTTGTTGTCTCTTCGGACAATCCACGGATATCAGCAGTCAATTCAGGGAAACGGTCAAAAACCATATTGGTTAAATCACCACCGTCATCCAGGATCATGTTCAAAGGCTTTCCACCTTCAAATGCGAATATCGTTTGCTCAATACACCAGTCAAACTCCTCCTCATTCATACCTTTCCATGCAAAAACAGGAATTCCAGCAGCAGCAATTGCAGCAGCAGCGTGGTCTTGAGTTGAGAAGATATTACATGAAGACCATGTAACTTCCGCTCCTAATTCAACCAAAGTTTCAATCAAAACAGCAGTTTGAATTGTCATGTGCAAACATCCTGCGATACGCGCACCTTTTAAAGGTTTCTTCGCACCGTATTCTGCACGCAATGACATTAATCCCGGCATCTCTGCTTCTGCTAAAACGATCTCTTTACGACCCCACTCTGCAAGCGAAATGTCTTTTACTTTGTAAGCTAATTTTTCTGTTGTATTGCTCATAAATGTTTTATTGCTCAATTTTTACGACTGCAAAGATACAGTATAGGTTTGTGAATTAAAAATGTAAAATGCAAAATTCAAAAGAGTTAAGACTCAATGGTTAGAAGTTCTTAATTCTCTTTCGGGTTTCCGATCAGATACAAAATACCAACCGGACCTGATTTTTGTCTCCCTACTTTCCATTCAAAATTTTCATTCCCTTTCACTCGTGAAACCAACTCATTCATTTCTGGAATAGTATATGTTCGCAGTGCAGAAAGAATTCCATCCAGCATTACAAAAAGTGGAACTAGTGGAATGAAGTATGTGAAAACAATTCTTCCGAATGAAAAAGGGCGAATGAAAGGAGTCATCAATAAAACATTGATCGGTGAAAAAATCATGGCAAGAACGCTTTTCACATTTCGTTCCTGTGACTCAAAAATGGCAATCGGACTCCTGGAATCAACGGCATTTTGCAAGATCTGAACTGCATCTTCTTCTGAAAAATGATGCAGGGAAAGAAACTGGGTCCGGACACCTTTTAATTGTTGCGGGACATTTCGTGCATCCACTGAACTTTTTTCATATTTAAAATTGGACGCCTGTTTACTTACATATTCAAAGGCTTTTAAATTGGGGTAATAATCAGTCAGTATTATTTGTAAATCCGGATGATCTTTCTGTAGGCGTTTAGATAATTTAAACAGACCACCGCCCCCACCTGAGGCCAGGTCAATAATTTGCTGATCCCCGCTTTTCGCAATTGCTTCCGATAAAAGTGGTGTAATTGATTTATAAATATCAAATTGATTGGAGATAAATTGCAAAAAATCAGTCAGGTAATTTCTTAAAAAACCGGGAAACCAGGTTTGATCTTCAAATTCAAATAATTGTTTACGTTTCATAACGAAATATTTAGTATCTTTAGGTCAAAGGTACTAAACTTATTTGAATTAGGTCAGGTTTACTAAAAAATAAATGAAAACAAGAGATAAAATATTGCAAACAGCCCTGGACTTATTCAATAAGCATGGAGTTCCGAATGTAACCTTGCGCCGGATTGCCGCAGAAATGTTCATCAGCCAAGGGAATTTAAATTACCATTTCAAGCACCGGGAAGATATCATTGAAGCCCTCTATTTTCAATTATTGGAAACATTTGAAAGTGAAAAAGCGAAGCTGGATACTGAAAAAATTGATTTTCAATTTGTAATGGATTCTACTCGCGCAGGAATGGAAGCACTTTTCAAATACCGTTTTCTTATGATTGACTTCAACCAGAACATGCGTGAAAATCCGAAACTGCATGAACATTTCAAACAGCTGGAAGAAGTACGGAGAACCACCTATCTGTATTCGTTTGACCTTGCTATTAAAGCCGGAGTTATGCGGGCACCTGCATTCGAAGGAGAATACAACGGATTGAATGAACGAATCCGTGTTTTTAGCGACTACTGGATAGCTTCAGCTGAAGTTTATGGAGAACCTGTGGAAACAACAGTAGATAAGTACCATAACTTATTAGTTGAGATGTTCTTTCCGTATTTTACAAAGGATTCGCAGCGGGAGTTTTTGTTAAAGCGACTTTAAGAAATAAAAAAATCCCCAATCATTTGACCGGGGATTCTCCAACAATAAAAACAGAGTCTAAGGAAACTCTCGTTTAACAATACATTACAAATTAGCCAAAGCTTCTTTTACCAGTTCGGAAACACGTTTCCCATCTGCTTTTCCAGCTAACTGACCGTTTACAGGTCCCATTACTTTACCCATATCCTGAGGTCCGCTGGCACCAACTTCAGCAATTTTTGCCGCGATGATTGCACGAACTTCGTCTTCGGACATCATTTTCGGTAAATAGTCCTCTAAAACTTTTGCCTGAAACAATTCTTCTTCCGCCAAATCATTTCTTCCCTGGTCAACATAAATCTGGTAAGTCTCCATGCGTTGTTTGTGAAGTTTCAAAACGATTTTATTCGCTGCTTCTTCCGTCAACTCACCTGAACTACCGGATGTTGCCTCCAGTAATAATTTACTTTTAATATCACGCAAAACTGCAAGGCGTTCTTTCTCCTTAGCAAGCATCGCGTTTTTTATATCCTGATTGATTTTTTCTGTGAAATTCATTTTTGAGGATTTTAAGATTTTAGGACTTTAAGACATCAGGACTAAATGAGTCTTAATATCTTAAAATCCTGTTGTCTTAATGTCTATTTAGTCTACGTTATCGTGTAAGAACGAGTTATTTGTTTTAATTCCGTCATCAGAAAGTCCGAAGCGGCTCACATTTAATTCTTCGCTTTTAACAACCTGATCCAAATGAATGTTCCTTCTGACGAAAGCAGGTTCGTCTTCCAATTCTTTCAGTCCTTCTGCCTTCTTCAACTTACTGTTGTAATTTTTAATGCGCTCCATACGCTCCATATTACGTCGCTGTAATTCTTCTGCGCTAACAGGAGCCTTTTGAACTACATTTTCCAGTTCAACTTTAGCTTCCGCTTCATCTTCCAGGAAATAACGTTTCGGCTCTTCTTTTTCTTCAACCGAAGGAGTCGACATTGGTGTAACCATTGGTTTTGCCTCAGACTTTACTTCCCAGTCAAACTCAATAGTACCCGAATTTGTTGATTTCACTTCTTCAACTCTTGGATCTGACTTTAAAAAAGGTTCTTCCTCCTTCTTCTCAGGAATAACCTGATGTGTAGGTGAAGTCAAAGGAGTTTTGATCTCATTCTTAGGTTCGTCTTCCAAAACAGAAACTGTTTTTTCAGGAGCTTTTTCAAAACCCGTGAACGGAGTCGAATTAAATCCAGTTGCTACCAAAGTAACACTCAATTTATTTCCAAGAGTCGGATCGTAACCATGTCCCCAAATAACATCTGCAGTAGATCCCGCTTCGTCCTGGATGTAATCCGTGATCTCACCGATCTCATCCATTGTAACTTCGATATCACCGTAAGTAATGTTCAACAAGATGTATTTCGCTCCTTCAATGTTGTTATCGTTCAACAACGGAGATGTCAATGCTTCCTGAACCGCGTTGATCGCACGACCTTCACCTTCAGAAACAGCCGATCCCATAATCGCAACTCCGGAATCACGCATAACCGTGTTCACATCGTTGAAATCCACGTTGATAGCTCCGGTTGTTGTAATTACATCTGCAATTCCTTTTGCGGCAGTAGCCAATACGTTATCAGCCATAGCAAATGCCTGGGCTAATGACATATTCCCACCAACTTCACGCAAACGCTCGTTATTGATTACCAACAAGGTATCAACACACTGACGCATTACATCCAATCCTTCTTCTGCCTGCTGGCGACGGCGGCGTCCTTCAAAAGCAAAAGGAACCGTTACTATACCAACAGTCAATATATTTAATTCTTTAGCAACTTGTGCAATCACAGGAGCAGCACCGGTTCCTGTTCCACCACCCATTCCGGCAGTTACAAAAACCATTTTGGTCCCACCCGAAAGCAGTGCACGAATATCTTCAATATTTTCAACGGCAGCATTTCTACCAATTTCAGGAATTGCCCCCGCACCACGTCCTTCTGTCAGGCTTGGACCCAACTGAATTTTATAAGGCACCGGAGAAATATCCAAAGCCTGACGGTCTGTATTACAAACGATGAAATCAACACCTTTGATTTCCTGATCGAACATGTGGTTTACAGCATTACTTCCACCACCACCAACACCAATCACTTTGATAATTGACGTTGTTCCTTTTGGCAAATCGAACTCCATATGCTTTCTTTTATTGTTGTTGTTATTGTTGTTATTTCTATGACAGAATTTTCATCTTACATAGTTAATACTATTCTTCCTCCGCAAAGAAATTTTTACTCTTTGTTAACAAAGTATCAAAGAAACTTCCTCTTGTTTTCGTTGAGTGTCCTTTCACTTGTCCGGTTACGGACTCTACTTGTTTCTGAGGCACTTCATTCTCGAATCCTTTCATCACCAATCCGATTCCCGTAGCATACATCGGAGATGTAATAGCTTCTATCGTATTTGTCGACGCCAAATGTTCTGTCGGAAGACCAATTCGAGTTGTCATTCCGGTCATGTACTCGAATAACTGCGTGATGTGTTTCAATTGAGATCCACCACCGGTAACGACGATACCTGCAATCATTTTCTTCTCATATCCGGAGTTCACGATTTCATAATGAACATGCTCGATGATTTCTTCCATACGGGCCTGAATAATGCTCGCCAAATTACGAAGCGTAATTTCCTTCGGGTCTCTTCCACGCAATCCGGGAATACAAACCACTTCTGTTTCCAGGCTTTCAGATGCAAGGGCAGAACCGAACTTCACTTTCAATGCTTCAGCATGACGTCGAAGAATGGTACATCCTTCCTTAATATCATCTGTAATCACGTTACCACCGAAAGGAATTACTGCTGTATGACGAATGACTCCTTCATGGAAAATTGCTACATCAGTTGTTCCACCGCCGATATCAACCAAAACAACACCGGCCTCCTTCTCTTCATCATTCAAAACAGCATCCGCAGAAGCGATTGGTTCCAGGATGATATCTTTCACCTGAAGTCCTGCTTTGTCTACACAAACCTTAATATTCTTCGCTGCATTGATCTGACCAGTAATAATATGAAAGTTTGCTTCCAAACGAACTCCCATCATACCGATCGGGTCAATAATCCCCTGCTCATTATCAACGATATATTCCTGGGGCAGCACATGGATAATTTCTTCTCCCGGAGGCATTACCAGCTTATACATATCATCGATAAGCGCATTGATATCTTTCTGGGAAATCTCTACTTCCGGGTTGTTCCGGGTGTAAATACCCCTGTGTTGTAAACTTTTGATGTGTTGTCCTGCAATTCCGACATTCACTACGCGAATAATCAGATCTGCATCTACACGGTTTTGAGCTTCTTCTACAGCAGTTTTGATAGATTGTACTGTTTTCTCAATATTGGACACGATTCCTCTGGCAACACCCAAAGACTCGCTTTTTCCCATGGAAATAATTTCAATTTTCCCATGTTCATTTTTCGTACCGACTAAACATGCAATTTTAGTGGTCCCAATATCCAATCCAACTACAATCTTTTTTCCCACTGACATAAACTCTTCTTTTGCTTCAACCTACATCCCGTTTTGACCGGGATTAAATTTGCCGTTTTGAAACTTGATTAATCGGATTTTCATCCGCTTATTTCTTGTCTTTATCGGGTAAAAATCAGCACATATCGATGTTTTGGTTCTTACCTATAATACGGTATGTACAAACTTAAATTTTATTTGGTCGCGTTCTTCGTGAATTTAGAATACTTATTAAACAAGTATTGTTAATAAAGACAGTGCTGATTTTTAGGTAAAACCTTTGTAAAGGCCAGCAAAAACAGCCCGCTTCAACTATTTAGTTAATTATCAAACTGTTTATAATTTTAAAATAAAAATTTTATGTAATTTTAATAGGACCCACAAATTAATTATTTACCATGCTACAACGACTTTCAATAGTCTTACTACTCTTGTTGATTTCCCAGGTATTAAATGCTCAGAAAACAGACCTGGAGAAAATTGAAAATTTGAAGATCCGAATTAAGCAAGCGACCTATTATGACAGTTCAACGGTGTTTTCACTTGGGAGACAATGCATTCAGCTTGCCAAAAAACTTAATAAAGAGAATGAAATCGGCTATGTTTATCAGTATTACGGAAGTTTCAACTACTATGCAAACAAACTGGGTGAAGCTAAAAAGTATTACTATAAAAGCATTGCCATCGGAGAAAAAACAAAAGACTTCAAACTCATCAATTCCACGAAGATCAGGCTCAACTACTTAACCCTGGACCAGGATGTGCTAAAGGCTGAAAGTGGATTCAAACAGCTTTTACAGGACGCGAAAAAAGGAAATTATATTGAAAATCAGCTTGAGATCTATAATGGATTCGGCATCATGTACGAAACCCGACTGATGTATGATAAAGCCACGGAAAGTTACTTGAAAGGACTGCGCATTTCAGAAAAGCATCATCAAAAATTTGCTACCGGTTATTTGTTGAATAACCTGGCACTTCTCAAATTAAAAGCAAAAAAATACGAAGAAGCAAAAAAAGACCTGGAGCGTGCGCTGATTCTCTCAACCGAAACCAATGAATCACGCCTGCGATTAAATGTATTAAATAACCTGGGCCTGGTCACCCATGAAATTAAAGATTTTCAGGGTTCCGTTATTCATTACAAACAAACGGTTACTGAAGCCAAAAAGATCGGTTTTCCATCCGGAATACTTGCTGCTTACATCAATTTATCCTCGTCTTACCTGGACAATAAACAGTTATCCGAAGCTTCCAAAAGTTGTGATTCAGCTCTTATAATTGTTCAAACATACCGCGACCCTCTTTTCCTGGTCAATGCTTATCTTATGAGAGGAATGGTCTCGACGGAGCAAAAGGATTTTCAAACAGCAGAAAGATGCATTGACTCTATCCGGTTTTTCCTCCAATCATACAACGACCCCAATTTTCGGAAAGAATTGATCGCATTACAGTCAAAATTGGCCTCTGCCCAGGGGAACTTTAAGCTCGCTTATGAACTTGAGCGCCAATACAGCAGTTTATCAGACAGTATCCGGGAAGTTTCCAATGAAAATGAACAAATGAGATTGCAAACCATTTATGGAAAGGAACGTCTTGAAAACGAACTCACCGACTCCAAACAACGGAATAAAATCTTACGGACCAAAAGCGAATTGAAATCGGCCAATTACCGCTTTACTTTCCTGGTGATTTTTTCCCTGTTCCTGCTCGTCCTTGCTGCGATCTACATTTATAATGTCCGAAAATCACGTAAAATCAAATCTGTTTTTTCGCAAAAGTTAATTGAGCAAATCGATGCGGAACGTTCCCGGATCTCCAAAGACCTGCACGACGACATTGGCCAAAGTTTAGCTGTAGTTAAGTCAAAACTCAATTTATTTACGACGGGAAAGATTTCGCAATTGGAAGGTGTTGACGCAGAGATCGGTGACATTTTGGAACAAACAAGAGTACTCAGCCATCAGCTTCATCCAACAGCTTTAGAAAAAATAGGTTTGGAGCGCGCATTGATTTCAATTCTTGAGAAAACGCAATCCGCCACAGACATGCTTTGCAATTTCGACTTCGATCCGGGAGGAAGAACCATTGACTTGGAAACCAGTTCACAAATCTATCGCATCATCCAGGAATGCATATCCAATACCATTAAGCACGCTCATGCGAGTGCTTTAAAGGTTAGCGTAGAAGAAAAGAACGGAGAACTGATCGTTCAATACAGGGACAATGGAATTGGAATATCCGGATCCCAGGATAAATTGGGCTTGGGACTTTTAACTATCCAGGAAAGAACAGCTATAATAGGCGGGCGATTAGATTTAAAAACCGGAACAAACAAGGGAATTTCACTGACAATAACTATTTAGATGAAAGTAATTTTAGCAGATGATCATCCTATATTCAGAAGTGGTCTAAAGTTTCTTCTGGAATCTTCTTTCGACCATGTTGAAATTCAAGCCTACGAAAATGGTGCACAGGTCGTAGACAATATTCCCTCTTTCAAACCGGATATTGTACTGCTTGATATAGATATGCCGGTCCAGAACGGATTGGAAACCTGCTCGATTATCAAACAGCAATACCCCGATTTAGCAGTCATTATTCTTTCCATTCACAAAACCACGGATGTTATTAAACTCGCCTTTTATAATGGCGCGCGGGGATACCTTATCAAAGACAATACTTCAGAAGAAATCGTAGAATGCATTAACTGGGTAAGGGAAGGGAAAACCTATTTACCGCTTGTATTAAGAAATCAGCACAACAAACGCGAGGTTGATCCGAAAATGGAATTAATCACAGATGAAATCAGTTCGCTCACACCGACTGAACTGAAGGTTTTGAAACTTGTAAGCAAAAAGTACTCCAGTAAAGAAATCGCCAACCTGCTCTTTGTATCTCCGAAATCAGTTGAGAATTACAGATCGCGGATCTGCAAAAAGCTGAACCTGGACGCCCGGAACAACAGTCTGATCCTTTGGGTTATGGAAAACAAATTTCTCCTGGATTCGGATCAGCTTCAATAATACAACAAAGAGATCCTATTTTCATAAAACCTCTCTGCTTCGGGGCATAGTTGTGTGTGCTTATATTTTTGTGCAATAGTAAGTTAAATGTGGTGTAAATCAATCCAATGGAAAAATCAGTATAAATCAAGACTGCATTAGGTACGCAACGTGCCCCCACTGGGAATATCAAATCGCCGAAAGCGTGAATATAACCAGTAGGAGCTTTAATTGTTGCTTGCAACCATTCACTTTGGCATCTCTCCATTTTCACCTCCTTGACTCAAGAAGTGTCCACTACCAAAATTGAACAGTTTACAGATGATTTAACGTAAAATCCTGTTGTGATGCAGAACTAAAATACACAACGTAGAAAAAAGTAGTAGTAGATTATTACGTGTCATCTATGTTTTGTAAACCCTAATTTTAATTTCTTAAAGCAAATCTAAATTTACAAAAGCATATATTAAAGAGGGCTGGCCCCTCAAAAAAAAGTTACTAAACTTTAGCAGTAAGAAATTACAACAAGATTTTGTTTCTTCTGTTCAAAAACAAACAATTAAAGCGTGTCTCGCAGGTATGTACACACTACCTGATTGCGGTATTTTAAGTTGATTGTTTTATATTTATTCCATCCAACATAAGGTAAACCGTTGGTATAAAAAACAATTAATTTTTTCAGTTTTTCCCTTACATCACGCTCTGTTGGAGCCGGACCCAACACAATTCGCTGAGCACCAACTCGCGGGATTAGAATAAAATCTCCCCACCTGTCCCTATGCACCTGGCTGATTTGAGCCGTTAAAAAAGGATTTTGATGAATAACCTTAGCTATGTGAAAGATCTCATCCAAGCTCCGCTCATTCTTCAATTTCGGATCCGACTCAATATCCTCAACAAGCAAGGTATCAGACTTATCTTTGATGTTCCCGGTGAAAACCAGGATCCGGGCAGTAAAATTAGGAGTTGGATTCATTGTTGCTCCTTTCGAATCCACATAAAAACTTTCCCCGAACTGATTAAAGATCCGTGCATATGGCTGCCGGATTTTTAATTTGATTCCCCAATTCCCTCCTAATTGTTTGTACACATTTACTTCTTCAACCTCGTGCATCTTTCGAATATTCTCTTCGATTGCAGCGGTATTCAAATTCTTCATTAATTGATTCGGGTAAAAGAGATTCATCCTTTTCAAACGCACCAACAATTCGGTTTCGGTCAAAAATGCATTCTCATCAACCACAGAAATAGAAACATTGGGATTCAAAACGACTGCTTCATCCTGGTTTTTACGTGCTAAAAACAGCACCCCAATGATGGCAGCAGCAAATAAAGCCCAGGCAGCTATTTTCAGTTTCTCTTTCAACTTAATTTTTTTCTAATCTTTTTTTCATTTCAGGAACAATCCGGTCAATATCTCCTGCTCCGATCGTCAAAACAACGCCTTCTTTAATCGTGCTTGCGAATTCCAAAACTTCTTCCGGGGATTTCAGGCGCGCTTTTTTACCGATTTTACGCACCAATTCATCACTGGTAACACCGGGAATCGGCTCCTCTCTCGCCGGGTAAATGGGCATAATAATCGCTTCATCCAATTTAGCAAGCTCACGTACAAACCCTTCTTCAAAATCTCTTGTCCGAGAAAACAAGTGAGGCTGAAAAACACCGATCACTGCCTTGTTGGGATAAAGCAAACGGATGGATGAAACAAGCGCTTCAATTTCGGTCGGATGATGTGCATAATCATCAATATAAATCAATTTTTCCGTGCGTACCTGGTATTCAAAGCGTCTTTTAACACCTTTGAAATTTTGCAGTCCGGAACGAATTTCATTTTCGGAAAGTCCCAATTCTTTACACATAGCTGCAACTGCCAAAGCGTTTTCTGCATTGTGAATGCCCGGCAGCCCTAAAGCCACCTCTTCCCAAACTTCACCATTCATATGAATATCCACGAAAAACTGACCTTTTTCATAATGCAGATCCGTTCCGTTTATCTGAGCACCCGGCTCATTGATTCCATAAGAAATCCCTCTAAATCCGGTTTGACGAAGCGGAAGGCCATATTTATAAATAAGCAGCTGATTCTCCTTGTGCTTATCGGCATATTCCTGGAAGCCTTCGATGAATAATTCCTTGGTGCCATAAATATCCAAATGATCCGGATCCATTGCGGTAATAATACTTGCAAAAGGCTTCAATCGTAGGAAGGAACGATCAAATTCGTCTGCCTCAATTACGGAATAATCTGCGGATGGTTCAACCAAGACATTCGATGAAAAATTAGAAGAAATCCCACCAAGAAAGGCCGAACATTTTAAAGGCGACTGACTTAACACATAAGCAAGCATTGTTGAGGTGGTTGTTTTACCATGCGTTCCAGCAACTCCAAGACCTTTACTTGTTTGTGTGATCAAACCTAAGACCTCGCTGCGTTTTAATACCTTATGATTTTGCTGCACATAAACCAACTCCCCCATATTTTTAGGGATTGCAGGTGTATAAACCACCAGAGTTGAATCTGTCTCCTGGTACTCCTCCGGAAGTTCGTTACCCAAATCACGGAAATGAATAGCAATGCCTTCTTTTTGCAATTCATCCGTTAAAGGAGAAGGAGTTTTGTCGTATCCGGCCACATCAAAACCTTTCGCTTTGAAATAGCGTGCCAGGGCCGACATTCCGATTCCGCCAATGCCTATGAAATAAAAGCGTTTTATGTTGTCCAATTCCATTTTTTCAAACTTCCCCCTTTGGAGGGGGACTGAGGGGGAGGATTTATCAAATTATTTTGACAAAATTTCTTCCCCCGGTTAACCTATCATTCAATTTATCAGTTTTTCAAGTTCGGAAAACAATACACATTTCCTCCCCCTTTATCCCCCTCCAAAGGGGGAAACAAATTCGTACCTACAGCACCAAATTTTCAATCACATCCACTATATCTGTTGTTGCATTCGGTTTTGCCATTCGTTTAATCGCAACACGCAACTCATTCATTTTATCCTCATCATTCAGAACCTGGATCGCTCCGGAGATCAATTGTTCTTTTGCCACATTGTCCTTTATCAGGATTGCGGCCTGATTCTTAACTAAAGCCATCGCATTCTTCGTTTGATGATCTTCGGAAACGTTCGGTGAAGGAACCAAAACAGTCGGCTTGCCCACAATACACAATTCCGAGATTGACAACGCTCCTGCGCGCGAAACGATTACATCTGCAACCGTATATGCCGCATCCATTCTCGCGATAAAATCCGTTAAATAAACCGGAGCTTTTTTCCGAATCTCCAATTCTTGTTTCATCGATTCAAAATAATACTTTCCGCATTGCCATAAAACCTGGACACCTGCCTCTTCCAATTGACTCAAACCCTGAAGAACACCCTCGTTCAATGTCCGTGCTCCGAGACTTCCACCCATTACCAGGATGGTTTTTTTCAATGGATCCAGTACCGGGAATTCTTTGAATGCTTCGTCTTTGCTAATCTCCATACGGTTCACTTCTTCCCGTACCGGATTTCCTGTCAGTCGAATTGAAGCAGGGGGAAAAACACTTTCCAATCCTTCATAAGCTGTGCATACTGCCTTTACTTTCTTAGCCAGCAGGCGATTGGTTTTACCAGGATGCGAGTTTTGTTCCTGAATAAGTGTAGGAATTCCTAAACTTTGAGCCATCCTAAGCGTCGGACCGCTTGCATAACCACCTACCCCAATCACTACTTCGGGTTTAAATTCCTTCAGAATATTCTTAGCCAAAGAAAGACTTTTAAACAACTTGAAAGGAAGCGCTAAATTTTTAATTGTCAGTTTTCGCTGCAGACCGACAATGGGAAGCCCAACAATTTTATATCCTGCTGCAGGAACTTTTTCCATTTCCATTTTTCCTTCTGCACCAACAAACAGAATCTCCACATTCGGGTTGCGTTTTTTTATTTCGTTGGCAATTGCCAATGCCGGAAAGATGTGTCCACCTGTTCCACCGCCTGATATCACTATTTTCTTCAATTCTTTCATGCAAAAACACTTTCAGATTCTACAGAAACCTTTTCTTCTTGTTTTTGGGCAACACCCTGTACAATTCCAATTGCTATACAAGCCATAATCATTGCAGATCCTCCCATTGCCAAAAAAGGCATATTTTGACCTGTAACCGGAAAAATCCCCGTACAAACCATCATGTTTACAGCTGCCTGGGAAAGTAGGAGAATTCCAATTCCCAAACAAACATACGTCTCAAAGAGCTGTTCGGCCCTGAGCCCAATCCGCATAATCCTGTAAAGCATAATCAGGTAGAGCAGCACCAAGATGATCGCTGCGAATGACCCGAACTCTTCCACAAAGGATGCGAAGAAAAAATCGGCATAGGCTTCCGGAATAAATTCTTTCACCTTTCCCTTTCCTACGCCCTGACCAAAGAAGCCACCCAAATAAATTGCCTGTTCAGCACTTTTTGCCTGCATATTCCCGGGAGAATCAATGTCATCCGCATTCTCATACCTGTTCGTAATTCGGTTCATCCAGGTTTCGTAACGTGGTAAAATATTCAGGTCGGGTAACGCTTTATGCAAGCCAACCGCCATTACGAATAACAGGATTCCCGCAAAAATGACTGAAAAGAGTTTGGAAAAAGGTACTCTTCCGAGGAAAAGCAACATAAAGCTGATCATAAACAGAATGGCAGCCGTTGAAAAGTTATCTTTAACAATCAACCCACAAATAATAACTATCGGTGCCATTACCGGTAAAAAGCCTTTTTTCCAATCACTCATTTCGTCCTTCTTCTTTACAAGCATCCTGGAAACATAGATCAACAGAGCCAACTTGGCAAAATCCGAAGACTGGAAGGTCAATCCCACAAAAGGAATCTTCACCCATCGGCCCGCTTCATTTACTTTCGTCCCGAAGAAAAGCGTAAAAATTAACAAGGCAATTGAGCCGTAATAAATGATCTTGGACATCTTGGAAATGTACATCGGATCGCGTTTATGGACCCAATACATTGCCAATACGGCCAGAAGTATATAAATAAAATGCTTAAACAAATACTTAAATGGTGTTCCGCCTTCGATCTTCACTAAGATCGGAACGAAACTGTAAACAGAAACCAACGAAAACCCAAGTAAAATGAGCGTAATTACCCAAATCACCAAATCTCCTTTAAAGTGTTTTCTTAGAAACTGTACCATTTTTATTGATGTAACTTGACAAAGTTCTCAAAGACCTCCATTTTTGTTTTCCACTCATTTCCCTGAACGGTAAAAAGTAAAATATGCCTTGAGCGCTTGTTCTTTTTCAAAAATTCCAATGCATCTTCCAACGATTCAGTTCCGGTAACCAAAGGCATCGCGGAAATAATATCAGACGGAAGTGAAAGCTGCGGATTATCAAACTGAGCACACCACTGAATAGAGCGCAAAGTTTCAGGATCCACTTGTGCCATTTCCTGAATACTGATCTCATTCGACATCCAGAAAACCGGAAACGGGAAGGTGGAAATTGTTGCAGAAAGTTCAACAACAGCTGGTTTATACCATGTGAATACATCCATTCCCCAAAGTTTACCCAAGGGTCTCAGGGACATTCTCTCAGCTGCATCAAGCGACTCCTTTCGGGCCTGAAGCAGTTGGGCTTGCTGATCAACCTTTTTAATTTCCATGACCGGCGGATTAAAGTGAACGCACTGCCTCTTTAAATTGATTTCCTCTGTCTTCGTAATTTTCGAACAGGTCAAAACTAGCACAAGCAGGCGACAACAAAACTGTTTCGTCTTTCTTTGCTAAACGGTAACCGTAAGCCACAGCCTCCATTGCAGAACCTGCTTCAACGATTGTTTCTACATGATCGGAAAACGTATCGATGATCTTCTGATTGTCTTTTCCAAGGCAGATAATTGCTTTTACCTTTTCTTTTACCAATTCGACCAATTCGGAATAATCATTCCCTTTATCGACACCTCCAACGATCCAAACAGTTGGCTGCTCCATACTTTCCAATGCAAACCACGTTGAATTGACATTTGTTGCTTTTGAATCATTGATAAACTCAATGCCGCAAACCTTTGCAACGAACTCCAGACGGTGTTCCACATTTACAAAGTCAGCCAAACTTTCGCGCACGATTTCCTTGCGAATATCAAGGATTCTTCCCGCAAGCCCGGAAGCCAGGGAATTTTGGGTATTGTGCTTACCCTTCAAAGCTAGTTCATGTATAGACATAGTGAATTGATTGTTAAAGTTTATGATGAGTTGTTTGTTTGCTACATATGCTCCCTGTTCAAATTCCTGTGTCAATGAAAAGGGAAGTTTTTTTGCCGGAACGGAGCGTTTCTCCAGTTCGGCGAGTATTGTTTTATCGTCTGCGTTATAGATGAAATAGTCATCTGCCGTTTGATTGTTCAGAATCCGGAACTTCGAGTTCACATACAACTGCATGTTGTATTCGTAGCGATCCAAATGATCCGGAGTTATGTTTGTCAGAATTGCAATTTCTGCTTTGAAATCTTCCATATCATCCAGCTGGAACGAACTTAGTTCCAACACGTAGATTTCATTATCTTCCAATGCAACCTGCTTAGCGAAACTATACCCTACATTTCCGGCCAATCCCACTTTCAAACCTGCTTTCTTTAGCATGTGATGGATCAGCATGGTGGTAGTAGTCTTCCCGTTACTTCCGGTAATACATATTTTTCGTGCCGTAGTGAAATAACCTGCAAATTCGATCTCGGAAATCACTTTGATCCCTTTCTCGCGAATTGCTTTCATAACCGGGGCCTTCTCAGGAATTCCCGGGGACTTAATCACCAATTCAGCTTCAAGGATACGATCCATCGTATGCGATCCCTGCTCCCATTCCAATTGATGCGCATTCAATTCCGTCTGAAACGAATCCTTGATACTCCCAAAATCGGAAACGAAGACCTTCGCACCCTTTACTTTTGCAAGAATCGCAGCACCGACACCACTTTCGCCAGCGCCCAAAACAACCACTATTTTGTTTCGAATGTTCATTAACGTAGTTTCAGAGTTACGATTGATACAACTGCCAAGAGAATTGCTACGATCCAGAAGCGGGAAACAATTTTCGCCTCGTGCAAGCCTTTTTTCTGGTAATGATGATGCAAAGGAGCCATTCTGAAAATCCTTCGTCCTTCACCAAATCGTTTTTTCGTGTATTTGAAATAACCGACTTGCATGATGACAGACAAGTTCTCGACCAAGAAAATTCCGCACAACACCGGGATCAATAATTCCTTACGGATAGAGATTGCAAATACCGCAATGATTCCCCCCAAAGCCAAACTTCCGGTATCTCCCATGAAGACCTGCGCCGGATAACTGTTGTACCACAAAAAGCCGATACAAGCCCCCACAAATGCCGCAATAAATATCACGAGTTCTTCAGCGTAAGGAACGTACATCACATTCAGATAATCGGCGAAATGCACATTGGAAGTTACATAGGCCAAAACGGCCAATGCAATTCCAGCAATTGCACTTGTTCCGGTGGCCAAGCCATCGAGTCCGTCGGTCATATTTGCCCCGTTTGAAACAGCAATGACCACAATAATCACAAATGGAATAAAGAGCATCCATCCATAGGATTTATCGATATCACCGATCAACCAGTTGTAATTGAACTCGTTGTTCTTTACGAATGGAATGGTAGTAGTCATATCGCGTGTCACAATCCATTTCGAAGGAATCGTATCAACGATATCTTTCGAGTGCTGATGAGTCACGAAGGATTCACCCGACTGCAGGTGATAGTTTGCAGGCACCTTTTTGTGAACCTGTACATCCGGATGGAAGTACAAAATTGAGCCGACAATAATTCCCACACCGATTTGACCTACAACTTTAAATTTCCCTTTTAATCCTTCTTTGTTCTTTTTAAATACTTTGATGTAATCATCTATCAAACCGATTATTCCCAGCCAAACGGTTGCAAGAAGCATCGTAAACACATATACATTATGCAGCTTTGCAAACAAAAGTGTTGGGATCAGGATTGCAGAAAGAATAATAATACCTCCCATTGTCGGAGTCCCTGATTTCTCAATCTGGCCAGCCAATCCAAGATCACGAACAGTTTCCCCGATTTGCTGACGACGCAGCAAGTTGATCAAGCGCTTTCCGAAAATAATAGACACAATCAATGAAGTAATCAACGCCATTGCAGCCCTGAATGAGATGTAATGGAAAAGCCCCGCTCCCGGGAAATCCAATTGTTCTAAATAATTAAAGAGGTATGTTAACATGTCTTTCTATTTAAAATTCATTTTATCTGCGCTAACGCTTGACAATTATCATCCGCCGCGGCGGATTCTTATTTTTTCAGTTTAGTGAAGTAATTTTTTACAACTTCGAAATCATCAAAGGGATGTTTCACCCCGTTAATTTCCTGGTACTTTTCATGTCCTTTCCCGGCAATCAGAATAATATCTTTTGCCTGTGCCAGGGAAACAGCAGTTTTAATGGCCTGGTCGCGATCCAAAATGGAAAGGACCTTCATACTTTGGTGTGCTCCGACACCAGCTTCCATTTGTTTCAAAATTTCAGCCGGGTCTTCTGTTCGAGGGTTATCTGAAGTTAAAATGACCTTATTACTTAATTCACAGGCTATTCGCGCCATTTCAGGTCTTTTCATCGCATCGCGATCGCCACCGCAACCAACTACCGTGATAACCTGCTCGTTTCGCGTGCGAATATTTTCAATCGTTTTTAAAACATTCTCCAAAGCATCAGGCGTGTGGGCATAATCCACAACTGCAGTGATATCCGTTTCGCTCTTGGTGAATTGAAATCGTCCGTCAACAGCTTCCAATTTGCTGAGAACCGTTAAAACCTCTGTTGAATCGGAATCCAGCAACTGGCTGATCCCATATACTGTTGCGATATTGTATGCGTTGAAATCTCCTATCAAACGCGTCCACAATTCGATTCCATTCACTGTCAGAAGCAAACCGCTGAAACTGTTCTCCAAAACCTTTACCTTGAAATCTGCATGGCTTTTCAGCGCAAATGTGGAAACCTTAGCTTTGGTATTCTGAACCATCACCATTCCATTCTTGTCATCTGCATTGACTAAAGCAAAAGTATCTTTCGTTAATTCATCAAAGAAGGTTTTCTTGGCAGCAATGTATTCTTTGAAAGTGCCGTGATAATCCAAATGATCATGCGTAATATTCGTAAACGCACCTCCTTTGAAAACCAAACCTGCAATCCGGTGTTGAGAAATAGCGTGGGAACTTACTTCCATGAAACAATGAGAACATCCCTGTGCTACCATGTCTGCCAGCAAAGCATTCAATGCAATCTGATCCGGTGTTGTATGTGTCGACGGAATAACTTCTTTACCAATTAGATTCACAACTGT
Organism: Fluviicola sp.; assembly: GCF_029266855.1. Lineage (GTDB taxonomy): Bacteria > Bacteroidota > Bacteroidia > Flavobacteriales_D > Crocinitomicaceae > Fluviicola. The sequence goes on from NZ_JAQSWB010000007.1 coordinate 140,247, forward strand.
GGAAAGTAATCCTACTTTGTACCCCAACTCTGTATACAAATCATGCAAGAGAGTGGTAGTCGTCGTTTTACCGTTTGTCCCGGTAATACCAACCAACTGTAAGGACTGGGACGGATAATCGTAAAACGCATGAGCCAGCTCTCCAAGAGCCAAAGCTGTATTCGGAACAATCAGCAGAGTTACATGTGCCGGAACTTCAACAGCTCTCTCGGCAACAATTGCGGTGCAACCTTTCCCGATAACCTGAGAAATAAAGTCGTGCGCATCCACTCTTGTTCCTTTTACGGCAATGAAAAGCGTTCCTGAAACTGCCTTTCTTGAATCTGAAACAAGCGCAGAGACAGTCACATCAGCTGGGCCGATCCACTGAGTAACTTTCGTTGCTTTTGCTATTTCATTTAAGGTTTTCATTCCAATATTAATTCCATTAATCCTCCCCGAACCACTGGTGATCCGGCAGGAATTGTTTGTTTTACTACTCTTCCGCTTCCACGGACATACACATGCATTCCCAAATGCTCGATCAGGTAAACCGCATCTTTCGCTGTTAAACCCGACACACTTGGAACTGTAGTTGAAGAGATCTTTCGGGGAACAATCGAGATATGAGAATCTGAAGTCCGAACCCGTGACCATTCGCTGTAAGCATCCATTTGATATGGCAAATGCAAGCGTTTCAATACAACCAGCAGGTCATTGATGTTCCCGTCTTTGATCAGTGGAGCATCATCCACCCGTTTTTTCTCTTCGTTGATTGCTTTGTGGTAATTCAATGAATTGGAATAGACCTTATTTGCAATAGCCGAAAACACTGTTCCCGAAACAGTTGCCCCATAAATATCTTTCGATGGAGCAGCCACAACAACGATACAAGAGTAAAGCGGCTCATCTGCCGGAAAATATCCAACGAAAGAGGCCTGATATGTTTTGTTTCCATCTTCCCCGTAACGACCATCTGCATTTTGAACTACCGCAGTTCCCGTTTTACCCGCAATATCGAAAAGAGCCGATTTCAAAGCACTACCTGTTCCGCGCTTCACAACTCCCTTCAAACATTCCTGCATCGATCGCAGCGTTTTATCGGAACAAATTTTCGGACGAAGTACAATCGGTTTAAATGTTTTCACAATACGTTGTCCGCGGCGAATATGCTCTATAAATTGCGGACGAACCAAGGTCCCGTTGTTTGCAACCGCGTTGTAAAATGCCAAAGTTTGCAAAGGCGTTTGCTGCACTTCGTAACCGATCGACATCCAGGGAAGAGAAATTCCCGACCATTGTTTCGTTCCCGGTGCATACAATGTTGGTCTGGGCTCACCTTGTAAATCAATTCCAAGTGAATCCCCGATTCCAAACGAACGCAAACGATCAATAAACACCTGCGGATCATTGCGGTATGCCCTGTGAATGACACGCGCAATCACGTTCGAAGACAATTCAAATGCTCTGCGGATAGTAATTCTTCCATAACCGTACGGATTCGAATCTTTCAATTTCAGGTCGTAGAATTGATATTCGCCAACCGCATTCACCGTATCATCCAGGCTGATCTTTTGATCTTCAAGGGCCGCCATCAAGGCAGCCAGCTTAAAGGTAGAACCCGGAACTTCTTTCGTCCCGATTGCGTGATTGTACAATTCGTGGTACTCACCATCAGAAGCCATTTGTAGATTTGATACCGCGCGAACAAAACCGGTTTTTACATCCATTACGATAACACAACCACTTTTCGCCCCCTGGTTTTTCAACTGGCGATACAACTCCGAGTGCGCAACTTCCTGGATATCCATATCAAATGAAGTAATCAGATCAGCTCCTTCAATCGGTTCGCGAATCATTTTACCTGTCCTTTTCCATCCCGAAGAAATGCGCTGTTCGATCTCTTCCCCCGGCTCACCGGCCAGAACCTCATTAAAAGCTCCCTCAATACCAACACGCAACTCTTTCGAGCCTCCTTCACTTGCACGATAATACCCAAGTGTTCTTTTCAGGATTTCGCCATGTGGTCTTTTCGATACAAAATGCTCTTCCGTATCAATCAAACCACCCTTGTTTCTTCCCAGCTTAAAAATAGGCAGCTCTCTCAAGCGATTCCGCTGCTCATTTGTTGCTTTTAACTTAATAGTTATAAATCGTCGCCCTCTGGACCTTCCCTTCCGGATGTAATTTTCAAAATCACGTGCAGAAGTTTCACGGAACACCTTATTCAAGCCCTGGCACAAATCGCTGATCTCCTTATCAAAGATCTCCTGATCCACTACACTAGGATCCATGTGTATGTCAAAGAACGATACCGATGTAATCAACGGCGTATAATTTCTATCTAAAACCTCCCCCCGACGCGGGTATTTTTTCACCGTCCGGGTGGGAATTTTTTCTTTTGTAGCTGTAAACAGCGAAGCACTGCCTTCCGACTGGATCATGATTGTTTTAACAACCACTACAATCAAGGCAATGAAAAAACCTATGTAAACCAGGTAAGCCCGCCACATCAAGTCTTTTTTATCACTCATTGTCTGCCCGCTTTAATCGTATTACTTTCGCCGGATTGACCGTTTCCTTCAACCCCCTTTTTTCCAATGCCTGAACCAAGCGATAACGCGAAGTCGATTCTTCCAAATGCGCTTTGTTCTCAATATATTCAGCAGTCTGTGCATCCACATCCGCCTGCAGATCCGTAATATCTTTCTGTAATTGTTTCCCGTAGTACCCTTTCGCGACCATCAGCATCAGCAACAACAGAATAAAGAAAATGAAGGTTAAATTATTCAATACGAAATCCCGTGTAAGGATCTCCCCGTTCAACACCTGGATCAAAATATTCTGACGACGCGGCTTTGCAGCTGCAGTCGGCTTAACCTTTTCTCTGGGAGTCGAACTGTTTTCCATTTTCGGCTTTGCCTCAGTTTTCTTCACCGACTCTTTTTTACCCGGCTTCTCTTTCGGCATTTCCGTTGAATACTTTTCACGAGATGATTTCCCCCGCACAGCATCCATCGGATTCACATCCTCCCGTTCCCTGTACTCATTTTCCATCTTCCACTCTTTTAGCAATCCTCAACTTCGCACTGCGCGCACGTGTATTTCGCTGAATCTCCTCCTCACTCGGTAGGATCGGCTTTCTATTCACCTCTTCAAAAGGCTTCAATACTTTCCCGAAAAAATCTTTCTCAATCGAACCATCCAGGCTCCCGCGCTTCATCAGGTTTTTCACCAAACGATCCTCCAGGGAATGATATGACATCACCACCAGGCGAGCATCCGGCTTCAGCACTTCAGGTGTTTGCAACAGGAATTTCTCCAACACATCCATTTCCTGGTTCACCTCAATTCGAAGCGCCTGAAACACCTGCGCAAAGAATTTATGATCCTTAAACTTCGGAGCAACCGGCATCAAAGCCTCCATCAATTCCCCGGTCGTTTTGATCTTAGACCTGTTTCTCGCTTTCACTAATTCAACAGCAGTTTTGAAAGGATGATCCAATTCACCGTATTTTCTGAAAATCGCAGCCAATTGTTCCTCATCGTAGGTTTGAACAATTTTCGCAGCGGTAAAATCGCCCGCCTGATTCATACGCATATCCAACACTTCATTGGAACGAATTGAAAACCCGCGCTTCGCATCATCAAACTGATGAGACGAAACCCCCAGGTCAGCCAGAATCCCGTCAACAGCAGGAATCCCCATTGCGCGTAAATGATTTTTCAGAAAAGCAAAATTGGCCGCTACAAAATGAAAATTCGGAGCTTCCCATGCATTTGCCCTAGCATCCGGATCCTGATCAAAAACAATCAGCTTTCCTTTTGGAGAAAGTTTTTCGAAAATTGCGCGGGAATGGCCGCCACCACCAAAGGTAACATCTACGTAAATCCCATCCGGATTAATAGCCAATCCATCAAGACACTCCTGCAACATGACAGGCACGTGATATGTCGCGTCGTTATTCGTCATCATTCCCCAAATCACCCATTACTTCATCTGCCAAATCAGCAAAATCAGCCATGTTTCCATCAATCAGTTGGAAGTACTTAGACTTGTCCCAGATCTCAATTCGGTCGTTGTATGCAATCAGCATAACATCTTTATCCAAACCCACACGCTCCATATGCATTACCGGAATCAAAACGCGACCTGCATTGTCCAGCGCGATTTGCTTTGCCCCCTGATGGAACAAGCGGTAAAACATTCGGTTTTGTGGTTTGAACAAATTCAGCTTTGACAATTTCACTGACAATTTTTCCCATTCGTTCATGGGGTAAAGAGTCAAACATTCTTCAAAGCCTTTATTCAACATGAATTGTTCCTGAGCTTCCGGAGAAAGTTGCTTGCGTAAACCAGCAGGAAAAAGGAATCTTCCTTTTCCGTCCAGCTTCACCTCAAATTCTCCTACAAGTCCAGCCATAGCTATTAATAATGGGTAAAATTAGGGAGAATAACCCACTTTTTACCACTCAATTACACTTTGTTGATAACTTCTAACGTTAACAACACTTACAAGGTTACAAATTTTTAATCAAATCTATTGATTTTGCTGATTTTTTATGATTTCAAACTGAAGTGGTAAAAAGTGGTAAGTAATGACAAATTGTGGAAAAATAGTGGTTTTTGACACATAATAAATGAATAAGATCCGGGACTTCCGAAGCGAGAAAGACGGGGAAATAAATATTTGATTAATAAGGGTTTGCTTCCTTATTAGTCAAACAAAAAACGAATTCAATCAGATTAGCATCGGCTTCTTATTCCATATTTGGATCCTTAAAGCGGAGAAGCTGCCCTTTAAAAGAGAAGTTTATGGGACGAACAAGAGTAAAACTCCAAGAATCACTTTAAAATCCCTGAAAAATGAAAATTTTGACAACATTTTGAAGAAATAGAAGAAAACGTGAAATACACTGAATAACAGCTGCTTACGGTGTAATTCAGCAAAGTAATGGAATACAAAATCGATTTACTTGCGGAAAACCACATTTTCATTTTCAGTATTTATACGGTTGTACGAACGGAACTAACAGTGTACATTTGTCATACACTATTCGCAACGAGTCAGAGACGAAGCTGAACAGGCAAACCGTTTTGAAAAAAAATAGGGACTCTGTCTGACAGCTATCAGATGACTTTTAGAACTGAATACGACTGGGAAATTCGTTAATCTTCGAAGATTTTCAACTTTTCCAGTCGATTCACCAAAATTGCTTAGATAAACAAAAGATATTGAGCAGCATGTTTTGTCCAAAACAAAACAGTATGACTCGAAGATACTCTTACGCAAGAGTTAGTTAGGTTAAGTTGTAGTAGAAAAGCCCCGTCGTTTACGCCGGGGCTTTTTCCTTATGTGAGAAACCGTCTCCAAAAATCCGGCAGGGGCTCTTGAAGTTCTATCCATTGATCAGAAAAGGGCTGCCTGAATTTCAGACTATGTGCATGCAGAAATAATTCGTCGATACCCAATTCGTTTTGGAAATAATGATTATGATGACGATTTCCATATTTCGGATCATTAATGATCGGATGCGCAATTTTGTTTGCATGAATACGCAGCTGATGCATTCTTCCGGTAACCGGAATCATTTCCACCAGGCTATAGCGCTGTTTTTCGTAAGGCGGAATCAGATAGTCCCGTTCAAATTGCTCCAGGCATTTATACTTTGTCAGTGCTTCTTTGTAGTTCCCCCTGTCATTCTTTACCGGAGAATCAATCACTCCTTCTGTTTCCACATGACCACGTAAAAGTGCCAGGTATTTTTTTTCGATGACCCCGTTTTCGAATAAAAGCTGGAAACCAGCAACCCACTCTGCTTTCTTCGCAAAAAGAATCAGTCCGGAAGTTTTACGGTCCAGTCGGTGCACCGGACTCGCTTCTATCCACCCCTGCTCCCGGATCAAATCAGTCAGGGAAGTTTCTTCAATATTCCTTGCGTAGTATGAATGATGCACAATCAGGTTGTTGGGCTTATTTACTACCAAACATTGTTCATCTTCATAAATAACCTTCACCTGTTGCTGACCCACGATCCTATTTAATGATTGTAAAGGTATTCCACAAAAGTTAGAAACAAAAAAACGTGGAAGAAAGTCTCCCACGTTTCAGGTTGGTTTTTGGTTTTAATTATTCGATCGTTACTGACAATTGGTTCACGCGCTCTTTACCGAAATAGTAATTTTTCCCATTAATTGTTGTCTGCATTAATTTATAAGGGACAATCATTGCTACAGAACTGCCCGCACTTAAACCGCTTAATTCAGAAGCAGAAAAAGTACAGGAGTTCACACTTCCAGCCAGTGTTTTTGACACATTTCCGATAATAAATAAGGTAGAATCCGCAGCAGAAACTGAAGAGCAACTCAATGTATATCCGTTCGCTTTAGTCACAGTGGCAGAACTTGTGATTGCTGATCCGCTGGGGAAAACCAGGGAACTTGCATCGTAAGTGAAAGCTGCATGTCCGTTCCCACCGGAAACTGACCAATCCGTTGAAGAAGAGAAATCCAATCCGGTTGGCATGGTCTGATTAGGCGCAAAAGTATAAGCGTTGTTTGAAGATGCAGTTAAATTCTGAGAATTAACCGAAACCGTTCCTACATTCACCAGGTCAGTTGTTCCATTCATAAAGATCCCAACTGCTGTTCCAATCTCAATGGTAAAACCCTGAACCGTGCTTGATGATTTAATTGCCCACATCACCCCGTCGGCGCCGATTGGTGTCGGCGTAGTGCTTCCGGTTGGTGTACTTACCGGAGTTGGAGCCGGTTCTTCCGGAAGGATATCTTCCTTTTTGCAAGAGGATATTAACATGCTCAGTGAGCAGACTAAAACAAACAAACTTGTCTTTGAATTTTTCATAAGTTCTTAATTATTGGTTATTACAAACTTAGTCCTGTTCAATAAACCATTCAATACTTCATTTGCCGTATTTTGAAGGCTTACGTTAAGCCAAAATATTCTCTTAACTTTGCAGTCAAATACAGAAGTAATGATTATCAAGGACGCCAAATTCATCATCAGCAATACAGACATCAAACTTTGCCCGACAGACGGAAAGCCCGAGTACGCTTTTATCGGTCGTTCGAACGTTGGGAAATCTTCCCTGATCAACATGCTGGTTGATAAAAAAGACATGGCGAAAACTTCCGGCAGACCGGGTAAAACGCAATTGATCAATCACTTTTTAATTAACAACGAGTGGTATTTGGTCGATTTACCGGGATACGGGTACGCAAAAGCTTCGAAATCGAGTAGAAATCAGTGGGAAAAATTCATTTCTGAATTCCTGACTAGAAGAGAGATGTTAATCAACACCTTTGTACTGATTGATTCGCGTCTGGAACCACAGAAAATAGATTTGGAATTCATGACCTGGTGTGCCGAAGAGCAACTTCCGTTCTCCATCGTTTTCACGAAAATCGATAAACTTTCAAGTTCCGCATTGCAGAAAAACCTGGCAGCTTATAAAAAGGAAATGCTGAAGACCTGGGAGGCACTTCCTCCGGTTTTCACCACATCCAGCGAATCCAAGTTTGGACGTGAAAAGATCCTGAATTACATTGAGCAGATTAATTTCGACCTTGCGGAAAGCAGGAAAAATAATTAAAGGCGGGCAGTTAAAAGTCTAAATGTCCGGACAGCTATCTGGATATAAATTGTCAAACTTTTCGAATTCAATCCATTCTTCCTTTGATCGTAACTGCGATTGTATCTTCTAATTTTGTAAACTCAAAATCAGGAAAATCTTTTAGTAATTTCTCATTAGAGAATTGAGAGTCATTTTGCGAACTGCGGGCACTTTCCTTGGTAATTGTGGGTCGTTTTCCCTGAAGCCTGCCAAGAATACCGGACAAACGCCATGCAAAACGGATTAGAAAGGGCCCTGCTAACTTATACGGAGCTTTCACATCCAGCTGGCTGCAGATCTGATCAAACAATTCTTTAAACTTAAGATTGGAACCTGTAACCAGGTAACGTTCCCCGGTTTTTTGAGTTTCAACCAGTTTTAAAATGAATCGTGTGACATCCCGCACATCCACAAAGGCATTAGAGCCTTTCGTATAATATTTCAATCCTCTATGGAGTGTTCTGAATATTTTTAAAGAACTTTCTTCCCAGGATCCGGGACCGAACATCACACTCGGATTGACGATAGAAACATTCAGACCTTCTTCCTTTGCACGCCAGACCTCTTTTTCCGCGCTAAATTTGGAAAGGGAATATCCGCTCACCTCATCGTTGGGATTCCACAGGTTTGATTCGCGCTTCAGGCCATCCGTGAATTGCGAGTCGCTTCCTATTGCCGCCGTTGAAGAAACATGAATGAATTGATTTACTTCCGAATTCAATGCAAAATTGACCATATTCGCAGTCCCTTGTCTATTGACTTTGAAAAGCAAGTTAAAGTCCCTTCTGTGAAACGAAACAAGTGCAGCACAATGAACTACTTTCGAAATGCCACGCAAGGAATCTTCAACATCCGTCAAATCCAATATATCCCCTTGAAACCAACTTAATTTTTGAAGTAATGTTTCTTTTTGTTCCGGATAATAGAAATCCAATAAGCGATAAACTATTTCTTTCCTGGTTTCCTCACGAAACAGTGCCCTTACCTCATAGCCTTTATGAAGCAATTCAACGACCACATGTGATCCGAGAAGCCCGGTCGATCCAGTTACTAAAATCATTCCCACAAATGTAATCAGTTATCTTGAGTGGAAAATAGAATCGCAAGATTATTAATTTGAATATTCTATCAGAAAAAATGAATATTTAACGATTATGGGAAAACATATTATTTTTTTAATTAATTGGTTTGTGCGTACATTTGCATTATGAAAAGGAAAAAGCTACTGCACGTCCTTTCAATTCTTGCGTTTATGAGTTCATGCCAATCGGAATATGAGCGCCAGGTAGAATATGCGCAAAAATTAGTTGAAAAGGAACGTGGATTATTAAATCAAATGGGGGAAATGGAAACCATTTCTCACAGTTATACAACACTGGAGGCAATCCAAGAAGAACTTTCCTTTCGTTCACATCTTTCCGGAAATGAAGAGTTATTCAATGAGCAGGTTGCCAATTACAGAACTGATTGTGAAATTCATGCGAACCGGGAACAAAAATTAATTTCAAAGTTTCCTTAATCGATGTTTAATTCGGTCATCGGATCCCAAAAGATTTCTTTCCAATTTACAATTTGATCGTTCCGGACTTCTACTCCATCTGATTTGAGTAATTCTTCCATCTTTGTCGGTGTTTCAAAGTGCATTTTTCCAGTTAGCAAACCGTTTCTGTTAACGACCCTTTGAGCCGGAACATTTTCCAGTTTGTGAGCAGCATTCATTGCCCAGCCCACCATTCTGCTCCCACTTTTCGCTCCCAAATACTTGGCAATTGCACCATACGAAGTGGCTCTTCCGCGGGGAATCAGCCGTACAACCTGATACACCCGATCAAAAAAATCAGCATTTGCTTCGGAGAGTTTAATTGGTTTTACCATGACTTAAAATTAATTTAAAAAGATCACTTCGACTCCCCTCAGTGACCTTTTTGCGATTGAAAATTAGTTATTATTAGATAGGTGGCCGAGCGGAGTCAAAATCACCGAGCTAAATTTTCAATTCCTGTGTAACCTTTAATAATTTGACGCATTATGGAAGTAAATCCAAAAGCCATGAAAACCGCAGTTTTATTAGGTGGGCTACTCCTTATTTCCAGCTCATTATCAGCACAAAGTATCGATCCTCCCGAAGAAAGTCAATTACCAAGTTGGGAATTGAAAGTTTACCCGAACCCAACAAGTGATTTACTTATGATTTCTTCTTCCCTGGAAATCAAAGATGTAACCTTAATCGATCTGAATGGCCAGGTCTTGAAAAATCATGCTATGCCAAACTGGTGTTATTCACTTCATGACTTACCCGCAGGATGGATCTTTGTTTACATAGAAAGTGCAGACGGACGAATCGAAAAGAAAAATGTCTATAAGAATTAGAATGTCAGATTAACAAGTTCAAAAAGATTTAAAGCAGGCACGTGATCATTGCCTATAAATTAATTGAAATCCTCTCGGCTTAGCCAGGGGATTTTTTTATTCCTTTGCATTTATCCAAAAAAAAGGAATCATGAGAGCACTTCTTACCATTGCATTATTACTTATTTCCAATTCGTTTATGACTTACGCCTGGTATGGTCATTTGAGAGACAATGCAGATGCTAAAAAAACGGGGATATGGGTCTTTGCAATAACGATCCTAACGAGCTGGGGAATTGCCTTCTTCGAATACATTTTCATGGTTCCGGCTAATAAGTTGGGTTACCAGGGAAATGGCGGACCATTTTCACTCATCCAGCTAAAGATCATCCAGGAAGTTGCCTCCATTCTTATCTTCATGGTTTTTTCGTTGATCTTCTTCAAGGATGAAGCTCTCAAATGGAATCACGCAGTAGCTTTCTTATTGATATTGATCGCTGTTTATCTTGTATTTAAGAAATAGTTGTAGTTCTTCATTCAAGGTTGCATCCCGATAGCTATCGGGATCGCGATATTGCGAACAGCTCTTATACAGCAAGGGATACAGACGTATTATATTCCTGATGTTTTCAAATCAGCGGATCATTTTCAGAAAAGTCAGCCACATGATTTTTATATCCTGGCTCAGGGTCGGATTAGCGATATATTTTTTATTCAATTCAATTTTGGCCGGCATAATTTCATGAATATAAGTTTCTCTCGGGTTTTCGGATTGACCCAGCAATTCATTTTCTTTGAAATACTCCAGCGAAGCATAATCGGTAATTCCGGGCTTAACTGAAAGCACCATCCGCTGGTCGGAGGTATACAAATCAACATACTCCTGTACTTCCGGCCGGGGGCCAACAATACTCATTTCACCCGTTAATACATTTATAAATTGCGGAAATTCATCCAGTTTTGATTTCCGGATAAAATAACCCACACGTGTGATTCGCGGATCACGCATGCCTACGGTTAATTTACCTTGCTTGTCGGCATCCACGCGCATGGTGCGAAATTTCCACAATTTGAATAAAACACCGTTCTTCCCTACTCGTTTCTGGCGATAAAAAGCTCCACCTTTGCTCTCCAAAACAATAGCCAGGCTTATCAAAATTCCAAACGGAAGAAAAATAGCTAAAATTATCAGCGAAACGAAGATGTCGAACAAGCGTTTCATCATCCCAATACTGTTTTAACTGCTGTTTTAACTGCTTGAATCACAATCTGAACCTGTTCGTCAGTCAGATCAAAAAACACCGGCAATGTGATCTCGTTTGCATAAGCATTCCAGGATTCCGGGTAATCTTCTATTTTATATCCTCTCTTTTTATAAGCTGTCAAAATTGGGAGCGGTTGAAAATGAACATTCACGGATACGTCCTGATCAAAAATTGCCTGCATGATCGCGTCTCTTTGTGGCTCGGAAGCCCCTGCAATTCTCAATTGATACAAGTGATAACATGTTTCCCGTTTCTCATCCTTCAATTTAGGAAGAATGGCCCATGACTCATTCTTTAATCCGTCGTTATAAGCCAGGCAAATCGTTTTTCTCCGATCCATATTCTCCTGGAAGCGGTCCAATTCCACTAATCCGATGGCCGCCTGGATATCCGTCATGTTACATTTGAATCCCGGTTCCTCAACATCATAACGCCAATTCCCTTTCTGTGCTTTTGCCAGCGCATCTTTACTTTGACCGTGAAGAATCTTGATACACAGCTCTTTGTAGATCGCTTCATGATCGAAAGTATCCGGTAAATTAATCGACATGGTTCCTCCTTCAGCCGTTGTAAGGTTCTTTACTGCATGAAATGAAAAACAGCTGATATCAGCAATACTTCCGGATCGTTTGCCACCATAAGTTGCACCAAAAGAATGAGCTGCGTCCGACGCAACCAAAATACGTCCTAATTTCTTCTGATAATCCGAATTTCCCTGGAACATGCTTTTTATAGCCGGATCGTTTACAAGTGCAAATATTCCATCGTAATCACAGGGGAAACCGGCAATATCAACGGGCATAATGACCTTCGTTTTTGGAGTAATCGCTTTTCGGATTGCCTCCACAGAAACATTAAAATCATCCGGATTAATATCAACCATGACTGGTTTTGCCCCGGTATGGATCACCACATTCGCAGAAGCACAATAAGTAATTGCCGGGATAATCACCTCATCTCCGGGACCAATTCCCCACCAGCGCAATACGACCTCCATTCCTGCTGTCCAGGAATTTACTGCAACAGTGCACTTGTTTCCACAATACTCGGTCAATTGTTTTTCAAACAACTTCGTTCTCGGACCTGTTGTGATCCAGCCTGAAGTTAAAGCCCTGGTTACTTCATCAATTACTCTTTGATCTATTCTGGGAGGTGAAAATGGAATCATTGCATTAATTTTAAATAAAGTTAACCAAAAAAATACGGGGTAAATTACAAGCGAGACAAATAGAGGCCCCACTTATGTATTTAAGCATTTAATGTTTTCAGAAAGTTCGAAGCAATTACATCACGATTGAATTGAAACTCAGCATATTTTCTGCCATTCTTACCCATTTCCGTGGCCAATTCCGGATTATCAGCAAGCAGTAAAACATTTTCGGCCAAAACGGATGCGTTTTCAGGTTCAACAAAAATGGCAGCCTGGGCCTTATCCACAAAATGCAATCTTGCTTCACCATTTACTCCCAAAAGAATAGGAACTTCCATTGCCAGCGTTTCAAATACTTTAGAAGGAATTGCTCCTTCAAATAGATCCAATTTCCTAAGTGGAATGACCGCAACGTTGATTTCCTTCAAAACACCAGGCATTTCAGACTTCTCAACCGGAGGCAAAAAATGAACATTTGTTACCTTCAGTTCCTCTTTCAATTGCAACAACCGTTCTTTTTCCGGCCCTGCCCCCTGAATGATAAATTGAATTTCGGGACGATTTTCAAGCAGCTTAGCAGCGTTCAGGATCACATCCAATCCTTGGGCATAACCAACAACCCCGCCGTAGAAAAATAAAATATCGGATTCTTTGAGTCCGTTTCTTTCACGGTATCCAATCTTTTCGATTTCAGCCGGGTTGTAAAAGCTTAAATCGACGCCATTAGGAAGCCAAACCACTTTTTTCTCCGGAAAGCGTTTTGAGATATCATCTACAATTCCTTGTGTTTGCCCGGTAATCAGGTAAGATCTCCGATAACACTTAGCTTCCAGCCTGTAAGCCAGCCCCAATAAGAATTTATTTGTAACCAAGCCCAGTTTTTCTGCGCTTTCAGGCCAAAGATCAGAGACATTAAAAATGAGCTTTGCATTTAATTTCCTGGAAAGTCTCATGGCAGAGTATCCCAAAAATAAAGGTGGCGATTCCACCATTAAAAAATCGAAATTTTCCAATTTCTTGCCTCTTCTGCAGGATGTATATACGAAACTAAAATAGTTAAGCAGCCGTTTAATTATTCCTTTGGAATCAGAAACATAAATTTTTGATCTGTGAACCGGAATTCCATCGATGACTTCCTCCAAAATCTTTCCATTTTTATATTCTTCATGGATTTGCATTTTGGGGTAATTAGGCATTGCCGTGAGTACTTCTACATGCATTCCTTTGGCTTTTAAACGCACAGCCAATTCATGCAATCGATTTTGCGGGGCACCTATCTCTGGAGGATAATATTGGGTTAAAATCAATAATCTGGATCCCATCAGTTTTCTTAATTTTTATAGTTCAAAATCAGGTCGATCATTAATTCCGCAGCATTTCCCTCCCCAAAATAAGTTAAGCGTTCGCTCGTCGGATTAAAGTTCTTAATCGCATCTACTATTTTCTGTTCGTTTGCTCCCACCAGGATATTCCAGCCATTATCAACAGTTTCAACCCATTCGGTTTCATCTCTCATCGTAATACAGGGAATTCCCAAAAAGAAAGCTTCTTTTTGAATACCTCCGCTATCCGTTACAATTTTCTTAGCTGTTGATTCCAAACGTACCATGTCCAAATATCCAACCGGATCTATCACCCGGATGTTATCACCCAGCTTTAATCCGTAATCGGCAATATATTTCAATGTTCTGGGATGCAACGGTAGAACAACCGATTCATTACACGCATTTAAGCCTGCAACAATAGCAGTTAGTCGCTCCAAACTATTCGTATTTTCAGCCCGATGAATCGTACACAATAAAAACGATCCTTCCTGAAGCTGAAGCTCATCAAGGATCATGCTTTTTTCCCTGGCGATCTTAGTAAAATGTAAAATTCCATCGTACATAACATCTCCAACTAAATGAACACCCTTTGTTATCCCTTCATTTTTCAAATGATCAACAGCAGTTTGAGTCGGGACAAACAATAAATCCGAAATATGATCAGTTAAGATTCGATTTTGCTCTTCCGGCATTGCCTTGTTAAAACTTCTCAGGCCTGCTTCCACGTGAATAACCGGAATCAATAACTTAGATGCCGCTAAAGATCCGGCAATTGTTGAGTTGGTATCCCCATAAACCAAAACGAAATCCGGTTTTTCAATTTCCAATACCTTCTCAATTTCCGCCAGCATTGCACCTGTCATTGCGCCGTGTGAGCCCGAGCCAATATTTAAATGATATTTTGGATTCGGGATATTCAATTCTTCAAAGAAAACATCCGACATATTTGCATCGTAATGTTGCCCGGTATGAACTAAAATTTCATCAAAATACTTACTGAATGTTGAAGAGACAGCAGCCGCTTTTATAAACTGAGGTCTTGCGCCTAAAATTGTTACGATTTTTAATCTTTCCATTGAGGACAAAATAAACTATTTCCTTTGAATACTCGAATATTTTCTCTTTATAAAGACTAATTTACTTTTCATTCATTCCAAAATTCATGATTTAAATTGATCAAAAAAAACTATCTTCGGTTTTTATTTTGTGCGCTTATACCCGATATGAAAAGCATCCTTAACTATATTCTTTTTTTCACCCCTTCTTTTCTTAATAAACCAATCAGGAGGATTATGGGGCAAAAGATTGGAAAAAAAGTACGTATCAGAATCGGGACTTTACTTACTGCAAATGATGTTATTATCGAAAACAATGTAAGCATTGGTCCTTTCTGTATAATAAAAACAAAAAAGCTGAGAATCGGTGCTTATTCGAAAATCCAACCGCTATCTATCATCTCCACTCAAAATGTTGATTTCAGAAAACATATTCATATAGCACCATTGGTTGTTATAAAAGGTGAACAATCTAAAAAATCATCTATTATCCTGGATGATCACAGCAGGGTTTTTCCTTTTTGCTGGATTGATACGGGGCATGGTGTTGAAATAGGAAAGAATGTAGGAATTGGTGGACATACATTGATTTTTACTCATGGTGTATGGCCAAATTACCTGGATGGTGCCGGAGTGTCTTTTGGCAAAGTGGTCATTGAAGACAATGTTTGGATTCCATGGCGAGTTTTTATTCTTCCAAATACACATATCGGTACCAATTCAATTGTTGGAGGAAATTCTTTACTGAACAAAACTTATCCACCAAATAGTTTAATCGGAGGCAGTCCGGCAAAGATTATAAAAGAAAATATTGGTCAGACTATCAGTCCCGAAGAAAAATTGGGGCGTTTCAATGAAATTATTCATGCTTACCTGGATTATAAAGACCTTCCTATAGCGGAAAAAGAGAAAAATAAAATCAATTTAGACGGGATTATTCTATCTATCGACTCAACTGATAATCTCCCCGAAGGAGCAATCCTTGTTTTATTAAACAGCTCTCTCAGCCAAACGGAAATTGATGTATTGAACCAAAAAGGAATTCATATTATTGACCATCTGAACAAACAGTTAATCAAAGCTTCCAAATCAAAAAAACTGGATGAATTTGTATCCTATTTACGCCGTTATGGTGTAAGACTTTATAATAAATAAATCAATGAGTATTGTACTAAGAGTTGATGTAGATAAACCCTACGGTAATCATACTATTTTTCGTAAAATAATCAGTAAGTTGATGGAAGATTACGCAGGATTTGCTTTGACGAGTTCTCCAGCATATCTTTCTCATCAAATTCAATTCCTTGAATTTTGCAATAAGAACTCTGTAAAGGGCTATTTTTACTACCGTACGTGTACAAGACCAAACGAAAAGGTATTGAAATTAATGGCATCCGGGAAGCATAAGACCGGCTTTCATGCTGAAAACACAAGAACGTTTGAAACATTCAAATCTGAACTGAATTCTTTTCGAAACAAGTTACCAGGGGTCAACGTTAGTACTTTTTCAAAACATGGATCCGGAATATTAAAACTAGGAAAAAATCATTACCCACCTTTTGAACCGGAAAAGTATCTGAAATGGGCAAAAGAACTTGATTGTGCTTTCCCTTCAGGAAATGGTATCTGTGAATCTGAAGAAGACTTAAGTGATACAAACGGTTTCTACGAAAAAATATTCTGGATCGAGCCAGATTATAGGTTGCCTGGCTTTGACTCTATTAAACAATTAGTTGAAACAGCAAAAAAACAGCGTGTCGTAATTCTAATACATCCAGAGAACTATATAGCACGAAAACAAGTTGCTGACGAATTCAAATTACTTGTTAAACTGGCTAAAGAAGAAAACATTGAGTGGGAAATGCCCTATTAATCAATTTTTCCGGCGAACACTTGAATGAATTCTGCTTAAAGAAGCGCTGTCAAGGTAAGAAATCAACACAGCTTGGTGTTTACCATGAAAAACAAACATACTTCCCGCTGCTACTGCTGTAGCCCCAATTTCAATTGCCTGGCATAAATGGTCAATCGTTCCTGCGCCACCGGAAATAATCAAGGGGATTTTCACAACTTCCCTTATAAGTTGAATCAATTCCAAATCATATCCGCTTCTTGTACCTTCCCTGTCAATTGAATGAATTAAAATTTCTCCGACTCCCATTTGATCCAGTTTCCGGGAAAAATCGGCAAGATCCAAATCAGTAGCTTTTGTTCCTGATTTAGAATACAAACGATATTCACCGGAAGGTGTTTTTCTGACATCCAGTGAAACACAAATACTCGAACTTCCAAATTCGCTCACTGCCTGCTTTAAAAACTCCGGATTCTCGAAAACTTCCGAACCGATAATTACTTTTTCTATTCCGATTTGAATGATCTTACGAATATCCTCTATTGTTTTAATACCTCCGCCATAAGTCAATGGCATAAAACATTCTTCCGCAATCTCCTTCAACAGTCCGAAAGGAATTGGAGTTCCTTTAACGGAAGCATCAATATCCAGAAAAACAAGTTCATCCACTTCCTTTTCATTGAAGATTCGAATCGCATTCAAGGGATCTCCTATATACCTTGAATTCTGAAACTGAACTGTTTTAACCAAGCCGCCATTCTGAAGTAAAAGAACCGGAATACATCGTGGTAGAGCCATCAGAATTCGGAAATAAAATTGGTTAATAACTGCATGCCGAATCTATGGCTTTTTTCAGGATGAAACTGAACACCTGCAATATGTCCTTTCAGAACTGCGGCATCAAATTTATGAATGTAATCAGCTTCCAAAACAACTTCATTGCGATTGCTGCATTTTACAAAGTATGAATGAGCAAAATAGAATCTCGTTTCTTCGTCAAATCCTTTCAACAGTTTATTTCCCTGTTCGGGTGCCGAAACATAATCCCACCCCAGGTGCGGAACAGGAAATGATTTATAATCCGTTGAATTGAACTTTTTACTTTCCAGATCGATCCAGGAAAGACCAGGTCGGATTCCTTCCTCACTTTTCATACCCAGTAACTGCATTCCCAGGCAAATTCCCAGTATCGGAACTTTATCTGTCAAAACTCGCTGATTTAAAACCGGTATCAACCCTCTTTCATTCAAATTATTCATTCCCTGGTCAAATGATCCTACTCCTGGAAGAATAAGTTTACCTGCAGCCGAAATTTGCTCCTTATCACTGGAAATTACAGCGTCAAAGCCTATAAACTGGAGCATGTTCTTTATCGAGCCTAAATTTCCCAGGCCATAATCAACAATTACTATCATGCTAAAGAAGTTCAAAAGGTTTAAAAAGTCTAAAAGGTTCAATTTGAACATCTGAACTTTTTATATTCTCCAATTCAAATATACTTTTATGCAGCATCTGTCTTTATCGTTTTGGTGAGTTTCAGGAAAAGAAGAATGATAATCAAATAGATGATTGACAATAAAACAGAATTAAAGCCCAGAATCCAATGAAATGAATCAAATCCCGAATCGGTTAAATTCAGTTTTCCCATCGTTTTTAAAAGAATCGGAAGAACTCCGAAATTAAACAACTGGAAAAATGCTACTATCAAACCGAAACCAAACATCAATTTTTGTTTAGACAATACCAGGGATAAGGATGAAATGGGTGAAACAATGAAATTCAGCATTAAAGCAGGGGCCAGTATTTCCGCAATTCTTCCTGCTTCCCTCCATTTCTCACCGAAAACAAACCCAAAAAGATCACTTCCAAAAAAGAAAAGTACTGTAAATGGAATAATCGAAATATAAAACAGGGTTCGGAGTGTTTTTAAAGTCAATGGATAGACAGCTTGTTTCTTATTGAACAATTCAGAACTTTTATTGAAAAAGACTTGTCCCAGGGACTGACCGAAGAGTGATAAAGGCAGTTTTAGCATCAAATACGCATAACTGTAAGAACCAAAAGTTCCTTTCCCATAAAACTCCACAATAAATGCAGCTAATGCCAGGTCTACTCCCAGATCCAATAAAACATGCGGCAAGTACACCGTCGGATACGATTTGTAGTTTTTAGCCAATATGCGCATTCTTTTCAAATCACTGGAAGAAGTATCTCCTTTTTTATTCGATAAAAAGGTCCTGACGAAAGAAAAAACGGATAAAAAAGATCCGAGCAGTGTTCCGAAAATCAATCCGAAAGAACCCCAGTTCAAAAGACCGAAGATTAGTCTCAATGTATTCACTGAAACAGAATTAACCATGCGCTGGATGGAGATCTGTCGGAAAAGTTTTTTTCTCACCGACCAGTTTGTTCCCAGGTTGATCCAAACACTGACATACGCACTCAAGACTGAAATCACCAGGAACACGTAATTGGAAAAACTATATGGTTTGAGCATATAATAAGTCAGTCCGACCAGGAAAACCGCCGTGAGAACAATCAGCGAGATCCGAAATGACAAGCGATATAATGAAAATGCGTGATTATCCTGTTTTGCAACCGGAAGGGTTGCTTCATAACGGGCAGTTGCAAATGCTGCAATAAATGCAACCAATCGCGTATAAACTCCCAACTCCCCCATATCTGCCGTGGAGTAAATTCGGGTGAGTACAGGATAAATGAGGTAAGCAATCAACTGAGCAATTACGGTACCTGTCATTAAAGTCAGGACAGATTTTACAAAGTCAGATTTTAATGCTTTTATTTGCATTGCAACACATGACGAAGGTATTCATTAATTCCTTCTTCAAAGGTATATAGGGGTTTATAATTCAAATATTGCTCCATCTTAGCTGTTGAAGCCAAGGAATCCTTAATATCTCCTTTTCTTGGGGGTCCGTAAGTAATCGTACTTTTCGTTGTTACACCCAATCCTTTCAATTCGTCCTGCATGCTCTGAATCAGATCATTTAACGTTAGACTCCGTCCACATGCTACATTGTAAGCCTGACCTAAAGCTTCCTTGTCTTCTGAAGCCAAGGATAACAAATTTGCATAAATTGCATTATTTACATAGGTAAAATCTCGCGATTGTTCCCCATCTCCATGTATAACAATTTCCTCTCCCCGAAGCATTTTATCTAAAAATTTCGGGATAGCAGCAGCATAAACACCATTTGGATCCTGGTACGGACCAAACACATTGAAGTACCGTAAACCAACTGTTTCCATTCCATACAACTGATGATAAACCTGGGCGTATTCCTCGTTTAGTCTTTTAGTAGCCGCATAAGGAGAAAGCAGTGCTCCTTCCTGGCCTTCTTGTTTGGGCGAGGTAATGGAATCTCCGTAAACAGATGAGGAACTCGCATAGACAAACCGTTTTACATTTGCCAATTGTGCCTCATGAAGAATCGTTAAAAAACCAGTTGCATTAACGTGATGGTTTTTGAAGGGGAATTCTATAGATCTCGGAACAGACCCTAATGCGGCCTGGTTAGAGATCGCATCCACATCCTTTAATAAATGCCTGTAATCCTCCGGATTACAAATATCTCCGTTTACAAAACGGCAATTTTCGTATTGGGACAATCTATCGACATTCGACTGAAGGCCTGTTTCCAAATTATCCAAAACAATAACAGAGGCCCCTATTTTCAATAGTGCCTCTGCCAAATTTGAACCAATGAAACCGGCACCACCGGTTATCAAAATGGTTTTATCTTTTAATCTCTGTATAATCTCAATGGGGATATTCACTATCAATCACATTTATTATTCAACCCTTTGTCAATATCAATATAAACTTCATTACACCGGGGCCATACTGACGTTTGACCATCATCGAAAGCCGAACTTCCCTTATTTAGCGTAATTCACTGAACGTTTTTCACGAATCACGGTCACTTTTACCTGTCCCGGATAAGTCATTTCCGTTTGAATTTTCTGAGAAATTGCAAACGATAATTCATCAGCCCGTAAATCTGTTACTTTTTCACTTTCCACTAAAACACGAAGTTCTCTACCTGCCTGAATTGCATATGCTGAATTCACCCCGTCATAAGACAAAGCCAAATTCTCCAGATCTTTAATCCGTTTGATATAAGATTCTACAACTTCACGACGAGCACCTGGGCGAGCACCAGAAATGGAGTCACAAATTTGTACGATCGGCGAGATCAGGGTTGTCATTTCAATTTCATCATGGTGAGCTCCGATTGCATTCAATACATCCGGTTTTTCACCGAATTTCTCAGCTATTTTCATTCCCAGGATAGCATGTGGCAATTCCGGTTCTTCATCCGGAACTTTACCAATATCGTGTAATAATCCGGCACGTTTTGCCACTTTTACATTTAAGCCGAGTTCAGCAGCCATGATCGCACAAAGATTTGCTACTTCGCGGCTATGCTGCAATAAGTTCTGTCCGTAAGAAGATCGGTATTTCATACGTCCAACCATACGGATTAATTCCGGATGTAATCCGTGAATTCCCAAATCGATGCATGTTCTTCTTCCCGTTTCAGCGATTTCTTCTTCCAAAGATTTTTTCGTTTTCGCTACTACTTCTTCAATTCGGGCAGGGTGAATACGACCATCCGAAACCAATTGATGTAAAGCCAAACGGGCGATTTCTCTTCTTACCGGATCAAAACAAGACAAAATAATTGCTTCCGGAGTATCATCCACAATGATCTCAACACCGGTAGCTGCTTCCAGCGCACGGATGTTTCTACCTTCACGACCAATAATACGTCCTTTCACCTCATCAGAATCAATATTGAATACAGAAACTGCATTCTCTACCGCTTGTTCCGAAGCCACACGCTGAATGGTTTGAATCACGATGCGTTTTGCTTCCCTGTTTGCATTCAGTTTTGCTTCTTCTGTTATTTCTTTAATATGAACCATTGCAGCAGTTCTTGCTTCGTCTTTTAAAGATTCCATCAACAGGTTTTTCGCCTCTTCAATAGACATCCCGGTGATTTTTGTCAGCTCAGCAACACGCTTTTGGTGCATTTTATCCAACTCCTGATGACGAATTTCGTTTGCTTCAACCTTCGTTGCAAGTTCAGCTTGTAAACGCTCCGTGTCTTTTTCTTTCCTGGAAACCTCTTCGATTTTTTGTGTGAGTGCCTTTTCTTTGCTTTTCACCCTGTCTTCATTTGATTGCATGCGTCTTTCACGTTCTTTGACGTTTTCCTCATGCTCTTCCTTTAATTTCAGAAAGCGTTCCTTTGCCTGGAGAATTTTATCCTTCTTCATCGCTTCTCCTTCCAGATCCGCTTCTTTCAAGATTTGTTCCTTCCTTTTCTTTAACATTGTATTCTGGATAATGAAAGTAGCTACACCACCTCCAATCAACCCGATCAATGCTCCAATAATTACATTTACCATAGTTTCTTAAATAAAAAAATCCCACTGCTTACGGAGAATGTTACGTAAACAAGTGAGAAAAAGACCTGCTATAAAGCAATTAATTCAATGCATCCAAATCATCAGAAAGTGCTTTCAATGCAGCAGTTGCTTCAGAGAAATCAGCTTGGGGAGCGTTACCGGAAACCGGTGCTTTCCCCCCTCTAGTAGACAATTGTAAGGCGGTCATCGCCAATAAGTCTTGCATATCGCGAACAGCAAAATTATCCTGAAGTTGTTTAATTGCTTTATTAATATCTTCGGCAGCACGCTGCACCTTTTCTACTTCCGACTCCTGGACAGTTAAAGGATACGTGCGGCCAGCAACCACTACTTTCAAAGACACCTTACTCATTCGCTATTTTTAATTGTTGAATGCAGAAATCAATCTCTTTCACAAGCACATCAATTTCAACTCCATTGGTTGAAACAGCTTGTACCTGAACTTGTTCACGCGTTTGGCTCAATTCTGATCTCAAGCTTTGGAGCTCTTCCTCCATTGCCTTTTTCTGGTTTTTAAAATCAGAAATTTCAGTATTAAGACGGTTAATTTCATCTGTCATAGAACGAACGCGTTCTCTCTCAGTCACCAACGATTGGTGTAACTGACGAGATTTCGCGCCAATTTGTTCAATTAAAGATTTCAACTCAGACGTCATCCAATAAGCGTTTGTACAAAAATAACAGGTAAAACCAATTCTACAACAATTTTATTGTAAGTTGTGAACAGTTTTTTGGCGATAAATCAAATTAATCACGAATTACGTCCGTCGCCGCGGAGCCTAGTACCGAATTCTTGTTGTGCTGTTTACAACTATTCTCAGTTTTAGCAGAAGAAAATTTTCGGGAATTTCTAAAAAACGGAATTAATTGCTTCCAGATGGAGATTTCCGGTTTTGGAGATAAACAGTGAATAAGCAGAAAAGCAAGACATAAAACACAATTCCACTTTGACGTTGGAGCATAGATTCAAACAAACAATTGAAGGCCAAGTTCAAAGTCAGCCAAAACAACAGACTAAACCGATACTTCATGGCCATTCTGAAATAACAGACAAAAATCGAAAGAAAGATTAGCAAGCCCAAAACACCGATTTCGACAGCTACTTGAAGAAATTGGTTGTGCGGATTGTACTTGAATTCAGCATAATCATCCAAGCCTTTATCCCGTAATCTTTTTCCAAGTTTATCATCAAAATTCGCTGTTCCTGATCCCATCGGGTGTTCTAAAAACTCCTGGGTTGAAACTGTCCACATCAATAACCTCGTCTGATTTCCGGAAGGGTTAGTCCTTACTTTTTCAAAGATCAAATCCGGGTTTTGAACGTATGCCGAAAGATCATTTTTAGCATTGTCGACCTCTATCTGCACGTGTATATTTCCGTAATATGCTGCAACAGGGATAATTGGAAGAAGCACTATGACAACCAGAAACAAAACCCTTGGAAGCCGCCTATAGAAATAAACAATCAGTATTACAGTAATCAGTAAGAAAAAGAAAAGCAAGGAAGCAAACGAAAAACAGAACAGTAAATTGGCGCAGGTCAGTAAGAAATAGGCTCCGAGTGTCCAGTAATTAAATCCCTTCCATTTATTTCGAACTCCTTCACGAACCATCAGCAGTGTAATCGTAGCTATAGCGGCAAAGTAAGTCGGATGATGGATGTATGAATAGCTGGTACTTCCAAAGCTATTATTGAAGTCATGAGTTAAGTAGTAAACATCAATTCCGTGAAAAACTGATAAAACTGTTAGTATGACTGTTCCCAAAACCAAGCCGATAGTAATCGGTTTCAGATCTAACTGCCGTTGAAACCGAAAGGAAAATAAAAGCGGGAAAAGCACCAGAACCAATTTCTTCTCCAAATATCCGAGCGCATCGCCCATATGATCCGTGAAAAAAACTCCTATGGCATAGGCTAAATAAAGTAACACGAAGGTCAGTAAAACCGGTGAAAAAACAAACTTCATTTTCTTACGCACAACCTGTGTGATTGTGAATAAGATCAATAAACCGGCAAAAAGACTGATTGATTTCGGGGCAAAACAAAAACAAGCTAAGGTTGCTGCAAGTAAGTATTCGTATACTTGTTCTATTTGGAGTTTTGCTTTCATCAAATAGTCGAAAAAACGGGAATTACTTGCCCGATGTGGGTTTTAACGGAATCCGAAATAACCGAGTTACTTCCAAGTAAGGTGCCTATCGCCAAATGAGAAAATTCACCAACTTTACAATCGTGATCCACTACTACATTGGAATTAATAATTGAATGTCGACCAATTTCGGAGTTCGAATTGATCACTGCTCCTGCCAAAACCACTGCTCCCTGACCAACAACTGCATTTGTTGCAATGATTGACTTGGGATGAATGACCGTAGCCCATGTAACTCCGATTGTTTCGTTTACCAATTTTCTTCTTATTGTATTATCTCCAATTCCGATAATACAGGCATCCGGTTGGATTCGTTTCGAAGTAAAGTCTTCTACTGTTCCTAATACTTTGGCATCTCCAAAAACAACTTCCCCTACAGCAATTGAATCATCAAAAAAGCCGGCCAGGAGATATTCATTGGAATATGACAATGCATCTGCAATAACGCGGGCATGCCCGCCAGCTCCAATAATTACAACTCGTTTCATTGCTTAGTTATTGATCATTTCATGATATTTCTGCTCAACAACTTTCATGTTATTGGCCCAAATTCCTTTTTCTTCGATTACTTTCTTATTTATCGGACTTGCCTTTTTGTGAAAAGCTTCGTAGTTGGTATACGTTTCCATAATTCGACTAGCTAAACCTTCCACATCATTGATCTCTACCAAAAACCCGTTTTCACCATCAGTTATCCATTCCCGGTTAGCCGCGATATTTGTAGCAATACAAAAAGCATCGCAAGCCATTGCTTCATTTAAAGAGATATTATTCCCGTCTGATAATGAAACGGATACGAAGATATGAGTCTTGTTTAAGGTTTCAGAAATTTGATATCGATTTACTTCTCCCCAAAAAGTCACAAGTTCTGACAAACCTAATTCATGCGTTAAGGCAATCAGCTCATCTTTTAGTCGCCCAAATCCCATAATATTCACTTTAAGGTTTGGAATTTTATCTTTCACTATTGCTACTGCACGTATCAAGTGAGGAATGTTGTAAATGGTTTCTAAATTCCGTGTACTGGTAATCACAAATTCGTTATCCGGAAGAGCGCGGGAATCAGAATTAAAGACTACTGGATCTATTCCAAAAGGAACAATATCGACTTTAGACATATCTGTTCCCATTTCTCTTGTAACATCATACATTTCCTGCGACATCACAGTAATCCATTTTGCTTTTCTGAAGGCAAACTGAAGAGCTTTTCGGTAAATTCTGGAATTCCTTCCACTAATTAATAGATCAGAACCAAGTGCAGTTATCACATAGTTCTTATGCCCTACCAATGCTCCTGTCACGCCGTAACTAGTAGCATAAAGAGAATGAAAAATATTGGGTTTAATTGATTTAACTAAACGTCTTACTTTTAAGAATTTAGTGATGTAATGCCAGTTTCCACCTGAAACATCTGCTTTACTAGCGGGAATGACATGTATCTGGACATCTGGACATGCTTCTTGGGAAATCGGAACAAATGTAATCAAGTGAACCTCATGTCCTAAGGACTGGAAGTGATTACACCACCTAAGGGTATGAAAACTCTCTCCAAATGCAAAATAACAGATTCTCATTTTAACAAGTTATTCTTACGAAAGTAATCAATTGTCAAATCTAAACCCTTATCTACACCAAATTCATAATTGCCAATTTCATTTTTTAACTTCAAATCAGTGTATATAATCTGGTTTGTTACCACTCTTAGTTTGGTGATTTTTATAATATCTAAAAAATCGCGCAGGAAATTCGGCAAGTAATAACAATGAAGCTTTACACCCAGTTTTTTAGCAATTAAACGGTAGAATTCTATTAAATTCATAGAATCGCCCACATGAAATACACCATTAGATGAATCGTTCGTTAAAAAAAAAGTGATTACTTGGCACAAATCACCAACATACAAGTAATTGACTTTTGCTTCTTTAGTTCCAAGGAGTGTTTTTTGATGTTGAATCTTTGTCATCAGATTGTTCAACGCATTGAACGGATGCATTTCCCCAAAAACATTGGTGGGTCTTAAAACAACAAGTTGATAAGCTCCATTATTTTGATTGAAAAGTGCCTCCTCGGATTTTAGTTTTGTTTGTTCATATAAATTTTGAGGTGTCGGTCTTTCTAATTCATCCACCAGGTAACTTACAGGGCTATATGATTTACCAACAACTCCAACACTGCTAAGGTGGATAATCTTTGAAATACCAGAATACTTAACTGCTTCGATCAGATTGTTTGTTCCTTGAACATTCGTCTGATCCAATTTTTCCTGATTACGAACTTCAGCCGCAAGATTAATGAGAATATCCTGCTGTTCAAAAGCCTTTTTTAAGGAATTCTTATCATTTAAATCTCCATAAACTACCGAGAAACCAAAAAGGTTTTCATTTAGTTTAGTCAGATCCCTGCTCATTAATGTAATATCATAGTGTGCTGTGTCCAAAAAACGGAGTAAATTTTTCCCCACAAATCCGGTAGCACCAGTTATAATTACTCTTTTTTTCATTATGAAATTCCTTTGGGAGGATTAAAAATCCTAGGTAATGTATACATATATGCTTTCAGCTTTCTAAAATAGGTCACTTTAAACGGAGAAAGTAAAGCAAACAAAACGATTTTAAACAGGACATGAAACAAACTGATCCATTTAATTACAAGCGCCTGAAAACGACTTCCGTGTTTAGAAAAGAATTTGATCTTATTAAAAACTTGATTCGAAATTGAAATATTGTAGTTTTTCTTGGCACTTTGCCCGATATGATGCACAATTCGCGCATTCGGGAAATACAGACATTTCAGCCCATGATGATTTGCTCTCCAGCAAAATTCTACATCTTCAATCCAGAACATCGTTTCATCGAGAACTCCAATCTTATCAAAAAGTGTTCTTCTAAAGAAAAGAGCTGCTCCTGAAAAAGATTCTCCTTCAAAAATTTCATTAAAATTCTTGTCCTCGTAATTTTTCTTTTTCAAAAAGAAATTCAGATAAAATGATTCACAAAAAACAGACGCTACTGTAGGATATCTCCAGGCACTGAGTTGAAAACTCCTGTCTGAATTTAATAATTTGGGAGCCAATAAATGAATTTCCGGGTGCTGATCCAAATAATCCCTCATGATATCGATCGCATTATCCTGAAACTCCGTGTCCGGATTCAGCATAAAAATATAATCTCCGGTCGCAAGTTCAAAACCCTGATTATTTCCCATTGGAAATCCTGCATTAAAGTCATTTTCAATTAAAATAACCTGTGGAAACTCAGTTTTTATAGCCTGGCAGGAATTATCTGCTGAATTATTATCAACAACAATCACTTCCAAATTCTCTGAAGAGTTGTATTTATAAAGTGTTCTAAGACTTGTAAGAATCAGGTCTCTGACATTATAATTAACTATTACTACTGAAATTTTCCTTTCTGACATCCCCGTTTTGTTTCAATTTGAATACAAATAGTCCAAGTAAAAACCAATACAAGTAACTAAACAAATAAAAATCCAATGCATTACTTACAATATTCACCAAACCAGTGACAATAAAAATGATAAATATAACACTTACAAAATCGAA
Organism: Fluviicola sp.; assembly: GCF_029266855.1. Classification (GTDB taxonomy): domain Bacteria; phylum Bacteroidota; class Bacteroidia; order Flavobacteriales_D; family Crocinitomicaceae; genus Fluviicola. Next base: position 168,026 of record NZ_JAQSWB010000007.1, read on the forward strand.
CGCATGTTTTCTAATGTACCGGATCAGACTTATAAAAAACATTAGGGCCATGCCCAGATACATTGCTAATGCAGAAATTCCTGTTTCAATCATTAATTTAAAATACCAACCATCCGTTGATGCAAACGAAACACCCGGAGTATTGGGTGGAAACAATTGTACAGCTGTGTGACCGGCCTTTCCTAATCCCAATCCCATTGGATTATGTTCGATGGAATGAATAACTTCTGCCCATAAACCAACCCTGGTATTACCGCTCTCGAGACCTACTGTTTGTTTAGACGAGGTAAGTACCCATTCCATCAATTGAGAAAACTGGGGAACAAACAGATAAAAAATCAGCAATTCAAAAAGAATAAAAGTTACCAAAATCATTTTGGCTTTTCTGTTTTTTCCAAGTAACAGTAAAATAGCCAATGCAAAAAAAGAAGCTATCATAGGCCCTCTTGAAACACTAAAGAACACAGCATTCACCGTTACTAAAGAGAAAAGTAATGCGAAGATATTTCCTGTTTTTAAGTACTGATAAGTCCAATAGCAAAATGCACTCAGCATAATCATAGCAAAGACTACCGGTGTCCAGAAAATGGATGTCATTCTCACAAAACCTTTAAAAGCCATTACAATAGGTTTGTCGGTCATGATTTTATGGAAATAAACATGTACTCCCGGGAAAAAGAAATAAATCACAAAACCAATGATCGCAACGAAGACCAATATTTTAAAAAAGCCATGAAAAAGACTATCAAGGTTTACTTTTTTATCCCAATAATATGAACCGACGAAATAAGCCAGCATTGGTAAGTAAGTTAATCTAAAGCCATATAAACTTGCTTTAAGATCATGTGAAAGATAAACTCCAATGAGGACATTGAACAAAAAATAAGTAATGACAATTTTATCAAACAGATGCATTTTCCTGTTCTTATCCTTAATCAGGGATAAAAGAAAAAACAGCAGTATCAACGAAAAAAGCATTTCAGGGATCAAACTTATCAATATTGAAAAGCCGGATGCATGTTCTGCCCCCATAATAAGTAAGCGAATAGTCGGGTAAAAAACCAAAAGGCTTAAAAAAACACTTAATTGATTGGACTTAAGATAATTATAGATACTCATTTTTTAATGATCGCGATTAGATAATTGGGCGTCATAGGATTTAGAAATTCGTATAATCCAGTTGATCAGTGCGAAGATAAGCAAAACTTGTATTATTGAGGTTAATAAGAGGATGCTTCCCAGGTTTAATTCCAAATATGATCCTATGATAAAAACAAGTAAAACGAAGAAATTACTTGTAATCGAGAATATGAGCAAAACGTGATGCCTGTTAAAAATCAAAGGGATCTGAGAAAGTGCTGCACGTATAAAATCAATACAAACCCAGGCTGCCAGGTATCTGGCATAAACTCCCGAACGAAACCATTCTTTTCCATAAACAAAGGAAAACAATTGAGGTCCGGCTAATATCAGAATAATAAATACCGGAATAATGATCAAACAACTCATTTTTATTGTCCGTTTCACTAATGGGAACATAGGTTCTTTGTTATGTACCGCTGAATTTGCTTCCTGATAGAAAACCTGGGCAATGGATGCCCCAATAAAACTCATCGGCAAAAACAATATACGAATCGCCAATGAAAAAATTCCCACATAGTAATCTCCGAACAGGAATGAAATAATGTAAATTAATCCGTTGAGTTGAAGTGCATCCAGTAAGGCCTGGAAAGAATTGATCAGTGGAAACCTGGCGTATTTTCTTCCTACAAATAGCATTCGCTTAAAGCTGACACCCTTAATAATTAAGCGGAAATCTGCCTTTATCTGATACAAAGCAACGAATAATGACAAAAATGCCGAACTGAAAAACGCGATCAAAATCCCATTATACTGGAACTTGGCCAGGCTTGTGGAAACTGAAAAAACATTGTTGAAGAGTGATTGGGAAATTCGGAATGTTGCTATTTCACGATACCTCCTTCGCCGATTATTCCATGCCATAAGGGATTGACTAAACCCGACTATTAAAACGAAGATCGGCAAAATATAATACCATACACCTAATCTTTCATTCCAACCCAGGAATGATAACAGGAATAAAATTCCGTAAAAAACGGTTGCAAAGGCTACATTTACCAATAATGAAAGCGCCAGCAGGTTCGCTGCATCTATATTTCGTTTCGGGACGAGCAATGCCACTTCATATCTTCCGCCTGCTATTAGGGCAATAACACCGTAAATAGAGCTTATTAACGCAAAAAAACCCCACTCTTCCTGGGTGAACATGCGCTGAACAATTGGCGAAAACGCAATTGTCAGGAGCTGCGCAATCACAGTACCTGTAATTAATTTCAGAATATTCTTAATGAATTCGGACCGGTTTTTTAAATTCAGCTTACCAACCAATTTATTCTGATTAATTAATAACTATGACGCCTAATAATTGAATTATGCCTGATTGGTTGTTCCTCCAAAATTCATTGGTGGAAAAGGAGGTGTATCCGTATCATTAATTACGCCATTTACTTGCTCATATTTTTGAACATTCTCGGCCAACGCCCGCATTAAACGCTTTGCATTTTGTGGTGACATGATTACTCTGGAACGAACTTTTGCCTTTGGCATTCCTGGCATCATTTGAACAAAATCTGCAACAAATTCAGCTTGCGAATGAGTGATTATAGCGAGGTTAGAATAAACCCCTTCCGCTAACTCTTCATTTAGCTCAATATTAATTTGATTGTCATTTTTTTCCATGGTAACGAAAATACAGGTTTCCGAAGACTTTTTAAACTGTTTTCAAAATTAAATGCCCTATCTTACCTTATCCTTCCTTGGAAGTGTGCAACCGGCAAGAAATACGGACTAAAAATTTAATCCCTCACTTATGCTGTAGGATATTATTCCTATCTTCCGCATCTGAAAGAACTAATAAACAGAATTACAGTCACTTGTAGATATTCCATATTAATTATTATCGCTTTCTTTCTTTTGCCCTTGAATAGCTTCTCAAACTATCTCAAACCAGGCGGCAGAAAGCAGCACTATATTCATGCGCTCCGGGTTCAACGCATTAATACGGATTCGGCTTTAATCTATATTGATCTTGCATTTCAGGAAGCCAAGAAAAGTCATAATATAAACTACCAGGGGGAAGTCTCCCTCTCAAAAGCAAGAATACACCTTCTCCGGGGTGAGATAGATTTGGCAATTGAATATGGCTTGCAATCACATAAATACTATTCACAAAAGAAAAATCATGAAGGAATAAGTAAAGCAAATCTGTTGCTCGCGCAGGCTTACAGTATTATCAAGGAGAAGAAAAAGTCTGATGAATGCCTGAAACTTGCAGAAAACTATGCACAATCAAACAAACAGCATCAAATGCTTATTGAAGCTCTTATTTGCCGAGGAAACACCTGTTTTCAATTTGGTAAATATGCTGCTGCCATGAAGTATTACAAGGATGCCAAACAAAAGATGAAAAGGATCGTAAATCCATATCTTGAAACGAAAATCAACAACAACATTGCCAATATATTAATGAATACAGGTAATACTCCTGAAGCACTTAAAATCTACAAAAAAGCTATTGTTCAATACAGAAAAATAAATCAACCGCTTGACGAGCTTTTGATCCTTTACAATATCGGCAGACAATACAGAGAGGTCAAAATGATTGATTCTTCATTGTATTACAATAATTTATGTCTGAGTCTTGCTTTAAAAGTACACAGTTTGGAGGACATTACTTATTCATATTCCGGATTAAAAGAGAGTTATCAAATTCTCGGAGATTATAAAACTGCGCTTCATTACAATGAACTCATGAACGTTTACCAGGACAGTTTGCAGATGAATGCGAACAAAGTACGCATTGCACGCCTGGAGGCAGATTACGAACTCAGAAGAGGAAAGGAAATAATCCAGATTCAAAAGCGGAAACTGATCCTGACTAAACGAAAAACAACCTTTGCATTATTAGCCTTGTTTATTGCCTCTTCTCTGATTATCTTAGGTTTGTTCTACTTCAGGAAATCACGAAAACTGAACCAGGCACTTAAACAATCAAATGCAGAAATCCGGGAGCAGAATAAAACTATTGACAAAGCTCTTCACGAGAAAGAGGTTTTACTAAAAGAAGTTCATCACCGGGTGAAAAATAGTTTGCAGATAGTTTCCAGTTTACTGAATTTACAGGAATCGCAATTAACGGATGAAATTGCGATTGATGCTTTGAGAAATAGTAAAATCAGGATCCAGACCATTGCACTAATGCACCAAAGCCTTTATCAAAGCGATGCAGATCTGGGACGTGTAAACAGTGCCAGTTATCTTCAGAATATTCTGTCTTTGCAATTGCAGGCACTCTCTGTCAAAACCAAGCAGATCGAGACTTATACTGATTTTGAAGACCTGGAGCTAAGCATTGACCAAGCCGTTCCTCTCGGTTTAATTGCTTCCGAGCTTATCAACAATGCCTTGAAACATGCCTACAAGGAAACCAAGAATCCTCATTTGTCCCTAATCACAAAAATGGTTGATAACGAATTACTTTTAAAAATATCCGACAATGGAAGCGGATTTGAAAGCAATGATTTCAGAAATCACTTTTCCCTGGGGCTTGAAATTGTAGAAGCTTTAAACAACCAACTTCACGGCAAAATGGAATGTCCGTCCACTCCAAAAGGAACAAGCTTTACTTTTTTATTTCCGCTCGAATAAGGCTACTGCAAGAATTCCGTATTTTTGCACCATGAAAGAAAAACAGCCCTCTCAATCCATGCTCACAATCGCTATGATTTGCAGCATGGTCGTTTGGGGAATAAGCTGGCCTTCCAACAAGGTCTTAACTTCCTTTGGCTCTCCGGTTGATTTAGGCGTTTTTCGTTATGGATTCGTCGTCATCAGTTTCCTGCTTCTTCTGATTCCATTAAAAACAAAGTTCACTATTTCCAGGAAAGGAATTCCATTCCTGCTCATTGCCGGCGCTCTCATGGCAACGTATAATTACACCTTTCTTGCAGGCCTTAAAAATGGAAGCCCCGGAGCTGGCGGTATTTTAGTTACAACCTTAAATCCGGTTATGGCTTATGGAATTGGGATGCTCATTGACTGGAAAAAACCGACAAGAAACGAATTCATCGGCTTATTATTTGGAGTTATTGCCGGTTTAATGCTCCTGAAAGTTTGGGGGAATGAGACTATTTTTGCGAGACCCGGAAACCTGTACTTTCTGTTAAGTGCCTTGATTTGGGCTGTTATGAGCAAATTTACATCGAAATCTGCGAAATATGGTTCACCGTTTGCATTTACCTGGTGGATGTATCTAGTTACCTTTTTGTGTATTTTTCCTTTTTGCGACTTTACAGAAATTGGTAAATTAATTCAAACGCCGGATATTCATTTCTGGGGAAATGTTCTTTTTTCAAGTGTGATTACAACCACTCTGGCAACCACCACTTACTTTTTTGCCACTTCTAAAATCGGAGCTGAAAAAGCGAGTAGTTTTATCTTTATTGTACCGTTCAGTGCCGCGATATTCTCATTCGCTATTCTGGGTGAAAAATTGGAAATAAATACCATTGCCGGTGGTATGTTGGGAATTGCCGCTGTATATATGATTAACAGAAAGTAACATAGTTGTACTGAATTCGTTATCCCAATAAACAAGTCTTTTATTTTCTCTACTTTAGCATTCGAAAACTGAAAACTATGAAAAAACTAACATTTCTGTTCATCCTGCTTGCTATAATATCAGTAGGATGCAAAAAAAAGGGTTGCACCGATGAGAATGCAACCAACTACAACTCCAAGGCAAACTCAGATGATGGAAGTTGCACATATGCGGTAGAAACAGGACCCTACTTAATTGTGAAATTACATTTTGATTCTTTGCAGCCACGTCTGGACAATTTTGGCAATCCGGCTGTGATCCCATCAAATCATTCAGCTCAATCACCTATATTTCATGCAATGAGTGCCCATTACATTGAGTTTGCTCAAAATATGTATACACAATTAGGAGCGGGTGAAGTTTTGTATCATGGCGCAGAAACTACAGCAGGTGGCTCAAATGCTGTTGATTTCAGTAAAGCAATTATCAAAGGAGACAATGAAGTATTCCTGAAAATTCCATTGAAGGATATTTCACCTGATACTTATAACTGGGTTCGCTTGTCCCTGACTTATCAAAACTACAGTTTGAATTACCGTTACTCGGATGGAAATGATTACACCGGCCGTTTGGCTGCCTTTGTAGGATTTAATACCTATATCTCGAACTATAAAGTCTGGACGCAAACCCTGAATATCAATGCAAACAAATTGCAGGGATACTGGGCATTTGAGAATTACGGAATCGTTGTTCAGGGTCAGGCTTCAGTTACCACTGTACCAAATCCTTTATCGGCAACATCACCGGTTCCTGCAGGTTCTTGTGTTGTAACCGGAAATTTTGATACCCCTTTCACTATTACCGGAAATGAAACACAGGATATTACTTGTACCATGTCACTCTCCACAAACAAAAGTTTTGAGTGGTATGATGCAAACCAGGATGGAAAATATGAGCCGACAGGTGGTGATTATCCGACAGACATGGGATTAAGAGGTTTAAAGCCCATCATTACACCGTAAATATCGGAATTACACAAACAATTTTGAAGGAGGGAATCTATGTCCCTCCTTTTTTTATCTCCTAACCGGAGCATTCAGAAATAAGGCATGGCTTTTGCTAAAACGCAAGAAATTATTTTAACTAACTATTTATGAAAAGAATAATCTTACTTGCCACTTTTATTTCAGCAGCAATCGCTTTCGGACAAAAAGGATCCTGGTACCTCGGAGGAAGTACCGGAATCTCTTCAATTCTAAAACAACCGCGATCTATTATTTCAAAATCAGCTTCCTGGTCATTCTCACCGGAAGTAGGTACTTTTGTAAGTGATCAGATACAAATTGGTTTAGGACTAACAGTAAGCGGTTACCGAAATTCATTTATCCCTGCGAACATACTTGACAACATGCAATTCGGAGGCAGGATCTATGGCCGCTATGTTTTCGGAAAGGCAAGCTTTAAACCATTTGTGGGAATCAGTACCAACTATTTGGGAAGAGCATCTAATCTAAGTTCCGGGTTTGGAAGCACCGGTAAGTTGAATATCTTTAATGTGAGTTTGAATGCGGGCTTTGCTTATTCTGTTTCTCCGCGATTTAGCATTTTCGGTTCCGTTGGGGTTTTTGGTTTCACACATTCAAGAACAGGTTTCATCAAAACTCCTGATCAAACCTCTAACAACTTTAGCTTCAATTCGGGTGCGCCTGGTGGTCGGCTGACAGTCGGAATTTACTATACTTTCTGCAAAGGAAAATCAGGTGAATAAATTTTCATTTTTGATCAATAAAAAATCCCCTCCGGTTGAACCGAAGGGGATTTTATTTTTAGATAATTATACCTTAAGAAATCGCATCCAATTCTTCCTTGTTTGCAACAATGACTTTTTGGAAACGACGTACACCTGTACCAGCCGGAATCAAGTGACCAACAATTACGTTCTCTTTCAAACCTAATAAATGATCTTCTTTTCCGGAGATTGCAGCTTCATTCAATACTTTCGTTGTTTCCTGGAAGGAAGCAGCTGAGATGAATGATTGTGTCTGTAATGAAGCACGGGTAATACCTTGTAATAACGGTGTTGAAGTTGCAGGAACTGCATCACGTGATTCTACTAACTGCTTATCAGCGCGTTTCAATTGTGAATTTTCGTCACGTAATTTACGTGCAGAAACAATCTGACCTGCCTTAAGCGTTGTAGATTCTCCCGGATCAACAACAACCTTCATTCCATAGATAGAATCGTTCTCTTCCATAAAGTCTGCTTTATGAACAGATTGTCCTTCCAAGAAACGAGTATCTCCTGCATCCACGATCTCTACTTTCAACATCATCTGACGAACGATTACCTCGAAATGCTTATCGTTGATTTTTACCCCCTGAAGACGGTAAACCTCTTGGATTTCATTCACGATGTACTCTTGTACTTTCGTCGGCCCCTGGATATTCAAGATATCGTTTGGTGTAATAGCACCATCAGATAACGGTTGTCCTGCACGAGTAAAATCGTTCTCCTGTACCAGGATGTGTTTAGAAAGCGGAACCAAATATTTGCGAACATCACCTACTTTGGAAGTTACCTGAATCTCACGGTTACCACGTTTAATTTTTCCAAATTCAACGATACCATCAATTTCAGAAACCACTGCAGGGTTAGAAGGGTTACGTGCTTCGAACAATTCCGTTACACGAGGAAGACCTCCGGTGATATCCCCTGTCTTACCAGCAACACGAGGGATTTTAACCAAAATCACACCTTCTTCTACTTTATCACCTTCACTTACGGAAATATGGGAATCAACAGGAATGTTGTACTCACGCAATACTTCTTTTGTTTTAGGATCAATAATATGAATTGCAGGGTTTTTCTTCTTATCGCGGGATTCGATGATCACTTTTTCAGTAAATCCTGTTTGCTCATCGACTTCTTCACGGTAAGTAATACCATCAATAATATTTTCAAATAATACTTTTCCTGATACCTCAGAAATGATAACCGCGTTATACTGGTCCCATTTACAGATGATATCACCTTTCTTAACGGTGATGTTATTTTCAACCAACATTTCCGCTCCGTAAGGAATATTCGAAGTCATTAAAGCAACTCCGGTTTTCGGATCAGTAATTTTCAATTCAGCTGAACGTCCGACAACAATTGTCTTCGGCACGCCATCTGCACCTTTACGTGTAATCGTACGTAATTCGTCGATTTCCAATCTACCGGAAGATTTTGCTTTCAAATCGGATTCATCAGCAATGTTCGATGCAGTACCCCCAACGTGGAATGTACGTAATGTCAACTGTGTTCCCGGCTCACCAATTGATTGAGCAGCAACTACACCAACAGCATCTCCATCCTGTGCAGGACGGTGAGTTGCCAAGTTACGTCCGTAACATTTAGAACAAACTCCACGACGCATCTCACAAGTTAATACCGAACGGATCTCAACTTCTTCAATACCTGCTTTTTCGATTTCATCAGCTACGGTCTCAGTGATCAATTCTCCTGCCTCAACAATCAATTGTTCTGTTTCCGGGTTGAAGATATCGTGAACAGATGTTCTTCCTAAAATTCGGTCGATCAACGGCTCAACGATCTCATCATTTTTCTTCAATGAACTCGCTACTAAACCTCTCAATGTTCCACAATCCATTGCATTAATTACAACATCTTGTGCAACGTCAACCAAACGACGAGTTAAGTAACCCGCATCCGCCGTTTTCAATGCCGTATCGGCCAAACCTTTACGTGCACCGTGAGTAGAGATAAAGTACTCCAAAATCGAAAGACCTTCCTTAAAGTTGGAAAGAATCGGGTTTTCGATAATTTCCTGTGCAGAAGCTCCTGATTTTTGAGGTTTCGCCATCAATCCACGCATACCGGACAACTGACGAATCTGCTCTTTCGAACCACGGGCTCCGGAATCAAACATCATGTAGATGGAGTTGAATCCTTGATCGTCATTCTTCAGCTGATCCATCAACGTATTCGTCAAACGGATATTGGTATGCGTCCAGATATCAATAATTTGGTTATAACGTTCGTTGTTCGTGATAAGACCCATGTTATAATTGGCCATTACCTCTTTCACTTCCGTTTCTGCTTTCGCAACCAAAATTTCTTTTTCTTTCGGGATAATGATATGATCCAGGTTGAATGATAATCCACCACGGAATGCCATACCGTATCCTAATTCTTTAATATCATCCAGGAACTTAGCTGTTTTAGCCGTTCCACACACTTTTAATACGTGTCCGATAATATCACGAAGCGCTTTTTTCGTCAATACGTCATTGATGAAACCAACTTCACGCGGAACTACCTCATTGAAAAGTACACGTCCGCAAGTTGTATCGATCATCATTAAAGTTGGCACACCTTCCTCATTCAAATCGTATGATTTTACTTTGATTGGAGCGTGTAAATCCAATTTACCTTCGTTATTGGCGATAATTACCTCTTCAGGAGAATAGAAAATACTTCCTTCACCTTTAACTTTATGCTCAGGAGTACTTGTACGCATCTTAGTGATGTAGTAAAGACCCAAGACCATATCCTGGGAAGGTACCGCAATCGGTGCTCCATTCGCAGGGTTCAAAATGTTGTGAGAAGCAAGCATCAATAATTGTGCTTCCAAAATTGCAGCGTTACCTAATGGTAAGTGAACCGCCATCTGGTCACCATCGAAATCGGCGTTGAATGCCGTTGTTACCAACGGATGCAAACGAATTGCTTTTCCCTCAATTAATTTTGGCTGGAATGCCTGAATTCCCAAACGGTGAAGTGTAGGAGCACGGTTTAATAATACCGGGTGTCCTTTCAATACGTTTTCTAAGATATCCCAAACAACCGGCTCTTTGCGATCAACAATTTTCTTTGCAGATTTTACTGTCTTCACAATTCCACGCTCAATCATCTTACGAATAATGAACGGTTTGTAAAGCTCAGCAGCCATATCTTTTGGTAAACCACATTCATGCAATTTCAAATCCGGTCCGACAACAATTACCGAACGTGCTGAATAATCCACACGTTTACCCAATAAGTTTTGACGGAAACGACCTTGTTTACCTTTCAATGAATCGGAAAGGGATTTCAACGGACGATTTGATTCTGTCTTAACCGCAGATGCTTTACGAGAGTTGTCGAACAATGAGTCAACAGCCTCTTGCAACATACGTTTTTCATTACGCAAGATAACTTCCGGAGCTTTGATCTCGATCAAACGCTTCAAACGGTTGTTACGGATAATTACACGACGGTAAAGGTCATTTAAATCCGATGTTGCGAAACGTCCGCCATCCAATGGAACCAATGGACGTAATTCCGGTGGAATAACCGGAACAACTTTCACGATCATCCATTCAGGACGGTTGTCAATACGTTTTTGAGAATCGCGCATTGCTTCAACAACCTGAAGTCTTTTCAAAGCTTCATGCTTACGTTGAACCGAAGTTTCCGTATTTGCCTGGTGACGCAATCTGTAAGATAAATCTTCCAGGTTTAACTTGCGCAACAAGTCATACAATGCCTCAGCACCCATCTTCGCGATGAATTTGTTCGGATCCGTATCTTCCAGGTATTGGTTTTCTCTTGGCAAAGTGTCCAGGATATCCAAATATTCTTCTTCTGTAAGGAAATCCTTTTCAGTAAGGGAAGTTCCATCCAAATTATTTGCGATACCCGGTTGAATAACCACGTAACGCTCATAATAAATGATTTGATCCAATTTCTTGGTAGGCAATCCTAATAAATAACCGATTTTATTCGGTAATGAACGGAAATACCAAATGTGTGCTACCGGAACAACCAAAGAGATATGTCCCATACGCTCACGACGTACTTTTTTCTCAGTAACCTCAACACCACAACGGTCACAAACGATTCCTTTGTATCGAATACGTTTGTATTTACCACAATGACATTCGTAATCTTTCACTGGTCCGAAGATGCGTTCACAGAACAATCCATCTCTTTCCGGCTTGTATGTACGATAGTTAATTGTCTCAGGCTTGAGCACTTCTCCGCTTGACTGATCACGGATCACCTCAGGAGAAGCCAACGAGATCGTAATCTTGTTAAAGCTACTTTGTTTTTTCGGTGTTTCTTTTCTGTAAGCCATGTTATAACTTTCTTTAATTCAATTTGACAATTTGTTTCCTAATAACGTTTTGATCTTAGTCCATTGATATATTCAATCCAAGACCTCTTAATTCATGCAACAATACGTTGAATGATTCAGGGATACCCGGTTCAGGAATGTTATCACCTTTAACGATCGCTTCGTATGCTTTCGCACGACCCATCACGTCATCGGATTTAACTGTCAAGATTTCTTGTAGGATATTAGCAGCTCCAAATGCTTCCAATGCCCAAACCTCCATCTCACCAAAACGCTGACCTCCGAATTGGGCTTTACCACCCAATGGCTGTTGTGTAATTAATGAGTATGGTCCGATTGAACGAGCATGCATTTTGTCATCAACCATGTGAGATAATTTCAACATGTAAATTACACCCACAGTTGCCGGTTGGTGGAAACGATCTCCCGTTCCGCCATCATACAGGTAAGTTTTACCTGAACGTGGAACACCTGCTTTATCTGTCCATTCATTGATCTCTTCCGGTTTAGCACCATCAAAAATCGGAGTAGCGAATTTCACACCCAATTTTTCTCCGGCCCAACCAAGTACTGTTTCGTAAATCTGACCTAAGTTCATACGAGAAGGTACCCCTAGCGGATTCAATACGATATCTACCGGTGTTCCATCCTCTAAGAACGGCATGTCTTCAGCACGAACGATATTAGCAACGATACCTTTATTACCGTGACGACCAGCCATTTTATCACCCACTTTCAACTTACGTTTCTGAGCAACATATACTTTCGCCATTTTCACGATACCTGCAGGCAGTTCATCTCCAACTGAAATATGGAATTTTTTACGTTTGTAAATCCCCAATAAATCATTTGCTTTAATCGTAAAGTTATGTAACAAACGACTAACCAATGCATTTACGTGAGAATCAGTTGTCCAATTTGTAGGATTCACGATAGTGTAATCGATCACCAATAAATTTTTATGTGTGAACTTCGTTCCTTTTTTAATGATTTCTTCTTTGAAATTGTTGAATACACCAGCTGATTTATTCTCACCTAAAACGGTCATCAATTTATCAGCTAATTTTTCTTTCAATTCAGCGTAATCTTTATCGTATTCCGTATCAAGAACTTCCAATACGGGTTTGTCCTGAGCTTTTGACTTACGATCTTTAATTGCGCGAGAGAACAATTTTTTCTGGATAACAACTCCGCGAAGAGATGGACCTGCTTTCAAAGAAGCATCCTTCACATCACCTGCTTTATCACCAAAGATTGCACGTAATAACTTCTCTTCCGGAGAAGGATCCGTTTCACCTTTAGGAGTAATTTTACCGATCAGGATATCACCTTCTTTGATCTCAGCACCAATGCGGATCAAACCGTTCTCATCCAAATCTTTCGTTGCTTCTTCAGAAACGTTCGGAATATCAGAAGTTAATTCTTCCATTCCACGTTTTGTATCACGAACCTCTAACGAATATTCGTCAATATGAATCGATGTAAAGATATCGTCACGAACAACTCTTTCAGAAATCACGATCGCATCCTCAAAGTTATACCCTTTCCAAGGCATGAATGCAACTTTCAGGTTTTGTCCCAATGCCAACTCTCCACCTTGTGTAGCATAACCTTCGCAAAGAACCTGTCCTTTCTCAATTCGGTCCCCTTTGCGAACAATCGGCTTCAAGTTGATTGTTGTACTTTGGTTTGTTTTCTGGAATTTTGTTAATGAGTAACGAGTCACTTCACTATCAAAGCTTACTAATTTGTCATCAGCAGACCAATCGTAACGAATCACGATTTCGTTTGCATCAACGTATTCAACTGTTCCCGGTCCTTCCGCATTAATCAATACACGGGAATCGCGTGCAACTAATTGCTCGATTCCTGTACCAACTACCGGAGACTGTGGTTTCAATAATGGAACAGCCTGGCGCTGCATGTTGGATCCCATCAATGCACGGTTGGCATCATCATGCTCCAGGAATGGAATAGAAGATGCTGCAATCGATGCAATCTGGTTCGCACCTACGTCCATCAAATGTAAATCCTTCGGTTGAACAACCGGGAAGTCACCTTCAAAACGAGCTTTCACCAAATCAGAAAGGAAATTTCCTTTCTCATCAACAATTGCATTTGCCTGAGCGATCATTTTTTCATCTTCTTCTTCAGCAGATAAATAAATCGGTTCAGTCGTTGTATCTACTTTACCATTCGATACGGAACGGTAAGGAGTTTCGATAAATCCAAGTTTATTCACTTTCGCGAATACACACAAAGATGAAATCAAACCAATGTTTGGTCCCTCCGGTGTTTCAATCGTACACAAACGACCGTAGTGCGTATAGTGAACGTCACGTACCTCAAAACCTGCTCTTTCACGAGAAAGTCCACCTGGTCCTAGTGCAGACAAACGACGCTTGTGAGTTACCTCGGAAAGCGGGTTGGTCTGATCCATAAATTGAGACAACTGGTTGGTTCCGAAGAATGAATTAATAACGGAAGACAAAGTCTTCGCGTTGATCAAGTCAATCGGAGTAAAGACCTCATTATCACGAACGTTCATACGCTCACGAATTGTACGGGCCATACGAGCCAAACCAACACCAAACTGAGCGTATAATTGCTCACCTACTGTACGAACACGACGATTTGACAAGTGGTCAATATCATCCACATCCGCTTTAGAGTTGATCAATTCGATCAGGTATTTGATAATTGAAAGAATATCATTTTTAGTCAAAACACGAGACTCTTCCGAGTTGTCGATATTCAACTTTTTATTCATTCTATAACGACCTACTTCACCTAAGTCATAACGTGCGTCTGAGAAAAATAATTTTTCAAAAACACCTTTTGCAGTTTCATAATCAGGTGGTTCAGCGTTACGTAACTGACGGTAAATGTGTTCAACAGCTTCTTTTTCAGAGTTTGAAGTATCTTTTTGAAGCGTATTATAAATAATGGTATAATCAGCAGTGTTTGCATCTTCCTTGTGGAAAATCACTGTTTTTACACCTGAATCAATTACCAGGTCAACGTGGTGATCCTCCAATACCGTTTCACGGTCAAGAACCACTTCGTTACGTTCGATAGATACTACTTCTCCTGTATCTTCATCTCCAAAGTCCTCAATCCAAGACTTCAATACACGAGCTGCCAGTCTTCTACCAACGCATTTTTTCAAATTAGCTTTATTAGCTTTCACTTCATCAGCTAATCCGAATATTTCTAGAATATCTTTATCTGTTTCATATCCAATTGCACGGAAAAGTGTTGTAACAGGCAATTTTTTCTTACGGTCGATGTAAGCATACATTACGCTGTTGATATCCGTTGCAAATTCGATCCAAGATCCTTTAAAAGGAATCACACGAGCAGAGTACAATTTTGTACCGTTTGCGTGACGGCTTTGACCGAAGAATACCCCTGGTGAACGGTGTAACTGAGAAACAATAACACGTTCTGCACCATTGATTACGAACGAACCTTTTGGTGTCATGTATGGGATTGTACCTAAGTATACATCCTGCACGATTGTTTCGAAATCTTCGTGTTCAGGGTCTGTACAATATAATTTTAGTTTAGCTTTTAGCGGAACGCTATAAGTTAAACCTCTTTCGATACACTCATCAATAGTGTAACGAGGTGGGTCGATGAAATAATCAAGGAACTCCAACACGAATTGATTTCGTGTATCAGTAATTGGGAAATTTTCCGCAAATACCTTGAACAATCCTTCGCTTTCACGATTTTCAGGTGTCGTTTCCAATTGGAAAAACTCCTGGAAGGATTTAAGCTGAATATCCAGAAAATCCGGATAAGCGAACTGATTTTTGCTAGAAGCAAAATTAATTCTCGTTGATGTATTGCTTGTTGTTGCCAAGGCGAAATAAATTTAATTGAGAAAAGGACTTTAAAAATTGGCTAAACGCCGGTAAACAGGTCAAGGCATCCGTCAAATGACGGACACCTTTCCTGCAAAATTTTGTAACTAATTACTTGATCTCTACTTCAGCACCAGCTTCTTCAAGAGCTGTTTTCAAAGCACTAGCCTCGTCTTTGGATACAGCTTCTTTCAAAGTTGTAGGAGCTCCGTCAACTAGGTCTTTAGATTCTTTCAATCCGTTACCAGTTAATTCTTTAACCAACTTAACTACAGCAAGTTTGTTAGCACCACCTGATTTCAATACTACATCGAATTCAGTTTTTTCAGCAGCAGCTTCACCAGCTCCAGCTCCACCACCAGCCATCATAACTGGAGCAGCAGCAGCAGGCTCGATACCGTACTCGTCTTTCAAAATAGTTGCTAACTCGTTAACTTCTTTTACTGTAAGGTTAACCAATGTTTCTGCGATTTGTTTTAAATCAGCCATTTTTATAAATTTTAAAAAAGGTTCTTAAATAATTTTTTTTACTTGTGCCTTTGCCGAATTCTCGGCACTTGCGTTATGCTCTTTCTTCGAGCGTTTTAAGGATTCCAGCAATTTTGGAACCACCACTTGTAAGACCGGAAATAACATTTTTCGCCGGGCTTTGTAGTAATCCGATGATATCACCGATTAATTCTTCACGAGACTTGATTGCTTCAAGCGCATCCAATTGGTTGTCACCAATGAAGATTGCTTCTTCAATATAAGCTCCTTTAAGAATAGGCTTATCATTTTTCTTGCGGAAATCTTTAATCAATTTTGCAGGAGCATTTCCTACTTCAGCAAACATGATAGATGTCGGACCACTTAACACGGATGCCAAGTTATCGTAATTTCTACCTTCAACCTTAGCCATTGCTTTAGCCAACAATGTATTCTTAACTACACGTAGTTCGATACCTTGTTGAAAACAACGACGGCGCAATTGGTTGATTGTTTCAACTGTAAGAGCTGCTGTATCTGCAAGATAGAAGATGTTTGCTTTCGATAAATCTTGAGCAAGATCTTCAATGTACTGTGCTTTTTGATCTTTATTCATACTTCAAGATTTTAAGCTACAACAGATTTAGCATCAATTTGGATACTTGGAGACATTGTAGAGCTGATGTAGATACTTCTAATGTAAGTACCTTTTGCAGCGGATGGTTTCAATTTGATTAACTGTTGGATTAATTCGAATGCATTGTCGCGAATTTTAGCTCCTTCGAAGCTAGCTTTCCCAACAGATGAGTGAATGTTACCAAATTTGTCAACTTTGAAATCAATCTTACCTGCTTTTACTTCTTCAACAGCTTTACCAACTTCCATCGTTACAGTACCTGTTTTTGGGTTTGGCATTAAACCACGAGGTCCAAGGATACGTCCTAAAGCACCTACTTTACCCATAACTGACGGCATTGTAATAATTACGTCGATGTCTGTCCAACCACCTTTGATTTTCTCAATGAATTCATCTAATCCAACGAATTCAGCACCAGCTGCTTTTGCTTCAGCTTCCTTGTCCGGAGTACAAAGTACTAATACTCGTACGTCCTTACCAGTTCCGTGAGGCAATGCAACAGTACCACGAACCATTTGATTCGCTTTACGAGGATCTACTCCTAAACGTACAGAGATGTCAACAGAAGAATCAAACTTCGTTGTTGTAATGTTCTTAACCAAATCACAAGCTTCAGTCAATGTGTAGACTTTAGTTAAATCGTATTTAGCTAAAACCTCTTTTCTTTTCTTTGAAATTCTACCCATGACGCTTGTTATTTAGTTGCCGGAGCTTCACCTCCTTTAACAGTTACACCCATACTACGCGCTGTTCCAGCGATCATTGACATTGCGGAATCAACTGTAAAACAGTTCATATCCGGCATTTTGTCTTCAGCAATTACACGGATTTGATCCCATGACATTGATCCGACTTTGCTCTTGTTCGGTTCAGAAGAACCTTTCTTAAGCTTAACGCTGTCAATAATTTGCACTGCTGCTGGAGGAGTTTTGATGACGAAATCAAATGATTTGTCACTGTAAACAGTAATCACACATGGTAATACCTTTCCTGGCTTATCTTGCGTACGAGCATTATACTGCTTGCAAAATTCCATAATGTTGACCCCTTTTGCACCAAGTGCGGGACCAACTGGAGGAGCTGGATTGGCTTGACCACCTTTGATCTGTAATTTGATCAATGCTGCTACTTCTTTAGCCATTGTTTATTTAAATTATGCAGTCGTAACGTGGGCGTTAAAGGGAAGCTTTAATCAATAATCCCACTGCTGCGGTTAATACATGTTTATCCTTCTTTTTCGACTTGCATGTAGCTAAGCTCGAGAAGGTTCTTGCGACCGAAGATTTTAACCATTACTTTCAATTTCTTTTTCTCTTCATTGATCTCGTCAATTACTCCGGAGAAATTGTTGAATGGTCCGTCGATCACTTTAACTGACTCTCCGATAACGAACGGGATTTTCACTTCCTCTTCTGTTTCGGATAATTCGTCAACTTTACCTAAAATTCTATTTACCTCAGACAAACGCATTGGTTGAGGGTCTCCCCCTTTTTCAGCACCCAGGAATCCGATTACATTTGGAATTCCCTTGATCACGTGAGGAACCTCCCCGATCAATGCTGCTTCAATCAATACATATCCTGGTAAATACGCTTTTTCCTTTGAGATTTTCTTCCCGTTACGGATTTGAAAAACTTTCTCAGTTGGAATCAATACTTGAGACACGTAATCATCGAGCTTTAAACGGGAAATTTCGAGATCCAGGTATTCTTTCACCTTTTTCTCTTTTCCACTTACTGCACGTACTACGTACCAACGTTTTTTAATATCTCCCATTTTTCCAATTAAAAGAAAGAATAGATAAATCCAACAACCCCTTTCCAGGAAGAGGTAGGAGTTCCTGTAATTCCAAAGACATTGTCCATCGCGAACACTAACAATGCAAAAATTACAGACGCAACTACCACAATAAGTGCATTGCTCTGCAATTCTTTCCACGTCGGCCACGTAACATTCTGAGTCATCTCAGTAATTGTCTCGCTAAAATAATTTCTAAACTTTGACATGGTCAATTTATTTTGTTTTGCACGGGCGGTAGGATTCGAACCCACGACCAATGGTTTTGGAGACCACTACTCTACCAGCTGAGCTACGCCCGTGTAAAAAGGGGAGTTTAAGCTCCCCTTTCATTCAATATATTTATCGCGAATTAAGCGATGATTTCAGTAACCTGACCAGCACCTACAGTACGACCACCCTCACGGATAGCGAAACGTAGACCTTTGTCCATTGCTACAGGAACGATTAACTTAACATTGATTGTTACGTTATCACCTGGCATAACCATCTCACGTCCGTCTGTCAAGAAAATCTCTCCAGTTACGTCAGTTGTACGGAAGTAGAACTGAGGACGGTATTTGTTATGGAATGGAGTGTGACGACCACCTTCTTCTTTTTTCAATACGTAGATTTCAGCTTTGAAATCAGCATGTGGTTTAACAGAACCTGGTTTACAGATTACCATTCCACGTTTGATTTGAGATTTCTCAATACCACGTAATAAAAGACCTACGTTGTCACCAGCTTCACCGCGATCCAAGATCTTACGGAACATCTCTACCCCAGTTACAGTTGAAGTCAATTTCTCTTCACCCATACCTAAGATTTCAACCGGATCTCCAGAGTTAATAACTCCTGTTTCGATACGTCCTGTTGCTACTGTACCACGACCTGTAATCGTAAATACGTCTTCAACCGGCATCAAGAAAGGCTTATCAACATCACGAGGAGGCAATTCGATATATGTATCTACTGCATCCATCAACTCGTCGATTTTAGCAACCCACTCAGCTTCTCCGTTCAATGCACCAAGTGCAGAACCTTGAATAACCGGTGCATTGTCACCATCATAGTCGTAGAAAGACAACAATTCACGAACTTCCATTTCAACTAATTCCAACAACTCAGCATCGTCAACCATATCCACTTTATTCATGAATACAACTAAACGAGGAACACCAACTTGTTTTCCTAATAGGATATGCTCACGAGTTTGCGGCATTGGACCATCAGTCGCAGCAACAACCAAGATAGCACCGTCCATCTGAGCAGCACCTGTAACCATGTTCTTTACGTAATCCGCGTGACCTGGACAGTCAACGTGAGCGTAATGACGATTCAAAGTTTCGTACTCGATGTGTGAAGTGTTAATAGTAATACCACGCTCTTTTTCTTCAGGAGCGTTGTCAATAGAAGAGAAATCACGAACCGCAGCCAATCCCTTAGAAGCTAACACACTAGAGATTGCAGCTGTTAACGTAGTCTTACCATGGTCAACGTGCCCGATAGTCCCGATGTTAACGTGCGGTTTGGAACGATTAAAATTTTCCTTAGCCATTTGTTTTTATTTGTTACGTAGTTAATAAACCTTTTTCTTACTAATACAAAATTTCACCCATAAATCGAATGAGTGAATCCCTGCAGAGCCAATGACGAGAATTGAACTCGTGACCTCTTCCTTACCAAGGAAGCGCTCTACCCCTGAGCTACACCGGCCTATCCTTTTACATCGTAATTGAGCGGGAGACGAGATTCGAACTCGCGACCCTCAGCTTGGAAGGCTGACGCTCTACCAACTGAGCTACTCCCGCTTATTATATTATTTTCCTTGTCGTGGGAGTGGCTGGACTCGAACCAGCGATACCGTGAGGTGACAGATTTACAGTCTGCTGCAATAGCCACTATGCGACACTCCCATCCTTTAATGCGAGCCGGTGGAGGGACTCGAACCCCCGACCTGCTGATTACAAATCAGCTGCTCTAGCCAGCTGAGCTACACCGGCATTAAAGTTTGGTTATAAATACGATTTAAAAGAACGATTCTTTAAAGTGTTTTTCCCATTTGGGTTTGCAAATGTACTAAAGAATTAAATACCTGCAAGCGTTTCAGTGAAAAAAAATCAAAAAAAAATGGATGGCACTTTAGGCCATCCATCTAAATTCTTCATTTCCAATTACTAATTCGCTAATTTGCCTTTATATTTTTTTACTTGTGTCCGCAAGGCATCGACACACAAATCAGCCGCTTCTTCAAAAGATTTACATTGTTTCTTTGCAAACAATTCTTTTCCGGGCATTAATATTTTCACTTCAGCTATCTTATTTTCCTTATCCGAATTCTTATCCAATCTTAAAAAAACTTCCCCAACAATAATGTGATCAAAAAAAACCTGAAGCTTTTCTACTTTGTCGTTGATAAAATCAATCAATTTTTGATCAGCTTTAAAATGGATAGAATGCACTTTAACGTCCATGACTTTTACTTTTTGCGCCCACGTGGATGGGCATGTGAATAAATCGAGTTTATTTGAGCAAACGAATTGTGCGTGTAGACTTGAGTTGCAGACAAATTGGCGTGCCCCAAAAGTTCTTTCAAAGTTTCAAGCCCCGCTCCATTGTTTAACATGTGAGTTGCAAATGTATGACGCAAGATGTGTGGGCTTTTCTTTTGCGCGTTCGTTACACTTCCAAGGTATGTATTAATTTTTCTATAAACAAACTTTGGAGACATTTTTCTGCCATCTTTTTTTACAAATAACAAAAGTTGGCTATCAGGCCCAACTGGCTTGATTTTATCATAGGATTGGATGATCTGGTAAAGGTCATTTCCGATCGGAATGATCCGTTCTTTATTTCTTTTCCCAAGGACCTTTATACTGTTGCTTGTGACATCTTTATTTTTCAATTCTATCAATTCACTTAAGCGGACCCCGGTTTGATAAAACAACTCAAACATGAGTCTGTCCCGGATCCCTTCGAAGTCGGAAGAAAACAACTGCTCGATCCGGGCATTGTCTATTTCGGACTGTTTGACAAATTGTGGCAAGCGTTTTTCAACTTTCGGTCCACGGATTCGCAGCATAGGATTTTGCTCAACCTTTCCATTTGCCAAAAGCCATTTAAAAAAAGAACGCAGGCAAGAGATTTTCCGGGAAACAGTGCGGTTACTTTGTCCGCTCTCTATCAACTCAACAATCCAGGCCCGAACCAATTGATGATTGACTTCTTTCCACTCTGCCGATTTAGACAACTCAGCAAACACTATGAATTGATTCAAATCTTCTTCGTAAGCCAAGAGCGTGTGATTCGAGTAACGCTTCTCAACCTGTAAATAATGTATGAAGGAATCTTTGTAAGACATAAGCGAAATACAAGGTACAAAAAAAAGGCCTCAACATGTATAGTTGAGGCCTTAAATATCATTTAATGCGAATAATCTCCGTATTAAATCTCTTGAGATTTCATTTTTTGAGCATAAGCTGCACGAATGTTTGACTGACGATCAATAACAGATGGTTTCACGAATTCTTTACGACGACGTAATTCTTTCATGACATTTGTTTTGTCATATTTTTTCTTGTACTTCTTAAGCGCTCTCTCGATGTTCTCGCCTTCTTTAACTGGAATGATTAACATATCTATTTAAATTCTTATTGTTAGCTTTTTATAACCTATACGCTTATAGGGAGCGCAAAGATAATTATTTTTTCTTTTCAACAAAGAGTATCTCAAAAATAATTCCGAATTATTTTAAGATTTCTCTGGAGATCACTAATTTTTGAATCTCAGAGGTTCCTTCACCAATGGTCATCAATTTCGCATCTCTTAGGAATTTCTCTGCCGGATACTCTTTTGTGTATCCGTAACCACCCATGATCTGAACTGCTTCATTCCCGCATTTCACAGAAACTTCCGAAGCAAAATATTTTGCAAAGGCTCCCTGAGCAGTCATTTTTTGACCTCTGTTTTTGTAATCTGCCGCTTGGAAAGTCAACAATTCTGCCGCCTCAACCTGAGTAGCCATGTCAGCTAATTTAAATCCAATTGCCTGGAATTTACCGATCGGCTGGCCGAATTGTTCGCGTTCTTTCGCATACTTCACAGATGCTTCATAAGCTCCGCGGGCTATTCCACATGAAAGTGCAGCAATTGAGATACGTCCTCCATCCAAAATATGCATTGCCTGTTTGAATCCCTGTCCAACTTCCCCGATCACCTGAGATTCGTGTAAACGAACATTATCAAAAATCAATTCCGCAGTTTCCGAGGCGCGAACCCCCAACTTATCTTTGATTTTCACAGCTGAGAATCCGGGAGTACCTTTCTCAACGATAAAGGCTGTAATTCCATTTGAATCCAACAATTCCCCAGTGCGAACAAGAACAACTGCAACGTCTCCGGATAAACCATGTGTAATCCAGTTCTTAGCTCCGTTAATTACCCAATGATCCCCATCCTTTACTGCAGTACATTTCATACGCATTGCATCTGAACCGGTATTTGGTTCAGTTAAGCCCCATGCTCCGATAAATTCCCCTGAAGTTAATTTCGGAAGGTATTTCTTCTTTTGTTCCTCGTTTCCATGGTAGTAAATATGCCCGGTACAAAGTGAATTATGAGCAGCAACACTCAAACCAATTCCACCACATACTTTTCCCAATTCCATTAATGCTGTTGCGTATTCCAGGTATGAAAAGCCGCTTCCGCCGTATTCTTCCGGGATGTAAATTCCCAGCAGACCAAGCCCTCCCATTTTTTTCATGACATCCACAGGAAAATACTCTTCAGCATCCCATTTATTCATATTCGGACGGATTTCTCTCTCCGCGAAATCACGCACCATTTGCGTGATCATTTGTTGGTTTTCGTTTAGTTCAAAATTCATGATTAACAGTGTTTTGGGGTGTCCGTTAATTTATTTTTTTTCGATTATTATTTTTTAATAGGCCACTAAATTAGTAATATTATTAGAGTAGTTTTTCAATTTTTCATTACCATTTAAAAAATTCAATCCTACGAGGAAGTTAAATCCGGCTACTTCGCCTCCACATTTTTGAATAAGCTCTGCAGCAGCCGAAGCTGATCCACCCGTTGCCAATAAATCATCATGAATCAAAACCCGCTCTCCTTTTTGAACCGCATCAATGTGCATTTCAATTTCAGCCGAACCATATTCCAGGTCATAAGAATGATTGATTTTGTGATAAGGCAATTTTCCGGCTTTGCGAATCAACACAAAAGGAATGCCTAATTCCATTGCCAAAGGATATCCAAACAAAAAGCCCCTACTCTCGATCCCCGCAATTTTATCCAGTTTCTGATCTTTGTACATGGATGCAAGATGCTGTACTATTTCTTTGGACAAAACAGGATCCAACATGATCGGAGTAATATCTTTGAAAACAATTCCCGGCTTTGGAAAATCTACTACATCTCTTATTACACCTTTAATTTTTTCTTCTATCATTATTCTATTGTAAGGTAATGCTTCAGCTTCTCATACAGTTCATCTGTCATCAAAACTGATTTTTTAATCTCGCGGAGTTCCTTGTAGAATCCGTTTTGAGAGCGCAATTTTACGAGAGAATTTGCCAAATTCCAAGAAATATATGGATGATATGATAATTCCTTCACACTTGCGGTGTTGATATTGATTGTCCGGATGTTCTCGGGATCGATCTGAATGTATTTTTCCCACACCGCTATTTTCTCAGGAGTTGCCTGCCAAACTTCACTCAATTGGCTCAACGAATAAAACCCTCCGAAATTGTCTCTTGTCCGAATAATTTGTTTGGCATCAAAGATCGTAATGTCCTGAGCTTGTAATAAATCATCCAGACTTGCCCTGTTTATTGCAACAACAATCAGCTTTTGTTCCAACTTGTATTCCGTGTATTTATCCAGGTTTTTAGTTCTTTCAGGATAAAAAGTGGAATCTTTGATCAGATTAAATAATTCATCCGGGATAACAAAGATCCGCTTTAATTCTTCATTCGAATAGATCTTCCGGGAAGTGAATTTCAGTACAATTGCACTTTGCTTTTCAGAGAGCCCCAAAGCCATCCAATCTTCCAGTCCATAATCATTCGGGTTAAACCTGGACAAAGGTCTGGAATAGTGTTTTTTCTTCCGATCCTTGCGGTAATCGAAATAAGATTCGCGGTTTAGTTTCTCCGTAACCTGTCTTTCAACGTTCGACCATTGTTCTATCCTGATCTCAGGTTTCGGTCTGAAATACTGGATCAAATCAGGCGCGACAAAAATCGCGAGCAGCAGAAGGGCAAATATGAAAATGCCTCGTTTAGTAGATTTTGAATAGTGGTTCATGCTTTTTCTTAGTGGTAGTGAATCAAATCTTTTTGGAGGAGCGGGATGGTTTCCTGAATATCCATCGGATGATAATCCAGTAATTTTTCGGCTTTGGAAAGATCGAATCCGGTTCTCGGTGGTCTTTTTGCAGCCTGGTTCAATGTTTTCGAGGAAATAGTTTCAATCCGCAGGTTTGACAACTTAAGTGCTTTCCCTACTTCTTCAACAATTTGGTTGATCGGTCTTGATACCGGACCGCAGAGATGGAAAATACCGGTTTGATTTCTTTTCACGATCTCCACACATCCATAGGCCAAATCATCTGCCCAGGTCGGTGCGCGAAACTGATCATCCACCAACTTCATTAACTCACCTTTTGGAAGTGCTTCCAAAGCCCAAAGCATCATATTTGACCGGGACAATCCGAAACCGGTTCCATAAACAATGATCGTTCTGGCAATCGACCAGTTTTGATAATTATCCGGATCTTCCAACAGCAAGTTTTCCGCATCAACTTTTGACCGTGCATAAACACTCAATGGATTTACCTGGTCTTCCTCTTTATATGGTCCGTTTTCTCCATCGAATACAAAATCAGTAGAGAGTAATTCAAAATGAGCATTAACTCCTTTTGCAGCATCATAAAGCACCTTAGAGGACACTACATTTACCTGATGACATTCTTCCGGATGCTCTTCACAATAATCGACATTGGTTAAGGCAGCAGTATGAATGATTGCAGTTGGCATTTGATCAACCACCAGTTGTTCAACCTCATCAGTTTGAAGTAAATCCAACCTGAAATAGTTGCTTTCGGGACATTCCGGATTCCTGTTCGGTCCTTTTGAAGTTGCTATAAACGGTATGTTATGCTTTATGCAGCGCTTGACAATTTTTTGTCCCAACAAACCATTCGAGCCGGTGATCAGTATTTTCATGAAGGTAAATTGTTATAATTCCCAGATAGATGCGCGTTTTGGTCGTTTAAACCCAAAATAGTGTTTGTGCTCTAAAATCCAGGCCATGATTAGATATGGAATTAAAGGTGAACCCAACCCGATGCAGGTTGCATAGATAAAACCCAAACGCACTTTATTCGTTTGAATTCCCAGTTTGGCAGCCCACCATGAACACACCCCGAACGAGCGCATCTCAAAGAAAAAAGCTATTTTTTGTAAGGTTCGTTTCATTTTCTTAATTCCTCTTTCAAAATTACGGATTTTTCCGAATATTAAATATGATTCTAAGAGAGTTCCTGCAGCGAAGATTTGACACTAATTGTCGGACAAAATAATGTCTAGGGTTATAACCCTAGAAGGGTAGTCTCAAAAAAAACAGCTATTTTATTGTATGCGCGCACGAACCAAAAGTTCAATTCTCATTTACCTTCTTTTAAGAACCGTATTCCCTATCACACATTCCAGGCAGGCTTTTTTTGAACAAAATTCATTGGTAAGTTCAACCAAACCCTGAGATTCTAATGCATTTATTGGCTTAACACCTATATTTTTCCAGGTAGAAATCTTTTCATTCTTTTCCGGCGGAAGCATTTCCAATAGTTCGAAGGCTTTATTTCGATAAGCATCATCGCTTAAACGATAAGACAGCCACCATAAAAAGGGAACAACACTGTTAATGATAATCGTATTGGCTGTTGCGATACTTAATGTGGAAGCTGCTTTTTTCTCCTTCCCGAAGTCAAAATGTTCCAGCCAATATTCATCTGCCGGTTTCATCAATTTACTTTGCAGCATTACAAGCAATTCTTTTGCCGGCAGATACCAGCTATCCGAATCCCAATTCATTTCGTGAACAAAGGTGGCAAATTGTGCCAAACGCTGGGTCGGAAAACCTCCGGGCCTGCAACCTTTGAATTTCCAGCTGTACACATTCCTGGCTTCCAGCTTAAGCCTGTAACGCTGAAAATCCCATTCTTTTTTTAACTCCTCATGGTAAGGAATAGCCTTTGTTTCTTCCAAAAAACCACCAACTCCGAAAGTAATAGCCATTTTTTGTTTTTGGCTGGCTTTAATAAATTTATCAAAGGGAATCCCTATTGCCAATTCCTGAAAAGGCAGTTGATTGGTTTTCATTCCAAACGCTTTCGAAATGGTATGAAACAACACTTCTTTAAAAGACATACGGTGGCTTTGATACAGATTTTCAAGTTCCATCGTTTTCCGCTCCAGTCGCTGAAAAAGTGCCCGTTCAACCTGGTTTAAAACAATTACTTCGGGAATTTCATTCAAAAAAGATGCACACAAAACAGTGCTGGATCCTTTATAATAGGTATTGAACCAATCGAAATGATTCCAATCTATGAGTTGTTTAAGTTCAACGGTTGGAAGGGGAATCCCTTCTACAAAAATCAGATCATCGTGCTCATAAACCACATGAAGAATCACATTGGAATATGCTTTATCGAATTGGTGGCCATGCAGGTTCCAATCGGAGGATTTGACATGCATTTCGATGTTTCCCGAATGGGTGATTTGATCAATTGCAATTTTCCCATTGAAAAAATCGGGACCCGAATCCAAATTGTGAATTCCAACATGAAGAATTTCAACCTTTTTACCGTCAACGGTGTGTAGATTGGTTAATGGAAGCCGTTTATTCTTCCATAGAAAATGCAGGTAATTTTCGTTCATATTTCATCATTTTCCTATTTAATTTAAGAAAAAAGATGATTTGAAACAAGAGCAAAATCAAGAAATACTATCCCGATAATTATCAGGATAATATTGAAATAAAGTTATTTGTATTCTGCAAACAAACCTACCAATCCGGCTTCACTTGCTTCGCAAACTCCGCGCTCTGTGATCAAGGCTGTAACCAAACGGGCCGGAGTCACATCAAACCCGTAATTGCTGGCTTGGGTCGTTTCCGGACAGATCAGCACTTCGTCGAGCTTACCTGAAATTTTACTCTTCCCAACGATGTAACGCACTTCATTTTGGTCCCGCTGTTCGATCGGAATTTCTTTCAGTCCATCGCGAATAGTCATATCCAATGTAGTTGAGGGAAGTGCCACATAAAACGGAATCTGGTTATCATAAGCAGCCAATGCTTTCAGGTAGGTCCCGATCTTATTGGCAACATCTCCTTGTCTTGTAGTGCGGTCTGTTCCAACGATACACATATCCACCATTCCGTGCTGCATTAAATGCCCGCCCTGGTTATCTACGATCAGTGTGTGCGGAACGTTATGTCTCGTCAATTCATAACAAGTCAAATTTGCACCTTGCAAACGCGGACGGGTTTCATCTACCCACACATGCACTTTAATTCCTTTTTGGATGGCCTGATAAATGGGTGAAGTAATTGTTCCCCACTCGATACAGCCTAACATTCCGGCATTGCAATGAGTGAGAATATGAACCGTTTCGCCGTGTTTTCTCTTCGATATTTCTTCTATCAATGGTAAACCATGTACACCGATCATCCGGCAGGTTTCCACGTCATCTTCTACAATTTTAGCAGCTTCTTCCCAGGCGGTCTGAACCAAATCGGAAGCATTGGCCAGCTTTTCTTTCATGCGATCCAAAGCCCAAAACAAATTCACTGCCGTTGGGCGCGAAAGACGTAAATCAGCAAACGCTTCGTTTAAGTCTGCACCTTCCCTTGCCGCTAAATAAATTCCATAAGCAGCAGTTGCACCGATTAAAGGAGCGCCACGAACCACCATATCTTTGATTGCACGTTCTGCATCTTTGTAAGAGATCAGTTTTTCAACTACCCATTCGTGTGGTAATTTGCGTTGGTCAATTACTTCTACATACTTGTCTTCGGTTGTCCAAATGGTTCTGAATGCGCTCATGAGATTCTTTTTCTGCCTGCAAAATTAATCTATTTAAGACAAATTAAAGGATTGCGAGTTCATTTTTTAGTTTTAAGCTTCTTCCGAAATCGGACGTTTTTCTCTTCGTAGATTGGTTCATTTTGAGGGAAGGTATGAAGCTTAGATCAGGCTTTGCAAGGTTCTTCGAGTTTCGAATGCGAAACCTACTTCGTCGTCGACTTCGTAGTTTGAATGTAAAACACTGCTTCCATTGACGCTACGGTCAATGTTTTCAACACTGACGCTTTGGTCAGGGCTTTCAGCACTGAAGTTTCGCAGTGTGAAGGAGACAGTAGCAGACTTTACAGTCGCTACGTCTCAAGGTGGGGTATCTATGCTTAATAGTGGGAGTATCTATACTATACTCATGCTTTATTTATGCTTCATCTTCGAGAATTGGTCTTTCCAAGCTCATTCGAAAGTGATCTCATCAAAAGTTGTGGCAAATTGTTTCCAGGAAGGTTTCATTCCTTCTCTTGCCAGTTGAATTGTTTGAAATCCGTTTGAATCGGCAGCTTCCAGTTCTTCAACAATGTCACTAAGAAATAGTATTTCCGTTGCTTCCAAACTAAGTGCTTTGGCAATTTTAGCATAAGTTTCCCCATCCCTTTTTCCACCCGTATTCGTATCGAAATAAGCGGAAAATAACGGGGTTAAATCTCCTGAAATGCTATACCCAAAGATCAGTTTTTGTGCTGAAACAGAACCTGAAGAGAATACACCCAGCTCAATACCCTGTTCTTTCCACTTCTTTAAATTTGCTGCAACTTCCGGATAAACATGTCCTTTTAGTACACCGTCGCGATACCCTTTCTCCCAAAGAACTCCCTGCAGGGTTTTAAGCGGAGTAATTTTACGGTCTTCCACACTCCATTCGTACAATTTATCGATAATCTCCTGTTCGGTGGAAATCAGTTCTCCGTCTTCAGATTGCGCCAATTGGATCGTCTGTTCGAAAGCGTCCTTTACAATCGCATTATCGGTCATTTCAGTTAAATCCAGGATATTATTCCGGAAATAGGGAAACAATTTTTCAGCAACAAATGAAATAGAGGAAGTGGTTCCTTCAATATCAGTGAGAATGAATTTGGGTTTTTTGACTGTCATTTTATACAATATTTGATTCCGGATGTAATATTGTGAAATTACACCCGTACCTGAAATCCGTTTTTTATTTAGAAAGCCGGAAATCAGCAAAACGCTCCTCGACTTTCGAATGAGTGTATTCAGGAACCCAGCCGCTCATATCGATGAAAATGCGGATTGCCTTCACAAACGGATTGGTTTCACCGGCATCAAACCAGTGTTTTGTTCCAGCAGGAACCGAAATCAAATCTCCCTGTTCACACAGTAAATTGAAAACAGGTTCTTTTTCCAGGTTAAACCAAAACAATCCTTTTCCATCCACAAAAAAGCGGATTTCATCTTCGGAATGCGTATGTTCCGCCAAAAATTTGGCACGAATAGCTTCGTAATTTTCTGTCAATTTATTGATCGTGATCACGTCGGCTGTTTGGTAACCGCCTGCTTCCATGAATGGAGTCAAACTTGATTCGTAAGCTTTGAGAATCTCTTCCTGACCGGCACTGTCTTCGAATACAACATCTGCCTGCCATTGATCAAAAAAGATCCCACGAGCATTCATAAACTCACGGATCTTTTGCGGGTTACGCTCCGTGATATTCAAATCCGGAATAGATAATACTGCCATTTCACAAAATTAACGATTTACAAATTGCGGATTGCGAATTCAAGCCTAAAAATGAAGGGAACTCTCCTATAAAGCAACGAATCCTTAACCTGAGAGTTTAGTGAACCCGGATATACCAGCATAAAAATAGAATTGCTTTTTTTGTGAAAATCCGGAACAGATATGTATTAACTTCGCAGGAGTAAAACAGGAATTGCATTCAGAACGACAATTACGATGCTTTTCACGCGATCCGATAACTAATTTTTTTCAAAAATAAAAGGTGTTCATTCATTTCAGACTTTCTTTCCTTTTAATATTACTTGCAATTACCTGCAGCTTTCAAAGCTATTCACAAAAAAAGCAATCCTTTCCGGTTCGTTATTTCAAGCGTATCTTTTTCGATACAATGCCCAAAGAAAGAGCTCAGTTTCTGGCATATCCAACTATCGCATATTCCCCTGAGACAAGTTTGGAACTGGGCTTAAGTGCGTTATATGTCCGTTATGCAAAGGGAGATACGAACAACCGCTTGAGTGAAATAAACGGATTTGCTTTTTATACGTTTCAAAATCAATTCGGAGGAATTATTGAACATGCACTTTATACGGATAAAAACACCTGGTTCTTTTTGGGCAAATTAAAATTCCAAAGCTTTCCTCTAACCTTTTACGGAATAGGTGCTTCCGCTCCGAATATCAAACTTTCCAAAGTAGAGGCGTTTCAATTTCAACTGAAGGAACGAGCCCTGCATAAGCTACACGGTAATTTCTACGCAGGACTCGAATTTGACCTGCAGCATTTGGGAAGGGTTCAGTTCAATGATTATGATACTTCAAATTATTATGAAAAACCACTCGGACACGAAGGCTCCACCAATCTGGGAATCGGCATGGGACTCCTATACGACAACCGACACAATGTATTGAACGTCCGGCACGGATTTTTCTCAGAACTTGCTTTTTTATACTATGGCCCTCAATTTGGAGGAAAGTATGAATTTTCATCCATTTTCACAGATATTCGCTGGTTTCATCCCATCCGCAAACGAAATGTATTGGCTTTACATGCCGTAGGACAATTCAGTTTTGGAAATCCTCCTTTCAATCAGTTAGCTTTGTTGGGCGGCGAAAGCATTATGCGGGGTTACTATTTGGGGCGTTTTCGCGATCGAAATTTAATAGCTGCACAGGCAGAATACCGCATGCTTCCATTCAGTTTTGCCAAACGTTGGGGAGCTTCTGTTTTCGCCGGAACAGGTTTTGTATACAATACTTTTTCTTCTGTTGAATCCAATCACCTGCTCGTGGCCGCAGGAGCCGGATTGCGCTTTTTATTATTCCGCAAAAAGGATGTGTGGGTGCGGCTTGACGTTGCTTTTACCAAAGAAGGACAAGGAGTATACATCTTCATTGGAGAGGCGTTTTAGGCTACTGATCAAGCGCGAATGCATTTACTCACAATTTATTCTAAACTATCCTAAAAAAATCTAATAATTTCTTAACTCTTTTCAGAATTTCATTACTTTGATTTTATACAAAAAGTTAAATTTAATACAAAGAGTTATGAAAGTATTCAACAAATCGATTCTGATGGGCATTTTCGCCGTTGGAATGCTGGCAGTGTCCTCTTGTAAACCAATTTACACATGTGGTGACCCTATTCCTGAGAAAAAGAAAGGCGGAAAACGACTTCAGTTAGTTGTGGCGGAACGCGATTCCTTATGTACTACTCTTGCCGATCAACAAGCGGTGAATGAGCGACTAACAGCTGACAACAAAAATCTTCAGAGAAAGCTTTCCGGACAGGAAAACATCAATGAAAACCAGTCAGCACAATTAAGTCAGAAAGACAAAGATCTTCAGAATAAAGAGCGAATGCTTCGCGAAATGCAGGCCATTATTGCACGCCAGAATGAAATGACAAATAAGTTGAATCAAACTTTACGTGATGCACTGGTAGGGTTTAACTCGGATGAACTTACCCTGGAAATTCGCGATGGCAAAGTGTATGTTTCCATGTCTGATAAACTGCTGTTTAAATCAGGGTCAACTGCAGTGGAGCCAAAAGGAGTTGAAGCATTGAAAGTACTTGCCGACGTATTGAACAAAAACCCGGATATCCAGATTCTTGTGGAGGGTCACACGGACAACGTGCCGATCAAAACTGCAGTCTTCAAAGACAATTGGGATTTGAGTGTTGGTCGGGCGACTGTTATCACACGGATGCTGAATGAGAAATATGGTGTTGCAGCAACACGTATGACAGCTTCAGGTCGTGGTGAATACTACCCAAAAGCAACCAATGAAACACCAGAAGGGAAAGCAAAAAACCGTAGAACGGAGATCATTCTTTCACCGAAACTGGATGAGATTATGAATTTGTTGAATAATTCGGGACAATAAAATCCCGCAATATTATAAAAGCGTATCTGCCAGTTGCAGATGCGCTTTTACCATTTAACTTTCACAACCGCCGAAAATATGAAGACAATAACTTTATCTATTTGTTTTATTTGGTCATTAACCGGGTTTACACAGACCAACACTTTATCAAAAGCCCCATTCACCGATTCGACATTTGCAATTCTTGAGATCGATACAACAAACAATTGTTCTGCCAAGCTAAATGGCTATTTACAAGGTGAGTTCGACAAGGATGATCTTTCGCTTATTGACAGTTTGTTGAGACCTTTTATTGCTGAACGAACCAATGGTGGGTACCCTTTCCGCTGTGGCCGGGAAATCCATGATTACCTTTACTATTATCAATTTATTGCGATTAAAAATAACAAGGGGGAAAAGATAATCTGGGTAAATGCTTTTTGTCCTTCCTTTTTAAAAACCACAACTACACTGAGCAAACATGAAAAAAGACAGTTGAAAAAGGAACAAAAACAAGTATCTCAGGAACCTGACTGGCATAAACAGATCATTTGCGCGTACGATGGCTGTGGATGTTTTTGGGAATTAAAAATAAATCTAGCCAACAAGTCTATTTTTGACATCCAGGTAAGCGGACTATAATTTTCCTGTATTTCTGACTCCTTTACGATAGCTGTTGTTACCATGAAAAGGAATATCTTTGATACTATCAAATGATACTATCGTCTTGAAATAATTCGACTGATACATGCACATTATCCGACGAAACAGATTTCTACTCCTTCTTCTTGCGCCAGAAAAAATTCACCAGTAAAGAGATTGCGCTTATAAACAATAAGCCGGCAGAAAGTTGAAAACCTCTTTCATAATCGGGGATTTTACTCACGTGAAGAGTTCCTTCATCGAGGGGAAAACCATAGAAAAAATAAAAGATGCCGCCCCAGAAAATACTGCAAATGGAAATCAAATAGAAAAATCCTTTTCCGGATCTTAATTTTACAACAAGCGTGATCAATTGAAGCAGGATCAGCAAACAACTAAAAATGAGAATGAAGTTGTTCCAATTCATGGTTTCACCGGTTAAAATTCTTACTCTTTTACCAATTTACGCATAAAAGTCGATACTTCAGACCGGAAGAGAACATAATAAATTCCGGATGGAGAATGAGTCAAATCGATCGTTCCTGAATGATAACTACCTGCAATTGGTGTGCCTTGGGCAGAAAATACTTCAACCGAAAATTCGTCATCCAATGCAGAAGAAACTTTAAAAACCCCATTACCCGGATTTGGACTGATCTGAATATTCGAATTAGTTGCAACTTCTTCTAATCCTGCGGTATTAGTTGCCAAACGCAAAATGGTTCCGTCCAGTCCACAGGTATACCCGATCCCGTTACCCGGAAAACTGGCACCCAGCTGACGCGAAGAAGTAGAAACAATAGGCACCCATGAAGATCCCTGGTTGGTTGTTTTCAAAATAGCACTTGTATTTCCACTTACGCTTCCACCAATAGCATATCCAACAGAATGATCCGGAAAGAAACCCAATGCATTTAAAAAAGGACCGGAAAAATTATCGGAAGTCCACATAGACCCAGCATTTGTTGTCCGCAATATGATCGATTCACTGGAAGCGCTGAGACCACCTGTAATTATACCGGTATTCCCATTCATGAAATAAATATCTGTCAACGAATGTGTATTGGTGCCGCTGGCCTGAAAATTCCAGGCCTGTCCTCCATTCACAGTTTTCAGGATCGTTCCTCCGTCACCTACCGCATAACCAATGTATTCTGAAACAAAACAGATTTTATTCAGTTTGAATGAAATTCCCGTATTTGTCAGCGTCCATGCATTTCCTGAATTGGTAGAGATCAGAATTGTACCATTCGCGCCGCTTATATAAATATTCAAACCATTGACAAAAATTCCTGTCAAATCGTTACTTGTACCGGAATTAACCAATGACCAGCTCGTTCCCGAATTCGTTGTCTTAATGATCGTGCCTGATTTTCCAACTGCGATATAAGTTGACCCGCTCACAAATGCGATTCCCAACAAATCAACCTGTGTGCCCGAATTAGAGGTTGTCCAGTTTAGACCCGAATCAACTGTTTTACGGATTACACCCAGGTTTCCCACAACAATTCCAGTGGATGAACTTGAAAAACAAATGGCATTCAATTGAGTCGAAACGCCACTGTTCTGAGGTAAAAAGGATTGTCCTATTGATGATAATCCGGTAAGAAATACAGCTAGTGTCAAAAATAATTTCATAAATTCTAATTTATTTGGTTCTGGTACGGAAGCGGTACCCCATTGATTGGGGATAGAAAAAATTAATGCGAAAACTTCCAGTCAACTTCAAACAGGTATTCTGCAGTTTCCAGGTGACGTTTTGCTTCGAACAGGTTTCTCCCCCAGGCATAGGTTCCATGCTGACGCATAATGAAGGCCGGAACCGTCAGACGATTTTTGTCTCGGGTTAAAACTTCTGCAAAAGCGGGCATATCCTGGGTATTATCGAAAACAGGAACCTGAACCGTCGTATCATGTGTACAAATCCCTTCAAATCCTTTCAGTACTTCATAACCACTCAGCTCTACCGAAGTTTGATTTTTCATGGATTGTAAAACCGAATACACGGAGTGACTATGCACAATACACATCATTTCCGGAAATAATTCGTACAATTTACAATGGATCAGCGTTTCCGCAGAAGAACGGATTCCCGCATAGGCCGGAAGTGCCAAGCCCTTGAGATCGACTTCCATAAAGTCATCTGATGAGAAAAGCGACTTATCAATTCCGGATTTGGAAATAACAATCACATTTGGATTTGATGCCAGTCTGAAAGAATAGTTTGTGGAAGTGGCCGGCGACCACCCTTTTTGGTGATACGCACGAATAATATCCGCCAATTCTCTTTTCATTTCTTCCATACTATTTATTTTGTGCCTGTTTGATGTGATCACGCAGTTCTTTCGAAGTCATCGTACTTCCATCCGGACTCCATCCGGGCGGTTTTGCAATGTATAACCATTTATTTTTAAACCCTTTTGCTTTTCGAACATCTTTGTAAATTTCCATCCATTCGTGAAAAATTACATTCACCGGATTTTGACTGATCTGCTTTTCATACAAGCCATATTGAATGGGAAGTCCATCGATCTCAGCCTGAAAAGTGCCAAATAATTTGTCCCAGATAATGAGGATCATTCCCATATTTTTATCCAGGTATTCTACATTAGATGCATGGTGAACCCGGTGATGCGACGGAGTAACCAAAACATACTCCAAAACACCCAATCTTCTTACAGCTTTGGTATGAACCAGGATTCCGTAAGTTTGGGTGACTGAGTACATAATGAAAATATCAAATGGCTCGAAACCCAAAAACACCAGGGGAATGAACCAGATAAAACGGTAAACCGGCTGGAACACCGATGAACGGAAACCCGTTGTGAAATTGAATCGCTCGGAAGAATGGTGAGTTACGTGGATCGCCCAAAAGAATCGTACCATATGATCGATCCGGTGAATCCAGTAGAAGATAAAATCCTCGGCAAAAAACAGCAACAACCAATAATACCAGGAATTCGGTTCCCAGCTTATAAGTCTGTAATGAAAGAAAGAAAGGAGAACAAACAGGGTAATTCCACGCATTAGCACATCAATTCCCATATTTGCAATCATCAAATACAGATTTTGAATCGTATCACCAACCGTGTACAATTTTCTATTATGCCAATTACTCAGAATAATTTCACCCAGGATTAACAGCACATAGATAGGAGTGCTGATAAAAATGATGAGTTTTTCTACGTAATCAACCATATCAATTCCGTTTTTAGAAATTCTTCGCAGTCAAAATTTGGGCCATTTCCTGTTGCAGCTTTTGGGCTTCTTTCCTGGCTTCGCTTGCAAAATCAAGTGTACTTGCAGCATAAATAATCGATCTGGAAGCATTTACCAACAAACCGCAGTCCTTGTTCCAGCCATATTTGGCAACGTCTTCCAGACTTCCACCCTGAGCACCAACGCCAGGAACCAGGAAAAAATGGTTGGGAACAATTTTCCGAACTTCAGCAATACCTTCAGCCCTTGTTGCTCCCACAACATACATCAGGTTATTTTCAGACCCCCATTTGGAACTCTTTTTCAATACTTTCTTATAAAGCTCTTCGCCGGAGGAGTCTGTTGTGAATTGAAAATCCAAAGCTCCCTTATTCGAGGTAAGGGCCAGCAGGATTACCCACTTATTTTCAAATTCCTGGAAAGGCGTTACAGAATCCTCACCCATATACGGAGCAACCGTCACGGCATCGCAGTTCAGATACTCGAAGAATGTTTTGGCGTAATAAGTAGATGTATTTCCGATATCTCCGCGTTTTGCATCAGCGATAGTCATGCAGTGAGAAGGAATATAATCAATTGTTTTCTTTAAGGATTCCCATCCTTTCGGTCCCAGTGCTTCGTAAAATGCCACATTCGGTTTATACGCAACACACAAATCCTTCGTAGCATCAATAATTGCTTTATTGAACTCAAAAACAGGATCTTCTGTCTGCAGCAAATGAGCAGGAATCTTATCCAGATCGGTGTCTAAACCAACGCATAAAAACGATTTCTTTTCGCGAATTTGCCGAATCAATTCCTCTCTTGTCATCAATCTGTTTTAAGCGCGCAAAGATAAGTAAATAGAACGAAAAACAAATTAAGAACTACTGTCCAACGATAATTGTTCTCGAATGAACTGTTCTTGCGGAGAAATACCCCAAACAACCCCCGTTCAGATTTGAAATTGGATTGGCAGGAGTAGCACTGCTGGAGGAATTGACCCCTAACTGGTTGAAATAAGTATAAATCGGTTTATCAATGCAAAACAAGTCTACACGAACGGTATCTCCCAGCAACAAATCGGAAATAAATAAGGGTTCAACCGTAAGATTTCCATCCGTAAACTGATCGTTTTGAAGATAAACACTCTTATCGCGGGTGCCATTTATATAAACGTGAAACTGGTAATAGTTTGACACTCCCTGCTGGTCAAAATGAGCCGGAACCACTGAAATCAACGTATCCGCACCAAAAGGATAAAATTCAGCATACAAAGTATCCAGCTGCTGATAGGCAGGCATTGCGCTGCTTCCGGAATAGGTCGTTCCTTCCACAACCGCAGTCAGCGTATAGTTTCTTCCTTCAATACCCGGATAGCCTGTCAATTCATACCACCCATTCCCTACAGAAGTGAAGGTAGCAGTATTTCCAAGGTTATCAACTACCGTTACAACAGCATTGTCAACAGCCGGAGGAGCCGTACTTTCATCAAAGTTTTGGGTTTTCGTAATACGAACACGCTGAAGTGTATCGCCTCTGAGGATCGTTCCTTCAATGACCACTTTTTGTTCCGTATCGTTCAAATCAATATCAATCACTTTCTCACAACTTGAGAAACCAAGAAGGAAAACAAAAGAAACCAGGACTATAATTATTAATTTCATCTTTATTACATTTTAATTTGTTCAATCCACTTCCGTGGATTCATATCGAAATCAGTGCTTTTATGACCGCGCTAACACTTGTCTTTATCGAAAGCAGTGCTTTTTACGACCGCGCTAACACTTGTCTTTATCGAAAGCAGTGCTTTCTCTTATTTGAATTTAAAATTGTAAGTAATTGCCGGAACTATCTTGAATAAAGTTGTTTGGACTGCTTCGGTTTTGGACGGATCATCTTTATTTTCCCTGAACGTAATGGAATAAGCATTCTCCCGCGCATATGCATTGTAGATAGAGAAATTCCAGCTGCTTTCAAATTTCTTTGTGTTTTTGCGAAGCCAGGTTACACCGATATCCAGACGATGATAGTTCGGCATTCGATAGCCATTTCGCTGGGTATAGATAAAATATGTCTGACCATCAATCTGGTATTTACCGGAAGGGAAAGTCACCGCATTTCCAGTGTAAAAAACAAACAATGCCGAAACAGACCATTTCGGTGTAATATCATAAATTCCGACTACGGACAGATCGTGTGTTCTATCCTGTTTCGCACGGTACCAGTTTCCGTCATTGATTCCATCGATCCTGCGTTCTGTGCGGGAAAGCGTATAACCGACCCAGCCTGTAAACTTCCCGGTTTTTTTCTTCAGCATGATCTCCAAGCCATAAGCACGACCTATTCCTGAAAGTAATTCCCCTTCCAGACGTTCGTTTGCCTGCTCATTTGCACCATTCTTATAATCCAACTGGTTTTGCATCCACTTATAGTAAATTTCCGTGCTCAACTCCAATTTATTGTCCAGGAAATTCTTAAACCAGCCCAAAGCCACCTGGTCTGAAATTTCAGGTTTGATATTCAAACTGGAAGAAAGCCACACATCTGTCGGTGAACCGGAAGTTGAATTCGATACCTGATGGATGTTTTGTGTATTCCGGGCATAGGCAGCTTTGATCGATTGCCCTTTTAAATATTGCCAGCTGAAGGAAAGTCTAGGCTCGACGAAGAAATAAGATTTCAGTAATTTATTCTTTGCATAGGTCTCTGTTGTGGCAACTGTCCCATCCGGATTATAGGTATACATTTCATCACCGCTTGCAAGCGCCATTAAATTGGACCCGCGCAAACCGTAGCTCATCGTAAAGTTTTCGGTAATTGTATAGTCGTTGCTGATGTAAACCGCATTCTCAAACGAGTTGGTTGGTTTCAATCTTTTTGCATTGATCCCCGAAGCTTCATTTGCATCAATTTGTCCGGGGGTAATTCCGTGGTTAATCACATTCAACCCGATCTTAACTTTGTTCCTGTTATTCGGGAACCACTGAAACTCTTGTTTCAAATTGAAGTCCTGGATTTGTGAGGTGATATCAAACTTCACGTCGCCGCCCGAAATTGAAATTTTATAATCGTATTTACTGTAAATAAAGGAGGTGTTGGAAAACCATTTCTCGTCGATAATGTGATTCCATCGAAGGGTTCCTGTTGTATTTCCCCAATTGATTCCGAAAACATCACCCAAACCTAATTTGTCCCTTCCAAAGTACCCGGACAGGAACAAACGGTCTTTTTTACCAATGCGGTAATTGACCTTTGCATTCAAATCATAGAAGAACAATTTATTGTCTTTAAACCGGTCGGATAATTTCAGGAAAAGATCTGCATAGGTTCTTCTTCCTGAAACCAGGAATGAAGCTTTATCTTTTGCAATAGGACCTTCGATAATTAATTTGGAAGATATCAACCCGATTCCTCCTCCAACATTATAGCGCTTCTGATTTCCATCGTTCATTTTGATGTCCAGAACCGAAGCAAGCCTGCCTCCGTAATTTGAAGGCTGATTACCCTTATAAAGCATGGCATCTTTAATCGCATCCGAATTAAAGGTAGAGAAAAACCCAAGCAGGTGACTCGCATTGTAGACAGGAGCTTCGTCCAATAAGATCAAATTTTGATCTGCACCACCACCCCGCACATAAAATCCGGAACTTCCTTCACCGGCATTTTTCACACCCGGAAGCAATTGCATTGTTTTGATCAAATCCTTCTCACCAAAAATCACCGGGATCTTTGAAATTTCTTTCGGGTCGATCTTCTCAACTCCCATTAAAGGATCCCTTACATTTCCATCTGGTCTGTCTGTGGAAATAACAACTTCTTCCAATTCTTTTTCGTCCTGTTGCGTTTTCAACTGAAAATCCAGAGATTGCGAAACGGACAGATCCAATTCTTTCTCCATCGGGGGATATCCGGTTGCAGAAATCTGGATCGTATATTTTCCGGCCGGAAGGGTTAAAGAGTAGAAACCGTATTCATTGGTAACAGCACCTAATTTTTGGTCTTTTACGCGAACAACGGCACCAATGATCTCTTCTCCTTTCGATTCATCTTTAACAGTTCCGCTAAGGGTTGCATTCCCCTGGCCGAAAGAGATTGCAGTGATTAGAACAAATAAAATGGGTAATCCTAATTTCATATTGCTGAGTTGTGGTGTAAAATTCGCATTTATCTGCTCAATCAGAGAGAAAAAATGGCGAATGGTTGTCATTTTTCGGTTAATGGTATATTATCAAAACAAAAAAGTGATTTTCGCTTTCGCTCAATCACCTTTAATTATCGTTTATTAATTCAGTTCGCCTTTCATTTTTTCAGCATTTTCTGCCATCTTCAGTGCATCAATCATTTCCTGGATATCTCCGTTCATAAATGCACTTAAATTATAGATCGTTTTGTTAATTCGGTGGTCGGTAATTCGGCCCTGGGGATAATTATAGGTCCGGATCTTCGCTGACCGGTCGCCGGTAGAAACCAGGGTTTTGCGATGTGCAGCACGTTCCTGGTGAACGCGATCCAACTCCGCCTGGTACAAGCGGGAACGCAATACGGAAATAGCCTGTGCCAAATTTTTATGTTGGGAGCGGCCATCCTGGCATTCTACTACAACTCCCGTCGGAATATGCGTCAGGCGAATAGCAGATTCTGTTTTATTAATATGCTGCCCACCTGCTCCGGAAGCTCTAAAAGTATCCTTACGCACGTCATTCATGTCCAGCTCGAAATCTACCTCTTCCGCTTCCGGAAGGACAGCTACGGTGATCGCAGAGGTATGTACGCGTCCCTGGGATTCTGTTTCGGGAACCCGCTGCACACGATGCACTCCGGATTCGAATTTCAGCATTCCATAAATTCCGGCTCCGGTGATACTCATGGAGATCTCTTTATACCCTTTTGCAGAACCTTCCGAAGAGTTCACAATCTCATAAGACCAGCCAGCTTCCTTGAAGTACATCGTATACATCCGGAAAATATCTTCCACGAAAATACACGCTTCATCTCCACCGGTTCCTGCTCGCAACTCGATAATCGCATTTTTATCATCTTCGGGGTCCTTCGGAATCAGCAATACTTTGATTTCTTCTTCTATCTCAGGTCGTTTTTGTTCCAGCTCATTGATCTCCATTTTTGCCATTTCGCGCATTTCGGGATCCGTTTCAACGTCAAGCATTTCTTTGGAGCTTTTCAAATTGTCCAGAATATTCTTATACGTTTTATAAGCGGTGTCTACTTCTTCCAAATCTCTATATTCCTTATTCAATTTCACATACCGATCCATATCAGAAATGATATCCGGGTCGGTAATCATTTTACCAACCTCTATAAATCGAAAATGAATTGCTTCCAGTTTGCTCAGTAAATCTTGCATCTGTTTTTCTAATCTTTAATTCTTATTCTCATTCAAAAAAGAGAAATCCTGAGCTTTACGCTCTCCGCTTCTTAGCGGCAAGAATAAAACCATTTGTTTTAAACCGCAAAGAATCAACGCTTACGCACAGCTACAGCGAAGGCGCAAAGGACGCGAAGTCTAGTTCTCTCTGCCATTTATAGCTAACCGTTGTAAACAAATTCTCCTACTTCAGAGCGAACAGTTACCTGTTTTCCTGACATTGTTTCTACCCGGCCTATAATTTGCGCATCAATTCCAAACGACTGACTGATATCAATTATCTGTTGTGCCTCACTTTCAGGCAGGTAAATTTCCATACGGTGTCCCATATTAAAGACCTTGTACATTTCTTTCCAGTCTGTTCCGGATTCCTCCTGTATCATCCTGAACAATGGCGGAATCGGGAATAAATTATCCTTAATAACATGAACGTCATCTACAAAATGAAGGACTTTTGTTTGCGCTCCGCCGGAACAGTGAACCATTCCGTGAATTGACGAACGACATGTATCCAAAATTGCCTTTATAACCGGAGCATATGTTCTTGTAGGAGAAAGCACCAATTTACCTGCATCAAGGGAAACTCCTTCCACCTGGTCGGTCAGATTCTTAGAACCCGAATAAACCAATTCACCTGGAACAGCAGCATCAAAACTTTCAGGATATTTTTCAGCCAATGTTTTATTGAAAACATCGTGTCTTGCAGAAGTCAGTCCGTTAGAACCCATTCCTCCGTTGTATGCGTTCTCGTAGTTAGCCTGTCCGTACGACGCAAGTCCAACGACCACATCTCCACCCTGAATGGTGTGATTCGAAATAACTTCCGAACGTTTCATCCGGCATACAACTGTAGAATCAACGATAATCGTTCGAACCAAATCACCTACATCAGCAGTTTCACCGCCGGTCGAATAAATTCCGATTCCCTGTCCCCGAAGTGTTTCAAGTAATTCCTCGGTTCCGTTAATAATCGCGGCAATGACTTCTCCGGTAATCAGGTTCTTATTCCTTCCGATTGTGGAAGAAAGCAGGATGTTTTCCGTAGCACCAACACATAACAAGTCATCTATATTCATGATCA
This sequence comes from Fluviicola sp., assembly GCF_029266855.1. GTDB lineage: Bacteria > Bacteroidota > Bacteroidia > Flavobacteriales_D > Crocinitomicaceae > Fluviicola. The sequence continues at coordinate 211,052 of NZ_JAQSWB010000007.1, forward strand.
GTGCATCCTGTGCAATTCCCTTCCAGACAGACACATCTCCAGTTTCCTTCCAGTACATGTATGCCAGCGAAGATTTTGTTCCGGCACCATCGGCGTGCATTACGATACAATAGTCATCGTCACCGGTCAAATAATCGGGAACAATTTTGCAGAATGCTTTTGGGAACAAACCTTTATCGACTTTCTTGATCGCATTGTGAACTTCTTCCTTTCCTGCGGAAACACCTCGTAAGTTGTATCGGATATCTGACATACTAAAAATTGAAAGCGCAAAGTTACAAAATTCAATTGAGAGGAAAGCCCATAAAAAAAGGCCTTTGAAACAAAGACCTTTTTTTTGACTGCGCTGACGCTTATCTTTTTATCGAAAGCAGTGCTTTCTCTTATTTTGAAACTTACTTCGCTTTCGGAAGCGGTTTAAATATCAGGTAATCCGGATTTGAAGGTGGGTAAGTATTCGGATCGAACTCCAAAGTAACTACTTTACCTTCAGTACGTCTGTTGTACTGCTGCAATACTTCAAACAACTTCTTGTTTGTTTTCTTGAATTGGTTCATATAAGCTTCTTTCAGTACAATCACCTGTACACCCGGAAGTGGATTTCCATCTGCATCCCTAGGCTCAGATTCCATATACTTACCTGCAGCTAAGTAAACAGTTCTTGGCTCACGCTCTCCTTTTCCAACAGGAATAATTCTTCGCGGGTCAATTCCCTTTTCCTCAACAAGGTACTTGTAACAAGCTTTTGCACGGTTTTCAGAAAGAACCTGGTTGTATACGTCATTACCACGTGGATCCGTATGCGAGCTCAGCTCAAGAACCAATCCAGGGAATTCAGTTAATAAATTGTATACATAGATCAGGGAATCTTTCGAATTGATTGTAGAATCAACTAACAAATCCCATTTTGCCAAAGGATAACGTACTTCCGGAAGGCGAATTGGTTTTTTGATCGGGAACAATCCCATATCCAATACGAAATCCTGGTTGTATTTCAATCCTTTAGTAGAGATCGTTGCTCCATTCTTATCTTCGTAATATCCTTCTTTCGAAATAGCGATCTTGTACTCAGAATCTTCTGCAATATAACGGTCACCGTTCGGTTTTTTATCCCAGTAAACAGATCCGTCTTTCGCTGTTAAACCTTCCCATTTCTCATTTGCATTGGATCCGGTAACAACTACTTTTACACCTTCGATTTTAGTCTGGCGTGTTTTATCTAACAAGTCAAATACATTTACTTTCAAACTGAAGATGTTCGGCGGCAATTCATACATCCATAAATCCGGGATATTTTGCTCACCAACATTTCCTTTGCGCTCCGATGTGAAATAACCCTTACGGTCATCAACTTCAACCATCGCATAGTCGTTAAACTCTGAATTGATAGGAGAACCAAGATTTGTTGGTTTTTCCCATTGGTTTTTATCACCGATTTTTTCAGCACGAAACATATCCATTCCTCCCATTCCCGGAAGACCGGTGGAAGCATAAATCAAGTCACCGTTTTTAGCAAAGCTCGGGAACAATTCATTTCCGGCCGTGTTGATTTCCGGTCCCATATTTACCGGTGCCGTCCAGGAATCTCCTTTTTTCTCATAAGTGGTGTACCACAAATCGTGTCCACCTTGTCCGCCCGGCATATCCGAAGCAAAGATCAGGAATTTCGCATCATCAGTAACACATGGGTGACCTACCGACAGGGTATCATTTGGTTTTAAAGAAAGTTTTTTCGGACGTTCCCATCCTTTACCTCCCAACTCAGACATGTAGATATCACAACCAAGATTTCTCTTTTTCAAACTCGGACAACGTGTAAAGAACATGGTTTTACCACGTGCATCGATACATAAGGTACCCTCGCTGTCTTCCGTATTAATACTGTCACCAACGATCGGTTTAGGCTCCAGCCAGTTTCCTTTTTTATCCAATTCGGAAACGAAGATGTCCATATATTTTTGACAAGTCAACGGATCTTTCGCTTTCCCTTCGATTCCTTCACGCTCACTGGATGTTCCGAAAGCAATTTTAGTGTCTTTCTTATCCACAAACATTGGAGCCATTTCAAAACCTTCTTTATTTAAAGCTTTTACATTGGATACCGTATGACGGGTTCTGTTTTCCTTGAATTCCTCATACATTTTGCATGAAGCAATACCAACGTCAGCTCTGGGATCATCAGGAACCAAAGCTTTATAAGCCGTGTAGTTTTCCTGTGCTTTTTTAAGATCACCCATTTGGCGAAGCATATCAGCATTATATAATAAAACAAGAGGTTCTTTTTTCTGGAACTTTAATAGAATAGCTTTTTCATACCACTCATTAGCTCTCTTGAAATTATCTGTCATTCTGTAGCATTCAGCTGTTTTAAAAGCCATATCACCCTTCATCGCAAGGCCTGATTTAGACTTACGTTTGATTTTTGAATAGGCTAGCTCACATTTTGCTGCTGCTTCGCAATAATTCCCACTTCTAAACTGAGTATTCGCATCTTTAATTTGTTTCACTTGTCCAAAAGACAGATTGGAAACAATTAAGAGTCCAGATAAAATAAGCGTTTTAACATTCATAGCAAGGTGCAATCTTTTTTATATAAACACAGTGATAATCGACAAACTACAGGATTAAAGGTATAGTTCACAGTTATCGTGATTGCCGAAATTAAATTAAAATTTTGAATACACACTATTTATAACGGAAAAAAAAACGTCAAAGGTGGTTTTTGTGATAATTTATTCAGCAACGTACCTGTCCCATTTTTGTAGCAAATCCTGAAATCCCTGCGGTAAATCAGACTCGAAATGCATCCATTCTTTAGTCTTCGGATGTTGGAATCCTAAAGATTTTGCATGCAATGCCTGACCGGGAATCAAATCGAAACAATTGGCTATGAATTGCCTGTATTTATCGTGTGTGGTGCCACGCACTATGCGATCCCCGCCATATTCCAGGTCATGAAACAAGGGGTATCCTTTCCATTTCAAGTGTGTTCGTATCTGATGCGTTCTCCCCGTCTCCAGTTTACATTCGATCAAAGTAACCAAACCATAACGCTTCAGGACCTTGACATGCGTTACAGCGTGCTTTCCGTAATCTCCATCCGGGAAAACCGTCATCACTTTCCTGTTTTGCAGGGAACGCCCAAGATTCCCTTCTATCCGCATATCTTCTTCTACATCACCCCAAACCAGTGCCTGATACCTTCTTTCGGTTATCCTGTCATAGAATTGTTTTGCCAGGTTTGTAAGAGCATCTTCCGTTTTCGCAACGACCATAATCCCGGTCGTATGCTTGTCGAGACGATGAACTAACCCTGGCCTTCCAAAATAATCGGATTTCCGTTCGGGTAAATTGTCGAAGTGGTAAACCAAAGCATTAACCAAAGTTCCCTTATAATTCCCATATCCCGGATGAACAACCATATTTGGCGGTTTGTTCACGACAATCACTTCATTGTCTTCATAAACAATGTCCAAAGGGATATCCTGTGGAATCAGTTCTATTTCGCGCACAGGGTAAGGCAAGACAATTGCTACATCATCCTGTGGTTTGATTTTATAGTTTGATTTGACGGGTTTACCGTTAACTACTACGCTTCCGTTTTTGGCAGCTGACTGTATCTTGTTACGGGAAGTATTCGGAAGGCGATCCAACAAATACTTATCTATCCGAACGGACTCTTGTCCCGGATCTGCTTTAAATCTGTAATGTTCAAAAAGGTCTTCTTCTTCCTGCTCAACATCCTGAACATCTTCATTCATCTTATCTAATAATTTTTTTAACTATTTGCGAGTTATTTAATCTCAGAAAGTAAAGTCCGCTTGGAGAATCACTCAGATCAAAACGAAGATCTTCAGCCTGAACATCTAAAATAACCCGTCCTTGTGAATCAACCAAAACTGCTCCCGGAAACATTCCTTCCGATTTCCATTCGATGTTAACGATTCCTGTAGTTGGATTCGGATAAACATTCCAATCAATTTCTTCTATTGTTAACTCGCCGACAGCCAGGTTATAATTGTCTAAGGTTTTAATAATCGGTCTGATCATCGGAACACCCTGTTGTGAAGAACTCGACCAATTAATTCCACCGTTTATGGAATAGAATAATTTACCTGGTCGAATGGTGTTTTTATCAAATCCAACATTCAGCGGATCCACATCAATTTGCCGCATTCCGACATAAAACGCGCCTGTTCCCAGGGGAAGTCTTGTATTATTTAATAAGTAATCGGTGTAAATCCCCCGGTCATCTTCGTAAATCGGTGTTCTTGGGTAGAAAAACTGGTCTTCATAAAGAACCGCCCCGGGAACTCCGTTATTATCTCCCCAAACCGTTAAGAGAAATAGTTTATTTGACAAATCCTTCACGGTTGGGACAAAACAGATTCTTACTCCAAGCAGGGTATCTGCCTGGTAAGGTTCAAATTTCAGAGCCACTCTTCCCTGTACCTGGGAAATTCCATAGGCAGCCTCAGCAGATCCGTCATCGTAAGCGTAAACATTTTCAAATACTTGTTTTGTATACGAGGAATCATTCATCGATAAATTCGGGAATGGTGCTCCTACACTTCCGATGACATCAAAGGTTTTAGTGTTCACAGGCGGTGCAGTTGAAAAGGTATATCCTCCTGTAAAATCATGGATGCTTGAATAAGTTGTTCGCGGGGCATAATTAATGTTTCCGCCGGATAATGTCTGAGCTACGAGGTTAAAAGTTCCTTCAGTGATCCCCCCAAAATCCACTTTCACACTTCCGTTCATGTTGTTTTCGGTAATATTGGATCCGTTTCTAACAACTACTTTCACTTCCGGATTCATATGTGTCGGATCATTCACCCAATGTTCCCAAGGAACTTCCGTATAGGTATCGATCAATGAGCCGATAGGATAAACAAATGCGAAATCTTTGAATAAGGTATCCTGGTATCCGCTTCCGTTTCTCAAATGCACATAATCCAAGTGAAATTCATCCAGCATACCTGAAAGTGCTCCGTAGTTCTTGAATCTGAAACGGAAACCATTCGTCAGATAAGCTGCGTTCGTAATTTTCAGGTGAGCGATTTGGAAGTCATTCAGCGGGCCTCCATTTGTAGCCCAAATACGATCCCATTCATCCGAAGCCTGGTCGAAAAACTCCAGAACCAAGGAATCCTGCTGTTCGGGTGCATCACCAAATCCCTGGCGCTGAACCAAAAAACTAAGATAAATGGAATCACTCGGAACATAAGAGGACAAATCGATCGTCTTGGAAGTCAGGAAATCAGCATAATCGGTTTGAGTGGTACCGATAGCATAGGGATAACCGGTTTCATCCAATCCGTCAAATGTTACAACCCCCAGTGTCCAGGGATTAACCGCATGAGTATAATTATGGTATGTCGACAAATCAGTCCAGTATTTGTCCGGACTCACTTCATGTGCAAAGAAAATGATAATAGAATCTTGTTTTACATCGGGGTTTATCAATGCGATGGTATCCACGTCATTTGCAAAATCCAGAGTATCAAAAATATCATATGGCGGATAGAACTGTTCCTGGGAATACACCACCGGGTAATGCTGAAAATCCGCCCTTTTGATCGTGATCAAAGGCAAATCCGCCTGAGTGGTTATCCCTGCTGAAGTGGTATAGCGCCTGGTTGGTGTTGTCGAAAATACTTTGTCATTCGTCAAAGGAATATCCGATAAATCCGTCAAATAGAAAAACTCCTGCTCTGTTACATTCGCATCACCTGGCTGTGCATCCAGTACCGGGAATTTGGAATGAGAAAACTCATCCAGGATCGGCAATGACAAGGTATCGAATGAGTACACAAAAGTACTGTCAATATTGTCTATACTCTTCAATTTCAAAGATTTGGAACCTTCTCTTTTCATGGCACCGATCGGACTCAGAACTTCCTGTCCGAAGGAAACCAAACCAAATACGAATACAAAAACGGGTACTAAACTAAATTTCATCCAATTAAAAATTACCTACCTTTTTTCAGCTGAAACCATAATTGTTGTACCGGACGGAACAGTAACTCCTTCGATAAACTCTGGGCTTTGAGAGTAAATAACAGCGTTGGTTGAATCCGCAGCATCGGTACATCCATCACATACACCAACTGAAATCTGTAGCGATATTCCACTTAAACGCGCTTTAGCATCAGATATTGTTAAACCTGTCAAATCAATTATAGTAACCGGTTGTGCTGTATTATTCTGACCGACAACCAAAGTAATGACACTTCCAACCGGAATTCTCGTTCCTTCTTTAATTTCTCTTCCGTTATAAAGCTGTCTTAGAACTGCTCCATTTGACTCACTGGTCGGAACATAATTTTTACGGTATTTCAAGCCCCTGTTTTTAAGGACACTTTCCGCCATACGTTCTGACTTATCGATCAAGCTTGGCATTTCTACCAAACGCGTTTTCTTGGAAACCTGCACACGGATAATTCTACCCGGTTTAACACAGACAAGTGATTTTGAAGTTGGAAGCGGGTCCTGTGAAATAATGGTTCCGGCTGCCAGTTCAGGTCTGTAAACGGAATCCAGCACTTCTATCTTCAATTCCAAAGCTTCTAACTTAGACTGGGCACTACTCGTCTTCAAACCAACTACATTCGGAACATCAATTTTCACACCATGGTTAGTATATGAATCCAAATAGAACACAATTATGCCGATCACTAAAAAATAGGTAAGCAAAATGAAGAGAGAATGCTTCAAAAAATGCTTACTCCAAACAAATGCCTTAAGCTTCTGAAAAAACTTCATAAATCAATTATAAGTTGCAACAAATATAGAAAGAATGTTTCTGCAAGGATGCAATGCGCAGGCGAAGCTTTTAACAATCGATTCTGAAAACTTTTCCTCATCGATAAAATCGCGGTTCAAATATCACTTAATTTTGTAAAAAATAAAGGTATGAAGCTGGTTGGTTTGTTTTGTGGCGGATATTCTTCGGAATTTGAGATCTCTTTGAAAAGTGCTCAAACTATTATGGAAAATTTCCCGAAGGGATATGAAGTAGTTCCGATTCAGGTGCTTGAAAGCGGTTGGTTTGTGCCGGAAAATTCAGAAAAACTTCCGTTTTCGATTGAGAATATGAGTTACTCAACCAAGGGTAAAGAGCGCAAAATTGATATCGGCCTGGTATATATTCATGGAAATCCGGGTGAAAATGGAAAAATCCAGGCATTGCTTGATATGAAAGGAATTCCTTATGTAAATTCCAATGCATTGGCTTCCGAATTGAGTTTCGACAAATGGTATTGCAATCAGTTCTTATCCCGTTTCGGGATTCCGGTTGCAAAATCTCTTTTCCTGAAATCGCGAAATGAATTTACAGCACAGGAAATCCTGGGCGAACTCGGCCTGCCTTGTTTTGTAAAGCCTTCCGATTCCGGATCCAGTTTCGGGATCAGCAAAGTTTCAAAGGCGGAAGATTTGGAAACTGCTTTGGACAAGGCATTTGACGAGGGAGACACAGTGGTTATCGAATCCTTTTTAAAAGGAACGGAAGTTACCTGTGGGATCTATCGCTCTCCTTCCGGTTTGGTTACACTGCCTTTGACGGAGATTGTAACTGAAAATGATTTCTTTGATTACGAAGCAAAATATTTGGGGCAATCACAGGAAATCACACCGGCACGGATTCCGGATACGATCAGGAACGGCGTTTGGGAAGTTTCCAAAGAAGTTTATTCCTTATTACAACTCAAATCTATTGCCCGGATTGATTTTATGATCGTTAACGATGTCCCGCATGTAATTGAGGTTAATACTACTCCGGGATTCTCTGCGGCAAGCCTTGTTCCCCAGATGCTGGCAGAAGCAGGAATTTCAATCACAGATTTCTGGACACAGATCTTTGAGATGGAGTTAGCTAAAACAAAATGAACTCTTTTTGCTTTACCGCAAAGAGAAGAAGGACGCAAAGACGCACAGAATTTCTTTGCACTCTTTAATTTTTAGAGGTAAAAAAAGGAAAAGGTTTTGTGAGACATGAAGTTGAAGTTTTAAAAACTGAAAAAGGGTACAATCCAAAATAGTACCCTTTTCCAAACCTAAAACCCAATTTACCAAACCAATCAGAGAGATTTCTGATATATACTTGACATCTCTATGATGCAGGCGATTTGGAAAGGTTGGAAAAAAAATATTTTTTTTTCGGAGTGGTTCAATTAAAGATGATACTCAGTTTAAATGTGACAGTATCAGACTTTACAGTCGCTACGAATGCAAAACCTACTTCGTCATCGACTTCGCAGGTTAAAAGGAGACAGTAGCAGACTTTACAGTCGCTACGTCTCAAGGTGGGGCATCTATACTGTATAGTCGCTTTACCTATGCTCTAACTACGGAATATAGTAGCTATATCCCTCGGCTTTTCCGTCTTGACCAAAGCAGATCAAACAAATGATCGCTTCGGATCGAGTGAGACGGAGCCTCGGTCTTCGTCCACTATCGCGCTATCCCTCGGCTTTTCCGTCTTGTGAGACGGAGCCTCGGTCTTCGTCCGCCGCGGCGGACTCTTACTCCACACAATGGCACGGTGGGTCAAAATACCACTTTACATGTGGCATGGACTCTTGCCATTTTTGCTGGAATTGAGGGCCTAACATAATTGCTCTCATGTCCACAGCCTCCAGTTTTTTCAATTTGTAAATCTCCTCTGGCAATACGTTAATCGGATTATCCCAAATGTCTAAAACTTTCAATTCACTTAAATATCCGATGCAGGCAGGCAGGGAACTTATTTTGTTTCGTGCCAGATGCAGCTTTTGGAGTTTCGGAAGCTGACAAATAACGATCGGAGCATTTTCCAGGTTATTCTTCGTTACATCCAATGTTTTGAGCGATTTTAAAGTCCCCAGTTCCAATGGAAGATCTTTCAACTTGTTCTTGGAAAGATTGAGGTATTTCAGATTCTTAAAGGAGTATAATTTTTCAGGGATTTGCTCCCATTTTAATTTAGACGCATCAATTCCCAGAATAGTATCGGGGTTTGCCCTTTGAATTGCTTCCCATTTGTAAATTTTCAGGGTATCCTGAGCGACCAAGGCATTACTTGCGTAAAGAAAAATAATTGCGAGCAGTAATTTCATCTAATTGAATTTGATTTTTTAAATCGGCTATATTTTCAAAACGCTTTTCATCACGAATATGTTGCATTACTTCGACTTTAATCTGTTGATCGTATATTTCTTTATTAAAATCAAACAGGTAAATCTCTATTGTAATCTGACCGTTATTGGCAACGGTTGGTCTAGTCCCGATATTCATTACACCGTAAATCAATTGCTCTCCAAGATAAGCTCTGGCAGCGTAAACTCCATTTTTCGGGAAAATTTTCTCTGTATTCTCCAGATCAATATTTGCTGTCGGGAAACCGATTGTGCGGCCAATTTGCTGTCCTTTCACAACCTTTCCCTGCAAGACGAAAGGGCTACCCATTAATTCAGCAGCATATGACACCTTTCCTTCTAAGATCGCATTTCGAATCTTGGTTGAACTAATGGTGATCTCACCTGCAGAAATTGCCGGCAGCTGGAAGACTTTAAAATCATACAATTCACCCAATTCCTGTAATTCCTGGAAGGAGCCTTCCCTGTTCTTGCCAAAATGATGATCGTGACCGATGTGCATTTCACTTACCCCGATTTGGTTCACAAGTACGTCACGCACAAATTCCATTGCAGACAAGCGTGAAAACTCCTTGGTAAAAGGGAAAAGAATAACCGTGTCTAAACCTAGTTTTTCCAGTTTTTCCAGTTTTTCATCAACTGTATCAATCAATTTAACTGAATAACTATCCGGATAAAGAACTTTTCTCGGGTGTGGTTCAAACGTAAATAAAACAGATTCTTTGTTCTCCCGCCTGGCTTTCTGAACCAGTGAACGGATAATTTCCTGATGGCCTAAATGTACTCCATCATATGTTCCCAAAGTAAGTATTGGACTATTAAACTTAGTATCTGAATTCAATTGCCGAACTACACGCATGGTACAAATGTAGTTAAACAAAAAAAGTGGTGATGTAAAAGTAGCGGTGAAAAATTTTTCACCGCTACTTTTTATCTTATTAATTGAATGTTTCCATGACCGGTCAGTATTTTTCCATTTATTCCTTCGATTTCATAAGTAAAGAAATAAACACCTTCAGAAGCAATATCTCCGTTAACGGTTCCATCCCAGTAGGCTTGAACACCATCGTAATTACACATTTTGTCTCCCCAACGGTTTACGATGGTAACCTTAACAGACTTCACATAACTAACCGTAATAAAAAACGTGTCATTATTATTATCCCCGTTTGGAGTAAAGATATTTGGAATCACTACGATTGGATCCGGAAGCGGATTTACACTAATCAACAAGCTATCCGTATCAACACAAGAACCATTCGCAGCAGTCAAAACCACCAGATATTCTCCCGGACCCGTATACACGTATTGCTGCCCGGAAGTGTTATTGGAATTAGCCTGTGCCCCATTCCCAAAACTCCAATTATAGCTGGTAGCATTCAATGAATTGTTATCAAAATTCACCGTCAGATCCGGAAAACCTTCTGTTACATCAGCAGAAACAACTGCCGTAGGTATCAGAACAATAGTCACTGTAACCTGATCCGTATTTACACACCCATTCATGTCAGTTCCGGTAACCGTATAGGTTTGAGTAGATCCAGGAATAAATGATATTCCGTTTGTAACGCCATTATTCCAAACGTATGTCTGAGCTCCAGAGCCAGAAAGGGTCGCAGCACTTCCAATACAAATGGATTGATCTGCACCCGCATTCACACTTGGAAGCGGATTTACCGTTACAATTAGCTGGTCCGTACTCTGACAGCCGGAGGCATCAGTACCTGTTACAGTATAGGTTTGTGTAGAACCAGGTGTAAATGAAACACCATTTGTAACTCCATTGTTCCAGCTATATGTTTGAGTTCCTGTTGCAGTTAGTGTCACCGAGCCTCCCTGACAAACGGATTGATCAATTCCTGCATTAACAGGAGCAGGCAGATTTACCGTTACCGTTACCTGATCCGTATTTACACATCCATTCGCATTGGTCCCAGTTACTGTATAAGTTTGTGTGGAACCTGGAATAAACGAAACGCCATTTGTCACTCCATTGTTCCAGGTATAAGAAACCGCCCCGGAACCATTCAATGTCACAGAAGTTCCCTGGCAAACAGTTTGCACCGCCCCGGCATCAACCGCAGGAAGTGGATTTACAGTAACAACTACTTGATCTGATCCCTGACAACCGTTAGCATCTACCCCTGTAACAGTATACGTTTGTGTGGAGGCGGGTGTAAATGAAACACCGTTTGAAACACCATTGTTCCAGTTATAAGATTGTACACCCGAACCACTTAACACCACCGGATTTCCTATGCAAACTGCTTGATCGCTTCCGGCATTAATAGGTGGATTCGGATTTACTGTTACCTGAATGGTTGAATTTGCAGCACATCCATTCGCATCTGTTGCAGTAACGGTGTAATTTGTTGTCGCTGCCGGACCAACTGTGTTGCTTGATCCGTTTGGCAACGAATTACTCCAGCTGAAAACGTAAGACCCATTCCCTCCGGTTGCTTGAGCATTCATGGTTACACTGCCACCGACACACATCGATAAGGGTGTATTTGTGGTCACGTTCACAGGAGTGGGTTGGGCAATTGTAACTGAAATTGTATCGTGACAATTATTCCCGTCTGTTACAACATAATTATATGTTCCTACTGCTAAACTTGTAAATGTATTTGATACCTGAGAAGAACCCCCAACAGGAGAATAGGTATATGGTAACGGAGTTCCTGCTCCTCCAAGCTGGACACTTCCATCACTTAATCCATTACAAGATACATCTTGATTATCTATTAAAAGTGCGGTTAAGTTGTTTACAATGCCCACCGTAACCGGCACGGATGCAGAACAACCATTATCATCAACAACCTGAATCGTATAAGTTCCACCTGCAACATTGTTAAATGTCGGACTTGTTTGAGATGTCCCTCCATTCGAAGAATAATGTAATGTTCCGGTTCCTCCTGCTCCTGATACAGTTAAACTTCCGTCGCTACCGGAGCAACTTGCATCTGTTTCCGATACAAAAGAAATGGTTACAACAGTCGGTTGTGTTATGGTTACAGGCTGAGTATCGGCACATCCATTCGCATCTGTCACTTCAATAGTATAGGTTCCTGCCGCTAAGTTGGAATAAGTACCACCGGATTGGATCGACCCGCCGTTTAATGTGTAAGTGTAAGGAATTTGCCCACCTGAAACAGCAGTTACAGCCGAACCATTTGAACCGCCATTACAAGAAACATTGGTGCTGCTTGCAAGTGTTAAATCAATCGTACTTGGTGGATCAACAGTTGCAGCAATACTTCCTTGACAACCATTCATATCCTGAACCAGAACAGTATAGCTGCCTGCTGCTAAATTTATAAACACTCCGCTTGTTTGCCAGGTTACACCGTTATCAATCGAATATTGATAACCACCAGCACCACCTGTTCCCTGTACTTCAAAACTACCGGTCGGTCCGGCACAAGTAGGAGGTGTTGAAGCAATTTCATTTCCGGAAGGAGTTGAAGGGTCAGGAGAAACAATCATATTATCAGTCTTGACAATGACCGTTCCGTCACAGGCAGTATAAGTTACTTGAGCAGTATATGTCGTAGTTACTACAGGACAAACGTTTACGGTGTTTCCGGCACCTATACTCGTTCCACCCTGAAACCATTCCGTAGAATAAATCGGTGCTCCATTTGGAGTAAAACGCCAACCTTCAGGTGTTGAAACCGTCCAATCCGGTGAAGTATTTCTGTTAGGAGCTGCAATTCCAGCCGTACCGGCCGGATTTTGAATACCAATAATTGCTGCACCGCCATTCCAGCTTGAACACAGGCCTTTATTGTTAACATATACGTCAATCACATTCGTAGTTTCATACAAAACCATCATAAAGGTGGAGAAAACACTACCATTGCAAGAGGACGAATAGTGAGGCAAACCGTTGTAAGACACAACAAATATTCTACATGGCGCCGATCCAACAACATACCATTTTACGGTTCCACCGTAAGACGGATCAATGTCATGATAAATCCCAAAAATATCACCTGCCGATGTCAGACTGGCTGAAGGGCATGAAGCCGTAAAAGACCAAGGCTGGCCGGTTGGAGCATATGTTCCGAATTTAATTGATCCGTTTGACCCGATCTTACATGATGTATATGATTGCCCATAATAACAAAAGGTAAATGGCAAAGTGATCTGCGGACTCCAAACATCATCAGTACCAACAGAAACTCCCGTTCCACCAGCCTGATTATAAGCAATCGGTGGTGTATGAGGAATCGATGCTACCGTATAAGTAGTTGTGGCACCTGCATGAAACGGTGTTGCATTTAATGTTGCGCATGGCTGATTACACGTAAGTGTCTGATCTGCCCCCGCGTCAACACTTGGACAGCCAGGAAATTGAGCTAACGCCGTGGAAAATACTGACAGGATTCCCATCAGAGTAGTAGTAAGTTTCATATTTAGTAGCAATAAGTAACGAGTAGTGTAAACGAAGATATATAAAAAAGGTTGCAAATCAAAAAAAAGGTGTGCAAATCATTGAATATCAATATCTGCACACCTTTTAAGCTTCTATTTACTTATCCGTCTAATCCCTTATCAACTGCACATTCCCTTGTCCTGTTTGAGTTGTTCCATCCAAACCTGTTGCGGTAAATTTATAGAAGTAGACACCGTCCTCTGCATAATTTCCATTTACACGGCCATCCCATGATCCGTTTACACCTGAAATCCGTGCCATTGTATTTCCCCATCTGTTAACAATCGTCAGGTCTAAAGAAACTGCGTTCTCTAAACGAATAAAGAAAATATCGTTGTTCCCGTCACCGTTTGGAGTGAAGATATTCGGCATGACAATGGTCATCGGAGGAAAAGGAATCACGATAACTTCCAATTGTGCAGTATCCTGGCAAATACCATTACTTGCTGTCAGAACGACCGTGTATGTGCCTGGTGTCTGATAAATGGAAGATGGCGTTGCCAAAACATCTGTAGTATGGAATACCAGTCCGTTTCCAAAGGTAAAGTCATAGGAATTTGCATTCACACTGGAATTATTGAATTCAACTTCCAATCCCGGAGTTCCGGAAAGTGGAGACTCATTCCCCAAAACAGCAAGCGGAACAGGGACAACCGTTACTACAATTGTATCACTATCCTGGCATCCTGCAGTACTTGTCCCGGTCACCACATAGGTATTAACCCCAAGTGGTGGTGTGAAACCGGTGTTATTCGGCAGTGCATTTGACCAACTATAAACAGATGCACCTGTGGCATTTAATGAAATCTGGGTTCCCGCACAAATAGTCTGGTTTGCTCCGGCGTTAACCGAAGGAATAGGATTTACCGTAACTGTCACCTGGTCTGTATCCTCACAGCCGTTCGGGGCCGTTCCGGTAACAGTATAAGTTGTTGTTGATCCGGGAGTAAATGACACTCCGTTTACCACCCCATTGTTCCATGAATAAGTTTGAGCTCCGGTAGCTGTTAATACAACTGATCCTCCAGCACAGATTGCTTGATCGTTCCCGGCATTCACGGTGGGTGATGCATTAATAGTAACTGTGACCTGGTCGGTGTCTGTACATCCATTGGCGTCAGTTCCTGTAACCGTGTAAGTTTGAGTTGAAACTGCAATGAACGGAACCCCATTTGTAATGCCACTGTTCCAGGTGTAATTTTGCGCTCCGGAACCACTCAGTGTTACAGACTCTCCCTGACATACGGCCTGTGACGCTCCAGCATCAACAACAGGAAGCGGATTTACCGTAACTGTAACCTGATCTGTTCCTTCACAACCAAATGCATCTGTTCCCGTTACGGAATATGTTTGGGTTGAAGCCGGGTTGAAAGCCACTGCGTTTGTAACTCCATTATTCCAAACATAGGTTTGTGCTCCTGAGCCGGAAAGAATGACCGGATCACCGAAACAAATTGTTTGATCTTGTCCGGCACTTACAGGTATCGTTGTATTTACAGTCACAAGAACATCATCCGTATCCTGACAGCCATTTGCAGCAGTTCCGGTAACAGTATATGTTGCTGTTGCACCGGGAGTGAACGAAACTCCATTTGTTACTCCGTTATCCCACGTATAAGTCTGAGCTCCTGAACCGGAAAGCGTTACCGGCTGGCCTGAACAAACAGTTTGATCCGGTCCTGCATCAACTATTGGATAAATGACATTCACACTTGTGGAAACAGGTAATGATTGACAAGTTGTACTCTCATAAGATGTTGTAGCTACCATGGTGAAAGTTGAAACTCCTGCAGGCAAGCCGCCCGCTGATGTATTGGCAGAAGTAGGATTTGAAACTCCCGGCCCGGTCCATAATAAAGTAGTATTAGCTGTTATGGTAATGGGAGTTGTCAATAGTGGTGATACCGGAACCTGGAAAATAGAAGCTGAAGCTGCTGTACAGGAGTTATCATTAATTATTGAGCTAATTGCACCTGACGCATATGAGATGGATGTCGGTGAACCACAAACTGATGTGAGGTTCGAAAAAGTGATATTTGCATTGGTTAAAGCACCTACATCTGCGCCGATACAGTCGTAAATCTGCACAGCCCAGCCACCCGCAGCGGCGTTACAGCCAATCAGACTTGACCAGTTTATCGGGGTATTTGCAGGACCATAAGTACTATAAGTTCCTCCCAATGAAGCCGGCGCGGGGCTGCAAACATTTAAATTGCCGCTTGGAGCCGTTGTAAAACAGAGATTATTCACACCATCGGCGCTGTTACAGGTCGAGCCCTGTCCTATCGCCCCCGGGTTTGGAAGCAACAAGATCGTAGGAGAACCGCAAGCTGGCGGACCAACCAAATAAAAGGCCAAATCCGAAACAAATGTGTGGTTTGCGGAAAAACAAACCTGGATCTCGGTATTTACATTGATCAGAGATTGTGGCGGGGGCGGATTATAATAAGAAAATGATCCGGTCGTGTTTACAGTTGACGATAAAGAGGCGTTATTACAATTAGATAAGGTACTCGACGCAGTAACCTCGGTGTTCAGGTTCCATACCCAGGCTACCAAACAGTCGGTCACAGTGTTTGAAGCATCGCGTATTTCAACACGGTAACCATCACTTGCAAGATTTGATATTGTAGAAGTTGGGCCAACCTGAACTGAAAGCGGTTGCCACGAAAAATTTGTTTGATCGTGATAATACCAATTGAAAGTAAATGGTCCCACGCCACTTGTCGGGGTAGCGGTTAAACTCCCCTGTTGCGCTCCAAGCGTGGTTCCGCACCAGATATAAATCGGATCATTGGGGGCACCGTTTGTATATGAAGTCAATGAGGCGCCCGAGTTTCCGTTTGGAACCAATTGTGCATGACCGGTCATTGAACTTGCGAATGCAAGAAAAACAAGTAACTTTTTCATAACTACCTGGATGATTTAAGTTCGTTAATTCGCTTGGTGATCTTGTTTTTCTCACTGAGATAATACTCCCGGTCGGATTCCGACGCCTCGTTCAGCTTGATCGATACCTGGGACAATGCCTCAATACATTCCGGAAGATTCCAGTCTTCAAGTGTTCGGATATGAATCTGTTCGATCTTTTCCGGAGTACTTTCAACACCCTTGGCCTGGTGAACAATTACCCCATTCGGTAATTGAGTGGTATTTGATTGTGAATGGCCCAATGTATGTGATGCACAAACATAGAGACCCAAAAGAATTTCTTTTCTCATTTCAGTAGTAGAATAACAAATTTGGTGTTTCAGTAATGTTTTAAGATAAACGCCGGGTATTTCAGAAAAGTTGCACTCTACTCAACGATTTTTTTCGTTGATCTATCAACTTTTGATCTTTTTAAATTAAAATAACAAGCCGAACTCAATTATCTTCCTTTTTTATTGCACCAATACCATAAATGTGGTATTTTTGTCAACGAAATACAGCTTTATTTAAAATTAATCTAAATAAAGAAAGAATACACTTGTCATGATTACAGTAACAGAACAAGCCAAAAAACAAGCGATTCGCTTGATGGAAGACGAAGGCAAAGCAGGCTATTTCATTCGGGTTGGGGTTGATGGAGGAGGCTGCTCCGGATTAATGTACCAACTTACATTTGACAATCAAGAAAACGCAGATGATAAGGTTTTTGAAGACAACGGTGTTAAAGTCGTTGTGGACAAAAAGAGCTTTTTATACCTCATTGGAACCACCCTGGATTTTTCGGGGGGGTTAAATGGAAAAGGCTTTGTGTTTTCAAATCCGAATGCAGGAAGAACTTGCGGTTGCGGGGAATCTTTCTCATTATAATAATAGTACAAAGTTTAGATGGGTTATACTGAAAATGATTTAGCGAAGGATTTAGAAAATTCGGAATACAAATTCGGCTTTACAACCGATATCGAATCGGATAGAGCTCCGCTTGGATTGAATGAAGATATTATTCGGTTTATTTCTGCAAAGAAAGAAGAACCTGAATGGTTGCTGGATTACAGGTTGAAATGCTTTAAGATCTGGTCAGAAATGACCGAACCTTCCTGGGCACACATCACGTATCCGAAACCGGACTTTCAGGGGATTTCATATTATGCAGCTCCAAAACAAACCAAAAAATACGAAAGCTGGGATGATGTGGATCCTGAGATGAAAGCCACGATGGCAAAACTGGGAATTTCCATGGAGGAACAACAACGCTTAACAGGTGTGGCAGTTGATTTCGTAATGGATTCGGTTTCAGTTGCTACGAGCTTTAAAGCTAAGCTGCAAGAATTGGGAATCATTTTTTGCTCCTTCTCAGATGCAGTTCAAGAACATCCTGAATTGGTAAAACAATACATGGGCTCTGTGGTTCCTGCAACTGATAATTTCTATGCTGCTTTAAATTCAGCTGTTTTTACGGACGGTTCGTTTTGTTATATTCCAAAAGGAGTCAGATGTCCGATGGAATTATCAACTTACTTCCGAATCAACGAAGCAAATACAGGTCAGTTTGAACGTACCTTAGTCATTGCAGATGAAGGTTCATATGTTTCTTACCTGGAAGGATGTACTGCTCCTCAACGGGATGAAAACCAATTACATGCGGCAGTTGTGGAATTGATTGCATTGAAAGACGCTGAAATCAAATACTCAACGGTTCAAAATTGGTATCCCGGAGATAAAAACGGACAAGGAGGTATCTTCAACTTCGTTACGAAACGTGGAATTTGTGAAACCAATGCTAAAATCTCCTGGACACAGGTTGAAACAGGCTCTGCAGTTACCTGGAAATATCCCTCTTGTATCTTAAAAGGAGATAATTCGGTTGGAGAGTTCTATTCTGTTGCTGTTACCAATAATTTCCAGCAGGCAGATACCGGAACGAAAATGATTCACTTGGGTAAAAACACCAAAAGCACGATCATTTCTAAAGGAATTTCAGCAGGGAAATCTCACAATTCTTACCGCGGATTGGTTCAGATTCATAAAAATGCACACAATGCCCGCAATTTCTCTCAGTGTGATTCTCTATTGATGACTGATGAATGCGGGGCACATACCTTTCCGTATATTGAATGTAAAAATCCAAGTGCTAAAATTGAGCACGAGGCAACTACTTCGAAAATCGGGGAAGATCAGATATTTTACTGTTTGCAGCGTGGTATCTCGGAAGAAAAAGCCATCAGCCTGATTGTAAACGGGTATTGCAAAGAAGTCTTGAACCAGCTTCCTATGGAATTCGCGGTTGAAGCACAAAAATTATTGACGATCAGTTTAGAAGGATCGGTAGGATAAAAGAATTAGCAATGGATTAATTATCAAGGTGAAAACCTGTTCTTGATAATTCGCCAATTCATAATTAAAGAATAGGATGTTAAAGATCACAAATTTACACGCGTCGATTGACGGAAAAGAAATACTTAAAGGACTTAACTTAGAAGTAAAAGCCGGAGAAGTACACGCTATTATGGGACCAAACGGTGCTGGAAAAAGTACTTTGGCAAGTGTTTTGGCAGGTCGCGAAGAATACGAAATCACAGAAGGATCAGTAAATTTTGACGGGGCTGACTTGCTTGAAATGGCAACGGAAGACCGTGCCAGAGAAGGTTTATTCCTGGCGTTTCAATATCCTGTTGAAATTCCCGGGGTTTCTAACATCAATTTCCTGCGTACTGCTTTGAATGAAATTCGCGAATACAGAGGAGAATCTTCTATTTCAGCAAAAGATTTCATGGCATTGGTAAAAGAGAAATCTGCAATTGTGGAGTTGGATGCAAAATTGGCTTCCCGTTCAGTAAACGAAGGATTTTCAGGAGGTGAGAAAAAACGCAACGAGATCTTCCAAATGGCAATGCTGGATCCGAAACTATCTATATTGGACGAAACGGATTCCGGACTGGATATTGACGCACTTCGCATTGTTGCAAGCGGTGTAAACAAATTAAAATCTGATCAGAATGCAACGATCGTGATTACACATTACCAGCGTTTATTAGATTATATCGTTCCTGATTTTGTTCATGTACTTTACGATGGTAAAATTGTAAAATCAGGTCCGAAAGAACTGGCACTTGAATTGGAAGAAAAAGGTTACGATTGGATCAAAGCAGAATTTGCTAATTAATATAAATCATGCAGATGCAAACCATTGAAAAAGAATCGGCAGCAAGTGTGAATTGGCAATTAAACGGCTCTTTTCTGTTACATCCCGAATTGCGAAAAAAAGCACTTGATGTATTAGATAACACTGCTTTCCCTACGACTAAAACAGAAGCATGGAAATATACACGTGTTGCTAAAATCAAGAACAGTCATTTATCTGTCCAGGAAAATCCGGTTTCTCTAATCGGGAATTACGGTTTGTCCGCGGATCATATTCAGTATGTTTTTATAAACGGACATTTTTCAGAGGAGCTTTCTTCCAAATCATATCCGGAAGGCATGAAAATTCTTCCGCTCTCTAAAATGGATGAAGCTGAAGTTCGTGTTCTGGGTGGAAATGTATTATTGGATGGAGAAGTTTTTTCTGCAATCAATACGGCTTATGCAACGGATGGATTATATGTTCATGTTTCTGCCAAAATGCAGATCGAACCGGTAATTGAAATCATTCAAATTAATACCGAAAAGAATATCCTGACGAATTTACGTCACGTATTGGTTTCTGAAGCATTCTCGGAAGTTAAATTCATTCAGCGATCTCTTTCTGTTGATGGTTCGGATAATTTCACGAATGTAATTTCAGAAATTCATGTCGGAAAGAATTCAAAAGTGACGATTGACAAACTGCAGGAAGAACACGAATCCTGTTTTCAGATTTCAACTGAATTGGTTAATCAGCACCAGGATTCCAATTTCACGATCAATACTGTTACTCTAAACGGTTTATTGGTTCGCAATAATTTAACGATTGAGGTCGATGGCCAAAATTGTGAATCAAATTTGAATGGCGCCTATATTCTGAATGGAAATCAACACGTTGATAATCATACGGTAGTAGATCATAAAGTAGCAAACTGCGAATCCAACGAATTATATAAGGGTGTAATCGACGGAAAAGCAACTGCCGTATTCAACGGAAAGGTTTACGTTCGTAAGGACGCTCAAAAAATCAATGCCTTCCAATCCAACGCAAATGTATTGCTGAGCGATGACGCAACGGTTAACAGCAAACCTGAATTGGAAATCTATGCAGATGACGTAAAGTGTTCGCACGGATCAACCACCGGTCAGTTAGACGAGGAAGCCGTTTTTTATCTGCGTGCAAGAGGTTTGAGTGAGGCGAGTGCAAGACAATTAATGGTAGGTGCTTTCATCGAAGATGTTATCCAAAAAATAGAAAACGAAGTATTTACCGACCGTATTCATACTGTACTGAAAGAACGTTTCAATTGGGTTATTGAATAATCCAATCCGAATATTTTGAAGATCCAGTGGCAAAAACTACTGGATTTTTCATTTTACATTCACCCCACTGTGAGGAACACAATTCGCAATTAATAAATTACTTTTGCATTATGGAAGAACGTTTGGATAAAATATTGGTCGACCGGGGCTTGGTAACCTCCAGAACACGTGGTGAAGAGCTGATAAAAAACGGGGACGTCCTTGTAAACGGTATTTCAATAGAAAAACCCGGGAAGAAAATTTCGGTGGATTCCAAGATCTTACTCTTAAATGAAGAATTAACCTGGGTTTCAAGAGGCGCACTAAAGCTGCTCAAGGCTATCGAACATTTTCGAATCCCGGTTGCGGATCTCACGTTCATTGACCTGGGCGCTTCAACGGGTGGTTTCACCGAGGTTTTGTTGAGTAAGGGTGCACAACACGTTTTTTGTGTAGATGTTGGCCACGGGCAATTGCACGAACGAATCCGGTCAAATCCTGCCATAACAAATATTGAAAAAACGCATATCCGCGAATTAACTAATGCACATATTCCCGAAACGGTAGACGGGATCGTGATCGATGTTTCATTTATTTCCCTGGAAAAAGTACTTCCCTTCACCGGAAATTTTGTAAAACAGGGTGGAGTTTTGGTTGCTTTGATCAAACCGCAATTCGAATTGGAAAAACGCTTCCTTAACAAACACGGTGTCGTTAAAAGTGCTGCTGTTTACCCAGAGATCTTAAAACGAATCGAAAAATCGGTGCATGATTCACATTTTGAAGTACAGGGCATCATAGATTCCCCGATCATCGGCGGAGACGGAAATAAGGAGTTTTTGTTGTTCGCAACGAAGAAGTAATAACCATTTCCCGCAGAACGCTTACGCCTTAGCTTCAGCGTTGGCGCATTGCGCGGATTACGCAAATTTTAATGGAATAAAAAAGTCCATTCGAGAAGCGAACAGACTTTTAATAAAAATTACTCCAGAAAGAAAGCAGGTGTTATCTCACCAATTTTGAATTAGCACTCAAAGTACCTTTTTCATATAAATTGAGAATATACATTCCATTGCTATAATTCTCAAGTGAGATTAGTGTAGTTGTCGAATCTAAAGTTCCGGTTTCCCAAACCAATTCTCCCAAGGTATTGTATAATTTCAAATTTTGATTCCCTGTAAGTTTATCCATCTTCAATTCATATAAATGTTCACCTACTCTGGACAAGATTAATTGATCCAAGTCAACTTCCGGTAAACCTACCACTTCATTTAAAGAATTTATGCAGCTAACTCTTCCGTAGAACATGTAAGGGTCATATCCAGGCGTGCTTGGGAAAAAATTATAATCATATACTCCCGTTGGAGAGGGCAATGCGTGAACCTTTTCAGCTCCATCACGAAGTACCTGAGTGACTTGTGCACTTGTTAAATTCGGATTTTTCTCCAAAATCAGTGCGGCAATTGATGCAACTATTGGACTAGATACTGAAGTTCCTGTTTTAATAACATAATCACCTGAATTATCACCATTATTTCCTTGAAGATCGATAGTTTGAATTAATGTGCCTGGCGCAACAACATCATAACCATATGAAGGATCACCACCAATAGAACAATATTCAAAGGTTCCAGACCAATCGTTAACCAAATAAGTGGCTACCATTAAATCGTCTGGGTTAGTCATCCCAACTCCAATAACACCTAATTGATTTGCTGGGAAATTACTAACATAACTATTGGTATTGTCTGGGTCATTTCCAGTTGTGGCAACCATTATGATGCCTAAAAATCCGCCATTACCATCCGGTCTCCCAACCAAACGTGCATTGTTCAATTCATTCACAATGTTTGAACTATACTCAATTACAAAGCTCATATTAATAATGTCAACCTCATCCTCAATTGCCTTTTGCAAAGCAATTACTATTTGAGCAGATGAGATTTCAGTCCCAACAAGATATGGATGAATCTCTGCGTCAAATGCCACTCCAACCGCTATTTTTTCTCCCGTATCATGATTATTAGGAGTTGCTCCAATAACACCAGCGACTGACATCCCATGCCCATCGTAATCGGAATACGTATTGGTAGTAAAATAAGTTCCGTTATTCATAATACAATCATAACCTGGTGCAAGCGTGCTTAGATCCGGATGGTCATATTCAAATCCTCCCACATCAATAATTCCAATTTTAATCCCTTCACCCGTAAATCCTTCTTGCCAACATTCACAAATATCTGCATCTGCATCTGCCGTTCCATTCATTCCATTCCATATTAACCCACCACTATTGTCAATATGCCAGGTTCCATGGGTCGAATTGGGATTTAGTGATGTTTCAACAACCAATTCACAGTCCATCGGCTCACCACCAATAATGTTGGGTTGAGCAATCTTTACGTATGCCTGTTCATACATATAAAGCATGTTAGCCAAAAGCATACTATTCATAATTGTATCCGGTTTCCCGACCATTTTAAAAATATAGGTCCAGCTTACATCATCATTTAAATTTGGAGATGGTCTATGGACCAATTCCAAACTATATTCACTCATCAAACTATCTATAACTAAAGAATCGATCAAAGGATTATGAAAGGTTACCAATATCTGGTCATCCGTCCGGTAGTAAAGCTGTTGCACATTCGGATCATAGGGATATTGTGTTAAAACGGGGGCGAAAATGCTTAGCTGTCCCGAATTAATAATCGAGTCTTTGATAGCTAACAGATCCTGAAGTGTTGCATTGCTATTGAACAAAATCTCATTAAAATTCACGAGATCATCAAAATCAAAATTTAGTTCTTCAATTACAACTGTGTCTAAGTATCCCGTATAAGCACTATCATTCTGACATCTGAACAATAGTACATCCGGCTGAAGATACCACCAACTCTTGGTTCCATCTTCATTGTAATAAAAAACGCTGTCTATATTTTGAGAGAATCCAAAATTGGAATTACCAAAAAGAAAAAGCAGGCTGATAAGAATAGTTATTTTCATGTGATTCGTAAATAGTGTTTATTGATTACGAATATAGTAACAAATGTGTGAAATACAAATTTTACAAAAATAAAAAAGAGGACCTAAATCCTCTTCTTTTTCAAGCCAGTTCTACCTTGCCTCGACTATTTCGTTATCGCTTGAGTTGTAGTAATTTTTCAAACTCCTTTGGAGAAGTTGACAACGAAATAAATATCTTTCTACCTCCTAGATGACTTACTTATTAAAAGGTTGGAAATTAAAATGAATATTTTATTTGGAGCTTCACTCCCTGGATATCATCAAACACCGCATTCTCACTTTTTAGCCTGGAAACAAACTGATACTGAATACCCAAGCCTAGTGCTGTTCTATTCTTAAACGGCGTAAAATGGTAATCTATTCCCGCTGTTGCTCCCAGCTGAAGTTTATTTGAATTGTATACATTTGTAATGGCTGTTCTGCTTTCTTCGTAACCATTCAGTAAACGATTCAATGCAACTCCTCCGTAAACGGTCAGCCCGCCTTTAAAGGTATAACCCACAGAAGAACTCAGGTGGATCGTATTCAATTTTTGGTTTGAACTGGTGTAACGGCCATTGACATAACTTCCGTTCGACTGTGCATACTGACTAAATCCAAGATCCTGTGTAAATCTCACTTTTCCTAAGTAAGCATGATACTGGAAATCTCCGGCAATTCCCATGGAAGGGATTGAACTTGAGAAGGCGCTTCGGTTCTTCTCGTTGATAAAGGCAAACTGTCCGCCCACCAATACACTGAATTTCGGTCTGAATACCGGCTTATAAGGTAAGAATGTAAAGTCTCCGATCACACCCGGAACAAAAGGAATCTCTTTCCGTGCAAGCACATCCAAATCGGCTTCATCCGTATCAACAGGAATCAGTGTCTGCTCATTAGAGGTATTTACAAGCTCCTTGTTCTGAACCAAATTCGGGTTGACATTCAACTCACTGCTATGCAGACCAATTTCATTGTTCTTAACAACTGCAAAATCTTCCGGTTCCTTGTTTGTAACAAGCAATTCCTTCTGAACGTTTTGCTGAATTTGCACTTTATTCAATCCCGGATTTTCAGAAACCATCATTATTTCCTCGTCAGCAGAAGCGTTGTTTCCAGCTGGATTCGAGGATGCAATAACTTGATCTTTATTTTCCCCGGAAACAGTTCCGTTTTCAGCAGTGTTGAAAGCAAAAGAAGTTCTCTGCTCCTTATTCGAAACCATGTAATGATCCGTATAGAATGCGAGGAATACAAAAATTACCGAAGCCGCTGCCATTTTCATCCACGGAATCCGTGTAGATACCGGGTAACTTAATGTGCTGTTCAATCGGTTCCAGACACGCTCCCTGGAAAGCTGTTCTTCGAGTTTCGACCAGCCATCACCGGAATTATTCGGCGACCAGTTTTCATAAGATTCCACTAAGCCTTTGTCTGCGGAACTTCCGCTTGCCTCCAGGCTTTCATCCAAACGGTCCCAAACAGCGGAAACAGCCAGATCGGCCTCCAAATTTTCCCAGACATCAGAAGACGGTATACCCGCATCCCAATTTTCAAAGGATTTTTGAAGAGACTGAAACTCCCGGTTTGAATTATTTAGATTTTCCAAAGACATCTTTAAGAAACCAATTTTTGTTTTAGTACGGAACGCGCATAATTTAATTGAGACTTGGAAGTCCCTATCGAGATTTCCAGTTCCTCAGCAATTTCAGAATGCGACCATCCTTCCAATGCGTATAATTTCAATACCAAACCTGCTTTGGTCGGCAATAAATTAATTTCTTCGAGCACTTTCGCAAAAGGAATTCCTGTTTCCAGTTCGCTTTCCTCCTGATCCACGAAAGGAATATCTCCCAATTGGGTGAAATTCTTTCTTTTTCGCAGTGTCTGAAGACAGCAATTCACAGTTACTCTTCTCATCCAGCCCTCAAAGGAGCCAGTAAAGGTATAAGAGCCAATATTTTTGTAAATATGCATGTACGCATCGTGCAGCATGTCTTCCGCGTCCTGTGTATCGGAGCCGTATAACTTGCAGACTTTGAACAAATCCTTGGAGAAAAGACGATACAAACGTTCCTGTGCAGATCGTTCCCAATTTGCACAGCCTTCAATGATATCTTTATACTCCGCAGACATTATTCAACTTTTAACACCAATGCATTTGGAATTTGTTCGGTGATTTTGTTAAACATCTGAACGTTATAATCCTTACTAATTACCACCGTTGGGGTACCATTCTGGTTCGGCTTTGCCGGATCATTTGACAAACTACTTGGAATAGTTGAAAATAGTTTATTTATGTCAAATCCAATGTAAACCTGGTAATTTTTCTTCTTTTGAAGGAAGAATGGATTCAGTATTTTGAAATTCAAATCATCCAAATCCGTCCATTCAATTACCATAGGAAAAGTTTCACTTCCTTTTATATAAATTCCTTCTAAACGAATTGATGGGTTATTCGATTTATCTATAATCGTTTTCAATGAAAATTCGGTGTAGTCTCCCATCGGAACATCCAGGGAAATTGCCAGGTTATCCTGGGTTGAAAATTGGACCTTCTGAACAGGTAAACTTTTGGTGATCTCTACTGCAGAACCTTTCTCCCGTATCCCTGAAACAGTGAACTCCTTGGAGTAAAAGAACCCTTTGTTTATGACATAATTCCCCTGACCATTGCAAACAGAGTGAAACCTCCAGTTCAGGTTCAGGTAAGCAGGCTGTTTGAGGTTGTATTTTTCACAACCTGTGCCAACGGCCACCAATATCAGTAATAGGTATAAGACCCTCATTTGTAATCAATTTAAAGCTAAGATACAGCTAAAATAAAAAGGTTGGAAATTAATCTTATTTAGAACCTGTACAAATAGCATTTAACTATCTTTGTATTATGGAAAATGCATCAACAAGAAAATTCAATGTGCGTGAGATCCGCCAGGACTTCCCTGCCCTTCGTCAACAAGTATATGGAAAGAATCTCATTTACTTTGACAACGGAGCAACATCTCAGAAACCGCAAATGGTATTGGATGCAATTAACCAGTATTACAGCATGGACAATGCGAACATTCACCGTGGTGTCCATCATTTAAGCCAGAAAGCTACTTCCGAATACGAAGATGCCCGCGAAACGGTTCGCCGTTTTATCAATGCTGAAAAAAAGGAGGAAATTATTTTCACCAAGGGAACAACAGACGGAATTAACCTGGTTGCGAGTTCTTTCGGGGAATTATTGAGTGCCGGGGATGAAATCATCATTTCGGCAATGGAACATCACTCGAACATTGTTCCCTGGCAAATGCTTGCTGAACGTAAAAAACTGATTTTAAAAGTAATTCCGATCAATAAACGCGGTGAGTTACTTTTGGAAGAATATCATAAGCTCCTTTCACCGAAAACAAAACTGGTTGCCGTAACACATATTTCAAATAGTTTGGGAACGGTGAACCCGGTGGAACAAATCATTGAAGCGGCTCATGCTGTCGGGGCAAAAGTACTGATCGATGGAGCTCAGAGCGTTCAGCATACCAAAGTCGATATGCTGGCTATGAACTGCGACTTCTTTGTCTTTTCGGGACATAAGGTTTTCGGACCGACGGGGATCGGGGTGCTTTACGGGAAAGAAGCGATCTTAGAGGAAATGCCGCCTTACCAGGGTGGTGGTGACATGATCGCGAAAGTAACTTTCGAACGGACAACTTATAATGAATTGCCTTTCAAATTCGAAGCCGGAACACCGCACATTGCCGGAGGTATCTGTTTAGGTACTGCTTTAAATTATCTGAACCAGTTCGATCCGAAAGAATTAGAGGAATACGAACGCGACTTAACGGAATATGCCCAGGAAATGCTGGAAACTTTCGAGAATATTACTTTGATCGGGACTGCAAAGAACAAAACTTCCGTGGTTTCTTTCGGTGTTCAGGGAATTCATCCTTTTGACATCGGAACGCTATTGGATAAACAGGGAATTGCTGTGAGAACCGGGCATCATTGTACGCAGCCTTTAATGGATTTTTACCAGGTACCCGGAACGATCAGGGCTTCTTTTGCATTTTACAATACACGTGAAGAAATAGACCAATTTATAGCGGCAGTCGAGAAAAGTATTTCGATGCTGGGTTAGGAGAGAATAGATCATGACAATCGAAGAAAAACAACAGGAAATTATTGACGACTTTGCCATCTACGATGACTGGATGGAGAAGTACGAATACATCATTGAACTTGGAAAAGATTTGCCATTGATCGATCCGGACAAAAAAACGGAAGACCGACTGATTGAAGGTTGTCAGAGCCGTGTTTGGTTGGATGCAACGATCGATCAGGACAACAGAATAAGATTGACAGCTGATTCCGACGCGATCATTACAAAAGGAATTATTGGTTTGCTGATTCGTGTTTACGATAACGAAAAACCGGAAGATATTGTAAGAAGCGATCTGTATTTCATTTCGGAAATCGGACTGCAGGAACATCTTTCACCAACCCGGGCGAATGGCTTGTTGAGCATGGTTAAAAAAATCAAATTACTGGCATTGTCCGCATTAGCAAAATAAAAAATGGAACATTTAGAAGATAAAATAGTTGACATATTAAAAACCATATTCGACCCGGAAATTCCTGTTGATATTTACGAATTGGGCTTGATCTATGAGGTTCGGATTTCGAAAGAAGGTGTTGTTGAAATCGATATGACCCTGACTTCTCCGAACTGCCCGGTTGCGGAATCTTTACCGAAAGATGTGAAGGAAAAGGTAGAAAGTGTTGAAGGAGTGACAGAAGCTCATGTCAATATTGTATTCGATCCGCCTTGGGACAAAGATATGATGAGCGAAGAAGCTAAATTGGAACTCGGATTCTTATAAGAATTGAAAATGGGACTTCGACTACGTTCAGCCTTCTTTTCAATTTAAGATTTTCTGAACGAAAAGTGATCGAATCAGCCGCAATAGAAACCCATTGAACTTTTCAACAAAAGGTGACTGAGCGGAGTAGAAATAACCTTTTTAGAATAAATTTATACTATTAATCGAAACATTTGTTATGACAAGAAGAGTTGTGATTACCGGTTTGGGAGCCCTTACACCAATCGGGAATAACGTTCCTGATTTTTGGAACAACATAAAAGCAGGTAAAAGCGGTGCAGCACCGATTACTAAATTCGACACCTCAAAATTCAAGACAACTTTCGCTTGCGAAGTGAAAGGATATAATCCCTCAGAACATTTTGATGTAAAAGAAATCAGGAAATACGATCCTTTTTCTCAATATGCACTTGTAGCCGTTCGGGAAGCTGTTGCGGATGCAGGAATAAATTTCGAGGAACTGAACAGGGACCGTATCGGGGTTATTTGGGGTTCCGGAAATGGTGGGATTCAAACTTTCCAGGACCAGATGAAAGAATATTCAGCCGGAGACGGAACTCCGCGTTTTACTCCTTACTTTATCCCGAGAATCCTGGTTGATATTGCTTCAGGGATCATCTCAATGGAATACGGTCTTCGCGGAATCAATTATTGTGCGGTTTCGGCCTGTGCAACTTCCAATACGGCAATGATCGATGCTTTTAACTATATCAAATGGGGAAAGGCTAACATGATCATCAGCGGAGGTTCTGAAGCAGCAATTACCGAATCAGCAATGGGCGGATTCTCTTCTGCGCAGGCTTTATCCAAACGCAATGACTCTCCTGAAACGGCATCCCGCCCGTTCGATATTACCCGCGACGGTTTCGTTATGGGTGAAGGCGCTGCAGCATTGATTTTAGAGGAATACGAACACGCTATTGCCCGTGGAGCGAAAATCTACGCAGAGGTTGTCGGTGGCGGAATGGCTGCGGATGCTTATCATTTAACAGGAACTCATCCGGAAGGTGACGGTGCTGTACTTGGAATGGAAGAAGCGCTTCGCGATGCGGAGATCACTCCGGATCAGATTGATTATATCAACATGCATGCAACTTCTACTTCCCAGGGAGACAACAGTGAATTAATCGCTTTGAGACGGGTATTCGGAGAAAGACAATCGTTGAGTGTTTCCGGAACGAAATCCATGACAGGTCACTTATTGGGGGCTGCAGGAGCTGTTGAGGCAATTGCATGTATCCTGGCAATCCGGGATTCCGTTGTCCCTCCTACCATCAATACCACAGAGATCGAACCTGATTTCAAAGATCTGTTTGATTTTCCATTGCAAAAAGGGAAACCACAGGAAATCAAATATGCTATGAGCAACACTTTTGGGTTCGGCGGGCACATTGCCACGGTGATCTTTAAGAAAATATAAGACAGTAAGGGCGGAAAATTTTCCGCCCTTACTGTTAACCCACAGTTTTCATCCAATCCACCACCTGTTCACAGAAGAACCGCAGTTCTTCCGAATCTCGTTTCATGGGGTGTGCGGTATTCAATGTATGTCCCGTATTTGGAATCGGCAGAAATGCATTTAACGGATTATTTTTATAAACCCAGGAGAAAATGGTTCTGCCATGCTCAAAAGGCACTGCTTCGTCATCCACCGCATGAGCCACAAAACAGGGAATTGAAAGCTTTTCCATTACTCTTTCCATATTGCAGGTCGTATCACTTGCCAATGTTTCGGCTAAGAATTCCGGACCTTGGGGCAGATCTTGCTTCGTACGCATATTCGGTCTGAAATAAACTCCCTTTGCTTTCCATTCTTCCATGATTTCCGGAGTTCTTACATCCAGTGTTCGGAGTGAATTCAATAAAATAATTCCTGAGAGTTCTATCCCGGCTTTTCTAATAGATTGAGAAGCAAACACCGCCGAAAAACCACCCATGCTATGACCGAAAAGAAACAACTTCTCCGGTTTATGAAATAACGAATTGCTCGTTATTTCTTTAGCCATGAAAGTCAGGTCTTCTGCTTCCAGTCTCCGGCAATTGGTTTTGTATTTGTCCAGGTCATTGAAATAATCACCGTCATCTGAAATACCGCAGTGGGAATAATTAAAGGCAACAGAAGAAATTCCGTTCTCGGCAAAATAATGCTGAATAGTAGGAAACATACCGAAATGGTAGAAACCATTGTGACCGCAAGCCATTAATACAATCGGGGAATCGGTCCCGCAGGAGACGGATTTTCCTCTTAATATCCCGTTCGGACTCTCGATCTGAAAAAGGTCAGTTTCCATGTTTCATTATTTGGTAAGCAGTAATTTACCTAAAACATTCCGAAATAACAGACTCCGTTTCTCCAAAACACAGCCGGCAAAGGTATTTTAACAGCATTTAAGGGCTTCAGCAACTTCTTTAACCAGGGTTTTCTAATGGGAAGCTGCGACCAGTCCAAATCCAATGAAAGGGCGTACTCCTGTTTGGCAAAGTAGCTTTTCCCGGTATTCGGATCCTGGTAGGTATTGGATTCTCCGTTTAGTTTTGCATCGATGCTGTAACCAAACCCGATCTGGATCCATTTGGGAAATTTCGATTCTTTGAAAAAAGTTCCGGGGGCTACACATAGCCAGTAACTTTGGGCGTTGTAATCTTTCAATAATCTTTCAGGAAAATTGGAACCTAAGGTGTTTGGCCGGATTTGAGCATAGGGTGATGGTTTGTACCCGAACTTCAGTTGAAAGCGCTGCTCATCCCACCCCAGTTGCTGGCCGATAAACAAACCCACTCCGGCAGTATTTGCCGTCAGATCTGCCCAGGAAAAACCCCATTCGGCACTGAAACCATCCAGGACTTCCACCGAAAGCTGATAGGTCCAGGCAATTCCGCCGGAAAGGAAAATTGCTTTTCGTTTAGGCATTCTTGCCCAGCGCCAGGCAGCGTAATTCACCGTTGACAATTTATAAGCTGTATAGGAATGTCCCAGTTTATCCATGTAAAGCCATTCATTCGAATCATCGAACGAATGGAATGTTGATTTCGGATATTCCTGGTACCAAACTGCGGAAAGTAAAACTATGCTTCCACCTCCTAATGCAAGATTAGTTCCACCTACCAGGTAGGATCGCTTGTTCCAGGTGGTATCTGTTAATTGGGCAGAAACACCGAAGGCAACAAAAAAAAGACAGTAAAGGAGCACTTTCACGCGGGAAAAATACAACTTTCTGTCTTTACAATTCCGGGAAGGGATATAAAAAACACTTATCGGGACACCGCAACTTCAAATGTTATATCCACCAAATCGCCTATTTTCGAATCGGATGTCATGCCGTGTTTTGTTCTATCCACGACAGATTTACCTACAAAGACCAGGACTTCGTTTCCGTCTTTATTCACCTTTGAAACAAAGCGCAGATTCAGGATTACTTCAGCCTTCTCTCCCGCGAATTCCAGGTCGCCGCTTATTTTATAATCTTCACCCGTTTTTTGAATTTCCCTGGAACGGTAAGTTATTTCGGGATATTTCTCACATTTTATAAATTCATCACTCAAAACAGATTCATCCCGGATATCATTGAAGGTTGTCAAACTGTTACTTTTCATTTTCACATCCAGGCTTTTCAAAACTCCCACCTTATCCAACTGAAGATCAACACTGAAATCCTTGATTGCTCCTGCAGTTCGGCTGGCGGGCGGACCTACTTCGAATTCCAATTTTGAGTTTGCAGCGATACTTTTCCAGGCTCCGGCATCACCCGCAGAAAGTGCAATTGCCGGTATATCCATCACATCTTTTCTCGCAGTGGATTGATTGTTCGAATTATCCAAAAGTGTTTCCACTTTCAATTTCTCGCGCTGGAATATAGAATCCACCGGATTTGTAAACCCGATCAGAATTAGTGGAAGCAGCATCCCATGAAAAGGTTTTTCAGTACCCGGCTCCTGTTCGATAAGAGCTAGTGCCAGTGAAGTCCCGATAATTGATCCCAGCATTGTAGGCATACCCCCGAAATTCTCATTGATAAATCCGAAACTTACCAGTATTCCGATAACCAGCAGGGGAATAAATAAGCTTATGAAAATCCGTGCCTTCTCTCTTTTAATGGATTTACACGCCCACAAAGAACCTAATCCGGCCAGAATTCCCATCCATAAATTCCCTTTCAGGAGTGAATCTGAAATCCCATCCAATGAATTGAGGGAAAAGAAGACCCAGACTACTGCGAAAAGTAAAATCCCCAGTTGTAAACCGGTATTTGAGCGCAGCCCCATATTAGCTGCAAAATATCCGGTAGCAAGCAAGATTACTCCAAAGGTTGATACAAAAAATGAAGCCGCGAAGACAAAGATTCCCAAAAAGATAAGAGAAACTGCGGTGTTAAATTCAGATCCGTCAGCACCAAACCAACGCACGGCAAACCAGTCCTTTATTTTGGCAAAAAGAGGAATCAGTGAACCGACAATCGCAAAGGAAGCTACTTCCATCGTCCAATCAACATCAAAACCCTGGAAGTTTGCCTTTGCTCCGATTGGAATTACGGCCAGGAAACCGACAAAGTAAGGTGCCACCTTTCGAACCTTTTCGGAAAGCAGGGAAATCAGGTATCCCAAAGCAATGATTCCAATCAAAGTAAAACAGATCATTTCCAGTGAAGAATCTGGTTCAAATCCACTGGTCAAAGTAACAATTAAACAGATGATTGCGATGCTCAGCGAAGTTTTAAAGAGAAATGCCGAACGCACTAAAAAGGCGGTTATAATTGCAATAATTCCTACGCCCATTCCCAGATAATTTTCCATAATAGCATTTTTACAAGGATACAAATAACCTATTTACCGTGGTATGTATTTCTTTTGAAATTATTCCGATCCTTATCTGTATAAAGGGAAAATTTAAATTAAAAAAACGAGCTTTCCAAAGAAAGATAGAATCCGCTAAGATTTGAGGGCTCTCCTTTTAGATATATGTGGGGTTTTTGACCTTTAGTTCCATTAATTGATGGAAGACCGCTTCCTTCAAAGAACTTTCCAATAGTTCAAGATGTTGGATCCGGTGGCAATCACTTCCCAAAATATCAATCAAACCGGCTTTTAAAAGCCTGAGTGCTTGATTTTTCACATCCGGACCATAATGTCCGGTAAAGGAATTCAGATTCACCTGGATATAGCAACCACGTTCCCGAAGCGATCTGGCAACTTCGACGGATGAATGAAAATAGACGTACCGCTCAAAATGAGCCAGAACAGGTTGGTAACCAGCAGATTTCAATTGAAAAACGACCTCTTCCACCTGAAGAGGTTGATTTCTGAA
Source organism: Fluviicola sp. (assembly GCF_029266855.1). Classification (GTDB taxonomy): domain Bacteria; phylum Bacteroidota; class Bacteroidia; order Flavobacteriales_D; family Crocinitomicaceae; genus Fluviicola. Next base: position 245,156 of record NZ_JAQSWB010000007.1, read on the forward strand.
GGAAAATTCAAACAGGATGTGGTTCCCCTGAAATGGTAACAGGTCCTTATTCCGGATACGTTCAAACAAGGTCTCATCGAAGTAATATTCTGCGGAAGCTTCCAGGATTAAGTTTAGCCCCAAATCCGCACTTACCTTTTTTACTTCTTCCAGTTTACTCAGAATGATTTCGGAAGTGTTATTGTAAACTCCCGACATAATATGTGGGGTCATGATCAGTTTTTGGTAGCCCAATGCTTCAAACTTTCGGAGCATCCCGATCGTATGATCCATCGTTGGGGCACCATCGTCTATTCCCGGCAGTAAATGACTGTGTATATCAACTAAAAGTTTTCCTCCCAGATCAGCCGCCTCTTTTTTTTGTCGGTTAAACGCACCAAAAATCCCCATGTTTTAACGCTGATTATACATGTTTTTATAGTAATCCTGGTAAGTCCCGGAAGTTACTTCCTTTACCCAATCCTGGTTGTTTAAATACCATTTAACTGTATTTCGAAGACCTTCCTCAAACGTTATACTTGGCTTCCAGCCTAATTCATCAAACAATTTTGTTGCATCTATTGCATAACGAAGGTCATGTCCGGCACGATCTTTCACGTAACTGATTAATTCGGCGCTTTCTCCTTCCTTACGACTCAATTCCCGGTCCATAATCCGGCATAGTTCGTGGATCAGGTCAATATTCCTCCATTCGTTCCAGCCACCGATATTGTAGTTACAACCGATCGTACCTTGGTGAAAAATAAGGTCTATCGCACGTGCATGATCCTCAACCCACAGCCAATCTCTCACATTGATCCCTTCACCATAAACAGGAAGTGGCTTTTTATTCAATATGTTATTGATCATTAAAGGAATCAGTTTTTCAGGATGATGATGACTTCCGTAATTGTTGGAACAATTTGATCGTTTTACCGGGAATCCGTAAGTATGATAATAAGCCGAAACAAAATGATCGGAAGCTGCTTTTGAAGCGGAATAAGGACTTCTTGGATCGTAAGGTGTCGTTTCGGTGAAAAATCCTTCTGCACCAAGCGATCCGAAAACCTCATCTGTGGAAACATGGTAAAAAATATGTCCTTCCAACGTTTTCCAATATGCTCTTGCCTGGTTCATCAGGTTAACTGTTCCGACAACATTGGTGTGCACAAATTCCATTGGTCCTTCAATCGAACGGTCAACATGAGATTCTGCAGCCAAATGAATAACATCTGTGATCTGATATTGTTCAAATGCTTCTTTCACATCTTGTTCTGAAGTAATGTCTCCCTTAAAAAAAGTGTGATTCTTCTTGTCCATAATATCTTTCAAATTGGACAAATTACCCGCATACGTAAGCGAGTCAAAAGTTACGATTTGATACGAAGGGTATTTATTTACCAGGAGGCGAACCAAATGTGATCCGATGAATCCCGCACCACCCGTTACCAGTACATTTTTCTGTGTTGTCATACAAGAAGTAAAAATAACCAATTATCGCCTTCCGGGAAAATTTTCCGGACTTATGTAAGAGAAACTTACTTTGACGAAGGGAAGGCCGCTGGACTTTACTTACCTCCTATTCCATATTCAATGCATATCTATGGCATGGATAATAGATATAGTCTACCGTGGCGGATATAAATTTAACAATGAGGATGTGCATTTAACCAGGTCAATTCCGGATCAAAAAAAGGGTGGAAACTTTCATTTCCACCCTCTTTAAAACTGAGATTATACCTAAAAAAATTACCAACTAATCAAATTGATAATTGCGTTTAACTCGTTTGTTATTCTACTACTAATTTGATAATGCTCGTGTTTTCTTCACTTTGAAGGTGTAAGAAATAAACTCCCGGTGTCCAGTCGTTAACAGATATTTCTGTTTTCGCTGTAAAACTGTCGATCGTTTTCACTAAAGATCCTGTCGTATTAAACACGGAACCTGTTACTTGTGCCGAAGACGGCAATTCAACGATTACACGCTCACTAGCAGGATTCGGATATACATTCAATCCTTCGATGCTGTTTGTTGCAACATCAGCAGTGCTTGTTACCACAACTACTGCAATAACCGTTTCAGTACCACACTCATTTGTTAAAGTAACGGATACTTGTTTCGGACCAGCTGTTGTATAAGTATGTGAAACTGTTCCCGGTGCATTTGCAATTGTTGTTCCGTCTCCGAAATCCCATGAATACTGGTTTGCATTTTGCGGATTCAGGATTGTAAATGTATAAGTCGGCATATTGTTCTGAACATAGATCGTTGAAGCTGTTGGTGCTCCCATTACATCTACGTTGATAGAACCTACTCCTACACACCCGTTAGCTGCCGTAACATTTACCACGTACGGACCAGCCTGTGTTACCACTCTCGTTTGTGTTGTGATCTGTGAATTACTCCAAACATAAGATGCTCCTGCATTACCTGCATCCAGGGTCAATGATTCACCCTCACAGATTGTTGTATCGTTACCCAACAAAACCAATGGATTTGTATTCACGATCTCAACTGTTTCGATTTTCTTAGCACAAGCTACAGATCCGTTGCTGCTAACCCAAACATCGTAAGTTCCGGGCTGTACGTCTGTAAATGTATTTGATGATCCCCAGGTTGACGGAGTTGTATTTTCAGCTACCAATGCATATTGTACGGTTGGAGCTGTAATTAGTACATCCTTGATTGCATGTCTCATTGCGTCACCTCCTGTAGCAGCGCCGAATACGTGTTTCCATCCTGTGGTATTCGCATTCAAATAAGCTGCCGGCATTTGGATATTTTCAAACACTGTCGTCCCGTCAACAGTTAAACTTGCTTTTCCAAGCGTGCTGATTGTAAGTACCACAGGAACATCTTGCTTCAATTTCCACAAAGCGATATTTCCTACGTGAATTAATGTTCCGGTACCTGCAGGTGACAATGTACCTGTAACGTTGTAACCTAAATAGATTCCTGCGATGTTCGGGCTGTTGTCATTCGCATCAAAAGAAAGTCTGAGTTTAGAACCGGAACCGTTTTGATTTCCTGCCACTGCTACATCATTTCCAAAAGAATAAGAAAGACCATCAGCACCACCTGTACCAAAATTATTGATTGGCTGATCAGCTGTCATCTTGAATGAAACGGTCATTGAGTTGTTTAATCCGGTATGGAAAGCCGGGTCATTAATTGTAAGCGATCCGTTGATCCCCGTTTGTGATGGAGTTAATACCGCTCTACCACCAGTCATTACAGCACTTCCGCCTAAAGTAGTCATACTTGTAAGATCCGTTGAGGCTCCAAAAGGATTTGTAAATAAAGTTTCAACAGTTGGTTGCCCGAAAACAGAACTCAAAGTAACAGTACCTCCCAAGTTGATACAATCGTAATCAATCACTGCAACATCTGCACCGAATCCTACTACAACTGAAGTTAAGATAGAATCAACCGCATCAGTACAAGTATTGGATCTGAAATCAGTATATACTTTGTAAACACTGTCAGCTGCCGGAGTGAAATTGTATGTATTGGAAGAGCTCCAGTCTTGTAAAATAGCACCATTCGCACCGATAAACTTATATTCGTAAGCTCCGCCACCGTTAATAGCAGCAGGTGCCGCAGTTGAAGTAAGTGTTACCAGTGTTCCAGGAGTACAAAGAGTTGCTGGAGTGTAAACTGCAGATTTTTGAATTTTAGTAAGAGGTGTAACCATTACAGTAACAGTATCTTTACATCCTGCCAAATCTGTACCAATCAAAGTATAGGTTGTTGGATTTGAGGGACTTGCCGAAACAGTATCGTTGTTTGTAACGTTCAATCCAGTTGCAGGCGTCCAGGCATATGTGTTGGCACCGCTCGCAATAACTTGCACGGGGCTTCCTGCACAATATGCAACAGCAGTTTGGTTGGTAGAAAGCGTTGGAGCTACATTGTAAGTAACTGTCGTCTCTTCAGAAATATCAGTCAAGCCTGAGTTATCACACGTCACTTGTGCACGCACATTCATTGTCGCAGTTGGAATAGTTGAATAAACAGAAGTATCTGAATTCGCATATGGAACCCATCCTGAACCATCATGGTATTCCCACTCGTAACTGTAACCGCTCAAAAACGGCAATCCGCTTAGGGAAAGGTTTACTGGAGTTCCCGTGTTTGAACAAACAGATGCAAGAGATGTTATAGCAGTTGCATGAGCCGGTGTTCCTGTACACGGACCTGATGGCGCATGTACGAACTGAGCTTGGGGAACATAAGAGAATCGCGCATTATTTGTTCCTGCCGGAGCAGCGGGGTCAACGTCCGTACCGTCACGGCTGATGTACAAAGATCTATTTGCTCCGGTATCATACCGGCGCCAAGTCAAATTAACAAATCCGGGAGCATTCTCATCCACAGCTACTACTACATTACTTACACCATCCCAAAGAAATGGAGTACTAAGTGTGATTTCTACCCAGGAATTCGCAGCCGGTGTAGGCAACGTTCCTGAAAAAACTTGTGTTAAACTTCCCACAGGAATCCAGGCACTGTTACTTGCAAAAGAAGCAGTTGCAGTATTCCCCATATAAACATTCCAATTGTTTGAAGATCCAAGAGATCCTGTTACATTGAAAAAGCGAACTTTTGTAATATAATTTGGCTGTCCAGCTACTGCAACATTGAAGTCAGTTGCCAGGTAAATTTGTTGTGAATACGAATAATCGTAATTACCATGTATTGGGACATTCGTCGATGTACTCGTTCCTGTAGCAAGACTCGTTGTTACAGTCTGCGCAAAAGAAAGCAAAGAACCCATCGACATCAATAATCCCATTGCGAGATTTTTTGAGATCTTTCGATTCCTGATTTTTAAAGTTGTAAGTTTCTTCATAAGATTATGATAAGTTTAATTTTAGGCTAACTTATGAAGAAATGCATGTTTTTACTAAATGATTAGTGAGACAAAAAAGGGACAAACAACATTCTGTGAGATGTTTAACAAAACCTGTTTTGAGACATGATAAATTACACTAAATCCCTTTGATAAACCGGGTTAAATCGTCTAATGACTCAATATTTAGCTTTTTCCTTAAACGCAAATTTGTCTTCCTGACCGAGTCAGGTGAAATAGCAAGTGTCCTGGCCATCTCCAGATTCGATAAATTCAGTTTGATTAGGGCTGCAAGACGTATTTCTGCTGAAGTGATCTCAGGAAATTTCTCATGGAAGAAATCAAAAAACCCGGGGTTCAGCTTTTCAAACAATCTTTTGAATTCGATCCAGTCATTTTCTGTCAATAGTGAAAAAGATTGCAAATCATTTAGCATGGTTTCTTTTTCGGAATCAGTTTTGGAATGTTTGTTTTTTTCAAAGGATTCTACCTGTTCCTGCAATTCAAAGATTACTTTGTTTTTATCAAACATCGTCGAAAGCAGCGCTCGCATTTCCCGTTCTGTCGCATGCAATTCGTCCTCCATTTTTTGAGCACGCAGGGTCAGCAATTCTTTATCCTGGAATCTTTTTCGCTGGATCTGTTTGATAATTATGAAACTTGTCAGTCCTACAATAAGACAAATGACAAAAAGCCCCAGAATGATAAGGTCATCCTTCTTCTCTTTCTCCTTGTAAATAATATTTTCTCCTTGCTTTCTTTCAAATTCAATTTGAAACTCAGCATTCTGGATGTTGAGAAACTGCCTTTTTTCGTCATTGATTTCTTTATAGGAAATGTATTTTCTGAAATTGAGCAAGGCTAGTTTGTATTCCCCCAATTTCTCATAGTAGGTAATTTTAGTTCGATACAGCGTTCCTAACAATTGAGGATTCTTTTCATTAACCATCAAACTATCAAACACCTTCATTTTCACAGCCGATTGAGCCAGTTTATTTTCCTTTAAATCCAATTCAATCAATAATGCCAATGCATTAATCTGGCTGTTAGTCTGTTTGTTCTTCGTGCTGATCTTGTAGTCAAGTTCCATCAGTTCCCTGGCTTTTGCGTTTTCCTTTTTTGACAAGGCAATGTAACCAAGGTTCCCGGATAAGATTCCTGTCCAGGCTTCATCCTTTAATTTTACAGCTTGATTGTAAGCTTTTTGAAGATACCGTTCGGAGGTTTCGTTGTCCAGCTTATCCCGATAAATCAAACTCAAAGTGTTGTAAATTTTGATTTTACTTATCTCACTTACTTGCGGATGATGCAAAGCGATTTTTAGATGTTTTTCGGACAGATCGAAACGCCTGAAAAAATAGTACACCTGACCTAACACTTCGTGAAAGGTTGCAAGGTAAGGTTTTTGAGAAGTATTTATATTTTCTTCCTCCTTTAATGTGATGTATAAAAAGTAATAGGCTTCCCGGTATTTTTGGACCTCATAAAATCCATGAGCGATCTTAAAACACAATTCAGGGTAATCAGAATCAGAAGTAATCTTGTCTTCCTTGGACAATTTCTTTAAAAACCGGTTCCATTCACTATTGCCGGAAAAATCTTCACTGTGATAGTGGTCAAATAATTGAACATAAGAAGTTTTTTTGCTGTCGTGCTCAGAAATAATCTTTGCGACTCCCTGGTCCGCGCTTAACTTTGCTCCAAAAGAAATTGAAGTTAAAACACAAGAGCAGAATAAAAGAAAAAGACTATAGCAAGTTTGTTTCAAGGTTTTTTTTCTAGGGGTACTTTTACAAAAGTAAGCTATTTATTGCTTAGAGCAAAAATGCTTATTCCATCAAATTTACATGCCCTGAAAATTCATACTTTTCATCGTTGTCGTCGTCCTTGAAACGAATAAGCCAAGTATATATTCCTGACTGAACCGAGCTTCCTGCATAAGTTCCGTCCCACCCGGTTTCAGTGTCTTTAGATTCGAACACCAACTCTCCCCAACGGTTATAAATGTAAAACTCATAGGTCGCCGGTGAAAAGCCTGCAGTCATTATCGGAAGGAACACATTGTTGTGCTGGTCTCCGTCGGGAGTAAATGCATTCGGAACATAAAACAGTAGCTGGTCTCTGACAACTACAATTCTGTAAGTGGTATCTCTGCATCCCTGATCGGAAATCACTATTAATTCTACATTGTAGTTTCCTATTTGCCCTATTGGAAATTGATGCGTCGGACTTACTTCCTGGGAACCTGTACCATCATCAAAATTCCAGATATTCTGATCATTGAATATGGATGTGTTTTCAAAATTAGTTGTCGGATCAATTGAGAAAACTTGTTGCGGATTGTAATTGAAACTTGCAACCGGCAACGGGTCTACACAAATCATATCCGTAATTGTTTTGCTTGTCGTACACAAATTATCAGCAGTAATCGTCAGGGTTACGTCAAAACAATCAATTCCTGTATACTGATGGTTTACGATAGAGTTGCTGGAAGAAATTGTCCCGTCCCCTAAATTCCATTCCACAACTGATCCCGGGTTGGAAATACTTTCATTAATAAACTGGACGTCGAGCGGGAAGCAACCTTTGATAACATCGGAGGAAAATGCAATAATCGGATTTTCCGTAATTTGAATCGCCACTTTCACAGTATCGTTCACACACATTGTATCTGCCGGCAACACATAGGAGAAATCATAATCTCCGTTCGGAAGAAGAGACAAGTCTAAAACACCTGTTCCTGCATCAAATTGGTTTGTTGGGAAAACAGATGTTTCGGTCCAGTAAGGAGCCAATGTCTGAAGTGCTCCGGTGGTATACTGATCAAGGTCAACCGTTGAGCCCGAAGAATTACATAAGTGCAGGCTTGTCGGGTTCACCGAAACCGGCTGACTGTTTACCTGAACCTGGAATCTGCTCGTATCATTCAAACAGTAAGTTCCATGAACAACATATTCCAGTAAATGTGAGCCGATCGCCCCGCTAACTGTTAATTGTCCTCCGGCTGTTAAACTGGCCCCCAAAACATTATTTACGTCCGACCAGGTTCCTCCGGCTGTAGTTCCCGGAGAAAGCAAATTAGTTAAATCCACAATCCCGTTCGTTTCACACCAAATGGCAAGACTGTCGGCTCCCGCATGTTTCTGGTCTTCTACCGAAACCGTAATAGCGTCTACCGTAGAACATTGAGCGGCATTTTTTACAGTTACCTGGTACGTTCCGGCATTGGTGACATTCAGGGTCTGATTGGTCGAACCATCGTTCCAGAGATAAGTTAAGCCTGGATTTTGTGCATCAAGAACCAGTGTGGTTCCTTCACAGATCGTGGTGTCAGGTCCCAGATTTACTACCGGGAAGGTACTGTAAGAAACAACTACCGTATCGTAAGAATAGCAAATCGGCTTGAATGTAATATCGTCTATAACAAAATCATTGCCAGCCGGGTTTATATTTTGATTCGTAATACAGATTTGGGCGGAGTTATTCAATCCCGAATTCCAAACCTGGAAATACTGCTGCCAAGAACATCCGATCGTTGGAGTAGAAAAAACAGGCCCTATGAGTGAACCGTTAATGGTAAATTGCAATTGAGCAACATTCACTTCGTTCAAAGCATTGGAAACCCAGGAACCAAATTGATAATCCGTGTTGGCCTGAACAGGCACATTCTGACACCAAACGTCAATTCCCGATGTTCCAGAACCGTTAACCACCATCATTTGATTTCCGGGTGCCGGTGTGTGATCCGCACAAGGAGTGAAGTTACTGTGAGCTGCAAATGGAGACGTGACAATAGCATAAGTCCCAGGATTGGAGACCAATCCCCAGGTTCCGCCTGTTCCAACGGTATAGGCAGTCGTAAATCCGGTATTCCCGGATTCAAAGTCGCCATTCACGATTTGGTTACTTCCAAGTTTACCCACTTTCACGCTATAAGTACCTGCACTGGTAATAAACCTTGTCGGTGAGGTTGAATTGTTATTCCACTTGTATGAATCATAAGGTCCGGAAGTTGCAGCATTCAGTGTAATTGTTTGTCCGGTACATAAAGTTGTATCCGGCCCAAGATTCACTGCAGGAATATTTCCGATCGTTATTGTAAAATTCGAAACATCATTGGCACACCCACCCGTTCCGCTTACCGTATAAAGGAAAGTGTATGTTCCGGGATTCAGTCCGTTTGTATTGAAGACCGAAGTCCCCGAAGTAAAATTCCCGGAAACCGGGCTTGTCGTTTCGCTCCACACACCACCTGTTGTTGATCCAGCCGACAAGAATGAAGACATCGTAATTGACGGACCTGCACCACAATAATAAGCCCCGTTATCAAATCCGGCGGATGGTGGCTGGGAAATTGTAACGGTAAACATTTCTTCATCGGAACAACCGGTACCACCACCAAATGCATAGAGTGTTTGAGTAGTTGTAATGGTTTGTCCTGCATTCAATACTGTTCCCGTTCCACCAGGACCTGAATAATATTTCTCATTTCCTGTAAGATTCGAACCTGTGATTGCAGGCAACACATAAGATTGACATGCCTGTACATTTGGAATCGGATTCAAAACAGGTGTATTTACATAGGAGACTGTCACTTGTGCGCTTGAATCGGCACAACTTCCTACACCATCAATGGTATATGTGTACATGCCATTAGAGTTCGTTCCGGGTGTAAAACTTCCCAGGTAACCATTGGTTAATGCAGAGGCACCAGTCCAAATTCCGCTTTGAGATAAATTGGATGAAAACAAGGAATAAAGATCAATTCCACCGGAACCCACACAGGAACTGTGATTAAACACAAGTGGTAATGGCTGGCATTGCGACAGTCTCAGATCATCAAAGCCTATGTCATTTCCAGGACCTCCGGGAATATTTGTAAATATCTCAAAGTAAATCGTTGAAGTTGATGCTGTAAATGAAGGCATTGTAATATCATTCCATACACTGTTATTGATCACATTCTGAGTAGCAAGAACAACTCCGGAAGCGTCTTTCACGCTGAATGTCACATTATTGGTGCTTGAAAATGCATCTCTTGTAGAAAAACTGAAACGGTAATTCTGACCAACACAAAGATCCGTGAATGGCTGCAGATAAATTGCTCCGAAAAAACCGTCAGTTACATTCATATACAATCCTCTGCTTCCTGTTCTGATACAACCGGCAAAGGTTTGAGGAGTGTTCTGGTACGTCCCCCCCGGAATAAGGTGGGGAATAACGGTGGTATATTCATAAGAATCATAGAAAACAGAAGTCCAGTTGCATTGAGAAAAACTATTGAAGCTAATCCCCAGGCTGATTAAGACATAGAGTTTAATTGATTTGGAGAGACTTTTGAATATCATTGTTTTGTTCATTTAGATGATAAACTTCAAAAGTAGAGGAACGTTGCTTTATATAGTGGGACAAAAGCGGGACAAAACGAATAAAAACGGACAAGCCGTTTTTATTTTAACAAATGAATGGGGGATTTAGTTGATTTTCCACCCGAATCTTATATTAAGCAATTAGCCCGGTTACAGACTCCAATATTCAAGGTCTTTTATTTTTCCTTTATATATTCCTTTTATATCTACGAAAACCCCTTGATTATCTTTCATCAATGATTTGAAATACGCTTCATCCAGGTTTTTATAATCTTTATGATTGACCGCTACAATAATTGCATCGTAGTCTTTCCCGATTTCAACTAAACCAACACCGTATTCGTGTTCCATTTCAGCAGAAGAAGCGTGCGGATCTACCAAATCCACTTTTACCTGGAACGATTTCAACTCATTCACAACATCAATCACTTTGGAATTACGGATATCGGAAACGTCTTCTTTGAAAGTTGCTCCCATCACCAAAACCTTTGCATCCTGGATGTGTTTTCCCTGGGCGATGATTTTCTTCGTGGTTTGTTTTCCAATATAAAAGCCCATCGAATCATTTACATAACGTCCGCTGTTGATGATCTTTGCATGATAACCCGCCTGCTGGGCCTTGTGGGTCAAATAATACGGATCAACTCCAATACAATGTCCTCCGACTAAACCGGGTGAAAAACGCAGGAAATTCCACTTGGTCCCTGCAGCTTCAAGTACATCATAGGTGTTAATTCCCAATCGATTGAAGATAATTGACAATTCATTGATCAATGCAATATTTACGTCGCGTTGTGTGTTTTCAATGATCTTGGCTGCTTCCGCAACTTTGATCGATGCGGCACGGTGAACACCGGCGCTAACCACCAATTCATAAGTCTTTGCTATTTCTTCAAGTGATTCTTCAGAACATCCCGAAACTACTTTAACAACATTTTGAAGCGTGTGTTCTTTATCTCCCGGATTAATTCTTTCAGGTGAGTATCCTACTTTGAAATCTTCTTTAAATTTCAACCCAGATAATTCCTCCAGGACCGGGATACAGTCTTCTTCTGTACATCCGGGATATACTGTTGATTCAAACACAACATAATCTCCCTTTTTTATTACTTGAGCAACCGTTTTGGAAGCCCCCAGTAAAGGACGAAGATCAGGCAAGTTTGCATCATCTATCGGTGTGGGAACAGCAATAATATAGAACTGAACATCTTTCAGATCATTGATGTCTGCTGTAAAATGAATATCACAGTTGTCAAAATCACTTGATGTTAATTCGTTGCTCGGATCTTTCTTATTCCGCATTAGTTCCACACGGTCCCGGTTGATGTCGAATCCAACAACACGGATCTTCTTTGCAAATTCCAATGCGATCGGCAGACCTACATAACCAAGGCCGATTACTGCGAGTTTAGCTTCTTTAGCTACTAATTTATTGTAAATTGAGTTGCTCATTTCTTACCTTATAAATGCGTTCAATAATTTCTACCACTTTCAATCCTTCCAGGGCATTTGTAGTTGCTGAGGTTCTTCCTTTTAATGTGTCAATTACATTTGTAATCACATAATGATGATTGGCTGCGGAACCCTTATAAGCTCCGTAATCATTCCCCGGATTGGTTGGTGCCAGATCAGGCATCTCATATCCCGGGATATTACACACTTCCACTTCATTCATATACTGACCACCAATTTTCACACTTCCGTTTCGGCCGACAATCGTCATGGAGCTCTCCAAATTTCTATCGGCAACAGCTGTTGAATAATTGATTGATCCCATTCCACCGTTGATAAAATCAAAACTTACAAATCCGGAATCCTCAAAATCCGTTGAATCGCGGTGAGTGAAGTCTGCAAATTTTCCCTGGATATTATCAATATCACCGAACAACCAGTACATAATATCTATAAAGTGAGAAAATTGCGTAAACAAGGTTCCCCCATCTAGATCCTTTGTCCCTTTCCAACCTCCTGCTTTGTAATAGCGCTCATCGCGATTCCAATAGCAATTCAGTTGAACCATAAAAATATCACCTAATAATTTTTTCTCAATTAATTCTTTAATCCACTCGCTCGGAGGAGAATAACGGTTCTGCATAACACAAAAAACGTGCTTGGATTGCTGTAAAGATTTAAAAATGACTTTTTCACATTGATCTTTGGTCAGACCCATCGGTTTTTCAACCACGACATGTTTTTTGTTCTCCAACCCGGTTAAGGCCTGGTCCGCATGCAAGCCGTTAGGAGTACATATATTTAGAACGTCAAAATCGATACCTGAAGCTAAAAGTTCGTCCAGTGTCTTAAAGAAAGGAACATTAAAATCTGCAGCTGCGCATTCTTCCATTGAACGAATATCGATCATCGCAACTAACTCTGCTTCGGGATCTCTTCGAATCATCTCAGCATGTCTTTTACCGATATGGCCGGCTCCAAGAATAGCAAACTTTACTTTTTGATTTTCTGGTATCATGTTCTTTCTTTTGATATAATCAATAATTCCTGGCAGGATTTGAGGCGCAAAAGTAATGAAATTTGCCGCTTAAACAGGTTCGGATCAAAGGACTTTCACTTGATTGTTTGACAATTGATAGCGTTCATTACTTTCCGGACAAGTTGCAAATCCATTTTCATCAAATGTCAATCTGTGACCAAAAGCACTCATCCAGCCAATTTGTCTTGCAGGATTTCCAACCACCAAAGCGTAGGCCGGAACTTCTTTTGTTACGACAGATCCCGCTCCAATAAATGCGTATTCCCCAATATCATTTCCACAGACGATCGTAGCATTTGCCCCGATAGAAGCCCCTTTTTTCACAATCGTTTTCGAATACTGATCTCTTCTGTTAACTGCCGAACGCGGATTCATTACATTGGTGAAGACCATCGATGGACCAAGGAAAACGTCATCCTCGCAAATAACTCCTGTATAGATAGACACGTTATTCTGAACCTTTACGTTGTTTCCCAGGATCACTTCCGGAGAAACCACTACATTCTGACCGATATTACATCTTTCCCCGATTGTGCAATTAGGCATGATATGTGAAAAATGCCAGATCTTAGTTCCTTCACCAATGGTACAACCTGCATCAACTACGGCTGTTTCGTGTGCGAAATATGTCATTTTTTAAATTGAAAAGTGAAAATTGAAAATTGAAAAGAGTTTTAAAAGGGGCCTAGACTTCATTCAGCCGCCTTTTCACTTATCAATTCTCCATTTTCAATTAATACTATCGAACAATATACTTTTCAAAATCAATATGATCCGATTGGTATAATTCTTCCTTGCTTAAACTTTTAAAATAAGCATAAGTCCGTTTCAAACCCTCGGCCCGTTCAATTTTCGGCTCCCAGTTTAACAGCTTCCTTGCTTTTGTGATATCCGGCTGACGTTGTTTCGGATCATCTACAGGTAAATCCTTGTAAACTACTTTTTGAGTTGTCCCGGTCAATTTGATAATTTCTTCTGCAAACTGGCTGATGGTTATCTCATCAGGATTCCCGATATTGACCGGATCGGAACAATCGCTATGCAATAAACGAACAATTCCTTCTACCAGATCATCGACGTAACAAAATGAACGCGTTTGAGAACCATCTCCAAAAATGGTCAGATCCTCACCGCGAAGCGCCTGACCGATAAAAGCAGGAAGAACTCGCCCGTCATTCAAGCGCATACGTGGTCCGTAAGTATTGAAAATACGTACGATCCGGGTTTCAATCCCATGAAATGTATGGTATGCCATCGTAATTGCTTCCTGGAAACGTTTTGCTTCATCGTAAACACCTCTCGGTCCTACAGGATTCACATTCCCCCAATATTCTTCTGTTTGCGGGTGAACTGTCGGATCTCCGTAAATTTCAGAGGTGCTGGCAATGAGCACCCGTGCATTTTTAACACGCGCCAAACCCAGGCAATTGTGAATTCCAAGGGATCCTACTTTCAATGTTTGAATCGGAATTTTAAGGTAATCAATCGGGCTTGCCGGAGATGCAAAATGAAGGATGTAATCCAGCTCTCCACCTACATGAATAAATTTACTGACATCGTGATTATAAAACTCGAAGTTTTCCAAATGAAATAAGTGCTCGATGTTTTTTAAACGTCCGGTGATGAGATTATCCATAGCAATCACATGGTAATCGTCTTTTATAAAACGATCACACAAATGAGATCCTAAAAACCCGGCTGCACCGGTGATCAATACGCGTTTTCTGCTTGTACTCATATTACTTCGATACTATGGATCTGCCAATTGAGCTATAGTAAAAGCCCTTATTATTCATTTCAGAAATCTCAAATAGGTTTCTTCCATCGAAGATAACGGAATCTTTCATCAACGACTTCATTTTATCAAAATCAGGGTTTCTGAACACTCCCCATTCCGTGCAGATCAGCAAGGCATCGGCATCATTCAATGCATCGTATTCATTTTCAACAAATGAAATTTTAGTTCCAACCAATGCTTTTACATTTTCCATTGCCTCCGGATCATATGCCGTAACAAGCGCTCCTGCTTTGGTCAACTCATCAATCATGTACAAAGCCGGAGCCTCGCGAATATCATCCGTATCCGGTTTAAATGCCAAGCCCCACAGCGCGATCTTTTTTCCCTTCAGATCTCCTCTGAAGAAGTTCTTCATTTTAGGAAAAAGGATTGTTTTCTGCGATTCGTTGACAGCCATTACGGCTTTCAGTATCTCGAATGAAAATTGGTTTTCGGAACCGGAATTCACCAATGCATGAACATCTTTCGGGAAACAGGAACCTCCGTACCCGATGCCCGGGAACAAAAAGCGCTTTCCAATCCGTTCATCCGAACCGATCCCGATTCGTACCTTGTCCACATCTGCCCCTACCAACTCGCAGAAATTAGCGATTTCATTCATGAAGGTGATCTTGGTAGCCAAAAATGCATTTGCGGCGTATTTTGTGAGCTCTGCAGACTTCTCATCCATAAAGATGATGGGATTTCCCTGTCGGACAAATGGTTTGTACAATTGTTCCATAATGCGCTCAGCACGTTCGGAAGAAGTGCCTAAAACAACCCTGTCAGGTTTCATAAAATCATCCACAGCAAACCCTTCTCTCAAGAACTCAGGATTGGAAACCACATCAAAATCCACTGTTGCATTTTTCGCAATGGCGGCATGAACTTTCTCTGCGGTTCCAACCGGAACCGTACTTTTATCTACAATGACTTTGTAATCTTTCAGTAATTTACCCAAATCATCTGCAACTCCCAGGATGTATCTCAGATCGGCTGATCCGTCTTCTCCCGGAGGAGTTGGTAAAGCCAAAAAGATAATCTCTGCATCTTTGATACCTTCTTCCAGATTAGTAGTAAATGTCAGGCGATTTGCTTTAATATTTCGTTCAAAAAGAACATCCAGATGGGGTTCATAAATCGGAACCTCTCCGTTACGCATTCTTTCTACTTTTTGGTTGTCAATGTCTACACAGATGACTTGATTACCGGTTTCCGCGAAACAGGTTCCTGTTACCAAACCAACGTAACCTGTTCCAACAACAGCAATTTTTTTCATGTTCTAGTGAGCGTTTACGAAATCTAGAATTTCAGAACAGATAAATGCCTGTTGTTCTTCTGTCATTTCTGTATGAATAGGGAATGAGATTACCCGTTTTGTTAATTCTTCCGTTACCGGAAGGTCCAGATCTCCAAGCTTAAATGATTTAAACATCCCTTGTTTGTGTGCGGGAATTGGATAGTAGATCATCGAAGGAATATCTTTTGAAGCCAGGTAAGCTTGTAAAGCATCTCTGTCAACACCTTTCAACTGAACGGTATACTGATGAAACACGTGTTTCGATTTCCCGTCCCTGTGAGGAGTTTCTATTTTTTCAGATGTCCCCAGAAGACGATCATAGGTATCGGCTACTTTGATCCGGGCAGCAATGTATTCGTCCAGTTTTGGGAGTTTTACATTTAATATCGCAGCCTGGATTGCATCCAAACGGGAATTACAGCCTACAACATCGTGCTGATATTTTACTTTCTGACCGTGATTGGCAACCATTCTCAGCTGTGAGGCTAATTCATCGTTATTGGTGAAAATTGCTCCTCCATCTCCGTAACAACCCAGGTTCTTTGACGGAAAAAAGCTTGTGCATCCAATGTCACCGATAGTTCCGAGCTTTCTGTTTTCACCGCTTTCGGAATAGTAATCAGAACCTATTCCCTGGGCATTGTCTTCTATCACGAACAAGTTGTGTTTCTGCGCTATTTTCATGATGGCATCCATATCGGAAGCCTGACCATACAAATGAACCGGGACAATTGCTTTTGTCCTGGAGGTAATCGCAGCTTCAATTTTCACAGGGTCAATGCAGAAGGTAAGCGGATCAACATCCACAAAAACCGGGGTTAATCCAAGTAAGGCAATCACCTCTGTTGTAGCAATATAGGTAAACGAAGGAGTAATCACCTCATCACCCGGTTTTAAACCAAGCGCCATCATAGCAATTTGCAGGGCATCCGTTCCGTTTGCACAGGGAATTACATGTTTAACATTCAAATACGATTCCAATGCATGTTGAAAGCGTTGAACAACCGGACCACCAATATACACAGATGAGTCTAAAACTTCCTGAATAGCTGAATCGATATCGGATTTTATTGCCTGGTACTGGGTAGCCAGGTCAACCATTTGAATTTTTTTCACGCGCTTAATCTATGAAGATTACTTTAAATAATTCTATTCCTACAAAATTAATAAAAGGACTGAATTATTATTTAACCACATTAGAAACATAGACCACATAGTTTTTAAGTTTTATAAAATCCAGAAAGAACATGACATTAATCAATCTTCTATGTGTACTATGTGGTTTTATATCACTCCGAAAGAACCATCGTATTGAAAACCTTTTCCATTTGTTCTACGGTGTATTCGGACGAGCAGTTAAAATTGTTAATGATCAATGAAAAGCAGATACGCTTCCCGGAATTTGTTTCCACATAACCCGAATAGGCCTTAATTCGCTTCATGGTGCCGCTTTTTGCATGAATCTTCCCCTCTCCAGGCTGGTTTTTACATACGGAAGACAAGGTTCCGGAAACTCCCGCAACCGGTAAGGTAGCATAAAAGGCATCAAACTCTTTGGCAGTCGTCATGTATTTCAACATTTCACAAAAATGACTTGCCGAAATCGCGTTGCTCCTGGACAGGCCGGAGCCGTCGGTGATGTAAAGTCCGATCGTATTGATCTTACCCGACCAATAACTCATCATTCTTGCAATACTGTTATCTATAGATCCGTTTCCGGATGTTCCGTATCCGATCCAGCATAATACTTCCTCAGCAAACAAATTTACTGATTTCATGTTTGTCCACCAGGCAATTGAGTTCAGTGTTTTCCCTTTATATGTAAAAAACAACTTCATAGTTGCGTATCGCGTTGCTGCCGGTAAGAGGCTCAAATTTCGCGCTGCACGGGCAGTCTCTTTTACCTCGATACCTTTTATTTTTAAAACACGGGTGAATTCCTGAGAAAAACTCAGTTCCGAATCGGGTAAACTTCCTTTTACGGTAAATCTTCCAAGCCCGGCACCTAAAGTCCCTGTCCCGAATCGATCCAAAGAATAAGGAGCCCCATAGATATATGAATTATCTCCGGAACCACCTGTTTGAATGTAATTGGCATATTTTAAGCCTTCGACCTGCGGAGTCGTTCCTAAAAAACTGGTCTTGCTTCCGCTTTTAGCACCGACCTGAAAATGATAGCGTAGCATGTTATCGTAAATAGGAAGTCCTGAAGCTCCTGCCCCATAATAATTTCCCATGTCCCCCCAATTCCAGCCATCCGGCGCTCCTTCATAACCGAACTCAGAACCGTCAGCCACAATGGCTCCATTGATCTTTTTAATTCCCAGTTTAATCAATGTATCGGCCCATTTTTCAAGAAATTCATTTTCTCTTCCTTCCCCGTTATAGTAACGGCTTCCAAGTGCCACATCTCCACCGCCCCGGATCCATAAGTTCCCATTCAGGGTTCCGTCCTTTGATAATTCACCCTCGAGGTAAATACGTGTCTGAGGAGCATAATTTTTTCCAAGCAGTTGAAAAGCCGTTGCGGTCGCAAATAGCTTGGTTGTAGATGCCGGCGATAAGGCAAGATTCGGGTTCTTTGATGCGAGTATTTGACCTGTAGAGCAATCCATTGCCATAAAACCGATGGACGCATTCGCAAAATATGCATTGGAGGAAAATGCATCAATAGCGGTTTGAATAGTGTTCTGGGAAAAACTAAAATTTCCTGCAAAAAACAAGACTAACCCGGTTATAAAAATGCGCGACATCTGCTTGAAATGAATCATACTATAAAGTTCTGTTTTCTCTGCTTGCAAAATTTCTGCCACTTAAAAACTTTTGAACAGTTCAATTAGGAAAGTTTCTGTTTATCGGATTCCAATTAGTATCTTACAGAAGATTTTAGTTAGATTATATGTAATTTTGGGTTAGTTCAAATTACGTTAAACTAGGTTCAAAGAGTTTAAAAAAGTTCAGTTTGATTCGCCATAGCGGGAGCACTTGAACATTTAAACTTTAAACTTTAAACTTTAGATTATATAATGCCAAAAGTGCTGAGGATCATTAACCGGTTCAATATCGGTGGCCCAACTTATAACGCTACTTTCTTAACGAAATTCATCTCGGAAGATTATGAAACGCTCTTAGTTGGAGGATTGCCTGAAAAAGACGAGTCGGACTCCCTGCACATCCTGGAAGATTACGGTGTTAAACCCCTGCTGATCACAGAAATGAAACGGATTCCGAATTTCCGTTCAGACCGGGAAGCTTATCGAAAGATCAAACAAATCATTCAAGAATTCCAGCCGGACATCGTTCATACGCATGCCGCCAAAGCGGGTGCACTGGGTAGAAAAGCAGCCAAAAAATGTGGTGTTCCGGTAATTGTTCATACGTTTCACGGGCATGTCTTTCATTCTTATTTCGGAAAAACAAAAACCTGGTTATACAAACTTATTGAACGCCGGCTCGCTAAAATATCCACTGGAATTATAGCCATCAGCCCACTCCAGAAAGAAGAACTGAGCCTTGTCCATGGGATTTGCAAAGCGGAAAAAATAAAGGTCATTCCACTGGGTTTTGATTTGATGAAATTCCGGGAAAATCTTTCTGAAAAAAGAAGTGAAACGAGAAAAAAATGGCATTTGAACGATGAAGAGGTTGCCGTTGCAATTGTTGGTAGATTGGCCCCGATCAAAAATCACTCCCTGTTTTTGGATGTCATTGAATTACTTGCTCAAAAAGGAACCAAAGCACGTTACTTTATTGTTGGCGACGGACAGGAAAAGTCTTCCGTCGAACAAAGGGCAAAAAAATTGGAAGAAACTTATGGTTTGAAGATCGAACTGACGAGCTGGATAAAAGATATTGCAACTTTTAATGCGGGGATGGATATCATTTGTCTGAGTTCCGATAATGAAGGAACACCGGTTAGTTTAATTGAGGCGCAGGCTAGCGGAGTCCCTGTAATTTCAACGGATGTAGGGGGTGTAAAAGACATTTTGGAAGAGGGTAAGACAGGTTTTGTTGTACCAAAAAAAGACCGGGAGGCTTTTGCCGAAAAACTTCAGCTGCTGATCGGAAACAAAGAAATTCGCCATAAAATGTCACAAAATGGCTGGAACTTCGTAAGAGATAAATTCCATTATACTACTTTGGTGAAAAACATGGAAGATTATTACATGGAGCTAATTGAAAAGACTAGAAAAAATGCAAAATAAAAGAGTACTGTTTTCCTTACTTGTTGGTTTGTTCTTACTGCAATCTTGTGGGATCAATAGTAATCTGATGTTCAAAACACCAAAAGGTGTTAAGGAAATAAAGGACAGTATTCCTTTAAAACCCGTTGCAGAATACACCATCTCAAGAGATGACAAATTCACATTTATGCTTTATACCAATGAGGGAGAACGCATTGTGAACGAAATGGCAGGTATGAATAAGGAAGCTGTCGCAAAAGCAGAAATCGAATATGTCGTAAGGCCGGACGGAACTGCTGACCTTCCTATTCTTGGAGCTACGCGGGTTTCAGGTCTTACAGTGAAACAATGTGAAGATACCCTGGCACATCTGTTCGAGCAGAAAAACGGGTACAACAAACCCTTTGTCCAGGTTAAACTTACCAATCAACGTGTCATTGTCTTTCCCGGAAACGGAAGTGCCGCAAAAGTTATACCGCTCCAAAACAACAATACCACTTTAATGGAGGCAATTGCTCTCGCCGGTGGTATCGCTGAACGTGGAAAAGCGAATACGGTGAAGATCATGCGTGTTGTTAATAATGTCCGGACTATGTATGTCGTAGATTTGTCAGTTATTGAGGGACTGCAGTATGCGGATATGATCGTTCAGGCCAATGATTACATTTATATTGAACCCAAAGAACAAGTCGGACAAGAGTCACTGAAGGTCATTGCTCCCATCGTATCGCTTGTATCCAGTGCCCTGGTAATAATTACAGTATTCTCAACATTGAAGTAACGTGAATAGTCCAAACTCATCCATATTTATAAACAAGGATTACAATCCAATTATTGTGAGTGTAATTCTGCGCCGCTATTGGTGGTGGGTTCTGCTCTTGGTCGGACTTTTCATGAGTATTGCATTTTTCTATCTGCGGTACACTAAACCGGTTTATGATTCAAGCATGATTATTCAGCTTGCTGAAAAGGACCAGGGAAAGGAATTACTCGAAATTGACAACGTCAGTAAGAACGATGATATTTCAACAGAAATAGAATTACTCCGTTCACAGCTTTTATTTGAAATGGCTATTTCAAAAATGAATATGAACGTTTCAATCTTTGCTGAGGGAAAAATTCTCACCGAAGAAAAATACCACCAAAGCACCTTTACTATCCTTCCTTACGCACTCCGGGACAGCAGTCTTTGCGATGTGCCGATTTGGGTTGAAACAACTGAAAATGGAAAGGTTAAATTGTTTTACACATTAAACAATCAAAATTATTCCAATATCTCTGATGTTAATAAAACAATCCGGACCAAACACTTTGATATTGCTTTCAAAGTCCAGAACTGGGATATTTTAAAACAAGATGATGCGGCAAATAAGCTTTATTTCACTTTTAACAATCAAAAGTCTTTGGCATCGCGGCTCATCGCAAATTTGGAAGTAAATCCGGTTGATGTAAATGCAAAAACAATCGAATTAAGATACAATGGAAACAACCCGGATTTATGCAAAGACATTATCCAATCAGTTGCTACTACTTTTTTCAGTTACGATGAAGAAATGAAACGAAAGAGTGCGGATAACATTCTAACGTTTATTCAATTACAACTTGATTCAATTTCGGGAGAATTAAAAGATTCAAAAGACAGTCTTACGGATTTTCAACGTAATACCGGGCTTACGGATCCTGAAAACACCGGCGGTTCACTCGCAGACAATATGAGTAAATTCCAGGACATGCTTTTCGATTTGGAAAATGAATTGGCTACACTGAAAATGGTTAATTCAAAATTGAGATCGGAACCGAACCGACTGGATATTTACCGTCTGATTCCTGAAATGCTGGGGAAAAGTTTTGAAATGTCCTTAACGAAACAAATTACGGACCTGAATACCTCGCTGGAGCGAAAAGAAGAACTTCTTACCAATGTTACTGAAAACAATTCGGAACTGAAAAACCTCAATTCACGGATTCAATCGAAAATCCAATCCATTCGCAGAAGTGTCGAAGTTATTCAGGAACGGATTCGGGCGCAAATCAACGTGATCAATGCAAAAATCGGTTCCATTGAAGGAGAATATCTGAAACTTCCTCAAAAGAAAATGGAGTATAATCGCTTGAAATCCCTACAGGATTTAAATGAGAAATACTACACACTCCTGACCGAAAAGAAAGTAATGTATTCTATTTCAAATGCAGGTTATACTTCCAGCAACCGGGTTTTGAATGAAGCCTCTCTAAACCCTGTTCCCGTTAGCCCGAACAGAAGAATGGTATACGCAGGTTTCGTTTTTGTCGGGTTCATTTTTGGTTTTGCGTTTTTATTCTTCAGGTATATCACCTACAACGAAATCAATACCGTTGAAGATCTGAAACAATTGTTACCGGATAAAATAACGATCCTGGGAAATATCCCGCAATTGAAGGAAAACTCAGAATTCAGTCAATTGATGGTTCACACGAATCCAAAATCCATTCTCGCAGAATCTATGCGGAACATCCGCACCAATCTGAGTTTCGTTAATGCGAATGCACAGGTAATTGCTATTTCTTCTTCCATTTCGGGTGAAGGCAAGACCTTCGTCGCATTGAATTTGGCGGGAATTATCGCACTTTCGGGAAAGAAAACGATTGTGATCGACCTGGATTTACGAAAACCTAAGGTCCATCTTGGTTTGAATGTTCCAAACGAAAGAGGAATCAGCAACCTGATCATCAAACAGGCGAAACTGGAAGATTGTATCCGGCACTCGGAAATTGAAAACCTGCATTTTATCAGTGCAGGCCCAATTCCTCCGAATCCTTCGGAATTAATTCTTAGCGATTCGTTTTTTGAGATCCTGGACATGTTAAAATCACAGTACGATGTAGTGATTATTGACAATCCACCGGTTGGTTTGGTTACAGACGGAGTCCAAATCCTGGCAAAGGCTGACGTGCCAATCTATATTTTCAAAGCACATTACTCCAAACGTATTTTTGCTGGAAGGGTGCGTGAATTATTTGACATGAACCAGATAAGTCACCTCAATATCATTCTGAACGGTACGAAAGCCTTTAAAGGAAAATACGGTTATGGATATGGTTACGGCTATGGATACGGTTATTATGAGGAAGAAATTAAAAAGAAGAAAAAAAATAATTAAATGGAATTCAAACGTACGGCGATTGCTGATGTAATACTTATTCAACCAACTGTTTTCGGGGATGACCGGGGCTATTTCTTTGAGTCCTTTCATCAGCAAAAATTCAACGACTTTATTGGCTCGGAAATTTCTTTTGTACAAGATAACGAATCAAAATCTGCGAAAGGTGTACTGCGTGGATTACACTTCCAGGCACCTCCGCATGCACAGGGAAAATTAGTCCGGGTTGTTAAAGGAAGTGTGCTGGATATTGCGCTGGATATTCGCTTGAGTTCCCCCACTTATGGCCAGCATGTCTCTTTTGTCCTGAGCGAGGAAAATAAAACACAGGCATTTATTCCCGAAGGTTTTGCCCATGGCTTTGTGACTCTGGAAGATGATACTGTTTTCCAGTATAAATGTACTAACTGGTACAACCCATCCAGCGAAGGAAGCATCCTTTGGAATGATCCCGCGTTAAACATTCAATGGGAAGAAGCAAATCCGATTTTATCCGCAAAGGATAAATCCGGAATCCTTTTCTCAGATTTCAAAACTCCATTTGAATAGTTAAGATGACAACTGAAATAATCTTGGCCTGTGCCGGTTTCCTGATAATGGGAATTATTATGAGTTATGTCTCCAACGGACTTCTTTTGAGATTTTCCCAAAGTCTTGGAATTCGCAATAACAACGACGTAATTGTACGCTGGGCGAACGAATCCAAACCATCCCTGGGAGGTATCAGCTTTTTTGTCGCTTTCTTTTTTGGAACAGTCGCTTATTCCGTCATTTTTAACAATGAAAATATTTTTCAAAACAGGCAGTTCGTAGGGCTTCTTACGGCAGGAACAATTGCTTTCATAATGGGCTTGGCGGATGATGCGTATAATACCAGGCCTTTTATAAAATTGTTTGTCCAGATCTTCTGCGGAGTTATTTTTGTCTACACGAACAATGTCATAGAATTAACTGAAATCAGCTGGCTAAATGCGTTGATCACGGTTATTTGGGTTGTAGGGATAATGAATTCTTTAAACATGCTTGACAACATGGATGGAATTACCGGTACAACTACCTTATTTATTCTGATTTCATGCTTAGCATGTAACGTTATTCTTTTTGATTGGAATATGAATATCTGGACCCTGACGATGTTGATTCAAATCGGGGCAACATTGGGATTCCTGAGCTTTAACATTCATCCTTCCAAATTATTTATGGGCGATGCCGGAAGTCAGTTCGTAGGCCTGTTCGTTTCTTTCTTTTCGATCCATGAATTATGGAATATCGGAAGCAATACTCATTTGAACCCGCTGACTGGCGGAGCCATAACTCTTATTGCTTTTACTCCTGCTATTTCCGATACGCTTACCGTAGTGATTAACCGTTTGAGAAAAGGAAAATCTCCTATGGTCGGCGGGAAGGATCATACGACGCATCATTTGGTCTATTCAGGATTAAATGACCGACAGGTTTGGCTCGTTTT
This sequence comes from Fluviicola sp., assembly GCF_029266855.1. Classification (GTDB taxonomy): domain Bacteria; phylum Bacteroidota; class Bacteroidia; order Flavobacteriales_D; family Crocinitomicaceae; genus Fluviicola. Next base: position 269,717 of record NZ_JAQSWB010000007.1, read on the forward strand.
CCTGGGAATCGGATTAATGGCAACTTTAATAAGCATCCTGGCCGCTGTATTCGCAAAAATGGGCAATCCGTGGATGTCTTTCTTCCTTACAAGCTACTTTTTTGCAGTATTTTTTGTTTTATACCGTAACACACTTATTCACAAGAAGTAGATTGCTTAATTTTGTAGTGCTCTAATTGCATTACATGAACAGACTTTTCCTTTTCTTATCCCTGGCTTTCTTGGTGGCTTGTCAAAATCAAACACCGCAGCAGAAAAGCTCAAAAAAACAAAAAGCAGTCAGCTCTGCCGCTGCCGTGGTATTTCCTGATTTGCCGCAGAGTATGGAATTCGCCGGAACAAGGATCAATCTCCAGGACGAAGACCTGCGGGAACGTTTGGACCGCGAAGTACTCATGACAGCTTATTATCAAAGTGCCTGGATCGGGGCTGTAAAAAGAGCGAACCGTTATTTCCCGGAAATAGAGCGTATTCTGAAAGAAGAAGGAGTTCCTGAAGATTTTAAATACCTGGCTATTATTGAAAGTAACCTGCAGCAGGCCGTTTCGCCGGTTGGTGCACAGGGTTTTTGGCAATTTATGCCCGCAACAGCAAAATTATATGACCTGGAAATGAATGCTGAAATCGACGAACGCTTGAATATTGAAAAAAGCACACACGCAGCATGCCGGTATTTAAAAGATGCGAACAGAACACTTAACGATTGGGTGATGACAACCGCAGCTTACAATCGCGGAGTTGGAGGTGTGCTGGAAGATATGGAATGGCAGGGAACCGAACATTATTTTGATACCTACCAGAACAGCGAAACAGGAAGATATGTTTTCCGTCTGCTGGCTACCAAACTCATTTATGAGAACCCGGAAGCTTACGGATTTTATCCGGACAAAATGGAATTATATGAGCCATTCCGCATCCAAAGGGTGATTGTGGAGGAATCTATTCCGAATTTGGCTGTTTGGGCAAATGATCAGGGCTTTAATATCAAAATTCTTCGTAAATTAAATCCCTGGTTAAAAACAACCAAATTGACAGTGAAAGGCCGGAAATTCACGATAATCTTACCGGCAGCATCCGAAAATCTGAAACCTTATAACGCATACAAATAACATTTAAGATCACACATTTTTGACATGAGTCTTGACGAACAAACAAAAAAAATTGAAGTTTACGGAGCCAGAGAGCATAATTTAAAGGATATCCATTTAGAAATCCCAAGAGACAAGCTTGTTGTTTTCACCGGTTTGAGCGGAAGTGGTAAATCCTCGCTTGCATTTGACACTATTTTTGCAGAAGGTCAGCGAAGATATATTGAGACTTTCTCTTCCTATGCCAGGCAGTTTCTGGGCGGAATGGAACGCCCGGATGTAGATAAGATCAATGGTCTGAGTCCGGTTATCTCAATCGAACAGAAAACAGTTTCAAGAAGTCCGCGGTCTACTGTCGGCACAATTACCGAGATCTATGATTTCATGCGTTTGCTTTATGCGCGGATTGGAACCGCATATTCCTATGAAACCGGGGAGCAAATGGTCAAATACTCGGACGACCAGATCACGGATCTGATCATTGAACAATTTGACGGAAAGAAAGTACTGATCCTGGCCCCGAAAATTAAGGGTAGAAAAGGACATTACCGGGAATTATTCGAGCAAATCGGTAAAATGGGCTATTCGAAAGTTCGTATCGACGGAGAAATACAGGAAATCGAAAAGGGAATGCGCCTGGATCGTTACAAGATCCACGATATTGAAATCGTAATTGACCGCATCCAGGTGAAAGCAGACGACCGCAAGCGCTTGTACGATGCCATCACTACCGCCATGAAACATGGAGGGAAAAGTATGATGATCCAGGAATTTGGAAGCAATCAGGTACGTCACTTTTCCCGCTTGTTAATGTGTCCGACAACAGGAATTTCTTACCCGGAACCGGAACCGAACCTATTCTCCTTTAATTCGCCTTATGGAGCTTGTCCTACTTGTGTGGGCTTGGGTGAAATATCTGAAATTGATCGCGAGAAGGTAATCCCTAATCCGAAACTGAGTATTAAAAAAGGTGGTTTGGCTCCGATCGGAGAATACAAACGCAACTGGTTCTTCGACCGGATCGAATCTTTTCTGCAGCAGGAAGGTTATACGATAAACACTCCGATTGAAGATCTGCCGGACGAATTGGTGCATGTTATCCTGAATGGAAATGAAGGCTTGGAACAAGGCGCCAAAGAAACAACCATTCAATTTGAAGGTCTCGGGAACTTTATGGCCAGACATGCGGAAGAAAGTACTGCAGGTATCCAGCGCTGGGCACAGAGTTTCATGAATAAAATCACGTGTCCGGAATGCCATGGTGCACGCCTGAAAAAAGAAGCGCTTCATTTCAAAGTGAATGAAAAAACACTCGGGGAAGTTGCAACTCTCGATATCCAGGAACTGGCTCTTTGGTTAGAGAATATTGAAAGTTCACTGAATAACGAGCAACAGGTGATCGGAACGGAAATCCTGAAAGAGATTCGTGCTCGTGTGCGCTTCATTTTGGAAGTTGGTTTGGAATATTTAACGCTTCACCGTTCAGCACGAAGCTTGTCCGGAGGAGAAGCTCAGCGGATTCGTTTGGCTACGCAAATCGGGTCGGAATTGATGAATGTGCTCTACATTTTGGATGAACCTAGTATCGGGCTCCACCAACGGGACAATACCCGTTTGATCAATTCATTGAAACGCTTGAGAGACGGTGGAAACTCCGTAATTGTAGTGGAACACGACCGTGAAATGATGGAAGCCGCCGATTTTGTGGTTGACATCGGCCCGGGAGCCGGAGTTCACGGAGGAGAAATTGTAAATGCTGCTCCGTTTGATCAGCTCATTTCCAAGGATTCCATTACTACCAAATACCTGAGGGGCGAACTTGAAATCGAGATTCCGAAAAAACGCAGAAAAGGAAACGGTAAAAAACTGGTATTGAAAGGCGCTTCGGGAAATAACCTTCAGAATGTGGATTTAACGATTCCACTAGGGACATTGACTTGCGTAACCGGTGTTTCGGGAAGCGGTAAATCGACCCTGATCAATCACACGCTCTACCCTATTTTGAATGCACATATTTACAACGGGGTAAAAAAACCAATGCCTTACAAGAAAATTGAAGGTTTGGAACACTTGGATAAGGTAATTGAGATCGATCAAAGCCCGATCGGGAGAACTCCGCGAAGTAATCCGGCAACTTACACAAATGTTTTCACAGAGATCCGTTCACTCTTTGCAGCTCTTCCGGAAGCACAGATCCGCGGATATAAAGCCGGCAGGTTCTCATTCAATGTTGCCGGTGGACGTTGTGATACCTGTGGGGGCGGTGGTTTGAAAGTGATTGAAATGAATTTCCTGCCGGATGTTTATGTGGAATGTGAAACATGTAATGGAAAACGCTACAACCGGGAGACACTTGAAGTGCGTTTCAAAGGAAAGTCGATCAATGATGTATTGGAAATGACCATCGAAGATGCCGTGGTTTTCTTTGAGAGTATTCCGAAAATTCATCGTGTGCTGGAAACCCTGAACTCTGTGGGATTGGGTTATATCAAATTAGGTCAGCCTTCTACAACTGTAAGCGGCGGTGAAGCTCAGCGCATCAAACTGGCGGGGGAATTAACCAAACGCGGAACGGGGAATACGATCTATATTTTGGATGAACCCAGCACCGGTTTGCATTTTGAAGATATCCGGATGTTGATTGAAGTACTTCAGCGCTTAGTGGATGACGGAAATACGGTTTTGGTTATCGAACACAACCTGGACATTGTAAAAGTTGCCGATCATATCATTGACGTGGGACCGGAAGGTGGTCGCGGAGGTGGAAACATTGTTTGTACGGGAACCCCGGAAGAGGTCATCAAAAAATACGCCGACGTTTCTTACACTGCCAAATACCTGAAAATGGAAATTGAGCATATGGAGAAACTGAAAAAGGAATTGAAGAAATAAAAAATGGGACGCAAAGCATTGCGTCCCATTATCATTTTTATATCCTGTAAATCAGTTAAGCATCCAACAGGTCATTGCTTGATGCTGATCTTACCCTGTTATCAACGTACTGAGCACTTCCGAAAGCTAAGATCGGCCAGAATACGACTCCCAAAAGAACCATCCCGACAGTAAATCCTTCGTCTTTTCCAAAATTCTTGGAAATAGCATTCAGTGTCATGATCATAAAGACAATGTTGGCAATCGGAACAAAGTACATAGCAACCCACCAGGTAGGTTTCTTAGCTACTTCGAGCATAATAATGATGTTGTAAATAGGTACGATAGCAGCCCAGCCGGGTTGGTTCGCTTTTGTGAAAACTCTCCAAATGGAAGATATCATCAAAACGATAATTCCAATGTAGATCAGTACAAATAAAATTGCAGCAATAATCATAGTAATAATTTTTAAGTTGAACCAAATATACTCTTTTCACTCAGATCCTATTCCTGATTTTAATCAATGAAAAAGGGCAGATACACATTCGAATCTACCCTTTCCAATTTGGTGAAGAGATATTAAATCTTCACAACCAGGAATTCTGTTCTGCGATTCACAGAATGCTGGGATTCCGTATACTTGGGCTGTTTTTTCGGCCCTTCACAGGTACAACCGTTTAGTATTTTTGTCTCACCGTATCCTTTTCCGGCAATGCGGTACGGATCTTTAATTCGCGCTTTGATGTAATTCGCAGAAGCATCTGCTCTTTTCTGGGATAATTCCAGGTTTTTACCTGCCGTCCCCCTGCAATCCGTGTGAGAACCAAGTTCTACAACCATGGTTGGGAATTCATTCATGATCGCTACGATCTTATCGAGTTCCACCGCTGCATCAGGACGGATATCGTATTTCGCCAGGTCAAAGTAGATCGGTTTCAAATCAATTGCTTTCGCAAGGTCGGTTCCAACTTCCATTTTCTCAATAGCCAGGCTCAGATCCTTGGAAATGTCATACACCCCGGGAGCCGTCAGCTCTTTGTTATAAGTAGTTCCCCTTGGTAAATAACCCGTTTTCTCCATGCGAATGTTATACGAGACGCGGTCGTTCAGTTTCTTGTCGTAGATCGGTCGTTTGATCATTCCGTCTTTGTCGGTATAGAAAACTTCTTCCTTACCGGTCATGTTATTGACCAGGATTACTTTGACACTATCCAAAAGGGCATTCGATTTTTTATCGGATACTTTAACCAAAAGCATAAATCCGGGATCTTTCTCAAGCACCAGGTCTGCAGCTAATAATTCAGGTGATTCATCTGTGATCTTCACCTGTGCTTTTGATTCGAAGTAATCTTTTTTCGAACCGTCCAGGTTGAAGGATCCGGTTTCTGATGTCTCATAGACTGCTTCGGCGTTTTCATTGGTGCTGAGTGTTGCAAGTTCTTTCCCCAAATGATCTTTCAGGATGATCTGAACACCTGCCAGCTTGTTTCCTTTCTCATCCTTGGCCGTGATTTTAATTGCCCGGGCAAAGGTGAATGGTTTATCCATTGAGAAGGTATACAAATCGTCATTTCCTTTGCCTCCTGCCCTGTTCGAAGAAAACATTCCCGTAACTGCATCTTTGTTCATCCAGACTGAAAAGTCGTCTCCGGAAGAGTTAAAGGGTGCTCCCACATTTCGGGTTTGCTTAACCTCATCGTCTTTGTATTGTCCTACGAATACGTCCAACCCGCCGTAACCTGCATAACCGTCGGAAGAGAAAAAGAAAATTCCCGACTCATGGAAAAAAGGAAACATTTCGTCACCGCTGGTGTTTATTGAAGCCATGTTCTCAGGAACCGACCAGTTCCCATCCTGCCATCTTGAACGGTAAATGTCCACTCCGCCTTTTCCTCCGGGCATGTCTGAAGCAAAGAACAAGGTCTTCCCGTCAGGTGAGAAGGTTCCATGACCCACACTGTAATCGTTGCTGTTAAAGATGATCGGTGTTGGCTCAGACCAGGTTTCTCCTTCCAAATTGGAAACGAACAGGGAAAAATGCCTGGTTCCGTCTATTGCCTTTTCCGCATAATTGTTTCGGGTAATAAATGCCTGCTTTCCGTCGGGTGAAAATGCAACAGGCCCTTCGTGGTATCTATTATTAACCTTCTTGTTTTTGATCGGTTGAAGATTCGTGATGTTATTGTCTGAAGGATTAATATCCGCCCGGTAGAGGTCTAAAAAAGAAAGACGGTTCCCCAGCCAGGTTCGGTTAACTGCTTCGTTTTTCTTTCTGGATGAAGTAAAATACAATTTCCCATTGTGGATTGCCGGTCCAAAATCCTCTTGTTCCGTATTGATCGGAGAATTTTGAACCTTTATAGCAACTCCCTGAGTAGAAAACTTTTCCAACGATTCGTTCAATAAATTGAAACGGTCCATCTCGCTGTCCTTCGGATTTAACCCGGAATAGATCTTTAATTGGGCTTCAGCCTCTGCGTATTTTTGATTTTTCATCAATATCCGTGCATACTCCAAATGATCATTCGGAATCCGGTCAGTGCGTTTGCTGATACTTGCATAGCAGGCTTCCGCTTTCGCATAATCTCCTGTTTTATCGTAACCCGTTGCCAGTTTGCGCAGTACTCCTGCATCTTTTTCCTTCACTTTTTCAAGTGTTGCAACTGATGCATAATAATCGTACTCATTCAATTGAGTTGTTCCGATAATTTCATTTTTCTCCTGTGCTGATACCCAATTCATAAGGATGCATGAAACAGCAAATAGTATTGTTCTTTTCATATTAGAAGTATCTGGGTGACTTAATTTTTCCATCATTGTTGAAGAGCAGGTCATAACGCAGCATGATCTCGTGACTTCCTCCGTTATACTTGCCGGTTCGAACTCCTGTTGACCAATCGAACGAATAACCGAAAAGCAGTTGTTTGGAAATGTGAACTCCTGCCAAAGCACCTACTCCATCTCCTGTCCGGTACATAATCCCGAGGTCAATCAATTCTCTCAGCATAAATGTTCCCGTGACGTCAATTTGAAAAGGAGCATTCTGTACAATTTTCCCCAATACTGTGGGTTTGAATTTCACAGAGGGTGAGATATTAAGGACGGCACCTGCAATAATATAGTAATGGCGTCTTTCCTTCGAAACATCCGTGGTACCATTGCTCCCGGTCGCAAATAAATTGTTCTCTAGGATTGAAGGAACGGATGCGCCCAGGTAGAAGTTGGTCATCTGGAAATAGATCCCGGCTCCTAGGCTTGGAAGCATTTTCCCTCTTCTGTTTTCCATAAAGGAGGCATCGTTCGGATCTGCCAGGGTAAGGGAATTCACATCTGCTGAAAAGCTGTTAAATCCACCGTTGATCCCGAAACATAAACGTGCTTTTTCAGAAACTTTCAAACGGTAAGCAAAATCAACATCCACCGAAGTATTGTTTGTTGGTCCGATTTTGTCGTTCGTAAAGCTCAGTCCAAGTCCGATATTCTTTTTGGCTATCGGTGTATGGGCTGTAAAGGTTTGAGTAGTCGGAGCGCCTTTAAACCCAACCCATTGAAATCTTCCCAATGCAGTAAAGGTAAGTGCGTCACGGCTTCCGGCATAAGCAGGATTTATCACCAGTGTATTGTACATATAATGGGTGTACGCTGCTTCCTGCTGTGCATGTAATTGATTTAATCCTAAAACAATCAATGCGGTAATTATGAATCTTTTTTCCATTTGTTCTCTTTTTTTATGAGAATTTGCTTTTGTTTTCTCAATGAATCAGCTTGTGAGCTTACTTTAACTTGCATTTGACCAATCATCAGCTTGTGAGCTGATTAATTAAATCGAAAGCTTCGCTTTCTCTTCTCTTACCTTGTTAAGTAGATATAACCTTTAACCACATTATCTCCGTCTAATTCCAGGATGTAGAAGTAAGTACCTTCAGGCAGTACATCTTTTCCAACTGCCATTTTACCTTGCATTGTTCCGTCCCAGTCATTGTTGTAAGGACTGGCTTGGTAAACTTCCACTCCCCAGCGATTGAACACTTTGAATACGTGATCCGGGTAGTTGTCCAGGTTCGGAATGATTAGTGTTTCATTCGAATTATCACCATTTGGGGAGAATCCTTCCGGAACCTTTACATCTGCTCCGTCATTGTCTCCTGATGTATTACAGGCCGGAGCATTCGGAAGCGGATCGCACGGATCAAGCGGATCCGATGTCCCTGTTGGAACGTATGGTGTGGAAGGATTATCAACTCCGTGAACTTCTTCTCCGTCTGAAACACCGTCTCCATCTGTATCGGGATCATTCGGGTTGGTTCCGTTTGTTGCTTCGTCATCGTCTGAAACTCCATCTCCGTCACCGTCACAAGCCACACTGGTAGGCAGTGGATCGCATGGATCAAGCGGATCCGATGTCCCTGTTGGAACGTACGGCGTGGATGGATTGTCAACTCCGTGAACTTCTTCCCCGTCTGACACGCCGTCTCCATCTGTGTCGGGATTATTCGGGTTGGTTCCGTTCGTTGCTTCGTCATCGTTTGAAACCCCATCGCCGTCACTGTCGCAAGCTGCACTTGTTGACAGCGGATCACATGGATCAAGCGGGTTTGATGTTCCGGTTGGAACGTATGGTGTGGATGGGTCATCAACTCCATGAACCTCTTCTCCGTCTAAAACACCGTCTCCGTCTGTATCGGGGTTATTCGGATTGGTTCCGTTTGTTGCTTCATCACCGTTTGTTAATCCGTCTCCGTCCATATCGCAGGCAATACTCATCATATTTGGATCGCACGGATCCAATGGATCGGTACCTGAATCGACTTCATATCCATCGTTGAATCCGTCGCCATCTGTATCCGGATTGTTCGGATCTGTTCCGTTTGTTGCTTCATCACCATTCGATAATCCATCGTCGTCGCTGTCACAAGCCGGACTCGTATTGATCGGATCACATGGATCTAAAGGATCTGATGTTCCCGTTACAACATAGGTCGTAGAAGGGTCATCCTCTCCATCAACTTCTTCTCCATCCAAAACACCGTCTCCATCTGTGTCCGGGTTGGTCGGATTCGTGCCGGCAGTTCCTTCTTCTGCATTCGTTAGGCCGTCTCCGTCCTGGTCACACACCGGATTGGAAGGATTCGGATCACATGGGTTCAGCGGATCGGAGCCGAAATTCACTTCGTCGCCGTCATCATAACCATCACCGTCTGTGTCCGGGTTATTCGGATCCGTACCGGTATCCGTAACTTCTTCAAAATCTGTTAATCCGTCTCCGTCTGTATCCACATTACAATCAACTAAAGTAACCGAAACCGGTGCGGATGCTTGTGAAGAACAGCTTCCGTTTGAAACCGTAACGGTAAAAGAACCTGTTGTCTGAACCCAAATGGATTGGGTAATGGCAGCATTTGACCATAAGTAACTCGTTGCGGTTGATGATGTTAACTGTACTGAATCTCCCGCACAGAAATTCGTTGGTCCGCCTGCAGTTATTGTTGGTGTTGCTGGGCTTGGATTAACTGTTACTGTGGTTGAAGTACTTGTAGCTGAGCAACCTCCGCTCGTAATTGTTACGTTATAAGATCCCGCACTGGAAACTGTTATTGCTTGTGTTGTAGCGCCATTCGACCACAAATAAGAACCTCCTGTTGAGGATGTTAAAGTAACCGATCCGCCCGAACAAAAGGTGGTTGGTCCGCCCGGGGTAACTATTGGAGGAGCAGGGCTGGTGTTTACCGTTACTAATGTAGCTGCACTTGTAGCACTGCACCCGCTTGTTGTTACAGTAACTGTGTATGATCCGGAAGTGGATACGGTGATTGTTTGTGTTGTTTCACCTGTTGACCATAAGTAAGCTCCACCAGCAGATGCTGTTAAATTCACAGAACCGCCCATACAAAATGATGTTGGTCCGCCCGGAGTTATTGTTGCTATCGGTAATGGGTTGACAGTTATCATTATCGGTGCACTTGTTGCAGTACAACTGCCGGAACCGACACTCACAGTGTATGAACCACCTGACGTAACAGTAATTGCATTTGTAGTTTCACTCGTTGACCAGGTATTTCCCGCAGGAGCTGATGATGTTAAAGTCACAGAACCTCCGCTGCAGAAAGTAGTTGGGCCACCTGGGTTAATTGTTGGTGTCGCCGGCGGCGGATTGACAGTAACTATTGTTCCCGCGCTCGTTGAAGTACAGCTTCCGTTGGATACACTTACGGTATAAGTTCCCGACGTGGAAACGGTTATTGCCTGTGTTACGGCAGTAGTTGACCAGGTATTTCCTGTTGCTGATGAAGAAGTTAAAGTCACTGAGCCACCTGTACAGAATGTGGTAGGTCCGCCTGCTGCTATGATCGGCACACTTGGTGTAGCATTCACGGTCACGGCCGTAGCAGAAGAAGTTGCCACACAACCTGATCCGTTTCCAACTGTTACTGTATAGGAACCGCCGGAAGAAACCGTGATCGAAGAAGTAGTTTCTCCTGTCGACCACAAATAAGTTGTTGCCGGTGACGAAGTAAGTGTTACAGAACCTCCGGAACAAAAAGTAGTTGGTCCACCGGGTGTAACTGTTGGAACAGCCGGTGCACTTGGTCCGCTAAGTGTCTGCGCCAGGGAATTTGATGAACATCCTGACGCCAGTACCAGCGTAATGGTATACGATCCTGAACCCAGATTCGGAATAGTCACCGGAAGCGTTACTCCCATTTGACTTCCCGAAGAGGTTCCTGTCCATAGTATGTTTCCGCTTGCCGAACCTGTAACCTGGATACTTCCGTCTGTGGAAGCACAGGTAGTGGGATTTGAAACGGTTCCTAAAGCAATTGTTGTGCTTGGATTAATAACAACCGAAGTTGAATTTGCAGATGAACTGCATCCGTTTACGATTGTGGTAACAGAATAAGAACCGGCATCAGCAGCTTGTGCATTTGGTATAATCGGATTTTGATCCGTACTTGTAAATCCATTTGGTCCCGTCCAGGAGTAACTTGCTCCTGAAACGGTTGTTGCAGTTAAATTAATGCTTGTATTCTGACAAACCGGCGAATTGCCTGAAGCGGTCGCCGCTGTTGGCGTGGGATTCACAATCACATTCGTTGTGCTTGCAGCCACAGATGTACAGCCGCTAACTGTAATTTGCAATGAATAGGTTCCTGCATCGCTTAAAGCAGCCGATGCAATGATCGGGTTTTGTGCAGTCGAACTGAAACTTCCTGGTCCTGACCATTGATAACTTGCTCCTAAAACCATTGGGGCGCTTAAATTAATAGCTGAACCCTGACAAACCGGGGAATTGCTTGAAACCGACGGTGCTGCCGGAGCCGGATTGACAATAACCGAAGTACTACCTGCTGACGAACTGCATCCTGAAAGCGAGATCGTGACATTATATGTTCCGGCGTCCGCTACCGTAATATTAGGGATAGAAGGGTTTTGCAGAGAACTGGTGAAACTGTTCGGGCCTGTCCAGGAATAACTTGCTCCCAAAACCGTTGGTGTTGTCAAATTCAGTGTTGCTCCTTCACACAATGGACCATTGCTCATCGCGGCCGGTGTGGAGATTGGAGTGCTCTGATTGATTGAAACCTGGTCTGAGGAGGAATGACATCCGTCTGTGTAAATTGTCCAGCTGTAAGTGTTTGTCCCTGTGTTCAATGCAGATACACTTGCATTCGCAGCATGAATATTAGTAAATGAACCTGCACCGGAAACAACTGACCAATAGCCCTGACCCGAAACCGGGACATTCGCTGCCATGATATAACTTGTTCCACAACCGCTTTGATCATTTCCTGCCGCAGCAATTGTAGGAACGCTATTTTCCCTCCAGTCGGGAAGTCCATCGTTATCCGAATCCTGTCGTGGGGCAGTTGTGCCACCGTTATCAGGATCGTATGCATTATCCAAACCGTCATTATCGGTATCGATATTTAATAAGTTGAAGTCGGCAACACAGTTGTGATTGGCGTCATTGCCTTCCAGCTGGTCGGAGAATCCATCATTATCGGAATCCAGGTCGATGTAATCAGGGTTATCGTTTCCATCTGTATTGACTGCTACAATTAAAGTTCCTCCGGTACTCACGTCGTATGCATTATCTAATCCGTCGCCATCGGAATCTGATCCGCTTGGGGGAATAAATCCTGCGGAAGTCTGATATTCATGTAAGTCAAGGATCCCGTCATTATCCGAATCCTGGTCTTTCCAATCTGGTTTTCCGTCATTGTCGAAATCCTGGGAAGAAGCAAGAGGCGAACAGAACATGATCTCTCCGATTCCGTAACCCTGGTTTCCTACTGCAGGATCCATATTGTCGTATATGAATTGAACGGAATCCACCAAAACAGGAAGGTTTATTGCGATTGTTCCGTTTAGCTCCGTATTATCCATTGCAACCAAACCGAGAAATTGGTTGTTTCCATTGTACATATTGAAGTTCCCTGTTCCAATCGTATAGTCCGCAGCAGTAAGCTGGTATAATTGACCGAATGAATAGGCATTTACTGTAATTCTATCCTGGAATTGCCCTGCAGCAACGTCTATATCCTGCAGTTTAAAAGATAAATCACTTACGGGTTGACTGAATCTCAGTACCTGGATTGATTGATCTGCAGCCGTCGCCACATCTTGTTCCGTATATATCTCCAAACCTGTAATTGCCGAATAGTTTTCCGAAATATTGAAATTAGCTATTCCTGCTCCTGCAGTGCTTCGTATCATCACATTGGCAGACACACCTGAAATTGTAGGGTAATACAAGGTTGGATCAGATTGTGCTGTTAAGGGTAAAGTAGCAGTTGCCGTACATGGCAGCAACTCGGCATTATTCGCTACTCCGTCTCCATCCCAGTCTATATCGGAAATATCCTGGATTCCATCATTATCAGAATCGCTTGACGGGATATAGTAATAAACCCGTATCCGCACCGCATCAATGTAGGAGATCACTGTCGGAAGAAGTAAACCTGCTGCACGTGATTCTATGGCGATTGCCACTCCGAAACCATTGCTGCTTACATCCATCCCATTTAAGCTTGTTCCCCACAAATCTGCATTTGTACCGTAAGTGAAAGCAGTTTCGGTGGTGGGCCAGTTCACTCCCGTATTGGCGTGATTGGTTCCCGTAATCTGGTTGTTCTTCAACAGGCGGATGTCCAGATCTCGTGTCCAGTTTGATCCGGTATTGTCGGAACTTAATTTCCTGATTTCTACCTGTACACCACAAACCTGGGCATTCATCGGGATATTCAGGTTTAAATTCCTGAGAACCAAAAAATTGGAGCTTCTGACCGTTCCACCGATAAGTAAGGCCGCATTAGCCATGGTGGCGTAACTGTTGTTATCAGTTAAAGCGTTTCCGGGGTTGTTCCATGGATCTGTTCCACCTGCAGCATTGTTTATACTTACCTGAGCATTGACATACCCGGTGTTTGATCCGGGACATTGTCCGAAGGAACTTGCGATGAAAAGGGAGCTTAAAAGTAAGGACATAGCTATCCTGGCTCGATTCGAGTAAATAATGGTCATAATTAAATAGTTTTTAAGCCTTATTTTACTCTAGCTACCAAAATACAAATGAAAAATTTGGGAGTGATATGCGGTCGTAATAAAAGGTCAGAACAACGTTATAAAAAAATTTAACAACTTCCAAATATTTAACATCAAAATTTAATGAATCGTCGATTAAATAGGTGAATCGATCGAAACTAGTGATAATTTAAACGATTGCTAATCAATGTTTTAACTAATAATATAATTAAAAATTATTCCTTTCGTTTTTTTGTGGAATTCGTAACCGAATTGCTTATAAACTATGCCAGGTTCATAATTAATGACGCAATACTACATTATTCTGGTTCAGGAACTTTATTTTTACCGAAATAGCATTTTTAGCTACTTAAACCATTCAAATGAACGCAATACGCAAGGACTGGAACGAGATAAAAACAAACGACAGCTGGGCAATTTTCAAAATAATGTCTGAATTTGTAGAAGGTTATGAACGAATGGCGCGAATTGGCCCGTGTATTTCCATTTTCGGATCTGCCCGGACCAAGGAAGAAAACAAATACTACCAGTTAAGCGTGGAAATAGCTGAGAAACTTGCCAGATCCGGTTACGGAATCATTACCGGCGGGGGACCCGGAATCATGGAAGCCGGAAATAAAGGTGCACATCAGGGTGGTGGAAAATCAGTTGGATTGAATATTGACCTGCCATTCGAGCAATTCCACAACAAGTATGTCGACCGGGAAAGTCATTTGAATTTTGATTATTTCTTTGTCCGCAAGGTGATTTTCGTGAAATATTCTCAGGGATTTGTAGTATTGCCGGGTGGTTTCGGGACAATGGATGAGTTATTTGAAGCGATCACATTGATCCAAACCAAGAAGATCACAAAAAGACCGGTTGTACTGGTCGGAAGGGAATATTGGACAGGATTGGTGGAATGGGTTCAAAAGGTAATGCTTGAAAAGGAACACAATATCGCAGCGGAAGATATGCGCTTCTTAACGATCGTGGATACTGCCGATGAAGCCGTGAAGTATGTGGATGATTTCTACAAAACACACGACCTCAGCCCGAATTTCTAAGATCAGACTTTTCTCTTTTCACCGCTAAGAGTGAACGCTTACGCCGAAGCTACAGCGAAGGAGCAAAGAACGCAAAGAAGAATTATTAAAACTTTGCGCCTCCGCGTCCTTTGCGGTTAAATAAAAAGCGTGATCTCATTTGACTAACTCAATGAAGCAATGATCTTCTTCGCTGCTCCCTGATTTCTGGCGAAAATCTCAGCAAGTCTTTCATTGATCTGGGCTCTTTTTCCCATGGCTTCTTCCACTGCTTTCTCAAAACTGAAACTGTCTTCGATTGTGAAGGCCACCTCGTGATCCAGGAACAACTGCGCTTCGGGAAAACGGCTGTGCTTCGGACCAAAAAAGATGGGAATACCAAAAGCGCCGGGCTCCAAAATGTTATGTAATTTCCCTGTAAACCCACCTCCGATGTATGCCAGATCAGCATATTGATAGGCATTGGTCAGCTGACCTATTGTATCGAGTATCAAAATGTCTTTCCCCAGGTTCCGGAAATCAGTGTAGCGCTCTACTTCATGATCGAATTCGGCAGAGATTTGTTCGATGTGCTTCTCTGAAATGTCATGCGGAGCAATGATTATCCTGAACTGTTGGCGTAATTCAAATAATGCCGGAATCAGTATTTCTTCGTCAATGGTCCAGGAACTCCCCAGGATCAAAACAGGTTTTTCTTCTATGAAGGTGCGAATGATTTCGTTTGGCTGGCTCTTTGATTTCACTGCGAGCATTCGGTCATAACGGGTATCTCCGGTAACTGTAACTTGTTGGATTCCGATACTGTTTAACAGGTCTTTTGAACGCTGGTCTTGTGCATAAAAATGGTCAAATAAACGTAGCGCTTTCCGGAAAAAACCTCCGTACCATTTAAAGAAGCGGTGGCCTGGTCTGAACAAGCTGCTCACTCCGTAAATTTCCGCACCCTTCCTCCTGGCACACTTCAAATGGTTGTACCAAAATTCGTATTTGACAAAAAAGACTTTTTGAGGATTGAAATGAGCTACAAACTTCCGGGCATTGATCTTGGTATCGAGCGGAAGGTACAATGCCAGGTCTACCTGGTGGTCGCGTTTATTGTAAAACTCCATTCCCGAAGGACTGAAAAAAGTAACGATCAGGAATGAGTCGGGAAAGGCTTCCTTGTATGCGTTCATAACGGGCAAACCCTGATCAAACTCACCCAGTGAAGCACAGTGGAACCAGACAACAGTTCTATTGCCGGGAATTTTGAATGTATTCAGCGGAACCCGTCTGCCAAGGATCCATTTTTTTGCTTTGGGATGAAACAGGGAAGCAATCCACATGACTGCATAGAAAGCCCGGATCCCAAATCCGTAGAATAATCTCATTTACTCAAAATAATAGTCTTTCGGTTTACGCTTATAGACAGGAACAAACCAACCTACTTTAAATCCGTATTGTAAATCTAATCTTTGTGCTTTGGAAACCGGAACATCCGGCTGGTCAAAAAACACATCTCTTCGATTGTAAGTTAATCCTTCCTGGATATAAAACCCGGCATAAAAGTTTACAAATCCCTGGTTGGCCATGAAGGCATATCCTGCAAACTGGTGGAAATTTAATCCCGTAGTATAGCGGTCATAACCTTTGCGGTATTTTAGTTCCAGTGTCGGAACTACCTGGTCCTGGGTCTCGACGCGTATTTTATACTGCATATAACCGAGTCCTGCGTGGACATAGAGCCCGGAATTCTTATTAGGGCTCAGTACCGGGATTACTTTCCCGACCATTACGTTGGCGTTGAAACCACGCATGTTTACAACTACTATGGCCACATCTCCGTTAACATCGTTGATATACCCGTGGGAATCCGTGATACTGGCAAACAGGTTGGGAGTCCTGATTTTGTTTCCGAACATGAAGTTCCCGTCCAAACCGTAAACCCAGTTCCGGGAAGTTTTGTATCCGGCCATCGCGCCTACGTGATTAATCGCCCCGAAGCGTTCTTTCAGATCACCTCCCGGAGCATTTAACCCGTAATGAAGTGCAATCCAAGGTGTAGCGATCGCGCTGTCGCGTACATTTCTCTGACCGAATCCGTAGAAACCGGTGAAGATCAAAAAAGCAAGTATGATAGAATTCCTCATATGTTTATAGTCTCTCAAAAATAACCATTTATCACTGCTTTAAATGCTAAATTATCCCGAAGTGGGTGAATTATCGATTAAACTGCTTATTTGAAGCGAATCGATTTGGCAGGATTTATCCGGCTGATCAGCAATGATGGAACAAATAACGCAACTAAACAGACGCTCAGGGTAATGCCGTTCAGCAAGACGATTTTCCAGATACTGAATTCGATCGGAACAGTATTCAGATAGTAAACTTTTGGATCAAGCGGGATAATATGGAACTGGTACTGAAGCCAGCAAAGCCCGATCCCGATCAGGTTCCCCCAAAACATTCCTTTCAGAATAAGTTGCCCGGTGTGCACCATAAATACTTTTCGTATAAATAAGTTACTGGCACCCATGGCTTTCAGGATTCCTATGAAATTTGTCCGTACCAATATTAAAACAAGGAGGGCCGAACCCATGTTGACGATCCCGATGATCAGCATCAGGATAAGCACGATGGCCAGGTTTACATCCAGGAAACTTAACCAGACAAACAGGTCGTGCTGGTTGTCTTTAATGCTGTTTACTTTGACCTGCTGCCTGAAATCGGGATTAAATTCCACGGCTCGTTCTATTTTCTTCTTTTGGTTTTCGATATCTGAAAAGTCGGCAACTGTGAGTTCGTAAGACCCGATGTATTCCCTGTAGGAACCATTGCCGGGGAAAAACTCCAGGTCTACGGTCTTGGAACCGGCCTTCAGTTCATAATGAAGACCATCCGCACTTAAGAATTTCTTTTTTAGGTTTCCTTCCGCATCTTTTTCAAAAGGATTCAAAGCCAGTTTGTCTCCTTTCAACCTGATCTGCAGGTAAGCTGTATCGGGAATTGCGGTTTCGCCTTCCCTGCTGTCCGGGTTCCCCACCGGTTCGTCCATAAAGGTCCAGTAGTCGGCTGCAATTAAGCGGATCACGGTATCTTTTTGCGGGTACATGGCAAATACGGGAGTATTCTCAAATCCTTCTCCCCAGTCATAACGGTAATTTCCGTTGCCCCCGGTAACCTGGGCGCGAATGATCAGGTTGTCGTGATAAAGGGAATCTTCTACTATAATCTCAGCGCTGATTCCCCAGTCGTTCAATTGCTGAACCTGTGGCAGGTAGCAAAAAACCAGTTCCTTGTCAAAATCTTCCAGCCCGGTTTCGTAAATACCTGTAATTTGAAACTGCCGCTGAATAGGTTTCTGTTTTACGAAATAAGCGTTGATCGTATCTCCCAACTGGTAGTGCAGATCGTTCGCAATGCGCCTGGAAATAAGTACTTCGGTAGATGCCGGGTCTTTGAATGCGGGAAGATGGCCTTCTTTCAGGTATGTTTTGAAAAAAGACCAGTCATAATTTTTATCAACACCTTTTAAAACAACTCCGAGGATCTCCTTTTGCTCTGTATTTCCGCGAGATTGAAGCAATGCAGGCTTGTAAGCAACTGATTGAACATGCGTTACACCTTCGATTCCACTAAGCGCTGCCTCAAACTTTTTGCTCTTCATCAGGGGGGCAGATTCCATTAAAGAAATTTCTCCCGACTTCTGAATGGAGATATGTGAACCAAAACCTATAACTTTACGGCTCACTTCTTGTTGGAACCCTTCAACCACTGCAATTGTAACGATGTTTACAACCATTGCAAGCGAAATACTCAAAATAGCAATTCTCGTAATTGGTTTTGCTGCTTTTTTATTGCCTTGCAATGAGTCATCCGTAACATTTTGCTTACGTTGGAGTTTTTTAGCGATGAAATAGATATAATTCCAATTATTACTCATGCGAATACGAAAGTACATAAAGCTTTTGGCGTTGAAAAGTATTATTTTGCTTTTCCTGGCTTCATGTGCCCCGAATAAAAACACTTCCGGGACTGTAGCCGCTAACCCGAACTCGGAAAAAACAAGAGAATATCCTGTCATTCAACCCATTGATGATGAGATCCGCTACGATGCCTACGGGGTGGAAAAACTGCCTCGTTTACAGCTGGGAAATGCCCGCATGGATCTGTACCTGGATTCCTTAAGAGGTAAAAGGGTAGCTATTGTGGCCAACCAGTCTTCTACTCTTGGCGACGATCATTTGGTGGATACTTTATTGTCACTTGGGATCCAGATCCAGAAAGTTTTTGCCCCGGAACACGGTTTCAGGGGAACGGCAGATGCAGGAGAAAAAGTATGGAGTCACAAAGATCCTGTCACCGGTTTACCGATCGTCTCACTTTACGGAAGCAATAAGAAACCCCGTGCCGATCAGTTGTGGGACGTAGATATTGTCCTATTCGACATCCAGGATGTGGGAGTGCGTTTCTATACCTATATTTCCACACTGCATTACGTGATGGAAGCATGTGCCGAAAACAATAAACCGCTCATTGTACTTGATCGCCCGAATCCGAATGCACATTACGTAGACGGCCCGATCCTGGATAAGGATCAAACATCGTTTATCGGGATGCACCCCGTTCCGATCGTTTATGGAATGACTATCGGCGAATACGCATTGATGGTCAACGGGGAATTTTGGCTGCACAACAATGTAACCTGTCAGATGTATATTGTTCCATGCCGCAATTACACCCACAAAACAAAATTTGAGATCCCCATCCCTCCTTCCCCCAACCTTCGGACGGACCTGGCAATCAACCTCTATCCAAGCTTGTGCTTTTTTGAAGCCACAACCGTAAGTATCGGAAGAGGAACCGAGCGCCCTTTTGAAATGTACGGTCACCCGGATTTCCGAAATTCCGGCTTCACTTTTGTTCCGATGCCTACAACCGGGGCGAAAGATCCGCTGTGGCAAAACCGTACCTGCTATGGTTACGACCTAAGATCCGGTCAGAACAAACGCATGTATGAAATCAACCTGAACTGGCTCATCAATGCCCGCGATCAATTAGCCGACAGCATTGATTTCATCAACCAGCGCAACTTCTTCGACCGACTGGCAGGAACAACACAATTGCGCTCACAGCTAAAAGCAGGATTGAGCGCAAAAGAGATCAAAGAAACCTGGAAACCGGGAATCCAATCCTTTATGACCACACGTCAGAAGTATTTGATTTATAAATAAGAGAAAGCATTGCTTTTGATAAAATCGGATGGTAATCCGTTACTAAAAATTGCTTCACCTTTACTAACGCGAGGCTCAGACTCGTGTCTCTGCTAATTATAAAATACCTGACTCAATTCGAATGGAGGGTTTACTCTTCGGAGTGAAAATTTGATTCTTAATTGAGGTATCGATACCAGCGGACACAAGCCCAATTACCCGACGGGAGAAAACGTTATAGAATAGCCAAAATCATTACACAACCTTCAGGATGTCCGAAAAAAAACGACAGCCAACCTGTTGCGGTTATCAATCCCGGAAAGTGCTAAGTTTTGGATCCTGATCCCCCTTTACTGACGCGAGACTCGGGCTCGTGTCCTTGTTAATAGATTGATTCCCCGCAATTCATCAAAGTGTATAAAATAAAAGCGGCGATTCCATATGGAACCGCCGCTTTTCTATTTATTAATGTTCAACTATTGTTTCACCAATCGTTGGGTATGATTACCTGAAGTTGTTAGGATGTTCACCAGGTAAACTCCTCTTTCAAAGGCTTCAACTGAAAGCACTTCTCCGGTTTGAGCATGGTCAACAGTCATCACGATTTTTCCTTTTGCATCATAGATAACAATGGAAGCTTCGTTCGTACCTGTAAAGGTAACCGTCACATAGTCCTGTGTCGGATTCGGAGTCAACGTAACCTCAAATGAAGTCTTGTTTTCGTCTAATCCAACCTGATCGATAACCACACAGTTTGATGTATCACTACATGAACCGTTTGTAACGATCACAGCATAAGAACCATTGGAAGTTGCCGTAAAGCTGGCATTCGTTTCACCTGCAATTACTTGCCCCGAACAATTAATCCATTGGTAAGTACCTGTTCCTGTAGCTTGTAAAGTAATTGCATCCAAAGATGTAATTCCGGCTACCGGAGTCGTAACAATCGTTAAA
>NZ_JAQSWB010000008.1 GCF_029266855.1 Fluviicola sp.
TGCACCACATGTTGCCGGTGTAATTGCACTTTGTGTCAAATTCAAGATTGCCGGTTGAGTAATGGTTTGATTCACTGTTACCGTACAGTTATTTGCATCGCGGATTGTAACAGCATACGTACCGTTACATAAACCTGTAAACGTATTCGAAACCTGGAATGTTCCTCCATTAGCACTATACTGATATGGAGGCACACCTCCAGCAGGAGTAACCGTAATCGTTCCATTACATACTCCATTACAACTGACATTTACAGCTGCTAAAGTCCCACTCAAAGCCGTTGGCTGAGTAATGGAGACATTCGCCGTTGCAACACAACCTGAATTGTCAGTCATTGTTATCGTATAAGCTCCTGCTCCTAAGTTCGAAGCGGTCTGAGTGGTTTGTCCACCGGTCCAGGAATAAGTATATGGTGCCAATCCAACCGGTGTTGCCGTAGCAGACCCGGTAACCAATGGTAAAGTTTCCAGTTGTTGTACAACCATTGGCCCCCGTTACTATGTAATTGTAGTTTCCATCCGGTAAATTGGTGAAATTGGCAGTGGAACCGGCTGTATTTGCTTCGACAACAGAACCATTAACAGGTCCTGCAATACTTACTGTATATGGTCCTAGTCCTACAGGGTTATTGATAACCACAGAACCGTTATTGTAATTCGCACAGGATTCAGCTGTTGGAGTAACCGTCGGTGCAGTTAAAGCGCCATAATTAACCACCACCTGATCTGTTACAGTAGTTCCACACAAGTCTACAGCAGTCACTGTATAAGTTGTTGTTGCTGCAGGTGAAACCGTCACCGGAGTACCAGTCCCTGCACCATTACTCCACGTGTAAGTTATCGTTCCGGTTCCTCCTACAGATGTAGCAGAAAGAGGCACACTTGATCCGGCAGTACAAATAGTAACATCCGCATTAGCCGTAACAGCAAGTGGAGTAGCATCAATGATATTTACCGATATACTCCCCGTTGTACATACCGTTGCAGGATAGTTACAAATCAAGGTTTCAGTTCCTTCGGCAGCTCCGTCAAGAAATACGTTTACAGGAATACTAACTGAAGTTTGGCCTGCCGGTACAGTAATTGTTGTCGGCAATGCACCATAATCAACCCCGGAGGTTGCGCTTCCCGCCCAGGTCACATTGAATGAATAAGGCACTGCAAGCGCATTCGGAATGTTAAATGTCATCGTGTTATTTGAACAGCCTTCCGGGTAAATACCTGGTCCCGCACCACTTGAGGTAACTGACGAAACAGGTGGATTACCAACTGCAAACAACCCGTTTTGCTGAATGAATACCCAAGAATCATAACTTGAATCTCCTCCATCGGCAATCATTAAACGGATATGATATGTTTGACAGGCAATAACTGCTCTTGACGCAGTCAACTGAGTGGTATACCCATCCATCACATTATTATTAGGCGTACCTAAAACAATATTATTAACATAAGATCCTGCATTTACACCAGCATTAACATTATCAATCGTAACCGGAACTGCTCCAATAACAGCAATATTCTGCGAACCGACAATACCTGGTCCGCTTATAAAAAAAGCAAATGCATCATTGAAACCACTACCAACCCATTCGTTGTATTCTTCCGAACCAAAAATGTAATTTACATTGATGTTACTGGTAATGGGAACGAAATCAAACTCCAAAATAATACCATCAAATGTACCTGCTCCTGCAATTGTATTCAATTCAGCAACAGCAGCACCTGCATTATCATCAGTCTTAAAGGTCCCGGGACCACCCTGAAGTGCGGCGGCAGTGTTCACAAATCCTGTACTCATGACAACACCGGTATTCATTGTCGCACCAATTCCTGCGGATGTACCACCTGTGAAATTAGCTATTGCAGCAGCGTCTCCTGTGAGGGTTACATTCGAAAAGGTAATTCCAGGACCACAAATTGCAGCTACATAGTTTGCAGCTGTAGTTTGACTTAGATTGATCTGGGCGGAAGAAACTTTTGAAAAACCTGTCATAAATAAAAGCAACAGTAGAGAGTTACAGATTGCTCTGAAAGAAGTAATCATAGTCATAGTGTATATCTAGTTCAATGTATTAACTTAATTTTTATCCAAGCCTTGCTTAACTTGTCAATTCTTCAGGTAATTTAAAATCCAAACTTTTTGTTTTTTCTTTGTTTTATAATCATTGAATGTTCTGGTGGCAAGTTCCTGATCCAATGAATACAGTATTACAACATAGAAATAATTATTCGATTCGTTAATGACAAGATAAGAAGTAGGATATTCACTTAAGTTCTTCGCCAGCATTAAGTCCGCATTTTGTCTGTTTGAGAAAACCCCGGTGATGACATAGAATCCGTCCGGTGATTCACTTTTATCCAAGTTAACAAAATGATATCCTTTGGCAACAGGAATTACTTCAGGTGTTGTATTCTTAGGTTTAGGTTTTACAGTATCAATTGGTTTCACTACCAGGTTGGCCAAAGAATCTTTTTCTCTTTGCAGTCTATCCTTTTCCGCCCGATCCTCCAGGAGGCGTTTTAAGCGATCTTCCAATTCATCTTTTAATTTCTGAATGGAATCTCGTTCACGGGCTGCCAAATCATCAACAACTTTAACTTCTTTTTCTACAATCTGAATTTCTTTTTCACGTTTTCCTTTGAAAGAAAAGCCTAAGAAAATCTCATGATTCATTCCCGTGTTGTATGTTTTGAGTGATCCGATCAATAATTCGTAGCTATACCCCACTCTTAGAAAATCGAATACCCGGACACCTGCATTGAACTGCATTGCGTAATCTGACTTATAAGTTGCCGAAGCCCAAAGCACATTGTTATACATTGCCATTAAAGTTGCATCGTACTGGAATGGAATATTCGGCATGTATCTCAAAACTGCATTCGGGCGGATAATTAATTTCTCACCTAAATGAAAATCATATTCAAGAGACATCATGTAATGTCTTTCAAGCTGATAATACCCTCTGCTTTTCTCACGGGCATACTTCACCTTTCCGCCAATAATCTGAGGTACTGAAATTCCAATTCGCAAATCTTTCCAGTTATACATTAAGCCCACATTCAGATCAAAAACCGGAGCTGTAGGTCTTAGACCTGTCAGATATGGATCGTCTATGTCCTCCGCATTGATTTGATTGTATTCTATCCGATTATCCAATACTCCGGCTGAAACACCAAAGCGGATATTATGATTTTCGTTGATTTTTAGCTTATAACTGTAATTCAGACTTGACATCAACTGTTGCTGAATTCCCTGGTTCTGGTGCGCTACGATAAGGCCAAGCCCCATATTTCCTTTAGCAATAGGCCCTTCAACTGTCAAATAATTATTTACAGCCGTAGAACCAAAAGAAGAGTAGCGCTGATTTCTGACAAAACTTGCGTTCACATAATCACTCCCTCCTGTTGAGGCAGGATTATAAACGAATGGGTTTATTAAATAATGATTGTAGAAAGGAACTTGTTGTCCAAATAAATTTCCCCAACACAAACAAACACAAAGTAGTAGTAATTTATTCATTTCCCAATAGTGTAATTGTTCCTTTATATTCCTCTTCGGTACCACCTTTCAAAACAACATAATAATAAGTTCCGTTCGGCAAGGCGGAACCTTTATAGCTGCCATCCCAGTCGTTCTTATAGTCATCGTTTTCATAAAGTAATTTTCCATATTGATTAAAGACCTTTACAGCTGTCATCGGGAAAAATTCAACACCAGTAATATTCCAGGTATCATTAACATCGTCATTATTCATTGTGATGACATTTCTAATATTGAATTGAATCGGATCCATCACAGTAATGACTACCGTATCACTTCCGACACAACCTGAAATATCAATTACATAATATACATACGGAGTTGTCACAACAGGTGTGGCAACCGGATTAGCTATCATTGAATCTGAAAGTGTTGTACCAGGCATCCATATTCCAGTAATACCACCAGAACCGTTCAATGTAACTGTTTCACCAACATAAATGGCGGTATCTATACCCGCATCAGCAACGGGAGAAGGTATCATCGTAATATTTACAACATTTGAAATAGCGGGAGGACAAACACCACTTAGTGCAGTTACCTGGAATTGAATATCTTGTGTAATCGGGGAAGTAGTATAATCTATCGTATCGGAATTCGGGATTACCTGCCAAGTCGCTCCATTGTCAGAAGAATATTCCCAAAATAAAGAATCCGCAACCGAACCAAGCAAATGCAGTTCTTCAGAAATTGACTCACATACACTTCCGCTCTGATTTAAAACACCTACTACCGGCGCAGAATCCAATTGAATGATTGCTGTGTCCGTATAATAATCCGGGCAAAGACGTCCGTCAAGGTGTACTCTATAAATTGTAGTTACGCTTTGTCCGCTGTAATCATACGAAGTGCCTGTGTTTGCAATTGTTGTCCAGGTGCTTCCACCATTCGTGGATGATTCCCAATTCAAAACAGGTGTTGTTGATCCGGTCATATTCAGTATACCAACTACTGCTGTTGCACAAACCGTATCGGAAAGACCAAGAGTAGGAGTTACCGGAAGTGCCTGAACATAAATAACTGCGGTATCAGAAACCACATCCGGGCATTGTCCGCCTTCCGAAATCATTCTGTAAAATGTAGTTTGCGTCAGATTGATATAAGCCTGACTTCCTGTCGTATTGGAAAGAGCCCCCCATGTAGATCCATTGTCCGTAGAGAATTCCCAATTCAAAACCGGACCAAATGAACCAGTAGCAATAACAAAACCTGTTGCATTCGTAATACATAAGGAATCACTTCCTGCTAAAACAGTGGGCGGATAAACAGGATCCACATAAATCATTGCGGTATCAGAATAAGCATCAGCGCAAATCAGGCCATCGACAAGTACACGATAGATTGTCGTTGTTGTGAGGTTTAAGTAATTATGTGTTGTGGTTGTATTGGCAATTGGAGTCCAGCTTCCTCCTCCATTCGTAGAAGATTCCCATTGTAAAACGCTTTGACTGTTTCCTGACAAAGTCAACATACCACTCGCCACGCTTTCGCATAAAGAATCGGAGCCGGAGATTGTTCCCGGAACCGGTGGTGACTGAGCTGTTATAGTGGCATATCCCGAAGTATCATCCGGACAATAACCACCATCAATCAAGACATGGTATTGCGTGTTTTGACTCACATTATTGTATGCGTAGGAAGGAGTTGAATTCACAATAGGTGACCAGGTGGAACCACCGTTAGTGGAAGACTCCCAAGCGATAATTGTTCCATAAGACCAACCGAACAATGATAAGGTTCCTGCATTCGCTCCCTGGCAAACTGTAATATCTGATGTCACTGTTCCCGGAACTATCGGACAATCATTCTGGACACTCCACTGCAGGGTATCATTTAATTGATTGACATCCCCCGGTCTGTTAAGCCAAACTTTCACAATGTGACTTCCGCAAGCAGATAAATTTGCTTTAACTGCAAAACTGAAATTCCAGGAAGCCCCGGCAGTCAGATTGGAAGATAAAGGTTGATTTACCGCAGCACCGCCATCCACAGAATAATACATCTGGATGGTATTTGAAGGCATAATGACTCCGGAATTATTATTTACCAAAACCGTCACTGTTTCCAGGGTAGACAAACTGCACCCGGAATTAGGAGAAAAGTGGTTTTGTAACCAAACATCCTGTGCTCTGGTTATAGAAGAAAATGTGGTAAGTAAGATCAATAAAAATGAGTATCGGCGAAGCATAGAGTGCAAGTGTTGATAAGCTATCGTATTTGAATTTTTGATCATTAACTAGTTCGAAATTAACAGTTTTTTACAATTATTCCAAATGGACATTACTTACATTTACGGCAGAACAAGCGATTTGGTTTCCTAAAAGCGAATATTATTCAAAAATCACTTGCTCTTAAGTTATATTAATACACTGATTATCAATGAGATATCTTAGTAAATTGACAAAGCAATTAACCTTGCTGTTTTTCTTAACATTTACCTCTTATTTTTTTGCACAAAAAATCGATTTAGCCCCAAAACTATTCTACGATTCGATTCATACAAAACAAGCACAACTTTTGGATGTACGAACTTCCAACGAGTATGCGCAGGGGCATATTTCCGGTGCTTTTCAGGCCGACTGGAACAATTTTGCTCAATTTAAAGAGCGTGTAGCTTCGCTTGACAAACACAGCCCGCTTTACATATATTGCCTTGCCGGCTCAAGAAGTGCTGCAGCCCAGGAATGGCTGATTAAAGAAGGTTTTGAAACGGTCATCAATCTGCGTGGAGGAATCAATTCGTGGAACCTGGAAGATCTTCCACTGGAAGGAAAGAAAGAAACAGAACAACTAAGTATGGAAGACTTTCTGGCTTCACTTCCACCAAATAAAACCGTGCTTGTGGATTTCGGTGCCGAATGGTGTCCGCCTTGTAAAAAAATGAATCCGATTATTGATGAGTTAAATATGGAGGGGGCAGAAATCATCCGGGTGGATGGTGGTTCTCAAACTCAATTGGTAAAAGAGTTACATGTGGAAAGCTTTCCCACTTTTATCAGTTTCAAAAACGGAAAAGAAATAACCCGAATTACAGGCGTTTGTTCTAAGGAGACTCTTCAAAAACTGTTAGATTAATATCTTAGAATCCTTATGATATTATGTTTTCGTTATATAACGAATGTGGGTACTGTGAAATTGAAATTTCTTCCTTTATTCACTCAATAAAGCAATTGCCTCTTCCCTATCCTTCCAGATTTCATCCAATGTTAGTTGAATAGCAGGGTTTCTGGTTAACCAGCGCTGCAAATAATCTTTGTGGATCATGATTTTCCAGTCACTGACCTGATTCGGGTCTATGCGTTGCTCGCGAACGAGTTTCGGGATGATTTTTTTCAATCTTCCGGATGTGTCCGTAAAATCAAACCGTTCTCCCCTAATTCTCAGATAACAATGGCATTCAGGGATATTTGTGTAGGTTTTCCCATCAAAGAAACCATCCAGTTTTGAATGTGTTTCTCCGTTCATTAAGAAAATACCTGCTATCAATTCAATTTCCGGGTGTCCGTTTTCCAAAGCCAGGGAAGCGAGTAAGGCATGTTTTGAAGAACAGGTTCCTTTTCCTTCAGAAAGCACTAATCTGAAATCTTCCCGGTTCGCATTTCTGCCATAAGGAAGTTGAGCAATGAAACTGCAGGCTTCGCTAAAAGAATCTATTCCGCGCTCCTGAAAAGCAGTTGAGTATGTTTCAGAGGATGTAAGATTGAAATCTATCATAAACTAATTATCAATGACAAAATTATCAATTATCAAGATGGTGAGTATCTCCTTGATAATTGCTCCATTGATCTTTTATAATTGAATAAATTACATTCCAGGCATTCCGCCCTTCATTCCTTTCATTTGTTTCATCATGCCCATCATGTTTTTCGGATTACTCATCATTTTCATCATTTTCTTCGTATCCTCAAACTGCTTAAGCAATTTATTTACTTCCTGGATGTTCGTTCCGGAACCGTTTGCAATTCTTGTTTTTCTCTGACCATTCATTAAAGAAGGATTTGCACGTTCTTTAGGAGTCATCGAATAGATAATCGCTTCGATATGTTTGAATGCATCATCCTGGATATCCACATCTTTAACAGCTTTCCCCATTCCCGGGATCATTCCCATTAAATCCTTGACATTTCCCATTTTCTTGATCTGCTGAATCTGACCAAGGAAGTCATTGAAATCAAACTGATCTTTCTGGATGCGTTTCTGAAGTTTTCTAGCTTCTTCTTCGTTGAATTGTTCCTGAGCGCGTTCTACTAATGAAACAACGTCACCCATTCCCAAAATCCGGTCGGCCATCCGTTTCGGATAGAATACATCCAGCGCATCCATCTTCTCACCAGTACCAACGAATTTGATCGGTTTATCTACAACTGTTTTGATTGATAAAGCTGCCCCACCACGCGTATCACCGTCTAACTTGGTTAAAACAACTCCATCAAAATTGATTTTCTCATTGAATGCTTTTGCGGTATTCACAGCATCCTGTCCGGTCATGGAATCCACAACAAACAAAGTTTCAGTCGGATTGATCGCCTGCTTCACACGTGCAATTTCATCCATCATCACTTCGTCAATGGCCAAACGACCGGCAGTATCGACAATCACCACATTAAAGCCCTTGCTTTTAGCATAATTAATTGCTTCAGTAGCGATCTTAACAGGATCTTTTTCTTCCTTATTTGAAAAAACCTCGATTCCAAGCTGTTCTCCAAGAACATGCAGCTGATCTATCGCCGCCGGACGGTAAACGTCACAAGCAACCAATAGGGGCTTTTTATTTTTCTTTGTTTTCAGGTAGTTGGCCAGTTTCCCTGAGAATGTAGTTTTCCCGGAACCCTGAAGTCCCGACATCAATACAATTCCCGGATTTCCCTGGATCTGGATCTCACTTTCATTTCCACCCATCAATTCCACCAATTCTTCGTGGCAGATTTTAATCATTAACTGGCTGGGAGAAATAGCAGTTAACACGTTTGCACCCATTGCCCTGTCTTTCACGCGAACGGTGAAATCTTTGGCAGTTTTAAAGTTCACATCGGCATCAAGAAGTGCTCTTCGAACCTCCTTTAATGTTTCTGCAACATTTATTTCTGTAATTTGTCCTTGTCCTTTTAAGACTTTAAAGGCGCGTTCAAACTTATCGGTAAGATTATCAAACATGCTATTGAGCGATTTTTTTCAGATACAAAGATAAGAGGAATTGAAAATGTAAAATGTAAAATTGAAAAGAAAGAGATAATTTATCAAAAGCATCACTCTGATTGGAAGTCTTTTCAATTGTCATTCTCAATTTTGGGTTTAAATTCGTGTAAAAAAAATCAGACATGCGGCCTTTTGTTCTTTTTCTACTTTTCGTTTTTTTTTCATGGAGCCATTCTTTTGCAAACAAACATGATTTTATCATTCACCCGAATAAAAGCATAGAAGTCTATCTTCAAGACACCCTGTCAAAAGATTTGAACAATGCTTTTGAGCTTCTGAGCCGTTACATAGGACAAATGAATAACGCGGAATTAAAAAGAACAATCAAAACCAGATCGACAACTCTCATTTACCTAAAACAAAACAAAAAACTCCATCCTGACGGATTCAAGATCACCATTCGTGAAAATAAGATGACAATTGAAGGTGGAATAAGAAAAGGAACCACTTATGCTGCAGTTCACCTGTTGGAAACATTGGGCGTTAAGCAATTTACGCCTGGTGGCTGCCAATATCCTCATGTGGAAGAGATCCGGATTTCATGCGGAATCCTAACAGACCAGCCCGCAAATGATGTCCGGATTATCAATCTTTATTATCCGGAAGATCCAGAATACAGGGACTGGATGCGGCTTAATACGATTGAAGAGATCTACCCAAGAGGATATTTCGTACACACTTTTCACCGCCTGCTTCCCTGGGAAACATACTTTTCAGGTCATCCCGAATACTTTGCACTAGTCAATGGAAAGAGGAGCATTGATCAGGTCTGCCCAAGTAATCCGGAGGTAAAAAAGATCATTTCACAAAAACTGCGGGAAGAAATGAGCAAACAAACTGATAAACAGAAATGGTCCGTGAGTCAAAACGACAATTTTACCTATTGTCAGTGTGACAAATGCAAAAGCATCATTGCAGAAGAAGGAAGCCCGGCAGGACCAATCATTCGTTTAGTCAACGATATTGCAAAACAATTCCCCGACAAAATCATTTCTACCCTTGCTTACCAATACAGCCGGAAAGCCCCTTTAAAAGTAAAACCACGAAAGAATGTGGAAGTCATGCTTTGCACGATCGAATTACACCGTCATGCTCCTATTGAAACAAACCCGGAATGTACAGATTTCAAAAAGGACATAGAAGACTGGGGAAAAATCAGTTCCAATATTTTCCTTTGGGATTACACCATAAATTTCAACCACAGCATTTCACCCTTTCCCAATCTGCATGTTCTGCAGCCGAATATTCAATTTTTCACCAAAAACCATGTGAATGCTTTGTTTGAACAATCCAACAGCACGATCGGGTATGAATTTTCAGAGCTAAAGACATACCTGCTTTCAAAATTGATGTGGGACCCAAACCTGGATTTTGAATATGAGAAACAAAAATTTCTTCATGCAACTTATGGAACAGCTTATCCATATATTTCGCAGTACATTGACGCATTGAAAAAAAACCTGAAGGAAACCAGCAGTAAACTCTGGATTTACGAGCATCCGGTGGTACACCAAAACGGATTATTCTCCGAAGAACACATGAAGGAATACAAGTGGTTTTTCGACATGGCGGAGCAAGCTGCTTCAAAATCAAAAGTCCCGGGGACGTTGGAACAAGTTCAACTGGCCCGTTTACCGCTCCAATATGCAGAAATGGAAATTGCTGCAAACAACATGTTCTCGGAGCGTGGATGGTATTTGATTTCAGATGGAAAAGCCGTTCCAAACTATAATCTACGAAAAACACTCGACCTATTTGAGCAAACCTGCCACCAAAATCAGGTGCCCACGATCAATGAATCTGAATTAAGTCCTAAAAACTATATTCGCTCCCTGCGAAAAATGATTGATGTGAATATTGAGGGAAACCTGGCTTTTGGAAAGAAAATAAGTTCCTCCTCCCCACCCGACAAAAAATACCAGGACGGAGATCTATCTTATCTAAGCAATGGGGTGAACGGAGCAAGCGATTATAGCATCCATTGGCTGGGGTGGTTTGGAAACGATACCGAACTAATCTTAGACCTGGATACCTTAACGAAGGCAAAGAATATTTCCATCCATTCGCTTTGGAATGGGAAAAGCTGGATCCTGCACCCATCGGAAGTTTCGTGCAGTATTTCTATTGACGGAAAAACCTATTTCCCTATCGGTACCATTCGAGTAGATGGAGAACAACAGAAGGAAGATCCAATCCGCAATTACCTGTTTCAAACAGACGGCAACACCTATCGTTATGTAAAAATCAATGTAAAAGGAACCGGAAAGTTATTCAACTGGCATCCCTCAGCGGGAGAACCTTCCTGGTTTTTCCTTGATGAAATAACAGTAAAAGATTAAACTTCGACTTTAGAATCTCACAAGAGCACTATATCCTGTCAACCCCAAAGATTGCGTCATTACTCCTCCGATGAAAACAGAATCATTGACAAAAGACAAAGAACCGGCCAGGCGGTAACTGTTTACACTTTGCGGATGATTTTTCAAATTCATGTATGTCAAGCGTTTTTTATTGCTTCCGTCAGCATCCATTATCCACCAATCTGCACCCTGAAGCTGTCCCGGGAAAATATCACATCCGGCCCCGGTCATATAAACAATTTTTTGTCCGTTTGGTGTATAAGTGGGTGCCTGTGAAAAGCTTTCCTCTGTTAGTTTAGTGGTATTTCCGCTTGCCAGGTCGATGCGGTAAATCGGAGTTGCAACCAGGTTATGAGATTCAAAGGTACTGTAGATCAAAATAGCTGTTTTTGCGGGATTAATACTTTCTACTTCGCCGCCTGCAAGCTCTCCTCCGGGCTGGTAAGTTCGAATATTTGAAAAAACAGGATTGGGATTCCAACTCACATCTGCAACCTTGAATACATAAGCTCCGGCAGCCAGATTTAAATCCAAAAATACAGGTGCCTGAATGCGTTCCGTCCATGCAAACATGGTTCCATCGGTTGAAATAGCTCCATGAATAATTCCATGATCGTAATCATTCGGGAAATTGGTCATTTGCCATGCCTGGCTTCCATCGCGTTTAATAATCCAAAGATCCGTATAAGCACCGTAGCCCGGAATTGCATCTTCCGGAGTGCGTGTATGCCCGCTTTCTGCAGCATAAGCTGTTTTTTCAATGTAGCAGTATAAATACTGTCCGGTCGGATCCCATTCTTCTGCCCATTGATGCCTGTCTGAAGCCCAGCCAGGGTAAGTCAGTTGTGTCTCTCCCGTTCCGTCGTAATTCGATATATAGATCTTGTATGTTCCGTCTCCATCGGGTTTATTGTATGCGATACTATTGGTAGCCTCATTGTAAATAACCCCCATTGCATCTTCCTTGAAAACTTCCATGGAAGCATACGTTGACCCATCGTTATCCGGATCAAGCGGCTTCTTTTTGCAGGAACTTAAAGTGAGACCTATCAGGAAGAAAGGGAAAAGAGCAAGCTTCATAATCAATTAGTTATTGAGCGAATATATCTAATAATTACGAATTGGGCAATACGGAGTTACCAGGAAATCCCGAATGGTCGGGACAAGTTGTTAAGAATTCATACAAGTATATTTCGTTCTGCGAACTTCGTAAATTGAAAACTACTTCGCTCTTTGAGTTTCGAAGTTTGAAATGTGGGGTATCTATGCTTTATAGTCGCTTTATCCATGCTTGATCCATACAATACCTATACCCAAGCTTCGAGCATCTTAGGTTGTTCTCAATCTTTATGCGAATCCTATCGAAATCAGGCGGTTTTTTGACCGAGCTTTGAGTTCTTTCTGCTGTAGATAAAATAAATGATCAAACCGACACACAACCAGATTACAAATGCGATCCAGTTTCTAAGTTCGATCTGACTCATCATATACAGGCAGGAAAGTAATCCGAGCAGAGGAATCAGGGATAAATTCTTCCGGATCGTTACCACTGTAATAAACAGGGTAAACAAGATAAAGATCCAGGTCGGGATTTTATGTGCAAAATGAGAGAAACCGCTGTTATACAATCTTTTTCCCGAAACACCGATTGGTTTCAAAGCATCATCAATAGCAATTTCGGGACCCTGAGCGTAATATTTTTCAAGATCCGAATCCATCAGTTTGAAGCCTTTTTCATCGTATCCTTCCAGGAAACGAATCAATCGATCTTTTGTTTTTTGGTCCAGCTGAGCAACCGTTTCCGCTTTTGACCGGCTTTTAATTCCTTTCAGGGAAGTTTCCAAATCAATTTTTGATGCCTGCTCGAAATAAGCCAGCAAATCAGATCCCACACGCTCCAGACCAACTTTATCGACCAACTCAATATTTTCTTTCAGCTGAGCGGATTCCTTTTCAGTTAAATCTACGATCAGATCTTTGGTTTCTTTTAATTCAGATTTGTTAGCGAGGAATCCCATCAATTCGTTTTTGTACTCTGTAAATCCAAGGATAAGACCTCCGATAACCAGGAAAGGAAGCACATATTTCCCATTGACATAAGGAGTCCTGAATTTACCTCTTGGGATATCCGTTCTATTCTGAAGAATCAAGACCCCACCGCACACCAAAACAAAAGCAAACAAGGTTCCGATACTGCAGAGATCCGTAACCATTGTTAAATTCATGAACAATGCCGGTACCGCCACAACAAAACCTACTACTATTGTTGCAAAAGAAGGTGTTTTGTATTTCGGATGCACCTTTGAGAATTTTTTCGGCAGCAATCCGTCTCTACTCATAGACATCCAGATACGCGGCTGTCCCATTTGAAAAACCAATAAGACCGAAGCCATAGCAATTACGGCAGAAACGGCGATAATTCCCGACATCCATTTCAGGTCTATTTCCCGGAAAACAAAGGCCAGCGGATCACCCACCGCCAATACTTTATAATTTACCAAACCGGTAAGGATCAAAGAAATAATCACATACAAAACAGTACAAATAATGATCGCCCACATCATTCCGCGCGGAAGATCCCTCTGCGGGTTCTCGCATTCCTCCGCGGTTGTCGATATGGCATCAAATCCGATATAAGCAAAGAAAACAGCCGAAACACCTTTTAAGATTCCCGAAACACCATTTGGTGCAAAGGGACTCCAGTTATCCGTATCGACATAGAAAATTCCGACGGCGATAACCAGGAGAATAATTGCCAGTTTAATGACTACCATGACGTTGCTGGCATTACGGCTTTCTTTCATTCCACGGTAAACCAGCCAGGTAATCAGTACAATAATGAACAAAGCCGGCAAATCGAAAATAATGTGAAAGTTGAAAATAGTTGGCGCTGTCTCCCACGCTGTATGAGCAGCCTGCAAGCCGGAATCCAGGTTTGCAAAATCCTTTCCACCCCGAATAAGTGCTTCGGCTTCAGTATACCCGTTATGGGCCGTCAGGTAATCCGTTTGGATCCATTGCGGGAGGTGAATATTCAGACCTTCCAGCATTCCGGTAAAGTAATCACTCCAACTGATCGCCACTGTAATATTCCCAATGGCATATTCCATGATAAGTGCCCAGCCGATAACCCATGCGATGATCTCACCGAAAGCCACGTAAGAATAGGTATAAGCAGAACCTGCTACCGGAACCATCGATGCAAATTCAGCATAAGCGAAAGCAGCAAATCCGCATGCAACAGCAGTGAAAATAAACAGAAAAATAACCGCCGGTCCGCCGTTGGAACTCGCTTCACCGATCGTGGAGAAAATACCCGCACCAATGATTGCAGCTATTCCAAAAGCCGCCAGGTCGCGCACTTTTAAATGTTTTCCCAGAGACTCATGCCCGTCGGACTGACCTTCTTGGGTTGATGCCAGAATATCCTGAACAGTTTTTTTTCGGAAGAGGGAATTTTGTTTCATAGTATTTCGCAAGGGAGGCAAAAATAAGAAAAAGCGTCAGCTTTTGATATTGGCAAACGTTAGTGCAGCCATTATTTGTTTAAAAAGTATATAAATCCTCAGATTTACCACCAAACTAAAGCTTTGCTTTTGGAGACGAGAAAATTTGCGGACCATAGATATTCGGACCGGGCTGAGTCGATTACCAATTCCTGGGAGGAACTATTTTCTTCCATAATACGGATGGGGTAAACACATAAATATCATTCTCATAAGCGGATATTTTAAGGGATTCATTACTTTTGCCCACACTTACCTAAAAAACTGGTTATGTTTAAAACAACATTCATTCTAACTTGCCTAATATCGATCACTCTTTCCAGTGGATTATCAGCACAAGTAAAAACGGATTTCGATCATTATAAAACACTTGCTTCCACCGGATCAATCCCTGAAGATTTCAGCATGTCTACTTATGAAAAAGTGGATCGAGATGTAAAAATAGACCGTCCCGAACTGGCTGTTTCATTAAGAAAACGATTCTATACCGGAATCCATTCTGCTATTGACGGAATTCTTCAGTCCGAAGTATGTGTATTCGGCGACCCGCTTTCTCTTTATGTAAAAGATATTGCTAAGAATCTTTTAAAAGATGACCGTGAGACCTACAAAGAACTGCGGTTTTACACCTTAAAATCAAACGAAACAAACGCCTTCTCTACAGACCAGGGAATCATATTTGTGACAACCGGGCTGATCTCCCAAGTGAGTTCAGAGGCTCAGCTTGCTTATGTACTTGCCCACGAGATTGCACATTACAAAAGAAAACACGTTTTGGAGCGCTTCAAGCAAAAGACCGTTTTAAAGAACGCGAACTATTACGAGCTAAGCACTTACAGCAAGGAGCGTGAGCTTGAAGCCGATTCAGATGCTATTGAATTGTACAAAAATGCAGGATATGAAGAAGCCTTGATCGAGCCAACGTTTGATGTTCTGATGTATTCATACCTTCCCTTTGATGAAGTACGGATTCCAGAAACCTTCTTCAATTCGAAGGCATTTTACGTACCGGCTTTTAAATTTCCGAAAGAAACATTTGCCATTACAGCCGAAGAAGATTATAACGACAGCAAGAGTTCACACCCCAACATTTCGAAAAGAAAAAAACAAGTTCTTGAAGTACTTGAAAAAGGAAGCGGCTGGAAAGGAACTGCTAATATCCTGGGAGCAGAACGCTTCAACGAAATGAGAACCATCGCACGTTTCGAGTCAGTAAGAAACAGCATTTTGGCATTGGATCTTACAAATGCCTTATACTCTATTTTCATTTTAGAGAAAGAATTTCCGAATTCACAGTATTTGACTTCCATGAAGGCTAAAACCTGGTTAGCCCTGGCACAAACGAAATCTGCTTCGGTATCAAAACCATTCGAATCCAAAATTCATAAAGAAGGAGAAATTGCTTCCCTGCACGCAATGCTTAAGAAAATGGATAAATTAGAACTTTCATCCATTGCTCTTCGCCAGATCTATGATATCCGTGAAGTTAATTCTTCAGACCCGGAAATCCAGGCTATTTATGACAGAATGGTTGAAACAGCTGCAAACACCAAACAATTTTCGCTGGAATCATTCTCCAAATACGACTATCATCAAGCCGTACAACGCAACAAAACTTACAATGATTCGATAGCTAAAATCCCTGCAGACAGTCTGACTAAAATCGAAACCAGCAAGACAGAATCCAAATACGACAAGATCAAGAAAAAACGATCCGCGGACGGTAATATTGATGCCCAGGTATTTGACTCCACAGCCTATTACTTATATGGAATGACAGACATCATGTCGGACAGCAGCTTTGTCAGATCATTCAAATCTGCACACAGTAAATCCCTGAATACAGAAGAAGCCAAGGAAAATAAATCCAAATTGATTCCTGCTATTCCCGACTTAAAAACGAAAAGTATTGCTCTTGTAGAACCAGATATTGAAATCGCGGAATCATCCAACAAAACGATCAAGGTATCAGAATCGATCAAGAAGAATTCGACAGAACTGATCCTCCAGGAAGCAGCAGCGAACGGATATAATATAAGCACCGACAATGCACCCAACAGTCTGAATATTGAAGGAATCAACGCGTTTATGTATCTAAAATCAGCCTTGAGACAAAATGAAGGTTACTCCAAAGTGAATTTCTTCCCGATTGACTATACAGAACTTCAAAACATGTCGAAAAAATACAGTTCCGATGTGATCATGATCCCACTTGTTTTTTACATCGACAACAAGAAAAGCAACCCGATGGAAATTGCGAGACCTGTTTTGGGTACGTGGTATGTTCCACCAATGGCTTTCATTCTACTTACCGGGAAATTACTGGACGCCCAAAAAACTTTCATCAATTTTATCGGTGTCGATTTAAAAAACGGCCATGCAGACTCTTCAGGCGAATACCTGATTAGCGGAAAACCATCTAAAATTCTATTGGGATCCAAGTACTACGAAATTTTTAAATCAACTAACTAAAAAATAATCATGTTAAGAATCATATTCATTTTACTTGCAGTGACTATAGGATCTGCAAATTCTTTCGGTCAAACGAAGGGAACATCCGGTACTAAAAAGAAGGACCAAACAACCGGATTTTACGGAAAGCGTTTTACACTTCAACTGGGAGCAGGTATAAACCACAATACCGTACTGAAACTGGCCAGTAACACGGAGCGACAATTAAGAAACCAGGCATATTACAAGAAGTACAGGGAACAGATCAGTTCGGATCAGTTCAATTACAGTTTCTATGGAAATTTAGGAATCGTTTTGAAAGAACGCATCGCACTATCTGTAGACTTCAATTATTACATGGGAAATATTTTTCTTCAAAACATCGGAAGAAAGGATGTTATTGATGAATGGGGGAATTATTATACCATCCAGGGATATGACAGCCGTGTAAAGTACAATACCATTCGGATCATGCCTCGAATAGAAATCGGATCAAGAGGTTCAAATATGCCAACAGGACTAGTGAGTGTTTTGGGTCTTGGAATTGAACTTTCCAAATTAAAATCAGGAACCTATAAATCCATCTATCCCTACAATACTTACAATTATGAAGATACTACCCTAATTAGTGATCAAAATTTCAAGTTCGATGATGAGTTTTCATTCAACCTGACACTCCTTTACGGTTTGGAATACCGTTTACCGATATCCAAAAACATTGCATGGAATTTCGGAGGGTATGTTCACCTGAATCTCCCTATCCAGGAAATCATTTCGGAAGGAATTTTTGATATGTCCTATATGGGGATGAATAATTACGAAGAAGAGCACAAGCTCCAGTTATCACGCTATCGTTTGCAAAACTTCTTCAGTCTGAGAACCGGTTTGGTTATTATGTTGTGATCAAGGAAAACTAATTTTCCAACCTTTTTGTTAAAAAAGTATTAAAATAAGCAACAAACGTTACCATTCAAATAAAAATGGAATCGATAACCTTGTAAAATTGTAATTTAGAAAAAAAATAAACTATGAAATTAAATTTACTCTTAGCTACTAGCTTAATTACGGGAGCTGCTTTCGGTCAGTTCACGCAAACAAATGAACCAACTGTTGGAATGTACTCAACGATGTATGTTCTTGATTCCAATGCTGTAAATTATTCATCCATGACAGGTGCGGGTCAAACCTGGGATTACAGTAATACGATTGGAATTTCTTCCTCTGCAACAAAAGATGTTTCTGTTATGAATCCTTCTTCGACTCCATATTCAGCAAGTTACCCAAGTTCCACGAAGGCGATAGATATACCTGGATTTATGACTAGTTATTTCACCTCTTCTACATCCTCCCGCTCTTCACAAGGATTTGTATTTGACGGAGGTGATCTAGCAGGAATGGTCGAAGTAATTTTCAGCGGTGACGAGGAATTATTGATGAATTATCCTTTTGCATTAAGCGGAACATTGACAGACGCTTTTGCAGGAACTGCAGAAACAACTTTGGGAAGTTTTCCAACAACCGGATCTATTACCGCTACGGTAGACGGAACAGGATCTTTGAAATTGAATTCCACGACTACACTTAATAATATTACCCGGTACAAATTGGTTGATCAGGCTAGTGCAAACACTGGACTTTTCGGTAATATCCTGATGGATCGTGTGCAGTATGAATACTACGATTTATCAACGCCAAGTCTTCCTGTATTTGTTCACTCTGAATTGACAATCACTATCGGTGGAACACCAACTGTTCAGCATTTAGTATTAAGCAGTGTTGCACCGGATGAGTACTTAAGCATTTCTGAGAATAACAAAGCTACATTCGGTTTATATCCAAACCCGGCTAATGAATCAGTAGTTATCTCCGGTTTGGCAGGAAACGAAACAATTTCGATCATTGACATGACTGGAAGAACTGTATTGACAGCACAAAATTCAGGAACAACTCAAACGTTGAATGTATCTGATTTCCAGGCAGGAGTTTACAATGTAGTTGTAATTTCGAACGGAAGCAAAACAACAAAAAAACTGACTATTAACTAAGTTACAGTCATATAAATACTGAAGAGGTCCCGGCCCCGTACAAACGGGACCGGGACCTTTTTTTGGGGGTTCCTGACCAAAGCTTTCTTTTTCACTTTTTATTCCATAAATTAGCCCTCCAATGATTTGAAAGACAAATCCTATTACTACAATTGAGGTATTGCAGGTTTGAGATATATTTTAATCCTTTGCATATCAGCTACAAGAATAAAAATGAAGTGTTTTCTCCTTCTTATTACCGCTTATTTTTTGCTCAACCCGGTGTTGTATGCTCAATGTAATGCAAATGCCGGGCCTGATTCAACGGTTTGTATCGGTGCTTCGATTCAATTAGGAGGAACTCCGGCGGGAAGTGGTCCCGGAACCCTATCCTACTCCTGGGCACCTGCGACCGGGCTTTCATGCACTACTTGCCCCAATCCTATATTTACAGCAGGTACAAGTCAAACATACACACTCACGGTCAGTTCTACTTCAGGATGTACGGATGACAATACGGTAAGTATTACAGTTGCCTCTCCGCCCACCGCCGCTTTTAACATTACAGGAAATAACAATTGTTCCAATATTCCTATCCAATTCACAAATACCTCATCGGGAAGCGGGCTCACTTACTCCTGGAATTTCGGAGATCCCGGTTCCGGTGCACAAAACACCAGCAATCTTATTAACCCGGTTCATCAATACAATGCCGTAGGATCAGGGACACAAACGTATAATGTTACACTGACGGTTACCAACTCAAGCGGATGTACGGCAAGTATCAGTCAAACAGTAACAGTCAATGCACTTCCAAATCCGGCGTTGATTGACCCGGTTGCCGGAATGCGGAATTGTGACGGCTCCAACTTCGCAATGACCGTTTTCGATGCTTCCTCTACGACACAGATCTCCAATTATACCATTCAATGGGGCGATGGTTCCCCTGACTTCAATTCAAACAGCTTTCCCGGTGCCGGAGTTTCACATAACTATACTACGGCCGAAATTTTCACATTGAATTATACAGTAACAGGTAATAATGGCTGTGTTCAATCAATTGCTTATAATATTGCCAACATTACTAATCCCGCGATCGGAGCAGCCAACCCAGGAGCGACAACGGGGTGCGGGCCAATCACACTTTGCTTTCCCCTTAATAATTATTCTTCCAATCACAACACCACTTTTTATGTTGTTAATTACGGAGACGGTTCACCTACTGATACTTTGCCGCATCCACCTCCTGCAACTGTCTGCCACACTTATACTACTTCATCCTGCGGGCAAGCCGGAAATCAGTTTGTGTTCAGGATCAAAGCCATCAACTTATGCGACAGCAGTGAGGCTTCCATTTCACCAATTCGGGTTTATACCGGGCCCGTAGCAAATTTCAACGTTGCAGCGCCTAATAATTGCGTGGGATCTCCCGTCCTGTTTTTAAATAGCAGCCAGAGTGGATTTAACAGTGCCTGCAGCTCCAGCACCCTCTTTCAATGGAATTTCGGAGACGGTCAAACGCTGACCACTGCTACCGCGACCAATCCGACACATGTTTATTCTGCCCCGGGAACGTATACCGTTACACTCACGGCCACAAACAATTGCAGTTCAAATGTGATTACCCGGACAGTTTGCATCGAGAATCCGCCGACACCTTCGTTTACCGTCATTCCAACATCGGCTTGTATTCCATTTATAGCGCAGGTAAGCGATGCTTCGAACCTGGCAAACACCTGTAATGTGACCAGAGTCTGGACTGTTCTTTTCAACGGAAGTCCCTGCCTGCCTTCGTCCGGAGCATTTTCATTTACCGGAGGAACAAACGCTTCATCCGTAAATCCACAAATCCAGTTTACCCAACCGGGAAATTATACCATTCGTTTAACACTTACCAATTCATGCGGTTCCTTTATAGCAAACCAGGCCGTTGTTGCCCAGGCACCACCCCAGGTAAGCATCAATGCAGTGCCAAGTGTGTGTGCAGGATTAAGTGTGAGCCCTGCGGCAGTTGTCAATGATTGCCTTGAGCCATCCGACATTTATGCATGGACATTTACAGGAGCTACCCCTGCAAATGCAACAACTCTTATTCCGGGTTCGATTACGTATCCTGCAGCCGGAACTTTTCCTATTTCACTGGCCGTAACCAACGCCTGCGGAACGACGACCGCAAACACTTCAGTAGTTATCAGACCTATACCTCCGGTGCTTAATCCGCAGGTAAACAGTCCGGTATGTGCAGGCAGTACAGCCAACTTCACTTCCGATGCATCTCCTTCCACCACTTATTCCTGGTCTGGTCCTAATTCATTCACAAGTAACCAACAAAACTTCAATTTAACGAATGTCACAGCGGCCCAAGCAGGAACGTATACTTTATTCGGAACAATGGCAGGCTGTACAGGCCCCAGTTCGTCCGTAACATTAGTCGTAAACCCTATTCCCGTTATCACCGTCACCCCACCAAATGCAACTATCTGCAACGGTCAGTCTGTTTCCTTAACGGCTTCCGGAGCAAGCACTTATACCTGGAGTCCGGCCACAGGATTGTCGGCAACTAATACAGCTACCGTAACAGCAAATCCAACAGCTACTCAAACATATACCATTACAGGATCTGACGGAGCATGTTCCGGTTCTACCACAGCAGTTATAACGGTAAATCCCTTGCCTGTTGTTAATGCCGGTCCAAATGTCACGCTATGTAATCAAGCAATTCCATTTACACTAAGTCCAAGTCCGACAGGAGGAAGCTGGACCGGAATGCATGTTACTCCGGGTGGGATTTTCACACCGAACGGTACCGGGACCTTCCCTTTGGTTTATTCATTTACCAATGGAAATGGTTGTACTAATACAGACACACTCATAGTAACAGTTGTTGATCCAACAGCTGCATCTGCAGGCCCG
This sequence comes from Fluviicola sp., assembly GCF_029266855.1. Taxonomy (GTDB): domain Bacteria; phylum Bacteroidota; class Bacteroidia; order Flavobacteriales_D; family Crocinitomicaceae; genus Fluviicola. Next base: position 21,995 of record NZ_JAQSWB010000008.1, read on the forward strand.
GATTCGACTACTTGTTTCGGTTCCCCAGCGATCGTTCTAAGCGGTACTCCAAGCGGGGGAGCGTGGACAGGAACGAACATTACCGCAGCAGGAGTATTTACACCCAATACGGTCGGAACCCACTCATTGGTTTACACTTTCGGAACCGGGACCTGTTTATCAAGAGACACGATGCTCATGACGGTGAATCCATTACCGATTGTCGACGCGGGAACGAACTTTGCCTTATGTATCGATGCCGGAATTCAGACACTCAACGGAACACCTTCGGGCGGAACCTGGAGTGGAACGGGAATTACAAACCCGACGGGAGAATTTACTCCTTCCGTTGCAGGAGCAGGAAATAAAACACTTACTTATTCTTTTACAAACGGAAATGGCTGTACGGCATCCGACAATCTTGTTATAACTGTAAATCCCTTACCGCTTGTAAATGCGGGACCGGATACTACGGCATGTGATCAGCCCAATCCGTTTCAATTAAGTTTTTCTCCGACAGGCGGAACATGGACCGGTTTAAACGTGAGCTCAACAGGACAATTTACACCAAACGGAACAGGAGTATTTACCTTAACTTACACTTTCACCAATGCGAACGGCTGTACAGCCAGTGATACACGGACCGTAACGATTATAAGTCCGACACAACCGGATGCAGGACCGGATTTCGATGTATGTATCGATGCTCCTAATGTCACTTTGGGTGCTACTCCTGCGGGTGGAACCTGGACAGGTTCATTCACAACATCCGGTGGAATCTTCAACCCCACAGTTGCCGGAAGTTTCAATTTGGTTTATACTTTGGGATCAGGAGCCTGTTTGTTGCGCGATACCTTGGTTGCATTGGTAAATCCACTACCCCTTGTCAATGCCGGAACGGATTTCGCTATTTGTATTGATGCCGGAGTTCAAACTATCAGCGGAACACCTCCGGGAGGAACCTGGTCCGGAACCGGAATAACGAATCCGACAGGAGAATTCACTCCTTCCGTGGCAGGAACAGGAAACAAAACACTTACTTATTCCTTTACAGATGCAAACGGGTGTACAGCTTCAGACATTCTTATCATTACGGTAAATCCCTTACCGGTCGTGAATGCAGGAAATGACACTACTTTGTGTAATCAGCCGTTTCCTGTCCAGTTTACTGCAACTCCTCCGGGAGGTAGCTGGAGCGGCACAGGAATTACACCTACCGGTACTTTTACTCCCGCCGTTACAGGAACTTTTAACCTGGTCTATACATTCACCAACGGAAATAGCTGCACCAATTCAGATACGCGGATTGTAACGGTTGTTAATCCGGCAATAGCAAATGCAGGACCCGACCTGGAAGCATGTATCGATGCTCCTAATATTCAACTAAGCGGAAGCCCTGCAAGCGGAACCTGGACCGGAAGTTTTGTCAATTCAAGCGGATTATTCAATCCAAGCATTGCAGGAACTTTCCCATTAGTTATTTCAAACGGTTCAGGAAACTGTCTGACCCGGGACACCATGCTATTTACTGTTCACCCACTGCCAATTGTAAGCGTTGGGGCAAATGAAGATTTTTGTCCGAGTGATGCCCCGGTTACATTTTCAGGAAGTCCGGCGAATGGTGTCTGGAGCGGAAATGGAATTACCGATGCAGCTTTGGGAACATTTGATCCCGGAATAGCGCCAGTAGGAACACACACGATCATTTATACATTTACCAATCCTGTGACCGGATGTATTAACCGCGACACATTATTGGCAATGGTTCATCCAATGCCTACTGCAAATTTCACTTACAATCCGATCACCTGTATCGGCACTAACGAAGCTTTTACAAATACCAGTACACTTGCAAACCAGAGCAATTGGGATTTCGGTGACGGGACACTTATTTCCGCTGTCAGCCCGGGACATGCTTACAGTACTGCCGGTTTTTATGATATCGAATTGCATGTAAGTACTTCCTTCGGATGCCTGGATTCCATTACCCAGCAAATCGAGGTTCGGACTCCTCCGGTGGCAGATTTCACCTTACTACCCGACTCCGCTTGCGGACCAATGACAGTTACTTTCACAGACCAGTCTTCGGGACAAAGCTTAAGTTATAACTGGAACTACGGTAACGGTCAAACAAGTACCAACCCGGTTCCTGTTTCACAGACTTACCAGGCAAGCAATGTAACTGACACCTCCTATACCATTACCCTGAACCTAACAAATTTTTGCGGTACAAGCAGCCATTCCGAACAAATTACGGTGATGCCATCACCTACTGCTGTTTTCGGAACATTAAGCAATATAGGCTGTACGCCGCTTGTCCTGGACATGGTGAATAACAGTTATGGAATGCCCGACGTCTATGAATGGAATTTTGGAGACGGAACGACCTCTGATACATCCGGAGCGACGCTTCAACATACTTTTTATACCGGCACAGAAGACACAACTTATACCATCCAACTTGTTGTAATCAACGAATGCGGATCAGATACCATCCAACACCAGGTAACTGTACTCCCACCGCAGGTAAATGCATTTTTCAATATTGACAATCCTTCCGGTTGTGTTCCCCATACGATCAACCTGAGTCAGTTTTCGCAGGGAGCCAGCTTTTCTTCCTGGGATTTTGGAGATGGCAACATTTCAAGCGCTTATAATCCATCCCACACATTTACAAGTGCAGGAACCTATGTCGTTTCGCTTTTTGCGGCCGGCTGTGGATTTGATACTGCCACAACCATTGTTACTGTTCATCCATTGCCGCAAATTGATTTTACTTCCCTGGATTCTGTTTGCGTGAACCAGGGCTTCACATTTACCAACCTGAGCAGCGGAATTGCTTCCATAAACTGGGATTTCGGTGACGGAACGACTTCTACATTGACGAATCCCAGCCACAGTTATTCCAGTGCAGGATCATACACCGTCACTTTATCCGGGATCAGTCAAACTTATGGCTGTACGACCCAAATAACAAAAACCATTCAGGCAAATCCTGCGCCTAACTCCCAATTTACTCTCGGTCCGAATAACGGCTGCGTGGATCTGACAGTTCAAATGACGAATAACAGCGTTGGCATTACAAACCAGGTGTGGGATTTCGGTGACGGAAACTCTTCTATTCAGAACAGTCCAAATCATACATTTACTACCCCGGGTTCTTATGCCGTACAATTGATTGTTCTGGACAATATCGGCTGTGCAGACACTTCTTTTCAAGTGGTCACTGTATATCCCTTACCGGTCGTTGATTTCACGTTTACGGTCGTCGATCCGTGTGTGCAGCCAACAGTTGTGAACTTTACAAACAACAGCAGCAACGCAGTGGGTTATACCTGGAGTTTCGGTAACGGGCTTTCTTCCGTACTCACTAATCCAAGTACTACTTACCAGCAAGCCGGAGATTATACCGTTTCCCTTGTCGGAACTACCATTCACGGTTGTGTGGACAGTATCCAAAAAACAATTTCCTCCTACCAAATGGCAAGTGCCTCTTTTGTTTTACCAACGGACTCCATTTGTGTGGGAGAAGAACTACAGATCCAGGTTAATTCGCAATTTGCCAATTCCATTTCCTGGTCGATGGGTAACGGAACGGTTCTTACAGGAAACACTATAACTTACAGTTACAATGCAAGCGGTACATACAACCTTGTAGTCATAGCATATGGAAACGGCGGATGCAATGACACCCTTGCTTCCAATGGCACAATTACCGTATTGCCTCAGCCAACAGCTGATTTCAGTTATGCCAACATTGAAGGTACCGAACCATTGAGCGGGATTGTAGCATTTACGAACCTGAGCAGTTTAGCAGATTATTATTCCTGGGATCTTGGAAACGGAAGTTTCTCTTCCGAAGAACATCCGACAGAACGGTACGAGCAGGATGGTGAGTTCCAGGTTACACTTATTGCCACAACGATCTACGGCTGTGTCGACACCCTTGTAAAAACCATTACGGTAGACTTCTTTTACGGTTTATATATTCCAAATGCAATGAGTCCGGGACACACCGATTTCGAGGTGGCGAATTTCATTCCGAAAGGTGTCGGTTTAAAGGAATTCGAGTTATTGATCTATGATGACTGGGGAAATCTGATCTGGTCCACTACGGCATTGGATGCCGACGGAAGACCGACGGAGCATTGGGACGGAACATACCGCGGTGAGCCCGTTCAACAGGACGCATATGTATGGAAAGCAAGTGCAACTTTCGAAAATGCAGATGTCTGGGAAGGAAAAGAGTACCCGAAAGGAAGGATCAAACGGTCCGGAACAGTAACCGTAATACGATAAGTTATGAGAGCGCTACTTTTATTCATATCATTTATTGCTGCTGTGGGAAATACTTACTCGCAAGACCCCAACTTTTCCCAGTTTTACAATAACCCCATTTATTACAATCCTTCCATGACTGCCGTGAATAACGGAATTGCCATTCGTTTGAATGCGCGTTCCTTATGGGGACCGATCCCAGGGAGATTTAACACCTTTTCCTTCTCAGCCGAAGCACAGACGATGTACAAGATGGGACTTGGAATTATGGCCTATTCCGATGTAGGTGGCGAAGCACTTCTAAGAACTGCCGGAGGTTATATCAACTACTCATACAGACCCGTCGATACCAAGAACTTTATTCTGCAGGCCGGAGTAAGCGGTGGATTTGTGACGAAAAATATTGACTGGTCGAAATTGACTTTCTCCGACCAGTTGGATGAGACGATGGGAAAAATCAAGGAGAGTAATTTCAACCGACCGGGATACAACAGCGTTTCTTATGCTGATTTCAGTGCCGGGCTAGTAGCCCGATTCAATGGCTCTACCCGTAAACAAAGCAGTTCGTTTAAACGATTCAACGCCACCCTTGGCGGTGCAATCCATCATTTGTCGCAACCAAAAGATGCTTTCCTGGCAGATGGAGACAAATTACCGTTTAAATTAGTCTTTCATGCCTCATCCAACTTATTGTTCCATGAATTCGTGGTTTCCCCGGGAGCCGTTTTCGAAATGCAGAATGAATTCAGGACTTTCAGTATCGGTAGTAATTTTATCAATCAACCCTTCATTATCGGGATTTGGTTCAGAAACAGAACCGCTGCGTTGAGCTTCAAGCAATATGATTCGTTTATTTTCACACTTGGATTGAATATGCGAACGAAATACGAAAGTATCTGGCGTGTGACTTATAATTTTGACATGACAATTTCCCGTTTGAAGACCAGCAGTTATGGAAGTCATGAACTTTCCCTCTTATTTGAGATTCCGAACAAGGTGTTGTTTTCCAAGAATGTGAACAGCAAAAATGCACGGAGAAGATACCAGTGCCCGAAGGAGTTTAGCGGATTCTGAGTAAATTATCAATGACCTAATTATTAATTATCAAGAGGAATTTCGAAAGAAAATGAGTCCACTTGATAATTACGACATTGTTAATTAATTATTCCTCTAAACCCATTTCTTCTGCATGGCCAGGCGAACAGCTTCGACTTTTGAGTTTACATGAAGTTTTTCGTAGATATTGGTCATGTGTTTGCGCACTGTATGCGGGCTAATGAATAATTCATCTGCAATAATCGTATAGCTTTTACCCTGTGCCAGGCAATTGAGAATATCCATTTCACGTGAGCTTAGCGGTGTTGTTTCCGCTGCGGAAGCTTCTTTGTTTTGATTCTGAATGAAATTATATGCTTTTTTTGCGATTGCGGGGGCTAAGGGAGCCGCTCCAAATTCAAGTACATTGTCGATTGCCAGATGAAGATTTGCAATCGATTCGTCCTTTAACAAATAGCCACTGGCCCCTGCCTGGATTGCAGCAAAAATACGTTCCTCATCATCAAATACCGTGATCATGATGAAATGGATCTGCGGGAACAGGATCTTGGCTTGTTTCACTGCTTCAATCCCATCCATCAGTGGCATATCAATGTCCATGAAAATAATCTCCGGGAGCGGTGTCAGATTTGGAAGCACATAAAGGAAGGCCTGCCCGTTAAACGCAGACATCGTAATTTTTACTCCCGGTTTCGCTTCAAGCTTTTCGGTTAAGATTTGTACATTGTACATTTTGTCATCGACAATTCCTATTGGACAGATTCCCATACAGACAAATGTGAGAATTTATTCAACCAATTCCAATTACGCAATTGTGCTATTTTTCTTCCATTTCAGGAACAAGATCATCCCGGTATGATCAGCACTTTTCCGGATAGAGTAAACCGCATTGATTTTTTCGGCACGCTGCTCAATACTTTTTAAGCCATAGTGAAATTCGGGTTTTACCTCCGGATCGAAGCCAACACCAAAATCTTCAACGTACAATTCCAGGTAGTCGCCAGCCTCTTTCAAAGTTATTTCTACCTTCTCAGCTTTCGAATGCTTGTAAATGTTACTGATTCCTTCCTGAAAAATACGCATAACATGCAGAGAAACCCCAGGATCCAATCCGGTATTCAGTGACTCGCTATTTTCCATTTGAAGGTTAAATTTAACTTTTATGGAATTGTCTTCCAGCCATTTTTTTGCCACGTTCTTCATCCGGCTCACTAAAACCTTCGAGGACATGTTTTCCGAGTGCAGTGCCCAAACCGTATCACGAAGTGAACTCATTGCCTCCTGGCTCATTAAAAAAGTGCGATTAATGCGTTCATTTTCTTTTTCATTGTGAGAAAGTAATTCCAGATTATTTACTACGAAACTCAGCTGCGATCCAACCAAATCGTGCAGATCATAAGAAATCCGTTTGCGTTCTTCATTCGTTGCCTGAAACACCTGTTGCTGTGTGATCAATTCTTTTTTCAATGCGCGTCTTACGAAATAAAAGATCAAAGTGATCACGGTCAAAAACAAAAAAGCGACCAGAACGATCCAATAAGTATTTTCCAATTTCCGGCTCAATTGCTGTTCGCGCAATTCCGCATCCTTCTTTTTCCGGTAAAGTTCCGAGCGTTGTTTTTCTGATTTTATATCGTAAATAGCATTTGTTCTCGCGATCGTTTGATCCCGGAGTTCTCTGTAATATTTTCCATGATAGATTTCATATTTTGTCCAGAAATCCTGTGCTTTTTTATTTTCTTTCCGATCCAGATAAATCAAACCGAGTGCTTTGGAAATTTTATACAATTGTTCGTTTGCCTGAAGTTTTTCTGCGAGGGGTAAGATTTCCAGCAGCAATTTCTCTTCCTGGACCTGATTTCCCTGATCCTTATAAACTCTTGCCCAATTAAGCAGAGTACTCAGATACAGGTATTCGTTACCAATTTCTTTGGCTAGGCGTGCGCCTTCGCTGTATGCTTCCTCAGACTCCTTGTATCTTTTAAGATCAGCCAAGATCATGGCCTTATTACACAAAATGATCCCCAAACCATATTTATTGGATGTTTTCCGGTATCCACTAATTGCCAATTCGGAGTAGTACATGCTGGAATCTCTTTTTTCCAACATATTGAAAGCCGTAGCCATATTCGAATAAGCATCAAAAACCTGTGCTTTATCTTTCCCACGATGATAGGATGCAATGCTCTTCCGGTACCAAAACAAAGACGTCTGCGCTAAATTCAACTCCTGATAGAGCAAACCTAAATTATTCTGGGTTGCCCCCACACTTACGTAGTCGTCCATTTTCTCAAAGTACAATTTCGCTTTATGGAATGATTGAATTGCCCGTTTTAAATCGTTTTTATGCCAATAGATCAGTCCCAGGTTGTTCTGGCAGGAAGCAACTCCTTTGAAATAATCGATCCGTTTTGCAATGGCAAGTGCTTTTTGGTAATTGGCAATGGAGAGTTCTGTTTGCGAGAGCACATCATATGCAATTCCTATCCGGATGTAGGCCCTGAGTTCACCGATGTAAAATTCACACTCGTTCGCCTGAACCGCTATTTTTTTGCATTCACTAATGGCCGCCTTCGGATCTTCATAGCACAGATCCAGCACCTTATCGTTGCGCAGGTTTATGGCATTGGTATCGCATTGAGAATACCCCTTAAAAGAAGAAAGGTTCAGGAGTAAAGTAAGTAGCAGCAGTCGTTTCATCCAATTGTTTTTTTTTATTACTTGAGTTCCATTTTTTTGAGTCGCTTTCTCCGCTTGATATAGAGCAGTCCGAAGAACCCCACAAATATACCGGCAATGAACCAAACCAAGGTATCTTCATACCAGGAAGCTTTTATTTTAAAAGTTGTATTCACCGGTTCTGAAAAGCGTCCTGTTCCGGGATCAAAAAGTCTTAGTTCCAGGCTATAAGATCCGGAATTCAAATGCTCAAACGTCAATTTTGTTAAGCCCAACGAAGTGTTTGACCAATGGATCTGGTCTTTTTCATCGTTCCTAATAAGCCGGTACTGCAATTCATACGGGTGATTCCCCATTAATTCAACCAATTCGTAGGGGATATTTACTTCCGTATTTTCTGCTTCAAATTTGTTCGAGTTCTCTTTCTGATGATCTCCGCTTGGTTTTCCTAAAATAAAGGTCGGGAAATCCGTTTTCACCTTTTCCCATTTAAATTCGAAAAGGCCGAACTGTGTTGCAACGTAAACCTTATTATCCAGCACTACAAAATCCCGGAGAAACAAATCATTTAACCCGGAAAGTTCTTCCAGCCGTTCCAGGTTTCCATTCAATTTTTTGGTGCGATAGAGGGTTTTGTCCGAAAGAATGTAAAACTGGTCATTGTAAATTTTCAACTTCGAAACCAAGAGGTTACTGCCATTCTCACGAAAGTTTACTTCGTGGATTACTTTCCCGTTCCTGATCGTAAAAATCTTATTTGCAGAACTGAGAACATACCATTTATGTTTGTGAAACAAGATCTGTGAAGGATCAATATTCTCGTTAAAATAACGAATAGAATGGTATTCCAATGTATTGAGGTCCAATGTAAACAATCCGTCCAGGTTTGAAAATAAGACCTCAGTGGTATCAGCTTGTTCGAAAAGTTTTACCGGACTTTCCAGGATTACTTTCCGGGCAGATCCTTTTACCAGCTTTTCACGTAATTCCTTGCTGTTTTTTGCATCCAGGGTGAATAATCCTTTTGAGGTTACAAGCAGGTAATTCCCGGTATTCAGGGGAACTATTTTTTTCAGGAATTCATCCGCCAAAAAAACAGGCATTACAACCTTATTAACTATCAGATTCTGCGGCTTAAGCTCATTCTTTTGAACAGCATTCCTTACTTTCCTGCCAAACTTATTTAAAACGATGAGTTCCGCAGCATTGGTTCTCGCAATGATTTCACCCTTGATCAGATCCAAAGAGTTGAATTCGACTGAATTCAGTAATTTGTATGAACCTGCAGGTATACAATACAATCCCTTTGATTTGGTACCAAGCCAAATATTTCCGTTCCGATCCTTGAAAACAGCAGTCACGTGTAATCCCACGATAATTGACTTCACGCGCATATCCCCGGCTTTCAGAACAATCATTCCCGTTTCGGAAAGGAGGTATATTTTTTCATCAATCCGCACCACCTTTTGAATGGAATGGTTAAAAGCCCCCACTAGTTTGTTTAAGTTTTTGAATCGTTTGTTGGAATATTGGAGTGAAATATTGGAATTCGGTCTTGCAGGAAATAGGATCAATTTGTTTTTTTCTCCCATCAGCCACCTTCCCGTCATTCCCGGAAGGGTTCTCGAAGCCTGGTCATTGATATCGACTAATTCATTATTTGACATTAAAGCAAAGCGTCCCTTATCGTTTTCACTGTAATCAATTAATTCCGATCTTCCTTTCTCGTAAAATGGAATATTGGTCTTGGAAAGCAATGAAATCGGATTTACTTTGTACACATAAACGGCATCCGGACAAAGGATCTGCAAGTTTCCCTCCTGATTCTTTTCCAGGCGCAGGATCTGACTTTTAAGAGCCGGCAAAGTGATCAAAACGACCTCCTCCCCTTTTATTTCAAATAACTGCCCGGTTTTGTTCAAACCAAAGAATTTATTTTTCAGTTTCAGCAGCTGGATGATATCTTTGGAGTATAATTTTGATGAAGCAATTTGCTTCGACTGAAATCCGTTGAAGCTGAAAACACCTTTATCTGTACCAAGTATCAAACGCCCAAATGCATCCTGTTCGATCGCCGTGATGTGGTGATCTCTCAAAGAAGTCTGTACCGGATAATAGTAAGGTCTTGTTTGAGCAAAAATAAGCGTTGTAAAGAGTAGAAAGATTGGTACTAATTTCATATAACAAACACAGTTTTTTCTAAGTTAAGATTCTTTTTACGTTTTACTGATCGGTTATTTCCCTTTTGTTTTTCCGGTTCTCATTTCCGTTTCAAACCATTGCCACAACTTATCATCAGGCACTGGCGCCGTTACTTTCACCGGTTCTTTGGATGTCGGATGTTCAAATTCCAATTCTCTCGAATGCAAATAAATGGAACCATCCGGATTGGAGCGTTTGGCACCGTATTTCAGATCGCCTTTAATGATACAGCCGATGGCAGACAATTGCGCCCGGATCTGGTGATGTCTACCGGTTTCCAATTCCACTTCCAGTAAGGTATAATTGTCGGAACTCAGTAATAAGCGGTATTTCAATCTTGCTTCTTTCGAATTTTTACGTGCTTCGCTGTAAGCGTAAGTCTTGTTTTGCTTTTCGTTCCGTTCCAAATGATGGATCAGCGAACCCGATTTTTCCTTCGGTGCTTTTTCCACCACTGCCCAATAGATTTTCCGCGGATGTTTTTCTGCAAAAAGTTTATTCATACGGGTCAGGGCCTTACTTGTACGGGCAAAAACAATTCCGCCCGAAACCGGTCGGTCCAAACGATGGATCAAGCCACAAAAAACGTTCCCAGGCTTTTCAAATTTATGACGGATGTATTCGCGTACTTTTTCTACCAGGGGAAAATCACCGGAAATATCTCCCTGCACATTTTCGCCTGCGTGTTTATTGACCACAATCAGGTGGTTGTCTTCATACAAAACATCTTCCGGACGGATTTGTTCCATGAATCAGTATTGTTCGTTTTGGTTCGGAAAATCTCCGCTTCTTACGTCCTTGATATAGTTTTGAAATGCTTCCAGCATGACATCATACAGGTTTGCATACTTACGCAGGAAGCGCGGAGAGAACTCATTGTTAATTCCAAGCATGTCGTGAACAACCAATACCTGGCCGTCTACCCCATTTCCTGCCCCGATTCCAATAATGGGAATAGAAACAGATTTTGCTACCTGTTCTGCCAGTGCCGCAGGAATCTTTTCCAAAACAATTGCAAAACATCCGGCTTCTTCCAAGGCTTTCGCATCTTCCACCAGGCGCTGTGCCTCTGCTTCTTCTTTTGCACGAACTACGTAGGTACCAAATTTATAAATGGATTGCGGAGTCAGGCCTAAATGTCCCATAACAGGAATTCCGGCTGTCAAAATACGCTTAATCGATTCAATGATTTCAATTCCTCCTTCCAGTTTCACACCGTGTCCACCTGATTCTTTCATAATACGGATGGCATTTGACAATGCTTCTTTGGAATTTCCCTGGTAGGAACCGAATGGCATATCCACTACAACCAAAGCTCTTTCGACTGCACGAACTACGGATCCGGCGTGGTAAATCATCTGATCCAGGGTAATCGGAAGAGTGGTTTCATGTCCGGCCATGACATTGGAAGCGGAATCGCCTACTAAAATGATATCAATCCCGGCAGTATCAATGATTCTTGCCATGGAAAAATCATAACCGGTAAGCATGGAGATTTTCGCTCCGGAATTTTTCATTTCTTGTAAAACGTTTGTTGTAACGCGTTTTACATTTTTGTGCACAGACATGAGCTTTTGTTTTAATCTAGCAAAGTTAGTTAATTACGGATTACGAATGCCGAATTACGAATGGGAATTGTGGCTTAGAGATCGTTTCTTCACATCTCACGCAAATTCGCAAATTTGGCAGTTTGCCAAATGGCAAAACACAAAACACCCCCTGGGCAAAATAAACAGATATCTATTCGTAAATTTTGAGAGTGATTTGTTCGGTTGTCAAAATACATCTAAAACAGCGCTACCCCTTCCACATAGCACTTTGTCTTCGCATTAAAGAAAAAAAAGAGTTGAGTTACTTTTGTTTTGGGATAATAGAAACGATCCAAAGATGATTAAGCAAGTCTGAACCCAAAGTTAAAATGGGTGCAGATTTTGAATATTCCCTACTTTCCTGGTCTTACTTTGTAAACTTTGGAGTTAACAATCACTGTTTCAGGAAGTAATTTTGATAGTGGGATTTCAGCACCTTCAGTATTCAGAAAAGTAACCATTTTTATATATAAGTTGTTGATGTAACTATTATGCAGACAAAGATCATTTAGAAAATACATTGGTTTATAAATCATAAGAGATGAATCCTGTGCATATGCGCTGAGTACTATTTGTTTGGAAAGAGGCCTTTTAACTTTAATAAAATGAGAACGTTTATTATTATCCTCTCTGGAAGGAGTTATTATCCGGGTTGGATATTTCAATCCGTTAACAATGAATTTCAAGCTATCCAGATGAGTCCATCCCGAACCAGTAGGAGCTGCTATAAATAATTCAATTTCCAATGAGTCATCGTGCAAGTTTTCTGATCGTGTAAATTCCAACTTGGTTATGTAATGAAATCCTGCAGAAATATCGGAAAAATAGAATGTATCTGCTTTGATCTTATAAAATCCTGTTTTGTATGTATCTTCATATCGAGGCTCATGATCAATTTTAAGTATGCAAACGGAATCATCCACAATCGTTAATTCTGAAGTAAACTTATCCTGGGATATCGAGTAAAAAACACTGAAAACCAATAATATCGATAGATAAAATTTATACATGATGAAAAAAACAATAAAATAAGGTTAAAGATACTATCAAATAATAGATAGACCAGATAAAAAACGACCAGGGCAAATTCAATCTTGGATTAATTTTAACTACAGCTTCGTTCCAACTGTATTTTGCTCAAGGTATCAAAATTTTTAATCACTCGAACCACACGTCGTGGATAATCTTTTTACCGGCGGTTTGATTCACGCGTTCAATGATGATTTGCTTTCCATGAGCCAATTCATCGCGCATGACGGAGGAATTTAGTCTTATAATCAAAACTCCCAGGCGAATCTGAAGATTGGTAGTCCGTGTTGCAACGGCTTTTCCCATCATTTCTTCCCATTTGCTTAAAACTTCCATTTCGGTCATTTTTCCCTGCAATTGGTAGGCACTCATGAGTTTATCCACCAACTCTTTCATAGGTTGTGCATTCCCTGATCTTTTACGTTCGTCCCATTCACTCATACCAATTCGGAATTAAAGCTGATAATATTCGGTTTCACTTGAATTGTTTCAAAAATAGCTGAAACCCTGTTTTCATCGGTATCTGTTACCAAAACCTGTCCGAAGGTGTTCTTAGAAACCAATTCCATTAATTGCGCTACACGCAGGTTATCCAATTTATCGAAGATATCGTCCAGCAATAAGATCGGAGTTTGTTTCAAGCGTTCTTTCAGCCAGTCGAATTGTGCCAAACGCAAAGCAATCAGGAAGCTTTTTTGCTGTCCCTGCGAGCCAAAGCGTTTGATCGGTAAACCTTCAATTAAAAAAGTAATATCGTCCTTATGAATTCCCACCGAGGTATAATGAACGCGCATATCTTTCGGGTAAGCTTGTTGAATGAGGGTTCTGAAATCCGTTTCGGCAAGTTTGGATTCATAACTCAGGGAAACAGCTTCCTGCTCCTGCGAGATCCATTTGTAGTAATGCTGAAATAAGGGAATAAAGGCTTCGATGAATGAAACCCGTTTGTTATAAATTGCTGTTCCGTAACGAATCAGCTGTTCATCCCAGATCTCGATGGCTTCGCGCTCAAAGAACCCGTTTTCGAATTGCAATTTCAATAAGGCATTTCGCTGGTCCAGTACTTTGTTGTAGCGCTGCAGATCACTCAGGTATTCATGGTCGAATTGCGAAATGATGCCATCCATCCAGCGTCTTCGCACTTCACTTCCTTCAGAGATCAGGTCCGTGTCATAAGGAGAAATCATCACTACCGGGAAATTCCCGATGTGATCCGCCAGGCGGTCGTATTCCTTTTTGTTCTTCTTGAAAACCTTTTTTGAACCAGCTTTTACACCGCAATAGAGGTTGAAGGGTTGTTCATCTTTCATCCAACATCCCTGAATGACAAAAAATTGTTCGTTGAAACGGATATTTTGCCGGTCAGTCGGATTTAAATACGAACGACACATACTCAGGTAATGAACAGCATCGAGCACATTCGTTTTCCCCGAACCGTTTTTCCCCACAATACAATTGACCCCAGCTTCAAACTGAAATTCAGCTTCGCTGTGATTGCGAAAATTGACTAAAGAAAGGGATTCGACGAACATCTTACAAAATTACGAATTCCCAATACCGAATTACGAATTGAGAAGTTAAATTATTAATGAAGAGATTCATTTATCAAGTAAATTGTACTTTTAAGTATCAATTCAAGTGCATGTTTAAACTTTTCCTGATCATTTCTTTTTTGGCGACAACGAATATAATTTCAGCTCAAGCTGAAAAGAGTTCAGAGTTGTATCTTACTATTCTTTCGAAAGACAGCTTACTATTTAATATTGGTTTCAACACTTGTGATATTACTCAATTTGACTCCCTGCTTAGTGAAGATTTTGAATTCTTCCACGACACAGACAGTATCTCTTACCGAAAAGAGTTTCTGGATGGAATCCGAAAGGGTTTGTGCAAATCACCAGCTACGTATCAATCGCGAAGAGAATTGATTGCAGGAAGTACGGAAGTTTTTCCGCTTTACAAAAAAGGAAAACTATACGGGGCAATTCAGCACGGCCGGCATAACTTTTATGAAAATCTGAAAGGAAAGCCGGAACGATTCGCAAGTACAGCCCGATTCACTCACGTTTGGCTTCTTGAAAACGGAGTTTGGAAATTGAATAAAGGTTTGAGTTACGATCACCAAAATTAATTACGAATGCCGAATTACGAATTTTCAGATTATCCACAGCGAATTGAAAAAAGCATCCTGATTCAAGCCTCGCCAACAGAGATTTGGGAATACCTGACGAATCCTGAGTTGATGAAGCAATGGATGGGAGATCCTGAAATGAACATTGAGATCATCAGCGACTGGAAAACAGGCAATCCCATTACTATTAAAGGTTTTCACCATCTTCAATTTGAGAACACAGGAACAATCCTTCAATTGGAACCGGAAAAAATCTTCCGATACGAGTATTTGAGTTCATTGTCGGATTTGGCGGATGAACCAGGTAATTATACAATTATTACGTTTACTTTAGTTCCAGAAGGAGAGCACACAGAAATAACCGTAGAAGCCGCCAATTTTCCAACTGAAGCTATTTATAAGCACGTGGAATTTTACTGGAACGGAACGATATATTTGCTGAAGCAAGTCATTCAAAATTCAATCCGATAATTATCGGGAGAACAATGTAAATTGAATCCAAAGCAGACTTACTTTCGCTTCGGATTAAGAAGTTAAAAGGTAATTAACATGATTCTATCCAAACTAAAAATATTCCTGCCAGCGTTTCTAATCTTCGGACCAGGTTGCAGCGATCCTGCCCCGAAAAAGAATCAAATCAAAACTATTGAGACAGTTGTACCAAAAACAGAGGCGAAAGATTCGTTTATTGTTGATCATAGTGTATTTCCGATCAGGATCTTAACAACAGGAATCTTTCACAACGATGAGATTCCGGGGAATGCAGGCAACATGGAATGGGTCGGTTTATTCAAAACCCAAGATGGATATTACCTCAGCGAAGCGAAAGTTACCAGTGTTCCGGTTCACGACCCCGTTTTGGATGAAAACGAATCAATTATGACCGGTTGGGAAGTAAGCACCCGGGAAAAAGACACCTCTATCCTTTTAATGCAAACCCTTCCCTATTTGGCAAAGCGAAAAATCAAAGCGGTAAAACTATCAAAGAAAGAAATTTATCCGGGTGAAAAGCTTTCTTTCAACTACCTGGGAATTGACTATGAACTTTCTGCAAGCGGTAACAAAAAGAAAGAAAACCCGGACAGCGACTGGTACATTGTATCGAATTACAAACTTTACCTAAGTGCAAAAATTGACGGTAGACGAAGCAAAACACTGCTTTCAAGTCATCAAATGTTTGATGATGCGATGGTTGCTCTCATTTTCGCAGGAGATATCGATGGGGATGGTATATTGGATCTGATCCTGGACAATGCGAATCACTACAATGTAACGGATCCGACACTCTTTTTTTCAAGGCCTGCCGGCAAAGGACAAGTTGTGAAAAAAGCAGGTTCATTCATGAGTGTGGGGTGTTGAATGAAAAAATAATGAATTACATGAAACGAAACTCATTGCTTACAATCTCAACGATCGTTCTTCTGACATCTTGTAAGCAGCAAGAAGACAAGGAAGTTGAAAAACCAGATCAAATTATCCGTACTCCGAAAAAAGAGCTTACAAGAACACCTTCAGATTCCATCAAATCCAAAGGAAAAACCATTACAGTTGGTTATTACAACAATTATGAAAAAGTTCCCGAATTGGTGTTCGACAGTATCTCGGAAGCGGAATTCAATCGCTTAAAAGCACCGAAACACCTTGTCAAAATCAAAGCGAATCAAAAAGGTAATGACTTTTTTATTCAGACAGCAATAAGAAAGCATTTCTTCCCGAAATACAAAGATTATGGTGAACCGGAAAGCTGGAGCGGTTATGAATTAACAGGCTTCTATCCTCAATTAAAACTATTCGCTTTAACGGAAAATTCCACTTCGGAACATTTAGGCTTCGGCGAGTTATTTTTATTGGACAGCATTACTGATTACCGCTATGTCCTTTCGTCTTTTGGCGATGGCAGTGTAGAACCACCCATCCCTTCGATTAATGGCAAGTACCTCGTTTATTATTACAATGGAGTTTATGAGAACGGAGTAGCTGACATTGGTGTTCTAAAAGTGAATGACAAAACAAAACCGGATTCCTATTTGAAAGAATGCCTTTTTTCATGCTTCTGATTTCGGTGTAGAAGAAATCAGGTGGAAATCGGATCATCTATTTTATGTGAAAGCTTTCTCTGAAATCCGTAATGAAACAAGCAGTAAACAGATTAGGGAATATCATTATTACCGCGCCAGTTTCAAGTAAATATTCGAAAGAAACAGTAAATTAAATAATCAGCTGATATTTGCCGGAAACATTTTTTAATTTTCGGTCGAAACCCATAAAACAAACCAATCCATGAAACGGTTTACCTTAATCGTGCTGATCATTTTTCTTAACCCGAAAACCTTTGCCCAAAAAACAGATTCCATATTTGCTCACAATTACACCTATCGGCAAGCAGCAGAATTAGTCAAATTTCCGGAACTCCGGTACTTGAAACTATATGCTTACAAGGACACTGTTTTGCCTGATATTTTTGGTCAGTTACCGGAGCTGGAATACCTGGAAATCAATGCTTCGGAAATCACAGTAATTCCAACAAGTATCGGTAATCTTTCCCAACTAAAAACCTTGATTATTTGTAATGGCTATGATCCGATAAAAATCCCTTCTGAACTGGGAAAACTGACACAGCTTACAAAGCTTGAACTTTACAATTACCACTTCAAATTGCTCCCTGCCGAACTCGGAAACCTGGTTAACCTGGAAAGCAGCATGCTTTGCGGAGATCTGACAGATCTTCCAGCCTCCATTCAAAACTGGAAAAAACTCAAAAGGCTCTATTTGGCAGGAAACAATTTTCAAAAAATCCCGTCTCCGATCTTTCGGTTAAATCAATTGGAATATTTGGACTTAAGTAGCAATAAATTATCCCAGTTAAATGATTCGATCGGGATGCTTAACCAATTAAAAGAATTGAACCTAGGTTCCAATATCGAAACGGATCAATTGCCGTCGGGAATTTGTGAATTACAGAATTTAGAAACACTGTATTTGCAAAACACCAAAATTAACTTGCTGCCCTTGTGCCTAAACCAGATCCATTCACTCAAACGGATCAGAATATGCAAAACAGTGATCGATGATCCTGCAGAAACGGATTCCATATTCAAGAAAAAGATGGACTGGGATTCGTGGTGTCCGGGTTTTGAACGTTATTTAGTTGATTTCTCTGAAATTTACGGCCAATACACCTTGAATTTCGAAAAGAAGAAGGATACAACTATTCTGCACTATGGTTATTTTTATAATCAACCAGGCTCCATTGATGAAGAGTATACCCGAAACATTACGATTAAAATTCTTCAAAAAGACAGCTTGAAACTAAATCGTGTTTATACTGCTACAAACCCGAATTTCATTATCTCAAGCAATCATTTCAGCGTTTGGGATTGGGAGCCTGACAAAAATCAAAAAGTCATTGGCTATCTTCAATTTGTGGAATTAACGAATAAAAGATGTAAAGTGTATTTAAACCTGGAATTGGTCGAAGGCACTCAAAAAAGGAAGCTGGTAGATAAATTATTGCTTTTTGAATAATCAAAAAAGCAGATACAGAGGGCGTTTTGCTGAATTCCGGTAAAAAATGCTACCTTCAACTTCAAATCAGATCGCATGAAATTTTTGTTTTTCCTTTCACTTACCGCATCGCTTCTTTTCGGATGCAATACAACAAAACCGATTACTTCTCTTGATCAGGTCATTAGCGTTACACACGGAACCAATTTCGGGCATTGCAGAGGATACTGCAGAAAGGAAGTGGTCTTCACAGAAGGACAGACCGAATACATTGAATCCAGTGTTGATTCTGCAAAAAATCCGGTGAAAGTGGAAAATTTCAAAAACACTTCAAACTGGAAAAGCATCACGGATAAAATCAACTGGGAAAAATTCAGCAATCTCCAGGAAAGTTACGGTTGCCCGGATTGTGCGGACGGAGGTTCGGAATACATTGAGATCAAAACAGCAAGCGGAACAAAACGCGTAACCATTGAATTTGGCAAAGACCTGGTTGAATTAGAGCCATTGCTTACCGAGCTTCGCAATCAGAGAAAAAAACTCGGAAAATAAAAGATCTTCATACCCGGTTTGAACGAAAAAAGCATTTGGCTGTATTCAATCAAAAACCCACAGTATGAAATCGATCATTGTTACACTTGTCAGCTTAGCAGCCGGGATTCAGTTCTCTCAGGCTCAACCTGTTCATCCAAGCGATGAATCCCGTAAAATCCAAATTGCGATCCTGTTCGATACTTCCGGAAGTATGGAAGGATTGATTGAACAAGCCAAATCCACCATCTGGAAAATCGTGAATATTGCTTCCAAAATGTCGGACAAAGGAAAAGCTCCTCAATTGGAAATTGCATTGTACGATTACGGCAACGACGAAATCAAGACTCCCAATTGGATCCGTAAGCGAACCGATCTGATTGCAGATCTGGACTCAATCTCAGGCCAGCTATTCTCACTCAGAACCAATGGCGGGTCAGAATACTGCGCAGCAGTAATTGAATCTTCGATCAACGACCTGAAGTGGTCTCCCGATCCCCAAGATTTGCGCCTGATCTATATTGCAGGAAACGAACCTTTCAATCAAGGGCCTATCGATTACAAAAAGATTCTAAAGATTGCCGCCAGCAAAGATATTATTGTAAACACCATTTATTGCGGACCTTACGATCAGGGAGTCAAAGAATTCTGGTACGACGGAGCACTTCAGACCCAGGGTTCTTATTTCAACATCAATTCAAACGATGAGATAAGACATATCGACACTCCTTATGATAAGGAAATTATCAGCGTAAACGATTCCCTAAACAAAACGTATATCGGTTACGGAAAAGAAGGAGCCTACCGCGCCAACAAACAAGCAACTGAAGACTATAATGCCAGCTCGAAAGGTTATGCTGTCATGAGTGAACGTGCAGAAGCAAAATCCAAATCGAATTACAAAAACGGCAATTGGGATTTGGTAGACGGAATCGAACAGGGAAATGTAAAACTGGACAGTCTTCGTGTAGAAGATTTACCGGCAGAATTGAAAGGAAAATCCAAAGAGGAACAAACGAAATATATTGAAAACAAAAAAGCCGAGCGAACCAAGTACCAAAATCAAATCGGGGAACTTTCCAAAAAACGCGAGGCATTTATTGCAGAAGAAATGAAGAAGATCAGCGAAACAAATGCGAAAAAAGATCTTGGATCAGCAATCATTGAATCACTAGTTGCTACCGCACAAAAAATAGGATTCACGGTTGATTAAAGATTAAGCCCCGATGAATGAACGTTGGGGCTTTTTTCTTAAAAAAAAACGGCCTTTTGGGATAAGAGGGTACTTATATTTTTCTTACCATGGTAACTATATAATCTACATTGATTACTCGTAAATCAGGACCACCTTCCTTATCTTTACATTCCAAGAATAACCGATGATTGAATTTGAAACAGACATCAAAGCACTTGATTATTTAAATTACTGGTTCGTAGAAATCACCCCTGATATTTTGGCTCAGCTTCCCGGCAGGAAAGAAAAAGGAGACTTCAACCAGCGCTTGCTTATTACCCTGGACCGAAAGATTCAATGGCAGGCAGGCATCCTGGCTTTAGGGAACGGCAGCGGACTTGTTACCGTTCAAAAGGGCCGTTTGAAAAAGATCGGAAAGACTTTGGGCAATACCGTATTTGTTCAATTGGAAAAGGACGAATCTGAATTTGGAGTTCCCGTAGCTGAAGAAATAAAGGAATACTGGATCCAGGTTCCGGAATCCAAAGACCGCTTCGATGCACTTACTCCGGCAATGAAACGCTACATTTTAAATCATGTCTCTACGGCAAAATCAACGGATAAAAGATTGGAACGAACTCATTTATTGCTTTCGAACCTGCTATTAGCTCCCCAAGGAAAAGAAACATTTCGGTTTCTTCTTGGAAAAGATTAGTTCTTTTCTTCCCTTGAATCTATTAAATTTGTAATAAAAAAATTGATGCGAGTATATTTAGACAATGCTGCAACCACGCCTCTTGCGAAAGAAGTTGCCGAAGCGATGATCCCTGTTTTACAAAATGAATTTGGAAATCCTTCGTCTACACATTTCTACGGCAGGCAAACCAAAGCATTGATCGAGACTTCCAGACGTTCCATTGCAAAACAATTGAATTGCTCCCCTAACGAATTGATCTTCACATCAGGAGGTACGGAAGCGGATAATATTGCTTTGAATACTGCTGTATATCAATTAGGTGTAAAACGCATCATCTCCACAACCATCGAGCACCATGCTGTTTGCCATACTATTGAACATTTGGCTCAAAGAGAAAACATCGAGGCCGTTTGGTTAAGTGTTGATTCGAAAGGAAACATCGATTTAACAGAATTGGAAAACCATTTGAAGGACGAAAAACCAACATTGGTTTCCTTAATGCATGCAAACAATGAGATCGGAACTCTGACTCCAATTGACAAAGTGAGTGTGCTTTGCAAAAAACACAAGGCCTATTTTCATACCGACACAGTACAAACAATGGGGCATTATGCCTTCGACCTGGAAAAACTGGGGATCGACTTTGTGACCTGTGCTGCTCATAAATTTCACGGACCCAAGGGAATCGGTTTTTTATATGCAAACAAGCGTATCAAAACAGATATCCTGATTCATGGCGGAGCCCAGGAAAGAGGTTTGCGCGGAGGTACGGAAAACGTTTACGGTATAGTTGGTCTTGCAAAAGCAATTGAATTGGCTTACAGCCATTTGGAAGAACATCAGGCACACGTTCAGGGTTTAAAATCCTACATGATCGAGCGCTTAAAGTCAATCCTTCCTGATGTAACTTTTCACGGGGAAACAGATCCTGAAAAAAGTTTGTACACGGTATTGAACGTTTGTTTACCGGCATCGGAAAAATCCGGAATGCTTTTGTTTACACTGGATCTTAGAGGTGTTGCATGTTCAGGTGGTTCTGCATGCTCTTCAGGAGCTGCAAAAGGTTCACACGTACTGGAAGGTATTCAGGCAGACAATTCGCGTCCAAACGCACGTTTTTCGTTTTCAAGATATACCACAAAAGAAGAAATTGATTTTGCCATTGAACAGCTTGAAGCAATTTATGAGAAAGTCCTGGTCTAATTCGAAAGTTTTTTTTAGAACCAATTGATTTTTGCATTTTGCATTAATAATTTGAATTTATATGAAACATACCCTACTCCTACTGACCTTTATTCTTGGCTTTTCAGGCTTAAAGGCTCAAACGTATTTCCCTCCGCTTGCCGGAACTACCTGGTCCACCACTGATCCTTCGTCTTTGGGCTGGTGCCAGGATTCGATCAATAAACTATACGATTGGCTGGAAGATAGTGACTCAAAAGCTTTCATAGTTCTGAAAGACGGGAAGATCGTCTTAGAAAAATACTTTGGGACTTTCACTGTAGATAGTTTTTACGTATGGAACTCAGCGGGAAAAACCCTGACTGCTTATGCTGTCGGGATTGCACAACACGAAGGCTTTTTAGACATCGATGACCCCACAAGTGATTATCTCGGAACCGGCTGGACCAATTTGACCGCCCCGCAAGAAGGAGCTATCACCATTAAACACCAATTAACGATGACCACCGGTTTGGATGACGGAGTTCCTGACTTCCACTGCACCGATCCCGCATGTTTGGTTTACCTGGCAGATCCGGGAACACGCTGGGCTTATCATAATGGTCCGTATACTTTGCTTGACACAGTGATCGAATCTGCAACCGGGATGACCTTAAACTCCTGGGTAAACCAAAAAATCGCTACAAAAATCGGACTAGTAGGAACTTACCTTCAATTAGGATACAATAACGTATTTGCATCAAAAGCACGCGGAATGGCCCGTTTCGGCTTGTTACTTTCCCAGGATGGCTACTGGAACGGAAATCCCGTACTTCCCGATCTGACATACCTCAATGAAATGCGAAACAGCAGTCAGTCCTTAAATAATTCATACGGTTATTTAACCTGGCTGAACGGGAAAGCTTCTTTCATGCTTCCGCAGTCCCAGTTTGTTTTCCCCGGGGAGTTATGCCCCAATGCCCCGGCAGATATGTATGCTGCAGAAGGAAAGAACGGACAGATCATCAATGTGGTGCCCTCACAAGGCTTGGTTGTTGTCCGGATGGGAAGCACTATGGGAACTAGTTTTGTGGGGACCCAGTACAACGACACCATTTGGCAATATATGAATAGATTGAGTTGTGTTGCAGGAATCAATGATCACTTATTGGAAAACATTCAAATTTCACCAAATCCCGCAAATGAGTTAATTACGATTTCCGGTCTTATAGGGAATGAAATATTCGAACTAAAAAATCAACTGGGTCAACCTGTTCCTTTCCAACAAATTGGAAATCAAATCTCGTTGAAAAAAATACCATCCGGCTTATATTTTCTCACAATTCGTAAAGAAAACAACATAAAAACTTTCCGATTGGTGCTTAATTAGTGAAAAATCCACTAAATTTAGCCAATGCCCGGCACGAAAAGACATATTCTCATTATGAGTTCATGGTTTCCAACACGCGTAGATCCGTATGCTGGAAATTTCGTTGAGCGCTTTGCACATTTGCTTTCGGACAAATACGAGGTAACGGTGCTGCATACCATGGGGGACAAAAACTGCAGTTCCATTGAAGTCGATGAGCAGCAATCTGATAAATTACGGATCATCCGGATCTATCATCCCATTTCTAAAAATCGTTTTTTCCATTGGTGGCTGCAGCGAAAAGCACTCAGAAGAGGGCTATCATTGCTTGATCACATTGATTTGATCTTTGCTCATGTCTTTCTTCCGAGAGCCGTACAATTCGCCAAAGTACAGCGTTATTTCCATGTACCCCTGATTGTAATGGAACATGGATCCTATTATCGCAATAAACTCCGTAAGAATTTCATTTCCCTTTATCAACAGGTCATTAAGCGCGGAAGCAGGCATACGAGTGAAATTGTAGCTGTTTCCAATGTGTTGAGAACAGATATGAAACCACTCTTCCCGACCACAAAGATTCAGGTAATTCCAAACTTTGTGGATGAAGAAATTTTCACTTTAAGAGATACCAATCCAAAGCAGCGAAAAAAATTCATTCATATTTCGACACTTGATAAGAACACCAAAAACCCGGATTTCCTATTCGATGGTTTTTTAAATGCTTATCTGGAATCCGGAAAAAAAATCAGCTTGACAGTAGTTTCCGATCAAAACACGGATGAATGGGAACGATGGGCAAAACTAAACAGCTGTAGCGAAGCCATTAACTTTACAGGGCCGTGCGAGTGGCGTGAGGTTAGTCAGTTATTGAAAGATCACGATGCGCTTATCCTGACTTCCGAATACGAAACATTCAGTATTGTAATTGCAGAAGCCTGGTTAACAGGAACACCCGTGATATCGACACCTGTAGGAATCGCAGCAAATATGACAGAAGCACTTGGCATTAAGATCGAACACAATAACATTGCAGATCTGAAACACGCTATTTTGGATATGATGAATGGGAAGTTTGAATTTGATAAAGACTTTTTGCGCTCTTTCGGGATGCAATTTTCCAAAGAGAATGTCAAAAACCAACTGATCGAATTATTTAATAAGCACTTTATTATATACGAATAATTAAAGACTACCGACTAAAAGACAAAAGACCAGAGACAAATCCCTCTTCTCCCTCCCAAAAAATTAAAGTTTAAACAAGATACCATATATTATTTAGGGAAATCAAGTCTCTTCTCTTACATTTAAAGTCTTAAGTCTCAAAGAAAACATGAACAAAAAAGCACTTTTCGAACACCTGTCCGGTATCATTAAAGAAAAAATTTCCAGGCTGCAGTCAGACATTGCTGATTTACAAAAGGGTATTGCTGAAGACAGCAAGAGTTCGGCAGGAGACAAGTTCGAAACTTCGCGCGAAATGGCACAGCAGGAGCTTGGGAAACTAAGTACTCAATTAAATGAGCAGCAGCGACTGAAAAGTTTAATCGACAATCAGTCTGCAGACAAATCAACCCAGGTTCAGTTAGGAGCAATTGTGGAAACCAATAAAGGTTTGTTCCTTATCGGGATTCCGATCGGAAACAGTTCATTTCAGGGAAAAGAGGTAATCGGGATCGGTTTGGGGGCTCCTCTCGGTCAGCTGTTACTGAATAAAAAGAAATCAGACCAGGTAAGCTTCAATAATCAGCAATTCAATATTGAAGAAATTTATTGAAAAAAATCTCATCCAAAACGCTAACTTTGGCTTGGAACAAAATCCTTTTAGCCGCTTATTAATTTAATGTTAAGAGACTTCATAATTTGTTTACACAAGCCTCACAATCCAATAATTTTACACTTAATTTAGAATAATCTTGTAGCTGTTCCTTTGTGGCAAAATTAAAGCTATGAAGATATTTCTTTCCGTTGTTGCATTATTGATTGTCGGTTTTGCATTCTCGCAAGACAAAAGCACCGGAGTAATTCAAGGAAAAGTAATCGATTCCGAAACAGGTGAAGGCCTTCCTTCAGCCCAGGTGGAATTGGTTGAGCAAAGTAAAAAGGTATTATCTGACATTGAGGGTATTTACAACTTCAGCAAATTGGAAAAAGGAGCCTACTCGGTAAGAATCGTGTATCCCGGATTTCCTACTCAGGTTGTAAATGACATCCAGGTAAAAAGCGGAGAAGTTATTACCATTGATGTAGTAATGGCTCCTGCAGCCAGCGAAGATACGATCGGAGAAATTGTGATCACCGCTAAGAGAATCACAGATACCGACCAGGGAGTTGTACTGGCTCAAAAAAACGCGTCAAGCGTTGGCGACGTTATGTCCAGTCAATCCATTCAGCGATCCACAGCCAGCAATACCAGTGATGTACTTAAAATGGTAAGCGGTGCAAGCATCCAGGATAATAAATTTGCAGTTATCCGCGGTTTGAATGACCGCTACAATGCTGCATTTCTGAACGGTTCTCCGCTTCCAAGTTCTGAAAGTGACCGGAAAGCCTTCTCTTTTGATATGTTTCCGTCAAATATGCTGGATAACTTAACAATCACCAAATCAGCTACCCCAGATCAGCCAGCAGAATTTGCCGGCGGACTTATTCAGATTAACACGAAAAGCATTCCTGAAAAGAACTTTTTCTCTTTCCAGGTTGGAACAGGAATCAACACCATTACGACATTCAAGGACCGTACTTCTTATAAAGGAGGGAAAATGGATTGGCTTGGAATTGATGACGGAACCAGAAAAATTCCTTCGGCAGTTGCACCTTTCGGGCAATACCCTTTAAATATTCACGATCAGGCTAACGTAGCCAAACAAGTATCAACCAACTGGGAAACAACCGAAAGTAAATTTCTTCCCAATCTAAGTCTCCAGGCATCCGGTGGTTTCAATAAGAAATTCGGCAAACGCGAGTTAGGAATGATCGCTGCTTTGACTTACAGCAGAAGTTTCAGCTATAATGAAACAGTTCGCAACAGTTATTTAAACAGTACGGATCCGAATTCGGCTCAGACCACTCAAATGGAAAATGACTACCTGGACAAGAATAACGTAACAAACTTATTGGCAGGAGCATTGGCTAATTTTGCATTCAAGATCAACGAGCGCAATACCATCAACTTCAAGAACATCTACAGTATTAATTCCTCAGACAAATTAATCAACAGAACAGGAGCTACAAACGCCTCGGAATCAAACCCTATTCTTATCCGTTCAAATGCACGCTGGTTTACATCCGACCGTGTATATTCCGGACAATTGGAAGGGCAGCACGGATTGAGAGCAAAAGGACTTAAACTGAACTGGTTGGCCGGTTACAGCAATGTAAACCGTTCGATTCCGAATCTAAGCCGTTCTGTGTACTCACGCAATAAAAACGTTATCGATCCATCCAATCCGGACGCCAGAGATACCATGTACTCTGCAAATATTTCTTCATCCAGCGTAGGTCCTGCTTACGGCGGCGGAATGTTCTTCTCTGAAAACAAAGAAAGTTCAGTGAACAGCCGTTTGGATCTTGCCTATTCAACTGACCTGTTCGGAAAATTCAAAAGTGAATTTAAGATCGGAGTTTACAACCAGGTCCGTACCCGTAAATTTGCTGCACGTCAGTTGGGATACACCAAATACGGTGTAAGTGGGGGAAATATTCAATTCGACGAGAGCTTGTTATACCTTCCTGAAGACCAAATTTTCGCTTCTCAAAATATGGGATTGATTGAACCAGCAGCTAACGGAAACCCTGGAAAAGGAGGGTTCAAACTGACAGACGGAACAAAACCATCTGATCAATACGATGCTCAATCCGTTCTCAATGCAGCTTATATCCAATTAGACAACCGTTTTGGCAAGCGTTTCCGTTTCATTTACGGTGCCCGTATAGAATATTTCCAGCAAGAGCTCACAGCTTTGAAAGACGATCTTTCCGAATTAAAAATCAGTACAAAGAAATTGGACGTTCTTCCTTCGATCAATGCAATCTTTGAAGCTAACAGAAAAACAAACGTTCGTTTGAGCTACTCTCAGACATTGAACAGACCGGAATACAGAGAGCTTGCACCATTCGCATTCTATGATTTCACCACCAACTTCGTTGTTTCCGGAAACGATACTTTGGAACGTGCTTTGATCCACAACCTGGACCTGAGATACGAAACATTCCCTGGAAGGGGCCAATTATTTTCAGCTACTATCTTCTACAAAAACTTCATCAACCCGATCGAGCAAAAATCCCGTCCGGATGTAGTAGGTGAAATTTCCTTTCAAAATGTACCTTCTGCAACAAACTATGGACTGGAACTGGAAGCACGATCACTGGTTTCTACGGTTTTCGGCCTGGACACTTCTTCATTCTTTGATGATTTAACCATCTATTCAAACCTGTCGATTATCCGCTCCCAGGTAGATGTATCCGGCGTAGCGGGAAGTGTGGCGGATTCCAGACCACTTCAGGGGCAATCACCTTATGTTTTCAATGCCGGTATCCGTTACGACAATCCGCGCAATCAATGGGGAGCATCATTGAATGTTAACCGCGTAGGACAGCGAATTTACATCGTAGGGAACGTAAATGAACCGGATCTTTGGGAACAGGCAAGAACGTTTCTTGATCTGCAAATCACCAAAACATTCATGAAAGGCAGAGCTCAATTTAAATTGAATATCCAAAACATCCTTGCTCAAGACCAGGTGTTCTACCAGAACAACTCAACAGTAAGATCGGAAGCAAAAGGAATGAACGGATTCTTTAATACTATTTTCGTTGGAGATAAAAACAATGTAAAAGGTTTTGATAAGGATATTGATCAGCAAGTTTGGAAAACGAATTTCGGAAGAACATTCAGCGCTTCCATCAGCTTCAAATTATAAAAGATCAACATGATGCCTGAGAGGCCACCCGTGACGCGGGTGGCTTTTCTGTTTTCAAAGCTTTTAGACCTTATAAAAAAAACTATGTGCCCTATGTGGTTCTAGCTTCAGCTAATGTTAAATTAATGATACTTCATTTAAGATGAGCTTAACATTTATTTACCTGAATCGTAACTTAAAGTAAAGGATAGAACAAGCTTAGTAAATCAATTTTGTATCAGAAAAAAAATAGAAAAATGAAAAAAATTTACTTAAGTGCATTGTTCGCAAGTTTAGGAACTTTAGCAGCATTCGGACAACAGTTTGAAGAAACAACTTATCGTGGTGCTTTTGCTCCTGCTCCAACTCCGATGTGGACTGAAGGATGGGCAAACTGGGATCCGCAAAACACAAACTACGGTACTCCAAACCAAACAATCTCAACCAACATTACAGCAAACACAACCTGGACTGCAGGAAATGTTTACTTATTGCAAGGGCAGATTTATGTGAAAAACAACGCTACTTTGACAATTGAACCGGGAACGATCATCATGGGTGATAAATCTGTTCAGGGATCAGGTTTGTTCATTACCAAAGGTGCAAAATTAATGGCACAGGGTACAGTAAACGCTCCGATCGTATTTACTTCCAATCAGGCTGTCGGATCTCGCTCTGCTGGTGATTGGGGAGGAATTATCCTTTTAGGAAAAGGTGTTAACAACCAAACAAACGGTATTGCAAATATCGAAGGACTTGCTCCAACTACCGATACTGAATTTGGTGGCGGAATGACTGCTGACAATACAGATAATTCAGGTAAATTAACGTTTGTACGTATTGAATTCCCTGGATATGCTTACCAAACTGATAAAGAGATCAATGGTTTGACATTTGGTTCCGTAGGTTCGGCAACTGAAGTAAATTTCGTACAGGTTTCTTTCTCCAACGACGACGCATTTGAATGGTTCGGTGGAGCAGTAAATGCTAAGCACCTGGTTTCTTACAGAAATTTGGATGATGATTTTGATACGGATTATGGTTTCTCCGGAAACATTCAATTCGGATTGATCGTTCGTGACCCGAACATCGCTGATAACCCGGCAGTTTCTACTTCAGAAGGTTTTGAATCAGATAATGATGCTACAGGATCCACAAACACTCCTCAAACAAACGCTACATTCTCAAATATTACTGCAGTTGGACCATACAGAGGAAATACAGCAAACACGATCGCAGCAGGTTACCGTCGTGGAGCTCGTATTCGCCGTAACTCTGCTATTGATATCCGTAACTCTATTTTCATGGATTTCCAGAGAGGAGTTTTCATCGACGGAACTGCATGTGAATCAAATGCGACAAATGGCTTGATTCTTTACAAAAACAACATCGTTGCAGGTAATGCAACAGGTAAAGTAACTGAAAGAACTGCTTCAAGCACATTTGCAATCCAGGCTTGGTTTGCTGCCGGTATGAATGACTCTATCGCTTCTACAGCCGGAATTTTAACTACTCCGTACAACTACCTGGCTCCTGACTACCGTCCGGCAG
The DNA here is from genome assembly GCF_029266855.1 of Fluviicola sp. Classification (GTDB taxonomy): domain Bacteria; phylum Bacteroidota; class Bacteroidia; order Flavobacteriales_D; family Crocinitomicaceae; genus Fluviicola. The sequence goes on from NZ_JAQSWB010000008.1 coordinate 51,826, forward strand.
CAAGTTCACCGCTTTTGTCCGGGTCTGATTTTACAGGTCTTTTAGGAATTAAAGAAGTTTCAGCTATTGCAGGTATTTCTTTGTACCCGAACCCAACAAACTCAGATGCGAAATTATTTGTTGATGTAGCTCAAAACAGCACAATCGAAGTAACTGTAATGAATGCAAACGGTCAGGTAATGCAAACAGTAGGTACCAAGTATGCTGAAGTTGGAACACACGAATTCACAATCAACGCTACAGATTTCGCTCAGGGGTTATACTACGCAGTTGTTAGAACCGGTGATGCGGTTAAAACTGTGAAGTTGAGCGTTGTAAAATAAAAGAAAGCACAGCTTTCGATTATGACAAGCGTTAGCGCGGAATACGATCCAAGACATTTGGATTCGCGCGAAAATTGAGAAGAAAATTTTCTCTGTTAGTTTAGTTTTATAGCAAGTTAGAGGGTTCGCAACAGCGGACCCTTTTTCCTATCATGATATCATGATTTCGTGATATTGCGAATGACTACTGAAATTCAGGAGTTTAACAAAGTAAAGTCACTCAAAAACTTTCATCACCACTTTTTCACGAAACTTCATCCTGTAAAATCTGCAATTAAAAGAATCCCTTTAATCTCGGAATATCCTTACCTTCGTAAAAACAATTCACATGAAAATATTAGCGTTCGGAGCAAGTACCAGTAAATCATCCATTAATCAGCAATTTGCGCATTTCGCTGCTCACCAGTTTGAGGGAGAGGTAAACATGATCGATTTAAACGACTTCGAAATGCCTGTATTTTCTGTTGACAAAGAAAAAGAAGAAGGTTATCCCGTTCAGGCTCATGAACTTCATGAGATCATTGAAAGTTCTGACTTTTTGGTTATTTCCATGACTGAGCACAACGGAAGTTACTCTGCAGCTTTTAAAAACACATTGGATTGGTGTTCCAGGTTGAACAACAGTGTATTTCACGACAAGCCTATGCTGTTAATTTCAACGTCTCCGGGAAAATTGGGAGCGAAATTCGTCCTGGAAGCTGCATTGAGCCGTTTTCCGCGTCATACTGCCAATATTATCGGGCATTTCAGTCTGCCAAGCTTCGGAGAGAATTTCAAGGATGGAATTATCAATGAGGAACTGGCAAAGGAATTCAATGATTTGATCGGGAACGTAAAAGAAACCTTAGCGAAGATCAAATAAGGAATCTACCCCCAAAATTCGTTCTACCGTAAACCCTTCTGCATAACGCACTCCGATACTGCGGCCGAATTCTGCCATTCTGCCGCGAAGGAATTCAAAGAATTCTTCCCCGGAGATCGGTGTTTTTGGTTCAGAGGAATCCGGATCCCAAAATTGGGTCTTGTATGCTTTGATAGAGGCAAATTTCTGTTCTACGAAATCAGTTACATCTATCACGAAATCAGGTTTCAGGTAACGATCCTGGATGTAATGATATACGAACTTTGGTCTGTGAGCTTCCTGGGACTTGCCTTCCCAAGTCGTTTCAATTCTTCTTAATCCGGCTAGAAAACAAGCTTCGGAAGCCAATTTACTTCCCTTTCCATGATCGGGATGACGATCTGAAACTGCATTCAATAAAACAATTTGCGGTTTGAAACGACGAATTTGCTCTACGATCAGTCTTAGATTTTCTTCGGAATGTTCAAAGAAGCCATCGGCCATCTTCAAATTAACACGGTCCGTTAAGCCCAGAATTTCGGAAGCAGCCAAAGCTTCTTCCCTGCGAATTTCTTTTGATCCCCTGGAACCAAGCTCACCTTGCGTCAGGTCAATTACTCCAGTTGTAAACCCGAGTGCGCGGTGTTTTAATAAGGTTCCGGCAGCAGAAAGTTCTACATCATCCGGGTGTGCACCGATCGCTAATACATCAATTTGATTCATGATTTTTTGATCCAGTCTAAAATGTGAGAGTCGGCCGGCTCTGTTTGAGGTGAATGAAAACCGGTCACTTCCCCTTTTTCATTGATCAGGAACTTTTGAAAATTCCAGCTTACTTCTGCCCCGGTTTCATCCAGCAGCCACTTATAGACCGGGTGAATCTCAGAACCAATGGTATGTACTTTTTCGGTAAGCGGAAAGCTCACTCCATAGTTTACAGAACAAAATTCAGCAATCTCCTCTGCCGTTCCCGGCTCCTGTCCAGCAAAGTCGTTACAGGGAACTCCCAGGATGGTGAAGTCTTCTCCACCAAACGCTTCTTGCAACTCCTGCAATTGAGTGTACTGCGGTGTCAATCCGCATTGAGAGGCAACATTCACCAATAAGATCTTTTTGCCTTTGAATTCATCCCAGTTAATGGGTTTACCATCCAGGCGATTCAACGAAAAATCATACAGCGTCATAACAATTCTCTTTGAGCTTTAAGGTACTGCTTATTTCTAATTCCGGCAATAATTGTAATGATAATGAACAAAGCAACACTAACCCAAACAGAAACGGGCAGATTTACGGAACCATCACCATTTGCGTAGGAATGAAGTCCCACCAGGATAAAGTTTACCCCGAAGAACGTAAACAAAATAGCGGCATATCCCCACATACTAGCAACATTAAAAGCAAATTTTCCTTTCAATCCCGGAATAAACCTGAAATGCAGAATAATGGCGTAAACAAGTACAGAAACCAAAGCCCAGGTTTCCTTCGGATCCCATCCCCAATATCTTCCCCAGGATTCATTGGCCCATATACCGCCAAGGAAGGTTCCGATTGTCAGCATAAATAAACCTACCGTCATTGTCATTTCAGAAACATAGGTCAATTCGTTGATGTTTTTAGTAACTCTTTTCCCATTGGACGGGCCGCGGAAAATATACAGTATAATGTTAAATATCCCGAGGATACAAGCCAATCCCAGAAAACCATAACTGCTTGTAATAATTGCTACGTGAATCATTAACCAATAACTTTTCAATACCGGTTGCAGATTCGTAATCTCCGGATCCAAAAGATTCATTTCAGTAACGAAGATCATAAATGCGGCTAAAAGAGCAGAACCTGCCAAAATTCCTGCATTTGCACGGGAGAAGATCAAACCGGCAAGCATGGTGATCCAGGCAATAAAGACAACTGCTTCGTAACCATCACTCCATGGGGCGTGTCCTGAAATATACCAGCGCATTCCCAAGCCTGCACCGTGATAAAGGAAAATAATCACCAATAAAAAAATAATGATTCTCCGGATGTTCATGTAACGTTTTTCCGACTTGTCAGAAGGATTGAAAAGCACGCGAATAAAAAAGACAATCATTAAACTGATTCCAAATAATAAATAAGAATATTCCGTATTCTTAAAAATCCCCATTTTGTTATAGGAAACTTCCATTTTCACATGGGTTTCAGAGGGTAGAATTGAAGCCGGTGCCAATGAGCGTTGCAATTTCTTTAAATCATTCAATAACTTCGTAGACTTAGAGAAATTGTTATTCGATTTTGCTGCATCATTCAGTGAACTGATGTAGTTCAAAGCCAAACGACTGGTCACACTGTCTCTCATCATCAATTCCTGGTTGAAAGGCATAAACCAGCGATTTGCTTTATCTCCTTTTAACGGAATGATTTTCATGAAATTCCAATTCACAACTCCAAGCAATACCTGGTATTTCTCTCCCAGCTTAATTAATTTCTTCTGTGTTTCGGATTGCTGGGACTCCGGTTTTTGCAAAGCGACATTATAATCGTTGATCCATTTAAAATTACCGGTTTCATCTGTCAGCTCTCTGAAAGAAACATATTTTGTCAAATTGTATTTATCAAATAAGGCAGCAGGAACCAAGATTACTTTTTCATTCATCCAGTAATCCGGGTACATATGCATACTAATTACGGTTTGCACTGCATTCCTGTCTTCATACTTATTTGCGCGGTATAGTTTTCTAAGCACCTGATCGCACATGGTGTGCATTGGAATAATTCTTCCCCTGTTGTCCTGTACCAATAAAGTTGCCAATTCATCACTTTGATCCTCAGAAATAAAATAAACCACCGGATTTACAGGTGCTGCCGGGATCTGCTGTTCCTGCGCATGATTATGAGTGTGATCATGATCGTGATCGTGGTCGTGCGTATGTTCCGGAGAATCCTGGGCGAATGCAGACACAGAACTCAATGCAAACAACATCATTACAGCAGCCTTTGCATTAGATGCTTTTAGATTGCTTAAAAGCTCTCTAAAACGGGAACTTGGAGCAAACAAACTGAAGATCATTCCGATAAACATCATTAAATAACCTAAATAAGTGACGTTGGTTCCCCAAAAATCGTGATTTACACTTAGAATAGTTCCCTTCTCATCTGCATCGTAAGATGACTGGAAGAAGCGGTAACCTCCGTAATCCAATACGTGGTTCATAAATACATGCTTTGTTCCGAATTCATTGTTTGCAGTATCCAGGACCTGTAAATCACTGGCGTAAGAGGAAGGCATATCCGAACCGGGATAACGGTCCAGCATAAAGTCATTACATTTCATATAGAATGGAATTTTGATGCGTTTCATCCCGTACTCCAAATGATAATTCAACCCGTTGAATTCAAAGAAAACCGGAACACCAACCATTTTCAATCCACCTTCCAGACGAACGATCTTTGATTTGGAACCATCTGTTATTTTAACTGTCAGGTAATCCGAACCAAAGTCTCTTCTTCCTGATGGAACTAAAACTTTCCCTACATTCGGAATCTCTTGTTTAAAAACAAACTGCTGACCTCCGATTTGGTATAAGGTAGTTGTTGCAAATACGATCTCTTGTCCCGGGGCTACTTTCACAAATACAGAATCCGGCGGAGCAATCCCGCTCTGACGTGCTTTCTGCATTTCCTTCATAGGAATGTATTGTAAAGGCATATTCGGTCTTAAACGCAACGTATCGTTCTTTCTATAGATATTTACTCCGTTCACCAGTTGATCTGTAAAAGCAATATCCAAACCATTCAGGGAGAAAATTTCGTCATTGATAATGTAGTTGGACTTCATTCCATCGGTGACAATGTCTAATGCACTGGTTTTATATTTTGAATCGATCTGAATCGTATCGATTTGTTTTGATTTGAAATCAAGGTATTCTATTGAGACCTGGTTTTTATGATTCGGAAAATCAATATCCATGGATACCGAATTAAACGGATAGGATTCTGCTAAAATTGCTTTGGTATCGTGAGTATACTGCACTTTTCCGTCATTGATATTAACCCACAAATATGGATCGGAAGTATAAACAACGTTTGAAGCGGCTCCTTCACGGATCATCATCATTCCTTCATAGCTAACATAGCGGGTAATCCAGGCCCCAAGGATGATCACGATAAATGAAATATGGAAAAGCAAAACGGCTATCTTTTCCCGCTTCCACATTTGATAACGGAAAATGTTTGCTATTAAATTCACTGACAGGAACCCCAATAACAATTCGAACCATTTCGCATTGTAAACCCAAAGCTTTGCGGCCTGTGTAGTTTCGTATGATTCAATAAAGGTAGCGATTGCAATTGCTGAAAGGAAGATGAATAATCCCATTGCCATTGCTCTCATAGAGAAGAGAGCTTTTGCTAGTTTTTCCATGTAAAAACGGATTGATAATTTTCAGGTGCAAAAATAAGTATTCGTTTGGGTTTTCGGCTTAAAAATCGTACTAATTATCGGCTGAGCGTACCGAATTTCATGTCATGTCGAATATCCCGCTCATGGTTCTCTATACCTCCGGCTTTTCGGCCGGACACTCGAACTGACATTTGCGGATGTATTGAGACGAACATGGTGCAATTCCCCACAGACAAGTACCCCAAATAAAAAAGGGATCCGTACAAACGAATCCCTTCACAACAACCAGTGTTCTATTTCTATTGTTCTACTACTTCAGCAGGAACTAAAATTCTTCCGCAATGTTCGCAAACGATTACTTTTCTGCGTGTATCGATATCCAATTGACGTTGAGGCGGGATCTTATTGAAACATCCTCCGCAAGAATCACGATCAACACCAACTACAGCTAATCCGTTTTTCGCATTTGTGCGTAAACGATCGTAAGCTGCAATTAATCGTGTATCGATCAATGCTTTTGCCTTTTCAGACTGAGCAATCAATGCCTCCTCTTCTTTTTGCGTTTCACCAACGATCTCGTTCAACTCATCTTGTTTCACTTTCAAATCGCCTTTACGCAATTCCAAACGCTCTTTTGCTTCGTCAAGTACTTCTTTTTTAGCAGTAATCTTGATTTTTGCTTCTTTCATGCGCTTGTCGTGCAACTTAATCTCTAACTCCTGGTATTCGATTTCTTTCGCCAACGATTCAAACTCACGATTATTTCGTACATTATTTTGTTGATCTTTGAACTTAACAATCGCAGCCTCAGCATCTTTTATTGCCATCTTGCGATCGGAAACTTCAGTATCCAATTCTTTCGCTTCGTCTTGCAGGTTCTTGATTCTAGTCTCTAGCCCTTCGATCTCATCCTCCAAATCCTGAACCTCTAAAGGCAATTCACCACGAACGGTTCTAATTTTATCGATTTGAGAATCAATCTTTTGCAACGCATATAATGCGTCCAACTTTTCAGCAACTGTTGTTTCTTTTGTACTTGCTTTTGCAGCCATACTTTAGAGATAATTTATCGGATTCGTATTTACACTCGTTAAACGAACCGCAAAATTAGTAAATTTTTTCTTCAATTGCGCTACTAACCACTCAGAAGTATATTGTTCTGACTCAAAATGACCGATATCAGCAATCATCAGGTGATTTTCAGCGTCGAAAAACTCGTGGTATTTGAAGTCACCAGTGATAAAAACGTCTGCTTTGGCCCGAATTGCATCTTTTAATAAAAAACTTCCGGCTCCGCCACAAACGGCAATTGTTTTTACAGGTGATTTGGTTGGATTGGTATAACGGATCGTTCCGCAATGAAATGTGAGCTTGACAAAATTCAGGAATTCCATGACTTCCATTCCTTCGGGCAGTGTTCCGATCATACCGCTTCCGATGTATTCATTGGTATTTGTCAGACCGATCAGATCGTACGCAATTTCTTCATACGGATGTGTTGCTTTCATTGCATGTAAAACAGCTGAGATTGCATGTTCGGAAACAATTACTTCGATCTTGATCTCTTCCACAACTTCCAGTTCACCTGGCTTTCCAAGAAAAGGACTTGCATCCTTATCCGGTTTGAATCTTCCTTCACCTTTTGAACTGAAGCTGCATGAATCATAAGAACCGATCATTCCCGCACCTGCTTTGGCCATGGCTTCTCTTAACAGATCTGCATGAGTTTGAGGCACAAAAACAGCCAGTTTATAATTGGTCGCCGCTTTCGGACTCAGTATTTTGAGATTGGTAAGTCCCAGCTTCTCTGAAATAATGTGGTTCACCCCAAAGTGTACATTATCCAGGTTGGTATGAATGGCAATCAGATTGATGTCGTTTTTGATAGCCTTCAAAACTGTTCGCTCCACATAATTTGAACCGGTGATTCGTTTCAAACCTTTGAAAATAATGGGATGATGGGTCAGGATGACGTTCGCCCCATGTAAAATTGCCTCATCAACAACTGTCTCAATACAATCCAAAGCAACCAGCACTCCCTTAACCGGAGCATTCGGGTCACCTACCAGTAATCCGGAATTATCATACGATTCCTGGTACGCAAATGGCGCAATGTGATTTAAATAAGATACGAGCTCTTTTACCTGCATTTTTCAAGGATTTGATGATCAAAGATACGAATTCTTAAGGGAAAGGCGAAGTGAGAATCCCTCATTATTGTTAATGAATTCATTACAAATCATAAAAAAACATTTTTGAGATGGTGGTTTTATAAAATCCCTTTAATTCTGATTCTGAAAAAAGAGTTGAATTTAAAATCTGTGCCTGATCGCAATTCGGTATCCTGTTCAATCCTGTCAGCGGATGCCCAAAAATACCATTAGGGAATTTTTCCGGTTCATGACTTACCCAAATAAACGGAATATTCTGCCCTATCAGCAATTTAGCGGTCAAACGTCCCTTCTGCCCGGTTCCGTTTACAACTAGCTGCTGTTTTGGATCCCAATCCAAAGCAATAAAACGATTGATCTTCAAAGAAAAAAATGCTTTCTGCTGATAGTTGGCACTTGTTTTTGAAGTCCGTAAATCGTGATCGCGCCACAAATGTGTTATCAAATCCAAGCCCTCAATAACATATCCTGCTTTATACCAGCGAAACAGCAGATCATAATCCTCCGGATAGTTCAATCCAGCAAAACCACCGCATTGTTCCAAATCCGATTTGAGTATCATCCAATTTCCGGAGGCAAGTGAACATTCACGGTAAATGTGAGAGTAAAAATCCTGGTGATCAACCCGGTCATTCAGCCATTTTTCATACGCCAGGTAACCCGGTGTAACAGATCCTGTCGCGGTGAAATACTTCACTTTTCCAGTTACAACATGAATCTTCTTATTTTCGAAAGCCTGAAGCATTTGTGCTAATTTAAATTCAGGCATTACATCATCGGCATCCATACGTGTGATGTATTTCCCGTTTGCCAGTTCAGAAGCCGTACACAATGCGTCCACAATTCCCTTTCCTTTGTTTTCAAGTAAAATGATTCTCGGATCCTTCAACAAATCGGCTAACGTTTCCTTTTCATTTTCCGCACTGTGATCATTTACCAGGATCCACTCCCAATCGGCATGTGTCTGAGCAAAAACAGACAAGGCCGTTTCCCGGATATAAGCTGAAGCATTGCGAAAAGGAGTCAAAATAGAAATGAGGGCCATGAGCGTAAATTTAAAAGATTCCCGAGTTTATCTCATACATCTTTCCCGATATAAATGAATATCAAAGAACTGATCCAGATCATATTTTATCCCGAAAGCCCCTCGTATTTTTGATTTATACGAATATCAGTAAAATTAAAAAACAATGGATGCAAGCAGGAATTGGTTTGAAAAACTGGACGGTTATAATTATGAAGTACTACTACTCCAAAATCATTTAGAAGAAGTTGCTGGCAGGAACAAACAAGAAGACGTTCAAATTGTAGTTGAAAAATTTCGAAGTCAACTAACCGGCTGCATAAAATCGATCAATGAGATCAAACATCAATTTACAGAAATTAATATTGTGCAGGACACAGTGGAAAATTCCCTTGCAGCACATCATCGAAGCGTTGAATTCCGGGAAGCTGAAGAGAAAGTTATAACTATTCTTGAGAAAGTTTTTCAGGAATTAAGCAGCGAATTCAGCCGTTTAATTTCCAAATAGACAGCATTCGGCAATTCCAGTAATTACCAGGTAACCGAAAAAGAATAATACCACTTCCCGTAACAGTTTGCATTAACTGAAATAAAGGATTTCCATTATCTTTACCTCCATGTATTCATGGCGGATTGTTTTACTCCCTTTCTCCTGGCTTTACGGCTTGGTTGTAAGTATTAGGAACTGGTTCTACAACATCGGGCTTTTTAAATCCCAGCCGATCCAGGGAGCATCCATCTGTATTGGAAATATTACCGTTGGCGGAACCGGTAAATCCCCGTTAACTGCTTACATTGCGAACTTATTCAAAGCAGAAAGACCGGTGATCCTATCACGCGGATACGGCAGAAAGACACAAGGTCTGCACATAGCAAACAGTCAAAGCACTGCCAGCGAGATCGGCGATGAGCCTATGATGTACTGGACAAACTTCAATCATCAAATTCCGGTGATAGTAGCTGAAAAACGGCAAATCGGGGTCGACTGGATCCGAAAAAACAACGAAGATTCTCTTATTCTATTGGATGACGCCTTTCAGCACAGAGCCGTAAAAGCAGGATTGAATATTTTACTCATGACCTATGACAGGCCTGTATTCTCGGACTTTGTTTTCCCAGCAGGAAATTTAAGAGAACCCAGAGCAGGGATGAAACGGGCAGATCTTGCACTTGTGACCAAATGTCCGGACGGATTAACTGAAAACGACAAACTGCCTTTTCGAAAAAAAATTCCCCTTGAACAGGATAGAATATTCTTTAGTGAGGTTGTTTACGGAACTTTAAAAGGCCTTTTCGGAGCAATTTGGGAACCCTTTGATCAAATTATATTGGTGACAGGAATTGCCCGGCCCGAACCGCTATATCGTTTTTTAGCTGAAAACCATCGGGTTGAAGCATTGAAATTCCCGGATCACCACAGCTTTACCCGTGAGGATATTCAACAAATTCAGCAAAAAGTTGCTACTTTTGCAAACCAACGTTGTGTGGTAGTTACAACCGAAAAAGATGCGGTGCGTTTTGCAGAGTGGAAAGAAGTGATTTTAGAAAGCAATATTCCATTTTTTGTACAAAGCATTTCGTTAAAAATAGACAGAGAAGAAGATTTTAAAGAATTACTCAAAAATTATGTTGTTAGAGCAAATGAAAGAAGCTGCTGATTATATCAACAGCAAAACACAGGTTAAACCAAGTATCGGGATCATCCTGGGAACCGGATTAGGCGGATTGGTTAAAGAAATTGAAGTGATTGATGAGATTTCCTACCAGGATATCCCACACTTCCCTGTTTCTACTGTGGAAAGTCATTCCGGGAAATTGATTTTCGGGAATTTAGGTGGAAAAAAAGTGGTTGCTATGCAGGGCCGTTTCCATTTTTACGAAGGTTACAACATGCAGCAGGTTACTTTTCCTGTTCGGGTAATGAAGTTATTGGGAATCGAACGTTTGTTCGTGAGTAATGCATCCGGTGGTGTAAACCCGGATTTCGTTGTTGGTGAGATCATGATTTTGAACGATCATATCAACCTGTTCCCTGCTCATCCTCTGATCGGTAAAAACATCGATGAATTAGGTCCCCGTTTCCCGGATATGAGCGAGCCTTATGATCATCAAATGATTGAAGTAGCCAAAAACATTGCTGCAGAAAACAATATTAAAGTTTCAGTAGGAACATACGCGGCTTTGACCGGACCAACATTGGAAACACCGGCTGAATATGGATACGTTCGTGCAATCGGAGCTGACGCTGTTGGAATGTCTACTATTCCTGAAGTCATTGTGGCCCGTCACATGGAAATTCCATGTTTTGCGATCTCGATTATTACAGATTTGGGGGTTCCCGGAAAAATTCAAAAGGTAAGTTTACAGGACGTAATCGATGTGGCAAGCAGACAAGAGCCGAAAATGACATTAATTATGCGTGAGTTGATTTCGAAAATATAAAAAGACTTAAGACTATAGACGCTAGACAAAAGACTTGATAAAAGCTTTGTCTAATGTCTTTGGTCTAATGTCTCAAGTCTATAAAAATGGATAAAGAAATAAGAGATAAATACGAAGTTGTCATTGGATTGGAAGTCCATGTGCAGTTGTTAACCAAAACAAAGGCCTATTCTTCCGACATCAATGAATACGGCTCACATCCGAACACCAATGTGAGTGTGATTACTTTGGGACATCCGGGAACATTGCCTGTGATGAACAAAAAAACCATTGAATTTGCAGTTAAACTTGGTTTAGCTTGCGGCAGTACCATTGCAGAACACCAGCATTTTGCACGCAAAAATTATTTCTACCCCGATCTTCCGAAAGGATACCAGATTACACAGGATACAACTCCTATCTGTACCGGTGGATCCATTGTGATTAAAACAGAAGATAACCAGGAGAAAACGATCGGTTTGACACGGATCCACATGGAAGAAGATGCAGGTAAATCGATTCACGATGTAGATTTGTATGACACATTGGTGGATTTGAACCGGGCCGGAACTCCCCTGCTGGAAATCGTTTCCGAACCGGAAATCCGTTCAAGCCAGGAAGCTTACAACTACGTGACTGAAGTCCGCAGATTGGTTCGTTACCTGGACATTTGTGATGGGAACATGGAGGAAGGCTCTATGCGCTGTGATGCGAATATTTCCGTTTGTCTGAAAGGTGCAGCGGAATTTGGCACAAAAGTCGAGGTGAAAAACATGAACTCAATCCGCAATGTACAGCGTGCCATCGAATTCGAAGTTGAGCGCCAGATAATTGCAGTGGAAAACGGTGAACGTATTTCACAGGAAACACGCAGTTTTGATGCTTTAAAAGGAATTACAATCTCCATGCGAAGCAAAGAAGCAGCGAATGATTACCGTTACTTCCCCGAACCGGATTTACAGCCATTGGTTGTTGATGCAACATATGTGAATCAGGTAAAAGCGAAAATGCCTGCTCTTCCAAGAGAATTGTATGCAAAATATACCCGCGATTTAAAGCTTTCCGATTACGATGCCGGAATTCTAACGGATTCCAAATCGATTGCCTTGTTCTTTGAGGAAGTTATCTCGAATACAAAAAATTACAAATCGGCTGCCAACTGGGTAATGGGTGAAGTAAAATCTTACCTGAACCAAAATGGTTTAGAAATCGAAGATTTACCTGTTTCCGCGAAGCAAATTGCCGGAATTATTAATCTGATCGAAAGCGGTAAAGTTTCCAACTCTGCTGCTGCACAGAAGCTTTTTCCTGCATTGATCGAAAATCCGGGTGCGGCTATCGATGAATTGGCGGTTTCTTTGAACATCATTCAGGAATCCAATGCTGACTCATTAAAAGAAGTTATTTTAGGAGTTTTCGAGCAACACCCTGGTGAAGTTTCCCGTTTTAAAGCAGGAGAGAATCAGTTAACCGGATTTTTTATGGGACAGATCATGAAAGCTTCCGGTGGCAAGGCAGATCCAAAAACAACAAACGCATTATTGCGCGAATTAATACAAACAGTTTGATGAATCGTTTTTCTTTTTTTAGTGTGCTTTTTTCGGGAATAGTTTTACTCGCTTCCTGCGGGGACAGTTCTGTGAACGAAGAAACCGGCCTGGTTAACAACTTTCATATCGAGGGTCAGATAAAAGGTGCCCCTAACCAGAAATTAAAAATAGAAGCACAATCCCAGCAAGGTGTTATTGAAGTTGCTCAAACTATGACGGATGCTTCCGGAAATTTTGAACTGGACGGAAATATTCCGGGAATGGGAATTTACTCTTTGTCTTTGGGCGAAAGCGGTAAAAATGCGGTTGTCATTCCAATGGATATCGATGACAAAGTGGTCTTGAATGCAACAAAGGAAACATTTGCGATCACCCCTTCTTTCTCCGGAACTAAATGGGCGAAGCCACTCACAAAATACATGGTGTTGTTCAGTGATTTTGCCAAAAAGCAAATGGAAGAGCTGCCTAAAATTAAGGACCAGGAAAAACAGCTGGCACGGTTTGCACAATTGAAAAAACCTATTGTGCGCTTTTCGCAACAACAAATCCGCAAGGATCCGGCGAACCCGGTAAACATTATTCTTGTCAATTTGATCATGCCGTCGCAGGAAACGGGATTTGCCGATTGGGACCCGGAGAACCTGGAAGATCTGAGAAAAATAGAAACTGCGTTTCAGCGAAATTATGCCGATTCACCCATTACCGGAATGTTATCGCAACAAGTGGCAGCAATAGATGCCCAGTATCAAAATTACCAGCAGTATAATTCCGGTACGATGGCTGCTCCTGAAATTGCGTTAAAAAATACCGGCGGAACAGAAATGCGTTTGTCCAATCTGAAAGGAAAAGTCGTTTTGATCGATTTTTGGGCATCCTGGTGCGCTCCTTGTCGCAAAGAAAACCCGAATGTGGTTCGTTTGTATAAAAAGTATAAAGGTCAGGGATTCGAGATATTCTCCGTTTCTCTTGACCAGGACCCGACTGCATGGAAAGCTGCCATCGACAAAGACGGACTACTTTGGCCGAATCATGTTTCCGATCTGATGGGCTGGCAAACACCGCTTGTTCAATCTTACGGGATTCAGGGCATTCCTCACACGGTTCTTTTAAACAGAGAAGGAAACATTGTGGGTGTCGGACTGAGAGGTCCACAATTGGAACAGAAATTGATAGAACAACTCGCAAAAAACTAAGAATCCGCAATAGTGGATGATCATTTATCTGCATTAACAAAAAGAATTAACTATGAAACACCTTATTCTTTGTTTAACACTTTTATCCGGCATTGCTTTCGGTCAAAATCCGGCTCAGGTTGAAGTCAGCGGAAATATATTCAATACCAATGGCGACAGTATTAAAATTTCTCAATACTACGGCTCACATTACATTGATTACATTAAAGGGAAACTCGATAAAAAAGGAAACTATACCTTAAAGGGTAAAGTTCCGGTTGCAGATTATTATGTTTTGCGTTTAGGACAGCAGCACATCAATATTATTTTGAAAGAAGGCTCTTCTATCCGTATCAATGCAGACGGTAACAACATTAACGCATTTCATACGATTAGCGGATCGGACGAAAGTATTGCCCTGAATGAATTTGTCGGTCAGATGCAGTATTTCAACCAGAAAAAAGATTCTGCAATCAATGCCATGAAAGCAACTCCTGAAAACCAGGAAGCGATCAATAAGTTTTACCAGACAGAATATTACAAGTTTTCAGCTTACAGGCAAAAATTCATTTCCGAACACGCGAATTCCGCTGCACTTTTACCGGTTATAAGCACATTGGACACAGACAAAGAAATTACCACTTACGAAGCTATTGTGAACCAGTTATTGGCTGCTTTCCCCTCTTCACCGAGTGTTCAAAATGCGAAAAACAGTTACGACCAGTTAAAAGCACAAAAAGACAAACAAAACTTCCTGGCTTCCGGTAAACCGGCTCCGAATTTCACTCAAAACGACGTGAACGGGAAACCCATTTCTTTAGCCGATCTGAAAGGAAAAGTTGTTCTGCTTGACTTCTGGGCTTCCTGGTGCGGACCTTGCAGAAAGGAAAATCCAAATGTGGTTGCATTATATAACAAATACAAAGATGCCGGATTTACAGTAATGAGTGTTTCTCTTGACAAAGACAAAGCTCCCTGGCTGGCAGCTATCGAAAAAGATAAACTAATCTGGCCAAATCATGTTTCCGACCTGAAATACTGGTCCAATGAAGTAGCGAAGCTTTACCAGGTTTCCTCGATTCCATTTACCGTATTAATTGATAAAGACGGAAACATTATCGACACAAAACTAAGAAGTGTAGAATTGGAGCAGGCACTTAAAACGATCTTCGGATTCTAATATGGAAGTTCCAAACGGAAAGAAAATATACTTTGCTTCTGATTTTCATTTAGGCGTACCGGTTGGAAAATCAAGTCTTGAGCGCGAAAAACGGATCATTGACTGGTTGAATCACATCCGGGAAGACGCTTTTGAGATCTACCTCGTTGGAGATATCTTTGATTTTTGGTTCGAATACAAGCACGCAATCCCGAAAGGTTTTGTCCGTATCCAGGGCAAAATAGCCGAACTGGTTGATTCCGGTATTCCCGTTTATTTCTTTACCGGCAACCACGACATGTGGATGTTTGATTACTTCGAGAAGGAACTGGGAGTGAAGATCTACCGTGAACCTATTTACAGGGTGTATAACGACAAAAAATTCGTAATCGGTCATGGAGATGGTTTAGGTCCCGGGGATCGCGGCTACAAGTTTATAAAGAAGGTTTTTGCGGCACGATGGTCACAATGGTTATTTGCGCGTTTGCATCCGAACTTTGGAATTGCTTTGGCAAATTATTTTTCTCGAAAAAGCAGAATTGCTACTGGAGATTCGGACAGTCAGTTTTTAGGAGAAGAAAAAGAATGGCTGGTTCAATACTGCAAAGAACAGGAAGCAATTGAAGCCCAGGATTATTACATCTTCGGTCACCGTCATCTTCCTATGACTATCCAGATCAATGAACGTGCAAGCTATATCAATTTGGGTGAATGGATCAACTACAACACCTATGCAGTATTTGACGGTTTTGAAACCAAATTGTTGGAATGGAAATAATAGTCCAAATTATATAAAAACGTAGGGGCGGAAAATTTTCCGCCCCTACGTTTTTATTCTCGATCATTCTCCCTCCTTCGGCTTTGTTTCCTCCGGTTTTGTTTCTTCTTTTTTCTTAGGCTCTTTCTTTTTCTTCTCTTTTTCCTTCTTGGTTGTTGGCATAGCATCGTCTTCTTTACCTGAAGTGGCAGCTCCGCCAAATGTCCGGATCTCTCTACCCTGTTCGTCAAACACGTGTTCTTCTATCAGGATGTCTTTTTTGTAGATTGCGCGGCTTTTTACTTTCCCATCCGGGAAACGGTCCTCAAATAAACCCTCACGCACTTCCGTTTTTGTCATTGATTTCAGTTCACTTACTACTGCGATATAATACAACTTCCCGGATTTAATGGGTTTGTTCACACCTTTTGCCAGGTTATTTCCTTTTAAAACCGCATGTTCACTAAGGGCTTCTCCTCTTAAATAGCTTACAACGATATTTGCATCCTTTAAGCTATCCAATGCCTCTGATTTCGGTTTTTTCTCATAAAGCATTTGTCCTAATGCCTCAGCTACTTCTTTGGTCGGGCAGGCATACAATTCAGCCGTTACATATTGATTTGGCTTCGGAGTAACTTTTTTGTAGTTCTCAATGGATTGCAGCGTCTGATCGTAGAACAGTGTTTTGAACTCTCCGTTCCGGGAATCCATATCCCAATTTTCAGTACGAAGCAATTTTCCATCATCGTAATAGTAATACTGAATCCCGTGTTTTTTACCTTCTTTATAATTCAATTCCTCAATAATATCTCCTTTTCGATTATACAGAAAAAACGGTCCTTCCAGCACACCTTTTACATAGTTTGCTTTTTTATTTCTAACTCCCTTGGAGTCGTAAGTAATTTTAGGTCCGTTTAAAACTCCCCCGGAATAATTTTCCAGTTTGACTGTATCTCCCCTCGAATTATAGGTCAACTGCGGACCTTCAAGCTGTCCCATTTCATAAGTTTTCTCCCAGGCAGGAATTTGTGTAGAATCGTTGAAATAAGTCCAGCGTCCGCTTTCAACTCCCTGAACATGAGAACGGATTACCATGATACATCCGGATTTGTAGTAAGTGGTATCGATTCCATTTGCAAATCCATCCACAAATGTGACTCTGCGCTCCAGAATCCCATTCATGTGGCAGGTTTCACATATTCCTGAGAAAGGCATTTTCTGGGAACTGGTTACCACTCTTTTTCCATCAGCACCCATTTCAAGTTTCTGATTACAATCCACCACCCCGGCAATCTTTCCGCATTCCCATTCGGTATAGCGTTGTTTCGAACGGTCTGCAGCTTTTTGATAACAAGGAACCGAATCTTTCCTTGAAACACCAAACTTCGGTTGAGCGGAAACCGCTAAGGAAAAAATACAAAATATTGCAAGTAGAATTCTCATTTTATTGGATTTTAAGATCTTAGGACTACAGGATTTTAGGACTTCGAATCGTTAAAACATTCAATCTAATCTTAAAATCTTAATACCTAAAGTCCTGATGTCTAATTTTTCAATCAATTATTGTTCCAGCTTTAGGGAAAGCTTACTCAAAGCCTCCCTCATCCTTTTGGGAATCGAAATGGAACATTGGTTAACACTATCGTAGCAAACCAACACGGAACTCCCGGTTGTTTTCACTTCGTTAAGCACTTTCACTTCGTAAGATAAAGTAAAACTTTTTTCTCCCACATGTTTCAGGTAAATAAAAATCTCAACAGGATCTGACAGGAAAACCGGTTTGAGGTACTCCAACTCATTTTTACGAAGTATTACACCTGTTTTTTTCCAATCCCAATCAGTGCCAAGCATTTGCCTGAAGTAATGAATCCGCGCTTCTTCAAAATAATGCAAATAAACAGCATTGTTTACATGTTGCATCATATCGCAATCAGAAAAACGAACTTGTAATCTATACGAATCTAACATGATCTATTTTTTATCTAACACACTGTATTCCGAGTTGTTTGAAATAAATTCGGGAACAACATCTTTCATTAACTGAACCAGGGCAAAGTTGTCCGCTTTACCGACTGCATCCAAAAGATCTTTAATGACCTGATAGACCTTTTCATCTATTTCTCTTTCAGACGCGATTAAAATCTTCGGGTGATGTGTTTCCTGGACATTTTCAGCATCGTTCAATAATTCTTCGTAAAGTTTCTCTCCGGGTCTGAGTCCTGAGAACTTGATTTCAATGTCTTTTCCCAGTTCCAATCCTGACAACTGGATCATTTTTTTGGCCAGGTCAACTATTCGCACGGATTTCCCCATGTCAAAAACATAAATCTCACCGCCGCTTCCCATGATTCCTGCCTCCAGAACCAATTGGCAAGCTTCGGGAATGGTCATAAAATAACGCGTAATGCGTTCATCTGTTACGGTAACCGGGCCTCCCTGTTCAATTTGCCTTCTGAATAAAGGAATAACGGAACCGTTTGATCCCAAAACATTTCCAAAGCGTGTGGTGATGAATTGTGTTTGTCCGTTATTTGCTGCCTGGGCAATAATTTCAGCGATCCGTTTACTGGCTCCCATCACATTGGTGGGATTTACAGCTTTATCCGTTGAGATCATAACAAATTTGTGAACGGCTTTTTTATTCGACAGGTCAACCAAAATCTTTGTCCCTTTTACGTTGTTCCTTACCGCTTCCGATGGATTCATCTCCATCATCGGCACATGCTTGTAAGCAGCTGCGTGAAAGATCCAGGAAGGTTTAAACGTATCGAACAGGACTTCCATTCGTTCTTCATTGCAAATGTCTCCGATCACAATTTCAAATGGCGGAATATCTTTTAGCTGCCTGAGTTCAAATTCCAAATCGTACAATGCAGATTCAGCCTGATCGAGCAACACTACCAATTTAGGACGGTATTCCAATACCTGGCGAACTATCCCTGAACCAATAGAACCCGCTGCTCCCGTAACGAGAATTACCTGATTTGCCAAGCCATCAGCCAATTTCTCCTGATTAAGGACAATAGGTGTTCTCCCTAAGAGATCTTCAATGTTTACCTGCGCTATCTGATTCGCGGTAAATGCTCCGTTGATCCAGCTTTTGGGGCTGGGAACCTTTTTCACCTCTACCCCGCTTTCAATACATTTCTCCACGATATTGCTTCTGCGCTCAGGATCTAAATTTTGTATCGCGATAATAACCTGGTAAATTTTATTCTTCTGAAGAATTTCTGCAAGCTTAGAACTATGAAACACTTCAACCCCTTCGATCCTGTTTCCGGAGATTCGGCTATTGTCATCCACAAAGCCAAAAACCTTTAAGTTGATCCGCACATCCTTCTCAATGATCCTTTTTGCAATCAACCCGGAAACTCCGGCACCATAAATCAGAACCAGTTTTTGTTCGCTGCTTGATTTTACGGATTCCAGGTATAACAACTTGACAACAAACCTTGAAACTGCAAGGAAAAAGAAACAAAAAACGTATTCGATCACAACAATAGAGATCGGAAAAAGATAATAGCCGTCAATCCAGTTAAAGCGAATAATACCAAGAATAACAAAAACAACGGAAGTCGTTGTAGTTGCTAAAAACAAACGCTTAAAATCAGATGTTGAGGTATGACGGACAATTCCTTTCTGAATTCCAAAGGACAGGAAAACGATCAGCCGTACAGCAAAAAAAACAATAAACGAGTACTTAACAATTTCCAACTCATTTCTCCACTCCGCATCACCTGCTTTGATATCAAAACGAATAAGATAAGCGATCACCAAAGAAAAGGCCGAAATGAATAAATCAATCAGAATTATAATCCACCGGGGAATATTTTTTTTTGGAAACATTGTTGATCGTGCTATTTGGTTTTGTTCAATACAAATTTAAGGGAATAAGTCAGGTAAACAACCCGCCATTCAAAGAAATCGATTGCCCGGTTACATAATCCGATTCGTCTTTCAAAAGCCAGTCAATCGCTGCCAAAACCGTTTCCACACCTCCGAGTTTGTTCTTCGGGATTTGCGAAATGATCTGTTCCTGCATTTCAGCCGAAACTTCAGAAATCATTCCCTGGTCGAAGTATCCCAGTGCTAACGCATTGCATGTAATCGGCTGACTAGCAAGTTCTTTTGCAATTGTTTTGGTTAAGCCCAAAATCCCGGCTTTACTTGCAGCATAGGCTGCAGTTCCCGGAACCCCGGTTTGTGCTACAACAGATGAAATATTGATGATCCGTCCAAAATTATTGCTGCGCATAGCCGGAATTAATCCGTGACACAATAAGAAAGGAGCAGTTAAATTTACAGCAATCACTTCGTTGAAATCTGCGGAAGAAAGCTTCCAGCTCATCCCGTTTTTCGAAATCCCTGCATTATTGATAAGCACATCTACTTTTCCGAAATTGGCAAGCACACTTGATACCAGATTTTTAACCTGGTTCTCATCCCGCAAATCAGCTTTAAACCAAGCGTGTTCGCAATCCACATCAAACGGATCCTGCTGGAATGTATGCAACGCCAATTTCACATCCTGCTTTTCAAAATGCTTCACCATTGCAGAACCTAATCCACCGGTTGCACCGGTAATCATGACTACTTTTTTATCCATTTATCTCGTATCGTTTTAAGCATTCTCCACCACAAAGGAGCATTATTCCAGCTCAATTGCGAATATACAACATCTTCCGCGCCGAAATTCAAATTAAATCTCCGGACAGATTCTACATTTGAACCTCCAAAATCAAAGACTTTTCCTTTGGAACCGGCATCTTCAATTGCAGTCAGCATCAGTTTGTACATTCCTCCTGATTTCTTTGCTTCCTCAGTTGTTGTTCCTTTCAAATAAAGCACCGTTGAATCCGATTCCAGCGTCCAAACTCCTCCAAGCCATTCATCGTTCCTATATAAATTGTATTGTTCCAGGCGCTTATCTTTATAAGCGGTAACAAGTTTCTCCAGGATCGGAAGGGTTTGCTCATTGATTCCATGAATGCGATTCAACAATTCATTTCTCAGCAAATTCAGCATCAGGGGAATATTCTCCTCTTTCTTCACAGCAAATTCAGCCGATTTATTTAAAGATCTTTTGGCCTGCTGATTTAACTTCAATTTCCCGGGGACCAGGTTTTGGTAAATACGTTGATCCAGACTAAACCCCTTTCCTACCTGGAGATCTGCAACCTGAAATTCACTTTTCAATGCTTTCAGAATCTGCTCTTCCGGAACAGGATCACCAATCCATTCCATAAAACGATTAAAAAACGGGGTTACCAAAATTTTCACTCCGCCTTTCACGACATACGGACAAGCCATCCCCGATTTAAAGTTGCCGGTATACAAAACCACCCAATTTTCAGCAGTTGCATCCAGGTAAGCTGACTCTGAGAATACAGAAGCACTACTCGATGAAACCAGTTCATCCCATCGTCTCTTTTCCTCTTCAGAATTTACGCTTACAAACTGCATGATTGATAATTAATGAATTTATAGACCGTTTTCGTCTTTGAAATGAACGATTCCAATTCCTTTAATGAATAATTGGTCATTCCTTTCGGGTGACCGATCACTACGAAAACCGGTACCTGCTTAGCCTGATAACACCTTGCCTGCTTTTTTAACTGTGAAGCATAATATCCGTCAGAACTTACGTGATTCCATGTTTTATGAAGTAAAACGGACTTTTTCCTTCCCGGCTGAGCCAAAAAAGAGCCATCTCCGATCATTTTATGATCACCAGGATTCAATCTTCCCAAAATGTACAAACGCCAATAGAATAAAGGAGAAAATTCCCAGGAAGAGATCGGAATTTCCAGGAAATATCCGTTTTCCTCTGCCTTCGTGACATCTGACTGGAACCTGTAAGGTTTACCAAAAGGCTGCACATTGGTAAAATCGAACTGATAGTGTTCGGATTCGAACTTCCCGCCAGGAAATACTGTTGAATCCTTCTCGATTTCAAGGTCCTGAAAAACCTTTTCAATTTGTTCAAAGGGCTGAATACACCAGCCTCCCGCACGATAAGTACTTGGCTTCTTTCCCGTCAGATCCGTTAAGAATCCATGGTATTTTCGCACAATCGCTTCAGCTTCTGCATCCGGAAAATCCGAAAGTTTATAGCAACCATCGGTTACCACCAGCCATTTTTTTCCATCGTAGCGGGATTTTTCCCAATGCGGATGAATATGCAATTGGATTTCACAGTTCAAATTTTGCATTTCCTGCAACTGAGCAACAATTTGCCTGAAATCAGTTTCCAGGTTTGGGTATTGATCTTTGTATTCCTGAAGCTTGATCAAAAATCCTACATCTACAAAAAACACCATCGGAACCTGGTGTTTCTTTGCTATTGCCAACAGTCGATCACTTGGTTCAATCATGCATTTTTGCACGCTTCCGGTGCTTGTTCCAAAAAACAATTCGTAATCAAATGTCAGAATCACCTGCATATTGCGAAGATAGCATAATCCGTTTGGTTTGCGAATTAGCCGGCTGTTTTTCCAAAATGTGTTGTATTTTAGTCGAAATTGGACAGTAAGATTCTTAAGATGTCAGGATATTAAGAATTGAATCCTGTAGTCCTGAAATATATCAAATGAAAGAAATCGAGCGGAAATATTTAGTTGGTGAGACAATACTTGATGTTGTCAAATACCTGCAATCGAAAAAAATAAGGCAAGGATATATTTCGGACTTGGATGGCAAAACAGTCCGGGTGCGTACAAAAGGTGATAAAGGATACCTGACGATCAAAGGAAAAACGATCGGTATTTCAAGAGATGAGTTTGAATATGAAATTCCTTTCGAGGATGCGAACCAGTTACTGGCAGATTTCTGTGCAAAAGTCCTGGAAAAAGAACGCTATGAACTGATCGTAGGTGAAAAGAAATGGGAAGTTGATATTTTCCACGGCAAGCTTGAAGGACTGATGATTGCTGAGATCGAACTGGAGTCAGAAGATGAAACTTTTGAACTTCCGAATTGGATTGAGAAAGAGGTCAGTTCCGATATTCAGTATTATAATTCAAAATTGATAGAAAAAGCATAAAAAAAAGGGGAGCGATGCATCGCTCCCCTTTTTTTCTTATTTATTCAATTCCTTCTCAATTTCACCGAAGAAGTAAATACATGTGCTTCTTCCCCACCAATATGGTTTATCTACATCCGTAGAAGTAACCAGATCGTATTTCACTTTGGCTTTTTCAAAATATGTTTTTGCATTTTTTGCACCTCCGCCAAACATTTTAGGAGTATAAAAAGTAGAAATACCTTTCAACAAATAGATATGCGGATTATTCTCATTGATCGCTTTTGCCGATTTCAGATTCTCATCAAAGATCTTTCCGTATTTCTGCCAGCGGTTTTCAGGATCGGCACCAATCCGTGCGTTTGCAATCAGCGCTTTCATGATATGAACCTCATCTGTTAAGGGACACGTTTCTATTTTCGCCATTTGCTCTTCCGCATTATCAACCAGCGCATCTTTGATTGCCAAGGTCGGTTCGAAGTACGACATCTGGATACACGAGTATGCATAGTAATAAGCCGGCATCCAATTTTCAGGATATTTTCCTTTTACCAGAGCTAACTGATCTGACTTTGCCTTCCAGCCTTCCAAGGTATAAGTGGAATCAAAGGTTGCACAAATAGGCTCCAATTCTTTTTTAATCTCATCTTGAGCATTTGCTTGTAGTGTAAATGCTAAAACCACCGCGAGGATTACTTGTTTCATAGTCTATAATTAAAGTTCGTCTTTGTTAAATTCTTTCAGTGACATATTGAATCCGAAGAAGATATTGAAATAAAACGGAGGTTTTACATCATATCTCTGGGTTCCGTCGTAGCTGTATCTGTATCCCAACACATTGTGTTGGTTGGTAATATTGTCTAAGCTAATATAAAAGACCGTAAACATCTTTTTAATTGTTGTTAAATATGCTGCTGTGAAAGCCAAATTGTGGTAATCCGGTGAGCGATCTCCAAGGAAACGCGTGCTCGTCGGATTGTAATACGGTCTTCCGCTGGCATAGCTGTACGTCATTGAGAAACTGGTTTGCAGTTTCATGGAGAAGTACTTCATTACTACATTCAAATTGTGGTCGGAAACATAATCCGGAGTGACTTTGCTGATGTAGTTCTGATACAAACGTTTAGTATCTATGTAACTGTAAGAAATCCAGTAATCAAAGTTTTTGATACTTTTCTTATCTCTCCAGAACACATCAATTCCCTGTGCATATCCTGAACCACTGTTATCCACCATTCCATAATTGAAACGGAAAGCATTTGGTGTATAAGCAACTCCCTGCTCCCTGATCAGCTGATCGTAAGACTTATAATATCCTTCGAGTCGGAAAATACGATTCTTGGCAAGAATCTGGTAATTTGCCATTAAGTGTAATGCCCTTTGAAAATCCGGCCGGTAGCCCTGCATCAGGTAATTTTGTGAAGCCAGCTGGTAAAAATAACCCGAGGCGAAAGAGATTTGGCTGGTTTTACCGGTTTTGACAGCCATTGCCAGACGTGGAGAAATATTTCCTTTGGCCAGCAGTTTGGAATATTCTGCCCGAACTCCCGGCTTGATCGCAAAATTTCGGAATGGAATAATATCCGCTTCAACATATCCAGCACTGAGCATTTCCGAAAACCCACCGATTAATGTGTCAAATGTCTGACCATATTGAAAATGTTGCAACTCCGTTCCGATCACCATTTTGAAGCGGTTTCCGGCTGTGTAAACCATTTCTCCGCGTCCCTGCACCCGTTTATCGGTTCTTGTAGAAACCAGTGTATCCCAGGTAATATCATCGTCATTGTTGCTTAATGAAAAACCTACATAATAAAGCCACTTATCGTTGATGAAGTTTTTGAAGGTCGTATTGACATATGTATTCTGGTTCTTCAGCCCGAATTTCATGCTTGCTCCTGCCACTTCCGGATTTGGAATTTCCAGACCGGAGCTATTATACGTTTGATTGAAGGTCGTTTTGAACATTCCTCTCGTAGATGTCTTTGCCACATAACGTCCGGAAAAACCGAATCCCTGAGGGGCTTCATAAAACTTTACGTTAGCCTTAGCCAATGCCAGGAAGGGAGATAAATTTTGATAATACCCGGTAAATTCCACTGCACTGCTCTCCATTAATTTGGTACCGCCCAAAAAGATTCCTGCAAAGTTTGCACCGATATTGATGTTGGTCTGATCCGGAAGGTCCAGGGTACTTAAATCCAAAACGGAAGACAATGCCTGTCCGTAACGAGCGGTATAACCACCTGTACTGAAAGCTGTCCCTTTGAATTGAAAGGGATTAAAGCGAGTTCGCTGAGCAACGCCGGGAACCGAACTTCCGAACGCATTTTGTGCAACCAATCCGTCTACAATGAAAGAGGTTTCACTTACATCTCCACCGCGAACCATTAAACCGGTCTGATCACCGCCATTTCTCTGAACACCGGGTAAGGTTTGAATTGCCCCGGCAATATCTCCCTGTCCGCCGGCAGTGGTCACAATATCCAAGGGATCCAGAATAGCCACCGAACGATCATTGGAAGCAGACATTGTTCCTGCTGAAATCACTACTTCTTCAATGGCTTTTGACTGACTCACTTTGATATTCTGAACAAGCGGTGTTCCATTCAGAGTCACCTCGATATTTTGCTCTTCCAATTCGTCTCCACGGATAACAAGCGTTTGTTTCCCGGTCATCGAGGTTGTTAATTTGTAAACTCCCTTTTCATTGGATTGTCCGCCATCGGTTGTTCCTTTGACAAAAATGGTAGCCATTGGAACAGGTTTTCCATTTTGGTTTACAACCGTTCCTTCAATCGTCGTTTGCGCCATCAGACAGGCCGGAATCAGGCCCATAAGCAATAGTAAATACTTCATAATAAAAAATTACGAGGCTAAATTAGATTGAAAAAACAGAAAACGGAGATTAAAATCGGTGAATTGATTTCACAAATCGGTCAACAGCCATTTATAACTTGTCACTTTCCAGATCGGTTTTTTGGGTATCAAAAACACTTGATCCAACACGAATGGTAAACCATTCAAGAAATAAATCGAGAGTTGGCTTGGGATAATCTTCATCAGAATCTACCACAGCCAGGCATTCATTTTTCATGATCTTTTTGAAATGCGATTCGATCAATGGCTCATATTCGAAGAAATCTTCTTCTATCAAATACAAATTGCCTTCCAAATCATCCGATTCATCGAAATCGAAATCTTCGTCGTGTTGTTTCGCCCAATCACAAAAGGCTTGTTTTGGTTCTACGTAAATGAATCCTCTGTTTACTACTTTCATCTTTTTATTGATATTAGGACATCCAGATTTTAGGATATTAGGACTTGAATTATTAGTCTTAATATCCTGATGTCTTGATGTCTTGAAGTCTTTTTATTTCCCCTTCTTTAATGGTCGACCAACGTGTTTTTTTTCTTCCGGGAATTTCCACCACATAGATCCAATTCTGATCTTCCTTTTCTTCGTTTAGTATTCCAACCAGTTTCGCTGCTGCAATTGGAAATTTGGATTCGATATAGACCAGGTGATTTTCTCCGATCAAAAACAAGGAATTTCTACTCTGCTTTCTGAATTGGGCTCTGACCTGGTAAGAAACACATTTCGGTCCGTAGCAGTCGAGCCAATTGAAAAATGCATTTTTAGTTCTCAGGCTGTCTTTAAACTCGTAATGAAGCGCAACGATGCTGTCCTTCTGATTTAAGAGGTACCATTTTTCCATTTTTGAGGGTCCGAAACGATCCGGGAAAAGCAGGCTGTCCAGCCTAAACCAGGATGCGTCTTTGTAGATTGAGTCAAAAGCTGTGAGGAAATACCCTTTCTTCGGCTTTTCATCTTTGATTTCAATTGTTCCTTTTGAATCATCAACGTGATCAAATTTGTCGGAGGTGTGCGAGATATCTTCCAGTGAGAGGGTCTCTTTTTCATTATCCGAACAGGAAACCATCGGCACCAACATACATACAATAACAGCGACTGTGAATAGCTTCATATCTTATTAAGTTGTTCTATCGTGTATTTTACATCATCCTGCGAAATATCCAAATGAGTAACCAAGCGGATCATTCCGGGACCAAATGCAGAAACTTTCACTCCTAATTCTCCGAATTTCTGAATGTAAAAGTCACGCTTTGTTTCCTCTTTCAAAATTACAACTAAAATGTTTGTTTCAACCGGCAAAGTGTTTTCAACCCAATCACATTTTAGAAAAGCACTTTCCAGTTCTTTTGCTTTTGCATGATCTTCAGTAAGCCGGTCAACATTATGCTTTAAGGCGTACAAACCGGCAGCAGCTAAAAATCCTGCCTGACGCATTCCTCCGCCCATTACTTTCCGTACTCTTCTCGCCTGGTGAATAAACTCCTTTGTTCCAATCAAAAGAGATCCAACCGGAGCGCCCAAACCTTTCGAAAGACAAATTGAAATGGAATCGAACTGTGAAGCGTATTTCTTTATTTCAATGTCATTAACCGCCAATGCATTAAAAACACGTGCTCCATCCAAGTGAAGCGGAATGTTTCTTGACTTTGCCAAGCGGGCAATTTCTTCAATATCCTGAAAATTATAAACAGCACCTCCACCCCGGTTTGCGGTATCTTCAAGTGAAATCAATTGTGTTACCGGGAAGTGAATGTCATCGGGCATAATCCATTTTTCAATTTCAGCCGCAGTTAAACGTCCGCGGTTTCCATGTAACAACCGAACAGAAGCACCTGAATTCTTGGCAATTCCTCCTCCTTCGTATTTATACACATGACTTTCTTCGTGGCAAATAACTTCTCCACCGGGTTTAACATGAATGTTGATCGCGATCTGATTGGTTTGTGTTCCGCTTGCGCAGAATAAAGCAGCTTCCTTACCAAAAAGTTGTGCTGCAAATATCTGTAATTCATTCACTGTCGGATCTTCCCCATAAACGTCATCTCCAACCGAAGCGTGAAACATCTTATCCAGCATTTCCGCAGACGGTTTTGTAACTGTATCAGAGCGAAAATCAACAAAATCCCGGTTCATATTTTTTTTGGAGCAAACTTATGGCAATTCCTTCTAAAAACGATCCGATTTATAGTTTTTTTCAAATTCCTCAAAAGGCATTGTGAAAAATTACTATTTTCGGGCCATAATAACTTAATAAATCTAAATTATGAAAACAATCGCTTTAATCGCCTGTGTAGCGGCCTTGGGTCTGGCATCATGTAAAAAAACGTATTCTTGTAACTGTACTGAAATTTATAACGATAACGGGATAAATTACAGTTCTGATGAAACGTATCCAGTTGTTGCCAAGAAAAAAGACAAGCAATCCGAGTGTGATAAATATGAAACCGGAGCTTATCAAACTTACGAAGGAAGTACACGTACATGTACAGTTAACTAAGATCTGTCAAATTTACACTAAAAACAAAGGGCTGGTTTTTCCGGCCTTTTTTGTTATCTGATTTTACCTCAGGACAAATATTTGGACACAAAAAAACCATCTCTCCGTAAAAACGAAAAGATGGTCGATATCTTAAATAAAGATTTACAGGCTATTAACGCTTGTGGAAACCTTCGTCAGAAACTGTCAATTTTTTACGGCCTTTACGACGACGTGCAGCTAAAACTTTACGTCCGTTCTTAGTTGCCATTCGGCTACGGAATCCGTGCTTGTTTCTTCTCTTTCTTACAGATGGTTGAAACGTTCTTTTCATGATCTATACTTTATTCGAATGTTCTTATTGCTTTCTAAAATTCCTGAAATGTCAGACATTTGTCAGAATGGGGTGCAAAGATAGGTAGATTTTCTAATTTTTCAAGTTTTAATAGAAAATAATCGAAAAAAAAGTTTGTTTAAGTCAATCACCGATTACTTTTGTGTTACAAAAATCGGGAAAAAGATGTTGCGACCAAAACAAGCTAAAAAAGAAAAGATCCATTTAACACGCGACAGTTACAAAAAGGCACGTAAACTTTTCCATTATTTGAAGCCTTACCGCTTTGAATATGGGATTGGCTGGATCTTCCTAGTCCTCTCTACCTCCGTAGGGTTGATCTTCCCCATTTTACTCGGGCAATTACTCGGATTAAGCAGCGGCTCCCAAACAAGTATGGCCGAAGCAATTCACGCCATTGATCTGTCAAACATAACCACTGTAGCAGTTACTTTATTCGCACTATTCGGCGGACAAGCTATATTCAGTTACTTCCGGGTTGTCTTGTTTACAAACGTTACCGAAAAGGCACTACGTGATTTGCGTTACGACGTTTTCCAGAAAATGCTGCACCTCCCGATGGATTTCTTTAACCGGAACACTGTGGGTGAATTAACCAGCAGACTTTCTGCCGACATTACACAAATTCAGGAGACACTCCGAACCACTGTAGCGGAATTCTTCAGACAAATTATAATGGTTATCGGAGGAATTGCTTATTTGACCTTTGTATCCTGGAAGCTTTCATTGATCATGCTGTCTACCGTTCCGGTGATTATGATCGTAGCTGTTTTATTCGGACGCTTTATTAAGCGCTTATCCAAAGAAGCACAGGATCAAACTGCAACTTCCAATGCAATTGCGGAAGAATCGCTTACCGGAATTGGAAATATCAAAGCATTTACAAATGAGAACTACCTCATCACGAAGTTTAAATCTTCCATTGAGGAAATTCGCAGGCTCAATATCAAAAGCGGAATGTGGAGAGGATTATTTATCTCTTTCATGGTATTCTGCATGTTCGGATCGATTGTCTTTATTGTTTGGCAAGGTTTGTTAATGACGCAGGGAACCAACCCCGAACTGAGTGACGGTGATTTGTATTCCTTCCTGATGGTGACTCTATTAATGGCAGCCAGTATCGGTTCCTTGCCGGATTTTTACAGCGGAATTCAAAAAACGATCGGGGGAACGGAAAAATTGATGGATATCATCAATGAAACAAGTGAATCTGATTTATTCAAGGGAAGTGACAAACCTGAAATCGACGGTTCCATCCGTTTTGAGAATGTTCACTTCTCCTATCCGCAACGCTCAGAAATTGAAGTTCTAAAGGGCATTTCATTTGAATTAAACAGGAATGAAACGCTCGCCCTGGTAGGAACTTCCGGTGGCGGAAAAACCACCATTTCTTCCCTGGTTTTAAACTACTACAAGGTCAACAAGGGAGCCATTTATTTTGGAGAAGCCAATGCTGATTCCATTGATATCAAATACTTAAGAGAGCACATCGCAATCGTTCCGCAGGATGTTTTGCTCTTTGCAGGAACTATTTTAGAGAACATTGCTTTTGGAAGCCCCAAGGCAAGTGAAGATGAGATTATAAGTGCTGCAAAACAGGCAAATGCTTATGATTTTATCATGAGTTTCCCGGATGGTTTCAAAACACAGGTCGGAGATCGCGGAATCCAGCTTTCCGGGGGGCAAAAACAGCGTATTGCCATTGCACGGGCGATTCTTAAAAACCCAACGATCCTGATTTTAGATGAGGCCACTTCCGCCTTGGATTCCGAATCAGAACGCGTGGTTCAGGACGCTTTGGAAAAACTAATGCATGGAAGAACTTGTATCGTTATCGCCCACCGATTAAGCACCATCCGCAATGCGGATAAGATCTTAGTTCTGCAACATGGAATGATCGTTGAAAGCGGGAATCATACTGACCTGATGGCTACCAGCGGAGCGTATTCGGATTTGGTGAAGATCCAGGTTAATTTGGGTTAAAACTCAGGTACGAGTGAGACATTCGCGCCTGCTTATGGGTAATTCCGAATTTACACTTTTGAGAAAAACAATTAGGTATTGAGATTTTAGAAGTCTATGATTTTAAGACTGATTTTTCTTCAAACAGATAGTAGATTAAGGCGAAAATGCAGTAAAATCACGTGTTAATTCCTTAACGAAAGTCACTTTATACTCGCTCTAAAGTCGCTCTACCTATGCTCTATCGTCACGCTATCTATTCTTCACCTATTTTTGAGCAGAAAAACAGGTCCATTTTCAGCTTATGAAATTTACACTTGTGGGAAATCTGTTCTGAAATTTAAAATTATTTATTTCCCACGGAATGCTTTCGCGTTAGCTCCAACGTTGGCGCAGGAACACAGGTGAACACAGAAGTTCACTAATTATTGACCGGACAAAAGACTTAAGATGCAGACTTATGGGGAGATTGTAAAAACCCCGAACTTACTAAACCTGGGTTAATCCTCTTACCTCAAATCACAATAGAACCAAACAGCATTTTTCATTTAATAAAAAGGCCCGTCCCGCTCCGACTGTTGTCAGAAACGAGACGAGCCTATCCTATCTTACGCAAATTTTAGATAGGCAACAATTATTGCAATGCGATTTTTGAATAACTCACTTTTCCGTTATTGGTAACTTTCAATGTGAAAACACCTGCAGATTCTTTAGAAAGATCAATTAATTGTTCGTTTCCATTAAATGCAACGGCAAATACTTTTTGACCTGTTGCGTTGTAAATTTCCAATTCCACCAAACCGGAAGCATCCGGAAGTTTCAAATTAAAAATACCATTTGACGGATTCGGCGCGATTTGAGCATCCATTTTCTCCTGTTCTTTTACGGATAATGGATCTGTGAAACAGGTAACACCTGAACTCGGGATCGTGATCGTCACCCCCATTGTAATATCATCCATTTCAGGAGCTCCGTAATAAGATGTTCCCAGGATGTAAGGAAATTCAGGAACACCGTTCCCGTCAATTGTAATGAAATAAGCGTATGTTCCTGACGGATAATCAGGAGTTATGCAAAAACGTCCGTTGTATTCATCCAAATCGCCGCCGTTTGATACAGACCAGGCATAATCTTCCACATAAGTACCAAGCGGGTAAGTTCCGCTAACAGCAGGGCCATACTGTCCGGAACTTAAAACTGTTCCATCGGGAAGCGTAGTTCTTGTGGTCATATTTCGCAAAGCATACCCGGTTTTCATTCGTGTAATGCCGCTACCTGTATCCATTGGAGTAGAATACCCGTAAGGTCCGTAAATCGGATAACCATCAAATGCATAACCAATGATCGGAGAATGTTCGTTTGACGGTATTCCCTCATACAAGCGCAGTGGATTCGCATGGCTGTGATAAGCTCCTTGTTGCTGCGGATGAGCTCCCAGGGTTGTATCCAGGACAAATCCTTCCGACAAGTAAACTTCCACGTTCCAGGTTCCTACCCCCATTCCGTTGTTGTTTGTTCCATTGTAATAATGTGCATTCGACAATCCATAAGCCGGGACACCATTATTCAATAAACCGATTGATCCTACCATCGGAACACCCGTTTTTGTGGCCGGAACGGAAGGAACCCGCGGGAAACGGTAAACATAATTTTGTGCTGTTGGAGCTCCCGGATTCAGGAATCTTCCCATCCCGGTTGTCATACCATCCGACTCAGTCCAGACATACGTATTGTTATAACAAACTTTCGTAACGTTTGCCAATACTGTTGAAGTGTAAAAAACATAAGTCGGCGGATTTCCCTGGGAAGCTGTATTTTCCCAGTAGCTGGCATATTCTCCCTGGTTCATAATCCAATTATCCAATCCGGATTGTGCCTGTGCTTTAAGACAGATTAAAGCCAAAACAAGTAAGGTTACTTTTTTCATGTATTTGTATTAAAATGTTCGTGGGTATTGAAATTGTTTATTGTTTAAAAAGGTATTATCTGTAAGTGTTTTAAGAAAAGCAATAAGGTTCCGTTTATCAGCTTCGGTTAAATTAATTCCACCCCGAAGTTCCGGAGCCAGAGTTACTGACGAATGAACGTCTGAAGAATAATGAAAAAGTACCATTTGAAGACTCCGGTATCTTCCGTCATGCATATAGGGAGCAGAACGTTCAATATTCCGAAGTGTCGGCACCTTAAATTTCAATGAATCCGAACTTTTCCGGGTTATATTCATTCTTCCTGCATCTTTCAAAAGCGAATCCGGAGCCAAACCGTTATTTTGAAATGTTTGATTCGTAAACAAGGGTTCAGTATGACATGAAGCACAATGTTCCTTAAACAGCAGGTAACCATTGCTTTCCTGTTCTGTGAAACTTATTCCCTTTTCACCGCGAATCACCTGATCGTATTTTGAATCGGCACTTACCAGTGTCAGCATAAACTGGGAAATAGCTTTAAGAAAACGCTCTCCGGTAATTGTTTCCGTACGAAACGCAGCTTTAAAAAGTCGTTTATATTTCGCTTGCAACTTGATTTTCTGAAGTACATGAGGAAGCGTTTCATCCATTTCCAGATGATTCTCCAATGGAGCGAGTGCCTGCATATCCAGGTGATTTACCGCACCGTCCCACATAAAACTTTTTCCCCAGGCCAAATTCACTAAAACCGGAGAATTGCGCGTTCCGATCCGGTCTTTGATTCCATGGCTCAGGGCATGGTCTACATGTGTAAATGCATTGTATGGAGAATGACAGGAAGCACAGGAAACAGTGCTGTCTGCAGACAAAACAGGGTCATAAAAAAGGACTCTTCCTAATTGAACAGTTGCAGAATCCAGAGGATTTTTCTTGAAGTTGTAAACCGGTTCCGGCCAATCTGATGGAGTTTTCCATAACTCCTCCGAGTATCGAAAAGAAACCATCAACAAAATCAAGGTCAAACAAAGTACTTCAAGTCGCTTCATGGTTTCAGATCAACAGATTTTACAAGTAATTGAGCATATTCAACCGCCCTGATGCAAGGTGACATTACATGCAGGTTCGCTTGCGGCCGGATTATTTCCTGCATCAACAAATCCAAATCAATTGTCACTTTTAGTTCACCGTCTGCGTTATTAGTTTTCAAACTAATTTGCTGTGCTCCTGAAAAAGGGAAAGCATATCCGCCCAAATGTAATTGGAATGCTTCGCGTTTTGGTTTGATGAAAGTTCCTTCCAGTTTACAATTGATATAACCACTTTGCCAGCTCCAATACATTCCATGCATCGGATCAAGAGCTCCGGACATTGCTCCGGAAGTATTTGTAATACTGTCAATCCCAAATAAAAAACGGATTCCATCAACTTTCTTCGGATCAATGTTCTGAAAAATCAATTTCCGGGTAGAATCAAGTTCCAAATCGACCAAATAAGCATTTACAGGATCAGCAGCAACTAAATGACCATTTTGATAAAATTCAAATTTTGACAAATAAAAACGAGCCTGTTCCAGCTGAAATGAACAATCCTTTAATTCAACCGGCTGATTCAAAATAAGCACCCGTTCACCAACAGCCAGGTTCACATCCAACGTAAGCTGACCCCAGCCCAAAAACGGAATCAAAAACAAACAATATTTAAGTTTATTCATCAATGTTTAGGTCCTTTTTTAGGTGAAAACAAGTGTGCAATTTCCCGGTTCAACTGCCTGAAATAGCCTTTTTGTTCTGGCTTACACAGTTTTTCAATATCTTTAAAATGATTGAAATGGATCCGTTCAATTCCCGCTTCGACTTTTAAAATTTCCTGCAGCAGGCTATCTGAAAGCGGTTCATTCAAATTCGAATACAATTTTTGTTTCTGCTGCTGAAGCTGCTGTTCGGCACTTTCAATTGCTTTCCGATGTCCGCGGATCAATTTATCATATTCAGCAACCTGTTTTTCATCGAAATGTAATTTCTCAATAATCTCATTTCTGGGTCCGTGATGTCTGCGCTCCGGCGCCATCCACCATTTGTAGATGAATAATGCATTGCTTAAGAGCAGCACTACGAGAAAACCGTTTCTTATCAGTGACTTTTTCATCGGTACAACTGATTGGTTGGTGCAAGATCCATTTCAGAAACAAGGTTCGAATCCTTTCCTGGTGAATTACCTGTTCTTAATACGATCAAGTTTAGGGCAATGATCAATGCCAATCCCGTGAGGTAAACAACTGTTTTTCCAGCCGACAAGCGATCAAGCAGCTGTTCCTGCACTTTCGCCTGAATGCGCGTAAAAAGAAATGGGGAAACTTCCACTGTTTCAATTTTTTCCAAAGCTTGTAACGGATCTCTTTTCATGTTGTTCTTTTGTTTTAGACGACACTTTTTAGTCTATCCTTCGCTGTCCTCTATTTTTTTTGAAAGATTTATTTTGGCCCGTTGGATCAGCGACTCTACTGCTTTCGCTGAAAGACCCATTATTCCAGCAATTTCCATAACCGGAAGCTGTTCGATTTTATTTAAAATCAATGCAGTTTTTTGATTATCGGGCAGTTGATCCATACAAGAAAAAATAAACGCTGTTTCCTCCTTGTTCTCGATCAAAACTCCCGGATGATTGAATTCAACGGAATCATTTTCCGTAAGTTCATTGGTAAACCAGAAGAAGCGTTTCTTTCGCCTTTTTGCTTTTAGAAAATCCAGTGATTTATTGATCGCAATCCGGTAAAGCCAGGTACTGTGATTGGATTCATTTCGGAATTTGTCCAATGATTTATAGGCCGCCAGGAAAACATCTTGTGTGATTTCTTCCGCATCATTCACATTTTGAACGTACTGCAATACCAGGTTATATACCTGTTTAGCATGTTTTTCATACAGTAGTTCAAGAGTCATTTAAGTTCTTCGGTAACCTTAAGAGCTCGCAATGATACCAAAAGTTTAACTTAAATCTTAGTATATTTTCACCTTAATACTAACATCTTTTGATAAGTAAAACTTCCTGTTCAAATTGAAACAATTCCATCTTAATACATACAACTTAATAATCATTTGATAACATCTTTTACTCAATGATTTAACTATTTAGGTCTATCTTTGCCGTGAAAATTGAATTTGTAATCCTTGAAGCACCAACTGTTGCCGAAACCAAATTCAATTAAGAGTTTATTTTTATTAAAACAATGCGTTCTCTTCACGTAATTGCCAGTTTAATAGTACTTATTTCATTCCGGTCTTATTCTCAACAATTAATCATCAATGAAGTTTCCCAGGGAAGCGGAACCGAAGAATATGTTGAATTACTTGTGATTGGAAATTCAAGCTGTCAAACCCCTGTTCCATGTTTGGATCTCAGAGGCTATGTTTTGGACGATAACAACGGTTATTTTGCTTCGGGAAGCGGAACCGGAATTGCCGCCGGAGCCATCCGTTTCGCCAATAATCCGTTCTGGAGTTGTATTCCACAAGGAACGTTGATCGTTGTTTACAGCAATACAGACCGTAACCCCGCTATTCCACCCGATGATCTAAGCATGAATGACGGAAACTGCCGTTTAATTATTCCAATAAATTCTAATTTAATTGAGGGACAAAGTACTAGCCCGACCAGTGCAAACACGAGTTATCCTGCCAATGGGAGCTGGATTGCTGGAGCCGGCAACTGGAGTCAGGTAGCTATGTCCAATACAAACGATTCTTTTCTTGTGCTACCGGGCATTTCTGCTACAAGCCCCTCTCATGCAGTAAGCTGGGGAAATAATTCAACAAACAGCATCATTTATTTCTCCGGATCAGCCGGAAGCAAGGTGTTTTCGATGACCAATAATACCAGTAACAATCATGCACTCCAGGCAAACTGGACTTCCGGGAATGTTGGTACCGATGAAACTCCCGGTGCTGCTAATAATGCTGCTAATGACAGCTGGATCGGTTCTATGAATCCACAATGCGGTATTACAACAGGTATCCAGGTTACTGCCAGTGCTACTCCAACAGGATGTGGTCCGTGCAGCGGAACAGCATCTGCAACCGTTTCCGGAGGAGCTGCTCCATACACGTATTCCTGGTCGAACGGTGCAACAACAGCAAGCCTTGCTAATTTATGTGCCGGAACATACACTGTTACAGTTACAGACAACGGAGGTTGTTCAATGACCGCCCAGGCAACGGTAACAGGTAATGGAAATACTATTGCAGTTCAAGCTAATTCAACAAATGAAACATGTCAAAATTTGTGTGACGGAACTGCATCAGCTACAATCTCAGGCGGAACCGCACCTTACACGATTCTTTGGTCAAACGGAGCATCCAATGCAACTATTTCAGGTCTTTGTCCGGCAATTTATACAGTGACCGTTACCGATAACGGAGGATGCTCTTCCAATACTTCCGTAACAATTTCAGCGGGAGCTCAAATACAGGATGCAACGATACAAACAACAGGTCCATTCTCCACTTCGGATTCACCGGTTCAATTTACAGCCAATTCTGCGGGAGGAAGCTGGTCGTCGAATTGCGGAAGCTGCATTTCCTCATCCGGATTATTTAACCCGCAAAATGCAGGAGCGGGAAATTATCAAATCTGTTATTCGGTGGGATCCGGAACATGTGCTTCCCAGGATTGTCAGGATATTCTTGTTACAGGATGTACTCCGCAGGAAACCAACGAATCCCACAGTATTTGTCCCGGAGACACCTATACATTTAACGGTCAGATATTTTCCGATGCGGGTTCATATCCTTTCGTATTTACAGGTCAAAACGGTTGTGACAGTACACATACATTGAACCTTTCCGTTTTCACAGTGAATCCCACAAGTCAATCTTTCACGGAATGTGCAGGTGATTCTCTTTTATTCCAGGGAACCTGGTATTATCAATCGGATAACGTGGTGACAAATATCCTGGATGGAAACGGCTGTCCTACCACGCATACGGCTCAAATTGTATTCGAAGATTGCAGCATCGAAGATTATGCGGTTTTTATTCCGAATGTATTCACTCCGAATAATGACAAGGTCAATGATTTCTTTTCGATCAGTATTATGGGTGGATTCCTTGCAGAAGGCTTTATTGTAAACCGTTGGGGAAATACCATCAAAGAATTCCACATGGATGATTTAAGCTGGGACGGAACAACAGGCAGTGGAATGCTCGTTCCGGACGGAGTTTACACCTATGTTTTTGTGGTGACCAGTAATTCTGGGGTGAATACCAAATACAATGGTTTTGTGACAATTATCCGGTAAATCAAAAACGGACGTAATTCCGCAATATTACGTCCAACTTTGAAATAAAGAAAATACGACTATTTATCAGATTTAGTTCTTCACCCTGATTCCAATCACATTCGGCAGGCGCCAGAACGTTTCATTTGTATCCTTTGCATAGGTTCCTGAAACATAACTTCCCACTTTCTGCAAACAAAAATCACCGATGTTCACATACAAACTGGTTTCCGGTCCTCCTTCCATGTAAATAGCATTGTGAAGCGGAGTTGGGAACTGCTTCATAAAATCGATCATCTGGTTCTGGGAGTAAGGTGAGCGATTGAAAATGATAATCAGGTTATTCTTGTCGTCGTGCGCACAAACCAGCATACTGCAAGATTGGTTTTTCTTCCAATTCATCGGGTTACCGGAGCAATCCAGCATACGTAATCCCTGGGCGAAACTGGCATATTGATCTTTGATTTGGGCAAATGGTGTACACTGCATATCATAAACAGCCGCATCCATTTCATTCAGTGAATCGAGCGGGTTTAAGGCGAACATGACGTTCCATCCTTCTTTAAATGTAAATTGGTTCTGATGGCTGCCGTTTTTTAATAGGCCCCTGCTGATCAATGGTTTTCCCAAATCATACATTCCCGCATTGAAAACGATATCCAGGTTCATCGTGTCGGCCCACACATTTACAGGTTTGGACAAACTATCCATTGCAGAAGCCGTAAACAAATCAAACTCTACCTGTTTCGGATCAATTTTCAGGAGTGTTAGTTTAGAATCTCCAATAAGAGATTTTAAAGGCGCATCTGTCTCACAAAACTGAACACCTTTACCGATTTGTTTCCACGACACAACCAAGTCCATCGTGTCTTTCGGACGCTTATAAAGTGTATC
This sequence comes from Fluviicola sp., assembly GCF_029266855.1. GTDB lineage: Bacteria > Bacteroidota > Bacteroidia > Flavobacteriales_D > Crocinitomicaceae > Fluviicola. The sequence continues at coordinate 90,387 of NZ_JAQSWB010000008.1, forward strand.
GGTACGATCCTGGGAAAAAGCACACCTGGTCCCGAACAAAACAAGAATACAGATTACAGCATTAAGCTTTCTCATTCCAGTCGAACTTCTTTTTTTCAAAAGGAAATAAGTCAAAAAGTTCACCGGAATAATAGAACTGATAAGCAATTGCGCCAAAGGAATACGGTTTTTCATAAATTTTGATCGTTGAACCACCTACTCTCGGATTCCGTTTGGGTTTCGACTGCGGATATCCAACATTGAACAAGGTAGCCAAAATTTCCGGTCGTTTATCTATCGGGAAGCCCTCTTTTTCCCATTGTACTTTCACTTGTTTCAAAAACAAAGCCGCATACATATAGGAATAATAGTGGTTATGAAAATCCGTCAGCCGATCAATGCGTTCTTTGTTGATCGTAGCTGTATCCTGGCCCACAAAATCCAATAGGCCTTCGTATTTCGATCCCAGGTAATAGATACTTTCCGGGTCCTTCAGGTTGTGCTCGATATTCATCGCGGTATGTTCCTTGATACCGGTAACACCAAATGAAAATTGGGATTCCACTGAAAGTACTTTAAGGGGTCCGATCCATTTTTTATAAGCCTCACGCGAGGAATTGAACAAACGAATCTGTTCACCAACCAAACAGGAAACAATCAATCGTCCTTCCACACCGGTTTGTTTCGCAACAGAGTCGATTATTTTTTTATCCTTCGAAACAGCCTCCTTGAACGTTTTCCATTCAGCGATATTCATCCATTCAAAAGCACTCAGGTTACTTACTTTTTTTGTTCGTCCGGCATTAAACTTAATTTTTGAAAGTGCCTTCCGATAACGCTTATTATCTATTAACTGCAAATCAACCGCATCCAGCATACGTAGCACTTCATACTCATCCGCTCCTCTCTGGAGAACCGAAAGAATATACTGTGCATTTTGAGGATAATATTCGTTCAACACAATGATCCGCTCCATTGCTTCATAGCGTTTTTGCACCATGGTTGCGCTGTCCACCTTAAAATCCTGATTGTATTTGTCCTGCATTTCCTGGAAATAGCGGTTGTTCGAATCAACAATGCCTCCTTCTTTTGTCCAGCCCATTTGGATGGCCATATAAGAAACTGTTAAAAAGAATCCAATTGCAGCAAATGCAAAGGTCAGGGTATAGAATGGAATTTTAAACCATTTACTTTTAAAGAATCGTTTCACGCAGCGTTTAATTTTCTGCAAAAGTACATCGTATTCAACTAAGTTCGTTCGAATTAGCAAATAATATCTTACTTTCAAATACAGAAAATCAATTTCTTAGATATTTACTCTTTCAGACGTACAAAATGACAATAATCCGGCATGTGGAAAGGTTGGATGCCATAACCTCCCGTGCTTGGATAAGAAGAATGCAACCACAATGTCAAATGAGATAGTTTAAATTTGGTAACTTTGTTGCATGGATAACAATTACATCTTTTACAAGCTGCGCAAAATCTATCAATGGGATGAAGAGAAAATCGGGAATCTCTTTAAATCAGTTGAATTCCTGGTATCGCCATTGGATATTTTTGCCTGGATGAAACAAGAACAATACGAGGGTTTCAAGGAAATGCCGGATCAGGCTTTAGCAGCTCTTCTAAACGGTTTCATTGTTGATAAAAGAGGATTGAAAGATGGACAAATTCCTGTAGCGGAAGAAAAACTGACCAACAATATCATTTTCAGAAAGCTGCGCATTGCATTGAATTTCAAGGATGATGATATTATTGAAACCTTAAAGACTGCAGATATTCGCATCGGAAAACCCGAACTGAATGCCTTTTTCAGGGATCCGAAACATGCACATTACCGCGTTTGCGGAGACCAGTTTTTACGCAATTTTTTAAGAGGATTGCAATTGGAGAGTTATAAGCATCAGAAGTAGTTAATACCTCGTCTTTCTGCACTAATAGTTGATTTTCAAAAGCAGTTCTTCACTTTTCAAGAAGTATACTGGCAACTAGCTTTACAAGTTTGCAGGGAACTTGTCCGAAAAACATTCAAAAAAGTTGATAGTTTTACACTTGTTTCTGCTACCTGTGAAAAATTTTTCAGTTACAAGCTTCTTATTTTTATTCCTTCCTGCTTTGGTACTTGCCTCAGGAGGAGAAATGCATTTGCAATCAGCCAAGAAGGTTTATGAACTAACATTGGCTAAGAATAAAGGCGATAAAACAAAAACCAGCCTAACACTTGTTTCAAAGTGGGGAAAAAAAGAGTTTTTTGCCGATCGGGAATGGATCGCATTCCTTGATTTTTGCGAGCAGCAAGCCAAAGCGGAAAAGCAGAACGGATACGCAGAAGTATGTTTCAGGATCGGAGAAAACCTGGATCTCAACGGTTTTCCCCACGAAGCTTTTGTTTACCTCATTAAGTCCGAAGACCTTTTAAAAAACAAATCGGCAAAACAGGTCCCTTTTTTCTATGAATTTCACAACCGGATCGGAATGGTTTATTTCAGTTTTCAGCGTTATTCAATGGCTGAAAAACATTTTCGTATCCTAATCGATGGCTCCTCACCGTATCCAATCGAGATTGGCGCCTGTAATTCAATCGGACTGATCTACCGGGAGAAGAACGACGCTCTTAGTAAACATTATTTTGAGCGAGCGATGAAACTTGCACGAAAGCACAACCGACAGGATTGGATTGGCATACTTTCCGGTAACCTGGGCAACTATTATTACAATAGGAATAACTTTAAACGAGCAAGGGAACTAGTCGGAATAGACTTTAAGATCAGCAGTGAAACAGGTCAGTGGGAAAGTGCCATCAATGCACTTGCACTATTGGCAGAATTGGATGTTCGTGCACATCTTAGGGATAGCGCCATACTAAAACTGAAGCAAACAAAAGAGCTCATGAAAGCACACTTTCATACCATGCACTCTGAGCTGAACTTTTACAAAGCAAAGACGATGCTCGGTGAAACAACGAATGATTACCGGATGGCCTATGACAATCAAAAGCTGTACCTCGCCTACCAGGATAGTATCAATGAGCAACAGAACCTTGAAAACTTTCACAATGCAGAATTCCAGATCCAGTTTCAGAAAAAGCAGGCACAGCTGAAACTACTGGATGCACAAAAAAAACGTGTAGAACAGCGATTTCTCCTGCTCGCAGTTATCGGATGCTTCGTCATTGTCGGATTAATTATCGTTCTGAGACAGATCGTACTCAGAAGAAGAAAAGAAAAAGAAGTGCTGGTGCTTCAAAAACTGAGAGCGGAAGACGAGCTAACAAACATTGAAAAACAAATGCACCAAGTGCTTTCGAATCTGAGCGAAAAAAACAAGCTTGTGTATGAACTACAGTCTGAAATCGAACAGTTCAACAAAGATTCAGGCAACCAGCTTACTGCAGCTGAGAGGGAAGCTTTATCCGATCGGCTACAAACCTTCAAACTACTTACGGAGGATGACTGGGATGTATTCCGGAAACTTTTTGAGAAATTGAACCCTGGTTTTTTCGACAATTTTCAGAAGTTGGCAGACACCTTGTCCAAAGCGGATCTACGCTTAGCTGCCCTCATACGCATGGACCTTTCCACCTTTGAGATAGCCAGATTACTTGGGATTTCTACCGATTCGGTCAAACGAACGGACCTACGGCTTCGCAAAAAACTTTCCATCGAACAATCCAAAGAACTGATCGCGCTTGTTAAATCAATCTGACAGTTTTTGATTCTGTAAGAATAAGTGTTGTAATCGTCAACGAAAATGCCTTTGTATCTTTTTCTTCTTCCTGTTAATTTGCCTTTAAAACGGTATTTCCAGTTCTTTAAACCAAGTGTAAATTAATCCTGTAAGCCTTATTAACAGAAGGTTCTTGTTATTTGTCGGGGTTTTGTCGGACTAAATAAGTAGGTTCTTTTCACCATTTGACTTTGTTTTGCCGGAAACTACAATTAACTCATGAAATTACAAGTCATTACTCTTGCGTTGGTTTCCCTTTTGGGGTTACCGGTTTTCGGACAGGTAAGTTCGAATACCTTTACTCAATCCAGTGGAACCTATACGAGTATAACAGGTGGTACCGTTCTTTGGAGCTCTACTTTTGATGAAAACATTTCAAGTGCGATTACTATTCCTGCCTTTTCCTTTAATTGCACCAGTTACACACAACTATATGTATCTGCCAACGGGTATATCAGCTTTGGATCAGCTCCGACAACAAATTACACTCCCATAACCGGTACGGATGGATCAGGTATCATTGCCGCTTTTGCTATTGATCTTGCGCAGTCAGGAGCAGGAGGCGCAAGCCCTGAAGTCCGTTATCAGAATATTCCAGCTTCCAACGAATTTGTAATTCAGTGGAAAGATGTGGGACGTTTTAATATTTCCGGAGATCGGATCAGTTTCCAGATTCGGTTAAATTATGCAACAAATGTTATCAAAATCATTTATGGCGGGACAATCAATGCAAACAATGCAACATCACCTACAGCACAGGTAGGTTTGCGTGGATTAACGAATACCGATTTCAATAACAGATCAACTACAACGAACTGGGCTGCCACAACTGCCGGCGGAGCAAATACCGCATCCTGCCAATTCTCAAACACTATCAAACCGGCAAGCGGACTGACATTTACCTATACACCGATTGCAATGACCTATGTTTCGTGTACGACCGCACAACCGAATACAGCAGGTGTCGAAAAATGCGTAACCGGCCAGGAAGTTATCCGGGTAGAAGTCGTGACTACAGGCTGCACCGGGCCACTATCATTAACACAGATCATATTCAATATGACCGGATCAACAATTCCGGGAACCAATACCAATGATGTTTCCCTTCTTCATGTTTACTTTACTGGAAATTCCAGCACCTTTTCCTCAAGTTCTCCATTTGATGGTGCTGGAACTACAGTAGCTTCCGGGGCAATAACGGTAAACGGAAGCCAGGTATTGAGTTCCGGGACCAATTATTTCTGGATTGCTTACGACATGAATAATGCCACTTCCACTATTGGCAACATCGTGGATGCCCAATGCACCGCTTTGACTGTTGGGATTTCAAGAACTCCAACCGTTACGAATCCTGCCGGTTCAAGATCTATCATTGCCTGTGCCGGTTCGCCAGGCGGCGTATCAGCCGGATTGAGCGTTTGGTATAAGTCGGACAACACGTCCACCATTACCATGGGAACAGGAGTTGCATCTTGGAACAGTTCTGCGGGTTCTGCGGGAACATGGCCGGTCACACAAGCCACAACAACACAACAACCGGGAGTCATTTCCGGTGCAACAAGCCCACGTTTATTCAATTATAATCCTAGAATAGATTTCATAGCAACATCCAATACTATGCTTGGAAATACTTCCACAGCAACCGACCTGATGACCTCTTCAGGTAGCTATTTTATTATCAGTGATAATAGTACAGACGATTTCACGGGTATGACCTACACTTCCAACTTGTCTGCTTACCGACATCAATTTAAGCCAGGTTTTCGGGCACAATCGTCTGACGCAAGTGTAAATGGCTGGACATTTGACTGGGTAGCACCTACTGAATACTCTGGTTCAAGTGCCTGTATGACTACTGTAACAGGTAGTGGAGCAACAATGATCACACGAAAAAATTCAATCCCATTAACAGCATCCAATTCCAATGATATTACTTATTCGCCGAGTATCAGTAATGGTCTTTACATGGGTCGTAACAACTCCGGAGGAGAGGATACAGACGCAAATATCGGAGAAGTGATTCTATATTCGTCAACACCTACAGCAGCAAACCTGAATAAAATAGAAAGTTACCTGGCTATCAAGTACGGGCTTACCCGAGGTGGTAATACAGGCACAGCCGCAACATACAACTACCTTTCCTCCAATGCTACCACTGTTTGGAACAAAACAACCAACACAGGGTTTAACAACGACATTGCAGGAATCGGAAGGGATGATGCTTCGGCATTGGTTCAAAAACAATCCATCAGTGTAAACAACAATGAACCGGTAACCGTTGGCCTCACTTCCATTGCAACAAGCAATGCACTGAACGCAAATGTATTCAGCTCAGACCAATCGTTTCTTATCTGGGGAAACAACGGTCTATTGAATCAAATTACAACAAATCCTGTCTGTTTTGCAAATTTACCGGCAGGTATTTACGGTCACATTGAACGCGTTTGGAAAGGACAGCTCACGAATTTTGCACAAAGCGTTACGGTAGGTTATGAAACAAGTATGCTCGTTGCCTATACTCCCGTTTCGAACCTTCGATTACTTGTTGACAATGATGGAGTTGACTGGACAAATGCGACCATTTATTCAGGCGCTGTAATCAATGGAAGCAGAGTGGAATTTTCAGGGGTGACGATCAGCAGTGCAACACCATTCTTCACGCTGGCTTCTATCACGGCGTTGACTCCTCTACCGGTTGAAATAGCAGAATTCAAAGCCGAACTGAATACGTCGCGTGCTGTAGATCTTACATGGGTAACGGAATCAGAATTCAACTGTGATTATTATACTATTGAAAAAAGCCAGAACGCATCTTCCTGGGTTTCCCTGGGATCAATGGATGGTGCAGGAACAACTACAGAAACAAATACCTATGAGCTGACTGATTTTTCTCCTTTTAACGGAGTTAATTATTACAGGCTGATACAAACAGATAATAACGGGGCGGTTAATTCTCTGGGAATCCGCTCCGTTAATCTGGACCAGGAAGATGATTTCGTAGCTTATCCCAATCCGGTAAACGGGGAACTTTACCTTTCGTTTGACAAAAAAGGTATGCACGTCATTGAATTTTTTGATATAGCAGGAAGAATGATACTTCACAAAGAAATAGGCCAGTTCTCAACCATTCAGATGGGTGATTTTGCAAAAGGTGTTTATACGATCAGAACAGAGCAAGGTAAAGAGATCAGAATCATTGTTCAATAAATTAATAGGTATAGTAAGAGCAATGAATCGATTAATTCTGAGAAGTTAAACGTAAGGGGGAGAAGAAGAAAATTTAGCTACAGACAAAGGTGTGCATGAAAAATCACTACCTCTGAATCTCCCCCCATTTTACTCTTTATTTGTTTTAAAAAACATGAATATCCTGGAAGATCCATCAGTCTTCACCCACCGCTGATTAGACTTAAAACCTCAACTTCGTCATTTCCAAACTCAGCAAATCGAAAATATGAAAGGTATTGAGGTTGATTTCGAGTTCGAGAATACATTTCAAAGCCTCATTCGCCATTAAGGTACCGATTACCCCGGGAACAACTCCCAAAACTCCGTTGTCGGAACAATTGGGAACATCCTCTGCGTTAGGTGGCTCCGGAAAAAGATCCCTCAGGTTTTTACTTCCCTGGTGGTTAAAAACAGCCAATTGACCCTGGAATCCTAAAATACTTCCATAAATCAAGGGTTTTTCAAGTTCCACACAAGCGTCGTTTACGATGTAGCGTGTTAAAAAATTATCACAACCATCGATCACCAAATCGAATTGAGATAAAATAAACTCCGCATTATCTTCATTTAAAGCACAATCAAAAATATCAATGATTACATCCGGATTTTGGGCCAATGCTCTCTCTTTGGCAATTTCCGCTTTCTTCTTTCCTACGTCCTGTGGCATATACAGAACCTGTCGGTGTAAATTAGAGTGCTCAATCACATCAAAATCCACGATACCGATTGTTCCTACTCCGCAAGCCGCCAGGTATTGAATCACCGGACAACCCAAGCCACCTGCTCCAATCACAACAATCCGGGAATTTTTAAGTTTCACTTGGCCAATGAGGCCAACCTCATCCAGGATGGTTTGTTTGGAATAGCGTTTTGCTTCGTTGGGATTAAACATGCTTGTCAGTTTCAATTGTCAAATCATCTATCCTCTGCTCCCCTCCAAAAGGGGAAGAAGAAATAAAGCTGCGGTCCCAATCTTTCCAAACCGCTTCGTAGCCCTGATCCTTAATTAATTTCGCTATTTCCTCTACAGAACGCTCATCAGAGATCTCGAACTGCTCTAATGATTCCGGTTCCACCACATATCCTCCAGGATTGGTCTTAGAACCGGCACTCATGGTTGTTACTCCTAACGGAATTACATGATTCCTGAAATACTCCGACTCACGTGTAGACACAGATAATTCCACGTCCTCATTAAACAAGCGATAGGCACAGATCAATTGCACCAATTCGCGGTCGCCCACAATGACATTGGGTTCAATGATTCCTTCTGCCGGCCGCATTCTGGGAAAAGAGATGGAATATTTTGTCTGCCAATACTTTTTTTGCAGGTAATCCAAATGTAAAGCGCAGAAAAACGAATCGGTTCTCCAATCTTCCAAGCCGAGCAAAACACCAAGACCAATTTTATGAATCCCTGCTTTTCCACAACGATCCGGAGTATCCAGACGGTATTCAAAATTAGATTTTTTTCCCTTCGGATGATAAGCCTTGTAAACGTCTTTGTGATAGGTCTCCTGGTAAACCAATACCGAATAAACTCCAGCTTCGTGCAATTCCCTGTATTCATCTTCGTCCAAGGGCTGTACTTCAATCGAAATATTTGCAAATTCATTCCGGATCAGATCCATCACCCGCTTAAAATAAGGAACGTGAACGGTCTGGTTTGCTTCTCCCGTAACCAATAAAATATGATTGAAGCCGCGTTCTTTCAAATAAGCGACCTCCTGCAGGATCTCTTCATCTGTCAATGTTTTCCGACGGATCTTATTATCGAAGCTAAATCCGCAATAAGTACAAATATTGTTGCATTCATTGCTCAAATACATCGGAGTATAAAGCTGAATGGTTTTTCCAAAACGTTTTTTGGTCAGTGCGTGACTTTCCTGGGCCATGCGCTCAATAAATGGTTCAGCAGCAGGTGAAATAAGTGCCTTGAAATCTTCCAGGGTTCTCTTCTTAGAAGACAAAGCACGTTCCACATCTTCAGCTGTTTTGCTGTAGATGGAAGATTTTATTTCATCCCAGTTGGTGTTGTGAAAAAGTGTTGTGAAACTCATCTTGTCCTCCCCCTTTCTCCCCCTCCAAAGGGGGAATCAAATTTCATATATTCAAAAATCCTGTTAGCGGACTTGAAGCATTTGCTGATCGTGAAATTGCTCCCAAACCTGCTTCATAAGCCATTCTTCCCGCTTCTACTGCCATTTTAAAGGCCAAAGCCATTTCTGCAGGATTCTGTGCCACTGCAATTGCAGTATTCACCAAAACAGCATCTGCACCCAGTTCCATTGCATGGGCTGCATGCGATGGTGATCCGATCCCGGCATCAACGATCACAGGTACGCGGCTTTGCTCAATAATAATTTCAAGGAAATCCAGTGTTTTCAAGCCTTTATTCGTTCCGATCGGCGCTCCCAATGGCATTACTGCAGCGGTTCCTACATCTTCCAGGCGTTTACACAAAACCGGATCAGCGTGGATGTACGGAAGAATAATAAAACCCAATTTGGCCAATTCTTCTGTTGCTTTTAAGGTTTCTATCGGATCGGGTAATAAATACTTTGGGTCGGGATGAATTTCCAGCTTCAGCCAATTCGTTTCCATTGCTTCACGTGCCAATTGAGCAGCAAACACTGCTTCTTTAGCGTTCCTTGCACCGGAAGTATTGGGTAACAGATTGATGTGTCCATGTTTTAAATGGGACAGTAAATCGTCGGTTTCCGTTTCCAGATCCACACGCTTAAGTGCCACCGTTACCAATTCTGATCCTGAAGCCAAAACTGCTTCCTCCATTTGTTTAGAAGAACCAAACTTTCCGGTCCCTAAAAACAAACGCGATTTAAATTCTTTATCTGCTATTTTAAGCATAACTCAATGTTTGTTCTATTTCACTTATTAAAGTTGTTTTGTCTGCCGAATTGGAGATCATTCCCGAAACAGCAATTCCATAAACACCTGTTTTTTTCAGTAATTCCACGTCATTCCGGACAATTCCGCCTATTGCGTAGATCGGAATGGAAAGTCCGGCCATCTCGAGTTCCTTGGCAACTCTCTGATATCCTTCAAATCCTAAAAGCGGACTCAGTTTTTCTTTTGTTGATGTGAAACGCAGCGGTCCAAGTCCCACGTAATCACATTTTTCACGGATACGTTGCAGTACATCTTCCAGGGTGTTGGCCGTTCCACCTATTATTTTCGCGGAACCTAAAATCTTTCGTGCCTCCACCACAGAAGAATCCGTTAACCCAAGGTGAACACCATCTGCATCCACTTCTTTGGCAATTTCTATCGAATCATTAATAATTAACTTTGCATTTCCGTAAGTACACCAAACACGTGCCTGTCTGGCCACGTCCAAAACAGCTTCCTTTGAACCATTCTTGAAACGAAGCTGGATCATTTTACATCCGGCTTCCAAAGCATTCAAAATGTTTTGTTTCTGCTCTTCAACTGTTTCTCCATGAGATATGTACTGGATTCTACTCAACATGATATGCTAATAAATATTCGTTACTTGAAAGTCTTTTTTCTATGTACTGTTTTGCTTCCCGGCATGCTTCAAACAAAGCTTCTCCCAAGGCCAAATTAGAGGCGATCGCGGCAGAAAGGATACATCCTGAGCCATGTTTTGGATAACAAGCTTCCGGATCCAATTTTGAAGGAAGTTCCCTGGGAACTCCACCTTCGAACAAAAGATCAAGGCCCAGACGTTCCGAACTATGTCCGCCTTTCAGCAATACACCTGTCACCTTTGCCAAATGAAAAGCCGCTTCAATTTCGTCTTCCATCTGAGTTATTTTTTTTATTTCAGGGACATTCGGAGTAATCAGATCGATCTGTTCCAATATGGAATTTAAAGACTCTTCGTTCCAGCTTGCATGCAATTCAAATCCGGATGATGCCGAGAGTACAGGATCCCAAACAACCGGAACGGATGGGAATTTCTTTTTTATCAGCTTTAACAACTCCGACAAAACTTCCAGATTCTCGATGATCCCGATCTTAACTGCTGCAACTTCGTACGTATCTAAAATTGGTTGCAATTGATCTATAATCGCCTGTTTGTCAAACCAATTAACCGAAATAAAGTTTGTTTCAGTTTGAATTGTGTTTGCTGTCAATACTCCCATACCCAAACATGCGTGCTGCTCACATGTTTTCACATCTGCCAGTACACCTGCTCCACCGCTTGGGTCGAAACCTGCAATGCTAAGAACTATGGGATGTTTGTATTTCATTGTTTTTCCTCCAAGTCTTTACTTTTGGAAAGTCCTCCCCATTGCTCCCCCTCCAAAGGAGGAAAAACGGAAATCGCGTCCCTACACTTATTCCATTCATTTATCGGATCTGAATTATTCCAAATTGCCCCGAGTAATGCAGCACCGTCGAAACCCATTTGGATCAACTGATTCACATTAGCTGCCTGGATTCCCCCTAAACCAATTAATTCCGTTTGGTTATTATCACGTTTCGACAGATCAAATTTCACCGCTTTGTAATCCGCTTTCGAAATACTATCAAAAACAGGACTTAAAAAGGCGTATGAAAAGTACTTCGGCAGTTCGTTGTATTCTTCCAGGCTATGTACTGAGGTCGAATAAACAAACTCCTTATTTATTCCTGTCCAGCCTGCCGTTTCCCATATTTTTCGATCCCTTTCAGAATAATGAAAGCGCTTCAATCCAATTTCCTTGCCCCATTCATGGTCATGATGTAAAACCAGCCTGGAATGGTTTTCGGGATGGATTTGGGCGATCAACTTCCACAACAATTCTTCGCTTGCACCATATTTTCGAATATGAAACAAGTCGAGACCGGAGAGAAACAATTCATTTATAATTCTTGCTTCACCGGGTTTAAAATCGCTGTCGGAAATGACGATAAGCATCAGGAATAAATTTGGCTTCCTTTAGTTTTGAATTCTTCCGATTTCTCAAACATACCTGATTCTGCAGCGTCGCGAATATCCTGTGTAATTTTCATCGAACAGAATTTTGGTCCGCACATGGAACAGAAATGAGCCACTTTTGCGCCTTCTGCAGGAAGTGTTTCATCGTGGAATTCACGAGCGGTATCCGGATCCAAAGACAAGTTAAACTGGTCTTCCCAACGGAATTCGAAACGCGCTTTACTCAATGCATTATCACGGTATTGTGCTCCAGGATGTCCTTTAGCCAAATCTGCTGCATGGGCAGCAAGTTTGTAAGTAATTACTCCGTCCTTTACGTCCTTACGATTCGGTAATCCCAAATGTTCTTTTGGTGTTACATAACACAACATTGCTGTTCCAAACCATCCGATCATTGCTGCTCCGATAGCAGAAGTAATGTGATCGTATCCCGGTGCAATATCCGTTGTCAATGGTCCTAATGTATAGAAAGGTGCCTCATGACATTCTTTCAGCTGCTTATCCATATTTTCTTTGATCATATGCATCGGAACGTGTCCGGGACCTTCGATCATTACCTGAACATCGTGTTTCCAGGCAACTTTAGTCAGTTCACCCAAGGTTTCCAACTCACCGAATTGTGCCGCATCATTTGCATCTGCCAAACACCCCGGACGCAATCCGTCACCCAATGAAAATGCGACATCGTATGCTTTCATGATCTCACAAATCTCTTCAAAGTGTGTATACAGGAAATTCTCCTTGTGATGTGCCAAACACCATTTCGCCATGATCGAACCACCTCGGGAAACAATTCCGGTAACGCGTTTTGCAGTTAATGGAATATAACGCAATAAAACTCCGGCATGAATAGTAAAATAAGAAACTCCCTGCTCTGCTTGTTCGATCAGTGTATCGCGGAAAATTTCCCAAGTCAGGTCTTCGGCAACTCCATTCACTTTTTCCAAGGCCTGGTAGATCGGAACTGTTCCGATCGGAACCGGGGAATTGCGAATGATCCATTCGCGGGTTTCGTGTATATTTTTACCTGTAGAAAGATCCATAATGGTATCTGCTCCCCAACGACAAGCCCAAACTGCTTTTTCTACTTCTTCTTCAATAGATGAAGTAACGGCACTGTTTCCAATATTCGCATTGATCTTCACCAGGAAGTTACGTCCGATGATCATCGGTTCCGATTCCGGGTGGTTAATATTATTCGGGATGATTGCACGTCCTGCAGCAATTTCATCGCGAACGAACTCCGGAGTAATAAATCCTTTCGGAGTATTTGCTCCAAAACTTTCTCCCGGATGCTGAGCTGTCATTGCTTCGTACTGACCGTTCAACTGGCTTTTCAATTCATCTACACGTTGGTTTTCACGAATGGCAATGTATTCCATTTCCGGAGTGATAATTCCCTGTTTTGCATAGTACAATTGAGAAACATTCATTCCCGGTTTTGCACGCAGCGGTTTACTGATGTGTTCAAAACGCAATTCATCCAGCTTTTCGTCGTTCTTACGCTCTTTTCCATAGTCAGAACTCACATCTGTCAACTCTTCTACATCTCCACGATCAAGAATCCATTGCTGACGAATACGCGGCAAGCCTTTTTTGACATCGATCACTGCATTGTTATCAGTATAAGCGCCACCGGTATCATAAACAGTCACCGGAGGATTCTCTTCAATCCTTCCGTTTGCATGTTTGGTGGGTGTTAGCGTAATTTCACGCATTGCTACTTTGATATCGTGGATTTTACCAGATACGTATACTTTTTGTGATCCTGAAATGGCACCTGTTGTGATACTTCCGGCTCCGGGTGTTTTATCTGCTTTTTTCATTTAAAAGATTTTAGGACTACAGGATTTCAGGATTTTAAGACTGAAATGCATCGTAATCAATTTAATTTGTATTTAATGTTCGTTTGAATGCACCTATTTTCTTTTGAAGGATAGTAAGTTGATCTATTATTGGTTCTGTTGAGATGTCATAAATTTCGCAAACAAGTATTAATTGGGTTTCTAATTCATAAGATGATGAAATTGCAATATCAAGAAATCGGATAAATTCTTTTTCTGACGAACGTCCCGAACCTTCCGCAATATTTGAAGGAATGGAAACTGCACAACGATTCATCTGAGAAGTCAAACCAAATTTTTCAGATGAATCCATAGATGATGTTAATTCGTAAATTGATTTAACAAAAGCTATTGACTCTTTCCAAATTTGCAATTCTCTAAAATTATGAGTCTTTACCATTATTTTATACTCCTTTAAAATTTTGAATTCCTGAAATCCTAATATCTGAACATCCTGAAGTCAAACTATCCGCCTTGTGTTGCTTTGATTATTAGTAATTCATCATTTTCATTCACAGGTGTTTCCATCCAGGAATCTTTCGGGATTACTTGTCCGTTTATGGCCACAGCAATTCCTTTGGAGTTTTCACCAATCTGCTGAAAAACCAGGTTTGAAAGCTTCGTCTGAGCTTCCACTTCAATTGTTTGATTGTTTAATGATATTGTCATTCCAACTGTAATTTACGCACTTTAGGAATGACTACAAAGAAAGTATCCATTTCACTTTTCCCTCCGTCAGTACCAACTGAATCAGGTTCAAAGGGTATTTCTCAGTCAGTCATAGCCGACACCCCTAAAGCAGGGTAAAGATACAAGAGTTAATTGAAAAAGTGAAAAATGAAAAGTTAAAATTGTCTCTTTGTTTCAACAATACATTTAGTTCCAGTAAATTAGCTGCAACTCAACTTTTTTTGTACATTCATCAAAAAATCACCATGAAAATCATATTCCTAAGCATACTTTTATTAGTTGCCTTATTTTCTGCTACTTCCTGCAAGAAGAAAGAAAGTCCAACAAAAAGTACCAATTCAAACAGTTTCACATTAAAGAAGGATGGCGTTCTTTATTCTCCCAATTACATTTTAGTGTCTCAGGTTGATGAAGATGCTCTGTCTGTTGAAACCCATATCGTTAATCAGTATCCATGGGATAATTCGTATGTGATATTCATCAAAAGATCAATAAGTCCCGGAACGTATCTTGGAGAAGATGGCGAATCAGACTATTTTTCGCTTATTCATAATCAGGATTCCACTAATATGTTTGGCTGGGAAACGAGTTCATTAACCGTACTCTCAAACGATACTCTTACCGGAGTTTTACACTGCACTTTTGAAGTGCTCCTTTACAATGATGACTGTGAAGGAAGTTGTCCGCAAATTACGGATGGTGAAATGACTATTCATTACTAAATCAGTTAAATGAAAAGCAAATTAATCCTGCTATTTGGTCTTACTCTTTTCTCGCTTTCAGCCTGTAAAAAAGATAATACCACCCCAGAAACAAGCACACCTGCTACCAGTAATCCTTTTAGTTTAAAACACGATGATATTCTTTTCACCACTTATAATCCTAACGTAACTCTCAATGAATTCATGATTGGCATAACAGCAGGTACCATAGGTGAAACAGGCAATTTCTATCAACTTGGAATTAAGAGAAATATTCAGCCCGGGACGTATGAATATACGGGAAGTACAGATGATCCCATTGTTTTCCTTATTATCTCCGATCAGTTGGTTTTTACGGAAGAGCACGGGAGTTTAACCGTTTTATCGAATGACACTATTTTAAAGAAGATCGTCTTCAATTTTGAATTTGAAATGTTGGAAAATAATTCCCATTCTGACACGATTCAAATCACAGAAGGTTTTGGCAATATTGATTATTAACTCACCCACATTCCGTAAGAATCAACGTAAATCCATTTTCCTTTTTCCAATTTATAGATGTTCGTTGAACCTTGACCCGATAAACCTCCACATTGAACGGACTGATAAAAAATACAGTAAGTTTTATTTGCGTTGAAAATTGGCATTGTAGCAGACCGATAACACCTTTTGGGATATTTTTTACAAAAGCGTTTCCAGCCCTTTTGGTAATTTCTAAAAATCCATTTCAATTTCAATCTTGAGATAGTTTTTACGTTTTGCAGTCGATTTTGATTCCATTTAAAATGATTCATTTCCTTCAATTGAACTCGAAAAAAGGCCAAATCATCATTCGAAAAGTAAGTTGTGTCGTGCAAAAAAACGCTCGTGTCTTTATAAAATCCCCATTGATCTGAGTTCTTTAACAGAAGTAATTCTACAGAGTCTGTTCCAAAAATAAATTGTTTAGAAAAATCATACATTTCCTCTCTTGATGGCAATGTTTGGGACAATACATCGAAGGAAGCTGCGAAAACCAAAACAAAAATTAAGGACTTCATTTGGTGTTAATTTAAGCGATTCTTTCTCAAAAACCTGAACGTAAAATACAGCATTGTCAGGAACAATCCCATGAAAACGGTTACGCCCCAGGTTCGGGTGTGATCAAAAGGATTGATGATCCGGTCTCCGATATCACCCATTAATTTGGTTGGATGATGCAGAATATCCCAGCTGTTCCAGCGAAGGTATCTCCCGATGTAAATTCCGAAACTGCTTATAAACAACAACACAACAGAAAGCAGTGTGATTGCCCGTCTGGATAAAAATTGTTCCATCAATTCTTCCAAGTTCCACAAACTCAGGAAACCATACAGTAAACCCGTCCAGGCAAAGGATAAGATCAATACCAGGTCGAACCAAATAGGCATAGATGAGCTGTGACTCAGATGAAACAGATCGGTTAGAATATACGATGCGTTCGGAAAGAACAAAAGCCAAACTCCCAGCATTCCAAAAACTGCCAGGCGGCTTTTCTGCAAATTCGGGCTCATTGCCAGAATAACAGTGAACGTCCATGGAACAAATGCCAGGAAGAGGTTCCAGTTTAAAAAGAGAAAATGCCGTGTTCCCGAAATTTCTACCCTAAAAAGGGATAAAGCAAAGCAGAAGAAGGATAAAACCCCCATAAACAGGGAGATTTGAAATTGGTTGGTTTTGACTAATTGTTTGAGCATAACGCAATAATTCTGGGTCCGAAAATGATGATTCCAACTAATAACGCAGAAACAGCACTAATTAGTACCGAAGCAGCTGCCAAATCTTTCACTTTTTTGATTTGGGGATGTTTTTCAGGCGATGCATAATCTGCCATTGCTTCCAACGAGGTATTGATCAGTTCACAAATAAAGACCAAAGCCATCACAACTATCAAAGAAATCCATTCGTTCAGAGTGATCTTAAATACAAAACCCAATACAATTACAATCACTGCTGCAAGCAAATGAATCCGGGCATTGTGTTCCTCAACGAAAAGTGTTTTCAAACCTGCAAAAGCGTACTTGAAACTTTTGAGGCGATCTGAGATAGAGAAGGGTTTTTGTTTGGACATTCAGTTTTATAAATAATTTCCTTAATCATAACGTAAGAAATGGAAGAATATTAGAATTAAAAGGGAAAACAACTAATTTCCAACCTTTTGGTTTTGTATACGTCAATGTCGCATATCAAAAAGGTCCACTATGAAAAAACTACTTTTATCATTTCTTCTTATTTCCAATTTGTTATTTGGGCAGGAAGCTGCTTATCGTCTAAATGGAATTTCTACTTCCAATTATGATTGTTTTCTTCCGGTAAACGAGGGTGTTTATATTACAAATCTGGTTTTAGACCAGGCTGATTTCTCTCCCATATATTCAATCAACTATTTTCCAAAGAATGGTGAATCAGGATGGAGTAAAAAAATAAGTGTCCCTAGCGGTTTCAATTCCGGTAAGTCGGCCATTGCAGCTTGCAATCTATCCAATCAATTTATCGTCTCAATACAAAACCTGGAATGCGATCTATGTTTGGTGATGAAAATCGATACAAACGGAACCATTATTTGGTCAAGGTTGCTGACGTATCCCGTTAACATGGGTGACTACGGATCGAATGCAACGCCTATATCCTTGAACGAGCAGGATGAAATTACACTTTCTTTGACTTCAGTAAATAATTTGACCTTATCGAAACTAGATACAGATGGTAACCTTATTTTTTCAAAACGATTCAATACCCCTGGACTTGAAGATTCAAAAAACCCAGGATTTTCTATTGTGTGCACCAATGACGGAGGCTATTTAGCTACTATGAAGGCAGGAGATAATCCAACCATCACCAAATTGAATTCAAATTTGCAGGTTACCTGGTCCAAAAAATGGAGTATTGATTCATACAGTCATCCAAAACTCGCTGTAACGCTTCCAAATGGTAATTACTGTATTATTGGAGAAGGTGATAATGGGACATATTTTGCCCGGGTAGATCCCAATGGAAATTTATTATCATATATCTACGGCGTTCCACTCAATCCTCCTTACCGATGCAAGGTAATTGATTCCGACTCAATTGCATTAGTCGATATGTCCGGGACCAGTTTCAAAATAAATTTATCAAACAATACCATGTCGTCAACTAGTACAAACGAATGGATATATGGTTTACCCAACTATACGAATCAAAAAATGAGCTTACTTGATTACAGCAACTCTATGATCTATCTTGATTTGGAGAGTACCCAGATGGGATGTTTCAGTTTTTCTATTTTAAATACTACCCTCTCTGACCAGGTTGTTTATCCGAGCAGCGTTGTGGACGAAACAATCGTTGTCGAAAATAGTGGTTCCATTACTGGTTATACTCCAACAATCAGCACCACTAACGATGTTTCCATGACACTAACCTGCGGTAGTCTTGGAGTAAATGAAACAGAAAAAACACAGTTGACGCTTTATCCCAATCCTGCTATACAAGGACAGAAGATTACTTTGGCAATAGAAAAATCATCCGGAAATAAGCTCCGAATTTTGACGCTTTCCGGGCAATTAATCGAAGTATTTGACCTGAACGGATCAGTTTTCACTGCTCCACAAGAATCAGGAATGTATTTTGTACAAATCCTGGATCAAAGCGGAAATATTATTTCTGTTGAGAAATTGGTAGTTGAGTAAATAGTTCCTCCATTTTGAACGCAACAAAAAATTAATCTATTTTTACGAAAACCTTTTCAATGAAAAAACTCCTATATCTCCCTTTTCTAATTCTTTTGCTTTTATCCGCTTGTCAAAAGAAAGAAGACAAAACTCCTGAATCAACTCCTGAAAATCAACTTTCAATGAAAGTTGACGGTAAACTTCAAGTACTCCCCGTATCGACTTCATGGCTCACACCACCGGATGAAACGATATTAATCATTGAAGCAGGATCCTCCACCTTAAATAGCGGACTATACCAAATGTATATTCAATCGGATATCTCTCCTGGATTTCACGAATACGGAGCCAGTGTGCAGCCTGTTATATCATTCGATTTTTACAAGGATAATAAAACCTACGATGCCTACGATGGAACTTTCCATATTTTATCCAATGATCCGGTTGCAAGACGTATCGAATTCCAATTTCAAATTAAATTATACAATGTCAATTTCCCTTCAGATCACTACGAAATCACGGAAGGGCATGTGATTGCTAACTATTAAAAAACAAAAAGCCCCGATACTAACTATCGGGGCTTTTCTATCCTGTTTTTAAATTACTCTGCTTTTGAAGCTTCAGATGATTCTGCAGCTGGCTTCTCCGGTCTTGGCAATAAAACTCTGCGAGATAATTTCCATTTTTTAGTTTTCGGATCTTTTCCAACAACTTTAAACTTCAATACGTCTCCTTCTTTTACTACGTCTTCCATTTTAGCCACTTTTTCCCAAGAGAACTCAGAAATGTGGATCAATCCGTCAGTTCCGGGAAGAATCTCAACAAATACCCCGAAATCTTTGATTGCTTTCACTTTTCCTTCGTATTCTCCGCCTTCATCAACTGTCGGAGGGAATGCGATCATTCTGATACGCGAATTAGCAGCATTCATATCCTCTGCATTGTTCGACATAATCTGAACACGACCTTCACCTGTTTCCAATTCTTCAATTGTAATGGTTGTATTCGTGTCTTTTTGGATTCCCTGGATGATTTTTCCTCCAGGTCCGATGATCGCTCCGATCATATCGTTAGGCACATTGAATGCTTCGATACGTGGAGTTTGAGGTTTGAAATCCGGATTCGGAATTGCAATTGTTTCAATGATCTTGTTCAGGATGTGTAAACGACCTGCACGTGCCTGATCCAAAGCCTGGATCAATACTTCGTATGGTAAACCATCTACTTTGATATCCATCTGACAAGCAGTGATTCCCTTAGAAGTTCCCGTTACTTTAAAGTCCATATCTCCTAAGTGATCTTCATCTCCTAAGATATCAGACAATACAGCAAATTTACCTTCGTCAGCAACCAATCCCATAGCAATACCGGAAACCGGTGCTTTTATTTGAACACCACCGTCCATCAATGCCAATGTACCTGCACAAACCGTTGCCATGGAAGACGAACCGTTTGATTCCAGGATATCCGACACCAAACGGATTGTGTATGCGTTATCTTCCGGAAGAACCGGTTTCAATGCACGCAATGCCAGGTTTCCATGTCCGATCTCACGACGGGAAGTTCCACGCAATGGTTTTGCTTCACCTGTTGAGAATGGAGGGAAATTATAATGCAATAAGAACTTCTCTGTTCCGTGGAAAGTAACTCCATCGATCAATTGCTCATCCATTTTACCACCAAGGGTTAATGTTGTCAACGATTGAGTTTCCCCACGTGTAAATACAGCAGATCCGTGAACCATTGGTAAATAGTCTACTTCAGCCCAAATCGGACGAATCTCATCAAACTGGCGACCATCCAAACGTTTTTTCTCGTTCAACATCACCCAACGAACCGCTTTCTTCTTCACTTCAGAGAAGTAAGTAGAAATAAAGCCACCTACCAATAACAATTCGTCTTCAGTAAATGCTGCTTTCACTTCCGTTTTAATCGCATCGAATAACTCTGTGCGTTTCGCTTTATTTGCAAGACCCTGACGAGCAACTTCCTTACATTTATCCATCGCCAATTCGTACACTTTCGCTTTCACAGCCTCATCATGAGTTTCGTGAGAGTAAACGCGTTTCGGGTTAGCTGTTGGAATTAATGCTGCAAGATCTAACTGGAACTGACACTGTTCTTTAATTGCAGCGTGAGCAATTTTAATTGCTTCAACCATTTCCAATTCGGAGATTTCTTTGAATTCTCCTTCGATCATATTCACATCCTTCATCGTACCGGCAACCATCATATCGATATCTGCCGATTTCATTTGTTCCATTGTTGGATTCAGAACCCATTCACCGTTAATACGACCTACGCGTACTTCAGACATCGGTCCGTTGAATGGAATATCAGAGACTGCAATTGCTGCAGAAGCTGCCAAACCACATAATGCATCCGGATTATTTACGCCGTCGTAAGCCAACAATTGAATCATCAATTGAACTTCCGCATGGTAATCATCCGGGAATAATGGACGCAATGCACGATCCACTAAACGCATCACTAAAATTTCACTTTCAGACGGGCGAGCTTCTCTTCGGAAGAATCCTCCTGGGAAACGACCTGCTGCCGCATATTTTTCACGGTAATCTACCGTTAACGGAAGGAAATCCACTCCGTCTTTTGCCTCTGGTGCCGCAACTACTGTTGCCAATAACACCGTGTTGCCCATTTGTAACACTACTGACCCGTCGGCTTGTTTTGCCAATTTTCCGGTCTCGATGGAAATTTCTTTCCCGCCAGTAACGATGGACTTTTTGATTCCTATATTCATATTTATACTTTACTTTTTTAAAGACTTCAAGATATTAGGACTTTAAGACATTAGGACTTGATTCGTCTTTACTGCTTAAATTCCTCATCTAAAAATCGTTTTATTATGGACTTTGAATTTTAAACCTTTGCAGGCAGGACTAAGTCCTGATATCTTAAAATCCCATAATCCTAATATCTTTTGCTGTCAGTTCGAGTATTCTGCCATATTCTCGATACGCTACGCACTCGAATTGACTTGGCAGAATTACCGGAAACTAAAGCAAAAAAGGGGACACCGGAATAATCCGACAAGCCCCCCTTTTTTAATAATTTATTTACAAAACAGGTACATCGACTTCTCTCAGCAACCTGTTTCTTTTCGAATTAACGACGTAAACCTAATTCTTTGATCAACGCACGGTATTTCTCGATATCCTTTTTCTTAAGGTAATCTAACATACTACGACGTTTACCAACCAACAACTGCAAAGATCTTTGTGTTCCGTAATCTTTACGGTTCTTTTTCAAATGCTCCGTTAAGTGAGCGATACGAAATGTGAACAAAGCAACTTGTGCTTCTGTTGAACCTGTGTTTGTTTCTGAACCTCCGTGTTTAGCGAAGATTTCTTTCTTTTTTGCTGAATCTAAATACATGCCAATATTACTTGAATGATTATTATGTAGAATCCCAACTCTTGGAATTACGGTGCAAATATAACAACTAATTGCGAATCTCGAATACCGAATTACGAATTATTCGATAATTATCAAGTTATTGGCAGATCTTATTACGCATTGGGCTATTATCATTTTTCGAAGTAGACTTCCAGGACTTCCTGGTACTTTTTCAACCGCTGGGGGAAATTGATCCATGCATAGTGGCTTGCCCAATAGCTTGTCAATTCTTTATCCTGGGTGTAGGAAGTAAACAAGACCGGCTTTTCAAAATCCACAAAAATATCCGAATCTTTCAAGCGATAACGAACAGTTTCCACTTCTTTGTTACTGGTTGTAATTCGGGAATTTAAAGTCGGGTCAAGAACCAAATCGACTTCAAGGGAGTCACTTATTTTCCAATCTGTCAAAATCTCTATTATCACATGAATTTCCCGGTTGGTGGAATCTTTTGGCATTACGCGTATATCGGAAACAATACGTTTACCATCCAAATTTCCCACTCCGACGTAATGGACCCATCCTCCATACGGAAATAAATGTTCTGCATTCTGAGAATAAGATTCAAAAGTGAAAATGAAAGAAATCGAAAGGAGTATGTTCCACACAACCGAATGAACAGCTGTTCTGTTACAACCCTCCATCGGAAACGTAAAGCCCATCTTTGAAGATACGAACTTTCAGCAAGACACCGTCACGGTCATAGACAAATACTTTCCCATCTTTCAACTGACCATTTTTAAACTGTCCGTCGATCCAGATTTCATCTGAGACGGTATACAATTTATTAAATCCATTCGGTTGGAAGGTAACACCTTTTGCAACCCGAGGAGTGTGAATAAACGGTGCATTCATCATTGAGTTCCGCACTTGAGAACTTGTATTTGAATCCTGAATCTTCTCAATTTTACTCACTACATTTTGAATCTCCGGATTTTCAACAGTTACTTTACGTGGTGTTCTGACACTCAAATAAGTTGAATACAATTGAGGGTAATTTTGTGATAACCAGGCAAAATTCACACGTGCATTCTTTGATTTATTTTGATTCAAGGATTCTTCTACCCAAAACTGGTAGGAGAATGGAACACTAAATGCGCGTTTTGCAAAGAAAACCTGACCTGCTACCATTTCACGGTTGTGAAACAACATGCGGCAATCAAACAATCCGTTGTGTACTTCTAAATTCTGAGATTGGGTAACTTTTCTGGGAACCGTGCTTGCCTGAAGTAATGCTCCCTTTCGATCAAAGCGGAAATAAGCTCCTCCGGGTCTGTTATCTAAATATTCACCTATCAGACGAGGAGTCTTTCCATCGGGATAATAACAAATCCAGGCTCCGAATTTACGCCCTTTGATATACCTTCCTTCTTTTCTTTTTGATTTACTTTCGAGTGATGTAGCATCATTTTCCTCATCGACAACCCAATACCCTGTTCTTTTCCCGTAAGCATCCAGTTTATTCAACGTATCTGCTTCGCTAAGTTTTGCAGTCCAACCATTACTGGTGAGCAAAAATAAAAAAGTGAATATGCCAATTAATTTGTTCAAGGTAATGCGCTTTAGTTCCTCTATTAGTTTTCAGTAGAACGAATATATACTTTTCAGGCATATCCGGAAGCTCCTGATGAAAATATTTTCCAGACAAATGAATATTCAAGCTATTTCAACGAATAATGAATTCAAGACGGAATTTCGCTTAAACTATGGCTTTATCAAGAAGTATTTCCAGGATTATTCTGTTAATCAGCCTACTAAACTCATTTCAACCAAAATCACCCGGGATTCCGCGAAATAAATAATTTCCGCTTCTTGGTGCTCACAATTAAATACTAAGGCCGGCGAATGAATGTGTTGATTATTTATCATTAGGGAACCGGATATCAGAAATAAGACGGATGTCATTTCTTCCAAATCCATTCGTGTTTTCTCCATATAATAAGAGATCTGAACTTTTGGATGGTAGCTGGATTTAAAGATCAGGTTAAAGTCCGTGAGCTTTCCTTTTCCTTTCGTTGGCCAGGAACCACTGAACCGAGCCAGTTCAAATTGATTCACATTCTGCTGAATGATTCCGTTAGGAGTTTGGTGTTCCATTTCCAGCTTTCCTTCCAATGGAATTAAAATCCGTTCGTAACCTTCAAAGGATGTGAAATCTGATTCTTCTGTTTCGATTACGGCTGAACTGATTCTCCAATCGAAATCGCGGCCGGATAAGGTTGTTCCTTCCGGGAAAATAAATAACTGTGTGGTTTTACCCCCACTCCAGTTTGAAACAAGAAAATCAGCTTCTGTTACTATTTTCATATCAAAAAAAATCCCGATTCGCTTTAGCGGACCGGGATAGTATAATTAAGATCTGAAAAGTTTCAAGGAATGTCCTAACTTTTCTTTCAATTCTGTTCGATTAACAATATAATCAAGGAAGCCATGCTCCAAAACGAATTCGGAAGTTTGAAATCCATCCGGAAGATCGCGGCCAATCGTTTCCTTTACCACCCGAGGTCCTGCAAATGCGATCAATGCTTCAGGTTCTGCAATATTGATATCACCCAACATCGCAAATGAAGCTGTGACTCCTCCTGTTGTAGGATCTGTCAAATAGGAAATATAAGGCAATTTATGTTTTGACAATTGTCCTAATTTGCCCGAAACTTTTGCCATTTGCATCAATGAGAAACCTGCTTCCATCATACGGGCACCACCGGATTTGGAGATAATCATAAAAGGTGCGTTTAATTCAATTGCTTTATCAATTGCACGGGCAATTTTCTCCCCCATTACTGATCCCATTGAGCCACCGATGAAAGAAAAGTCCATTGCAGCAACCACAAATGGCTGTCCCTGCATGTCTCCGTAAGCAGTTCTGATCGCATCTTTCAATCCTGTAGATTTCTGAGTAGCTTTGATCCGGTCTGTATATTTCTTTGTATCGGCGAATTCCAATGGATCACCGGAAGTTACTTTTTCATTGATCTCGGTATATTTCCCTTCATCAAAAATGATATGGAAGTATTGTTCGGAACCAATTCTTTCGTGGTGTGAACAACGGTCACAAACCCACATATTCTTTTCCAAATCTCCGGCTGTAAATACTGTTTTACATCTGGAACATTTACTCCAGAGTCCTTCCGGAGTTTCTTTTTTGTCTTTAGTTGAGGTAGTAATACCTTCTTTGGAACGTTTAAACCAACTCATATCACTATCTTATTTATTCAATGTGTTTATATTATTCAAATCTGAAAAAGACTGCTCAAGACGTTTCACAAATGTCAATTCACCTTCGCGAAGCCATTTTCTTGGATCGTAGTACTTCTTATTCGGAGAATCTTCTCCTTCCGGATTACCGATCTGAGTTTTCAGGTAATCAATTTTCGAAGTAACATAATCGCGAACACCTTCGGTAAATGCAAACTGAAGATCCGTATCGATATTCATTTTGATTACTCCATAGCCGATTGCTTCTCGAATTTCTTCTACTGTGGAACCTGAACCTCCGTGGAATACAAAATCAACCGGATTATGTCCCGTATTGAATTTTTGCTGAACGTAATTTTGAGAGTTCAACAAGATTTTCGGCGTTAATTTCACATTTCCCGGTTTGTAAACTCCATGAACATTTCCAAATGCTGCTGCAATTGTAAAACGCGGACTCACTTTCATCAATTCTTCATATGCGTAAGCAACCTCTTCAGGCTGGGTATACAATTTGGAAGAATCCACGTCACTGTTATCCACTCCATCTTCTTCACCACCGGTAATTCCCAATTCAATTTCCAAGGTCATCCCGATCTTGCTCATACGAGCCAAATACTCTTTGCAAATTTCAATGTTCTCTTCGATCGGTTCTTCTGACAGATCCAACATATGAGAAGAATACAGGGGCTTGCCGGTTTCCTTGTAGAATTGTTCTCCTGCCGTAAGCAAACCATCTATCCAGGGTAATAGGTTCTTGGCACAATGATCCGTATGCAAAATAACCGTTACTCCATATGCCTCAGCTAAAGCGTGTACATGTTTTGCACCGGAAATACCACCTAAAATAGCAGCCTGCTCATCTTTATTGGACAAAGCCTTTCCTGCAAAGAAATGCGCTCCTCCATTTGAGAACTGAATGATCACAGGTGCATTCAACTTTGCAGCTGTTTCCATCACTGCATTCACTGTAGATGTACTGGTAACATTCACAGCCGGAAGTGCAAATCCTTTTTCTTTCGCAAAGCGGAAAATTTCTTGAACCTCATCTCCGGAGGCAACTCCAGGTTTAATTGAATAAGCCATTTTAGTCATTATTTGGGGTGTAAAAGTAATGAAAAGCGCCAAATAATAAAGCACAAAGAATAAAATTCACGAAGCGGTATCAGAATGGGAAACCAATTCCAAAGTTGAGACGCATAGGATACAAGAATTTGGGGATATCATCCCGGTAATCCGACCCATAAACTTCCTCGGCTTTTTTATTGAATTCCGGTTTCGGTGTGAAGATCCAACGCTCGCCTTCCGGAAACCCAGGATCGTGAATCGGAACTCCCAAATCAAAACGCAGCACAAAGTAGTTGAAATCGAAACGAATTCCATAACCTACAGACACAGCTAATTCTCTTAGAAAACGTCCCGAAATTTGTCCGCCGGGACGATTCACATCATCGTTTCTTGTCCAGATGTTTCCTGCATCAATAAAAAAAGCATGATTTAAAATCCCTCCTGTTCCAAAACGGTATTCCAGGGAAGCATTGAAACGCAGATCTCCAATTTGAGTGGCGATCAGGTTGGAATCCAGGAACCTCTGGTATGCTCCGGGTCCTAAACTCCGCGCAGCCCATCCCCTGTTATCATTTGATCCTCCTGCAAAGAATGAATAGTCGTAAGGAAGTGAGGTCGGTGAGTTCTTCATCGGGAAACCAATTCCTGCCATGGTTCTGAAAGCAATAAGACTGTGTTTCCCTGTTTTATAGTACGTTACAATCTTATTGTCAATCACCGAAAACTGAGAGTATGGAACACCCACGAATAATTTGTGTCCTAAAGTGTCGTACTTCGGATTTACGGAAGTTATCGCATTCAGGATATTTCCGGCAATTGAAAAGCTTCCGGAATAAGTAAAACGCAGCTTAGGCATTTTTCTCTTGGTCTTTTTATCGTTATCAAAATCAAAAGTAATTTTGAAATCTTCCCAGATAAATTGGTCGCGATAAGCATTTTTCAAAAACAGATCATTCAGCTGATTGATCTTGGCTTCGAAATCCGGTTGGGGATCAATGGATACATATTTAATCACAGAAGCGCCCGGAAGACCGAAAGAAACTGTTTGCGTTTTTCCATCTCCCACCAAAAATTTATAGATGTAATTGAACTGCAACACACTTCTGTCAAAGTCGGGGCGTCGCTGAAAATTGTAGGCGCTTGAAAGTTCTGTCCTGGGGCGTTGTCTTTTTCCCAAAACGGTCACCCCAAAAGGAAACAAACCAGGAATATCCAGTTTTGCGGAAGGGCCAAATTCTAATGTATTGAAAGTACGTCCCTGGGTTTTGATCTTTTCCCCGGCATCATTGGTAGAGAACACACTCGGGTTTGATTCGAAACCACCTGAAATCGAGAAGATGAAATTGGTTCCTGTTCTGAAAATATTCTTATTAATGTAATTCAGGGATGCACTCAAACCCAGGAATCCGTTCGAGTTCTTAGCCCGCGGTTCAAAACTGAAACTTTGTTTGGTTGAAGGAACCAAATAATAGTGAACGCGAACTATTCCACTTCCCGGATAAGTTTCAATAATTTCCGGTTTAATGACAGAAAACAATCCCAATTGAACCAAACTGGTAAATGAGCGCTCCAGGTAATATTCCTTGTAGTAATTATCATTCTCGAGGTAGTTTTGTGCTTCGATCAGCTTAGGACTTACAAATGGCTTGGCATTGTAATAAAAAGTTGCAATTCTGTGCGGATCATAATTAATACTATCCTTCATTTTTCCAAAAGCTGTTTTGTTCACCTGACTTTTCAGAATCACTTTTTTCTTCAATCCCAATTTGGCAGCTTCAGGATCTTCCACCTTCCTCCTGACCTTTTTGTACAGCAGTTCATCAAGCGTAATTATAAAACCGTTTTCTTTTAATTCGAGCCCTTTTTGAGCAACATCTTCTTTAAAATTCCCATCATAAAGACTGGTATCTGAGAAATGGAAAAATACGCCATCTACTTTTGTGGAGACATGCGGAATATATTTCACTGAATTCGGGTCATCCTCATCCTGAATTAAGCGATCACCAATTAAGATCGTCAGGGTCATCTTCAATTCCTTTTGATGATTATTGGAAAGCCTTGAAGTGTCCGCTTTATAGCTGATATTTGTTTGGACAAAACCATAATAAGTACGATCCCGGAAATACCTTGCCAATTCTCCCCTGTAACTGCTGAATTTATCTGCATCAAAAGGAAGATTGACCGGTTTGTTATCAATAATACTTGCTTTAAAATCAGAGTTTAGCCCGTTTTTATCAGATTCTTTTTGAATATACCGTTTGAATTCCTCTGTGATAACCGGATTTTTGCAAACCAATTTAACGGTATCGATATAATACCGGATTCCGGTTGTTATTTCATAATTAGCGATTACTTTTTTCTTCGTCTTCTGTTTATTCAACATCCGGTGAATCGTATCAAAACGACTTGTGACTTCAGAGTAGAAATAACCTTTTGAATGCATGTATGCCTGAAGCTGGGTACGCGATCTTGACATTGCCCCGGTATCAGCAATTACCGGAGCCTCGCCAAATTTGTATTTCATCAACTGCCTGAAAGTGGAATTCGGGTCCAGGGTATCTCTGAGCTTAATGGTTTTGTAGATGTAATCCGGATCACCTTTGCGGATAGCACGTTGGCGGCGTCTTTCATTGATACGGATTTCGCGCTTCGTTTTTTTGAGATTTTGTTTATTCAAACGGCCCAATTTCCGGAGCCGTCCTTTTTCCGTTTTAGCACTATCGATCGAATTGTAAATCTTTAACCGGATCGGGATCCCGATTACTCTCAGGTTGGGTTTCTGTTTCAGCACGTCCTCGGCTTCTGAAGTACTGATCCGATCACCTTTTACTTCAATCTTATTTTTTTTCAGCAAGTGTTTGTTCTCCGGAACCAGCTTTGTGGACAAACAACCCTGAACTGCAAAAGCTACCGTAAAAAATACGAATAAGTGCTTAAATTTAAGTTGTTCAAATACTCCCAACATAAGACAAAAATAAGAAACGAAAACAAAAATTCATTTTAAACGAAGCTAATTTGGTATGTTTGGCAAAAAAAAGTGGAAGCTCTTTCTAAAGCTAAACAAAAATGGGTTCGATCTCTCCAGTTAAAAAAAAACAGGGATCAAGCATTGCTTTTCGTCGTAGAAGGCGAAAAATCAGTACTTGAGGGACTTTCAGCCTTTGCTTCACACCTGGAGCTTTTGGTTTCAATTGATTCATTTGCTTCTCAAATACCGGACCAATTTCATTCTAAAACTTTTCTGGTGACAAACAAGGAATTAGAGCAAATTTCCGAATTAAAGACTCCAAACAAGTGTATTGCTATTTTCAGACGTCCGGATACGGTGCTTTTATCAGATCAATTTACGATCGTTTTGGATGGAATCCAGGATCCGGGAAATCTGGGAACTATTCTCCGTTTAGCAGATTGGTTTGGTGTAAAACAACTGGTTTGTTCCAAAGACACTGTGGATTGTTACAATCCGAAAGTTATTCAATCTTCGATGGGTGCTATTTACCGTGTAATAGTTCATTATACCGATCTGGCAAGCTATTTGAGAAACTCACCTCAACAGAAATACGGAGCTATGCTGAACGGGAAAAATTATAAGGAAACTGACTATGCGGAAAACGCCATTTTAATCATGGGCAACGAAGGAAAAGGCGTTCGCCCGGAAATCGAAGCTTTGATCGATTTCCCTGTCACTATCCCACGTTTCGGAGAAGCAGAATCCCTGAATGTAGCAACCGCAACCGCCATTTTACTGGCAGAAATAATCCGGTGATATGAAATTCTTAAGCACACTATTTTTTCTTTGTGTTTCCTGCACCTTGTTTTCACAGTTCGGAGAAGCAATTGATACCAGCCAATACGCTTCCTACCGTTTATCCGTCCGTATTGCGAATAACCGGATCAAAACAGACAGCAACAATGCGGAAGCTTACATACAGAGAGGCTATTATCGGAACCTGTTAAGAGATTTTGACGGAGCACTCCGGGATATTGATAAGTATATTTCCCTCAGACCAAATGAAGCGACTGCATATAAATCCCGCGCAAAAGTAAATTATGAAAAGGGAGAGTTTCAGCAGGCAATCGTGGACATTAATAAAGCTATTGAGCTCAAACCGGAATTTTACGAAGCAATCAATGACCGCTCGACCTTGTATTACAAAACGGGAAATTACGAAGCTTGTAAAGCAGACTTACTTATCTTACTGAAAAACAATCCTAACGATCTTTCACAGCTTCTGTACCTGGGTTATTGTGAAACAAAACTTGAGAATTTTGAGAAAGCCATCAGTTATTTCAAGACCATTCTGTCAAAAGATTCACTTTACAAGGAAGCCTGGAACAATATCGGTTATTGCTATTTCCGATTGGAAGATGAAACAAAAGCGTTACAGGCAATAAATAAAGCTATTCAAATTGATCCCCGCTATCCTGAAGCCTATGAAAAGCGGGCACAAATTAAAATTTCAAAAGGTGATGGCACCGGAGCGCTGGAAGATCTAAGCAAGGCTCTTTCCTACAATCCATTTCTAACCACTTCATTGAATAACCGGACTTTGGTTTATATAGCAGCAAAACGATATAATGAAGCTCTCGGTGATATCAACTTACTGCTTCAATTGGTTTTGCCCACACCTGAATTACTTAGAACGCGCGCCGGTATTTACAAGGAACTGGGGGAAACAAAACTAATGGAAGAGGATTTGAAGTTTGCAGAGGAAATTGAAAAGTAATTATAGATGATTTAATTATCAGATTGATAATATTTCAAAACTGCGTCCACACACTTCATTCCATCAATTGCAGCTGAGATGATTCCGCCTGCATAACCTGCACCTTCTCCGCAAGGGAATAAGCCTTTGGTATTCACACTCATACACGTTTCATTATCTCTTGGTACTGAAACCGGACTCGAGGTACGCGATTCGGGAGCATGCAAAACGGCATCATTGGTTAGGAATCCCCGCATTTTCTTGTCAAAATCAAGAAAAGCCTGTCTTAATCTTTTGGTAATGAAATCAGGCAAAACTGTATTCAGATCTACTGAAACAATTCCAGGCTGATAAGAAGTTCTTGGGAAATCCTTCGATTTTCTTCCCTCGACAAAATCTTTCAAGCGCTGAGCCGGAACGGCTTGTGTACCTCCTGCTGATCTCCAGCAGCGCTGCTCTACTTCCTGCTGAAACTCCAGACTTACCAGCGGGTTTCCGGGCGAATAATTAGGCAGTTCTTCAGGCTCCACACTCACTACGATACCTGAATTAGAAGTGGGATTGTTTCGTTTGGACGGAGACCAGCCATTTGTTACTACTTCTCCGTTTTCAGTAGCACAGGGAGCAATGATTCCACCCGGACACATACAGAAAGAATAAACACCCTTATCTGCAACCTGTGTAACCAGGGAATAAGATGCCGGCGGGAGAAACTCATCGTTGTGTCGGCCGTGATATTGGATTTCATCAATCATAGCCTGAGTATGTTCTACTCTCACTCCCAGAGCAAAAGCTTTCGCCTGAATACTTACTTTTTTGTCTTTCAATAAATAGAAAATATCTCTTGCAGAATGTCCGGTTGCCAAAACGAGTGCTTTACACGGAATGAGTTCTTTCTCATTGATCTCAATTGCCTGAACCGCTCCATTTACAATCTGTAAATCAGTCAGTTTCGATTCAAAATGCACTTCACCTCCAAATTCGATAATACAATCACGCATTGCGACAATAATTTGCGGTAATTTATTGGTCCCGATATGCGGATGTGCGTCGACAATGATATCTTCATGTGCTCCGAAATGAACAAACCATTTAAGTGCTTTCATAACATCTCCGCGCTTTTTGGAGCGCGTGTATAATTTTCCATCGGAATAAGTTCCCGCTCCGCCCTCACCGAAACAATAGTTGGATTCGGAATTTACGATGTGCTCTTTGTTTAAGATTGCCAGATCACGTCTTCTTGAACGGACATCTTTCCCTCTTTCGAAAACAACAGGTTTCAAGCCCAGCTCCAAGGCTCTTAACCCAGCGTATAAACCGGCAGGACCTGCACCAATAATATGAACGACCTTCGAATCCGGTGTTACTTTCCGGGGGGTGAATTCAGCTTCAAAAGGAGGCAGAATCCCATCCAAAAACACCTCAAAACTTGCGTTGACCTTAATATCTCTTTTCCGTGCATCAATGGAGCGCTTGTGCCATTTATAAGCAAAGGGATGATCCTTCGGAAGTTTTAATTCGCGGGAAATAGCTGAACGGATGAATGAATCATCTTTTGCTTCTTCAGGAGAAAATTGAAATTGTAGCTGCATTAAAAACGGATTCTAGCCTTCAAAGATAAGGGAAATCCAAAGCACCTTGTTGTAAAGACGATCGATTGGTTTGGAAACAGGTGAATTATCCTGGATCAGTGAATTGGAAAAACTTTGAGAGAACTTCACTTCAAAACCAAACTTAAAGTAGGGAGCAAACCATTCCAATCCTCCACCCACTTGTCCCTGAAAATCATTTGCTTTGATCTTTATGAAAGGATCGATGAAATTTTGAGAGGCATCTTCCTGCGATTGCAAATCATAAGAATATTGTCCGCCCACCAATACATAAGCCGCAAAGTTATTGATCCGCAAGGTCCTGAATTGAAGCATCAAAGGAAAATCGAGGTTGGTAGAGTTTACGCGTTCCTCCACGAAAACATCTTTGTTTACCGCAGGGTCCGGATCCTGGTAATAATACTGAACAGCCCGTTCCTGGAAAGATAAAGTCGGAATAAAGCGCAAACGAACAATCGGATGTCCTAACTTAACAGTTGTAACAATTCCAACCTGGCCACCCGGCTGACGTTTGGTTTCCAGGGACTTCAGATTATAGCTGGAATAGGCGTCGTTGACAGGAATCGCTTTAAAGTTGGCAGTATTGACTCCCAGCATAAATCCAAAGTGAATCCAGCGCTCATCAAAGCGCTTATAGTTCTTTGTTTTTTCCGGTTGTGCAAAAAGAATGCCTGTAAGAAAAACCAATAAACATGTTGCAAGCCAATTCTTCATCATATCATTCAAACGTACATTCACATTTTTTATTCTAACAAATGAGTTCAAAAAGGTTTAAAAAGTTAAAGAATTCAAAACAAATACGCTTGTGTCTTTGAACTTTTTAACGATCGAACGCTTCTATTTTATCCCGGAATAAATTGTTGCTATTCCACCTGAAACCAGCCTGGCCTTTACCTGCTGATACCCCAGTTTTTCAAGGATATCCGTAAATGCTTTCCCTTCGGGAAAGGCAGCTACCGATTCGGGCAAATATGCATAAGCCTTATCGTCTTTCGAGATACGTTTTCCAAAAAACGGGATAATGTATTTCGAATGAAAGGCATAATATTGTTTTACGGGAAACTTCTTCGGTTTCGAAAATTCAAGAATGATCAGCTTTCCACCCGGCCGAACTACACGCAGCATTTCGGACAAACCTTTTTCCAGGTTCTCGTAATTGCGAACGCCAAAACCAACCGTTAAGGCATCAAAATAATTATCTTCAAAAGGCAGGTTTTCCGAGTCTCCCAAACGCATTGAAATGATCGGATCAAATCCTCTTTTCTTCATTTTCTGGCGGCCAACATCCAACATTCCTTCCGAGATGTCCATTCCAATGATCTCCACGGGTTTCAAGCGCAAGGAGGCGATTGCGAAATCCCCGGTTCCTGTTGCCAGATCCAAAATGCGTTTCGGCTGGATTTCTTTGAGCATATTGACTGCTTTCCTTCTCCAGATACGATCTATTCCGACCGATAAAAAGTGATTCAAAAAGTCGTAGCGTTTTGAAATCTTATTGAACATCTCAGCAACTTCCTCTTTCTTCGATTTATCGTCTGTGCCGTATGGTTTTACAACTTTTCTTTCCATCTTATTAATTGAGAATAGAAAATGGAACTTCGACTACCATTGACGCTTCGGTCAAGGTTTTCAACGCTCAGTCACCCTTTTCACTTCTACATTTTAAATTTTCATCCCGATAACTATCAGGATTTAGTTAAATTGTTTTCCTTCGCATTCCTGGATCAACTGATCTGGTTCGATACTTACCACTCCGCTTTTTTCACAGACCAAGCCTCCTGCGAGATTCGATAGTTCCGCGATGCTTTCAATGGAAAGTTCGGTTGTCAAACACAAAGTTGCGACAGAAATCACCGTGTCACCCGCACCACTCACATCTGCTATATTGCGCACGTGTGCCGGAGTGTGATAATTCCTTTCCTGATCTTTAATATAAACCCCATGTTCGGAAAGTGTTACGAAGGTGATTTCATTTCCAAGGTTTTTTTCTAAACTGGCTATTGCCTGATCAAATAAATCCCTATTCTGGAAACTACAATCAATTCCTACACCCTCTTTTAACTCCTTTAGATTCGGTTTAAAAAGCGTTACTCCTTTAAACGCGAGGAAATTATCTTTCTTAGGATCCACTGTTGTCGGAATCTTGTACTCCTTAGCGAGAGCAATGATCCCTCCTATAACTGTTGGCGTTAATAAGCCCTTGTTATAATCTTCAAAAATGATTGCATCGATTTTTTCCGTCTCAATTGTTCTCTTTACAGAAGCCAGGAAAAGTTGTTCCTCCCCTTCATTCAAAGGATGAGTATCCTCCGCATCAATCCGAAGCAATTGCTGGTTATTTCCAATCACTCGGGTTTTCACTGTTGTGACACGGTTCTCACTTGCAACAATACCGGATGAAAGCATGTTTTGTTTTTCCAGTAACTCTTTAAGTATGCGACCTTCTTTATCCGCGCCAACTATGGCACATAAAATTGGTGTCGCTCCCATAGACTGGAGGTTTAAAGCCACATTCGCAGCTCCACCCAATCGCTGTTCCTGGCTTTCGAGGCTCACAATCGGAACAGGTGCTTCAGGACTTACACGGTGAACTTTTCCCAACATGTAAGCATCGATCATTACATCCCCAATTACTAAAATGCGTTTGGTTTTGAATGCAGCAAGTATCTCGTGTATTGTCATCTAGTTCAATTCTGCTAATGCGTTTGCAACGCGTTTCATTGCTTCCGTCAAAGTTTCTTCGGAAGCCGCGTAAGAGATACGCATACAATTGGCATCACCGAATGCCTCTCCGGAAACCAAAGCGACGCCTTTATCCAAAAGGTACATACACAGATCTTCCGCGGTTTGGATTGTTTTATCTCCATTCTTTTTACCAAAGAAGCTGGAAATATCCGGGAATACGTAAAATGCTCCTCCCGGTTTATTTGTTTTTACGCCGGGCATTTTATCCAATGCCTCCAAAACCAGTGCGCGTCTGTTTTCAAACGCTTTCACCATCTCTTTTAAGATTGAAGGATCAGCATTCACAGCAGCAATCGTTGCACGCTGTGCAATTGAGCAGGTACCGGAAGTGAATTGTCCCTGGATCTTATTACATGCATCTGCAATTTCTTTCGGAGCACCGATGTACCCGACTCTCCAACCTGTCATTGCCCAGGCTTTGGAAACACCGTTTACCGTAACGATCTGCCGGTGAACATCTTCAAACTGCGCCATGGAATGATTGTGGCCTACGAAGTTAATGTGCTCGTAGATTTCATCAGACATCACAATAATACCCGGATTTTCCTTCACTACATCAGCCAAAGCGCGCAACTCCTCTTTTGTATAAACAGTTCCTGTAGGATTACAGGGAGAAGAGAACATCATCATCTTTGTTTTGGGAGAAATAGCTTCTCTGAATTGCCGGGGTGTAAATTTAAAATCACTTTCGATGGTTGTTGCAACAATAACCGGAATTCCGCCTGCAACCTTCACAATTTCAGCGTAGGAAACCCAATACGGAGCGGGAATAATTACCTCATCTCCCGGATTTATGGTAGCCATTACCAAATTGGCAATGGATTGTTTTGCCCCGGTTGAAACAACTATATTTTCGCGTTTGTATGGAATTCCATTGTCACGGTTAAATTTATTAGCAATCGCGTCTCTCAAATCATCATATCCCGGAACAGGAGTGTACGTTGTAAAGTTCTGCTCCATTGCCTCAGCGGCTGCTTTCTTTATAAAATCAGGAGTGTGAAAATCGGGTTCGCCCAAACTTAATGAAATAATGTCTTTGCCCTGAGCTCGCAATTCTCTGCTTTTTCGAGACATTGCCAAGGTAGCCGACTCTTCCATTTCCAATACGCGATCTGATAATTGAATCATAAAACTGCTTTGTTAATGAGTCCCAAATTTACTGATTATTCAGAATAACGCTGCAATAAATCGGGAATAAACCACAACAGTTTTTTCTCCCGCAGATTACGCAGATTGCACAGATTTTTGAAACATTCGAAGAAGAATTCTTAAAATGCTAACTAATGCCTACTATAAATCTACAAACATTCTTACTCTGAGCTAAAATCCAAACGAACTCATCTGAGCCCTGCAGTACTTATTTACATTAATTTACATTGCTTTAAATATAAGCTGGTCCGGAGGATTTACTTTTAATGAAAACAAATGAGATCATGAAAACTTTTTTTATAGGAATGTCTTTAATAGCTTGTCTATACAGCGCTCAAAATCCCAATACAAAACAATCGATTTCAATTTCACACGAAGCTGATCTGGATGATTCGATAGCATACGGTCCGCAAGCCCCATGTTATTATAACAACGCAGTTAGTGAATATGTGCGACGTATTTTCCAAGATAGCAGGGGATTTTTGTGGTTCGGGACCAATTCTGATGGTTTAGCTCTTTTTGACGGGTATAAACTGTCCTACCTAAACACAAACGAAGGATTGATCGGTTCTCAGGTTACAGGAATTATCGAAGACAAAGAGGGGAAAGTCTGGTTTTCAACCAACAATGGAATTTCCCGGTTTAACCTTTCAGCAGGTCCTGGTAAAGAATTTCAAAATTTCGGAGAACAGGAAGGCTTGAGCAATAAAAGTACCTGGTGTATTTTCCAGGACCATAAGGGAACAATCTGGGCCGGAACATTTCAGGGACTTTGTCGATTCAATGGTAAAAATTTCGAGTCTTTCCCACTCCCAAACGCAGAAAAAAGCTGGATCCGATCAATCACTGAAGACAAGAAGGGAAATCTCTGGATTGCCACAGCTGACAAAGGGGCATTCAAATTTGACGGAACTAATTTTAAGCAATTATCAAAAAAGGATGGCTTGTGTTCCAATGATCTTACCAGTATTGTTGAAGATCATCAAGGAAATTTGTGGTTTGGCTCGATGGATGGCGGCTTGAGCAGATACGATGGGAAAAACTTTAAACAGTTGATTGCAGGAAAAGAAATCGGGAACAACGAGGTTTGGACCATTTATGAGGATCGAAACCATGTGATGTGGTTTTCATCGGAAGGTTTCGGGGTATATCGCTACCTGAACGGAGAATTAACTCACTTCGGTGACAAACAGGGACTGCATATCAGTGCTGTGCAATCCATTTACCATGATCGGGAGGGAAGGTTTTGGTTTGGAGGAGGCAGCGGTTTGGTTCTTTTTGATGGTAATTTGTTGTTTATTCCAGTTACCAAAGATGGACCATGGACCTTTGGTTGTTAAAACGACACTTCCTTTTTACCACATATGTACAGATAAAGAGGAGGTGCCTACCGGTGAGCATTATGTACCTTACGGGCAGCGACAAAATAGCAGGTTTAAACTATTGGGAATTCAGGTGATTTCCTGCTGCTTTCCTCCCTCTTTCATCTGCCTCCAAAGGGAGAGACTCAAATCCACTACGAATCCAAAACATCAGGTCGTGCGATTTGTCTTGGGACTCCTTTGTTTTTCTCGATCAATTCAAAGAATGCCATTTCTTCTTCCGGAGTTTCAAAAATGCCAAGAGGAAGAAACAATTGATTCAAGTTTTTAAAAATGATGAAATATGCCTTTTTCTTTTTTTGGATCGATATGATGAAGTCCAGTTTATACGAACTGAAATTTCCATCTTCGTCTGTGAATTCAATGGTGTTATTCTTAATCTCCATAATATAGCTCCCCCCTATTGCCGGAACGATTTTATTTTTCACGAAACTATAAGTGTCCAAAATAGAACTAAGCAGATGCAAGAGTGGAAAACTCAGTATGATGAGGACAGACAACGTAAATTCACGAATATTCAGAAGTATAAGGGCATCCATCAAAATAAAAAAGAGATATGCATTTTTATTTGTCATAAAATGGTATCTCATGTAAACCCAAAACAACTCACTTCGATTCAAACTATAGGTATATTTCATTTTCAAGCACTATTCCTTCACCTTCACAAAGATGTGTTTGGTATTTCTGTTGGTTGTTTCCCGGATATCGATATCGAATTCGTCGGTGCTTTTAATAAGCGGAAGCAGTTTTTGGAAACCGTAGTTCCGCGGGTCGAAGTCGCGCTTCTTTTTCTGCAGAAAGTTCCCCAATTCACCCAGGAAAGTCCAGCCTGTTTCGTCAGCTAGGTCACTAACACTTTCTTTAAGCAGATTCACCAGGTTCACATCGACCTTATTCATCGGCAATGGAGCAGATTCTTTCTTGCTTTGTTTTTGTTTTGTTTCGGACTTCGAAGGAAGCGGTTTGGGTTTCAGGATCTCGATGTATACAAATTTATCGCAGGCAGTGATAAAAGGAAGTGGTGTTTTCTTTTCACCGATCCCCATGACTTTCTTACCCGATTCCCGCAAGCGGGTTGCTAAACGCGTAAAATCACTATCAGATGAAACAATGCAGAAACCATCAACCTGTTGTGAATACAGGATGTCCATGGCATCGATGATCAAGGCACTATCGCTGGAATTTTTCCCACTGGTATAACTATACTGCTGAATCGGGGTGATTGCATTTTCCAAAAGAACACCCTTCCATCCGTTTGCATTTGGTTTGGTCCAGTCCGCATATATCCGTTTAATAGTTGGTGTTCCATTTTTGGCTACCTCTTCCAACATTTCTTTGATGCTGGAGTAAGGTACATTATCGGCATCTATCAAAACCGCCATTTTTTGTTCGCTCATATCATTCATTTAATTCATTCTTTTTGCTGCAATTCCAATCAGAATGAAAATCATTTCCTGGAAACAAATCGAATAGCTTACAAGATAGGGATAATTACGAATTCACAATTACGAATGCCTAATTTTTGGACTTCAGGATATTAAGACATCAAGATGTTAAGACTTGGATACAAAAGACTTTTATCCCAAAGTGTCAGGTATTTAGATTAGTGATTCTTGATTGGTTATTAGTGGTTAAATACACATTCACTATGTTAAATAACTATACAAACGTCGCTATATCTATGCTTCATTTATGCTTCATTTATGCTTTGAATATGGAACATAAGGCAAGTAAAGTCCCTCGGAGTACTTTGAATAGAGTAGTCTATTTGTCGGCTTTCGGTAAAAAAACATTCCTGATACGGGAAAAACACCCTTTTAAGGATTTGGGGTTTTGATTAGGTTTGCTGAAGTAAAATCCACAAAAAACTGAAACATGAAAACTTTTTTACTTTGCATTGCGTTGATTTCGACTGCAGCTTTGTATGCACAAAAAAAAGCGAAAAACGACACGCTGTTAATCTTAGACTTTAAGACTAAAAAAATCACGGAATTTGAAAATTTCAAACCCCGAAGAGACCGTACCTACAATTTCCAGGTTACAAACATCAATCTGAATGTTTATAAGCTGGTCATTAACAAAACCGACACGGTTGTCAGCACTCCTCTTGATTTTTCAGCCTTTTCGATGCTTGACCCAAGCGGGCTTGCTTCGCTAACTAACTCTCTTGTTCACACGGTATCAAACAAAGTTGACACAAGGGACGCCGAAGAATCATTTAATAATGAGCTACAAGGCTTGTCAGAAAAATCCAAGCAATATGCGTCAATTGAAGCTGTTTTTAAGGAAAAAACGCGTATTCTGGAATCTCTTTCTATCCTTGAAGAATTAAAAAAGCACGATTCTATTCTTACCGCCCGGGGTAAAGCAATTGCCGATCTTTCAAAAGTATACTCCGAATATTATACAACGACTGTGGCAAGGTTCAATCGTGATGATTTATCGAATAATGATTTTTGCGTAAACAATGATTCTATTATCGCGTTTGAAAGGAATACCAATAACTACCGTAAGAAGCTGGACGAATTGGCTGAATCATATGACGAAGCAGCAGAAGACTTTGCAGAATTTGTTCTGAATCAAAAAATAGCTATCAAAGATGATAAACTGAGAGGTACTGCAGCACGTATTCAGAAAAAAATTGACGATACCAAGGCAGAAATCAAGAAGATTCAATCCAAGGTTTCAGAAGAAAACATCAAGATCGTTTTGACCAAATTCAGCGATATCATTAACAATGCCTCCAGAACATATACTTCCTTACCGCTTCAATTCAACGGTGACAAAAGTAAACTGGATATCTCGATCATTCCGCAAGACAAAGAGAGTCGTCTACCTTCATATCACAGCACTTACCTGCTTCCCAAACCAAGCGGTTTTTATTTGGGTATTGGTCCGGGCTTATATTACTCCAATCTTTACGACGACCGTTTTTCCACAGTAGGGTTTGCAGCAACGGATTCTACAAGCAACTACCGGATGATCGCTGAAAAACAAAGCAGAAATGAAATCGGTTTATCCGTTTTACTCAAAGCAGGCTGGAAACTACGCAGATGTGATAAAATTGGGTTTCATGGAACTATCGGTGGCGGACTTTCGTTCACTGATCCTTTAAGACTAAGAGCACTTTACGGAGGAGGAATCTCGATTGGAGAAAAACACTGCCTTACCCTTGATCTTTTAGGATCTACCGGCTATGTAGATGTACAAAGCAACACGGTAAACGAGCAAACTATTTTTACTGAAAGACCTGAATCAATGACGGTTTCGGTTCTAAGAACCAAACTTGCTTTTTCGATCGGATATTTGTTTACTTTTTAATTATAAACCAAGCACCTTATTATAAGCGGGGATTTCCTAAACGGAAGTTCCCGTTTTGTGGTACCTCACTCCCCATCCAGCACTTCATTCAATTCTATAATATAGGCATTGCGACTCAGTACCATCTTGGTGAGTTTCCAGATCAGTAATAATAAGAGAGCAGCAATCAGGTGCATTCCGGCCAGGGATTTGCTTCCGCCGAGGAAGTATTCGTAAACTCCCAGGGCAATTAATGCGAAACAGCCGGCAAAGGAAAGCAACTGGATGATGCTCATGAGCATCGAATTCCGGATGACGCTCGGTTGAAATTGACGAACTCCTTTGATTCGTTCAAGGATCTGATTAGCATTTGTCATGATCAGTAAATTAGCAAGTTAATAATACGAAAAATGTCCGGATCCTGCTTCATGAAAGGCGGGTATTTTTTTGATTAACAGCATTTTGTCTTCGATTAAAAGGACAAAGCAAACAAAAGGATCTACATTTCCACAAGCCATGGATTCGGATTTGTTCTTTAGTCTGAATTCACTAATTTCAAGCGATGGCAGTAAGTAAAAAAGGAAAGCGCACTATTACAGTTGATGGAAAAACCTACTTATGGTGGGTATTTGATGAAGTTGATCAGACGTTTTTTGACAACACACAGATCAAATTGATCTCTGAAGATCAATCAC
Source organism: Fluviicola sp. (assembly GCF_029266855.1). Classification (GTDB taxonomy): domain Bacteria; phylum Bacteroidota; class Bacteroidia; order Flavobacteriales_D; family Crocinitomicaceae; genus Fluviicola. Next base: position 132,405 of record NZ_JAQSWB010000008.1, read on the forward strand.
ATTATATCAAATACGGGTTAGAGCAGGCAGATGATAATCGGAGCGTCGTAATCGGATTACACAATAATCCGGGACTCATTCAATTGGAATGTCCGAAGTTTGAAGATGAAAGAGGAATTATTACCCCATCCGGAATCAGGCAATTGATCGAATGGTGTAAAACACAACCAAGTGAAACAGCGATACGGGTTATCAAACACGCTTATGAACCAAAACTTCATGCTCTGTCCGATGAACGAATCCAACAACTTTATAAGCGCATACTTTACATGTTAAATAAATAGTGAATTTAATTGACACGTGGTTTTATTTTAAAAATATGATAGATTAACAACAATCTGTTTTTTTATTTGTAAAGAACCAAAATATTCGTTAACTTACAGTTCAACGAAAAATTCAAGTTATGTATCGATCAGCAAAATATCGAAACACACTTAACTTAATAGCTCCTGTTTTTTTAGGACTCCTAATTCTTTGCGTAAATTATCAGATTATTGTTTGGGGGATCAAAAGAGAATTCTTGAATTTCATTTATTTCACCTGGGTATTGGTGGGATTTTTGATCTTTATATTCTACCTCGAACTGGTTTATTTCATGTTCTCAGTGATGGAGATCACCCCGACCGAGATCATCTTCACCAAACCCTGGAGGCGCTTCGGAATGTTCCGCAAACGACAAAGCCGTTGGGTGATCCCTCATTCGGAGTGGACCGAACTTCATGCATTTAATTCAAAATCGAATTCTGCCCTTTATTTCAGGAAGAACGAAGAAGCTGTTTTCTTCGCCTTTATAGATGGTGGGAATCTTTTTGTAAAAAAGATAAAAAAACACTTCAGAGAGAAACTGATATACTATTCATATAACGCTGAATTTCCTGCAAAGCTGCGAAAAAAAATGAATGAAGAGTATCCTGAACGGGTTATGCGGGCTTAGTACGAGCATTTACCAATCGTATTGAACAGAAAATATACAAAACACACTTTTGGCTTACATATAAGATAAGAACCGGAAAAGAACCGGCAAACAGTGGTATCCATTGAGTTTTCGCAGTTTGTCCTGCTTTCTTCCCGCAACTTATTGATTAGTTATTTATTGTAAAAACTACAACGATGAAAAGCTTAAAACTGATGTTTTGCATTGGCATATTAGCCATACCCGTTCTTTCCGGAGCACAGGTGAGTTCGAATACCTTTAGTCAATCCACCGGAACGTATACAAACATAACAGGCGGAACCGTTCTTTGGAGTGCTACTTTTGACGATAATGTCTCAAGCGCAATTACAATCCCAGCCTTTACATTCAATTGTACGAGCTATACCCAGTTATTCGTATCTGCAAACGGATATATCAGCTTCGGGTCAGCTCCGTCGGGAACGAATTATACTCCCATATCCGGAACCGAATGCTCAGGTATCGTTGCTCCTTTTGCAGCTGATCTTAACCATGCAGCGGCAGGAACTCCTGAAATCCGTTACCAGGATATTCCTGCATCCAATGAATTTGTTATTCAGTGGCGTGATGTTCGCCGATATAATGTTGCCGGAGACCGGATCAGCTTTCAGTTACGGTTGAATTATTCCACTAATGTTATCAATATCATTTACGGAGGAACCATTACTGCGGATGCCGCAACAACACCTGCAATCCAGGTAGGATTACGTGGATTGACCAATGCTGATTTTAATAACCGCACCACTACAACAAACTGGGCTGCAACTACGACAGGCGGAACAAATACGGCTACTTGCCGGTATGCCGGTACCGTTAGGCCGGCAGCGAACCTGACATTCTCCTACACACCGACTGCAATGACCTATGTTTCCTGTACGACAGCACAACCAAATACATCAAGTGTAGAAAAATGTCTAAACGGTCAGGAGGTTATCCGGATCGAAGTTGTGACTTCGGGATGTACTTCTCCCCTAAACCTCACACAATTCCAGATCAATATGACCGGATCAACCATTGCAGGAACCAATACCAATGATGTATCACTGATCCACGTTTATTATACCGGCAATTCAAGTACTTTTTCTGCGGTCAATCCCTTCGACGGTGCAGGAACTGCCGTTGCCACCGGTACCATAACCATTTCAGGAAGCAGAACTCTGACTTCCGGGACCAATTATTTCTGGGTTGCTTATGATATGAATAACGCTTCAGCAACGATCGGGAACGTAATTGATGCACAATGTACTTCACTTACAGTGGGAATAGCACGCACTCCAACAGTTACGAACCCAGCAGGTTCGCGCACTATTGCTGCCTGTGCCGGAGCACCGGGAGGCGTTTCTTCAGGACTAAGCGCATGGTATAAAGCCGATAACACATCCAGTTTAACAATTGCAACAGGAGTCTCATCCTGGACAAGTTCAGCGGGTTCTGCAGGAACCTGGGCAGTTACCCAGGCAACAGGAGCTCAACAACCGGGAGTTATCTCAGGTGCAACGAACGTCCGTTTATTCAATTACAATCCCCGGATTGACTTCATAGCAGCCAACAACACGATGCTCGGTAACAGTTCCACTGCGACAGATTTAATGACAACTTCGGGAAGTTTCTTTATAGTTAGTGATTTTAGTACAGACAATTTTACCGGGATGACCTATTCTCCCAACTTATCTGCTTTCCGGCATCAATTTAAGCCTGGGTTCCGGACCCAATCTTCCGATGGAAGCGTCAACGGATGGACCTTTGACTGGACCGCTCCAACTGAATACAGTAATCAGAGTGCATCTATGTGCTCAGTTACCGGCAGCGGCGCAACACATGTAACTAAGAAAAACTCGGTCTCCGTTGCAGCCTCCAACTCGAATAACAATACCTATACTCCAAGTGTTTCAACGGGTCTATACCTTGGTCGCAACAACAACGGGGGTGAAGATACCGACGCCAATATCGGGGAACTCATTTTTTACAACTCCACTCCTTCCGCTGCAGATTTGAACAGAATTGAAAGTTACCTGGCTGTAAAATACGGAATCACAAGAGGCGGCAATACCAATACCGGAGCAACTTACAATTACCTTTCCTCTGCTAGTACAACGATCTGGGATAAGACCGCCAACACCGGTTTCAACTACGATATTGCGGGAATCGGACGTGATGATGCTTCTGCTCTGTTCCAAAAACAATCCATCAGCGTAAACAACAATGAACCCGTAACCGTAGGACTTGTATCGATTGCGAGCAGCAATGCAACCAATGCCAACAGCTTCAGTTCCGACCAATCTTTCCTTATTTGGGGAAACAACGGTCTTGCCAATCAAATAACAAGCAATCCATCCTGCTTTGCCAATCTTCCCCCGGGAATCTATGGACACATCGAACGGGTATGGAAAGGGCAGATAACAAACTTTGCACAGAATGTTACGGTAGGTTTTGAAACCAGTATGCTTGTGGCCTATACACCGGTATCAAATCTCCGCCTCCTTGTTGACAACGATGGTACGGACTGGACCAATGCAAGCATCTATTCAGGTGCAGTTATTAACGGCAGTCGTGTGGAATTCCCAAACATCAGCATCACTTCCGCACAACCCTTTTTCACGCTTGCTTCTATCTCAGCAACAACTCCTTTACCCGCGACACTTATTTGGTTCGATGCCCGCTCAAATGACGATCGTTTGGTAGAGATCAGCTGGGAAACGGAAACGGAACAAAACTGCGATTACTTTACAATAGAAAAAAGCAGAGACGGCATTAACTGGGAACATCTCCAAACCCAGGATGGTGCGGGAACAAGCATGGAGAATCATGTTTATATGGTCTACGATGAGCATCCCGTAAATGGTGCGAACTATTACAGGCTGAAACAAACGGATTTTGACGGACAAACTGAAGACCATGGAATTCGCACGGTGATACTCGACCAGGAAGCGGCATTTGTTTTCTTCCCGAACCCGGTTTCGGATCAACTTGTGATTTCCTATAAAGACAACCGGGAACATGAAATTCAATTAATTGATGTTCAAGGCCGGATCATTAAAACAACCAAAGTCAAGGGAAGTATTTCCATTGCAGTAAAAGAATTCAGTCCCGGAGTATATTTCTTAAGAACCGAGGAGGGCAAGGAATATAAGATAACGATCGATTAAGTACTGAATCCCGAAGAATAGCGCAAGCAGGATTACAGATCAGAATAACTATGAGTTGATAGTTATTCTGATTCAAGGTATTGTCTTAGACAATGACTATCAATTGCTCCGCTAAGGTATTATTTTAAGGGTTTCCGGTCCTTATCCAACAAGTACTCGATCACCACATCTCCGGATTTATCTACGCGAAACTGCGCATACTCTGCCCGGTCGAAATGCTTGCCTTGTCCTTCCTGGAACAAATATTCATTGGGAAGAATTTCCCAGCGGAAATAGCGGCGGACGCACGGAAGTTTGAACTCTCCCTTTTCCAGCGGCTGTTTGCTGTCCATTCGCACAAATACCGCCAAACTATCTTCCATTTTTAAAACTACTCCTCTTCGGTTTGGGCCATCGTTCTGAAAACCTAAGCTTCCAAAATCGAACTGGTTGGGTAATTTATCATTGACTTCGTAATTGAGCGTCATGTAATCTCCCATCATGAAAGAACGTGGATCTGCCGGTGCCAGTTTTAATACCAACACTTCTCCTTCTTTCAATAATTCTTCTTTGTCATAACGCATCCATAAAAAGACCACAACGAGTAAAAACAAATTTGTGATGAGCAGGTTTCGTTTCACATTATTCATGACGTTCTTTTTTTAGAGATCAACACCAAATACAAACCTATGTACAAAACTCCCAAGCCTATAAACAACAGGGATTTTTGCATAAGAGTCCACTCCAGTTCATAATAAAAATGGATTACCGCATAGATCAATCCCATTGCTGCGGTAACAATTCCAAATATGGAGCGGGTAAACAGAAATGCCAGGAACGCCAGAAGGAAGAAACCAATTTTCACACTAAACACTCCCAGCAGAAACAAACTGAGCGGTAGAAAAACAACAAGCCAAAGCGGCACATGCTCGTTCTTCATGCGACGGTATTGCCAGGTAAACAGGGCAGCAGCCAGAATGAGAATCTCTGCATACATTGCGATGTTATACCAGGCAGGTTCTTTCGTTACATTCCAATGAGACCAATCGATAAAACCGATGATATAATAACTTGCAAGCGCAACGAAAAATCCATGCTTCAGGTAATTGAAAAAATACGACCAGGGGGTAAAGCGACTTACGATCAACTCCTCACACCAAATCAGCAATGCAAGGATCAAGGTGAAAATCATCAGAACCAATTTGAACTTATAAATTTGAAAATCGCGCAGTTCTACAACAAACCAGTTAAGCAGCCACAGAATGGCAACGATCCCAAGTATTGTAAGCAGGTTTTTTCGTGAGATGATAATCAATACAACGAGAACAGTAATGATCACCAGTATTACATTTTTATCTGCCCATCCCATTTCAAACAAAGCAGCCATCAAAGACACCATTCCGAAAGTACCGAATCCTGTAGCCAAAGCGTCTATCAAACGTTGTCTGACCAATAAATGCAACAGGATATTTGTTCCAAGCAGAAGAGCAGCCATCGTAAAATAAAATCCGGCAGTCCGGTCAGCCACTACCTGAAATACAGCCGCAGTAAATAAGCCAAGTGTCAGCAGTGTTCCGATAAACACCAGGTATTCCAATGCACGGATTCCAAAATGTGCGCTGTGATAAGTCAGCTCCTTTTCAGCCTTTTCTATCTGAATAACTGAATCCGGAAACAAAGATCTCCAATATGCTTCTGGGTTTCTTTTATGCTTTTCCATTTTTCCAGGAATTTCGTAAGTAAATTAAAAGGAAAACGCACGCGGTTAAGGCTCCCAGGGTAACGAATGCAGGTATAAAAAGATTCTCATCCGAGGAAGAGATTATTTTGACATTCAGTATAATAATGAGAGACAATGCGATATGTGCAATCGGAACCAGCCACTTTTTATAAATCGCGAGGCAAAAAAGAGCAACTTCACAGAGTATGAAAACGAAAAACTCGATCCAATCAAATGCAGGGGTGAAAAAATTCCCTGCGATAATACTGGAAGTACGCGCCGTACTAAGAGCAATTGCCGGAGTGAGTAAAACGATCAGATACCAATAAGGAAAGGCCTTTTCAGGTTTGAATTGATTCCAGATCACCGTTCCGGCCACAGCCACAAAGAGATAAACATATACGGAAAACAGGTGATCGAAATAATCGTAAAGTCCAATGCAAAACAGCAAATGGAATAAGATCCACAAAGGTGAAAAGTGAATTACTACCACCCAAATCACAATCAAAGCGAGCCATAGGGCAATAAACTGGTAAGTAAAAGCACCTGTTTGATACACTTGTCCGAATACAGCAAACAAAACACCCACCAAAACACAAGAAATACTAATCAGCAACTGCCTGACCAGTAAGGGAGTTTTGGGGAGAAATGCAGGAATTGAAAATCCCAGAATAAAAATAAACACGGTGCTAAACTTCCAGCTTGCGGGCATATCCCTCCAATTGAATGCAAAGAAGAAAATCAGTCCAAAAGCAAGCAGGCTAATTCCACCTACCAGTAAAATCCATTGCAAAAACTGCTGATATTCTATCCGGTGGATTAAAATTTGTTCGCGAAAACTTTGTTTTTTTTGTGCGGGGCTTAAATCAGCATTGTTTCCAAGTGCAGTTAATTCCACACGGGATAAGCGCTGATCCGGCTGTTCAGTAGGTTGTTCAGTATTTATAGGCATAAGCATTTAACTTAGTGCAGTAAATATACTATTCCAAAAGAAAAAAAACGTTAAAAGGGAGAAATGGCAGCTTTTAACTTAAAATTATACGAATGAGCGCCAAACTCTAAATCGGATTTAAAATCTCCTTCTTCATTCGGCACCAAACTTTCATTATCTTCGCACACGAAAAAAATAAGAACTCACTTCATGAAAAAAGTAGCAGTAATTGGTGCAGGAACAATGGGAAACGGAATTGCCCACACGTTCGCACAATTTGGATATGATGTAGCATTGATCGATGTAGCACAAGCTTCATTAGACAAAGGAATGGCAACAATCACGAAAAACCTGGATCGCCAGGTTGCGAAAGAAGCTATCACAGAAGCTGATAAAACTGCTACTTTGGCTAATATTACCACTTTCACTTCAATGGAAGAAGGTGTTAAAGGAGTAGAATTAGTTGTTGAGGCAGCAACTGAAAATGTGGATTTGAAACTCAACATCTTCAAACAACTGGATGCTTTAACTCCTGAAAACGTCATTTTGGCATCTAATACATCTTCAATTTCCATCACTAAAATTGCTTCAGTAACAAATCGCCCTGAAAAGGTGATCGGAATGCATTTCATGAACCCAGTTCCGGTAATGAAACTGGTAGAGATCATTCGCGGATATTCTACAACTGATGAGGTAACGAACCTGATCATGGAAACTTCCCGGAAACTGAACAAAGTTCCGGTAGAAGTGAATGATTACCCTGGTTTTGTAGCAAACAGAATTCTAATGCCGATGATCAACGAAGCAATTTACACTTTGTATGAAGGGGTTGCCGGTGTAGAAGAAATTGATACCGTTATGAAATTAGGAATGGCTCATCCGATGGGACCGTTGCAGTTGGCTGACTTTATTGGTCTGGACGTATGTTTGGCAATTTTGGAAGTACTGCATGACGGTTTCGGAAATCCGAAATATGCACCATGTCCGTTGTTGGTGAACATGGTTACTGCGGGTAAAAAAGGGGTAAAAACAGGAGAAGGGTTCTACTCGTGGACACATGGGACAAAGGATTTGATCGTTGCCCCGAATTTTAAGAAAAAGTAATTCTAAAAGATAACTGAAGCGGAGTTCTGAAAGGAGTTCCGCTTTTTTGTTTCAAAAAATTTGAACATGGCAATATTGCAATGTTGCAATTTCGCTACTTTGCAATTTCGCTATTTTGGAAGATTGCTAAATCCGTTCTTTTCAAACTTTTCTCCTAACTTCGTATTTCAAAGAAAACACGTGAGATCATTCTTCGCTCTTCCCATTTTTAAAGACATTCGGTTTTGGATCATCCTGTTCTTCCTGGTGCGTATGTACGGAATTACAAATCCTCCGTTGGAAGTTGCCCACAACTGGCGACAAACTACCGGAACGATGGTCACCCGGAATTTCTATGAAGGACCGGCAAATATCCTCTACCCGCGGATCGATTTTGCAGGTGAAAAAACCGGAATTACCGGGATGGAATTCCCCGTTTTGAATTACATCGATTACCTGGTTTCCGAACTTTTCGGTTACCAGCATTGGTATGGCCGGCTTATTAATCTGATCGTAAGCAGTTTTGGGATCTGGTTTTTCTTCCGGATTCTTAAACGTTATTTCACTCCTGAAACAGCCTTTAATGCATCTATAATCCTATTGGTATCAATCTGGTTTGCCTACAGCCGGAAAATCATGCCTGACACCTTTGCTACCTCCTTCGTAATCATCGGGTTCTATTATGCCGCCTGTTATTTTGAAGAACAGAAAGTAAGATGGCTGAATTTACTGCTCTTTGCCTTATTCACACTTTTAGGCATTTTAGCAAAATTGCCTGCAGGATTTTTACTTGTTCTGTATGCATTCTTCATCTTCAACAGACACATAGGTATCCGACTTAAGATCGTCTTCTTTATCCTAAGCGGAATCATTTTAGCCCCTATTGCCTGGTGGTATTTCAGCTGGGTTCCTTATTTGGTCGAAAAATATCAGTTCTGGCATTTCTTTATGGGAAAACCATTGAGTATCGGTGCAAAGGAATTAGCAGAAAACCTGGGAGACGGATTAAAGCATTTTTACGATTCTGCTTTAAAATTTACGGGATTCGGAATGTTTATCGTCGGATTATATTTTGCCTTCAGAAAAAGCAACAAACTTCTTTGGTCGATCCTTGGCCTCAGTTTTATGGCCTTCCTTGTTGTTGCCATGAAGGCTGGTTTTACGTTTACACACCACTCCTACTACATTATTCCTTTTGTTCCCATCATGGCACTGGCTGCAGGATACGGTATTGCCGGATTCCAACGAAAAGCGGTCCGAATCAGTATCCTTGCCCTAATTATTCTGGAAGGAACCTTAAATCAATTGCACGATTTTCGTTTGAAAGAACATGAACTGGCATTTGTGAAACTGGAAACTGAGATGGATCATTTTTCCAGGCGTTCAGACCTCATAGCAGTGAACACCGGGGACAATCCGACAGCCATTTATTTTGCACACCGGAAAGGCTGGGTAGCGAGCAACGATGAATTGCTAAACGAATCCTTCCGAAAAGACATTCACCAAAAAGGCTGCAAATACATTGTGGTGCTAAAACGCTACTTAGGCGGTGATCTGTATTTGGAACTCCCTGTTGTTTTGTCAAATACGGAGTGGACTGTATATAAGCTTTGAATACCCAATAAATCCGTATTTTTGCTGCACTTTCTAATTAATCAATGAAAAAAACAATCACCCTTTTCACACTCATTTTCTTTCACACCCTGGTATTCGGACAAATTGTAAGTCCTAAGGGGAAATCAAAGCCTGTCAGAACAAAACCTGTCAAGGTCTCAACAAGTGATTCCAATCGGATATACGTAATCAGACATGCTCCGCAAAACATGCGTTTCATCCAATTCGGAGTTGAACTCGGAACTGTCTTCATTGCAGATTCCGCTCAGAGATATTATCTTCCCAAAAAACAGGTCATACACTACGGGATTAATATGCGCATCGGCGATATTTATAAGAATCGTGTTTACGGAATTCTAGGATTCGAATTGTATGCTCAAAAAGCATATAAAAACACACCTGTTACGTCCCTCTATGAATCTGCGGCGGCTAAATCGAACAAATACAACTACAAAAACGTATTTAATTTTATGGGGTACTTGGGATGCCAGGTTCCCTTTCATCTTTCAGAATTAACCTCCGTTAATCTATCGTCTGCACTTATGTGTGGTATTTCTACAACTCCCAATCCCAAAGATGAGATTAATTATTTTGGAATCCGGCTGGCTGCAAATGTAGAACGAAGGTTAGGCACCCTTCCAGTAATCGGGATATTTGGAATTGCATACGATAATAATTTTCTCTTCCGGGATGACCGCTCGTCTGCTACCCGAAATCCAAATCTTTTGAAAATTTATTTTGGAATCCGCATTTGATGCTTTTTGAGATAAGATGTTGAGTAAACATTTTTCGCCGTAATTTAGCAGCCAAATGGCAAAAAGAAGACAGACCCGAAAAAAAGCAAGTCCCAAGCGTAAATCATCAGGTAAAAAGAATAAAAGCAGGTTCTTTTTCTGGATTGCAGTTCCCGCCGGAGTACTGGCTTTTTTCTTCTTTTGGTATCAAACCGAGGGAATGGTACAAACTTCCACTCATTTTCATGAAATAATTCCTCCCGGCTATAAAAGCGTTGGTTTGGATGTATCACATCACCAGGGAGAAATCGACTGGGATTTGCTGATCAACGAAAAAGGATTCGACACCATTATTGATTTTGTTTATTGCAAAGTAACGGAAGGTTCTGACCACCTGGATACCCAATGGGAACGGAACCGGGAATATTTAAATAAATACGGAATCCTGAATGGTGCATACCATTATTTCAATCCGAAAGCACTCCCAAGACCGCAAGCGGAGCATTTTCTCTCAGTTTATAAGATCAGAAGTATTGACCTTCCCCCGGTAATTGATGTGGAAGACGAAGGGTTTTCAGATGAAGATCTGAGAGCAAAAGTCCTGATCTGGTGTGAAGAAGTGAAAAAAGCAACCGGTGTAAAACCAATCATCTACACTTCTTTGAACTTTTATGAGACCAAGTTTCGTGGAAAGATGGAAGGATATAATTTTTGGATCGCAGCATACAGCAGGGAACCGCAATATATGACCGACCGCGAAGTACTGCACTGGCAATTTTCAGAAACGGGAAGATTACCTGGCGTTTCGGGGATGGTGGATTTGAATGTCAGTAAACAAGAGCTTTATTAATTCAAAATGATGTTCCGATAGCTATCGGAATCAAAATTCAAAAATATCCTAAGTCAGAAACTTTTTGAATTTTACCTTTTGAATTTTTAATTATTCCAGTATTGCCCTTCCCCGCCTTTCATTTGGTGGTAAGATCGTGTGAGGTAAGCCAACAGAACCCGCATAGCATCAAAAGCCTCCTCCGTTTCCTGGCTGATTTCTTTCTTCTGCAATTTCAACAGCAGTTTCATATAAAGTGCATGGAAACAAACTTCCAGGTGATTCATTCCCTTCAAATTTGAATGCTCAATGAAATCTTCAATATATGGAAGTGCAGTAGAATAAAGTGTCCGGTATTTTTCATCATTCACAATGGTTAAAAGTGAATTATGCAAATATGATAATTCCACCAATACATCCTGAAGTTCCAAACGATGCCCCGATTCAATGATCCTTTCTGACTTCATATCCCGGATCAATCCGGCATACCAAGCCTTATAGCGCTCCAAATAAGCACGATCAGGGAGATTCGGCTCCACCACTTCTTTAACGATACGATCGAGGTCAAACTGATATGCACGGATCAAATCCTCGATTTGATACATGTATAAAATATATTCGGCGACGTTCTCGTTAAGTTTTTGTTGTGCTATCAGCATATTTTATTACTTGCCCAAGTCTTTATCCATCATTTCCTGCTCGTGGTTGAGGAAATCAATGAAAGACTGAGTTACATTCATTTTATCATTAATGAAATTGATCTGTCCACCTTGTCCGTGGATTAATAAGACATCAATTCCATATTTATCGCAGTATTTTTTTCCTGCTACTTCAATTTTCTTGCCCAAAACAGTTAAAGCTTCGTTGGTTTCCTTTTCCAACTGGGCTCCTCTGCTCTGTTGCATGTTCATCAACTGTTCACGCATACGCATGATCTCGTTTTCCAGGGCTTGCAGTTGTTCACCGGTAGCTGTTCCCTCGCGCATATACTTTTCGTAGTTCTGGGCTTTCTGTTCCAAAGAGCGTTGTTTCGACATCATCTCGTTCTGGAAAGCCTCCCCTTTTTTCGTAATACGGGCATCTTCGTTCTTGTAGTACGTGAATCCGTTCTTCAAACTATCCGAGTAATAGAATGCAATTTTCAATCCTTTTGAATCCACAACCGGAACAACAGGTGCCTTTTCTTCTTTTGTTTTCTCCGCCTCGGAAGATTCTTTTTTGTCTGAACAAGCAAAAGTTGTTAATCCAAGAATTAAACCTGCTGTAATGATGTGTCCTAATTTCATACTTCTTTATTTTTAAATGCTTCTTCCCAATCTGTTCTCATAGAAAGAAACCGTTCCAGAGAGTTACGTAATAATTGATCTGTTACCATGCGTTTAAGCTCTTCCAAACCATTTACATCCGACTCGGCAATTTTAAATGTTTGTTCGAATTGACCCAGTTCAATTTTCACCAGGTATTTCGCATTATACAAGAATATCTGGATCTTGTAGCGAGGATGTGGTATGTCAGCTATTACACGCATAATCCGACAAAAATAATGAAATTGGAAAAAGAGGGGCTTTTTCCGGCTGATAAATGAAAAATAAATGAGGGAAGTGTGTTTTATGCCACTACTAAATCGTTATCCGTATACTCACGGAAATCGAACGGAACATGAACCATAAAAGCATAATCCTGGCCTACTTCATACATATCCTCATCAGATTGTCTGTAATACCACTCCACTTTTGCCTTTTTACCGGAATCAACCAGTTCATTCAATTTGTAAAGTAAAAACAGAATGCGTTTTGATGAAGTAATATTGAAGTACTCCAAATCGATTCTTACAAGAGTTTCCTCGTTAGGGTTTGTCATGTAATCATCAAACCACGTTAAAATCGAACCCCAAAAAGCCTCAGGATCATCCGGAATTGAACGACCTTTAATTTCCATGATTCCTGTACCAGGATTCAAATTCACCAAGGGGGTTTGAGCAGTTGCCTGAATTAATAATGTATCCATTTCTCACTTTCGCTCCTGCAAGTTGTAAATTATTTTTCAAACTGCAAGGTACTTTTCTACGAAAGATTTAATATTTTCGACTAAAAGGCTCTGTTTCAAGAGTCAAAACTCAATAATGACTTAATTTATTCGTTGATAAGGTGATACTCCACCAAACCCTTTAGCGGGCTGGCAACTCCCCTTCCCACTTCAATAGAATGATCTTCAAACACTTGCGTAAAAACATCTTTTTGTTCGTATCCGTACGTACCGATAAATGAAACGTATTTTAATTCCGGAACGGGAAGACAATATAATTCTACAAATAAGGCTGCATTTTCACGATGAAGAAATCCGAAATCCATTTTTGAGGTTTCTTTTCCCAAACCCGAAATCCATTTTTGAGCTTCCGGCCCTGCCAGTTTGGAAAGAATAAACTTCTTAGATTCGAAAAGGGTAATCCATTCCTGCTTCCAATGTTCACTCCGGAGCAAATGACGGACAAGTAATTTCCCGAAATAAAAACCACTTCCTTCGTCGCCGATCAGAGATCCGTATCCCCCGATTCGTTTCACGATCTGCGAACCGTCGTACTGAACCAATATGGAACCGGTTCCCAGAATTGCCACCCAGCCGGGCTCGTTTCCGTAAAGCGCTCTGCATGCCGCCAGGGTGTCAGGATAAACCTTTACTTCAGAAAATCCAAGTTGCATCAACTGAATTTGCATCTCTTTTTGAATCTTCTCACCGGCGCAACCAGCTCCATAAAAATAAAGCGGCACATTCATTCCCTTGAATCGGTTCCGCAAGCTTTCAAAAGAATAATTGCCCGAAAGCGCATATTTCGGATGTAAACTATCCGTCTGGATATAGTCTACTTCGTTATTCTCCAGCACGATTCCCCAATTAGCAGATGAACCTCCTGAGTCAGCAATTATGTATTTGGCATTCATAAATCAAAAATACCTTTTTTCAGGTATTGCCGATGAAGACCATCGAACTAACTTTGCAATTAAATTTAATTTTACAAATAGACTTATGAAGACCCTCTTTTATTTCCTTTCTCTTTCTGTATTGTTGGCCCCGCTGGCATCTTGTAAGAAAAGTGGTTGTACTGATCCTACGGCATCAAATTACAGTTCAAAAGCTAAAAAAGACGACGGAAGCTGTACTTATGATTTAACGTATACTATTCCAACTACTTATGCATTTACAAATGCAAGCGGTCAATCAACTGTTAACTATGCAGGACAAACAGAACGTATCAACCAGTTAATCGAAATGATCGGGTATACGGACCTGGGGACAACTCAAGTAATATCTGCTCAAGTTTTGAGAGATATGTTTGCAAACGTTGGCGGAAACGGAAATGGAAGTTTCTCTTTTATGTCTACTAAAAACCTGAAAGATAAATGCTTCAGCCTTGATACGGCAATGATTTCTGCTTATTTCACAGATATTGCCACTGCGAGTAATTCATACATGAATACTGCTTCAAACGGACAAGCAGGAACATTGACTTCCGGAACTTCTACCTATTTGATCGACGCAAACGGTTTCGACAAATCCGAGATCATTGAAAAATCAATCATGGGTGCTGTGTTCAAATACCAGGCATTGAATGTTTATTTGGGCCCATCAAAAATGAATGTAGACAATACCACTCCTGTCTCCGGAGAAGCTTATACAACTATGGAGCACCACTGGGATGAATGTTTCGGATACTTTTCAGTTCCTACAAACTTCCCGACAGCACCGGCTCTTGCTTTCTGGGGGAAATACTGCAATTCTCAGAATACAGCATTGAATTCCAACCAGGTAATGATGGGGAATTTCCTAAAAGGACGTGCAGCTATTTCAAACAATGTTCTTGCTGACCGCGATGCTGCAATTGTTGCGATTCGTGAAATGTGGGAGAAAATTGCTGCATACCAGGCAATGAAATATTTGGATCAGGCAGTAACCAATTACGGAACTGACCAGGCTAAATATTTACACGTATTATCCGAAGCATACGGATTTATTTATTCTTTGCGCTTTGCTCCTACTGAAACACGTAAAATGTCGGTTACAGAAGTTGATAACCTGCTTGCAGACTTCAACGGAAATTTATGGTCATTGACTGTAAATGATATCAATGCTATTAAAGCAGCTATCGACGCAAACTATTAAATATTTCGACCATGAAACTAGTTAAGTGGACAATTCCTTTATGTGCAATTCTTCTGATTACGGCATGTAAAAAGAAAAAAGAAGAAGACACCGAATTCGACAAAGGCCCGATCATGGTCAACTTAGCGGATAATTACATTATCCCTGGGTATTCTGATTTGAAGAATAAAGTTACAACACTTGAAACTTCATGGAATGATTTTCTATCAGATAAAACCCAGGCAAAATTAGATATTTCCAAGCAAGCATGGCTGGAGGCAAACATCTCTTTTCAACATGTAAAAGCATTTGATTTCGGCCCGGCAATGACTGCAAATATTGTTTTTACATTTGGCACGTTTCCGTGTGACACAGCTCAAATCAACAACAATATTCAAAGCGGCAGTTATGATCTGAGTATCGCTCAAAATCTGGATGCGATTGGTTTTGATGCGCTGGACTATTTATTTTACAGTGCAGGTTCATTGAGTAAATTTCAAAATTCAAACAGTGCCTGTACCTACGTTTCCGATATTATTTCAAAAATGAAAAACGAAATCACTTCTGTAGTTTCCCAATGGGGGAGCTACAGAAGTACGTTTGTAGCGGGAACAGGTAACGAATCAACCAGTCCATTTGCCCTTTTGGTAAACAATTTCTGTAAAGATTACGAATTGTGCAAAACCACCAAAATAGGTTTCCCTATCGGGAATCACACTCTTGGGATCCAGCAGCCTAATTACCTGGAAGCACGTCGTTCGGGAGCGGGAAAAACATTGCTGACAGAAAACATCCAAGCCTTACGCTGTATTTTTTCCGGTTCAAGTCTTTCAGGAAATGGCGGGACCGGTTTTGATGATTACCTGGTAGCAATAGACAAGGCAACACTTGCCACAACCATCCAATCGCGTTTCGACTACATGGTATCCACTCCCGGAAACTGGACAGGAACATTGGAAGATTTGCTGGGTTCATCTCCAACTACTTTAAGTGAATTTTACGCATATCAGCAAACGACTGTTGTTTATATAAAAACTGACATGGCTTCTGCTTTCGGTGTCTTGATAACTTATCAGGATACAGATGGCGATTAGAAAACGCTGGTCCGATTTCCTTTTCAGGGAAGTTTCCATTACTCCCCTGATCGCTTTTCGGATCGTAATCGGCCTTCTGTTTTTATTCAGCACCCTTCGATTTGTTGCCAACGGCTGGGTCAAACTTTTATACATCGACCCTCCTTTTCATTTCACTTACCTGGGCTTCGAGTGGATCCATCCCTTACAGGGAAACTGGATGTATCTTCCATTTGTTGTAATGATCTTAGCATGTTTGGGAATCATTTTCGGAGCATTTTACCGTCTTTCAAGCACCTTGTTTTTCCTTGCATTCACTTATGTGGAATTGCTGGATAAAAGTTATTATCTCAATCATTATTACTTCGTAAGCATCGTAGCATTTTTGTTAATCTGCGTGCCCGCAAACGCACAGTTCAGTGTTGACGCTAAAAGGAATCCTTCCATCCAGCGAAACACTATTCCTCAATGGCCGATCTTCCTGCTGCGTTTTCAGTTGGGCATCGTTTATTGTTTCGCAGGTCTGGCAAAAGTGAATGCAGATTGGTTACTGGAAGCCCAGCCGCTTCGTATGTGGCTGCAGGCATTCAGGGACTTGCCACTTGTCGGAGACCTGCTTGCTGCTTCCTGGGTGGCTTTTGTCTTCTCCTGGTTTTCCTGCTTTTACGATCTTACGATTCCTTTTTTTCTGTCGAACTCAAAAACACGGAACATTGCCTACATTTTCGTAGTTGTCTTTCATATCCTGACCTGGTTATTATTCCCGATCGGTGTTTTTCCATGGGTTATGATTTTCAGCACATTGATCTTCTTTCCAGCCAGCTTTCATGATAAATGGCTCAACATTTTGAAAAAAGTATTCAGTTGGAAAAATACAGGTTCCGTGGTTCCTGTCTCAAGATCAAAGATGGTCATTGCCTGTATTTCTTTTTTCCTGATCATTCAATTGCTTTTACCCTTTCGCTATTTGCTTTACCCGGAAAACCTGTTTTGGCATGAAGAGGGTTTCCGGTTTTCATGGCGGGTGATGTTAATGGAAAAAAAGGGATATGCGACATTTTATGTAGAAGACCGGAACACCCGGAAATCAATTGAAATTACCAACTCCGAATACCTGAGTCCGCAGCAGATAGATCAAATGTCACGACAGCCGGATATGATTTTACAATTTGCTCATTTCCTGGGTAAAAAATACAATGATACGCTCCTTCATTTCGGGAGCAAAAGCGTACATTTGTCGCGCCCAAGGGTAAGCGCCGATGTGTATGTCACCTTAAACGGAAGACCCAGTCAGCATTTTGTAAGCCGGGAAACAGATCTCATGCAAGAAGAATACAATTTGAAACACCGAACATGGATTTTACCTTTAGAAAAATAAGTCTTTCCTTTCTGTTTTGTGTTTTTGTTTCCCTTTGCTGGTCCCAAAACTTCGAAGGAACAATTATCGATCAAACCAGGACCCCGCAATTCGGAGTTTTTGTTCAGTGTGGTGAAAAAAAAACCATGACCGATGAACAAGGGAAGTTTCAAATCCCATGTGATAAAGGTCCGCTTATTATTTACGGTGACCAGATCGATACCCTGATATACATTCTAAACGGAATAGCAGCTCCAAAAACAGTGATCGAAGTTCAAAGTTCGGAAGCAGTAGAAGAAGTTGAAATCCGTGGTAAACGCCTGCATTATTTTGACATTGGTTTTATCCCTCCAGTAAAAGGAGTTCAAATAGCCACAGGAACAAACACACTTATAGAAACAGAACGCCAGGGCGGCGCTAAATCGAGTGCTAACCCACGGGAATTATTTGCTAAAGTACCCGGATTAAATATTTGGGAAAGTGATGGTGCCGGAATTCAAATGGGTGTCGGAGGAAGAGGTTTGAGTCCGAACAGGGCGGCAAATTTCAACACACGTCAAAACGGTTACGACATTTCCGCCGATGCACTGGGTTACCCGGAAAGTTACTATACTCCACCCTTGGAAGCTCTCCAGGCCATTGAAATCATTCGCGGTTCGGCAAGCTTGCAATACGGAACCCAATTCGGTGGTTTGATGAATTTCATCATTAAAGACCCCGTACAAACAAGTCCGTTCCAATTCACTTCCCGGAATACAGCCGGAAATTATGGTTATTTCGGAACATTTAACCGCATTTCAGGGACAAGCAAACGTTTTGAATACCAAGCTTATTACCAGCTAAAAACCGGTAAAGGGTACAGGCCCAACTCCAATTTCAATCAGCAGCAAGGCTTCGTGCAAATCGGGTATCATTTCAATGAAAATAATCATATCCGTTTGGAATATACGCGGATGACCTACCTGGCAAAACAGCCCGGAGGCCTTACAGACAAGCAATTTGAAGCAGATCCCAAACAAAGTATTCGCGACAGGAACTGGTTTAAAGTAGACTGGAATATTTTAGCCCTTCATTTTGATTCAAAGCTTTCTAAGAAGACCCTTTTAAACATCCGTGCGTTCGGAATGCTTTCGGACCGATACTCATTGGGTTATCTCGGAAAAATAAACACTGCCGATCCGGGTGGAAAACGCGACATGATTGCGGGTGAATTCAAGAACACCGGAATTGAAGCCCGGGTTCTGCATCGCTACAAACTGGCAAAAAAACAACATCACGAAAGTGCATTTTTACTTGGTCTACGTTATTACAGAGGACAAACAAGCAATCTCCAGGGTTTGGCAAGTGAGGGGAACGGGCCGGATTTTAAGTTTAACAATCGGGAAGAGATGGAGAATTCGGATTTTCGCTTTCCATCGGAGAATTTAGCAGCTTTTACAGATAACATTTGGTTCCTGGGAGATAAATGGACTATGAATGCCGGTCTGCGTTTCGAATTTATTAAGAGCTCAGCGATCGGGTATTACAACCAATACAACATTCACCCGCTTACTTTCGATACATTAAGTGCTTTTAAAGTTGAAAGTTCGAATACGATCGTTCGCTCCATTCCGCTTGCAGGAGCCGGAGCATCTTTTAAAACCGGGAAATATTCGAATGCTTATATCAATTTCTGCCAGAATTATCGCGCGGTGAACTTCTCAGACATCCGTGTTGCAAACCCCAACATTGTGGTGGATTCCCTGATCAGGGATGAATACGGGAGCACTACCGAACTAGGCTGGAGAGGATTTGCAGGAAAATACTTTTATACAGACCTTGCAGTATTTACTTTATTTTACGGCGATAAAATCGGTTTGGCTCCTCAACCAAATTCCACCAAGAAAATCCGTACGAATATTGGAAATGCACTAAATGCAGGAGTGGAATGTTTCGTGGAATTCGATTTCATTAAAGCACTTATGGACAGCTCCAAAATCGGGTCTTCGATTTTCGTCAACTTTTCATATATCCACGCTACCTATATTTCTTCGAGGGAAAAAAGCTATGTAGGCAAACAGGTAGAGTATGTAAGTCCGGTTATGTTTAAAACCGGTTTAAAGGTTCGTGCCAAAAACTGGCAGGTTCAAATCCAGGGATCTTATAATTCGGCACAATTCAGTGATGCGACAAATTCCAGGGAAGGAAGTGGTGATGCTGTAATCGGGGAAATTCCTGCCTACTTCGTCATGGACCTCAGCGCCCGTTATTCGTTCAGAAAGTACTTCCAGCTGGAGGCAGGTGTCAATAATTTATTGAATTCATCTTACTACACAAGGAGAGCAACTGCTTATCCGGGTCCGGGGATTCTTCCTTCAGATGGTATTACTTTTTATGGTACATTGCAATTTACTATTGAAGTAAAGCGATGAATCCTGCGGAAAAATACAGAATTCTTGAGCAGATAGACGGTAATAAAAAACGGAAGTTTGCTCATATATTTTTAACGGAGAACAAGATCTCCGGTGTGAAATCCATTCTTAAAACAGTCACTAAAACAGAAGGCAACCTGGTGGTCCAGGATCGTTTGAGAAAAGAAGCAGGTTTTTCCTTTATTGTAGACGGTTTACCTGAAACGCTCGATTTCTTTGAAAGTGATTCTGAGATTTTCCTCTTCAAGTCCTTTCAAGCCGGAATTACACTCGGAGATTATTTAGAGCAATTCCGTTCCAGGGAAAAAGCACAAAAATTATTTGAAGTTCTCGTACAGCTCGAACCGATATTGGATCATATTCATCAGAGAACTATTTATCACCTGGATATCAAGCCGGGAAATATTATCGTAGATTCTTCAAAAGGAGTCCGGGTATCCTTAATTGATTTCGGACTGGCATTGAATAAGAATGAAGCAGAAACACGAAAGACCTTATTCCCTTTAGGATTTGCGGCACCTGAACTGCTTTTAAACCACCTGGAACTTGTGGATCCAAGAACAGATTATTTTGCATTGGGAGTAAGCTGCTGGACGTGTCTGCAAGGGAGAATGCCCTTAATTGATCCGAATCCTACGATTACCACCAACCTGCAATTGACTTATCCACTTCCGAATCTCGATTCCAAATACAAAGCATTCAGCGGGCTTTTGCAAAAGTTAGCAGCAAAGCATCAATTTACGGTTCCTCCAAACAAATTAAGTATAGAGGAACAAAAAACAGCATTGATCAAAGGGATGAATAAACGCTACAATACTTATTCCGAGTTTATTTCAGATTTTGAGAAAGGATTGATTTCACAGAAAAAATCCTGGTGGCCCTTTTGACTTCAACTCACATTGACGCTTCGGTCAAGGTTTTCAACGCTCTGTCTCCAAGTCCCGACAAATTATTTAATTGTTTAACAGCAAATTTACTCATATGGTAACTTCGACTACGCTGCGCCTGTGCTATAGCTTTAGCGCAAGCATTCAGTTACCTTTGAATTTATCAGAAGAATAAATCTTTTCTATAGCCGATAGTGAATCCGAAATTCAGTGCAGAAACCTGTGATCCTGCATCTCCTGAAAGTTTGGAAGATCCTGCAGCAACAATTGCATACGACAGGGACAGATCTGTAAATATGGTTCCAAATGCAAACTGTTTCTTAACGCCGCCCTGAAGACCAAAGCTTAACAAGAATACGCTTCCGCTATTTGAACTTTGCAATCTGTATGCACTTTCATCAATCGGATCTGTTACCTTACTGGATAATTTATAGAAGGAAAAATCGAATACGGTTCCACCGTACAAACCGAAACCATAATCAAAGTTAGATCCCACAAAATATCTTCTTGTACCACCCTGAAGTCCGTATTGAGTCACACCATTTTTTACATTCACCATCATAACCGAAGGACTAGTTCCCAGTTCGATTGCTTCAGCAAAAGTAGAGTCCATTTTCGTGTTCTTCAAACTTGCATAGGCTCGAATAACAATAGAAGCACTCTCATCGCGTGGGATCTCAACTCCTAAATTCAATGTCTTGAATAATTGCCCGGAGCCAAAACCATAATTTAAACCTGGTCCGATCATTAGACCAACTTGTGCTTTTGCAGAAAAGCTAACAATCACAAGGATTATCGGAAGTAAAATTTTTGCTTTCATGACTCTATCTTTTATATTCGTTTTAATTTTGAAGTTCTTTCCCACCACTGTGGGCTATCAAATCAAAAGCTATGCTTTTTCTTCATTAATTCACTATATCTAAAACAATTCGGATGATGTGCTCCCGGAAGATAACCTGTACTCATTAGAAATTCGTTTACAATTTCTCCTCCGACAAATTTAAAATGCTTTTTAAATAACTTCACCCATTCTTCTTTTGATTTACCTAAGTTGCTGTCTAACCAAAACTTAAAGCTACCAAATTCTTTTTGTATTAACAATACTTGATTTGCATTATATATAACTGCATTTATTTTCAGTTTATTCCTGATTATCCCGGGGTTCTGAAGCAATTCATTCACTTTATCTTCCTGGTAATTAGCAATCTTATCTATGTTATAAACGTCAAAAGCTTCGGAAAAGTTTGTTTGCTTCTTTAAAATAATGTCCCAGGACAAACCGGCCTGGTTAATTTCAAGGATTAAGCGTCCGAAAAGTTCATTGTCATCATCAATCGGTGTGCCATAATGAAAATCATGATAGATCCTGTGATGGTCGTCCTTTGGTTTGGTTAAAACATAGTCACAATAGCTCATTTTGCCGTTTTGATTTCATATTTTTACCAAAAATAGGCATTCATGGCGGTATATTCATTCAATGGTTTTGTTCCGGTTGTTAAAAAATCCAGTTTTATTCATCCGCAGGCAGCAGTAACAGGTAATGTCATTATCGGTGAAAATGTATATATCGGTCCCGGAGCTGCGATCAGAGGAGACTGGGGACAAATCATTATTGAAGACGGTTGTAATGTGCAGGAAAACTGTACCATTCATATGTTTCCCGGAACAACTGTCACCTTAAAAGAAGGTGCACATATCGGTCACGGAGCAATCGTCCATGGAGGAACGATTGGTAAAAACTGCCTTGTCGGGATGAACTCGGTGATTATGGACGATGTCATTATTGAAGACGAATGCATTATCGGTGCTTTGTGTTTTGTACCTGCGAATACGCTTATCCCAAGAAGAAGCCTTGTTGTAGGAAATCCTGCAAAAGTGATCAAAGAGGTTTCGGATGAAATGATTGCCTGGAAAACCAAAGGAACGGCCTTGTATCAAGCCCTGCCTAAAGAATGTTATGAGACACTGATTCCCTGTGAACCATTGGAGGAAGTGGAAGAAAACCGTCCGAGCCAAGAGAAAATGTACCGGACCTGGGAAGCGATTAAGAAGGGATGATTTCGAATTGCGAATTTAGGACTTTAGGATGTTAGGATATTAAGATTATAGGACTCTATGATTTTAAGACTGAATTTTCTTCAAACAGATGGTAGATTAACGCAAAAATGCAGTAAGATTGCGAAAGATATTAGGTACTTCCCACAACCAGACCATGAAATCTTCCGTTCAGTAAAATTAAAAACCCCGACCATCTTTCGAC
Source organism: Fluviicola sp. (assembly GCF_029266855.1). Classification (GTDB taxonomy): domain Bacteria; phylum Bacteroidota; class Bacteroidia; order Flavobacteriales_D; family Crocinitomicaceae; genus Fluviicola. The sequence goes on from NZ_JAQSWB010000008.1 coordinate 155,518, forward strand.
GATCAGGGTTTTCAAAGAAAATTTTATATCTAGTTATGCGTGCTTCACGTTAATAGCCATTAATCCTTTTCTTCCTTCTTCCAAGTCAAATGTAACAGCGTCGTTTTCATTTACTTTGTCCACCAATCCTGAAACGTGTACAAAATACTCTTTGTTAGTTTCATCTTCTTTAACAAAACCAAAACCTTTAGTTTCGTTAAAGAACTTAATCGTTCCTTTATTCATATTCACTCATTTATTAGATAAACAAAGATGTAATAATAAATTGAATACGAGCTATTTATTTAAAAAAAATCACGCAAAATTAAAAACGGCCACTCAATTGAGCGGCCGTTTTAATTGATTTATCAATTTCTAAACCAGCATCATAACCGGGTTTTCCATGTATTGTTTAAAGGTTTGCAGGAACGCAGCTCCTGTTGCACCGTCCACTGTCCTATGATCACAGGAAAGCGTCACTTTCATGATGTTTCCGGGAACAACTTGTCCGTTTTTCACTACCGGCACCTGGGATATTCCACCGATTGCCATAATACAGCTATCCGGTGAATTGATTATTGCGGTAAACTGTTCGATACCGAACATTCCCAGGTTGGAAACCGTAAAGGTATTTCCTTCCCATTCTGCCGGTTGTAATTTTTTATCTTTCGCTTTTTGCGCCAGTACTTTTACCTCATCACCGATCTGGGACAAGCCTTTGCTGTCTGCAAAACGAATTACGGGAACAAGTAGTCCTTCGTCAACTGCAACCGCGACACCAATATGAACGTGATTGTTTCTGCGGATCACATCACCCAACCAGGATGAATTGATTGCAGGATGCTTACGCAAAGACATCGCAACTGCTTTGATCACCATATCATTAAATGAAACTTTCACTCCTTCGTTGCTGTTCATGGATTTACGCGCTGCAATAGCATTGTCCATATCCAACGAGATAGTCAGGTAGAAATGCGGTGCAGAGAACTTAGATTCGCCTAAACGCCGTGCAATAGTTTTACGCATTTGAGACACCGGTTCATCTGTAAAAGATTCGCTCATTGCAGCACTTCCTGATCCTGCCGGTCTTTCCGGAGCATCATAAGGAACGTAATGGTCCACATCTCTTTTTGTAATTCTTCCACCTTCACCTGTTCCAGCAATAAAGTTCAGATCAACGCCTTTTTCTTCTGCCAGTTTTTTCGCCAGCGGAGAAGCTAAAATACGTGTATTAGAGTTATTTGAAACCGCTTGCGGCTTAGGAGCCTCTGTTTTTTTAGTTTCTGTCGGAGCAGATTTTTCCTCTGCTTTTGCTTCCTCTTTTTTAGCGGGTTCAGCATCCGTCTTTTTTTCGTCCTTTTGGACTTCTTTCTTATCTTCAGCAGGAGCCTCTCCCTTTAGCAATCCTGAAATATCTTCGCCTTTTTCACCAATGATCGCCAACAATGAGTTCACCGGAGCAGGTTTTCCTTTTTCAATACCTATATGTAATAAAACACCATCAAAAAACGATTCGAATTCCAGGGTTGCTTTATCTGTTTCAATTTCGGCAAGCAATTCACCTGACTTTACGGTATCCCCGACTTTTTTATGCCATTCCGCAACAACACCTTCTGTCATGGTGTCACTCAATTTGGGCATGTTAATGATTTCAGCCATCTGCGATCTATTATAATCTATTAATATTCAATAATGTATGGGTAGTTCGGTTCCTGATAGATATCTTCATACAAATCATCAGCATCAGGATAAGGAGATTCTTCGGCAAACTTCACCGACTCTTCCACTTCGTTTTTAACCCACGCATCGATTTCTTCAATTTCTTTTGCAGTCAGCCACTTATTCGATTGAATCATTTTCAAACAATGTTCGATCGGGTCTTGCTCCATCCATTCCGCAACCTCTTCTTTGGTACGGTATTTTTGTGGATCTGACATGGAATGACCTTTATACCTGTAGGTACGGATATCCAACAATGTAGGTCCGTCACCTCTTCTTGCTCTTGCAACAGCTTCTTCTATTGCCTCGTGAACCGCTTCCGGAGACATTCCGTTTACTGATTTCGAAGGCATTTCATAAGAATCACCTATTTTGGAAAGATCCGTTACGTTCGTAGTACGCTCCACAGATGTACCCATTGCATAGTTATTGTTTTCAATAATGTAAATCACCGGAAGTTTCCAGTTCATTGCCATATTGAACGTTTCATGCAAAGCACCCTGACGAACAGCTCCGTCACCCATTGAAACGAATACTACGTTATCTGTTCCGTTATATTTTTCGGCAAAGGCAACACCGGTTCCCATTGGAATTTGAGCTCCAACGATTCCGTGTCCACCCATGAAGTTTTTCTTTTTATCGAAAAAGTGCATCGATCCGCCTTTTCCTTTGGAACATCCTGTTGAACGACCGTATAATTCAGCCATCAACACGCGAACATCAGTTCCCAATCCAATCGGATGTGCGTGATCGCGGTAAGCTGTCATGTGTGAATCAGTTGGCTTTGACGCACTGACTGTTCCGGCAACGATTGCTTCCTGACCAATATACAAGTGACAAAAGCCACCAAACTTTTGCTGGATGTACAATTGTCCTGCTTTCTCTTCAAAACGACGCATTAACAGCATATCCTTATACCATTTAATGTATGTCTCTTTTGAAAATTTCGAAGTGCTTTTCAGTGCACTTTTATTTGTTGTTTTTGATGGTTTTGAAGCTGTTTTCGTAGCCATGCTTACCAATTTTTGTTTGTTTAACGGACAAATATAAAAAGAACTCGGAAGAAAGGCGTCAAACAATTCAAAATTCAAAAGTCAAAATGCAAAATGAAGAAAGCGAGAAGCCAATTCCGAATGCAGAATCAGTCTTAGCAGAGTTGACCTTAATCAGGCAATAGTTTTATTTAGGTATCAGGGCCTTAAGGCATTAAGACTTTCAGGACTAAAACACAAGTGGCACGAGTCAGAGTCTCGCGCCAACAGAGGGTAGATTTATCAATAGCAATCTTTTGAATTTTGAATTCATAATTATGAATTCATTAGTTTTGTGGGAATTCAATCAATTGATGGTTAAAATAGGCTTACTTTCCGATACACATGGGTTTCTTCCGGAACGCGTTTTTGAATTATTCAAGGATGTGGATGAGATCTGGCATGCCGGAGATATCGGAAGTCTGGATGTTACCGATCGCTTAAAAGCTTTCAAACCATTACGGGCAGTTTACGGAAATATTGATGATCAGATGATCCGTTCCGAATTCCCGGAATACCTGAACTTCCGAATAGAAGATGTATCTGTTTCAATGACACACATTGCAGGAAGACCCGGAAGATACAGTAAACACGCCCTTGATTTCATCCACGAGACAAAACCGAACATTTTTATTTGCGGGCATTCTCATGTATTACTCGTACAGCAGGATAAAGGCAAAAATTTACTCTGGCTGAATCCGGGAGCTTGCGGCAATAAGGGGTTTCATTCCATTCAAACGGCTCTCCGGTTTCAAATAAACGGAAACAGAATCGAACATATGGAAGTCATTGAATTCGGAAAAAGATCGAGTCTGAACAATGAAGAGAAAAATTAAACGTTATTGCCACATATGAAATATAAATCGGGGCTCATATTACTTATTTTACTTCCCTTTGCTGCTGTTGCACAAACAGGAGGAATTCATGCATTTCAGAATTTAAATTCCCAATACAATGCCAGAACCATGGGACTTGGCGGTGATGCAATCACGATTTACGACAATGACCTGAATTTAGGCTTGAATAATCCGGCGGTTTTAAATCACCAAATGCATAAACGTTTCGGGTTTAATCAATCAATAATGGCAAGCGGTGTCAATACAGGCGCACTTACTTATGCAAGAAAGATAAAAAGTACTATGGGAATGGTTCATTTCCGGTATTCTTCCTATGGAAAAATGCAACGCACGGATATTGACGGAACGAATTTGGGAACTTTCTCCCCGGGTGATTTCATTTTGGGAGCCAGTGCCCAGCACGTATTTAACGAACGAATGTCTGCAGGTGCAACCGTGAATATTTTGTATTCCCAACTGGATTCTTATACTGCCTTCGGTACAAGTTTAGACATTGGAGGTCTTTACCGGGATTCAGCGAGAAACCTGAATATCGTCGGAGTGATTAAAAACCTGGGGGTACAATGGAAAGGCTATACCGATAAGAAGAACCCGCTTCCTCTCGAAGTTCAGTTAGGAATTTCTCACAAACTGAAACATGCACCCTTTAGAATCAGTTTGGTTGCCCAGCATTTACAAAAATGGAATCTTTCCTATGTTGATCCGAATGAAAAACCACGTGTCGATCCTTTAACCGGAGATACCATCCAGGTAAAAAAATCGGGGTTCTTTGATAACCTGGCACGCCATGGTAAACTGCAACTGGAAATTTTGATCGGAAAGAAGATTCAGCTGCGTACTGCCTTTGATTATCAGCGAAGAAAAGAATTGGCTATTGTAGGAAGGGGCGGCCTTGCGGGTTTCAGCTTTGGAGCAGGAATGTCCTTTAAGCGTTTCAGCGTTGATTACGGATGGTATATCTACTCCGTAGCAGGCAGTCAACATGGCCTTACCTTAAATTTTTTACTCTCAAAAAAATAAAGACACTCAACTTAAAATCAAACAATTACACCTCGATACGTAACTTTTTTTTAAGTTATTCACCGAAATTTGTTAACATGTTTTTGTAACCTGAATCTTTTTAATACGTAGATTTGCCCAAACCAATAATAATTTATAACATGAAAAAGTTAAGTTTACTTTTAGGTGGAATGATTTTAACAACTGCTGTAATGGCGCAAAAACCAACAGAAGGAGCTCCAATGTCATTGGAAGGAAACGTTAATGGTCTTGCTGCTTTCTCATTTGGTAATAATCAACCTACAAATTTGAATGGATTTACTAGTCCTACTGTAGCTCCTATCGTTACACCAGGATTACGTTTTCGTTACTTTGCTACTGAGAACATCGCTGTTCGTGTATCTTTAGGATTCAATTCTAGCAAAACTACTAACAATTTCTATGAATTTGAAGCTGACAACAGTGGTAATTCAGGTACTTTTGTATCTAAAAGAGGAACAACAACTATCGGTATCGGTGGTGAGTACCACTTTGCAGGAACAGCAAAATTATCTCCTTATGCAGGTTTAGATATCAACTTCGGTATGGGTAAAATGACAACTGAAGGTGACCAAACTGATGGGACGACTTGGGTTGCGACTGACTACGCTGAAGAATCAGAGCAAAAAGCTGCTGGTTTCGGTGTTGGATTGGTATTCGGTACTGATTACTACTTCGCTGAGAATTTCTACTTAGGAGTTGAGTTAGGTCTTGGATTTAATTCTTACACTATGAAAGAAGGATCTAGCTCAGTTACTGTTGCTGGTGTTACTACTGAAGCTACAGGTAACGAAGCGAAACAAAGCGGATTTGGAAACAATGCTAACTTTGGTGGTATGTTCCGTTTAGGATGGAGATTCTAATAGTAGAATTCACCTTTTAAATATTGAGGGTCTTCGTCTGTGACGAAGGCCCTTTTTTTATTGAAATCAATTGCCATTAGCTCTATTTAAGCTAAATTCGCAGCATGCATTCAACGCAACACATTACAATCGCCATCGATGGATTTTCTTCATGCGGGAAAAGTACATTGGCAAAGGCACTGGCAAAAAAAATGAACTATACGTTTATTGATTCGGGTGCTATGTACCGGTGTGTTGCATTATACGCTCTCAAAAACGGCTGTGCTTTAGGTGCACACAAAATCAACTTAAGCTGTGTAGTAAACAGCCTTTCACACATTCACATTCAATTCGGGGAACCTGACAGCAAAGGAAACCGCCCTGTGCTCTTAAACAATGAAGATGTATCGGATTTGATTCGCCAGCTGGAAGTTGCAAACATCGTCAGTGAAGTTGCCGCTATTAAAGAAGTGCGTGAATTCCTGGTCAAGCAACAGCAAGATCTTGGAAAAAACGGAGGCGTTGTTATGGATGGAAGGGATATCGGCACAGTTGTATTTCCCAACGCAGAATTAAAGCTTTTCATCACAGCCAAACCGGAAATCCGGGCACAAAGAAGATACCTGGAATTGCAGGCAAAAGGAGAAACTAACAGCCTGAATGAAATCCTGGAAAACCTGAAGCACAGAGATCGTATTGACAGTACCCGTGCAATTAGTCCTCTGACCCAGGCAAAAGATGCTTTAGTTGTTGATAATTCTGACATGACTGAAACAGAACAGTTAGAATATGTGCTAAATCTTGTTAAGAATAAAACAAGTATTTGACTCAAACTATAACTAAAGTTTACCAAATTAATCACTTCATAATCTTACACAAACAGAATATTCATCAAACATTAAGATTTCTTCATTGAAATCAATAGTTTGTTCATTTTGTATAAAATCTAACAGCTTTAACATCTTTTCTGTGTGCTATTGTTTAAATTTGCACACCTATTAATTCAAACCAAAATATGTTATCAATTGGAAAAATAACAGAAGAAATTATCGGAAGAAGTCCTTTTTTGCGTGAAGCAATGACAGACGACCTGATAAATATTTCTTCGTTAGCTAGAAAAATCAAACCAGAGATTGAAGAGGCTTTAGGAAAAGAAGTAAAAGAAGGAGCAATTGTAATGGCGATTAAACGCATGTCTCCAGGGCTTTACCACCGTCTAAACATCAAAATCACTAACATCATCGGTGAACTTGGAGATTTTTTAGTTCGTTCGAATCTGGAAGACTTTACATTTGAAAATACTGAATCATTGCGCTTAAAACAAGCGGATTTAGTACAACTTGTAAATTCGGAATCAGATATTTTCTACACTATTTGTAGAGGTGTTACCGAAACAACAGTTATTTGCTCTCAAAGTATTTCACCGAGAGTGGAAAACTTATTGATTAATGAACGTCTGAAATCTCACACAAGAGACCTGGCTTCCATTACTGTGAAGCTACCTGCTGTAAATTCTGAAGTGTATGGTATTTATTACTATATCCTGAAGCATTTGGCTTGGGAAGGTCTAAACATTGTGGAAATCGTTTCAACAGCTAATGAATTCACGATCATCGTAAAACAAGATCACGTTGACAAGGCATTTAAAGTGCTGATGCAATTGAAAAGAGGAAAATAAAAAATAGGGGGTAAAAATTTTTACCCCCTATTTTTTTTTCTAATTCATCGACCAAACATTTCCTGTTCCATTCAGCAGAACATCCTGACCTAAAGGGGTTCCTTTGTAAAGAATATTTCCGGATTCTGTAATATATCCGTGGATTACCAGGTTGTTTGCATTGATTTTAATATCTCCTACTGTCTCTGAGGCCACATATATGGAATCCGTCACCAACAGGCCGGTAACATCACAATAACTATTGCTTTTAGCACAAATCCGGGCATTTTTGGTAATTCCGGTTAATGTAAAATTGCACCACCCGTGATTTGCTTCGGCATTAACCTCAATTGCATTTACATCCAGGGTTACATCCCCTGCCCCGTCCCTGCTATAGAATGTTAAGTAATCCGTATGAATTGTTCCCTGGCTTCTAAGCGGTTCTGTTCCGATAAAACGGATATTGATCAGACTGGTAAAATGAATCTCAGCAACGACCACTTTCTTTGCATTTCTCAAAAAATTGCATCGGTTATTATTCTTAATAGTCAATAAACCATCCGAAACGCTTACCTCGATCAGATTCAGCAGGTTTTTTCCTCCTTTCAGAACAACCTTATCCAATGAATCCTGGATGAGTACATATTCAACATGCTCTCTCAGGTCCAGTCTGTCAAAAGATGCAAACGGAATCTCTTTCTCCGTTTCAGTACCTAACAGTTTGAAACAGGTCCTATTCTCAGGTTTTTTGCATGAAAAGACCAGGAATAATACGAACAGAATCAAAAAACTACTTCGCATATCTTGTTTTATAATTAAAAGTGTACCCGATACCATATTCAATGTAATCTGCTTTGGCCCAATGGGATTTAAGCACCAGGTTCAGTAATAAGCCATTTCTGCACTGGTAACGCATCCCGACACGGTGATAGAATGATGCATCCGGGTTGTAGCGGTCTTTAATATATTTTCCCATACCGATCACAAAACGGAATTTATCCAGCGGGATATTATAACCGACATAAGCACCGATCTGCAAAATAGACAATTGCGTTTTTGGAATATATTTCCTGTAATGAATAATCGATTGTTTTGATATTACATCGAGGGCAATCTCCATTCCGACTTTCGGTTTAAACTGTTTGTAAAGCATTCCGCTTAAAGCATAAACCGGGTATCGCTTTCCACCCGTCGGGAAGATCTGTTTATCCGAAAGAATTCCTACCACTGAAACATTCCAGCTTTTGAAAAACGGAACACGTTCAAACTTTGTAGTTTCGAAATTTGAGATCTCTTTCTTTTTGAATGTGTATTCATACCCCAAGCCGATGAAAGGCATATTCACACCCAAATTGGGAACTTTACTCGATCCGTTTGAAAAATGCGTCATATCCAGGCTGTAGATCAGAGCATGTTGCGGTTTTACGTACCAGCGACCCTGGATTCCCAAACAAATAATAGCATTAAGATAAGTACTCATCGGTACATTCTTCGGGTTTGTATGTTTATCATAAACATTCGTTACAATTCCCAAACCTGCACCAAGTTTTGAAGTAAACACATGCTTTTCGCCCCGGGCCCAGGGAAACTCAATAAATCCGTAGGTTCCGAACCCATACCCCAGAATCTCCTTGTTTCCAAGATTGGAACCATAAAGTGTCACTCCAACATAAGGGTTTCGGTATTCTTCACTCCAGTTCTTTGACCGGAGGCGTTTGCTGTAAGAAAGCTCACCCGCAAAAAGACGATCTTTGGCAAGATGTCCCATCGTACCGCTGTGCGCAGCTAAAAAACCCGATTTTCCTTTCAATGAAAAAGCCCAATCGTCTATTTTAACTTCCTGAGCACAGCAAAAAATTGGTAATAAAAAAATCAGTAAGGCAATTTTCATAATCCAAAATTACAAATTTTGTTCTATGTACATTTGCAGTATGGAATTAGCTAACAATAATTTAAATCAGGATCCGAGACTGGAAGCTTTTGCACGCTTACTTACAATCATGGATGATCTGCGCGAAAAATGTCCCTGGGATAAAAAACAGACTATCCAGTCCTTACGGCATTTAACCATTGAAGAAACCTATGAATTGGCAGACGCGATCCAGGAAAACGACATGAACGGGATTAAGGGTGAATTGGGTGATCTGTTCCTGCACCTGGTTTTTTATTCTAAAATAGGTTCCGAATTGGGAGCCTTTGATATTACGGGCGTATTGAATGGCATTTGTGATAAGCTGATTCACCGCCATCCGCATATTTACGGAGACGTAAAGGCAGATTCCGAAGAAGAAGTAAAAGCGAACTGGGAAAAAATCAAATTGCAGGAAGGTAAAAAATCCGTTTTGGAAGGAGTTCCGAATACGCTTCCCGCATTGATTAAGGCCATGAGGATCCAGGAAAAAGTAAAAGGGATCGGTTTTGAATGGTCAGACATAGAAGATGTGAAGAACAAAGTCATCGAAGAATTTTCAGAATTGCATGATGCGCAACTCACCAGAGACCCGGAACAAATCCAGGATGAGTTCGGAGATGTATTGTTTTCCCTGGTAAACTATGCACGTTTCATCGATGTTAACCCGGAAGATGCACTTGAATCAACAAACCGGAAATTCAAATCGCGTTTTCAGAAAATGGAAGAACTGATTAGTGAAGATGCTCAAAACATGACAGAAATGTCCCTGGAAGAAATGGATGTGTACTGGGAGAAAGCTAAATTAATTCTTCGTAAAAGCTAAAAAAACAGAAGACTTGAGACAGGAAATCAGTCTGGTGTATCGACTTTCATCCACAGTCTTTTAACGATTCAAGCCCGTTTAATCAATAATCTGTACGTTTAATCATTTTTCGGATTTTTAATTCGTTAATTCCTGTTAATTATGTAATTTCGGAACTTCTATAAAATAGGGTAAAACATATGAAACAAATCCTCTCCTTAGTTGCATTTTTAACCATTTCCCTTGTGTCATTTTCCCAGGATCATACCATTCGCGGATTCGTATTCAACAATGAAAACAGCGAGGTTATTCCTTTTGAAAAAATCATATTAGTGCCAACGGAAAAAACACAGGATATCCTGGGTGCAAGTACTGATGTCAATGGATTTTTTACCATTCCAAAAGTTCCGATCGGAACTTACCTTTTGAAGATTCAATCGGTAGAATTCAAGGAATACAACAAAGAAATTACAGTAACCGAAAAAGGTGGCATTACCGAATTGCGAATTGATATCATTCCAATTGATGCAACAGATGTAGGAGAAGTTGTTATTTCTGCTGAAACAAAGGCAAAAACCACCGAAGTTTTAATGTCTGTTACCAAATTAGATAAAAAAGGATTGGAAAGAATCCCGGCAGTTGGTGCTGAAAACGATATTACTGCAGCTTTCTCCGTAACTCCGGGTGTTGTAACAACAGGTGACCAGGGAGGACAATTGTATGTAAGAGGTGGAACGCCTATACAGAACAAAGTATTGCTTGACGGAATGACTATTTACAATCCCTTCCACTCGATCGGGTTCTTCTCCATTTTTGAAACGGAATTAATTAAAAACGTAGACATCTATACCGGGGGATTTGATTCCAAATACGGAGGAAGAATTTCTTCTGTAATGGATATTACTTACCGCGACGGAAATAAAAAGAATTTCGGAGGAAAAGTATCCGTGTCTCCCTTCCTTGCCAAATTGGTTGTTGAAGGGCCGATGTACCGCGCCAAAGAAGGAAAACCCGGAGCCGGTTCATTTATCTTCTCTGCAAAACACGCTTTACTGGATTATACTTCAAAAGATTTATACCGTGGAGTAAACAACGGAAACGGGCTTCCTTACAACTTTACCGATCTATATGGAAAGTTGACGTTCGCTACAGGTCAGGGTTCCAAAGTATCAGTATTTGGATTCAGCAATACGGACAAGGTAAACTACAACGAATCTGCAGCACTGGATTTCCAGCAGGCAGGCGGTGGATTATCCTGGATCCTGCTTCCGGGTGGTGGTAAAACATTCATTAAAGGACATTTAACCGCTTCAAGCTATAAAACTCATTTTGAAGAAACAGGTTCTCAACCACGTACCAGTTCTATTTTCGGAACAGATCTTGGATTCGACTTCTCTTACTTCCTGAAAAAGGAAAGCCAGATCGACTATGGAATCGGGATCAATATTTTCAAGACGGATTACCTGACTTACAACGAAGTAGCATCCAAGATCCAGGATCAGAACAATACCGTTGAAATCGGTGCTTATGCCAACTACAAATTCGTATCAAAAAGATTTGTTGTTCAACCCGGACTCAGAGTTCAGGCATATGCGAGTTTAAGTACGATCTCACTTGAACCAAGATTGGGTATCAAATACAACGCAACAGATTACTTCCGTTTAAAGCTATCCGGAGGCCGATATTCCCAGAACTTTACTACAGCTTCTTCCGACCGCGATGTCGTGAATTTATTTAATGGTCTTTTGAGTGCCCCTTCTAATGTTCAGGAAACCTTCGTTACCGAAAGTGGTAAAGAGAAAAATCCTAAGAACGGAATCCAATATTCATGGCACGCAATTGCAGGTGGTGAATTTGATCTGACCAAAAACCTGATGCTGAACGTAGAGGGATATTTCAAATATTTCCCGCAGTTAAGTAACATCAATGTAAACAAACTTTACGAAGACGTTTCAGAGTTCTCTAAGGAAGATGATGTGTACAAAAAAGACTTCCTGATCGAAAGCGGAAAATCATACGGTGTGGACGTATTATTAAAGTATACACTGAACAGATTGTTTTTATGGGGAGTTTACTCTTATGCCAGATCAACGAGATGGGACGGGTTTACGAACTATGCACCGGTATTTGACAGAAGACATAACGTGAATATCGTGGCATCTTATGCTTTCGGAAAGAAAAAAGACCTTGAATTGAACCTGCGCTGGAATTTTGGTTCGGGACTTCCATTCACTCCTACTTCAGGATATTATCAAACAGAATCATTCGGTGACGGAGTAACCACAGACTATACTACAAGTAACTCTACGTCTGTCGGAGTAATATTGGGAGAATTCAATTCCAAAAGACTTCCTACTTACCACAGATTGGATATTACCGTGAAAAAGCAGTTTAAATTCAAAAACAAAACAGAACTTGAGATCATAGCCGCTGTAACGAATGCTTACAACAGAAAGAATATTTTCTATGTGAATCGCGTTACCAATGAGAAGATCTACCAGTTCCCATTCCTACCGAGTTTGGGAGTCAGTTATAAATTCTAACCTTATTTTTAAAAAGCGTGTTATCAATAACACGCTTTTTTTATTAACAGTTCAGGCAACCTACATTCAATTGTTTCGTTTTATCTTCGAACACGAAACTAATTACAATGTACTACTACAAAACAAAGCTAATCCGCTATGTTATAACCGGTTTCCTTATAGTTTTTTCAACTATAGGATACGGTCAAACTCAAAATAGCGTTGATTCATTAAACAATTTACGTTCACAATTGATTTCGGGTAATCAGTCTACAGCCGAAGTAGATATGCTGCTCCATCAATCGGGAAACAATCCGACCTGTATTATTCAACAACTGGATAATTACACTTTTTCTTTTCCTTCTTATCGTCCATTGGGCGATGCTCAACGTGAAGAAAAGGTAAACCTTCGTTTAAAAGCGAATTATGCTTATTTAAACACTATTGATTTCAGTGATGACTTTACTTCTGTACGCATCAACTGCAATCAACAGCTTACACCTGCAATTATAAATGAATTAGTTTCACATTTTGGATATAACGGTTATGAAGTACATTAAAGCAATACTCATTACTCTCCTCCTCTCCTCATTATTTTCTAATTTTAACTCTTTAAATGCCCAGTGCAATACAAATACTTCTATTTGTACTCCCGGAACAGCCGGCCCGTTTAATTTTGTAAACCCTGGCCCCGGAGTTAGTTCTTGCCTGGACTGGATTGGTCCAAACACCGGGTATATTATTCTTCACATTACTTCGTCGGGGCCATTGAACATGCTGATTGACGGAAACTCAAACAACGGCTTCCTGGATGTGGCAGTGTTCAATATTCCGAACGGACAATCTCCGTGTACTGCTATTCAGAACAGTAACAACGAGCTCGGCTGTAATTACGCCAGTGCCGCAAGTGGCTGCAACCAATTCGGAAATTCATTTCCCTGCTCTTCATCAGTACCGGCGCCTATGGTTACTGCCGGGCAGGAGATCATGATCGTTGTGGAGAATTGGAGCGGGTCTTCAAGCAGTTTCACCATGCAACTCGGACCTCCTCCAGGGGCTCAGACAGGCCCTCCGAATCCTGCAATTACGCCTGCCGGGCCGTTTTGTGTTTCTTCCGGAGCCACTCAATTAATTGCTGCGGATATGGGTGGAACGTGGTCAGGACCGGGAGTTTCAGCATCCGGAATGTTCAATCCGGCAACTGCGGGATTAGGTACACATACTATCAATTACTCCGTTGGTGTTGCACCTTGTAATGCCACTTCATCGACGACTATCACGGTAAACAGTGCAACTGTAACTCCACCGGCAGCTCAAACGATTTGTTCGGGGGGAAGTGCAACATTGACGGCCAGCGGTGCGGCCTCTTATTCCTGGTCACCACCTACAGGTCTATCTGCAACGACGGGAGCCACAGTAACTGCCAGTCCAGCATCAACAACCACTTATACCGTAACCGGAACGACGGCAGGTTGTACAAGCAGCGGAACAGTCACCGTAACAGTAGCACCACTCACAGTTGGTGTTTCACCCAATACGAGTATTTGTTCCGGAGCTTCCACAACTTTAACTGCTACAGGAGCCACCAATTATACCTGGTCGCCGGCAACGGGATTATCATCCACTACCGGAGCTTCCGTAACAGCAAATCCGACAACAACGACAACTTATACCGTCACCGGAACAACAGGATCCTGTTCATCCTCAGCAACTGTGACTGTGACCGTAACTCCGATAAATGTAACTGTTTCCCCCAATGCAAACATTTGCAGTGGGGCGGCGGCAAACTTAACGGCAAGCGGAGCCACCAATTATTCGTGGTCACCACCAACCGGTTTGTCAGCTTCTACGGGAGCAAATGTCAGTGCAAGCCCTGCGTCAACAACAACTTATACAGTGACCGGGACCACCGGAACCTGTTCAAATACAGCAACAGTAACTGTAACGGTTACTCCTCTTGCCCTTACCTTATCTCCGAATGCAACTATTTGCAACGGTGCTTCAACTACATTAACTGCCGGAGGTGCTACCAATTATTCCTGGTCACCACCAAGCGGTTTATCTTCTACTTCAGGAGCGTCCGTAACAGCGAGTCCTGCTACGACGACGACCTATACCGTTTCGGGAACAAGCGGAAGCTGTACTTCTTCCCTGTCCGTGACTGTTACAGTTACACCGGTCACGGTTACTGTGACTCCGAATACGAGTATTTGTGATGGAGCTTCAACTACCCTGACTGCAGGCGGAAATGCAACAAATTACACCTGGAGCCCAACAACAGGTTTATCTTCTGCATCCGGAACAAGTGTTACAGCAAATCCAACAACGACAACCACTTATACCGTTACCGGAACAAGCGGCTCTTGTTCGAATACAGCAAGCATGACACTTACGGTGAACCCGGTCCCAACTGTCATTGCAAGCAATAACGGACCTCTATGTGAAGGAAGTATGATGCAGCTACAGGCGAATAGTTTACCGGGAACCAGTTATACCTGGTCCGGACCGAACGGATTTACCGCTTCCACTCAAAACGGTTCTATTCCTGCTACATTAAGTGCTGCTGGAATGTATACCGTTACAACTTCACTGAACGGATGTACTTCATCCACTACAACAAATGTAGTCATCAACTCAACCCAGGTACCTGTAATTACTCCTGCAGGACCCTTTTGTGAAGCGGCAGCGAATACATACCTTTCAGCTGATATACCGGGTGGAACATGGTCGGGAACAGGAATAGTCAATGCTACAAGCGGTGAATTTTCTCCGCAACAGGCCGGTGCAGGTTCACATCCGATAAGTTATACTGTTACAGGCGGGTGTTCAACTCCGGGAACCACAAGTATTTTAATTAATCCTATGCCGGTAGTCCAGATCTCGACACCAGACGCATCCGGTTGTGCTCCATTCAGTGCTTTGCTGGTGGATCTTAGCTCTCCGGCAAGCAGTTCCGTAACATGGAATTTTGGTGACGGAAGCGCAACTTCCAACCAACTGAATAGTGTGAACCACGATTTTAACGCACCCGGTTGTTATGATGTGACTCTGACCTCTACCAGTGCAGCGGGATGTTCATCTACCACTTCTTTCCCAAGTTTCATTTGTGTACTGCCTAATGCAGTGGCTTCCTTTTCGGTAAATAACCCGGTACATGGTTTAATGAATCCTGAATTTCACACCTTCAACACCTCATCCAATGCTTCGATCTATTCTTGGGATTTCGGTGACGGAGATGAAAGCGCTTTGTTCAATCCAAGTCATACGTATACGGAAGATGCAGGAAGTTATGTGATCACATTGATCGCAAATAATGCAGGCAACTGTCCTGACACGGCAGAATTGACTGTTACGATACAAGAAGAATTGATCTTCTATGTTCCGAATACTTTCACTCCGGATGGTGATGAGTTTAACAATGTATTCTCACCGGTTTTCACTTCCGGTTTTGACCCTCATAATTATACCATGACGATCTATAATCGCTGGGGTGAGACCTTGTTTGAATCAAACGATACTAAATATGGCTGGGACGGAACGTACAACGGTGAAACCTGCAAAACAGGGATTTACACCTGGACCATTCGTTTCAAGTCTTCGGAATCAGATAAGAAGATTACGAAAACAGGACATATCCAATTATTAAAGTAAGAGCCAGCCATGGCTGGTGATAATTGACAAACGTCAGTGCAGTCAAAAAAATGTAGGGATGCGACGCATCGCGTTTCTACATTTTTTTTATTATTTCCCCCAATACTCAAATGCTTTTTTCTGTGCCGAATTCGGGTTTTCAATAAGTTTTATTCCATATTCCAAATAAAAGCTGCGCTGAACTTCCGGTAAAGGTAATTCAAGGATTTTTCCCTGGCGGATAATGGTTAAGCGTTTGTTCTGATCATCCAGATAGTTCAGCCATTGATCCAAATCTCCGCTCAGTTTAAATTCATTTACCCCAATGATCTCGTCATTAATCATCAATCCGGCCATGTCTGCAGGTGAACCCGGGTAAATTGCTGCAACCTGGAAATGATTACCGAGCTGTAAGGCTTTAAACCCGATCCTTCCGGCGGAATATTTCTGATTCGGTTTGTGTGTCAGTTCCAAACCGATGGATTCAAGTGCTTCGGTTAAAATAGCTTCAAAAGGCCTTGTTCCGTAAAAGTAATCTTTGATCAATTCGTCTATGCCCTCACCTGCCAGTTCTTTCAGCAACCCGATATAATCTGCTTCGCTGACTCCCAAGCCATTCAATGCAAAGTTGAAGTACAAACGCTTCATCAGCTCATCCAGTCCGTGTTTGTTTCCGGAATATTCCCTGATCTTCACATCACAAACAAAAGCCAGCAAACAGCCTTCCGTATAAATGGAAACCTTACGACCAGGAGCTCCGGGAACATATCCATCCAGCCAGGTATCGTAAGAAGAATCCGCTACCGAGTAATGGAATCTCCCGAAATTATCGAAGTGTTTCTGCAATTGGCCCGTAAACTCATGCAGGTATTGATTCAGATCAAACACCCCGGACTTATACAACATCAAATCTCCCATATAAGTCGTCACTCCTTCGCAGAGATAACCCAGTTTGGATAAATTCTCGCGCTGATAATCGTATGGGAACATCTCGATCGGGCGAATGGCCTTCACATTCCAGGTATGATATAATTCATGGGAAGAAACTCCCAGTAATTCAGTGTAAAGTGCTCCGAACACATCGTAGGTAGGTCCGAGAGAAATAACAGTGGATTTCTGATGTTCTACCCCGTGATACGCTTTATAAGGTAAAATATGAAACAGGAAGTGGTAATGTGGCACGGGAAATTCCATGAACTTCTCGATCTGTTTATCGGTAAAAGCTTTAAAATCTTTGATCACTCGCGACCAGTCGATGTTACAATCGCCCTGGAACCACAAATGAAAGATCGTGCCATGCGATTCATACTGATTGTATTGCAAAGAGGCAGAACAAATAAAAGGTGAATCGGCCAACTCATCAAAATCAGCAGCCTTCAGGACCCTTCCCTCTCTCTCCATGGAACCTGCAATGTTCCAATCGGCCGGAATGTTTAAATAAACCTCGCATGCTTCGTCTTTTTTTCCTTCCTGATAAATAAAGCAGTTTACGGGATTTGCGTAAAGCATCTCTTTACTCAGGTAAGTCGATCCTGCATTCAGTTCGGATGCATAATAGCTGTACTCTATGCGAATCGTTGTGGGTTCGGTGACCAGGATTTCCCAGGAAGAAAGATCCTTTTTCTGAAAAGCGACCGTTTTCCCTTCCAGGTTAAAGACTTTGAATCCCCTTACATTCTTCGCAAAATTGCCCAATTCGTATCTTCCGGGTCTCCATTTCGGTAAATGGATGATCGTATTCGGCTCCACGTTTTCAAAGATTACTTTGAACTGAATGTATTGCTGATTTGCTTGTTCGATCGCTAAATGATACTGGGCCATTGTAAGAGTTTTGTTCAAAATTAGAAATTCCCTAAAGAATACCGTGTATTTAACAGAATAAAGAAATCTCCCGCTGATCTCGCAGATAACGCTGATTTTAATATGTTGCTCTTGAAAAATCAGCACTTTCCTCCCTTTTGCTTGCGCTGAAGCTTTAGCAAAGGCGCAGAGGGAGGATCAAGGTCTGACGAGTATCAGACTCCGTCAGAGAGGGTGGGCTAATGGAACCGTTTGCCACCTCCCTTAATCCCTCCTCCAGGAGGGAGACTTAAGAAATTTTGAATTCAAGTTCATATTCGTTCACAATTCCTGAGAATTGATTAATTTCGTGCCATTACCATTTTATTGAAAAGAGAAATGAATTACGATATCATAGTTATTGGGAGTGGTCCCGGCGGATATGTTGCCGCTATTCGCGCATCACAATTGGGTTTGAAAACAGCAGTTGTAGAGCGTGATTCATTGGGTGGAATCTGTTTAAACTGGGGATGTATTCCAACAAAGGCATTGTTGAAAAGTGCTAACGTGTTCGAATACATTCAACATGCATCTGATTACGGGATTACCGTAAAGGATTCAAAAGCAGATTTCGGTGGAATGGTAGAACGTTCCAGAGGTGTTGCAAACGGAATGAGCCAGGGAATCCAGTTCCTGATGAAGAAAAACAAAATTGATGTCATCAAAGGCACCGGGGTTTTAAAAGCAGGTAAAAAGGTTGCTGTTACAGGAGAAGACGGTAAAGTGACTGAATACACTGCAGATAAAGGACTTATTATTGCAACAGGAGCTCGCTCCCGCCAGTTGCCTAACTTACCGCAGGACGGAACAAAGATCATCGGATACCGTGAAGCAATGAACATGAAAGCACAACCTAAGAAAATGGTTGTTGTCGGTTCAGGTGCAATCGGTGTGGAATTTGCTTATTTCTATAATGCTATCGGAACAGAGGTTACGATTGTGGAATACTTACCGAACGTCGTTCCAATCGAAGACGAAGAGGTATCCAAACAATTGGAAAAATCCTTCAAGAAAGCCGGAATCAATATCATGACAAACGCATCTGTTGAAGCGGTTGATACTTCAGGAAAAGGATGTGTTGTAACAGTTAAAACGGCAAAAGGAGAAGAAAAGATCGAATGTGATGTGGTTCTTTCTGCTGTCGGAATCCAGGCAAACATTGAAAATATCGGATTGGAAGAATTGGGAATCGTTGTTGACAAAGGAAGAATCCTTGTGAATGATTTCTACCAGACAAATATCCCGGGTTACTTTGCAATCGGAGACGTAATTCCTACGGCTGCACTGGCACACGTTGCTTCTGCGGAAGGAATTATCTGTGTTGAGAAAATTGCAGGTCACCACCCGGAACCATTGGATTACGGAAACATCCCTGGATGTACTTACTGTTCTCCTGAAGTTGCATCAGTTGGTATGACTGAAAAAGCAGCAAAGGAAGCTGGTATGGAGATCAAGATCGGGAAATTCCCGTTCTCTGCATCAGGTAAGGCATCTGCTGCCGGAGCGAAAGATGGTTTCGTGAAACTGATCTTCGATGCGAAGTACGGCGAGTTATTGGGTGCTCACATGATTGGGGCAAACGTAACCGAAATGATCGCTGAGATCGTTGCGATCCGTAAACTGGAAGTAACCGGTGAAGAATTGATCAAAACGGTTCACCCGCATCCAACCATGTCTGAAGCAGTAATGGAAGCTGCTGCTGCTGCGTACGGAGAAGTGATTCATTTGTAAATAGATATCAGGACTTTAGGATTTTAAGACATTAGGACTTAAATCCCGTCAGATTGAGAGCCTTCGGAAGAAATTCCGGAGGTTTTTTGTTTTGTGCTTCCCTCTTTGGTATAGACATCAGGACTTTAAGACATCAGGATATTAAGACTTGATATCTCTTATATTAAAACCTTCGGAAGAAATTCCGGAGTTTTTTTTGTTTCGTGCTTCCCTCTTTATGCTTGCGCTGAAGCTCTTAACCTTCGCGTAACCGCTATGGTGGAGCAAGGTCAGCATAGGTGCTGGAGGCGGTAGAGTTCGCAATAGTCCGCCACGGCGGAAAGACTGAGACCCGTCTTTGAAGGCCTTGGTCGATGGTAAAAGAGAGGAAGAATTGGTTGTGTTTTGTTCCATTTGCAAGGCATCACGTTGACACTTGCCGGACTATTTATTCATACTTGGCGGGTTTCTTCGTGCCGCTTACAAGGTTGTACACAGCTAATTGTGAACCTGACTCCTTTCACTTGTATGCTTGTATGTATGCACTTGTGTGGTTATCTCATGTCACTTGCGGACTTGCTCATTAATCCTTAGGGGCTTACTTCTGTTAGTTGTGAGGTCGCTTTCTTTCCTTGTATGATTGTACGGAAGCACTTGTGGGGCATTTCATTGGCACTTGCAGGGATTACATTCGTTTTTTTCACAAACTCACCGGTAATTGCACTCCGCACCAGGGACAATAGTTGATTCTAATATAAGAACTTCCCCCATCGTGAATTGGAATTCCGAATTCCTTTCTTCCATGAGTATGCCTCATTATTGAATCATAATTTATTTCAGAGTTGTTTTTGGAAACTTTGTCTTCGATTAAATAGTATGCCATAGCAATACAGCAATAATTTTTGTAGTTGATTCCCGCTGCTTTAATCCTTCTTTTCAGTTCCCAATCCCTACACTCCTGATTGTTATGAAAAGCATCCACATACTCGTCATATTCTTGTGAAAACAAAACTTCAGCAAATACCGGTTTAACGGTATACTGTTTCGTCAATTGCTTAAATCTTTTTAACTCCATTTGAACCATAATTTTCACCAACCCTTTTCAACTTATAGTCACCGTTGTATTCAAAGTTATTCCACTCATCGACGATGGTATCCTGATCAATATAATGAGGTACAATCAATCTAATCTTTAAAGAATCTTTTTGGAAGCGAACATATCCTCTTAAGTTTGATTGACAAGATGGATAATGGACTTTATATCTCTCATGAGTTAAAATAATACCAGTGTAATTAACCCTGCCTTCTTTTGTATTCAGGTAAAGCCAGTCGGAATCTTCAAAACTGTATTTCGACAAATCCAGCTGATGCATATTCCCCCTTCCTTCATGATGAACCGGTAGCTCAATTTCATAGTTATAAACGGATGATTTCCGGATTATCAATTCCGGGGAAACCTTTTCCTTATGATAACATGCTGTTAGCAACAAAAGAAAAAAAACAGATATTCCTACCAAACAACTATAAATTAAATTCTTCATCTCTTTTTTCACAACACCATTGAATAAATTCTATTGCTAATCGTAATGTATACTCTCTTTTATTCTCAAAAAATAAATCCTGTTGGATTCTACCTGGAACAGGAACTGACATTTTCTTTAGGATTTTAGTATAAAAATCGCCTAAATCCTCAGAGTCAACATTATAATCATTTAATAAGTCATCATCAAGTTTAAATGGAAAATTGGAGTTAACCGGAAGGTATGATTTTAAGAAGTCCAGAACTTTTAATGTTATTTCATAATCTAAATCTTCTTCAGATGCAATCACCCCTATTTCTTCTTTTGACATAGGAGTTCTGTTTTCCACCAGTAGATCAAGTTTACTCTTCCATTTATCCTTATTTAGGAAAATTTCCATCTTTCAGTTCTTATTTCAGTGTGAAGTTCTCTTATTTGCTTTTCGTTTTATTTACTTCCCTCGATAAGATATATATCCTGTCTTTATTTATTGCCCTTAACTCAAGCTCTTCTATATTCTCTTCTATGATTTGAATTTGATATGAAAACTCGGTTTCATCAAAAAAAATTTTCTCATCAAAGACTATCTTAACGTTTCCATTAGTTAATATAGAATAATCAAACCCTATATCCTTTGCTTGAGAGTTAATCATTTTTCCTCTTCCATCTTCATTAAACTCCACTTCCGGGCATTCATTACAAAGAACACCATCAAGGTATTCTAATCTCCAGCGTCCACCTATAAACGCATTCGTCCTTGGCTGGGCTTCACCGCTAATTGTAATCAGAGCGATTATGCCTAAAATTATTGCTTTCATCTTGTTACACCCCAATTAATAATTTGACCTTATGTAAAGTACTCCTGATTCGTCATCGTTCAAACAAGGAATTTCCCATTGAAACAGTTGATCAATAATCGCTGCTTCATCATCATAATTCATATTGCTCTTTAAAACTCCTCGATCATCAAAGTAGGTTTGAATAAAATGTTCTTTTCCTTTCTTGATGTTATCTACTAATTCTTTTGACTGGATAACTTCTCTGAAATCATCACCTACCTGGTTTAATTTTAATGGCTTATTCCGATATAATTTTTTGCGTATAAACGAAAGGTAGTCTTCCATACTATCTAATTTTAATTGTTTTATCAGGTGTCCAAATAAATTATCATTTTGTACAATATATTTTTTCGGGACTTTATCCCTGGGAAGTTTAATCATTATAGAAATATAATAACTCTTATGACCAAAACTTTGAGTTACTTCATTTATAAATGGTTTGGATAAATGAAGTATCACCAGCGAAATAATAAATACAGTTTTCATTTTTAATATTAATCTTTTAGAAGTTCCTCAGGAATTTGATACCCTCTCCGTTATATCTATCTCCATTTTCAATATAAAGAATACCATCACAGTGCCGAACTCAAACTCGCGTAAGATTTTCCCGTAAGAATAATCCATCGCGTTCACAATCTGCGGTATATTGCTGCCATCCACTTTAAAGGCCATGCGGGTATTCCCCAAATGATCGTATAAAAAGAAGGTCGCTTCGTCCGTTTGGATTCTTTCCAAGGGAGTAGTTGAACCGGCAGTCACTCGCGCCACACGGTCTGTTCCGTGCACGAAGTATTCTTGATATCCCAAGAACTAATATCTACCACATAATCCCCCAGTAAGCAACTATTTTTTTCTTTTTGCTAATTGCAATACCCTTAGAATAACCATTATCCCATGGTTCTGGCATTTGTATATTCTTTTTTGAAATAAATTCCGGATACAAATTCCCCTTTTTTGAATCTAAAACATAAATTTCAAATGTTTCGTCGATTTGCAAATCAGGGTTATCCGAAAAAAAACAATCCCTAAAATTCGGTATGGGATAATTTTTTGAATACTTAACTGAATCAAAGAAAACGGGAACCGCAAGTTTTAAAGAATCAATATTATTTACATTAATATTTTTAAATCGATTGACAACAAAAGAATTATCAAATGAGTACTTCCCGTGATATTGAAAATTATTACCGAAAGATTTTTCAATTTTTTTAATTCGTTCAAAATCAGCATCAGATTCAATTAAAACAAATCCGACATTGTTGTCGGATGAATCCTTATTATTAATCAGTCCAAATATAGGATTGTAAACGGTATCCGGAAAATGGCTTGTAAAGACTTTTGGAAATTGATTTTTAAATTCATTATAATACCGTTGATCTGGTAATTTAGCTTTCTCTTCCTGTGATATTGAGCATGAACATACCACTATTATTAGCAAAAACAAGCTTAATCTATTCATAGTTTATTTATTTACCTGATTCTTAATTCAAACAATCAAACCCTTCTCTTTTTATTTGCTTTAAATACTTTCCTTTTAATCTCAGGCCTTTTTTGGAGTAAACAACCTTAATATTATCTGTGGGTTTATCTGCTTCATTTTCATATGAACCGATACATTTCCAATTATTCTTTTCTAACTCGAATATTATATAAAACATATTTTGATTTGTACCCACAATAAAACTATCTGCAAAGCACAAAATACAATATACAGCATCTCCTTTAGTTACTTTTCTGCATTCTATTATCTCATATGCTCCTGTATAATCACATTGTTGAAGCCCTTGCAATTTATCTATGGTTCTTTTTGAATCCCCAAATAAGACATAATCTCTTTTCAAAGTATCAGACAAAACAAAATATTCATTTATTCTGCCGTATGTTATAACAGAGACTTGAGGCTTTGGCAAACCATCAAACGAATGAATTCTTGTGCTATCGTTATCAATATAAGTAATTCGAATTTTAGGTTGTTGTTCTAACAAGTTCTGGCTGTGTAAATCGAAATGCAGCACAACCACGCAAACTAAACTAAACAAGACATTATTAACTTTTTTCATAGAGTGAACCTTTTGATACCTACTTGATTATCAAAATGACAACTTTAAGTAATGCCTCTGTCCGTTTATTTTTTTTGTTTCAATTGCTAAAGATTTATTTCCTATCCAGTAAAACTCATTTATGCACCATTCTTTTTCGCGAATTTCATGTAGTAGTTTCAGAGAATTGTTTTCTTTCAATTCCCATATCTGAAATCCGTTTGGCATAAATTCATCATATCCTAATGCGCATGAACCGACAAATAAATACTTATTGTTAGATGATAATTTTGGATACCCCCAAATAAAGGTTTCTTCCCCTGTTTCATTATTTACTAAAAGATACTCTCCAGTTTCATAATATTGAACTGATATTACAGTAATTTTCTGTCCTTTGAACTCTCCAATTATTTTGTACAATTTTTGATCAGTATCATCAGTATCAACCAAACTGTCTCGATACTCTCTTACAACAGTTCCCAAATGATTAATAATTCTAATACAGCCATCTATTTTGGTAGCTTTTGTCTGGCTATCTAAAAAATTTCTTGATTTTTTAGATAGCCCTTTGAACTCAACTTTACTAATAGAATCAAACCTTACTGAACTATCATTAAGTTCATGAAGCGTATCAGGCCTGTTCTGACTTGTTTCGTTTTCCTTTTGTTGTTGAACTACTCCAAAATCTTTCTCTTTAGATTCTGTTTTACCAGAACAACCAAATACTAATAACAACATGATATAACTGACTCTTTTCATATTATTTTCTAAGAAATGAATGATATCCGTTTGTGGATTCAAAACTAAATTAAAACATGTGCCGCTTGTACTTTTACCAAGCTTTCTTCAAAACATCAACTACGGTATCTATTTTTACACGATTATTATGGTCTACATCGCTCAAAAATAATCTCAATGAATCTTTTCCAATGAAATATGCACTATCAATTTGGTTATAGTTTTCAAAGTTCTCGATGACTTCTTCTTTATTATTCCATATTCGTTTGATTTGTATAAAAGATGAATTAGTGGCATTAGGTGGAACTAAATAGATTTTAATTGTCAAATCCTTATCCGACATATTAAATTCCTTTAACAGTTTCAACTTAGGATCACCCATAATTGCACAACTGAACACGGAACTTAAAAATAAAATTCCATAGAAGAACATATAACAACTAGTTAAACTTTTCATATTTATCCCCATTTTTTCTTATAATATTGAAAACCTGCTTTTATAAACCTTTGATCTCTCGGGTCATCTCCATAAGGAGGTTTATCAGGGTCTTTTTGCCATGCTGGTTTCGACGTTCCTGATTTAACTTGATACTCACCTGCTTGCTTTAATATGAATTTTTCACTAGGAAAAAGTCCGAACGCCAAAGCAACTATCCCAAAATGGTGATTGCCCACATCTTGTGATTCCATTAACGTGCCTTTGAAAGAAAAGGTAGTTTTGCCATCATTTGCTACTCCAAAAATAGTTTTCATATTACTTTTCAAATCCCAGTCACCTCCTGTTCTTACTAATTTTTTAAACTCAAACGGATTATATAATTCTTTGGCCGTGCTCACATGTGTCTCGATAATATTAGGGTATATTTTATCGATATTAATTGTACCTCCAATTTCACCAATTTTTTTTCCTCCTGCACTCGTATTATCTGACTTATAATTTTTCTTTACATCTGCATCCGTATATGCATTTTCATGAAGATAAACACCATTATCCCCATCATCAACGCTATGTAAAACTCTACCGTTTTTATCAATATGGGTAGACTCTACACCCTTACCGGTTGGATCTATTAATCTGATCGGGTTCCCCATCACATAATTGTAAGTACTCCATCCTGGGTATTTATCCGCCCAAGGGTCAGTGCTTAAAAATCTAGCGATGTCTGAATCGTAATATCTAGCCCCCCGGTAATCCAAACCGGTTTCTTTATCACGCTCATGGTTAGTAGTCAGATACCTGTCGCCCGCACCATTATCGTATTCTCTCAGGATCTTCCCGTAAGAATAATAATCCAGTGCATTGATAATCGTTGGAACAGCTTGCTGATTTACCATAAAGGCCACGCGCGTGTTCCCTAAATGATCGCAGAGGAAGAAGCTTGCTTCGTCCGGCCGGATCTTGTAATCTCCCGGGAGCTCATTGGTTACACGTGCCACACGGTCTGTGCCATATACGAAGTATTCGGTGCTTTTCACCGTGTTGTGGGTGGTGTTGTCGGTAACAAACTTTACAATCGCCAAATCCCGGCCCAGTGCGTCTTTGATATACATCTCCTGCGTGGTTTGAGCTAAAGATATCACTTTTTTGGCAATGCGCTGGTCTGTGCCATCGTAGAGATAATAAGCATGATCATTACTACCAATTGCCACATGCTGAGCATAGGAAGCGCGCACGTAATCTGTTCCGCCCATGTTCCGGGAGTCATCGGTGAGCAGGTTTCCATTGACATCGTAGGTGTAATTGCGCACTGCTGCTGTTCCCTGGTCTTCCACTTTGGTCAAGCGGTTGGTCCCGTTGGCATAGGTATAAATGAAATCGTCTACCAACGTGCCGGTATTCGGTTGTGCATCCGGCTTGGTGCGGTATTGATAGCGGATGTTTCCAATTTTATCGTAAACCCAGGATTCGTCTCCAATGGCATAAGCCATTGACGGATTTGTACTATTTGCTTGTGCATCGACAAAATATCCGACGATTGCATCTGCGTTGGTCAAACGGTTTATATTGTCGTAACCATAGCCATAAATTGTAGGCTTATTGAAGATCGCTCCGGCCGTTAAATTGTTGATTGCAGCGGTGAAATTGTAGCTCATTTGAACTCCTTTAATGTTCCCGTTAAAGGTATTCTCCTGCGCAACAGACGCATTATTGTAACTAGGCAGTACGTTGGCATCGTAGTATAAATTCTCAGTAAACAATGTACTTGAAATTTTAGTCAGGCGGTCGCGATGATCGTATTCATTGGATACGGTCTGAATTTGAGTTCCGGTTCCCGCAACGAAGAAATCCTTTTTAAAAACCGTTCCCCGCGCATCATCATATGTATAGGCACTGATTTTGGTTGCGTCTGTAATTGACTGGTCGCCTTGCGAAGCGAGTACTTCGTTTAAACGGTTCAATTCATCGTACTGATAGAAATACTTCATTTCAATGCTTCCATTGTTATCCAGGTCTACTTTTTGTTCGAGCAGTGAGCCGCGGAAATTATAGCTGGTATACTCTATTTTCGCTCTTACCGCGAATTGATCACTGACAGCGATATCTAACGGATGTTGTCTGATTGTTTGTGAAGCCAGCAGATCTTCCGTATTGTAGGCATACTGGATTTCCTGGATAGGAGCACCATTGGAGTTGCCAAGCGTTGAGTAGGATAGCGATTTTACGAGTTTACCCAAAGCAAGCGGAGAGGCCTGAGATACTCCATATTCCATTTGTTTTTCCAGTACGACAAATGAATAAGGAGGTGTAATCGGCATCCTCTCTACCAGAACCGGTCCACTTCCGAAAGGATCATGGGAGTTATAGCGGATTAACCAATCCTGGGTCATCCGGTCAGAAAACACGTAATCAAAATAATCCGTGCTTCCGGGACTTCCTTGCATTTTAGTTATAAAACAGAACGGATCATGATGGATTGAATTTGCCACCAATTGCTGCCGGACCAGGTTCCCATAGATATCGTACAAAAATTCACGGTATCGCGGCGCGGGGTCATTGCTTGAATTTAGATTAGCTCGATCCAATTGGTCCTGAACTGCCCGGATTTTTCCATTCCTGTTATAGATATAGCGTTTTTCACCGCCATCTACATTTTTTTCGCGGATCAACTGTCCGAGCATATTGTACTGATAGTCGGTATGCTGACGCTGCGGATTGATTGTTTTGGTCAGATTTCCATAGGAATCATAGATAAAGAGTGTCAGGACCCGGTCATTAAGACAGGGCCAGATCACATAGGATAAAGTAGCTACCGTTTGTCCCATAGCATTGGTATATGTAATGCTTTCTTTTCCATCCTGGTCTGTGATGGAAACACGCGTAAATCGGAAATTGCCGGTACCACCTGAATTCATTACCAATTTAAGTTCCGCGTTACTTAATCCGAGTTCACAGGACATAAAGATGTGGTTGGCAATACAGGTATTCTTGCGGATTAATGGATTTTGAGTATTAGCAATAGCTATTCCAAAATCGGAATGGAGGATATCAATCGATTTCGGATTGTTTTCGTACCTGGTGCCATTGCTTAAAATACCTGTTACCGGATCCGGATTGCCCGGGTCAAAGAGAAGATTGCTGTTGGTTATGGTTCCCATGACATCTTTACGCCATGGCTTGTATTCATTTGTGGGTCTTCCCCAATTGTCGTAAACAACTTTACCGCTGTGTACCTGGACATTTCCACCGCCTTTGTACGCCTGAATAGTTCCGTGTTTTCTTCCCAAAGGATCTACAAAGGCTTTTTGAAATTCCCGGGCCATGGTTGTGTCCATGCTTTGATATAAAACGGAGTAAACCGCGTTTTGCTCAGCCCTCGCGTTAAAGCCCAGGCCAAAATCATGTTTCCACAGAGCATATTCATTTTTGGAAAGTAATCGCGTTCCGTTTTCCTTCACGCTGGTCATGCGGTTCAATCCATCAAAAGTATATTCCAAGGTATGTCCGGATGGAGTAATCATTTTCTTCACCTGGCCATCATTGGTATATTCAAAGTTGGTACCAAGCGAGTCTGCTCGTCCGTAACCAACAGTTACACGAACCGGAAGCCCAATGTTCGGAGTTACAACAGAAGAATAGTTGTACAGGAAACTGTAATTCGGATTGGTACAATTCGGGTTAGTGGTCCATTTATTGATGGTTGAACTGTAATAGAATTTCGTTTTCAGCCCCACACTATTCGCGATGAGTGCCGGTTGCGTATGCTGATTCCGTTTTAACACCGTCATGGTGGTTAAAGTATCGTAAGGGAAGACCATTTGAAAACGTCTGAAAAAGCCATTTCCATCCGTACCGTCGAATGTGATATAAAAATCAGCTATTTCGGTATTCGACCTATCAATACGGCGATCTGTAAAATCAGGACTCACGGCTCCCATGACATTATCCACCTGGACAATCGTTGAACGCAACTCCAGGATACGTTTCAAGGCATCGGTTAAAATGATCATATTGGTTGAACCACCCGGTTCATCATCTTCGGGAATGGCCGGATTGCAATCAATCAATTCAACGCCATTAAAGCACAGTGCATAATTAACCGATGAAGGACAGGCAAAATATCCGATTACCGGATCTTTCCAAAGGCAGTAGTTGAAAGGCAGCTGTTCCAAAAATTGTTCTTCCGTACCATATTTGAGTCGAATGCATGATGCACAGCCAACGGGGTCTGCAGGCGGAGTTCCGACCGGAGGACAACTTGGTCCTGAACTATCAGCAAAAGTTTGATTGAATGAGAAAGCATCTGTTCCCCAGCGCGCATCATAGAAATAATACTCACTTTTGCGTTTTTCCGACGCGTCACGTTGATTTTTAGTAATACTCATCTGCTGGAACGGAGTAGAACGCATCCCATACTGGCGGCTTTTCACCATTCCGTCGTATTTCGGTATAACCGGAGCACCGGCATTATATGCATCGAAGAATTCAGTTCCCCATCGGGCATCGTACATCACGGTATCCAAATCATCAGCCAATACTATCGGGGTGAACGAAGTCCCAACACCATTTACGTCATTGATATCGTAGTTATACCAATAGCGGTCGTAACGGTTCTTCAAATCAAAGAGGTAGAAATACTGTTTTTCATCTTTCGCAGTTGGTAAATGAGGTGATGTGGTAGTTATGCTGAATACCTGCCAGGAAGGTTCGTGTTTGAGTCGTAAGGAAGTAACAGTCTTATTTCCTCCTGTCCCGAAATGATCACTGATTGAAACTGTTCTTGCGGGAATATCTTCCAATCCCATCAGAACCTTGTAAGCTCTTCCTTTGGCAGTTCCATTGTAATCTGCTTCGTAATATTCATACGAAGTTTTGGTTTCAATATAGTCCCATCCGCTTTGAACCCCGCTATTGCAATAGGCATTTAATGGATTTCCGGTGAAATTGAAATTCGTGAAAGCATTCAATGCCCCGTATTTTGTTATTAAAGTATTTAAAACACCTGTTTCCAATTGGCGATCTGCAACCGCCACGATGCGTTCCATTTCCTGAGCAGTAAATGCCGGGGATCGATTAATCAACTTACCGAACACAGGTTCAGACGGATACTTCCCTCCGGTCTCAATAATTTCTACAATGGTTCCGTTTTGTACATTAGCATTTGCAATAATACCTGAAAAATTAGCGTCTGTAATCTGTTGATTATTTAATATTACAGCTAATGATGCATGCGCAAGACTGCGTGATGCCACGATTTTGTCAATAGCTGTTTCGGTAAATTGTGGCTGCTTTGAGAGCACTTTCGTGAAAGAGGAACTGTTGAAATAGGCAGAACTTGCCATTGCCTGAGTTACCTGATCCGACAGGTAAGTATTTTTCATCAATAACGCTTCTGCAAAATCCCACCGCGAACGCCTGTTTAGCTGGGGCAATAAAGTCAGTAAAACATCATCTGAAATATAGGACTGCTGATTGATTACTGAAAGTGGGGAAGATTTTAAACTGGTAATTCCTGCATTGGCATAATAAGTTGTAAATTGCTTTAAAATCAAGTTACTGAGATTCCCCTGAAGCATTAACAATTGAATTTTCTCATCATAACCAATTGCTGTTGACTTCATCATGTGATATAATGTAGAATCAGGTAAAGGAGACTGCACGATTAAGGTATCCATTATTTTTTTGGTGTCCCCGGTTTGGATCAACGCAATTTGTCTTGGAGTTGATTCTCCATGATAAGCTATGGGATTTGTAAACCCGATTCCAAATGGATTCGGATCCAAATTCAAAACAGCTGGCAACGTAGTTCCGCCTATAACAGCTTGCTTGTACTTATAATCATCGTATGTTCGGTTTATTTCTTCTGTCTTTTTGATGAAATACGAATGAAATAAAAATTCCGGGTTGTGTGTGCTATCTGCGTATAATTCAGGATAAAATTCAAATTCCATGAATTTGGGTAATTCGAAGGTTTCAACAGGGCCATTGAATGCCGGAATATCCAGCCAGGGGTATGCTGCGGGACCTACATAAGTTTGATTGGTAGGTATCGTCATTGTAATTGAAAGAGGTAAATTTAAATAGTAATCACGGTATTCATATTGCCCACCCGGATTGTCGTATTCCTGATCCCAGAAAATGTGTTCTTTATAGGGGTTGGGGCGAGTATACCCATTTTTATAGGCTAGTGTATAATCGTAGGAGATGAGTTTTTCAGTATGAACTTTATTTGTTACATCGTATTCTTTCACGGATTTCAACTTTCCGTGGAAAAGATAATCCTGGTATTCCTGGTTTGTGGGAGCAACGGGATATAATTGAGTGTTGTTACCAAAATGCTCATAAACCGTTTTGTTTACAAAGTTTGTCGAACCTTCGACTAAAGCCGGGCCGTAAACCGTAACTTTTCGGAATCCGGCATCCGAAGATGATAACTGCGTTTCGAAAAACCTCGGAATATCTACAAAGTACTGAGTTCTTCTTGAAACTTTTGAACCCGGATCAAAGTCATACGTCCATTTTTTATGTCCGTTATCCGTAATAGTAATATTATTTTTCACCAAATCATCCTCATCATTTTTCAGAATCGTTTGAACAATTGGAGATACCGTAACAGCAGATTGATTTCCGTATTGTGGAGCAACGGAGGTACCTGAACAATTGTTTTTAAAGGTCACATTGGAATTGTACCTTGTTCTGTTATCACTTGCGCTTACGGGGTAATATTCAATTTTGGTAATTCCTCCAAGTTGATCAACAATTTTTGAAAGAACCATACCTGTATACCCATTAAGAGGAGACGCAATGTTGTATTTTACAAAGGGGCTTTTAAATGGTTCATAAGATAAGAACGTAGTGGGCAGTAAAGTAGTATCTGTAATGCCATTTACAGGAATGTCCCGTACTTTATCCAGTAATACAATTACTTGCATGAAAGATTTATAACGTATGCTATCATTGTCAACGTAATGATAGTTTTCCGGGATCACTGCGCTTACGCTTTTGTATTCCAGTTTTTTCTTAGAGATCAAATGAAGCCCGGATTCCACCGGTCCTCCGACCTCTCCATTAACCTGATAAAATTCTACATGCGTCAACATGTACGGATTTTTCGTGTATCGGAGCAGTTCTAATTCACTCAGCTTAACCGATTCATCCATTTTTGTAGGGACATTATCATGGGTGTATCCCTGAAGCGGAACAAGAGCATTCCACCATAATTTCATGATTGAATTCGTTGCATCGGAAGTGTTTGCAAATGCGTTCAGATAAGTAACCATACGCTTGTAAATAGGAAGCATTTGTGCCCATGGCAAGCCAATTCCAAAATTAGAACCGATGTCAGCAGCTGAGCGCACGCCGCTTGAAGTGCAAAAATTATACGTTTGATTTGCAAAAGGCCCATTGTTTATATCTTGATAAGCAAGAGATGGCTGCGTATTATAGTTAATGTCTGAATTCCCCGGCCCCACTTGAATATTCAAACCGTGAAAAGTCGTCGGGAAATTTGGCATGGAGAAGAAATTGGAGGTTTGCTTTAAGCCTTCGGAATAGGATAAGGTCCATTTCAGGGCCATATTAAAGGTTGAAAACAAGTTGATCTCTCTTGATTTTTTATAGTAGTCCTCATTATAAAAAGTAGGTCCCTGATCATTAAAGGAATTATAAGCATTGTTTACTCCTACAACATTATTTCCCAGTGTTCCCGTAACTACAGCAATATCTACAGTGGCATTCCCATTTATTAACGAAGATGCATTGGATCGAATAATGTTTGTTTTTACTTCATAGATATCTCCGGGAATCAGTTTCTCTGCTGTTGCAACATCTTCAAACAGTCTTGGTGATTCCAGGAAACTGTGATTAAACGGTATCGGCCCATTAGAGGAAATACCGCTTCGCACATATCCCTGAGGAGATAAGTATGGATTGGATGATACGGGATATTGATTTGTAGCATGGTTTATTTTAATATGCTCGTACCTTTTCCAGCCGGTACTCGAACCGAAGTCATCTTTAAATACACTGCGATAGGTGTATAAACTATCTAATCTGCCGTTTTTGGGGTCATTGAATTTAAGTAATTCATCGTGTGAATTGATTATTTGTTGATTCGTTTGATACTTCATTTCCAAACGATTTACCAATCCATCGATGGAATAGGATTCCATTTTTGTCAATAAAAGGTCTGTATAACACGAGAAATCATACTCTTTTGGAAATGTTGAGTTTAGCAAAAGAGATGGCGCAGCATTTCGGAACGCTTCTTGCTGAAATTCTTTGAAGTAATTGAATTTTCCAAATCCTTTATAAAAGAAAACGACACTTTGAAACGGTTTGTTTTTATGTCTGATTGCGTCGCAGTACCATAGATTGTAGCGTTGTTTGGGAGTGATTGAATTTTCAACAATACCTTGAACGTTACTTGAAGAATAGTTGTTATTTCCCGCTACATTATTTGCAATATTATCGGGAGTAGATGCACCATTAAGCGGATAGTATAGAACGCGTTTATTTGCCGGAGCATTAAATGATTGAATTACAGTTTTAAACTCATAGATCGTTCCGTCTGAGGTGATAATAGTCCATTTATTTGCATCGTAGCGAATTTCAACGTGGTTTTCAAAAGTGTTCAGTTCGAATACCACTGTTTTATTGTCATCCACATCCACATATTTAAATATTGCTCGTCCACTGGCTACACCAGGTATGTTGATGTATGGGGAGTACCAATACAAATCACCTTCATTGATGGCTTTCTCCACACTGGAATAATTCAAAACCGTTCCGGTTCCTGAGTTTTCATTGCAATAATCCGTGAATGCAAAAGCATTAAATATTTGCGATTCAATTGAAATTGTCGGAATGTTTAAATTCCATCCGTCACCATAAGGAATACCTTTGCTAATTGGTGCCGTGGCTCCTATAGAAAAGGAACTGCTGTAGTTTAATTCCAGACCAAATGCTATTCCACCCGGAGTGGCTACCTTTCCTAAAGGTATTGTGGAACTATATCCGCCAGAGAATAAATTTACATCACCAGTATAACCCCCGGCATTTAACTCAGCCGGTTTGGAAACTGTCGGTGTCATCTCGGAATTGTTTCTCCCGCCGATTACCTGGGAAAAAGAATAACAACTGCAAAGCAATAAAAGGGTGACAAGAGATTTAGGCATGAACAATGGAATTTAGGAGTTTAAGTTAAAAGTTGTTTCAGTTCTTGGGTTAAAATTAATTCTTTTCGTCAATCTTAACATACAATGCGGCTTTTTATTTCCGTTACATAGCGCTCTTCCGGCTTGGGAGTTGAAAAAGATTCCTTTGCCAATTTATAGTTTATTGACCCTAGGTTTAATTTTACGCATTTCTGTGAATAGCAGCAGTACATTTGCGAATGGTTTTAACTTTAAATTCTTTTATTGATTAGATTTTCTTATCCAAATCATTATGCAATAATACACAAATGTGAGAAATAACAATCAATTTCTGGAAAAATATTCTTTTTCACCAACTACTGAATTCGTTCAGTAATCTCATTTGCCTGAATACACAACAAATACCGGATAACTAACGAAATCAGTTGTAAAAAAAAATCAAACAATTTGCTGATTTTTTATTGAATTTGTAAAACAAAAATTCTAACTTGGGTTCTCTAAATTTCAGAACTGACTCTCTCTTCCTCTCCTATTAGGTCTAACTCGTTATGACTTTTTGATTTTGATTTTGTAAATAACGAACACAACTAGTACTTATGGCTTCACTCAATCCGATTTCGGGTACTCTAGGCTCGCAAAGAGCTGCGCATTTGCTGCGTCGTGCTACTTTAGGCCCCAGACTGCAGGATATTACCAATTTCGCAGGAATGACCGCACAAGCTGCAATTACGGCATTGACCCAAACTCAGCCTGTGCCCCCGCTTCCGATCGATCCCGCAAGCGGCACCGACTGGGTATATCCGAATACAATCAGTCCCAACAGTACAAATTTGTCTGATTATACCCGCAGCTGGTGGATGGAAAACATGCGTGCTTCGGGAGCAAATCTGACAGAACGGATGATCTGGTTCTACCACACGCATTTCCCGATGATCATGAGTAGAATTGAAGGTGAAGCCCAGTTTGCAATTGATTACCTGCGCCTGCTGCGTTACTATGCTTTGGGAAATTATAAGGACCTGGCAAAGGCAATTTGTATTGACAATGCTATGCTGATACATTTGGATGGAAACCTGAATATCAAAGGTGTTCCGCAGGAAAATTTCGCACGTGAATTCCTGGAATTGTATACGGTCGGAAAAGGCGAGGAAGTAAGTTTAGGGGATTATACCAATTTCACGGAACAGGATGTACAGGCACTTACCAAAGCCCTGACCGGCTGGGGAATCGATCCGACTTTCCAAACGATAGATCCGGTAACCGGTTTCCCGACAGGGAAAGTAAAAGGCAGTGCCACCACTTCCTCCCAGCACGATGTTAGTTCAAAACAATTCTCAGGAGCTTTCAATAATACAGTGATCCAAACCGGAAGCGTGGTGGGAAGCAATGCTGCGGTAACTGCGGTTTACACCGAATTGGACGACGTAATCAATATGGTATTTGCTTCACCGCACACTGCAAGACATATTTGCAGAAGGATCTACCGGGAATTCGTATATTACGATATAACCCCCGAAATTGAAACGGATATCATCGAACCCTTAGCAACAACACTGTCAAGCAACAATTACGATATTATTTCCGTACTGGAAGTCTTGTTCCAAAGCGAACACTTCTATGACCTCGACACCCCGATCACAGAAGACAACAACATTGGTGCGATCATTAAATCACCGATGGATCTCGTTATCGGAACGATGCGTTTATTTAATCTCACTGTTCCTGATAAAACAACGCAGTTGGCGGCTCATTATGAAATGTACGGTCAGTTGATCGGTCAACTTGATCTGCAGGGACTTCAGTTTTTCGAACCTTACGATGTAGCAGGATACGAACCCTATTACCAGTTTCCGGGTTACCACCGTTTTTGGATCTCTTCCAATTACCTTGCGAACCGTTATAAGTTTTCGGAACTGCTGATCTCCGGGTTTACCGGGATGAGTGGGAATCTCTTAAAGTTGGATGTCGTGGATTTCGTGGAAACCAACTGTTCCAATCCCGGTGATGCGACAATCCTGGTACAGGAATTAGTAAGCTGGCTCTTCCCGGTTACGATTGATGCGGTTCGTTTTAATTACTTCAGGGACGATGTTTTGCTCGACCAGCTTTCGGCAGCGAACTGGACCACCGAATGGAATAATTATGTCAATACAAGCAGTGATGTCAATGTGCGTTTACAGCTCGAGTCGCTCTTCAATGCAATGATGCAGACACCGGAATACCAATTATTTTAAAAACTACACCCTATGGACAGAAGAGACTTTGTACGCATTTCATCCTTGGTGGGAACCGGAATGCTTTTGAAATTCAATGGGATTGCATTAAACCTGGTAGAACCCGACGGGCTTTTGGGAGCCATGGCCAAATCGAGTCTGAACGATAAGATCCTGGTGCTGATCCAGCTTCACGGTGGAAACGACGGACTAAACATGGTTATCCCAATCAATCAATACGGGAATTACTACAACCTGCGGCCAAATATTGCTATTCCCCAAAGCGGTACACGCCAATACATAACGCTTGATCCGAATTTACCGGCAAACAGACAGGTCGGACTTCACCCCGATATGGTGGGTTCAAAAGCCATGTATGATGACGGAAATATGGCCATCATTCAAAACGTTTCTTACGAGAACATGAACGGATCGCATTTCCGCAGCCGGGACGTCTGGTACATGGGCGGAAACTACAATGATTATTTCAATTCTGGATGGATGGGCCGTTATTTCGAGCATTACTACCCGGATTATCCGATAGGTTATCCAAGTACTGCCGTTCCGGATCCGCTGGCACTCGAAATAGGAACCGGGGTTTCACTTGCATTTCACCGCAACCAGGGAATTCCTGCCGGACTTTCGATCCAAAACCCGGATGCTTTTTACAACCTGATAAACAGTGTGGGTGCCGAGGAGCCTACGAACTTCCCTCCTACACATGCAGGAGATGAAATTGAGTACATCATGCAGATTGAAAGGCAGTCGAATAATTATGCCGAACGCCTGAGAGATGTTTACGATGCCGGGGCGAACTCAGGTGTGGTTTACCCGGATCTGTATCCTTACATCGCACCAAGCGGTTCATTGAACAATCCCCTGGCACCACAGCTGAAGATTATTTCGCGATTGATCAGCGGAGGAATCGGAACAAAGATCTTCCTTTGCCGGATCGGTGGATTTGATACACATGCCAACCAGGTCGTTAATAACAATACTACCATGGGTTCACATGCGGCCTTGTTGTACCATATTTCATCCGCGGTTAAAGCTTTTTACGATGATTTGACCAACCTGGGACTGGCAGACCGTGTATTGACGATGACCTTCTCCGAATTCGGTCGCCGGGTGGCGTCCAATGCAAGTTATGGAACGGATCATGGAAATGCTGCTCCGATGCTGGTTTACGGTACCTGTTTAAATCCGGGAGTTTATGGAGATAACCCGGATCTGCAAAACCTGCAAAACGGGAACATTCCTTTACAACACGATTACCGCCAGGTGTTCACTTCTGTTGTGAAAGACTGGTTTGCAGCACCCGATGCAGCTATCGAACACGTGAAATTTGAAAACTTCGTCACTAATCGCGTAGATTATATCCGGTGCAAGGAATTAAGTACAAGTGAATTATTCAAGGAGAATTTATGGCTGAAATGTTATCCGAATCCAACCAGTTCAGGTATCAGTATTTCCTATTTGCTGCAAAAAGAAACCAAAGTACATATTGAGATCAAGGATATTTCCGGGCGGACAATCGGGAATATTACCGACGCTCCGACAGTTCCGGGAGAACATGTACTGGATTTCAATTTATCGCGCTATGCAAACGGAACGTATTTCGTCACGCTTATTGCAAATGACAGTGTAGTACTTACCGAAAAAGTAATCCTTTCCAAATAATGAAGCTGAACAGAATTTTACTTCTAATACTGGCCTTTCCATTTTATTTTAACGGATCGGCCCAAACAAAATATACCGTACACCGGAAAAACAGGATGTATCTCGGAATATCGGGTGGCATGAATTTCAGTGCTGCTCACGTCGTGAAAGATTATTCCATGCTGGTTCCTACACCGCAATCAGCCGCGTATGGTGATGATTCGGAAAAGGAAAAAGATTACCAGGGCTTGTTTAAGAACAAAGGCTCCCAATTCGGTTTGTATTTCTCGTATTCTTTTAAGAAAAACCTTTCAATTGTTTTTCAGCCTGCATATCAAACAAGCAGTTTCAATTATCTGACTGCCTATGCATGGTCGGATACCGTAAACGCTTCGGACTTTTCGATGGAAATGATGCACCAGCAAAAGTTGTCAGGAGTGAATCTTCCCATATCAGTTCGCTGGGATTTCACGGTTTCCCAATTCTCCCCTTACATACAGGGAGGAATTTATGCCAATTTCAGGCATCAGGCAAGGAAAACCATCTTTTACGATTATACGATCGATGGTGATGTGGACAAAAAAACCGCAGATCAAACCGGGGAAACTGAGCTTACCGAACACATTAACAAAGCGAACTTCGGACTATCAGCCGGCTTGGGACTGACCTATTTCTCCAATTACTTCGCTATCAGCCTGGAAAGTAATTTCCGTTACGGATTCCGTTCAATTGTCAACGACGAAAACCGCTATGCAGATTATACCGGTTTGAGTGTTCAGTACCTCGATGTCATGGATCAGTTAAAACTCATGAACCTGGATATTCAATTAACAATTATGTTCCCTATTGACAATTCCATTTCATTGGAAATTCTTAGAAAAAGCAGACACTAATCAGAACTAATATTGATATTATGAAGCTATTTATTTATGGTGTGATCTTTTTGGGGCTGGGACTAAGCTTTTCGGCCTGTAAGAAGAAATCCAAACCGGAAGACTCCTTTATCAAGGTCTATGATGACCAAAACGGGAACAAACATTTTCACCCTTTGAGCATTACAACAGCGGCAAATAACGACGGATACATCGTTATGAGTGCGTATGACGGCTGGAGAATACACTTGATGAAGATTGACAATGCAGGAGAATTTATTTGGAATTACGAACTGCCGGCCAATTATGTCAATGCAGTTCCCAACCTGATCAAGAGCAACGGACAAAATTATTTGGTTTGTATGGATGCTGTTGGCTTGTTTACTTATGTACTGAAAATTGACGAAAACAACCAGGGTACAAGCGAGGTTTCCGGTTTCACCGACATCCTTTATCCTACTTACGCCTACAACTCGGGATCAGCTGTTTACATTCAGAATTACAACCGGACAAGTATGCAGACCGGTATTCACAAACTGACTCCCGACATGGTTTCCGTTACACAGGAAGCGAACCTGGATATTTTTACGGATGTGGAAGAACAGATTGTGGATCACATTACTTTCGATGGAAAACGCATGCCTTTCTTTGTCAGCTCTACACCCGAGCAGAATTACATTGTAATGAATGGATTCTACAATTACAGTTTTTCATTGATTTTTCTCGATCAGAACCTGAATTTTACCGGAGTTTATAACGGTGCCGGATTTAACGGCGGATTAGCTGCTATTTCTCCTTCCGGAGGTTCCCAGTTCTCATTGGCACGCTTTTCTTACGACAACCTGTATTACAACGCCAGTGCCACGCTTACTCCAACCACGATCGATATTACGGAATCAATTTCTGCCCAGGGACAATCGGAACTGAATGCTGAAAAACCGGTTTTGATCAAAGATCTTACGATAGGCGGAACACATTACAAAGCGTTCTTATCTTCCACAAGAAGCAATCAGCTTTTATTGACTATTTATAATGCGGGTGGTAGTTTGGCCGGAAAAAAATACATCGGGAAAAACATCCCGCTTACTGCCTGCGACTTCATTAAAACCGAAGATGAAGGATTGAACATCCTTGTTCAGGCAAAGATCATGGGAAGCTTTGACCGCATTGGTTTGATTAAATTATCCAAAGAACAACTCGAGTTGATCGTTGAATAAAAAAGTAGGGGCGCTATTAATAGCGCCCCTACTTTTTTATTATTTATTAAATGATATTTTCATCCAGTAATTGATTGGTTGAAGCAATGGTAAACCTACCTGAATCCATACATAATTCGATATCGATCCGGCCCAGTTTCAACCCACCGTAACCTACCTGGTTTACAAAAACAGATTTACCTTTTTGATTCTTAAACTCCTGGAGGTCTTCCAGGAAAGTATGCGTGTGTCCGCCGATAATAACATCAATTCCTGAAGTCGAAGCAGCCAATACTTTATCCGAAACCTGGTCGGTTTTGTATTCATAGCCCAAATGAGACAAACAAATGACCACGTCACACCCTTCTTTTTTCAAAGCATCCGCCTGTTGTTGTGCTGTCTGAACCGGGTCCCGGTAAGTCAGTCCTTTCCAGTTTTCCGCAGGAACCAAACCTTGTAAATTAACTCCCAAACCAAAAACCCCGATCTTGAATCCGGCCTTTTTGATAATGGTATATGGTTTTACAACTTCAGAGAGCGGTGTTGAACTGAGTTCGTAATTTGCGTTTACAACCTGGAACGATGCATGCGACAAAGCATTTTTATAAGCTTCCATCCCGATATCGAAATCGTGATTACCAAGGGTGACAATATCGTACTTCATTTCAGCCATGGTCTTCATTTCCAAAACTCCCTTAAACTTATTAAAGTAAGGCGTTCCCTGGAAGAT
Source organism: Fluviicola sp. (assembly GCF_029266855.1). Classification (GTDB taxonomy): domain Bacteria; phylum Bacteroidota; class Bacteroidia; order Flavobacteriales_D; family Crocinitomicaceae; genus Fluviicola. The sequence continues at coordinate 196,456 of NZ_JAQSWB010000008.1, forward strand.
ATCCCCGGCGTCAAGCAACAATACATTTTCTTCCTGGTTACGGATCGACTGAATCAAACCGGCTCTCCTGGAAACTCCGCCCATATTCGGGAACTTCGGATGGTTTACCGGGAAGGGATCAATATTGGAATGGGTATCGTTGGTGTGCAGGATCACTAATTTATTTTGCTTTTTCCCGGCACTCATCAAAGATGGCGCTACGATAGCAGCTCCTGCAATTACACCGGTTTGCTGTAAAAATAATCTTCGTTCCATTTTACCAATTTATTCTTTCTTCAGGAATGTACGTTATTTTTTTCTCTTTTTTAACAGCCTCGATAATGAAGTCCCTAAAGAGTATGTTGGTATCCAATCGCTCCAAAGGATTGTTAAAGAAGGACATGTTATCTCCTCCATTAGCCAGAAAATCAGACGTAACTACCCAAAAATATTTTTTGCTTTGTGCCAGGCTATTCGGGAACTCCAGTTTTCCTTTCATTAAACGAAATCCGCCAATCGGTTCGCCTCCTTTTTCTTTCAGGTAGGCCTCCATTTCGGGAATCTTATCAATGGATAATTTCAGGTACACTATCCGGTTGTCAAAAGGCATTACTTTATAAATATCTCCAACGGTGATCATTCCCATGGGCAAATCTGCTCTGAGTCCTCCGTTATTGATAAAGGCAACCAAAGGTTCATTTCTGAAAATCACACTGTCTTTTGCTTTCCTTATCAACTGGTCACACAACCAGAAACCCAGCGCGGAATTGGGTCGACCGGTTACCAGGTCTCTACTCGTTTCACCGATTACCTGGCCGAATTCTTTGAGCATCTCTCTTCTGTAAGGAGCAATCAATGAATCCATTTCCACAGATGATTTGGCAGAACCGTCCACATTTTGTTTCGATCCTTTTATCTGTAAATGATAAGAGCAGGCCGTAAAGCCTGCTCCTATTAGAAAAAAAAGAAAAACTATTCTTCTCATGCTTAGTTTTTAACTATTGTTTTTTGAGCTTGTCCGTATGGAGTCTTTACATTCACAATATACGAACCTGCTTTCAAATCCTGAATATTTAATTCAACTAAAACCTGATTGATCGCATCAGCAGATTTAACTACTTTACCATCCATTGTCGTAATCTGGTAACCAGTAATTGTTGTTGCATCTACGTTCATCAACAATACATTCGTTACCGGGTTTGGATATAAAATAAATCCGTTCAATAACGCTTCTTCCACATCTGCAGTACAACCGAATTGTTCATAGTTCATATTTGTAAAGTTTACGAAACAAGCGTAGTTCGGATTATCAACAAATGGGTTTCTGTTTTCCTGAAGTGAATCCAAAAAGTCGTTTCTTGAAATTTCCCATGCATCCGGCATATCCTGTACGTTCCATTGTTTTAAGATCGCCTGATCCTGTCCGTATTGAATTGAACCACTGATCGGATTGGGGAACGCCCAGCTGTTTCCGCTTACAGTTGTGTAACAGATAGCTTCGTACATCATCGCTCTTGCCGCATCACCTTTGTGAGCATCTCTTGGTTCGAATACCTGGTTACCGTTTGCATCCGTTCCGAATTTACATCCCAGGTAAGTGGAACTTACATTCACCACTTTACCCAAAGGATAATTGCTTCTCAATGCATTTGCATTATTTTGGTTTGTAGGGAACAAATGGTGGTAATCATTGTACTCCGGTAAATCCTGTGCAGGGTTTGTCGGCATCCAGCTGTGCGGATAAGTATGCTCACGGCTGAATCCTGTTGCAGTAAAATCAAATGGTTCTGTATAGATCTTGTTTTCACCACTATAAACACAAGTTACCACACGACGATTCAAAGTCGTGTCACGTGCTGTAAACAAATTCACCATATAAATACCGTAATTACTATAGAATTGTTCCTGGTGCGGGTTCGTCAAGTTGTGAAGATCAGCAACAAATGTTGGGCTGCTTGTATTAATTCCTGAATAATAACCGGCAGGGACCATTGAACCTGAAGAGGTCACATTTGCTGCTAAAGGAGCCGTTGCCAAATAATTTCTATATGTTCCAGGTCCGTTGTATGCATATACTGTAAAATAATAATCGGTACTTGCAACGATGTTGTTCGGTGTGAAAGCAGTAGCTGCTCCGGAATAAACAACTTGGGCATCTCCAACAATGTCTCCGCGCTGATATACAGTACCATCTGTCGGAACTCCTGTTATTACAGAACCTTTTTTACGTAAAACTAGGTATCCTTCTGCGCTTGTCGGTGTAAAGGATCCTGTAAGTCTGTATGATTTCACATTCGAAAAAACAAGGTTTGTTGCTTGGTTCGCAGGTTCTGTTGCCAGGTTACCGCCAATACCGTATAAGTTAATCACATAAGCTGCTTCATCCGCATCATCACTGTTAATCGTAAGAACAGCATTTCTGTTACCAGCAGTTGACGGTGTAAAGTTAACGGTCAATGACTGGTTGGAAGCCGACGCAACTGTTGACGGGAAAGATGCAACTGTAAAGTCTGCAGCAGCCGGCCCTGAAATAACAGCACTCGAAACATTCAGAGTATTTGACGTACCAAGGTTTTCAACCGTAAATGTAAATGGGGTCATGGTTGCAACCGGTGAACTAACGATTTGAGTTCCTCCAGAAACAATCGTATTCGTATTGTACATTACATTGATTTCCTGGGCAGGTGTAGCAGCTCCAACTGCAATATTCACGTCGTCCAAACCGATATTTCCGCTTACTTTATTTGTATAAATGAAACGGATGAATCGCGTCAATGAATTCGGATTATCCGTAAACATCTGGTAAACTCCTGCAGGAGGAGCAGTATGCGTGTGCAATGCCGTGTAAGAAACTCCGTTTGCAGATTCTTCTACTGTGAATGTTCCACCGCTGAAAGAATTTCCTGCCAGGTAATAAGTTAATGCACCCGGAGCACTTGCGAAATTGATAATCAGGTAATCTCCAGTTCCGTCAAACTTCATTGCCGGAGGTGTATTACCGGAAGCAGTGTAAAACGCTGTTCCTGATTCTGTCCATCCAACAGGCAGGGACGTTGTGGTAAAACTCCACGTTGTTGGTAACACCGCTTGTGCTACAGATACGCTATAAGCAAAAGCTGATAACAGTAGTAAAAAAATCGACTTTCTCATTTTTGTCATTTGTTTTCTAATTCCTATTTTTTAATCTAGTCCGGATTTTTTTCAGCTCCAACGATCAGTTCGCTGTACCTTCAATAAAATCGGTCTTTATCTCTGAATCAAGTGATGCCACTCATCCAAAAAGTTCATCTATTGTTGTTCTTTTCTGTTTTTTAGAAATTAATCCCCAATGTCAGGTTAAATCTCAACCCTTGTCCAAACACCACAGAAGCTGACTGTGCATCCGCATTAAATGGAGCATAATAACTATCAGTGGCATCAGCCATGAATTTTGTATTCAATACATTTGAAACCATTGCATTGAAGAAAAGATTTACTTTTTTGATATTCATGGAGTATCCTGCAAAAGCATTCAACAAACCATAGGAAGGTAATTTCCAGGCTTCTCTTCGGGCATCGGCGCCTTGGAGATAGAATGGATTAAATGCTGCATAGTATCTGTCGAACCACTGGTATTGCACTTTGAAATACAATTTTTTTATCGGTTCGTATCTCAGACTGAAATTCAGCATTGTTTGAGCAGCATCCCCAACATGAACCCCTTTTGCATCGAACGTGAAGCTGTAATCCAATTCCGGCACATAAAACGTTTCTGATGAATTCCATGTCCAATCGCCTAAAGAAAGCATTGCTTCAGCCTGAAGATTTTTAAAAATGTTATACGCAACATCTATCTCACCTCCGTAATGAATTGCATCCATTCCATTAATATTCAAATAAATGGTTGCAGTAGGATCATTTGGATCCGGAATTGCTACTCCAAATGGAAACGGTTTATTCTTCCAATTGGTAAAATATCCGTTGACATTTACACCAAAATATTTGTTGGAGAAACTATATCCCAATTCCACTGCCTGAATAACCTCATTCTTAATTTCCCTAAAGAAACTGTTCGTATTGTTATCAATAACATTACTAAATTGCGGTGTACGCGATAAATATCCTAAGTTTGCGTATAATTTTGAATTTTCATTCAAAATATAGCTTACTCCGGCTTTCACTGTTCCTCCGGGAATACTTTTCCAATCAGTTGCAAAATATTCCAATCCCGGAGAAGATGCCGTATAGGTATTTCCATTGTATTCAATAGTATCATTAGCACCGATACGTAAAGTTGTATCTCCCAAATCCAATACCTTTTTCTGGAAATAGTCAACTCCTTTATAAGCGTTAATAACTCCCGAAAGATTTAAAAAGGCTGTCCATCTGTTACCGGAGTATTCAACAGAACCAAAAACTCCTCCCCACTGTACGAAACCATCACGGTCATTATTGTATGTATTCAAAGCAATTTTATCTCCCTTTCGTTTCATCGGATTAGGATCATTGAAGTTACTTGTATTGATATAGTAATCTCCACCGAGCAAATCGGTAATTTCCTGGTAGTGACTTCCTTTGTAGTAACGGTAATCAATACCTCCTGAAACAGTCCACTTCGGGTTTAATTCATATTGAAACTGTCCTAAATATCCTACCCAAAAGTGATTATTTACAGAAGAAATCAATACCTGAGTAGATTTCAATTCCGTCGGGGAATACGCCAAATCAATATTGGGACCTCCGAATAATTGATCCACCTGATTTGCTTTTACAATTGCATCCCAATCAATGTGCCCCTCTTCGGTGTACAACGTTCCGGCTGAGTTTGCCAAGCGCGTACCTCCACCTTTACCGATAGACATATATCCAATATTGGAGATCGATAATTTTTTATTGACCTGCCAAAAATCTTTTAAAGTGATCTGAGGCTTATGATAATAATTTAAACGCTCGTTTTTAATTTCCTGCTTCCCATCCTCATTGGTGATATATCCCCAATGCTGGTTGAAACGAATTCCCCTGTCTTTAATTGCACTTTCATCGATAGTTACCCCCAAATCCTTTGCTACTTGGGAATCCCAGTATTGGATTGGCTGATAAAATGATCGTTGTCCGTGTTTTTGAGGTGCACCGAAAGCAGACAAACTAATCAAATGTTTTTTAATTACTTTTTGAATTTTCCCGTAGTAAAAACCTCCTTGTGTATTGGTTCCTTCTACCCAGCCATCTCCCTGTTTATAAGAACCTGAAAAATTAAAACCCCATCCTTTCTTTGTCCGTCCGGAATTGTAAGAAAGCGATGATCTTAGGAAATTTCCTGTCCCGTACTCTTGTTTGAACGAAAAACCTTTTCGATTGTGCATTCCATTGGTTACAATATTCAGTGAGCCCCCAACAGATGGCATGGAAAGTTTCGTAGCACCTAAACCACGCTGGATCTGTATTTGATTGGTAATTGCATCCAACCCGAACCAGTTTGACCAATACACAGCACCATTTTCCATGTCGTTTACCGGAACTCCGTCAATCAACACACCTACATTTCGCTGATCAAAACCACGAACAGTAATTCGTGCATCTCCGTCCCCTCCTCCGGTTTGCGTAGCATATACTCCTGGAGTTGCATTTAACAACATAGGCAAATCACGTGATCCCAACTCTTCGGCAATTTTTTCCGCTGATATTTTGGTGATCGCGATCGGTGTTTTGCGATCCAAAGAAATATTACCAATAATCCTGATTTCCTCAATTTCGGTACTTCCCCCCAATTCCGGATCAATAATTGTTTCTTTACTTTTTACCGTAAAGTTTATTTTTAGGGTATCATAATCAAAAGATACGACTTCCAATGTGTATTGTCCATAAGGAACGTCCTTAAATTCATAATTCCCATTATCATCCGAAATCGCCTTGAAGCTCCCCCCCATACTGATTAAAGCTCCCGGGATAAATTCTTCCGATACCTTATCTTTTACCGTTCCCCGGACAATGGAAGTCTGAGCAAAGCTTAAAATTGGAAATAACAACGCCAATGTTGTAATAAATCGCAACATATTTATTCAAATAAAGAAGGTCGGAATAAATCCGACCTTATTAAACTTATTTAAGAACTACTCTTTTTGTTAAAACTGCCCCGTTATTATGGGTGATCTGAAGCAAATAAACTCCTCTGTTTGAACCCAACCTAACAGACATAACAGGTGAAGCATTGTTGGAGAAACGGCCTACATGCTTACCAAGTGCATCTATCACTGTGATTTCATTGACACCCTGTGTGTTTTTCACATAAACAATTCCATCATTTGTAGGATTCGGATACAACGAAATCTCCTCGATATTGTTCTCATCAACAGCCAATGGAGTACAATCACAATCATGTGATCCTAATGAAAACCAGTTACCGAACAAAATAGGACCATTAGCCCCTTCAATCGTATCCCCGTTTTGATCCATCACATAGGTAACTGCAGGAATGGAATCCCACTCACCAAGCGGATTAAAGTACGTCGGATTTGCAGTAACCCCTTTTTTAATTGATGACTTACGGATCAAAGAATGATCAAGTGTTAACAAGACCCCAAGACCTGTGTTATGAGGAGCAGTAGAAGACCATGCTCCACCACAACTGGAACAAACCTGTCCTTGCTCATTTGCCGGGTTTTCACCAATTTTTCCGAATACATCAATAATCTGAAAACCGGTTGCAGTAGTAATTGAATTGGTTGAAGCACCTGTTAAAGTTCCTTTCGCTAACAATACGGCGTCGTTTCCATTCCAATAAAACGCATTACTTGTGTTATAAACAGGGCTAAAAAAACCATCTCCCCGTACTTCCAAAGAATCCCAGATCGGGGCTTCCTGATCAGTTCCGTTCGGATCTCTTTTGTCCAAAACAGCTACAAAAACTCCGTGTGCAGGAATAGTTCCGCTTAATTGAACAGCATTCGCATTCGTAGCCGTAGATGAACCATTGGAATAACGAGCAACAAAATACTCACCCAAATTTACTGCCTGACCGGTTGGATTATAAATTTCCAACGCTTTGTTGTTTGACCAACCCTCAACATACTCTGAGATGAAGATTTTTGAACAATCCTGTGCATACGCAACAGAAGATAACATACCTAAGAATAGTAATGCTTTTTTCATAACTTACTGATTATTTGAATTGTAGATAAAGTACTAAGTAAAGGTATAACAAATCCACTCAGCTTGTTTGCTGAAAAATAGCTCCAAATACTTCGGGAGAAGTCTTTGCTATTATGGATGCGTTTCATTTCTATTTCATTATACCAAATGTTTTATTTCTAAATGGTTTCAGTCTGCATCAAACACAGCATCAAGGAGAACATCCAGAAATTTACGAGGCAAAGTTACGCCAAATAATCTATTCTAACATTACATAATTGTTAACAATCAACTAAGGTTATACACGTTACTTTTCATTCAATCAAACTCATATTATACAAGCTGTTAACTATTTTACACCACTCATCAATATTTCACTCGCCCGGAACAGTTTTTGGTTATTTTTGCCCAAAACAACTATGTATGAGAATTAAATTATTCATTTCCTTTATTTGCATCATTTCATTCGGATATGCTCAAAACCTAAGCGTTGAAAGCATTTGGAAGTCGGGTGAGTTTTATCCTAACCGTATTGAAGGCTTTACTGCTCTGAGTGACGGACAATCTTTCACTAAAATTGTCGAAGAAGGCAACAAGTATTTTTTAAAGAAATACCAGTTCAAAGACTACAAAGGTGCAGGAACTGTTCTTGTCAATTTATCAGAAATTAAATTTAACGGTAAAACACTCGAATTTGATGATGTAAAACTGAGTAAAAGCGGAAAATGGTTGTTGGTTCAGACGAATACGAATTCCATTTACAGACACAGCTATTCCACCACTTATTATGCATACAATATCCAGAGTAAAGAAACCCATAAGGTCCATAATTCGGATATCGCGCAAACGCTCGGAACATTTTCCCCGGATGAGACCAAACTGGGATACGTTTCCGGGAATAACTTATTTGTATACGATTTGGTAAATCACTCGAGCAAACAGATCACTTCGGACGGAAAACAGAATAGTATCATCAACGGGACAACTGATTGGGTTTACGAAGAAGAATTTGCGATCACACAAGGGTTTGAATGGTCCCCGGATTCAAAATACGTGGCTTTCATGCGTTTTGATGAAACAGATGTGAAACAATTTCAAATGGCAATGTATGGGAAACTTTATCCTGATGAGTATACTTTCAAGTATCCGAAAGCAGGTGAAGCGAATTCAAAAGTAACATTCCATATTGCAAACGTTGAAACTACAGGAGTTAAGAATGTAAACCTTGGGGAATATGAATACTTGCCGCGCTTTCAATGGTCACCGATCAAAAACGAAGTATTTGTTTCTACATTGAATCGCCACCAAAGCCAGGTTAAATACCACTTGGTTACCAACCCGGAAGCTCCGACAGATCGTATTTTTTACGAAGAGCAAACAGACACTTACCTGGACGCAGACAATGTAATCTTGCTGAAAGACGGGAACGCAATGCTTCGCACTTCTGAAAAGGACGGATACAACCACATTTACCACTTGACTTTTACAGGTAAATTAAGTCAGGTTACTTCAGGCAACTGGGATGTGATCGATTTATACGGTATCGACGAAAAAAAAGGAACGGTATTTTATTCTTCTTCTGAAAACGGCGCTATCAATAAGTCTCTTTATTCCATCAACTGGAAAGGAACGGATAAGAAATTAATTTCGAAAGCTGCCGGATATAACGACGCTGAATTTGCTCCGGGATTCAATTATTTCATCCGCACAAGCTCAACTGCAAACACACTTCCCGTTTACACCCTTTGCGACCGCACAGGAAAAGAATTGCAGGTATTGGAAGCAAATGCGGAGCTTCAGAAAAAACTGGACGGAATGAACTTTAGCAAGAAGGAATTCATGCAGGTTGACGGTGCTGCCGGTAAATTGAATGCATGGATGATCAAACCGGCAAACTTTGACCCGAATAAGAAATACCCTGTTTACTTCAACGTTTATTGCGGACCGGGAAGCAACATGGTTACAAATGATTATGACGGGCCAAACTACCTTTATCATCAGTTGCTTGCACAAAAAGGATACATTGTTTTTTGTGTGGACACAAGAGGAACTCAATTCCAGGGAGCGAAATTTAAAAAATCGACATACCTGCAATTAGGTAAACTGGAAACCGAAGATCTGATCGCAGTTGCTAAAAATCTTCAGAAGGAAACATTCGTTGATCCGAACAGAATCGGTATCATGGGATGGAGTTACGGGGGATTCATGACTTCTTTAGCCCTGACAAAAGGAGCTGATATATTCAAAATGGGGATTGCCGTGGCTCCTGTTACCAATTGGAGAAATTACGACAACATCTATACGGAACGCTTCATGAGAACACCTCAGGAAAATGCAAGCGGTTATGACGACAATTCTCCGGTGAATCATGCCGACAAGCTGAAAGGGAAATTCTTATTGATCCACGGTTCGGCGGATGATAATGTACATTATCAAAACACAATGGAGTTCATTACAGCTTTGGTAAAAGCAAACAAGCAGTTTGATCTCTTTGTTTACCCGAACAAGAACCATGGTATTTACGGTGGGAATACAAGAAACCACCTTTATACAATGATGCTGGAATATACACTGAAAAACCTGTAGTATAACCGCTTCAATTTTACAAACAAAATTCAAGGCCTGCAGATTCTTTTCCGCAGGCCTTTTTAGCTATACCTTTTTACTGAAAAAAAGATTCGCACTTGCACATTATTGTATTCAATTCTTTATTAATTTAGTGCGGCTAATAAAATTGTTAGATAATACTCTTATAGATCATCATGAGCAAAATTGCGAAAATCGAATTGGATGGGAAGGTTTACGAATTCCCGGTTGTACAAGGCACTGAAAATGAATTGGCTATTGACATTTCAAAGCTTCGTCAGGAAACAGGATATGTAACTTTAGACACAGGTTATAAGAACACAGGTGCTACAACAAGTGCCATTACTTTTTTGGATGGTGAAGAAGGAATTCTTCGTTACCGCGGTTATCCTATCGAGCAACTTGCTGAAAAAGCAACTTTTATTGAAGTCGCTTATTTATTAATCTATGGTGAATTGCCAACACAAACTCAACTGGATGATTTCATTTCAAGTATCACGAAACACACCCTGGTACATGAAGACATGAAACAATTCTTTGAAGCATACCCTGCTCAGGCTCACCCCATGGGAGTATTATCATCCATGGTTTGTTCCCTTTCCACATTCTACCCGGAATCATTGGATCCGAACAGAAGCGCGGAGAAAAAGAACAGAACGATCCTGCGCCTCTTAGCGAAATTGCCGACACTTGCTGCCTGGTCTTACAAAAACTCCATGCGTCACCCATTCATGTATCCAAAGAACGAATACGATTACGTAAAGAACTTCTTATACATGATGTTTGCAATGCCAACCGAAGATTACAAAGTGGATCCGGTGGTTGTTGACGCTTTGAATAAATTATTGATCCTTCATGCTGACCACGAACAAAACTGTTCCACATCTACAGTTCGAATCGTTGGGTCATCCCAGGCAAACTTATACGCATCTATCTCAGCAGGTATTTCTGCGCTTTGGGGACCGCTTCACGGTGGTGCCAACCAGGCAGTAATTGAAATGCTCGAAAAAATCCACAACGATGGCGGAGATGTAGACAAATGGGTATTGAAAGCCAAAGACAAAGACGATCCGTTCCGTTTGATGGGATTCGGTCACCGCGTTTACAAAAACTTCGACCCGCGTGCAACGATCATTAAAAAAGCTGCCGATGATGTATTGGAAAAATTGAAGATCAGTGATCCTTTACTGGACATTGCTAAGAAATTGGAGAAATATGCTTTGGAAGATGAGTACTTCAAATCAAGAAGCTTGTATCCGAACGTAGATTTCTATTCCGGAATCATCTACAAAGCATTGGGAATTCCATCTGAAATGTTTACCGTAATGTTTGCATTAGGCCGTTTACCGGGATGGATCGCACAATGGAAAGAAATGTCCGAAGGCGGAGAACCGATCGGTCGTCCGAGACAAATCTACACAGGTGAAAAAACAAGACAATACGTAGAGATTACAAAAAGAGGATAATATCTACTTAAAAATAAATAAGGAGGGGACGCGAAGCATCGCGTCCCCTTTCTTTTTCATAATTCCCATCTGTCACTATAAAATAGTGATCCTGTTTTAGAACCAGGATACCCAAGCTTTATTCCAATATTAAAGTATAAATAAAGCATAGTTAAAGCATAGATGAAGCATAGATATAGCGACGTTTGTATAGTTATTTAACATAGTGAATGTGTATTTAACCACTAATAACCAATCAAGAATCACTAATCTGATTGAATTAAACAAAATCAATTTAGTACACACTCAAACTTATCCGAACCATAATTTACTCGTAAACAAATAGATAGAATTGAAAAGTAGCTTTGTTTCACTATAACGGAATCATAAACTATGCTTACTATAATGAGACGGATTACTTTCATTCTTCAACAATTCAGCGTGATCACACTTCTATGTGTCGCCTTCACTCAAACATCATCTGCCCAGTGTCCTTCCGGAACCCTTGGGGTTACGGGAGCCGGATGTGGCTGTTTATCAGGTTGTAATTTAACGAGCCTGGGCGGACCGAACTGCTCCCCTTCAGTTGGTGGAGACTGTACCGGCGGACAGCGAAGCATGTCGGAAGATATTGTGGTTCCTGCCGGCTGTACCTATACTGTCACGGCAACCATGAGACCAAGAGCCGGCGGGTGCACCTCTTCAGGAGGAGATGCCGGAGACCAGGTAAAAGTGGATATTTCCGGAGGTGGTAAAGGATTTCAAACCGGAAGCTCCAATGCAATCTTGAATGATAGTTATACTTTGGCCGGACCGGGTACCATCCGTGTTTCGGGAACAGCAAATCGCGCAGATGAGATCATTACTTATACCACTACATTCAGTGGAGCTGCCTGTGTAAACTGCATGAGTGTTCTTCCCGTGGAATTAACTTCCTTCCAGGTTTCATTGGAAAACAAAGCCGTTGCATGTGACTGGTGGACAGAAACCGAATTGAATAACGATTTTTTCACCGTAGAACGAAGCCTCGACGGAATTCATTTCGAAGCCATTGCTTATTTAAAAGGAGCCGGAACAAGCCTGGATCCTTTGCATTACAAGATCTATGATTACGATCCTTACCTGGATGTAATAAGTTATTACCGTTTGTCTCAAACCGATTTAAACGGGATTACGCGGCTACATGATACCCGTTCGATCAAACCTGAAAGAACGAATGAATTGACTATCTCCCCGAATCCGTCAAACGGAACCATTAAAATCACGGGGGATTACACTACCCTACTTGGCTCGAAACTGTTTGATACATCCGGAAGAGAAATTGCGCTGAATCATTCTTCCACCGAAATCAACGAGATTACCGTTTCTTCATTACCAATCGGAGTTTACACACTCGTATATTTTGATAATGAAGAAACGATCTCTGAACGTATTATCGTAATTCCTTAATCTTCTGATTTTTCAACTCCCTTTTTCGATCCTTCGTAGATTGAATACTTTCTGAATGAGCATTCCAGGTCGCCGTTGAAAAGTTTGTATTTCTTATCCGGCTTCAATGCAAGGTATTTGAAACCTGCTTCACTGGATGAAATGACAAAGCAGGTATAGCCTAATAGGCGGTGTTTCATAATACTACCCAGTGTTCCATACAATTCCTCAACATCCGTTTCCAGGCGTTCACCATACGGAGGATTGGTTATAAGAACTGCCGGACCTTCCGGAAAAGGAAATTCATCTACTGCGGCATTGTGTACCTCAACAAACCTTCCGAATGAAAATCCGCGGAGATTTCTTTTGGTTTTCATCACCATTTGAGAATCAATATCACCACCGATCAATGTGCACGGAAGTTCTTTGACTACTTTATTGGCTTTTGAATGGATCTCTTCCCATAGATCCGAATCGAAATTAGCCATATTCTTGAACGCATAATGTGTTCTTTCGATGTTTGACGGAATTCCGGCAGCTAACAGTGCAGCTTCAATTAAAATTGTTCCCGAACCGCAAAACGGATCGATCAGGGTTGTTTTCTTATCCCATTCGCTCATACGTAAAAGAGCTGCAGCAACCACTTCATTTAATGGTGCATCACCGGTGGATTGACGATATCCTCTTTGAAACAAAGGCAAACCGCTTGTATTGATTGAAAGTATCCCCTCATTCTCGCGAACATACAAATCAATTACCACTTGTGGCGTTTTCACATTGATATCCGGTCTTTCTCCTTTTACATCCCTGAAATGATCCACGATCGCATCTTTGATCAATAAGAACGGAAACTGGGAATGATTAAAGATGGTCGAATTCACAGCACCTTTAACAGCAAAGGTTTTCCGTACATCAAACAGTGAAGACCAATTGATTTTCGATGCTTCGGTATACAGGTCATTCTCTGTCTTGACAGCGAACTTACGTAACTCAACCAAAACAGAGATCGCACAGCGAACGTGCAGGTTCAGAAAATACACATCTTTCCAGTCGCCTTCAATCTGAACAGCTCTATTCAGTTTTGTACTATCGGGAAATCCAAGTTCATTTAGTTCATCAGCGAGTACATCCTCCAAACCATAAAATGTCTTAAGTACTATTTTCATAAAGCGAATTCAATTATAAGTTGACAAAAGTAGATAAAAGGTAAGAGCTTTTCTTAATAGCAGAGAAATAAAGCAAAACAAGATGCGTTTAGGTAAAAAAAAATTACTTTTGATTTTAATGCAATTAGCAAAGCGACTAACTATAATCTTATTTATAAGCGCCATCCCTTTATTCGTTCAATCTCAAGGGGTTGGAGTCGTATTGAGTGGTGGCGGCGCTTCCGGTTTTGCTCACATTGGAGTCCTCAAGGCATTAGAAGAAAATAATATCCCGATAAATTACATTACCGGAACTTCATCCGGTGCCCTGGTTGGCGCAATGTATGCCAGTGGTTATTCTCCCAAGGAAATTGAAGATTATGTACTAAGCACGAAGTTTCAGCTGATGTCTCAGGGAGCAATTGAACAGCGTTATGAGTTTCTGCTGCGAGAAGACAACGAGAATGCCTCGGGCATCAGTTTCCCTTTTTCGCTGGATAGTCTTTTCAATAAATCATTGCCCACTAATTTTATCCGGCCGGAATTACTTGATTTTGAAATGCTGCGTTTGTTTGGTGCTGGAGGTGCTTCCCACCAATATAATTTTGACAGTCTTTTTGTACCATTCCGCTGTGTTGCGAGTGATATTGTAGCAAAGAAAGGGGTTGTATTTTCCGGTGGACAGCTGAATGAGGCCGTCAGAGCATCCATGACTTTCCCCTTTTATGTAAATCCTATCCGCATTAACGGGGTTCTTTATTTCGACGGCGGGCTATACAACAACTTCCCTTCCGATGTCATGTACAATAGCTTTCCTGTTGATTTTATCATCGGAAGCAATGTTTCATACAATGCCTCTCCACCGACAGAAGATGATTTGATCAGTCAGCTGACAAATATGCTCGTGTCCCACACTTCGTTTAAGATTCCTTGTGAATCCGGAATTATTATCGAACCGAAATCAAAGATCAGCACCTTTGATTTTGAAGGAGTGGATGAAGCAATTGACGCCGGTTATCGATCTACCATCGCTATGATGGACAGCATTAAGAAAATGCTTGATTCCAGGGTCTCAACTGCGGAACTGGATAAGCGCAGGTCAGCATTCAAGGCCAGCGTTCACCCGCTTGTTATCTCAGAAGTAAATACTACCAACAAATTCGGGCTGGATGAGAGTTATGTCCGGAAATCCATTCTAAAGAATAAAAAAGGAGAGTTGATCTCCGGAACCCGATTCAAAAGACGTTATTTCAGAACATATGCCACGCCCCAAATTAAATACCTGTTCCCTACACTGGAAGCAAAAGCAGATTCGACTTACAGTTTGAATATCAAGGTAACCGAATCAAAACCCTTTCGGATTGATCTTGGAGGAATTGTCAGTACGCGGGCAATCAACACCGGTTTTGTTCAGCTCAATTACATGCGGCTGGACCGTTTTGCCAGTACTATCCAGGTCGGTGGTTATTTTGGTAAGTTCTACAACTCGGGAAGAGCAAACATAGATTTGCATTTCCCTTCGTATTACCCTATTTCCGCAAGTATTTACGGAGTTATTAATCGCTGGGATTATTTTAAGAGTTTCACTACTTTTTTCGATGATGAAAAACCATCGTTCCTTGTTCAGAATGAAGCCTATGTAGGTGGCGGAATCAAATTACCGCTTTTCAATAATTCCAAGTTTGTTCTGGATTACAGGCATTTTGAAACCCAGGACCGTTACTATCAGAGTTCGGAATTCACCAATAAGGATACTACAGACAAAACCATTCTGTTTGGGAACACCCTCATCCTGACCCTGGAACACAATTCACTGAACAGGAAACAATGGGCCTCCGCCGGGACACTTGCTCAATTCAAAGCTATTTACAGCGGAGCACAGGAACACAGTGTTGCCGGATCAACTTCGATAGAACATTACGATTACAGAAATGGCCATCATTGGGTTAATATTCGCGGGGAAATTCAAAACTTCCCCCTTAGCACAAAGTATTTTTCCTTTGGGATACACGGATTGGCCAGCATAACAAATCTTTCCCCCTTGAAGAATTACACGGCAACACTTTTAAACATGAATGCATTCCAACCGCTGCCGGATTTACAAACTTATTTTTTCTCTGAATACCGCTCCCCGCAATATATCGGAGGTGGTCTCAATATTATTTTTTCACTCAGAAAGAATATCGACATCCGCTTTGACGGATATTGGTACCAGCCATTCATTTCGATTGCCAAAAACGATGACGGTACATTTGGATATACAAAACCATTCAAAGGAGAATCACAGGTTGCATCCTTATCTGCCATTTATCATTCGCCCTTGGGCCCGATAAGAGCTTCATTGAATTATTTCCCCAAGCAAAAAAGTCCATTGGCCTTCCAGTTCACTTATGGTTTTATCATTTTCCACGAACGGGCATTCCGTTAGAAGAAGCTCAGAAGTTCCAAGAGTTTAACAGTTCAAACTGTTATCCGCTAACTTTGAACTTTTTGAACTATCGATCCTTTTAACTTTCGAGATTACTAGTATCTTCGTATCAAATTTGAAGAAATGACAAAAATCATCTGTGGTATTCAGCAAATGGGAATCGGTGTTCCTGATGTTCAATCAATTTGGAAATGGTACAGGGAACACTTCGGTGTGGATGTTCGCATTTTTGAAGAAGCTGCCGAGGCGCCTTTGATGACACGTTATACCGGTGGAATTATCCACTCCAGAACTGCAACACTTGCACTTTCAATGGAAAGCGGCGGTGGATTTGAGATCTGGCAGTTTACTTCACGCCCGACTGAAAAAAGTACCGAACAGATCATCTTGGGTGATTTTGGATTATATGCCTGCCGGATCAAATCGAGAGACGTAAAAGCTACTTATGATTTCCTGGTAAAAAAGGGTGCCCGGGTTTTATCCGAACCGAAGCAGTTACCAAACGGAAGTTTTCACTTTTTGGTTGAGGATCCGAATGGAAATCTTTTTGATATTGTGGAGGGTTCAGGCTGGTTCATGGACACAAAATTTGAAGGAAAAACAGGTGGTGTTGCCGGTTCAATGATCGGAGTGAGTTCCATAGAAAAAGCACTTCCATTGTATCAGACAATTTTGGGATACGATCAGATTGTCTATGACGTAACAGATACTTTTGATGCTTTTGACAATATTCCCAATGGAAATCATAAAGTTAGAAGAGTATTATTGCAGCATTCACAAGACCGGAAAGGACCATTTGCAAAATTGCTCGGGCCTTCTCAAATTGAATTAATCCAGGCTGTGGAAAGAACAGATGCAAAATCTATCTTTAAAAATCGGTTTTGGGGAGATTGGGGCTTCATTCATTTGTGCTTTGATGTCCAGGGAATGGATGATCTGCAAAAGGAATGCGAACAATTGGGTTTCCCCTTTACTGTTGACTCGGGGAAAACCTTTGATATGGGAGAAGCCGGCGGAAGATTCAGTTACATCGAAGATCCTGACGGTACCTGGATCGAGTTTGTTGAAACTCATAAGGTTCCTGTTATGAAAAAATTAGGCTGGTATATTCATTTGAAGAATAAAAAACCCGGAGCCTTTTTACCTAATTGGATGCTGAGAGCTATGAGATTCAATCGGGTAAAGAATTGATTTAACAGTAGCTTTTGTTGATTTTAATCCTACCTTCTTATGAATTAAAATTGTAATTTTGAGTCAAATTGTATGCTTATGAGATTTCTCCAATTTTCACTTTGTTTCATTATCCTGGCTTCCGCACTTCTAATCTCTTCCTGTGAAGATGATATCGATTTTGCAGGAGACCATGTGGAAACACCCGTTTTATTTGGATTATTGGATAAAAATGATTCCCTGCATTATGTGAAGCTTACCCGGACATTCGGTGGTTCGAATAATGCATTGGAGGTTGCTCAGATCGCGGATTCAAGTTATTTCCAGGACGCGGATATCAAAGTAGAGGAATGGGCTTCATTGCCTCCGAATAATGTAAATACCAAAATCAGAACATGGGTTTTAAAGGATACTATCCTAACGACCAAAGTTCCGGGTGCTTTCTATAGCCCGAATCAAAAAGTATACTATTTCAAAACCGAACCTTTCAACATTTCAAATCAACCGGCTCTTGGAGATCCAAACTTGAATGTGGCTTTGAAAGATGAAGCAACTTACAAGTTAATTGCAACCATCAACGGCGGAGAAATTGTGGTGACAGGTGAGACAGAACTGGTAGCAGGAATGGCAATCACTCAGCCTTCAGCTGCAGGAAGCTATGCTTTTGTTAAAACGGTAAATGGCGTCAAACAATATAATGCACTGAGCCTAAAAGCAAATAACGGGAATGCTGAAGTGGTAGATGCCCGTATCCAGGTCTTTTTCGATGAATATTTCAACGGGGTTCCGGTACAGAAATCATTTACCTGGAAAGTTGGAGAGTTAAACGGAGACCAAATTGTCGGTACGACATCTAATCTTCCTGCCAATGGTGAAACGTTCTACACATTGATTAAAAACAATTGTACGAATGATCCTACAATCACCAAACGTAAATTGACATCGGTTCGATTGCTCATGACGGGTGGAGCAGATGATTTGAGCAAGTACATTTTAGTGAATCAACCAAGCTCTTCCCTGGCACAAAACAAGCCCTCATTTACAAACTTATCACGAGCTGATGGCGGACCAGTAATCGGTATATTCAGCTCAAGAATGACCAACAAACAAGAGAAATTCAATACAAACAGTACTGCCACTCTTGATTATTTATCCCGAAAAGAATTGTCTACAGGTCCAATCACCGGATTATTAATGTTCTGCAGCGACTACCAGCCTGATATTAACAGCGGAGAATTCTGGATTTGTCAATAATATAATTAATTGAAACTTAAAGAATCCCATTTGCAGTAGCAGATGGGATTTCTTTTTTAAGCGAAAACCTTATTAACCTGGCTGATTTATCCTTTTGTCGGATAAGAGTATACTTATCCTTCCTTTCCCCTGGTAATTAATTATTCTGTTTTAAGTTGATCTTATGACCGGGCAAAAGTTCTTTTTTCTTTTTAGTTCATTAAATTTGTTTCATGAGCGAGCGTATTACTCTTTTCGTTGATGTTATCTTACCCATTCCATTAAGCCAGGAATTTACCTACCGGGTTCCTTTTGAAATGAACGACCAAATCCAGGAATACCTTCGGGTCATTGTTCCCTTTGGAAAAGGAAAGCTTTACACGGGAATCATCACGAAAATCCACCAGGAAGCTCCAAAGCTTTACCAGGCAAAATACCTGGAGCACATTCTCGACGAAACACCCATTATCACGAAAAAACAATTTTCTTTCTGGAAATGGATATCACAATACTATATGGCTCCCATCGGGGATGTCATGAACGCAGCACTTCCGGCTAATTTTAAACTGGCAAGTGAAACGAAAATTGTGATTCACCCGGATTTCGATTCGGATAATACTCCCCTAACCGACAGGGAATACCTGGTGGTCGAGGCCCTGGAGATCAAAGAAACCCTGGACTTAAAAGAAATTTCCGAAATAATCGGGATCAAAACGATCCAACCGCTTATTAAAACTCTGCTGGAAAAGAATATTGTACTGACTCTCGAAGAGGTTTCAAATAAGTTTACTCCCAAAACCGGGCTATTCGTTGTTATCCATGAAAATTACCGCTCTGACAGTGTTCTCAATGAACTGTTTGAACAGCTTGCACAAAAAAAGACCACACAGAAACAGGAACAGGTTCTGTTGAAAATATTACAACTTGGAGGCTTTCATTCCGGAGAGGTTACCCCTATTCTTCGCAAATCGCTGGAAGACCAGGGATGCTCTTTATCTGCAATAAACACATTGGAAAAGCAAGGTGTTTTACGTATTGAGCGCTTAGAAATCTCCAGGATCAATTCTTTGGATCAAAGTAAGTTCTCATTCCCGGTACTGAGCACAGCTCAATCCCTTGCTCTTAATGAAATTGAAACCGGCTTCCAGGAAAAAGACACCATCTTACTCCAGGGAATTACAGGTTCAGGGAAAACAGAGATTTACATTGAATTGATTCGAAAAGTTCTGGACCAGGGGAAACAGGTTTTATTTCTCGTTCCGGAGATTGCTCTGACCACCCAGTTGATCCAGCGTTTATCTGCCTATTTCGGAGAAAAGATCGGAGTGTATCATTCCAGATTCAATTCCAACGAGCGGGTAGAGATCTGGAACAAAGTACTTCAAAACGATCCAAAACAGTTCAGGTTGGTTGTGGGTGCGCGTTCTTCGATATTCCTGCCGTTCCAGGACCTCGGGCTGATTATCGTAGATGAAGAACATGAAACTTCCTATAAACAACACGACCCTTCTCCCAGGTACAACGCACGGGATATGGCGATCGTTTTAGCTCATTTCTTCAAAACAAAGACACTTCTAGGTTCAGCAACACCTTCCATAGAAACCTTTCAAAACACACGGGATCAGAAGTACGGACACGTCTTGCTTACCGAGCGCTTTTCACAGGTTCAGCTTCCGGAAATATTGTGTGCGGATATGAAGGAAGAGCGCAGACAAAAAAGCTTAAACGGTCATTTTTCCAAGTTCCTATTGGAAAACATCGTTGAGACTTTAAAAAAACAGGAACAAGTTATTCTTTTCCAGAACAGAAGAGGCTACACTCCTATCTGGACTTGTGAGATCTGCGGTTTCAGTCCGAACTGCATTAATTGCGACACGACATTAAACTACCACAAGCATTCCAATATATTGAAATGCCATCATTGCAGTTACCAAACGAATCCAATAGGAACTTGTCCGGCCTGCGGAAGCAACCGATTGAAAATGCTTGGATTCGGAACAGAGAAAATTGAAGACGACCTATCCCTGATCCTTCCGGACATACGCATTGGAAGAATGGATTTGGATACTACCCGGAATAAGAATAGTCATTTGGAATTGATCCAGGCATTTGAAAACCGGGAAATCGATGTTTTGATAGGCACACAAATGGTAGCAAAAGGTCTTGACTTTGATCACGTAGGTCTTGTCGGGATCCTGGATGCCGATTTAATGCTAAATAAAACGGATTTCAGAGCATTTGAACGTGCTTTCCAGTTAATGACACAGGTTGCAGGAAGATCCGGCAGGAGAAACAAGCGCGGGAAAGTGATCATTCAAACCGGGAATCCGGATCACTGGGTGATTCAAAAAGTGATGGAACATGATTACGATTCTTTCGCAATCAATGAAATCGTGGAGCGGAGAAATTATCATTACCCTCCTTTCTATAAGCTCATTCGTTTTACTTTCAAGCACAGGGACCGCGATTTGGTGGAAGCAGGTGCACTTCATTTCAGTAAATTATTGAAGGAACAATTCCACGAACGGGTATTAGGACCTGAATCCCCGGTTATCGCGAGGATTCAGAACCTATATCTCAAAGAAATTATTTTAAAGATAGAGCACGATGCTCCACAAAAGAAAGTAAAGGAACGCTTACATGAGCTGACGGATCAATTTTTCAGCGTTCCCCATTTCAAACCTATTCGACTAATTGCTGACGTAGATCCCGCTTAACCAAGGTATGATTTAAGCATCCGGCTTCGGGATGTGTGCTTCAAGCGTCGAATTGCTTTTTCTTTTATTTGTCTTACTCTCTCTCTTGTCAGATCGAATAAATCTCCGATCTCTTCCAATGTGAGAGGGTGCTTTCCATTCAGTCCGTAATAGAGTCGAACAACGTCTCCTTCTCTTCCTGACAATGAGGAAAGCGAGCGTTCAATCTCTTTTCGCAAGGACTCTTTCGTTAATTCATTTTCAGGGCTTGGAAGTGAATCATTCGGCAATACATCGTACATGCTTGATGAGCTTTCATCACCGTCTACCAATGGAGCATCCATCGATAAATGCCTTGCTGTATTTGCCAGTGACTGACGAACATCTTCTACTGAGCATTCCAGGTATTCTGCCAATTCATCGGCTGAAGGCGGACGTTCATATTGCTGTTCCAACTCACTATATGCTCTGTTAATTTTATTAATTGTTCCAATTTTATTCAAAGGAAGCCGTACTATTCGGGCTTGTTCAGCCAACGCCTGCAGGATTGACTGACGAATCCACCAAACTGCGTACGAAATAAATTTAAATCCTCTTGTTTCATCAAATCTTTCTGCTGCTTTGATCAAACCTAAATTCCCCTCATTAATGAGATCGGGAAGTGATAAGCCTTGATTTTGGTACTGTTTAGAAACAGATACCACAAATCTTAAATTAGCTTTTGTTAAACGTTCCAACGCCCTCTTGTCCCCCGCCTTAATTCGTTTAGCTAATTCTACTTCTTCATCAGCAGTAATTAATTCAACGCGACCAATTTCCTGAAGGTATTTATCGAGAGATGCTGTTTCCCGATTTGTAACTTGCTTTACAATCTTTAACTGTCTCATGGTCTTTACAATTGATTTACATGAATATAACGATTATAAGATACACATAGTTGTGTTAGTTGGAATCAAAAAATGTTAAATGAATAAAGAGATTGTTTAAACTAACAAATTGTGTGAATCAATGAAGATTTCGGATAATCAAGTTAAAAAAGTAACTTTGCACCCAAATAAACAGGATCTATGCGGGTTTTAATGGTTTGTCTCGGAAATATATGTCGTTCGCCTATGGCTGACGGCTGGCTTAGACATAAGGTGAAATTACTTGATTTATCAATCGAGGTTGATTCGGCGGGAACGGCAAATTATCATGTAGGGAAGGAACCGGATCACCGTATGCGAAGAATTTCGTTGGAATATGGTGTTTCAATTGATGAATTGAGAGCCCGTCAGTTTTCCGTTGCGGATTTTGACAATTATGACGTTATCTTTGCAATGGATAAAAGCAATGAGCAAGATATTCTGCGTTTAGCACGAAATGAAAATGATAAGCAGAAGGTAAAGCTTTTTTTAAACGAATTATATCCGGACCAGGATTTAGAAGTTCCCGATCCCTATTACGGAACCGATGCTAATTTCAAAGAAGTGATTGAATTACTGGATCAGGCAACGAATGCATTTTTAATAAACAACCAATTAATACAAAACTAATGAGTGCCGGTAATTTATACCTTATTCCCAATACGCTTGGAGGCGAATCCACTGAGGATATTATTCCTCAAAAAGTAGCTGAAATTGCCAGTGAACTTCGTGTTTTTGCAGTGGAAGACATTAAATCCGCACGCAGGTTGCTTCGTAAAATAGACCGGACTTTTCCAATCGACGAATCAGAGTTTTTTGTACTTAACAAAGCTACAGCAGCAAGCGAAGTCTATCACCTGATCAAGGCCATGAAAGCGGGAAAAAGTGTTGGAATCATCAGTGAAGCAGGTTGTGCCGGAATTGCAGATCCGGGGGCTATTTTGGTTTCCCTTGCTCATGAAAATGAGATCCGCGTTTGCCCGACCGTAGGACCAAGTTCTATCCTGCTGACTTTAATCGGAAGCGGTTTTAACGGACAGCAATTTTCATTTCACGGATATTTACCCAAAGAACAAAAGGAACGGATCAGAAAATTGAAGGACCTGGAACAACGGGTAAAAAGAAACGGCGAAACTCAGTTGTTTATGGATACTCCTTTCAGATCCATGCACGTTTTTGAAGATCTACTCAATGTACTGGCAGATGACACCCTGCTTTGCGTAGCTTCCAACCTGACATTGTTCACCGAACGTATTCAAACGAAAACGATCAAAGACTGGAGAGAAAATGCTTACGACGTGAGCAAGCAGCCAACGATGTTCGCATTGGGGAAATTATGAGGATGTTAGGACTTTAGGACATTAGGATATTAGGACGTTAGGATATTAGGATGTTAGGATTTTAGGACTTTAGGACGAAAGACTGGAGACTGGAGACTTAAGACTAGAGACCAGAGACTGAGTCTTAATTCTCTTGTGAAAAATTTAATCCATACCTATTTCAGTCTGCGAGTTTCGTAGTTTGAAAATAAAACACTGCTTCCTCTGACGCTTTGGTCAGGGCTTTCAGCACTAAAGTTTCGCAGTGTGAAACTACTTCGCTCTTTCGAGCTTCGTAGTTTGAAAATGAAACACTGCTTCACTAAAGTTTCGCAGTGTGAAAGGAGACAGTAGCAGACCTTACAGTCGCTACGTCTCAAGGTGGGGTACCTCAGGTTATAACTTCTGTTGAAGTTACCTTCGTCTTCAAGTGCTATCGCACTTTCTTCTATGCTTAATCCATACTTAAAAGGTGGAGTACGGCGGACTAGCGCTGTGTCCTTCGGCTATTCTGTCTTGTGAGGCAGAGCCTCAGTCTTCGTCCGCCGCGGCGGACTCTTATCCATACTTTAAGTATGCTTTATCATCTCACCATGGTCACATGTCCGTTAACGGTATACTTTTTATCCGTATTGGGATCTTTAAAAGTGATTGTCCAGGTATAAATTCCTTCCTGTACCAAAGCTCCGTTAAAGGATCCGTCCCAGCCAACTTTTGCATCTCTTGATTCGAATAACGTTTCACCCCATCTGTTAAAGATTAATAATCTGAAACTATAGGGATCAAATCCGGAAGTAAATACCGGCTGGAATGTGTTATTCAATTCATCCCCATCCGGAGTGAAGGAGTTCGGAACATAATAAATCAACTCATCGAGAACCCGTACAACAAGCCTGCTTGTATCCGAACATCCAAAGGTATTTGTAGCTACCAATTGAACGGTATAATTACTCGCAACCTCATCGTAGGTATGAGTCGGTGAAAAAACAGTTGAATTTCCGCCATCTCCGAAGCTCCAGCTATAGCTTGTAGCATTTGACGAAGTATTGATAAAATGAATTTCAGGATGTGTAATTGTTGCGTCATATGGAGATGGTGTAAACGAAGCATCCGCCTCCGGATTCACGCAGATAAAATTAACTTTTGTAGAAGTCGCCGAACATCCGTTGAGATCTGTTACCGTTAAGGACACTGTGAAGCAGCCTGCAGAGGTATAGTTTGCCGAACCGCTTGCCAGAGAAACGGCTGTTTGCCCGTTGCCGAAATTCCACTGTGAGCTTACAGCCGAAGGGGTTTGATTCGTAAAATTGACCAGTAGAGGTACACAGCCTGATAAAGTATCCGCAATGAAATTGGTGGAAGGTACCGGATTCACCACAATCGTTGTTGTAGAAGCTCCCGAACAAGAACCCGGAATATCATAGGTAATAACGAATGAACCAGCCCCTGAAACACTTGGATCGAACAATCCGGTTGCAGCATTTACAATTCCTGTTCCCGACCAGGTTCCGCCGGGACTTGCGGCAGTAAGTGAAACAGCAGTACCATTCGCACAAAAAGGTCCGGTGGGAGTAATTGCCGTGGATGTACCAGAATTCAAGGCTACAGTAGTAGACGTAGTTGCCGTACATGCATTCAAGGTTATGGTTACCGTATAAACGCCAAATTCATTCCCCGAAATAGAAGCAATACCCGGATTCTGAGAAGTTGAACTAAATGCATTAGGACCAGTCCATGAATAAGTTCCGCCCGGAGTTCCGACTGCAGTCAGGCTTAATGACTGATTTACACAAAGCGGTCCGTTATTCGAAGCTGAAACAGTTGGTAGCGGATTTACGGTAACTGTTACGGGAGCCGATACAGAAGAGCAGCCCAAATTTGAAACCGTAACAGTATATGTACCGGATGTTGACACGGTAAGTGACTGCGTATTTACTCCCGCGTACCAAGTATTTCCAGTTGCAGAGGAAGAAGTTAAAGTCACAGAACCACCCGCACAAAAGGTTGTTGGTCCACTGGCAGTAATGGTCGGAACCGGTGGAAGCGGATTCATCGTAACAGTTGTTGCAAGAGATGTCGATGAACACGGTCCATTCGAAACGGTAACCGTATAGGAACCACTTGCAGAAACAGTGATCGATTGAGTTGTTGCACCATTCGACCAGGTATTCCCAGATGCTGATGAAGAAGTTAAGGTCACCGATCCACCCGAACAGAAAGTTACCGGTCCATTTGCTGTAATTGTTGGCACTGCAGGGAGCGGATTTACCGTAACGCTTGTTGCGGCAGATGCCGAATTACAAGCATTCGCTGAAACTACCAATGAATAAGTTCCACTAGTTGAAACTGTAATAGATTGAGTTGTGGCACCATTCGACCAGGTATTTCCCGTTGCAGATGAAGAAGTTAAGGTAACTGATCCACCTGTACAAAATGAAATTGGTCCGCTTGCCGTAATTGTTGGAGTTGCAGGAAGCGGATTTACTGTAATTGTTGTCGCGGCAGATGTGGATGAACACGAGCCGTTAGAAACCGTAACCGTATAAGAACCACTAGCAGTTACTGTAATGGATTGAGTTGTTGCACCATTCGACCAGGTATTTCCCGTTGCACACCCGCACAGAAAATTACCGGTCCATTTGCTGTAATTGTCGGTACTGCCGGAAGCGGATTCACTGTAACGCTTGTTGCGGCAGATATCGAAGAACACGGTCCGTTTGATACAGTTACCGTATAAGAACCACTAGCTGTAACCGTAATTGTTTGCGTTGTTGCTCCATTCGACCAGGTATTTCCAGTTGCCGAAGATGAAGTCAGTGTTACCGAACCGCCTGTACAAAAGCTTGTTGGTCCGCCAGCTGTAATGGTTGGTACTGCCGGGAGCGGATTTACTGTAACACTTGTCGCTGTGGAGGTCGAAGAACACGAGCCGTTAGAAACCGTAACCGTATAAGAACCACTAGCAGTTACTGTAATGGATTGAGTTGTTGCACCATTCGACCAGGTATTTCCCGTTGCACAGGTATTTCCCGTTGCAGATGAAGAAGTTAAAGTTACCGAACCACCCGCACAAAAGGTCGTTGGCCCACCGGCTGTAATTGTAGGTACTGCCGGAAGCGGATTCACTGTAACGCTTGTTGCGGCAGATGAAGAAGAACATGATCCGTTTGATACAGTTACCGTATAAGAACCACTAGCTGTAACCGTAATTGTTTGCGTTGTTGCTCCATTCGACCAGGTATTTCCCGTTGCCGAAGATGAAGTCAGAGTTACCGAACCGCCTGTACAAAAGCTTGTCGGTCCGCCAGCTGTAATGGTTGGTACTGCCGGGAGCGGATTCACCGTAACACTTGTCGCTGTGGAGGTCGAAGAACACGAGCCGTTGGAAACCGTAACCGTATAAGAACCGCTTGTTGTGACTGTAATGGATTGAGTTGTTGCTCCATTCGACCAGGTATTTCCCGTTGCAGATGAAGAAGTTAAAGTTACCGAACCACCCGCACAAAAGGTCGTTGGTCCGCCGGCTGTAATTGTCGGTACTGCCGGAAGTGGATTCACCGTAACAGTTGTTGCTGCAGATGCAGAAGTACAGCCACTCGCTGAAACTGTCAATGAATAAGTCCCGCTAGTTGAAACTGTAATTGATTGAGTTGTGGCACCTGTAGACCAGGTGTTTCCAGTTACAGATGAAGAAGTTAAGATAACTGATCCACCTGTACAAAATGAAATTGGCCCGCTTGCTGTAATTGTCGGAGTAGCCGGGAGCGGATTTACTGTGACAGTTGTTGCAGCTGATGTCGCTGAGCAAGATCCGCTTAAAACCGTAACCGTATAGGATCCGCTTGTTGTGACTGTAATGGATTGAGTTGTTGCACCATTTGACCAGGTGTTCCCCGTTGCAGAAGATGAAGTCAGGGTTACCGAACCACCCGCACAAAAGGTAGTCGGGCCGCCAGCGGTAAGCGTAGGCGGAGTTCCCGGCGTTACTGTTATTGTCCGGTTGCTAGTGATCTGGTTTCCGCAAAGATCTGTAACAATAGAATAAAGAGTTATCGTCCCTGAAGTCGGGAATGTAATGCTTGCGCTTGTCCCCGTCCCGACACTTGGAGTACCCGTTGGACTGAAGCTCCAATTATAGTTATAAGCCGGAACTCCATATACAGCAGAAGTGGAGGCAGTAAGCGCACCTCCCTGGCATACAGTAGTTCCCGAAAGCGTAATCGGATTAGCCGGATTCGTATATTCAAGTGTTCTTCCGGTAACATTCATTACCCATGGAGAACCTGACCCAATACAAGTGTTTGAACAGCCTGAAGCTCCCCAACACGAGCGATAAAATTTCAAAGTAAATGTCACATTTTGTGTGGCACAACTGGCAGCTGAAGGTGCCGGCATACAAGCTGCAAGATCTGCAAATACGGTCTGATTCGTTGCTGCACAGGTTCCACCACCGATTGCATTGCAAAACCAATAGAATCCTGCAGCTGAAGGACTCGTACACGCCCCGCTTGCAATGCGCATTGCTCCATCCTGAAGCCAACAGGTACTTCCGTTTGCTGTATATGTAAAAGAGAATGTCAAATCTGTAATAGTAGCTCCTGCAGGACAGGGCACCGCCAAATTATAATCACATGAATTGGTGAAATTACAAGAAGCATTATACCTGGAACCGGTAATGGATGCCTGAGCCAGCGTTGCTGTCCCGGTTACAAGCGGATCAACCACCAAATGGTATGAAGCAATATTGTCATTGATCCAATCATAATTTACGATCAGATCTATCTTATTTGCATGAAGCTGATATTCTCCTGAACGTGCAAGATCTTTAGGCCCGTCTTTCGCATATAGTTTAGCCTCGTCCATTACAGCCAATTCTGTTGAACCCGACATTAATTTAAGACTTCCGATTCCCAATGTGTGGGAACCGTCGGCAAATTGTGCATGAAGAGAAGATGCTCCCTGAAGTTCTTCGCGAAATACCAATTTATCAAAAACTCCGAATTCATTGGACCTGATAATGAAACTTGTCTTGACAGCTCCTCTGAGAACAATCATTTCGGCATCTATTCCCGGGAATATATTGTGAATCAGTGTTCCGTCAGAACCAACGGTATAATCAGACCAATCGGCAGTCAATTGATTTATCTCCAGACCATTTTGCACTACAATTAGTTTCCAGTTATTGAATTGAAGTGTGCCGTTAGCTGTGTTTAATTCAGTTCTGGCAGCAGAAAAATCAATTACCGGTTGGTCCAGTAAATAACCGGATTCATACCTCGTTCCGGAAACAGGGTGCAATTCATGTTTAATCGTCAGCCACTTTCCGTTCAGAAACTGGTGTAAATCTCCCAATGCTTTCTGAGTAAAGAACTTACTCTTGTCAGAAATACTTACAAAGTAACGTTCATCAACTGTGCGTTTTTCCAGCACTTCGACGCAATTATCGCAAGGAGCATTTTCAGGAAGTATTCCAAATTCCGGATGATCGTAATTTTCAGGAAGGTTGTACTTTTTCCATTCATTGAGATCCTTTATTTCAGAACCCGGGAAAGAAGTCAGATTATTGATCTTTGCAATCAGTCCGGTTTGGGCCTGTTTTTCCTGACCAAATAAATGGGAAGTTCCTAAAAGGAAAATTAGGAAAACGAATGCAAGGTTTCCAGAGTAGTTTGTAGTCGGCATGAACCTAATATTATTTAACGCTATGATAAATAGACGTAAATAATTCTACATGGTGGCGTTTATTTTTATTTTTTTAAAGCCGAATTAATAAATGGGCAGTTTCAATAATACTACAACGTTATAGCTGTAATCATTTGATTTAAAGCCCTCTTGCTTTTTTGATATTGTCATACGCCTCCTGAATCCGCTGGAATTTCTCTTTCGCTCCTTTCTGATATTCTTCACCAAGCGATGCGACTTTATCGGGGTGATAACGCACGGCCATCTGGCGGTAAGCCTTTTTCACATCCTCATCCGAAGCAGACTCTTCAATTCCCAGGATCTCATAATCAGCATTCAAATTTTGCCTGAACATTCCCTGTACAGATCTGAAATCCATAGGAGGAACCTGTAACAGGTTTGCAATTTGCTGCAGTGTTTTTATTTCCTGATCGGAAACCTGGCCATCCGACTGAGCGATTCCAAACAAATAATGAAGCAATTGAATCCGGATCTCAACCTGGGCACGCATACGGATATCCGAGCAGATCTGATCTATCGGAATGGTGGGAACATCCAGGAAATGTTTGAGCGTTTGTAAATGCGAGGTATTGAACTGATTACCGAATTGCTGGGCAAGAAAGGCTTTTACGAAATTCAATTCGGATTTCACCACCTTCCCATCGCTTCTCATCATATATGCCGAGAGAGCCAAAAGCTGGGTAGGGAAATCATATTGCTGGGTTTGCTGCCTGTAATATTCAAAAACATCCTGGAACGACTGGCGGGAACCACCCGATCCCGGATCCGAATTTCGACTTCTCCTGACCCGGGCTGCCTGGTCTATAAATCCACCTATAAAAAACGCAATAACCGCAGGCAGAAACCTTCCTCCCGAAACAGCAAATGCAACAATTGCAAAAATGATACTATACACGCTAAAAAAATAAAATTCCTGCAAATCCACTAGTTATTCCCGGGATTTGCAGGAACCTGAATTATACAAATGAGATGCTTCTCTCAATAAATTTATTCAACTCCTCGCCTTTCAACATACCTTGAGCCAATAAAGCCAAATCCGTTAACTGTTTAATTTTAGCGGATTTTTCATCATCATTCGTCAAGCTCAATAAAGCTTCTACTTTCTGGTGATTTGCATTGACAACCATACTGTATGTTTCAGGGAAAGCTCCGAAGAAACCTCCGCCACCGTATTTTTGCTGCTCCATCATTCGACGGACAAATTCCGGCTGAGTTACAATAATCGGAGAATCCGTTTCGCTCATCGATTTAAATTCCACTTTGAATTTCCGGTTATCAACTGCCGATTCGAATAAGGGTTTCAAGGTTGTTTGTTGTTCTTCCGTCAATTTTGCCGGCAATTCACCTTCTTTTTTAATCAATTGATCCAAAGCATCCGCATCCACCCTTACAAAAGTGAAGTTCTCAAATGTTTGCTCCATCAAAGAAATCCAATGTACTGCCAGTGGTCCATCAATAATTGCTACTTGGTATCCGCGGTCTTTCGCTTGTTTCACAAAAGAGAAATGCTCTTCCAAACTATGTGTATAAAGTGCAACCACTTTTCCATCCTTATCTGTCTGAAGTGGTGAAATCTGCTCTTTAAACTCTTCGATCGTCAAATATTTTCCATCCGAATTTTTCACCAATGCAAAGCTTTTCGCTTTTTCGGCAAACTTATCGTCAGAAAGCATTCCGTACTCTACAAAAATCTTCAGATCATCCCATTTCGCTTCGAAATCTGCACGATCTTTTTTGAACATTTCCGCCAATTTATCAGCAACTTTTTTAGTGATATGCGCCGAAATCTTCTTCACATTTCCATCGCTTTGCAAATACGAACGGGATACATTCAACGGAATATCCGGGGAATCAATTACACCATGAAGCAGTGTCAAAAATTCAGGAACAATCTCTGCAACCGAATCCGTAATAAACACCTGATTCGAATACAAGTTAATTTTATTGCGCTGAACCTCTACATTTTCCTTGATCTTCGGGAAGTATAAGATTCCTGTCAAATTGAAAGGATAATCCACATTCAGGTGAATATGGAACAAAGGATCTTCAAAAGACATTGGGTACAACTCTCTGTAGAAGGAATTGTAATCTTCATCCTTCAAATCAACCGGAGCAATTGTCCAGGCCGGTTTCGGGTTATTTACCTGGTTCGGAACATCGATCGAAGTGCGTTTAACCTTTCCATCTTCATCCTTTTCGCCGTCCGGAGAATTGATGTATTCAACCTTCGTTCCGA
Organism: Fluviicola sp.; assembly: GCF_029266855.1. GTDB lineage: Bacteria > Bacteroidota > Bacteroidia > Flavobacteriales_D > Crocinitomicaceae > Fluviicola. The sequence continues at coordinate 227,836 of NZ_JAQSWB010000008.1, forward strand.
AGAAAACCGGGATTGGAAGGAACTTACAGTACTTATCCAAAATTCCCTGGATGCGCGGTTTCTCCAAAAACTCAATTGATTCTTCATTGATATACAAAACGATATCCGTTCCGCGGGTATCTTTTTCAATTTCAGTCAATGTATATTCCGGAGAGCCGTTACTTTCCCACTGAACTGCCTGTGCACCCTCATGACGTGACAAAGTACGGATCTGAACCTTTTCGGCAACCATAAATGCAGAATAGAAGCCCAATCCGAAATGACCGATAATACTTTCCGCACCATCTTTACCTTCGTATTGTTTTACGAACTCTTCTGCTCCCGAAAAAGCAATCTGGTTGATATATTTATCGATTTCCTCAGCTGTCATCCCGATTCCGTTATCTCGGATAGTTAAGGTTTTCGCTTCTTTGTCCAAAAGCACTTCCACTTTCAATTCACCCAGTTCGCCTTTATACTCTCCTGTTGAAGAAAGCACTTTTAACTTCTGGCTTGCATCTACTGCATTCGACACCAACTCACGCAAGAATATCTCATGGTCGGAATACAAAAATTTCTTAATAATCGGAAAAATATTTTCCGTTGATACATGTATTTGTCCTGTTTTCATACTTATTTGAAATTTGGTTTTGTATTGTCAAGGTTTGTGCCAAGTGAGATTTTATGACAAAGTGGCAGATTAAGACTTGTAAAAAGAAATGTATGTTATTTAAAACAACAGATCACATTTTTCTCAAAGGAATGCAAACCACATTATCGTGCTGTGGTAAATCGGCATCATTTTCTATCAGAACCAAATCTGACCTGCGCTCCTTGGTTCCCTTTTGCTTATACAATTCATAATTTCCGAGTGAACGGACGAAACCGGCAATTTCCTTCGGAGTTGTTCCCATTGTATTTTCACGCTGTTCCGAAACTTCAATGATGAGAACCGGCCGTTGTTTTTTCAGTAATTCAATGCCGCCTTTCAATACTTCCAGTTCAAAACCTTCCACATCAATTTTGATCAGATCAATGTGATCGTTTTGAAACAGGAAATCAATCGTATCGACCGGAACCTCCACTCCTTTTTCACCATCCTGGGAAAGCAAAGATGCACCGCCACGGTTTACATTCCAATTTTCAAAGAGTGTTGCTTTTCCTTGTTTCTCACCCAATGCAAGCGGAAAGATCTCCACATTTTCACAGCGATTCAATGCCAGGTTATGCTGTAAAATTTCCTGTGTTTTCGGATTTGCTTCAACAGCCAATACCTTCCCCTTTTCACCAACCTGTTTGCTGGCAATACTTGACATCAGGCCAATGTTAGCACCGATATCCAGGAATACACTTCCCGGTTTCAGAAATTGATGAAGTAACTGGATAGTCCCTTTTTCATAAGTTCCGGTTTCAAACAGGGATAATTCAACACCGCGGTCAACGGAAGGATCAATGAGCAATTCAACACCATGAATGGTTTTCAGGACATGTTTTCCCACTTTCCCGGGAGAAGGAAGCAGGAGTTTTGGCAGAAGTACCGATAAACGCCGAATTCCGCGAATATCAAGATCGCGCAGGCCTGAGATCAGCTTGTGACGCAAGAGGAATGAACGGTTTGGAACTGACATAATTTGATTTGAGTTCGAATTTACGTTTTATATGGTTTACTTAACCACATAGATCACATCAGTCCACATAGTTTTAACGTAAAAAAGCCCCGATCCAAACGAACCGAGGCTTTAACTATTTTAAAAAACGCTTAAGCGTACATTTCTTCCTGTAAGCTTGCAATTTTTGCATCTGCAAGGTAATCGTCGTAAGGCATCATTTTGTCAATGAATCCATTCGGAGTAAGCTCAATGATTCGGTTTGCAACTGTAGACACCAATTCGTGGTCATGAGATGTAAACATCATTGTTCCCTCGAAAGATGACATTCCGTTATTCAATGCCGTAATTGACTCCAGGTCCAAGTGATTGGTCGGTTCGTCCATCATCAGGACATTTGCTTTCGCCAACATCATTCGCGATAACATACAACGCACTTTTTCACCCCCGGAAAGAACAGTAGCGCTCTTCAAAGCCTCTTCACCGGAGAATAGCATTCTTCCTAGGAATCCGCGAATATTTACCTCTTCTCTTTCCTCATCTGTTTGCGCATACTGACGCAGCCAGTCAATCAGAGATAATTTATCCTTGAAAAACGAAGAGTTATCATTTGGCAAATATGCCGTAGTGATCGTTGTCCCGTAAGTAAAATCGCCTTTATCCGCTTCCAGGTGTCCATTCAGAATTTCGAAGAATTGTGTAATTGCAATTGAATTTTTAGAAACGATCGCAACCTTATCTCCTTTATTCAAAGTGAAAGACAAGTCCTTGAACATGTATTCTCCTTCGTGCATTTTCGTCAATCCGCTCACAGTCAAAATCTGATTTCCGGCATCGCGCTCCTGGTGAAAAGTAATTCCAGGATAACGGCGTGAAGAAGGCTGAATTTCTTCCAGATCCAACTTATCGATCAATTTACGACGGCTTGTTGCCTGTTTTGATTTCGAAGCATTTGCCGAGAAACGGGAAATAAAGTCCTGTAATTCTTTCTTTTTATCTTCTGCTTTCTTGTTTTTATCTGCACGTTGACGAGCTGCCAACTGAGATGACTGATACCAGAAAGTATAGTTTCCTGTAAATACATTGATCTTGCTGAAATCGATATCACAAATATGCGTACACACCGTATCCAGGAAGTGACGGTCATGCGATACAACGATCACTGTATTTCTGAAATCAAGCAGAAAATCTTCCAGCCACCCGATCGTTTTCAGATCCAGGTCATTGGTAGGCTCATCGAGTACCAGGACATCCGGGTTTCCGAAAAGAGCCTGCGCCAACAAGATACGTACTTTATATTCCGAAGGAACATCCTCCATTTTCATGTAATGCTTGCTTTCGTCAATTCCCAAGTTGCTCAATAAGGTTGCAGCATCGGTTTCAGCATTCCATCCTTCCAAATCTGCGAATTCGCCTTCCAATTCAGAAGCGCGCATTCCATCTTCATCTGAGAAGTCCGGTTTTGCATACAATGCATCCTTTTCGGTCATAATCTCAAACAAGCGCTTATGTCCCATGATTACTGTTTGCAATACTTCAAACTGGTCAAACTCAAAATGGTTCTGACTCAATACGGCCATCCGTTTTCCAGGTTCCAATTCAATACGTCCTGAAGTTGGGTCCTGCTCGCCAGTTAAGATCTTTAAGAATGTAGACTTACCGGCACCATTGGCACCAATAACACCGTAGCAATTACCTGAACCAAATTTGAGATTTACATCATCAAATAGAATACGTTTACCGAATTGAAGTGAGAGATTATTTACTGAAATCATTAGAAATACTTGGAATTTTGGTGCAAAGATAGCACATATTCCAGCGTTATAAAAAAGAAAACACTAAAATCACTGCTAAATAATTATAAATCAGCACAAAACCAATTATGAATGATGAATGATTTAATTATCAAGGAGCATCTCCCAAAGATTTACTCCTTGATAATTGATAATTAAAATCCTTATTAATATACCACTACTCTGTGTGTAGATTTTGCAGCTCCCTGAACAGCAGACAGGATATAACATCCTTTAGCAACGTTCATAGGAATGTTTACTGTTTGAACACCTGAGGCAGCAGGAACCTCAGTAGTTGAGATAATCGCTCCTTTCAAATCCATTACAATCAGTTTCATTCCCATTTCCGTGTTCGGAACTTCAACTGACAAGTCGGACCCTGTAGCGACAGGATTCGGAGCAAGAGAAATCGATGATAACATTCCGTTGTCTTCAATTCCCAATGTTCCTGAAACATTGAAGTTGTCGAAATAGAAGTTCGAAGACAAATCAGAAGCAACAAACTCAAATTTGAATTTGGTTTTGTTATCAGCAGCTGTTGGCGTGTGAGTAAAACTAACTGTTTTCCAATCCAGATCATTATCAGGAACGAAGTCTGTATTCCCGACATATCCTGCAGTTACCAAAGCAGCGCCTGTAAGAGATGTTTTCTGTATCCATGTTTTACCGCAGTCTCTAGAATAGTATACCACCAATTTCTCAGTAATATCTTCCGTAGCAGTTGCTTTTGTACCGTAAGCATAATCAAATGAAACAGTCACATTTGAAGTGCTTCTTAAATCAAGAGCAGGAGAGATCAAATAGTCTTTTGCATTTCCCAAACGATCATTGTAATACCAATCTTCAGTAAACATTTGAGCTCCGGAAACATCTTTGAAGTTGTTTAACTTGAAACATGCTGAATTTCCTCTTCCGCCAGATGTTACACGATTAAATGAAGCGTAGTTTCCTTCAGGATTATGAGTGATCCAGAAGTTTCCGTTTTGATTGAAATCTTCTACTCGCGGACCAGTGTATTCGGCCCACTCACCCTGAATATAAATCATGTGGTTCATTGTTTTCGTATCTGAACCGATTGCATTTGCAACTGTCAGTGTCACATCATACCATCCCGGAGCAGCATAAGTTACTATCGGATCCTGACTTGTTGAAGTTGCCGGGCTTCCACCAGGGAAACTCCACGACCAGGAAGTGACCGCAGCCTTCCAGGAAGCATCTTTAAATTCAATCGGATTATTTACACAAGCAGTCATTGCATTTGCATTTGGACCTGAATTACCAATAGCACCATTTACATCCACATAAAAGTCTGCTACCGGAATACAGGTAACAGGAGTCAGATCAGCTGTTCCAGTTTCGTCCAGATTGGTAGCAGTGTACAAATTATTTCGTCCGCTTGTGGTCTGATCCAATACGTTATTCATAAAGTTTGCCTGCCCGTTTGTGAACATCAGATTACAAAAAGAATAATCCATGTAATTCTGTGTATTGTCATTTACATCCACCGGCCAATAGTTTCCGGGAGCGGTCGATTCGACGCATGTATTTGCATTTAAATCACAAGAAGTTAAGCCGATACAATTCGGAGTGTCACCGATTCCATCGTCTTGTCCGCAACTTGTCGGAGCACCCGGATCGTTATCGCTTCCCCAAGTGTGAGGTAAACCCAACCAGTGACCAACTTCATGAGTCAACACTCTTGAGTGTCCCGGAGAACTTGTACCGATACTTCCGGTATAATTGTGAAGAACCACTACTCCATCCCGCCAGAATCCTCCACCGGTTACATCTGTTGGGTAATGTGCAAATCCGGCAACTCCAGGCTCACCCATTGTACCTACAACCCATATATTCAGGTATTTGTCGCGATCCCATTGATTTAGTTTCGAATAAGCATCTGCCTGAACTGTCTGGTGGTGGTAAATATGCTCGATACCGTTTGTGCAATTTCCCCAAGGGTCTAATGTTGCCAGGCGAAACTCGATCCCTGTGTTCCCGATGATTGTATCAAATGGCGGCACTACGAGAATCGTATCCTGGTTTCTTTTTTGAAAATCCTCGTTTAGGATACGAACCTGATCTCTGACCTGGAGATCGGAAATATTTTCTGTTCCATATTCGTGGACTACGTGGAAGACAATCGGAATAACGCGAATGGTTGTAGATTTTCCATTGACAAGCCTGTTTTCCGTATATCGATTAAGCAGTTTTCTGTAGTCTTCCGCCAGTTGGGGGTTTTCAGCAAGTAATTTTTGCCGCTCTTTCTCAAGTCCGCAACTGAGGTGTGCTTCCTGTGCAAATGAATTCCCAGTCGAAATCATTCCCATTAAAGTTAGTACACTTAAAAGTAATTTTTTGCGCATGTCTAATAGTTTAATTGATTGAACATCATTGATTTATGACTGTGAATTTTTCGAATTCGAGGGCCCTTCGCTTCTCGTCAAACTCACATGAAACAAATGTAGATTAAGTATTTTTAACATTTTGTAAAATGCTTATCCGTTTAGTTAAATGTGTTCAAAGCCAATTAAAAGCATGCAAAATTGAACTGAATGGTGGTGATTTTGAGATAAATTGTTAAAACTAAATGATTTAATTATCAAGAAGTTCCATCTTCCGGGACTAATTGACAATTTACGTTGCTATCCCTGGTTGGTAAAGAAAAAAGCCCAATCCGTACTGACAGACTGAGCTTTTAATATCAATTGAAAAGGTATTTCGACTACCATTGACGCTTCGGTCAAGATTTTCAATGCTCGATGACCTTTTTGAATTTTTGTATGAATTATTTATTCATCCACTTTAGATTCAAGCTGTAAAGGAAGATAAACAATCCGGAAAGGATTAAGTTCATAATTACGGAAGCCATCGGCACCATGTGTGACGGAACGATTAAAAAGGTACCTCCGATACTAAGCAAATTGTAAATAATGTATAAATGGAATCCTAATTTTTTTCCTTTGAACATAAACAAAACTCCTACGAAACCTGTAATCATGGTCAAAGCATTGATCATTAAAACAGACCAGTACCGGTGTTGCTGGTAAGCCACTAAGTCAGCTCCCTGTTCCAATATCTCTGCCAGCCAGATAATTTTCTGGTCCCGCATATCACTGGCAGCCTGGATGGATAAATTATAGGTAGATTCAATCTCTTCTGCACTCGGCTGTCCGCCAATGATCGAGAATAAAACTCCCAATACTCCAAAACCAACGACAATGAAGCTCAAAATACAAAGCACCGTTAGTAAAACCGGTCTTTTTTTATTTTCCTGAACTTCCTCGTTCATATCTGTGTAATTTTCACTCATATTCCTGCTTTTACAAATTCTTTACTTGATTGCATTAAGGGATGCATATACCCGTCCTCTTTCACAAAAGGAACTTTTTTTCTAAAGTTAACAAATATCTCTTCCTGGCGCGCTCCGGATTTAGCCGGTCTCCGGAATTCCAGCGATTGACAGGCATGCAAGATCTCAATTCCCTGGATCGAATAACAGTTGTCAATTACGCGGAATAACTTCGTTGCGGCATTTGCCCCCATCGAAACGTGATCTTCCTGACCGTTACTTGAATCAATGGTATCAATACTGGCAGGTGTACATAATTGCTTGTTCTGACTTACAATCGAAGCACAGGTGTATTGTGTGATCATGAAACCTGAGTTCAATCCCGGTTTTGCAACCAAAAATGCAGGCAAACTGCGTGTACCGGAAATCGATTTGTAAATTCTACGCTCACTGATACTTCCCATCTCTGCCAGGGCAATCGCCAAAAAGTCCATGGCTAAAGCAAGTGGCTGTCCGTGGAAATTTCCAGCCGAAACCACGATATCATCATCCGGGAACACAGTAGGGTTATCAGTAACTGCGTTGATCTCTCGTTCTACAATGGTTGCACAATGCTCAATCGTATCATATGAAGCTCCGTGAACCTGCGGAATACAGCGGAAAGAATACGGATCCTGTACATGGGCTTTTTCCCGGTTCGCCAATTCACTGTCTGCCAATAAACTTCTGAAAATCTCAGCTGTTTTGATCTGACCGACCTGGTTGCGGATCTCATTTACCTGGATTCCGAAAGGCTCTTTACGTCCATCATAACCATCCAAAGAGATCGAAGCTATTTCATTGAATTGTTTCCACAATTTTCGTGCATGAGAAATAGCATATGAAGCATAACCCGACATGAACTGTGTTCCGTTCAGCAAGGCCAATCCTTCTTTTGATCTCAAAACAATCGGACTGAGTCCAAAACGTTGATTGATTTCTTTTGAGGTATATTCTTTTCCTTCAAACATAACGGTTCCTTCACCCAAAAGCGGCAAAACCAAATGAGCCAACGGTGCTAAATCTCCCGATGCTCCCAAACTTCCCTGTTGGAAAACAACCGGGTGAATGTGATTGTTGTAGAAGAAAATTAAGCGTTCCACCGTTTCCAATTGTACTCCGGAAGCGCCATGGGAAAGCCCCATTATTTTCAGGATCAATAATCTTCTCACGATTTCTTCCGGAACACGCTCGCCCATTCCACACGCATGTGAAAGAACCAAGTTTCGCTGTAATTGTTCCAAATCTTCATTCGAAATGGCCGTATCACACAAACTCCCGAAACCCGTATTTACCCCATAGATCAAGCGATCGCTTTTGGCTACTTTCTCATCCAGGTAAGTACGGCATTTTACAATTCCTGCTTTTGCATCTTCACTGATAGCAAGTTGTGCATCCGATGCCAATATTTCGTCGAGTTTCCCTAATGAAACCCATTGATTGTCTATAATAAACTGATCCATTTTCGATTATCCTTTAAAAAATTGCAGTAACTCCGTTTCAGTCATTGCTTTTTGTTCTCCCGACTCCATGTTTTTAACCTGTAACTGGCCTTTTGTTAATTCATCGTCACCAATCAGCGCTACAAATTTCACTTTCCGGTTATCTGCGTATTTGAATTGCTTCTGCATTTTAACTGCGCTCGGGTAAACCTCGCAATCTACTCCAATCTGACGCAGTTTTTTTGTCAGTTTCATACAATAAGCAGCTTCTTTGTCTCCAAAATTAGCAAACAACAAAGTCAAACCAGCATTTGTATCTTCCGGATAGAGGTCTAATTCGTTTAGAACATCATAAATACGGTCTGCACCAAATGAAATCCCGACCCCGGAAAGTCCCGAAAGTCCGAACAAACCTGTTAAGTCATCGTAGCGACCACCGCCACAGATAGAGCCCATTTTTACATCGTGTACCTTCACTTCAAAGATAGCTCCCGTGTAATAGTTCAATCCTCTTGCAAGTGTGACATCAAATTCTATTTCCGCACGCTCCAGGCCTAATTCAGTTGTCTGGTTCAATACGAATTCCAATTCTTCAATTCCTTTCAACCCGATTTCCGAATCTTTCAGGAAGGTTTTCATTTGAGCTAAGCGCTCTTCGTTACTTCCACCAATCTGAAACAAGGGAGAAATAATACCGATCGCATTTTCCGAAACACCCTTTTCAAGTAATTCCTTGATTACCCCTTCTTCACCGACCTTGTCGAGTTTATCGATTGCTACGGTAATATCGATCAGTTTATCGCTTTCACCCGAAACCTCAGCTATTCCGGAAAGGATCTTGCGATTATTGATCTTGATCGTAAAGCCCGGAATCTGAAGATTGGTTAATACCTGGTCGAAGATCTGCACGAAATCTACCTCATACAATAAGGAATCCGAACCAACCACATCTGCATCACACTGGTAAAACTCCTGGTAACGTCCGTGCTGCGGACGATCTGCTCTCCAAACGGGCTGAATCTGGTATCTTTTGAATGGAAAAGACAAATCATTCTGATGCTGCACAACAAAACGCGCAAAGGGAACAGTCAGGTCATAGCGAAGCGCTTTTTCAGCAAGCGAATTTGCAAATCGCGCCAGGTTTTCAGACTTCAAAGCATCCAAATCAGCTTTTTTCATCTTTTCTCCCGAATTCAAAATGCGAAAGATCAGGCGATCACCTTCTTCTCCATATTTTCCCAATAAAGTACTGGAGAGTTCAAAAGACGGAGTTTCGATCGGAGCAAAACCATAGGTTTTGAATACAGATTTAATTGTGTCGAAAATATACGTACGGCGAGCTACCTCATCGGGTAAAAAATCTCTTGTTCCTTTTGGAATTGCCGGTTTTTGAGCCATTGTAAGTGAATTTGCGGCAAAGTTAACAGAAAGTGTGATTCCGATAGCTATCGGAATCGAAGTAAAATTGAAAAGTGGTTTTGTTTATTTTGTTGACAAAACAGTAAGGGCGCGATTAATCGCGCCCTTACTGTTAGTCCGTCGGATAATTTTATGGGATTAACTCCTGCAATTCGAACTTCGGAGCTCCTTTAACACCATTCTGGTCGTAATAATCAATAAAGCGCAGTTTGTAATAACGTCCGTTGACCGTTTTCACCACAAAGGTCCGGTTGCTGCTCACGACGTAGGTTCCGTTGTCAAAATCGTACGTTTTCCAATCGTAACCGATCACGTTGATCCGGTCTTCAAATTCGGCTTCAATAATGTCCGAATGTTTGAAATCGGCAAAGGGAATTGATATCTCCTGTACTTTCACGCCATACCGATTAGACAAAACACCTACCACCGAATAAGGTGTGTGCTCATCAAACACATGACAATAAGCTGTGAAAACCAAATCCCAGGTTTCTTTGGCCGGTTCGATATCCATTAAGGTACCACTTCCCGTCATGGAAAAATAAGTGAATCCTGCAGTGGAAGATTTCGGAATGGTAAAAGTATGAATCGTAGTGCTGTTTAAATCTGCAAACTGGATTTGATATTCCGTATTGCTGACAGATAGAACTTTTAATTTCTTCTTGCCCAAACTCGCACCTGAAAGTCCTGTTCCCAGATCAATTGCATACACTTTACCCGAACTTTGCCAATTCCCGATTGCCGTAGAGTCCAGGTTTCCGGTATGAAGATCCCAGGTATAAGTCAAACCCGCATCAGAAGTCAGTGCATTGATATCCGTTTCAGAAGAAAGTGCCGCAGCCATGATCCTTGATTCATTCAATAAAATATGGAATCCGCTTTCTCCTGCTTCAAATGCCAAATCCCAAACCTCGCGGTTATTTTGCCTCACTACCGAATTTGTTTCCAAATCATAATAAATCTGATTGGCATAATTTCCTCCGAGTTCCACCTGGGCAGTTGCAGCCCCTGAAACCGGTTTTTCAACCGGAATTTCTTTTTTAAAGCATGCACTTAAAACAGGGATCAATGCGATCAAAAGTCCTTTTTTCATTGCTTTGATTTTATCAAATAAGTAATATTCAGGTAGAAGCTTCTTCCCCAGGCTATCGGTGCTGTTCCGGTATTCGAAATGTGTGCCCCGCCTGCTGTTCCGTTCCCGGTATTGATATTTGTAACATTCAGTAAGTTCTTTGCTCCCAATGAAACGCTCAGGGTTTTCTTCAAGAACAACTGCTGAACCTGGAAATCCAATAACTGGTAATCTGAAATGAATTGTTGGGTGATCGAAGCATCTTCATTCACAAAGTAAGCAACCACCTTCCCAGTGTATTTGTAGAATGCACTGAATCTCGTTGTTCCGTTCTTCAGCTGATAAGACAGATTTGAGACCAATTCGGGAGAGTAAGCATACCTGCCGTCGGAATAGTTGGAAGCTGTACCGATGTAGTTGAAACCGGCGCTTACATTCCATTGCTTCTGACCAATTTTCACCAAAGACTGGATTCCTGTTGCATAGAACTGATCGATATTGAAATAACTGTAATTCACTCCATCAGCTGATTGTGATAAACTGATGCGGTTATGAATATCCTGGTAATAACCCGATAATTCAAATCCGAAAGTCATTTTCTTCGGTTCCCAACTGAAGTTATACCAAGCCTGAACATGATTCGCGATTTCCGGTTTCAAATCCGGGTTTCCATGGATGTTGTGATTGATATCTACAAACTCCATATACAATTCCTTAATTGACGGAGAGCGGAAACCGGAAGCAATACTCCCACGAAGAATGTGTTTCTTCTTTCCTAATTTCACATTCAATGCCGGCATAAATGCTTCTTTGTACAATGAATTATACGTAACGCGAAGGCCCGGTTTCAAATTCAACCAGGTCCAGGGTGCCCAATTGAAGGTTCCGAAAAGTGCATAATCACCTATTTCCTTTCTCCGGTTTTCAATCCTGCTGCCAAATCCTTCTTCGTAATTGATATCGTAACCAACTTCGTAATTGAATTTTTTATCTGTATTATTTCTCGTTAGCGTGACACGATTGAAATAAAGCACGAAGCGCGATGTATCCTGTTCCGAACTTGCCAGTAATTTACGATCAAGTGTTGTCAGATCCGTCAAGTAAGAGTTCTTGATGCGCTTGTAATTGGAATAATTGAGCTGCACGTCCAGTTTCAGATTGGTCTTTAACCATCCGATCACTTCCAGGCCTGCATTCTGACGATTGGTCACATAGTCATCATCAAAAGCTGAAATCTGGTAAGGTGCTCTCGGATATCCCCTGTTTACGATCTTTTCGCGGAATAAATCCAATGACGGGATCAATTCTATTTTTTTGAACCTGTATGAATATTTCAATCCGCCCAGGTATTGTTCCTTCATTTTCCATTGCTGAAACCTTCCGGAATCCGCTACTTCCTTTTTCGGAAATTCAAGCCACTGATCTCCCGGTGTCCAGCCATCAAAAAAGTTTCTTGCTGCATATGCAGAAACGGAATGATTCTTAATCCGTGAAGTCAATCCCAAATTCAAATTGTAATTCCCGACTGTTTCGTAGAAAGCACCCAGATTTATATCGTAGCCTTTATTTTTCGGCTTTTTTGTAATCAAATTAATGGTACCTGCCATGGCATTGCTTCCATAATTGGTACTGAGCGGTCCTTCCACAATTTCGACCCGTTCAATATTCGAAAGATTGATCTGACTTAAATCAATGTTTCCATTCTGGCGACCGATAAGCGGAACACCATCTATCAGTATTTTCACACCTTCTCCACCGATACCCAGCATGGACATTCCACTTCCAAGAATCTGGTCCTGGCTGATCCGGATATTTAATTCGTTTTGTAATAAATCGCGAAGATTTACGGCACCTTTTGCATCAATTGTTGCCCTGTCGATCAGTTTCACTTTGTTCGTAGAACCTGTCAGTGAACCGGTTCCCAGTTGTCCGGTAATCACTACTTCGCCAATGTCTTTGGCATTTGTTCTTAATAAGATCCGGTGGCTCTTCCCTTTGGAAATAGTATCTACTTCCTGGTGAAATCCATCTGTATTGACTTTTACGATCACTTGTTGCTCGCTCAAATAAACCGAATTCGGAACGATTAAGATTCCGGCATCATTTGATTGAACAACATTTGTTTTTTTTGCATTCAGATCCTGAATCGTAACTTGTGCAAACGGCACAGCTGTCCCCGCTTCATCTTTGATATATAAAGTATCCTGAGCAGCCGCAAGACCGCTCAGAACACTCATTAAAAGAAGCAAATACGCTTTTTGGTTCATGATTTACAATTGTTCAATCAATTTTCTCCAGGATTCCAACTCAGGGATTCCGGGTTTACGTGCTCCGAAAAGCGTACAGATCAATTCGTTCTTCGCATTGAACAATTCCAATGAAGTAACAATTCCATCTTCAGTTGGTTTGCGAACGATCCACGATTGAGTAATGGCATCTTCTTTGGCGTGTAGATTGAACATCGGATCCAGGACATTGATCCACGGACCATGCTCCACAATGTTTTTCACCTCACCTGTATGAATCTGTATCATTCCTGCATTTCCTACAAAAACCATAATCGAAACCTGGTCTTTAGCAGCCAATTCCAATGCTCTGCGCAATGCTTTGTTATCGATTTGTTTTGCATAAGTCTCATCCGGTGCCAAACGCAAAGCCTGAGTTCTTGTCAATTTATGTTTTCTCAACAAACCGAAGAACTCGTGCGTATCTTTCAGATTGATCCAGCCTTCCTGGAATGCTTTTACATCGATTTCGCTATCAGGTAATTCAGGTGACTCCAGTGGCAACAAAGCCCCGATTTCCAGTTCAGCCGACTGATTCTCGTCTTTATACTTTTCAACCAAAGTGCTATATGCTTCCATATTGCTTTTTGACTCCAGGTAAATTTTATGCGTTGCAACTCCGTCAGTTGTAAAGAACTGCAAACTGTGGCGTGGTTTTTCATCACCTTCCGTTACAGCAAATGCGTATGCCCATGAGCTTGGGAAAATACGCAAATCAATGTCTTTTCCAACAAACAATGATGCATGCGGTGTGGTACTGAAGTTTTCATAAATTCCTTTACGCTCATGAACCACATCGTCATTTCTCGACAAAGCCATTACAAAACCAAGTGATTCGATTTCGCTAAGAATTGATACGAATTCAGGACGTAAACGGACAGCAGTTGTTCCTACACCCAAAGCAACCAATTCTGCCTCGGAAGCATTCAAACGCTTTGCGTATTCTCTGATTCTTAATTTCGGTTCGCTTTCTTTCAATTGGTTGAAAGCTTCTTTTAGTGACAAAGTTGTTTCCATTGTTGTTTTGTATTTATTTTATTTGTCATCACTACAGTGATGATTTATCACTAGCTTTCGCTAGTTCTTACTTCATTCTGTTATCAGCAGGCTTGAGGAATAAGATACATGCCTGTAAAAGACCTCTCCGTCAAGGGACTGAATTTGTTCTAATTCGATTTGATACGTTTCGCTCAGTAATTCCGGAAGCATGACTTCACGGATCGTTCCATCCGTAATGACCTCTCCTTTTTTCATCAACAAAACCCGATCGGCATATTGGTAGCACAAATTAATATCATGCATTACCACAACGACACTTCCGCGTTTATCGTCCACGAATTTACGAGCGTATTTTAATAATTCAATTTGGTAGCGTACATCCAGGTTGTTCAGGGGCTCATCCAGGAATAAATATTTGATTGGTTGAATTTCAGTCCTCCCACTCACTCCCCCTCCAAAGGGCGAAGCCTTATCTTCGCTTTCCAATTGCAGCAGTACCCTTCCAAACTGAACGCGCTGTTTTTCTCCACCCGAAAGGAAATTAAACTCCATATCCAGAAGGTTTTGCAAATTCAGTTCTTCTACGATCTTTCCAAGAATGAACTTATTGAACCGGGTTTTAGATTCCGGGTACCGGTAACGTGCCATTTCCAAAACCTCCCGCACAGTAAAATTGGAAGCGATCATGCTTTCCTGGTGCATGTATGCTCTGTACTTCGCTAAATTATCCGGCGTCCAATCCTTTAGTTCTTTTCCGTAATAGGAAATGGTTCCTGCAGTTGGTTTCAAGCCGTTTGAAAGCAATTTCACAAGTGTACTTTTACCTGCTCCGTTCGGACCAAGAATAACGATAAATTCCTCCTTATCGCTTATAAAATTAAGCGGTTTCAGGATTTGTTTTCCTTTTACTGCGAACGCTATGTTTTTCGCTTCTATCAAACTGAGAATTTACGTTTGTGTTTGAAAATGATCGCAATGAAAACCGGGGTTCCCATTAAGGCAGTAATGATTCCGATCGGAACTTCTGTCGGAGGCAAGATCGTGCGCGAAATCATATCCGCACCCGAAAGAAGAATGGCTCCGAAAAAAGCGCTGAAAGGCAAAAGTAATTTGTGGTTGGGTCCAGATACAATTCGAATAATATGAGGAACTACCAAGCCGATAAACCCGATCACTCCAGCCATTGAAACTGCAGAACCAACCATACAGGTCGAACAAATAATTACCAGGAGTTTGATCGTTTTCACTTTGTACCCCATGTACTGTGCATTACTTTCTCCCAATGCGAGGACATTCAGGCTCCTGGCCTGGAAGAAAATCAGGATCATCGGAACGATAGTGAAAACAGCCAATAACAAAACAGAATCATTGTTTGCAGATCCCAGGCTCCCAAGTGTCCAAAAGGTCAGATCCCTTAATTCATCGTCTGTTGCAAAAAAGGTCAGTAAGCCTGTTAATGCTGCCGTAAGTGCATTCAATGCAATTCCTGCCAGGATGAGTGTCAGTGAATTAATCTCTCCATTGCTCAAAGACAACCTGTAAACAATAAATGCAACAATTGAAGCACCAAGAAAGGCTACGATAGAAAGAGAAAGTCCCTCGTTGAAAATAATCAACCAGGGAACTAATCCGCTGAACAAAATGAATAGCGATGCAAATAAGGAAGCTCCCGTTGAGATCCCGATCAAGGCGGAGTCAACCAAAGGGTTTCTGAAAACTCCTTGCAGTGCAGCACCCGAGACTGCTAAACCTGAACCAATCAAACAGGAATAGACTGCTCTGGGAAACCGGATATTGTAAACGACATGGTATTCAATCTCCGTTATTTTCAGATTGGTTTGAATTCCAAGCTTCTCAACCAAACTGCCAAAGACATGGGAAATCGGGACATTAACATTCCCTACTGACAGGTTTACCACAAAGCAAACTATCAGTAAAACCAATAACGAAAGACCTATTATCCCTTGTCTTGACATATAATTTTTTCCAAAAAGTTCAAGGTTCAACTATTGAACTATTTGATCTTTTTCAATTCTTTATTTAATTCAATCAATGCTTTTCCCACACGCGGACCAAATCCGCTAAGCAGCTGGCCATCCATTTGGATCAATGATTTATTTTTCCCTGCATTTGTTGCCATTACTCCCGGAACGTTGAAGATTCCGTCAGGCCCCAAACTTTGAGCACCTGAAGTAAACATGAGGATCACATCAGGATTTGCAGCAATTACCGATTCGCTTGTTAAAGGCTTGAAATCCGTGAATCCTTTCCCCGCATTTTCTCCGCCAGCTAAAACGATCATTTTTTCAAGCGGTGTGTTTTCTCCGGCAACCATCAAAGTTCCTGCTCCTCTTGCATAAACGAATAGTACCTTAGGTTTTTTAGCCAGTTTTGAAAGGTCCTTAATATCCGAATCAATTTCAGAAACGATTTTCTTCGCATCCTCTGATTTCCCCAACCATTTTGCCACTTCCTTTACCAACGACTTAGCATCTTCCACACTGTTCGGGTGCTTGAAAGTCACCAATTCGATCTTTGCCTGTTTCAATTTAGACTTCAGATCCGGGGAAACTTCGTCCTCCAGCATCACCACATGTGTTGGATTCAATGCCAGTAAACTTTCAACTGCCAGTTTGCGGACATGTCCCAGGTTTGTCAGCTTTTCAGCTGCTGCCGGGTATGTGCTGGTAACATCAACGCCAATGAGTTCCTTTTGGGAACCCACTGCGTAGATGATTTCTGTTACTGATCCGTTCAGAGATACGATACGTTTCTCTACTACTTTTTCCTCTTTCTTCCCTTCTGATTCCCCACCTGAATTACAGGCAGTTGTCAGTGTTAAAAGTGCAAGGAATAAAAAACCGATTTTTTTCATCTTAGTTCAATCAGAAAATTAATGCTGTATAAGCAAACGTTGAGTTGTAGTTGCTGTTCCGTTAGAAACCTGAACCAAATACATCCCGTTTGTAAAGTCTGTCGTTGAGATACTCATCGCTTCCAATGCATTTGAAGCAGCAGTATTTTCAAACACCACCTGACCTGTCATATTCATTACCTTCACAGTTGCATTTGATTTGGAATCAACCATTACAGTTACATTATCTGCAGCAGGATTAGGGAAAATTCCAGAGATCAATTCCTGGTTTTCAGAAACATTCAAGGAAGCCACTTTTTCCTTTTTGAAAACTGTTTTACCTAAACTGCTTCCTGAAAAACCTGTCATGATCAGTCTCCAGTAATCCCCGTCTACATCTTTCACGAAGTAAACCAATGAATCTTCAATTGTATAAGATCCTGCATAAGTTTTCCAGTCGTATCCGATTGTGTTGATATCCTCGGAATAAGTTGCAGTTCCGAAAGACATATCTGTTTCAGGATTATTCACAGGATGAACTTCCGCAACCTCTACTCCAACGTTATGCAACACACCAGTTACCATGTTGTACGGGTAAGGCGCTCCGTTGTTTGCAGCATATTGTGTGAATAATAAATCCCAGGATACTGAAGCAGGCTCTCTGTCCACAACTGCTCCACCTAATGGATAATAAACATAGTTTTTCGTTGCGTACGGAGTGATCGATATTATTACAGAACCGGTTCCTGAATGATCCGCATTTGAATAATTCACTGTGTATTCCGAATTCATGAAAGACAATGAAACAGTGAACAGTTTACAAGAACCATTCGAGTACTTTATAGCGAAAACACGGTTAGCAATAATTCCTGTATGGTTTACCGCATCGTAATTCCCCCAACCGTAATCAGTTCCGCCCGAACTTGCAGCATTCAAAGCTCCTTCAGTCCATGTTAATTCAGAGTTATAAAGTGTAGTCCATGTTGAAATACCTGTAGTATCAGCAGTTGCCAAATCCGTTCCGTTTGTTCCCGGAACAGCATAAACAGTTCCAATTTTATTATTGAAAATGATAGAAGCAGCTAATGGGTTAAATTGGCTGATAGACGCTGCAAAACCCAAATCCCAGTTATTTGCTGCCTGAGCTGTTCCCTGTTCATCATTTTCCAAACTGTACCAGATGTTATTTGCATATCCGGCACCCATTGATACTGAATCGCTTACCAACTGTGCATTTGAAAAACCAGCTAGTGTTAAGAATGATAGAAGTAATCCTTTTTTCATATTTATTTTGTTTGATTTTTTTTACTATTTATAATATTTCTAAATAACTGATGCAAATTTACCCTGTAAACTACTTTTCCACAATCGCCGAAACAAGCGGAAAAAAATACCTTCCACAGGGTAAGGCTATTTCTTGAATACTTGATTTTCCATTTCGAACAGCAGCAATTCAGACAAGGACTTCACTTTTAATTTCCTGAAACAGTTTTTCCGATGAGTTTGGACTGTATGCGGACTTAAGCCCAATTCACGGCTTATTTCCGCAGTCGATTTCCCATTTAATAAGGACTCGACGATCTCTGTTTCGCGTTTGGTGAGGCTGAATTGAGTAGGTGAAGTAATTTCGTCGTCCTGATTGAGAATTCTATTCCAAACCACTTCACAGTAATAATTCTGGTTATGGAGCATCTTTTGGAATGCTTCTTTTAATTCATCCAGGGTACAGTTTATATCAATGAATCCGGAAACTCCATAAGATACCAGTTTAGGAAGGCCAGAAACATCTCCACTGATGATTAAAACAACTTTAATGCAATTGGTGTCTTCAGGAGTTATTTTCAGATTATTCTCAATTTCCTGGTAATTATCAGAAAAATTGTAGACTAAAACTTGCTTTTTTTCAGGATTTACCTGTTCTTTTCCAGGGTTTCCGGAGTGCCATTTAACAGAAACCTCCCCAAAAATTGACCGGACCAATTCCTTGAATCCGAGACTAATCAATTGGGTCCTACTGTCGAGATACAGGTTCATGCTATATAGAATAATTCTAAATAGCAAAATTGATCTCTTATGAAGGATTCTACAATACCATAAATAGGGTATATCCAACTACCCGATTACTGTTATTTATAAGAGGCAATAGATGAATAGGCATTCGTTTTTTTAGTCCTAGTTTAGCAGCAGTTAAATACACGTTTACTATGTTAAATAAATATACAAACGTCGCTATATCTATGCTTCATTTATGCTTCATTTATGCTTCATTTATGCTTCATTTATGCTTCATTTATGCTTCATTTATGCTTCATTTATGCTTCATTTATGCTTCATTTATGCTTTAATAATGAATTATCTTTGAATAAAGTAGTCTTGATCCCTTCGGCTTGCCCGTCTTTACCCAAAGCAGATCAACAAAATGATCGCTTCGGATCGAGTGAGACGGAGCCTTCCGCCTCGGCGGACTAACGCTTGTCCTTCGGCTTGCCCGTCTTGACCCATAGCAGATCAAACAAATGATCGCTTCGGATTGAGTGAGACGGAGCCTTCCGCCTCGGCGGACTAACGCTTTTCCTTCGGCTTGCCCGTCTTGTGAGACGGAGCCTCAGTCTTCGTCCGCCACGGCGGACTCTTATCGTTGTTGGATGTGGCCCTTTTTACCGGACGGAATGTGCAAAATCCAATTATAATATCCGATAAAGTGGGAATCAAAATATCCTTTATGCTTATAAAGATTTCGCGGAATATAGATCCGCTGTTTTTCAGTTAAACCTTTCACGGAAGCCTGTGGAGCTACTCCATCCTGAAGGCAGGGAGCATCCTGATGAACCGTATGTAAATTACTTCCGTATTGCCAAACCTGTTTCCATTCTTTCAAATTAACGTTACCGGCTGCCGGATTTTCTGCGGCCAGGATATAGTATCCTCCAAAATTTATTTTCCCCCTCATTTCCCGAATTATTCCCTGGGCATAAGCGAATCCCATGCTGTGAGCAATGATGTAAAGCGTGTCATTTGCCGAAGAATTGGGCAATTCATTTAACATTTGATATAAATTCCGGCCCGCGATCCTGCCACTATTTGCCCGGATTGAGAATCCACCCTTATTGGATTTGGTAGCGAGCAGACCAAAAGTTTTTGCTTTTTTCGAACCGAAAATTTTCGAACCGACTGTACTGGTAGTATAGCATATGTGATGTGTCTTATTTTTACATCTTTTCGGATAAATACTGGAATTCGTGCTAAAATTCAGCAGGCTCCGATGATTGGATGTTGCAACGGAATGGTGACCATCGGCATAATAGTATTCTGTGGGATTGATCCTTATTTTGAAAGTATCATCGATTTGTCTCCACGGATTCCAATAGTTGTACCGGTCTTCGGTAAATAAACGATTCAGGGAATTCGGAAATTCCAAGCCATTGCTACGCACACCTTCGAAATTCTCCTCGAAAGTGCTTCCAAGTGAAGTTGGCCGATATCCATTCACAAAGATCAAAATGCGCTTTGGCGGATCCTGCAATTTCAACTTCGCTGTCAGATCAACACCCAAATGATTATATACCTGATCACGCAGCCATTTTCCTTTCGGTGAGTATATCTTCACAACCATGTAATGACTTTCCGCCACAATCGGATCATCGAGTAAGGAAGTTTTAAGTGAATCCGAATTTGCAATCAGGCGAAGCTTTAAAGGAACATTTGATTTGGAAACATTCATTTTGAAGTAGAGCACTTTTTTTCGCTCATACAGGAAATAATTTTTATCCCGTTTGATAATTAATTCAGATCCGATCGCCTTCTCCTCCAATTTATTCGGATGTTTATTATCGAACAAGAAACTCAGAACCTTTTTCTCATCCCGGCCGGAGTATGACTTAATAATCCCGTCTGTTACTTCAAACCACGAATAACCAAGATCAACCACCAGAATTAAGGCATAAGACAAAACAAGTATTCCGGTCCATTGAATTACCCGCGAGAGAAATGAAACCCACCGCGGTTTTTTTAGTCGTGCTTTTAAAAAGCTTCGAAGTTTACGGAATCCATAAATAAATCCGGATACTACAGCCAAAACACTTAACAAATGGAGTGTATTAAATGGTTTGGATTTGATCCGGAATAATGTTTTGTAAAGAATATTATCAATTTGAAGGTGGTAGGAATACGTATTCTTCTTCATCGGACGCAAGACAGATGCCAGAAAACTTTTATTCTTCAGGATAATCGTTCCGTCTTTTGCCTGTTCAAAAAAGTAATAAGCGATCAGTCCATTGTTTGTCACAACCTCTTCATAGTCATCAATGATCGAATAAATCCGGGGATTTTTATTGATCCTCGGCCATTCTTCGTTGTTCATCTCCCATCCGGTCTGATTTCGCCCTTGCTCATCCGTACCGGTTATATTCACAAAGCCATCCAGATATTCGTTAGCCAAGACCTGTGATAATTCGCGGGAATTATTCTTCGCTATAAAGCCCAGAGCCTTATTTTTCACCATGTATCCTTTTAACTCCGGATTCACAAATGACGGTACAACAAAAAAGAGCAGTGTATTCGTGGTTTTTCCTTTGTATGCCTGTTTGTAAGTATCCCGAACGTGACGCATTTGGACGGTATATCTCAACCTGTCGGCTCCCGGGTTTTCAAAAAAGTTTGCAGTCTCAAGCGCATCATTTTCAAACACCGGCTCTATCGTTACATCAAAACGCACATTTGCAGCTCCAAACAGGTCATTCAATTCCTTTTCGATACTATCCCTGTTGATTTTTATTTTAAGCAAAGGAACAATCCGAACCTGCTGTGTAACTAAAGGCAGCACCGTTACATGCAGTGTTGAAATAATATTTCCGCGATACTTTGCAAGTACTTCGTAATCCTTATTGGATGCCGGCAGAAAGATCCGTTGTTTGATTTCGCTAATCCGGAAACTATTGATCCGTTCATTGCGAATAAAAAACTCGATCGAATCAACCGAAGGAAACTTAAACCTGTTGATTTTAAAATCGACCACATCGGTTTGGCCCTTTCCAACAGATTTAAACACTTCAATCTTGCTATTTCCCTCCTTATTTCTGCTTACCCATTCATAAAATCCGTAACGCTGATCCTTATTTTTGACAAAGCGGGCATATTCAATCGGTAAATGTCCGAGCGAATCTTTTCTTTCCTGCGAAAAACCGCAAAAAGCATGGAATAGGCACAAAATGCCGATTAGCAGCTGGAGAAAGAAAATCCGTCGAAACATACGTTTATTAAATTGAAGTCTTTCCTAACCAGCGCAATACGTTATCGTACCAAATTGCATCGGATTCTTTCTGTTCCAAAATACCAACTTCGACTGCAAAGTCAATCACTCTTCCCGGGTATGAGTTTGCAACTCCTTCCATTTCACCCAGGGGATAAGGATCATCCAGTCCTGAAACGATCTGAGATGAACCAACCCGGATTTTCAGTAATTGAAGTGTATAGGAATCATGAACAAGCGTATCAAAAAACAAGTTGGGGTGTCCTAAACTTGCACGCGGATCACGGGCCTCTGTAAACAGATCCGGGCGTCCGTCAAATCCCTGTAAGCGTCTTCCGTAATTGGCCTGACCCAGCATACAGCCGTGTGCGAAACAGGTACGGATATCCGGATATTTATTAACGAAATCCTTTAATGAGTACATGTGTAAGGTATCTGCCGTCTGGGCCATCATCCAAACCAGGTGAAAACGCCAGTACATATCTTTTAAGGCTACCATTTTTTCACCGTCATAAGGATGGATTTCGATTGCCAGTTTGTATTCGTTTGCCAATTCGAACAAGGGCAAAGTAGAATCATCTACCACGGAAAGCCATTCATTATTCTTATTTAAAAAGTGAGTTGGCAAGCAAAGCAGGTTCATTTTTAAGTCTTCTACACACCTGCGAATCTCATTGAGCGCATCATCCAAATAAAGTGGCTGAACCACAAACCCACTGGTGAATTTATCCGGTCGACGCTCCTGTACACTTGCATTGAAATCATTCTGCCATCGGATCGCATCAAAAGCATCCTGCTTAGCCCAACCATTGCAATAAACCTGGGATAAATTCAACATGACACCATGATCAATGCTATGTTTCTCCATCCACTCAATTTTTTCATCAAAAAAGAAGCTTGGATCTGTTATTGGCCGCGCCCAATCGTCTTGCCTCATGAATTTCTTATCCTCATCAATCCAAAACAATTTCTTCTCACGCATGAATTTCGGGATCTCCGAAGGTTCAGGTAAGATGTGTCCGTGCCCATTAATCTTTAGTTTTCGCATGCTTGATCAATCTTTACATCAAAAGTAAGCAATCGAAAGAAACTCCAATAGACCCCGAAAAAGAAAAACTAGTTAATTGCATACCCACCATTTCTATTTTCACCACGAATGCACAAATTTAAAGGGCGCTTACCAGACGCCCTTATCTTACACAATTTGATGAAATCATTTAGGTAAATAAAAAACGAGTGCGGTGCGCCTATGCTGAAGCTTGTGCCATCGCTAAAGCTATTGGCGACATGCGATCAGCGATCAGCATAAGCATTAGCCGAGTTATAATTTGTGCATTTGTGGTAAATGAATTATACACATTTTTAAACTAAAAAAGGAGCCAAAACACTTTGACTCCTTTCCATTTTTGTTATTCTAAATTTACTTACTGATCACAACCTGGTGGTATTTGGTTCCAAATTCTCCCAATACCTGTAAAGTGTAATGTCCGTTTGCGTAAGATGACAAATCAATTGTCCTGATCGTTTCAAACTGGTCGATCTTTAAATCTAAGATCCATTTTCCCTGTGCGTCAATGAGTTTCAAATTCCTATACGGAATATCCGACAAGATCTCGATTTTATCAACTGAAGGGTTCGGATAAACAGTCAGATTCCATTGTTCATTTTCAACAACAGATAAACATTCGTCCACTACAATGGTAGCTTGTGCTGTTCCTGAACAACCATTCACATCCGAATAAGAATAGGTTATCGGGAAATTACCTGCTCCGCTCACAGCCGGATCAAAACTTCCTCCCGAAACTCCGGTTCCCGAATATGTTCCTCCTGCCGGTGTTCCACCCGTCAAAACAAATGCCGGATTGTAGTTACAAACCTGGCCTAAATCTCCAAATGCAACTGTTGGATTCGAATTTACCGTAATTGTTACCTGATCACTTAGCTGACATCCATTCACATCAGTTCCCGTTAAAGTATAGGTATTTGTATTTACCGGAACAAAAGAGATTCCATCCTGAACTCCATTATCCCATCCCAAAAGCGGGGAACCGGTTGAAATACCTGTCAATGTAACAGAATTTCCAGAACAAACATCCTGATCACTTCCTGCGTTCACACTAAATGGTGCTGCATCTGTTATCGTGATCGGAGCAGAAGTAGAAGTACATCCTGCATTGGTAACCTGAACGGTATAAGTACCAGCTGCTGTGACTGAAATGCTTGAAGCAGTTGATGCCGTAGACCAGGTATTTCCGGAAGAATAAGACGAAGTAAGCGTAATTGAACCTCCCGGACATAAAATCGTCGAAGCGGAAGTAATTACCGGAGGAGTTGGCGCTCCCGGATCTGTTAAACTTGCCGAAACAGCATTGGAAACACAGCCATCACCACTTGTTAACAGAATGGTGTAGGAACCGGCTCCCAGATTTGGAATTGTTGCTGGAAGGGAAGTTGCAGTTGATCCTGAGGCTGCTCCTGACCAGGAAACAGATCCGGAGCCTGTTCCATTGACAGTAACAGATCCTGTAGTTGCCCCGCATGCACCTGGATTTACAACAGTACCCAGGGAAATAGCCGGTGTTGGATTAACCGTAATGCTCGTTCCGGAACTTATCGCACTTTGACAACCCGATGCGTTTGTTACCTGAACAGTATACGTTCCGGCAGTTGTCGGGATAATGGATTGCGTTGTTGCACCGTTAGACCATAAATAACTTGTTCCCGCTGTTGAAGTCAGGGTAACGGATCCGCCAGAGCAGAACGTCGTTGGTCCGCCAGCTGTAATTGCGGGTGCTGAAGGAGTTGGATTCACAGTTACTATCGTAGTCGCACTTGCCGTACTTTGACAACCCGATGCATTTGTTACCTGAACAGTATACGTTCCGGCAGTTGTCGGAGTAATGGATTGCGTTGTTGCACCGTTAGACCATAAATAACTTGTTCCCGCTGTTGAAGTCAGGGTAACGGATCCGCCAGAGCAGAACGTTGTTGGTCCGCCGGCTGTAATTGTGGGTGCTGAAGGAGTCGGATTCACTGTTACTAAAGTAGCTGCGCTCGCTGCACTCTGACAACCCGATGCGTTTGTTACCTGAACTGTGTATGATCCTGCTGTTGTTGCTGTAATGGATTGCGTTGTAGCTCCGTTCGACCATAAATATGAAGATCCCGCACTTGAAGTCAATGCTACAGAGCCGCCCGAACAGAAAGTCGTTGTGCCACCAGCTGTAAGTGTTGGCGCTGCAGGAGTTGGATTAACTGTAACTGTCGTAGCTGCACTTGCCGCACTCTGACAACCCGAAGCATTGGTTACCTGAACAGTGTATGATCCTGCCGTTGTTGCTGTAATGGATTGAGTTGTTGCACCATTCGACCATAAGTATGAAGATCCCACACTTGAAGTCAGGGTAACCGAACCGCCTGAACAGAAAGTCGTTGTGCCACCAGCTGTAATTGTTGGCGCTGCAGGAGTTGGGTTAACAGTAACTGTTGTAGCCGCACTTGCCGCACTCTGACAACCCGATGCGTTTGTTACCTGAACTGTGTATGATCCTGCTGTTGTTGCTGTAATGGATTGAGTTGTTGCACCATTCGACCATAAATATGAAGATCCCGCACTTGAAGTCAGGGTAACCGAACTTCCCGAACAGAAAGTCGTTGTGCCACCAGCTGTAAGTGTTGGCGCTGCGGGAGTTGGGTTAACAGTAACTGTCGTAGCCGCACTTGCCGCACTCTGACAACCCGATGCGTTTGTTACCTGAACTGTATAGGCTCCTGCTGTTGTTACGGTAATGGATTGAGTTGTTGCACCATTCGACCACAGGTAAGTATTCCCTGCACTTGAAGTGAGTGTTACAGAACTTCCCGAACAGAAAGTCGTTGCACCGCCAGCCGTAATAGCCGGAGCTGCAGGAGTTGGATTTACAGTTACCGTGATCGCATTGCTATTCGGACTTTGACAGCCTGCTGCACTGACAACCTTACATGTGTATGTTCCGGCCGTTGAGACAGTAATCGATTGTGTTGTTGCCCCGGTTGACCACAGGTAGTTCGTTCCGGCAGTTGAAGTCAAAGTAACTGATCCGCCAGAGCAGAATGTAGTTGTTCCTCCAGCTGAAATCGTAGGTGCCGCGGGGGTTGGATTAACCGTTACTGTTGTAGCAGTGCTTGCCGCACTCTGACAACCTGCCGCACTTGTTACCTGGACAGTATATCCTCCGGCTGTTGTTGCAGTAATGGATTGCGTTGTTGCACCGTTAGACCATAAATAACTTGTTCCAGCGCTTGATGTTAAAGTAACAGATCCGCCAGAACAGATTGTAGTTGATCCACCCGCCGTGATTGCCGGGGCGGCAGGAATTGCATTTACCGTGACATAATTTGTCATAGTCGCAGTATTCGATCCACCACCATTTGTAGCTGTCAGGGCTACGTTGTATGTCCCGGCAGTGGAATAGGTTACCGTTGGATTTGCAGCAGTTGAGGTTGCCGGTGTTCCTCCGGGAAAAGACCAGGAATAAGAGGTCGGAGAACCAGTTGAAGTATTGGTATAAGTAATACTTTGCCCAGCACACACAGATGTTACCGTTGTGGTAAAACTCGGAGTTGGAGGTGTTGTTGAAATTACTCCGGTTACATTGATATTATCAACATATAAGTTATTTCCATACCCTGATAAATTTTTGAAAGCAATAATCACATTTGCCTGACCGATATAAGGAGTCAAATCTACAGTTTCTGTTCTCCACTGAGCAGCAGTCGGTGTAAAAGCAGTTGTCAAAGCAGCAGCTGTTGCCAAAGTGGTATTGGATTTAGAATAAACACTAGTAAATGAACCACCACAGTTTGTTGACACCAGTATCTCCAATCCATCAAAATTAGCGGCATCGTAAGGTGCATACGCCACATCAAAAGTCATTTGAGCAGATGAAAGCCCTGTAAAAATCAAAGGTTTTAATCTGACCACATCATCATCTGCATCGTTATATGCAAAATTATTGAACCACATTGCATTCCCGGCTGTAGGAGCAAGACCGGCTGCCGTTGTTCTGGCCCAGGATGTTGGGGAAGCATTGTTATTCACCAGGGACCAAGCTGTAGGAACAAAAGTTGCACTTGTAAAACCTTCAGTTAATGGCAATGCCGTTGCAGCAGAGGCAACGACCGTTATATACGCGTTTTTTGTTTCCGTATCCGATCCGTTTGCGTTTGTAGCAACAAGCGTTACAGCATAGGTACCCGCTGTATTATAAGTAACCGAAGGATTTGCAGCTGTAGAAGTAGCAGGTGTTCCTCCGGTAAAAGTCCAGGCATATGAAGTCGCATAAGTAGACAAGTTAGTAAAGCTTACCGAAGCCCCCTGACAAATTGTTGTGGAAGAAGCAGCGAAATCTGCTATCGGTGGAGTCACAATACCTACTCCATTCAAAACAAAATTATAGGTTCCTTCGTCACAATCATTGGTTGCAAACTGAACATTTCCAGTAAAATTCCCAGCTGCATTTGGCGAGAATACTACCGTGAATGTTGTTGTTGAACCGGGAGTAACTGTCGTAGTTCCAAATCCGGTTCCCAAAGCAAATCCGGTTCCTGTAACTGTAATCGGATTCGTTAATGTTAAATTGGTTGTTCCGGTATTCGTAACCGTAAACGTTGCAGTAGCAGAACCGCCGGATAATGTATTCGCATAGGTATAATATCCTCCATCCAATACATCTGTACTTCCGGAAGTTAACTGAATTTCTCCGGGAGTTGTTCCTTCAAATTTCACATTATCTATATAGATGTTATTTCCATTAGCAGAAACTCCTCTAAAACGGAAACGGATATTGTCAGACGCCGCCGTAACATAAGGCATTAAACTGATCGTTTCTGTTCTCCAATCCGTAGCGACTGTAGGGAAGTATTCTCCCCCGGACAAGGTTGCACTTTGATACAGCGGCTGTGCCCCATTACCGGTTTTATTGTAGACGTTTGTCCACGTTGAACCGCAATCGGTAGAAATCTGCACAATCAACTGATCATTTGAACCGGCAAGTCTTCTCCTGTAAGCTACATCAAACGTCAAGGTTGCCGCCGTTGCGTTACATGGTAATAAAAAAACCGGCGTATAAAAATCTTCATTTGACGTTGAACCATTATTATAGCACGGTACCTGAGCAATATTATTTGTGAATATTCCTGCAGAAGAGATTCCTGAAGCCGGGGACCATTTGTAGCAATCCCCATTTACGTTATCGATTCTCCATTTAACATCGGGAGGAAAGGATTGACCTTCAAAATCCTGAGTGTAGTTTGGCATGATACCATTTGAAACCACGAAATCAATTCCGGAAGTATCGTAAACAGTGTACGGATCTGCAATACCATTCGGAAGCGTCGAGTAAGCTCTGAACGAGTGCGTTCCCAAAGTAGCAGTGAAAGCCGGTAAACTCACTGTTGCAGCTGAATTCGGGCTCAAATTACCCGTCCAGCTAAAAGTTACCGGAGTTCCATTATCAATTTTATAAGAGATCGTAGCAGAAGTCAGGTTATTGGAGCCTCTGTTTCTTAATTGCACACTCGGAGTTATTGCTCCGGCACAATTATCACCTATCGGGGCAAAGACATCTGTTATTGAAGCATCACTTGGATTCGGAGGAGTACACGCGTCTGAGTTTATCAACAAGACTCTCATGGGAGAAGCTTCCAATACAGCCCTCATTCGTTGCTTTTGATCGTTGGTAAAGACACTCATACAAAGATCATCCGTGTAATCCATGTAATTTTCAATCATATCCACACCGGCATCCGGAGCTGCAGTGCATGAATTCGTTCCACTTGGACAGCCATAATTTGCTGCTGCCGCTTCAGGTGTATCATTACAATAATCGTCTACCGTACATCCTCCATCACCCCAAATATGACGTAATCCCAGCCAATGACCAATTTCATGTGTTGCAGTGCGTCCCTCATTATATTGACCAGTAAAACCAGTTACTGAACTTTTACCGATAGAATTATAAAGAAACACCACACCATCCGTAGCCGCTGCCTGCGCTCCACATCCCATACCACCAATAGGAGATTGAGGAAACTGAGCATAACCGAGGATCCCTCCGCTGATATCACATAACCAAATATTCATGTATTTATCCGGCGACCATCCGCGGGTTGCAGTGGGAACACCACCATTGTAAGTATATGGTTTAATGGTAGCATCAATATAATTAGTAGCAAATGGCGGAGCAGTAAAACCCGCTGTTGTACGATTAAGTCTGTTCACGCCGTCTTCACCACCAGGGAAAGCAGATCCATCCGGTCTTCTTTTCGCCAGGCAAAATTCAATTTGCGTATCTGCACCAACGGGATTCGTGTTCCATCCGTTAGTACCGAACATTCTTCTGAAATCCTCATTCAGAACATCGATCTGGGATTGGATAGCCGCATAACTTACATTCGTTCCAGTACCGACAGCTTCGCCATTATGGATTACATGAACTACAACCGGGATTTGGTAAACACCGCCGATAATTTTGCCGGCAGCCATATTTTGCGAAATTTCAGACTGAATCCATTGTTCAAAATCCTGAGCCGATTCTAATTCGGGATGATTGGCATGCAGGATCGCATCGTTTTCATCTGTGTAGCACCGAACGACTCCGTTTGTTTGACCGAATACCCCATTAAAGAGCACCGAAAAAAACAAACATGCGAATAGTGCACGTAGTTTTACTCCGTTAGTTTTCATAAAGCAGTTTTTCATTTTTGAACGAGACTTTCAATCCACTGGAAATAAATAGATTATAGCACTCAATTCTAGTTTTAGCAAACCAATATTACTAAAAAAAATGACATCACACGCTTTTTAAAGTTTGGATTTTAACATTGACTTATCAATGATGTTGGAATTTACTCAAACATGTCCCCTAACATCCTTTCTCCCGCTTGTCCAACAAAAGGAACATATTTTTTTTCGCCCTGAATAGCTGCAATTAAAAGTATGAGCCAACAAACAAAAAGTGCAAAGGAAAGGATATTGATTACAATCAACCCGAAAAACGGGATAAAGAAAAAAATGGTGTCAATGATACTAATTCCTGCGCCCATAAGCATAAGTATCAACATTTGCCTAAGATGAAATGCTGTAAACTTACGTTCTTCACCTTCGGAAGATGAAACCCGGACCATGGAAATAATCCAACCAATCAGGGTGCAATAAGCAAGTATTGCATTCGTCTTATTAAGCGATTTTAAATTCATGTCGATATACTACACGAAATTTACGACCGAATTATAAACTTAGTTCATTGCAATTAGTAAACAGTAAATTTAAATGATTACTATTCGCTTATTCGCCAAAAATAGATGCAACAAATTCCTCCTTATGAAAAACCTGGAGGTCTTCTATCCCTTCACCAACACCGATAAACCTAACCGGAATACTCATTTGGTCTGAGATTCCAATCACCACGCCACCTTTGGCTGTTCCATCCAATTTTGTAATGATCAATCCGGTTAAGGACGTTGCCAGTGCGAACTGTTTCGCCTGTTCAAAAGCATTTTGCCCGGTTGAACCATCCAAAACGAGTAAAATTTCATGTGGTGCGTCCGGAACAACCTTTTCCATAACACGTTTGATCTTTGAAAGTTCATTCATCAGATTCACCTTGTTGTGCAATCTTCCGGCCGTATCGATAATTACAACGTCAGCTCCCTGGGATTTGGCTGAACTTAAGGCATCAAAAGCCACTGATGCGGGATCTGCGCCCATTCCCTGCTGAACAATCGGAACACCCACTCTTTCCGACCAGATAATTAACTGATCTACGGCAGCAGCACGAAAAGTATCAGCAGCTCCAAGAACAACTTTCTTCCCTGCTTTTTTGAATTGATTCGCCAATTTCCCGATGGAAGTAGTCTTTCCTACCCCATTTACACCGACAACCATGATCACATGCGGATTTCCGTTGTGGCTGGGGATATTGTATTCACTCGGTCCATCACTATCATTTTCCGATAAAAGGGCTGCAATTTCCTCTTTGAGAACCTTGTTGAGCTCGTCCGTTCCAACATATTTATCTTTAGAAACGCGCTCATTGATTCTATCAATGATCTTTAAGGTGGTATTCACACCTACATCCGAGCTGATCAGAATCTCTTCCAGTTCATCCAATACCTCATCATCAACTCTTGATTTACCAACCAGTGAGCGGGTTAACTTCCCGAAAAAACTATCTTTTGTTTTTTCAAGTCCCTTATCAAGGGTTTCTTTGTTTTCTTTCGAAAACCAACCAAATAATGCCATAGTTCAAAAATACAAAAAAAACCCCTCCGCCATAGCGAAGAGGTTTTAAAACAATATCGAGTTTACAACTTAAAGAATCCGGTTTATTTATTAAACCACTCTTTTACTTTATCGTTGTGTACAATCTCTTCTTTGAATGTGAAAGAACCAGATTTTTCAGACTTAACCATCTTGATTACTTTCGTATGCTCTTTTCCTCCACCTTTTTGTAGGGATGCTACTACTTTCTTAGCCATGACTTAATTTTTATAAAGAAGCTTTTGCTTCGATTACTTAATTTCTTTATGAAGGGTATAACGCTTCAAGATTGGATTAAATTTCTTGATTTCCAAACGATCAGGCGTGTTCTTACGATTCTTCATCGATATGTAACGGGAAGTTCCCGCCATTCCAGACTCTTTGTGTTCAGTACACTCTAAAATAACCTGGATTCTATTTCCTTTTGCTTTCTTAGCCATTTTTTTAATTCTTTATGATTGGAACCACTTTCGTGACCGAATCAGGATTTTACTTTAAAAAACCTTTTTCACGTGCTTCTTTCATACACGCAGAAATACCTTTCTTATTAATAGTTCTCAAAGCAGACGCAGAAATCTTCAATGTAACATACATATCGTCTTCTGGTACGTAGAACTTCTTAGTTAACAAGTTCGGGTAAAACTTGCGTTTTGTTTTGCGGTTTGAGTGAGAAACGTTGTTCCCGACCATTACCGACTTTCCTGTGATTTGACAAACTCGTGACATTGTATTTTATATTTTCCTTATTCTAAAAGCGGGTGCAAAGAAAAGTAAATTCCCACAATTAAGCAACATTAATCTTGCTTTTTTTCAATATTTATTCCTAAAATTTCGCAGCGCAACAAATTTAAAGCTGTCAGCACGGTCATTTGTACCGTTCTTTGCCTATCCGTACCGAACAGAAATTTTCTCGAAATCTTCCTGTCCGGACCGTCAATTGCGATCCAAACTGTCCCTACGGGTTTGTCATCAGTTCCTCCCAGCGGACCAGCAATTCCCGAAACGGAGATTGACCAGTCGACACCCAGTTCTCTTTTTCCTCCGGCAGCCATTTCAAGAACAGTTTCTTCCGATACAGCGCCAAAACGCTCCAGGGTTTCAGAACCAACATGAGCCAATTTCATTTTTAACTCATTGCTGTAAGTAATAAATCCACCCAATACATAATCGGAGGATCCTGAAACGCTTGTCAGGCTGGCCATAATACTTCCACCCGTGCAGCTCTCAACCGTACCGATCGTTTCACCATTACTTTTCAGTAATTTCCCGACCACTTCCGGCAATGTTTCTTCTTCCTCCCCATACAGATAAACAGGAATCATCTTTTTCAATTCTTCACCGTAAAATGTGACACGTGCCTGGTTTCCAGAAGCGGAACTGATTCTTAGTTTCACCATTCCCGGGGATGGTAAATAAGCGAGGTCCAACCCTTCCGCCCGTAAACCATTCTCCCAGTCAGTTAATTTTTCAGCTAAAAACGATTCTCCGATACCTTGAGTCAAATAAGTTCTCTGAACCAGTTTCTTAACCGGAAATCGCTCCGTTAACCTTGGAATAACATGAGTTTCTACCAGGTATTTCATTTCATACGGAACTCCAGGCATAGAGACAAATATAGTCCCATCCTTTTCGAACCACATTCCCGGAGCAGTTCCCTGCTCGTTGAATAAGACCTCGGAAACTTCAGGAACCATTGCCTGCATCTTATTCACTTCCAGCATCGGACGATTCCTTTTGATAAAGAAAGATTCCACATGACTCAAAACTTCCTGGTCCAATACCAATTGCGTATCAAAATAAGCACACAGGACCTGTTTGGTGATATCGTCTTTCGTTGGACCCAATCCTCCGGTTATCAGAACAACCTGACTTCTCCGCTGGGCCTCCTGTAAAGCAGATGTAATTGCTTCCCAGGTATCTGAAATTGTTGCAACGTAGGAAACCTTAATTCCGTTCTCCGCCAACTTAGCACCAATCCACGAAGCATTTGTATTAATTGTCTGTCCAATTAAGAGTTCATCCCCGATAGAAATAATTTCAACATTAATCATGGTACTGTTTTTGAGCTGAGACAAAATTATTCTTAAGTTTGAACATAAAAAATAATCCCATGAGAAAATTCACAACAATCTTAGTTTTAGGTAGTATTCTAATCGGTTTACCGGCGTGCGAAGCGGTGAAAGAAGCAGCAAGCACATTAAATACCGGAACGAGCACAACACCATCTTTAACTAATTCGGAAGTAATTTCCGGTTTGAAGGAAGCATTAACTGTCGGAATTCAAAACTCTGTGAATTTAACCTCTGTAACTGATGGTTTCCTGAAAAATGAAGCTATCCGCCTTCCCTTCCCCCAGGATGCTTTAAAAGTAAAGCAAAAGGCAATGGATTGGGGATTGGGAGCACAGGTAGAAAAATTCGAAACAACGCTCAACAGAGCTGCCGAAGAAGCTACCAAGGAAGCACTTCCGATCTTTAAAGATGCAATTCTGAATATGAGTATCTCGGACGGTTTCAGCATCTTAAACGGTGGAGACGGAGCAGCAACAAGATTTTTAAAAGACAACACAACTTCTAAGTTAGTAGCTGCATTCTCACCAAAGGTAAAAGAAGCTATCTCCAAAGTTAAACTAACTGAATACTGGAACCCGATCATTACTAAATACAACAATGCAATGAGTTTAACGGGCGGAGAAAAAATCAACCCTGATTTGAATCAATATGTTACAGAAAGAGCCATTTCAGGTTTATTCCAGATGGTTGAAAAAGAAGAAAACAAGATTCGTAAAGATCCTGCCGCACGAGTTACCGACTTGTTGACCAAAGTATTCGGAAGCATTGGAAAATAATTGACAGGTGACTGAATGCTTGCGCTAAAGCTATAGCATAGGCGCAGCGGAGTCGAAGTCACCTTTTGCATTTTGAATTAATAATTTTGAATTAGCATGAAGTATCCTGCATCAGAACTGGTATTAGATTCGAAGGGAAATGTTTATCATTTGGGGATTTCTCCGGAAAACTTAGCTCATGACATCTTATTGGTCGGCGATCAGGACCGGGTTTCTGCTATTTCGGCTTTTTTCGATGAGATCACACATCAATCGAAACACCGTGAGTTTGTCTGTCACACCGGAACATATAAAGGGAAGCAAATAACCGCTTTATCAACCGGGATCGGAACAGATAATATCGATATTGTTATCAATGAACTCGATGCGTTGGTAAATATTGACCTGAAGAACCGCATCAACAAAACCGAAACAACTCCACTGAACCTTATCCGTATCGGAACCTGCGG
Source organism: Fluviicola sp. (assembly GCF_029266855.1). Classification (GTDB taxonomy): domain Bacteria; phylum Bacteroidota; class Bacteroidia; order Flavobacteriales_D; family Crocinitomicaceae; genus Fluviicola. The sequence continues at coordinate 262,457 of NZ_JAQSWB010000008.1, forward strand.
TATTCTCCAGGCTGATATTGACGTACACAGTTACATTTTATCGAGTCATGCAATCGGCATAGATAATGTAGCTCATTTTTACCCTATTGCATTTAACCCGGAAGAAAAATCCATAGCAGGCTCATTGGATTCTTTCGTTGGGTTTCCCGAAGAAATTACGCCTTATTGCTCGAAAGCTTCGGCGATGCTATTAAAGAAACTGGAAGGTGAAAAGGTACATACCGGAATTACTGTTACAAGCTCCGGATTCTATGCCCCGCAGGGAAGATCACTCCGCCTTGGAACCAGGACAGCAGAAATCAATGAAAAACTGGAAGAGTTTTCTTTTGAAAACCACCGGGTGGTGAATTTTGAAATGGAAAGTTCTGCACTCTTTGCGTTAGGAAAAGCAATGGGACACGAATGTATTACCATCTGTCTGGGAATAGCAAACAGGCCCCGAATGGAATTCAGCAAAGGATATGAACAAGAAATGAATGCGCTGATCGAATACGTATTAGACCGGATCTGAAATTACTTAATCGGAAATTTCTTTTGGTACTCCTCCGGACTAAGATCCATGCCGGTATCTTCATCCATAAGAGCAACTTTAAAACTGTCTTCGCGCACTTTTATGTTCATCTTTACGATACTGGAGTTTCCAACATGCAAGATCACCTGAAACCAATAAAATCCGTTTTTTCCATTCAGCCGTTCTTTACTAAGCTTTAAAGAAATAGACTGATTCTTTGCTTCGGCATTTGCTTTAAAATCTTTTACGATCTGCAGATTCTGAACCAGGTCATAAGCTTTATACTCCGGAGTCTTTTCCTCTACATCCACTTTCACCTTTTCTTCCTCAGCACCGCAGGATACAACACCGCCAAGCAGCAACAAACCAATTATAATTCCAATCAGAGTTTTCATTTCTTCATTATTTAAGTCCAATGTAGGAAATAAATCTCATTTGAAGGAACTCCTGAAGTTATTGAAACAAAAAAGACCAATTCGATATTTTCCGTAAAAAAAAAGCCTTCATCAGTTGACGAAGGCTTCAATCCAGTCATTGTCAGCTATGGCTGACGTATATTGAAAGCAGTGCTTTCTCTTATTGTTTTACCAAGGAATAAACTTTAGATCCGTTTCTGATGATATAAACACCAGATCTCAATGAAGAGATATCCAACACCAAAGTACCATCTCCCTGTTTATAAGAGGATACATTCAGACGAATATCCTGTCCCATCGCATTCAATAATTTAAACGTACTCAACGAAACAAGGTCTCCTTTCAGTGTAACAAGATCGGTAGCCGGATTAGGGAAAATAACCAAATCACTTACACCAGCAATATCAATATAAACCGATTCCATATCATGAACCCGCAACTGACCGTTATAATCAACCTGTTTCAAGCGGTAATAAGAAACCCCGTTCAGAGGCATGTTATCCAATGCATCATAGTAAAGCGGTGTTTGGGAATTACCCGCACCACTTACCTGAGCAATTTCCACCCAGCCGTCAGCTCCACTTAGAGATCGCTCAACCACGAAATAATCGTTATTTTGCTCGGAACTTGTTTCCCAATTCAATCTCACGGAATTATTGTTGACAGCAGTTGCTTCAAAGCTAACCAGACCAATTGGCAACAAGGAGTTCCCTGGTTTGTCGGAGTGACATTAGCAGTTGTTGCACCGGTACTTGAAAGTGTCGTTGCAGCTACCCAGCCCTGAGAGACAATTGTTGGCGTATAGGAAGGAACCGAAACAATTCCTGCACTGAAATTCACATCCCAGTTAAAGATGTAACCGTTGTCTGAACCTAAGTGATCCGTTACGTTGATTGTCCAGCTACCGTTTAACGGACAACCCACTAAGCCTGAAAAACTCTCTGCCGGTAGATAAGTTCCTGCCGGCACATAACTATCCGTATAAGTACCCGGACCATTTCCACTGGTGAACGTACCGCCTGTTGCGATTCCGTTTACCAGGGTAGTTGATCCCGACATTGAAAAGCAATAATTAGATCCTGTTCCTGGAGTGACAGTTGTTGAACTTCCATCCACAGTACTTGTTGCCCATGGACTTCCCAAATTGGCAGAACCACCTCCGGAACCATAAGTTTGTAAACTAACACTTTGCCCGTTCGGACATTCAATTTCCAGGGACAAATCTCCCAGGTATGAGTGCTCCATATCGAGACAGATATTCGTTATATCCGTTGCCGAAGTAACTGTGGCAGCAGGGTTATAACAATTAGTTGTTATGGAAGTCGAATAAGAAACACCTGATCCATCCGGTAAGAAAGTCGTTCCCGAAACCGGTGGAGTACAATTTACCGTGTATGGTGTCATTGTAACATTCGCACTAAGTCCTGATGTTGTGTTTGTACATAAAGTTGAAGGTGTAGCAGATGTAGTGATGGTTGGTGTAGTTGAAACCTGGATAATTTGGTTATTGTAATTTGTATTGGTACAGCCATTCGCATCGGTTGCTACCAAATTCAAATAATAACTCCCTACGGCCGGATAGGTATAAGTTGTTGAAGCTCCCGCAGCAGTTGCTCCATTTCCAAAATTCCATGAATAAGTTGCTCCTGCACTACTGGAAGAGAATGTACCTGAACCCGTGGCAGTGATACTTTGTCCCTGGCATACGCGGATAATTCCACCAGCTCCCGGAGCCGGAGTCACAGAAGTAATGCTCGTCGTAATTGTCTGACATGGAATTACACATGAAATATCGGCTACCCATCCTGAATTAACAACCGAACCGTCAGAAGTAAATCTGAAGGTCAAACATCCACTCGCATTACTTGCAGAAGCCTGAATTGTACCTGGACTGGTAGTACCGGAATAAGTTCCTAAAAGCGGAGCTGCAACAGAGTTTCCGTCAAAAACCTGTAAAACATCCAAACTCGTCTCCGTTTGAAAGGCACTGAATACCAATTTTAGTTTAGCTCCTGCCGTGGAGGGACAAATCGTATAAACACGTGTATCCGAATTGGAATAATTAGATAATCCACCGCCATCGTAAAACGTTCCGCTACACGCTGAAGTACTTCCCGTAGAAGGCATAAAGATTGATCCAACGGGCGGCGGAGCCGGAGAGGTAACACAAATAGTAAAAGTAGGTGTTGCCGGTGTAGTAGCAGCACTCCAGGTATAGACCCGAACATAGTAATTCATACCCACGGTCAAACCATTTACGGTGTAATCGGTTTCAGCATCCTGGCATCCCAATGAAGCTCCGATACACGACCCGGGAGCAGCTCCGGTACTTGCAAAAATTTCGACACCTGAATCCCAGCTGGTCGAGCGTGTGATTATAGCAGTTGTATTAGTAGCCGTAAACGAGTACCAAACATCATCATCCGGTGTTCCGGTACAAGAAGCGATTCCTGAATTCGTAGCACCTGCAACTGTTCCGGAAGTTGTAGAACAACTGGCTGCCTGTGTCAAAACAGTTGCCGTGGCACAGTTGTCATTAGCCGGAGGAGTGACTGCTCTAACACAAATTGTACCTGTCATTGAGGAATTGTTATTCCCGGACTGCCGATGCAACTGAACATAATATGTTGTTCCTGAAGTTGTTGGAACAGTAACGCTGACACTTCCCCCGGAAGCAGCACTTCCGCAACCTAATTGAGTTCCTCCCCCACATGTAGTCCAAATAGCAACTGCCAAATTTTCAGATGTAGCAGTTGCAGTAATCTGGCTGAATGATGAAGTTGCAGTAAATGAATACCATCCGTCATCATTGTTGGAGGAATTACACGTCGATAAAACCATCCCCCCATTAGCGAAGGTTCCTGGCAAAGAAAAGTTCGTTGTTGTACAGGTAGCTCCGACAGTAAGAGAAGGAACACCGGCACAAGCATCACTTTGTGACCATGCTCCGAAGTTGATAACTGAAACAAATAGAGTCATTAGTACAAATCCTTTCAATAAGAACTTGTATCCGTTCATAGAATTCTTTCTCATGGCTTAGTTTGTTGTAATTGGGTTGATGACCATGATGTAAGAAGTATTGTCGATACGAAACACTTGTGTTTTATTTGAAAAGAATTCAAGATTGTATACCAATGGATTGAAAGTACTCACATTAAAATTTGCAAAATCCGCTCCCTGGATTCCCGGATTGACTTTAGCCATTAATGGAACAGAAGATAACAAAGGATACTTTTGGCTTTCTGCCTGTTCTGCAGCCCGGTATTCAATACGGTCGGTCATGACCTTACCGAAAGCAGTGACAAGGGTTGGATTGCTAAAAACAAAATCCGCTCCATGTACATAAGCAATACGATTTGAAATTTCTTCAGGTGTTAGTTGTTGAGTTGTAGTTTGTCCAAATGACCAAAAAGTCATTTGCATGACAAAGAGGGAGAGAGTCCCCTTACGCAATAAGTTCATGAGTTTAACAGTTGTATAATGTACCCCAAATTTAGACTTAACACTCTGGTAATCAAAATTGATTCTGTTAAATTCCGGAAATAGTCTTTTAAACTATCAATATAGTTGTTAAATTCCTAGTAAAGACGGATGTTTTAGTTGAAAAAATATAAATAACTTATTTCAAGTTATTTGCACAATTTGAATATTATTATGTTAATTGTTAAATAATAGTCGATTAATAACTTAATATGATAAATTTCAAAACAATATAATGAGGCAAATTAACTCATTCCTGAAGAATTTCATTGCTTTATCAATGAATATACTTTTGTACCGTTTTTAACCATGTAAACACCAGATGTCAAGGAAGAGATATCCAACACCAAAGTACCATCTCCCTGTTTATAAGAGGATACATTCAAACGGATATCCTGTCCCATTGCATTCAATAATTTAAAAGTACTCAACGAAACAAGGTCTCCTTTCAGCGTAACAAGATCGGTAGCCGGGTTGGGGAAAATAACCAGATCACTTACACCAGCAATATCAATATAAACCGATTCCATATCATGAATCCGTTCCTGAGCATTATAATCAACCTGTTTCAAGCGATAGTACGAAACACCATTCAGAGGCATATTATCCAATACAGTATAGTAAAGCGGTGTTTGGGAATTACCCGCACCACTTACCTGAGCAATTTCCACCCAGCCGTCAGCTCCACTTAGAGATCGCTCAACTACGAAATAATCGTTATTTTGCTCGGAACTTGTTTCCCAATTCAATCTCACGGAATTATTGTTGACAGCAGTTGCTTCAAAGCTAACCAGACCAATTGGC
>NZ_JAQSWB010000012.1 GCF_029266855.1 Fluviicola sp.
GATCAACAACTTTCACATTGATCGGTCCACCGTTATAGTCGTATTCTACTTCATCCTTGAATCCGTTGGCAATGATCGCATTCTCTGATGCTGTTGTCAGCTGTAATTCTCTTCCGCCGTTTCCTGTTCCATCCAAACGTGTGATACGTGGAGTTACGCCATATGAAGCAAAATGCATCGTTCCCATTGCCTCCGGTGCAGGATTATGTGGGATCAATTCCAACACCTTCACTTCCCCGATAGCTGCTTTTCTACTGCCAAGGAATGGTTTCTTTTGTCCGTCCAGACCGTTCGGGTCAGTAGGGTCATATTGTTTATAGTTATTATAGGCATAAGATATCGCCATATAATAATAGCGCTTGAAGTTTACCAATTTTCTATCTCCGGAGGAAAACAGGTCTTCAGTAACTCTAAATGTGTGTTTAATTCCCTGATCCTCACCTTTCACTTTCTCCACCGGGAAAGATGCCTGAAGGTTTTCATCAAATTCAAAATTCACAAGTCGTTTTATCCCGTCTTTGATGTCTACCTGAGCAAGCAAACGCGCCTTGGTAGGATCCTCCAAATCAGAAACGCTGACATTGGATTTATTCAGCTGATAAATCATATATCCCTGGAATCGGTAATATTTATCGGCATTCGGAACTGTCGTCACAATAAAAGGATCAAACTCCTGGTAATCTTCATTTTTATTATTGGAAGCCGGACCGTTGGACAAGTAAAGAATCAATTCATTTTTTAATTCCTGCCCGGTCAATTCCGGAGCATGTGGGCCTTCCAGTACACGAAAACAGTTCTCGAACAGGGCCTGAGCTTTGTCATCCGCCAATCGCAAAGACCTCACAGACTCAAAAGGATCACCTCCCACGGATCTCGCCCAAACCATTCCGACCGTAATATTATTAACTGCTCCGGGTTTTAGGATAAATGGTCCGGCAGATTGTAAAAACCGGCGGTCATAAGGTAAATTGTTTGCTGTTTGTTCCGTCCAAACCGGTTGCGGAATTCCGTCCGTTCCCCATCCCAACGGATCAGTATCATCCGGGAACATAAAATCACAGGTCACATTCGGATTAACTGTCGGATCAGAGATATGTCCGTTTCCACCATAGTAAAAGGGAGTATTATCTTTCCATCTTCCTCTTAAAAAATTGTAATAATCCGCAGCATTTGTCGGATCGGTTTGATTCGGATTTGCACCACCTCCCGAATTGACATAGTACAAAAAGCGTCTCATTCCATAGCGCTCATTGTCTACAATTCCATCTCCGTAACCGATTCCGTTCAAGGCTTGCCCGGACCCGATGCCAAAAGCATTATCCACGGAGTCATTATCCTGGTACGGGCCTTCAAAAAAGTCCACTCCGGCAGCCGGCGGATTAGATCCATATCCATAAAAACCTTGATTATCACCATCAACAGCATCGCCGTTATAAAAGTATCCTAACCCGCGACTCACATCACAACCTACATAATCATCGAATGGATCACCGAGAGCACCATCCACAAACACTCCAAAGTAGGTATTGTATAAAGTCTGTGTTCCCCGGTTGATCAGTTCATAATTATAGAAAGTCATGTTGTTGATATCGTCATTGGTAGCAAAGGCAAAAGCCTGTGCCCGGATTTCCATCCCAATAGGTTCTCCACCCGATTCGGTATGAATATTCCCTTTGTCGTTCATTACCCACCACATATTGAAATCTCCGTAAAGAGAAACCCTGCGATCGGTTTTACAATCCTTTGCTCCATTAATATCAAACCAGGGATAATCACCCTCTTCCCATTCGTAATCACCATCCTCATCGCGATCAAAGAACGGAGCCAGATTATAGTCCTGTCCTTTGGAAACATCTCCGTGAGCCGGCCAGTTCTTAATAAACTCCGGAACCTGGTAATTGGGAAAATTAGCGGATTGCAAACTCGTTCCATTCTGCTGGTCCAAAACGCCTGTATTATACCAGGCATCAAATTGCTTCACCAAATCTTTGCTGGAAGTAAAATGATTATCGTATTTCAAACAATCACTCGGATCAATTTCTGCGGTTGTATTTGCAAGCGGACCGGGCCAATAATCCTGTCCCTGGCGATAACGCAGGGCTGCTAATTTCAATTGACCGTTTACATCCGTTCCACCCAGCCAAAGTGCCGAGGTGAAAAAACACATAATTTTTGAGTTTTTAGGAATCTCATATTGAGAGAAATTTTGACCCGGAACCTGCCATAAATTTCCTGCTGTGTGTACCATTGCACGGACATTATTGTACTCCATGTAAGTGGTTTTATTCGCCGGCGCACAATTGGCAGCTTTCGTTTGAACTGGTTTTTTAATCTTTTCCACTCCCTTGTAAGCCTGAGAATAAAGGACTTTTGAACAAATTAAAATACCTATGACCAATAATATTCGCATTTCTTTCATAAATAGTTGCGAGTGAATATACTCAAAATTGCAGCGATATAAAAAAGCACAAGACAAGGAAATTTGCCTTGTCTTGTGCTCTCTAACCGACTATGGGTACTTATGTTATAAAATAGCAGTGACTTCAGAAGGAAACGAAAACTAACTTACCTAAAAAACTAACCTATTATGAAACAACTCCTTCTGAAACGTACTTTGTCTATAAACATCAGATACAAATCGCATTCTGATAAAACAAAAGTAGCTTCAGAACTTATCTAATAAAATACCTAAAAAGGTTGTTTTTGTGTACTTGGGGGAAGTTAGTTCGAATCGCTAAAAGGGGAAATTTGATACTTAATCATGTAAATCGTGCCGATTGCAATATTACTTTAGCCTTCGTTATATTACGAAATCATGATATAACGAAATCATGATTTTGAAATATCAGGATATGAGAAAAGATTAGAGAATAAGATTAAAACCCCGGAGAAACAATCATCGTTTCCAGCAAATCACTTTCTCAAAATCAATCAGCAGCTGGTAGATCGAATTGAACTTATTGAAACTCAATTCTTCGTAAGTGTCATACACATCGTGATAGTGTTTATTCGGTCCCATGGTATACATAAAGAAAGCCGGGACCCCTTTTTGCGTGAAGAAGTAGTGATCTGAATTTGCGGCTGCTCCACGCGAAGCAACTTTCGGCAAGTACTGTTGTTTTTCATTGATCGATTTCAGCACTTCAAATTGTTCCGGGAATAAAGTCGCATTGACAACCGTAACACCTTCTTCACCGCTTCCCATAATATCCAGATTGAATAAAAACTGAATCTCTTTCAACGGAAAGACAGGGTTTTCAGTGTAATATTTACTTCCCAGCAAACCCACTTCTTCACCGGCAAACGCCATGAAAACAATATTCACATTGGAAGGATTCTTCGTGTAATAACGGGCCATCTCCAATAACAGGGCCGTTCCTGAAGCATTATCATTTCCACCCGGGAAATAAGCCTCTTGTCCCATTTGTCCCAAATGATCATAATGCGCACTGAACACAAAGTATTTTTTTGATTTCTTTTTCGCGGGGATATAAGCAATGACATTTCTTGCCTTATGATTTAACATTTTTGCATCCACCTGTATCTGAAAGTACCAGTCGTCCAAAGATGCGTCCAGCGCTCCTGCCTGTACCTGAAGCAAAGGAAAACGATTTTGTTCCTGGCTCACACTCCATGTGAATTTTGTATCCACCAGTTCAATAATCGGCATTGATTCTCCCAAGACCTGGGCTAATTCCTTTGCTTTCTTAAGGGTATCTCCTTTCCACAAACTAAAATGAAAAGCAAATCCCATAGAAACCTTGGATTTGTTCATTGCAGCCTGACTGATAATGTTTTTCAATTTCTTACCGTTGTATAATTCCTCTATAGAAATGCGGTGAACTTTCAAACTGTCAGCATAATATGCGGGACAAGCCGGATCTACCACAAAATCTTTTCCGGGAATAAGCACTTTTCCATCGACAGAGCACAACATTTTGCCGGGAAAGGTATTTACCATGAATTGAAAAGGCTGGAATGCCGAATTCTTAAAAAATTTACATCCCATTTTTTCAAATTCACCTGCAATGAAATTGGCTGCAAGCGAATCTCCCCCATTTACATAACCACGTCCGTGAAAAGCCGGGGAACACAATTTTTCCACGGTCGCGCGACCTTGTTCTACCTGCCCGAAACTCAGAAGCGGTATGAAAATCAGAAGAGAAAGAAATTTATGCATACTTGCGTTCTACTTTTTGAATTAGTTCAATGGCCAATTGGCTTTCTGCATCCCAATGGTATTTGTTTGCATAACTGCTTACCAAAGATCTTGCCTGTTCCTTTGAAGGAATGCTTTCCAATTGTTCAATCAAGTTATTGAATTCTTCATTTGAACCGTTAAATAACTCCTGGATAATTTGTAGACGTTCATTGAATCCGAAAGCGCCTTTTAATGTTTCAAGACGGACAGACATCAATCGCGCAGCCAAAGTTCCGTCATTGGAATTTAATTTCCCGTAGATCGGGTGTAAACCCTGTGTATTTTCAATCGGAGCTGCAAAGGCCGGTTCTGAAACGACAGGTTCTTTTTCTTCTGCTACGTCTTCATGCAGGTGAGCAGGTTCAACAATTTCATCGATTGCTTCTTCTTCCTCCATGGTATCTTCAATCAATTCAAAAGCAATTTCATCTTCTGTTTCCTCCTCTTCGGTATCCATTCCGAATAAATCAAAAGAAGGTTCTTCCTGTTCTTCCGGATGTGATTCCTGTGCTTCAATGATCGGAACGATCTCTTCTTTTACGGCAAGAGGTGCTTCTGAAGGTGATTTTTCTGAAACCGGCGTCCCATAAACCTTTGCTTCATGTGCTTTGTATCGCAAAATAATTGCGCGCTCATTCAATTGATTTGTAGCGGCTGCAAAAGCTTCCAGCTCACCAAGAGTTGCTTCTCCTGATTTAATTTTTGCAAATAAAGCTGCAATTTCTTCGATCAATGCGTGCATTTCCATATTTCCAGTATTTCGAAATTTTTCAACATTTGTCAAAACTTGTAAACCTCCTGTGTTTTAAGACCTGAGAAATACCAATTTTTGCAGTATAAAATTACGATTCGGTATCCGCGTTTTCGTTCCATAAGCGAATAGTTGTTTATATTGGATTGTTGATAACCTTAAAAAATGATGTTTTTAGAGCAAATTCCTTCTGAGGCAAGACAAAACGGATGGATTGAAGTCATTTGCGGATCGATGTTTTCCGGAAAAACGGAAGAGTTGATTCGTCGTTTGAAACGCGTAGAATTTGCCCAACAAAAACTATTGCTTTTTAAACCTGCAATTGATAACCGATACCACGAGGAACAAGTGGTTAGCCATATAGGTTCGTCGCTGGTAGCAATTCCGGTAAACAATTCAGCAGAAATTCTTAAACATTGGAAAAAGGAGCGCATCGTTGCAATTGATGAAGCCCAGTTCTTTGACGCAGGTTTAGTGCAAATCTGTACTGATTTGGCAAAACACGGTGTACGTGTGATCATTGCGGGTTTGGACATGGATTATTTGGGGAAACCCTTTGGTCCTATGCCCGACCTTTTATGCATGGCAGAATATGTTACAAAAGTGCATGCAATTTGCGTTTCATGTGGTAACTTAGCACAGTACTCACATCGAACAACAAAAGACGAAGGGCAGGTATTGGTTGGAGCAGTTGAAAAATACGAACCACTTTGCCGCAGTTGTTACAATAAAATTGAGCATTGAAATTACATTATTCCATTGATTCATGTGCGGAGATTTTTGAAGCAGAAGTTGTAGGCTCCAGCCTGGATATCATTACACATGTTTACTTCGATTCCCGCAAAATTCAACAAGCAAAAGGAGCACTTTTTTTCGCCCTTCCGGGTCATTCGAGATCTGGAAATGAGTTTATTGAATCAGCTTACAAACAAGGTATCCGTTTCTTTGTAATTGCGAAAAATACTTCTGTAAAATTTCAAGCTGATGCCGTTTATTTCAAAGTTCAGGATGTTTTAGGAGCACTTCAGCAACTGGCAAAATATCATCGCAGACAATTCAGTTACCCGGTTGTTGCAATAACCGGAAGTGTGGGAAAAACCACTTTCAAAGAATGGATCTTTCATTGTATTTCGGATAAGTTCAAAGTAGTGCGAAGCCCGAAAAGCTTCAACTCACAGATTGGCGTTGCTTTGTCTCTTCTGGAAATGCATGAAAGCGCTTCTATTGCCTTTATCGAAGCAGGAATTTCGAAATCAGGAGAAATGAAGATTCTCCGGGACATGATTCAGCCCGATTACGGAATTTTCACGGCTTTTGGAAAAGCACACCGGGAAAACTTTGCCAATAATGAAGAACATCTTTTGGAAAAATGGGTACTCTTTCGCGAATGCCGTTTAGCATTTATTCCACACACCTTCGCAGACCTTGAAAATCGTTTACCGATAAATTTCCAGGTTTGTGAGGCCTATGAAAACCATCGTTTTCCTAAAGGATACAGTGGAATGCTGGGTGTTTTAAAAACATTCCTGGCATACCTTCAGTTCGAACCCGAAGAAATCCGGGAACGGATCGATTCACTTCCGACACTTGCTTTGCGCATGGAAGTTTTTGAAGGAATTAACGGAAATACGATCATCAACGATACATATAACCTCGACCTGGATGCTTTAAGCGAAGCATTGATTTATCAACGGCAATTGGCTCCTGAGAAAAAACGGATCGTAGTAATCGGTTTATCGGAAAAACATTCCCACGAACGGCTTGAAATTGAACGTTTGATCTCTTCCTTTGATCCGGATGAATTTCATTTCATTCCCGAAGGAAAATCCATTCCCTGGGAGAATTTTCACCAAGCGGTTGTTTTGGTAAAAGCACACCGCGACCGGGCATTCGAATACGAAGTGGCACGGGGGAAAGCGCTTAAACACCGGACAATTGTGGAGATCAATTTAAGTGCGATCAAACACAATGTTTCCTTTTATCAATCACGCTTGCCAAAAGAAGTGAAGATTCTGGCAATGGTAAAAGCTTCCTCATACGGTTCAGGAGCTGAAAAAATAGCTCCCTATTTACAGCATGCCGGAATTACTCATTTTGGAGTTGCATTTGCGGATGAAGGAGTCGAATTACGAAATGCGGGGATTACCGGTTCGATCGTGGTAATGAATCCGGATCCTGAACACAGTGATCTGATTATTGAACACCAATTGGAACCTGCGATTTATTCTTTCGAACAATTGGATGAATTCATTACTGCTTTGATTCACCGTAAAACTTCCGCTTATCCTATTCATTTGAAATTTGATACGGGAATGCACCGTCTGGGATTTGCTCCTGCCGATAAAGAGCGGGTTTTGGCAATCGTCAATTCGCAACCGGAAGTACGAATCCAGGGAGTCTACTCGCATTTAGCCGATGCTGATAACCCGAATCAGAACACATTTACTCAAAAACAGTTAGCTATTTTCGATTCGATTGTTTCTTACTTCAGAGCGCACACCTCCGATTCATTTTTAGCACATATTCTTAATTCAGAAGGTTCCCTGCGTTATCCCGAATCCTGTTACGATATGATACGCCTGGGAATTTCTATGTACGGTTATACCGAAAACAAAGCCTTAAAACCTTCCTTACAAGCCAGTGTTTCCTGGTATAGTTCTATTTCACAGATCAAAAATGTTCCGAAGGGAGATTTCATTGGTTATGGCTGCTCGTATGAAGCTCCGGAAGACATGACCATCGCAATTGTTCCTGTTGGCTACGCAGACGGTTTCAGACGCAGTTTAAGCAACGGAAAGGGTTCTGTGTTTATCCACGGGATCAAATGTCCGGTAGTGGGAAGGGTCTGCATGGATATGATCATGGTCGACATTAGTTCGGTCACGGCAAAGGTCAACGATCAGGTAGAGATCATTGGAGTCAATCAACCCATGGAAGTTTTTGCGAAAGCGATGGAAACCATTCCTTATGAAGTAATGACCGGCTTATCGAGAAGGATGCACCGGGTGTATGTGGAGGAATAAAAACTGTTTTAAAGTTGCAAGTTCGCGATATTAGGTACAGCTCAGTATCAATGGGGTTTTCAGGAGGTTTTACACTTCATTTTTTATATTGAACAAAGCAACTTCGGCATAGCAAAACAGATACAAGCATTGTTGCAGGAAGCATTATTCTTTCCGGTAAAAAATCGCTTCCACTCTTCGGTTCATTGACATATGTGCTTCCGAATCATCCGGAACCAATTCCATGCTATTGCTGAAACCTGCTGCTGACATCCGCTTCTTATCAATGTTGCTCCGGATCAGGTACTGCATTACCGCTTCAGCCCGTTTTACAGAAAGGGCCATATCGTTATCACAGCAAACATGTCCGTGTAATTTCAGTAAAAGCGTTGTATCCTCCATCATCAACTTTTTCAGCTTTTCCAGATTCGGATAAGATTCGGAAAGAAATTCTGCTTTACCACCTACAAAATTGATGTTCAGATTTAAGGGTTTATTTAGTTCGAAGCTAAGTTTTGTAGTTGAAACATTGTTTTTCCCGTAAATCAACAAATCAACTCTGCGATTTAATTCATCAGGTGCAACCCGAAAACCCGAAAGTTCATTCGCATTGACCGTTTCAACTTTGATCATGCTTAACGAGGAACTTTCCAATACACGTTCCACGGAGCGAATCCTGTTTGCAGCCAATACCTTATTTCTTTTCAATGATCCTGTAGAATCTGTATATCCGATCAACCTGATTGCAGCGATCGATGAGACTTCCATCTTCATCAACTGGGAAACGAGCTTTTCCCTATCCAGGATTTCCGATTGATTATAGTCAAACGAAACTGTAATCGAATCCCTGTGCACTTCATTTTGTGCGAAGCAAAGTGAGAATGTCAGAATAGTAAAAATAAAGAGTAGACTTGATTTCATGTTTAGGTTTTATGTAGAAACGGTCACCAGCAGGTTTTGTTACAATTCCCTTTATTTTTCAATCGCCAGTATTAATTGTTTCCGCCAGCTTCCCCAACGAAAACGCCCGATTTTACCACTTTGGTGAACAACCCGGTGACAAGGAATCAACAATGCAATCGGATTAGCTCCAACAGCAGTGCCAACTGCCCTGGAAAGTGCGGGATCTCCCAAACTCTCGGCAAGAGTTTCATAAGTTGCCAGTTCCGATTTTCCAAGATCCTGGATCTCATTCCAGACACTAAGCTGAAAAGAAGTTGCTTTCACAGATACCGGGATTACCGGAAGATCTTCCGTTTTAACGAAATAATTCATCAGCACCATGTAAGCCAGTTCATTTAATTCTGTTCGTTCTTCCCGGATAGTACTTTTCGGAAAAGCCCGTCTTAAACGGATCGAACCGGTTTCCGTGTCTTCGAAAGTCAATTGGCAAATCCCGGACTCATGACTTGCTATAAAAACAGTTCCCAAAAAATAAGGGAAAATCGAATAGCGAATTTCTTCCGGGGTCTCTTCAATGATCTGAATATCCAGATCAATCTGGGAAAGCGATTCTTCCCGTTCCTCTCCGAAGGAATCGAAAATGGAAAGTTGCGCTTGTGTTTGTTTTATTTGTGCCAGCGACGGAGAAAAAGCATCCTGAACAAAGCGAATAGGATCTTTCCTCAAATATTCCTGGAAAAGGTGTTGTGTTTCCCATTCCCCCAAATCCAATCGTTTGGACAATTCCTCCACAGTAATACCAATTTGCTGAAAATCAATCATCCATTTCAGAGTATTGAACAGCAATTCCATGCGCGGAGCCTGGTATGAGAAATCGGATTCCATTTGAGAAGTGAAAGTTACAAAAATCGCAATTCAATCTTATCACAAAGGTCATTAAAAATGGAAGGCGCAATATTCGGTAATAATGCAGAAAGCCTACCAGAGCGATAAAAACTATGTGCTCTATGTGAACTATGTGGTTTATTTTTAACCACAATAGATACATAGAACACATAGGAGATAATTAATCAGTTTGAATAATGGGACACTTTACCGAGTGTAAAACATAAACCCCGATTAATTGTGCCCACTTTCTTTCTACAATTCAGTTTTACCCAAAGTACCGGATGGTTTCGGTTTCTCTGGTTTTGTAATTCTTCTTGCGATTTCCGGAGTTTTCTTTTCCGGATCCATCATCTCCATCAATTTAAGACCCAATAGTCCGTCCATTGCAGAGCCTCCTGCTTGTCCGTTTCCACCGATCAGGACATCCGGGATCAGCTTGATATTTCCTTTCGATAATTCTTCTGTGATCTTGTAGCGTGTGAAGTTTTCACCACCCAGAGCTTTCACCGCCAATTCATAGGCTTCAGCTGTAGATTTACCAATTGCTAAAATCTTACTCGCTTCCGCAGAACCGGTTTTCGAAATACGTTCAGCTTCTGCGTCTGCTTTCAGTTTCACCGCTTCCGAATCTGCTTTCGCTCTGGCGCGAGTTGACTCCGCTTCAGCAAGTGCACGCATTTTCGTCGCTTCTGCCTCTGCTCCAACGGCCAATTTCACCCCGGATGCATCTCCCTCGGCTTTCTTTACCGTTGCATTTGCCGTTCGTTCTGCGATTTCCACACTTTGCTGCGCTTTTACGATATCCTTTTGCATATCTGCAATGGCAGTTTCCTTTTCCATCCCCTGGCGCGTTTCCTGTGCCTGCTTTTGAGTTTCATAAGTCACTTTTTGCTCTTCTGCCAGCTTTCTATCTGTCAAAGTCTTCATCAACGACTCCGGTGGAACAATGTCACCGATTAAGGTGTCCACCGCATTCACATTGTATTCATCCAATACTTTCTTGATGTGTGCTTTAGCAGATTCCTGTCTTTCCTTACGTGTTGACAAGAATGCAATTACATCGCTATCCTGCGCCGAGTTACGGAAGTAGTTACCGATAGTCGGTTCCAAAACTTGCGAAACCAGGTTCACCATGTTTCCGAAACGTGCAATCACTTTCGGTGCTTCAGTAGTAGGCACGTGTATGATTTGCGAAACATCTAAGTTGAATGGGAAACCATCTTTCGAACGAACGGTAATCGTAGATAAGTTCTTATCCAAGTTATGTGATTCGCTGCGTGCCTGTGCCCAATTCAATACCAGATTTGTCGTTGGAACCAACTCTACCTTCATAGTATATTTATTGATTGGGTATTTACCCGGCCCAAATGGTTCCGACCAAACACCTTTGCTTCCTTTTTCAACGATGTTTCCATGTTTGAAATCAATCCCGGTTAAATCTTTTCCATCACCACCGATGTAAGAAATTACTACACCAACGTATCCAATAGGTATTTCTGTCATTGGAGTTTCTTCCACTTGAACTGCCCATGGATTTAGGTTGTAAGAACCCGCCAAAATAACGGTTGGTTGCAAACCTCTATTCCCATTCAAATCCAGGAATTTATCGAAATCTTGAAAATTGTTGTGCCCTTCAACCACTCGACCAGCAATTTGACCAGCTTCCACCGGTTGACCATCCAAAGTGGTAACAATTCCCACCATGCTTTCCTGAATCCGTACCATGTCTGTTACCGAAATCTGGAAAAGCATTGTATTGACACGGTAAGAACCGGCTGTCATGAAATTTGTTTGACGACCGCGTTGTCCCTGGTTCATCAGGAACATATTTGCATCCTGGAAGTTATCGCATTCCACTTTTCTGCCCAGGATGTTTCCCGTCGGAATTTCAGCTCCATCTTTTGAAAGCACCAATCCGATCTTTCCTTCCGGGATAACTGTAAATTGTTCCATCGTAATCTCGTACTGCCAAACCCACATTCCGAAATACAATCCCGGAGCTAAGGTTTTAGCCTGGAAACCTGCTTCCCCATTTGTTGCAACAATTCGACCGTCCGGAAGTTCTTTATTTGCCCCGAACAACACGAATTTCTTCGTAACTAAGCCAATCCGGTCTTCGGGAACTATCACCATTCCGAATAAGAATCTTAAAATAAATTTGTAGAGTACCAAACAAAGCACCACCACAATTACCCACCAATAGGTTTGTAAAAAATGTACCATAAAGTATAACAATTAAGTAATAGAAAGTTCTATTCAGATAAGAAGCTTAAGGGAGTTGGCGGTTTTCACTATAAGCAGCAATCGAACGATTACATTCACGGAGTAAATGTATAGAATGTGTAATATCTACATCTATTTTTAGAAAGTTTTTATAAACACCGACTATTTATTTGACAAAAAAAAGGCTTCCAATTTCTTGAAAGCCTTTTACTTCGTATTTTATTCTTTAACCGTTCAATGCTTCCGCACCACCCACGATCTCTAAGATTTCGTTTGTAATTGCTGCCTGACGTGCTTTGTTGTAGCTTAACTTCAAACTGCGTTGTAGTTCCTTCGCATTATCCGTTGCTTTGTGCATTGCCGTCATACGAGCACCGTGTTCAGATGCATTTGAATCTAACAATGCTTTGAACAATTGTATTTTCAATGATTTCGGGATCAACTCTTCAACGATCTCTTCTTTTGAAGGTTCGAAGATGTAATCTCCGGCTTGCTTATCATCTTTTTGCTCTGTCGGTACGATCGGCAACAATTGCTCTTCACGCACTAACTGGGAAGCTGCATTGATAAAGCTATTGTAGATCACTACTACTTTATCAAATCTGTTTTCCAAAAATGCTTTCATTGCATAATCCGCAATAACAGAAACCTTTCCGAATGACAATTCAGCAAAGATATCTTCCGAGATTCCGGTACCGGAAATATCGAAGTACATATCTGAACGCTTGAAAGCATCTTTCGCTTTTTTTCCCAAGCAAAGAAGACTCACGTCTGCATTCGAATACTCTTCGGTAATTGCAAGATTCACCCGTTTGATGATGTTGTTATTGAAACCACCACACAATCCGCGATTGGAAGTAATTGCGATAATCAATACCTTTTCAACCGGACGTGAAGCAGCCAATGCATTTTCCGAAATATCCAACGAAGCTGTCAAATTACCCAGGATCTCCTGCAATTTTTCAGCATACGGACGCATTTGAGTAATTGCATCCTGTGCACGCTTTAATTTTGCAGCAGAAACCATCTTCATTGCAGAGGTAATCTGCATCGTAGATCCTACTGAAGTAATTCGATTTCGTATTTCCTTTAAATTAGCCATAGCTCTAATTAAGAATTAGGAATGAAGAATGTAGAGATTTAATCTTGCGTATTTTTAATAATCGCGACTAACAACTTTACAATTTCCTCATTCAATTCAAATATTGTTTTATCAACTGCAGTGATTTCAGAATGAATTAACTCTAACCAATACTTTGTTTCGTCTGCTTCTTTCAATGCAATCCTAAGTTTATGCTTAAAATCTTTCTTGCTTTCTGCACGTTGAGCTTCTCTTATGTTCGCTCCGATACTAGTACCACTTCGAATCAATTGACCACTTAGTTCGTAATGTTTCTGGTCTTTTAAATTTAAACAGAACCGGATTACTAACTGAGCGAAGAGAAAAGACTTGTCCTGAACCACAGAGTTAATTCTTAATTCAGACATGCTCATCTCTTCATTCTTAATTCTACATTCTTAATTCTATTAATATTTCGAAGCGATCTCTTTCGCTACTTTTCCTAAAAGATCCGTGTCAGCATCTTCGTATTTTCCAGCTTTCAAACGAACTAAAACATCCGAATGTTTCGCCTCCAAGAAGTCTAAGTATTCTTTTTCGAATTCTTTTACTCTGCTTACAGGAACGTTTTGCATCAATCCTTTAGTACCAACATAGATAATAGCAATTTGCTTTTCTACCGGGTAAGGATCACCTTCACGCTGTTTCAGGATTTCTAAGTTACGTGCACCTTTGTCCAATACGGATTTAGTGGCTGCATCCAGGTCAGAACCGAATTTAGCAAACGCTTCCAATTCGCGGTATTGTGCCTGATCCAGTTTCAAAGTACCTGCTACTTTCTTCATGGATTTAATTTGCGCGTTACCTCCTACACGAGATACCGAGATACCAACGTTAATTGCAGGACGGATACCGGCGTTGAATAAATCACCTTCCAGGAAGATCTGACCATCCGTAATCGAAATTACGTTTGTAGGAATGTACGCAGAAACGTCACCTGCCTGTGTTTCGATAATTGGAAGAGCTGTTAATGAACCACCACCTTTTACCAATCCTTTGATAGAATCAGGAAGGTCATTCATTTGTTTTGCGATGTTGTCATCAGCAATGATTTTCGCAGCACGCTCCAATAAACGGGAGTGAAGGTAGAAAACGTCACCAGGGTAAGCCTCACGGCCCGGAGGACGACGTAGTAACAAAGAAACCTCACGGTAAGCAACTGCTTGCTTGGAAAGGTCATCAAATACGATCAATGCAGGACGTCCTGAATCACGGAAGAACTCACCAATTGCAGCACCAGTCATTGGAGCATAAAATTGCATTGGAGCCGGATCAGAAGCATTTGCAGCAACGATTACTGTGTAAGCCATTGCACCAGCATCTTCTAATTTCTTAACTATACCTGCAACCGTTGAACCTTTTTGTCCTATTGCTACATAGATACAGAAAACAGGTTCTCCACGGTCATAAAATTCTTTTTGATTGATAATTGCATCGATCGCAACAGTTGTTTTTCCTGTTTGACGGTCACCAATGATCAACTCACGTTGTCCGCGACCAATCGGAATCATTGCATCGATTGCCTTGATACCTGTTTGAAGAGGCTCAGTAACCGGCTGACGGAAGATAACTCCCGGAGCTTTACGCTCGATCGGCATTTCATACAACTGTCCTGAGATAGGTCCTTTACCGTCGATTGGGTTACCGATAGTATCCACAACACGACCAACCATTCCTTCACCAACGTTTACAGAAGCAATGCGGTTTAAGCGTTTTACGGTATCTCCTTCTTTTACTCCGGAAGAGCGACCCAATAATACCACACCTACGTTGTCTTCTTCCAGGTTCAAAGCAATTCCTTGAAGAGCTCCTTCGAACTCAACCAATTCACCGTATTGAACACCTTTCAATCCGTAAACGCGAGCGATACCATCACCGATCTGTAATACTGTACCTACTTCCTGCAATTCAGCTTCCGAACGGAAACCTGCCAATTGCTCTCTTAAAATCGCAGAAACTTCTGCTGGTTTAACATCTGCCATGTTTTTCTTTTTTTATGAGAATTTCAATTTGCTTTTTGCTTTCTCAATTTCTTTATTTTCTCAATGTATCAGCTTGTGAGCTGATCGAAATCGAAAGCTACGCTTTCTCTTCTCTTACCTTGTTAAACGTTGTTTTAACTTATTAATTTGCGATGCTACTGAAGCATCAATTTGAGTATCACCCATACGAACGATAAAACCTCCGATCAAATCTGCATCTATTTTCTCAGTCAACTCTACAGTACCTGTAATGGAAGCCTGAACTTTAGAAACAATTTCCTTTTTTACTTTATCATCCAGTTTTTGAGCACTGATCAATGTTACCGGAACAATTCCCTGATGCGCCTTCAAAAGTACATCAAATGAACTAGCTATTTGTGACAAATATGCCTCACGACCATTTTTCACGATCAAATCCACAAACAAATTCGTTAATTGATCAAACTGATCAAATATTGCATTCAATACAGAAAGCTTTTTGTCTGCTTTTACAACCGGGCTTTGAAGCATCAATTCCAATTCCGGATTTTCAGCACAAACAGTGGCCATGTATTTCATATCTGCCGCCACAGCATCCAGCTTGTTTTGTTCAATCGCAAGATCCAACAAAGCTTGTGCGTAACGGGAAGCTGATTTCGAAATCTTCATTGCTATTGATTAGTTCAAGTTAATATCACCTGCCATTTTCTCTGCCAAAGCCTTTTGCTTCTCATCTGAAGATAATTCTCCGCGAATGATTTTCTCAGCGATTTCCAAAGAGATTGCAGCAACCTGATTTTTCAACTCTGCAATTGCAGCTGTTTTCTCAGTGTTGATTGTTGCACGAGCTGACTCAACGATCTTGTTTGCTTCTGTTTTCGCAGCATTTTTAGCATCCTCGACCATTTTCACAGCTGTTTCTTTAGCATCCTTCACGATTGCATCGCGTTCAGCACGAGCTTCTTTTAATAAATTCTCATTTGCAGCTTGTAACGCATGCATTTCAGCTTTCGTTTTTTCAGCCAATTCCAATGCATCTGAAATTTTTTGCTCACGTGCATTTACAGAAGTCAAGATCGGCTTCCAAATGAACTTCGTCAAAATAACAAGCAATAAAACGAACACTAAGCTCGTCCAAAAAAGTAATCCTAAATCCGGTGTAATTAACCCCATCTTATTTTTGTTTTAATTTTTCAATTGTTGTAAAAAAGGCTTGTTGCAACCAACCGTTACAACAAGCTTTTCTAATTACTTCGCGTTTCCTAGTAGACCAACTACTACACCGAAAAGTGCAACACCTTCGATTAACGCTGCTGCGATAATCATAGCTGTTTGAATTTTTCCAGAAGCTTCAGGTTGGCGAGCGATTGCGTCCATTGCTGAACCACCAATTTTACCAATTCCTAATCCTGCGCCTAAAACTGCAAGACCTGCTCCGATTGCTGCGATACTTCCGTACATGCTATATGTATTTAAAAAATTACTAATTAATGGTGCGCTTCTTCAACAGCTGCACCGATAAACAAAGCCGACAACATTGCAAACAAGAATGCTTGTAAGAATGCTACCAACAACTCTAAAACAGAAATAAACAAGGCCATAGGAACGGACAATCCTCCCCAGGCTGCATTCTGATTAATAAAAATAATCGAGATCAATGCCAATACGATGATGTGACCAGCGGTCATGTTTGCGAACAAACGAACCATCAAGGCGAAAGGTTTTGTCAAGATACCAACTAACTCAATTGGAATCATAATAATTAACAAAGGCTTTGGAACACCTGGC
Organism: Fluviicola sp.; assembly: GCF_029266855.1. Lineage (GTDB taxonomy): Bacteria > Bacteroidota > Bacteroidia > Flavobacteriales_D > Crocinitomicaceae > Fluviicola. The sequence goes on from NZ_JAQSWB010000012.1 coordinate 16,838, forward strand.
ATTGCAAAAATATGCAACCAATAATTCTTGTTTGCTGAAACAAGAGTCACCAGTAAGGTGCAAACTGATAAGAACAAAGTCACAGTAATGTTACCTGTCAAATTCGCTCCTCCCGGAAGGAATGGAACCAAACCAAGTAAGTTATTAATAAAGATGAAGAAGAAGATCGTCAACAAATAAGGAACATATTTTTGATACTTGTGCCCAATATTTGCTTTAGCGATATCATCGCGAACCATTACAATCAACACCTCTAAGTATTTTGCCAATCCTCTTGGAGCAACCGGACCATTCTTTTTGTAGAAACGAGCGACATTACTTAAGATCAGCAATATCAGGATTGCTCCCATAAATAAAGAAAGCACATTTTTTGTAATTGAGAAATCATATGGCTTTACAGCTCCATGTACATGACCATCTTCAAATGACAATTCGCCATTTTCCAATTTATAAACCTCTTCATGATACATGGCATAACCTGCAGCAGGACCAACTCCCTTTACGTATTCCACTTCTCCATTTGTTTTTTTATCCATGGAAACAGCGTGTTCGCCATGGTAAAAATGTTTCGATGAAAAAGTCTTCAATCCACCATCAATTAAAATAACGGGAAGATAGATAGAAACAGCGTCGTGGTGACCACCCCATAAGTGCCATTCGTGCGCATCAGAAACGTGGTGCATAATCATTTCCCCAACGTTAAACTCCTTTTTCTTTTCAGAGCCATGCTCCGAAGCAAATGAAGTTGAAAATATCAGTATTCCTACCAGGAAAGAGAAAAATCGTTTTGCACTGAAAATTAATGACATCGCTTATTTATATTTAGATAAAACCCTAAATTTTGGCGCAAAGGTAGTGAATCTTTCAGAACCACCAAGAAAAAATTGCAAACAAATTCCGCATTCTTGGTAAAGAAAAATCCCTCATCGAAAAAAAATGATTTTCAGGGACTTGTTTTATACTTGGTTAAGGGCTTGTGAGCGGAAATATCTCCCTCAGATTTCGCAGGTTTTGATGTTGTCAACAAATTGAGAAACAGAATGAGGATGAGAACCGCAAAATAGTTTGAGAGGTTCTATTTGTGGTTATAAATTTCATCTCTAACACAAGGAATTCAGGAGAAAAACCTGCTCTTTAAGTTGCAAGTTCGCGATATTAGGTACAGCCCTTTATTCCTGGTGAATCCAGGTGGTTTATATAAGTCTGTTTTCTATGTTTTTCTAACCTTTAGCAACATCCAAACTGCTTGTATAAATAGCATGATCACGAAAAAACTCATAAAATACCAAACAAACTCCTTAAAGGAATCTTTCCAAACGTACTTCACGATCAATACAAAGAAAAGAACCAAAATCATTTGAATCGCCGTACCCAAAATAAAGCGCTGAGCTCTTGACTCGGCTGTTGCTTTAGATCCAGACATCATAATTGCCGTACTCGAAAAGAAAATTGCTAACAAACCAATAATTCCGGCTATGTGATTTTGCGGAATATTCCAATTCCATTTAACTCCTACCAACACCAAATAAACAGCTGCAATTACAAATAATGACGCAAATGCGCCCAATCGTTTACTCATCTTCTTTTTCTTTAGACATATTGATCACTTCCTTGATAATGATGTACATGGAAACTATCACTCCGGTAAGTGTACAAATCAAGGTATACATACTTCCACCCGGATTGAACTTCTTATCCAGCCATACGCCAAGGAAAGCCGTTGCGACTATCGTTCCTGCCATTTGAAAGGCAGCTCCGGTAAATCGAATGTATGGTTTGATCTGTTTTTTAGGCTTGTTTTCCGGTTTTTCTTCCATGATGCTTCTTATTTGAATCAATAGTTCTCGTCAAAGAACAACTGGTAATCTTCCAGTTTATTTGTATCAAATAAGGTAAGCAAATTTTTCTCGGAAATAAATAAAATTTTCATTTTTTGCATATCCAGCAAATGGTTTCGCGTGCGTTTGTACATGGAAACATAAGATGCTGCCTCCATTTCATCGCTGAATTGTTTCACCAAAATCACATTGTCTTCTCTAAATACTTTCGACGTAACGCTTAAACGAAGTTTTCCGTAATATTCTTTGTTAAAATCTACTACCCGGGTCTTAGCGACCACGTTGTTGATCTTATCCGTCAGGAAAATAAGCACAAACATCGGCTCACCTTCCTTGTATTCGTAAATGCTTGTTTTGGCAAAATCAACCGGCTCGTTCTTAGAGTATCCATTCAGGATGATCTTTTTCATTTCAAGTGCCTTATCGGCTTCCGGTGTTTTCGGGTAAAGTGTTATCAGGGTATCCAATGTAGGTAAAATAACTCGTTTATCCTCATTCATTTTTGCCTGAGCCATTGCCTTCAATAAAATATACTTGCTTCTGTAGGGATTGTCCTTTTCATCTGCAATCACGGCATTCGCTTTCATGATTACCGGGTAGAACAAACCTCTTTCATAACGATCCAAATCGGTCAGATACGCCTCCTGAGTCAACTTCTCGCGTTCTTTTTTCTTCAGGAAATAATCCGGATCTCTGAGGTATCCTGCATAATCCGATGTCGGGTAATTAATCAGGATATAATCCTTTTGTGCCACTGCCTCCGGATCTTCCGGATTATGCAGACGGTAAATCTGGTAAGCCGCCATGAGCTTCATATCGTGTTCAAAATCCTGCCCCAACATGGTTTTGTATTGCTTTTCGGCAAGTGCAGTTTCATTTAACTGCTCATCATAAATAGCTCCGGCGTCAAAATAGGCATTCATCATCCGGTCGCGGGAGGCCTGAAGAGCAGAATCGGATACAGGAAGTTTTGCTACAAGCATTTCCGGTGTTAATGAATCAAGGGCAGTAATATCGGATGGCGTATTATTTGAAGTTTCACTGGAATCCGACGGATCGGTAAAACTAGCGAATACCACTTTGTCTGATCGCCTCCAGTCATCCTCATTGGAACGCTGTCCCCATTGTTTTCTAAACTCTTCAAAACCTTCACTTCTGGCTTTTTCGTTGTTCCAATAGAATTTAGAACCACTTCCATCTGACGTTTTCTTACTTTGTATTTCCTGAAGAGCTGCTAAACGAATCGCGTCCTGTCTTTTGCGCTCTTCCTCGTCTTTCTTCATTTTCTTGATCACACCTTCAGCGAAAGCCAATTGGTCCGGACCCGAAAGTTTCGCAATGCGCTGAACACTGTCTTCATACTGAGCGATCTCCAGTGCATTTACCAGACTTTGCAATTTGGAAGCCTTGTTTTGAATGCCCTCATAATTCGGGTATGTTTCCGGAATTACTTTAGCACAACTATCATAGTATTTTTGAGCATTCAGGTAATCTTTTTTTGCAAAACTCATATCTCCCAGCTTCTCATAAGCCATTCCTTTCTGGCGGTCATTCGAAGTAGAGAAAAACGCCGATCGGGTATAATTGGCTTTGGCACTTTGCTCATCAGCTTCCTGCTGATCCATTTTACCCAAAGTATAGTAAATCTGATCTTTAAACTCCGCGTTTTTGGTGTCCCGAAGCATTTTCTTCAAGTTCTTGCGTACTTTTTCACCGCCGGCATTCAAAGCATTCTTCAGATTGGCATTGAAACTCATTTCATAACCGGCATTGTATTTCTTAACGCGACTATAATGATAAGCAGCCTTGCCTCTGTCGCCGGCATTCTCGTATAACTGACCAAGGATATAATTGATCCGTGCCTTATCTTTCGACTTTTTGGCATATTCCAGAGCCTTTGTAAGTGCTTTTATTTCACCTTCGGAATCTTTTCTTTTTTCAGCGAATATTGCTTTGGTGATAGCCAGATCATATCTGAGTTTTTTAGGAAAAGGAGCCTGTTCTTTTTCCTTGTTTTTCTTCTTTTTGGACTTAGATGATTTGGAGCTTTTACCTTTCGAATCTTTAGAGTCTCCATTTTCCATCAACTCCTGTGCTTTCTCCAGATTCGTGATCGCAAAATTTGCTTCGGTAAACTTACCTTGTTCCATGTAAGTTCTTGCCATCCACATTTCTGCTATATAAGCAGATTTATCAGTAGAGAAAAATTTCTTGGTGTATTCAAAATTCTTAAATGCAAGATCGTAATCGCGTCTGTAGAAATTAGCAATCCCGATTGTAATCCAGTTCTCATCGATCCAACGGTTGTGCTCTTCTTTTTTAGCGGCAGGTTTTTCCATGGATGGCATTGCGTGCCTTTGAATTACTTTTGTAGATTTGGCTATGGCAGTATCAATCGGTGAATACATGTTTTTAACTTCTTCTTCACTGGGCAATTGAAGAACAGGAAGCACATTGTAATAATCCTCTTTTTGATTTTCACGATATGTTTTCATTGCCTCTTCCAGCAAATCATTCGCGTTAAAATACCCGTTATAATGTGCTGTAGTGCCATGATAAGTTCTGCTAAGCAATGTATTCTTCTCAGTTGAACATGCCCATATAAAGGAAAGAATTCCTAAGTAAATCAAAAAATGTAATTTCTTCATTCGAATGAAAAATCTGCGCCGATGTGATTAAAGATTAACTAACAAATGGCAAATATATTGTTTTGTTTATCAAAATCAATCTAAAAGCATGCCATCTCATTTGACAGCAGGCTCCTTATCACCATATTTTTCATGGATTTCCAGGATTTGTTTTGCATCATTGGCATCGATTCCCAAACTATCTGCTATTTCTTTTGCGCGCAGAACCTGGTCTACTGTGAGCCCGGTGCTGTCTGTTTCGCTATGCAGGGTATTTTTCAGGAAAATGGTGCTTTCCCCAAGTGCAGGAACTGTTTTTGTTGAAAGATCTTTAACAGGTTCGTAAAGCAGTGAATTTGCTTTTGTCTTTTCCGGAAAAAAGTTGCTTTTCTCATCATAAGATTCTATCAGAACCAATAAAACACTTACAATATAGAGCGATTTAAGCGTGGCAAAAAGTACTCCCAAAAACTTATTCAAAGGTGACAATTGCACCACTTTGATCATCTTTTCAATCATCTTACCACCGAAATAAATCATAGCTCCAACTCCGAGGAAAGTCAAAGTGAAGGCAACAACCGGCAGGTATTCCGAGTTCCAGCTAAAGGTTTTTTTCAACCAATCAGCAGTATAATCCGAGAAATGAATTCCAACATAAATTCCTACAAGAATGGCCAGGAGTGTAAAGAGCTCAATCACAAAGCCATGTTTAAAGCCCTTGTATGCACCGTAAAGAATTGGAAGCAGAATCAAAATGTCGAGAAAATTCATGGTTCAAAATTGGGGAAATTCGGATGGAGGAATTCGAATCAATTGAAAAGATACAAACGAATCATTGTTAAACACGTAGGGGCACGATTAATCGCGCCCCTACGTGTTTATTTCATTAATATGAATCACCCCATATTGGTGAAAATCTGTTGCACATCATCATCGTCGTCAAATTTATCGAGCATTTTTTCGATGTCAACCAATTGCTCTTCTGTAAATTCGACAGGTGTCGTAGGAAAGCGTTCCAAATTCGATTTTAGCACTGCAATTCCACGTTCTTCCAATGCAGAACCGATTGTTCCGAAAGAGGTATAATCTCCGTAAATGAAAATTCGGTCATCCGTAACCTCAATCTCTTCGCATCCTGCATCGATAAGTTCCAATTCCAATTCTTCCGGATCGATAGATCCTGTATTTTCCAATTCAAAAACCGATTTTCTGTTAAACATGAATTCCAATTGTCCATTCGGAACTACACCTCCTCCGGCTTTATTGAAATAAGATTTAACATTTGCCACGGTGCGGGTCGGGTTATCTGTTGCACATTCTACATAAACCAAAACACCATGTGGTCCTTTTCCTTCATAATCAACCTGGGTGAATGCAGCAACATCTTTTTGAGCTGCCCGCTTGATTGCAGCCTCAATATTGTCTTTCGGCATATTCTCTGCCTTCGCATTTTGAATAGCAGTACGCAACTTCGCATTGGTTGCCGGGTCCTGTCCCCCTTCCTTTGCGGCCATAGTAATAGCCTTACCTAATTTTGGAAATAATTTGGACATTTTGCCCCAACGTTTTTCCTTAGCTGCTCTACGATATTCAAATGCTCTTCCCATTTCTAGTATTTTATATTCGCGCAAAAATAATCAAAGAAGTTTAAATGAAAATGGAGAATGAAAAAATTGAAAAGCTTAAGCCCCTCAAAAAAAAGACAGTCGTAACTTTTAACTTTTATTTTCTTGCTTTTCATTCTGTCGTGTCGATTTTCAATTCTCACCTTTCCAAAAGTTAATATATTTACAGAATGAAGCTCGCAGTGGGAATTTTTTTGGTTTTTTGCTTGAGTGTTCTTTCCGCAGTTGGTCAGAATGAACCGATCCGCAGACCACAGTTTCAAACGAAAACCAGCTTGGCCTATTATTACTTTTGGGAAGAAAATGAAGACGGATCCATTGTTTCGTCAACAATGTATACTCCTTTTAGTTTGAACCGGGTAATTTTAATCGACACGCTGAAATCGGGTAAAATAGGTGTTTTACCGGATACTCTTTTCATAAAGGAAATCGCTGCCATTGGTAGAAGCTACAAACAAAAAGACCGGGTTTCAAAAAAACTCTGCGGTAATAAACTTGTTTTTAACCTGGTATATAACCAGGAACCCCAAACCGTAATTTACATTAAGCGAAAAGGAAAATGGCGGAGTTACAATGCAGGATTGGTTCTCAACTTCAGATCTGTACAGAATGATAAACTTTTTTTCATTTCTTCCGGGGAGAATCTGCTTCTCGCAAATCAAAGCAGTATAGCTGTCAAAAACAACACCTACCGGGTAGTTTCTTACTTTCTGCCGGACAATTCAGGCGGAGAACGAAAAAATCCCGCTTTCCAGCACGTTTTTGCTTTCACCGGTGAGGAACTGAGTAAACAAATCATTCAGAAACAGCAACCAAAAGCGAATCGTTATCTAATCTTCGTAAATGGTTACCGCGGTCCGAAATACGATAAGCACGAGAGCAGAAACGAAGTTTACTTAAACGACCGGACCAATTATTGGTTTAAAATTGATGACCGGTTTATTAAACGTCTGAATCCTGACACCACTTTCTACCTGGATGGGAGTTTCTCGGTTAAAACCTCCAATCATGCTTCCAAGCTGAAATTCGGTTTAAGTTATATCCGTTCCGTAAACACCCGGATTTCGAATAAGAAGTATAAACGCTTAAACCAAATCTCCAATCCGGAAGGTTTTGACTACCGCTATAGCAGAGGTGTTTTGGCCGGAAAAGCTTTTCTGAATGAAATTCACAACACACCAAACAGCTATTTAACAAAAGACACTATCGACATCGTTTGCCACAGTATGGGCTATGCTTATACCCTGGGATTAATCGAAACTATAAGAGATCATGTGGTACTGGGAAAATTTTATTTGCTGGCACCCGAAAATGCAGCTTATAAAGGTTTGGACTGGAACCATTTTGAAGAGGTATGGCAATACGGTTCGAATTTGGGTCAAAACGATTCCGATCCGCTTTGTTACCAGGATGGCGTGGCACCTCAGGCTACAGTTTGGGGAATCGATAAACAGCAGTCAAGTCATGTCGGGCGTGTTTGCTCACCATCCAATTGGCCCAACAAGCATTTTGTCCATTCACACATGGTTTATAGTTACGACTGGATTTTCGACCGCATCCAAAAAGGTCAGCCGGGATACATTCACTAGACATTAAGATCTCAGGATTTTTAAGACTCTAATTCAGTCCTAACATCTTACCTCAAACATATATCTGCTATGACAGATGTCTTCGTCTTCCAAAACTTTGTTTCGTCTTGCCTTAGAATCCTAATGTCTATTTGGGAGTAAATACCTAATTTTATAGCATGGATTACGCATTAGAATTACGTTACCAAAACCTGGCAAAACAGCTCGAACCAACTTTTGGTCCCGGTATTGATTTGCAAGCTATGCTTTTCCTCATTGGAGTAGAAGAACTGGGTGTTGGATATAAATTGTTTAAAAAACACGAGAAAACAGACTTGATGCACATTGCAATCTGTACCTTGCTGGAACCTTACGGATATTATGCATTCAAAGGAAGAGATACTGACAACTGGCCGCATTTTGATTTTGTGAAAGAACTTCCTCCTTTAACTGAAGAGGAACAACAGGCCTTTATGAAAGAGGCTATTTTGGAATACTTTGAACATCACGGTTACTCTACAAAAAATGTACAACCTTAAGTTAGGCATCAGGCAATAGTGATTAGGATTAACCATTAGTGAGATTACCTGTCTAATGCCCAGTGCCTAATCACTAAATACTTTCGCACTGATCCCGGACGTCCGGGATCGTGATTTAGTCTTTCCGCCGCGGCGGACTAGCGCTTTTTCTTATATTTGTCCACATTAAATAAAAACTATGGATTTTTGGGTTCGCGCAGCTCAGCTGATTTTATCACTTTCTTTGCTTATTGTATTACATGAATTCGGACATTATTTGCCCGCAAAATGGTTCAATACCAAAGTAGAGAAGTTCTATTTGTTCTTTAACCCTTATTTCTCTGTTTTTAAGAAAAAAATCGGTGATACGGAATGGGGATTGGGATGGATTCCCTTGGGTGGTTATGTGAAAATCGCCGGGATGGTTGATGAATCCATGGATAAAGAACAACTGGCTCAGCCACCGCAACCCTGGGAATTCAGATCAAAACCGGCTTGGCAGCGTTTAATTATTATGCTTGGCGGAATCATTGTAAACATCATTGTCGGATTCCTGATATACATTATGGTGCTCTTTGTGTGGGGCGAAGAAAAAGTCAACCACCAGAAATTAACCAGCGGTGTTGCTGTCCATCCTTATTTTGAACAATTTGGTTTCAGGTCGGGTGATAAAATCTTAAGTGTAGACGGACAGAAAGCCGACGAGGTAAGTAAATTGGGAATGGAGATCATGATCTTTGGGAAAACCCATTTTAAAGTTCAGCACGAAGACGGAAAAATCGAAATGATCGTTCTTCCGGAAGATATTGGAGACAGAATGTGGGATAACAACGCAGAAGCAGCCTTTGGTTTCCGTTATTTCCCAGGGCCGCTTGACACTGTTATCGCCGGATCTGCAGCTGAAAGAGTCGGTTTGAAAAAAGGTGACCAGATTCTTGCTATCAACGGAAAGAGGTTCCGATTCTATGATGAAATGGCAACAGAGCTTTACCACAACAAAGGTAAAAAGTGTGAATTGGAAATCAGATCGGGGAATTCAACACTCACTAAAAAAGTGAAGGTTGGTGAGAACGGCAAGATCGGGTTTCTTCCGGAATTGAAAGTAAACACAGATACCAGCGCTATTTACACGCAGTATTATTCTTTTGGGGAAAGCTTCGGATCCGGATTCAGCAAAGGATATAAAAGTATTTATGCCAATATTGTTCAATTCAAATACGTCTTCTCGAAAAAAGGAGCGGAATCCATCGGAGGGGTTGGTTCTATTGGTAAATTATTTCCTCCTGTATGGGATTGGCAAGCTTTCTGGACATTAACAGCTTTCCTTTCCATGATGCTGGCAATCATGAATTTACTTCCGATCCCGGCTCTTGACGGTGGTCATGTCATGTTCCTCCTATACGAAATGATCACGGGGCGTGCTCCCGGGCAAAAATTCATGGAATACGCACAATACGTCGGATTCTTCTTACTCCTGGGGCTGATTCTCTATGCCAACGGAAAAGATTTGGTCGGAGCAATTACAGGGTAAGCTAAATAGATTCCGTTGTGAACTCTAAAAGTTAATCAAACAAAGGAAGCTAGGTTTTCTTTTGCACTCTTTAACAACTAAAATTCACGAAATATATAAAAGGTGGCATAAGTCTGAAGATTTATGCCATTTTTGTAAAAAAGAAACACCCTGACGATAAATGTCAGGATCAAAAAAAAACGACATGAAACAAATACTATTATCAATTTTATTTCTTGCTGTAGTTGGGACTTCTATAGCACAAACTACGGGGCAAATCTCCTATTCAATGGATTTTGCCAGTGATAATCCTGACATGGCCATGGCGCTTCCGATGATGCAAGGATCAACTATGGAACTGTATTTTATACCTGAAAAGTCAAAAATCGATATGACTATGGGTACTTTTATGAAGATGAACACTGTTGTTGACCTTAAGGCTGACAAAGGCTTAATGCTGATGGAAGTAATGGGAAACAAAACTGCTACCGAAACAAAACCTTCAGAGGCAAACAAAGGAGAAAAGCCTGCAGAACCAACTATTGAAGTTACTTCCGAAACAAAAGAAATCGTGGGTTATAAATGTACCAAAACGATTGCTCGTGATGCAGAAGGGAATGAAACGATTATGTGGATCGCAACAGATCTTAAAGCAACTTTGATGGGGCAGCAGCAATTTGGAAACAACAAAATCAATGGTGTTCCCCTAGAGTTCTCAACTGTAAACAATGGCATGACGATTCATTTTATTGCAACTAAATACACGAAAAAAGTTGACAAAAAGATCTTTAGTTTAAAAGTGCCGGAAGGTTACACGATAATGACCGAAGAAGACCTTAAAAATATGGGCGGAGGACAATAGTCTTTTCCGAACTAAAAAGCAAACCCCGAAGCAGATGTAACCATCACTTCGGGGTTTTTTAGTATCAAATAGTTTTCAGTTTAATGAACTTCTTGGTGAACGTTCCGGAATTCTTATGCACGGTGACAATATAGTTTCCTGACGGATGTCCATCCATGGATATAGGAACCAGGTGTTCTCCGGGCTGAAACTCTTTCGAACAAACTTCGCTGACCAAAGTGCCGCTCGTATCGTAAACACGAACAGTCACTTTTTCACCCGAACATTTAAACTTCAAGGTCGTCTGATCCACACACGGATTAGGGAAGATCAAAACATCACTCTCTTTGAAATTCTCTTCCACGCCTAAGTTACAAGAACTTAAAACCGGGATAAAATTGACCGTTTGTTCAAACATTCCCTGGATTTCGGTTGGATCTGCTTCAAACCAATCTTTCAAAATTGACGCGTACACATCTCTGAAATCAATTTGCATCGGAACACCGGCCTGGTCAACTACCGTATTGGAAATAACAGGATTCGGGCCGATTATACCGGTATTGATGCAAGAACCAAACAAGAACAGTGGAGCAGCATCACCGTGATCCGTACCATCACTCGCATTGGAAGCAATTTGTCTTCCGAACTCGGAAAAGGTCATTCCTGCAACTCTGTGCTCTAAGCCAAGAAGGCTTAAGTCATTCTGGAATGCTGCAACGGCAGTGGAAATACGTGAAAGTAAATTTGCATGTGCCCCGGTTGTCGGAGCGCCTGAAACTACTTGTCCGTCGTGTGTATCGAATCCATTTACGTTGACGATATAAATTTTTGTTTTCAATCCCCCGGAAATCATCTGTGCAATGTATTTCAGATTCTTCGAAACGTCATCAGCGGGGTCATACATCGTGGAAAGTGAACTCCCTGCATTTGCAGCGGCGTTTACCTGGGCTCCGTAAGCATTTGCCTGCATAATCAAAGTAGACAAATATTCCATGTGCGATCCGTAATAAGTTCCGTCATTCACCTGGCCGGTTTCAACCAAATTGTAACTGTCGAAAGGGTTATTGACCGCCACCGAAAAATTCGCAGCCAATCCCTGGCAGGTTGCTGAAACTTCGTAACCCATGCTGATGGCAAAAGGGTCCGGGTTCTGTGTATCCGGGTAATCATCCGGGAAATTCGGGAATTGCTGATCCAGGTATCTGCCCAGCCAACCACGGGTTGCATTTGGATCCAGCATGCCGGAAGTCCAGATATCCATAGATCTGAAATGGGACCTGTTTTGTTCAGGATAACCCACATTTTGAATAATGGATAGACGTTCATTATTAAACATATCCCGCATTCCTGACATCGACGGATGCAAGGCATTTGTCGGTGTAATCGTCAGTAATTGATTTTCCGGGATCAGGATATTGGATCGCTGAACCGTCAGGTTGGCGTATTGATCAAGCGGAACCAAGGTACTTAAACCGTCATTCCCTCCATTCATTCGAATGATAACTAAAACCCTGTCTCCGGCAGATTTTGAAGACTTAAATAAATCTTCCGTAACAGCTCCGAATTTAAAGTTCTTTAAAACCAGCGGTGCTCCAATAGATGAAAGTGCAACCGACTGTACAAAATTTCTTCTTTTCATAGTTTCTGATTTTGGCTACACTTAAATTACTTGTGACTCTGGCAATTGGAACAATCTGTAAAGTACAAACTCAATGCGTTGGCGTACCGGTGTACTTACTGTTGTGTTTCCCGGATCCGCCAAATAATCATTGTATTGGATCGTCCACTCAAAATCAGGCTGACCATTCGTTAAAATGGATTTCAGAATAGCTTTTTCAATAACCGAAACTCCCTTGCAGGTAAAGACCGTCAAAATATCATCTATCACCTGTGGGGCACTTGATGGCAAACTTAAATTATTGACAAGGTTCAGGGCATTTAATTTGAATGGATTTCCGTTAACTACAATTCCAGGGGTAATCGTCATGTATGAACCCAAATCAAATCTCAATTTCAATAAGCTGGAATTCGCCCATAATCTGGAGAAAGCAGGAGTTTGGTAATAAGCCGTCCAGCCACCCACACTCGGTGCTCTCAAATATTCCATTCCCATCACCTGGGACAAATAATAAAGATTCAGATAAATTTCATAATTAACCGGAACGGTATAACCCGGAACGGAGCCGGAAGCATTCAGCATAGAGAACAACAATTCCAATGGATTCTTGATGATTGATCCGCGAACCGAAATATCATAAAAATGCTCACTTTTCAGCAATTGTTCTATAACCGGCTGTACTTCGAAATTATTTGAACTAAGTGTGGAAGCCATATCTGCAATCACAGTGCTTTCTACACTTGGTGTCAGATCATAGTTAACAAACCAGCGGTAAATTTTCCGGCATAAATACTTAGCCATATCCGGCTGACTGAAAATGACATCAATGTAATTTGCATATTCGAGGTTTCCTGCATCCGGGATAACTGTTGAACCGAAATAAGGACTCAATGTTTTACTCGAAGTGTCATGCAGGATCGGATAAAAGACATTGGTAGGCTGGGAAGCTGTTGTGCTATACAAATCCGTTACTGTCCACCCGGTTAAAATTTTAGCTCCGGCGGCAACGTCAGCTTCCGTATAATTGGAGTAATCTCCGGGTCCTACCTGCGGGCCTTTCCCGACGGTAAACAATTCCAGTAATTCTCTTGCATAATTCTCATTCGGTGAGAACGGGTTATTGGTTGCCCCATTTAGAAATAAAAGCATCATCGGATCGATCGTCATATCCTTTACCAGTTGCTTAAAGTTTCCAAGATAGTTCAGTCGGTATTTTTCATGCATCCCGTAAACAGCTTTCGCTTCATTGGTTCCGTCAACCCCAAAATGATTGTCCCAGAACAAACACATTTTTTCCTGGATACTCACATTGGGTTGATTAATACGTTGCATAAACCAGGCTCCTAATGAGAACAAGCGGGCATTGTTTGTTGGCCCGGGACTTGCCGGATAAACATCATTAATCCACGTTGAACCGGTTGCGGTAACTGCTTCATCCGGATGGAAAGCCAATGGAGGGGAAACACTTACGGGTGTTAATAGTTGAGCAACAGTCGCATTCATCCCATTGCTTACAGCTTGTGTAATCTGGTTGAAAGTAGGTCCAAACATGGTTCTTCGCAACAAATGAGCAGCTTCTGCCTTTGTCCAGGAACCGGTGTATGGAGTTAAACTTAATGAGATGGGCTCCTGTACATTTTCTTCAGGAATCATAATAGTACGTTTTAGCGGGAGGAATTTAAAACAAAAAGTCGGAATCGGCAAGATGAATTGAGTATCCTGCAAATTTCAACCAATTTACAGGATACTGATCAATATTCAACGACGGAGCTTATACGCTAATATTTAATCAACTGGATGGTCTGTGCATTCCCTTGTTGATCTCGGATCCGCAGTAAATAATTTCCCGATTGCCATGTTTCCGCATTCAATACCGTTAACGAATTCTCCATAGTACCGGTTGTAATCTCACGCCCCGACAAGTCATAAACTGCATATATTCCTGTAACATCACTTTGGATGGTAAAGTTTAGATTACTTGGATTCGGATAAATATGTGCTAACGGCACTGAGAATTCGTTCAGACCCAGGGCACAGTTATTCAAGGCATCAAATGTAGGACCTGCAAAAGTGAAAGTTCCTCCATCCGGACATCGGGCATAGGAAATATCCTCTGATTGGGTTCCGAAATCAACCTGATCATAAATCGTTGTTCCGTCTGAAAGCACACAGGATTCACCTGAAGCACTCAACTTAAAACTGGCATGCAATCCGCTTTGTTCCGAATCGCTGTCCACCCAAATAACCAGTACATCATTGGCATTGATTGCAGTTCCCAACGGGATTTGCCACTTGGTCAGGTTGGTCACATCATCTGTCAGGTACAAGCCGGACAAATCTTTTGCTGTTGAAGTGTTATTATATAATTCGACCCAATCATCGTTTTCGCCATTTGAATCGTAAGCAGTTGAACCATTATCAGCCATCAATTCGTTGATCAGAATATCACCCAGGGCTGGCAAAACGATTGCAATATTCAACGTGTGGAATTCATGTTCGGCACGGCTTGGGCTAAAAATTCCGGCATTTGCATTTTCAGCATAAATGTAATACTCCATCGTGATACCGTTCAGGACCACATCCACTCCATACACGTGATCTCCGGCTGTTCCGTCATTGTGCATTCCATCATCAAACAATTGAACACGGTTAAATCGCAGCGGGTGTTCCAAACGGTATCCCATATAAACCACAGATTCATTTGTACAGGTAGCTGTAATAGTAATTGTTTCTCCGTAAGCAGGAGAATTATTACTTGCTGCGTGAGCTGTAATTGCAGGTGCTGCCAGCAAATAATCTGCATTCGACTGGAAATAAGTCACCCGTGCATCCATTAATTGTTGAATTCCGGGAATTGAAGATCCTGCCGGACCTCCGCCTGTTACAGATGTTGTCAATCCGTTTTGAAATTGAGTATAGGTATAAAACTTATATGGATCAGCCTGAACCGATGCATCAATAGTTGTACGCAGTGTATTGGCAGTTGTTAAGTAATCTCCAGAAGCAAAAACTTCCTGAACAATTGTTCTGAGGTGCGCCATATACATGCGCTTATACATCGGGTTAGCAAGGATTTTCATGATCAGCGGATGATTTGCCGATGTACTGTTTGAAAAGGGATCAAGTGTGGTTGCCGTGTAGGATTGTCCCTGTACCGGACCTCCGGGAAAACCTGCAAAACTCATGTTCAAATCCCAGATAGTTGTAATAAAGCGATCATTCAAATCTTTATACAGGTAATAGTTCTGACGAAATGCACCGGAATAGGAATCCAGGTTCACAAGTACGTTGTTGTATGCCAGCATCCAGATCGCGCGATCCATATCCAGTTTGGATTCAATTGCGGAAAAATCATTGTTCAAGGTATTAATCAAATCTACCAGGTCATTCCATCCGTAATCCGATTTCAGCTCGTAACCATTTGAATACAGCGAACTATCCGAGCCCAGGTATTTCAGATCAGGGTTAACGGTACTTCCGGGTCCGGCTCCGCCAACAGGATTACATTTGATGAATGAACCATCCGAAGTATAATAATGATCTCCGTTGAACTTGTCATTAATGGATTCAGCGCTGGAATACAATCCGCGTAATGTTCCGTTGATGTAAACATTGGCAAAATTTGCTTTCGGGCAATCCATGTACTGCTCCAAGATCGCATAAGAAAGTACTTCCCGGATCATCGACGGATCCTGGTAACCATTCTGAAGTTTGATGTCCGTGTATCCTTCGTAATCATAACTTCCGTGAATATAATCCAGTTCGATGTGGAGCGGGTTTTTATTATTGTTTTGATTGTAAGAGCTGTTGCCTTTGTATTTTACACCGACGCTGTCAAAGGTGATTCCGTTGATCCGAACAGAATCTGCAAGCAAATAATCTTCTGTGGTAGTCGCAAGTGCATCCAGCTGTGTGTCCCAATTTGAGAAGCCGAAGAATATTTCGATTTTTTGAACGCTTGCTCTATCGTAGAGCCCCTGCGCAAGAGCTGATCCGGTGAATAATGTGCAGGCTAGCACCACCAGTAAGAAAGTTTGTTTCATGTCGTAGTTTTTCCTATGACAGCATTTGTTACCAAAGGTTTAACGAATGATTAAAATAAAATGAAACCAATCAACTATCCCCTTATGAATCAAGATTATCGGATTCAGCATTGACAAAAACAATGTTTCTTTTCAGACCAGAAAACTTGGTTCTCTTGACGGCACTTCCTTTAAAGATCGTTTGAAAAGCCAACTCATCCAATTCCAGCCAGTCCTGTTTCGAGAAGTTCAGAATTTCCTGTCTGGGTTCAAAACTCAGTTCGGTATGTGGTTTTGAAAAGCGATTCCAGGGACAAACATCCTGGCAAATGTCGCAGCCGTAGACCCAATTCTTCATATTACCGCGAAAAAGTTCCGGCAAATCGGAGTCTTTCAATTCAATCGTAGCATATGAAATACACTTTGATCCGTTAACGATATAAGGTGCTTCGATTGCATCTGTGGGACAGGCATCAATGCATTTGGTGCATGTACCGCAGTAATCCCGTATTGGGCCATCCGGTTCCACTTCCAAATCACAAATGATTTCTGCCAGAAAGAAAAATGAACCCGCTTTCGGTTGTATTAAATTCCCGTTTTTGCCAAGCCAGCCAACACCACTTTTCTCCGCCCATGCTTTTTCCAGGATCGGGGCACTATCAACAAACACCCGCCCCTCAATTTCTCCTATCTGTTCCTGTAATTCGGAAACCAGTTGTTTCAATTTGGCCCTCACTACATCGTGGTAATCCAGGCCATATGCATACTTTGATATTTGAAAAGAATCCTCTCGCTGAGTTGCTTTCGGAAAGTAATTATATGCTAAAGAAATAACCGTCTTTGCACCGGGAACCAATAAGCGCGGATCAAGCCGAAGGTCAAAGTGATTCTCCATATAGGACATCTTGCCATGCTTTTCAGCTCTCAGCCAGGAGACCAGCCTGGGTTCTTCGGATGCTAAAAAGTCTGCCCTGGAAAACCCCACGTGCAGAAAGCCCATTTCTTCTGCTTTTGTCCGAATCAGATTTTTCAGTTGCTCTTGTTGCATGATCTAAATACAAAGTGCCTTGTTGGTATTCCTGGTGAATACAGCACCTAAAATTAGCAATACCAATTGAGTTTTGAAAACAGGTCAACTAATCTGCTGAATCACAATAAATTGTATTTTATTTTTTTAGCGCGACCAGATACTTTAATTTTACCCAAATAAAAAATCATTATATGAAAAACCTATTTTTAATAATGCTTCCATTAGTTGGCGCATTTTCCTTATTTGCTCAAAAATCCGAATACACCTATGTAGATGGCCTTCTAACTGTTGACGGGGTTGAAGTAGCAAAAATCACCAAAATCAAAGACACTGAGAACATGGGACTCACCAGCACTTTTGAAGTAAGTTCAATGAGTGGAGAAAAATTGATCATAGGGGCATACGCCGGTGAATTTGAACAGGATCCCAACAACAATATGGACCACTTTTACCGGATTACTTTTTTGACAGCCAACCAAATTGGCATTTTCACGGTATCAAAAATGGGCGCAGAAAAGTCCTTTGCCAAACTTCTAGGGAAAAGCGGCATTTTTGCCGATGGTGGAATAGACGATAAAAAAGTACAGGAATTCATTGCCAAAAAAGGAAAAGCACCTAAAATCGCTATGGATTACTCACTTGTAAACCGCAATAAAAGCTGGCCGCTCAACTTAAAGGAGGACAAAAACATAGAACAGGATTCAAAAATTATCGGGAGCTTCAAGGACGTAAGTGTTAAAAGTACCGGGAACGATACGTATGAGTTTAGGTTACCTTCTGGCGTGATGATCGCTAAAGCCACATTTACAGGAGGAAATAATGCAAAAAACATGGAGATGCATACGATGAAAGACAATTTGAAACGCACGGTACCAATTGCCTCAGCTGATAATGTTACATTCAGTGCTTCATCCATTGACCGCAATCAGCTGGTTTTGGAAAGAATTGTAAAATGGCTGGTAGCCAATCAATATTTATAACAGCTATCCAAATTATTGGATGAATAGTAAAGGCGGAAAATTTTCCGCCTTTACTATTCTATATTTATTTAAAACAAACCGCCTTGTTGCCATCCCATATCAAAACCCAAGTGCTCAAAAGCCTTTTGAGTTGCTTTTCTTCCACGCGGGGTTCTCATTAAAAATCCTTCCTGGATCAAAAACGGTTCGTAGACCTCTTCCAGCGTACCAGCATTTTCTCCGATAGCAGTTGCAATGGTAGTCAATCCAACCGGTCCGCCTTTAAATTTATCGATCAATGCTTTCAGAATCCTGTTATCCATTTCGTCCAGACCGTATTTATCCACATTCAATGCATCCAGTGCGTGTTTGGTAATAGCAAGCGTAATAGTTCCGTCACCTTTAACCTGTGCAAAATCGCGCACTCTTCTCAAAATAGAATTTGCAATTCGGGGGGTTCCCCTACTTCGTCTTGAAATTTCGTAAGCCGCTTCATCCTGGATTGGAATATCCAACAATTCCGCTGAACGTCCGATAATGGAAGATAAAGTTTCCATATCGTAGTATTCCAGGCGAGAGTTAATCCCGAATCGTGCCCGTAAAGGGGCAGTAAGCAATCCTGAGCGTGTTGTTGCACCAATCAGGGTAAACGGATTCAAACTGATCTGAACTGTTCTTGCATTCGCTCCTGAGTCAATCAGGATATCAATGCAATAATCTTCCATTGCAGAATAAAGGTATTCTTCCACTACCGGACTCAAACGATGGATTTCATCAATAAACAGCACATCACCTGTTCCAAGATTCGTCAGCAAACCGGCAAGATCACCTGGCTTATCCAAAACAGGGCCGCTGGTAACTTTAAATCCGACATTGAGTTCATTGGCAATGATATTAGCCAAAGTCGTTTTTCCGAGTCCCGGAGGACCATGCAAGAGCACGTGATCCAATGGTTCATTCCGCTGCTTCGCTGCTTTGACAAAAATCTCCAGGTTTTCAACTACCTGCGGCTGACCGGCAAAGTCATTCAATAATTTCGGCCGCAATACTTTATCGTACTCCTTTTCCGGATTTGATGCCTCGGATCGATAGTCAAATGATTCCTCTTCCATATTCTGATTGTAAAAATACAAAATATGTATTCACTTTTATGAAACACCTGGTTAGAGCGGTGTTAAAAATTACGACGAAAAATATTTTTTTCACACGCTGTTCGTTTTTTTTGTTCAAAACAAGCATATAGTTGATTATCAATAGCGTAAAATTTATATTTGGATTTACCTGTAAGTAATTACAAGGAAACAATAACAACTATTCACATCCGCAATCACCAGTTTAATCCGGAATACCGGATAGCTGGAAATGACAGATGTCTTGTATAAAATGTAAATGCCTCAATTTGGTTGATGAAAAGATTTTTTATTCTTTCTGAGCCAAATAGGTATTAGTCGTGTAAAAACGAAATAGTCAACAGAACCAGCGACCTTAATCGAATTGGCTGGCAAACCGAATGGTAATCTGTTCCTGTCAGCCTTATGACAACATGTTTTAAGATGACTATGGAAACAAACATGTATACACTAGCACTGAACATGAGATCAAGACACCCTCCTTGATGTGTAATCTCATTGGAAACAACTACGATAATCAAATTACTATTTACATCAAAAATGAATCAAAATGAAATTCAAATACCTTATAGTCTTTTCAGCACTTTTTCTTTTCAATAAAAGTGTTTTGGCCCAGACAAAAAATGTTCCGGCAGGAAGCCAGGGATATTCTTGGGGATATGTTCCCCCAAATATTTTAGGAGGAGCCACGATTCCTATTTCAGCTGCACCTTACCAGGTTTCTATGGAAATAAACGGAAGCCATGCCTGCGGAGGTTCGATCATTTCCGACCAATGGATCCTGACCGCCGCCCACTGTGTTGTCTTGGGTGGAGCAACAACATCCAATACGGTAATCCACGCGGGAAGCAATGACCAGACGAGCAGCGCCGGTCAGAACATTTCTGTAGATATAATCCATGTACACCCCAGCTATAATAGCTCAACCCAAGAAAATGATATTGCATTGTTGCATCTTTCCTCACCCTTGCAATTCAACAACAATGTGATGCCGATTGAATATGCAAATAACTGTAACACCAATGCCGCGGACTACAATCCGGGGAATAACGTGTATTTATCCGGTTGGGGAATCACATGTAATTCCTGTGGAGTTGCAACCTTTTTACAAGGCTTGTCTATTCCTTTTGTTTCCAATGCAACTGCGATGGCAATTAACGTGGCGTATAATTCTGCTTACACAGCGAACATTTCGTCTAATATGCTGGCATTTTATAGTTCCGGGACCGGAGCAGGACCAGGAGATAGCGGCGGTCCGGCGGTCATCAGTAAAAACGGAAATAAAATTAACTTAGGTGCATCGAGCTGGGGATACTGGCCAAAAGACCAATTGCCGACGGTTTATACGCATGTCAGAAATTATGCATCCTGGATTCAGACCATTACAGGTTTTTCCATTAGTGATCCGGGATTGGATTTGTATTCCAAAGACAAACCATGGGATATGGGTAAAGAGCCTAGCAATGTGAGTAACCTATGGGAAAGTGAAGATATTTGGGTACGCAGACAAAACGATGGTATCACGACTCAGGTACACCAGGATCCGGAATATTATGCAATGCCGGGAAACAGTGATTATGTTTATGTAAGAATCAGAAACAGGGGATGTGTTGCATCTACGGGAACGGAACAGGTAACACTGAATTGGGCAAAAGCTGCAACGTCATTGGGATGGCCAAGCAACTGGGATGGTTCTGTATTAACAAGTACAGGCTTCCCGCTCGGAGGCCTTATCGGAACAGCGACCTTGCCGGTAATTCAGCCGGGAGATGCAACTATCCTAACTTTTCCGTGGAACCCACCGAATCCAGCTGATTATGTCGGTGGATTAACCACTGACCCATCGCTGTTTTGGGCAGAAGAGCCACATCACTTTTGCCTTTTATCGCGAATTGTCGCATCGGGTGACCCAATGACTGTACCTGAAACAATAAATCTGGGAGCCAATGTAAATAACAACAATAACATTGCTTGGAAAAACTTGTCTGTTGTGGATTTAAATCCGGGTAACATCGCACCGGGAGGAATAGTTCAGACAGGTGCTACTATACTGGTTGGTGATGCATGGGATCATGGCGGAGTGTATAACATTGAATTCACAAATCCTGACTACATTACCGGAAACCGGGTAACCGAGGAGGCAGAGATTAAAATTACGCTGGATGCTCCTTTGTGGCAGAAATGGGAAGAGGCTGGTCTTCAATCGGAAGGTATAGAAATAGTGAATCCACACGAGCATCAGTTGGTAATTGTAGGACATCATGCAAGGCTTGACAATCTGGCATTCCAGCCCAACGAACGGAATTTAATTCATGTAGAATTCAATTTTTTAACCCAACAGGCAAGCGATCAGCATGAGTTTGATTTTTGTGTTATTCAACGGACGAGTACAGATAATTTGATAGTGGGTGGTGAGACTTATAAAATTTATAAGGAACAAAGACCCGAATTCGTAGCTAATGCCGGTGAAGACATAGAAATAGCACAACTGAACAGTACTACCTTAAGTGCATACCCGATCGGTGAACAAGCGGTCTATAACTGGTATGACGAAAATGGTACCTTGGTTTATACCGGCAAAGATTTCACCGTTTCCCCGGAAGTTACTACCAAATACAAACTGGAAGTAATCGCTTCTCTTGATGGATTTAAAGATTACGATGAAGTGGAGATAAAAGTAAAAGAATATGCTATCAACAACATATCTCCTAACCCGTCAAGTGACATAATTACTATTGACTACAGAGCACAAAAAGCACAATCTGCCTATGTTATGATTGTGCCCTTGTTTTCAGGAACATCGAATCAGTATATTTTAAACACGGCAGAAACATCAAAAAGAATTGATGTGTCAGGTTATACACGCGGACAATATGCTGTTGTACTGATTTGCGACGGTAATGTCGTTGACTATAAAAACATTTTAGTTCAGTAATCTTTTAACCAAAGGCACGGCGGAAAAAAAATCTGCCGTGCCTTAATAAAAAAGTATTCATATGAAAAAGATCATTGTAATTGCTGGCTTATTGGTAACACCGGTCTTTGGCTTCTCACAAACAATTGATAGTGTCTCGGTCACGATCGGCAACCCGACAAGCACGGTTTATATTAAAGGAATCAGTCCGCAAATGGACCTGTCAGGTATAACAATCGTTGCACTAAATGATCTGAATAATACCCAAGTGATTAATTTATACTTCAAAGGATGTCCTTTGAATCAAATGGTATTACCTTATGACACTACTATTAACTTAAGTGTACCCTTCCCCTATGCCCTTGAGATAAATACTGTGCACGATACATCATCGACTTGCGCTTACCCCACAACGCCATTTGTTGTAGATACATTCCATTTGGATGCCTCTCAAATTTTGGGAATGGGAGAATTGCATGGAAAAGAAGAAGGTATTGAGATCTACCCCAATCCGGCAAACAGCTTGATAGACGTTTTTGCGAAATGTGTAGTGGAGATCGTTTCGATTTATTCTATGGAAGGCAAAAAAATGTCTGATAAAATTATTGGAAAAAATAAGTTTAGTATTGACCTGACGGACTTTCCCCAAGGGGCGTATTTCTTGGTGCTTAAAACAAAATCAAAAGGTTTGATCACAAAAAGGATTACCAAAAAGTGATCATCATCGTTCAAAAACAAGCAGTCGATTCATAAGAAAAGTTCTGCATCTTCCGAACAAAGTAAGGAATTGTTCCTATGTGATAGGAAACAAAAAATCCTCACTCGTTTCCGAATGAGGATTCTCAATTTTATATATCAAAGATCTAGTGATCTCCTTCTTCACCTTCTGCAAGAGGAACAACTTGAGGAATAAAGTCTTCCTCAGCTCCCGGCTTAGAGTAATCATATGGCCAACGGTGAACTTCAGGAATTGCTCCCGGCCAGTTTCCGTGAATATGCGCAACCGGAGTCGTCCACTCTAGTGTATTCGATCTCCAAGGGTTTTGAACCGCTCTCGGACCTCTGTAAATACTGTAGAAGAAGTTGAATAAGAAAATCAACTGACCAAATGCTGCGATGATCGCAAACACAGTAATGATCACATTCAAATCCATAATCATATCGTAAGTAGGTTTATCATATTCACCCACTACCGAGTAATCGTAGTAACGACGAGGCGCTCCTGCTATCCCTACAAAGTGCATTGGGAAGAATACCCCGTAAGCACCAACAATAGTTACCCAGAAATGAGCGTATCCTAAACGGGTGTTCAGCATACGACCATACATTTTAGGGAACCAATGGTAAACACCGGCAAACATTCCGAATACAGCCGACATACCCATTACGATGTGGAAGTGAGCTACAACGAAATACGTATCGTGAACTGCAATATCCAAAGCTGAATCCGCAAGGATAATACCCGTAACACCACCTGTAATAAATGTAGAAACCAATCCGATCGAGAACAACATTGCCGGAGTATAGATATTGGAACCTCTCCAGATAGTAGTGATGTAGTTAAACACTTTTACAGCGGAAGGAATCGCGATCAATAAGGTCGTAAATACGAATACGGAACCAATGAACGGGTTCATACCTGTGATAAACATGTGGTGACCCCAAACGATAAACGATAGGAAACCAATTGCCAGGATCGAACCGATCATTGCACGGTAACCGAAGATCGGTTTACGCGAATTTGTAGATATGATCTCCGAAGTCAGACCAAGTGCAGGTAATAATACGATATATACCTCCGGGTGACCCAGGAACCAGAATAAATGCTGGTATAACAATGGTGATCCACCGTGATTCTCCAACATTTCGGAACCAACAATGATATCAGAAAGGTAGAAAGAAGTTCCGGCCAAACGGTCCATCATCAATAACAAAGCTGCTGACAATAAAACAGGGAAAGATAGTACCCCTAAGATCGCTGTAATGAAGAATGCCCAGATTGTCAATGGCAAACGAGTCATTTTCATCCCTTTTGTACGTAAGTTAAAGATTGTTACGATGTAGTTCAGGGAACCAAGTAAAGAGGAAGCGATGAAAATAGTCATAGATACTAACCAAAGAGTCATACCCAAACCTGAACCTTCGATTGCTTGTGGCAACGCAGATAATGGAGGATAGATCGTCCAACCTGAAGATGCAGGCCCTGTTTCGATAAACAAAGAGAACAACATGATCAAAGATGAGATCAGGAACATCCAGTAAGACAACATATTCAAGAAACCTGAAGCCATATCACGTGCACCAATTTGCAAGGGAATAAGCAAGTTCGAGAAAGTACCTGACAATCCACCTGTCAACAAGAAGAATACCATGATCGTACCGTGGATAGTTACCAATCCCAAATACATGCTTTCTTTCATTACTCCTCCCGGAGCCCAGGTTTCACCAAGGAAAAATGATAAGAAATCCGATTCCTCACCCGGCCAAGCCAGTTGAATACGGAACAAGATAGATAATAGCATTGCTACTACCCCCATAAATACAGCAGTCATCAGGAACTGCTTTCCAATCATTTTATGGTCTTGACTAAAAATATATTTAGAAATAAAACCTTCTTCATGGTGGTGATGACCATGAGCGTCGTGATGTGCGTGTGCTTCGTGAGCTGCCATGATTTTATTTTTTTTGCTTTAAGTTATTATAATGTTTTTACGATTGCCGCCGAGTCCATTGCCGGAGCTGTTGCTACTGCAGTTGAATCAGCCGGAGCTGCTGCCTTTGGTTTTCCTACTGCATAAGTGTTTCTAAACGTTTTGCAGGCATCGGCTGCTTTTGGATCTAACTTAGAAACTCTGGCATACCATTTTTTGTATGCAGGCTTATCCAATACCACAACAATCAATTTCATTTTGTAGTGAGATGATCCACAGATCTTATTACACATCAAAATGTAATTGAACTGAGGATTATGCATTTTCTCACGCATTTCAGTTGTAGTGATTGTCGGTCTGAATTTAAAACGGGTAGTTTGACCCGGAACCGTATTCATTTGAGCACGGAAATGCGGCATGTATGCAGAGTGAATTACGTCTTTCGATCTGAAATTAAATTCGTAATCCTGTCCTTTACATAAAAACAAAGTGTCATTTGCATTGAAAACGATATCATCCATTACACGTGTATCCAAAGCACTGTTATGTCGTGCTTTCAATTGGTACAACATGCGAACCATGCGCTCTTTTCTGGCCAAGTCTTTCACCATCAGTGCGTGATCTTCAGGAACAAACATCAACTTCGGATTATTCAGTTTAGATTCCAAAGCATGGATACCGCTTGAGCTGTTTTCCATACTGTCGATTGCATCCTGGATCGTCTTTGTAGTCATCAAAGCCAATGGGTTGTTTTCATTTGTCAGTTTGTAGTCGAAGTAACCCAACTTATTATCATCACCTGCCATGCGAACTGTCCAGTCAAATTGTTTGGAGAACAACTCGATTCGAATTGCTTCATCCGGTGATTTATCCGTTTGCTCATTCCAGGATTTCAAACCTAAGATGATAATTACCGCAAGTACAATCGCAGGAATAACTGTCCAAACTAATTCCAACCGATTATCGTGTGGGAACCAATATGCTTTCACTCCGGGTTTGCGAACGTACTTGAATGCAAAACCAAAAAGCAATCCGTTCGTTAAAAAGAATACTGCAGTAATGATTAACATATTCAGGTCCATCAACCAGTCTGTCGATTTCCCGTGAACTGAAGCTGCTTCTCCACGTCCGGTATAACCATATTCTGCAAACAAGTATAATACAGACGCGAAAAACGCGAACATAAACACCAATAATAAGGTTGCATTCAATCGGTTATCGCGGTTGGGAATATCTTCCTCCCGGCGATTTCTTAATTTAGAAGAAAGTTCATACATGCGCACCAACTGTGCTACAGCAATTACTCCTAAAATGATAACTATTAATACAATTAGCTTTGTCATGTTTTTTATTTTATCGTAACAACAAGTGCCTTATTAAATTTCGTGGTGAATACTTTCGTCAAGGAACGGGTGATTAACCGGCATCAGCGGAGCTTTAGTCAGGTTCGTTAAAATGATTCGGATAAAGAACCCTAAGAACAATAAAGCCATACCAATTTCCATGGCACCGATATAAGCGGATTTACCCAT
This sequence comes from Fluviicola sp., assembly GCF_029266855.1. Classification (GTDB taxonomy): domain Bacteria; phylum Bacteroidota; class Bacteroidia; order Flavobacteriales_D; family Crocinitomicaceae; genus Fluviicola. The sequence continues at coordinate 43,221 of NZ_JAQSWB010000012.1, forward strand.
TGAACCTCCCATTACCATCAGGTATGCATCAACCCAGTGACCTGCGAAGATGATAACTCCGACAGCAGTTAATACACCTGCATGTCTTTTTGCATCACGTGACATTAACAATAACATTGGGAATGCAAAGTTGATGAAGAACATACCGAAGTACAATAATTTGAAGTCTTCAATACGCGTTAAGTGGTAAGTTACCTCCTCCGGAATATTTGCGTACCAGATCAACATGAATTGAGAGAACCACAAGTAAGACCATAAGAAAGATGTAGCGAATGTCCATTTACCCAAATCGTGGATATGGTTTTCGTTTACTTTACTCAAATATCCTTGTTTCTTCAAGTACAATGTAAGGGTAACCAAAACTACCATTGTAGAACACCACATTCCTGCGAATACGTACCATCCGAACAAAGTAGAGAACCAATGCGCATCAATCGACATGATCCAGTCCCAAGCAGAAGTTGAAGAGAACACAGCGAAGAATACCAGGAACAATGCTCCTTTTTTATAGTTTTTAAAGTGAATTGCAGTTCCGCCAACACGATCTTCTTCCAATGAACGCATTTTGAATCCTCTCCAGAAAATGAAGTAAACACCCATGTACGCCAATGTTCTGATCCAGAAGAATGTTTGGTTCAGATAAGCCGATTTCTTTACCAGGATCGGATCGTGCTCTACATGTGCATTGTCCATCCAGATGTAGACACCCCCACCTTTCATTAAAGAAATAGTCAATAAGGTAACAAGCATCAATGCAATACCATAAGGTAAGTAACCTGCAACACCTTCAATAATGCGTTTTACAGAAGCATACCAACCTGTTTCCGTTGCATACTGCAATGCCAGGAAGTACAATGCCCCCAAGCCGATTGCAAAAAAGAAGAAGCTATCTACTAATAAGTTCCCTAAGAAACGTTTTGTAAAGTTCTCACCTCCGTGACAACTAAATTCTACCCAAATACCTAAACAGATACCGATAATTCCCAACAACATCAGGATTACCGTAAGGGATTTTGCTTTTGATGAAACTTTGAATTCCATTTTTATTCGTTTTCTATCTTAGTAAATATTACTTCGTTCCAGTTGTATCTTGTTGTGCAGCAAGTGAACCCCAAGACGGTGCTCCGTTTGCATCAAACGTTCCGTACTTCGCATCCTGGAATTTTCTTACGTAGTGCACCAAAGTCCAGATCTCTTTCTTATTCAGTAAAGAAGCATGTGCTCCCATCATCCCTTTACCATAGTAAATAGAATAGAACATTTGTCCTTCCTGAATTGCCAGACCACTTAAGACAGCAGCACCTGTATAAGCACCGGATTTAACCATCGGGCCTTCTCCGTCACCTTTTTCACCATGACAGTGATTACAGTTTATCTGATACAAAGCTTTTCCTTCCGCAAACACCTTATCGGCAACTTCCTTGGAAGTTAACTTGATCGGATTCACATCAGCAGCTGACATCTTGTATTCGTAATCCGCATCTTCATTTGAAGACAGATCATACTGATACAAACCATGTGATTCTGCAAACAATCTACCCGGCATACGGTGATATGGAAGTAAGGTGTGAACAGTTGCTGAATCCGTACCCGCATAAGGAATTGCATAACGCGGTGGAACCATTGCGGAACGACGCATCTTTAATTCGTCATTGATCTGACCACGAACCTCACCATAATCAACATACGGTTCAATCGCAGGAGAACGATACATATCAGGCATGTATTCTAAACCTGCACTATCAGGATCAGAAGTACACGCTGCAGCTAGCAACGCTACTAATGAAAACTGTGCAAATGCCTTGAATTTTACTTTCATCTGTATTGGTCTTTAAATGCTGTAAGACTTACTATCTACAGTTAATTAATGAATATCTTTTTGATCTACTTCTACTACTCCGGTCTCATTCAACATCGACATCAATTCTCCTTCGGAAAACCGGATGTTGTCTGACAAACGCAATTCCATTACGAACTTATCGTCTGTTGTACGAGGATCGGGATTCGTTGCTGGCATTCCCGGCAAAGTCTTATTCAATAACAAATAAGTGATTGCCATCCCGTGAGCAGCACACAATACAGTGAACTCAAAGGTAATCGGGATAAAAGCCAATACGTTGTCCATGTAACTGTCATTTGGTTTTCCACCAATGTTCATCGGCCAGTCATGAATCATGAAATAATTCATTCCAAAAGTTGCCAATGCAGTTCCGGTCAAACCGTACAAGAAGGCCATAATACCCAAACGTGTCTGCTTTACTCCGATAATCGGATCAATTCCGTGGATCGGGAACGGAGAAAACACGTCAGCTACTTTAACTCCTTTAGCGACTAACTTCTTTGCGCCGTCTTTTAGCACATCGTCGTCGTCATACATTGCATAAATTACTCTCTCTGCCATGTTTCTCTATTAATGATTATGAGTATCGTGGTCATCGTGTCCGTGACCGTTTTTTGCAAAATAAGGGTGAACCGGAGCGGTATCGTTCTTATATGATTCACCTGATGATTTCAAGATTGTTTTCAATTCGTTCAACGCCAGTACCGGGAAGAAACGTGCAAACAATAAGAAGAATACGAAGAACAAACCGATCGTTCCGATGTATACACCTAAGTCAATATGACTTGGGTAGTGCATAGACCAGGAAGACGGAAGGTAATCTCTGTGAATCGAAGTAACGATAATTACATAGCGCTCAAACCACATACCGATGTTTACAACAATCGAAATAATGAATGTAAACAACAAGCTTCTGCGTAATTTCTTGAACCACATCAACTGAGGGGAAACAACGTTACAAGTCATCATCGACCAGTAAGCCCACCAGTATGGTCCTGCTGCTCTGTTGAAGAATGCGTATGCTTCATATTCTACTCCTGAATACCAGGAAATAAATAACTCGGTGATATAAGCCGTACCTACGATCGAACCTGTAACCATGATTACAATGTTCATATATTCCACGTGTCTTGTATGGATGTATGCCTCCAGCTTCATCGCTTTACGCATTACCAGCAAGAGTGTTTGTACCATCGCGAACCCGGAGAATACTGCTCCCGCTACGAAATACGGAGGGAAGATCGTTGTATGCCATCCCGGGATAACCGATGTGGCAAAGTCAAAGGATACAATGGAGTGAACCGAGAATACAAGTGGTGTAGCAACACCCGCAAGTACCAATGATACCAATTCGAAACGGTTCCAGTGCTTAGCGCGGCCAGACCATCCGAAAGAAAGAATAGAATACATCTTCTTTGGAATCGGTTTTTTAACTCTGTCACGGATTGTAGCGAAATCAGGAATCAAACCGATGTACCAGAAAACAAGTGATACGGAAAGATACGTCGAGATCGCGAATACGTCCCATAATAATGGTGAGTTGAAGTTTACCCAAAGTGAACCGAAGTGGTTTGGTAATGGAAGTGTCCAGTAACCTACCCATAAACGACCCATGTGAATTAAAGGGAATAAACCGGCCATGAATACCGCGAAAATTGTCATCGCCTCAGCAGAACGGTTAATCGCCATTCTCCATTTTTGACGGAACAATAACAATACGGCTGAGATCAGGGTTCCGGCGTGACCGATACCTACCCACCAAACGAAGTTGGTAATATCCCAAGCCCATCCAACGGTTTTATTTAATCCCCAAACTCCGATACCTGTTCCTAACAAGTAAAAGATACATCCTACTCCGTATAATCCGATAACTAAAGCGATACCGAATAAAATGTACCACATGCGCGGTGCTTTATCCTCAATCGGCTTACATACATCCTCAGTAATCTGATGATACGTTTTGTGACCTAATATGAGGGGTTCACGAATTGCAGCTTCCTTATGCATTAGACTTTAATTTTAAGCAATTAATGATTTGACTTACTTTCATGTTTTTCAGCATGAGCTCCATGGCTACCATGATGCTCTTCTGCCGCCAACTTATCCAGATCAGCATTCTCGTTGTTACGGATCTTAACCTGGTACCAAACGTTCGGTTTAACACCAACTTCTTCTAAAGCCTGGTAAGAACGTTTGTCTGCTGAAACCTTACGGATCTTAGAGTTAACGTCATTCCAGTCACCGAATACAATTGCTCCGGCAGGACATGCATCTGAACAAGCAGATTCGAAGTCGCTGTCCTGAACTGTACGGTTCTGAACTTTAGCATCTAATTTCACAGATTGGATCTTCTGAACACAGAATGAACATTTCTCCATTACACCGCGTGTACGAACTGTAACGTCCGGATTCAATACCATACGTCCTAAATCGTCCTGAGCAGGATTGATCTCTGTAAATTTCTTGTATGACGGGTAGTTAAACCAGTTGAAACGACGAACCTTGTAAGGACAGTTGTTAGCACAGTAACGTGTACCGATACAACGGTTATAAGTCATTTGGTTTAATCCTTCATTGGAGTGCGTTGTTGCAGCAACCGGACAAACCGTTTCACACGGAGCGTGGTTACATTGCTGACACATCATTGGCATGTGAACTACCGCAGGGTTTGCAGTTGGAATTTCAGATGCTCTGTAATCCAAATGTCCTAAAACAGGATCCTTACGTGTACCCACAGCTGCTTCTTCGCTTGAAGCAAAGTAACGGTCGATACGCAACCAGTGCATTTCACGGCCTCTGCGAACTTCGTCTTTACCAACTACCGGAATGTTATTCTCAGCCTGGCAGGCAACGATACAAACTCCACAACCAAAACATTGGTTCAAGTCAATTGTCATTCCCCAACGGTGACCGATATGTTCTACCGGATGTGCATCCCATAAATCGAATTCTGAAATCGGAACTTCACCTTCATGTGTGTGTAACACGTGTTTGTGATTGTATGTTCCTGGCTCTTCATTCTGGTAAATGTCTAAAGTCGTCTCTCTAACGATAGAGTTACGGGACATTACCGTATGGTGAATTTGTGTTGCTGCGATTAAATAGGTACCGCTTTCTTTTGACAAAGAACCAAGTACATTATTTTGGTATGTTCCATTCTCCCAGTTAAGGAAGCGGAATGCGTTTTTACCTACGGTTACGCGATTACCTTTTTCGTCTGTTTCGAAACCTCCGTATTGTTTTGTTACGAATGCTGCGTTACCGATCTCCTCGTTTCCTTCTCCGCGTCCGTAACCAAGAGCGATACCGATAGTACCTGGTGCCTGGCCCGGTGACGGGTAAACAGGAAGTGTGATCGATTCACCGCCAACTTTTACAGTTGCAAGGTTCAATCCGTTCTCCTGGTCGAAAGTAGTTACGTAACCATCTTTCTTCATTGTCTCAGGAGACATCGTAATGTAGTTATCCCAGGTAACTTTTGAAATCGGATCCGGCAACTCCTGTAACCATGGGTTACCTGCCATATCCCCGTTTCCGATACCTGCTTTTTGATACAATACCACCTCAAGGGAACCTGATTTCGGTAAATTACCTGCAACTTTCCCCATGGATGCGTCATTAAACGCAACCGGAGCTCCTGGCATTACAAAATCCTCGTTACAGCTATTGTGAATAGCCATTTCCCAGTATGTATTGAAATCAGTATACTTTGTTTGCATTGGGAATCCGTAGATCTCCCAATTCTTTTGAATGTATTCGTATGCCACTCGCGAATCTTTTCCTCCGCGATTCTTCAAACCTGCCCATACTAACAATGACTCCATGGAAGAAGCCGTGTCAAATAACGGACGGATAGTTGGCTGAGCAATCGCATAGTGACCTGCTTTCGGGTTGAAATCCATCCAGGATTCCAAAGCGTGGTGGTCAGGAGCAATGTAAGTACATTTTGTAGCTGTCTCGTCTCCGTAAGAAGACAATGAAACAGTCAGTTTAATTTTATCAAGAGCTGCTGCGAATTCTTTACCGTTCGGTAAATTATAAACAGGATTTGCTCCAAGGAAGAAAATTGCATCCGGGCCTTTTCCTGCGATAACATCAGAAACAAGTTTCTGCATTTTCGCATCCTCAGATTTGAACATCTCCAATTGCTTGTCGAAAAGGATTGTTTTTCCGTAAGCTCCCAATACACTGTTCAACTTATTCGTAAGAATTTGAACCGCTTTATTGTTGGAACCGGAAACAACTACCGACATTCCTTTGGAAGCTTTCAATGCTTTAGCCGCAGCATCTGCAACAGCCTTTGCTTCTTTTGGTAAATCAGAAGGAACTCCGGAATTCACTCCGAATTTTCCAAGGATATAAGACAATACGTTTGCCTGCTCACTTGGCTTGATCATTCCACGGTAATCCGCGTTTGATCCGGTGATCGACATAACTGACTCAAACTGGAAGTGTTTGCTCATCCATTCTCCGTCAGGATTACGGCGCTTTCCATAATCAGCAGAGAATGCATTTCCAAGTAACCACGTACTTAAGAAATCTGCACCGATACTGACGATCGTTTTAGCTTGTGTGAAATCATAATCAGGAATAGCACGCATTCCGAAAGATTCCAGGTTCGCCTCACGCATTCCTGCGTAAGAAATTGCATCGTACTGAACCAGGTTGAAGTTTGGATGAATAACAGGCATGCCCATTTCATTCTTCACTTCCCCGTAAATACTTGTAGATAAATCTGCAATCGCACCCTGCATAGAAGGAGAAATTACCGAATTAGCAACAAATGCAACTTTACCGTTTGATTTCTTGATATCAGCCAAAGCAGCTTTAACAGCTCCGTCCAATTTATCCCATGAAATATCTTTTCCTTTGGATTGCGCAGTTTTCAATCGTGCGTTATCGTAAAGAGAAAGAACGGATGATACGATCTGAGGAGTCAATGCTCCCTGCGTAAATCCGAAATCACGGTTTCCTTTGATATAAATAGGTCGACCTTCACGTGTTTTAACAACAATACTTGCATATGCGTTTCCATCGTAATAAGTGGAAGCATACCAAGTCGCAACACCAGGTGTTACGTTTTCCGGTTTAACAACGTAAGGAATAGCTTTAGTTACCGGAGCCTCACATGCTGCAACTGTAGCAGCTGCAACGCTGAATCCTAAGAATTTTAAGAAGTCACGACGTGCCGTAGATGTTTCAGCAAGTTGATCATCACCTAAGAATTCGTCAACAGAAACAGACGGTGAAAACTCACGATCTCTTGACTCAACGAATGCAGGTGTTTCATGCAATTCATCAAGACCTTTCCAATATTTTTTTGACATAGCCATAATCTTTGTTCTACTGTTCGAGATTGATTAATAGTGACATTTAGCACATTCCCAACCACCTAATTCTTTAACCGTTACTTTTTTGTCCTCAAGGAACTTATTGTATAATTTTTTGTCTTTTAACAAACGGTTATGTATTTCATTGTAATAGTTGCTTCCTTTTGAATCCAATGACCCTGAAGAAATTTCTTTCTCAGCGTGACATTCGATACACCATCCCATCGTCAAAGTTGCCTTCGTCAACGGAACGTTACCTTCGATCTTGTTCAACTCACTAACCGGCTGAACTTTCGCAGTTTCGTTCATTTTAGTCATATCACCGTGACACTGCTTACAGTCTACCTGACCTGCAACTACGTGCTGCTGGTGGTTGAAATAAACGTGATCAGGCAATACGTGAACTTTATTCCAGATAATTTCTTTTGTCTTCCCGGAATACTTTTGAGTTGACGGATCGTATCCGGCAGCAGCGTAGATCTTCGCGATTTTCTCTTGTTGTTCAGGAGTATTCCCGTTGATCTGTTTGTGACAGTTCATACAAACATTCACAGTTGGAATACCTGCAGTTTTACCGTCGATCGCTGAATTGTGACAATACTTACAATCGATCCCGTTCTTACCTGCATGGATATCATGCGGGAATTCAATTGGCTGAGATGGCTGGTAATCTTCCAATACACCGATGGAGTATAAGGAAAGGAATAGCGAAACGATCAGTGAAAGTGTGATCACCAATCCGCCAAGACCGACATAACGTTTGTATTTCCAAGCCCAAGCTTTAAATTCTTGTCCGAATGACAGATCTTCATTAACAGCTTGACCCTCGTTTTCTCTCGTTGCATTCTTCAACTGACGGCGAACACCACCAACTGCCATAATGATTACGATGAACACAACCCCCATCAGGATCCAAACCCATGAAAGACCGTCTTCTTCTACTTCACCTGTTGCAGCACCTCCTGCAGAAGCAGCATCACCACCACCAGCATTAGCGGGATCAGACGGATCTGGCTGCTCATCTACCCAGTCAAAAATCGCATCAATGTCTTTTTGTTTTCCTGCTAAATCAGGAAAGGTATTCATCGCAGTCGACTTCACACCGGAAACCTGCTTTGCATACGGATCCGAAGCGGCAGCAGCATTCCAGTTCGCTACCCACTGATAAATAGAACCTTCCTTCGCACCACCCGCAATCCATTTATCACGGACTTTAAAGAGCTTAGGACCTGTACCATCTTTGTGAGGAGCGTGACATGTAGCACACTTTGCCTTGAATAAGGCTCCGCCATCTTGAGCGAAACTGTCAAATGCACCAACAACAAATACTGTTGAAAGCGCACCGATACACCATTGTTTTATACTTCTAAACATCTGATTATTAGATATTTTTGTTTCTACAATTCGTTGTCAACACTATGTTAACACAGCAATTAACGATGGCAAATTTAGAAGAATAAGGCCATTCCGTGACAGTTTTATGACAAATTCTGCCCCCGTTTTTTTAATTTAAAATGATTCTAAATAACATTGTTCTTTCACATTTGTTAACAATACCCTAATTTGCTACAACTTACACCCGTTTCTGGCAACTGGATACTCATTTTCCGGCATGATTTTTTTATGCAAATTCAGCAAATCCGGTTTGAATGAAACACATGCAAAATTTCAATTAACTTTGCCCAAAGATCGTTGCTATGGAAAAATTGATTTTGATTACAGCTTTATCCTTCATTTCTTGTTTTGGAAATGCCCAGGTGACTATTGTAAAAGATGGCAGAATTGATGATTTGGTGAGAGCACAAGGTCAGTCTGCAACACCTGAAATAAATGGTTACCGCTTGCAGTTGGCTTTCGATACAGACAAATCGTTTATTGATGATGCGCGCTCAAAATTTGCATCGATGTTTCCTAAAGTAGATACTTACGTTGAATTTGTTGCTCCGCATTATTTTTTAAAGGTGGGCGATTTTAGAACGCAGCTGGAAGCCGAAAAGGTAAAGGCATCTTCAACTCAGCAATTCCCAACCTGTTTCGTGGTAAAGGAAAAGATCAATTTACCGAGAATAGACCAGTAAATTAGTATCAATGGGATAATTATCAATTATCAAGAAAGTCCAAAATTCATTCTTTTGTCCTTCTTGATAATTACGTCATTGCTAATTGATAATTTTGCTAATTGCTTTCCCCGCCACATATCCGCTCGAAACGCAACCCTGGATCAAATATCCTCCCGTAGGTGCATCCCAATCGATCATTTCCCCCGCAACAAACACAGTTGGATAACGGTTCAATTCACCGGACTCCGTGATTTCAGATTCAGCTACTCCTCCGGCACATGAGATCACCTCGTCAATAGGTCTGAAACCCTTAATTCCGATTGGGAATTCTTTGATTGCCTTTGCCAGTTCCTTCGGATTCAAAAATCGCTCTTTTGACACAAAATTCCGGATCCAGAACACAGCCACTTCGCCCATTTTCAACTCTTTAAGTCCCTGGGACGGATTCTTTGCTTTCTTTAGAATTTCAAACACCTTTTCAGGAGTCATTTGAGGTTTCAGATCAACTTTAAAAACGGGCTTTTCCATCTTCCGCAACGCTCCATTGATCGCATAAGCAGGCTTTCCTTCCAGACCATAACTCGTACAGACCAGGTCTCCCGAACAACTTTGATTCCCGCAGGATGTCTGAATATTCTTTAAAATTTTTCCTTCCAGCCCTTCTATCCAGTTTTCATACAATACCAAGCCGGAATTGCTCGACTCAAAAGGTGTAACGATGATTCCTTTTTCTTCGAAACCCTGCACCCAGGCTCCGTCCGAACCGGTTACCGGCCAGGATTTCCCGCCCAATGCAAGAACGAGGTAGTCAAAGTCCAATTTTTCCTTTTTCCCGTCTCTTTCGACTTCAACTTGCTTTTCGTCAAAATTCAGAAAGCGCGTATTCAATACAAATTGCACCTTCGAAGCAAGAAATTCCTTCCAGGCATTCAACACCTGGATAGGTTTGATTTCGTCAGCAGGAAAGATCTTCCCGGATGAGCCGACTTTAGTCTCAATGCCTATTTGCTTCAGGAACTTGATCCAATCCTTGTTTGAAAACTGTCTGATCGTATTTTTGATCCAATCGGAATCGTACTTATCCCGGAATTCACTCGGTGTTTCGGAATGGGTAAGGTTAAATCCTCCGTCTCCGGCAACCAGGAATTTCCTCCCGACACTCGCCTTCTGATCCAGGAGTAAGATCTCACAATCGCTCTTCAGCAACTGGGTGGCAGCCATCAATCCTGCTGGTCCGCCACCAATAATTATTACGCGTTTCAAATTAACGGTAATTGATAGTGATTTTTTTCGCTAATTCTTTTGCTTTATCGGTAATCTGATCAACTTGCTCATCTCCGGAATACAGTACAACTGCCATCCTGCGATAAGGTCTTGTCGTTGGTTTTCCGAAGATCCGTACATCCGAACCCTCTACCTGCAACACTTCTTCCAAACCTGAAAAAGTGGGAGCATTTTCAGATTCTTTGTTTGCTAAAACAACTGCACTTGCTCCGTTTTTCAGGGAAACAATGGATGGAATAGGCAAACCTAAGATGGCACGAGCATGTAATTCAAACTCACTGAAATTCTGTGTTCCTGCAAGTGTCACCATTCCGGTGTCGTGCGGACGTGGGGAAAGTTCTGAGAAATAAGCCCCGCTTTCGGTAATGAAAAATTCTACACCCCATAAACCGGATCCGCCCAATGCTTCGGTAACTTTCGCCGCCATTTCCTGGGCTTCTTTCAAATGCTCCGCTCTCATCGGCATGGGCTGCCAGCTTTCCTGGTAATCCCCGCGCTCCTGGCGATGGCCGATTGGGGCGCAAAACAGGGTTTCTCCGTTATTTTGTGTTACTGTTAAAAGCGTGATCTCGTAATCAAAAGGAATGAATTCTTCCACGATTACTTCTTTCAAATCGCCGCGTGAACCTTCAATAGCATAAGTCCATGCTTTGGAAATCTCTTCCGTGGAACGTATTACCGATTGACCTTTCCCGGAGCTGGACATCAGGGGTTTCACCACGCAGGGAATTCCTATTTCCAGAACTGCTTTCTCAAACTCTTCGCCTGTTTTTGCATAACGGTAATTGGCTGTTCTAACTCCAAGATCTTTCGCTGCCAGATCCCGGATGGCTTTCCTGTTCATAGTGAAATTAGCAGCTTTTGCAGAAGGAATTACCTGGATTCCCATTTTCTCGTATTCATAGAAACGTTCCGTACGGATCGCTTCAATTTCCGGAACGATCAGATCCGGACGGTGTTTTGCAACAATCCCATCCAGCGAAACAGCATCGAGCATATTGATCACTTCAAATGAATCTGCCACTTGCATTGCAGGAGCGTTTTCATAACTGTCTACGGCAATAACCGTTTGACCTAAGCGTTGAAGTGCTATAACTAGTTCCTTTCCAAGTTCACCCGAACCCAGGAGTAAAATTTTCTTTTGCATAGCACAAAAGTAATTGAATCCCGAGAATTATCTGAATGAGAATACAAAATCCAAAAAACAGGAATGAATAAGTTTCAATATTCGTAATTCGTATCCCGATAGCTATCGGGACGTAATTCGTAATTCTAAAGAATAAACTTTTCTGCGGAAAACAGCGTCATATAGATTATTAACTATATTTGAAATTAACATGAAGGGAAAATTAACAGATTTGTTGCATACATTCAATGGAATTTCATTGGATGAGTTGTCGCGCGCTCCCTTAATGAACCGTGTGGATGAAAAATTTGCTTTCCCCATTGCCAAACTGGAAGCTTTCCTGGATGAAATGCGTCCGTATTACGATGTGTTGAATATAGACGGAAAAGTCATTTTTGATTATACCAGCCAGTATTTCGATAATGCCACATACTCTTTTTTTCACGATCACCACAAAGCGATTCCGAACCGCTTTAAAGTGCGCATCCGTACTTATTTGGACAGCAATAAATCCTTCCTGGAAGTAAAGGAAAAGATTAAAGGAAGAACAGATAAGAATCGCATTAATATTGATGGTTTCACTTCCGATTTTACGGATGATCACCGCTTGTTCCTCATGGACAGGCTCCGAAAAAACATGGACCTCCAGCCCGTAATGGTGAACAGCTACCGCCGGATCACACTGGTAAATAAATTGGTGGAAGAACGATTGACCATTGATTTTGACATCGTAAACGGAACACTGGATGCCCCGAATTGCAAGAAACAAACGCTTTCCTCTGTTGTTATTGCAGAATTAAAACAGCCCAAACTCGATAGAACTTCTCCATTCTATCAATTAATGAAACGCGAACTTGTTCGTCCGTTTCGCATATCTAAATTTTGCTTCGGCATGATTGATCTGTACGATGATGAAAATCGTCTGAAAGCAAACAGGTTCAAAGCAAAGAAACTACTTATACAAAAACTAATAAAAAATTCATCTCATGCTCCTCGCCCACAAACCAGATTCTGAACTATTTGGTATTTCCTTTTACAACGAAGACCTCTACCCACTTTTATTCCGAATGACCGTAAACCTGGTGGTTTTAGTGATTCTTATTCGTTTCATGTATTACGCCAAAGCAAGAAGAAAGGACTACCTCTTCACCTTCTTTATGATCGGAATGATCACCTTCTTCCTGTGTTTCGGATTGAAAAAACTCGATATTGACACCGGAATGGGACTCGGCCTTTTCGCCATCTTCGGAATTCTCCGTTATCGAACCGAAGGTATCGAGATCAAAGAAATGACTTACCTCTTCCTGGTAATTGGTCTTTCGGTTATCAACGCATTGGCTTCCAATAAAATTTCACTCGCCGAAATGGGCGTAATGAATGGTGCCTTATTGCTCCTGGTAGCCGGTTTGGAATACTTGTGGCTCTTGAAACACGAAACCCGCAAGATCATTGTATACGATCGCATTGACCTCATTCAGCCGGATAAATACCAGGAAATGATGGTGGACGTTCAGCTGAGAACAGGCTTAAAGATCAACCGCATTGAGATTGGTAAAATCGATTTCCTCCGCGATGTGGCGCAATTGATGATCTTTTACGATGGAGACATTCAGTCATTTGGAACCGGAGCCGGACCAAGTGATTCCGAGTAATCAGCTTTAATAATATTGAAAAGGAAGAGAGTTTGCATTGCAGATTCTCTTTTTTGTTTAGGGGGATTTGTTCAGTCTTCGATTGAAAAAATCTACTTTCCGAAATCAGGAATAGATCAACTGAGAGGAATCTGAAACCGGCCCTTACGCTGGAAATCGTTAAAAACAAGCAAATGAAGCGAAAAGAAGCATTCATTGTTTGAGTCCATAGGACGAGTTTCGAA
>NZ_JAQSWB010000002.1 GCF_029266855.1 Fluviicola sp.
TGTAGAAGTTCCGGGAGTTGGTGAGCGTATTGTGAAGTTCTTCGGAGGAATGCGCCAGGTCGATCTTGAAACAATTTAATTCATTCTGTAAGTAAAACGAATATTAATGAGACAATGCCTCCTCGTTTTTCAGCTATTCATTTAGTTGATTAGTCTGAATATAAAACTTCAGTTTGGCAGTAAAAACAAGTTGAAATAAGAGAAATTGGCTTGTTTCGATAAATAAAAAAACATATATTTGTTGCAACAGGAGAGTCCATTGGGCTCTCTTGTTGTTATTTATAGCTTACAACAGAAGAAAGAATTATGTCAGATTTCGCATATTATACAGAAGAAGGCCTGAAGAAGTTGAAGGATGAATTGCACGAAATGAAAACAGTGCAACGTCCCCGTATATCGGAACAAATTGCAGAAGCAAGAGACAAAGGAGATTTGTCTGAAAATGCCGAATATGATGCAGCAAAGGAAGCGCAGGGATTGTTAGAGATGAAAATTGCTAAGATGGAAGAACTGGTTTCCAAAGCAAGAATCATCGATAATACATTGATTGATAACTCAAAGGTTTTCATATTGTCACGTGTTAAGATCAAAAACGTGAATAACAATATGGAAATGGAGTACACCTTGGTTGCTGAAAGTGAGGCAGATCTGAAGGAGAAAAAAATCTCTGTAGATTCACCGATCGGAAGAGGACTTCTTGGAAAAAAAGTAGGAGACATTGCAGACGTACAAACACCAAACGGAATTATGAAGTTTGAGGTAATGGATATCGCAAGATAATGGCTACGATCTTTTCAAAAATCATATCAGGAGAAATACCTTGTCATAAGATCGCCGAGAATGATGATTTTCTGGCATTTCTGGACATCATGCCTTTGAGAAAAGGACATGCTTTGGTGATTCCTAAGAAGGAAACGGACTATATATTTGATATGGATGACGCAGACCTCGCAGCAATGATGATCTTTGCCAAATCCGTGTCACATAAAATAAAAAAGGTTTTTCCATGCCGGAAAATAGGTGTTACCGTAATCGGTTTGGAAGTTCCACATGCACATATTCATTTAATTCCGATTAATGGAATTGCCGATATGAATTTTTCACAGGAGAAATTGAGTTTAAGCCAGGAAGAATTGGCTCAAATTGCACAGGATATTCAAAATGCATAGAAGAAGTTTAGGCAGAACAAATAGTTTTTTATTTGTTCTGCTACTGATTGTATGTTTTTCATGCTCGGAATCTAAAAAAACAACACATGTACTTTTCGTAGGTAACAGTTATACCTATCGGAATAACATGCCCAAAATTTTCGAGGAGATTGCTGAATCGAAAGGTGAAGAAGTCAGCGTGTCTCACATAACCCGCGGAAAGTATACCTTTTATCTTCAATCGAAAAGGAAAAAATTATACCGCGCTTTACATAACCAGGATTGGGATGTAATTGTCCTTCAGGGATCTTCCAGGGATATGCTGCGGGATTCTGCACGATTCAAAAAAAAGACCTATCCTGCCTTGGATAAAATGATGGAGATGATCCAAAAAAATCAAAAGGATGCTAAGGTGTATTTCTATATGACCTGGCCATACCGGAAAGGTGATCCGAAAACAAAGCGTTTCTCAGACCCGGATTCTATGCTGAGTGCAGTTGCTGCTGGATATAACAACCTGCGAAACAGGTACAAAGTCCCGGTTATCCCGGTAGGAAAAGTTTGGAGAAATTATGCGATTGCTTATCCGGAAGCAGATTTGTACATGAAGGATAATTCACATCCATCGTACGAAGGTTCTTATTTGGTTGCTTGTACAATGTATTCCGCTATATATGGAAAGAGCCCGGTAGGAGCAAGCAGTCTTACAATCCTCGATCAGGATGAATATGCGAGGATCCAGAAATTTATCACTAAGCAATACCGCACACCTGAGTTCCAGTTTTATCTGAAAGACTCCATTTAAATAGGTTCGTGTTCTGAAATCTCATTCGGAATAATCTATGAGTCCGGTACAATCCAACGTATTGGAGAATATTCCAATCTATAAAGTGAAAAATAAGTTAGGTAGAGTATGGATAGAGTATGGATAGAGTATGGATAGAGTATGGATAAAGCATAGATACCCCACCTTGAGACGCAGCGACTGCAAAGCCTGCTACTGTCACCTTGAGACGTAGCGACTGTAAAGTCTGCTACTGTCACCTTTTTTATCATACGAAGTTTGCAGAACGAAGTATGATTGTATTAATGACTAATAGCTATTTATTCGCTCTTTTTATTTTGTTTGAAACGGTTACCCTTTTCTTCAATGTGAAGTTGTTGCAGTTCTGTCTCATGTGTAAAGTCACGGTGTAAGTTCCTGAGGTTTTATAATAATGTTTCGGATTTTTCTTTGTTGAAGTCACTCCATCTCCGAAATCCCAATAATACTCACCTTTGTCGTTTGTTTCATTGGTGAACTGTGCAGCCAGCCATGTTTCCTTGACTCTGAAATCAAGTACAGGAGTTTCCTTTATATTGAAAACACGCGTTTGATTCAATTTGTATAAATTCAGGTTTTTCAGAACCACGTTAGCTGCTGCCTGTTCAATTATTTTCCAATAGGTGCTGTCAACTCTTTTTGGAGCTGTTCCTCCAACAGGTGATTCCTTGAAAATAGATGTAAATGCAGTACAAGCGGCTGTAAAACTTCCCAAAGCATTGGGATGGTAGCGGTCGGTGAAATAAAGGTCAATATCCGGATGCATTTCGCGAATATTTTTCCAAACCATGCCCACCGGAATGACCGGGTAATGCAATGAGTCACTCATCAGCATGTATCCGTTCCAGATCCGTTGCTGCATTTTTTGATACGTGTCATTTGCTTCTTGCTCAGGATATCCTTTTTCGTATCCCCAGGTCATATAGAAATAGACCTGTGCACAGGGACTTGTTTTAAGTACGCTGTCAATAAGGATTTTTGCGTAGGGTATTGATTCTTTCAGTACGATGGAACTGTCTTCTGCAAACTCCCTGGAGAATCCCTGGATCAGGACATAATCCCATTTCCGGCTCTTCATTTTGGCATAGGTACTCGGACGTTCACTATGTGCCTTTAAGGTACTTCCACTTACAGCAATCGAGTCCGCATAAACATTTTTCCCTTTTGATTTGGCAAGATGCTCAAAAATTTTAGGCATGTTGTTCATGTGTGTGAAACTATTCCCGATAAAAAGAACATTCGTAGGCTGCTGGCCAAAACTAAGACTGGTGATTAAGGAAAAAAATAAGGCTAACCTATTCATTTACGAAGCTTTTTTCGTTTAGGATAGAAAAATCCAAAGACTTTATAATACAACTCGGTTAATGGCTCGATATACTTCACCATTATAACAAAAACAGTAATAAAGAACGCGGATATTGAAATTGCAATCCACGGATTAAACTGTCGATGATACCAATCTGACGGATCAAGTCCTATGCCAATAATTCCACCGTAAAGAATAATTACGTGAACGATATAAACAGGGAAGGTTGTTTGCCCCATTTTCAGGAACAAAGGTGCGTTGATTTTAAAGTTTGCATCGATGAGCATTAAGGATCCCAAAAGCATAGCAACCTGGCCCATTCGCGCAAAACCTGTAGTATTGTTCTCAAAACACCCGTGAGCTGTCAATCCGATCCAGTTGGTAAACTGATCTATTTCATGGAAAAGTGATTGCGATGCAATATTGAAAAATAAACCGATCACCAGGAATGTGACTCCAAACCACCATTTACGCACATTCTTTTCGTATTGTCTAATGATTGCACCGATCATTCCTCCCATCAGTACATATCCTGAATAACGAACAAAACTGAAGTCGGAGAATTCACCATAGATCATGTTCTGGATGAATTTCGGAGCTCCCTGCGGGATAAAAGCACTTGGATCCTTAGCAGTTTTTATTCCCTCCATGACACCATAAAGCTTAATATGTTCCTTCAGGTATCCGTAAATGATAAAAATAACCAATGCTCCAATGAGGTAATACAAATAAAGCGGGCCTCTTTTAATGATCTTGTAAATTCCGAAAATTAGTAGCAGGAAGAAAATCCCGAACCCGATTGATTGCAGTACATGAAAGGCCTGGAACCAATCCAGGTGATAAACGAATCCGCGTGTTCCGCCTTTGATCATATCTTCAAATCCGTAATACGTATCCCGGATAAATGTGATCAGGTCAAATTGGATCAGGTAACCCCAGAATAAGAGCATTCTAACCCGCCCGAATCCTTTCTTTACGCGTTCATTCTGGAAATAAGGTTCATCCGTTGAGCGGCTCAACAGATAAATGAATACAACCCCGGTAACACAAAAGAACAGGGGAGAAGTAAGTCCATGCAGATTATGCCAAAAGCTAAAGAGCCAATTGTTATCATCCCGGTATTTATCAGCAAGTGCAGAACCGGTGAAATGGCCTTCAAGCATCATTAGAATGGCTATCGAACGAGCCATATCTATAAATTTCAATCTTGGACGAGCCGCCAATGGCAACTCACCATTCTCTCCTGACATAGTTTGAATTTACAAGCAAAGATACATTTTATCCCGATAGCTATCGGGATTCAATCCAATAAAATCTACTTGGGTGTTTCTCCCAGTACCATCAGGCGGATCGGCGTGCTATATCCTTCGAAATAAATTAGAATCGGAAAGGAGAAAATCCCATCGGGCAATTTTTTTACAGAACTGACTTGAACCACTGTATTTCCCTTAGGAGAAATAGTTGTTTTGTAGGTAAAATCCAGGTAATCGTTCTCTGCTTTTATTGCTGTAATCTTCAGGTTTTTTTCGTGATTATTGTGAACAGAAAATTGAAAGTTTTGTTCTGCTTGCTGTATTTTTCCAAGTGTAATCACATTCGGCACACAATCAACAAAGAAGAAAATGGAATCCGTTTCCAGGTAACTCACGCTCTGGATCTCAATTTTCCGTTCCCGGGCTGCCGCTCTTGAAAAAACGGAGTTTTTCACATCATTCGGATTGTCACTCGTGATTTGGTTTGCGGTGTATTCCCCATAAGGAACCCCTACCAGTTCCAATTTTCCTCCATTGGAGGATGTTCCGTCCAGGTAAGGAGCAAAAATCCCATTGTCATATGCTCTTAAATAATTCCCCAGAGACATAATTCTTCGCTGAGTTAAAGCAACATTGTATTCTGTTTTTGCCAAGGGTGAAGCAAAACCGCGGATATTCAGGCGGATTTGAAATCCCTTTTGAAGTTCTTCCAGAAGAAGACTTTGAAACAACACCAGGTCTTTCACTCCTTGCTCGACGTATTGAAGGAAAAAACTTTCGATATCCTCTTCCGCTTCCACGACCTTTTCCCCGCTCAAACCCTTTGAATATTCTTTCCGGTATTCGGGAAGCATGGCAATGTAATCGTTGTAGCTGTTGATGTAATTTACTTTGGTGGTTGTTTCTTTTGAACGCGGATCCGGAATGTCATTATGGAAATAGAGGGTAACGGGTAAGCGCTTATTTAATTCGGCCAATGTTTCTTTCTTGGTTTCCGGAATGATGATTCGCGGATGTTTATATCCGAAAATATCGCTGCAACAAGTTGGGTTTTTTACATATTGAACCCCAAGCCGGTTGCTTGAAACATACATGCTGTCGCGGTCCTCAAAATAATACAAATCATTTGCCGGACTGTTGAAAGGCAGGCCTAAGTTTTGGGGAGCTTCAAAACGTCCGTTCTTTAACTCTGTGTAGAAAACATCGTATCCGCCAAATCCGTCGAACCAGGATGAGGAAAAGTATAAACGCTTCTTATCCGGGTTATAAAACGGGCTGATATCATTATCCAATGAGTTTGCAGCATTGAGTGCCCTGACCTTGGAGAATTGATTTCCATTGTTTTTCATAACGGAATAGTACAAATCCATTCCTCCCTTTCCGTCTTCGCGATTGGAAGAAAAAATGAGCCATTCTTCGTTTTCAATTACGGCGATGGTTGGTGTTGTATTGTTTGTTCCGGGTTCATTAACGATTTCACTAAGTGGATTGGGGTTGGACCATTTTCCGTTTTGGTAGGAAGAAACCCAAATTTGACAATTAAACTGGTTTTCATTGCCGCCGCAATTGCTGTAGTAGAATCGCTTTCCATCAGGCGAAAAACACCCGTTCCCGGTATTGATTTCAGCCTTGTTCAGAGCTTCCAATAATCCCGGATTTACTTCTTTTAAACTATCTTTCCATTCGGTGAAATAAAGCCTGTTTTTATAATTATCGTCCAGCATTTCTTCCCCGATATTTTCTTTCTTGCTTCTCATGGATGAAAGCACGAACTGTCCCTGAGAGATCGTATGTCCGAATTCTGAATTCACCGTGTTCAGTCCTTTGGGGAGTTCTATTTTTTCCAGGTCAGCGGTGTCTTTTAAAGCCGTTTGGGCCCACAGGCAAGACTCCAGTTCCCGTTTCGATTTCAGGTAGTTGTAAGTGCGTTTGTCTTTGGAGTATTTCTTTTTCGCCCGTTTAAATAATTCGATTGCCGCTTCGTAATTTCCATTGTGTTTCTCCATCAATGCCCATTGAAGCAAACTGGAAGGGTAAATTGCCGTTTCTTCCTTTTCGTAAACTTTTTGGTAATAATAGCTTGCTCTGCGGTAATCTTTATATGCTCTGAGTGATTCTGCATATTTCCAAAGAATACTCACACTGTTGGAATCGAGTTCCATTGCTTTTTCATAATATTGAAGCGCATAAATGTAATCTCCCTTTGCATATTGCTCATCTGCAAAATCCAGGTATTTCCCCAACAGATTTTGTCCGTAACCGGTAAATGAAATGAAAGCAAAAAGGATTAAATATAATCTGGGCATATGCGGTGAATAACTTTTTTGGGTTTAAAACGTGTAATGATGTATTCTACGGAAAGTTCTAATCCTCCGCGAGCTGTACTGGCAGGAATAAGTTTGGAAATATTGGTGTCATAGCTTGCTGCTACCGACCAGTTTTGCATCGCCAGCCCCAGTCTCACGACAACTGCATCCCTTGAACGGAACCACAAGCCACCGTCAACTGCACGATAAGTTCCCAGTTTGTTTATCAGGGTGTAGCGAACCTGTGATCCGATCAGTAGTTCCCTGTATTTTCCCTGTAGATTGAACCCGATTCCCGGGATAACCGCCAATTCTTTATTGATTGCATGATCTAATTGGGAAAAGAAACTAAGGCGAATGTCTCTCGGAACTTTAGATCCGTAAAAACCCTGGTTCGGGCGATTTAAATTGTGACCGCTGATTCCGGTTTTTAGCGAATTTGCTTTACCGTAGTAATAGGAGTGTACGATTCCTGCTCCGCTCGTAAGGTTTGCACGGCTGTCGTTTTGATAAGACTCATTGGTTGGTAAACTGGCGTCAAAAATGAGTCCGTTGAATTGATTGTCGAAGTAAAACTTGTCCATGTTTACTTTCCGGTAATTCAAACCAACCTGGATCCCGACGCTCAAAGTCTGGGTGGAATCACTGTTTAATTTCAGGTTTTTGGAAACACTTCCCAACAATTCCAATGTCTGATAGAATCCGTCTCCCACATTGTCGTGAAAGAGAATTGCACCAAAATTGATTCCCTTTTGTTTCCATTTCATATCTCCGGCAGCAGCAAAGGTTTGAAAAGGTACGGTAACGCTTCTCCATTGATCTTTGTAATTTCCGGTCAGGCGGATGTCTCCTGCGAAAAGTCCCGTATTTGCCGGGTTCTGATAAATTGGCTGTCTGTTAAGATGAGAAAAATGAATGTCCTGAGCAAATAACCTGAAAGTACATGCTGCTACGAAAAGTCCGGTAAGTAGGTAAGAGTTCCCTTTTCTCATTGAATCAAATATACAATAAAATCAATCATGGGTGTACTTCAGTCAAGCAGGAATAAAAGATGAAATAAATTGGGTATTTTCGTTTTATGATGCAAAAGTTTTTTTTAATCATTGGTATTGCTTTACTTCTTTGCTCGTTCAAAAGTGACGGACTAATTGAAAATGTTTATCCCGAACTATTAGGAGACTACGAATTTTACAAATCGGTTGCAGACCGATCTGTTTCTTATGCAAAAGATGGGAAAGACATGTTTACGGTCACGATCAATAAAAAGGATCAGATTTTGTTTTATAAGAATGGAAAAAAAGAGCGGAAAATGACATTCAGCGAAACCAAAATGCCTTTTCTGGATGATCAGAATCATGTGCTCTTTGGAGCTAAGAACAGTTATGAACCAATGTTTTACCGTGGCGATACCATTGTTATCCAAAGTTACCCGATCGAATACCAGGATAATTTTTTCATCAAAAAGAAGTGATTGAATCCTAGTCAGTAATTGGACTGAACATGGCAATATTGCAATGTTGCAATTTTGAAAAATGACAATTTGCCAAAATTGCGAAATTACATTAAATCAAGGTCGTTGGATTTTTAAAGAAGACTGGTCACTGTAAATAAAATACTTGCCGTTCTTGTAATATGCCTGAAGCGGATCTTTTTTTCCAATAACACTTACTTTTTGTCCTTCTCCAATGAATTCCTTCGGTACATGAAAGGCATTCTGATCCTGATTGACAATTACGTACTTCGGGCAGATCTTCGGATCCAATTTCTGATCCAAGGTCAATGTGTAAGTGATTTTCGTTGAGGACATTTGCACCTTTTTTACCTGGCTGGCTGGAACTCTGACCAGCAAGTCTGCCTTGATTTGTCTTGTGATTGATTTTGAGAGGGGGAAGGAAGCTTCTGCCCTTACTTTGATTTTCTTCGGGTGATAAGAAATTAATGGCTTATTTTTCTTAACATAATCATCCGTATGTGCATGTGCTTTTATGATAAATCCATCTTCGGTACTCAACTGAAAATAGTTTTGGAGAGCCTGTTCTTTCTGCTGAATAGCCCGGTATTTTTCTTCAATTTTTGCTTCTTCCAGGAATGCAGCTTCTTCCTTGAATTCCAAAGTAGGAAAATCTGGGGTCAATTTATCCGGGGTAAGTTTACCTGCAAAATCGCGCCATTTCTTTTCCACGGGAAGTAAAGCTTTCGGAAGATTATTAATTTGATTGGTCAAATCTTCTTTCAGGGTTTCTTTTTCCCCGCTCAGTTCCACAAATGCGTCATAATCATCATATTGAACAAGTAAACTGTTTTTCCTGAATTCCGGACTCTCAACAAGACGTTCCAGTTTTCCTGTTCGCTGAGCACGAATGATTTTTTCAGGAATGCTAAAAGTTAAAAATACGGTATCGCGCTGCTGGGTTCCGTTAAGAGTAATTATTTTATTGGAATCGTCATTGGGACTTTTTTCATCACCGGAACAGGAGAATAGGACGAGGAGAACAGGTAAAAAGAAAACAAATGGAATTACCTTCATCATAACTGCGCTTTTTATTAAATGTACAACCAAAAAAGGAAAACGTTGAAAGATTGTGAAAACTTGGGTAAATAATGTTAATAACTTAGTTAACATTTAAATAACATGATTTAAAAATAACAGAGGCTTCTCACCTAAATTTGTAAGAACGAATAATGCAGGGCCTATGCTAGGGACACTATTAAAAAAAAGATTGTCAGACAAACAAATAGCGAATGTTTTCCTGAATGGGATTTTCGAGATCGTCGACAATGGTTTTGTTGAGGTTGTGGATCTGATCAACGAAGATTTAGCTTTTGTTTCTTCGCCTTCAATTCCTGTCGACCGTAATGGGCAATTCACAATGATTGTTGTTGTTGCAAATATTTCGTCACTGGAAACAACTTTTGAAACAGTTCAGGCAAACAGGATTGAAAAAATTATTTTCGAACAAATGGGTTCCCTTATGGGAGTTTCAGCTGCTGATGCAGAGGCGAAAGTGAGAGAATACCAGAAATTTATGCAACGGATCAACCATCCTTCCAAAAACATGGTTTATGCGATGTCTAAAGCAGTGTTTCAAAAATACGATCTGAATGATTTCCAGGATGAATATTTCAGACGCCTGCAATCTCCAAACCCCTTGTTCCTGAAACGAATGGATCAGATCATGGTGAATTTCCTCTGGGATTGGGACTCGTTCTTTAAGAAGTACAAAATTGATGAGTAAAAAATAATTAAAACCCTGACAAGATCGTCAGGGTTTTTTTATGTCAAATTGTTAACTTGCTCACTCTAAGTTCTCGAATAAATTTGAAGTGATGAATAAAATGCAGATCAAAACCCTGGAAGAATACCGGGAAAAATACGCACAAAGTGTTTCGGATCCTGAGGGCTTTTGGGAAGATATTGCCAATGAGTTTCAATGGATGAAGAAATGGGACAAGGTTCTGGAATGGAATTTTACCCAACCGGATATTAAATGGTATCAAGGTGCAAAGCTTAACATCACGGAAAATATGCTGGATCGTCACCTGGAGGCGCGCGGAAATAAACCGGCACTTATTTGGGAGCCCAATGATCCCGGTCAACAATTCGTTAGTTACACTTACAGGGAATTATACGAACAGGTTTGTGTGTTTTCGAATGCTTTGAAAAAACAAGGAGTGGAAAAGGGCGATCGCGTTTGTATTTACATGCCGATGGTTCCTGAACTGGCGATCGCAGTGATGGCATGTGCCCGGATCGGTGCAATTCATTCGGTAGTTTTTGCCGGGTTTTCTGCAACATCTTTGGCTGATAGAATTAATGACGCACAGGCAAAGCTGGTTATCACAGCTGACGGCTTAAATCGCGGATCCAAACAAATTCCGTTGAAGCGTGTTGTGGATGAAGCCCTGGGAAATACACTATGCGTTGAAAAAGTGATTGTTTTTGATTGCTTGGGATGGCAGCCGCATATGAAAGAGGGCAGAGACATTTCGTGGTCGGATGCGATTGCCGGCCAGGAGAAGAAATGTCCTCCCGAACCAATGGACGCGGAAGATCCTTTGTTTATTTTATACACTTCTGGTTCTACCGGAAAACCGAAAGGAGTTGTACATACTTGTGGTGGTTACATGGTTTATACCGCTTATTCATTTCAGAATGTCTATCAGTACGAAGAGAACGATGTATTTTGGTGCACGGCAGATATCGGCTGGATCACCGGGCATTCCTATATTGTTTACGGACCTTTATTAAGTGGCGCCACGACAGTTATGTTCGAGGGAATTCCAACTTACCCTGATGCGGGCCGGTTTTGGCAGGTAATCGATAAATACGGCGTAAACCAGTTCCTGACCGCACCGACAGCAATTCGTTCCTTAATGGCTTTTGGAGATGATCACGTGCTTTCCTATAGCCTGGATTCTTTGAAAGTTATCGGAACAGTTGGGGAACCAATCAATGAAGAAGCTTGGAAGTGGTACCATACACACGTTGGAAAAGAGCGCTGTCCGGTAGTTGATAACTGGTGGCAGACAGAAACCGGTGGAATCATGATTTCGGGAATTGGAAATATTTCACCGCAGAAACCAACATTTGCGGGATATCCTTTACCGGGAATTCAACCGGTCTTATTGAACCAGGAAGGAATAGAAATTGAAGGTGCAAACGAAGAAGGATATTTGTGTGTCAAATTCCCCTGGCCTTCAATTTTAAGAACAACTTACGGCGATCATGAACGCTGCAGGGTTACCTATTTTTCACATTACGACGGATACTATTTCACCGGGGACGGAGCTAAACGTGATGAAGATGGAATGTACCGCATTATTGGCCGTGTTGATGACGTCATTAATATCTCAGGTCATCGTTTTGGAACTGCTGAAATAGAAAACGCGATCAATACGAATAAACTGGTTATCGAATCGGCAGTTGTCGGGTATCCGCATCCTGTGAAAGGTCAATCCATTTATGCATTTGTAGTTTGTGATCGCGAGATTCCTTCGGAAAGCCAGGATTTTGCACGTGGAGAGATTATCGAGTCGGTAGTAGCTGAAATCGGAAAGATTGCAATTCCTGAGAAGATCCAGTTCGTTTCCGGTTTGCCTAAAACGCGCTCAGGGAAAATTATGCGCCGGATCCTGCGGAAAATTGCAGAGGGTGATATGAAGAGCCTGGGAGATACTTCTACACTGCTCGATCCTTTTGTGGTGGATGAGATTGTGGAGAATGCGCTCTAAATCAGCTTGTAAACAACATGAGAACAACAGCCAGGACTCCGATTAGCAGGCAAAGAGGTGAATAGTACTTTGTATCATTCTTTCCGAATGCAGTGTCTTTACGCTTTTTGAAGAAACCCACATAGTTGAAATCACCGATTGCGCGGAAAAGAAAGATCCCGGCAATGATCCACAGCGCTGATTCTTCCAGCCAGTGTGGGAGCTGAAAAGGAATTGTTCCGGTAACGATTAATGGCAAGATTCCGAATCCGAATAAACCGAAGGCAACGATCAGGGTTGCAATGATTCCCGGATTCATGGCAGGTTGTACATCATCTTTTGTCGGGATGACGGCTGTAGAGCCCCATTTTCCGCCAAAAGCCCAGTAGAAATGTATGGAGGATAGAAAGAGGAAAATCAGGAACAATATAAGTGCGATGAAGAATGTCATGTGTTCAAATAGTTTAATAGTTGGTATTATGAAAAAAGGAGTTCATTGTTGAACTCCTTATACTATTTTTTATCCTCTTCTGCGTTCCAGTAAGATCATCATCATCAATGAAAGCACGATGCACTCATCTTCAGCAGCATTGTGTGTCGGGCCGATTTTCTCCAGGGTGAATTTTCTTCCGAACATCGAAGCGTTTTTCTTTAAGCGCATTACTTTTGATCCGTCGGGTCTGCCGACAATGTATTTCGGGTTGAAAAGATACCCGGTAAACATTCCCAAAACAGGAACTTCGCTCATTAAAGTGTCAAATACTTTTGCCCAAGCATTTTCTTCCATGATGTGGAAAGCCAAATGTTCATTGTGGTCATAGACATCGTATCGCGCTCTCCAGATGGAAGCCCATCCTTTACGTGCTACGCGTCCTTTTTCCACGCCGTTTTTATCTGTAAAAACATAGGTTGCAGAGAAATCGATCCATTTGTTTGCTTTAATCGTGAACTCGAGGTTGGTCTTGTTCGTATCTGTGAAAACCTGAATCTCATCAATAAACTTGAACATTTTTTGGCGCACATAAGCTAAAGTCGCAGAGTTGGCATCCTCGATCACAAAATCATTCGACATTGTTCCGATCTTGAAGGTGAACTTCAAGGGATAGTTTAAATTTGCAAGGTCAACGTTTTTTTGAGCGAAAAAGCTCATATTGTCTAGTAATTCACTCATCATCTACTTTTTTAGTACGTGTTCATAATTGGCTATCCAATCCTGGGGAGTCATTTTAGCCACTAATTTACCGATTAATTCGAAAGGAATCTGGTCCGGTTTTTTAAATCGCACACAACTTTTCCCCATATCGAGTTTGGTTTTACTTACCTGCTGAAATTCACTCACGAACCAATCAAGCAATTCTTTATTGGCATACATTCCCATGTGGTAGAATGCGATGAAATTTTTCTGTGAAGTAAAGCTTATAAAAGGAAGCGGTAATTTTGGGTCGCAGTGATAACCTGCGGGATAAAGAGAATGCGGTACCACGTATCCGATCATCCCGTAACTGATACATTCCTTAAAGCCTTCCGGAAGATTTTTCCTGATGGTCTCTCTTAGTTTTGTCATTGCCGCTTGTCTCTCTTCCGGGCAGTTGGCAATGAATTGTTCCGGTGTTGTTCCTTCTGTCTTCATTACTTCGAAGATACCAAAAAAGATTCAGATCCGGATTCCGATTACGAGCATATCATCCAATTGTTCTCTTCCTGCACGCCAGGTTTCGGCAAAGTTTTCCAGGTGCTTTTTCTGATGACTCATTGGGAGAAGCTGCATGCCGGCTAAGAGTTGTTTGAAGTTTTTGGTTTTGAATTTCTTTCCTCTCTCTCCACCGTCCTGGTCTGCATATCCGTCCGAAGCCAAATAAAAAGTATCGCCTTTTGACAGGGAAATTTTATGACTGATAAATTCTTGGTTGTTGGATGTGTACCCACCGATAGGAACACGTGTCGAACAGAATTCCTCTAAATCTGAGCTTCCCTTTCTGACCAGCCAAAGCGGCCTGTTTGCACCGGTAAATTCAATTTCACTTTGTGCCGGATCATATGAGCAAAGTGCTATGTCCATTCCATCCTGGAGTGAATCGTCGTTTTCACTTTTGAGAGCTTCTTTGATTCGCCGGTTAAGATCCTGCAGAATAGCTGAAAGCGGGGCGTCTGCGCAAGAAATATCATTCAAAACAGTGGCTCCGATAATGCTGATCAGGGCTCCCGGAACTCCATGACCGGTACAATCCGCCATTGCAAAAATGGTTTTGTTTCCTACGTTCTTCAGCCAGTAGAAGTCGCCACTTACTACATCTTTCGGTTGGAAAAAAATAAAAGATTGAGGGAAGTGATGTGTAAAATCACGTTCAGTAGGTAAAAAACATTGTTGGATTTTTTGTGCATAGTTGATGCTATCCATGATCTCATTGTTCTTTTCTGCAAGAATAGAAGTCCTGATCTTCACTTTTTGATCCAGGACGTCATTGAGCCTGCGCAGATCTTCTTCTGCTTTTTTTAGCTGGGTTATCTCCATCGATAAAACGCAAATTCCCTCAGGAACCGGTTGGATACTCAGTCTGAACCAGGCGGAAGTACCGTCAGCGTATTCCATTTTGTTTTCAAATTGTTCGGGAACGCGATTCTCCATGCATTTTTTCATAGAGCGGTGCAATTGGCTGTCTTCCAGTTGCGGGAATACTTCAAGCAGGGTTTTACCCAAAAGAACTTCTCTGCTGGTCTTGCTGTGCCGGACCACCGTATCGTTTACATATAAATAACGCCAATCGAAATCGATGATCTGAAAACCTTCCATCATATGATTTAACGTTTCCTGGTAACGCTTTTCTATTCTCAGGGAGCGCTCATATTCAGTGATAATTTGTTTTAGTTCGGCTTCCGAACGACCCTCATACATCTTGTCAAACATAGTGAATCGGTTTTTTAAACTTCTCCTTAAGTATTGGCAACATTAAATACGCGGAAAGTGAATAATGTGTAATAGTGATTGCTGCATTCTTGATTTCAGTTAGGTGAAATATAAGAAATCAGTTTAGAAAAACCAAGTTTTTAGTTTTAAATAAGCTCTTTTAAACAGGAAATGATCGCGAACAATTAGGCGGTAAAACTGATTTTTTGTTCGCGATCAAAGCACTTTTATTCGATAATGATTTTATGAGTTGAAACGTTTTTTCCATCCACAGAAACCGTAAGGAAATAAAAACCGCCCTGGAACTGACTTACGTCTATTGAGGCAGCTGTTAACCCTTTTTTGATCTTCTGATCGTTGCTCCACACTCTTTTTCCGTTCAGATTAGAAAGTGTCAGCTGATAAGCAGTTTCCATTTTTGATGAGAGCAGGACAGTCAGATTGCTTGTTGCAGGATTGGGATAAGCTTTTACGATCTCCAGGTCATGCATGAATTCCTGTTCGATAGCAATCGAATTGGATGTAACAGAATTACCGTTGTTACGCAGTAATTTCACCCGGTAATATCCTGTTTCTTTTAAAAGCGGCTGAAGGTCTTCAAATTGATAAGACAAGGCCTCGAGGCTTAATCCCTGGGCGCTCACTGAGCCGATCTCAAGATAATTAACGCCGTCTTCACTTCTTTCAACAATGTATTTGTCTACGTTTAATTCGCTCGAGCTAACCCAGTTAAGTGTATTGTAGCCTAAATCATTTCTGCCTGTTAGTTGAATGGATTCGATTCCGAGCGGTGAGCAACTAACGACTGCAGTTCCGCCAAAAGAGAGAGGAACAGTTGTGATAGCCGATGAATAGTTGGATAAACAGATCAGATATTGTGTATAAGATCCCGGATTCAATGGAGCTTCCCAATTAGTCATGTCGGATGCTCCGGCGGGAAGTGTGCTTGCCAGGCCGGTATATTCCTCGCAATTTCCGTTATAATTACATCTTATCGGGGCTTGTGTTCCTGCTGAAATATTGGCGCAGGTAGAAGGAGTGTAAGCCCACATAGCCCAATCCAAACAATTGGATGTTGTCGAATTAGGCGTTCCGAGATCAAAAGTCAGTGTGCCACCTGTAAGAACGTTGACAATCATCCAGGTGCTGTTTAATTCTCCGGATAACAAACAACCGTCATTCGTGCCAGAAACATTGACAGCAGGGTTTGCAGCACAGGTTCCCGGATCACAAATTTCATTAATTGCTCCGAATCCGTTCGGATCAATAGCAAAAGCAGCGTTGGAACAAACATTTGCTGCTACGTTGCAATCTCCTGCTACAGTTGGTCCTCCGGTTGGACATGTTAAAGAAAAAGTTAATCCGGACGCCGCTGTGGAAGTTGCATCCATTATAAAGTAATAGGTTGTTCCCGAAGTGAGTGGGATGGAGCCGATTGATCCTGGGGTGGTTGCGGTTCCGACACAATTCCAGCCTGTTGCCGAACATCCTCCGGAAGCGGTTTTCCATCCGATCACATAGCCGCCACCAGTGACAGATGTTGCATTAAATGAATAGTTTCCCGTAGCAGTTGCTGTGTAACTGTAAACCTGTTCCAATCCCGGAGTTGCCGTTGCGCACAATGTTGAAACAAAAGATGAAGCTCCTGTTGTTGTTATAGTGAAAGCTTGACCGCATCCAGGAATAGATGAAATGGAGGCGCATGGCCCTGTTCCACAGGAAGTACATGTTATAGTTGTTGTGATACAAGTTGATCCAGTGCCACAGCCTGTACAATTTGTGCTGATTACCATGTAATAAGTTCCTGAAGAGGCTGCTGTGAATGAAACGGAAGATGTTCCGAAAGCAACTACGGGGCCTGATTGCGAACCGCTATGAATAGTGATACACGCAGCAGGATTCGTTGTAAGGTTGTATGTGCTTCCGGCAACAACGCCAGTAATCGTATTATACTCCCCGGCGAAGTTACAGGTACTGATCGTTGTGGGAGCAGTTCCGGTCGGGGCTACTGCCGTCTCATAAAAAGTTCCGCCAGAACATTGAGCCGAGGTGTTTTTCGACCAAAAAGTAATCGCCGAAACAAGTAGTACTAAGTAAAATATTTTCATAACCAGCTTTTAGTCAACAATTAAATAATCCAATTCATTCAAAATCTGCGCTCTTTTTGTTGGCTCCAAATCTTTCCATTCGCTAAAGCGAATATGTAAACGATTGGCATCTGAAGTCAGCTGCAGATAGGCAGCCGGATAGTCTCTCGCCCAGTCCCATACTTGTTCTTTATAGTTTTGAAAGTCTGAATCAGTGAAGTTTGAACTGGTCCATTGTGGAAATGGTCTCGGAGGAAGTTCATTTAGCAGTTCATCTAAATTATATCCCTGAAGCAGGTTGTTTAATTCGGTGCCGGACTTCAAAGTGATTTGAATACTGTTTCGGTAAATGAATTGAACACTTGTATTGGCTTGTCTCAAGTGCTCGTATTCTGTCACATCAAAGTGCTGGATATTCAGTAGTTCTCTTACGGAAAGGTCTGTCTCGTTCGCTGAAAACGTAAAACTGGAGCTGAAGTAGTTCCAAAGTACCTGTAAGCGAACCGGGTCAATTTCAGCGATTTTTTTAATTCTTGGCGGTAGATGATGCTTTTGAACCATCCTGTTGGAGGCAATGGTTGAATAGCTTGTTTGCGCGGATGCTCCAAAAACGCCCGAAAACAGGCAGAGTAGTAGATATAAGGACTTCATAATCAGTATGATTTGCTACACAAGTATACAGATAACAAATAGTTAAAAAACTAACATCCCAAATGAATGTGCAAATAGATGGTTTTATCGATTGTTTTGCCGTTTTCAACGAATATTGAGGGAGATGACACTTTTAATCCTTTATAGAACAGGATGTTATGACTGGGAAGGTTTTAAGAAGCCATATTTACATAAACCACTGCTTTTGTTTCAAAAAATTCTCCCGAAAAGATTTTTTGCAGTGAATGAATTTTATAAGGATGTTTGACCGGCGTCATTTCTTCTTTCAAATCACCGCCTTTGAGGTATAGAATTCCGTTTGGAAGCGGGTTTTTGTTTTCTTTTAAAAACTTTCCTTTTGTCCAGGGTAAAAAAGCAGGCATTGCAGTCACTGCACGACTTACAATAAAATCAAACTGTTCTTTGATCTCTTCTGCACGTGCGTGCGTGGCACGAACATTTTGAAGTCCCAAAGCCAGTGCAACTTCATTAACTACTTTGATCTTTTTCCCAATGGAATCTACCAAATGAAATTGAACTTCCGGAAACAGGATTGCCAGAGGAATTCCGGGAAAACCACCACCTGTTCCAATATCCAAGACAGAAGAACCGGGTGTGAATTCCATGATCTTTGCAATTCCCAGGGAATGAAGTACGTGACGCTCGTAAAATTCTTCGGTATCCTTCCGCGAAATTACATTGATCTGGGCGTTCCAGAATAAATACAATTCCTCCAGGTGCTCAAACTGTTTTTTTTGAACGACTGTTAATTCGGGGAAATATTTTTCTATTAGCTCAACGCTCATTTCAATATTGATAAAAGACATTAGACGAAAGACTCAAGACAGATTGGTGTATCTAGTCTTGAGTCTAAAAGTCTTTTATTATCCTTCAATTAGTTTACCAAGTGCATTATCAAAAATCTCTTTTGCTTCAGAGATGAATCCGAAATGCTCATCGTCAACCATCATTTTACCTTTTGTAACATGTCCAAGAAGTGTGTAGTTTACACCGCTTCCCATCATGAATTCGATGAATTGTTCTTCGGTTTCTTCCGAAACAGTTACAACAACACGGCTTTGAGCTTCACCAAACAGGAACGCATCTTCGCGTACTTCGGAATCAGTAACGATATCGAAACCAAGTCCGCGCGGCATAGACATCTCAACGAGTGAAACGAACAAACCACCATCGGCACAATCGTGGGCAGCATTGATCAATTCCTGGCTGATTAAACCTTTTACAGCTTCCTGTAGGGTGTATTCTTTTTCCAGGTCGAAATGCGGAGCCGGAGATGCTTCGATTTTATGGTATTTCACCAAATATTCCGAAGAAGCGATATCGTTAACACAATCTCCAAGAATAAAGATCAAATCACCTTTTTGTTTGAAATCAAGAGACATGATTTTCGACTTGTCTTCCACCACACCGATCATTCCGATAGTTGGAGTAGGGAAAACCGGAATCTCTTTACCGCCAATATTACTTTGGTTGTAAAAAGAAACGTTTCCACCTGTTACTGGGGTTTCAAATTTCAAACATGCTTTAGACATTCCTTTGATCGCACCGACAAATTGCCAGTAAGATTCCGGATTGTACGGGTTTCCAAAGTTCAGGCAGTTTGTGATTGCGCTTGGGATTCCTCCTGAAACAACAATGTTACGGGCAGCTTCCGATACGGCAATAGCAGTTCCGATTTCAGGATCTGCGTTCACATAACGCGAGTTACAGTCAACCGTCATGGCTAATGCTTTCTCCGTTCCTTTCAGGTTCACAATTCCGGCATCCGTAGGACGGTTTGTCGTCATTGTTTTTGTTCCCACCATGGAATCGTACTGTTCGTAGACCCATCGTTTGGAAGCGATATTCGGCTGGCTCAACAAGAAGAACCCGATTTCCTTTAAGTTGTCCGGTTGTTCTACCGAATCGATATTAAATTTCTTATATTCCTGGTAATATGCAGGCTCTGAATATTCGCGCTGATATTGCGGTGCACCACCTCCAAGTACCAATGATTCTGCAGGAACATCTCCTACCAATTCACCGTCCATGTAATAGCGAACACGACCATCATCCGTTACAGTTCCGATTTCTTCAGCATGCAAGTCCCATTTATCAAAAATGCGTTTTACGACATCTTCTTTTCCTTTTTGAATCACAACCAACATACGCTCCTGGGATTCAGAAAGAAGGATTTCATAAGGTAACATGTTTTCCTGACGGGTAGGAACACGATCAAGATGGATTTCCATTCCAACACCACCACCGGCGCTCATTTCGCAGGTAGAACAAGTAATTCCTGCAGCGCCCATGTCCTGCATACCAACAATTGCGTCGGTGTTTGCCAATTCCATAGTTGCTTCCAAAAGCAGTTTTTCCATGAAGGGATCACCAACCTGAACGGATGGCAAATCCTGTGCAGATTCTTCCGTGATATCTTTTGATGCAAATGCAGCTCCTGCAATTCCGTCTTTCCCTGTAGAGGATCCTACGATATAAACCGGATTTCCTGGTCCTTTTGCTTTTGCGGAGATTACTTTTTTGGTGTCAATAATACCGGCAGAAAATGCATTTACCAGCGGATTTTGATTGTAAGATTTATCGAAGAATACTTCACCACCAACGATTGGAATACCAAAAGCATTTCCGTAATCACCGATTCCTTTAACAACTCCTTTAACCAACCATTTGGTGCGAGCTTCCTCAATATCACCAAAACGCAATGAGTTCAATTGTGCTACTGGGCGCGCACCCATAGTGAAGATATCGCGGTTGATACCTCCAACTCCTGTCGCTGCTCCCTGGTAAGGTTCCAATGCTGAAGGGTGATTGTGCGATTCAATTTTGAAAACACAACCGATTCCACCTCCCAAATCTACCAAACCGGCATTTTCTTCACCTGCTTTTACCAACATGTGCGGACCATCTTTTGGTAATTGTTTTAACCAGTAAATGGAGTTTTTGTAAGAGCAGTGCTCAGACCACATGACAGAATAAACTGCAGTTTCAGTGAAGTTTGGTGTGCGACCCAGGATTTCTTTGATCATTTCAAATTCATCAGCTCGCAAACCTAATTCAACCGCTTGCTCGAGGGTAGCTTCTTGTTTGATGGAAGTACTCATTTTGTTATAACTTTGATGCAAAAGTAATCATTCCTTTGTTCATGGGAGGCCGAACTTTACCGTTTTTTTCCACAGAATAAAGGATGGAAATTATCAATTATTAATTATCAAGGGGGAAGACTTCTTGATAATTAATAATTGATAATTGATAATTGATAATTGATAATTAATTTAATTTAGAGCCCTCATGGTATTTGCACTAGTACTGATTTGTTTGACATGGCTTGTCTGGAAGTTCAGAACGGACGGTTTGTCGCGGACTAATTTGCTTATTGGTTGGGGGATCAAGATGCTTTTTGGCATCTTATTCATGATCATTCATACCAAGATATATGGAATAGGTGATATCACCGTTGATTGGGAGGAATATATGGATGACAGTGTCACGTTAAATAATGTGGCTTATCAGTCTTTAGGTGATTACTTCAAATTTTTATTCGGAACAAATTCGGAATCGGCTGTTCAGCATTACCTTGCGAATACGAATCATTGGTCGGCGGGAGATCTGGATCTGATGAATGATTCCCGAAACGTCCTGCGCATAAACAGCTTACTCGTATTCATTTCGCGCGGAAATGTTTATGTACATATCTTATTCTTTTCCTTCTTTTCCTTCATCAGTTTAAGAGAGATCTTCCTGGCATTCAAAGACCGGATCTTTTATGATAAACGCTGGTTTTGGTTTGCACTTTTCCTCTTTCCAACTTTAAGTTTCTGGACCAGTTCTGTTTTGAAGGAGCCCTTAATGATCCTTGGTCTGGCATTTATATTCAATGCATTGTTCGGACAATTATCCTGGAAGTTTCGTCTGTGGAGACTAATCATTGGGTTTTTGCTGATGCTTTGTTTTAAGCCTTACGTTTTGGCCTGTTTGGTGCTAAGTATTCCTGTCTTTTTACTGGGGAAATTTGTATTCAAAAAGAGATTGTGGTTAGTGCCTTTAAGTCTGTTGGCCGGCGCAGTCATTCTCTTTGCGTCATTTTCAAATTTGAGAACAAATGTAACTCATCGTTTGACACGTATGCAGTTTGATTTCATGAATGTCGGAAGAGGTGGGGTTCATGCATATGCCGATTCCTGCTACTATTATTTCAGAACAGATCAGTATCCCGATCTGAATTTTTTAAAAAACGGTAATCTGCAGGTTAAAAAGACACTTGTGGCCAAAAAAGTAACTTTCGGAATGACTTATCCTTTTGATGATGTGGTGTTGTCACCGGCCGACGGCCCATGGCGAATAGATTTTACCGGGGAAGCCTGCGGGAGTTATATCGAATTGACCTCAATCGGAAATGATCCCGAACAACTGGTCAGAAATATTCCCGAGGCAATTTCAAATGCTGCTTTCAGGCCAACATTTTGGGATCCGGGAGGTAAGCTGAAGTTTGTCAATTTTATGGAAACGATCTGTTTGTTTATTTTTCTGGCTTTCGGGTTTTGGTATAATCGCCGGAACAGAAGCCACGAGGAAAAGAATATCATTCTTTTTTTGCTCTCGTTTTCGGTTCTGTTGTTAGTGTTAATCGGGTGGACAACACCGGTTTTGGGTGCGGTAGTCCGCTACCGGATGCCGGCATATTTAGCACTGTTTATAGTGGTCTTTATCGGTTCAAGGCCGTTCAAATTTAAATTATGAAGAAATACGTTTTAATTACCGGGGCAACCGCTGGTTTTGGTGAAGCAACAGCCCGGATATTTGCTGAGAATGGCTGGAACCTGGTTTTAACAGGAAGAAGGATGGATCGTTTGGAGTCTCTGAAAAAAGAACTTCGAATGAAAGCGGTTGATATCGTGCTTTTGAATTTTGATGTCCGGAATGAAAATGACGTAAACGCAGCTGTTCAGCAATTATCTGATGAGGTGAAAAGTAATCTTTCCATTCTGATCAACAATGCAGGTCTGGCAGTTGGGCGAGGTCCGATAGATTCCGGTGTGACTGATGACTGGGACCGGATGATCGATACCAATGTAAAGGGTTTACTTTACGTTACACGAGCAATTTCTCCGATCTTGAAAAAGAACGGGGGAGGACATATCGTAAATATTGCCAGCATAGCCGGGAAAGAAGTGTATGCGGGCGGGAATGTTTATTGTGCAACCAAACATGCTGTTGATGCTTTGTCGAGATCCATGCGTATCGATTTGGTACACGACGGTATCAAAGTGACGAATATTGCACCAGGCGCGGCAGAAACCGAATTTTCCATTGTCCGGTTTAAAGGCGATGAACAAACAGCGAAAAATGTATACGATGGTTACGACCCCTTAATGGCGGAAGATATTGCAGATGCTGTCTATTATGTTTGTTCCAGGCCGAAACATGTCTGTATCAACGACCTGGTGATCATGCCGAGTGCCCAGGCGAGTGCTACTATATTTCATAAATCTCATTCATAATGCGTTACTTCTCATTCTTTTTAATTGTCCTTTCGAGTGTTTCATGTATGAAAGGCAAATCGGTGGATTTGGTGATCCATAATGCGAAAATTCATACAATGGATGATAAAAACTCCGTTGCGCAGGCAATTGCAATCCGCGATGGAAAAGTAATAGAAGTTGGTCCTGATCGCCAGATTATGAACAAATACAGTGCAGATGAATACATGGATGCTGAAGGGAAAGATATTTTTCCGGGGTTTGCTGATGCACATGGGCACATGATGAGTTTAGCCCGGCAAAAGCTATCGGTTAACCTGGTGGGCGCTGCGTCCATGGAGGAATTAATAGTGCGGGTAGAGAAGTATTCCCAGCGAAAAGAACGTTCGGTCATTGTCGGAGGGGGCTGGGACCAAAGTTTGTGGAATGTAAAAGAACTGCCGACAAACGAGCTTTTGAATGAAAAATTCCCGGATAAACCAGTGGTTTTGTACCGGATTGACGGGCACGCAGTTTTAGTAAATGAAGCAGCACTTAAAAAATTCGGGATCAATGAATCTTCCCGGATCGACGGTGGTGCGATTTTGAAAAGAGAAGACGGAAGTCTTAACGGCATCTTACTGGACAATGCAATTTCACTGATCAGCAATCAACTGCCGGATTTTTCAGATCGTGAACTGACCGGGGCATTATTGGAGATCCAGCAGGAATTATTCGGATATGGAATTACTGACGTTCACGAAGCAGGTCTCACACCGCATGATTTTAAACTGATCCGGCGCCTTGTAAAAGAAAATAAACTGACAATAGGGATTTACGGAATGCTTTATCCCGAAAAGGAAAATGCAGATTTTGCCAAGAAACACGGTTTCCTGAAAGAGAAAAACCTGTTGGTACGTTCTTTTAAGGTAATGGGAGACGGTGCGCTTGGATCGAGAGGAGCACTTTTGAAACAAGCTTATTCAGATGATCTGCACAATCATGGCTTACTAACCACTTCAATCTCAGATATGCAACGCTATTCATCATTGGCAGAGCTAACAGGATATCAATTGAACATTCATGCGATCGGGGATTCTACTAATCGCCTGGTGCTTGAATTGATCAAGGCTTATTCGGCAAAGAATCCGGATCACCGTTGGAGGTTAGAACATGCTCAGGTGATCGATCCAAAAGATTTTGATCTGTTGGCAGTTTCCGGTGCGTTTCCTTCCGTACAGCCAACACATGCAGTAAGTGACCAGCGCTGGGCGGAATCGCGTTTGGGGAAAGCCCGTCTAAAAGGTGCCTATGCTTATAATACCTTATTACAGAAAGCCGGGATGCTGGCAATCGGTACCGATTTTCCGGTTGAAAGCACCAATCCGTTTTTGACTATTCATGCAGCTGTCAACAGGAAGAATGCCGAAAACGATCCGATCGATGGTTTCTTAATGAGTGAAGCCCTAACGGAAGAAGCTTGTTTGCGTGGAATGACTATTTGGGCAGCTTTTGCCAGTTTCCAGGAAGGAACAAAAGGAAGTCTTGAAAAGGGGAAGGATGCTACTCTGGTTATTTTAGAGAATCCGTTTTCTTCCAAAGGAAGCTATAATCCGAACTTCTCAAAGATTACTTTCATTAGGGGTAAGAAGGTGTTTTCTATGGAATAAAAGAGGGTTCGCCGGCAAACGAACCCTACAAACCAAAAAACCAAAAACGATCAAACACAAGTCATTATTTTTTGTAACTTTCCAACTAGTTCATGAATTGCACTTGATCGAAGTTAGAAACTATATTCCCACAACATAAATGTAAGGACAAGTTTCTTAACGAGGTGCTGTGAAAAAACAAACACTGGTTTTGGATGAACATTTTTGCGCTATTGCTTAATTTTTAATACATATATTGTGAGTGCTATTACAACTGATATGAATGAAGTAAGACGACTGTTTGACGTGCCTGCTTATCAATTGAATAACTTTCCAAGTGCTTCCATGTTTGTTACCAAAACTGAGGGAGTCTGGAAACCTATGACGACCGAAGAATTTGTAGCACTTACAAATCACATTTCCAGGGGACTCGTAGAGCTCGGTGTTTCAGTTGGTGAACGTGTGGCATTGGTTTCGCCCAACCGTGTGGAATGGAATATCCTGGATATTGCAATCCAGCAAGTAGGTGCTGTGGTGGTTCCTGTTTATCCGAATATCTCGGTTAATGACTATGTGTATATTTTTAATGATGCCGGAATCCGCCATGCATTTGTAGCAGGTGAAGAGCTTGCTCACAAAATTCAAGGTGTAGCTTCGCAAATCCCAACTCTTGATAAGATCTTCACATTCGATCAGCTGGAGGGTTTTCCGAATTACAAGGACCTGATTTCTTTGGGAGCGGCAATTCCACAGAATAAGATCACGGAATTAAAAGCGAATGTCAGGAATCAAGACCTGGCTACGATCATATATACTTCAGGAACAACCGGGAATCCGAAAGGAGTGATGTTGTCTCACAATAACCTGCTTTCCAATGTAATTGCCTGTAAGACGAGTATTCCGGCTGATGAGCATTCCCGGGTCTTAACATTTTTACCGGTTTGTCACGTATACGAGCGGATGCTGCATTACTTATATATGTATTGCGGTTCATCGATCTATTTCGCGGAATCATTGGATACTATCGGGCCAAACCTGTTAGAGGTGAAACCACATGTTTTCACTGCTGTTCCCCGTTTGTTGGAAAAAGTATTCGACAAGATCATGCTCAAAGGTGAAGAGTTGACAGGTTTAAAACGGAAAATATTCTTTTGGTCCGTTAGAGTTGCCGAACAATACCATACCGGGAAATTAGGCTTTTGGTATAAGATAAAACTTGCGATTGCCCGAAAACTGGTGTTCTCAAAATGGCAGCAGGCACTGGGGGGTGAAGTAAGGGCGGTTGCGTCCGGTTCTGCTGCACTTCAGCCTCGTTTGGCCCAAATCTTCCTTGCTGCAGGAATTCCCGTGTTGGAAGGTTATGGTTTAACAGAAACTTCCCCGGTTATTTCAGTGAATTGTTTGAAGAAAGGAGTTCGTATCGGAACTGTCGGACCATTAATTGATGGTGTGAAAGTGAAAATTGCAGAAGACGGAGAGATTTTGGTGAAAGGACCCAATGTAATGATCGGGTATTACAATTTACCTGAAAAAACGGCTGAGGCGATTGATTCGCAGGGTTGGTTCCATACTGGAGATATCGGCACATTCGAGGAAGGGAAATTCCTGAAGATTACAGACCGCAAGAAAGAAATTTTTAAGACTTCCGGAGGGAAATACATTATTCCGCAGGCCATGGAAAATACTTTTAAGGAGTCGCGTTTTATTGAGCAGATCATGGTTTTGGGAGAGGGACAAAAATTCCCTTCTGCATTCATTGTTCCTGCGTTTCCTTTTGTAAAAGAATGGGCAAGCCGCAAGAATATTCAAATCGGAACAACGAACGAAGAGATTGCTCAAAACCCGGATGTAATTGCGCGTATTCAAGAAGAAGTTGATCGCATCAACGGAGGATACGGAAGCTGGGAGAAGATCAAGAAATTTGCGTTGCTTCCGCAGGAATTCGGAATTGCAACAGGAGAACTGACACCGACTTTGAAATTGAAACGTAAAGTGATCCTGGAGAAATATAAAACGATTGTGGATGATTTTTATAAGGATGATCATCATGAGTGATTTAGTAAGCACGAACCGGAAGCTCGTGCCAGTAGACGGGGAATAATAAAATACACGATAACGAAAAAGTAGGGGGCGATTAATCGCTTCCTACTTTTTTTTAGGCTGTGTTGTTTTTTTCAAAATGGTTAATAGCAACTTTTCTTCGGAACCAAGCCATGTATCGGGAGACGGAATGTTCTTAATGTATTTTTCCAGTTGACTGCTCTCGTAAAGAGTTAAAATTTGCGGATGCACATAATATTTTTTGCAGATAGTTCGGGTGTTGCCCAGTCGTTCACTAACCAGATCCAAAACTTCTACCATTGTTTTCTTGCGAGCAGTTTCATTATCCGCGAAGTCTGAATTCAGAAAACCTTGCAGTGCGCAAACACTTGCCGACCAAGTCCGTAAATCTTTGGTGGTAAACGAGTCTTCAGTATGTTTTCGAATATAGGAATTCACTTTTCCCGAATCCAATGTATGACGATTTCCGGCCTGATCATAATATTGAAAGAGTGCTTTTCCCGGAATATCACGACATTGTTTGACAATACGTGCCAATCGTTTGTTTCGTAACGAAATGGTGTGATGAATTCCTTTTTTTCCTATAAAGGAAAAGTGAATTTTTTCTCCCGAGATCTCCACGTGTCTGTCCTTTAACGTGGTCAATCCGTAAGATTTATTTGTTTTTTCATATTGGTTATTCCCAACCCGGATGTGTGTTTCATCCATTAGTGCCAGGACAGTAGCAATTACCTTATCTTCACTTAAGGTCTTTTTTCTCAGGTCGCTGGTGATTTGTTTGCGAAGCTTCTTTATCGCATTTCCAAAATCGATTAAACGCGAAAATTTCGATTCGTTCCTGGACATCTGCCATAGCGCATGATAGCGGTATTGTTTTCTTCCACGGAGATCCAGTCCGGTACATTGAATATGTCCGTTGGCATCTTTGCAAATCCAGACGTTCTCCCAGGAAGGTGGTATGGCTAAAGCTTTAATTCGCTGTAACTGTTTCTCCGAGTCTAATTTCCTATTATTGTAATAATATTCAAAACTCTCCCCTTTTCGAATACGGGAGATTCCTGGATCCGAAACCGAGACGTAAACTAAATCAGCCATTTCGGGAAAGGCATTCAAATCGAAAACTTCAGCTATAATCATAACTTAATTTATCGATTGATTTTTGACCAGATGTTACATTTAAGAATTTTTAGGGGTTTTTCTCGTTGACCGGGAATAGATGAATTCCGTCCTTAATTGGTTATATAGTGTCTTTTGTTTGCTCCATCATTTGTGCCAGGAAATCACGCGCTCTGAACAGCTGCGCTTTAACGGTTCCCAACGGAAGATTCAATTCGTCAGCTATTTCCTCGTAACTCAATTCTTCAAAGTATCTTTTTTCGATCAGTTCCCGGTAACGCGGTTTCAGCTTACTCACTAAGTTGCGCATGTGTTTTACTTTCTGACTGTGAATGATGTGTTCTTCCGGGTCGCGGGTATCGGATCTTGCATCAATACCAACAGCTTCACCGTCTTCATTGGTGTAACCGGTATCCATCGAAGTTAATTTGATTCTTTTTTTGCGGATAAAGTCAATGCAGTTGTTCGAGGCAATTTTAAAAAGCCAGGTAGAGAAAGCAAAACTTGGGGAGTATTGT
This sequence comes from Fluviicola sp., assembly GCF_029266855.1. GTDB lineage: Bacteria > Bacteroidota > Bacteroidia > Flavobacteriales_D > Crocinitomicaceae > Fluviicola. The sequence continues at coordinate 28,512 of NZ_JAQSWB010000002.1, forward strand.
TCCAGCCGGCTGAAAGCTTTTCCGAATGCCTCGATTGTTAAGTCGTCTGCGTCATCTGAGTTGCGAACCATCTTCATCATCATGAAATAGATAGATTCCCGGTACCGGTCCATTAACTGCGCATAAGCCGCCTGGTCGCCATTTTTAGCCTGGTCAACCAAAACCAAATCGATGCGTGCCTTATCCGATAAATGATCTACTTCCATTTCGAAGAATTTTTTTGCAATGCTGAATAATAAAAGAATGGAAGAATCAAAGTATATGCCAAGTCGGTTAAGGGCAAGAGAGCAATGAATCCCGGTGATTTTAACTTCTTAAAACAAAGTCCCAAAAGCCACCATTTTATCACTGTCACAAAACCAAATCCTGCCAAGGCATGTATCCACCATCCACTTTGTAAGATCAAAAGAACAAAAGATATCATCATCAGAATCAGGCTTGTCGGATATATTCCTAACATTGCTTTCTTGAAAACCTTGTATCGTGGGGATGTAGTGTAATGCCGGGACTTCTGAAGCACAAAAGATTCCCAGTTTTCCTTGGCTTCGCTATATTGAAATGTATCAGGGTCCAGCTGGATCGTGTAATTGTTTTTCTTTGCAGCCTCCTGGATGAACAGATCATCATCACCCGACATCAGTGAATAGTGAGATTTGAATCCGTTGGTTGATTTAAAAACTTCTTTGGTATAAGCCATATTTCTTCCTACTCCCATATAAGGAGCCCTGCTCAAGGCCATGGAAAAGTAGTTCACGGCGATCATAGTCGTATCGAAACGGATGATCTTATTCAGGAAACCCTTCTTTTTAGTATATGGCCCGTAACCCAAAACAATCTGTTTTTTATCACTAAAGCGTTCAACCATTTTCCGGAGCCAAAGATTACTTGCCGGTGTACAGTCTGCATCCGTCAGTACCAAATGTTCGTAACGTGCTTTTTTAATGCCTAAAGTCAGGGGGAATTTCTTGCTTGGCAGCAGATGCTTGCTTCGCTCCACTTCCATGACAACCAGGTTCGGATACTGGCGGCTTAAGGCATCCAGGAGGTACTTCGAATCGTCCATGGATTGGTTATTGATGACTACCACTTCAAACGGAGCCGGATAATCCTGGTCCAGGATCTTTGGCAGGTTTTCGTATAAATTGTCTGATTCGTTGCGTGCAGCAATAACAACCGATACCGGCGGTAATTCGCCCGATGCCGGTTTGTTCTTCCAAAAAGCTAGTCTCCCAAAGAAAAGTACGGAGTATATCAGCTGAATGGCTAATAGTCCTGCAAAAATCCAAAAGATATAAAATACGCCTGTTTCCTGTAATTCTGGGATAATTCTCATTAAAGTGTCTTCTTCGCTTACAAAGATGGGGCTCTTTCCGAAATCCACTTATCTTTGCAGCGTTTATTTTTCAACACAATTATGCACTTTGAACTGAAGCATACAGATCCGCACTCGAAAGCAAGAGCAGGACTTGTTCATACGGACCACGGAACAATTGAAACTCCGATATTTATGCCCGTTGGAACACAAGGGACAGTAAAAGGTGTTCACCAGCACGAATTGCGCAATGATGTGGAGGCACAAATCATTTTGGGAAATACCTTCCATTTGTATTTGCGTCCGGGTTTGGATGTGATCGGAGGGGCTGGAGGTTTGCATCAGTTTATCGGCTGGGACCGGCCAATCCTGACGGATAGCGGTGGTTACCAGGTTTATTCCCTGGCTACAAGCCGGAAAATAACCGAAGAAGGTGTTCGCTTTCAATCACATCACGACGGAAGTTATCACTTTTTCTCACCGGAACGGGCTATCGATATTCAACGCACAATCGGTGCCGATATCATCATGGCTTTCGACGAATGCACACCGTATCCTTGTGATTACAATTATGCAAAACGTTCGATGCATATGACACACCGCTGGTTGAAGCGCTGTATCACTCAAATGGATTCCACAGAACCGAAATACGGATACTCTCAGGCGCTTTTCCCGATCATACAGGGCAGTGTTTACCCGGATCTGAGAAAAGAATCGGCTGAATTTATTGCCGAACAAAATGCGGTGGGAAATGCTATCGGGGGATTATCTGTGGGCGAGCCGGATGAAGACATGTACAGCATGACCGATTTGGTTTGTTCTATTTTACCGGAAGATAAACCGCGTTACCTGATGGGAGTCGGGACTCCGGTAAATATTCTGGAATCCATAGCTCTGGGAGTTGATATGTTTGATTGTGTTATGCCATCCCGAAATGCGAGACATGGAATGTTGTTTACTTCCGAGGGAACGATCAACATTAAAAATCACCAATGGAAAATGGATTTTTCTCCCCTGGATGTCAATGGGACGGCTTATGTAGACCAGGTTTATACCAAAGCATATTTACATCACCTGATCAAAGCAAAGGAAAATTTGGCAATCCAAATTGCGACAATTCACAATTTAGCCTTTTATTTGGCGTTGGTTAAAGAAGCGCGTAGAAGGATTTTGGATGGAACGTTCAGAACCTGGAAAGATGAGCAGGTGAAAAAATTAGGAAGAAGAATTTAAATGCTTAAAATCTTAGATCGGTATATCATTCGAAAGTTCCTTTCAACATTCTTTTTTATGTTGGGAGTCATTATGCTTTTGGCAATGGTATTCGATGTTGCCGAGCGTCTATCTGAATTTATCGACAACCAGGCCCCGCTCCGCGCAATCATTTTTGATTATTACTTTAACTTCCTGCTGTATTATGGAAATACTTTTTCTTCCATGATCGTCTTTATTTCCGTGATTTGGTTTACGGCAAAGATGGCCCAGGAAGCGGAGATTATCCCGATGCTGAACAGCGGAAGACCATTTATCCGGATTCTCCGGCCTTATATGATCGCAGCAACGATACTGATGCTCCTGTCGCTGATTCTGAATCATTTCGTTTTACCCAGAGCAAACCGCGTCCGTTTGGACTTTGAAGAATCTTTTTACAGGGACCGTCTTCTGGTAGAAAATTACCATGCGGAATTTCCCGGGAACGAGCTGATTCATTATGCCAGTTATAATTCCCAGGAGAATATCATTAACGATTTTGTTATTGAGAAATATGATGATCACAGCAGACTGGTGCATTTTTTGAAAGCCCGCACTGCTACCGTGGCACATGGTTCTTCAAACTGGCACCTGACAGATGTTTTCGAGCGGCTCGTATCCTATGACGATACCATTGCTTTTAAGGATCAGCTGATCAATCAGAAGATCCGTTTAGTTGAAGAGCACAAAAAAGACACCATATTGCCTTATCGTATTGAAGACATGGCAATTCGCGATAATATTGCAGAAGCGATGACTTTTTCGGAATTAAAACAATTTATTAAAAAGGAAAAAGATAAAGGAAACAGAAATGTTCCCACATTTGAAATAGAGCTTTATCAACGGACAAGTTATCCATTTGCAACATACGTTCTGACCCTGATCGGGGTAAGTGTTTCAAGCCGGAAGAAACGAGGTGGTATCGGAGTGAATATAGCAATTGGTTTGTTATTCGTTTTCATTTACATCTTTGCAATGAAAGTAACAACCGTAGCAGCTACAACGGTTGGATTTCCACCGATTGCTGCAGTTTGGCTGCCTAATTTTATTTTTGGCATTTTAGCCATATTTATGTATCGCATTGCACCGAAGTAATGAAACGAATCCCTTTATTTTACTTCCTGTTTGTTTGTCTTTTTGGTTCAAACGCTCAGATTGTCAATATTGAAAACAGGCGCATATATGAAGATACTTCCGGATGGAGTGGTGCGCTTGACGCAGGATTTGCCGTTACCCAAAATTCACCCGATATTCTATATTCCGGAAATTTACGTCCCAGGGTGCAGTATAAAACGCGGAAAAATCATTTCTTGCTGATCTCGGATCTGAATTATACTGCATCGAATAAAACAACGTACGCAAATTCGGGAATGTCCCACTTCCGCTATGCCAGGCGAATCCGCAACAGTGCATGGAAATGGGAGGCCTATACCCAAATTCAGTACAACCAGTTGCTGAATCAGCGCGTGAGGTATTTAATCGGAACAGGGCCAAGATGGAAATTTATTGATACGAATAACGTCCGGTTTTTTGTTGGAACATCTACCTTTTGGGAATATGAGGAATTGACCGAGGACGGAATCATCAATGACAATTTCCGGTCGAGTACCTACTTGAGCTGGTTTATCCGCACCAAAACGGGATTTAGTTTTTCAGGTACCACTTATTACCAGCCCAGATGGGATAAATTCAGCGATTTCCGGTTTTCAGGACAGTATTCGGTTAATCAGGCAATTACCAAGAGATTGGACATGCGGATTGAGTTTAACCTTTATTATGACAGTGCTCCGCCTGTGAATGTGCGGAAAACTGTCTTCAGTTCATCAGCCGGAATCCACCTGCGTCTGGGCGAATAAGCTCTTTTTCCTTTTTTGTATCCGATCAGTTTTTAACTTTCTGATCCTTTTTTAACATATGTTGATTCTTTTGTTGTTTTATTAGAGGTATCTTGAGGTGAATTAGAAACTAAAAAACAGGTATTATGAAAAAGGTAATTTTAGGAGTTTCGGCAATTGCATTGTTGGGCTTGGCATCTTGTAAAAAAGATTATAATTGTGAATGTACTTATCAAAATACAGGTAGTAGTACAACAATTACAGAGAATAAAACAATTAAAAATTCATCTTTGGATGATGCGAAAAAGACTTGTGATGGTTATGAATCAGAAGGAAGTGTCACCAAAACTTGTACGCTTTTGTAAGCGCAGTTGGTATGAAGAATTTAATATTGGGAGTTTCAGCAATAGCATTGTTGGGGCTGGCATCTTGTAAGAAAGATCGCAATTGTGAGTGTACGTATCAGGATACGGGTAACACCACGATAATAGAAAACAAAGCAATTAAGAATGCGACGTTAAAAGACGCTAAGAGAATATGTGATGATTATGAATCTAGCGGATTCACAAAAACGTGTACGCTTCAATAAAAGTTGCAGATTGTTTAATATAAACCGGTTAAAGTTTTGTGAATACAAGCTTTAACTTTATAAATTGCCGCGTGCTGATAAATTGATTTCATCTATTTCAGGACGCGGCATTGTTTTTTTAAAATTCGTCCAGGTGATTATTTGACACATCCTTTTTGCGGGTAAGCAGGAATAAAATAAGAACGATCAGGGTGCAGAAAAAGAAACCTATTCCTGCAACGATTATTACAATGTGGCTGTTGCCTTCACCAATCCCGTCGAAGATCTTATTTCCCATAAACATGGATAAGAATCCGAATAATGCAAGTGCAACTCCGGAGTAGGTTGCCATTAATTTTTTCGGTGCGTACTGGATGATTAAACTTAAAAATATCGGGACAACTAAAATTTCACCGATAAAGTTTAAACTGATAAAACTGATAGTGAAGACTGAATTGTCCGAACGTCCGTTTGCCATCATAAGAATGGCCGCAAGGATTGAAAGGGTGGCCATTGCAAAACCGATAATGATTTTGAGCAGTGGCGAAAATTTGAAACGGTTCCATAGGATTCCAAAAACCAGATAACCCGTCAGCGGAATCAATGATGGAATCATATTTACAAACAAGTTCACATCAGATCTGAAGCCGGTGTAGTTAAAGTTCGACATGGACCTGTCCAACAACTGCTCAAACAACCAATAAATAAAGAGTCCTAAAATTGACAGGAAGATCAGTTCATTCGCCCGGTTACCAAACTCAAGATTCAGTTGATTTGCTTCAGACTGATCTTTGGGATACCTGATGAAGAAGCAAAGCCCGATGATAACCACAAAACAGATGATGCAGGAGGTGAAACCGCTTTCAAAAGTATCTGCAAGATCAAAATAATGAAATGCCCGTGGAGCAAGAAAAGATCCAAGATTAATAGCAAAAAGACTCAAAGTGACAGCGCCATCTATTTTGTTTTTTTTCGCAGAATACACGCTTCCGATCGATTTCAAGATGGCCGGGGAGAATAAGGACTGTCCCAGGATGAAAACAAACATTCCCAGGTAGAACATTCCCAGTTGCTTCTGCATGAACAGTAAAATCCCGCTTATTTGAAGCACGGCACTCACAATGATGGAAAGCTTAGGGCCTAACAGAAAGTCCACGATCAATCCACCGAAAACACGTGCAAATAAGAGAGCGGATGCAAATGTCAGAAGTAATTCATTGGCATCATCACCATACAAATTCATGGCATCACTGATGAGGTAGCTGAAAGCGAAGGTTTGTAAACCATAAAAGGCAAAGCGTTCAAGGAAGAGCATGCTGTTCAGAACGCCCGATTGTCCGAGGTAGTAGTAGTTGTTGGTAGTTGACATTATTTTTTATTTAATCCACATTAATTTCTCCCGTTCCACTTTTAAGCGCATAAACCCGAAAACGACCGTAAGCATATGACCCTTAATTTCTTCAACCGTGCCGCTTTGTTTGGTTTCGATCATTTTTACAGTTGAACCGACCACAATTTTATCACGCTGGTAAATGTCTTCTTCCGGTTTTTGTGTTTTCCGTTTTTTGGCCGCCGGTTTTTGAGGTTTGGCCTGTGCCTGAATCAGTTCGACCTTTCGTTTTGCTTCTTCGATTTTGGATTTCTCCACCATCAGGTATTTGCGGACATCTTCCAGTAAAGGGTTATTTGCATCCTTCTTTCGCGTCCTGGTCTGGTACCTGTCAATAAATGACTTCATTTTTTTACCTGCATTGATAAACAGGTTGTTCTTTTCAGCTAAATCCTGGTGTGTACGCAAGCGTTCATCAATGCGCTGTTTCTTTTCAATGAATTCCTCCCGGGCATTATTGGCCAATTCCTGTGCTTCAATATGCTCTTTATTCAAACGCTGCAGATACATTTTTTCACGGTTCAGCTCATTGAGCAGCTGATCCATTTTTACGCGACTCTGATCTAATTTCCCTTTGGCCTGTTCAATTAAGTCGAGCGGAATCCCATTCATTTGAGCTACCTCGAAGGTAAATGAACTTCCAGGTTGCCCCATTGAAAAACGGTATAATGGTTCAAGTGTTTCGGTATTGAAAAGCATACATCCGTTCACCGCATTTGGTAACCGGTCTGCCTTAAGTTTGATATTGGCATAATGTGTTGTGATAACACCGTAAGATTTTCGTTTGTATAGTTCCTCGAAAAAAACTTCGGCTAAAGCACCACCCAATTCAGGATCTGATCCCGTTCCGAATTCGTCCAGTAAAAGTAAGGTTCTCCTGTTGGCCACCTTCAAAAAGAATTTCATCCGCTTCAAACGGTATGAATAGGTGCTGAGCTCATTTTCAATGGATTGATTATCCCCGATATCGGTTAGAATTTGCTGAAAGAAGCAAAACTTGCTGTTTTCGTGAACAGGTATCAATAAACCGGCCTGAAGCATAAGCTGCAATAAACCGATTGTTTTTAAGGTAATTGATTTACCGCCGGCATTCGGACCTGAAATAACGAGCATGCGGCTGTTTGCGTCCAGGATCAGACTTTGAGGAAGGGTTGTTTTTCCAAGAGCTTTATTCGTTTTCCACAGAATCGGGTGGAAAGCATCGATCAGTTCTATTCTGGTATTTCTTACAATTCCCGGGAGATTGGCATTCAGGTCAAGAGCTAATTTTGTTTTTGCATTGATAAAATCAAACTCCGTGAGCAAGACCTGGTAAGCTTCGATTAAAGGTAAGTGGTGTGCAATGTCTCTGGTTAATTCCTGGAGTATGCGGAAGATTTCTTTTCGCTCATCATCCAAAGACATTTCCAGTTCATTGTTTAAAGGAATATTGATTGCGGGTTCGATAAACGTCAGACTCCCGGTTTTGGAAGATCCGACAACCATTCCACCGATCTTCCGCTTGTGGCTCGACTGTACGGTTAAAACCCTGCGCTCATTGATAAAAGCTTCCTTTGTATCGCCAAGAAGTCCTTCCTTCAGATACCTGCGCATTTCCTTGTCAAAATTCCGGTTGATCTGGTTCCTCAGTTTCAGAATCTGCTGCCGGATAGCATATAATTCAGCAGAAGCATCGTCCTTAATCTGGCCCCGGCGATCAAATACCTTTTCAATTGCTTCAATAAGTTCACGTGTAAAATGAACATTATTGAGAATTGCAAAGAGGTTCGGGTAGTCCTGTGAGCGTTTGTCAAAGAAATGCAGCATGTGATTGACGAGCTCTGAAGCGCGTGTAATGCGCACAAAACCTTCCTGCTGCAGAACTGCATTGTGAATAGGAAGTAATTTGATCTCAGCTTGTAATTCTTCAAAGTCTAGCGCGGGGAAAGATTCGCCTTCTACCCGGATACTTTTGAATTCATTTAGCCGGAGCAACTCAAATTCGATCGCATCAAAATCGTTGTTTGGCTCCAGGTTTTCCAATCTGCTTTGAGCAGTTGGGCCAATACTGAATGCAGCCAACCATTCCCTGATTTGGTTAAATTCTAAATCGTGAAGCGTTTGCTGATCAAATCCTTTCATGCTGTAAAAATAATGTCAATTTGGAAGCTGGCAAAAGAGAGTGGTGAAATGTTAGGAAATACATCGTTTTGAACCGGGAAAATTTGTTCTAGGGTTATAACCCTAGAAGGGTGGTTAATTTTTTTTTGCTTATATTATTATGAAAGCTCACATCAAACAATTTTCTATTTTTACTTCCAAATTCACTCTATGAAACTTCTTTCTTTTAACGTTAACGGAATTCGCGCAATCGCTGGAAAATCTTTTATTTCTGACATGCAGGAGATGCAGGCTGATGTAATTTGTTTGCAGGAAACAAAAGCATCTGTAGAGCAGGTGCTGGAAACGGTGAATCCTTTGGGTTATCCGTTTGTCTATGCAAATGAAGCAGGCAAGAAAGGATATTCGGGAACCGCAATTATTTCAAAGACAGAACCGATTTCAGTTGTTTACGATATGGGGATTCCCGAACACGATGACGAGGGAAGGGTTATCTGCGCCGAATACGACCAGTTTTACCTGATCACGGTTTACGTTCCCAATTCCGGGAGTGAATTGCTTCGCTTGCCTTATCGTCAGGCATGGGACGCGGATTTCCTGCGTTACTTAAAAGCATTGGAAGCGAAAAAACCGGTCATTGTCTGCGGAGATTTCAACGTGGCTCATAAAGCAATCGATTTGGCACGACCAAAAGCAAACTACAACAAATCTGCAGGGTATATGCAGGAAGAAATAGACGGTATGGATGCGTTCATTGGTAGCGGATTGGTTGATTCCTGGCGTGTATTGAATGGGGATGAGATCAAATATTCCTGGTGGAGTTACCGAGCAGGAGCAAGAGGGAAGAATATCGGCTGGAGAATTGATTATTTCCTGGTTTCCGAAGCATTTGTTCCGAAGTTGAAAGCGGCAACTATTCACAATGAGATTATGGGATCGGACCATTGTCCGGTTGGTTTGGAGTTGAGCTTGTAAAACTTAATAATTAAAATCGAATCGGGTACTTTGTATAAGTTGTTAAACTCAAACACGTAATTCATAAAAATCATGAAATACTTAGTGCCTGTTTTTTTGATGATAAATGGTCATTTATTTAGTCAGGTTGCCAATACCGGGATGACCGCTAATTATGATTCATTGGAGGTCGGAAAAATAAAGATTGGTGGTTTGGTCGATGCTTATTATGGCTTCGATTTCAATCAACCTGAAACTTCTGACAGACCCTATTGCGTATCATCTTCTCGCCATAATGAGATCAATATCAATTTGGCTTACGTTGAATTGCAATACATCAATAAACGTGTACGCGGGAGATTGGTTCCTGGATTCGGAACTTATGTCAATGCTAACTATGCGAATGAAAAAGGCAGTTTGAAAAACCTGATTGAAGCAAACGTAGGAGTTCGCCTTTCAAAGAAAAGAGATATGTGGCTTGATGCCGGAATCCTTGGATCTCCATTTACCAATGAAACAGCTATTTCCAAAGATCACTTGATGTACACACGTTCATTTGCACCGGAATATGTGCCCTATTATTTGACTGGTGTAAAAGTGAGCGCACCGATCGGAAATAAGATTAAAGTATACGGATATATTCTCAATGGCTGGCAGGTAATAAGCGACGTTAATAATCCGCTTTCTGTTGGGACTCAGATTGAGTATCGGCCTTCAAAGACTGTATTGATTAATTGGGATACGTATGTTGGTGATGAGTCATCCAAGTTAACACCGGATAATCGCACACGCTATTTCACAGATGTTTATTTAATTTATAATTCCACAAAGAAATTTTCAATGACTTCATGTGCGTATATTGGCGCACAGGATAAAAAAGATTCTCTGGGGATTAAATCACAAGCCATTTGGTGGCAAGCTAATGTGATAGCTGCTTACCAGTTTACCAAAGCTATTTCATTGGCTGGTAGAGTCGAGTATTATAATGATCTAAAATCCGTTCATGTTATTCCGATTACCTCTGTAAAAGGATTTGATACTTATAGTGCAGGGTTGTGTTTTAATCTGAAAGTCGGTGACAACGCTTTTTTCCGTCTGGAAGGAAAATATTTCTATTCAGACAGGAAAATGTTTATCGATCAAAACAATCAGGAAACGAATTGGAGCAGCTTATTAATAACGAATCTGACAGTTTGGTTTTAGTATAGCAAATCATACTTCCAAAATGAATTCCCGTTTTTCAAAATGAAATGGATTTCCTGCTTTGGCATGTGATTCACTTTTTCATAAAGTCTTCTGTAGTCCTTGTTTTACTTAGCTTTTAAGTTTTTTTAAGAGTCAAAAAACAGGCTGGGGTATGAAATTGGACTTTGGTGTTTCAAACGATCAAACTATTGAAACATGAAAAAGTTTACAGCAATGCTTATAGCATGTATTTCAATATTCGGGATGAATTTGAATGCGCAGGAAGATTTCAGAAATAATTTAAAACTGGGAATTAAAGCCGGGGCGAATTATTCCAATGTTTGGGACGAAAACGATAATGATTTTGAGGCCAACGGAAAAGCCGGGTTTGTCGGTGGGGCCTTTTTACACATTCCAATAGGTAAGTTTTTAGGGGTTCAACCGGAGCTGCTCTTTGCTCAAAAAGGATTCCAGGGCTCGGGAGTTTTTCTGGGAGAGGAATACTCTTTTAGTCGAACAACCAATTACCTGGAGGTACCACTGTTATTTACCTTTAAACCATTTCCTGCTCTTTCGATTGTTGCAGGACCTCAGTATGCTTTTTTATTAAGCCAGGAAGATAATTTCAGATCTGGAACTTATTCGGAAACTGAGTTCAGGGATTATGACAATGAAAATCTACGCCGCAATACGTTGGGTGCCGTGGTCGGTTTCGATGTAAACGTCAATCATTTTGTGGTGTCTCCGAGAGCTGGATGGGACTTTCAAACGAACCATGGCGATGGTTCCTCATCCACTCCACGCTATAAAAATCAGTGGCTTCAACTAACATTGGGTTATAGATTCTAGTGGTTGAACGATTGATTTGGAAAGGCCTTTCATTTTTATGGAAGGTCTTTTTTTGTTCATAACGTGTTCATTAACTTGTGGTAACTAATTCTTGAAGTTTCATTCAAAAGGCAAGTTTTGATTCTGTATCTTTGCCCCATGGAAGAACAACAAGCAAACAATTCCCGTAGGGTAGGAGCTCGTACCAAGAATACTATTTTACCGCTTGCAAATGAAATGGGGAAAATACCACCTCAGGCAATTGACGTCGAACAGGCTGTTCTCGGAGCGATGATGCTGGATAAAAATGCCGTGACTGATACCATTGATATGTTATCGGCGGAAAGCTTTTACGACCCGAAACATACTTATATCTACGGGGCGATCAGAGAATTATTCGGAACTTCCAATCCGATTGATTTATTAACGGTTGCCGAAAAATTAAAACAACGCGGTGAGCTGGAAGCTTGCGGAGGTGTTGTTTATTTATCTTCCCTGACTCAGCGTGTCGGCTCTGTTGCACATATCGAATATCACGCTAGGATTATTTCTCAAAAACACATTCAGCGCGAGATTATCCGCATGTGTTCCGAAACACTCAGAGATGCATACGATGAAACATCTGATGTATTTGAATTGCTCACAAAAGCAGAAGGTGCTTTGTTCGGGATTGCTGAAAACAACATGAAAAAATCCGTCTCAACCATGAATATCGTGGTGAGCGAGGCAATAAAGGAAATTGAGCAGGCAGCTAAGAACAGCGACGGACTGTCTGGGGTTCCTACCGGATTCAGAAAGCTCGACGAATTGACTTCCGGCTGGCAGCGTTCGGATATGATCGTAATTGCGGCGCGTCCGGCGATGGGTAAAACTGCTTTCGTATTGTCCATGGCCAGAAATACAGCTGTTGATTTCAATATGGGTGTAGCGGTTTTCTCCCTGGAGATGTCTTCCGTTCAGCTGGTTAAACGTTTGATCTCGGCAGAAAGTCAGATTTCAGCGGAAAAATTAAGAAAAGGAAAACTGGAAGAATACGAATTCCAACAGTTATACAGCCGGGTTACGAAGTTAGCCGAAGCACCGATCTATATCGATGACACGCCTGGTTTGAGTGTGTTCGATTTGCGTGCAAAATGCCGTCGATTGAAAATGCAATACGACATTCAAATGGTGATCATCGATTATTTGCAGTTAATGTCTGCAGGTGGTGGAAAAGGAAATGGGAATCGCGAGCAGGAAATTTCAACCATTTCGCGTTCCATCAAAGAAATTGCCAAAGAATTAAATATCCCGATTATCGCTCTTTCCCAGCTTTCTCGTTCGGTTGAAACCCGGGGAGGAGATAAAAAACCGGTGCTTTCCGACTTACGTGAATCGGGAGCGATTGAGCAGGATGCCGATATCGTAGGATTCTTATATCGTCCGGAATATTACGGAATTACTACTGCAGAAGACGGATCTTCCAATGAAGGTGTCGGAGAAATTATCATTGCAAAACACCGGAACGGTGGATTGGAAAATGTCCGCCTGCGTTTCGTTGGAAAATATGCGCGTTTCGAAAATATGGAGGATCAGTACAACAGTGCTCCCGGAAATGATTTTAACCCGAATGCGATGAGCGCCGGGATGTCCATGAACAGAGGTTTCGACGAATCTCCGCGAACAATTACATTAGGAAGTAACATGAATAATGTGCCGGATGAAGATTTCAACGGTCCTGATGAAACGCCATTCTGAATCACTTCACAATTTATGTTGTAAATCATCGTTAGTTTACTTTTTGAATTAATTTTAGTGTCTATCACAAAAGAGTATGAGATTTTTACTTGCAATCGCATTTTTGATCGTTGTTAAAAGCGTTTCAGCCTCTTCCATTCTTGTGCCGATGGACGAGAAACAGAGCAATCATTTGAAGGCTTACGGTGTTTCTTTCTGGGTGCTTGAAAATGGAGTGGTGATGGAGTGGCTGCTGAATTACCGTGGCGGCTCTTTTCTATTTCCGCATTTGCGGACAATCGAAGAAGAATTGATTATTCGCGGAGTAAGCTATGAAATTGTAGCCGACGGACAGGTAAATGCCATTCGAACTGAAATAGCCAATCCGGAAGTCAACATGGAAATTGTACAACTGGAAAAAGCTCCGAAAATTGCAGTCTACACGCCCAACAGCGCTTTGCCCTGGGATGATGCTGTGACCATGGTCCTGGATTATGCCGAAATTCCATACGATAAGATTTACGATTCTGCCATTGTTATGGGAGTTTTACCCAAATACGACTGGCTGCATTTGCATCACGAAGATTTCACAGGTCAATACGGTAAATTCTACGCCTCTTTCCACCGGGAATCCTGGTACATCAATCAGGTTGCAGATGCAGAAAAAGATGCATCCAATTTGGGCTTTGCGAAAGTTTCGCAGTTAAAATTAGCCGTAGCCAATAATCTCCGGAATTTTGTAATGGGCGGCGGATTCCTGTTTACCATGTGCAGCGGAACGGATAGTTTTGATATTGCGCTTTCAGCTCATGAAACGGATATTTGTGAACGGATGTTCGATGGTGATGCAAGAGACCCGAATTGTCAGAACAAACTGGATTATAACATGACCTTTGCATTCAAGGACTTTATACTTGTGCAGGATCCGATGGTATACGAATATTCCAATATTGACGGAACCGATTTGCATCGTTTGCCCGAAAACCAGGACAAATTCACCCTGTTTGATTTCTCTGCCAAATGGGATATTGTACCGGCTATGCTGACCCAGTGTCACACAGACGTAATTGACGGATTCATGGGACAAACAACCGATTTCAGACGCGATCTGATCAAGTCGAATGTATTGGTCATGGGTGAAAATAAAGCATTAAACACAGCGCGATATATTCATGGTGAATTAGGGCAGGGAACCTGGACTTTCTACGGGGGACATGATCCGGAAGATTTTCAGCACAAAGTCGGAGACCCGCCAACAGATTTGAATCTCCATCCGAATTCACCGGGCTACCGTTTGATCCTGAATAATATTCTATTTCCTGCAGCTAAAAAGCAGAAGCGGAAAACTTAATTATTACGAATTATTTTATTTAGGAGCATCCATTTTATTTTCAATCGATTTAATAATGGAAGTCAAGATTTTCAATAACTCTTCGCATTGCGAAATTAGTTTTGTTGCAATGTCATGTTTTAAATAATGTGTTTTTCGAAGTAAGCTTAACCAATAGAGTGTTTCATTTGTCTCCTTTCTGGAAATCTGAAGTTTGTGAATGAAATCTTTAGTCGATTGACCTCGGAGGGCCTCTGAGAGATTTGCACCGATCAATGTTCCGGAACGCAAAAGTTGTTTAGAAAGAACAAATTCCTTTTTCTCTGAAACCAATGCTTGGTATGTTTCAATGATATCCACGGCGAAATCGAAACTTTTCTTTTGAATAATATTTTCTTTCATCAGTATTATGTTTCTTATTTAAGAGAATGAAAATTATGAATTGGTTATTTTTTTTAATTAGGAGGAATTAGGAATTATCCCCTAAAAATCCAAAATTCAATTTCGGTCGTATGTATCTGTGAACAGTGTTTTTTTTCTGTTAATAGTGTGTGTTAGGTACGACTTACTTGTCTGAATAATTTAGGACTTAAGTTTAAAATTCAAAACTCCAAATATCGAAAGGTGTTTGGAGTTTTTTGTAAAAGGTATGCTGTCTCAAGTCTTGTGTCTTTCGTCTCAAGTCTTTTTTTTACCTTTGCATCACTTTTTACAAAAAACAAACATAGCATGCAACTGTGGAACACATTTAGTAAGGAGGAATTAGAGCAAAAATTGCGCGAGGCCGGTCATGAATTTGCGACCATCTCATTCTATAAGTATGCAAAAATTGCCAATCCTCAAATTTTCAGAGATTACCTCTATCAGTTATTGAACAATCTTCAGGTTGTCGGTCGTATTTATGTAGCCCACGAAGGGATCAATGCACAGATCTCTGTTCCAACCAATCGACTGAATGATTTTCGTTCGGATCTTTACTCCATCGATTTCCTGGATGGTGTACGATTAAACATCGCTGTAGAGGAAGAAGGAGCAGAATTCCCGTTCCTGAAGTTGAAAGTGAAAGTTCGGAATAAGATCCTGGCAGATGGTTTAAGTGATGAATCTTTCGACGTAACCGATATCGGAAAGCATTTGAAAGCAGAGGAGTTCAATGAATTGACCCAGGATCCGAATACCATTTTGATTGACTTTAGAAATCACTACGAACACGAAGTAGGCCATTTCAAAGGTGCAATTCTTCCCGACGTAGATACCTTTCGCGAATCCCTGCCGATCATTGAAGATGCTTATTTGAAAGGAAACGAGGATAAGAATATTGTTATGTATTGTACCGGGGGAATTCGCTGCGAAAAAGCTTCGGCCTGGTTCAAGCACCGCGGATTTAAGAATGTGCACCAGCTGGAAGGCGGAATCATTAAATATGCCAACGAGTGCAAGGAGAAGGGATTGGAAAATCGTTTCATCGGTAAAAACTTTGTCTTCGATGAACGCCGCGGAGAACGGATCACAGACGATATCGTTTCAAATTGCCATCAATGCGGAGAACCGGCAGATGTTCATGTCAATTGCGCAAACGAAGCTTGTCATTTGCTGTTTATTCAGTGTGAGAAATGCAATGCGAAATACGAAAGCTGCTGTACTCCGGAATGTCAGGACATTATCCACCTTCCCCTGGAAGAGCAAAAAGCACTGAGAAAAGGATTGGAAAACAGCAATAAAATATTCAAAAAAGGAAGAGCTGATCATTTATTGCAGAAATTGAATCAATAAAACAACTATCTTCGACCTACAAAATTAAGCACGTGGAATTAGCAATTGACTGGAATGTAGAATCTCAATTAATAGACGGATGGTCTACACCTAACTTATACGGATTGTTGTTCGTGGGTGGAATGATCTTCGGATACTACATTATCAAAAGAATGTTCAAATCGGAAGGGATCTCTGAAAAATACCTGGATAAATTATTGCTTTATGTAGTTCCGGCAACCATTATCGGTGCACGTTTAGGTCATGTGTTTTTCTACGGACCCTGGCATGATGGATTTAATTCAAAAGGACACTTCGAAAAAGGATACTTGGATCACCCCATGGAAATTTTAAAAGTATGGGAGGGCGGTTTAGCCAGTCATGGTGCAGCGATCATCATTTTGATTATGCTGTACATTTATTCAAAGAAAGTTGTCGATCGCCCTATGCTTTGGATCCTGGATCGTATTGTTGCACCCATCGCCATTGCAGGATGTTTTATCCGCTTGGGAAACCTGGTAAATCATGAAATTATCGGGACTCCGACAGATTTACCCTGGGGATTCAACTTTAATCATGCATTGGAAGAGGAGTACTTGGTAGACGGAAAAGTCGTTCCGCGCCACCCGAGTCAATTATATGAAGCGATCTGTTACCTGATCTCCTTTATTGTATTGTATCGAATGTACTGGAAAACAAAAGCAAAACTTTCTCCCGGTAAATTGTTCGGAGTATTCATGATTTTGATCTGGACTGCACGCTTTTTCATTGAGTTCATCAAAGTAGGACAAAACGAAAATGACAACATTTGGTTTCTTAAGACCGGACAGTGGTTGAGCATTCCATTTATTCTCATCGGATTGTACTTAACATTCCGGAAAGTTCCTGAAAAAGAGCAAGCCAAATTCGACGAAGCAGTCGCAACGCCGCTTCCTTTAAAATAAGAGTCCGCCGCGGCGGACGAAGACTGAGGCTCCGTCTCACAAGACGGGCAAGCCGAAGGAAAAGCGCTAGTCCGCCGCGGCGGAAGGCTCCGTCTCACAAGACGGGCAAGCCGAAGGAAAAGCGCTAGTCCGCCGAGGCGGAAGGCTCCGTCTCACAAGACGGGCAAGCCGAAGGAAAAGCGATAGTCCGCCGAGGCGGAAGGCTCCGTCTCACTCGATCCGAGGCGATCATTTGTTTGATCTGCTTTGATCAAGACGGAAAAGCCGAGGGATATAGACTATTTCCTTTATCCATGCTGTATCATCTATGAAGCATGGATAAAGAATAGATATAGTATGAATAAAGCATAGATACAGCATAGATACCCCACCTTGAGACGTAGCGACTGTAAAGTCTGCTACTGTCATATTTTACGTGCTTTTACCTTCCGAAAGAATACTGAGCATAGTTGAAGTGTCAATTCTCCTGAACTTCAAAGAATTTACCGTATCTTTGTGCCCCTTTTAGTATTGATTGATTTCATGAAAACAAAAACACTTCGTAAGAATAAAGTAAATGTCGTAACACTTGGATGCGCAAAGAATACCTTTGACTCTGAAGTTTTGATGGCCCAATTGAAAGCCAATAAATTTGAAGTGGAACATGAAGCCAAACAGGATGATTCTGAAATTGTGATCATCAATACATGTGGTTTCATCGACAATGCGAAACAAGAATCGATCGATACTATTTTGCGTTATGCAGATGCCAAAAATGAAGGACTCGTTGACAAAGTATATGTTACGGGTTGTTTGGTTCAGCGTTATAAAGACGATCTGGAACAGGAAATTCCCGAAGTGGATGCATTCTTCGGTACAAGGGATTTACCACGACTACTTAAGACATTAAAAGCAGATTACAAGCATGAATTGGTTGGAGAGCGTTTATTGACAACTCCTTCTCACTATGCTTACTTCAAAATAGCTGAAGGATGTGACAGACCATGTTCGTTCTGCGCCATCCCCCTGATGAGAGGCAAACACCTTTCTACGCCAATGGATGAATTGGTAAAATCGGCGAAAAGCCTGGCAGCTCAGGGAGTGAAAGAAATTTTGCTGATCGCACAGGATTTGACTTATTACGGATTAGATATTTACAAAAAACGGAACCTGGCTGAATTGTTAGACGAGCTTGCAGCCGTTGAAGGAATAGAATGGATCCGTCTGCATTATGCGTTTCCGGCAGGCTTCCCGATGGATGTACTTGACGCAATGGTGAAACATCCGAATGTGTGCTTGTATTTGGATATGCCTTTGCAGCACGGGTCAACAAAAATACTTCAGTCGATGCGCCGTGGAATTACCCGCGAGAAAACAGAGGCTTTGGTAAACACCATCAGGGAAAAGGTTCCCGGAGTTGCTATCCGCACCACTTTAATAGCAGGTTATCCGGGTGAAACGGAAGAAGATTTCCAGGAAATGTATGAGTTCGTAGAACGTATGCGTTTTGACCGTTTGGGGATCTTCACCTATTCTCACGAGGAAAATACCCATGCTTATTCATTGGAAGATGATGTTCCAGACGAGGTGAAACGTCAGCGCGCGGATGAGATCATGGAGCTGCAATCAGGCATCAGCTATGAATTGAACCAGCAAAAGATTGGAAAAACATTTAAGGTTCTTTTTGACCGTATCGAAGGAGACTATTTCATTGGTCGAACCGAGTTTGATTCACCTGAAGTAGACAATGAGGTATTGGTAAAGAAATCAGAAGGATATGTAAGTATCGGAGATTTCGCCTTAGTAGAAATTACTTCTGCTGATCATTACGACCTATACGGTAAATTCGTTTCCTGATATTTGTTTATCATTAAATTTCAGTTAAATATTTGCTCAACTGCTTAATTCGATAATTCATAGGTGGATTATAGTCATTTGTCGGGTGTCGTTTTTGTAAGTGCCTGATTTCTGTGTACTTTTGTCTCGAAACAAATACTATTACTTAATTAAAATGGCGTTACTATTCACCGGTGGAATCTGAGTATGGAAGAAATTGCTTCCGGCTTGTCTCAGATGACTTAAATAAAACCGAAAAACAGCACATTCTTTCTGTCCAGGGTTAACCCCTGATTTCATCTTCTTGAATGTTCGAAGCATTCGAAACGAAGTGTAATTGTCTATTTTCGAACAATTAAACAAGTTACTATGAAAAAAAAGTTACTATTCATTGGGCTTTGTGTATGTTCATTGGCTCACGTGAGCTTTGGACAATCCCAAACTAACTCTTTAAAGCAATCAACACCTGTTGTTGTTTCATCACATCCTCAATTAAGTGCTCAACGTGCAAAACTGGATTCAAAACAAGCTGAGATCAATCAGGCTGTTTCCACATCCAGAGCCCAGGCAAGCAAATTAAATGACGAATTCCGTGTGTTGAAAGAAGAATACATTCGATTGCTTTCAGCTGAACTGGAGAAAACCACTGATGCGCAATTGAGAGATCAGTTGCAGGAAGAGATCACGCGTTACTCAGAAATAGCGAATCCTCAAACACGTTAATCACTGAACTTATGAAAACAAGAATTTTAAAAACAGTTGCTTTATGCGGCTTATTTGCACTTGGATTTATCTCAAAATCCAACGCACAGGCTTTCTCGGAAGGTTTTAATGATATCACTTTACTTGCCGGGAATGGCTGGGTAATGACGAATGCGAGTGTCGCGGTTGGTTCAACTAACTGGTTCCAGGGAAATCCCGTAGGAGCCGGCGGACCGTTTGATGCTTACAATGGTGCTACAAATGCTTATATTGGTGCGAATTACAACAATACTGGAAGCACTGGAACGATTAGCAACTGGTTGATGACTCCTAACCGTACATTTAGAAATGGCGATGTGATCACATTCTACACAAGAAAACCAGCTCCGGATTCATATGCTGACAGGCTGGAAGTACGTTTAAGTACGAATGGAGCAAGCACGAATGTTGGTACAGGAACTGCAGTAGGAGACTACACCACATTATTAATGAGTGTCAATCCATCATTGGTATTAGGCGTTTATCCAACAACCTGGACATTATATACCATTACTATTTCAGGCTTGCCGGCGCCTACTTCGGGTCGTATAGCATTCAGATACTTTGTAACCGGTGCAGGTCTTAACGGAAGTAATTCGGATTACATCGGAATCGACCAGGTTGATTACACACCGTACGTTTGCCCTGCTTTCACAATGACAGCAGCCGGTGCTTTAACCACCGGAACCGCAGGGGCAGCATATTCAACAACGTTGACACAAACGGGAGCTCTTGGAGCACCAAGCTTTGCAGTTACTGCAGGGGCTTTGCCTCCGGGATTAACAATGAGTACAAGTGGAACAATCTCCGGAACACCAACTGCTACAGGTACATTTAACTTTACTTCGACTGTAAGTGATGCAAGCGGATGCTCCGGTTCATCAAGTTATTCAATTACGGTTGTTTGTCCTGCAAACCCAATTACCTTTGCAACCGCGCCGGCTTTATGTGATAATAGCGGGACGTATACTTTGGTACAAGGTTCACCTGCAGGTGGAACATATTCCGGAACAGGAGTTACAGGAAATAATTTTAATCCTGCTTCGGGAACACAAACCATTACTTATGACTATACTGATGCATATGGATGTGCATTTAATTCCAATTACACCATTACTGTAAATACTGCACCGACTGTAACACAAAGCGCGATTTCACCGATATGTGATAATTCGGGAACACTTGCATTGACGGGCGCAAGCCCTGCAGGCGGAACTTACAGTGGAACAGGAGTTACAGGAAGTGATTTTGATCCTGCAGCCGGAACACAGATGGTAACCTACACCTATACGGATGCGAATAACTGTACCAATCAAGCTACTACAACGATTATAGTAAATACTGCTCCAACGGTTAGTCAAAGTGCTATTTCAGCAGTGTGTAGCAACGCGGGACCATTGGCATTGTCGGGCGGTAGCCCTGCAGGTGGGACCTACAGTGGAACAGGAGTTACAGGAAGTGATTTTGATCCTACAGCCGGAACACAAACTGTGACTTACACTTACACGGATGCAAACAACTGTTCGAGTGAAGCTACTGCAACTATTACGGTGAATGCTGCTCCAACAGTTACACAAAGTGCTATTTCAGCAGTTTGTAATAATTCAGCAGAATTTGCATTAACAGGCGGAAGTCCTGCAGGCGGAACCTACAGTGGAACAGGAGTTACTGCAAGCGGTGATTTTGACCCTTCGTCAGGAACACAGACTGTAACTTATACGTATACCGATGCAAACAACTGTACAAGTACCGCTTCAACTATGATCACGGTAAATACAGCACCAACAGTTGCCTTTACTTCTCCCGTTGCAACAATGTGTATCAACCATGCGCCATTGACACTTTCAGGCGGAAGCCCTGCAGGTGGAACTTATTCCGGAAATGGAGTGAGCGGAGGAGTTTTAAATCCTGCTACAGCTGGTGCCGGTGATCACGTGATTACTTATTCTTACACAGATGCAAATAGCTGTGAAGGTGAAGCAACATTTTCTATCAATGTAGATCCTTGTTTGGGTCTTACAGAAAATGGAGAAGCATTCGGTTTGGAAATTTATCCGAACCCGACAACCGGTAAATTTACAGCAAGTGTAACTTCCGGAGCTGACTTTTCAATTGTGAAAGTGTTAGATATCCAGGGGAAAGAGATTCAATTCGGATCTTCCAATACTTCCGCAACTGCTATCGATGTTGATTTCTCAAATCAGGTTCCGGGAATGTATTTTGTAAATGCTTTGGTTGACGGTCAGCCCTTTACTTTCCGAATTCAAAAACAATAATTAATACCAATAACCAAGCGAAAGCCGTTCTGTTTTTAGAGCGGCTTTTGTTTTATCAGGGAATCTTG
Organism: Fluviicola sp.; assembly: GCF_029266855.1. Lineage (GTDB taxonomy): Bacteria > Bacteroidota > Bacteroidia > Flavobacteriales_D > Crocinitomicaceae > Fluviicola. The sequence continues at coordinate 50,577 of NZ_JAQSWB010000002.1, forward strand.
TCCCCGACCAATTAATCTGTTTGAAGAGAACTGTTTTGCGTTTCAATAAAAATTTTACTTTTGGGTATGGACATTCAAAACCGACTACTTGAACAACTAAAGGCAAAATTACCTCCCGATACTTCATTGGGAAAGTTGTTGATGGATGATCTGGATCTATCCAGAGATTCTGCCTATAGAAGAGCCAGGGGGGAAACCGCTTTAAAACCTGAAGAAATCAATTTACTCTGTCAGAAATACGATTTGTCGATTGATAAGATCATTGGAGTTTCAGGAAAGAGTGTAACATTCCAGTATAACCCCATTCAACGTTCGGAATTCTCCTTTGACACTTATTTAAGTGGAATTATGGACGGTTTTAAGCGGATGGTTGCTCAAAGAACCCAGGAGTTATACATGTCTAACCTGGATCTGATCATTTTTCAATTATTGAATTCCCCGGCCCTTTTGAGATTTAAGCTGCTTTATTTCGGGAAGTGCTACCTGAAACTGGGACAGTTGGAAAACGTTAAGTTTCACAAAGGATGGAAAGGAGATATTTCAGATGAGCAGTTACAGCAAATGGCTAATTTCTATATCCGGGTTAAATCCACGGAAGTAATCGGTTACGATGCAGGAAAAGGCCTCATCCGCGAAATAGTGTCTTTTTATGAGCTGGGTTATTTTGAAACTCCCGAAGATGCGCTCTTCCTGATTGATGAGGTAGCTTCGCTGGTTGAACACATCAAAAAGCAGGCTGAGATTGGGCGTAAGTTCATTAAGGGACAACCCGTCATTACGGATGCCGATAATTTCCATCTGTATTTACATCAGACCTACATCCAGGACAATACGATCATTTCGGAAACGAATGCTTACCGGATGCTGTACATTACACATAACATGATGAATTACCTGTACACGATTGACCAGGATTATGTCAATAAGTCCTTTGCAGTTTTTCATTCCATGCTGAAAAGTTGTGTGAAGATCTCAGAAGAAAACCAGCGACAGCGCAATGCTTATTTTGATAGCCTGAATCTGTTTATAGATCGGGCACGGATTCGGATTCAGGGAACAGATTTATTTTAGATAAAGGTTGCCTTCGACACCGCTGCGCCTATGCTGTAGCTTCAGCGAAAGCATTCAGTCACCTTTATCAAAATAAGATTATATATTTTGGTCATTGAGCTAATTACACGATTTGGTCACTGAGCGTTGAAAACCTTGACCGAAGCGTCAATGGTAGTCGAAGTGCCAAATCATTAATTCAACGTGTTTCTCGGATGATAACTCAAAATGGCCTCGCGCAAAAATCGCTGATCCAAGTGCGTGTAAATTTCTGTGGTCGTAATGCTTTCATGCCCAAGCATATCTTGAACTGCACGTAAATTCGCTCCGCCTTCTATCAAATGTGTTGCAAATGAATGCCTGAAGGTATGCGGACTAATGTTTTTCCTGATTCCGGCCAAATCTGCCAGGCGTTTGATAATGGTGAAAATCATTACACGGGTCAATTGTGCGCCGCGCCGGTTTAAGAAAATATAGGCCTCGTTTCCCTTCTTTATCGGGGCGTTTTCCCGGTCGTTTTTCACATAATAACTTACTTCCTCTATCACGCTGGGACTTACCGGAACCAAACGCTCCTTGTTTCCCTTTCCGATCACACGGATAAATCCCTCATCGAAAAAACAATCTTCAAACTTGAGGGAAACCAGTTCACTCACACGCAGTCCGCAGCTGTATAGCGTTTCGATAATTGCTTTGTTTCGCTGACCTTCATTTGAGCTTAGGTCAATTGCAGCTATCAATGAATCAATTTCTTCGATTGTCAATACTTCCGGTAATTTTCTGCCGATTTTAGGTAGCTCCAAACTTTCCGACGGATCATCTTTCCGGACTTCTTCCATCAGTAAAAAATCAAAAAATTGTTTCCATCCACTGATAATCCGTGCCTGGGAACGAGCACTTAATCCCATGTCATATAACTCGGCAACAAACTGTTTTAAATGCCCGGTTTGAATATGCTCCGGGGAAAGTGTGTAAGATTCACAAAAGTCGCGTAATTTAGCAACATCTTGTTGGTAGGCAAAAATGGAATTTTCAGCTAGGCTGCGTTCTATCTTCAGATAATGAACAAATTGTTTAATATAACGTTCCCAATTTTTCAATGATGCGTATTCTAATTCTCAATGGCCCGAATTTAAATCTTTTAGGAACACGAGAGCCTGAAATTTACGGAAATCGTACTTTTTTGCACGTTTTGGAGGAATTGAAGAAAACCTTTCCCGGGGAAATTGATTACATCCAAAGCAACGTGGAAGGTGAATTGATTAATGCGCTTCACGATTCAAAGCACGATGGAATCATTCTCAATGCCGGCGGATATACACATACCAGTGTAGCAATCCGAGATGCTATCTCCGGAATTACGGTTCCGGTAGTTGAAGTACATATCAGTAATTTGGCTCAGCGCGAAGAATTCCGGCAAAATTCATTCATCACAGCAGTATGTGAAGGTTCCATTATGGGTTTCGGAATGGACAGTTATCGCCTGGCTTTGGAATGGTTTAAAGGAAATCCACGAGGGAAAATCGGGTATTAAGTAGTTGACCACGAAGAGCACAAAGCACACGAAGTTTTTTGATTCAGAGGTTGAGAATAATGATGTTTTTTCTTAACTTAAATAGAAATCATTATTCAATGGAATTTAAAAACTACGAAAAAGAAGAAGCTCTGATGAAGATCATTTACCAATGCGCATTGAAAGTTCATTCAGCTCTCGGTCCTGGATTATTAGAATCAGTTTATGAAACTTGTTTGTTATATGAACTAACGAAAAACGGAGTTGTAGCTGAAAGACAAAAAATGTTACCGATTAGCTATGACGGGATAATTATTGACTCCGGATTAAAATTGGATTTATTTGTAGAACAAGAAATAATTGTCGAATTAAAACCGGTAGATATTTTATCTCCTGTTCATCAGGCCCAGATTTTGACCTATATGAAATTGGCAAAAAAAGAATTCGGTTATCTAATCAATTTTAATGAAAAGCTTTTGCGAAACGGCGTAAGGCGTTTCACCTTAAAAGGGAATATTGATCAATAACAATTCTTTGTGAGCTTTGTGCTCTTCGTGGTTTATCATCACGAGTAAATTATTGGTGTTTGTCATAAAGGGTTTAATTCTCTGATTCTGACTCAAGAAAAGTAACCGTTTCTCTACTTGAACTGATCGGAGGCATAAATCTATACTTGTTGTCAGTTTCCATCGTTATCAATCTTCCCAATCCCAAAGCTATGATCCGGTTGATGCTGTCGTTATTGGTGTTAAGGACATAAAAATCTCTCCAGGTTAAGGAATGAGCGTAGACTTTCCCGATTCCTTCAATATAACCTGTGTTTTCATTTGCATCCATTGCAAATTCGTGGTTTTCATTGGTGAAAAGGGAAACCCCAATTCCTTTGCCGTTTTCATCATCAATAAAGCCAATTGCAATCAATGAATCGTTATCGTTTCTTTTGAGAATTTCAGAAGCAGATACCGTATCGATTTGGTTTCTTCCGTTATTTGGCAGGTAATAATACCTGGTCTCTTCCTTTTCGGGTTTGACATCACTTTTCCCCGCAGAGAACCCCAGCAATGCAATTCCAACCAGTGCTGGAAGTGCCTGAACAAAGAAAATCTTTTTATCCGCAGTCAATGCACCGTAAATTCCGGCAACAGATACACAGATCAAAAAGAAAAGACTGACATTGAACCGCCATTCCGGGTTACAGATAAAGAAAGTCCAGATCAATCCTGCTGCTAAAAAGCCGTTATACAATCCCTGATTGGCAGCAAGTGCCTTGGTTTTCGGGAATAAATCCTTTTCGAAATTTTTGAATGTCTTAGGGCCTTTGGTTGTCCAGGCAAACATTTCCAGCCACATCACATACAAGTGAAAAAGTGCTACGATCCCGATTACAATTTTGATAGTGATTTCCATAGTTCTAAAATTTAATACCGAATTTTCAAATCTCAGCTCCTAATACGTAAGAGTTTGATTACATTGGGTTTTCGACCCCAGTCATATCAAAAATAGGATAGAAAAACAGGAGTATAAACAAAATAAATCCAATCATTAAAATACTCAAAATTCTATTCTTGGAAAATAGCCAGATAATGGTTGGTATGCTTAACGAAGCATAAGCAATTGAATGCATAATGGATTTGTGGTTCAATAACATATATTCACCCATTGATCCTCTCATGTTATTGTAGCTTTTTAATTCAAGATACAGACAAAAAAAGCAAAATGTAATGAACATTAATTTGATAATGATAAGCCTGTATTTCATTCGTTTTTACTGAATTGATTAGTATAAACCTTGATGCTGAATAATTTTCTCCACGACCTGCTTTTTATGCTTTAATATATTTACCAAACTCAATGAAATAAGTGAGTTAACTTTTTCGTCTTTGGATTTTAGCAGAACATAATTATCCATTCGTGGGTTTTCAGAATAAATTACTCCCCAATTATTTAAGGTTACTTTAAAAGCCTCTTGATTATTGACTGCGTATTGTGAAGGTCCATAGAAGTTTAGCTGGTTGGATTTTCCGAGTTCATCCATAAAATGAGTTGAATAGAACAAAGAATCTGAAAAATCTTCCTTATTGTTAGTGTAAAGTGGAAATGGGTCGCTAAGTTTTCTTCCCTTTGAATCAATTAAATAAATCTCTGTTTTATCTAGTTTGGGTTCATTAATAATAGAGGTTTTTTCCTTTTTTATGTCACATTTCTCATCACATTTCCATTGGGAAAACACCAATAATCCGATCCCAACCAAAGCAGGTAAAGCCTGAACAAAAAAGATTTTTTTATCTGCTGTCAATGCGCCGTAAATTCCGGCAACAGATACACAGATCAAAAAGAAAAGACTGACATTGAACCGCCATTCCGGGTTACAGATAAAGAAGGTCCAGATTAATCCTGCCGCTAAAAAGCCGTTATACAATCCCTGGTTGGCAGCAAGTGACTTGGTTTTCGGGAATAAATCCTTTTCGAAATTTTTGAATGTCTTAGGGCCTTTGGTTGTCCAGGCAAACATTTCCAGCCACATCACATATAAGTGAAAAAGTGCTACGATTCCGATTACAATTTTGATAGTGATTTCCATAGTTTCGAAAGTTTAAATTCCCCCTTCGGAGGGGGATAAAGGGGGAGGATTTGATGTTTTTACTTTTGTTCCAACAATAGAATACATCATCGGGATGAAGTTTCCGAGATGTTTGATCCGGTATTTTCCGGGGGCGAATTCTTCAGTATGTGAAAAACAATTGTAGTTGGAGAAATCATATTCCTGCAGATCCTGAAGTTGAATCCCCTGTTTGAGCAAACTGGTTATTACTTCACTCATGCCATGGTTCCAGCTTACGGAAGTTGTTTTGATATCAGCTTCCCTGTCGGCATATGTTCCGCTTGCTGTTTCTACGATCGGATCGGATTTAAAATAACGGTATCCTATTTTTTGAAAATCGTCATCAAACATCCACACTACCGGATGAAATTCCACAAAGACAAAGGTTCCGTCCGGTTTTAAAAAGTGGTTTATAACTGAGGCCCATTTGTCCAGGTCCGGCAGCCAGCCAATTGTCCCGTAGGAAGTGAAAACAATATCAAATTGGCCTTCCAGGTGTTGCGGCAAGTCATAAAGGTCACAACAAACAAACGAAGCATCGGCCCCGGTGAGTTTGGCAAGTTCACGTGCCTTATCGATCGCTTTATCTGAAAGATCTGCTCCGACAGTGCTGGCACCCATCCGGGCCAGTGAAATGGTGTCTTGTCCGAAATGACATTGTAAATGTAAAATGCGCTTTCCTGCTACATTTCCAAGTAAGGCGAGTTCTGTTTCCTGAAGCGAACTTTTCCCGGCTAAAAAGCCCTGTAAATCATAAAATTCGGATTCCACATGCGGGTCAACCCGCTGGTTCCATTGTTCTTTATTTATTTCCTTATAGTTCTCCATGCCTTTCGAATTCAATTAAAGGTCGGAATTTTATTCGAATTAGAATGAAAGATTTTAGAGGGTGAAGATCGTTGTGGTAAGGCTAGGTGGTGGTTCTCATGGAATCGCAGTCACCCGAGTTCAAATTCAGAACCAGGATGACTGCAATGGATTCCCGTGTTTTATTTATTTGCTTTTGTGCTTGAAGGAGCCGTCAAAATTCCTTGTTCAGCAGGTTTGTTGTATAAGTCCGGACGCAGGTATTTACCGGTTTCCCGTTCTGATTTTAGTTCTTCAACTTGTCTTGCTTCAGGATGTTGTTGTAAATATGGATCATTTCGTTCAGCATAAACGGCCCATGAAACTTCCATTCCTGTTGTTCCACCGGCAATTACGAAGCGACCGTCTTTGATCTTTTCCGCGATGAAAATCGGGGCATAGCCTCCAATAGGTGTCAATTGATAGGATGCGTTTTTATTTACGGCGTCAAACCAATCAGGGAGCTGAACAACGGCAATACCATTGGCGTCAAATGCTACTGTTCCGCGGTAAATATTCAATACCTCATTGGATTCAATGGAAAAATGATTGAGGTATTTGTTCGCCGGATCCTGTGGGTGATCGATCCGGAAGTTTTTTGTTCCGGAAACCGTTAAATCTCCAAGCGCAATGATATTGTCCAATGAAGCAAGTCCTCCTCCGTTTAATGGGTCATTTGATTGACCAAGTACACCGATATATCCAAGACCTCCTACACCAACAGAATTTGAAGTCAGAGGGCCTGTCAGATCAAAATTCTGTCCGAATACTCCATAACCGTCTCTGTAATTTGTTTGCCCGGAAACACCATTGAATCCGACACCTTCAACACCCATTCCGCCGCTTGTTCTCAGGTTGTTTCCTCTCACTGCCGCATCTGCTGTGGAAGCAGCTGTTACTTCACCTGATAAGGCTCTCGCAGCGCCGGTACTTTGTCCGAAAATAGCTGAATTATTCACGCCGCTGCTGTTTGTAACTGCCTGAATAACCGAAAAGGTATTTGCAGCGTTATTGTTTACTGCGTTAATCGAATTTCCTGTTCCTGTGAAAAGGATTCCCAATGCAGCTGTGTTCGACCCTGATCCGTTGATCTGGACAGGTCCTGCATCTGCTGTGATGGTTCTTCCGAGTCCTGCACCGCCTTGGTCGTATGCACCGTCTAAAGTGACCCCGCCGCTTCCGCTTGGTAAAGTGATTGTATTGCCTCCGGAAATCGAAAGACTTTGTCCTGCAATGGATAATGTCTGAATCTCGTTGGTCGGATTTGCATCTGCATCATTCGGGTTGGTGATATAACCTGCATCATTTGTAAATGCGCTCACATTTGTCGGAGTATTGGTCAGATCGTTGTAATCACCGCTAAATGAGCTTCCGCTTCCTGCTTCCTCCGCATATAATGCGTATGGTACACTCAGAAGCTGCGAGGTTCCACTGATGCTGTAAACTGTTCCGCCGGCAGGATCTGTTTCTGTTTTTATGTAATAATTTCCGGTCGACCAGTCAATGGAAGCAAAGGTTCCAGCTACCGGAGTTCCGGCGCCAATTTGTAAAGTTGCTAATCCATTGGCATTGGTTGTTGTGGTATGTCGCTCAATATAGACTGCACTTCCTGTCGGAGAACCTGTGAGGATCGAAATCTGAATCCCAACTGGCGTATTGGATATCAATGTATTTGAATTGTTTCTGATGACCGATTGATAAGTCATTTTTTGAGGTGCCTGTGCAAAAGTCAGGATGCCTAAAAGCAAGAAGGATGTTGTAGCAATGATTTTTTTCATGATTAATGTTTTACGATTTTAAGTGTTTGAATTAAAGCATTTCCCGAAGAGATATTTAGCAGATACTCTCCGTACGCAAAAGATGTTAAGTCAATAATGGTTTGGGGTGTTTGAATCACCGATGAGGCCAGGATACGGCCGCTTAAATCTACCAGCTCATAATCGAGTTCCGGATCTGAGTGGTCAATGTCTAAATAAAGGATTCCGCTTGTTGGGTTCGGAAAAACAGCTGTAAGCAATGACGGAGATTCCTTTATTCCCGAAATATCTTCAACTTCGTAGACTTGCTGCACACCCTGGTTGATTGAACCTGTACTGCCCGAACTGTTGATATAGTCTGTTTGCCCGATTGAGTAGCTGACAGATCCGCCGCTTCCGCTTGCATTTCCTCCCGAAACAGTTGTGTTCTGCTGAGAAAATGAGTAGAAACAGAGGTTGCCAAATAAAATAAGTGACAGGAGTTTTTGTTCCATAGTAGTATATTTTGTTGAGTCCCGAATATACCAAATTATTGAAGTTTCCAATGGGCGTGAATTGTTAAAAACACCTGATTTATTTTGTCCCCCAATATTTATCGGTGCTATTTTGAGCTTAATTGCAAGTCAATCAGTCAACTAAAATCAGGAAGGTTCGAATTTGACCTTGTTGACTGCTGTGGCTGGGTAATCACTTTATTTTCACTATTGTTAATTAATTCTTCAATTGTTAAAAATGAAAAGTTTAACAAAGATAATTGTTTGAATTAAAACGATAATTCGTAATATTCCATAACTAATATCAAATACTATTTTATGAAGAAAATGGAACTTTTAGCGACTTCTTTACTATGTATGGGAAGTTGGATGAGCACTTATGCTCAGGAATTTAAGAAGGTACCTGTTCCAAAAGGAACCTACTCGGAAACAAAATCTTTTGAGCGGATTAATCAGAAACGTGTGAATAATGCATTCCAGGGAATAAACGAGGTTTACTCCTTCGATTTTACCGGTACACGAACGAAATCTGTTTCTCAGGAGATTGAATCTACAGCAAATCTTGCACTCAAAAAATCCGGATTTATCGGCTATTCAAATGCTGCTTCTATCTCCGGTTTGCTGGCAATGCGCCCGGAAGTACTTTCGGTTCAATTACCTTATGAGGATCGGATCTTAACCCTTGACCTGGTTCAGGTGAATATTTTTACGGATGAGTTTAAACTGGAAACAAGTACCCCGGGGATGGAGAAAGGAGTAAATTTCGGATTGTATTACCAGGGAACGGTTCGCGGCGAAGATGCGGTAGTGGGAGTTAGTTTCTTCCGGGACGAGTTCTTTGTTTTGGTTAACAGAAATTCGGAGGAAGATGCAACGATCGAAGCTGGTCTGATACGCCTTCCGGAGAATAAGACGGGAATACATGTGGTTTATTCAGATGATGATTTGAAAAATAAACCTGTTTATTCATGTGGCTCAGAAGAATTGGAGCAATACCAGGAAGCTGTTGAGCGGCTTTCTTCTCAAAAAGAGAACCTGGAGCAAATGGAAAAGGCAACTTACAAGTGTGTGACTTATTTTTGGGAAACACGGTATAATTTGTTCACTTCGAAAGGAAGTGCGCAAGCCGTTACAAATCACATAACCAACATATTCAATAATTTCAAATTGCTGTATGAAAACGAGCAGATCGGTTCGAAACTCAACCAGCTTTATGTATGGACAACAGCGGATTCTTATAATGATGATCTGAATACGTTCTCGGCTAACCGTTCAAATTTCGGGGCAAATATTGCTACACTGTTTTCGAACACAGGTGGCGGAGGTGTTGCCTGGTTAGACCAGTTGTGTGGAAGCAATGAATATTACAAACACGGATTTTGCGGGGCCGTCGGAGGAACGGTAAATGCAATCCCAACTTATAGCTGGGCGGTAAACGTTACGGCGCACGAAATTGGTCATAATTTGGGATCACCGCATACTCATGCATGCAGCTGGACAGGCGGCGCGATTGACGGATGTGGTCCTGCAGCAGGTTACAGTGAAGGATGTAACGGCCCGATTCCTTCGAATGGCGGAACGATCATGAGCTACTGTCATTTGACAAGTACCGGAATGAACTTTACACTTGGGTTTGGTCCTCAACCGGGAAACCTGATCAGAAGCCGCGTGAATAGTTGTATCACACTGACTTGCAATACTGATGGCGGTGGCGGAACTTGTACAAGCGCATTTGAACCGAATGAAACTCAGGCTGCTGCCACAACACTCACAAGCGGAACACCGGTTTCAGCTGCAATCGCAACTTCCGGAGATATCGACTTCTTTAAGATTACTACTTCTGCAGTAACAAACAATGTCTTTAATCTGGTAGGACCTTCGGGTGTGGATTTCGACCTGGTAATTTACAATAGTGCCGGAACTCAAATCGGTTCAGGAGCGGGAAGTACGGCAACGGAATCCGTGACGTTGAACGGACAAGCTGCAGGAACGTATTATGCGAAAGTGTTCGGGTATAACAATGCGTTAAGTGCTACATGCTACACGTTTACCGCGACTGCAACTGTTGCGAATTGTTCATCGGCTTACGAACCGAATAATTCACTGGCAGCTGCTGCAACGATTCCATTGGCAACAACGATTTCGGCTGCAATTTCTTCAAATACGGACCAGGATTACTATAAAGTCACAACTACAGCGGCAGGAACTCATCAGTTTGCCCTTGCCGGACCAAGTGGAGTTGACTACGACCTGAATGTATACAACAGTGCAGGTACAGTAATCGGATCCGGAACCGGTTCCACAGCCACCGAGAATGTATCAATCGCAAACCTTGCGGTTGGAACTTATACGGTTCGTGTTTTTGGTTATAACGGAGCAAACAGTGCAACTTGTTATACCTTGAATGTCGCGAGAACTTCAGCTGCTTTCTTTGGAGAAGAAACTACTGCTTCAACGTATTCGGTTTATCCGAACCCGACAAAAGACAAACTTGCCATAAGTTCATCAAACCGGGATGAGGTCATGAATGTTGAAGTAATGGATATCAACGGTAAAGTGCTCTCAAGCCATGAGTTACGAAGTGATAATGTGATTGATGTTTCAGACATCAGTTCGGGAATTTACTTTGTGAAAATTGTTTCAAAGGACAATGAAGTAACACAGATTAAATTTGTGAAGGAATAAGAGATCTGCCCAAAGCTGATGGGCATTAAAACTGTTACGGAGGGGACGCGGTGATCGCGTCCCTTTTTCTTTTATAACAACAATCAGTGAATAGTGACTACTCTCTGGATGGTATTCGACCTTTTTTTTACACCCAAAACGGTATTGGTTCAAGCCTGAAACGGAATGTAATTTTGCAAAAAATATCTGAAGCCAGATAAACAACACTTTTGTGAAAAATATATTTCTTTTTATTCTTTTAATGTCAAGTCCGCTTTTGTTTGCTCAAAACGGAGTGATAAGCGGGAAGATTCTCGATAATGATCAGGCAGTTCCATTTATTACCATTGCATTGGAAGGGACGGAATTGATCGCAACGACGGACGAAAACGGAAAGTTCCTGCTTTCAAATATTCCATTCGGGAAATACGTGTTGAAAACACAGAGCGCAGAGCATGAGCCTGTAGAAAAACAAGTTGATCTGAATCAGCCGGCACTTGATTTGGGAGTTTTAAAAGTGATCAAAATTGCCCAGATTGATGAAATAACAATTTTAGCTAAATCCAAAGTCCAGGAGGTGAAAGAACAGCCCTTTGCTGTGGAATCGATTGACATGAAACCGGTTCAGAACTTGAATCTCAATGTCAACCAGGTCTTGAACCAGTCAACCGGGGTCCGCATTCGTGAAAGCGGTGGCCTGGGTTCCGATTTTGTTTTCTCACTGAGTGGCTTTACTGGAAACCAGGTGCGCTTTTTTGTTGACGGATTACCAACTGATGTAATGGGAAGATCTTTCAGTATCAATGCAATTCCGGTTAATAACGTGGAACGGATTGAAATATATAAAGGGGTTGTGCCGATCAATTTGGGGTCGGATGTTTTGGGCGGCGCGGTCAATATCGTCACAAACAACGGCATTAAAAATTTCCTGGATGTTTCATATGGCTTTGGGTCTTTCAATACGCACCAGGTAAGCTTGGTAGGAAGATACACCACCAAGAAGGGGTTCATTGTCAGCGCAAGCGCATTTTACAATTATTCGGACAATGATTTCAAGGTCGATATCAATTTATTTAATAAGCAGACAGGGAAGATTGATGATCAGACTACTTCTGTTCCCCGTTTCAATGATGCTTTCAAATCTGCAACCGGGATGCTGGAATTTGGCGTGGTCAATAAAAAATGGGCTGACCGTTTCTTGTTTGGTTTAATTGCGAATACCACATATAAAGAAGTACAGCAGGGAGCAAACATGACTATTGTTGCAGGCGAAGTACACCGCACGGAAAAGAGTTTGATCCCAACCCTGAAATACGAAAAGAACAACCTCTTCATCCGGAATTTGAGTTTAAAAGTATCGGCTCTTTATAGTACCATCGAGCAAATGACAGTGGATACGAGTTCCCGGATCTATGATTGGAGCGGTAATCACACGATTAAATCTCTGTCGAATACTTCGGGAGAATTGAACTGGTATAAAACCCTTTACAGGTTTAATGACCAGGCTGGATTGGCAGTTGCAACTTTGAATTACAAACTGGGAAAATACCATCAGTTTACTTTGAATAATACGTATTCCCGTGTCAGGAGGGTAGGGAGCGATCCGCTGAAGGTTGATCCGCTTCCGTTTGAGGATCCGAATATTTTGGAGAAGAACTTTACGGGAATTGCTTACCAGTTGAAACTATTCCGCGACCGTTGGACAACTTCGGTTTTCGGGAAGATGTTTAACATGAATTCGGTTCTGTATAAATCAGATGATAATACCGGTGAAGTTCGTAGGGCAGATAACCAATTTCAATTGCCGGGATATGGCATCGCAAGCAGTTTCTTCGTGCTGAGCTACCTGCAGTTGAAAGCTTCTTATGAAAATACTTACCGACTGCCGGAAGGACATGAAGTTTTTGGAGATGGATTGTTGCAGCTTCCCAACCCGGATTTGCAGCCCGAGAAAAGTCAGAACTTCAATGCCGGCTTTCTCTTTGGAAAACGTTTCAAAAAGCATTTGGTGAATGTCGACTTCAATTACATGTACCGTTTGCCTGAAAATTTAATCCGCTCGGTGGCTATTGGAATTACTTCCCGTTACGAAAACCTGAGCCAGGCAAAGGTGAATTGTTTTGAAGGAGCGATCAGTTATTCTTATAACGACCAATTCAAAGTGGAATTCAATGCTACTTACCAGAACATTCTGAATGCTTCTTTGAAACCAAACGGGGAACCGGATGAATTGTACCTGGATCGTTTGCCCAATGCTCCGTACCTGTTCGGGAACGGTTCCTTCACATATAACTCAAAGCAATTCGGGAAGCACAAACAGCGTGTCGGATTCAACTGGACAACTTCTTACATCGAAGAGTTTTATCTGAAATGGCCGAGTCTTGGATCTTTAAATTCAAAATTCATTATCCCGAGACAAGTGGTGAGTAATGTTTCCCTTAGTTTCACAAGTCATGCAGGCCGGTACAATGTTTCCGTATCCTGTATGAATCTCTTTGATGCGATGTGCTACGATAATTTCCGGATTCAAAAACCGGGCAGAAGTTTTAATGTCAAGCTTCGCTACTACCTGCAAAAACAATAATTAGAATCAAAAAAAGTCAAAATGAAAACAAGAAGTACACTTGTAATTGCTGTAATCTCCCTTTTGGGAATGACAACAATTGCTTCATGTAAAAAGAAAAAACCGACTGAAGAGGAAACACTGATTCCTTCTTCAGGATATGTTTTGGGATTGAAAACCACCAGTGCCGGTGCAGATGCCGAATATTTGGTAACTGCAACAGATCTGATGTCCGGAACAATTTCGGCTACAGGTAACGGAATGGAGCAAATGGGGTGGATGTATTACCACCAGGTAGGAAATAAGTATTTGGCAATAGATTACACCAATAATGTTTGTACGGGATACCAGATCGCAAACAGCAGCTTGTCATCTACCGGAAGTTTTGTGTTTGACCGCCTGGATGCATTGACCAACGATCCGTCCGGAAATGTATTTGCGGTAAGTGCGCCTTGGGGTGGAGGTTCATATGATTGTAAGTTCCAGACGATCAACCCGGGTTCAATGTCGATAACAAGCACACAAAATGTGGTGTTGAATGTCCTGTACAACGATACAATGGCACAATTGAATATGTGGCCGACACAGACATACATCGAGAACGGGAAATTGTTCGTGTCTTACTACCCGCTTCATGGAGCTTCATGGGATACTCCTCAAACAGACACAGCTTATGTAAATGTGTACACTTATCCGGGTCTGAACTATGTTTCAACATTTAAAGATACGCGTACCGGCCCGATTGGGTATTACGGTGGTTCTCCGGCAATGATCGTGGACGAAAACGGAAATCATTATACCTTCTCTACTTGTTCATTGGCAGCAGGATTTACACAGTCTACAAAACCTTCCGGGATTTTGAAGATCAATGCAGGCCAGCAGCAATTTGATAACAGTTATTTCTTCAACATTGAGTCTTACGGTTATAAAATGCTTACGGGAACATATGTTGGAAACGGGAAAGTGGTAGCTCGTGTAATTCCAACAGGAAGTGATAATCAAATGTGGGGAGCTTTCAGTATTGATAACCCGATCTGTAAGATTGCTGTCTTGGATCTGAATAGCCAAACGTTCACATTGGTAAATGATGTTCCTGCACACGGCGGACAATATTACACGCCATTCCATATCGAAAATGGCAAAGTATTTATTTCAGTGAATACAGGTACAAGCGCTCACATCTATCGGATTGATCCTTCAAATGCATCAGCGCAGCAGGGCGCAGCAATTGACGGGAAATCAATCCAGTGTTTCTTCAAATATTAAACACATACCTATAACCCGTTTACTGCGAACAAAAACCGTAGGGTGATTTACTCTACGGTTTTTTAATGTGAAGTCACAATAACTGGAAAAACCCGTTTTGATCAATCTTGCTTCCGTCCTGGAAAGTTCCTTTTATAGTAAAGAAATAGGTTCCGGGATTTTTTTCCTGTCCCTGCCAAAGATGATCCAATTGATTGGAAATATAGAGTACATTTCCCCAGCGGCTTATGACTTTGATTTCTAATTCAAGAAGCGGGCAGGTACTCTCAAAATGTACTTGGATTTGATCACTGTCAGCTTCTTTTTCAAGCTTGCTCGGTGCTTTAATAACACATTGGGTTGACGTTTGTGCAGATAGGATTCCGCAGAAAGCCAAAAACACAATAAGAAGGGCGAATTTTTTCATATACCTGTTTACAATCGGAAGCAGAATAGGTTCATATTGAGCATACTTGGATGGAAATCTATCGAAATTAACGTTTACTTCGTGAAAGATTTCTAATTTTACGGCAAACTTAAAAAATGAAATCTGCAGCTCTCCTTCTAGCTCTGGCTATTGCCACACCTATTGCTATTGCCCAAAAAATCGAAATATGGAAGCCGAATAAAAAAGGCTCGTTTTATGTTTACTGGGGTTGGAACCGGAGTGCTTACACCAAATCAGATATCACCTTTTGGGGTAAATCATACGATTTTAAGTTAAATAATGTCATCGCAAATGACCGCCAGTCCTTATACCGGGCGAATTTGTATTTGAACCCGTCTACCATGACGATTCCACAATACAACTTAAGGTTTGGCTATTACCTGAAGGATAAGTACGAAATCTCAATCGGGGCAGACCACATGAAATATGTGATGAAAAGCATGCAGACAGTTGATATGGAAGGAAATATTGAGAATTCCGGAACTGCTTATGATGGTGCTTACGACCACAAACCAATGGTGATGGATACTTCATTCCTGATGTTCGAACACACGGATGGTTTGAATTATTTGAACGCGGAAATAAGAAGATCCGATGCCCTGATCAATGTGAGAGGTTTTAATTTGAGTACTGCTTATGGTGTAGGTGCCGGAGTATTGGTACCGCGAACAAACACAACGCTTTTAGGAAATCAAAGACACGATGAGTTTCATCTGGCGGGTTACGGGCTTGGTTTGGTTGGAGCATTGAAGTTGAATTTCTTCAGGTATTTCTTTATCCAGGCTGAAGCGAAATACGGCTTTATTCATATGCCGGATATCCGTACAACTACAGATCCTGCCGACAAAGCGAAACAGCATTTCTTCTTCATGGAGTATGACGTGGTTTTCGGGGCTCAATTCCAGTTAACAAACAGGGTTAAGAGTTCCGTCAGGTTTAATCGTTAATTCTTTTCTTCGGAGAAGAGTAAGATTTTCGGATTGCCGGCCTGACCTTCGTTGGAAATGTAGAGATCGCCGTTTTGCATAATGGCAATTCCTTCTGCTTTATTAAATTTTTGAGGATCTAAAACTTCCAGATGCTGAATCTGCCCCTGTTGGTTGAAGACGAATAAATAGTAATCGGAGGCACTTAAAACGTACAGTAATTGACTTTTCGGATGAATGTATAGGCCTGAAAGCTGGAACTTCAAAGCAACTTCCTGCTCTTCCGGATTTTTCCTGCTTTCCTTTGTAGGTAGCTGAATCTGATTTGATTCTGCAAATTCTTTGATGGTTGTAATATCGTAGGTGTACAAAGGACTTTTTACCAATTGTTTCCTGCGGTAATCAAAAGCATAAATTGTGCGCAGATTTTTATAAGCAGGACCTTTCCCGACTTTACTTTTTGAACCGATCAGCAAGCGTTTGTTCTCTTTGTCGAAACACAAGCCTTCGTTGTCTTTGTTTGGAATCCCGGTTTCAATAGAATCAATATCAGGATTGTTTTTGGTAAAATCGTGGATTTGAAAAAGCACACCGTCACTGCGCAAAACATAAAGGTCTTTTCCAACAGGAGCAATTCCTTCATAATCCCCCGGTCCGGCGAAATGGATTTTGCGGCTGACGGTTTGTGTGGTCAGATCAAACAGAAACGCAATTCCGGCTTCATCCTGAACACAAGCCAGTGTTTTGGAGTCAATAACTGTTAGTCCGGAAACCTCGTGAAGTTCGTTCGGCAGAATAATGCATTGTTTTTCCTGTTTCAGTTGATAGGGTATAGTATTTTGAGCAAGAATAACCTGCTGACCAATAAAGATAAAAAGTCCAAGAAACAAACTTGTTTTCATGTGGTAAATTTAAGAAAGAGCAGACAGCTTGGTCTTTGATTTAAGACAAATTAACTCCCGGAAGTCATTTCGTGGAACAGCTTTGCATTTCGGATGAGTTCGAGAAGTTCCGGTTTTTTGAGTAAGCTGGAACTCAGTTCGACGTACCGTGTTTTTTTTCCTGCCCCCTCCAGTAAACCGTGCTTATTCGAAAGTTCTGCTCCTTTACTGAAAGAGAGTTTTACTCCTCTTTGAGAAGGGAGAAGCACACAAACCATTCCTTTGTATCCGGGTCCATAGCTGAAAGCAAGCATCTTTGCCGGAATATCCAATTCCTGGTGACTGCCGGGCAGTTCGCGTTCAAGTAAAAATTGGGCTTCAAGAAATAATTCTCTAACCGGATGCGGATATCCTCCTAAAAAGATTGCTAAGGCAGAACTCATTAAAGATCAAATTTTCGTTGGTTCAAATCCTTAAATTTAGTAACCTTTTGAATATAAAGTGCCCAAAGAATACTTCCCCGGTAGAAGGAAACGGGTATTTTTTTGTCCAGTTTCTTCCATTTCCTGCGCTCTTTGATGGAAGATGGAAGGTGATTGTAGAAAGACATGTGGGCTTTAAACACGGCACCGAAATGCGGAAATTGCCCTTTCAGTAAAAAGATAAGAGCTGCAAGTCCGTCGAAGCAAAACCTCCTGAAAAGTACATAGGTCAATGCGGTGCGCTGATTTTTGTGGATCATCAGAAGACTGTTCCGGAAGTTCAGGAAAGTCTTTTTGGGGTTCATGTAATTAAGCGTTCCACCACCGACGTGATAAACCACACTCAGCGGATTTACTTCAAAATGAAGTCCCATTCGTTGAATTCGCCAGCAAAGATCGATTTCTTCCATGTGGGCAAAAAAGCGCTCGTCCAAACCTCCAGCTTCCCAATAGATCTCCGACCGGATCATTAAACACGCTCCGGTAGCCCAGAATATTTTGGAAGGATAATCGTATTGACCTTCGTCTTTTTCTACATGGTCCATAATTCGCCCGCGGCAGAAAGGGTAGTGGTATTTGTCCAGGAAACCTCCCGAAGCTCCGGCATGTTCAAAGGTGTCGCGCAATTTGAACGAATGAACTTTTGGCTGACAACCGGCAACTTCTTTGTTATTCATTGTTTCAACCAAAGGTAGAAGCCAGTTTTCACTTACTTCCACATCGCTGTTGAGCAGGACATAATAATCTGCTTTAATTTGTTTCAGAGCATCATTGTAGCCTTTTGCAAATCCCCCGTTTGAACTGTTGACTACCAGTTCCAGGTCTGGAAAATGTTCTTTCGTCCAGGCTACGGAACCATCCGTCGAGGCATTATCTGCCAGGACCACGCGAAATGGTTTGGAATGCATGATAACTTCCGGCAAAAATTGCTCTAAGAAATGTAAGCCGTTCCAATTTAAAATGACAACGGCAATATCAGGATTTTGCACAGATGAGGTTAATCTTGTTTGTAATAGTAGTTGCTGTTTCCTCCGTATTGACTGTTTCCTTCTGTGTTGTCAACACTGTTGCTTGAATTGTTTCGTTTTACGAGCATTTCCTGCCATTTGTAATTTTGCTGCTCTCCGACCATATCCGAATGAAGCAAACGGTATGCATTGTTTACAAGGTCGGGGTTGTAGAAGACGAAGCGCTTATTGCTGAATGTTTTGATTTTGTAATAATGCCAGATCTCATACGGGTATTCCGATGGGGAAGTTTCGCGCACAATGATCGTGTTCGGCTGTCCGTATTGCAGGAAGACTCTTCCGCGGTCAGTTTCAAATCCGTCCTGGAAATTGTTCCCGTAATTCTGTTGAACCAGGATGACATTTTTCTTGTAGATCAGCCATTGGGAAGTTGCATTTGCCCCGGATGTCTGAACCCAAAATTGCTGAATGTGTTTGCGGCACAAATCAGGACTGTTTGCTTTCAGTGTTTTAATAATGGATTTCACTTCTGCAGGTCGTGCGATAGGAATCAAACTTGCCAGGTAGTACTTTAACGAATCATCTGTAATGGAAGCCTGGAATGCGGGATCGAGGATGATCTCATCTACAGTTTCCGCAAGTTCAATATCATTGATGCGTTCAAAGAAGTAATCAGTCGTCTGACCGATTGTTTTGCTGTTGCGGTCAATGATCTCCAACGTAAGGTGATAAGACCCGGAAGGCAATTTTGAAATGTCTATATTTCTAAGGATCGGAACAACCGGACTGGGTTTGATTTTTGTAAAACGCGAAAAGCCGGGCATTACTTGGTTTGTCTGGGTAGAAACAATTTGCTGTCTCAATCCGAAGCTGCTGTCTTGGATCAGGTTCGTATTGTATAATTCCACGTAATAGGGAATATTTGTCATGT
Organism: Fluviicola sp.; assembly: GCF_029266855.1. Taxonomy (GTDB): domain Bacteria; phylum Bacteroidota; class Bacteroidia; order Flavobacteriales_D; family Crocinitomicaceae; genus Fluviicola. The sequence continues at coordinate 69,947 of NZ_JAQSWB010000002.1, forward strand.
ATTGATTATAGAAGTTGGAGATTCTGGGGATAATCTCGTAACCGCTTTTCTGAAAAGGAGATTCCATATTGTTGCTTGGTGAAGCAACTTCTGCAACTAGGATGTCTGAAGTGGATACTTTTGTGAAATGGTCCGGAATCGTGATCTCAAGTTGTCCGTCAAGGGTTTTGTCTTTTCCGTTTAGGTCCATTAAACTTACATGCGCAATATAATTTCCGGGCTGCAGAGGAATGCGGATATTGTCAAAAAAATCTTCCACGATCGAATCGCGCATTCTAGGACTTTCCAATGCAAAAGCATTGGTGTAAACAGTATCTCCGCTCGGCTGGCTGGTTACGATGGTAGAAACGGCAATCTTTGCCTGTAGCGCTGAGTCAACGGCTGTAAATTTGATAGTATATGCTGCATATTGAAACTGCAGATCGATATATGGTCCTTGTTCAGGTGAATAGTAACTTTTATAATCAATGAATGCTTTCATCTGATTTTTCTGTCCAAAAGAATTTGAAACGAGAATCAATAAAGTCAAAATCACCAAAAGTGGCTTTTTCATAATTCTAAAAATAGTTATTGTAAAGTTAATGAATTTGAAAGGATTTACCGAAATGGAATACTGATAAAAGAAAAATCATTGATTAAACGGTGCTGATTTTCAGGTAACAAGTAAATAACTTTTATTTTTTTTTCAATTAATACTTGTCAAAAAGGAAAATAGCACTACTTTTGTCGCGGAGAATTGGCAGAGTGGTCGATTGCGGCAGTCTTGAAAACTGTTGTACCGCAAGGTACCGTAGGTTCGAATCCTACATTCTCCGCAGGAAATTGAATCCCGACAACCAAAGGTTCGTCGGGATTTTTCTTTTGCGGCTCATCGAAATGTATTTCGATAGAGACACAATGTTTGAGGCGCTTACCAGTCGCCTCCGTATCTCATAAACAGTATTAATCATTGCTTATTTGGTTCAAAAGCGAGTGTCCGCCGCGGCGGAAGCCAATAATTTGCGTATTTGTGGTAGAAAATTAAGTCAGGGTATCAATTGTGATTAATTCCCGATGCACCGCGTCCCTACATTTTACATCATATTTCAATAAATTATTTACACATACAATTTCTGGCAGTTCGCACAGACGAAACTGCGGCGTTTTTTGACACCCGTAATTTTTCTGACGATCGGCAGGTTACAGCGCAAACACCAATTCTTGGTATGTGCCAGCCAGTGTTTTTTCAATTCGTATTGTTTTTTCCATTCCAGGAATTGGAAGCTGTAGATCCGGGCTTCTTCAATAAGCTTGTTCAGTTTTGCAGCTGGCAATTTCCCCACCAGTGATTCCGGATGGACTTTTATGCGGTAGAGGACCTCGTTCTTGATAATGTTCCCGACCCCTGCAAAAATATCCTGTTCCAGCAAGGCATCGCAAACCAGCATGTTTGGACGTTCTTTGAGCTTTGTTTTCGCTTTTCCGGGATCCCAGGCATCATTCATTACATCGACACTCCAGTCGTAATGAGAATCCAGGTCGTCTTCCAGGAATTTCACCGAACAGGAATAAAAATTCAGTTCACCGTTCTCAAAAGTAAAGGACAAACGCGCCGCTGCGTCCGGTTTCTTTTCATCGATCCGGTAACTGCCGAACAGCAGGAAATGGATCCGGAGGGTGAAGCCGGTGAAGCAGACCAGGAAATGTTTTCCCCAGCTTGCAAATGCGAGAACCTTTTGTCCTTCCAGGCGGGACTGATCAATTTTGCTGTTGCCGCTCACTTCCAGGATCTTTCTTCCCGAGAATTTCAGGGCTTCTTCTTTTAAAATAACGATAGACGGACCTTCGGGCATAGTGCTTTGTTTCGTGAGAAAAAAACTGCCGATGCAGTCTCAATTGTCAGTGCATCAGCAGTTCGATTATTGAAAGAGTATTAATCACACGGAAGATCTGCGCGATCCTTTCTGCGATTATTTACCACCAGACTTTTTCTTTTTGGATGCTTTATCCGGGTCGATATCCCAGTTGTATTCCCCATTTTTAGGCAAAGTAGCCAAATCAACCTCCGCTTTGCGTTCTGCACTTAAAGCCTTATTGGTTTCTTGCACGGATTTTTCTGTCCGGTTAGTTCCTGAAGCTTTCTCATTCAGCAGACTTTCCGTATCTCTGATGTGTTGCACCGGTTCTTCAACAACTTGCCATTCTTCACCCATTTCCGGACTTTTCCCTTCGTTCCATGGACCGGAAAAACTTCCTTCCGACATATTGAAGTATTTGTTGCTAAATTTGGGATCGCTTTGCAAAATACCCGGAGGGAAGTTCGGTTGAATACTTTCCAGTGCTGCCTGGAACATCTGCAGATGAGCCACTTCACGTGTCATTAAAAAACGCAGGGTTTCTTTCACATACACATCATCCGTAAATTTCATGAGGTTCTCGTAAACGAGTTTGGCAGTTGCTTCTGCTGCAATATTCACGCGCATATCCACCGTTGGATCGCCCATTCCCATTATGTAGGTTGCTGACCATGGATTCCCGTTGCTGTCGGTCAGAGTTGGTGTTCCTCCGCTCACCAGGAAGAAATGCGGATCTACCAATGCATCGTGAATATAGGTTTCTTTAGCAGCTGTTCCGTCCAGCAATTTATTCAGATCAGACTCGTCCGCTGCATTTTTTAATTCGCCATTCACACCGGTAAGCAACATCTGAATAGTTGCCCCGACAATCTCCAGGTGACTGAACTCTTCCGTGGCAATATCCATCAGCATATCATACTTATCCGGATAGGGTTTCCTGCAGCCAAAGGCCTGTACAAAATACTGCATGGCCGCTTTGAGTTCTCCATTGGGTCCGCCGAACTGTTCCAATAACAAGCGGGCAAAACGCGGATCCGGTTTCGAAACCCGTGCTTTAAACTGTAATTCTTTTACGTGATGAAACATAAGATTTATTTTTAGTAATGAATATTGACTATCGGAAGCCGCACTGCAAATACTGTGGCCTTTCTCAAATTTGACGAGAACCTGCCGGGAATGTGTTATATACCTTCCCTGAAAATTTGCAGGATTTACAGGTTGTGTCGTAGGTTAATATTGGGGTTTATACCAAATTTTAATAATATAGCTTACTATGGCAAATACTCAATATAGATCACGTACTGATCAAGTATGGATCAAGTATGGATATAGTATGAAGGATGTATGCGAGTGTGAAGGATTTAACAAGAGTCCGTCGCGGCAGAAAAACTGAAGTTCCATCTTACGTTCTCGATCCGAAGCGATCAGTTTGCGAATACTCTTCATGCCTGATTTCGCATGCAAAACGCCATTACTTTCCTGTCGGTTTGAACTTTTTTGTATCTTTAAATAGGAAAGATTATCAGATATGACACCCAAAGAAGTTTTAGAGAAATGGATTCTCTTGTTCAACCAGGCAGATGCTGAGCAACTGGCTGAATTGTATGCTGAAAATGCAGTTAACCACCAGGTGGCTAATGAACCGGTGATCGGGAAGGAAGCTATCAGGGAGATGTTTGTCCGGGAATTCACGCATGCCGAAATGGTTTGTATCCCGGAAAATATTTTTGAAGACGGGGAGTGGGCGATCATGGAATGGGTTGATCCGAAGGAAATGCGCGGCTGTGGTTTTTTCCATGTTATTGACGATAAAATTGTCTTTCAGCGTGGATACTGGGATAAGCTGTCCTTTCATAAATTATATGATATTCCTTTAAGTATTCATTAACACTCTCCCGGATAGGATGAAACCTGCAGACCTGATCGAACTGATCAAAGCAAATAAACTGGTAGAAAAGGAAATCACCGTTGAACGCAATGGGTTTCTGAAAACAGCCGGAAGTACCGATACCAACATTTATTTCATAGAAGAAGGGAGCTTACGGGTATTTGTGAGGGATCAACTCGAAGAACGGACCATCCGATTTGGTTATCAGTACAATATTTTGGTTTCTCTTGATTCGTTCTTAACCGGAAAACCTTCGGAATTCGTGATCCAGGCGATCAAAAGAACGCGTGTGAAGGTCATCCCGAAAAAAGGCTTCATGGATTTTATATCCCGGGATGAAAATCATTTGAAATTGTGGATTAAGATCCTTGAAGACCTGGTGATTCAACAAATTGAACGTGAAAAGGATCTCCTGACAGCTTCTCCCAAAGAACGTTTCGAACGCGTATTGAAGCGAAGTCCGGCCTTGTTCCAGGAAATTCCTAACAGGCATATTGCAAATTACCTGAGAATGACTCCGGAAACACTTTCCCGCTTAAAAAAGTCTTGATTTCAATCAATGTTTTTTGGCCTATGTTTCAGGACCTTTGTCAAAAAAAAAAGATCATGAAAATACAGACGGAAGTACTCCTGGTTGATTTGACAAACAGAACAAAACAACTGATCCGGGAAGCCGAAGCCTTCAAAGACCTGGCGGAACAGACCCTCAATTATAAACAGGATCCGGAGAGTTGGAGTGTGCTGGAATGCCTTGAGCATTTGAATTTATACGGACGTTTTTATCTTCCTGAAATTGCAAAACGGATTTCAGAACAATCTTCGTCATCCTCCCTCTCAATCCCCCTCCAAAGGGGGAAGAATGAGTCCGTGTTCAAAAGTGGCTGGCTGGGGAATTATTTTGCAAACAGCATGCTTCCTAAGGAAAAACTGAATAAGATGAAGACTTTTAAGAATATGAATCCACTGAATAGTAAACTGGATAAACAAGTAATAGAGGAATTCATCGGTCAGCAGAACGAAATGCTTCGCTTATTGGAGGAAGCCCGCAAAGTTAACCTGAATAAAACGAAAACAGCGATCAGTATTTCAAAGCTTATCAAATTGAAATTGGGAGATACCTTCCGTTTTGTGATCTATCACAACCAACGGCATATGGTTCAGGCACTAAGAATAAAAAAATGAAAATGTAAAATTGATAAGGATTGGAACGGAATTTAAAATCTTTTCAATTCTTTATTTTACATTTTCAATTACCCAATTCGTGTTCCGTTTTTCACCGGTCGTTCCGGCTGGAGTAAAGTAACTTCTTTGTTCTCGCCAATTCCACCCAGGATCAGGCATTCGCTCATCATATTGGCAATTTGTTTGGGAGGAAAGTTGATAACGGCAACGACCTGTTTCCCGATAAGTTCTTCCGGCTGATACAGATCGGTTACCTGTGCGGAAGTTTTCCGGGTGCCGAATTCCCCGAAATCAATGGTGATCTTATATGCAGGATTCCGGACTTCCGGGAATGGTTCTGCGAAAATAACTGTTCCGACTCGCATTTCGACTCGCATGAATTCGTCCCAGTTAAGGGTCTTGTCTGTTTTCTCCATGTTTAAAATCAATTGACCCAAAGTTAAGGACAAAGGTCAACTCTCTAAACAGATTCCGGCATTTCCTTCTGAATTTATAATTGTGCAAAGGAATACTAGTTCGTTTTTTAAATTTTTATAAACCTGGATTTACACTGCTCCCAGCAACCATGCCCGATAATTAGTGTATAGCCAATTAGTTTATACTCGATTCCATCGCAATTGGTGACAGTAATTGTTTTGTTTGAATGAGAATAAGTTCCGGAGGATGGAGATAAGGCATCTGTTTCGGGAATACATAGATTTCCATTGGAAGTGATGGTGCCGTCCGAATGAAAAGTAACCGTTTTTTCACTTGTAACCGTTTGGAATTCTCCATCATCACCCGGAGAATAATAATACAGACCGGTCAATTTATAAGTGCCCATCAACATGCCGCTATTCGGTGTGTTTTCTTTTTCCTTTTTACAGGCAGGGAGCAAACCGATCCCAAGAAGAGCTAAAAGTAAAAATGCTGTTTTCATACTCATTCAATTAAGCAGGTGATTCATCGAATATAGGTTCTTTGTAATGATTCCTGCGAGTGAAAGGTATAAAGCAATAAATCTGCTGATTGATTGGTGTTTAAAATTGATTCTGATATGAAATACCCAGACACATTCTCCCATGATCACGCAGCTTGGTTCTGTTCATTTGGAACCGCTCAATTCCGGTTTTCTGTCCTCTGTACAAAATTGATGTATTGAAAACTCAACTGTTAGTAAATCCTAAATTCGGTCCGGAGCTCGTTAAATTAAGCCAAAATATTCCAGTCGATTTCTTTTGACATCTTAAGTTTGAGACCTATCATTTAAATTATATCTATGGAATTGCCTAAATTGTTTCAAGTCATCGGTGCGTCCGGTGCAATTTTTCTTACGAGTTTCGGAACATTTGCCCAAATTGAAAATCCACCATCGGTAAAAGGTCGGTGGGGAGTGAGTGCCGGATTAACAATGGACCGATATAAAACAGATGTTTCTGTGTATCGTGGAAATAAGACCATGGGTTTACTGCCTATGCTGACTTACACCCATGGAAAAAACCAATTTGAACTGGGGCCACAGTTTTCACTTTTAAAATCAGGTCATATGGATATTCACCGATATTTTGGAGTGAATCTCAATTACAAACGTTATTTCAATGGATTTGGAAACCGCTTTGTACCGTATTTATATAGTGGAATCGGGTTTTCAACCACTAGTTCTAATACGGTACAGGATAACGGGAGTGGAGTGATTACTTCAAGATACCCTTATAACTACAAACAAGTGGGGGTTAACCTTAGTATTGGTTACGGATTGGAATGGCAGATCGGGAAAGGATTTTATATAGGGTCATCTGTTAGTTTCAACCCAGGTATTTATTCCGTTCGGAAATCTGATTTTATGTCTGACATAGACTGGATTAATAAGAGTAGCGGAACCTTTGGAAGACTTGATTTCAATGTTAATATGCAATTGGGATACCGTTTTGGGAAATAGTTTTAGTGAAGTTGTTGAGACATAAAAAAATCCCCGGTCACTGAGCGTAGTCGAAGTGCCGGGGATTTCTATTTTGATCGGTTTATCTTCCTAATAATACATCAACCGCTTTTTTCAATTGTGCGTCTTCGCCTTTCAACATGGTGTTGTAGTCGTTGGCTACCTTGAAATCCGGCTCACATTGGTTGTTCTCGTAATATTTTCCGTCCATGGTCATTACGCCCACTTGTGGAATTCCGAATACCAGGGAGTTGTCCTGCAGGTTTTCCCACCAAACGGCTGTTCCTGTTCCGGGAACAGGCATTCCGATTAGTTTTCCAATGTTCAGTGTTTTGTAAACAACCGGGAACATGTGTGCGTCGGAATAATTTCCTTCTCCCATGATCACACAGCTTGGTTTGGTCCATTTGGAACCGGGCTCAATTCCGATTTTCTGTCCTCTTGGTACAAAATTGATGTATTGTTTTCCAGACAGGAAGGTCGCCAGGTCGTCATGCAGCCAGCCGCCGCCATTAAACCGGGTATCTACGATCAAGGCTTCTTTATTGATGTATTTACCCATTACTTGGTTGTAGAACTCACGGTAGCTGTGATCATCCATCCCACGGACATGCATGTAGCCCAGTTTTCCGCCGGATAACTTTTCAGTCATTGCCTGCATGCGTTTAATCCAGCGCTGATAAAGTAATTCACTTTGCGCTCCTGCAGAGATTGGTTTGATGATCTCTTCCCAGCGCTTTCCGCTTGCAGGATCAAAGATTGAAAGCAAAACCGTCTTACCTGATTTCCGGTTTAAAAGCGAATAGTAATTCAGATCGGGTTTGATCTCTACACCGTCAATTTTTTCAATAATCGCTCCGGCTTTTACTTTTGTTTCGGAACTTACTAAAGGTCCTTTATCCAATACCTCGGCAATTTTGATTCCTGTTCCTGTAAAACTTTCATCTGCAATGATGCCAAGCTGAGCTGTTTCATCTGCATTTTCACGAGGCGGATAGTAACGGCATCCGGTGTGTGATGCATTTAACTCACCCAATAATTCACTGCACATTTCAGCGAAATCATAATTGTTGTTGATATGCGGAAGGAAGCGGGAGTAAGTTGTTTTGTAATAATTCCAGTCGGTTTTCTGCAAATCTTCCACATAGAATTTTGTTTTCACTTGTCTCCACATATGCTCAAAAAGGTAAGCGCGCTCTGCATAACTGTCCTGTGTGCGCTCTGCTCTGAACGGAATGTCTTTGCGTTCTCCCTTTTCCAGGTCCAGGCGGGTTAATTTTCCTTCGATAACGGCATAGATGTTTTTACCTTCCTTATCCATCGATGTGCTCCAGACGCCACCTGCCTTTAGCGGAATGAGCATCTTTGTTTCACGATCTTTGAAGTTGCGTACATACAAGTTGGTCCCATCCTCATTCGGAGTCAGGTAGTATAATTTTTCTCCTTTTGGATCCAGGAATGCATCCTGCAGGAACGAAGAGTTCTCTGTCAAACGCACCTGGCGGTCCATTAATCCGTCCAGATCAATTTTCAGGGGTTCTGCTTTTTTGCTGGAATCTGCTTTCTCACCTTTTCCTTTTTTCGCAGGTTCAGCTTCTTTGGATTTCTCTTTTTCCTTATCGTTTTTCTCTTTTTGTTCTTTCCAAAGTTCGTAATCAGCCTTTTTCATTTTGAAAAGGTCATAAGCATTCTGATCCAGGAAGATGGCGTATGCATCCTGTTGTGAACCATGACTGGCTACATTTTTCATTCCATCCCTGTTCGAGAACCATAAGACTGCTTTTCCATCCATCTGGAACTTTGGTCCGCCGTTTGAGAATCCATTCTGAGTCAGTTCCAGCATCGGTTTGCTGCCGGTCACATCTACCAGTCCGATCTGTTCGTGCCAATTTCCATCCTGTAGGAAAGAGACCAAAATGTATTTACTGTCGGGTGCCCAGTTAAAAGTTTGGTCCCCGTCACTGTATGAATAGTTTTTTGTTGAAGGCAGAACATTGCGGATCTTCTTGCTGGCGAGATTATAAACACTCACTGCAGTTCTGTTTTCAAGGAAAGCGATCTCCTTACCATCCGGAGAATATTGCGGTTGGAAAGATTCGTTTTCAGTTACGATCAGTGCTTCTTCTTTTAAAAGAGTGGAGGCATAGAAGTAGCTGTCTTCTTTCCGGATCATGCTCGTTTGATAAATTCCCCAGATCTTGTTTCTTTCGGAAGCATATAAAACAGCTTTACCATCGGGTGAGAAACTGATGTTTCGCTCTTCTTCCGGTGTATTGGTAATTTGCTTGGTAACTCCATTTTCCAGTGAAACAGCAAAAACATCCCCGTGATTGGTAAAGACAACTTCCTTTCCGTTGGGAGAAACGGCAATTTCCGAAGCGCTCCCGGTTTCTACTTTGTTTTTAGTATCTGCATTCCGGTCCTCAGCATTGATTTGAATACTGATCTTTTCAGGGTTCTGACCTTCTTTTTGAGTGTAAATCTCCCCGTCATAACCATAACAAAGCGTATTGTTTTCGGAAACCGAAAGAAAACGCACGGGATTTTTATCAAATTTGGAAACCTGGGTCGCTGAGCCTGGTGAACTAGGATTCATTTTCCAAACATTATAAGAACCGCTTTTCTCACTTAAATAATAGATACTGCTTTCGTCGTTCGTCCAAACCGGGTTTCGGTCCTCGCCTTCAAAATCTGTCAGTTTCGTGAATTTATCACCGCTCTTTTCATACATCCAGACATCGCGTGTTACAGATGACTGATGGTGTTTTCTCCAGTTATCCTCGTATCCTTTTTTATCGTGGAAGATCATTTTGGTTCCTGCTTTGTTCCAATGAATGTTCTCAGCAGTAATTGAAAGTTCCTGTTTTTCACGACCACCTTCGACTCCTATAGAATAGATCTCTCCCAAAGCGCCGTATGGAAATTGTGACATAGCTGCATTGTCAATACGCGCAGCAATGAATACAACCCGTTTTCCGTCCGGGGAAACACATTGAGGATAATCATTGCTGGAATGGAGTGTCAGTCTTTTGGTACTTCCACCCTGTAAGGGCACAGAGAATACATCAAAATTCCCGTGGCGGTCTGATGCGAAATAAATGGTTTTTCCATCCGGAGAAAATACCGGCATGAAATCATATGCATCGCTTAAAGTGACAGGAGAAGCCGTTCCGCCTGAGGCAGACACCTGGTAAATATCTCCTTTGTAAATAAATACGATCGTTTTTCCGTCGGGTGAAATAACGGGGTAACGCATCCATAATGGTGAGTTTGGTGTTTGTTCCGGTGGGTTAGGCATTCGAAGGCTCATAACCATTGCGCCAATCATGACCCAAGCAAATAGTTTCTTCATAAATTAAGTTTAGGTTTTAAAAATAGAGAAATATTAGGGAAATACCGCCAGGACAAATGTGGGACGGATAGAGAAAAGTTCAAACGGTTTAAAAAGTTGAAAAGCGAAATTCGGTTCCTGTAGTAGGCAATAATGAATTATTTTTGATTTAGGTTTCCAACCTTTCTAAATATTACGCGTTATATTCTTAAATAAATATTTAATAATATAACCATTAATTAAAAACAGTAAGCTTATGAAGAAATTTACTCAATTATTTATGATGTGTTTGGCACCGGTAGCTTTCGGACAAACAAACCATCAAATTGACGCGCAGGCGGCATCCTGGTCACCAAATGATTTGACTATTGATCTTGGAGATTCGGTAACATGGGTAAACAATGGTGCAGGTTCGCATAATTTGAACGGGACTACGGCAACTTATCCTGCGAACCCGGAATCGTTTTCCATGTTGACAATCGGAACAAACTGGACATTTGGAAAGCGCTTCAACGTTCCAGGGATTTATATGTACCGTTGCAACCCTCATTCTGCTATGATGACAGGAAAAGTGACAGTTGTTGACCCAAGCCTAGGTTTAGGAGAAAATACAGCTTCAACAATCACTTTTGGTCCGAACCCGGCAAACGAAACGATTACCATTCAAACAAAGGCAACAGATTTCAATGTTGTAATTTATGACATGGCAGGAAGCCAGGTATTGTCAGAGAATTTGAAAAACAAGAATCAATTGAATATTTCTTCTCTGAAACAAGGGACGTATGTGATTGAGATCAATGCAGAAGGAACAATCCTTCAGGACAAGTTTATTAAGAATTAAGCCTGATCAAAAAAATCAAAAAAGTATGGGCCGGGGTGGAATCTTTCACTCCGGCTTTTTTGTGTAATTTCATTTTTCGTTTCAGGTTTGCCAACAATTGTGTATATTTTTGCCACACTAATTTAAAGTAGTCATGGATACAAAAAACGAACTTTCGACTCTTCGTGTTTCTAAATTGGCAGAACATATCATCGGTTCTGAGATCATCAAATTAGCGGCTGAAGTTAATGAGAAGATCAAACAGGGTGAAAAGGTTTACAATTTAACTATCGGAGATTTCAATTCGAAAGTTTTTCCAATTCCAGCTGAATTAAAACAATTCATCCAGGAAGCATATGAAGATGATCAAACCAATTATCCTGCCGCAGACGGAATGTTGGAATTGCGTCAGGCAGTTTCTCAATTATTGAGTAAGCGCGGTGATTTGGAATACGCAACGGACGAAATTGTTATCACAGGTGGTGCACGACCGGCGATCTATGCCATTTTCAAGGCTGTTGTTGATCCGGGAGACGCAGTTATTTTTCCTGTTCCGTCTTGGAATAACAACCATTATACTTATTTGAATGAGGCACGCCCGATTTTAATCGAGACAAGTCCTGAGAATAATTTTATGCCACGTGCCGAAGAGATTGCTCCCTTTCTTCCGGAAGCAAGTTTACTGGCATTGTGTTCACCGCTGAATCCTACCGGAACTGTTTTTACGAAAGAGGATCTGGAACAGATTTGTGATTTGGTTATCGCGGAAAACAAAAAGCGTGAATCTGCAGGTGTGAAACCCTTGTATGTCATGTACGACCAAATCTACTGGCCATTAACCCACGGAACAATTGAACATTACAATCCTGTATCCCTTCGACCTGAAATGCGTGAATATACTTTGTTCGTTGACGGGATCTCAAAGTCCCTGGCAGCAACCGGAGTAAGAGTAGGGTGGACAATGGGTCCGAAATTCGTGATCAATAAGATCAAATCCATTTTAACTCACGTAGGAGCCTGGGCTCCTAAAGCAGAGCAGCTCGCAACTGCAAAGTATTTAAATGAATTAAGCCAGTACGATACTTATCTGAATCATATCAAGTCGGAAATTAATGCACGTTTACTTGGTTTCTATAATGGAATTCAATCCTTGAAATCGGCTGGACACAAAGTGGATGCAATTGCTCCGGAAGCAGCAATCTACTTAACCGTTCAGTTCCAGTTACATGGTTTGAAAACTGAATCCGGAAACGTATTGGAAACAACACAGGACGTTACAAAATACATCCTCGATGAAGCCAAAGTAGCTATTGTACCGTTCTACGCCTTCGGTTCTTCTGCTGATTCAAGTTGGTACAGACTTTCTGTCGGTACATGCAAACTGGAAGATGTGGATGGAGTCATTTCTAACCTGAAAGCAGCATTGGAGAAGTTGAGGTAATTCGTTTTTATTATCGATTAAAATATATAATTCAGCACGGACCTCTGGTTCGTGCTTTTTATTTTGGCTTCTTTCAAAATTTTTTTAAAACCCGGCTAAGTTGAATTTCACAAGGTTTTACGTGTTTTTGTGAAATAATAATCAATCCTTTTTCCGGGAAAAGATATTCACATTTTTAATTTATTGAGATCGGGATGCCATTATTGAAGCGATTTTTTATTTAAATTTCACTCCAGAACTACAAAACTATATTCAAAATTAAACTACGCTTATGAGAAAACTCGTCTTTTCTGTGACCTTGTTGTGCGGATTTACTTCCTTTTCGCAGGGTCTTCAACCAAAAAATCAACAGCTTGCCTCTCCTCAAGAAGTTGAAAAATGCAGCCAGCATCACCACATGCAGGAAATGCAGCTAAAGGATCCGGCCCGTTTTGCCACGATTTTTAAAGATCCTTTGCCCAATCAGGGAACAAAATTCAAGCCGAATACCGGAACTGAGAAATTAACCGGAGTTATTTATACCATTCCTGTTGTTTTCCACATTATTCACAATAATGGTTCGGAGAATATTTCGGATGCTCAAATACAAGATGCTTTAAATATTCTAAATCGGGATTATCGAAAATTGAATACTGATACAAGTACAATTGTAAGTGCTTTTCAAGGTGATGCTGCAGATGTGGAGATTCAATTTGTTTTTGCTACCGTAGCTCCAAACGGTGCATGCTTTTCCGGTATTACGAGAACGGTTAATGCGATAACCAATAATGGTGATGATGGCGAAGTTCAAGTAGCTGCAGTCGTTAGCGGAAATAATGTTTACCAGGGAATCTGGCCTCATAACCGCTACTTAAATATCTACGTAGCGAATGATATTGGTGGAGCTGCCGGTTACACCTTTAATCCGAACAACGGGGGGACAGCTCAGGAACAAATGTATTACAATGGTATTTTTGTTCTGGAAAATTACACCGGATCCATCGGAACTTCGAATGCTACGAACAGCAGAACGCTAACGCATGAAGTTGGTCACTGGTTAAATTTATCTCACGTATGGGGGGCAAATAATAATCCCGGTTCGGCAGGTTGCGCTGGTACAGATAACGTAAACGATACGCCGGCAACACAAGGATCAACATCATGTACGCTTACCCAAAATTCCTGTTCAACCGACAATGCATATTGGGGATTTGATCAGATAGATCAGGTTCAAAATTACATGGATTATTCTTACTGTACCAAAATGTTTACACAGGGCCAGGTAGACAGAATGCGTGCAGCAATAATAAGTTCCGTAGGTGGAAGAAACAATATCTGGACAACTGCAAACTTAAACTTAGTTGGCGGCGGCCCGGGAACATCTCTTTGTGCATTGGATTTTAACGCAAACCAAACAACGATGTGTACGGGAACAACCGTTACATATACACCAAGTCAGACAACGGGAATTGCAACATACTCCTGGACTTTTCCGGGTGGAACACCTGCAACATCAACGGCTGCGAGCCCAACGGTTACATATTCTACTACGGGAACTTATAATGCAAGTTTAACTGTAACAGCAACTTCCAACGGAGCAAGTTATTCGAAATCGAAAACCAATTATATTACTGTCTATTCAGCGACAACTGTTAGTTTGCCAATCAGCGAAGGGTTTGTGTCAACGACATTCCCGCCAACAGGATGGACAATTATTGATCCGGGAGCTACTACAGGAAGCTGGACGAGGTCTTCAACAGTAGGTCGTGCGCCAACTGCCGGCAATTCATTAAGATTTGATAATTATAACCTGGAATCCGGAATTGATGAAATGCGCTTGCCTAAAGCTGATATAGCGGCTTATTCCAGTGCCCAGTTGGTATTCGATGTAGCTTATGCACCTTACAATGCAGCTTATTACGACGGATTAGATGTATTGGTTTCTACTGATTGCGGGAATACTTTTACTACAGTTTACTCGAAATCAAATACAACTTTAGCTACTGCCAATGCAACACAGTCTTCTTTTTCACCAACGACAGCGCAATGGAGATCCGAGACTGTGGATTTGACTCCGTTTGTTGGGAACAGTTCCGTTTGGATCGTTTTTAAGAATAACGGAGGAAACGGAAATAATTTGTACATAGATAATATTAATGTTACCGGAGTAAGCGGAACACCAGCTGCACCGGTTGCGTCATTCAGTTCAACGGGAACTACTGTCTGTGCAGGACAATCCGTTACTTACACCAGTACTTCTACGAACAATCCTACTTCTTACAGCTGGTCATTCCCAGGAGGAACACCTGCTACATCCACTTCTGCGAGCCAGGTTGTAACATATGCTGCAGCAGGAACTTACAATGTCTCTCTGACCGCTACAAATACCGGCGGATCAAACGTATCGAATCAAACGGGGTATGTTACGGTAAATGCCATTCCGGCAGCACCAACTATTTCAGCAGGTGGAGCAACGACTTTCTGCCAGGGAGGTTCGGTTACATTAACTTCTTCTGCAGGCTCAGGGAACACTTGGTCTAATTCATCCTCAGCAGCTTCGATCACGGTATCTTCTTCCGGAACTTATACTGTTACAAATACAGTTGCTGCTTGTACTTCACCGGCATCGAACAGTATTTCTGTAACAGTTAATTCAAATCCGAATGTTACTTTCAGCAGCGTACCGACATTGTGTTCAACAGATGGTCCGTTTACATTCACGCAGGGGAATCCGGCAGGAGGAAACTATACGGGAACCGGTGTAAGCGGAAATCAGTTTAACCCGGGAACTCTTGGGGTAGGGTCAACTGTGGTAAGCTATAACTATACAAATGCGAATGGTTGCTCCGGTACGGCTCAAACAACTGTAACGGTTGACGCTTGTGCGTCTATCGGTGAAAACGAATTGGATTTGATCTCGGTTTATCCGAATCCCTCAACAGGATCGATCACTATTCATTCGGGTGAAGTGAATCTAAATGCGATTAAAGTATTTAATGCACTTGGTCAGGTTGTTTACGAAGTAAATGGTTTGAAAACTGTAAAACAGGATGTAGATTTGAGAAACATGGCAAAAGGTGTTTATACACTTCGTGTTTTAACAGAGATCGGAACACAGCATATTCCGATTGTATTGGAGAAATAAGAATTAATAATTGAATTTAGAGAAGGCTGTTACATTGCGTAGCAGCCTTTTGTTTTTTTTAATATGATATCGTGATATAACGAATGGTAAAAACAGGGTGTTAATTTTCTGAACAAAAGATTGAGCTATTGTTTTATTTAAAAAACCTGTACGGAAAATCGCAACTCATAAAAATCAAGTGCAGAATTCCGTTTTTAATTCCTATGCATACCTAGCAAATTTGTCCTGAAACTTAAAATGAAAACCATGAAAAAAATAGTTCTAATGTGTTTGGGTTTATATGCATACAACTCCTTTGCACAAACACCTCAGTTGCCTTCTATGGTGATTGCGGGTATAGAAGTAAGAAACATCGCATCCAATGAAGACATTCTCCGCTCTGTGATATACAAAAGCCTGGTAAATTCTAAGAAGTATGTTGTCAATGACCGTTATGATGTAGCGGAGAAATTGGGTGACAATAAAATGAAAGAATGCATGGGAAAGGAATGCCTTGGAAAAGTTGGGGCTCAATTGAGTGCAGATTTTGCTATGAGTGCCAGCTATGAGGGCTTGGGAGACAGAATCCTTATTTCCATGAAAATTGTCAATGTGAAGACCGGTGAAATTGAGCAAAACGAGATCGAGCAATTTGAAAATCAGCCCCGGGAACTAAACAGGATGACTGATATTATGATCTATAAATTATTGAAAACAGATGTGGACTTAACGGTTTACAAAGCTTTGTTCTTTAAAGATGGTCCGACAGCGAGTGCAGGATTGGGGAAAATGAATAATTCCGGTCCTCGGATTGGATTTGCTGTAGCAACAGGAGAGAACGGAGAGTTTTTTACCCGGAATGAGCGGGACGGAGGAGTAGGGACTATGCCTGTTCTGTTCAATATCGGATATCAATTGGAAGTACAATATGCAGGAAGCGAAAAGTTTAGCGGTTTGTTCGAGTTTTTAGGAAATGTTGCGGGAATGGAACACGGAACTCCAATTCCTTCACTTGCGATTATGCACGGTGTCCGCTTTGGAAAAGGGGCTTGGGAAATTGCCATGGGTCCCTCTTTTACAATGAAACGTCTTGTCTCCGGAACAACAGATTACGATGGAAGTTTTAAGACTTACCAGGAGCTCTATAGTTTGGGAGTAAGTGACGCAGCGAGTATGGATTATTTCAAAAGACCTGATACCAGGGGAGCAACTTACTTTTCTACTAATTTCATTTTCGCAGTTGGAAAAACATTCCGCCCCGGAGCTTTGAATGTTCCCTTGAACTTTTATGCAAGTATGAATAAATATGGAACTACCTATGGAGTTTCCTTAGGGATCAATATTACCAGATCACGTAAATATACCTACACCAAATAAAAATAAATTAACAGAAAAAATCCCGGTTTCCATAAATATGAGAGCCGGGGATTTTAAATTTGAATGATTTTTAACATATAGTTATAAGTAACTATTTTTTGTGATTTATGAGTGTTTTGGTGTGGTTTTTGAGTAAATCATATTTAATGAATCAATCTTAAAAATCTAAAAATCATGAAAAAAATTTTACTCTTTTGCCTTTTGATCTATTCTACCGGATTTGGTCAAAATTTTACAATTTCGGATCAACACCATTATGGTTCTTCGGATTCAGATAATCTCATAAAAACTATTAAATGCCAGGATTCCGGATTTCTAATGGTCTTGAAATCAAATGGAAGCAATCACGATAAAACACAGGCTAGTTTTGGAGGGAATGATATTTGGGTAGTCCGTTTGAATGCAGACAAAAGCATTCGCTGGGAAAAATCGTTCGGTGGAAATTCAGAAGACATCCCTTATTCGGTTGTTGAATTATCCGATGAGAATATTTTGATATTGGGGGCAAGTGCTTCTGGAGTTAGTGGGAATAAAACAAGTGGAAACTTTGGATCAAATGATTATTGGGTACTTAAATTGAATGCTTCCGGGACTAAAATATGGGATAAGTCCTTCGGATCATCCAGTTATGATAACCCCATAGCTATTCTTGCAATTTCCCCGCTAAACTATTTTATTGCAGGTATTTCAGGGGGAGGAGTTTCTGGTTCCAAGAACAGCCCAAGTTATGGAAGTTCGGATGTTTGGTGTATCGGAATTGATTCTTCCGGAACCGAGATCTGGCAACAAGCGTATGGAGGAACCGGTAATGATGGAGGAGTTATTTCTGCCGTACCAACAGGGATTTGTCCATTACAGAACGGGAATGTGTTATTGTTAACAGCATCTAATTCCGGAGTTTCCGGAGTTAAAACCTCTCCGAATTACGGTATAACGGATGCATGGGTACTTGAAATAAATCCGGCTGACGGGCAATTAATTCAACAAAACGGTTTCGGGGGAACAGATGGTGATTACCTGTACCAAGCTCTCCAGATAGGAAATACAATTTACCTGGCTGGAAGTTCCTCATCTGGTGTGAGTGGGAACAAGCAGTCCGTTTTATATGGAGATCATGCTGCCTGGTTGTTGAAATTGGATGAAAACCTATTGATTCTTTCGGATCAATGTTTTGGAGGAACAGATCAGGCTAGTTTTCATGCCGGAATTACCAAAATAAGCAATGGATTCGTTGCTTATGGCGTTTGTGACAGTGATGAGAATCCTTGGGTTACAAGAGCTGTTAACGGAGATCATGATATTTGGTTTATGGGATTCGATGATGCAGGGAATTACCAATGGAATTATTCATTCGGGTCTGCAACTGGTTACGATAGGGTTACTGATCTAATAGAGAACTCACCGAATGATTATACAATTTCGTTTGGGCTGAGTGGAGGAGCTGCGAATGGTGATATTACTATTAATGGATACGGATCTGATGATGCTTACTTACTGGATTTGACTACCAGCTTGGGAGTTCCCAATCTTTCTTCCGATTCATTTTCCATTTACCCCAACCCGGTAACCAGTTCGTTTTCGATTAACGGATTAAATGAATCTGCATCCTATGAAATTTCTGATTTGAAAGGTTATACAATAGAGTCAGGTAATTACAGCGGTGCTATTGATACTGAAAAATTCATTGCGGGCATGTATACTATTCGCATCGTTTCGGGTTCTCAAACAATAATCAAGAAATGGATTAAAAACTAACTCGTACTTGATTTCGAAATCCCGGCCCTATCTATAGGACCGGGATTTTGGTGTAACTCAAACTTTCAATCGTCTGGTAAAGCTCATGATAGCGGCAAGAACTACAAATAATCCCAGGCTGCCTACAATTAAGGCATAGGTTTCAAGATTAACAATCACATAAAGGAAACTGTAAAGAATTGAAATTGCCATAAAAACAGTGAGCGAAAACTTCAGCGACCGAAGAACGGAGTAGGCATACCAACTTAATAATGATATGATTCCGATACTTGCTGTGAGGTAAGAGTATGCGAATCCGAATTGCTCAGAGAAAGAAAGCAGAATTGCATAGAACAGAATCAGCGAAAGCCCAACCATCAGGTAGTGAATCGGATGGATTACCATTTTTCCAATTAATTCGATGAGGTAGAAAACGGTGAATGTTAGCAAGATGACAAGGATAGCGTATTTCACTGTCCGTTCATTCAGTTGATAATGATCAATACTTTCCAAAAATTCGACGCTTGCAAAATCAGTTGAAGAAAAGCGATTCGGTTCTAAATTCCCATGCTTTGGATTTTGGGCAATGTTCATGATCTTCCAGGAACTTGAGAACCCTTTCTGCTGTTTGAATGAATTTGGATCGGGCAGGGAGCTTCCTGTAAAAGACGGTTTTGTCCAATTGGAAGTCATTGTGAACTGGTTCTTTTTTGCGTGACCCTGAAGAACAATTTTCCCGGATCCGTTTACAGAATAATTCAGGTCGACATTGATTTTGGTGGTTGATTTGTCGATAGCGAACGGAGCAGTTGCATAGAATAATTTGGATGAATTGGATTTGGCATAAGTCTCTTCTTCGATTTCCAGTTCTTTTCCGTTTAGTTTAAGTTTTCCGATATCTGAAATGCGGCAGCGCGGATCACTAAGTAACCCGATTTGTGCGTGTTCGAGATCCAGGTTCGGGTCGTTTAGTTCCGGAATAAAGTTGGCTTTGCTGAAAACCGAACATTGGAAAACCGGGAAGTGGTAGATTCCGCGTTTTTTTGAGCTAACCTGTACATTTAGCTTATTACTTTCTTTTTCGGGGAAATAGAAGAGATAGGAGGCTTTTTTCTTGGCATCCTTGAAAGGGATACGAAGCGCAATTCCACTATAAAAAAAGTCATTTCCCCATTCGGAGCGTATTTCTTCCTTAATATTTTCCGCCCGTTCTTTCCGTTCTTCAATTAGAAATATTACTCGTGCCAGTGGAATCAGAAGCATGATGGTAACTGTCCCGATTAAGATAAAACGTCCGAAGGATGAATTGAGAAACTTCATAAAATTGCTTGTTTCCAGTTTGTCTGCTGTTCCTGATTGATTTTCCATTTTGTTAGATTTAAAAGAACTTTGAATTTCAAAGTAGATGAATAAAAAAATAGCTATTTGCTTGTTTTGATTAATTGCTCAAGCGCGGCCAGATGCTTGGCAAAGGTCTGTTTTCCTAGTAGAGTTGCTTCATAAGTCGTATTGGGTTTTTTGCCGATAAATTGCTTTTTAATGTCAATATATTCCGATTGTTCCAGGGCTTTGATATGCGAAGCCAGGTTTCCGTCCGTCACATCCAACAGTTCTTTCAGTCGGTTAAAATCCACCGTGTCATTCACCATCAAAATAGACATGATTCCCAGCCTGATCCGATGATCAAATGTTTTGTTGATATCTGATATAATACTTGTCATTGCTTCTTATCGTATTTCAGATACATGAATGCGCCATATATAATGTGGCAAACTCCGAAACCGAAGGTCCAAAAGTATAAACCATATTCGACAAAGAGACTATTTGCCAAGCCTAAAATGATGAAAATAAAACCTAAATTTCTCAACGTTTCGAAAGAATAACGACTGGCGTTTACCAGGCTGATTCCATAGAACAACAATGTAACAGGGGGAACAAGCGCGAATTCTCTTTTTGAAACCAGGATGATTGCAAACAAACCTCCGGTAATCAAAGGGACCATGAAGCTCATAACGAACAGCTTGGATATTTGATTCCAAACAAGTTCTTGTTTCTTTTTTGCTTTTCGGATGGAAAAAATGACACCGGTAATAAATGATAATACCATCACAAGTACAGCAATGATTGTGACAGACAAAAATTCAAAGGAGTTGAACTGAACAGGAAACTCAAAATTGTCCCTCATTGCGTAAACTATTCCACCGCCAATCAAAGCATAGGTTCCTGCAAGGATTCCCGAAACTCCGGACAAGGACAAAAACTTCGAGGATTTTTGCATCATTGATTGGATCTCCTGAAGCTGGGCTAAATATTTTTCACTTTCCATAAAAGAACTTTGAAATTCAAAGTAAATTAAAATAAATGAATCCGGAAAATATTTTTGTGTTTTTTTTGAAAAAATGTTTTAGTCTTCCTTGCAGTTACATTTCTTCTCCGGAACAGGATCATACCCATGTCCGCCCCAGGGATGGCAGCGACTGATTCTTCTTGTTCCGAGCCACAAGCCTTTTATTGGTCCGTGAATTTTCAATGCTTCGATCATATAAGCAGAACAGGTAGGATCATATCTGCATGCATTCGGCAGAATGGGGCTGATGATCCACTGATAGATTTTCACAGGGATGACCAATAGGGAAATAAAAAACTGCCTGATGTATTTCATGATTTCTTACGGGCAAAGTTACGCAAGAATGGAACACATATTTCGTAATTTTAGCCAATACTTATGGAAGAAATTCAAAAGAAGCGAAAAAAGAGCATTGCATTTCGATTGGGAAATACTTATTTGAGTAAAAAAACGGCAGGTATTCGCAACAATGAAAGGCATGGTTATACGCTGAATGCTACTCAAAAAGTGCAATTGAAAAACTTGCAATTGCGAGTTTACCTGGTTGCCGGGTTGATTGGTGCAGCTGCTGTATTGATTGTCATCTTCCCCTTTCATTTTACCCGGTTACTCGATGCTCAGCGCTTTGATCTTTTCGGATATCAGTTTGATTTTGAACTTTACTATACGATATATGCCGTTGCAATGATCTTCCCGGAAATCTGGCTTTTGAATATGTTGAATATTTATGCCGTGCGACGAATTTGTGAGATTTATAAATACCCGTCGGTTTCCCAGACTGATTACCAGGAGCAGGTAGCATTATTAACGGAAGCCGGGTTGGAAATGCCTGCCAAACACATGCAGCTCCTGGAAATTAATCCATATATCGGACTCACAAAGTTTTCTTATTACGCACTTTTGATCGGAACAAAATTAAAAGCAACACTTTCGAATGTTTTGATGAAGTTTCTAGTGAGGCGTTTACTTGGAAGATATGCTTTACGAATTGTAACCGATTTGCTTGGAGTTCCGATTTTTGCTTTTTGGAACGCATGGAGCAGCAGGCAAGTGATGAAGGAGGCACAAATGCGCATTGTTGCAACAGCTGCCACCAAGGATTTTATGAATGAATTTTCGGAAGAAGAGTTGCTTCGTGTCGAAGAAAAACTAAACAAATTATTTCATTTCATTGCCCAGCAAAAGAGACAATACAATTTCGCGTTGTACTCATTCATGAAAGAGATGTTGCTTATTTTTCCGGATCTCGATCTGAAATACGATCGTGAAGTAAAGGTGGATGAGTTATTCGGTGAGGATTCTGAAGTAAATAAGACGATTGCACGTTTATTGATTTTTGGTTTGATTGTAGATGGAACACTTTCTGTCAAGGAAAGATTGACCATGAGAAAAATAGCAAAAGAACCCTGGTTTCCGGTTTCTATCGATGAAGTGGAAGCGATCCTGAGAACGTATGTAAATGGTGAGGGATTAAAGCGTTTTTGAAAAATTCACAAATCTATTGCTTTTTTCACCTTCTTTTCTTAATTTGCATCACCCAAAACCCACAAGACATGAAACGCAAAACTCTCCTTGCAATACTTGCGTGTATTCCATTTATCGGTTTCTCACAAAATTCCACATGGGAAAAAGAAATGATTGCTGTTACAGAAGGTACTTCTGAGCATATTATTATGGGATCTGCAGGAATTCAGTCCGCACAATGGGATCAACTTCAGCATCCCAAATTTTGGCAGCAGATCATGACTCTTTCCCCGGATTCTGTTTTGGTAAATGTAGGATCTACCCGGCAGATTATTGCAAAAATGTCGAACAAGGATTGGCATTCTCAAACTGAAGTTCAAAAAACAGAATTTAAAGATAGTGTTCGTACTTTATTGGGTTTGAATACGGATGAACGGATCAATGTCACTACCGGGAAGAATGATTTCTATCGTTTTGACCTGGTCTTTGAAAGTTTGCCTAAAGGAGTTTCTGCCTTCGAACAGTTTGGAGTAGATCCCTGGTATGCACAATCTATTTTATTGATTGAAAGTCCCGGTAGAATGCAAAAATCATCGGTTGGCGCTTATGGCCCGTTTCAATTGATGCCGGCAGTGGC
Source organism: Fluviicola sp. (assembly GCF_029266855.1). Lineage (GTDB taxonomy): Bacteria > Bacteroidota > Bacteroidia > Flavobacteriales_D > Crocinitomicaceae > Fluviicola. Next base: position 93,024 of record NZ_JAQSWB010000002.1, read on the forward strand.
CCGCTCCATGGGATTGACTGTTAATCGTTCTGTAGATGAGCGGAGGGATTTCATGCGGTCAGCTTATGCTGCCTCCCAATTGCTAAAACGGATTTGTATTCCTTCGGCAAAAGGTATTGCAGAAGGTGCAGGTCTAACTGTCGATGAGCAATCAATCTGGTTTCGTTTACTTACCATGCACGTGTATCATGCGGGGGCTTTAAATGTGAAAGCAGTGGTAAATGCAATTGGTCCGGTTAGCTCAGGAGAAGAGTTGATTCAAAAGATGTGGGTTACCAGTGCCGCAAGTTTTGGAAATGCATCTCAGAATTATTCCCAATTGGCTTTGGCTGCACATATCCAATTGAACCAGATCATCCAAGGAAAAGGAATCCCGGTTTATAGCTGTAATATAGTTGAATAAGAAATCAGGCTTTCTTAAACAGGATACTTAATGAATTGACACAATGACGAGTGTCTTTGGGAGTGAAATGTTCACCGTTAAAGACATGTCCCAAATGGCCGTCGCAGTTTGCACAAACAATTTCTACCCGTCTTCCGTCCGGATCGGGAATACGTTTAACGCTTCCGGGAATTTCATCATCAAAGGAAGGCCATCCGCACCCGGAATCAAATTTGTCAGAACTTTTATATAGTGGAGCTTCGCACCGGCGGCAAACGAAGATGCCTTGTTCATCCCATTTGTTGTATTGACCGGTGAAGGGATATTCTGTTCCTTTTCGAACAATAATTCGTTCTTCATCAGGAGTTAGGGGATTCCAATCTTTCTTTTCTTTCATCAGGTTTAATTTGGCACTACAAGGTACAAAAAAAATGCATGTGATGGAGTGCTTTGTTTGAGTAGGTGTAGAATTTAATGTTGTGGTAATATGTTGATTTTCAACGTTGTCCCAATATTGGGGCATGGGGTTATTGGGATTTCCCAAAATCCCCGATTTGCAATAAAAAAAGGCTGCCATTTTACCTGGCAGCCTTTTAACGAATTAAAAGAAATTATTACACACTCATACCATCAATTTTTCCCATGATTTGCTTTGCGTAAAAATCAGTGATTTGTTTCAAAATATTGGTTTTCTTATTCTTTGCAGCAATAACTATTGTCGAGCCATCTCTGTTTGCATTGATCGTCACGTATTGAAGAATTTCAACCACTTTCGCTTCGTCTTCCAAATCCAAACTTGCGATATCCATTTTTTCAAATGCTATGAAGAGGGAGAAACTGTCTTCGCCAAAATTCTTTGCATAAGGAGGCAATTTTAATTTTCCTCCGCTTGCTTTCCCGCTTGAAGTAAAGATTCCTTCTTTATTCGATTTAATGCGGACATCCCCCATAATGTAAGTATCTCCTTTCTTTTCTCCAAAAACGGAAAATTGATCATCCATTATTTTTTGCAGAATGTCGCCTTTCGGACCGAGGCCAAGGAAACTTGTGTATTCCAATTCCATACCCATTGCAGATCTGGCATCTCCTTTGAAAACAATACCGGCGTGACCAGAAAACAATTTTGAGAAAGGGTTTTCTCCTAGAGCCATTAACGCAAATTTTGCTTCACCCGGAAAATCCTCTGTCAATCGTTTTTGAGCAGTTGGCAGGTAATCGTCTAAAAAGCTTTCACCTTTTCTCAAATCCAGGTTCATTGCAATTCCCATCCACGGATCGCCACCACCAAGCTTACTTACTAAAGTCGAGCCATTTTTATCCTTAAAGAACAACTCATCTTTCAAATCGTCGGAGAAAAGATTTGTAGATTCAACAGTAGCCATTCCGTTGGTGAAATTTGCGACAGTTTTGATATAAGCATTCTCCACCAAAGCATCCAGGTGTTCTTTCTTTTCGGTAGAAAGGTTTGTCAATTCTGTATTTGATGTCGCCAATAAACGGGCAATGTCAATTCCTGAAACAATATCTCCTTTTTCCTCAATGATTTCTTCAGCTATATCTTCCGAAAGATCACCTTCAGTTAAAGTGAATGCTTCTTTTATTTCGGCTTTGCCGTCGTAATCACCAGGTTTACTGATAATAATCAGAAGTTTGTTCCGGATCCCGAAAGTCACATCGTCTTCTTGGTGATAAGAAATGTCGCCGTCTTTGTCAAGCGCATATCCCATTTCACTGATGATCGACGCCAGGCTATCCTGGTCTTTAATATTGATTAGTGCGTAAACTGTTTCCGGAGTTGCGTCATGACCAAAAGGAGCTTCCAGTGCATAGTAAATAGGCTTGTCAATTTCCAATCCTTTTTTCCAGTTACCCAAAACACTTCCTAAGATGGTATTCACTTTCGGAATGCTTTTATAATCTGCATTATTCAGGATATTCATGGCGCTGATGTGACCAAAAGCAACTATTTTTTCATTACCTTCAATCATAGCTGAAGCAGCTTCTGCAGCATCCCGCTCTTTTGAATCGGATGAACATGAACTGATGAATAGAATCCCGCAAAACGTGAAGATGCTGATTATTAACGATTTATTGTATTTTTTCATGGATAAATTTTTGTTTCAAATTGACACTCAAATGTAGACTTTCTTTTTAATTTCGAAGTTCATATTTACAATTTTTATTCCAAACTTAAAACATTGATCCCGTGCATTTTATTGAACCATATTTTAATTGGAGACACTTGTACATCGCATCTGAGGATTCACTTTCTCCGTTTTATGACAGAGAGTACAGCGAATTTGAATTTACAGACCGGATCTACAATTTCCTGATCCATCCCCAATGGGATAATATCGGATCGAGAACCTTATTCACAAAAATCTTATTTGTGGATTACGAAGAGGGATATGCAATCATGGAGTTTATAGGTGAATGGAACGATGCGATCGAAAACGATGTTATGACACTTAAGCGGAATGTGATTGAGGAAATCATGTCGCATGGAATCAATAAGTTTATCCTGATAGGGGAAAATGTATTGAATTTCCATTATTCGGACGATTGTTATTATGAAGAGTGGTTTGATGATGTGGAAGAGGGATGGATCGCATTAGTTAATTTTCACGATCATGTTATCAGTGAGTTCGAGAAGGCGCGGGTAGATCATTATTTTGTAATGGGTGGAGATCTCGAAGATATCGAATGGAGAACAAGTACACCTTCGCAGGTGTATGAGCGGGTGGATGAATTGGTTCAAAGAAGAATTGGTTAATGAAAATGTGGGCGCGCGATTAATTACGTACTCACAGACGAATCCACAACGCGGATAAAAACACAGTTGGCACGCGATGAGTCGCGTACCAACTGTGTTTATGATGTTTAAATTACTTTGAAATAAAAACCCTTTTCATTGTCATATTGTTGTCAACAGAAACATGGACCATGTAAATCCCACTGTTTAGCTCATTGTCAAGTCGTACGGAAAGTGAACTTTCACCGGCGCTAACCATCCCCAACTTTTCCGTGAAAACAGATTTTCCATTCAAATCCACTAAATTGACAAAAACGGAACCATCTACTTTACTGTCGAGGTGAATATTTAAGGAATTCGTGTTTGGCTGGTAGCCAACCTGTGTTTCAAGTTTATTCGTGATCTCTTCCATTGATGCTTGAGAACCGAATTGATGTTGAGAAGTACGAATAACATCTCCGTCACTGCTGCTGCTGCTGTTAGTTTGGTTGGTTGCCAGGTAGAAAGTAACTGTCCCTACATTGGTAGCAGGTGATGTCCAGTTAAATGACCAGCTGTTTAGGCTTGTACCTGCCAGTTTGTGAGTAACACGTGTTTTCCCTCCCGAAACAATGGATTTAGTATGTGTTGCATCCGTAATTGCAATAGTTCCTGCAAGGGTGTTATTTGGATTTAAAGCAACAATTTCAAAACCATTTTTAGGATTGTTTGAAGCCATTGTTACCTGGACCTGGTAAGTAGTACTTGGTTCGTACTCTGTTACAGGATTTCCGGCATGCATAAGCGTAACCGAATTAAATCCTGAACCGCTTTGTACTGTTCCTGCATGACATTGGGTGCAGGTTCCATCCCCTGGTGCCCCGGTTCTTCCGCCCGGACTTCCAGCCTGATTTAAACCTGAGTGAAAATTCTTACTGAATTTTTTTACTTTTTGGACGGATTCATTGCCTGAAAAACTCACAAGAAACCCTGTGGCTGCAAGGAGTCCGATATAGATGTAATTCTTATTCATAGTCATTTTTTAAGTTGTTTCATAAACTGATTGATACAAAGCTATTTAAGTCAGCGCTGTTTGTTGTTATGAAATTGCGGTAATAAATTATGAATTTCCGAAGTCTAATTGTTCATTTTACCCTGTTGCATCCAGCATTGAAATTGTTGTAGGAGTGAATCTGCCAATGCCGGGCCGCCTTGTGGCATTAATTGAGGAGTTCCGTGCATTGCATTTAACATAGCATGCGCATTTTCCGAAATCTCAGTGTAATTGGATAAAACCGGAGATGTTCCGGCACCGCTTCCATGACAACCGGCGCAGTTTTCCTGAATCATCGGAGCAATTTGCTGACTAAATGAAATCGTACTTGTACAAACTATTTCTGGCTGCGTGGGCGGAGCTTTTGCCTTGGAGCATGCACTTGGTATGAACAAGGTAAGAACAGTTATGCTGCTCAATGCAAAGAAAATATTAATCGTTTTTTTCATTCGATCATTTAATAAATAAAGGTTTAAAGCTCATCCATGAGAGTGCAGGAATGAATACAAAAGGAATCATATATCCTTTGAAATAGTCGATCATAGCCATTGCATCTTCATTCTTAAATTCGGGATCGTCCATGGCTAATACGTAAAAGACAAGTGAAACAGAAAACCCGGAAAGAATGAAATGGGCAATGAAAGCCGCCAGTGATTTGTTTTTCAAAAGCGCATAGATTCCAGCGCTAAGAATACTGATTCCCAAAGTGATCATCAGGGAAAAGCAAAGCAAATGCCAATAGCCGGTTGCTTCGGTAAAATCGACAATGGTGTTTTTATAGAAAGACGAATAAATCCATGCAACTACCGAAGAAAATAATCCGGCTGTTATTGCTAAGAAAAAAAAGCGTTTGAACATACCGAATCTATTTTTCAGTTACAGGTATAGAGTAGGAAATATTCATTATATCCGGAACGGCATCGCTTTTATGTCCTACACCATAATCAATCCGATTAACTGTGAATTTACCAGAAAAGGTCAGATCATTTCCGGATTTGGTTACGGTAGCAGGAATTTTTTTCTCCTTGGTAACTCCCTTCATTGTCAGTTTACCTGTAATGGAATAATTATCACCGGCTTTTTCCACTTTGGAAGAAACAAACTTGATGGTAGGATACTTACTTGCTTCGAACCACTCGGAAGTTTGTGATTTTTTATTCTGCATGGAATTTCCGGTATTGATGGAATTCACCTCAATTGTAATGTCGAATTTAGCATTATCCAGATCACTCTCGTCAAACTTGATGGTTCCTTTTGCCTTTTTGAATTCTCCTGACGGATCTTTACTTTTGAATGCAATCGTAAATCCTTCTTTGAAAGTATAATCTTTTGTTGCTGTAAGTGTCACAAATGCTGAACTTGCAAATAGACATAAGGCCAAAGCCGGGTAAATTATTTTTTTCATAATCAGTTGTTTTATTGTTTTTTAGTCAATAGCCATCAGTAATCACATTACTGTCCGAACTCGAACTTTCTTCCGATACAAAAACCAATCCTAAATTGACCTTTTAACCAGTTGTCGTAAGTATTGGTGATAAATTGCGTTTCTCCGAAGCCACGGGCATTGGTCAGGTAAATGGTGAAGTTATGTCCGAAAGTCAACCACTCAACGGCAAAGCCGAGGCTGTTGAAATTGGTTTTCCGCATTCCTTTATCCTGGAATACCTGGTAATATTCAACCATAATCCCCAAACGTTGTGTAATAGACCAGCGCATTGCACCGCCTAAAGAAAAGAGCGTGTTTTGATCATCCGCAGCAACATAATTCCGGTGTACAACAGTTGGTATCACTGCAAGACTAACCAGGTCTCCGAATTTACGGGCAATATTTAATTGTGCCGAATACGAAAAACGGTGTTCCTGCTTCGGGAAATGAGCAACAGCAGAGATATCCGGAAGAGCTTTCATATAAGTATAAAACATGCTTCCTGAAACAGCCAGTGAAATGGGCATTCCTTTTTTACGCTGCTGAAGGATCCGGTATTTGGCAAATCCATCGAGCAATGACCGGTATGGAGCTCCTGTTCCTTTACTTCTTCCCACGCCAACCATTAAATGATCGGTAATCCCGTATTCGAATGCCAGGCGAATATCACTTGAGTTGTCAAGGCCAAACCAATTTTGGACTCCGCCACCTGAACCTGCCAAATCACCAAAACGGTGTTCTACCCGAAATTCCAGTACGCCTTTGCGTAAACATTCTACCGAATGGCCGCTTACAATCCGGGTGGACTGGAACGTTTGTTCAACCAGGTTTGTATCAACAGAACTCTCGGTTTCCTCTACTTCAAGGGAGTCTTCCTGGGCGATTGAAAAATGTGTAAAGCAACAAGCTGCTCCTATAAATAATAGTTTATTAATCATTCTAGTTAGTTTCTTTTTGTTTGCCAAGATAATATTTACCCGGATAAATAACTATGTTTTAAATACAGAAATCCGTTGATGGTTGGAATGCTTTTTCAAAAACAATCTACTTTGCCGGTAGGAAACAGGTTCTAATATAGGAATCCTAAAATAGCTTATTTGTTGGTTAGTTGAGCTCGTTTAATTAACTAACTTTGTAATACTGAAATGTATAATGACAGTAAACAACTTAATAACTTGCGTATTTTTATTGTTCTTTTTGAATGTCCATTCGAAGGAGCAATATGTTATTCTTGAATGGAAATTCAAAGGAATAGAGGAGGGGTATGACCATTTGAATAGGAGTAAGATAAGTGTTGATGGTAAAGAAATGCCAGTTTCAAAATCATTTCATCAAAGTGAATGGGGTACTTATCAATTGAAACTTTCGAAAAAAGAACACAAAATCCGCCTGGTCAATGAAGCCTATTACAATGGAAAATGGGCCGAACACACGTTTGAAAACCAATTTAGCATTAATGCCATTTGTGAGTTTGAATTGAATGCAAGGGAAGTTTCCAAGGTTCAAATCGAATTTAATCTTGACGGGGGGAATGTTTCAATTATCCGCTTCGATACGAATGGTATTGAATTGATCAGGAAAAAAGCAGCCTTCAAAGGGAGGCATTATCCGATGAAAATTGACTGGAGCTTTATTCATGTGGAAGAGGGTTACGACCATTTATCGAGAATGCTAGTTTTCGTAGATGACATTGAATATGGAATTTCCCCCCAATCACAAGAAAGCAAAGGCGGGGGCTTTTCTGTAAAGATTCCTAAAGGCTCACATCGAATCCGGATCGTTAATCAGTCATTTGTGAATGGGGTCTGGCAGGATCACACGATCATTAACAATTATTCCGTAGAAGCTATTTATGAAAAATCACTGGAAATAAGGAAGTCAATACACGTCACTCTGATCATTGACCTCAATGACGAGCATACGGTAAATACGTGGGAGTTTAAGAAAATATAAAGGGATCAGGGGGCAAGGTTCCAAAAATAAAGGCCATCCTTTTGGATGACCTTTTTAATATGGGAAAAAGTTCTTTTTAACTTTGAACTTCTCTTATCCGTTCCAAACACCCATTGAATTGAACTTCTCGATTCGTTCTTCAATGCGTTGTTCAGGATCCTTCGGATCCAATTCTTTCAAGTATTCAATAATTTTTGTTTTTACCGTTTGAAAGCTTGCTTCCTGGTCTCTGTGAGCTCCTGCAAGAGGTTCTTCAATGACATCGTCAACCAATTTCAAACGTTTCATATCTGAGCTGGTCAATTTCAATGCTTCGGCAGCTTTTTCCTTGTAATCCCAAGATCTCCATAAGATGGACGAACAGGATTCCGGAGAAATAACGGAATACCAGGTGTTTTCAAGCATTACAACCTTGTCTCCGACACCGATTCCCAAAGCTCCACCGGAAGCACCTTCACCAATGATGATACAAATTACAGGAACTTTCAACTGCATCATTTCATAGATGTTGCGCGCAATAGCCTCTCCTTGACCTCTTTCTTCTGCCTCAAGTCCCGGAAATGCTCCAGGAGTATCGATGAAGGTCACAATCGGTTTGTTGAATTTTTCAGCCAATTTCATTAAGCGTAAAGCCTTGCGATATCCTTCCGGATTCGGCATTCCGAAATTACGGTACTGGCGCATTTTGGTGTTGATCCCTTTTTGCTGACCGATGAACATCACTGTTCTTCCGTCAAGTAATCCGAAACCACCGATCATCGCTTTGTCGTCTTTTACCGTCCGGTCACCATGTAATTCCTGGAAAGAAAAACCAGTAATCGCATTGATGTAAGCAAGGGTATAAGGTCTGTCCGGATGACGGGACAGCTGAACGCGCTGCCAGGGAGTCAGCTTGCTGAATATTTCCTTTGTTTTTTTTGTGAGATTCTCTTCCAAAACACGGATTTTATCAGACATATCAACACCAGTGCTGTTTCCGATCTCCCGCGTTTGTTCAATTTGTTCTTCTAAAGCCTTTAAAGGTTCTTCAAAATCTAAATATGTTGACATAATTGCTATTTTGAGGGGCGAAATTTACGAAAATAGTTCGCATCTATTATTTTTACAGCATGATTAATTTTCCAACATGCAAAATAAACCTTGGTTTACACATCTTGCAAAGACGGCAAGACGGATACCACGACATCGAAACTGCCATGTTGGAACTTCCCTTCAATGACATCCTTGAACTCATTGAAAGCAGAGAGTCCGGGTTCACTACTTCCGGTCTAGAGATTCCGGGATCCGGCAATTTAGTGTCAGATGCCGAAGCAGAATTCAGGAAGCATAAATCAATCCCGGCACTTGCTTTTCATTTACACAAACTGATCCCGATGGGAGGCGGGTTAGGCGGCGGATCCTCGGATGCAGCGTTTGCCCTGAAACTGATGCGGGATGCCTACGCACCTGAAATCGGGAATGAGCAATTGAAAGTTATGGCTTCAAAAATTGGTTCGGACTGCGCTTTTTTTATCGATGGCGGACTTCAGTTTGCTGCGGGAAGAGGAGAGATCTTAACTCCCTTGACTTTCGATCTGAAGCATAAATATGTGGTCCTGGTGAATCTTGGAATTCACGTTTCAACAAAGGAAGCGTATGAAGGAATTACCCCGAATAATAATCGGGTATCGCTAAAAGAAATTCTGGAAAAACCGATTGGGGAATGGAAAGATCAGTTGATAAATGACTTTGAGGAGTCAGTTTTTCTGAAATATCCTGAATTAGCGACGGTCAAAAATGACTTATATGAGCACGGAGCAGTTTACGCTTCTATGACGGGATCCGGCTCGACAGTGTTTGGAATTTTTGAATCGGAAATTCAGTCCGTTCAATGGTCGCGGAAAGTGCAATATGAAAAGTATCTGAAAATTTAGTGTTTGATGAAGTTCAAATGTTCGATTCGACCATCTGTTTCCAGTACAAAATAATAGGTGCCGGCTTTTAATCCGCTGACGTCGATACCTGTTCCTAAAAGCTGGAGGTCTTGTTTTTGTCCAAGAATATTATATGCCCCATGAAGTTTCAGACCGGTGAGGTGTCCATCCTTTGAAAGCACATGGATCAGCTCATTTCCTGGATTGGGGAAGAGCACCAGCGTTGATTCTATTTTCATTTCAGGAACAGAGGCCGAACTTAAGGGATCTGCTTCAAACAGAAACAAACCTCCCAAATCTTGTCCTACGAACATATTAAGAAAACCATTTCCGTCAATATCATCCACGAAAACGGTACTGTAAAGACCAACCTCCAAATCAAGGTAGCTGTCAGAATACAAACTGAATACATCCCCGTCAGCCAGGTGCCCGTCAATGTTGTGGTAATAATTGAGTTTTCCGTTATAAGCTCCGACAAACAAATGGGTTGTATCATTTACCCGGAAGAAATGAGGTGCGGCATATCCGTCCGGATTCGGAGAAATATCTGCCTGACCTACGTTTGCACTGATAAGTGTGAAAACCGGGTTTGAACTTGTACCGGTATTTTGATAATAGGAAATTTCCCCTGTTTTCTTTCCGATGACTAAATCCTGTAAACCATCCTTGTTCAGATCGAATAATTGTGGAAATGCGTACGAAACTACCTGGATGGGAGTTCCTGTGTGGTCGTTTACCGGGGTAGAGGGGCTGAAAGCCATTGGGTTTCCTGCTCCGGCAGTATTTGTTAAACGGATTAAGCTCCCATTTTCCCGGCCAATGATCAGATCCTGGTCGCCATCGCCATCCAGATCTCCGAAAGCAGGCACTGCTCTTAGTCCCAGTCCAAGTGATGAAAGGCTCAGATAATCATTATTAACCAGGGTGAATTCAGGATTTGCTGCCGAACCGGTATTTCGATAGAGCTGAAATACGGATTCGAGACTTAATGTGGGCTTGTACCGGATGAAGTTAGCAATTAGAAGATCCTTCAATCCGTCTCCGTTCTCGTCTACTAAAACAGGGATGCTTCCCAGCCCATGGTCGATCATATCTTTTTGCAGAAAGTTATCTTCCTGGAAGACAAAGTTCGGAAGTGCATTTGTTCCAGTATTTTTGAATAACTGGACACTGTTTTGATTTTCGGAAACTGTTCTTGCATTCGGTGCCACAATCAAATCCTTGTTTCCATCAAAGTCGACATCTTCCCAATACATAGCAGGAAACAGCTGCATATAAGCAGGATGCGAAACAGAAGGGTAATTATGGTCCTGACTGATCATTGCTGAATTGGTGTTCGGAGCCGTTCCGCCATTCATTAAAAGCGTAATATTGGGATAAGCCACATCTCCCAGGATTAAATCCATTACACCATTGTTGTTGACGTCAATTGCCAGCAGGGTAGAGCCGGAATGACTCCCGCCACTTTCGTTTTCCTGTTCTCTTCCCGGGTTCTCCGGCCTTAAAGGATTTGGTATATCCCCATTTTCGCAAGGATATTCCGTTTCATTTAAAAACAGGTTATTATTATTCGGGTCCTCACTAAATTTCCCCCAGCATTGGTTTTTCAGTACAAAGGTGAGGGAATCCGGAATTCCATAAAGCTCCATACTTTGATTCTGATGGTATTCCACGTTTTGCCCGCCGATGTGAAAGGTCAAAATATCCATGTCCCCGTCGAAATCCACATCGGTGTAAGCCGGTATATCACTTGCGCTTACGTAGAGATTGGAGATATCACCGACATAATCCGTCTGAAGAATTTCCGTGATCAATTGCCACTGCAAGCCCAGTGATGAACTTCCAATGTTCCTGTAAACCTTTATTCCCCCGATTCCATAAGTGAACAAGTCCTTTTTTCCGTCCGAGTCATAATCAACAAAAGCAGCGCGGTATTTACAGTCCGGGAAATAGAGGAAACCTTTATAAACGTAGTTGTATCCATGCACGGATGCATTGATCACATGTTCCATGAGAACGAATTCATCTCCGCTACGATCAAAGATCACCAGATCTTCCAATCCGTCGAAATTATAATCGATACTTGAGAACTGACCGTAATTGATACCTCCGGCCCAAGGGTTTTTCAGGGTTGTGCTTCCTGTTTTTACAGGAATATTCGGGTTGTACTCAAATCCCAGGTATGTTTGGCAAAGCGCGGTATTCTGAAAGCCAATAAGAGTCATTAAAATAAGAAAGGCCTTTTTCATTTAACAGGATTGCAATACTTCTTCAAATTAAGGTAAAATATCGCCCAACTCCAAACCTGTTTTTGGGGTATATAAAACAAAAACACTGAATTTTATCAGGGTCCCAATAATTTGTTAAAATTTCGTTTTTTAAAATGTTTGTACTTAAAATTAACATAAATCTTCATATGATAACAAGGTTGGGCTTTTTAAAACGGTCTAAATTGCGATTTGGATAAAATATTGCTAATTATTACGTTAAATAATTAACAAATCAATAATTTCTTTTTTACCCTTGTTTTAGGATGCTTCACCCTGAATTGACTTGGATTTAACTATTTATTTAAGTTTTTACTTTTTCTACTAAATCGGTTTACCACCTAGTGTTTTAGGATCTCAATTGGCATATCAATTTTGTTTGTAGCAAGGATAGTAACACTTTTGCAGTGTTACTTAAATTATAGATTATGTTGAAAAACAAAACCATGAATTTTTCAGGGTTCATTTTGTGCTTTGCACTATTGATACTTGGATCAGGAAGTTTGTTTGGACAGGTATCCGGAATAAAAACCATTCCGACTGATTATGCCACCATTGCAGCCTTCGTTACAGACATCAACGCAAACGGAATCGGAGCGGGGGGTGTCACTTTAAATGTTCCTTCCGGACACACAGAAACAGCACCGGCAGGAGGATTTACAATCACAGCTACCGGAACAGCGGCAAATCCGATTGTTATTCAGGGAACTGGCGGAGCGCCTTTTCCAATTATAACAGCTTCTGCGGCACTTACAGCCGGAAACCTCAATGACGGAATCATTCGATTGAGCGGGTCTGATTATGTAACGATTTCCGGATTGGACTTACGTGAGAATTCAGCAAATACAACTACAACAGCTGGGTCTAACAACATGACTGAGTGGGGAGTGGCATTGATTTATGCTTCAGCTACAAATGGCTGTAACAATGTAAGCATTCTCAATAATTCAATTTCCTTAGGGGTCACTTATCAAAATGCATTTGGTATCTATGCGAATTCAACGCATACAATGGCGGCTGTTACTACCGGTGCAACTGCCACGGGCGCCGCAGGTGGTAATTCCGGATTAACAATTACTGGAAATACGATTACCAATGTAAATAACGGTATCGTAGTTGTTGGACCTACTGCAGCTGCGGATATGAACGATGGAATCGTTATCGGTACATTAGCGAACCCGAATAATATCACTTATGGTTTGACCGGAACTTTTTCAAGTTATGTGAATGTTTCAGGTACTGTAAATGGAATTTTGGTAAGAAACTCAAAAAATATAAGTCTTGCTTATAATACTTTAACAAGTAATGGAACAGTAACTGGGGGTACTTTGAACGGAATTTTAATTCAAGCTTTTTCAAATACACCAAGCGGTACGTTTACACAAAATGTAAACAACAACACAATCAACATAAAATCCAATGTTGTTGGTGGTGCTGTTAATGGAATCAACCAGCCGAGCGGTTCGGCTTCCGCAACATCAATTTGCAACATCAATAACAATTCATTTACAGGGTTTGGTCATACGATTGCAGCTGCATCAGGTACATTAGCGATGATCAGTTCGGTGAGTGCACATTTAACTACCAATATTAATGGAAATACTTTTAACAATTTAACTGTAAATACCACTGGAAGTGTGACTTTTATCGGGCATAGCTATACAATGCCTGCGAATGGGACAAAATCTGTTTCAAACAATGCGATAATTACTGGATTTAATAAAACAGGTGGGGGAGGAACCGTTACATTTATGACCACCGGAGCAAGTTCTCCAAACTCTGCGACATGTAATTATTCAAATAATATCATGACGAATGTTATATTGACAGGAGCGACTGGTTTTGTGGGTATTACTGATTCAGACGGATCTGGTTCTTCGCCATCAAAAACATTTAACGGGAACACTATTGGTTCGATTACCGGCGGTACTTCTTCAATTACTGGAATTACCGTAGCTTATTTGGGTGGTAATTCCAGTATTTCATCTAACAATATATCAAATATTACGGGACAGTCATCAATAACTGGAATCAATATTGGTAGCAGTTTTAATGGTGCCACAGTTGCTAATATTACCGGAAATACCTTAGCATCATTAATTTCTTCTGGTACTGGAGCTGCCGTAACAGGAATTGCTTGTTCGAATACCTCGCCGCTAATTAATATTTCGAATAATGACATTCATGGGCTTTCTTCTACCGGAGCAAGTTTGGTGAATGCTATTGGAATTTCAGGTGCAACGCTTACAAATTTGAATGCGAACCGTATTTACAGTTTGACAAATTCTAATGTTGGAGGTACTGTATTTGGAATTAGTGTTACAGGTGGCACAAGTGTTAATGTGTACAATAATCTTATTAGTGATCTTACTGCACCGATTGCAAGTGGCGCAGATGTTATTAGAGGAATCAATATTAATTCATCATCCACTTCTGCTGCGTATGGAGTTTATTACAATTCCGTTTATTTGAATGCGACGTCTTCAGGCACAAACTTCGGTACAACGGGAATTTATCATCAGGCAAGTGCAACAGCTTCAACGGCTGCTCTTGATATGAGAAACAATATTATTGTTAATGAGTCTACTCCAGCTGGAACCGGTTTAACTGTTGCGTTCCGTCGTTCTGGGATTCAGCTGAATAATTTTGCTTCTTCATCGAATAAGAACCTGCTTTATGCTGGAACTCCTTCAGCATCACGTTTGATTATGCATGACGGAACTATTTCATATCAAACTATGATACCTTATCAAGGAGCAGTTTTACCGCGAGAAGCAAATTCATTTACCGGAGAAGCTACATTTACCGGTTCGGGTTATGGAACAGCTGGAAACTTCTTTATTAACTTAACAGGAGCAAGTTCAGATTTCTTGCGTCCGGTTGCCGGAATTGTCACACAGGTTGAATCAGGTGCTTCTCCAATAGGAACACCATCAATTACAACAGACTTTACAGGAGCGGTTCGTCCAGGTATGCCAGATATCGGGGCATATGAGTTCTCAGGAACTACACCTGCTCCAGTAATTACACTGAATTCAGTTACACCTCCCACTTCTACACAATGTGTTGCAGCGGCTCGGTTAGTATCTGTTAATATAACCACTGCTTCAGGAACAATCACCGGGGCAACTATTGGCTATTCTGTGAATGGTGTCCCGCAAACAAATATTGTAATGACGAATACCTCAGGATCTACCTGGGAAGGGACAATTCCTGCTCCAACACCTGGGAATGCTGTAATTGCATGGGGGGTAGCTGCTACAAATTCACTTGGTTTGAATGGTTCGTATACAGGAACAACCTATACTGACGAGCCACTTACAGGTGTCACCGCAACAGCGAGTGCTTCTTCAACTACCCTTTGCGTTGGTTCATCTTCTGTTTTAACTGCAACATTAGCGAAAAACGGAGCTGCTACAATTGGAACAGCTACAACTTTAACAGGGGCAATTGTACAACCAACAGCATTTTGTAACAGATGGTCTTCATATCGTATGCAGACTATTTATACCGCTGCCGAATTAACGGCAGGAGGTTTGACTGCGGGGCAGATAACTTCAATGTCGTTCAATATTGCGACATTAGGGGATGCTGCAACCAATGCAAACTTTGTTGTTAAGATTGGAACTACAGGATTAACGGCATTTACGGATTTCGTATCTACTACAGGTTATACAACTGTTTTCCCAGCTGCAACATATACACATGCTATCGGTGTGAACGTTATCAACTTCTCAACTCCTTACATCTGGGACGGAACGTCTAATATTGTTGTTGAGGTTAGTCATGACGGTGCAAATGCAACGAATAATGCTCAGACATATTATACCGCAACTGCAGGAAACATGGTCGCATGGTCCACAAATGGAGGAGCAACCGGAACGCTGAGTACTAATAGATTGAATGTAACACTCACAGGAGCTGTGGTGCCAGCAATTCAAGCCATTTCATGGTCTGATGGAGTGGGTACAGTTGGAACAACAAATCCATTGACAGTAACACCATCTGCAACAACAACTTATACCGCAACAATTACAGCTGCAGGTTGTACCGTTTCACCATCTCCGACAACAACAGTTACGGTGAATCCTTTGCCAAGTGCTCCAACAACAGTAAACAGTGCACAGTGTGGTGTTCAGGTACCAACAGCAAATGTTACGTCTACATCAGGCTTACCGACTCCGACATTTAATTGGTATGCTGCTTCATCCGGAGGAACTGCTTTGCAGTCAAATACTTCCACTACATACACATCTGCAGTAGCAGCAACAACTACATTCTATGTAAGTGAGTTGAATACGGTAACAAGTTGTGAAAGTGTGCGAGTACCGGTAACGGTTAACGTTTCAACTCCGGACCAGGTTTCATTGACAGCGTCTGCTCCTGCAATTTGTATCGGCGGATCAGTAACTTTGACAGCTGCTAATCTGAATCCGACACCATTCCAGACTTATACTTATTCAACTGAAAGTGCAACAAGCGGAAGCGGTGCTGAAACTCCACTAACAGGAGCTTCCATTTCTGTTACTCCGACTGCTGCGGGTACATATACTTATACACTTACCGGAACGGACGGCGGCTGTGCTGCTTCTGCAACGGCTACAGTACTTGTGAATGCTCTTCCATTGCTTGCAGCGGTAACTGCTCTACCGGCAACTGTTTGTAGTGGAGATAATATTGCGCTTACTGCAAATGCAATCTCTTCTAACGACGGACCATTTGCGGTTGGAGCCGGTGCGCTTACCGGATCATCTGATTATTTCAGCCCGTTCTATCACAATTATGGTGGAGTTAAAGAACAATTTGTGATTCGTGCTTCAGAATTAACTGCGGCAGGTTTAACTGCAGGGAATATTACCTCTGTAGCACTGAATATCGGAACAGTTGGAACTACTTATGCAGGATTTACCATTCATATGGGAACAACTGCAAGTGCAGATTTGTCTGCGGGTCTTATTCCTACGGCTTCTTTGACCCAGGTATACTCAAACGCTGTGCTAACATTGACTCCTGCGAGTTTGAACACCTATACTTTATCTGCTCCTTTTGTTTGGGACGGAACAAGTAACCTGATCGTTCAAACATCCTGGAGTAATAACAATGGCGGAGGATCATCTTCTGAGGTCAGTTATGATAATACAGCTTATGTTTCAACAGCATACTACCGCGCAGACAGTCAAACACCTGCGGTTGTTTTAGGAGCTACAACAGCAACGGCAACAAGATCTTCCAGACCAAAAATGACTTTTGGAATGAATCACAACAATTCATATACCTGGTCATGGGCTCCGGGAACCGGGTTAACTACTCCGTCAGCAACTACTTCGATCATAAATACAAGCGGATCACCGGTAAACCAGGTGTTTACAGTGACTGTTACTGATATGATAACAGGATGTTCGACTATGGGATCAACTCCGGCGGTAACGATCAACAATGCAACAATTGCTCCTACAGCAAATAACAGTATTCAGTGCGGAACCGGAGTTCCAACAGCTTCCGTTACCGGAACAGGAACACCAGGAAATACATTCTCCTGGTATTTAGCTGCTACGGGTGGTACTGCAATTTCAGGACAGACAGGAAGCTCATTAAGCGGATACTCTGTTTCAGCAACAACTACATTCTATGTTTCAGAAAACAACGGAACCTGTTCAAGTGCGAGAACTCCTGTAACTGTTACGGTTACAAGTCCACCGGCAATTGCAATTGCAGGAACGACAACTATTTGTAACGGAACATCAACGTCTTTAACTGTTACAAGTTCCAATGATCCGAACTATACCTATACCTGGTCAGGAGGATTAGGAACCGGAGCAACAGTTACTGCTTCTCCAAGTGCCAATACTTCTTATACAGTTACTGCAACAGACGCAAGCGGCGGGGCCAATAACGGATGTGTTACAACAGCTACAACATCCATCACTGTTAACCCAGCACCGGTAAGCTTCCCGGTTACTCCTGCTACAGCAGTAATTTGTAACGGAGCTGTTCAGCAATTGACCAGCGGAGGATCTGCAGGCGGAACGGCTATTTTAGGAACAGGAACAACTGCTCCAGGAACAACTTCATTCCCGAATCCATTGAGTGCTTACTATGGTGGTACCAAACACCAACTGTTATTTACTGCGGCAGAACTTACTGCTCAGGGAATGATAGCGGGAAGCAAGATTAATTCGGTAGCGTTTGACTTAAATGCTTTTGCAGGAAATGCTTGTACAAACTTTACAATTCGTATGGGGAATACTGCGAGTACAGCTCTTACAGGATTTGTTACCGGAACGACTACCGTTTATGGACCTACAACATTTACTCCGTCGGCTACAGGTTTGGTAACCTTTACACTTGTTACTCCATATACGTGGGATGGTATATCGAACATTGTTGTTGAAACTGTTCATAATGCCGGAAACGGTGGAAACGGTTCGGGAACACGCACGAATACAACTACGACAGCAACAAATACGGTTTACTACGGTTCTTCCGATAACATTGCCGGTGGTATTGCAGGATTTGATGCATTGACAAGCTGGGGTACTTCAGGTGCTAGTGCTTTAAGACCAAATATGCGTTTTGTTTATACGAACATTCAACCGACATGGACTCCTTTAAGTTCGTTGTATACGAATGCAGCTGCAACAACCGCATATACAGGTACAACTTCAAATACTGTTTATGCAAAACCTTCGACAACAACGACTTATGTCGCGACTTATACCGGAGATAACGGTTGTACTTCTCAAAGTACTTCAACAATTACTGTTAATCAGCCTTCAAGTTCATCTTTGGCGGTGATTGCATGTGATTCTTACACATGGGCACAAAACAATACTACATATATAACTTCCGGAGCTTATACGGCTACGATTCCGAATGCTGCAGGTTGTGATTCAGTGATTACTTTGAATCTTACAATTAATAACAGAACATTTGCTTCTGTTAGTGCAACAGCATGCAACAGCTATACATGGGCTCAAAATGGAACTGTTTATAACACATCCGGATCATATAATGATACTATTACAAATGCTGCCGGGTGTGACTCGGTGGTTACATTGAACTTAACAATCAATCAGCCAACAACAGCCACTTTAAATCAAACGGCTTGTCAAACGTATACATGGCCTGTTAACGGTATGACCTATATTGCTTCCGGAATATATACAGCAACGATTATGAATGCTGCAGGTTGCGATTCGGTGATTACACTGAACTTAACAATCGGTGGTCCTTCTGCATCCCTGGTTCCTGTTACAGCGTGCGTATCATACGTATGGCCGCAAACAGGTTTGACATATAATACATCAGGTGCTTATAATGACACAGTTCCGAACATGTATGGTTGCGACTCGGTAATTACTTTGAGTTTAACAATCAATCAACCGACAACCAGCACGGTGTTCGAAACGGCATGTACTTCATATACATGGGCTCAAAGCGGAACGACTTATATGACTTCAGGTTTGTATACTGCAGTTATCCCGAATGCGGCAGGTTGTGATTCAACGATTACGCTGAATCTGACAATTAACCAGCCGACAACGGCCAGTGTTTCCGCTACTGCATGTACATCTTATGTATGGGCACAAAACGGAATGACATACAATGCATCCGGATCATACAATGATACAATTCCAAACGCTGCAGGTTGTGATTCAGTGATTACATTGAACCTGACAATTAACCAGCCGACAACATCAAGTGTTTCCGCTACTGCATGTACATCTTATGTATGGGCACAAAACGGAATGACATATAATGCATCCGGATCATACAATGATACGATTCCAAATGCTGCAGGTTGTGATTCGGTGATCACTCTGAACCTGACGATCACACCATTTGTTGCAACAGCAACAGATAATGGAAATGCTACAATTACTGCATCTGCCGGTACAACTTACCAGTGGATTAATTGTACTACCAACACTGCGATTTCAGGAGCAACAGCGCAAACATTTGCTCCAGCTGCAAACGGCACCTATGCCGTAGTAGTGTCAAATGGCACGTGTTCGGATACTTCCAATTGTGTGAACATTTCGAATGTTGGAATCAAAGAAAACACGATCTCTTCCATTTCTGTTCATCCGAACCCGACTCACGATATCGTTATTGTGACAATGGATGCTTCTTCAGCTCTTGTTGAAGTAATGGATGTTCAGGGGAAATTGATTCAAACAACTCAAATTAAGTCAGGTGATCCGATTGATCTGAGCACTTATGAAAGAGGAGTTTATACTTTAAGAATTAAAACCGAATTCGGGACTTCTCTAGAAAGAATTGTGAAGAACTAAGAATCTGATCTTATTTTTCTAAGAAGTTAAAGCGGTCATTCGAAAGAGTGGCCGCTTTTTTTGTGACTGAACTTTACCGTTTATAACGTCTTTAACTGTGTTCTAAGAGCTTTTGCAGATAAGAAGAGGATTTCCCCGTTTCGGTATTAATTCGTTCGCCCTGAAGGCTTACTCGAAAGAGCAAGTGTAAGGCGGAGAGCTTTTTTTTAACCCCAAAGAAGAAAAAGCAAGGCTTTGAAGACGAAGCATAGTCAGAAATGACGTGATGCAAGGTAAAAGAGCGCAAAGAGTTCCATGGCGCAAACTTTGCTTCTTTGAAGTTAACTGTGAAAACTACTCTTCCTTCTTGTTTTAAAGAATACAGAACCTATAAACCAAAAACCTCCGCTGTCGGCTGACGAACGGAGGTTTCCTGTTAAAAATGTTTATTGATTATTTAGTTAAAGGCTTTATTTCCGATTCCACCGGAACGAACTGCCCGATCACATCTTTAATGTCTTTAAGTTCAACCCAACTTTCGTGTTGTATGATCAGGTTGTTTTGTTCGTTCAAGGTACAGGAAACGTAACCGTCTTTCTGTTCCATAGCGGCACTGATCTGTGTAAAATCCGAATTACTGATGGTAGTTTCAGCGTAAAAGATATGTGAAACGATTTGTGAAACGTTTTTGGACTGATTGTAACGTGCTTTTTCCTGATTTAATTCAAATACAGATGTTTGTGAAAATACACCATTTGAGAAAAAACATATCGCGAATATAAAGAGTGTTTTTTTCATCTTAGTCAATTTTAATAATACGTTGTTTTTGAGAGGATGTACTGCTTGTAACAATCAGGGTGTAAACTCCTGAAGTTAAAGAAGAAATATCCCGATACAGATTTGTAATTCCTTCGTTGAGGGAAACTTGTTCTTTCAGTATGGAAACTCCTTTTTGATCCGTAATGTCAATATTCATTATTTCTTTCCGGGAGCTTTGAAGCTGAATTACCAGTTGATCCTTCATAGGATTCGGGTAGGCACTGAACAATCCGTCCGAATCTTCTTTGGAATGAACCGAGATGATTTTTGAATCTGTTCTTTCCCCGTTCAGGTCCACCTGTTGTAATTTGTAGAAACTTGTTCCAAGCGGTACTCCCTGATGAATGAATTGGTATTCCTGAGCCTCGGAACTTGTGCCGACTCCCTGGATAATGCCGATCTTTTCGAAATGTTCTGCATCCCTGGAATACATCAATTCAAAGTAATCGTTTTTGTATTCGCTTTCCGTTCTCCAGGAAAGAATATTCCCGATGCTTTCCGAATTTCCATTAAATTCTGATAGTTCGACTGGCAATATTCCGGTACCAGTCCATCCCGAAATGGTGAATTCACATCCGTCACCCGAATTCCCGTCAATCATTAACATGTAATTATTTCCAATTGTAAGGCCTGTGGCAGTTACCGTTCCCAAAGTGGTGTTTCCGGGATTGTAGCAGTTAGACATAGAAGTA
Source organism: Fluviicola sp. (assembly GCF_029266855.1). Lineage (GTDB taxonomy): Bacteria > Bacteroidota > Bacteroidia > Flavobacteriales_D > Crocinitomicaceae > Fluviicola. The sequence goes on from NZ_JAQSWB010000002.1 coordinate 114,534, forward strand.
AATCCGGTACAGCACCCTGACGCATCATAAGTTACACTATATACATGGGCCTGGATTCCCCAACCACTTACGCATCCTGTTACAGAGGCAATAGGGAAGGAGTGAGAAGTGCTGCTGGCAGTAAACTGATACCAGGAGTTGTTTTCGATGGAACCACAGAATACAGAGTTTACGTTACCAGGCAAATCTGCAGTAAAGGTTACATCCGTTGAAGCACTGAACGTTCCGGGTCCCTGGGTTAAAATTGCAGGGGAGGGGCAATTATCGTTCGTCAGTGCCCCTCCACAAGGGGTCCCAACAATTACACATATGGAAAAGGTTCCTGTTCCTCCGCCGTAATCCCACATTCGAATATAAACTGTAGATCCAGGGGCCAGTCCGCCGTGATGAATGAATGACATGTTTCCGTTAGGGGAACTATCGTCGTCACATTCCAGCAAGGTAAGGGATCCGCAAGTTCCCGAGTATAATGCCATTCCGCTGTCTGTCATTGTTCCTGTGTTCGTATTGATCTCAATCGCTCCTGATGAAGGAACCACCGCTGAAAACCAAACATCCTGACCTGAGTAGGAGGCACAACCCGGAGCTGTGACTCCGGCAGTATTGGTTGCAGCTACATTCGTTCCCGCTGTATAGCTACAGGAAGCATTTACTGCCAGGGCAGTTGCCGAACAAGGGTTGTCGTTAGCGGGTTGGGCAAAACATGAGATAGGAGGTAACACGGTTAGTGAGAGCAGTAGTAGTCGTACGTTCATAGTTGTTATTATTTGTTTTAATAATAACGAAAACTTTAGGTGGTGCTTCATTAAATGAACATGTGTGTTAATTTAATGAACAAATTAAACCTTAGAGAAAACAAAAAGGCAGATCGAAACGACCTGCCTTTTACTAAATCTGTTTACTAAACTTATTGCTTAACTAGTTGAATTTCACCACGTAATTTCACGTCTTCTCCAACCAACACACCACCTGTTTCAAGGGCAGAGTTCCATGTAAGGCCGAAATCTTTGCGGTTAATGGATGATTCAAAGCTAAAAGCTGCTTTTTCATTTCCCCAAGGGTCTTTTCCCACTCCGTGGAACTCAATGTCCAGAGGAATTCTCTTGGTAATTCCGTGTAATGAAAACTCACCTTCTATGACACCTGATTTTAATTCGGGAAGTTCCGCTTTAAAAGTGATTTGCGGGTGGTTTTCCACATCGAAGAAATCTCCGCTTTTTAAGTGTCCGTCGCGTTGTTCATTACGTGTATTTACAGAAGATGTATCTATCGTTGCATCAATTACTGCATTTTTAAAACCGTCTTCGGCTTCAACAGTTGCGTTTACGGTATCGAATGTTCCGGTTACTTTTGTGAACATCATGTGTTTTACGCTAAATCCTACTTCACTGTGAGAAGGGTCAATTGTCCATTTTGTTGTACTCATTTTGATTGATTTTTTTGATTATTAATTGTTTGAAGTCATTAGGTTTAAAGATGTGTGGATTCAATCCGTTTAGTCTTGAGGTCTTAATATCCTAAAGTCTAAAAATCCTAATATCCTAATGTCTACTTTATTGTTACTAATTGGTCTAAAGTCTTCCGGACTTTTTTGTGATGTTGTGTGTGATCTTCTTCCGAGCGGTAACCAAAGGTGAGGACCAAAACTGCATGATCATCCGTTAATCCTAAGATCTCATCGTATTTCTCTTTTTGAAAGCCTTCCATCGGGGTGCTGTCGATTCCTAAAGTTGCCGCCATTACCAATCCGAATCCCAATCCGATATATGCTTGTTTTGTATTCCATGCAATAAGCTCTTCCGAACTTAGGTTGGACAATACTCCGACAATATTTTCCTGGAAACGGTTGAGTCTTTCCCGTTCTACCTCACGCACTTCAACGATGCGCTGCATGTAAGTGTCCAAATGCCGGTTCTCCATATTGCGATTCACCGTGAAAACGATCAGATCCGAAGCATCCGTAACGGGAGACTGGTCAAAAGCTGCGGCTCTCAGTTGCTGACGCAATTCCGGAGACTTGACGTGGATCAACCTGAAAGGCTGTAAACCGTAGGAGGTCGGAGCGCTGTTAATTGCTTCCAGGATCTCCTGCATATCCTCAGTACTGATTTTCTTCGTCGGATCGTATTTCTGTGTGGCATACCGCCATGCTAAGGCATTCTTCATTTCTCTTTTTGTTACAATTTCACTTCCATTGGAACTTCCATGAGCAGGAGCGTAGAGTCTTTCGTGATATGCAAAGTTACGGATGAAGTATCCATTATTCCTAATGCATCCCGACGATTTAACTGTTGTCCGTCGATTACAGAACTTCCTTCAATCTGCATCACATATAAACCGTTAGCCGGATTTTTGAATTCGTAAGTAAGCGTTTTGTCCTCAGTAAATTTCCCCATGTGAAACCAGGCATCCTGGTGGATCCAGACTCCCGCATCGTCTTTGTCGGGCGAAAGGATCTGAACGAACTCGTTCGGATGTTCATTCACAGCGATCTTTTGCTGATCGTAACGCGGTTCTACATTGCGTTTGTTCGGGAAGAGCCAGATCTGGAATAATTTCAGGTCCTGGTCTTCATTCGGGTTGAATTCGGAATGCTGTACACCTGTTCCGGCGCTCATTACCTGGATTTCCCCGGCGTTGATAGTTGCACTGTTCCCCATAGAATCTTTGTGCGCAATTGCTCCTTCCAAAGGGATCGTGATGATCTCCATATTGTCGTGAGGATGTGTTCCAAATCCCATTCCCGGTGAAACAGTGTCGTCGTTCAATACGCGCAGCGTGCCGAAGTGAACTCTGTCCGGGTTGTACCAAGAAGCGAAGCTAAAAGAATGTTTAGCGTTCAGCCAGCCATGGTTGGCGTGACCTCTTGAGTTTTCTGAATGGAAGATTGTTTTCATATTATATTCTCCTTTTTGGATGATTTGATGAAGCAAAGATACAACTTAATTTGAATTAATTACCATGGTAAATATTATTTTATCATTTTTTAAGAATTGATTTTAATATGGGGTGCAGCGGGCTAAATCATGTATTATAATTTAACATTTATAACTATATCTATGCTTTATCTATGCTTCATCTATGCTTCATCTATGCTTCATCCATACTGTAAATATGCTTTAACTATGGAATGTAGTGACTAGGGCGCTGTCCTTCGGCTTTCCTGTCCGTCAAATGACAGACAGAGCCTCAGTCTTCGTCCGCTAGCGTGTTATCCCTCGGTTTTTCCGTCTTGTGAGACGGAACCTCAGTCTTCGTCCGCCGCGGCGGACTCTTATCTATGCTTCAATCATGGTTCATTCATGCTTGAAAGACGGAGTACCTATACTAGAACTACGTTATGTCCCTCGGCTTTTCACTCTTGACCAAAGCAGATCAAACAAATGATCGCTTCGGGTCGAGTGAGACGGAGCATTAGTCTTCGTCCGCCGCGGCGGACTCTTTTGAATAGGATTTGAGGTGCGATTAATCTTCTGATTTCTAGCAGCAACGGGGCTTGAGAAGAACAAAAATTACTTTTTTTTCAAGTTTTCCTTGTTAAAATGAAAATACAGTGTATCTTTGCAACGCTTTTAACGTAAAGCATTACACAATTTCTTAATCAGGCTGTTGCCTGATTCGTGAAAACGGAAAGAAAATTGGTTTGGTAGTTCAGTTGGTTAGAATACATGCCTGTCACGCATGGGGTCGCGGGTTCGAGTCCCGTCCAGACCGCAGAAGCGGTTTCCGCAACAACGTTAAAAGCATAGCTTATATGGCTGTAAGCTTAGAAATCCTCAAGATGTATCAAATGTCTTGGGGATTTTGTCTTTTATGGCAATTTCAATTCCCTTGTAAAAAGTAACTCTTGTGTTAACTCCGATGAATTTTTCGGAGTTATTTTTTGTCTTTTTTTACCGGACTTTTACTTTTTGTTTTATCCTATTTCCTCTAAGTTCGAAGTCCTAAAATTCCATGTTTAAAACTTTTTTTCGATTCCAAATCCCTTGCTGGGACTGGCTTGTATGCTTTGAAAATTGTTAAATGACATCGATCTTAGATTCAGAAAATACGCTTCACGGGTATTATGTAATGAAAAGAGAGATGAAAAAGAAAACAAATTTGGATCTGCCGAAAATCAATTTGCTGTTGAGATCGGAAAAAAAGATGGATGGAAGAAGCCGATTAACTTATGTAATTCGGTTCAATGGTGAAACGATTAGAGTTGCGTCTGGTCTCACACTGAATAAAGAGGATTGGAATAGTAAGAAACGAGATATTACGGGAAGTGGGGACGACGCTTGGCGAGTACGAATGAAGACACGTGCTAAAATGGCTGAGTTTGATAAGTATATGCGCAATTATGAAGCGATGGGTGGAACTATTACCCGATTGGTGATTGAAGATTTCTTTAATGATAAGCGTTACGATGATTTTTATTGCTACTATGAAACTGTCATTGAGAGAAGAAATGATCTAAAAGCCCCGACACGCGAAAAGTATGCTCTCTGCTTGAAAGTATTGAAGGATTACTGTAAAAGAAGTAAGATAAACAAAGTGAAATTTGTTGACATAACACCGGCTTTCTTGTCTGATTTTGATAATTACTTAGTTTATAATCTTGATGTTGCTGATGCGACAGCGAATAACTATCATAAATGCTTGAAGTATGTATTTAATAGAGCGATTGTTGATGGAATCATGACTGTCTCTCCATACAAGGGATTTAAACCGATTAAGACAGAGGAACGTGCTGGAAGAGAAGCCTTGACTTTAGAAGAGGTGGAAAGTATAACGCATTTGGATATTCCTGAAAGCGAACGTTTGATGATTCGTATTCGAGACTATTTTGTTTTCCTATTGAATACCGGACTTCGTTTCCGTGAATTGTTTGAATTAAGTACGGAGAAATTAAAGTCAGAGGAAATTGTTCGGGAGAATGGTGAAAAGGAATTGGTAACGAGCATACTTGTTCGTGCTACGAAGACAGAGAAAACATATTGGGTACCTCTTAATGCAAGGGCAAGAAGAATTCTATTGCGCTATCGCACGAATAATGGATTAGAGGATGGATTGATTTTCCGTGAAGTTAAGAACCAAGTGTTTAACCGTAAACTTAAGATGATTGCTGCCCTTGCAGGAATTAAGAAAGACATGATTAGTCATTTGGGACGACATAGCTTTGCAACCAACTTGCGAAGAAATGATGTTTCGTTGGAGGATGTTTCTGAATTATTGGGGCATAGTAGTACGAAAATGACAAAACGTTACGCGAAGGTAGATATGGGGCATTTGAGTAAAGCGGTTAACCGTCTATAAATCCTGAAAAAATTCTGCTAAACTGATCTTGTGAATATCCAGTATTTTGAGGAGGGTTTTGAGAGTTGCGTTTGTTCCGCTCTCGACCCTCCAATACTGAACCCTATTTAAATTATGGTCATAGGCAAAACTCTCTGCGCTCGTGTAGTTCGCTTTGATCCGTAACTCCTTGATTTTCTTTGCAACAAGAAGGATTCGTTTGTCTTGTATGTCTGCCCCTTTTTCCATTGACGGGGAGCAAGTTGCGCCATAAAACTGTAAATTGTAACCGCATAAATGCGAATTTATTTTTAGCTTAGATTCAAAATGCTGAAAATGAAACGATTTGTAACTATGGTTTTTGTGGGATTTACCGTTTTTTGTATTGCCCAGAATAATGCTGTTTCCCTTGAATTTGTAAGTGAGACTAATGAAAGGGTTTTGCTAACCCCAATGAATGATTCTTTGAAAATCGAATATCCGGCTTATCGGTCAATAGCAATATTATATTTAGATACTGCTGTAATAGAAGTAGGAGGATTTGCTTTCTATTCTGGAACTTGCGGAAACTTTGAGGTCAATGTTCAATTTATCGAAGAAAGTGAATGTGCCATTGATTCGGAGTGTAAAGAATTAAACTTGGGCTTATGTAAATTGAAAGAAACAAATCCATTTAAAGTTGGTAATTCTTCCTCTCCAGGAAATGATAAAAACGATAGGAGCGGTTCGGGTTCGGCAAGGAATAGGAAGATGATTCGTAAACCAAATACTGATGCTATTCAGAGTGATGAAACTTGCATAATCGTTTTGAGAATAAATGTCGACGGTGAAGGAAACATAGTTGGTGTTCCTATCGCAGATCGAAGTCAAACTACCACTACAAACTCTGCTTTGATCAAAAAGGTAATTGAAGTCGTTAAGAAGGAAACGAAATACGCCAAAGCAAATGGAAAAGCAATGGAGAGCATGACGATCCGAATAAAATTAACCGCTAGTTAGATTATTATTCCAAACTGCAATCTAAATACTTTTAATTCTGCTATTCATAATTGGCTTAAAATAGCTAGATTCAGCATTAAACCATATCACTACGAAACAATGAATAGGTATTTAGATATAGAAGATCGAAATGAAGATTACAATTTTATTCAAAAAGAAACCTTTAGAGCCGAAAAGGGAATTCGAGCAATAGGTATTATGTACCATGATCATTCGAACGACCGCAAATCTTATGATAATGTTTTCCGCTTAAAGGATAATATTGAATATAGATTAATGGCTGCAACCCACCAATACTTAGTGTTTCTTAGAGAGTTGGCATTATCTGAAAGAACTTTACACGAAAGATACATGGAGAATCCAAACAGCTTATATGAAGTTGTTCCTGGGAGAAACCCATATCTTATAAAAGTTGAAACGGAACTTTCTTCAATATTTGACAGCATTGTTTTTCATTTATCTTCTGTCTTTGATTATTTAAGCCATTCTGTTTGTTATATGTATTTTACAAATAAAGAAAAGACGGTTTACTGGACCAAGCTTGCAAAAACTGTTAGAGGAGAATTTAAGGATAAGTTTGATTTTTCCCTTGCTTTGGATGAAATGGATAGACGATTTGTAGGCAGGTTATATGATTATCGTTCTAGGCTTTTACATAATACTCGGGATAAACATAGATTTGACGTTTACGTTCAAAATAATGATTCTTCGGTGAGGTTAAAAATTGCTTCATCTGATTCGGTGATGAAACATTTTACGCTTGCAAAAGAAAATATTGTTGAAGGACAAGAAATTACATTGACATATCTTGCATCTTGGTTGCTTCGAAGAACGTTCATTGAAATTGAACACCTGTTGGATGCTATAAAGATTGATATTCAAAAAAATTCCCACTTTCAAAAAAATGTTAGGGAGCCAAAACCGCAATTCGGGGATTCATTATTTACGATAGCAATTGCAGAACCCGGTACACCTTTCTTACGACCCGTTTCTGACGGAATATGGGAAGATTATAAATCAGAATGATTGTATGAATCCTATTGAAAAGCTATATGTTATTGGGAACGGGTTTGACCTACATCATGGTATCCGATCTTTGTATACAGACTTTAAATTGTACTTAGAAGAAAAGGATAATGAGTTAATTGAAGCTCTTGAGAAGTACTTTATTGCGGATTATCTTTGGTCGGATTTCGAAGCTACATTGGCTGATTTAGATACTGAGGAAATAGTTGATGAATGTTTAATGTATTTTGAATCTTACGGTGTTGATGATTGGAGTGATGCATACCACCATTCTTACCAATATGAAGTGCAAAAGAGAATTGATATTCTTACGAGCAAAATGAAAGAACGATTTACAGAATGGATTATTCAACTTGAAATTCCTTCAGTATTAGATGAACTCGTTTGCCTTGACCGAGAAGCCTATTATATAAATTTTAACTACACTTCTACGCTTCAACGATTGTATAAAATTCCTGAAAGCAGAATTCTACATATTCATAATAAAGCTGTTGACTTAAATTCTACACTAATCTTAGGGCATAGTCGCGATCCTAACGAGCAAGATAATCTTTCAGGATATAATGATGAAGACACAGATGTTAGGATAGCGGAAGGAAACGAGATATTGGATAAGTATTTTGAAGAAACATATAAATCGACGAATACAATAATAAAAGAGAATAACTCCTTGTTCCGAAACTTGGCTAATGTTCGTGAAATCTTTGTTTTAGGACACTCTTTATCTTTGGTTGATCAACCATACTTTGCGGAAATCGTTCGTAACATAGATACTACTTCTGTAAAATGGACGATTAGCTATTATAGTAGCAAAGCTATCGGAAGTTACGAAGCTGTCATGACAAAATTAGGGATCGATCCAATGTTAATCCAATACAAGAGAATTGGTGAAATTGGTACAATGCAATTGTCTATATTCTGATTCTTTTAACCACCATGAAAATGAAAAACAATTTAGAAGAACTAACTATTTATTGCGATGAATCTGGATTTACTGGAGATGATTTGCTGAAAGAAGACCAGCCATATTTTATTTATTCGGCAGTAAATATGACCGAAAAAAATCTAACGGAAATTAAAGATTATATTGAGCGCAATTACAATTTACAAGGTGGGGAGATAAAAGGCAAAAATATTGTAACACGTGCTGCAGGGCAAAAGGTAATTAAATACATTTTTGAAAAATATGCACATCTTGCAAGATTGGTGTTTCATGATAAAAAGTACGCTCTTGCGGGAAAATTAGTTGAGTATGGTATTGAACCGTATTTAAAGTCAAATGAGTTATTCTACAAATCTGAACTACATATTTACCTTGCTTCTGGTTTTTACTTGGATCTAAAATTGAAACATGAATCTGCCGAGCGATTATTCGAAGACTTTGTAGCTTTAGCAAGAAGGCAACTTACATTTGAAGATTCTCTGTTTGCTAGTAAATCTAAATTATCGGGTCAACTAAATTGGATGTTTGAAATAATCCGCCATAAACCGGAAATCATGTTAAATGAATTGAACTATGATGATACTTCTCCTCAGTCCAACTGGCTACTTGATCTTACGACAACTTCCTTGTTTGGTCTGTTAACAGAATGGTCTAAAAACAACGAAATACTGGAAGTAATTTGCGATGATTCTAAGGTGTTTAACAACAGTTCTATTATCGAATCATATAATAGTATGGGACTGAATAATCGACGGTCGGATTTCTTGGGTACACCAATCGGTTTTAACCTGAAAAAAGATATTGTAAATAAAAGTTCGAAGGATGAAATCGGATTGCAAATTGCCGACTTGTTTTCTGCAACGCTAAATTATTGTCTAAAGAATAGAGAATTGGAATTCAGCAAATCAATTCTGAAAATAGTTCATGAGACTTGTATATGCACTCCCGAATCATTTTGCTTAATGCCAACGATACAGGAAAATGTTAAAGAATACACCGATGAGAAACTAGTGTTTTACCACCAATTTATGTATAAGATTTATGTTGATGCGATGAGTTTATAGGAATAAAGGAGTTTTCTTTAATTTCTAATGAGCTGTACAAATTGAACTTTCTTATTTGAAATGATCGATTAATGCTTTGATCTTTCTGCTATGCCATAGATATTCGTTCTGATGAAAAAAGGAAAGAAAAAAGATGTTCTGACATTGATTGAAGGAGACATTGTAAATGCAAAATTGATAAACACTTTCCGTGGACTGGGTATAGACGCGGATATGTATCTTACTGATTCTTCGGAGGTGATTTTTCGAATGCTTAAAATACAGAATCCCGAAGAAGAGTTGCTTGAAGGCTATTTTGAACTGCTACGATTAGGTGATAGAATCGACTTTTCCAATTCGAGGCATGAAGCAAGGAAGCTAGCTAAAAGAATCTACTCACTAATTTGTCAGGATTCTTGTTGAATCTTATTAGTTTTCAAGCTTTGAACGACAATCTTGTCGAGGTATGAAAATCTTAATAAAAGATCAGATGGAATTGTAGTAATCGCAAGTATCACATTACCTTCTATATAATCCAAAGCTGGAACGTTTAAGGGATGAGCGAAAATTACATCTTTAATAATGTCCTCTATATAAGGCATTATCATCATTTTTGGATTTGAGTCAAATTTTATAACTCTCTGGATAGTTTTGCAAATGGGTAATTCCGGATTTGTTGTAAGTTGCATTTTGTTAATGGGATCGGTTGATCGATTAATGATTTTTAATCTTACGATAAGATACTGCTGATTATCCTCATTATGCAACCGACTTTCTTGATAATTGATGTTTACCAGTAGTTCTTTAGCTTTTTCTTCTTTTCTCTTAATTCTTTTTCTTCTTTGAAGAGCAAATACTCCGAGTATTATAGCTAAAGCAATTCCTGAAATTACAGGCCAAAAGAAACCAGAATTAATGTTTTCTTGGCTAAAAAGCGTTTGAGATGTATCCGAACTAAGTATAAACATGATTTTTTAATGTAAATATAGATCAAAAAGTAGCCCTTATATTGGTGTCTTCAAATGTTAATTATTGTTAATAAGCAATGTCGCTCATTCGTTTTTTAGTGGCTCGCGCCTATTACATATAGAAAAGGAAATGGACAGCAGTAAATTATACATTGGGAATCTGAAAAACCTATCCTACAAAAATTTAAAACCAAAGAATCAAAAATATAGTCCTGGAGAAAAATATCTTTTGTACAGAACCGATAATCCCTCCGATAGGGACTGGCATATCTCGGTTTATGTAAAAGAGAAGAACGGAAAGACCAGTGTTACCCTTTATGGAAGTATTCGGAAGTGGTTTTACGGTAAGTATACTTATCGAAATTTGACAAAAGAGGACTTTGTTGAATGTATTGATTTGATTTCTGAACGTCTGGGAGTTTCCGAAAATGAAATGTGGGGAGCAAGGACGATGCAAATTGAAATTAGCCTTAGCTTAATATTGAAACCCGACATGGCGTACTTCTTAAATACCTTTGTTGATTACAAGGGATTTGATGTAGTTCCTTATGGGCATAACTATCGTGCTTTTGTAGGAAGTAGTAAAGTATTAAAGTTCTACAATGCAGGAAGAAAAATTGGTAAAGGATTGGGGTTTTCTGAAAGTAAAATTGAACGGATCGAAAGCTATTTTCTTCGTTATCGAGTTGAAGTAAAGATTGATGATTTGTTACATGTAGAAAGAAGGATGGGAGAAATATTAATTACTCCCGGAACCATTCTTAAAAATTGGAATGAAATTTACTCCTATCTCAGAATGTACATTGCAGATATTGAATGTTACGGAATACCAAGTAGTAAACGAATCCAGTTGAAAGAAGGTAGTAGAAGGGATTATGAGAATTATCTCATCGAAGCCGGAGTAATGTACAATACAATACAGAAATGCTTTGAAGATATTCGACTGCTAAAAAGTGGAAAGCCGAGATTTGAAGCTAAAAAGCAACTAAAAAGAACTTTAGAAAATATGGGATCGCATACTTCTGACAAAGATCGTTTTTTGGAATGTTTCGACCGCAAATGCGCCCAGATCTGCCCACCCTAATAATAAGAGGGAAAGATACCCTAAAAAAGGAATAGAATAAAAATGATAAACAAGTAAATGAAGAAGGAAAAGCGAACTTGAGAATACAAGTAAAAACAAGTTTGATTATTCTAAACGAAATATGTTTGATTGCTTGATATGTTCTTAAAGATTAGAATAAAGAAAAATCTCTTTTAGAGAGGAAATTGGAAAGGAAAGAATGAAGTTCGTTCGAGAATGGTGACTTACTGGCGAAAATTCGGCTTCTCCTACCTTTTGACGGTAAATCGGGACGAAAGGTTAGATTGCATTTTTGAAGTGGCGTTAAATGAGCCGAAATTGAGTTTGTAATTAACTACGTAAATAGATTACGTTCTTTGGTTCGAAATTCGCATGTTAAACGGAAAACGATATGAAAGGAAAAAACATTGTAATTGTGGTTCTACTTGGACTTTTGCTTTTTCTTCTTGGTTGGACAATGAATGAAAGAGAAAGGGCAAGAAGAAAAGATAAAATGATGGATCGACTAAGAGAGGAAAACAAAGAATTGAAAATGGCTTACCTCAGTTTGCTTGAAAAGTTCTTAAAAGCAAATGGGGTTGAGCCGAGTGTGCTTGAAGAACTACATAAATTGAAGTCGGAAATTGATGAAATGGAAACGGAGATTCATGTAGAACTTGAATCTGTAATTAAACGCATTTCAGACGGAGAAGGAACCAAAGCTGTAAAGGATTTGGCTAAAATAGTTGAGAATACATTGAAGGAAAAGGCTAAAACTGATGAATCTTTTACAAATAGAAGACCTATGTTAAACGATCTTCTTTTGTATGCTAAAGAAAAGGGGCTTATTTGTTCCAGATTGTATGAAAATGGTTTGAAGTTAAAGGAGCTTAGAAATTTGGAAAGTCATGAACTTGCTCCTTCTTGTTCGAAGTTGGAAATTGGAATGTCTGTTTTTGCAGGAATTGAGATTATTAGTGCGGTTCGTTAAATTCTAACATCGAGAAATCGCAAAAACACATTAGAATCCAATTTTGATGTTATTTTTGTTATGAAAATTTAACCATTATGAATGATTTTTTAGCTTGGTCGGGTTGGGCTTTTGGACTTATATCTACCGTAATTGCTGTTTTCCAGTTTAGAAAGAAGGAAGAACTAAAGAAAGAGGTTAGAACTGCACAGGCTAACATCGATAAAGTTGTTATGGAAGCCAGAGATAAAGGTGTTGCGATTAACATTAATAATGGTGATATAACGATTAGTTAGTGGCTAAGAATAATATTGAAATAAAAACAAATTTTGGGAATATTATTCTAACCGATAATAATCCTGCTAAAACCAGTTTACTTGGTGATTTAATCGTCGAATTTTCAGGGTTAGCAAGTGAACTCGATTTTGAAGATTCTGATGTCGCTGTTCCTTTTGAGATTGAAGATAAAATCACCCATAATTCCGTTGTTAAATATCTGTTTTTGTTCGAAAATTATATTTCTAATGAGGCACTATTAAGACGAGTTTACTCTATTGTTCATGAAACAAAGCCTTTAGCTAGAGCAATGATACTTAGGTTGGTGAATCAAGAATATCGTAAGTGGAAAGGGCACTTATTAAGAGAGACAAGTGATGTTGCTAAGACCGAAATTGAGCATATAAGAGAAAAAAGTGATTTTCTAATTGAAAAAGTCTTGATGGATGTAAAGCAAAGACTTATCGGTATTGTGAGTATTACTAATGTTGAGGAAGAGTTTATTAATGAATGTATATGCATTGTTATTGCTGACGCATTTTTTGAATGTAAAATTTTAGAGAACCCAAATACATGATTGTTACTTCGGACATATCCCCAGAAAGAAACCTATATTTTTTAGGTGGGAAGATATTGGAAAAACTTCCGAAGGATGAGCCAATGGATTCTCTTACTGTATTTGAATATTTGAGAGAAAAATTCGGGATTTCGTTCCCACTATTTATGTATGCTTTAGATTGGTTGTATCTAGCAGATTTAATTGATTTAACCCCAAACGGAGATATTAGAGTATGTTTTTGAGAACTTTAAACATATACAAGGGAACTGAAATCCTTCGGTCTATATCTTTCAAAAAGGGTATGAACTTTATCGTTGATAATACTCCTGTAAATGATGTTAAGCAATCGGGCAATAGTGTTGGTAAAACTACTGTTTTACGTCTAATTGATTATTGTCTTGGATCAAATGGAGACAGTATTTGGAAAGACTCTGAATATAAAACTAAAGAGAATACTGAGGTCAAAGTTTTTCTTGAAGAGAATAATGTTGAAGTTGAACTAGAAATAGTCGATTCTTTGGATGAAGCGAAAAAAATCACTTTGTTAAGGAGGAATTTCTTGAACGGTAGGGATAAGAAAATTTGGATCAATTCTGAAAAAAAATCGGATAACGAGCTAAAGTTATTCTTAAATAAGGAGTTTTTTGGAATCAATGGAGTAAATCCGAGTTTTAGATATATGATCGCAAAGTTCGTCCGAAACGATCATCATCGAATGTCGAATACTCTACGTTATTTGCATCAGGCTACTACTGACACTATTTACGAATCGATTCACCTAAAATTATTAGGGATCAACTTTGAACCAGAATTAATTAGCGAGAAAAGCCAACTTAATGAATCTCTTAAAACAGAAGGAAAAATAATCGATCGCTTAACTAAGGATTTTTCTGAAAATGCTTTAAAGCAAGCTTTAGCTGTAATTGAGCGTGATATAGAAAAATTGAATACTTCTAAAAATGCTTATAAGATTAGTGGAACAGACCAAAATCTAATTGATGCCCTAAATGAAACTAAATACCAATTAAGCAAAAAGTCTGAGGAGATCGCTGAATTAGAGTTAAAATTGAAATTAATCGAAGAGTCTGTAAATGAGCTTAAAATCGGGATTAGTAAGACTGATTTAGGTGCCTTAAAGGCAATTTACGAGAATGCTAAAATCTACCTTTCTGAACTGCATAAAAAATTTGAAGATGTAATTACTTTCCATAATTCTATGGTAGATAATAAGATTGCTTATCTAACGAGAAATTTGGATTCTGATAAAAGGCATTTAGAAATTATTAAACTTGAACAAAGTAAGTTGTTAAGTGAAGAACGGAAACTGGTTCAAGAACTCAATTCGATTATATCTCTTGATATCTATAACGACTTGATTTTCGAATTAAATAGAAAATTTGAGGAGAAAGGAAGAAAAGAAAGTATGTTAAATCAAATTCAAGAAGTACAAAAATCGATCAATGAGAAAACAAACCGCTTGGAAGAGATCAATAATATCCTAGCATCTTATGAGGAAGAGTTAAATAGTAAAGAGTTAACTTTTAATCAGTTTTTTGCTGAAATTTCTAATGATTTGTATGGTGAACAATGTATCCTAACTCATAGTAAAGTGAATGAAAACTATAAGTTCGGAATACAGGATTTACAGGCGAATAAAGGGAGCGGTAAAAAGAAGGGGGAAATAGCTAGCTTTGATTTGGCTTATATCAAGTTTTCTGAACTAACTGGAATTAGAGCCCCAAAATTTGTTTTACATGATAGTCCCGAAGACGTGTCTATTAACCAGCTTTTGACCTTGGTAAAAATTGCGAATGAAATTAATGGGCAATTTGTTGTATCTGTTTTAAAGGACAAATTCCTTAGTTCGGAAGATGCAAAGGCTGTTATTGATAACAACAAAATCGTTGAATTGTCGGAGTCAAATAAACTGTTTAAGTTTTGAGTTTTCACTCCGATTCTAACTCCGATTACTCATATACGATTCTATATCCCTATATTTACAACGATACTAAAGGAAAGGATGTAGTCCCGTCCAGACCGCTAAAAAACGTTAGAAGAAAATAGCTTATATGGCTGTAAGCTTAGAAAACCCTAGAGTGTATCAAATGCTCTAGGGTTTTTGCTTTTATGCAACTATTTACTTTCAAATGAGACAACTGTTTTACTATTTAACGATTCTTTTATTGCTTTCCTCTTGTGGCCAGCCAACGAAGTATGTCGTTAAGAATAACCTTGTTTATTTTCAAGGTTGGAACGAAGCAAAAGGAAATTATGAAGTACTTTTGAAAGGAGTATCAGCAAAGTCTTTTAAGGTGATTGATACCGATTGCAACATGATTGTAGGGAAGGACAATAAAAGTGTTTTTATTGACTATTCTAAATTGGAAAATGCCGATGCGTCATCTTTTGAATATATTGGAAATTATTTTTTTAAAAGCAAAGACTCCGTTTACTTTTTTGGTTTTTACAACTCCTTTGATGATTGTGAGGTTGTTGGAGTGAATCCGGCAACTTTCCAAATAGACAAGAAATATCCCTGGGCTTATGACAGACACCTTGTTATATATGGTCATACCGTTTTAGATTCAGTAGATTTTGAGTCATTCAAAGTGATTGATAAATTAAAAGCTCAAGATAAATATGCAAATTATGTTGATGGGAAAAGAGTCATCAGGAAATAGAGAAAGAAACTTAAGATGTATCAAATGTCTTGAGGGTTTTGTCTTTTATGGAAATTGATTTTCATGGAAAGCTACTTCGTTTATATCAACTATTTTGAGAAGTTTGACAAGTATTATATTGGTCAAACAGAAAACTTTGAATCACGATTACGTCTTCATAATTCGGGTTTAGTTAGATCTACAAGCTCTTTCGATAGGCCATTTATCTAGAAATTCAGACAGTTTTTGGTGTGGGTTGGAAGTGTTTAATTGTGACATAGTGATTTTTGTTAAATGAAATAGTGTTGCTAAAATCTTACTAAAAGGCCTCCCGTTCCAACCACTCCAATCCATTTGGTAAATCTAAAGAGCTAAACTCTAAATGAATCACTCTTCTTCGTTTTTGATTCTGTGTTTTAGAGGATGAGTGTAAGAGAAGTGGTTTCATTAATTGAACACCTCCTTCTTTCACTTCCATTAGTGCCGGATGAGCGCCTGCTGTAATAGTTTTGATTTCATCATCAGTAAATCTTTTGGTGTGTGAGCCCGGAATTACTTTCAACGCTCCGTTTTGTTCAAGAGTAGTGTCTAAATGAATTCGAATCGTAAAGATGTTGTGGAGAAATTCTTCTGGTGGACAAACTGAATTGATCTCTTTCTTTTTGGTCCAGGATGTAAATCCAACGGTCTCAATTTTCTTCTGAATATTAATTGGAATATCCTGATGCCAACTGACGAACCAATTAGAATCATCCGGCTTATCAAAATAAATCGACTTCACAAGAAAAGCATTCGGATCTATTGATTTTACTAAACGCTTTAAGTTTTCGTTAAAAATGAATTCTTTTAATGAAGGAATACCTTTGATTAAAGTTCTTTTCCCGAAAGTTGGTTCATCATTGTCAGTGAAATAATCATGGAGTTCTTTGCCTATTCTTCGAATTTCTTTCCTTGTATAAAGATCATTGAGAATTGAATAACCGTTTTTCACCAACTTCTTACTCGCAGTTAGGGCATCAGAAGCTGATAATTGTGAATTATACATATCCAACCCATTCTGAAACTTCTCTTGAATTCTGCGTTTCAATGAAATAGGCTTCAACACTTGCATAGCTTCTCCAAAACCAAGGATCAATCGTTCCAACTCAAAATTCTGATGAACTGAAAGTTCTATGATTACTGCTCCATTGTTGAAGGTCTCTCTTACCTTTTGCGTATGATGTAAAGGTTTTGTCAGAACATACGGAGCATTTTTCTCATCTACTTTTAAGACAATTCGATCCACATGCTTCTCGTCTAAGACCGTTACACCAATCGTGTTCTTATAAAAGGTGTCGCCATCAAAATTTTCGTTGATATGATCAAGTTTCGTGTCGTAGTCAATACTAATAATCCGGTCTAAAGCAAAAGTCAGTACATTACCCTTTTTGTTTTTTTTACCTACCAAAAACCATCTGTTGTTGAATTCTTTCAAAATAAAAGGGTGAATAGTAATCACTGAACTTTCATTGGCTTTAAATGACTGATAGCGAAGTTTTAGAACCATCTTTTTTAGAATCGCCTGATACAAGACATCCAAGTGTTCCAGCCCCTTCAATTGATCATTCTTATCCAAATGAATAATTGCCGGTCGATGTGTTTTTTCTGTATAAATCTTATCCTCCAACCGTTGAATGATTCCTCCTAACTCTGAGAATAATGAAAAATCTTTGAATTGCTTCAACATCTCCACAGTCTCTGAAAGTACATGCATGTCATTTTCGTTCAATGGAATATCTGTGATTGTAAAATCCGGATCTTCGTAACGATAGAATTTCTTATCATATACTTCAATTGGAGCATTGTAGCCCAATTTATCACTTCGCATTAATTGAATATCGAGTTGAATGGTGCGTTTGCTAACGTTTGCATCTTTTCCTTCGTATTCATATAATGCGTCTGAACACGCTTCAATCAAATCTTCCAATGTCCAATTTCGATAACTGTTTTGTAAACATTTATCAATTGTTCTATAACGAATTAGTGCATTTTTGTTTTGTGCCATGAACTAAAATTAATTCTTTTTTAAATGTGCGCAGAATAATTGCGCAGTTGAGTTAAATCTTTGTATTGTTCTTAGAAACAAACATAGAAGAACCTCCGTCAATAATGGGATTGGCGGAGTAATCAAAAAAGAGGAAAATGAAAATTGACGGAAATACAATTATCGAATTAGGATTCAGACCGGGTAAATGGTTTAAGGATGCTATCGAACATATTAATACAAATGAATTGAGTGAAACGGAAATGTTGAATTACCTAGAGCAATACCGATTGCCTGATCAGATTCCTTTAAACTTGGAGCCGGCTAAATTCGCTATCAATATTAAAGCTGAAAATGAATTGGAAATTGATAATGTGGAAAAAGTAATTGATTCAATGAATGAGTTAATGAAGACCCCAACTATTGTTGGCGGAGCAATTATGCCAGATGCTTGTCCTACAGGTCCGGCCGGGTTGATTCCCGTTGGTGGTGTTGCAGTGGCAAAAAATGCGATTCATCCGGGAATGCATAGTGCGGATATTTGTTGCTCAGTAATGTTAACGGATTTCGGTAAAGCAGATCCAAAAACGATTTTAGATGCTGCTCATGCATGTACACATTTTGGTCCGGGTGGTCGCCCGAGAGGGAAACAATTTGCTTTGCCCGCGGAGTTGATTGCACAATTTGAATCGAATCCGTTTTTGAAATCAGTGAGAATGTTGTCATTGGCACAGGAGCATTTAGGAACTCAGGGAGATGGAAATCATTTCTTATATGTTGGGAAGTTAAAATCAACAGGAAACACGGTTGTGGTAACTCATCATGGATCAAGAGCTCCGGGGGCTAAATTATATGAACAAGGAATGCATGTTGCGGAAAAGTTCAGAAAAGATTTGTCTCCTGAGACAATGAAGCAAAATGCATGGATTCCATTTGAAACAGAAGAAGGACAGAATTACTGGAATGCGTTGCAAATTATTAGAGAATGGACAAAGTTGAATCACTCAACAATTCATGATTTAATTGTTGCGGAAACAGGGTCAACAGTTGAGAATAGATTCTGGAATGAACATAATTTTGTGTTCAAGGATGGAGATTTGTTTTACCATGCTAAAGGTGCAACGCCATTGGACAGTAAGTTTATGAACGACATTACTGGTCCACGATTGATTCCATTAAACATGTCGGAACCAATCTTAATTGTCGACGGAGAAACAACGACTAACAATCTAGGATTTGCTCCTCATGGTGCAGGAAGAAATATAAGTAGAACGGCGCATAGAAAAAGTAAAGGTGAGCAATCAATTGAAGCCGTTTTTGCAGAAGAAACAGAAGGCTTGGATGTGAGATTTTTCTCTAATGAGATAGATATTACGGAATTGCCGAGTGCTTATAAAAGTGCTGCAACTGTTCGGAACCAAATGAAAGAATTTGGATTAGGAACAGTGATTGATGAAGTTGAACCTTTTGGTTGTATTATGGCCGGAGACTTTGAAAAAAATGCTCCCTGGAAAAAGAAAAAACGTCTAAACGCTTAGAAATAGTAAGCGTTAGCGAAAACGTAACAACAAGAAAAAATGGAAACACTAAAGAAAATGTTATTTAAGTTAATGTCTCAAACTCTTTCAACGAAAGAGTTTGAGACTTGGCTTTATACTGATGATTATATTAAAAGTCAATTATTGGAAAACGAAATGATATTTGAATTAGTGAGCATTAATCTAAGATCCAAGCATGCCTTTAAGGAATTAGAAAAGTTTTGCTTCAATCATTTTGATCAAGAAGAATGTTTAGTCCAAATCGTAAAATACAATTGTGAAGTGTATTTGGATACTAAAACGGATGAGGCAACTGAAAATTTCATTCGAAACATTTGTTGTTTCCACGATTGGAACAATGATTATTCACTGATTTCACAAATTTATTATTTGGCTGATGACTGGGACCTGGTACTTGATGGTTATACCGACAAACAACAGGTGAAAAACGAGCTTTACAGCTATGCAGAAATTTTCTTAGAGAGATTGCAAAAATTGGATGCAGAAGAATCAATTCAATTGCTCCGAAATGGAATAGAATTTAAGAAAGTAATTCCAGAACCACCAAAAACTGATGTGATTGAGACTAAAAGTAAAGGATGGTTTCAGTTTTGGAAATAAAACTTTTAACCTGCGCAAAATAACTGCGCAGGTTTGGTCTTCCTTTGTCTTATCGAAAAAACAACAGATTCTCTCATGCAATTTGGCGTGAGGGATTTATAATAAAATGAATTTATGAAAGATCAAATACTTAAGAAATTGCAAGAAGTTGAGCTTAACCATAGCATTGAAATTCTTTTTGCCGTGGAATCTGGAAGCAGAGCTTGGGGATTTGCTTCACCTGATTCAGATTATGATATTCGTTTTGTTTATAAGCGAAAAATGGAAAGTTATCTCAGTTTGTGGGATTCAAAAGATAGCATCGAGTTCATGACGGAAGATGATTTAGATGGCTCAGGCTGGGATTTGAAAAAAGCAACTTTACTATTGGCAAAATCGAATGCTTCATTTTTGGGATGGTTGTTTTCACCAATTGTCTACATAGATCGTGGTGGAACACTGGATGCGATGAAACAGTTGGCAATCGAAAATTTCAATCCGATTGCAGGATTTTACCATTATCATAGCATGAACAAAGGTTTCTATGAACAATTGGAATCAAAAGAACTCAAACTCAAAGCTTTTTTCTATGCAACTAGAACCGCTTTTTGTGCGAATTGGATCTTAAAGAATGAAAAAATACCACCAGTTTTATTTCAGGATTTGTATTCTCTCATTGATGAAGAAAATGCCCAATCTTTAGATAAGCTTATCGCACGAAAAGCACAAACGAATGAATCCGGATTCTCTGCTATTGACGACAAATTAATCGCTTTAGTAAAAGAGATTGTTCTGGAAAATAATAACTTGAAAGACTCGATCAAGGCTAAAAAAGCAAATGTTGCTGATTTTGATCGGTTTTTCATCAATCAATTATCATGACTATTGACGAGCTGAAAAAATCTGGATACATCATTTTTGAATGTATCAGTGGTAGTAGAGCTTATGGATTAGATACGCCAAACTCTGATACAGATATTCGTGGTGTTTTTATCTTACCAGTAGATGATTTCTTTTCCTTGGAATACATTGGGCAAGTAAATAATGAATCCAATGATATTGTTTACTATGAATTGAGAAAGTTCATTGATTTGTGTGCGAACAACAATCCCAATATTTTGGAGATGTTAAATGTTCCGGAACGATGTGTTTTGTATGAACATCCACTTTTCAAAACAATCTCAATGAACATTTTTCTAAGTAAGCAATGTGAGTTATCATTTGCTAACTACGCTTATTCACAAATAAAAAAGGCACGTGGTTTAGAAAAGAAGATTGTGAATCCAATGGAAAAGGAACGGAAATCGATACTGGATTTTTGTTTTATACTCGATGATGGAAAGTCTGTGGAACTTAAAAAGTTTCTTGCAACTCAGAAATTAGATCAAACTAATTGTGGACTCAGCCGAATTCCGCACATGAGAGACTGTTACAACTTGTATGTTTCAAATGAATGGAGTTTTTCAGGAATTGCCAGGAATGAATTATCCAATGATGTTAACCTGAGTAACATTCCAAAAGGAGAAACCCCTATTGCAATGCTGTTTTTCAATAAAGATGGTTATTCTTCCTATTGCAGGAAGTACCGGGAATATTGGGATTGGGTAGAAAAACGAAATGATGTACGTTATTCCAATACAATCGTCCATGGGAAAAATTATGATTCAAAAAATATGATGCACACCTTTCGCTTGTTGCACATGGCTAAGGAAATAGCGGTTGAAGGTAGGATCATTGTAGAACGTTCGGATCGTGAATACTTGCTTGAGATAAAAGATGGAAAGTATGGATATGAAGAATTGGTTGAAAAAGCTGAATTATTGAAAGCAGAACTTGTAGAGCTATATCGCCATTCATCGCTTCCAGATTTTCCGGATACCGATTTAATTAATATGCTTTTAATCCAAATTAGAAAAGAATTCTATTTGGAAGTAGAGCAACTATCAACTTGATTCTACGTCAACTTGTGGATTATATGAAATAAAATGATTGAAAGAATGAAATATATGTCACAACCCTCGCTGTATTACAGTTTCTGTCCGAATTATTTTCAGGACATGGGGATACTTTGTGCAAATTTTTCAATCAGTATGAGTTAGAAATAAGGAATAATTGAAGATAATAACACGAGCGTCCATAATTTGGACGCTTTTTTTTTGATTTTTTTTTCAGAAATGAGAAGATAAATAATAGATATAGAAAAAGCGTAGTTGAAACATGAATCAATTGGGAGACAGTCAATTGGAAAAAATGTACAATACTCACAACAAGTGGGGTGGAATTCTATTGCTCAAAAACACAGTTAACTAATTGATTTGCAGGTTGTTAAATTCATTTTTTATTTGGTTTATTGAAAAGGAATACTAATATTTGCACCGTCGAATTGAAATGACAAAATGATTAGAAAAATGACACATATAGAATTACATATACAGTTTCAGCCATTATCGCTGCCGTGTTATCCAACACAACGATTTTGTAGTCCGAAGTCGCGCACTAATATTCGGGAGGATGTTTTAATAGAATAGATATATCATTAAAAAGACAATCTAATTCAAGCATCTCCTCCATGAGATGCTTTTTTTATGCGCCAAAAACAGGAAGGGAGAATAGGTAAATATTGGTTTGTTACGCTCACCTGCTAAGTGAGTTCACGGCAACGTGATGAAGGTTCAATTCCTTTGTTCTCCGCAAAAGACAAGATGGCCGAATGGTTAAGGCAACGGATTGCAAACCCGTTTTTTTATGAGTTCGAATCTCATTCTTGTCTCTTTACTCGGGTAGTAGAGGAGTTAGGTTTATCTCGCCTCATTTGGGATGAGGAGCACGTAGGTTCGATTCCTACCTATCCGACTTAATGGAAGTGTTGAGTCAGCCGCGGCTGAGTTGGCTCACCAGACTGTAAATCTGGTCTCTTAGGAGCGTGTAGGTTCGAATCCTGCCACTTCCACAATGGCACTGTGGCTTTAGCCAGAGCACTCGACTGTCTCTTGAGTTGTTCGTTTCGAATTCTCGGAATCAGTGCCATGAAACTGGGAAGATAACGATGGTTGTTTACCCGCCTTGGACGCGGGAGGTTGCAGGTTCGAATCCTGCTTCTCAGACGAAGTAACCAAATCAAGTTTATTTGAGTTTGGTTCAAGCTGAGACACGCAGGAAAGACAAAGTCAATCCTGCTTCTCAGACAAAATGCCCTGTAGTGTAAAGGCAACACACAAGAATTTGATTCTTGGACTATAGGTTCGACTCTTGTCAGGGCAACAATAAATGCGGAGATGGCGGAATGGTATACGCGTCTGTTTTAGGAACAGAATTTTGAGAGTTCGAGTCTCTCTCTCCGTACAATTGGAACAGTAGCAAAGTTGGTCAATGCGCCGGATTGAAGATCCGAAGATACAGGTTCGAATCCTGTCTGTTCCACAATTAGGAGTTTGAGGATAAAACGTTGGGATATGGTTCTAAAGATGCGAGTCCTAACCTTGATATTCCTACAAAAAATAAAAGATTTTCTCTACGCAGAATAATTGCGCAGCAGGTATTAATCTTTGTTGTGTCGAAAGACAAAACGTTCATTTAAATATTGCAGGTCAAGAATAAGTTACTTCAAAAACTACCCGTCACGTAAACTAACTTATTCAATTACCTACTTAATTGAGGCAGTAGCTCAGTTGGTAGAGCAGGTTAGCTTTTAAATTACCCATGGTCAATAAAAGCTTACTTCAGCACTCCTAATGCCCAGGTCGTGGGTTCGAATCCCACCTGTCTCACTATTAAGGTCAAAACCAACTTACTACAGATTGGTCTTACGGTTCGAATCCGTCTTTGAGAGTTAGTTAATTACCTTATAAAACAATGGGTCAACATGATCTTACTTCCATGTCCAGGTTCGAATCCTGGTCTCCGCAAGGAGGGCGACTGGTTGAATTAGATCATGAATTACCCCTAAAAATAATATGGTCAATTGTTTCTTACTTCTTGGGTATAACCCATCACTTATAGGAAATGACAGAGAAACAAAATTACCTGATTATTAAAATTTAAAAAACTAGAATTATGAAAACAGAATTATTAAAAGTATCAATCAGAAAAAATGCCATTGTGATTCCACAAGAGTGGATTGTAAGTGATGGCGCTAAACATATTAACGAGACAACAAGTGTACTTTTAGCGAATTGTTCTAAGTTGGGATATACTTTTTCTGAAGATTTACTAAACAAAGTGAATAGAATTTCTCCAAAGACACAATTGGAGTTGTTTGAATTATTGAAAGGCGTCACAGGTGTGAACAAGAACTGGACACCTTTAGTAAAGCAATGGAATGTACCAACCGGAGAATCTGTTATTGATCATATTATTACTTGGTTTGCCAATGTTTTTCAAACCAACAAAGGAACCAAACTCCCTTGTGGACACTTAATTCCGAATAATACGTTTCCAATTGAACGATACAATGGGTGTCCATTCTGTGGAACTCCATTTGAATTTGATAAGTTGGATTATGTTTCTGGAGCGAACAAATTGAAAACATTGGAGTTATGGACAGAAGATGATTTGAAAAAATACTTTATGAGTCTTTTGGAATCACCTGTTGCTTTAGATGCTACCCAAGTCGACGACCTTAAAGTCCTAGTGACTCATTTCGACATACCATCAGGTGTTGAAGTTAAGATAAAGGAAACGTTGATGGTTGTCATTGACGTTCTCGTTGAACAAGATCATTCAGAATTGGCAGGTCAGTTTTTCAAAACACCTAATGATGTATTGAGGTACTTATGGTATAATCATACTGGGTTTTTACAAATTATCGAACCAAAAACAATCGTGAACCGATTGGAGAAAAATGCAAAAAACTTGCACCCACAGCTTGACAAGAGTATGGAGACAAAGATTAAGTCATTGGCTGATTTGAAGTTAAAGTATACTAGAAGTGAATGTCAACGATATGCGACGTGGTTAAACAATTTAACCTTAGACATTGTTGACCAATGTGAAATGATGCACCCGAAAAGAAGTATGTGGGTTCGAGTAATCAGAGCATTGAGATTAGCGGAATACAGTAAACGAAAAGGATTTGAAAACTTAGCTGAATTATTGGATACGTTCTACAACGAAAAATACGAGGTATGGCAAGGTAAAGTAAATGAGAACAAATTGAAATCAGATACTGAAGGTACTTTTGCTTTATTAAAGCAGAGACCAGGATTATTTACCAGATCATTGTTTTCTTCCATGTTATGGTTCGGGCCAGATGTGTCGATTAAACACTTCAAAGAAGTAATGGATAAAGTTCCATCAAGATTGATTTTTACATTGAATATGTATGCTGAAATATATTTCGATAAAAGTTCATCTAGAACTGTAAAACCTTTGGGAGGAGTGAGTAAGAATATTCCTTCGAATAAATTACTTCAATTGTATACTGATCAGGAATTGAAAAGAATGCAGTCATTAGTTCAGTCCTTGAGTTTAGAAGTCATCAAAAGTAACTTCAGTAAAGTGGGGAATACGAATAGCACGATCTACATTGACAAAGGGTTATTTAATATTCCAATAGCTATTGGAGATAGAAGTGAACATCTTCAAGACTTACCAGGTGCTTTAATGGGAACCAAATTCAAGGTTGAAGGAGATACTGTTCGATTATTTTTACAATGGGGAGAGGGGCTTCCTGCTCAGCATCTTGATATGGATTTGAGTTGTAGAGTAGTCTATGAGAAAAAGAATGAATTTTGCTCCTATTCACAACTTGTGATACCAGGTTGTAAGCATAGCGGAGATATTCAAAGTATTCCTGATAAAACAGGGACTGCTGAATACATTGATGTTGATTTGAATGAATTAACTCGATCAGGAGCAAAGTATGTGAGTTTCGCTTGTAATGCTTATACGAATGGCAGCTTGGCACCAAACGTAGTAGTTGGTTGGATGAATAGTAACTCTCCAATGAAGATTTCTTCAAGTGGTGTAGCTTATGACCCTACAGCTGTTCAACACCAAGTAAGAATTAAACAAAGCCTTACAAAGGGTATGGTGTTTGGGGTTCTTGATGTAGAGAATAGAGAGATCGTTTGGTTAGAAATGAGCTTTGGAGGACAAGTAATTCAAGATTTCAATCTTTTGACTTTAGAAGCATTATTGAACAAATTGGATGCTAAGTTAAAGATTGGAGATTTATTGAACATGAAAGCAGATGTACAAGGTTTAGCTATCATCGAAGATGCTGAAAAAGCAGATGAAGTGTATGACATGAATTGGGCTTTAAATACAGCTGAAGTTAGTAGGTTGTTCTTGGAATGATGAAGTCAATTTGCTTCACCATTGCTTCGTGTTGATTTATTAATTGTCCAGAAGTCTTTAATGTCAAGCATTTTGAAATGCTACTCTGAACTGTAAGCTTAGAAACCCTCAAGATGTTGGAAATTCCGACCTTTAGCGTCAGAATATCAAATGTCTTGAGGGTTTTGTCTTTTATGGAAATTGATTTTCATTGAAATCCAGATTGTTTACTTTTACTATCGGATCAATCTCAAAATTTGGGACCAGACATAAACTTAAAACAAAAGTCACATCATGATAAATCATAAACTTCAAGACAACATATTAAGTGTCTCAATTGCCAATAAGGATTTTTCGTATCGCATTTCTCTAAAGAAATTGGGAAATAGAATAGACTGGAAAATAGGCGGGAAGGATACGGAAGGTATTGTTATCAAAAGTGTTTCAACCTGGACGCTTCAATTGTTTACAAAAGCAATCACGGATTTCAAATATGTTGAACAGTTTAAGGCCTTGGTCCAGGAACACTGTCCAAATAACGCGATACATTGGGATGACACATTCATGGCTGTGAAAATTCAAAACGAATACAATGCATTGACTAAAACCGATGATTCACTGGATAATCAAAACGAGATTATAGCGATGCTGACTGAAAAGTATGATCTTGATTATTGAGTAATTTCGTTTTCGTGAGAGTAACTATCATTTCCAATAAGCCATGGAACAAGTATTCCGGATGCTACAGGAAATTCTACTTCAATACATATCCTAGTGTCACAAACCAGGAAAGCCCGGATAGTCCGCCAATCTTATTCGAGTAGGGTGTTAAGTTGTTTTGATGTCCCGGGCCAAACCAGGTTTTACGCCATTTGTCCTTGGTGAGGTCAACTCCGTATTCCGCAAAAAGAGAGAGTGCCACAGGTCCCATTTTTACTTTGGGCTGAACAGACAATTTCGGGGCGAAATAGAGGTTTCGCTGATGCAGTCCGGGATTTGTCAGCAAAATTCTTCCTGCGTCAAAACCCAAATTGAAGATCAGATCGAAATTTTTGACTTGAGGAAAAGCATCCAAGCCCAGAAAGGTCAGCCCGACATTAAATCCACCTGATTTTGCTGTCACACTATCGTTTATAGAAATCCGCTGGGGCAGGTAGGCAACGATCTGTATATTCCCGATAAAGTATTTTCCACCGGTATCCAGAGAATCTCCCAAAACCGTGATTCCTGCTCCAAGAAACTGCAGAGGAGAGGACCATTTAAAATCAGAGAAGGTGCTGTATCTTTTTTCTACTGCAGAGCCGAACATTGGCTTATGTAACGTCCGGAAGCCATAGATCAGATCCACAGAGGGGATATCCCGGCTGTTTCGCTGGCCAAAGGTCAGGAAGCAACTGAAACAAACTAAAATGGTTATTCCGATTCTCACAGCTTAAAATTAGGGATATTCCCGGATAAAGTATGAAGGGATTTACTTTTATCGGTACGAGAGCCAGCTTTGGGAGGTTGCGCAGTGAGTCAATAGCTTCTGATTTAACATTCGCGTGAACTGGGGATAGTTAACTATCCCCTAAACGCAATTTGTTTCAAAAAGTTATTAAATTGATTTTCATGTTGAAATCAGATTTTTCAAGTGTTACCAACACAGCTGAAACATTACCCAAAATGCTGTACTGGGTTTTCAATAAATCTATTTTCTTAATACTTAGGTGCAGATTGCATTACCAATTGTTTTTTTTAACTCAATCATCTTTTGAAAACCACGTTTGTCTTAAGTGATCGTTTCCTGATTTATATGAGCTCCAATGAATAGAATTTTGAACTATTTCATTGGCTTTTGACAAACTAAGGTTGTAAATCTTCATTACTATCTTAGTACATGTAATTTGAGTAGCACCCTTATTTTTAACAATATGGATAACATCTTCATAGTTCATATCTGAATTTACAAATTCTAAATACTCATTTTCATTTTGAATCATTACTTTAATTTTAGTTAGGTCAATAGTCCAGTCCAAAACCATTCCAGGGTTTGCGGAAGAACTATTTTCTACACGTACTCCTTTATAGTTTAATTCAGTAAATCCTTGATCTTTAGCCCATCTATTTACAGAAGCTCTAAGCTCTAATAAATCTTTTCTTGATAAATCCCCAAGCTGGCGCGAGCATTTTTCTCGTGCTAAAATTAACAAACAATGGCATAAAGAATATCATTTTGTTTTCCTTTCCGAATACAAGGTTCATTAATGTGTTTTGAGCTTGCAGAATGCATGAAAATGAAATAGGTGAAGAATAATCCTCACCTGTTTTTAAAATTTCACGATGATATTTTGCTTAATAATCAGTTAGTTATATATTTTGAATGGTCGAAAGTGATTATTGATAACACTACCTCTTTTTCTAATGGAGGTGCAATTTTGAGACAGCACCAAAACGAAAAACCCAGTACAAAATGCTGTACTGGGTTTAATAAATCTATAATCTTTTATAATATTCATAGGTTTCACCTGTCTCCCTCAATTTAAATCTTACCAACCCATAAACTTTATTCCAATTAAAAAAATCAATAAGTGCACTTCTACCATTACTATAATTACCATTCGTAAAATACAGGGTTTCAATACTATCCTTAAAAGCTGGAATTTTAATTTTCTCAGTTTGAATTTTTTTATCCTGATCAATACTTTTAGTCACCCAATAGAGCCCAAATGCCCAAATAACTCTTTTGTTATAACCATATATGCTGTTTCCAGTAGTCCCCCTTATTCCAGCTGTAGCACTCTCGGTTTTGCTCATTTTTTGAGAGAGGAAAGTATAATGGCTAGATTCATATTGATTTGGCCCTAATTCAAATCTATTACAAGGAGAAAATTCTTTTTTCTTTTCGATCAACTCCAATGTGTCGAAATTTCCCTTATCACCAGAGAATATAATTTTATCTGAGACTTTATAACTCTTAACCCAATCAAAATCTCCTTTAGGAATACTTATTTTTTTACATGTATTCCCCGAATCACAACTAAAATTACTAATTATTAGTAACAGAATAAACAGTACTTTGTTCTTATCCATATTTTTATATTTTAGCGAAATCCTAATGATTTAATCACTTCATTCATTCCATGAAGTTCCAATCTCCAATCAAAAAACTTTTTACTGGCAGACATTGTATTCAAATCTTCTCCTTTTTCAAAGGGTAACGGAAGCTTAGGAGCTAATGTATGTATTTTACCGTTAGCCCCGAGGTCTAGTGGTCCTAAAAGATAATTGAGAACTTCATATTCGATCACATAAGCTCTAATCGTGGATTGAGATTTACCTTCAACCCCATACCTTTTCATTGTCCTTGTTGATAGACCCGCAGCATTAAAAGTATAGGCCGTTTTACCAGAAACAAGGGATGCAAGGCTTGCTAGTCCACCTCCAAGTGAGTGGCCTACAAAAATTGTGTTTTTCGTATCCTTATAAATGTTTCCAATTCGCGCCGCCATCTCATACTGCTCTTCTGATCCACCACCTCCTTGCTTCACGTTTGTCAACCAGTCTTTTCCCTGATTAGTTCCAGCAAAAACGACTCCATAAAAATCGATATCATCAATAGTTCGTTTGTAAATCCCAACTCTTAATCCACTTTTACCTGCGATAATCTTCTGCAAATGATAACCACCAACAGTATTATTATCTTCTTCGCTTTCTTTTTGACTTAGTAGGGTTTCAACACCTTCAGTATAGTTGTTTTGAAGATATATATTTTCCTCTAACATTGCCGATTCTCGGAGAGTTGGTCCAACATATTCATCGCCTTGATCCCAGTAGATGCCAGACTTATCATTGTTTTGTAGCAGTTTATAATAAAAAACTTGATCTTCTAGCCCGCTTGCTTGAGAACGTGATAAAAATGTTTTTCCAACATTTTCAGGTATCATTAAACCATTTTCAGGTTCAAGCCCTTCTAATTCAACCGTATGAATTACTTGATTTCCAGAAAAAGCATATGGAGTCCAATATGGGTATTTACCTGCCAACGGATCAATCGCAAAGAAACGACCGATTCTCGGATCATGCATACGATACTCATAGTTCAATGAATTCCCCGCCCCTTTGATCTCATCATCTCGCTCTTGCCCCTGAAACCCATAGCGGTAGGTGTTGTCATTTCCATGTCTGCCGGCCAGTAATGTTCCGTATGGGCTGTAATCTGAGTAGGAAACAATATCTGCCGCATAGCGGGGAGAGGACTGGATCTTCAAACCATAGATGCTGCGGTTTACCTCGTAAAAGGCAAAGTCTATCAGCATCGGAACCGTCGGGTTCTGATCGGCACTGGTATGTTTCAGTACTCCGTTGTAATAATACTGGATGCTGTTATTGGACCGCGAGATCTTCAATACTCCGCCCGGGGCATAGGCACCGTGTGTTCCGTATGTTTGCCCGGAGACAAGCACCCCGTTTTCCAGTACGGTTAAACCGCTTGCGTGAGTATACCAGCCGTAATTGATGGTCGACGCCCCACTGCTTGCATTTATGTAGGACAAGCCAACATCAATGTATTGATTCGCAGCTGCATTTGCGCCACCCAAAGTCCATTCGAAAGAATCTCCCTGTGACAGGGTTTCAACGGAAGCTCCGCCGCTTGGTCCCCAGCCGGTGCCTGCGGTTGTTCGGGTAATTATTCCTGAACTCACCGTAACACCTGCCATGTCCTTATATAGAGGCTGAAGCTGGGAGTTTGTTTCGGAAGGGGGGGCTTTTACTTTCCGGTCGCTGATCACTTCCAATACGTTTCCAAGGTGGTTGGAAAGTTCATAACGCTTATCTCCAACAATTCGTCTAGTGTAATCCGGGGAAGAAACTCCTCTTGGCGGAGTCACCATATTCCATCCACGAGCAATTTCCACGTCGGTAGATTCTGATGTTGACTGAGTGTATTTCTCATCAAATAAGATCACATTTTCCAGTTCCGTTCCCAGCCTTTCAGCTCCATGGATGAAGTGGTCATTGATTTTATAATTGTCGGTATAATTGTTCACCGATCCGGAAGTATTTACATAGGTGCGTGTACGCCCGTAAGTCGCCATGACATTCCCACCTGCATCGTAACTGTAATAAGTCCACTTAATGATCGTATGCAGGGCGTTCATGTACTCCATTTTGGCAATTCTGCGGTCCATCGGATCGTAGATGTATTTCAGGTCATGTGAGCCGTCAGATAAAAAATCAATCTTTTTGACTTTCCCGGTCACCGTCCACTCAATCTTTCCTATTCCTTCCTGGGCATCTGAAATGAGCTGCCCGTTGATATTGTACTTATAGTTTACGTTAGTTTGACCATTTTCAATATCCTCCGAATGAGGGTCGCCTGTTACTGCATCCAAGACCCCTCCGAGACGGTTTCCATTAGTCGGATTCAGAACTGAACTTCCGGACTGTGTATAATACATGTATGTGAAATCGTCCATTGGAAGACTTGCGGCGCCTCCTAATCCTTCACCGTTGCGCTTGAGAGAGGAAAGGTTTCCATTCTTGTCAAAAGTGTAACTTTCCTGAAAAGCACTTGAAGAACCTCCTCCGGAACGGTACAAAGCAGCCCCAGTGAAATCATTGTTCGTCTGAAGGTTTGTGGCATGATATACCTTCATTTCACGGATGCGCTGCAACTGATCGTATTGATAATTGTTTGCCAGGATGTCGATCTTTGCCTCATTCAGATCCCGCAAGGCAGTCACCATGTGCGTAATATTTCCATTGTACAGGCTGGCCATTGACAAGCCGAAAGCATGGGAGTCCGTGTTCAGGTTTTGATCTGTAACGGCACTTGTTCCTGCAAAGTAATCGTTGGTATAGACCTGTGTACTTTCTGCAGCGTCTTTAATTGCCTGGTAATCCTTGTCAAAGTAACCCAAGGAGAAACCAACCGCATCTACTCCAAAGAATTGGTTATCCGCATTGGAATTTCCGTCCTTTCCAATATCTCGTGTACGATCCAGGGTTGAGCTATTTGCTCCTTTCAGCCAGCCTTGCAGGTTGTAGGCGTAATCGGTACCCTGCACCTGGTCATGACCCAATTCCCTTCTTGCAAGCGAACCATGCAGGTAGTAGAAGTATTTCGCGTCCAGTTCCCAGAAATCACCGTTATGAGAAGTGTAGGACCTTACCAGTCGGTTATTTGCATCATAGTGGTACCGGTGGCGGTACTCATCGCTAGCTCCTTTTTGGTACTGCACTTCTTCCACATTTCCGGAAATCAGGTCGTAAATATAATTGGTGCGCTTGTGTTGCATACCGATGGATGCCAGGTGATTATTGGTAGCAATCATGGTTTTCACATTTTTGTGCACATCATAGCTATATGATAGGACCGAGATCACCTCCGTTCCTGTGGATACTGTCACATTTCCATTTCCGTCGAGCACATTGATCCCGTTTGCGTCTACAATATAATCTGCTTGCCGGTGCATAACAGCTCCAATGGTATTTCGCAGGTTCTCCTGTCCGTCGGTGCCGAAGGCCGAAGCCAATGTAACGTCAGGGGATGCATTAGAAGGATAGAAGGCTGTTCCCGAAGGTGGATTATAACCAGTTTCGTAAAATGTATGCGTAAAATCCAGGATACGGGTTGTCGGGAAGTTCTGATTGGTTTCATCTGCCGCAATTGTCGCCAGGTTTTCGTTTGTCAACTTAACAAACTCACCTGCGTCGGTCACGCGTCCCAACTCATCGTATTTATTGAAGGTGGCCCGTCTTTTTGCCGATTGTTCGGCATTTTGTGAAAAGCGCACACGGTACAATTTATCCAGGAACAGATCAGATCTACCACCATCAGGAGTGTAACTACTTACTAGCGCATTGAGTCCATTGTACACATACCGGGTTTCCATGTCGTGGGCCGGGAAGGAAGGGGTATTACTTGGCAGTAAACAGTTATCGATCTGAGTCTGGTTGAAGGGGTGAACTCCCTGCGGAGGAACCGTTTGGGTTAAATTACCAGCCAGGTCATAATAATAGAGTGTATACTGATATTCCATCAGTTTATAAGTCATTCTGAAATCTTCGCGTGCATTCAGGCAGGATTTCATTTGTTCGTAGAACTGGCTCCACAAGTTTTCTATTACCTGGTTGTAGAGCACCTGTGCATCGGCAGTTGCCTGCTGGATTTGGGATTGGATACAATCCGTTTCCAATTGAGAAGCCATATCCGGGATCAGGTCATTGATTGTTTCAAAGGAACTTCCAAGGTCACCGGAAGGATCTCCGGCGCCGGCGCCGCATTTATAGTCAATAGGTTGTGAACATCCATACCCAGGAGCGTTATACATACAACGGGTATAGAGCGCGGAAATTACTCCATTCGGACTTGGATCAAGCGGTGCTGTTCCCGGAATAAGAGATACAGTCAGGTTCAGGCTGGAATTACTATTGCCGTAAAAAGGCGTCTCATTGTAATTTGAAACGTTGTGAGTATATGTGAAGGGATCTAGTTCCAATGCTCCGTCGATGTAATTCTCGCAGAAGTAAACTCCATTCGTGGGGTCTTTCAAAGGAATATCAAAATCTTTTGAAGAGTAGGTACAACTCCCATCTGTGATCTCAAATTGAAGGTAATGTTTCCTATATGGTCCATGCTGGTATGTGGGTGTACATTGAAATGCAAGCATTGAGTTATTGGAAATAACCACATTCGTATTCGGATAAATATATCTGACAGAACCGATCGTTCCGTTAGGCAAGGTAACATTTGTCAATGTTTTGACATACCACATCGGGATATTTTGTACAGGTACGTTCTGAACTCCGACAGTGGGACAGGTGGTACAGGTAATAACCGATTGAATCAGGGTGTTCAGATCCTGGTTCATTGCAGTGAAGTTTGTTGTTCCAGCGTTTCCGCCACCTGTGCCTGAAGAGGTAGGAGGATCAACTTCGAAAGGTAAATTCGAAGTTGTACTGTAACTGCATCCGGTCGTTGTCAATAAACTTTTAATCGCATCGTATTGAACTTCTCCTGGCGCATTCGTAATGGTGTTTGCCGGATCCGGATCATAGAACAGACCCAGGACATTCTCATTTACAGGACTTGGTGCTGTTGTAGCTTCACAAACCGATCGTGAATAATTGTAGAATAACTGGACCAGTCCGCCACTTGTTGAAGAGGAGGAATAAGCAGACTGCAAAGCAAGGGCAGCAGTCGAATTGTAAGGAGTGATTGTCGTAAAGCTGCTGATGCCAATTGCCGATAAACATGTTGGAGATAAAGAAGTCATCCAGATATTGACGTTGTCGATCGCTTTTTCGTGGCAGGTTTTTGTATTCAGTGTTCCATTGATAGCAGCATCTGCAATTGCATCTATTGACGCATAAGTCATTGGCGGGATCATGAAAATGGCATTCTGATCATCGTAGAACGTACAGCCAGCCAATTGTTTCACCAACTGCCATTTCACCTTTAAATACAAGCCTAAAAACAGCTGTTTCTTTAAATCGGTAATTTCATCCGTTGTCATCGGATCCCCTTCACACGCTGATAGAGATGCAATACGCGCTGCCATTGCAGTAACCACTGCGTAAAGATTCCCGCTGTTTACCAGGGGCCAATTGGTCGAACAATCGCTATATGCCGGCAGGTTATTCGCCGCACCAAAATTATTGATCTGGGAAGTCAGTGAAGCCAGCATTCCAAATGTATTGTTTGCGTGGTCATAAGCTGCATCATATGGCTGGTAAAATACACCGCTGGTAGGGGTCGTTGCCGGCCAGGGAGTACTCATAATAATTGCCGTAATATCCAGGCTGGCATTCTGAACATCGATCCATTTCTCACATCTGCCGTTCAAAAGCATACAATATTCTCTGTGTACCGGTAAGAGTGCTGTTGCCATTGCAGAAGTATAGATCAATGGATCTTGAAGTTGAGCAATGGTATAAGAAGTTCCATTGATGGTCACAGGACCAGCTCCTAAAGATGTCCAGAAAGAACTGGAATGATTTTCATACAGTACCCCACCGACTGAGATCTGGTGAATGAGCCTTTGGCGCTGTGCTTCGCAACCCTGTACTTCATCTACTGCGATTGGTTCTGTGTCCGAGTTATGGTTTTCAATACCACACTCATTGAGAACGCATGCATCGATCAAAGCTGTTTGCCCGGATTTTCCCAACCCAACCCAGGCTGCCTCACCATGTTGCTGGATGTAGTCCAAGCGAACAGAGTATGCACATAAGTCTTCACAATCTGTGAAACAGGCTGTTATATCTACCGTTGACAAATAACTTTGTAAAAAAGAATCAAAAGAACTGGTTCCCTGTGCGTCCAATTGTGCCTGGAAAGAAGCGATCATCGACTCTTCGTCGACAGTAAGCGTTTTTATAATGCGGTATTCACCAACTTCGGGTAGGGTTACCACATAAGCCGAACTTGTATAGGCAACCAGCTGACAAACCGAAGAAGGAGTGATCGATTCCTGGATAGGAGTTCCGATCGTTTGCCCGAATTGATCTTTTACTTCGATGCGTAATTTATAGGCACAATCCGGACAAAACTCACCAAGGGATAACTCGTGTCCTTCAATAACCAGTATTTGCGATGAAATATGCTGTGCGATGGTGGTCAATGAATAATTCAATGTAATGTTTGATCCCGGGATCGTATTCAGGTAGGTATGTTCCGAAATCATCGAATTTCCTATCTGCACATTATTGTCATTCAGTGGCGTCGTAATGATTTCTTCCGTATAATCCAGTTTGCGTAAAGCTTCCGGGGCATCACCTGCCAATGCAGTTGCGATGGTGTTTCCCCGCTTATCGTAATAGGTCACACTCAACTGATCATTTGCATCTTCCACCATATCTTTGCGGTAGCCCTGCGGGAAATCACTCACATTGTCACCGAATAAGCGTTTCAACTCAGCCACATTGGTACTTCCATACCAGGTCCGGGCAGCGTGAATTCCGTTTGCCTGGAACTCTTCACCGATCCCTCCGACACGTTCAATCCGTCCGGTTCCGTCGTTGCGGAAAATCGTCTGACTAAAGACATAACCATTCGCATTGGGAATGGCATCGCGGAACAGATCCCCGAAAAAATCATTGTTCTGACTGAAGTATTTTGCAGAACCTGAAGTATTCAATAAAGGAGGAATAACTGACTGTTCAATTTCCTCTTCATCAAAAACACTTCCGGAAGCCAGGTTAAAATTGTTTTTAAACAAGAGGTTACGCCCCGCAACCGGTGCAGGTATCACACTAACTGTCTGACGGCCTTCATTATCATACTTGGACTCACCAACCAGGGTAACGTTATCCGAAGTGTTATAAGTCAAATTCTGACGTCCGCGGTTGCTCCCATCGAAGTAGGTGAGTGTGCTCACACTTTTCCCATCATCTGCATAAGATATTCCATACAGCCAGGTCTTCGTTGAATCAAATTCGGATAGATTTGTAATCTCATATTTACAAATTGATAGCTGTACACTGGAAGTAAGATAACCCCATTTTCCGGTCCGGATATCATCTGAAATTCCATTCGTCTGATCGGCAAAAGTGCTTACTGGCCTTACGCGGAAATAGAGTTTTCCCTCCGGATATGTTTTATCCAGTTGGTAGCTGTTCCCCCATACACGTACGCGAGTCGGTTCTAATAATTCGAAGGGTAAGGAAAAACCCGTTAATTCATTTGGAGATGTCGGTTCAGCAAGAATGACCTGTGCATATTCCGGACTGTACTTATCGATAAAAACCCATTCCAGGTCATATTCTTCCGCACCCTGCAGGTAATTCCAATACAATTTATATTCTGCAGGGACAAAATTGATCCTGCTGATATCTTCCACAACTGCTGAGGTATTCAGATTATAAACACGTTCAGGTCTTAGTTCCATGATCAGATCAATATCTGACGGAATCGTATTACTTCCCTGCGGATTAGATACTGCGGTTGTTGCCCCTGCATTCAGATTGCCATAATTTCCTGTCACACTTGTGATCTTGATAGCATATCCGAGTGCGGAAGCAGGGAGAGGGATCTCAAGATAATCCTCGTATACCCTGCTACTTGCTTCATTACTGATTTGCAAATTGCCAGGAGTAGTGACTCCGTTTAGCAAATAAGTGAAATTAACCTGCATATTCCAATCGTAGTTATGAGAAACATCCGATTGCATATGTCGGGTATAACTCAGACGAACGAAGGCTCGCATTTTATTAAACGATCGCGTATCTTCCCCTGATATGCGCTGGGGTTCAAATAAATTATACTGGGTTACCAGTAAATCTTTTTTAGCTACCTTTCTTAGCCAGGTACCATCACCTGCGTAGGATAAAAAGACAAAGAAAGAACATAAGGTGAGGAGGATAGCTTTCATAAATCGGTGGAAATAGAATAGGATTTATACTTATTCCCGGGAAGAAATTTCCCGGATTGCTGGATATAATAATCTTTTTGGTCCAGGTCAATTTCTTTGGAATTGATCAGGAATTTGGTGTAGTCCAATAAAATATAATGTTGTTTTTGCTGACTTGATTCTACATATTCATAACTGATTTTTTCAATCGTGTGATTCGTTACATTTATAGAAACTATTAACTCTTTTAAATCATCTAAACTCGTGACCGAATAAGACCGGATCCCAGCTTCTTCGGAAATTAAAACAGGTTTGAAGTCTACTTTGGTTTGCTGTTTTTTCATCCAGGAAACGAACTCGTTCATATGTTTATCTCCCATGGAATTCAAGCGTGCGGCATGTTTGCTTTTGGAAACAACCATAATGGATTCATTTTCCTTGTCCACATATACACCATATTTTTCATTGGTGAAAATTTCCAGGTTATCAAAAAGGGAAACTGACATTTTCCCTTTTTTAGTAATCCCGGTATTTATCGAACTGACCAAATCACCTCCCTTTTTTGAATAAACTTTACAGACAACCTGAATTTTAACGGACTTCGCCGTATCCAAGACGGAAGAGACCGCTTTCAGATCATCGATCAAACTTTGAGCCTGTGATGAATATGAGAACAGGAATAAACCAGCTATAATCGTGCAAAACTGTTTCATAGACATTTATTTTTTTAATCTGCTTCT
Source organism: Fluviicola sp. (assembly GCF_029266855.1). GTDB lineage: Bacteria > Bacteroidota > Bacteroidia > Flavobacteriales_D > Crocinitomicaceae > Fluviicola. Next base: position 152,831 of record NZ_JAQSWB010000002.1, read on the forward strand.
GCTTTCCGAAACACTGAAAATTCCTTTTTCCGTTTCCTGCTTCGTTAAAGTCAATGCACCCTGTTCGTTGTAATGATAAAAAGTCGCATAATTATCTACATTCAGAGTAGCTTTTAGCCAGAAAGTAATCGGATCGTAAACAAAGGTTTTCATTCCCCCGGTTTTCGGAGATAAGCGTACATCGTCTACATATAATGGCGTACTCCCGGTATTGAAGCGGATGGCAAAAATATTATTATCAAATACGCCATCATTGCCAATGTTAAATTCAATATCCACTTTTTGCCAGCCTTCGATTATTTTACCATAAGTATATTTCACGGTAGTAGTTGCCGAAGGTGCTGGCGGTAACACCCAGGCCAAAGTGCTTTGGTTAATCATAATAGGCTGCACCAAATTGGATGTCTGATAGGTTTTGACGTCCTGATTTGTACGGGATACCCACATGGAAAGAACATATGTTTTATTCTTTTCAAAACAGAATTTTTGCTGTTCAAACATCAGTGAGCCGTTTACCTTCATCATTTTCTTTCCTGAATGTGCTTTCATTCCGTCGGTGCCGCTTGCAGGAAAGGTTGTTGTCGCTACTACGGAACTTTCCACATTCGCAACAGAACGTTTTTTCAGCATGGTGATTTTCCCGTAATAGTAACTGTTGTTTGGAAGGAATTTATCCGCGTCACCAGGTTTACATACATAAGGTTTAAACGTACACTTCACTTCATAAGATCCCACAGCAACACTGCCCTGGAGCCTTCCGTTTAAGGAGAGTGATTGGTTTCCTTTTTTGTTCGCGGAAGCTTTGCTCACCAAAGTGATTCCAAAGGTATTCTCCAGCTTACTTGATTTGTTTTGATATGTCTCCAGTGTCGGAGTATTATTCCCCATATTGTAATTACTTGCATCAACCAAAGCTGCAAAGGCAGTGGCTTCATCCGGTGTTTTAAACTTAAAGGTGATCTCCACCACATCATTGTTAGCGGTATACAATGCATTTGAGAAATTCACTATTTCCGTAACAAGTAATTTCTTAGGAGCATTGACGGTATTGTTATAGAAATTCAAACCATTTTCTCTCAATGATTGTCCGAAAGGAACGCTAGCAGTTGAAAAGGTTTCAAAATCCATTACACCCAATTCATGCAAGGAGGCATTTCCACCAACTCCAATAGATAGAGAATTATCATATCCGTACAGAGCAGAAGAATAAATTCCCAAACGGTTTACATTTTCCGTTTCATAAGCTTCCGTATTGAAGCGGGTGATTTCATTGGTCCATTCCCAGTCTTTATAAGTATACGGGCCTCCAACACCATTTGTATAATCTTCGGGAAGCCCCAGGTTCCAGTCAAACATCGGAACTGCTTCGTCAAAGACGCCGTCATCGTACAATTTCGGATCTGTATCTGTTGCATTGTATGACAACAAAGCAGAAGATTTGCGTTTACCAACATAGGTATAGGATTTATAGGATCTCCAGATCCCGGCGTTTCCTGTTAAGTAAGGATTCACCTGATCATCTCCAATAAATGTTTCGCCATACATAATAATAGGGTTTCCTCTTTCATCGAGCATGGTATTTCCCAGACGGTCTTTCATTGGGAAATCTAAGGTTTGGTAGGTTCCGGGGATCTCATCTCTCCAGCTGTCCATGAATAGGCTGGCAGTTGCAGAAAGTACGTTTGCGTTTATTTTCTTCGCGGTATACGCAGTTCCATCTCCCAATGTCAATGAGATATTGCTTAAGCCATTGTTTTCAATACTTCCTTTCGTCAGGTAATTACCGGCCATCGTAGCATAATGGTTTCTTCTTCCGGAACGGATAACACGCAATGACGCATCTGTAAGACTCCCTGGGATAGATCCGAATGGAGCATGAATCATTCCCGATGCTTTTAAATCCCCATTGTAAGTCCAGCCCAGGAAATAACATTTCACACCATTCACAAGCAATTCATCTCCCCGAACCAACTCATTTGTGCGATCAACCGGAGTTGTGGCGTTAAATGTATAATAGCAATTGCCGGAAGCTAAATTTAAGGTTGTTTTGAAGCAGTAGTCAATGTTCCTGGAAGCATGCCCCATTAAATCGTACTGATAATACGCAGGAATACTATAACTGTAGAAATCATCTCCAAATTCATTTTTGGTTTTTACCAGGATCGGATTCCCGGAAATTTCATCGTATGCCATAATTTCAGATTCATTGCTGCTTTGCAAATCCCTTGAAATTGTTTTCTTTAAGATTCCGGCACGATGAATCACCTTATTAGTCACATAGGTTCTGAAAAGCTGTTTTGTGTTGCTATACGAAGGCCATACACTTGGTAAAGGGAAAGGGAGAGGAGCAACGTCGAGGTTAAATGCCGCACCGGCACTTACATGGAACGACTTGGATTCCCGCTGATCGGTAAACAGATCAACTTCCACGCCCAGTAATTTCGTGCTTGACGGGGTGTGTGAATTGTCATTCGGTATAACCGATACTTCGTTGTTCAGTTTCCAAACCTGTTCCCCCATATATGAAATGGGGTCGCATTGGTATTCATAACTTGTTTCGGTGATCGGACTGATATTTTTTACGTAATTATTAATCTCATAGGTCTTGATTCCTTTCGGTTTCCCATGCATGTCATTCAACTCAATTTTGAAGGCTTGAGTACCATGATAGTAATTGTATTTCAGGGAACCGATCAATGGAATCGGGATCAACAAATTATAACTATCCAGTGTACTGTTCTCTTCCTTCAGCTGACTTGCTTCCACCATCGTGGGGAATTCCTTTGCAGTGTAGAAATAGTGCTCCGTAATTCCACCGGTGCGGCCAACAGGAGGAGCCCCCCCAGGAGCTGCATTTTTTATTTGGTTATCTGTATTGATAGAAGAAACTGTTACTTTCCGATATCCGACATTTGCCCCCGGGAAAAGCGCTTCGTTGAAGGGAGCCTCTGTAAATAAATTATTCTTGCTGAAATAGTTTTGCTTTTCCGCATAAAAGTACGGGTATTTTAAGGCGTTCTCATCGCCACCGGCTTGTGGTTCATAAGCAGCTACACCGCTGGAAATCAGCTTTCCGTTTTCTTCGATCGTATATTCGTAACGCTGACCGTATGTCCGGTTATCCGCTGTTCCACCACCTGTAGAAGTTCCCCAGTCATCCGTAATGGAAATTTCCTTAACACGGTGCCCGCCTCCGAATTTAATTTTATCCGGGCTTGCCAAACGAATACAGGAAAGATTCAGATTGATATCACTGCAGAATTTCTTACCTGCGCAATAATTTTTAACACCACCCCAATTTATGAGCATTTCGGGCAGGATATTCATGAATGCCCCGATTTTGCCCATGAAATTACTTTCATTCACATCATCAGAAAAACCGGCCTGATCCTGGAACAATTCCGTGGCGCTTGTTTGAAGATAGGTCCACCCGGCAATAGCCATCGGGTGGTAAGTATATTTCTGAGAAGGTTTACGAATCTTGGAGGTTGATTTGACCGTAACATATCCGTAAGTGTAACAGGATATTCCGTCAACAGATGCAATATGTGAATTGTTCTCCAGGTCTACTTCAGCAACTCCGTATGTGCGTACGTCAAGGACTTTCGGACCATTTTCCATAGGCAGGTATCCGGACACATAGTCATGTACACCGGAGGTCAATTTCATTTTGGTCTTAAAATAGAGGTAACGCTCACCATTTTCCTGGTGAATAGGTTTGACATAATCATTAAAAACGATTGCGGCACACTCATCCAGGGTATTAGAAGTTGGGATAGGCTTCTCCAATTTAAAGTAAACCCGTTTTTTTTCCGGATCCGTTTCAAAATTTTCTTGCTTGTCTTCGTAAATGCGTCCCGGGTTATTCGTATTCCCTAAAGAAGCTATTTTGAACATCTGATTGGCGGTTTTATGCTGTACATACCCGTAATCGTCCGCCTCGTATTTGACATTGATCTCTCCTTTACTCGGTAAGATGATTTTGCTTAAACTCCAGGCAGAAGCAAGTCCGTCCTGGGTAGATTTTGTAATCTCCCTGGTGGCCTGATCTTCAACAGAATGCGTGTATGGCGGTTTCCAGGTGATTAAGTCATCCCAATGTTGGTTAAACTGATTTACATAAGGGAAGTTGTTTGCAAATTCATGATCAATCCTGGGTTTGTACATTCCCCAGGAATCGTAAGCACCCGTTTGAAAGTAGGGATTGGCATACGTTGTTCCGGCCGGACCGTCAGCAGCTGCTTGGTATTGGAAACTATAACTGTTATTTAAGCCCCTCGTCGAGCCATTGCTCATAAAAGAAAGTTTAGTGAGCATCAGTTTTCCATGACTATTGATTGTGTTTTTTGAATTAGGAATTCCCCTGCATAATTTATACTCATAATCAAAAACGATCTTTTGCAAGAAACGTGCGTTCTCTCCCAGGTCTTCGAATGATTTTTTATCATAGATAACAATAGCATCTAATTTCAAAGGAACTTGCTGGTCCGATAAATCCGTATCCGTTGTAGTTCCGATTTCCGCAGATGCTTCCACCATGTCTTCCCGTTCGCTCATCTTGAAGATAGCCACGTGAGTCTTGGTTTCCATCCGACCCATATACCACAATTCTTTTTCTCCGTAGCTGTAAGACGCTTTATCGTCTTCATCCGTATAAGACGCTCCCTGGCTAAAGAAGGCCTTGGAACGGTCATAAGGAGCTCTCCATTTGTAATTCGTTGCTTTGTTTACATAAGAGAATTTCACCCAATAACCCAAATCATCATTCGAAGGGCCGTTATTGGTAATATCTACATAATCCGCTCCCTGAACCGAAGTCAATAAATAGGAGTGTGCAAAGGGTGATTTTTTTACTTTTTTGATATACTGATGGCCTTTAGCATATTGCTTGTAATCCACTTCATTGTTTTTGAGATCGATATTTGTCAGATAGGTTCCGTTTTGGATCCCACCTTCTGTGGAAAATAAATTTTCAACTTCTGCATTGTTATAAGCCGGAAGTGCATACACATAGTGCGCTCCTTCTTCGTTCAAAACCTTGAACCCGGCATAATGAGAACCGATATTTACACCATTTCGCGTACTTCTGTTAAAGCTTACGGATGGCTGCTGTGTGAGGTCAAGTGAACTCCAGTTATAATGTTTAACCTGGTATTCTCCCAAATTGGTTACATCCGAATTTTTTAAATTGCTGATCGTGGTATTTCTTTTTGAGCGGGGCTTTCCTATAGTTTTTTTTCCAGTAGAAAAGGTCGGGAAATCTGCATCTTTCATGTGGCGTTTCCCACCATACATCGTTGTACCACTTCCCGAAGTTCCCTTTGGTGCAAACTTCAATTTCGGAAGAGATAGGTCAAACTGGTAATCGATATCTGAATTCTCCAGGATAGCGGGTTCACCGTGAGCTTTGTAATATACGTTTTCGTCTAAGGTGGTTGTGGTAGAGGATGAAGGATGTGAAGCTCCGAATTCATTGTTCAATTCGTTGTTCTCATCCCAGGCCCCCTGGGAAGTATATCCATAATTCAAATTTATCTGGATTCCTGCCTCAGCAACTCCACCGGCGCCAACTTCTACATTCAAACTACCGCCGTAAATATCGTTTCGCAATTTTGGATCGTGTACCCTTCCCACATCATTGCGGTGCGGACGGAAGTAACCGCTCAATCCCTGACCTGATGAAGCGTATGTATCATAGGTATAGTTTGAAACAGGAAGATAGGGAGCCGTAGCAGTTATTTGCCCGTCGCGCTCCCTGGAGAAGTCCTTTGAGTATTTTTCTCCCGATCCTGCACTTGTATTACCAAAATTATCGTAACCGAGAACCAGGTGCTTGCGCCCACTTTTGTTCTCATCATTCATGTCTTCCGTATTGAAAAAGACTGACCCCCCATAACCTGCATAGACATAAGTAGTTTGCACACCTCCGTATAATCCGAAAGAAGCATTCCATTTGTTCATTTTAAAGGCAAGAGACGGGGAAAAAGCACTTCGGGCAAAGGTCATAGAAGAACCTGCATGTGATTGTTTGTTTTTAAGTGTTATCCCAAATGTCGCAGCAACCAATCTCACCAACGCACTCGGTTTTTTTGTCCTGGTAAGGGAATAATCCATAGATAGTTTTCCATCAAACGTAAGTTTGAACTCATGATCCATCTGGTTGCGTTTGTAATTATCCTTAAAACCTAACTGAGTACTTACACCCACTCCATTGTCCGAATCCAAAGACAAACCTGTTCCACCTTGCACATCACCTATTCCCGCAGAGATACTCTTATCCATCGAAATTCCAAGTCCGCGATAATTGTTATAGTATATAGAAGTAGAATAACTTGACGAAGCTGTAAAATCCGCACCAACCAATTCAAGCTTGGTGTTGAATGAAGAACCGACTGTCATGTTTTGTTTCATATCGGATTTCACTTCCAGGTAATCCCCGGTGGCAGCAGCATTATCACCGGATTCCGTACTTTTGAATTCATCCGGTAAACCGCGCATATTGCGGACCAAACTTCCGGGATTGATATTCCAGCCCAATCCAACCCAGGATGCTTCATCATCAACGGAAGCCCCTGCGTGATAAGCCAGGTTAATCGGATAGCCACCGTTTGGACCGGGCAAGTTAAACAGGGGAATGTTGTAGTTGAAATCACCGCTGAAAACATCTACCATGTCTGTTGTTCCGATCGGTTCAAATGACTGAACCTCCGGTTGCGACGGACCCTCCGTAAGTGCCAGTGAAACCGTTGGCTGAACGATCTCGAAAAAGATACTCAGCATTAAAAGTGTGCAAAGACCTTTAAATCCTCTGGAGGATCTGATCCGGGTTAACAATCCTTTATTTTTTAACATAACAAGTGGTAAATAATTCTTTATCAAATTCTATTTTAATCAATCCTTCTCCGAATTGCTGATCCCTGTAAAGGAACACCGGGTTTTCCTTCGGATCCTCCAAGGCAGGAAACTGGAAGAATACATCGATGGAAGGTTTTAAACCGTAATTGCGCTCGTAATGATGGAAGACACAAGCGACTGCCTTACCGTCATACTCAACGGAAACGTCTTTGGCCAAATCAAATGAAAGGTAGCCTTCGCGTTCCAGAACTTCTGATTTGGAAGTGGTATTTGTTTCCAAAACAGGTTTTCTATCCAATCTGCTAATGCGCATTTGAATCGTAAACTGCGGATGGGGATCATCCGCTAAAGGCGGATTCAGTTTTGCTTCAAACAACAGGTCTCCTGCTTCATCGCTTTGGATATAGCCATTGTCCACATCATTGATATATGCTTCGAATTCCTCTCTGGATTCAAAATCCTTTTTGGAGGAAGAACAGGCAGCAACAAGGAAGAGTAAAACAGGAAGTAAGAAGCGCATGGTTATTTATCTATAAATTCCTGGAATTCTTTCGTCACATCATTTTTATCAGAAGCATACATGATGGTCCCGTCACCCATTGCGGCAAATAAATAAGTATACCCTTTCTTCTCTGCAAACAAGCGTGCTTTATCATTAATTTCTTTGCGGATCTGAGCAGTATATGTATCCTTCAGACGCATATTTTCCTGTTCGTAATTCTCCTGGAGTGTCAAAAAGCGTGTTTTCGTATCTTCAAATTTCTGAAGTTCCAAACCGGACGCATTCTTTGATTCGATCTTACCTGAAATTAAGGAAAGCTCCAACTGCAAAGAGTCTAACTCACTTTTGCGTGCGCTAAAGACTTTTTCCAAGTCAGTTTCCAACTTTTTCTTCAATGAACAGTCATTGTAAACTTTGTTGAACTCAAAATATGCGGTGTTATCACTTTTTCCAAAAAAGTAAAGACCGATCAGTACCAGATTGGTAATAATTAGCACTGAAAAACCGATGTAATTGATTTTTTTCAAAATTATTTGTTTTAGTTATTATATTATGAATTATCCGCCAATTCCTCCCGGGGCACCTTCCCCTTCAGGTGTACACGAATTATACTCATTGTAAAAACGGAGGACCATTTTCTCTTTTTTATCACTGATCACTTCAAGGATAAAGAAACCCTGACCAATACAGCCGTTTGTTGTAGTTAAGTCGAGTGTAAGGTAATTCTCTCCATAAATCACCTGAACCGCTGGAAAGCTGGTCTGTGTTTTCATTAGAAGTCCTTTTTGATCGTAAATATTGAACTTCATGTTGTTTTGAGTGTCGTAATTTTGATTGAATACAAAACGTAGTTTCCCGTTTTTCATCGTATAGTAATAACCATCCAATTCATGAAAAAGCGTTGCATAAACATCACCGGATGAATTACACTTAAGGGAGGTAGCGATATTTACCCCATCGTTAATAACCGTTGTAAAAGGAGTTAAGACAAGCTGGGTACTAAGGCTTGCTATATATGGACTAGTGGCACCCGATGCCAAAGCTGTGACAGTGTGATCTTTGTAAAAAAGCAGGTTTGAACCAAATTTGACCACCCGTATCTTGTCGGTATAAGTCACTCCAGTGAGTTTAAATGTACCGGAAGTACTTTTGTAATAAACTCCATCGCCTGTAGCAGGGTCGGAGCCTGCTTTCCGAAATTCCAGGTACCCATTTTGAGTAAGTGGGTTGAATGAAACTAAAGCCGCTGTATTTACCAATGACACATAAACACTGCGATTTGTTGCGTTCCCCGAATTAAAAAAAGGAGTTGCCAAAACCCAACAGTCGCCAATATCTGTATTAGAAGCACGGGCACCGGCGTAGGTGGAGGTTGGTGTGGTTACATTTTGAAGAACGGTTGAGCTAAGGGTTTGGATTGCCATTTCCTTTGTTTCGGACCATATTGCTTGATAACCGATGAAAAAAGAGAGAGTAGCGACCGAATGAATATTCACCGCCATTGTTGATGTGTTGTACCCATTGATAGTCCCTGATAATGTATAACTTCCTACAGGTAAATTGGATATGGGGAGAATCAATGATGTGGAACCTTGTATGACACTGCTTGTGAACGTTGAATAATAAGCACCATCCTTGTTAAGCACTAAAGTATATCCGCCGATAACTGTAGAAGCGGGAGGATTAATCAGCAGCAAATTAATATTCGCATCTCCCATGGAACCATAACAAGTTGTTTGATTCACTGAATTTAATAATATCGCGGCTGATGGACGAAGTTGGGCCCTACTTTTAAAGGCAAATGCCAAAAGTATGACCAATAGAAATAATCTTTTAATTAGATTCATAACACCGATGTTATTTGTAATACGTTTCATAGATCTTTTCCTCATCCCTGAAAAGTGTTAAGCGAAACATCAGGTCAGAATTATTGAATACCCCGCATTGAATTGAAAATTCATTTGTTGCGGAATCAAATTGAAGTTGACTGTTGGTAGTATGAAGATTTTGATCAAATCCGGATTGCATGGAAAAAACGGTAGATAATGAATCAGGATAAATTTGAACCAGTTCTATTTGAATATCAAGTGAATCGTTTATTTCGAGATAACCACTGATTGAATAGGAAATGGAATCGCTTGCTATTGAATCCTTTACCATTGGATTGAAAACAACAGATTGGGAATATATTACTCCATTAAAAAAAAATAATGTAAGACACGCAAGGAATAATTTAGGCATAAAGGTTTAAATTAAGTTGAGTTGTTACTCCAAATTTGGTTAGAATCAGTTTCTGTTACAAAATTAGAAATCCTACTGTAATAAATACTAATTTTGTCAAAAAAATATAAAACCAAATCAACTAAATCTATGGTTGCCAATTTGTTTAAAACGATTTTTTTACTGGGACTTATATTATCTCATTCATTTACAGGTTTTTCTCAAAAGATCGAAATCGAAAATAAGTTCCACATCAAGCAAGATGATAAGTCCATTATTTTTCACGTGCTGGATACTGATGAAAGCCGGTTAAAAAAATATAACCCGAACAAAAGTTATTATTGGTTCAAGTCTCAAAAAGTTTTGATTACCCAGGGGGGAAGTTCGGGAAGTTTATTGAATGGTGATTATGAATCTTTTTACAAGAACAATCAGTTAGCAGAAAAAGGACTTTTCAAAAAAGGATTGAAGCATGGTGTCTGGAAGCATTGGGCTCCCAACGGGATCTTAATTCACCAGGAAAACTGGTCGAAAGGAATTCAGATCGGCAAGCAGTTATATTACAACCGGGAAGGGATCATTCAAAAGACAATTGTTTATAAATCCAGCGAGGTTCAGATTATTTCGAGAGACACAACGATCCTGAAAAATAAGAAGATGGTCCTGACAACTGTCAATGATTCCACGGGTAAGCTAATTTCCCAGAGCCGTTATTCGAATTTTAAATTGGATGGTACTCAGATTTCCAGGGATCAAAACGACAGTTTGATTAAAACAAACTACAAAAAAGGGGTTCTGGTTACAGAGAAAGTTAAGGCAGGGAAACAAAAAAACGAACATTCCGGTTCTGAAAAGAAATCCTTCAAGGAGAAAATGAGCAACTTTTGGGGAAAACTGAAATTCTGGAAAAAGAAAGAGAAGTCAAAGGAACCAAAACCTAAAAAGAACAAAAGTACTGACCGGGAAGAGACACAACCTAAAGAAAAGAAAAAGCGAAACAAATGATTCGCGCTTCAGCCATATCTTACGCCATCGTTTTCGCGTTGTTTATCGGACTCCTTGCTTCAAGTGTATTCTTCATTTTCAGTGCTCAAAAACGCATCGAGTTTGTACATACAAGCCAGGAGCACTTATTACTTGATTCGTACCAGGGAATTCAATTGGGTTTGCAGCAGGTTAAGGTAAACGACTCACTTCAGTTTGTTCATGAAAGCGGGGATACCAGCATCATTCATAAATCAATTTGGGGATCTTATTACCTGGTGACGAGCCAAACGTTTAAAAATGAGCGGTCGGTTAACAGGTCAGCACTTATTGGAAGTGAATTTGAAGGATCACTACCGGCTCTTGTGATAAGATCCGGTTCGGACGGATTGCGCATCTGCGGAGAAACGTTCATTGAAGGAGCTGTTTATTTACCCAATAAACGGGTTGAACTGGCATATATCGGCGGAAAGAACTATTCCAATCCCGAATTGGTTTACGGTGAAATAAACGACTCAAAGGATTTGAAACTCAATTTGTCAACCCATTTCGGAAACGTTTCCCCGAAAGATTTCGTAGGAAACCTGAATCCAACAGCTTATAGCTGGAAAGATACCAGCATTAGCTTCCTGGAAAACGGGGCCTACTATCAATCACTGGATCCGATTCAAATCCGGTCGAAATTCCGCGGAAAGATTATTATTCAAAGCTTCGATTCATTAGTGGTTTACAAAGAAGCCCAATTAACTAATGTGATTTTGATTGCTCCTAAAATTTATATTAAGCAGGGGTTCTCGGGAAATCTTCAGGCCTTAGCATCGGAGTCAATCGTTCTGGAAGATTCAGTGACCTTGAGTTATCCGAGTACATTGATCCTTAATGAGCACGCAGCGAGTACGAATTACAAACCTCACTCGGTATACTTAGGAGCTAACAGTTCTGTATTGGGCGGAGTATTACTGACCACCCAACAGTATGATTTCAGAAAACAACCCAAATTGACCATTCAAAAAAACAGCGTAATTGCAGGAGTTGTTTTCAATTGCGGGATCTCCGAAGTCTACGGATCAATCATCGGAAGTTTGAATACGGGCGAAACACTGACTTTGGCAGGAGGAGGCTCTTATACGAACCATTTACTGGACGCGATCATTTCAACCAAACGGCTCCCGCAAGATTTTGTTTGTCCTGCCTGGTTTGAATTCTCAGGTTATTCACGAAAAAAGATCATTTCATGCGAGTTAGAAAGTTAAAAGCTTCCAGCATCGCTGAAATCGCGATCGCGCTGTCAATCATTGCTATTTGTTTTGCACTGGCTTCGCGGCTCTTTATCCAAAGTGCGCGCTCTACGGTTCAATTCCAGGAAACAATAGAACAGAGCGAGTTCCAGTCGGTTTTGTTTACGAGTTATTCCCTGGATTCGAATGTTTATAATCCCAAGTTGTGGGAAGACAAATTAACGACGATCGAAACAGTCATTACTGAAAAGGATTCTGTCAGAACAGAACAATTATTATTGAAAAACAGTGTTAAAACAAATTGGATGCAGGAATTTACCTGGCCGAAAGAACGATGAGGAGAGAAATTCATATAGCAGCATTTTCCATTTTGGAACTGGCAATAGTGCTTTCCCTTACCGGGTTGTTTATCTCCTTGTTTTTCCTTTCCGTAAACAGTTTCAATAAAGCACTGCAACAGGAGATTGTCATCAAAAATGAATTGAATTCCTTTTTCCAGTTTCGATCGAATTTTTGGCTGGACATGGAAAAGTCGGACTCGTTTCAACTGGATAAAAACAAACTAAGCTGTTTTCATGCGGCTGACCCGGTCATTTATGAAATAATTGATGAAAAACTAAGCCGCTCGCACATGGAACATCAAACTGTATTTGATATCGGAGCGATTGCAATCGAAAAAAACCTTATCGGTAAGAGGGATATAGTAGAATTTAAATTGGAATGGAAAAATACAGGGTTCTCACTGTCCTATCCGCTTCAGAAACAAAATCAAAACCAGATAAACACATATTTTAAGAGAGGATTATGGAAGAGGTAGCCAAAACGAGTTTTTTAAAAAAAGAGATCGTTTTAGGTAAGCCTTTAAACGATAAGTTCAAGGAGCATTTCTACGGCGAATTTGCTACACTCATTGAAAGTGGGATCGATATGCGCCGCGCTTTGCAATTGATCATAGATGAACAGGAGAAGAAAAACATACGCGGACATATTGAAACATTGCTGGATGATTTGGTAAAAGGAAATTCACTTTCCGAATCCATGCAAAAATCTACACACTTCACTCCTTATGAATACCAGAGTATTCGCATCGGGGAAGAATCCGGGAGGCTGAAGAATGTGCTTTTTTCCTTGTCAAATTACTTTGCCTCGAAGGTAAAACTGAAAAGGCAGCTGGTGAGTGTTTTCACTTACCCGGCATTTGTATTTTCAATTACAGTCGGGGTACTTTATTTTATGCTGAACTTTGTGGTTCCGATGTTCAAAGATGTTTTCAAACAGTTCGGACAAGAATTGCCCTGGCTCACACTGAAGATAGTTTGGCTGTCTGAAAATTTCGGATCCTTCGTGTTCTATTTCCTTCTGATCGGCCTTGGAACCGGATTTTATCTTTTCTCACAGAAGAATGAAGAATGGTTCCGGAAATTTAGCGGGAATTTCATTCTTAAAATCCCGATTTTCGGCAAACTCATTCAGAAGATTTATATTGCGCGTTTTTGTCAGAGTATGGCGTTATTGCTGGAAGCCAGGACACCCCTGGTAAAAGCCCTGGACCTGGTTTCGGAAATGATCCGTTTTTACCCGATGCAACAAACGATCCTGGCTGCAAAAGAAGAAATTTTAGCAGGAAATTCACTGCATGAAGGACTAAGTAAGTTCGATATTCTGGATAAAAGATTAATTTCGCTTATTAAAATCGCCGAGGAAATCAATCAGTTAGATCAAACTTTCCACCGATTAACCATTCAGTACAACGAAGAAATTGAATATCGGACAAAGATGATAGGAACGATAATCGAGCCAGCCATCATTGTAATCATCGGTGTAATTGTCGGAGTAATCATGGTATCCATGTACTTGCCAATGTTTAACTTAAGTAATGTCATTAAATGATGAAATTGAATAAACATAGAAAACTAAAAGCATTCTCACTTGCAGAAATCCTGATCGTTCTTGCAATCATGGGAATTCTATTGATGTTGGTTATTCCAAATCAAAGTGGTATTGCTACACGGACCAAAAGTATGGAAGCCCAGCAGGAATTACGCATGATCCACAATTTACAATATGCCTATTTTTTACAGTATTCCAAGTATTCAATGGATGGTAAGGAGATCAATTACATTCCACATAAATTAATTACCGAAGGGGGCACTGCACTTTACAGAATAAGTATAATCGAAGCATCACCTTCCGGATTCAAGGCAAAAGCAGAAGCCGTACAGGATTTCAACGGTGACGGGAAGTACAATATTTGGGAAATCGACCAGGAAGGCCAACCAAAAGAGACACAAGTAGATTAATGATTTTAATCGCAATCATATCCCTTTTAATAACGATCCTTTACCAGGATTTCCGCTACCGTGAGATTTGGTGGTTCACTCCTCCTTTGCTTTTGATCAGCGGTTTTTGGTACAAATGGGACATCATCAACTGGGAATACTTCCTGTATAATTTTCTGTTTATCGGTGTGCTTATCGGTTTTTTGGTCATTTACGTCCGGATTCGTTTTGGCTCAACCAATTTATTCAAAGACTATTTTGGGCTGGGGGATGTGTTGGTTTTATTGGCAATTACGCCCTTATTCGGATTCCCGTTTTTCATCTACTTTTTCACATTCAGCACAATTGTCAGCTTGATCGGATATGTGTTGATGTCGCTTTTCAAAGCTCAGAAGTCGATTCCTTATGCAGGTTATATTTCCTTATGCACGATTATATTTCTGGTATTTGTTCACTATAAAATAACTTCATTCATCGACGGAATATGAGTGATTTGAACAACATACAGGTTTCTGCAGAATTGCAACAGTTGATTCCATCTGATTTGGCATGGCATTACCGGGTAATTCCGGAAGAAATCACAGACGAAGCAGCAAAATTTTATGTGGACGGGGCTCAAAACCTGGCAACCGTAGAAGAGGAACTAAGTGCATTATTGGGAAAAAAAGTTGAATTAACAGCTGGTAAAACCGAAATTATTCAACGTGCGCTCGGTAAGTTTTTCAGAAGGGCAAACCAGGAAAAACAATTGGTCTTTAATTCCAATATTGATTTCGTAGACCGGATTATACAGGACGCGAATCACCTGGGAAGCAGTGATATTCATATTGAGATCTATGAAGATCGTGCACGTGTCAGAATCCGTATCGACGGGCATCTGATCGAGCGTTTTTCCATCGATAAATCAGAATATTCTGAATTGATCAACAAGGTAAAAATACGTTCCAACCTCGATATTTCCGAAAAAAGATTGCCTCAGGACGGACGCATTCAATACGAGAACTTTGATATCCGGGTTTCCATATTACCCACACTGCACGGCGAGAAAATCGTAATGCGTATTTTGGGAAAAGATGCGTCTTCGATCAATATTGCCCAACTAGGATTAACTGAAAATGACCTGCGTAATTACCTCGAAGGAATTAAGAAACCACACGGTATTGTACTCATCAGCGGACCAACCGGTTCAGGTAAGACAACCACTCTGTATGCTACCCTGAAACAACTGAACGATGAGAAGCGGAACATCGTAACCGTCGAAGATCCGATCGAATACACATTGGAAGGGATCAACCAGGTCCAGCTTAAAGAACAGATCGGCTTGACCTTTGCAAGTGCCTTGCGTTCGTTTTTAAGACAAGATCCGGATGTAATTATGCTTGGAGAGATCCGGGACGGTGAAACAGCACAAATGGCAATCCGGGCTGCATTGACAGGACATCTTGTTTTGTCTACGATTCACACCAATTCTGCCTGGGGAACCATTTCACGTTTGATCGATATGGGGGTTCCTTCGTTTTTGATAGCGAGTACAATTAACACCTCTGTTGCTCAGCGACTGCTAAGAAAGTTATGTGTCGATTGCAAACAGGAAGTAATTACTTCTCCGCTAGACTGGCCGCGAAGTTTTGACGAGAGTAATATTCCCGAGAAGGTATTTGAAGCTGTTGGCTGTGATAGTTGTCATTTTACAGGCTACAAAGGAAGAACAGCAATTTACGAGGTAATTCCGATCGACTTTGAACTCTCGGAAAGTATTAAAAACAATGAATCCACTGTTGAGCAACAACTGATTGACAGGAACATTATAACATTGAATAAACAAGCACTTGAATTAATTAAATCCGGAATAACTTCTTTGGAAGAAGCCTACCCGATATTAACTGAAATCTAAATGAAACAAACCCTTTTTATTTTCTTCCTGCTTTCTATAATCAGCATTCCGCTGGGAACGAAAGCGCAGAATTTTACCGAGCCATTACTGAGGGCAAGACTCGACAGTTTGAGTAACACCTCAAAAGGTTTGAACAATACCTTCCAGCTGAATGTTTCAGGATTGCCGCTTTCTGAATTGGTAAATTCCATTGCACTCGAAAATAATCTGAATATCAGCATCGACCCTGTGCTTAACAATGCCGTCTCATATAACTTCTTTGATGCAAGGGTGAAAGACGTACTGGTATTTCTTTACGAGCATTTCGATATCGAATACCGGTTTGTGGGAAATATCCTGGCGATTACCAAACGCGAGTTAAGAAAAGAAATTCCGCAGCCAAAGATCGAAAAGAAGATAGACGTCAAATACAATCCCTCCAACGAATTTTTATCTGTTGACCTGAAGAATGACAGTCTTTACAAAGTGATGAAGGAAATCAGTTCTTTAAGTGGAAAAAACATCGTTATTTCTCCGGATGTCCGCGACAAACCGATTACAGGATACTTTTTGAACCGTCCATACGACCAGGTGATTCAAATGACTGCAAAAGCAAATGGCCTGGAAAGTTCTATCGACGAAAGTGGGATCACCTATATTTTCGCAGCGAAACCTGAAAAAAACAACACCGCTCAAGGTGGTGGAGCCGGATTTAAGCCCACAACAGATTTTGAGCAAACAGGTGTTCAAATCAAGAAAAATGAATTTGGAACCTTGGACCTGATAGCAAACAATGCGGAAATGTCTGATATTATCAAATATGCCTCACATGAACTCCTGACTCCTTATTTTTTCTACAACAAACCGGAGGGAAAGGCAAGTTTTCAGCTCCAGAATGTGACTTTCCCGGAAATTCTGAATCTATTGTTTGTGGGAACTAAATATGCTTACAGGGAGGACAATAAACTGTTCCTTATCGGAGAGAACAAATCCGAAGGTATTCGTGTAACAGAGGTAATTCGAATGGAGAACAGGACGATCGAAAATGTAAAAGCATCTATTCCGAAAGAATTAATTCAGGACCTGGACGTCAATGAATTTACGGAACTCAATGCCCTGATCGTTACGGGACCTGCAAGAAAAGCAAGTGAATTACGTGCGTTTCTTTCGTCCATAGACATTGTTGTTCCTTTAGTTCAAATCGATGTAATGATCCTGATCTCGGAACGTTCCAGCACGATTAAATCAGGAGTTAAAATGGGATTGGGGGATAAGCCTACTGTAACCAGCGGAACTGTTTTTCCAACCTTGGATGTGAACCTGGGAGCGAGCACACTGAATAGCATCCTGAATACGATCAATGGCTTTGGTATTGTGAATTTGGGGGCTGTAACGCAAAACTTCTATATGTCACTTCAGCTTCTTGAATCCAATGGAATGATCGATGTAGAAAGCACACCAAAGATCACAACTTTGAGCAGCCATCAGGCAACAGTTTCCATCGGGCAAACAACTTATTACCAGGAACAACAGGTCAACTTCCAGAATACGGTTGTGAACCAGGGAGTATTGACCTCCAAAATCTGGAAATCAGTAGACGCAAACCTGACAGTAAAAATTAAACCTTTCGTTTCTTCGGATGGAAATGTTACAATGGATATAACGCTGACCAATGACGATTTCGACGGCAGTAAGGTAGATCCGACAGCACCGCCAAATGCCACAAAACAAACCTTCGAATCGGTTATCCGGGTTCAAAATGGAGATGTGGTATTGTTGGGTGGTTTGGATAAAAAACAAAACAATAACAGCGGAGAGGGAGTTCCTTTATTGTCCCGTGTTCCGGTAATTAAATGGTTGTTCAGCAGCCGCAATAAAGTAAAGCGTAAATACAAACTGCATATCATTATTCGACCAACGGTAACTTATTAATGAAAATCCCTTTCCAAAATAGCGTCCCCAAAAAATATAACCTGATTCTGATTCACAATCAATCAGGGGAATTGCTGTTTCATTATACCTGCATGCATGAGCGAACCACGGTTCATGATCTGACTTCCTTTGAATCGATCGAACAAATACTAAAGAAGGCAGATAAAGGCATTCCGTTTATTATTCACGTAAGGGGTGCAGGAATTCTGGCAAGGAGTGTTGAAAATGCTCCCAACTACAAAGAACGCTTATTGGTTTCGGGAAGAGAAGACGAATTTTACTTCAATAGCTATCAACGGTCAGGGTCTGTTTTGGTGTCTTTTGCGCGAAAGAATATACTCGACGAATTTTTGAATCCCGTCAGGGCTGTCAAAGGATTCATTTGGGCTTTGTACATTGGCCCGTCCTTGCTTCCGTTCAAATCGGAAAATCCGGTTACCATTCAATCTGATTATGTGCTTTCGTTTCCATCTTCGGACCAGGTAATCATTTTAAAGAACGAAGAGGAACTCTCAGAAAAACAAGTCCTGAATTCTTACCTGGAAGCAATCGTCAATTATACCTTCGCCAAGAATAACAATCCGGATCAATTCCACCAGGGAATCGACGAGGAAACTTTCAGGCAAACGAAGAGTAACTACAAAGATTATAAGCTTTTCAGAACGATAGGAGTCAGTATTTTGGCCTTTTTCCTGATTGCGCTTACAATCAATTACTTTGTGGTGAATCATTTGAACCAGCTAGCTGCAGATTATGAACAGGAAATTGCCGGATACCAGGATAATTTTGCTGTCAGGGATCGCACCAAACAGGAAAAGCAACGCAAACTGGTCTTGTTTCAAAACTCAGGGATGCAATCGGGTAATCTGCTTTCTTATTATGCGGATGAGACCGGAGCCACTGTACCTAAAGGGATTCAGTTCACAGAAATGCAATTATTCCCGCTTGTGCAGCCACTCAAACCGAAACACAAAGTAGAAACTGATAATTCAAAAATCATTATCAAAGGAATTACCGTCAATAGTAAAGTTTTAGATGACTGGATGGAGGATCTGGAAAAGAAGGAATGGACTCAAAGTGTGGAGGTTATTAATTATTCCAGAGTGGATGACCAGCACGCAATCTTTCACATTATAATACATATCCGGGAATGACGCTTTTTGAAAAATATAGCTACAAACAAAAGAACCTGGCATTGCTTATTATAGCTGTGCTACTTTTTGCTGTATCCTATAAAAGAGCTTTCAGTAAAACGATTGAAACGAATAGCTATATCAATGAGTTGGAAATTAAAAAACTGGAAGCATTAAACTCCCAAAAAGAAATTCAAATCCTTCAGAAACAAGTTGCTCAACTAAATAAATTGCTTGGAAAGGAAAACGTTTCGGTTGAAGAAGTTCAACAAGGTTTTTTAAACTTTCTGGCCCGTAAATCACCCAGAATTTCAGTGAAACAAATCGATGAAGTTTATGGATTTGAGCATCCAGATTTTAAGATCAATACGTTTAAGATTGAATTAAAAGGAGACTTCATTTCCATATTGAAATTTATAAACACATTAGAACAGTCCTTCGATGATGCACGTTTGATCCATTTTCAAATGAGCTCTGAAAAAGACCCGGTTACAGGTAAAATAGATTTAACAACAACCTTATTAATTCAGAATTATGTCCAGAAAGTATATCAATAGACTTTTAGTGCTTTTCATTTCTTTTAGTCTTTTCGGCTGTAAAGATTTCATTGAGAAGAACATTTCCGAAGATACTCCGATATTAGTTCTTCCGTCAAATAATGCAACCATTAATGCAAACCCTGTTCACATCAAATGGGAAGAACTGGAAGGGGCAACCAAGTATCGAATCGAAATCGTAAGTCCCGAATTCGGGAATATTCAAAGCTTTCCTTTGGATTCAATCGTGACCGGAACCAATTTTTACTTCGGATTGGATTCAGCGCAGTACGAAATCAGAATCACAGCAATGAATGCCGGATTCAGTTCAAAACCTTCTGCCATCAAGCGTTTTTGGGTCGGAACATCACAGGGAGGAGGAAATTCTGTTGTGCTGCTAAGTCCAAATGGGAATGCATACGATAACGAGGATTTTAACGGGAATTTTTCCTGGGGTATTGTGGCAAATGCAGAAAGCTACACTTTTGAACTTCACGAATCGAATACCTTTGCCGGTCCGAATGTCATTCCTCCTATAGATCAAATTGGTATAACAGGAATAAACGCTGGTATTACCGGAAACGATTTGGCAGAAGGAACCTATTGTTGGGGTGTAAAAGCATACCTTATCGGTGGCGGTGAAACTAATTTCTCCAAACGTATTTTCTATATTGACAAAACAAATTCCCCGTTGGCAAGTCTCAGCTCTCCTTCAAATAACTCAGCTATCAGTACCGGGACAATTACTTTTACCTGGAGTTTACCTGCAGACATTGGAGTTGTTCAATCTCCCCGAACAAGCAAAATCCAAGTGGCACATGATACCGGGTTTACAGATCTGGTGGAAATAACTCCAGATGTTTTCGATGATGAGAACACAAAAGAAATAGAATTACTTACTCCAGGAACCTATTATTGGCGAGTTATTGTAATGGATGAAGCTGGAAATATAACTACTCCGACAACTTATTTTACCTTGACATTGTCTTGAAAAACAAACGATTCACATATATTTTACTGCTTGTTGTAGGATTTATCTACTTCAAACTCTTTGTACGCATCAGTTCCAATATTTCCGAGGAATCTAATTTACCTGTTGCCCAGATTAATGAGATGCAAATTGAAAACATCCGCTCCAAAAAAAGCTTCCGTCTGAAAGCAAATTACCCGGACCCGTTTTTAAAGAATTCAGGAATAGTTCAAAAAACTGCTGCAAACCTGGATCCTAACGCTCCTCCGCCTTTACCTAAACCCAAAAAGGAAAAACCGATTGTTTACTGGCCGAGCATTAAATACTATGGAATAGTCCAGAAAAGCAGTTCAAAAAAACCACGGGCACTCATTTCTGTTGATGGGACAATGTATAAGATTTATCCCAATGAAGAGATCTTTGACGGTTTAGTGGTAAAATCAATTAAGCGGGAAAGCATTGAATTCTATTTCCAAAGGGAAACAAAAACGATTCAATTGAATTGATAGGTTTGGGTTTCCTCCTTTAGATCATTTCTTTATCTTTCGTTTTGCGTAAAGCCACATCAGTCAGGGTAAAGCAGATACATTACCTAAGGGGATAAATCCGAAGATTATTTCAAAAGAATAAAAAGCCCAAAATCAGGAAATCCTGCATACAGTGAGAACCAGCTTAAGCGCAGTGTCAGGGAGAATCAGCGCAGCGGAATAACAATTTATTCCTGATTTACAATGATTTACCGGTTGCAAAAGCTGATTGTAATTCAATATTTACTCCGGGCCTTAAATAAATTGTATGTACCTTAATCAATATTATTCACGAATCAGAAATTAAAACAAAAATTATTATGAAGAAGATCGGAACAATCATGCTTGGCTTATTGGTAGTAACCACCTTTTTGGGTGCATGTAAAAAAAAGGAAGTCGTTGGTCCAACTGGTCCGGCAGGTGCAGCAGGAAATGCGAATGTTAAAAGTTTTACAGTTGCAACAGTTGCGGCGGATTGGACGGGTGACCAGGTAGCGGGATATTCGATCACTTTAAGTGTTCCGATCATTACTGCTGATATCGTTGCGACCGGTGCCGTGATGTGCTATCTGGAATACGGTGGAACAACTTATGCACTTCCATATTCTTATTTGTATGGAGGAGGTTATACCAGACATATGTTATTTAACTATGAATTAGGAACTTTAACGGTAGACCGGGTAGATGATGACGGATTAACCGTTAATCCCGGAAGTTCTTCTACAAAAATCAAAGTAGTAGCAATTTCATCTACCGGATTAATTCAACATCCAAATGTAGATTTAACAAACTATGAGGAGGTAAAGCAGGCATTTAATTTATAATTCAAACAAACCGAATAAAAAAACGAGGACATAATCATCCTCGTTTTTTTATTGAATTTTTTTACACTTATGAGTTAATTAAAACCGGCGTACCGCTCTTATTTCAAAAGCTGCAGCTTTGTTAATTGTGAAAAGATTTGTTCCGATAGGAGTGATATTCACTGCGATTGCATCCGAATTGTTTGCTTCTTTTGAACTCCAGTAGGGAGATGTCAGTAAATTGGTTCCGCCGTTCGCTGTTGCAGTTGCATCAACAATAGCATAGTTAAGCCCAAGACGTTCTAATTCTGCAGGTGTTGGAAGGTACCAATCGGAATAGGTGGTCGTTCCTTCGGTAATTTGCAGTTCATTACAGGTTGCCGCTGCATACGGGCTGCCATCATCACCTATAGCCAGGTGTGCTGCAATGATGATCACATTGTTAGCCGCACCTGCATAAATACCATTTCCATCAGCACGTGTTTTACCATAAGTACCGGCGAACCATTTTATAGCAGGCAAATCGTTTTTAGTAACTGCCAAACCATGCTGTCCGGTCTCATCTACGTAAAATACGATCCCACCTTGTGCAAAATCACCTACTTCATATTTCACCAGGCCGGCAACATATCCCATGCCGGCAATGTCTGTGGAATCAGTGTGATTGTTCCAGTTTGCAGTATCTGCAGCTGTAATTCCTGCTGCAACAGATGCATCAAAAATAGGGTCGTTCTCATTCGCACTGTTTGCGTGCAAAGCATACGGAACGCTTAATAACTGTGTGGTTCCGCTGATCGTATAATTCGTTCCGCCTGCAGGGTCTGATTCCGTTTTTACAAAATAGGGTCCGGCCGACCAGTCAATTGCCGAAAAAGTTCCCGAAATAACTGTTCCGGCTCCGATCTCAATACTCACTAAACCATTGATATTGGACACTGGTACTTGTGTTTCCTGGTAAACTGCACTTCCGCCGGGGCTTCCCTGTAAAATACTCACTCGCATACCAATGCTTTGGTTTGTTACCAGGGTATTGGATGCGTTGCGGATTACAGCCTGATAGCTCATTTTTTGAGGTGCCTGTGCAAATAGGTTAAAGGCAAGCAAAAGCAAGATTGCGGTATTTAAAATGTGTTTGTTCATGTGTTAGTTTTTAATGATTTTGAATTCTTTTACTAACTGACCATTATCAGTTATTTTTAATAAATAAGAGGCCGGAGCTAAGCGGTCCATCGAAACGGTGGTTTCGTTTTGGATGATCTCTTTTTCCTGAACAAGTTTTCCCCCGATATCAAACAAGTGATACGAAAGTTTTCCCTGTGTGTGCTCACTTACCGAAATAGTCATTGATCCGCTGGTTGGATTTGGAAAAGCAAATAGTTCCAAAGTGATGTTCTGATCTTCTATTCCGGCTGTGGTGACGATTTCATAGGGTTGTTGAACTCCCTGGTTCACTTCTCCGCTTGTTCCGGAATTGGATGTGTAAGCAACCTGTCCGATGGTGTAGCTGCATGTTCCTCCGGTCCCGCTGGCTTCATTGCCTGCAGCCGCAACAGTTTCCTGTGCCTGCAGTCTGCCCGAGCCGGCGACAATGAGTAATACGGCAACAATTAGTTTTTTTTGATCCATACTTTTACATTCATTTGATTTATGTGATGAATAATGTGTTACGATTTAAGACGGACGGATAGTTTCGGAGTTGCATGGATTTTTATTACTAACGTTTTAATAATTTATCGTTGAATTTTTGATGCTATGAGATGATGGTAATGAATAAAAAAAGCGCAGGATTTGCTAATCCTGCGCTGCTATTCAATGACTTGTCACATAAAACTATTTAATAAAGCGCATTCAGAGACTTATCATGCGTTTTTAGGATTCAAATTTTATTGCTTATAAAACTTACCGGACTGGGTTAATGTCTTCAATAAGTAAATACCGGCAGGGAGCTGGGAAACGTCTATTTTTAGGCTATTTTTGCTGCTTTCAATGATTTTGGTCTGCGAACTGATTTCCTGTCCCTGACAATTATAGAGCAGGTAGGAGTCAGTTTCTGAACCTGCTGACTCAATACTTATTTCATTCATTGCAGGATTCGGATAAATGATTACCTGCCTGCCTGAGTAACCGTCAATAGTTATTGCTGCCAACTCCGAATAGGAAGTATGTCCATTAAAATCCACTTGTTTTAAGCGGTAATACGAAATCCCCGAATAGGGATTTTCGTCCAGTGAAGCGTAACTAATAAGCCCGGATGAATTTCCGCTTCCGTCCACTTTACTTATTTCTTCCCAATGATAGCCGTCTGTGGAACGGGTAACCACGAAATAATCATTATTTGTTTCGCTGGCGGTTTGCCACAGAATCACCACCTCTTTTTTGTCATTTAATTCGGCACTGAATGAAAGTAGGGTAACCGGCAGCGGCGTAGCGTTCATTCCCTGGGTGCCAAAATACAATTGCGGGTAAATCCACTGGCTGTAAACCTGTCCGTCTTGAGAAGTTGCCGGATCGTATTGGATACGGGCGCGTACTTTTGTCTGGAACCCGGGTTTTGTAATATCATTTGTTAATTGTGTTCCTGTAATTCCCAGGTTGCTGTAGTTGGTTTGCTTTGCCGTAAACAGTGTGCTTTTGGTGATGGTTGAAGAACTGGTGAAAGGTTGACCTTCTTTTTTAACTTCCCATACTAATTTTCCTTTGGTCCGCCCCTCTGGATTTTTAGCAAATAATCCGGCAGCAAACTGTACGGATAAAATGTTTGATTGCATGATAGGGGTAGTAGTACTTGTATTGTATAAAACCATATTCCTGCGGAGTCCGCCGCCTGCATTTCCTTTAAATGTAAACAAGGCTCCTTCCCCTGTCTGCACATTGGTATATGTGGTAGCTCCTACCAGGATATCACTGTAACCATCTCCGTTTATATCGCCAGCACTGGCAACGCTGATCCCAAAACTGGAGTTTGCCTGGTTGCTTTCAAGAAACGTGGATCCTGAAGTACTGATCCCGGAAGAAGATCCGTGATAAACAAAAACGACACCCTCATTTGTTTGACCGTTATCGTATTGATATGCCCCCACAACCACGTCACTATAACCGTCGCCATTTACATCACCGGCCCCGTGTACGCTGAAACCGAATAAAGAACTCGCTTGATTCGACTCCAGTGAGGTAGCCGGTGTGCTGTTGATCCCGCTTGCGGAACCGTGGAATACAAATGCTCCTCCCTCATCGGTTTCACCATTGTCATAATATTGTGCTCCTACGATAATATCGCTGTAACCATCTGCATTGACATCTCCTGCCGGGAATAAATTCCTGGCAAACCAGGCGCCTGCCGAATTCACTTCCAGCATGGTTGAATACGTGGTATTGATCCCGGCCACTGAACCGTGGTATACGAAAGCTGCTCCTTCATCGGTTTGCCCGTTGTCGTAATATTGTGCTCCTGCAATGATATCATCGTATCCGTCACCGTTTACATCGCCGGCCCCGGAAGAACGTCCAAGTTTAGCGCCGGCCTGGTTGCTTTCAAGAAGTGCGGTCGCAGTGGCAGCAATTCCTGTGGAAGACCCGTGATATACAAAAACAACTCCTTCATCTGTTTGTCCATTGTCGTATTGGAATGCTCCTACTACGATATCACTGTATCCGTCTCCGTTGATGTCTCCCGCGGAAGCAACACTATTTCCCATTAAGGCACTGGCCTGGTTGCATTCAAGCATTATTGCGGCGGTGGTATTCAACCCGGAAGAAGAGCCATGAAAAACAAAAGCTGCTCCTTCATCCGTTTGCCCGTTGTCATATTGATGAGCACTTATGATCGCATCCGAATATCCATCACCGTTTACATCACCGCAACTGGAAACACAATACCCAAAATTCGCACTTATCTGGTTAGATTCTAATATCGATGTAGCCGTTGAACTCAACCCGGACGAAGAACCTAAATATACAAAGGCAGCGCCTTCGTCAGTCTGTCCGTTGTCGTAGAGCCAGACACCGACAATTACATCGCTGTAACCGTCTGCATTCACATCCCCAATGCTGGAAACGGAAAAGCCCAATTGTGCATTTGCCTGGTTGCTTTCAGCAATTACGGCCACAGTTGTGCTCACACTGCTTGCAGAACCATGAAACAGGTATACGGTTCCTTCATCGGTTTGCCCGTTGTCATAATTATAAGCGCCTATTGCGATGTCGCTGTATCCGTCTCCGTTTACATCGCCCGCTCCCGAAACGCTGTAACCCAGATAAGCTGATGTCTGGTTACTCTCGATCGTAGAACCGGCTGTTGTGTTAATCCCGCCTGATGATCCGTGATATACAAATGCAGCACCTTCATCGGTCTGTCCGTTATCGTATAAATATGCCCCTGCAACGATATCACTGTAACCGTCTCCGTTTACATCACCGCCGCCTGAAACACTGCTGCCCATAAATGCCGAAGCTTGGTTGGATTCTATTGTTGCTGCAGCAGTGGAATTAATACCGCCTGATGAGCCATGGTAAACAACTACTGCTCCTTCATCCGTTTGTCCGTTATCGTATTGATATGCTCCAACGATGACATCGCTGTAACCATCTCCGTTGACGTCACCCGCACCCGATACGCTGAAACCAAACGAAGAGCTTACCTGGTTATTTTCCAGTGTGACAGCGGCTGTGGTATTGATTCCTCCTGAAGAGCCATGATAAATAAAAGCGCGACCTTCGTCTGTCTGTCCATTGTCGTATTGATAAGCACCTACAATCACATCGCTGTATCCGTCACCATTCACATCACCGGCTCCTGATACACTGAAGCCCATAAATGCGCCTGCCTGGTTACTTTCGATCGTGCTTGTTGCCGCAGTGTTCACTCCACCCGAAGAACCATGAAATACAAAGATCCTTCCTTCATCAGTTTCCCCATTCGTACAGGTATGCGCTCCAATAATCACATCGCTGTATCCATCCGCATTTACATCACCTGCTACGGATACGCTTCTTCCGAAATTGGCGGAGGCAACATTGCCTTCCAACACAGATGAAGCCGTACTGCTGATTCCCGTTAATGAACCATGATAAACAAAGGCAGCACCTTCGTCGCTTTGACCGTTATCGTATTGTCTTGCTCCAACGATTACATCGTTATAACCATCTCCGTTTACATCACCGGCATTTGAAACACTGGTGCCAAAAAAAGCATTTGCCTGATTGCTTTCCAAAGTGGTGATTGCGCTTGTACCGATACCACCGGAAGACCCGTGGTAAATAAAGGCAGCACCTTCGTCAGTTTGTCCGTTATCGTATTGGTGAGCACCTACGATCACGTCACTGTAACCATCTCCATTCACATCACCGGCACCGGAAACACTGTAGCCCAAGCCTGCAGAAGCCTGATTGCTTTCCAATGCGGTATTCGCATTGGTGGGACTCCCACTTGCAACAATAGGATCTATCGTAACAGGATAGGATGCATTTTCTGCGTCAACGACCAAAGCAAGCTCCTGTCCATTAATTTCTATATGTGCGTTTAAGGTTCTTTTTTCTGCGTCCCACACTTTTAAGTCCGAATAGGTAAGTGTTTGATTTTCGTTGCTAAATTCCACTGAAGCAGACGATATTGGTTTTACAGTGACCCCTTTAACTTGTAAGGATATGCTTAGTGTTTTACTTCCTGCCGGGGCACTTTCCACAATAAAGTTCTGTCTTACTCCTTCCGTATTGTTGATGTATTGTTCGGTAAAACCTTCGTGCTTATATTCTATCACATTGTTGTTATGCGCAACTCCTGCCTGTTCCTGTGGAGCAGCGATCAGTTTGTCGTCCGCATATACACCGATTGTTTTTAATGTTGCCTGCCAGTTGTGATTTAAGCTATCTTTCCTGTTTTGAAGTTCCAGTTTACCGGGTGAATAATAACTCCGGATATTTTGACTACGATTGGGACTTTGAAAAAGTTTCTTTTCAGTATCGTAAGTTATAAAGTACTCTCTCTCCGAAAGGTCTTTTTGAATGGCAGCATACCAGTCACCGGAAATGTCTGTCTTTATCTTTGAGTCCGGAACTTGAATATCGGAAAAAGAGTCGACAGTTTGTTTCTCAGCTTTCGCATTTTTGATGTTTATTGTAAAATACCCCACAGCAAGGATACAAACCAAAAACGAGACAATTAAATTACTTTTCATCTATTTAGATTAAATGGCATCCACCATCTTTTTTAGTGGAATGATTCCAATTTTAACTCGTTAGGTTTGATAAATAAACAGGCCCCGAAGGGAAAAATAGCGTGCAAACTTAAAAAATTCATTAAAATAATTGTCAGTTAATTTTGCTTTTCCTTGATGTTGAAGCTATGTCAAATCAACCTTTTCCTGGAATGATGGCTTGAATAAAATGGGGTAAAGGAATTGTTGGGAAGCTGTTTTTGTCTTATTCTCAGTGGAATAGTGTTTTGATAATAATAAAAAAGCCGGTATTAAGCCGGCTTTTTTTTATAGTCTAAGATGAATGTCAACTTATGATATTTCAATCATCTTTGGCGCTTGCTTTTTCGCTTCCTCTTTTTTAGGAATTGTCAGACACAACAGTCCGTTTTCATAGCGGGCGTTGATGTTCTCCTGGTCGACCACATCCTTAGGAAGCTGAAAACTTCTCTGGAAGGACTGATAGCTGAACTCTCTGCGTGTATAACGATCTTCGGTTTCCTCGCTGCTTTGCTGTTTTGAAGAAGAGATCGTTAACAGGTTGCCGTCGAGCGTGATCTGAAAGTCCTTTTTGTCCATGCCCGGAGCCGCAACCTCGACTTCAAAATTGTCGCCTGTCTCGCGGATGTTTACTGACGGCATGGTAGTACTTGTTGACGAATAATTGTTGTTTCCCCAGTTAAAAAGTTCGCGGCCAAAAAAATCGTCGAACAGCGGGGAAAATGCGGGAAATCTGTTCCCATTTCTTTTTGCTGGATTCATAACCTACTTTTTTAAGTTAAACAATATTATAAAGAACATAAGGCAATAGCCTTGTAATGAGATCTGTACAAATAAAATGCCACTCCGGATTAACTGATATTTTTTCAGGATTTGTGACAAAATTTCTGGTTTCATGAAATTTTTGCAGGATTTACAATGCTAAAATGACCTGCAAAATAAGAACAAGCAAGAAAAAATTGTTTGAATCCGGACACAAAAAAATAGGCCATCTTGGAGACGGCCTATGTATCTCGGTTCTTCTTTTTTTCGATCAGTTGCGTGAAATAACGACCTTTTCATGAAAGGTTCCTCTTGCGGTATCTATCCGGATAAAATAAACTCCGTTCGGCATTTCGTTGAAATCTATTTGTTGAAGCTGAAGGTCAACCGGAGTTCCGATCACTTTTCCTTCCGGGTTCATTACGGTTATTCCTGTCACTTTTGCTTCCGTAAGAATGTTTACGATACGCTTTGCAGGATTAGGGTAAACGCTGACGCTGTTTTCCGGAAACGAGCAATTCTCGAGATAATCGATATCATGAATAATCGTTTGACCGTTATTGTCGGTTTGAGATAAACGATAATACATGCTTCTCCCCGGGTTTGAGGCATCGATCCAGGAATAATTCGTCAGCGTTGTTGTAGTTCCCTCACCGTTAACTGTTGCTACGGCCTTCCAATCTGCGGCATCAAGACTGCTTTCGATTGTGAAAAAATCATTATTAAATTCACTGTCAGTACTCCAGCGGAGAACAACCTCTTCGTTTTCACATGTTGCGGAAAAAGCTAAAAGTTCTACCGGTAAAGGATTGGATGAACTAATAGATGCAAGGGTGAAAGGACCGAAGTCTGTAACCGCAGCGCCCGAGACAACTGTTCCGGAAGCAGTGGTTCCTGTTGTACCCCCATTTCCTTTATCGGTCCATTGTGTACCGTCCCAGCGAGCAACACGCAGATCACTTAGAATAGTGACCCCGCAGCTGCGCGTATCCCAGCTCAGGGTTGTTGCTGCATTCGAAGTACCCGTTGTCCGATCGAGCATCCAGTATTCACAATCTGACACATGGTGCAGCGTTGGTTCCAGGCTTGAAGTGCTGTAAAGCGCATTCGGTGATGTCTGGAAATATTCGGCTCTGAACTGGTCCGTGATAACTCCGGGTGCAGAAATAGCAATCGGTGCGTAAACCACGTTTTTCCCAACCGGGAAAACAAAGGCGGTATTTCCTGTTTTCACTGCCGGACCCGAAACAAAACTGTTGTTGCTGGTACCCGTAACAGCTGATGTAGCTGTCAGTGTCAATATGTTTGTCGTTGTCGTATTCAGGTATCCGTCCGTAAAGGTCAACAATCCGCGAACGTTCAGTGCCTGGGCAAGTGTAACTCCTGTTGCATTGGTATTGTTCAGCCGCAGGTTGTTTAATGTGGTGACTGAGCTTCCGCCGAAGGTTTGCAGGTTAGAACCCGCAAGCGTAACGAGCGTCCCCGAATCGGAAATGGTTCCGTTGTTGGTAACGTCGCCGTATATGGTCACATTTGCCCCGGTGAATGTCCGGAGATTCCCCGAATTCGTTAGTTGCGCCCGGATTTCCAGAGAGCCGGTGAACAATACAAAACCGATAATAATGAACTTTTTCATAATAACTCGGGTTTTTATTGGATCGAAAGGTTTAGCGTCTGAACGGTAATATCAGTTATAGCCGTTTGATTCGCTACCCAAACTTCAATGTAGTCACCAGGTGCAAGCGATACACGACAGGAGATCGGCAATGACACCTGGTCTGTGCTGTTTACCACTTTAATATCTTGCCGGGATTCCGGGATAATAACTCCGTTCTTCGCAATATAGAATGAGAAAAATCGGTTACTGTTCGGCTGAGAAATACTCATTGCACCTGATACAAAGAACGAACGCGTTTTACTTCCACCATAGGTAAGCCGGTTATTTACAGGACTGGTCATCCGGAACAGACTCGTTGAAGTTGTTGTGCCCAGAACTTTTACAGGAGTATTCATGGTGGTAAATGTTGTTGCAGTTGGGGTGCTGATATAGATGTTCCCACCTGCGACATCATCTTTCTGAGTATTCAAACCATTGGCTTCGACCTCCCATGCGTTGGAGAAGGATCCGGTTACGTAAGTTCCTGTTCCCACAAACATGATCACTTTGGCAGCTCCTGCGTTGAGACTGGTAATTCCACTAATGTGAAGTGCAGTTGCGGTGTTTGCTGAACTTGTCAGGCGGTCACCACCAAGAATCTGGATCACGTTAAAAGTACCGATAAAGCGTTCGTAAATATTGGAGTTAGAGATATCCCAAAGGGTATTGTTTAACACCACGTTATTATCATTCTGAAAAGTGATCCCGTTTGTGTTTACAAAATAGGCCGTTGTTGCGAAGAAAACAGTTCCGCCCACTCCTGCGATTGTTCCGATACTGTTACAACCGAGGAAAAAACAGTTCTGTACGACCAGATTCTGATTGGCGCCCAATGCGTCTATATTGAAAACGCTTCCTGCGTTTGCTGTTATTGAAAGAAAACGGAGGTTTCCTGTTGTGTTACCTGAAAACATCGCGCCTCCCCCGGTATAGATAAGTTTATCGTTCGCGGAATCCTCACCCTTTATGGTACAGCCATTCAGGGCGATAGAGTTCGTTAGAATAATTGTCCCGTTGATCTCGTATTCAACCCCGGCAGTAAGGGTGATCACACCGGCTACGGGAGCAGGAAAATCTGCAGCTGATCTTACACGTACATAATTATCGCGTGCACTGCTCAGTAGGATCCATCTGGTTGAATTCCAGTAATAAAAGCCGTCAGGAAGTGTTCCTCCATCACTGTACACAACTGTTCCTTCCGCAATTGCTGCAGTCATCGGAGCAGAGCTTGTAAGACTGTTCAGAGGAACTCGTGGAGGCAAAAACCCCTTGTTGGTGCTTTCCAATTCAAGCATGGAATTGGCGTTAATCGTATTCGGATTATCACCGATCTTCACCTGGGCTGTCAGGTTTGTTATACCGGCAGCAATAGTAATTAAAAGAAATAGTTTTTTCATAACTCTTATTTATGATTCATTTTAAACACTCTTTCCCTGGTTACCCAAGACAATACGCAGTAGTTATGAAGTGATATAGTATTGAATAGTAAGTTACAATAAGTAATCGGAACTTCCAAATATTAACAGGTAGTTAATTTTTTCATATTATTTGTATATAAAAAAGCCCCGTCTCCTTTGGAGACAGGGCTATATGCTGGCCAATAATTTCCTAAGACACTTCTTGATCTTCCGGAGGTACGTCTGCCGGTGGATTAGTATTGGCCTTTTGTATCTCTTCAACCTGTTGTACAAATTCCGACACTTTCTGATCGGTATAAACACCGTAAGCATCAGTAAGTGTACCTTTTTCACCTGTACTGGTTTCAATTACATAAAGAATTGCATTGTCAGAGGGATCAGATTCTCCTTCAAAACGGTAAAAATTAATGATCTTTACCTGGGCAGGTTCGAATACCTCATGAGTTTCAAGTGATTCCAGCCCGTTCTTCAATGCTTTGAACTGTGTGGAATAACCCTCCCGCGATAGTTTGATTGTGGTTGAAGACAGCGTTTTCATCGAATCGTGATCGCTTCCTTCTCCTTTATCAGGTCTGTCCTTGAATTCCTCTGTTTCCATCCTTTATGATTTAATTAACACTCTATTTTCCTTATTCTCTCTTACCCTCATTCTGATTTTTAGAGAGCTGTCCTTCTAATTTAAGACATTCAATGCTGGGGAAAAAACGATATAAGATCATTTAAGATAATTTGGCGACTCATATTTAGGCTGAAAAGATTTTTACCTTGACCGTATTAAAACAGGAATCCATGATCCGATGGTGAGTATTTGAGCAATGGTGTCGATGAGGTAAACTTTACTTATAACGTCGTTTAAACTATAGTACAGATCAATTCCCATAAGTCCTACCGCGGAACTTATCGAAAGGCAAGTAACTGCCGAAGAGTTTTCCCTGTTAAACAGTTCGACTATGAATGCTGCTGCTGTCTACTTAAACATATTATCAGCGTCGAGATGTTTTCTGAACGTTTCGGCAGAATTTCCAACTTCCCGGACAGCTTCTTTAAATTCTGATTCTGTACAACCAAATTTTCTTGTCCAATAAGCAATTTTTCTCTCTTCGTTTAAATTGATCCGGTTTCTGTCCTGAATTCCGCGATCCTCTAAATTGTCTGCCATAATTCGTTTATATTAGGGAATACATGACCATTATCTTCGATAATTAATCTGGGCAAAGTTCTCTAAATCAGTTAAAAGGGATGTTACATGCAAATACTGTAAATGTTACATAATTCACACCCAGTAGAAGGTTGCAATCTCCATTTGTTGCAAATGTTTTGGATTTTTGGTTTTGGTAAAAATGACTCTTATATTTCAGAATATGGAATTTGAAGTAAATGCGGTACAGTGGATAGGGATCTGTCTGATGGTTGTCGGTTTAATGCTGAATACAGCCATTTTTATATTTTCTTATTATAAGATCGTTGCTGTTATTCATCAGCAGCAGGAAGACAACGAGAAAGAACACGAAAAGAAAAGTTTCCCGGTGATCCGGTTTATCTTTCGGTTCAGAAAAGTGCTCAAGGAGATCTCGGAAGGTGAAAAAGGCGAGAATTTTGAACTGATTATTGCTTTTTTGAAATGGACCTTATTACTGGCAGTAGTTATGATCATTCTTGGTTTACTGCTGTTCTTGGTCGGACTCTTATTTTAACATCCCGAAGTCCTAACATCCTAATATCATAACATCTTAAAATCTTACAGTTATGGCAAAATATGGGGAAAAGGCTGGCGAGAAAGTGGAAAAAGCCATGCATGAAATGAAAGAAGGCAAGTTGAAAACAGGCTCAGGGAAAAAAGTAACAAGCAAAAAACAGGCAGTAGCTATCGGACTCTCCGAAGCCCGCAAAGAGGGCGGGAAAGTTCCGAAAAAGAAAGATAAATCCTGAACGGAAATTATTATTGGTTTATAATGGATCATCAGGTCCTTGTGTTCTTCGTGTGCTTTGCAGTCGAACTATACTGCAAAGTGCACAAAGAGCATGAAGAAAATTGAGAACACCTATTTTTCTTTGTACAGCTTGTAATAAGAAAAAGCCGCCACTCCTCCTATAAGTGAAAACACTCCAAGCATCCAAAAGACGTGTTGATACCCGGCTATTCCTTTCGTATCATCCAATAAAAATCCCATAACCGGCCCGGCAAAAATATCGGGGGTGAAACCAATAAGAGAAATCAGGCCAACTGCCGTTCCCGTTAGCTCCAAAGGAATCCGTCCTTTTCCCATCACTGCAAAATACAAACAGCGCGCTGCATAAACTCCGCAGGCAACAATTAAAATAGAGATCAGGAACAGGGCAGGAGCGGAAGCTGTAACCAATCCGAAGGCAAATAGCAGCGATCCCGAGAATGTAATGACAAAACTCACAAACAATAAAGCAGTAGTTTGCCAGCGGTCAGCCAGTAGCCCGATAATGATCCCCACGATCGGTCGGATAAACAGCAGGAAAGTACCTGTTTTGGCAGATTGCACCTGGTCGTAATGCATCACATCCTGTGCATACAAGGAAAAGATGTCTGTGATTTTGTATCCGACATAAGCACAAAGGATGATGGTCATAAGCAGCCAAACCGAAGGCAGCTTTAAGACTGCGCGAATTTGTGAAAAGGTGATTTTGTCGACTTTCAGTTCCGCTTCCGCTTTGGGATCCAGTTTCATGAAAAGCCATACCAGGATTCCCACAAGAATAACAATAACAGAAGAGATCAGGATGACTTGTTTAAATGCGGTTTTACTTTCGTGGATCGTTGCCTGTGAAATCTCAGAAGTAAGGAAGAGTGAAAAAACAAGTACGCCCATCGTAGCGAATAAAGCTCCGACCAATCCGCGCCCGCCATCTAAAAAACCAAAAGCTTTCCCCTGGGAAGTGGATCCGCCCCAGGCACGGGTAGCCTTGATCATCGGTGCCCAGAACAGGAAGATCGTTGTAAATCCCCAGTAACCGTAAAGAATTTTCAGAAGGGTGAAATTCGGGAATGCTGCGTAAACAAAACCACCGAGCGCTGTCATCCATAAGGCTATGGCAATTAATTTCCTCGGGGCAAATTTGTCGGCCAGCGGACCTCCGGAAATATATGAGAACAAAGCAACAATGCCGTAAATCGAAAAGCAGACCCCGAGTTGAAAGTTGTCCAGGTCAAAAGCTTCCAATACGATAGGGCGAAAGACACGTGAAAGCACAAAGGGAAGAATGAAAACCGATTCACCTGCAAGGATAAGCAGCAACAGAAAATACCAGGGAGCCTTTTTCGGGTTCATTGTTTTCGCAATTGGATACTAAACATACATATAAACAATTGAAAATTGAAAAAATTAAGACTCAAGATAAAAGCCTTAGGCGGATTCCAGCATTTAGTCTTAAAATCTTAATGTCTTAATGTCCTGATATCTTCAAGTCTTGACACAAAAAACTTTTTTTATTATTTTTCCGGGATGAATTTGGACGCAGTATCTTTTTTAATTGAGCAGAGTCTTGCTGAATTAGGAGTGGATCCGGGATTATGCCGAGCTGATAAACCCGGACAATGGAATTTAACCTATAAAGGTTCAACAGTGTGGATTGATGTATTCAACTTTCCGCAAAACCCCGAGAAGTATTATTTCCAGGTGATGAGCCCCTTAACGCGTATCCCTGATCGCAACCAGGAAGCTTTTTTCAAGAACCTGCTGGAGATCAATCACACGATGTATGGATCCTGGACAAGTTTAAAAAGTGACTGGTCCTACGTGCTTTCTTTACGTGAGGCCGATAACCTGGATAAAAGTGAGATCGACGCAACGTTGGATCGCGTGGCTTTTTATTCCTCGGATTATTTTGGTAAACTGACTTTTAAATTTGAAGGCAGCTGGGATCCGAAACCAACGGATAAGCCGGTGAATTTTAATTAAATGACAAAGCAGTTACTCAATTACAAACAGGCCGTTTTTTACTGCATACACTACTAATCCGGCAGCATTTTTCGCGCCTGTTTTGACAATTAAACTTCTGCGGTGATTATTAATGGTGAGAGGGGAAACAAACAGGTTAAAAGCAATTTCTTCCGTGGAAAATTCGCGGCAGATCATTTGAAGCACTTCAATCTCTCTTGAAGTCAGCTTATTGGCTTTTTCAATAAAGGTGTGCTCTCTTCGGACAAGTTCTTTTAAGAAGGGAGTGCGGAGTGCTGATGCATAATATTCTTCTCCCCTGGTAACGGTTTCAATTGCGGAAATCACTTCTTTGACCGATGAATCCTTGGTCAGGTAACCATTGGCCCCGAGGTCGTAGGCCTGTATCATTTGTTTCAGTTGATTATGCATGGTCAGCATGATTACCGGGACGGATGAAAAGGTGCTTTGCCGCAACGCTTTCAAACATTCCAGCCCGTTCATTTCAGGCATTTCCACATCCATTAAAACAACATCGATTCCATTTACTGGAATCAGTGCAAGTGCATCTTTTCCGTTGGAAGCCTCCACTATTTCAAAATCCGGGTTCGACTGTTTTAGTAGTAGGTGCACTCCTTCGCGGAATACAAAATGATCATCAACGATTAGTATTTTCATAATTGATTTTTTGAAGTGGGATCATGATCTGTAAATTCATGCCGGATGCACTTGGAAGTTCGTTCCATAGCTGCCTGCCCCCTATAATTTCAATGCGCTTGGTAATGTTTTGTACTCCCAGCCCAAGGGTAACCAATTTCATCTGAAATCCTTTCCCGTTATCCTGGTAACTTAAGAATAAATAATCGCTCGTTTTTTCTATTTTGATAGCGACCTGCGTAGCATGGGCATGACGAACGGTGTTGACGAGCAGCTCCTGGAAAACTCGTATCAGTGAAGTTCCCTTAACGGGGTCAATTACAGGGAAATTATCCGGCATGGAAAGTATAATGTCGATATTCCCGAATTCATTGATAAAGGCGATCTGTTCCCGGAGCACGGTTTGGAATGACTTGGCAGAGTTGACTTCAGATGAGATCATATGTGCAATATTCCTGCATTGATGAATAGCTTCCTGCACCTGTCTTTGCATTTTTACCAATAACTCTTTTTGCTCGGAAGCCTGGGTTTGTTCCACCAGGAAACCGATTTGCATTTGAGTAATGGAAAGCATTGGTCCCAGGTTGTCATGCACTTCCCTGGAAATAGTTGCCCGTTCCCGTTCCTGTGCAGTAATAATGGATTCGATGGCATTCGCCTCATTTTTTCGTAACTGCCTGTAAAGTCTCGTCATCACATAATAGATCCCGATTCCAAAAATAACGATGAGCAAGGTTACAACAATCAATATGACGAAAATGATATTATCCACGGCGTAATTTGATGATTTCAGAGGTGAAAATAATTGCTAAAACACTATAAAATAGGAAAATATTGAAAAGGTGAATATGAAAGAATAGTTTATATGAATATACATTCATTATCATCTCCTGCCAATGGAAGGTCGTGACAATGGTGGCGATAAGTGAATAAATCAAAAAGCTTAAATTGATTTTTAATTGAAACCTAAAATCGTCCGATTTCGGAGTGAGAAGTAAATCAGTTAACTGCAGCAGAAAAGCCAGGAAGAAAAAGCTGAAAATGATTAGGCTTGAACTACTGGGGAGAATGCATCGCGGGTGATAATACCCGCCGTAAATAAGATGTACGACTAAAATGCTGTATAGAATGAAATAGGTATATCGCTTCCAGGCCATCTGTGTATTGATAGATAGGAAGCCGAACAAGAAAGGAGTTGATAAAGTGTAATAGATACTGAATACAAAGCTGTTGTAAATGTAATGTCTTGCAAGATATAATGAAACACATTCAGAAAGGAGGACCAGAATTAAGTAGATCAATAGAAAAGAAACTCCGGAACTAAAGTTGTTTAAGGGTGACTCTCTTTTCCATGGTTCGGGAAGTTTGTCAATGGATCTGCGTAACTGAAACAACAGCGTTCCTGCCAAAATGATTTCCACACTGATCACTGATAAATAAATTATATCAAATAACATGTCTTTTTGAGTCACTATCCGTCTAAAAGTAAGCAGATCTTAAATATGTTTTTATTTTGATCTAAAATAACTCATACAAACCGCAAGATGTATTGTTTCATCTTACGGCTGTTGAGTGGTGATAAGGTGGTGGATAAAGCTATAAATAGGATTGTTATATAAATTTCCTTGTTGTACCAGATCAAAAGTATAGATGTTTAAAAAAAAACAAATGCTTAGTTCTAAGCATTTTTTAGGAAAAAAACCTGCTAATAAGCGATTCTTTATTAGACTCCTTTCCTGCGATACAATTTGATGATTTCAGAGGTGAATACGCACCCGAATGAAAAATAAAACAGGATCATGTTTCCTATCTGAAGAAGGAAAATAAAAGGGTGATTGATTATATGATCTGACGTAATATCTGACCAGTGAAATGACGTAAGAATATTACCTATAAGCGGAAAGATTAAAAAGACCAGGCAGATTTTTAGTTTAAACGTAAAGTAATCTGTTTTAGGGTTAATCAGCAAATCAGTTAAGTGCAACAGGCCGGCCAAGAAGAAAACGGTGTTTAATATGATGTATGTGGCAGTAGGATGACTGGAAAGTGGATGAAAATATCCGCCTTGAATCAGGTGCCCTACCAGAATCGCATACAATACCACATAACCGTACCGTTTCCACCGGGTTTGTGTATGTATAAATAAAAAACTGAACAAAAGTAAAGTCGCAATACTAAAATAGGTGCTGAACACATACGCGTTGGGAATACGATGTCTGGCAAAATAACTTGTGATGAGTTCGTTTAAAAGAGCAAAGAATAAAAAGATTATAAAAAAAGAAATGCTTTGGCTGAAATTTTTAAAGGGTGCGGATTTTCTCCATCCTTCTGTTAATCTGGCTGTAGATTTGCGCAACATTATCAGGTAGATACCGGAAGAAATGATCCCGAAAGTTATTGCCAATAGATATAAAATAGATACTAACACGCTCTTTTTCTGATATTAAAGTTTCAATCTTTTTAAAGTATAAATCAATCAGATATGCTTTTCGAATAATATGGTTTCCTGCAGGCTCTAAAAATAGACTTTTGTATATAATTTAAGTAAATCATTGTGATTAAATCCCTGACAGATTCAATTTAACCGCAAGATGTACGAAACTTCCTGCGGTTTTTTAGAATGATTTGGTGTTAGATAAATGGGGTGAATATGTTAATCCCGATCTTAATCTTTAGAGAATTCAAAATTAGAGGAATCCAAATAAATAAATATGGTTAGAACTAAGCATATTTTAGAAAAAAGGGATTGAGGTTGTTTTTTTATCTCACGTGCCCGCGACGCAATTTGATAATTTCTGAAGTGAATACGCATGCAAATGAAAAATAAAACAGGAACATATTTCCAAGTTGAAGCATGAAGAGAAAAGGGAAATTAATCACATGGTCTGAAGTCATATCGGACCAGTGAAAGGAGGTGAGAATGTCGGCCATAAGACCGAAGACCAAAATGATCAGGCAGATTTTTAGTTTAAACTTGAAATGATCTGTCTTTGGATGAATCAGTAGATCAGTTAAATGCAATAGTGCGGCTAGGAAAAATATACTGTTCAATAATAGGGAAGCGGTGGTGGTGTGACTGGAAAGCGGGTGGTAATATCCCCCATTTATCAGGTACCCGATAAGAATGGAATACAATATAATATACCCGATTTGTCTCCAGCGGGCTTGCGTGTTGATAAATAAGAAACCGAATATCAGGAAGGTCGCCGTAGTGAAAAAGATGCTTAATACATAACCGTTTGGGGTATTGCTCCGGGAGAGATAACTTGTAATGAACTCGTTGAAAAAGGCAAGTACCAGAAAGATCACTAAGAACAGAATACTTAACTTGAAATTTCTCATGGAAGCGGATCTTCTCCAGCCTTCCGGTAATCTGGCTGTGGATTTACGCAACATAATCAGAAACAGAATGGAAGTAATAATTCCCAACGCGATTACTGACAGAAATAGTATGGATACAATTAACACGTTTATTTTTTTTGATACATGGTTTTAATCATTGGTTTCTTTTCCGCTTTAAAAGTAGCCTTTTTGGGTCGGATAAATCAATAGACATAGTTCTAAGCGAATTTTACTTAAATTGGATTATTGCATCCTTCATATTATTTGCGACGTAATTTCAGAATCTCACTGATGAATATAAGTGCAAGTGAGAAATAAAATAACATCATATTAATAAACTGAATCTGGAAGTAAATTTCAAACCAGTTCTCGTTTCCGTCAAGTGACCATTGAAAGGAAGTTGCAATACTTGCAATTAACATGTTTATCGAAAAACTCAGATTTATTTTCAATTGAAGTTTAAAATAATCTGATTTTGGATTAAGAAGCAGATCCGTTAAATGTAAAAGTGCAGCTATGAAATAAATACTGTAAATCAGTAATGCTGATGTGCCCGGAAGTATACACTTTGGATGGTAATATCCTCCGTTAATCAGATATGCAATGATAATAATATAGAGCAGGAGATAGGTGTATTGCTTCCAAACCGTTTGTGTATGCTTATATAGAAAACCGAATAAAAATACACTGCTTATTGTGAAATCGAAACTGAAAATAAAACTGTTGTAAATATGTTGTTTTGCAAGATATTGAGAAACAAATTCAGTAGTAAGATTACATAACAAGAAAATGGTTAAGAAAGAAATACTGAGAGTGAGGTTTCTTAGTGAGAAGGAATTTCTCCACGCTACCGGTAATTTTTTATCGGATTTTATGAGCTCGAATCTCAATATAATTGAGGAAACGATTGCTGTACCGATCAATAAAAAATAAAAAACACTTTGAAATAGCAGCATAGTGATATTTGGCAATAAAAATACAATTCCATCGAAGGAGTAGGTTCAAAAGAATTGAAATTTATCAATCGGAAAAATAGTACTGACTTTCAATTCTAACTCATACAAACCGCAAGATGCTTAGGCTCATCTTACGGTTGCTGAGTATGATAAGGTGGGTAGATAAAATGGATTCTATGATTATGTAATCAGATGATTACCTCTTTATCTGGGATCAAAAGTACGCGTGTAAAAAATAATCCATATGCTTACTTCTAAGCATTTTTTCAGAAAAATGACGAGTAAAGTTAATCCGTGAAAGGATTATTTTTTTAAAACAGGAAGGAATTCGGAAGATTCTTTAGCTCTATAGTTTATGGAAAATACGTGTTTATGAACAATAGGATTTTAGCTACATAATCGTTTGATTGAGTTGTGTTCCAATTGCCATGTCCCGCTCCCTGGTACATTGTAGCCTGGTTGTAAACCCCATGGGCAGTAAGTTCATCATGTAAACGGGCCATTTGTGTTGAAGGGATCAATAGATCCGAATCTCCGTAAAATGAAATTGTTGGAGGAGAAGCTGCGGTTACCCTGAGCGCCGGACTGACTTCTTCAATCCCAGCCTGATTTTGGATGCCTCCGGGGATCAATATATTGTAAACAGAAGCATAAAGCGGATTGTTCAGGTAATTCGGGTCCGTGAGATCGGTCGGTCCGACCGTATTGCAAATCGCTTTTACATGATGATCCGGGTCAAATGCGTATGAGTAAAGCAGAGAAAGGTGTCCGCCGGCAGAATTTCCGAATAGAAAGAACTGTGAAGAAACATTGTATTTCGGATCACTTATTTCCGTTAAAGCCGATTGAATATCGTGGATTTGTTTCGTATAAGCCGGGCTTGTTTCCGAAGCCAGGCGATAATTGATATTGATAATCGCATGATTCGGATAGTAAGTCTTCAGAGAATTCAATAAATAGGTGAAATCTGCCTTGTCACCACCGGTCCATCCGCCTCCGTGGATCAACACGAAAACTTTGGTTGAAGCTGAACTCCGGTTGGCCGGAAGATAAATATCCATTTTCTGCTGACTTTCGGTGCCATAGGAAATATTCTGTAGATCGTAAGCCTGATCCGTATTGTAGCTTGGTTCAGGATCCGGATCGTTCTTTTTACAGGCCGAATTAACCAGGACCAATAAGAAAATCAGCGGGGTAATGAGTGTTTTCGAAAACCGGAAATTGAGATACATAACTTAAAGCCTTTGCACTAAAATAAGTTTTTTTATTCGCCTACAAAAAGCGTGCTGGGTTTATGTATCTCAAATCAGGGTTTGTACAGGCTGAATTAACACTTTTTGGCATTGATTTTGTTATTCACGGGTTTTTGCAAATGAATATGAATAAACTTCTTACTCTTTTAATGATTCTTATTGGTTTCTCAACAGCTTACGGTCAGATAGCTATCGGAACCCCGGGGGCGCAGCAAATCTTTGGTGCGGTTTCAAGCCTGGGAAGAGATATTGTCCGGGCTGCAGAATACAAGAAGGAGAAAGAAGCACAGGAAGCGCGCGAAGCGGAATACGCTGGTATTATTGCACAAGCGGATGAATTGTTTATTGCCGGGAAATACCGGGAAGCCGGTGAACTTTACAATCAGGCTTTAGGTCTCAAACAGGATCAATACCCAAGAGATCAGATCGCCAGATGCAATGCCGAATTAGCCCGGCTTAACAAAGAAGAATACCAGCTCCTGGTCGATAAAGCCGACAGTTCTTATGCACAAATGAATTACGATTTGGCGCTAAAAAATTACACGGAAGCACTCGCGAAAAAAGATCTGCAGTATCCGAAGGATCAGATCAGGAAAATCAAGGCAGATCAGGAACGCTGGGACAAAGTACATTTCAGTGGCTTACTGATTTCCGATTCCCGGACAGATGAACTTTCTTCCCGGGCATACGCCAATGATCCTTTTTCTGATTTTATAAAAGCCGGGAAGTATTTCCTGATCGATGAATTTTTGGTTTATTCCAACTTTCAGACATTGGACGGAATTGCTGTTCCTGCCAACACCCGGCTGGTTATTTACAGCGAACCGTATTTCAAAGGACAGGTACTGCTTGATGTGGTTGGTCCGGTAATCATTAATAATCAAACTAAAAAGTCTCATGCTGCTTCTGCGGAAGCTCATTCACGTGAGTTTATCGCACCGCTTCAAACGATTTTCCCTCCGTCGGTTCGAAGCTGGAGCAGTAGTGATATGAATAAATGGATCAAAGGTTCCATGGAAATTAGTACCCTTTAAAAACAAGATAATTATGAAAAGCATTCTTACATCTGCCTTATTGATTGGTTTTGCCGCTTTCTCCCCGGCGCAAAATTCCAGCAGAACACCTTCAGGTAATCAGGAAACAACCGGAAATAGTCCGCTTGCTGTTCGAAGTCCGGATGAAA
Source organism: Fluviicola sp. (assembly GCF_029266855.1). Classification (GTDB taxonomy): domain Bacteria; phylum Bacteroidota; class Bacteroidia; order Flavobacteriales_D; family Crocinitomicaceae; genus Fluviicola. The sequence continues at coordinate 196,010 of NZ_JAQSWB010000002.1, forward strand.
GCTCAACTTCTGAAGCTATTGCAGTTTTGAACACCATTCGACAGGGCCTGAAAACAGAAACCAAAACGCAATCCGTTTTTACAGAAGCGGAATACCGGACACTAATCGGTAACGCGGATAATTTCACATTGGAACGGAAATACGATAATGCATTGGTGTTATATAACGAAGTCCTGAAAAACAAAGAGGATCAATATGCGAAAGACCGCATTCTTGAAGTTCAGGCATTGCGTGCAAAACAGCAGCAACAGGAAGAGCAACAGCAAAAAGATGACATCCTGCGTGCAAAGGCAGAGTCTGCATCATCCAATAATTCAGTGAAACACATCGTTCATTTTACAGGAGCCTTGTTATCGGATGAATTCTCTTCTTCTGGCGGGACTACTAAAATTTTCGATAGCCAGGATCCGTATTCTAATTTCCTGCGACCGGGGAAATACGACATACTTTCTCACTATTTGCAGAAATCCGGGCATCATACCCTGGATGGAATCGCGATACCTGCCAATACCCGCTTGATTGTTTATAAAAATCAATACTGCAGAGGAGAAATTTTGCTCGATATTACCGGTCCGGCAATCGTGAACAATGTCATCTGGTCTGAAATGGACGCTTACAAACAGGTCAACACAAAAGAATTCAACGAACAGCTTCAACCTTATTTTCCGCAGGCTACCCGCAGATGGAGTACGGGTAATATGCACGAATGGACAAAAGGATCCATGGAGATTCGGATGGAAGTTTCTGAGTGAGGTTTTTGAATGAGATCTCTTTAATCGGGAAAGGCCGCTTGTATTCCTTATTTACGGGATGACGAACGGCCTTTTTGATCAATAAAATAGAAAAAGTCGTCTGCACCCAACCGGGATTTCAGACGACTTTTCGTTTTTAAGCAAGAACAGCAGATTAACCAATCAGGTGAAAACGCATGATACTGTTTGCAGGTTGAGTTCCTGTCAATTCAACATACACTTTTTTGTTGTTGATAATAGCTGAAATTGCTGTTTCGTTGACCATGGAAGCAATCAGGGTCGGTACATAAAACCACGTGTTTTTGAATGCCCCGCTTTGGTCAGTAAGCATGACGTAAGCCCCACCGTTTTCGATTGGTCCTGATTGATTTACCGTTGCTACGGTCCATGTTGTTGCTACCGCTTTTTCTACAGCTGGTGTTCCTTGAGGAGATGCAATATTTGACATAATTTATTAAGTTAAATTTTCCTACTTATGAGGCTTTCGGATAGTTGCCTCCTGTTGATAACTGAACAGGAACAGGTCGTTTTTTTGAGTGGGTTCTGCTCCACCTTGTGAAATACTGGCTATAGCTGATGCAAAGATTGGAAGGAGTTTCGGCTTAGGTAAGAGTAGAAATAGGGGATTATTCGAAACAGTTAGATTCCCCTGTTTTTTCATTTTTAGCGGGTATTTATACCTGTTTTGGGTTGGTCTTAGTCAGGTCAGCAGAACTTTTAATTAGATTTGAAGTGTTCCTGAAAAGGAATGAAACTGGATTTTCACTTTAACTGCATTCACATGAAAAAGAAATTGCTCCTAATCAGTTCATTGATCCTGAATTGTACATTAGTCATCCTGTTGGCTTTCCGAAATTCCGGAAAAGACTCTCAAACTTCTCAGCATCACTTCCCGGTTGTTAATTTAACAAGTCATAGAGACAGCTTAACTACGGTTTTAGCAAATGTGAAACGTTTTGTTACTGTTTTTGATAGCACGGATCATGATATTCTTCGCGCTTTCACCATTTCCGGTCATGACATGCTGCAGGTAATGGGTGCGGACACGACTGTTATGAAACAATGCGTTTATGATAGTTGCAGGGCATATTTGGGATACGACATAAATCATCATTTCAAATTGTATCTCACTCCGGTTAAAAATCAAAGAGATGTGTTTTTAAACTTTGATCTGCGAAAAAGAGTCAACAATGTTCCGGACAAAAGCAGTTATGTGCTGGATCTGATAGCTCCATGTCCCAATACCTGTGATACTGCAAGTGCACTTTATACCTTTAAAATGCCCAATCGATGAATACCACCAAGCTGATGCTGGTATTATTTCATCTGCCGATATTTGCGGTGGCGATTCACGCTTTCTTTTTGTACAAAAAGCTAGATCTTGGACTGAAACTGCTTGCCGGATACTTATTGGGTACCGGAATCTTATACGCCATATCACTTTTTCTTTGGTTCCTGCACATCAATAATCTCTGCATTTTACATGTGATGGTGCCATTGAGGTTTGTGTGCCTGGTTTTGATCTACAAAAACATCCTGAACGGATATGTTCGTTGGTGGGCACTGTATTTGCTGGCCGCCGGATTTTGTGTTTACTCCGTAATAAATACTATTTACTGGGAGCCCTGGAACACTTTCAATTCAGGGGCAATGACTATCGAAAGTATTTTGATGGTGATCCTGTCTTTGTCAACTTATGTTTTTTTGATGGACAAACGCATGACAGAACATCTCAGGCATTCCTTGCGCTCTGTTGAATGGATTAATTCCGGAGTATTCATTTATTACACATCCTCATTGATTCTGATGTACTTCGGAGTGCATATTATCCAGGCGATCAATCCCGAATTGAGCAGATATACATGGATTGTCCATGCAATTCTCTCGGTAATTATGTATTATTGTTTTTGGAAAGCAATATGGAAACGAAAGACCACATAACATTCATTGAAACCCTTTTACCCTTTGTGGGGATCGTTTTCCTGATAGCCCTCGGGGTCGTTCTGTTGACCCAGCAATTCCGGAAAAATCTTTACAGGGAACAACTCGAACAGGAAGCTCTTAAGAATCAGCATCAGACAGAATTGCTGCGATCCAGTATTTTGGTGCAGGAACAGGAACGTAAACGAATAGCCCAGGATATGCATGATGATTTGGGAGCGGTACTCTCGATTACCCGGATGCATTTATTGCAGGCAGAACGAAAGATTGGCACTTCTAATGAAGAATTGCTTGGTGACTTGCAAAATATCCGTCACCTCACTGAAAACTCCATAGAAAATATGCGCCGGATCAGTCATGAACTGATGCCTCCCCAATTGGAAAAATTTGGAGTTCTCCAAACCCTGGAAACCATTTGTGAGCAATTGACTTCCGGAGGAAAAATAAATGCGGAATTGTTGGTGAAGGATCAAATTGTCATCGCGGATGAATTGATAAGTCTGACTCTTTACCGGGTTTGTATGGAATTGATTAACAATACGATCAAACACGCGGAAGCAACTCAATTGAAATTAATCATTTCCGCTTCGGATGAAAAAATTCGGGTACATTTCAGTGACAACGGAAAGGGAATACCCGGGGAAACCAAAAACCAGGGGGCAGGATTGAAAAACATAAAAAGCAGACTAAGTTTTTTTGGCGGAGACTTTACGATTGATTCCCGGAAAAATGGATTTAATGCTCTTGTTTCACTTCCGTTTCAACCAATTAAAGCAGTAGAATGAAAGAACGCATTGCGATCGGATTAGTAGAAGACCAGGCCTTATTCCGAAATGGAATCAAAGCTATTTTGGGGGGCTGGGACGAACTGGAGGTCATTTTTGAATCGGGAGACGGTTATTCGGTCATCGAACGCTTGCAGAAAAGTACAGACGTTCCCGACGTAATGTTGGTAGATCTTTCTCTTCCTCCCGACGGTGCCAAGGCCTATTCCGGCGAGCACTTAACACTTGATCTGGCAGCACATTTTCCTGAAATGAAAGTACTGATCCTGTCGGCCTATCAGGATGAACAGTTCATCGCACGTCTGATTGAAATCGGTGCACACGGTTACCTGGTGAAAGATAGTGATCCGCTCGAAGTATACCAGGCAATCATTAGTATCCGGCAAAACGGAGTGTACATCAATCAATTGGCCCTCAGGGCAATTCAGCGCAACTTCGGGAAAAAGACCAAAAGTTTGCTTCCTCCGGCCACCGATCTTACCCGGAGAGAAATCGAAATCCTGCAATTGACCTGTGAACAACTAACAGCTGAAGAAATTGGTGAGAAACTCTTCATCAGCGTAAAAACCGTCAATGGTCATAGAGCAAACCTACTCTTGAAAACCAATTCCCGTAACGTTGCCGGTTTGGTGATGTATGCCGTAAAGAACGGTTTGGTGGAGGTGTGAGGAATTTTATCTTGTCATTATTTAATAAACAAGAAAATCCAATGTGTTGAGCATTGGATTTTCTTGTATGTGAGCAGCAGTAGATAATGGTAATACAAAATCAATTCACGACTAACTTATAGCGAAACAATTTGCGTGTTTGAATTTCTACAATATAAGTTCCGGCAGGCAGCTGTTCTGAAACCATCGAATATTTTTGATTTGCTACGTTATCTGTCCGGTAAACAACTTTTCCGGTATTGTCAATGAGTTGAATGTACTCGATCGGATATTCGGAAGAGAATAATGTGAGTTTTTCATTGTTTAATGGATTCGGGTAAATATTCACACCATGATCAACATGCGATTCCAGTCCTGCACTTTGATCAATGATGGAAAAGTAATTTCTATTGGAAACTTCCGTATAAGAATCGTTGGTAAACATGACGATAAAATAATTTCCGATACTTGCAGGTAATAGAGAATCAGTCAGTGTTTTGCTTCCGGAAGCTTGACCGTTGAAATAAGAATAACTGACTAAGGGATCAATATTCGGATTGTCCTGCGCATGATAAATTCCAAGCCAGTCTTTTGCAATTCCGGGAGCATCGGTCCAGGTTGCGATAATAGATTCGCCCAAATCATAGATTGGTTTGTCGATCCATAAATTGGTGATTGTATCGCCAACGCTGAAGAAATAAGGTTCGCCGATCACCTCTATTCCTTTGAAATAATATTTGACACTGTAATACCCTTTTGGAATTGGGTTTACCACAAATGATTCGGAAGTTTGATTCACTTTTGCCGCAAATGCAGCAGGTTGAACACCATGCGTAAAACCAACTTTGATAACTTCAATGGAGTCAGCAATATGTGGCGCATTTTCAACGTATAAATTAATGGATTGACCAACAGGATATGAATTGGTGTCTGAAGTAATTGTCGGAATCAAACCATAATAGAAATAATCTCTCGGAGCAATTTCATTATAAGCATCCAATTCAAAGTAAGCAGCAAAATAAATATCGGAAGCAGTTAGAACATTCGATCCGAAATTCATTGTTCCATTTCCACCGGAGCAATACTGCCAGGAAGTGGAAGCGACAGGCCCTGGTGTTTGTCCGGTATGATAAATTCCAATCCAATCTGTTGCATTTCCGGGACCATTTGCATAAATGACCTGCAAGGGTGAGCCAAGATGGTATGAAGTGGAATCCATAGTGAGGTAAGGCAATGCAGAAAAGGAATTGTAAACGACTAAAGAATCAATCGGACTCCAATTCGACCAATTCAGGTTTCGATCACGGTGGCGGACTCTGATATAATGCTTTCCATTGCCCAGTGATCCGGATGGAATGGTGTAATTCAGGATGTTTACTCCCGCGTTCAGATCCCGCGTCGAATCAGCTGCCTGTCCGGGAGCCTGACCAAATAAATTTTCGTAATCTCTTAATTCATCCAGTTCCAAAACAGAGAAATCAGATGCTTGTGAAACCTGGAATTCCGTTGAGTTCAATAATTCGGTTGTTGAAGTACTAAATACGGATGATTGAACGGTGGTGGGCAATTCCAATGAATCTCCGAAATTAGTGGTAATTGAAGGAGTATTCGGAATTGCTTGGTTTTTATATCGATGAAACTCATCAACCAGTTCATTATTCTTCCATTCGGAGTTGGCAAACATCATAGGACTTCCGATCGAGTAAGTTTCAATATCTACTTTCCCATTAGTCACATCAAAGTCCATGATTTGATAACACCAGTTAGAAATGGTTTTTTGTATGTATTCAAAATCCTGCTCAGTTGATTGACCCCAATATTGATCCCAGGCAGTACCACCGGAAATAATATTATATACTGGTTTTTCTTTGAACTGACCCCGGGAATAAATGTGATGATGTGCACCGACATGCATAAAATATTTTTCGTGTTGCATACACATCGGGACAGCATTGTTTTTAATCCACGAAGAAATATCTCCGACATATTGTTCAGACTCATACGGGCGGTGACTGAATGTTAAAACCCAATCTACTGTATTGTCATTGTCTGCAGCGTTTAAAACTGATTGTAACCAATTGTATTGAGCAGTCCCTGTATGTTCCGAACTCAAACTGATAAACAACACATTTCCAACCTGCATAGAATAATAATTTTCCGTTCCTGAGCTTATGCCCTGATAAGCTAATTGATCCAGGTAAAAATGAGCATAGTAAGCGTTCATCCCCATTGCACCATATGTTTCATGATTACCAACGGTTGTTTGAATTGGGATATAACCCGACAATTCTTGATTGTAAGCAAAGTGAATATTTTTGTATTGTGTAAGATTTCCTAAATCCACCTGGTCACCAACCATAAAAGTCAGTTCAATAAAATCAGATGGATCACCACCATATTTTTCGAAGATTTTCTCTTTTGCACGATGCACCAGAGTATCATATCTTCCGGTAGTTTGAATTTGATTATCACCCATAATAAGGAACCGTAAGTGGCCGTCAGAAGAAGCCGCCTGTCCCGGAAGAGGTTTTGTTTTAAAACTCAGGGTATCCGATGAAAGTCCATTGGAATGAACACAATAATAATACTTCGTGTTTGCATTTAATCCGTTCAAAAGCCCGGTATTGTAATAATAACTGATTGTTCCATCATTAAACAATGATTGGTTACCGGTTACGGTAAGATTCAAATTGCCAGGAGAAGTTCCCAAAGAAATAGTTGAACTTCCTGCATTTTGCGAAATCCAATTGACATAAATCGAATTTGGAGTAGGAGCCTGAAGATAGGGCTTAATGGTCTGTGCAAATGTAAAAACTGAGAGTCCCCAAAAGCACAGTAAAATAACTGATTTCATAGTAATTTTTCTTTTGCACAAAGAAAGCTTGGAAGAATTACTAGCCTGTTAAGAGCTTATTATTTGACTGGCAAGAAATGGTGAGCTAAACAATAAATCGATTTAGTTCTGTAAATCAGCTTCCCAAAAGTGTAACCAAAAACACCTGCCTTCTTTCATCGGAAGTTGATAGATTTCCGGTTCACACCTAGGTCATGTATAGATCAAGTACGGGTCAAGTATGGATCAAGTATGGATATAGTATTAAAATGTTATGGATTTAACATCCCGAAATCACTCTCTTTAAGGACTAGTTCAACATTGATAACCGAACTTCCGTGTTCATCTGTGCTCCTCCGTGGGAAAGAATAAGCTTTAAGTTTTAAAATAAAATTCTCACAAATGTAAAATCCCTGATTGTAATTCGCAATTCGACATTAATTAAACTATTTTTGGCACAACTTTTAGTCCCTCACTAAAAACGAAATCTGAAATTATGCACAATACCTTATTACTCATCCTTCTTTTCGTTGTTTCGCTTCCTTCGCTCTTTGCTCAGGAAGCTGAGAAACTGAAAAAATATCAGTCAGCGGTTTCCAAACATACTTATTCCAAAGGTGATACGATAATTGTTGGTGAACCGGGGAAGAACGTGTTCAGTGCAAAGAAGAAATACAGCGGTATCTTTGTTAAAGACAAAAAGAATGTATGCGGATACAGCGAACTGGATTCTGTAATTTCAGGATCAATGTGTGTGATCAAAAATATCTTGTCATTTCAGGAACATTGCACCTTTGAGTTTAAAAATTCAGTGGTCTTCGAATTACAAGGGCCAAATAACCGCATCGTATACATGCCGATCGATAAGGCCTTACAGGCAAAGGAATTGATCGTATTCACCAGTCCGGTCAAAACAAGCGGTACGGAGTGGCTGGATGAACAAAACATGTTTCTTTTAAACCTGGAACAATCCAAAGGAAGTTCTGCGGATAATGCCCTGCGGTACTGCAAGCTGACTGATCCCCGGAAAGGAAAAGAATACGAACTGAATCTGAATCAGTTTGAAAAAGAAAAGAATGAATGGATCAAAAAACTGGATGTAGCCCGTAAACAGGTTCGAATGAAAGATACTTTCCTTCTTAGTTTGCCCGCCTACCTGGGGAAATACGCATTCGACAAGGGCGAGTTCCTGATTGTAGATAATCCTGCAGCTTACGGCTCAAAAGCATTGAAAGTTTCCAGCGACAATAAGGTGCTTTTTGATAATTATAAAAGTTTTTCAAGCATTCGGTCTGCTAAAGAGAATGCTGATTTTTTCCTCAATGTAAACACTCCCGACTACAACGGTAACCGGAAAGCATATGCCCTGATCAAAGTGATCTGTACTTCCATAACCAAGGAACCTGTTCCTGGCGGAGCAACTCCTGAAAATCCGGGGAATAACATTTTCCACCTGACGATCCTGGAGATTTCCATGACAGATTCCGAAAACCAGGATTACAATTACATCGGGATGAAGAAGTTGAAATGACTTTCCGCAAAATCGGTCTGAAGCGGAAGGCTGTTGATGTCTGTAATCGGGACAAGAGGTCGCGTAGCGAGCGAAGACGAATAGCAACAAACGTCAGTTCGAAAGCTATGAGGTAGCATTTTTGCCTACTTTTTTTGCCTTGGAAGAGGCCGCAAAGCGGGTGAAGACGAACAGCAACAAACGTTAGTGCGAAAGCTGTAAGGTAAAGTAGGGGTAATTCACGGTAACTTCCTATTGCGCGAAAACTGTCGCATCAACGGTAAAACCACCACCATCAGGATCGGCATACAAAACAGAAGTGAGGGGTTTTCATTAAGCGATGTACTTTCATCTTCGGTACACATGTTTTGGAAAACAACCCCGGCAAGCATGAAGAATTCGATCGAAAAAACAATGGCAGAAGCTAAAACGATTCCCATATTCTGGTTCAGGATATAAGAGAAAGGAGGGTAGAACAAATAAAGGAGCACAATGAGAATTACAAAGACCAGTAATCCGATCAGGAACCACAGGTAAGATTCCCAGTTGTTTTCAGGAATATCCCCCAAAGCAATTTCGCGGATCGCATCCACTGAAAAATCGGTAATACTATCCCTGATCTCCGGGTTCCCATTGGTAAACCGGGCAAGGTAAAAATGACTGTTCATGCGGGTAAACAAACCAACATTCTCAATATCGTCCTTCGAAAAAGGATCGCCCTCCACATAATAATCATCGATTACGTTCGTCGGATTCAGCAGTACTACTTCACTTGCCTTGATCATCAAACTGTAAAGAAAATCCTCTCCGATAATTTCAGGGTCCTTTTGTGTGTGAAAGAACACTTTGAGTTTCATCTTTGAAATGTCGTAATCTTTGGCAGCGTTCAGTACCATTCTTACTGATTTCACAAATTGAGCCATAGCCCTTTTTTCCTTGAAATTGAAATCCGGGAAATAAAGATTGATTGAACGGATCTGCGCAGTATCGGATTGAAGGGTTTTGAAAATGTAGGAAATTGCCCGGACAACTGCTTCCTCGTTGGTTAGAAAACGATTGGTGCGATAAGCCCCGGTGAAACGGAAAAGAAGCTCGTTACTTACGGCCCCGGCTACAGGAACGCCCGAGTTAAACTGTCGCTGTTTAAATTGCAGGTCCTCATCAAGGGAGAATTCCTTAATGGAAATACTATTGGACAAAGCTCTTGGGAACCGGTGGTTTCCAAAGTAATTGTAAAAAAGCTCTTTTCCCGAGACACTGCTCAGGTGACGTAAAATACTGTCAAGGATCTGCTGATTCTTAACCAGTTCATTCAAAGTGATTTTACCCTTGTAGTATTTTTTCAAAAAGGCGTCCGCATCGGAAACATAAACGGTATCGTGAATGTAGATGGTATCAAAATAAGGTTCGAAAAAGTAGGGGTCTTCCAATGCCGGAATATCCCACGGCGCCACGTAAGTTTGTCCGCGCTGTCCTTGCCCCGAAACCCGGAAAGCAAAGGCAAATAGTATCAATAGTCCTGCAATAATTTTCATAATCAATTCTTAATTCACAAGTTTTCCTTCTTTTTCCAGTTCTTTTCGGATGGTGGTTTTAAGCATTTCAAAATCGAGTTTCCCGGAAGCTTTAGGATGGTATAATTGTAAAGCACAGGATTGCACCACGTTGAGCATGCTTCCCCCGGAAAGTTTGATAATGGCCGCTTCACGCAGGAGTTCTTCCGATTGATCATCGAGCCATTCTTTCGGGATCAGGCGCTTCCATAAGTCATAGCGCAGTTCCTGGTTTGGAACAGGGAAGTACAAAATAGACTGAAACCTGCGGAAAAATGCCTCGTCCAGGTTGTCTTTAATGTTGGTTGCCAGGATGACCATTCCGGGATAATCTTCGATGCGCTGAAGCAGGTAAGCGACCTCCTGGTTCGCATGACGGTCATTGGAATCGGATGTTTCTGTTCGCTTTCCGAATAGAGCGTCTGCCTCATCGAAGAACAAAATCCAGTTCTGATGCTCAGCCCGGTCAAAGATCTTGGCCAGGTTCTTTTCCGTTTCCCCGATATACTTGGAGACCACCATCGACAGATCGATCCTGTAGACGTCCATCCCGTTTTGTTTTCCCAGAAGTGAAGCGGTAAGTGTTTTCCCGGTTCCCGGCGGACCATGAAACAAACAGCGGTAACCCCGTTTCAGAAACTTATCGAGTTTCCATTGCTCATTAATGGTTTTCCCGTGTTCCAGCCAGCGCGTAATCTGATCCAGCTCTTCCTTTAAATTATATTGAAGCACCAGGTCATCCCATTCCAATGGTGTTTCCATTCGACGGGCAGGAAAATCACTGCTGTAATCCGGACGATAATTTCCATCGTGATACACTTTGGCCAAAAGTTCATCTGAGGCGCATAGTTTTCCGCTTAAGTAAGGTTCTCCGGCTCCCTGGCCTTCCAGTCGAACAATATTTTCTTTATAAAACCAATGACTTTGATCAAACAGGTTCACCACCACTTTCCGTTTTTCCTCCGAGTTAAGAGCCAAAAGAAAAGCTGCAGTTTCACCTGTTGGCAGAAATCCGGTATGGGAAGTTCCTTTCCATCCTCCGAATTCGGTATACTGACGATCCAGGTTTTTATTGAGAATAAAAAACAGATCCAGGCTTTGCGGGCTCACATGTGGCATCAGGGCCAACAATAGAATTACCTTCTCTTCCCAGGAAAGTGCTTTGCCTGCCCACTTTTCCAGCTCATCGGTTTTTGGAAATGGAATTTCCTCCAATGATTTGTACTCGCTTTCCTGCCCGAAATAGAGCGCAAAAGCTGTGTGAAGCAGTGTTTGAAAGTATTGGATGGAGTTTTTCATATCTTATTTAGTATCCTGTTTTGGATTATAAATCCTCATTTGATATTTGTCCCAGAAGACGCGTGGATTGCCCGAAATCCGGGTCTCTCACTTCACCTGTGGGTAAATCGGTTTGCTCGGGTGAAGAAATTCTCCATCGTTTATTAACAGAAGATGAACTATTATTGAAAAGGTCATGAGGAGTTGTCTGTGCTTCCTGAATAGTGATCTCTTCCGGGATATCTTCTTCTCTGCCTGCATCAATATATTTTTGACGTACTGCTTCTTTAGCACCGGCGATATCGAAGCCCATACGCTGATAAAACCCCTGTTGAGTTGTTGCCGGTTTGGATACGACAGCTCCTGTTGCTCCTTTCGACAGTGCATCCATGGCCATAAGGTTTACAAGCAGTGCACCGAGTCCTGAACCCTCTTCAGGATGTGATTTTACATGTTCCAGAACAACATACAACTGATCATGGCCCAGGTTTATGTATGAGTATATCAGTTTCCCTGTTTGGGCTGTTTTTTTATTATGAGTCCCTCTATTACCGTTTTTACTAAGAGTTACTTCTTTGGCTTTTATACTTGTACCGGTGTGTTCTATATCGAAATAGCGGTTTGTCTCTTTGTTGTGATACCATTCTACAAGTTGGGCAGTTTCTTGCTGAGATTTGGAATTGCTCAGCGTTTTTTTTTCTGTTACTTCCGTTGCAGACAAACTTTTAGCTCCCATTACATCGGCTTCTTTTTCCAATGCACTGTCATCATTGATATTGGTAGTCCCTTTCAATTGCCGGGTGGGCTGTACACGTCCCTGTTTTTGCTGAACCACATGCCATGCCTCGTGAGGCAGATGCTTTTCCTGTCCCGGAGCTACATGGATATCTGTTCCCTGTGCGTAGGCATGCGCTTGCAGGGCTGAAGGCTTGTCGGAATTGTAATGTACTTTCACATCATCCAGGCTGTGCCCGGAAAGATTTTCAACACCTGATTTTAAGTTATCGGGCAAACCTGTTTTATTCTCCTTAAGTTGAGTTGTTTCAGGTTTCCCCTGAACAGGTTCTTCTTCCTCCGCAGCCAATTGAGTAGTTCCGCTTTTGTAGGCCTGAAGAATTGATTTTTTCGGTGCCTGGTTTTTAGCTTTCGTTTGAACGGAAGGATTGTTAAGCTGTTTTTGTTTTACACGTGTTTTCATAGGAATGATTTTAATTACCATAGATGTACTCCTCCGTTATGGCCATGTTTCCGGTGAACTTCCATGTCTACCAATACCATTTTATATGGGTTCTTCAAATGATGCCAGGTCCATTTGGACTTTCTGTAACTCGTAATTTGAGATGCTTTTCCGCTCTTTCCATACTTAACTTTGGATAATAAATGATCCCCGATTGCAAAATGTTGTCCCCGGTCTTTGGTGTTGATCGTTTTTCCTGCCTTATTCAAATCCACTTCAGTATTTGGATCAACCGGATTGCTCCACGCTGTAGGAGTACCATGAGGTGTGTCAAAGTTTATACATCCTTTATCGTCAGTTTTGTAAGCAACATTCTGGTAGCTTCCGTAACTTTTCGGACCTGAGACAACATTCGGTTTTCTTGCAAATTGCGTCACATTATTCGTTTCAATATAACCATCAATTGCTTCTTCGTCATCGTACTCTTCCAGTCCCTGGTGGTCTGCCCAGTTGATTGCTTCTTCATCACTATCGTCATAAGTGTCTTTTTCTGCGGATCCGCTAAATTCGCCATCTATAAATCTGCCTACAATTTCGTCCAGGCGATCTTCATATCCTCTGTTGATAAGGAACATACGCAAGGAATCCATGTCTTCAGCCGTTTTTAATTTGGTTTCGGATAAAATCTTTGAAATGGATCGGGTTATCGGTTTTAACTGGCTGACATTACCGGGTATTGCCTTTATGGAAAGAGATTGAGGACTTTCGCTATCGTTTTTTTGCTGAACAACCGCCTTAGCTCCCATCACGTCCGCTTCTTTTTCCAAACCTGCATCGTCATTGACCGCAACGGTTCCTTTCATCTGCATGGTTGGCTTTACCCGACCTTGTTTTTGTTGCGCCACATGCCATGCTTCATGCGGGAGATGCTTTTCCTGTCCGGGGGCCACATGAATGTCTGTTCCTTGCGCGTATGCATGCGCTTGTAAAGAAGCAGGTTGCGAAGAGTTGTAATGTACTTTCACATCATCCAAACTATGTCCGGAAAGGTTCTCAACTCCTGATTTTAAGTTATCCGGCAAACCTGTTTTATTTTCTTTTGCTTGTACTAGTCCTTCTTCACCGGATTTTAACTGGGCAATACCGCTTTTATAAGCCTGCAGAATAAGACCTTCATTGGCTTGATTCTGAGCTTTTACCTGAATGGAAGAGCCTTCTGATTGTTTGGATTGTGAATGTGTTTTCATACTCTGCAATTCTGTTTAACTACCTCTTTCGATCAGATAATTTCTTCGTCCTCCTCTGCTAATTGTGTTGTGTCAAACTTTCCCTGAAGGGGCTCTTCTTCTTCAGCAGCCAATTGTGCTGTACTGTTTTTGTAAGCCTGAAGAATAGATCCTTCCTGTGCCTGGTTTTTCGCTTTTGTCTGAAAAGGACTGCTTTGCTTTCCTCCACCTGTATTGATCTTACTTGCTTTCATATATTGTTCTTTTGAAATTTAATTTTTCTAAATTTTGCATTTTCAATTAACTTACCTCCATTTCACCTGAATTGCTTTCTGCATCCAGCTAAATTTAATAGTTCTGAAACTCCAGGGCACGTGGTCCAGCAGCATGTCGTATGCTTTGGATTCGACGGTGAGTAAATGCAGATCCTCTTGTTCTTCCAGCCTTCCTTCCCTGCGTAAAAAGCTTTCCTGTAAACCGGTAACGGTAGTGTTTGTCAAACGTCCCCAATTCTGTAAAACTCCCTCCAGCATTGCATGCACTGTATTCTTTTCTTCGTCACTGAGATTTGATTTGGCCGGGATTGGGGTTCCCGTTTTGAAATTGGTCAGAAGTTTATCTAGCTGCATGGTATATTCAGGAAAATCTTCGTCCCCGAAAACGGCGTATTGCATCAGGAAAATGGCTTTTATCCGGGCATCCCTGTTTTTAAACTTCCCGTTTTCCGTTAAGTCCATCATCGCAAAAAGCCGGGGAAGAAAGGGAGAGATCAAAACCAGGCCTGCATTGTCTATGTATTGGTTTGTATTTGCGTTCTCTTCTTCGGGTTCAAGTTCAGGCTCAGGTTCCGGATCGTTATCGGAATCTTCTTCTTTTACTTCCCCGGGAAGATTGTCCGGATCTTTTTCAAGTGCCAGGTGTAATTGCTTGAGCAGGACGTCCTGGCTTTTTGCTGCGATAAATTCCCCGATCAACTGGACCCGCTGGCCGCGACTCAAACTCTTTTTGATCAGGTTCCACAATTCATAGATGAGGTCTTTTTGACTCCGGTGCCTTGCATTTTTTGTAAACTGGAAAACGGTTTGCAAAAACAATTGGTTATGAATACGGATGTTCCATTTGCGCTGGATGAAGTCCATCATTGTCTTAACAGAATCCAAAATGGGAATAAGGAAATTCATCCAGTCCAAATCCTGTGAAATCGCATTCATCATAGGTGTGCTCCGCTCATTTTCTGCGAAGTAACTTAATAGCAGCTTCTTGTTTTCTTCCTGCTTCCTGATAAGTAAGGATGCACCGGCAGATTGTTCGGAAACCTCCGAATCGATCTTCAATTTGATGGAAGTTAGTATTTTGAACAGGTTGAAGGGCAGTGAGAAATTCGAGTTCTTGAAATCCGAACAGAAAAAATCAACCAGTTGTTTCAAGGTCAAATTGTAATGAGCTCCCGTTTTTTCTAAAATGCGCTGCACAATGTGTTCCTGATTGAATACCTGGTTTTTGACCTCTTCCAGCACATCAAACAGGAAAGTCCATTTCAATCGCTGAATGGAGACAATGGTACGTCCTTGGATCTTTGTTCCGTTTCCCGAATAATTCAGTACTTGCATGAATGCAGAGAGTTCGCTGGATTTTGAAGGAAGGATGACAGCTAATAAACGATGTCTGGCAGATTCTTTTAAACGGTCGAGCAATAGCTCTCTGAACAGAACAGAACTCAATTTTGCTTTTAGGTCAAGGATTTGTTCTTTATTCAATTTCGAATTTTCTTCCAGTAACTGGATTTGGAAATGAACGGAATCGAATGTTTTGCTCTGCTCGGATTTTGGTTTTCCCTGGATCCATTCTTGATAAAATTGCCGTATCAGTTCGCGGAGCCCGTTTTGAGTTTTCCACGAACTTGTTTCCTGGTAGGCAAAGGCTATTATTTGCCAGACTTCAATGTTGTACCGG
The DNA here is from genome assembly GCF_029266855.1 of Fluviicola sp. Lineage (GTDB taxonomy): Bacteria > Bacteroidota > Bacteroidia > Flavobacteriales_D > Crocinitomicaceae > Fluviicola. Next base: position 211,665 of record NZ_JAQSWB010000002.1, read on the forward strand.
GCAGAAAGGCGTTTAAAGACCTGCCACACCAGGTATTCCCTGTTGATTGAAGAACTTTTTGAAAGTGCCAGCAGAGGAAGAATGACCTGCCATTTGAAAAGTAAAAATTCGCCGCTTGATTTCCCCTGAAGTGCTCCGCTTTGGTTTTGCTTATTCAAATGCTGTGAGTATTCGATAACAAAATCCGCATCGGCAGGAACAAGTAAGCGCACGAGATCATGGATCTCTGTTTCGCGGAGTGGTTTAATGATTTGAAGAACGTTTTTCTCATTCTCAAGCAAAACACGCAGCTGGTTCAGATCATTTTCCTGTAATTTGAGTTTTTGACCGGACGATTTCAATTCGCGCAAGATGTGCGGCCACTCATCCGGTTTCTGGATACGGATCGCCATAAACGAATGGTACTCTTCTTTTTTTAATTCGTTTAGAATAACCTGTAGACCGGATGGAATGACATCCCCGAAATCCTGATCAAGAATAAATGTGAGTGTTTTCAACAGTTCACCATAGCTCAGGTTGACGTGCGATGCCAGGTTCGCGATCGTCTCACGGACGAAGAGTTTCTTATTGAATGCGGAACTCTGATTTCCCAATAAATAAGCATAAACCACTTTCCAGATGATCACCTTTCGTTCTTCTTCCCGGATAGGAACGCGCGGTGCTTCTGCATACTTGATACGCAAAAATGTTACGTAGGATCGAATGAACGAAAATTCCCTCGGAGCCATCAGTTTTACAATGTCAAACAAACTGGAATCTTCGAACTGGTAGATCATGCGGTGTTGAACACTTGTGTAATGGCCGTATGATTTCAGAAACGAACTCAATTCTTTGGACCTGTTTTTAAGCACCTGCTGAAATAAGATGCTTATATTTTTGAAGCGATTGGCTAAATTCCAGTTTAAAGTTCCATGGAGCAGAAATTGCTTTAAGGCTTCCAACTGGTAATCCGCTTCTTCGAGCCGTTTATCTTCTTTTCTCGTCGGGTATAAAAGTTCTCGTTGTAAAGACTCTTCTAACTTTTCCTCCAAAAGCCGTTCGAAATCTTTTTCGAAATCCTCTTCGGCAATGCTTCCCAGGTCTATGTCGAGTTTTGAAATTTCAATTTCGAATCCGTACTGATCGCAACGCATCAATACCCGGTCTGCAACGGCTGTTATGTGTTTTTCGGCAAAGAGCTCAAAATCGCGATACCAGCTCTGAATAAAAGATTCACTGCTGGCATTTACATGAAGCGCTATGGACGAAATACTGTTCATTGAATATCCTTTAAGAAGGGTTTACTCACCCGGAAAAATGCCTTGATTGATTCTGAAAAATGAACCAGTTCTTTGACTTTTCTGCTTGCAAGAGCTTCCCGCCATTTGTAATAGATTTGTTCAAAATCATAGATATAGTCAGGCTGTACCTGGTATAGTTTAATTCTTAAATGCGCGGGGAGTCGTTCTCTCAAAAGTTGCTCAAGGCGTTCGTGCATTTCTTCATTCTCAAAGCGGCTGGAAGCAATAATGGATAAGGTGTTCCCTTCATTTTCGTCGTGCTTATCCGGATGTGCAAACTGCAATAAGCGGTGCTCCACCAAATAAAATAAGTGTCTTTCCGGGTTCAGGAAACGTATGAATGCCCAAAATCGATTGGCGGAACGGATCAAATGCTCTCTGGTTCTGTAAGAGCCTAAAATCATCCAGTCTTCCTTTCCAGGATAGCGAAAAACCAGAATCCAGCGGCCGTTTTCGCTCAGCTGGATCATGCGGTAATTGCCGGCATTAGCCCCAACTTCCAGGAAGCTTTCGAATAGTGCATTCCTGCGGATGAGGCTGATCTCTGCTTGCAGGGAGGGCAAATATTCTTCTTTCCAATCCATTTCCTGCACCGGAATATTTTGTGGAGATTCATTAAAAATAGGATTGTAGAACACTCCGGAAATCGGAGCAATGTCTAAATAAACTTCGTATTGTTCGAAGAAAACGGAATCCGGAAGCAGGTCAAGCCCCTGTTTTTGGAGCAGTTCCCGGATCGGAATTTCAGACTCGATTTTCTTTCCGTGAAGCAGGGAAAACAATTCTTTGAACACCACATTGCTTTCGGTGGGACTTAATTTATTGAAAGACCGGAAACGGTTTCTATTGAGTTCGGGCAGTTCTTCTGTCAATGTTGCCCGGTAATTGATCTTTGATTTCGGAGGCTGGAAATCCTGGAAGAACTGTGCGGTATCTTCTCCGTACAAGGTGTCCAGGATATCAATAAATCCGGATTTTTTATTCTGAATGGATGTCGAATTCTGTAATTGATTGTTCTTACTGAATTTGGCCCTGTCGACTACTTTTGCCACGTCCGGGATAGAAACCAGTGAAACTGTTCCCGCCGGAGGAGTGTCCTTGAAGCTGATCAGCTGCGGAGCGCTTTGGATTTGTTCGGTTACATTCGCCATCATGAAATCCATCATAAGCAAATAGCCTTTTAACTGTAAAACGTGTGCTTTGTTGCGTTCGGAAGCTTCCTGGGGAAACCCGCGTGTACCGATTCCATAAACATCCGGGAAATCCAGTTGAAAGGAATGATAATTGTGGATTTTGATTGCTTCTTCGGATTTATCTGGTCCGTACGTCTTTTCAATCTGGGGAGTGTCTTCCTCTCTTTTCTTGCGTTTCCCCGCTGATTTTGTCAGGATTTGAATATCATCCCAGCGCAGATCTTCACAGAGGTTCCTGTTTTTATGATATAGGACAAATAACTCTTCTTTAATGTTCTCACTTGTAATTGCCGGGTTTCGTGTGGAAACAGAAGCACGGATGGAATAAAAGCCTTTCTTGAATTCCACTGAACAGCTTTCAAGGTTTTCAATGTTGTCGAGGAATAACTGCTCGTAATCCTCAGGTGTGACGATCGATTGAGCAAAAATAAGTTCGGCAGGTAAAATTCCTTTGCTCGCATAATCGGCACTGTCCGGACCAATGAATGAACGAAAAGGAAGTTCAAGCTTATACTGAAGTTCAAACAAGGCGTAGTTCATGTTGTCCGAAATGGTAACACCGGGATCATGGACGTTGAAATCTGTCCAGACATCACCGCTTAATTCCTGCAGGCGCTCCAGTGTTTTTTCCTGGAGTTCCTGGTAAAAATTGTCCGTACGTTCTCGTTTCCTTATAAACATAGCCTACAAATTTTCCATCAATGGGTTATCCCATAGTGATGTGATTGAACCTTGAATAGAAATATTGCCCCCAAGCATAAATCGTGTTCTGACCTGCAATTTGCAGGCACGCTCATTCCTGGATTTTACCCAGCGGATCAGCAGCTTGTTTCCAAACACGCCGAAATGAGACCTGATTTTTCGGATCCTGGGTTTTGCTCCGAAACAATGAGTAGCGTGTGCAACCAAAACGGCGTGTTTTCCGGTGTGGCGTTTTCCCATAACACAGATGACTTCCAATGCATGAATTCCTTCCAGGAAATCCGTCAGATCATGCCATTTTCCATCTGCTGAGATATTCTTCAATACTTTTTTTCCTGCGCGTTGCTCCGAATGCAGGGTTCCTTTCACGTTGATGTCACAACCTTCCTTGCCGATCTCAATTTCACCGTTTTGTTTCAATAGGATCAGTTGTCCCTTTCCAGTATCGTTGACATGACTGATCTTTAAATCGTTATTGAGTACGTCGAATTCCCAACGTCCACCGATATCATCTGTCATGTTTTGGAGAAAGGTCATTACTGTTCCTTCCTGTTCGGAGATGGGAGCAAGTTTAATCCCGGATTGGGCATCTTTGGAAAAACCGTCATCCAGGATATTGACAGTTGAATCAATTAAATTTTTAAAATCATCAGCGCTCGGACGTTGTCCCTTACTAAAACCTTCAATTAATGTATTTCTGTTTCTGATAGCCATGATGCTGTTATTTTCAGAGGATAAATGTTTTTCCGATCTCCATATCGCCTAAACCATAAGGATCGATCGATTTGTTTTTTTCCTCTATTTGTATAATGTGTGTTTCTGCCGGAACAAATAATTTGTACGGCCTGTTGGGAACAAGCAGCTCGGCTTCTTCTTCGTGTGTGTACAGATGGTAATAATTTCGTTTTCCGGCTTCGGTTTTATCCTGCGACACGCGAATAATGGCAAAATAATCTATCTCAGCCACAAAATCGATTTCCTTGATAGCATTGTAGATCCGTGAAATATGAATGGGCTCACCGAATTTCGGAAGGACATTCTTGGCTTGCCATGGTGCGATGAAATTGTCACAGATCTCTTGAATTGCTTCCAGGGATACTGCCTGGTTTTCATCCTTCAGACGGATCACACATTTTACCTGCAGTTCCTCGTAAACAGGATTGACAACGTCAACGATTACATTTTTGGAAGCGCGCTCACTCAGGTAATCTTCAATACGGGATAGCAGCCCCGAAGGAACCATCGGTTTTGAATTATTGATTGTTTTTAATTTGTTTTGTGGAATTACAACTACGGTAACAACACCCTGTTTGTCATTTTTCAGGTTGGTATTCGGAAGGCACAACACTTTGCCGATGTCCGAAAATTCCTGGAGTGTAAGTAGCTCAAAATCTCGCGCGGTAACTGCTCTTCCTCGATGTGTAACAAATTCCGAAACACGTACCTGCATACTTTTCAGATCTTCAAGTTCCTGTCCTGCATAATAAGAAGTGATCTGCTCAATGCTCGTAATCCCTGGGAGTTTTTTCTCCGGTTCAAGAAGTCCGTTTGAGTTTTTGAAGGACTGCATCTTTTCAACGGAAGCTTCATCGGTTTCCAGTACAACCAAACCGGCATTATTATAAACTGCACGTATTTCGGGAACAAACTCGTGGTTCTTCACAAATCCGGTCCGGATCCATAAAACACCATCTTTGTCATATAGATTCGGAGGAATGTGAGGCGGAAAGTGATAAACTAAATTCCCGCTTACGGTCATTTGCTTTGTTTCGTCTTTCAAAATAAAACCGCGTGGAATTTCTTCCCAGTGGTAACCATCGCCCCAGTACATAATGATCTTGGGAATATCATCCACGGTCATCTCGTTGCTGACGGCTTCAAAAACGATAAATGTTGAAAAGACCTCGTCTCCTTTTACATTTTTAAAACCCATTAAAATACTGGCATCTGTTTGCTGTGAAAAAACAAAGGGAATCCCGGTATTGGTGCTGGAATCAACAGACGACACAACCCCGAAAGGATGCAGCTGGTCTACCAGTACATGGCTGTTTCGGGTATTTTTCCGCAGGTCAATAATGTCTTCCGAACGGTAATTCAGAGTGATGTTTTCTACATGTGGAAAAATGGGAGGAAGTAACACCGGTAGGCGTTTTTTTCTCCATTTCTTCATCATCATGCGTTCCGTGAATAAATCCCGGTATTCCTGGCTGCCAAATCCCATATCCGGACTTTCAAGCGTTAGTTTTACAAAACCGGTACGGGTTTTAATAGTGTATTTGTAGGTGTCTTCGGAATGCTCGAAGGGTACCATTTTTTTGACTGATATTTTCGGGAAATCACTTTCGTCTGAAACAGCCTTATCCAGTTTTGCAGCATTCGGATCATCCACCTCGGCATCCCGGAATAGCGAAAAGCCACTTTTCCCTGTAGTAGGAAACCAGCTGTTGTCGCTCAAATAACGTGTGCGGATTTTAAAACTGTTATTGTCAATCTGTCCGGGATATGCGGCATAATGTCCTTTTAATCCCTTCGGATGCAAGGGAAGCTGGTTCCATTTGACGCAAATATCGATACTGCTGGTGTTTTTAATCGCCATTTCGTAATTCCCGATTGCCATCCAGGTTCCTGCAGAAGTATTGATTCCAAAAGGAGGAAATGATTTCGAATTGTCAATTTTACCTAATTCATTGTAAACCTGGACATCATTGATTCCTTCCACTTTCGTTCGGATCAGGATTCGCTGAATCCGCAATTTGTGGATCCACGAATAAGGGTAGAGCCAGGCATCGAAATTGAGCCGGATTTGTATTGCAGGGAATTCCGATTGAAAATGATGAACTTCTTCCGTACATCCAACTGTGGAAGGGAAATCTTCCGGAAGCAAAAACTTCAGGATCAAACGGTTTCGGGTCGTGTCTTTTTTTACTTCGAAAATAGTCACGTTGGTCCAGCCTGTCGGAGTACTAATGGTTATGTAAAAGAGGTTGTTGAAAATGTTTGCCCGGATTTTCTGACGAACTCCCTGGACCCTGGTTAATTCCCGTCGGTCTAATTTCAACGCACTTAATTCCTGTTTGGTGAATTTCAGTTTATGTCCTTTCAGATTGCTTAACTTGATCTTTGCTAATTCTTCCTTTACCAGTTTGAGTTGCTTCGCTATTTGCAGATCGGTTGTGTTGAGCGACTCTAATCTTTGCTTCTCCCACTTGAGTTTCTCCCATTTGAGTTTCACTAACTCGAGTTTTACTAATTGAGGTTCTATCTTTTGAAGCGTTTTGAGCCATTCTTTATTTTCGGCTTCGAAGTAAATATTCACTACCCGTTTTCCTTCTCGTAAGAGTAGAGAAGGGGCAGCAATCCGGATCCCGATAGCACGGGTCTCGCGTGAAAATTCATTGTCGAAGATCAGCGTGCGGTCCTGAACGGGTTTATCGTGCAGGAGATCCCGTGTTTTAATTGCTGTTACAAAATTCAGATTTGCGGCAGGGTAGTGGTAAGGATTTCGCTCAAAACAAACGGTGTACGCGCTCAGAGCTTCAATATCCTGGACAACCAATTCGTTTTCAAGACGATAGGTCAGTACGTTTTGATCTGTGTTTTTCCGGTTGAAGCCGGTATTTTTTTCAATAGTGATTGTTCCCGGAGTGGCTTTGTCGAATGCAAGCCATACGCGATCTCCTTTTACGGAAAGCGGACTTACTTTGAGGTATTCGGTCAGGTACCAGTTTGCAAAATCATTCCAGCGACCATTGTATTTCTCTGTTACCTTCTGGAGGTTTTCTATAAAAGCAAGGAGCAAAGCCTGGGAAGGTTCCATTTTACCGATCGCCTCGTGGGCATGCTTCATCTGGATGTTTTCACGCAAAGCTTCCAGTTCGCCCAGGAAATCTTCAAAATAGCCTTCCGGAATCTCTTTTTCGTTGTAAAAGCGGATCCATCCTGCAATTCGAATCAGTTTTTGGAGCATAGCGGCCTTGTCGTTGTCCAGCATTTTAAACGTGCCGGGAACGTGCAAGCGATCCAATCGATCCTTTCTGCTATGTCCGTCTCTTGATTTCATTTATTACCTTTTCAATTCAATTTTACATTAATTCGTAATTACAGCTGTGTTCCCTCCAGGAAGTAGAACGGATAAACCATACTGCTTCGGCTGTTTGTTTGTCGAATAGTGAATTCGATCTTAATCCATAAGATTCCCTCCATCGCATCACGGATTTCCACATCCACAGAATCTGTAGTAATCCGCGGTTCACCTTCGCGAATAGCCTGTTCGATGATGTCTATGATCATGGTGCGTTCCGAAAGATCAATCTTTGAGAATACCCATTTATCAATCGGACAACCGTAGTTGTAGCGGAATACGCGTTCCCCGGGAATGGTTGAAAACAGGATTCGCAAACTTTCCCAAATATCTTCTTCATCGGAAACCAGGTGAACGCCGCGCTGATTGAATCGCACGGGAAAACCCCAACCGGTTCCTAAATATGTTTTGTCTTCCATTTTATCCTCCAATTAGTACGGTTGGACATCCAAGTACGATTGCTCCTCCGTGTGCACAGGTGTCACCCATGCGGGCAGCGGGTTTCCCACTGATCATGACGGTTGCCGATCCTTTGACAATGCTGTCGGGCGGACCAACACAAACACACATATCACCCATAACAGCCGCAGGCAATCCGCCGATCAGAACTGTTGGTGCTCCGGGTCCGGTAATTGGTCCGCCAACGTGTGGTACAGGAGGAACTCCCGGTGTCACCATCGGGCAAGTGTGCATATCTGTTAATCTGGCTGCTAAACTCATCGTATCTTAATTGATCATTACAATTGCTCCTTTCACTGCCGTTTGACCGGCCGCAGAGATTTCTGCCGAAGCATTTCCTTTCGCTGTAAAACTGGCATCGGCGGTCAGCTCTACATTCGTGCCTTTTACGGCTACGTTCACTCCTGCCTTCACATTAGCGTTTGTACCCGCATCTACTTTTACTTCTGTTCCGGCTTTGATCGTAATTTCTTTGGCCGCCTGGATCAGGATTCCGCTGTCGGAAAGCACGATTTTGTTTCCGTTCTGATCTGCCAGGGTGACGGATTTGTCCTTATCACTCAGCACCACTTTATTAGCTCCCGGAGTTGTTACCGTTACAACCTTGTTTTCATCGTCCATTTCGAATTTGATACCGGCTTTGGTTTTCAGAAGCTGAATCGGGTTTTTGGCATCGATCTCTAGTGGAGCTGTATTGGCCGAACTATACATGCTTCCCAAAATAACCGGGTAAGTAGGGTCGTTGTTGAGAAAACCGAGTACCACTTCATCGCCGACGTTGGGAATAAAAAATGCTCCGAAACTTTTACTGCTCCAGAAATTGCTCATGCGCGCCCAAACCATATTTTTATCGCTGTTCAAAAGTGGAATTTCCACCTGGATCCGGTATTCTTTACCGGGGTCGCCATCAATTTTATGAACCACTCCAATGTGTAAACCTTCAATTCCCGGAAGAAGCCCTGAAGCGGGAGGAGCTACGACATCCGGATTTTGAGTTGCCATTTCGGGGTTGATTCCCATCCCTGCAGTTGTTAACCATTCACCGTCCTGGATTTCGTGTTCTACAGATCCGATAAAGGCATCTCCGTTGAATCGCTTTCCAAGTCCATCCAGGGTGATCAGGCATCCTGGTACCGCAAGTGAACTTCCCTGGAACTTGATTTCGCCCTGGATCCGGGCTAAACCGGCTTTCAATGACTGGGCATCTGCCCAGGCCTGGAGCTGTGAAGAATCACCGTAACTTTCGGTTTGGATTCCCCAGCGGTCTCCACCGATGGCCTCCGATAAAGCCGAAGCTGTCTGATCTCCCTGTTCATTTAAAGTTTGTGTAGCTGATGCTGCGGTAATAACTGCTTGTGTAGCGATATCCCAGGCATAGGCATCAACCCCCAATGTCTGATCGGAAGTTTGAAGTTCTCCCCGGAAAGAGATGAGGTCTTCGCCATAGGTTACTTTCAGGACCGGCGAGCCCGAAACAACCGGTTTGATCACCTTTACATTAGCCCCATCCGAAAGAACAATTAAGCCGTTTGCATCTGCGCGCGAGCAGATGAAATCCCAATCGGAGCAGTAATATTGGACCATTTCCGGGTGAGTAACCGTGGTAGCATCTACCGTAGGTGTAACTCCGGAATAGGTGCCGAGTATTTCATTGATAATAGCACTGTCTGTTTTTTGGTCGAAGAAGTTGTTTTTCCGCGATAAAGTTGAGGGAAATACCAGATCGGCACACTCAATTTCTAAAGTTGTCGCTCCTTCTTCCGGAATATCTACGTTGTGTGCAATAACCACTCCTTCGAAAATGATGTGTTCATTGCTTTGGTAGCCCGCTTCAACACGGACTTTTTTCCCGGGAGCGAATGTTTCGTCGTCGCTTTCCGGAATTTCCTTGGTGGGCATATTCCCGGCTTCAAAAACCAGGGTTGCCCGACTGATACGATTGACTTCTTTTCGAATCCGGATAGAGACCGCTTCGAAAACATCACTTATTTTGCTTCCATCACTGTAAATGGAAAAAGTTACAAGGCCTTCACTATTTTTTTCCGGTGATACACTCATTTTCTTGCTAATGGAGGGAATTGAATTTTTGTTCCCGGTTCAATCTTGCGGAATTCACTCAGGTTATTGTATGCAGCTATTTCATGACAAAAAGAGGCGTCGCCGTAAATTTCATCACAGTAACGGGCAATGCTGTCGCCCGCACGGAATGTAATTATCCTGGAAAGATCCGGGGAGTTCATTTGTGTCGTGTCTTTGTCAAAATAACCTGCAAATGAGAAAGTAACTTTGACTCTTAAAGGTTTTCCGTCGGGTGAAAATAAGCTGTAATCATAGTTGATGCTTTCAACTCTTCCCCGGAAGATAAAGGTTCCCCAAATCACCTTGGTGTAACTTGGTTCGTGACTTTCCGAATTGATGCGATAAATGGCTTTCTCCAATTGATTGATCCGGTCTTTGATCTTTCCTGTTTTACTTGGAATGATTCCGGTGTCATCCATTAGTACATCAAAAGAGAGACTGTCAAGCGACTGAGACTTGAATTTTTTCAAATTGGCTACCCCATGAGCTTCTCCGTTCGCGGAATAGTTCAATTTTTTTCCAAGTTTCAAAGTTGCAGGATTCACTTGTGTAGTGAATTCCCCGCTTTTCTTTGACTCGGAATAACTCTGAGTCTCATACCCCAGGATCTTCAGCTTGACTAATTCACCCATTATCGATCTCCTTTTTTGATTCGTTGTTTGCGCAATGTGTCCTGAACCTCTCTCAAAATATCTTTTTTGAGTTTGGCTACTTTTAAATCAAGATCACCCCTTGAGTTCGTTTTTCGCTCAATGGTAGTCCGTATACTGATTTCTTTGATAATTATTGACATAGTATTAAGAACGTTTCAGGGTCGTGTATGCAAATTCAAGGGTTTCGATCAAAATGGTGTTGGATTGTGAATCGAGACCTGCGACATCCCATTTAACCGGGTATGCTTTTGAGCAGGTCCAGGTGTAAACGGGGGTTCCGTCCTGACCCAGCAAATTCACAATGATATCCCTTGGAACAATGGTTTGTGAAAAATCACCTTCCATTATTTTTTTGATCCAGACAACATCATTGCGGTTAATGGGATTCAGGGCTCTTTTCAAAACCAGGTTACCATGCTTCACTTGTTTGGGAAGGAGGTGCGTATATTCATTCACACCCCCTTCTTTAACACTTTCTGTTTCTATTTCAGCTGATAATCCAGTCACTTCTTTGAACGCAAACTCTTCATTTCCAATTTTCACCTGGAAATAAAAAGCAACCGGAAGTTCCCATTTTTGCTTACTCATGATACATTAATTATTAACTGTTAGCGATTGTTAAGCCTTCATGCGCAATCTCAACAGTCTCAACTGCAACTTCGTTACCATCTGATTTCATATCGGTTCCGGTAATTTTGGTTGGCCAGGCATTGTTGAGCGTCCATACCATTGTCGGTGCTCCGGCTTCATCCAATAAACTGATAACTACTGTCTGACGTTCGATGGTGTTCATTTTGATTTTGTTGAACCAATCCCAGAATCCGTTGTCTTTCACAAAAACTCCTTTTTTCAGGGTTACGTTCCCGGTTTTCTTAATTCCCGGCATTTTAATAGTTGAAAACTCTTTACTGTTTCCATGTCTGTACTCAATGATTTGAGCTTCGATGTCCAGTCCGGATACTTCTTGAAACGGAACTTCTTTATCACCTAATTTTACCTGAAAATAAAACTTCGGTAATGGCCATACATTATCTTGCTTGTCTCCTGCCATGATTTCTTATTTTTTAATTTAATTCGATTAGTACTTGGATTTAATCCAATTTTCCCGATAACTATCGGGATTCAATTTTGAATTATTTTAGCTTTTCTGCATTTGTTGCTGGAATGTGATCTCAATGAACTCTGCTGGTCTTGAAATTGCTACCAGAATAGTAATGCGCATAATTCCTTCCAAGATGTCTTCCGGGGTCATGGTATCGCCCAGTCCGATGTGCACGCTGAATGCATCTTCCGGACTTGCTCCTGCCAAACCGCCTCTTTTCCAGATTCCGTTTAAGAAATTACTGATCATACTTTTTACACTTACCCACGTGTTTGCAACGTTCGGTTCGAATACATAAGCTTTTGAAGCATTTTTAATGGACTCCTCCAACATGATCATGGTTCTGCGTACATTGATGTATCTCCAGTCCAGTGAATTCCCATCCAAAGTACGTGCTCCCCAAACTTTTACTCCTTCACCTACGAAATAACGGATCGCATTCACTGCTTTACCATCCATCGGAACGTTTAAGTCTTCCTGGTCTCTGAAAGAAACACTTACAGTCGGACTGATTACATTAGCAACCCCAATGTTTGCTGGTGCTTTCCAAACCTCTTTTGTCCCATCTACCAAAGAGTAGATACCTGCCATAGCAGTTGAAGGCGGAAGCATGTTTACGATTAACAGCATTTCACGCATTAATTCACTGTAAGCTGAAGAGTGACGAGCCAGTACTTTATGTGTAGTTTCAATATCCAAAATATCTAGTGTCGGAATTTTCGCTTTGTTCACATTCGCAATAAAGTCTGTCAGTTTTCCGTCTTTATCAGTCTCGGTAAGAATTGCTGAAATGGCATCCGGATCTTCAAAGTTCAGGAAACTGATATCGGTGTCCGGAACAATGGAAGTGTTTAACCATGGGTAATAAACTGCACCGTAATCTAAAAACTCGGTAAGAATTTTCTCACGGAATTCAGTGATATTCTTGTTGTCAGCATCATCCCGGTATCCGTCGAATACATCAAAAATAGCCACGCGGTTTTGCATTTCTCTACCGCAGTGTTTCAGGATCTCTACCTGAACATTCGAACAGCTGTCGACTGTTTCCAGGAAAACTGCTTCGGGTGCCAATACCATGGTTGGTTCCTGCTCTTTCAAAAGTGCAGTGATTCCTCCCATCAATTTTGCTTCTACCAGGTCATTTTTATACCCTTCGTCAACTGAAACAATGTAACAGGGGCCACCGCCATTCGCGAAGAAAAAACGCATCTGGTAGTAGAAATTGTACTTGTCGTTTCTTTGAACAGTGAACTTCTTGCCGTTTAATTCAAGCGCGGCAATTCCCAGTTTCGGATCTGCATCATCACCTTCTTTCGCTTCAGAAACTGAAAATATTGGAGTTGGAGCTCCGCCAAAATATTGTCTGAATTCTGCTAAAGAGCTCACTTTCCATGGCTTGTTTAACAAGGATTTGTTTCCGTCTTTGGCAAACTCCGTATACCCGATAAATGCAGGTACGGCAGTAGCAGCTTCGACAACGGAATTGGGAAACGCGTTCTTTTCAACGACGTATACTCCGGGTGTTTTCATTGTACTCATATTTGGATTTATTGTATTGATTTATAAATAGATATAACTTGTTATGGTGTCCTTCGGACTGAAGGGTGAAAGTGATTGAACGAGTGGGAAATCGGGTAGTCTGCTCAATAAATTCTCGCCGCTTTTTCGGAGCTCCCACAAGTGGAACTGGTAGGCGCTTTTTTGTTTGAGCGGCAACGTCTCGGATGATACGAAGCGGTAAAGTGTTTTTTCTGTTCCCGGAAGGCTTAACTCTTCCCGTTTATCAAATAAAACCTTTCCGCGCTGTTCGCGAACTTCCAGTGGATCCATCGCATATGTCTGGGAAGGAAATACTAAAAATTCAATATGTTTTAAGGCACTGTTCAGTTTTAGTTCGATCGTTTCCGGGTTCGTAGCACTGAGCCTTTTATCAGTGACCGGAATGTTCAATAATTTCCAGGTTCCGTCTTTGTTGTAATCGGTGAGTGACCAGTCGGAATCATCCGTGGTAGCTTGATCAGTGTAATAGTAGAAATCTGCTTGCTTGGTTTTCAGCTGGAAACACAAAGTGACATCACTTTCCAGTTGGAGTTCATTTTCTGAAATGAGGATCCAGGTACACGAATTCTGCTGTTTGAAAAGTATTCCGGCTTTTTCAAGTTCCCGTTTCGTAATTGAATTCGGTTCAAGGAGCAAGCCACATTGCTGCGTATCAAAGTATTCATGTACTATAACAAGCTTCAGCCAAATGCGGTATGAGTTCTCCCGGATCATTTCAATTGAGTATTGCTTTGAGGTTTAGAAATAATGTAGGAAAGATCCATGATCTCTCCGGCGTCTACTTCCAGTAAGCGGATCTTGCAAAGCACTGACGGATAATAATTTTCACCTGAAATACTCCAGAGATTCGAAAGTTCATGCATGCTGAGATTCACAACTTCCAAAGAAAAAACAAGGCCTTCGTTGGAGCCTCTTACCATGTTGTTTTTTTGAATAAAAGCAACTACCGCTGAGAATAAACGAAGCGATTCTTCGTATTGCTTTTCCTGGAAAATAACTGAGATCAAAATATTCAGATTGATTTGCCACGAAGGAGCGCTTTGAGCCGAAGTGGAATCGGAAACTGTTCTCCGCTGAAAATTGACTCCCCCGGCTGTTTCACGTTCTAAACCAGCAAGCGTGATTGCAACGCGGTTCGGAAATGCTTTTGCTGTGTCTTTGATGGGCGAGATAAATACAATATCTTCTGTTAACCTGAAACGGATTTTCAAGTAATCATTCAATTGTCCGGAAAGCAGTTGTAGTGCCTCGAAAATCATTTCAGTGAAGGGTTATCATTTAATTTACTTACAAGGATAAGTTTAGATGGCGAAGTTTTATTTCGCCATGTATCTTTTCTTTATTTTAAAAAGAACATCACCGAGAATGGCTCGCTGGTCCGGTTTTAAATGCCTCGAAGCAATACTACAGACGCTTTCCAGCAAGTCAACTTCAGATAGGTTTAGTTGCTGATAACCAAACTGGTATTCGGAATCTTTGTAGAAATAGGCTTTCCGCTTACTGCAATATTCAATGGGTGCGAAAAGGCCCAGGAAAGGATCGTCCTTCATGGAATTCAAATCCAGTTGAATAGTACGGCGGGAAACCTCATATCCGAGATTTCTTTTGCAGGTTTCAGTAATAGTAGAAGTTTTTACATAAGTATTCTTCTTCAGGAGCTCATCGATAATGGTATATCGGGCAATAGCAAATTTGTTTTGAGGCATGTTGTAATGAATAGTGATATTCCAATGGCTTCCAAAAGAATAATACCCCAAGATGACACCTGTGACGCAAGAGTTGTGAAATATGGAATAATGGTCTTTACCATTGAAATGAGTGAACAGTGAGCGCTAAAGGTAATAATTGTTTTAAACCGGCAACATTTCCGTCAAAAAATAAATGAAATTTTAAGAAGTGGTTGAATAAGTGGGGAATCAGTAATTATCAATTTTATACTTGTCAAGTATGTTAAATTCTAACCGCTTGATAATTAATAACTAACCCGTTTATAATTAATGATTAACCAAAAAGATCTCCTGTTTTTTCGATCAGTTTGGGAACTTCCAGCGATAAGCCACAGCTCTTATTCAGCTGCCTGATCAAATAATCCGTTAACTGTGGCGTATACAATTCATCGGGTTGGTGCATGTAGAAGTGAATTTCTCGGATGTCTTTTTGCTGCCACGATTTGATGCGCTTCACCCAATCGTCAATGCGCTCATAATCTGTCGGGTGAAGCCCGTTTCCTACGAAGCGTATGAACGTTACGGGAGAACTTACTTCCATGTGGGCACAATCTCTTCTTCCCGAAACATCTGTTATGACTGCTCCGACAGATAATTCATGCAGAACCTGGAATAATTCGCTTCGAATTTCAGAATCTTTAAACCAATCCGGGTGGCGAACCTCCAGAGTAATATCCAGGTCTTTGGGTAGTTTTTGCAGATAATTGAAAAGTGCTTCTCTTCGCTGCGGACCAAAACGCTCGCTTAACTGCAGGAACAAAGGGCCTAAATGTTCACCGAAGTTAACCACTGAGTCCAGGAAACGGTCTGTATCGGAATGTGCTTTTACACTGGAAAGATCGCTGTAATGACTGATTGATTGCGGGAACTTCGGACAGAACTTAAAATTGGTTCCGGCTGCTTTCTCTGCCCATTTTTGAATCGTCGCTGCCGGATAGATCTGATAATGGGTAGTATTGAGCTCAATCCCATTAAAGTTTCGGATATAATGATCAAGGTATTCGGATTCTTTTGTTTTGGCAGGATAAATCAGTCCGACCCATTCTTTCCGGCCCCATTTTGCTCCGCCAATAAATAATTCGGGCTGTTTGGCAGCTGGTTTTAACTGTTGCGTAAAAACACCATCTTCAGGTAAGCGAAAATTTACTTTCTCCAATAAAGCACGATCTGTTTTTCCGAATTCCATAGATTAAAGTTAAATCAAAAACGATTACCTTTCGTCCCCAATCAAATGATACCCATGAAAAAAACCATTATTTTCTGCTCTGTAATTGTTTTTGTAGGTCTGCTTTTTACCATGTACTATACGGCGACATTTTCAAAGTTTAATAAATCCGACTGGAATCATAAGCAATTCAATGGAACTTACGACAGGAGGGATGATATGCTTGAAGACTTGCTGAAAAATTATCACCTCAAAGGAATGAGCGTGCCTCAATTGAGAAGCTTGTTCGGATCACGTGATGCGGAGTTGTTTATGATAAATGATACGTTAAAAATGGAAATGATTATCTCAAGGGGAAATGGATGGAAGCCCTTAACCAAAAGCCTGGTGCTATACCTGGACAAAGATTCGATTGTGACCTCATGGAAGATAAGAAAATACCGCAAAAAAGATTTAAAGGAATTCAAACAACTCATTTTGAGATATAAATCTACAAGACAAGTTCAGTAATCCAATGTTACCTTAATGTTAAGTTTAAAAACTGTTCAAAAGTTCTTCTAACAAGCAAAAATTAAAAATCGTAACTTTCCGGTGTAATCAAAAACAGCAGATTGAATTTACCTGTAATTGGCTGAAAGTGAAAATGTTGTGTTATGGCTATACCTGTTAGACTTGTCAAAGATTTGATCGAATTCTCTGACACTATTCCGGATCTTCAGGGAACCGGTATGAAAGTATTCGCTTACGGAAAAATCAAGAATATTTACTGGCTCGCAAAAGACATTATTAAAAGTGTTGAGATCGTTCAGTACCGCAACCTGGAAGATTATTTTAATGCTGGAAGTGGTGATCCCGTTTCCCGCTTGTTTGGCCGCACAAATCTGCCGGCAGAAATTGAGTTCTTTATTAATCAAAAGGACGAATACCCGGCTTTGTTTGTGAATTAAGCAGAACTATTTTTAACCACGAAGCCCACAAGATTTTGTATACTTGGTGCATCGATATTTTCTTTAGAACACTTCTTTAACCGCTAAGAAACGGAGGTCGCAAAGTTCCTGAAATCCTCTTTGGGCCTTTGCGGTTAAATAAATTTTCACAATTTTTTGTTTTGAAAAACATTAAATAATATACCAATTGGTATTTAATTAGAAAAAAGACTTACATTTGTTCTTGAAATTGAATCAAAAATTCATGACAAAGGCAGAACGTACACGTCAGTTCATTATAGAAACAACGGCTCCGATATTTAACAGTAAAGGATACGAAGGAACTTCTATTTCGGATATTACGGCTGCAACCGGACTCACGAAAGGAAGCGTTTACGGGAATTTCAAAGACAAAAATGAATTGGCTGCCGCCGTTTTCGATTACAACCTGGAGAAAATAAGAAATGGGATCGTTAGCCGGTCTCTGGGATTAAAAGATCCTACGGAGCAATTGCTTGTTTATGTGGATTTCTATGCTGAGGTCTTTGATAAAGTGGTTATTGGCGGAGGTTGCCCGATCATGAATACTGCCATTGATTCGGATGATTCTAATCCCTTGTTGTATGATCGTGTTCGTTTGGCTTTAACGGATTGGCATGCACATGTGGAAAGTGTGGTGGCATACGGAGTAAAGAAATCGTTTTATGCTCCCGGAACCAATCCGGCTGAATTTGCGGATAACTTCCTGTCATTGATCGAAGGCGGTGTTTTACTGTCGAAAACCCTGAAGAACAAAAGACATTTAATGTCGAACTTGAATCTGATCCGGAAAATGATCGGGGAAATGACAATTTGATTTTTTTTACCTAAAAATATACCGGTTGGTATATTGTGGAATTACGAACGAGTTAAAAATAAAAAAAACGTGGAAAATAAAGCATACATTTTAGCAGCTACCCGAACAGGAACCGGAGGTTTTATGGGGTCCTTGAGCTCGCTTTCTGCACCGCAACTTGCTGCGGAGGTCATAAAAAGTGCACTGACAAAAGCAGGAATTGAACCAGCTAATGTGAACGAAGTGATTTTGGGAAATGTGCTATCTGCAAATATTGGCCAGGCTCCTGCAAGACAGGCAGCTCGTGCTGCAGGAATTCCCGATGAGGTGGATGCCACAACGATAAACAAGATTTGTTCTTCGGGAATTAAATCTGTTTCCTATGCGGTTCAGTCTGTTCTCTTGGGTACGAGTGATGTGGTGGTTGCCGGCGGAATGGAAAGTATGTCGAATGCGCCGTATTATATCGAAAACCACCGGGAAGGACATAAAACCGGTCACCAGAATATCATTGATGGAATGCTTAAAGATGGTTTGTGGGATCCCTATCACGATTTCCATATGGGAAGTGCTGCCGAATTAGCCAATACGAAATATGGAATCTCGCGTGAAGAACAGGATGAATATACCTTGAGATCATTTGCCAAAGCAAAAAGTGCACACCTCTCGGGAAGTTTTAAGGATGAAATAACGCCGCTTACGATTCGAACAAAAAAAGGAGAGTTTATTTATGATTCCGATGAGGATATCGAAAAGCTGAACCCCGAAAAAGTGAGCCAGCTGAAACCGATCTTTGAAACCGATGGATCAATTACAGCTGCGAATGCTTCGAACCTGAATGATGGTGCCGCTATTCTGATCATTGTCTCAGGGAAATTCCTGGAAGCACATAACTTAAAGCCTCTGGCCCGTATTGTTGCTTTTTCGGATGCTGCTCAGTCCCCGGAATGGTTCACAACTTCTCCGTCCATAGCCATTGAAAAAACACTTCAAAAAGCGGGGATTGGAATCGATGAGATCGATTATTTCGAAATGAACGAAGCATATGCGAATGTTCCGATTATTAATGCGCGTTTGGCAGGAGTTGATCCGGAAAAGGTAAACATCAAAGGCGGTGCGGTTGCGATGGGTCATCCTTTGGGAGCTTCGGGAGCCAGGATCCTGGTGACACTGACACATATCTTACAACAACAAAACGCAAAATATGGCATGGCTGCTATCTGTAACGGTGGGGGCGGCGCTACGGCAATGCTGATAGAAAATATACAAACGAGGTAAAATATCAAAGACTAAAAATGTAAGACCTCGGGCTTTTGACAGATTCTGTCTTTGATCTTGAGCCTAATGGTCTTTCAGTCTTCTTTTTCAAACAAACAAATAAATAAAACAAATGAAAACAAACGGAAACACAATCTTAATTACAGGAGGTTCTGCAGGAATCGGGTTCGAATTGGCAAAACAATTTTCTCAATTGGGAAACAAGGTCTTGATCACAGGGCGAAATGCAGACAAACTAAAACAGGCCGCTGATCAATTGGAAAATGTTATTCCAATTGCAGGAGATGTAACGGATCCTGAAAGTACGGATCGGCTGCTTGCTAAAATCAAAGAGGACCACCCCGAATTGAATCTGGTCATTAATAATGCAGGTTATACGGATGTGTATGAATTGGCTGCGAATGCAGGTGCTTACTCAAAAGCAAGTCGTGAGATGGAGACAAATTATTTGTCTGTTGTCAGTTTGACTGAGAAATTACTCCCGACATTATTAAAAAATGAAGATTCAGCTATTGTAAACGTTACTTCTATCGTTGCCTATTTTCCTCAAAAAATGCTTCCGACTTACACCGCAAGTAAATCTGCGTTGAAGGCCTATACGGATATTCTACGCGAGACTTTTGAAAACCGTGTGAATGTATTTGAATTGATCCCGCCTTTGGTAAATACAGAGTTTTCGAAGGAAATCGGCGGAGAAAACGGAATTCCGCCAAAAGAAGTTGCCGATGAATTGATCCGCGCTTTAGAGAAAAACCAATGGTTGGTCCCTGTCGGAATGTCAAAGGAATTTGTAACAGTATAAGTAGTTCAAAGGATTCAAAGTGTTCAATCAGATCAATTTTGAACTTGTTTAACTTATAACGTATGGAAGCAATCAAACAACGCGAACGCATGTATTCCTGGGGAAATCCCCTGGAGGGAGTGGAATTGTCGAAGAACCTTTCAGGTTTGGATTATTTGTTAGCGATCAAAAGAGGGGAGGCTCCGGCTTCTCCTTTGATGAATACACTTGATTTTTCGATCGGGGAAATCGAAGAAGGGAAAGCGGGTTTTTATTTTGAACCGCAAGCATTCCATTACAACCCCAATGGAAGTGTGCATGGCGGAGTGATCACGGCGATCCTCGATTCGGCAATGGGTTGTGCGCTGCATTCTCTTTTACCGAAAGGAATGGTTTACACCACCTTGGAATTGAAGGTCAATTTCCTGAAAATGGTTCGTGCCGGAGCAGGGAAACTTACTGCGAGCGGAAAAATAATTCATTTGGGAAGTAAAACGGCATTGCTGGAAGCTTCACTAACGGATGAAAACGGAAAAAAATATGCGTACGGGGTTTCAACTTGTATGCTTTTAAAAAACGAATAAATGAAACGTGTAGTTATAACAGGAATGGGAACTGTAAATCCCTTGGGTAAAACAGTAAGTGAATTTTGGGAGAACAGTTTGAAGGGGAAAAGTGGTGCACGCAACATTACCCGCTTCGATGCTGCTCATTTTAAGACTCAATTTGCCTGCGAAATTGATTCCTTCGATCCTGCCAGGTATTTGAGCCATGCGGAAATCAAGCGAAGTGATCTCTTTACCCAGTACGCGCTGTATGCAGCTGCCCAGGCCCTGGAGGATTCGGGATTGGACCTGGAGCGGATCTCGCCTTTTGATATAGGCGTTATTTGGGGAAGCGGACAGGGAGGAATGGGAACTTTTGAAGAAGAAGTGAAGCAGTATACCCAATCGAACTTCATTCCGAAATTCAATCCCTTCTTTGTTCCGAAACTCATTGCCAATATGGCTTCCGGGATGATTTCCATTAAATTCGGTTTACAGGGAATTAACTATACCACGGTTTCAGCCTGCGCTACTTCCAATACTGCCTTGATGGATGCCTTCAATTATATTCGTTTGGGAAAGGCGAAAGTATTTGTTTCCGGTGGTTCCGAGGCCCCGATTACCGAAGCTTCCGTAGCCGGATTCAATGCAATGAAGGCCATGTCGACAAATAACGCTTCTCCTGCAGAAGCGAGCCGTCCCTTTGATACGCAGCGCGATGGATTTGTGATGGGAGAAGGTGCCGGAGCGTTAATCCTGGAAGAATACGAACATGCAAAACAACGGGGAGCGAAAATTTATGGGGAAATGGTCGGTGCTTCCATGACGGCTGATGCCTATCACATGACTGCCACACACCCGGATGGGATAGGGGCGATCAAAGCAATGGAATTGGCAATGGAAGAAGCGGGTTTGAATCCCCGGCAGATCGATTACCTGAATGCACACGCCACATCCACTTCGGTAGGTGATTTAAGTGAGATCACGGCTATCCGGAGTGTATTCGGAGATGAGAGTCCTTTGAGTATCAGCGCAACCAAGTCTATGACCGGACATTTATTGGGTGCAGCCGGGGCTGTGGAGGCGATTCTGTCTGTTAAGTCCATGAATGAGAACATCATTCCTCCGACGATCAATCTTCACAACCCGGATCCGGCAATTCCGGGGAAATTACATCTTGTAAAGAATACAGCCTTTGAAAAGCAGGTGAAAGTAGCAATGAGCAATACTTTCGGTTTCGGCGGACACAACAGCATTGTCATTTTCAAAGAAATTTAATTGATAAAGACTCGAATTAGCCTCAATAAGCAACTAATTGCAAGTTTATCTCAAATTCCATTCATTCGTAATCAGGAATTCGCAATCCGTAATTATTTTTAATAGTACATTTACTACAACTAAATTCAGACGAATGAAAAATTTAAAACTAATTGCTGTACTTGGATTGGGATTCATGACAATTCAATCTTGTACAAAGCAGAGTGAGTTGTGTGATTGCACAGACATGGCTACTGAAATGATGAAAGGCGACCGTGAGCACAATTTTGACGGAACGTTCCAGAAAAAGTATATGGAAGAGCACAAAGCGGAAGAAGCTAAGTGCAAGAAAATTTACGAAGGGAAGGAGGACAAAGCAAGCCAGGAGAAATTGCGTAAAGAGATGAAAGAATGCAGTGGTTACGGTGAATTTAAGGAAGAGACTATTAAGTCTATGGAAAACCTGAAAAAACAAATGCCGGAACTTTCCAAAGAAATTGATGAGTCTATCAAGCAGATAAAAGCGGAATGATTCATTCAAATAAATTGAAAAGCCTTGACATTTATCGTCAGGGCTTTTTTGTTAAAAGATACTTCGTAGATAAGAGTCAGCGCTAGCTGACGAAGACTGAGGCTCTGTCTCACAAGACAGAATAGCCGAAGGACAGCGCTAGTCCGCCGCGGCGGAAGGCTCCGTCTCACTCGATCCGAAGCGATCATTTGTTTGATCTGCTTTAGTCAAGACGGAAAAGCCGAAGGACATAACGTAGATAGAGCGTAGATAGAGCGACTATAAAGCGACTTTTGTATTGAAATTTAACAGCTTGTCTCTCCAGCTAGCGCGAGCGTCTTGCATGTGCTAACCGGAATTGCTGGTAGGGCTGAATTTTTTTTTCGCTCCTACTGGTAAAAAACCACTTCTTCCAACGTTAAGAGGGGATTCTTTTGTATTTTCGTTACTGAAAAATTGAAAGTAGAAAAACGCTTCATGAAAAATAAAATCACTGAACTTTTTCAGATAAAATATCCCTTGATTCAGGCCGGAATGATCTGGTGTTCCGGGTGGGAACTAGCCAGTGCAGTTTCCAATGCCGGCGGACTTGGAATCATTGGTTCCGGTTCCATGTATCCCGAAATTTTAGACGAACATATCCGTAAATGCAAGGAAGCAACTCAAA
Organism: Fluviicola sp.; assembly: GCF_029266855.1. Classification (GTDB taxonomy): domain Bacteria; phylum Bacteroidota; class Bacteroidia; order Flavobacteriales_D; family Crocinitomicaceae; genus Fluviicola. Next base: position 234,466 of record NZ_JAQSWB010000002.1, read on the forward strand.
AACCTTTTGCAGTAAATCTCCCGATGCTTTATCCGAATATTGAGGATCATATTCAAACGATCATTAAACATCAGGTTCCCATTGTATTCACTTCAGCCGGAAACCCGAAAACGTATACCGCCCGCTTAAAAGAAGCCGGGATTACGGTTGTTCATGTAGTCTCTTCGGCAAAGTTTGCACTAAAGGCGCAGGAAGCGGGTGTTGATGCGATTGTAGCGGAAGGATTTGAAGCGGGTGGACACAACGGTCGCGATGAAACGACTACCATGTGCCTCATTCCATTGGTAAAAGCAGCAGTTTCTATTCCCTTGATCGCTGCAGGAGGAATCGGAACAGGAAGGGGAATGCTCGCTGCTATGACCCTGGGGGCGGATGCAGTTCAGATCGGTTCCCGTTTTATTGCTTCACCTGAATCTTCTGCTCATCAAAATTTCAAGGAAGTGGTTTTGAAAGCTAAGGAAGGTGATACCATGCTGACACTGAAAGAACTGACGCCAGTGCGCCTGGTTAAGAATGCCTTCTTTGAAAAGGTGGAGGAAGCTTACGAACGCTGCGCTACCGATGAGGAGTTGAACGAACTGCTGGGAAGAGGCAGGGCAAAACGTGGCATGTTTGAAGGCGACCTGGTGGAAGGCGAGCTGGAAGTAGGACAAATTTCGGGGCTGATCTCTGAAATGAAACCCGCCGGAGAAATTGTCGAAGAAATAATAACCGAATTTAAGCTTGCTTTGAATGAACGAAGCGAGGCAAAATATGCATTTGAATGATCGCATTTAATCGATTTAAATTAGAGAACGGCTTGACGGTTCTGCACCATTTTGATCCCACCACTCCGATGGCGGTAGTCAATACGCTTTACGATGTCGGTGCGCGTGACGAATCGGAAGAGAAGACCGGCTTTGCTCACTTGTTTGAGCATCTGATGTTTGGCGGCTCTGTCAATATTCCCGACTTCGATTCACCTTTACAGCGGGCGGGCGGAGAAAGCAATGCGTTTACCTCAAACGATATTACGAACTATTACGATGTGCTTCCCGTTCAAAATATTGAAACTGCCCTGTGGCTGGAAAGCGACCGGATGCTGTCGCTGGCGTTTACGCCAAAAAGCCTGGAAGTGCAGCGCAATGTGGTCATTGAAGAATTTAAACAGCGTTACCTGAATCAGCCTTACGGAGATGTATGGCTGGAACTGAGACCGCTGGCCTATAAGAAACACCCTTACAAATGGGCGACGATCGGGAAAAACATTCAGCACATTGAAGATGCGACAATGGATGATGTAAAGGCATTTTTCAAAGCCCACTATCATCCTGCAAATGCCATTCTGTGCATCGCGGGAAATATCTCGCTGGAAGAAACCCGGCGTTTGGTTGATAAATGGTATGGAGACATTCCTGCATCCCTGAAACCGGAACGGATTTTACCGAAGGAACCGGTACAGAAAGAATACCGGGAATTGACCATTGAGCGGAAAGTCCCGAGCGATGCATTCTACTACTGTTTTAAAATGCCTGAAAGAAAAAGTTTCGAATATTATGTCACGGATATTATTTCTGATGCCCTTGGACGCGAAAAATCTTCCCGCTTGTATTCCGGCTTGAAAAAAGAACTGAAACTGGTTACCTCGATCAATGCATACATTACCGGATCAATGGACGAAGGTTTGCTCATTATCGACGGGAAACTGAGTGATGGCGTTTCCTTTGAAGAATTGGATGCTGCGCTATGGCCTTTGCTGGAAGTGATCAAAAAAGATCTGATGTCTGAAGCGGAAACTTCCAAGCTTTTAAATAAGATCAGAACGGTGAAGGAATTCCAGGAACAAGGTTTGTTGAATCGTGCAATGAACCTATGCATGTACGAATTATTAGGTGATGCAAACGGTGTGAACGAAGAAAACAATTTATACCAAAGCATCACGGCTCAGCAAATGAAAGTAGTCGCAAATCAATTGTTTAAGAAAGAAAACACTTCTCTTTTACGCGTTAAATCCATCAAAGAATGAATATGAGAACCATGCAGCCTGAAACGAAACAGGTAGATCATATTTCGTTTGTGAAACCTCAGATTTTTGATGTTACACAGCATGTGAAACTTCTTTGGATGAAGGAGGTTCCGAATGATACTGTGCGCCTGGACCTGTTCTTTGATGCGGGAATTACACGCGGAAATAAAAGTATTCCGGCAATTGTTCATAGCTTATTGCTCAGCGGAACAAAGGAATTTTCATCGGTAGAAATCCATGAGAAAATTGATGCCCTGGGCGGATTTTTGGATACGGATATTTCTTTTGAAAATGCGGTAGTAAGTATTTACTGCCTGCGCGAACACATCCGCCAGATTTCCAATATCGTTGCAGACGCTATCCAGGGACTTGCTTTCAGGGAAACAGAAGTAGAAGATGTTTTGCGTTCCATGAGACAACAGTTTGCTGTTAATCAGCAGAAAGTGAAATATGTGGCACAGCAGCAATTCAGAAAGTATTTGTTTGCCTCCAATGCAGATTATTCCACTATTTCCGAAGAATCCGATTACGATGAACCGGCTGTTTTGGCTTATAAGAAATACTGGAGAGAACATTACCTCGAAGGACTTACACGGATTACCCTTGTAGGAGACCTGGAAGTGGATGAGGTGGATGCCCTGATCGATTTATTCGGTAAATGGGCTGTGGATGGAAAAGTACAACATGCCGGGGATTTCAAATTCCAGGCACAGCGTATTGACTTTCCCAAGAATGACGCGGTACAGTGTGCTGTCAGAATGGGACGGTTTTTGTTCCCGAAATCGCACCCGGATTACATTGATTTCCAAGTGCTGAATACCATTTTAGGAGATTATTTCGGCTCGAGACTGATGTCTAATATCCGAGAAGACAAAGGCTATACTTACGGCATTGGTTCGGGAGTAATGGATATGAATAAGACCGGCTATTTCGTCATCGTAACTGAAGTAGGAAAAGAGGTATTGGATCTTACCCTGCATGAGATCAAATTTGAATTGGAGCGTTTGCAGAATGAATTGGTTTCTGACGATGAGCTGGACCTGGTCAAAAATTATATGCTGGGTCAGCTGCTGAAAAGTGCAGACGGACCTTACGCCATGCTGGATATGTACAACAGTGTGGATATGTACGGCCTCACATTGGAATTTTACGATGACGCCATTCAGAAGATCAAAGAGATTTCTCCTGCCCGGGTACAGGAATTGGCCCGGCAATATCTGAACTTTGAAGACTTTTTAATCATTACAGCCGGCTAAAAACACAACGCATTCGCAATTTGTACGTTTTTAAAGTAGGTAACGTAAGAAATTGGATGATGACAATTATAAAGTAGTGTTCCAACCTTTGCGCTCTCCTTTTCTTTGCGGGTCAAAAAGAATTGTTTTTTAATTCTTACCGTTAAGCAAATGATACAAAGGAATCTTTTGAATAGAGATTTGCGCTAAAACTGTCACTTCAATTCTTATGTTGGATTTTAAACTAAAACGACGATTTTTACGTTAAATATATTTATGATTCGAGTATTTCTCCTGGTGATCTTAAGTGCTTTCTGCCTGAAAGCTAATGCTACCCACGTAATGGGTGGTGAGATTACATGGACGTGTACTGGAAACGGCTATGTCTTTCAATTGGTGTTTTACCGCGATTGTAACGGCGTGGACGTGAACCCGGTCTCTGAAAATCTGAAGATCTGGAATCACCCTTCTTTGTCGACTATCCCGGTATTATTCGTCAGCAGAACAGATATTTCACCCGCTTGTACTCCCGTTGCAGGTTCCCCGAATCCTCTATCTTGTGGTTCAGGCCCTAATGCCGGAAATGGAGTGGGAGCAATCGAAAAGATCATTTATCAGTCTAATCCCGTTATCTTGTCGGGTGTTCCTCCCGCTCAGGGCTGGATTATTACATACAGCAATTTTTCAAGAAACAGCAGCATTACCAACCTGTCGAATCCAACCAATTACGGGGTGACGATCAGGGCTACAATGTATGCTATTCCCGGAGCTGTAGCCGGAGTTTGTTCGGATAACTCTCCAAGGTTCCTGCAGGATCCTTATTTGGTGCTTTGTGCCGGTGAGAACTACGAATACAACATGCACCCGGTTGATGAGGATCTTGATTCGGTTGTAACGATTTTAGGCGCTCCAATGGACCGGATTGAAGGTACAAGCTATAATCCGCCTGTTGATCCCGATTTTGTGCTTTTTGAACCAGGTTTTAGTGTCACAAATCCAACCCCGGATGCTTCTTTCAATGCTGGAAATGTTCCTCTGACCCTGGATTCTCAAAACGGACATTTGAGTTTCCGCTCGTTTACCATTGGCGGATTTGTAGTGAAAGTTATTGCACAATCATACCGGAACGGAGTATTGATCGCTGAAGTAGAGCGTGAAATGCAGCTGATCGTTACTAATTGCCCGGCGGCTAATAATGCACCGGTGATAAACGGACCTTTTGCAGGTCTTTTCGAAACAACAGTTGATGCGGGAACACTTGTCAATTTTACACTTACAGCAACAGATGCTGAATTTTTACAGGACGGAACACCGCAAAATAATTACCTGATAGCAAGTGGTTCTCAATTCGGAACTAATTTTACCAGTACTTCCGGTTGTGATGTGGCACCGTGTGCAACTTTGAATCAAACTCCTGTAATTACAGGAGTTCAGGGAGTGTCGACCAATTTTTCATGGCAGACAGACTGCGCGCATTTGATTGATGCGTTTGGAAATACAGACGATGAGAAAACCTATACTTTCGTATTCAGAGTGCAGGATAATTTCTGCCAGATTCCGAAAACAACTTTTAAAACAATTACCATTCATGTAAAGAACCCGGGAATCATTCCGGCTACAACGATCAATTGTATCTCTTCACAGCCGAATGGTGATCTGAATATTACCTGGGATCCCGTTTTAAATCCCAATAACACCTTTGTTGATTTCGAATTGTATTCCATCCAGAACGGCCTGATCGGGAATTACCCGATTGGAACTACTACGGTTACTGTTCCGAATCCCGGTGTTGAAAATGATTATTATGTACAGGTGCAGTCAGGGTGCAATGTTACTTTGTCTAGCGATACGGTTAAAAATGTGCATCTGGACCTGCTGAATCCCGCAAACGGAACGGCAGTATTGGATTGGAATCTTCCTGCTCCGAATCCGCTGCCCGGAATGGATAACTTTTGTACGATTTACCGCGAATACCCGGCCGGAACATGGACATCCATAGCTGTTCTTCCTTACAATACCACTCATTTTATAGATACCATCGATATTTGTTCCGCTTTCCTGAATTACCAGGTAGTTTATTCAACGCCGACCTGTCAATGGTCTTCCAATATTGTCGGGGATAACCTGCAGGATGATATTACCCCGAAAATCCCGGTTATCTCAAGTGTTTCCATTGATACGCTTACGGGGAATGTGATCATTACCTGGGATCAGAACTACGAACCGGATACTTACGGTTACATTGTTTATCACAAAGATGTGAACGGATTTATCGTAGAGATCGATACCGTTTGGGGAATTGCGAATACCACTTACACACACCCGATTCCGGTCACGGGCCCGGAAACGTATTCGATTGCCGCGTTTGACTCTTGTTTTACACCTGCGATTCCGCCAACTTATCAAACTTCGGCTAAGGCTGAGCTGCATTCCAGCATGTTCCTCACTTACAGTACGAACAGTTGTACAGCCCAGGCAGCGTTGTCGTGGACACCTTATCTCGGATGGGGAACAAGTCTGACCGGTTACACCATTTTTGTCCGGGAAGGGACAGGACCGTGGATTCCGGTTACAACAACTACCGATGAGTCTTACAACCTGGATTGCACTCCGCTCCAAAATTACAGCGTCTTCATTCGGGCGAATAACTCGAGTGGGTTTGAATCCTTTTCAAATATTCAATCTTTTACCATTACGGCACCAACTCCTCCGGCAATCAATTATTTGCGCGTGGCAACGGTAGATCAAAATACCATTGTGCTGAGACATGAGATCTCAACGGGAACAAGTGTACAGGCGATCCGCTTTGAAAAGTTCAACCTGTCTACCGGTCAGTTTGATCTCCTGGGTGTCGTTCCTGCTTCAAGTTCTACCTTGTCAATCACCGATTCGGATGTCGATGTAGACAATTTCAGTTATACCTACCGTGCAATTGTTGTGGATAGCTGCGGAAACCTGGGTGCAATTTCGAACAGGGCAAGAACGGTGTTACTGCGCGTTACAGCCGATCAAACCCGCTTATCGACTTATTTGAACTGGTCTTCTTACGGAGATTACGATGGAGGTGTCTTGCAATACCAGGTTTACAGGGGGATTGATGGTGTTTTCCCTTCTGCTCCAACAGTAATTCTTCCGCCGGATCAACGCTATTATGAAGATTTGGTCGACGAATTGGGCTTTGAGCACAGCGGTAAAGTGTGTTATTACGTAATAGCCGAAGAGGCGATAAATCAATACGGCTTCCAGGAACTAAGTCTTTCAAACGATGTGTGTGCGGTGATAGAACCTTTGGTTTATGTACCGAATGCCTTCACTCCGGGCGGATTAAACCCCATTTTTATTCCGGTCGTTTCATTCCAGGATGTTTCCAAGTATGAATTTTCCATTGTAGATCGCTGGGGCCAGGTAGTATTCCAAACAAACGATCCGACAGTGGGTTGGGATGGAGTTCATCAGCAGAGCGGGAAATTAGTTGCCCCGAATCTCTACGTCTACGTTCTGAAAGTAGTCGATGGAAATAACCAGGAGTATTACTTCCGCGGAAATGTGAGCGTTATACATTAATAAATCGTTTTCCTCCCACCTCAATTCCTCCAAAAGGGAAGCTCAAAACTGGGTACTCAGAATCGATCAATTCAAACTGTTCAAATAAGTTATTCTACTTGTAGTTCCATTTTTTTTGAAAATCGGATCAAATTTCCCCCTTTGGAGGAGGATAAAGGGGGAGGACATAATTATAAGTTGTATTTTTAGCTTATGTTGTCACGATTTTTGCGAAAATTATCCGGTGGAATCTTCTTTCTCAGAAATAGTTTAACTCCCCGGCAGTTCTTATTGATTTCAAGTGTGATTGTCGGACTCTCATCCGCACTTGCAGTGGTGATACTTAAATCCTTTGCACACATGGTGCTGGTCTTCGCCAAAGAACTCAATCAGCAATTGCATTTTAAGTATGTTGATTTCATTTTACCGGTTTTCGGAATTGTATTGACAATCTTCATTACGCGCAAACTGCTGAATGGTAAACTGGAGAAAGGAACCTGGCGCATCATCTACGCAATCAATAAGAAGTCCAGTATCATGCCCCGGAAGCAGATGTATGCACAAGTCATAACCTCATCCGTTACTGTCGGTTTCGGCGGCTCTGCCGGACTGGAATCACCGGTTACGATCACCGGCGCGGCCTTCGGTTCCAATTATGCACGGGTTTACAAGCTCTCGACAAAAGAACGGACTTTATTACTCGCCTGCGGTGTTGCAGCCGGAATAGCAGCAGCTTTTAATGCACCGATCGCCGGAGTCTTGTTTACGATGGAAGTGCTGCTTGCCGATGTCGGGATCACCGCTTTTATTCCCTTGATGCTGGCTTCGGCTTCGGGTGCCCTGCTTTCAGCTGCTATTCTGAACGAGAGCATTCTTTTGTCCTTTAAGAACATGGAAGCTTTTGAAATCCACAACGTTCCTTTTTACATCGTTCTGGGTGTTCTGACAGGAATCATTGCCGTGTATCATTCACGCGTTTTCAACCGGATCGAAACCTGGGTGGAGCACTGGAAACTGAAACCTTATCAAAAGGGAATAGCAGGAGCTCTACTTTTGTCTACACTCATTTTTATTTTCCCATCTTTATTCGGTGAGGGCTACGATAGTATCCGTTCGCTTTCGACCGAGAAAGTCTTCAACCTGCTGGATGGAACCTTATTTGAATCCTTCAAGCAATCGTGGTTCCCCTTGCTGTTTATCGGGGCTGTTATTTTCATGAAAGCCATTGCAACCGGCTTGACTCTGGGCTCGGGAGGAAACGGCGGGAATTTTGCCCCTTCGTTATTCGTAGGAAGTTATACCGGCTTTGCATTTGCCTATGGCTGGAATCTGACCGGAATCGGTTTTGCGCTTCCGATCACCAATTTCACCATGGTGGGGATGGCCGGTTTGCTCAGCGGTTTGTTTCATGCACCCCTAACTGCAATCTTCCTCATTGCAGAGATCACGGGAGGTTATGGCCTGATGATTCCTTTGATGATCGTTTCTTCTATCAGCTTTGCCATTTCAAAACGCTACCTGAACCACTCGCTCGATATTGTAAAGCTTGCAGATGAAGGTCATGTAGTGCGCGCAGACAAAGACCGTCATATCTTGTCGTCGATTGACAGCGAAGACATCCTGGAGGAAACCCTGGTAGTTTTGAAACCCGACGATACCGTTTCGACCTTGTTCTTAACTGTCCAATATTCGCCCCAGGCCTTAATCCCGATCGTTTCGGATAATGGAATCCTCCTAGGAATGATCTACCTCGACGATCTGCCTACTATTTTACCGGTTTATTCTTCCGAACCGAAAACACCTCTGGAACTTGTTATGGAGCCTATCCGGTATTCCCTGAACCCTCGAAACACAATGGAACAGGTGATGGAAATGTTCGAACATTCCAAATTGAACTACCTGCCGGTGATCGACAACGACCAGGTAATGGGTTATTATTCCAAGCATCGTCTTTTGGAAGCGTATAGAAAACGGGTGATGGAGAATATTGTGGAGTGATGTTCACCTAACCCTTAACAATAGATAAAATCAGGATTATGCATCAAAAAGAAACTCTTGAATTAAAAAACGGCGATTTCTGTCTTGTCATAGCAGGAACGCATAAAGGCAAAAGCGGAATTGTCCAGGATCTGAATACAAGTAAAACGGGGCATATTACAATTACGGTTTTACAGGAAAACGGAGTGCGATTTAAAACCTTGGGGAGAAATGTGCAAATACATATTAATCCCACGGACGAGCGCGGAGGGACACAGATGTAGCTAATACATTGTACAATGACAACTCTGCTACGTTTTGAGAATGAATACGGATAGATATTCCGAACCAGCGGGACAGGTTGTGTCTATTTGATTAGTAAAGTTAAGGCTCGACAAGAAAAATTTGATTCCAACTTCCCGTACTAAAATCTAAAGTACAACCTCCCAGGATTTAATACTCCATGATTCCAGGATACTGGTACCTTGAAGAACTTCCCATTTAATAACCCCAACACCATTTGCAAAATAGTAAATGATATCATATGCGGGTAAATCCACCCGAACTTTTTTGATATGTTGGATACTGTTTCCATTCAGGTTCATTGATGGGATTGTTTCCAGCAGCTGAACACCATTGCCAGAAGTAAATGACTCCGCATTACTGAAAATATACGCCTCATAATTACCTGGAACAAACGTCTGTTTGTAGAGGGAACTCCCAATAATATTATAGTTGAAATGTTGATTGTTAAAAGAGCACTCTATCTGCATTTGGTATTTCTCTGCGTATGCACTGCCACAAGAACTTCCTCCCCCGGATCCGATTTGGGTATTGATGGTAGAAACGACCCGTTGGCTGTCAATTTCAGTAGTTGAATCATTTCGGTAGACCCAATAAGAATTTTCTTTGAAAAGATATGAATCAAAAGAAGAACTGATAGTGGTGTATGAATGGGTATACTTTCCTTCACAGGGATGCTTGCTTTTCTTGCAGGAAAATCCAACTAATACAAGGATGATATAAGGTAGGATGTATTTCATTGTTAAGATGGTTTGTTCAGATGATGAAATTAGTTGTGAATAGTTGGAAATTCTGCATATTTAAAACTCCGTGTTCTTCCATTTACTACCTCAGGCTATTCCTTCATTGAAGGAGCCTTTGTCTTCATGTGCTTTGCACATTCTTATGGGAGAGAAAAATCAAATCTTCAAATACCTGCCGAATGACATTCTCCAATGTCTTCACTTCGCTAACGAAGATCAGCCAGATAATGAAATTCCAAAGAGCTGAACCTCCAATCATTATAAGAATCCGAGACCACCAGTGTATGTTGGGGTAACGGTTAAAAGGACCGAAAAGGGTAACAGCAATAATCCCTAATTGAACGAATACCAGGATCATCCATACAATTTCCGAGAACTTCAACTTTACATCAACTCGCGTAAGGTTCTCAGACAAGTGAACCAGCCGAATATGTGCATCAGGCTCAATACCCGCCCGCTTGGACATGGTTGCTTTGCGGGAGACCACGAATTCATCCCAGTTGAATTCAATGGAATAAGACTCAGTTTCAAGTACATTTCGATAGATCTGATCTTTACCTTTCAGGTTTTTCAAGCAGCCAGTTAAAACCTCCTCGTTTTGATTTATTTCGAAGCTGTATTGTTTCTTTAAAAACATGTCCGAATAAGATCAGCGGGAAATATATCCCAAAAACACGATTGACTCAAATACAAAAATTCCTAAACCAATGTAAACCAATAAACGGCCTCTTTTCACTTTGGAAATGGAACTTTCTTTGTAAAGATGTGGAGATGCTTTGTATGTCTCCAAGGCAATTTTAGATTCATCAAAGCACATCTTTGTAAGAATTAATGCAATCATAAAAAACGGAACAATAAAGAAAATGAGTGCGAAAAGTCCTTTTAAAAAAATGCTTTGATCGTTTGGCAGGATAACTTGTTTGGCAGGGTCAATAATCTGTGGGAAATCGTTATCAATTAGTTCAGACATTTTTTTGATTTAAAGTAGTTGTTTTGGCAAAAGTAAGTATTATTTCTCTGTACCATCGCCAAATGCAACAACACGGAGTTACTATAAATCTGCGCTCCTCTGCGCAATGCGCCAACGCTGTGCGCCTATGCTGAAGCTTCGGCGTAAGCATAAGCTAAGGCGTAAGCGTTCTGCGGGAGCAATCTTGTACAGCTTCTTTAAACAACAAGAGTCCTGCGTAAATCTCGGATCTGCGTGCTATACTTGGGTTTATGAATCTGCGCTCTTCCGTGGGAGAAAATGCAGCAGCTTTTACGGCAGCAGCTTCATAATATCAGCCGGCTTATTCGTCAAATTGAATTTCAATGTAAATCGAATCCGTTCGGCATAGTTCTCAGTCAGGTAAGCCTGGGTAATGTTGTCCGATTGGTAAACGGGGAAGTAAATCCCGAAAATACTCCCCAATCGCATGGCTAATCCAACATCAAATACTTGTGTCGGTTGTGTTTTGAATGCCTGGTCGAATATTCCGAAATCGGCATAGATCCCGAAGATCTTCGGTCCGATGGGGGTTTCCAGGTAGAAATTTGCAGCGGTCATCCAGGTGGTCGTGGTTCCGAAATAACCCGATTGACCATTCCCGACAGTGGAACGGAATCCGCCCATGTTGTCCAGGCGCTGTTGCGACCAAATACCGCTTTGTTCCGAACGGCCGAAGAAATAATCCTCAATAAACAAATCCTGGCTTCCGCCTGCACCACTTAAAGCGAAGGCATAATCTGTTACATTCCCGGATTTGTACATGTCGAAATTCCAGTAGTTTCCTGCAAATAAACGCAATTCAACCCAGCGCGAACGCTTGTTTTTGATGTAGCGGTATTTGTAGGTTGCTGCGACCGATGAGCGGGAAAGGTTGTCGCTGTTTACCGGGTTTGCGGCATAATCTGTTCGCACCTGCAGATCTACCTTGTGATCTTCTTTGGAGTAGTTGAAATCATATTGCAGGTAGCCGCCGATCAGCTCGCGTTGTTTCGGACGGAATACATCCAGGCGATACATGCTTTGCAAGCGAATGGTCTGACTGATCGGTCCGCCGATGCGATTGCCGATCTTTGCCGTCCAGTAGGGCAGCACTGCGACATAATATCCATTGTTCATTCTCGTGGTATCATTCTTAAATGATCGCAGGGAAATCCCGAGGCGGGAAAGTTTGAGATTTTTCTTTGGTAAACAGGTAATGCTTGCTTCTGCGATCCCCGAAATTCGCTGTCCGTAGAACGAATACATGGGAGCCAGGAGGAATTGAAAACGCTTTGTCGGAAGGCTGAAGTTGTGAAGTGCCAGGCCCAGCATAAAGCGGTCGTACTCGTTCCCACCCAGGATCGGGCTCCAGAACAGGTTACTTCTTTTCGGTTCGTTTTTTCCAATGAGAAACTGTAAACGGGGCGGCTCGATCTTCCCGAACAAGCCTTTTTTGTGCCAGTAATTATTGCTTTGAACAATTTCCGGAGCTCTTCCGCTGGCATTGATCTGCACGGCATCCATCTCCGAATCAAAAGTCACTTCTGATTTCTCTGCTCCGTTTTCGACCCACAGTGTCTGGATCTTTTGCCCGTCGCGGAAACCCGCTACTTCGATCGGTCCGTTGACCTGCCCTGTATTTTTTACGGTAACAGTTGTTTTTCCCCCAAACGATCTCACTTTTGTAATCTTGTAGTCGATGTGGTTTGTAGTCTGAATGAGATCATGAAACAGCCACGACAGATCTTTTCCCGAAACGCGTTCCAATACCGCACGCATATCTTCGGGTTGCGGATGCTTGAAACTCCATTCCCTGTAATAGGTTTGCATGGCCTGGTCGTACAGCGAATCGCCCAGGTATTCTTTCAGGTAATTAAAAACCAGTCCGCTTTTCATATACATCACCGCGCCGTAATTCGTTCCCGAAAATTTAGCAGAGTGTGTTTCTATCGGCTGATCTTCCCCGATTCCTGCTACGATGCGGTAAATAAAATCGCCTGAATCGTAATGACTCAAATGATCGAAATGGAATCTTCCGTTCAGAATCTGGTCGGATAAATAGGTGTTTTTCGGATATTTCGTATACATGTAGCGCAATTCGTTCATGGTATTCATTCCTTCGTCCATCCATCCGTGAACGCGCTCATTACTTCCCAGAATTCCGTAGAACCAGTTGTGCCCGACTTCGTGAACGATCACTACTTCCAATGCTATGTCCGAACTTGCATTTCCGATCACGGTTACGTTCGGGTATTCCATTCCACCGCCGGCAGAGATAGTTCCGTCTACTGCTGTCACCTGGTTGTAAGGATAATCACCGTTCCAAAGTGAGTAGTAGTACGTTCCGTCGTGAATGTATTCAGGAGCCTTCTTCCATAAACCTGCGTTTTTTGGAGTGAACAGGGCCCAGGTCGTTACTTTCCTTTTGGAATGAGGCAATTCAACTTCGCCTTTCAACACGGCATAACGTTTATCGGCAAACCAGGCAAAATCGTGTACATCTTTTTGGGTATAACGAATCGTTTTCCATTCAGGAGATGAGGCGGGAAATTTATTCGAGCGGTTTTCTTTTTGCAGCAGCGTTTGAAAATTTTCTTTGGTATAAGCTGCTTTTTCATTCATGAAATCAATTTCGGATGCTGTCTGCAGATCTCCCGTTGCTCCGACCACATAGTTTTTGGGAAGTGTAATCGACACATCAAAGGTTCCGTATTCGGAATAGAATTCTCCTTGGGTCAGATAAGGCATCTGGTTCCATCCGTTTTTGTCATAAACTGCAGGTTTCGGATACCATTGGGTGATTTGATACGATTGTCCGACATGTCCCAACCGTGAAACTTCCCCGGAAGGAATTTTGACATGAAAAGGAGTAGTAACGGTGATTGATTCGCCCGGTTTAATTGGTGTATTCAAATTTAGTTTACCGATATCCGGGTTTTCGGGATCAAGTGTAAAAGAAACATCCTGTCCGTTGACCTGGAAATGCAGCGAGTCAATTCCTCCGCGGATGGAATCTTTCCCGAAGCTAAGGATGGGATCTCCCTGTTCATACAACTGTTTCCCCAGTGCTGTTTTTCCGCTCGCATAGGCATTTGGCCACAGGTGAATGTAAATGAAATCCAGGCTTTGGGGAGAATTGTTGTGATAGACGAAACTTTCGAACCCGCTCAGGCTGTGTTTTACATCATCCAGTTTGACCGTGATCGTATAATCGACCTTTTGCTGCCAATAGGATTGGGAATAGGAGGGTGTGTAAATGAACCCTAAAAAAAGGAACGCCAGGAGTAGTTGCGATTTCATAGTTTGGAAATAAGAATACAAATTTAAGAATAATGAGTTTCCAGTGGGTAATTTTCTATTTTACCACAAATGCACAGATTTTTCATGGCGCTTACCAGTCGCCATCTAAGCGAGACCGGTAGGCGAGCAATTAATCTGTGCATCTGTGGGAAATGAGTGGAGAAAACCTGTACTTTTACTCCATGCAACGCTTTTTAATTATTCAAACAGCTTTTTTAGGGGACGTCATTTTGGCCACTCCCGTGATCAGTGAATTGAAGCGTCTGCATCCGGAAGCAGAGATCGATGTGCTGGTACGAAAAGGCAATGAAGCGATCCTGCAGAATCACCCTGCCATTCACGAAGTGTTTTCCTTCAATAAGAAACAAGGGAAGTGGAAAGAGATCAAGCGTTTGATCGGGCTTTTCAGATCCAAAAGATACGACGAGGTGATCAACCTGCAGCGTTTCGGAAGTTCTGGCCTGATAACCTTTCTTTCCGGTGCAAAGAAGAAGGTTGGTTTCAATAAGAATCCCTTTTCTTTTTGCTACAATATCAAGATTCAACATGAAATAGGAAAAGGGAAGCATGAAGTGCAGCGCAACCTGGAATGTATTGCCCATCACGGAGCACAGTCTTTGGTTCGTCCGGAAGTTTTTCCTTCAGACCAGGACCGGGCGAAAGTTGCGGCTTATACAAACGGTCCGTTCTATACACTTGCTCCGGCTTCCGTTTGGTTCACCAAGCAGCTCCCGGAGAAAAAATGGATCGAACTGGCTACAAACCTGAAGCGAAAAGGAAGTGTTTTCCTCGTAGGCGGACCTGCTGACTTTGAATTGTGTCAACGCATTCTTCAAGCCGCGGATTTACCGGGTGAGAATAACTTAGCAGGAAAACTGAATTTATTGGAATCCTGTGCACTGTTTGAAAAGGCTGTGCGCTGTTTTGTAAACGATTCCGGTCCTTTACACATGGCCACCGCGGTGAATGCTCCGGTAACCGCGTTTTTCTGTGCTACCGTGCCGCGTTTTGGTTTCGGACCGCTTTCGGATGACAGCGAGATTCGTGAAACGAAGGAAGCACTGATCTGCCGGCCTTGTGGTTTACATGGCGGAAAGATCTGCCCGGAAGGCCATTTCATGTGCGGAAGGATTGATATAAGCGTTTAACCACAAAGTACACAAAGATCACGAAGTCTATTTATAATTAGTTATTTATATTGTTAGTATAATAACACATACAGTTGTAACTATAATGGGATATAACCAGGTTTAATTATACCCTCGTGTGCTTAGTGCTCTTCGTGGTCATTTCAATGGCAAACTCACCCGGATCGTTGTTCCTTTCCCGATCTCGGAGTGAACAACATATACTTTCCCTTTGTGATATTCTTTTACAATCCGCTTCACCAAAGATAAGCCCAATCCCCAGCCGCGTTTTTTGGTGGTGTAGCCGGGTTCGAAGATGGATTTGAACTGTTTGGGCAATAAACCTTTCCCGGTATCGGAGATTTCAATGTAGACCCGTTCGGGAACTGTTTTAATACTCACGTCCAGTTTTCCTTTGGATTCCATGGCATCCACTGCATTCCGTATAATGTTTTCCATTACCCATTCCATCAGTGATTTGTTGTGACTAACCATGATGGGCTCACTTCCGAAATGCGTCGTCATTTCTACTTTTTGCGAGATGCGCGGACGCAGGTAATCCATCACTCCCTGGATGGTTAAGCGAATATCGCTTTGCTTGAGTTGTGTTTCCGACCCGATCTTTGAGAAACGCTGAGAAACGGTATCCAGGCGTTCGATGTCTTTTTGCATTTCTGCAATGATGTTCTGATCCACGTCCTGTGTTTCCAGCAACTGGATCCAGGCCATTAAAGACGAAAGCGGTGTTCCCATCTGGTGGGCGGTTTCTTTTGCCATTCCGGCCCAAACCTGGTTTTGTTCCGCCTTCCGGAAGGTGCTGAAGAGCAGGTAACCGATAAAGATGAATAGCCCGATGATCAGGAACTGGATGTAGGGGAAGAACTGCAGCTGTTTCAATTCATCCGAATTATCGAAATAGAGCAGGTTGACCTCATCGCCGCCAAAAGAGATCTTGATGGGTTCGTTTACTAATTCGAGCGAATGCAAGGTCTTTTCAAGATTTTCAGCGGAGGTTTTTTCTTTGGGTAAGTTGCTTGAGATCAGCGAGTCCTTGTTCTTATCCATCAGAACAACCGGGATCAGCTTCGAGTCATTGATGAGTTCGTTGTTGAAAGCTGAAATCAGGGAATCGCGCTCTTTTTCCAGTTGGATGGTTCGTTTGGTATCGGTATAAAAGGAAGTCATGGTCAGGCCTTGAACTACTTCGATCCGGAAAGGCTCGTGGTTTTTCTCCCAGATTTTGGTTAATGACAAAAGGCTGTCTTCGTATTTCCGGATCAATTCTTTTTTGGACAGATCGGGGTACATTGAACGCAGATCCGCCGTGTCGAAATCGATATTGGTGTAGCTGGAGATCTGGTTTTGATCGTCTACCAGGATTACCGGGATGTCTTTGTTTTCGTTGATGATGCTTATTGGGAAGCGGTAATCGGGAAATACATCGCCTTCAATAGGTTTGGAGATTTCCTTCGTTGCGTCGAGGTATAATTTGATCTTGCGGCGCTCGTACCCGCGCAGCTGCTGGAATGCCCTGTTGGTAAACTCCACCAGTTCGGCCTTTTTCTTGATGGCATCTGCCCATTGTTTTGCACGCAAACGTTCCCGGTCGGATACTTTTTGCACGGTTGAATTCGATACCCAAAGCGAAGCCGCAACTGTGATGAGAGCGATCACCAGCAACACGATTTTCCATTTCTGTTTGTTGGAGTATAAATTCATTTGTTACGAATGTAATTAAAAACGTTGTTTTGGGTGTGAAATTGCCTCAGGATACTCTTTTTTACCGCAAAGAGTGAAAGAACGCAAAGTACAATGAATGTTCCATTACTCTCTGCATTCTAAGAAAAGAATTAAAGGAATTATTTTTTTAAGATGGAAAGAGGAGGTTCCTAAGTTGAAAAATTCTTCTTAACTTAAGAATGATAACTAATTACTATTCGAATGACTGAAAACGAATTATCATCGATTATTATTGGAGCTGCTATTGAGGTTCATACAGAACTAGGACCGGGGCTTCTTGAAAATGTTTACGAAACTTGTTTGTATTACGAATTAAAACAACTTGGGTTAAAAGTTGAAAAGCAAGTAGAACTTCCCTTAACCTATAAGAATATTTATCTTGAAACTGGATTGAGAATAGATTTGATTGTTCAGGATAAGGTAATTATAGAACTTAAAGCTGTAAAAGAGTTATGCGATGTTCATGTTGCACAAACCTTAACATACCTCAAACTGACTGATCTCAAACTTGGTTTACTGATTAATTTTAATGAGGCACGGCTAAAGTATGGGATACAGCGAGTTGTAAACAAGTTATAACGACAATTTAAAAACCTCTGCGCTCTTTCACTCTTTGCGGTTATAAAGTGTCTTATTTATCTTGATTCTGAATTAATGATTTCAATCTTTCAATCCCTTTTTCATTAATTTTGCACCTGCAAAACAAAATTATGGCTGACTTTTTTTACCAGGAACCTTATCCGATCCAAAAGGATACGACCGAATACCGCAAAGTTTCTTCCGACTATGTAACTGTGGAACAGATCGGGAACAGGGAAGTGCTGAATATTGATCCCAAGGGATTGGAATTTTTGGCCCAGGAAGCATTGAGTGATGTTTCGTTTTACCTCAGAACTTCTCACCTGGAGAAATTGCGTGCGATCCTGGACGACCCGGAAGCAACGGATAACGACCGCTTTGTGGCTTACAACTTACTGCAGAATGCAACGGTTGCAGCTGAAGGACAGCTTCCTTCCTGCCAGGATACCGGAACGGCGATCGTGGTTGGTAAAAAAGGAGAAGACGTTTACACCGGCGCGAATGATGCCGAATACCTTTCGAAAGGAATTTACAATACATACCAGGAAAAGAACCTGCGCTATTCCCAGATCGTGGCTTTAGACATGTTCGAAGAAAAGAATTCGGGTTCCAATCTTCCTGCACAGATCGATCTTTACGCCGGTCAAGGTGCGAAATACGAATTCCTGTTTTTGGCAAAGGGTGGTGGTTCTGCCAACAAAACATTCCTGTACCAGAAAACAAAATCCTTACTGAACGATGCTTCACTGGAGGAATTTATCAAGGAAAAGATCAAAGACCTTGGGACTTCCGCTTGTCCGCCGTACCATTTGGCCTTCGTAGTAGGCGGAACTTCCGCTGAAGCGAACCTGGCGGCTGTGAAAAAAGCTTCTGCAGGTTATTACGATCATCTGCCTACGGAAGGAAACATGGGAGGTCAGGCTTTCCGTGATTTGGAGTGGGAAAAACGCATCAACAGGATTTGCCAGGAAAGTACGATCGGTGCGCAGTTCGGTGGGAAATACTTTACGCACGATGTACGGGTGATCCGTCTTCCGCGTCACGCGGCCTCTTGTCCGGTTGGATTAGGAGTCTCGTGCTCGGCTGACCGCAATATCAAGGCGAAGATCACCAAAGACGGTTTATTCGTTGAGCAGCTGGAGAAAAATCCGCGCCGATTACTACCTGAAATTCCTCCGCATTTGGAGCCGCCGGTAACTATTGACCTAGACAAACCGATGGCTGAAGTATTGGCCGAATTATCCAAATATCCGATCAAAACGCGTTTGAAGTTGAACGGAACATTGATCGTTGCGCGCGACGCAGCTCATGCCCGCATCAAAGAAATGCTGGATGCAGGTGAGCCGATGCCGGATTACTTCAAGAATCACCCGGTATATTATGCAGGTCCTGCGAAAACCCCGGAAGGAATGGCTTCGGGAAGTTTCGGTCCTACAACGGCCGGTCGTATGGATTCCTACGTGGACTTGTTCCAAAGCAAGGGCGGAAGTATGATCATGCTGGCAAAAGGAAACCGTTCGAAAGACGTAACGAATGCCTGTAAGAAATACGGCGGATTCTATTTGGGATCGGTTGGTGGCCCGGCAGCGATCTTAGCGAAGGAAAACATCCTTTCGGTAGAGGTTGTTGACTTCGAGGAAATGGGAATGGAAGCAGTGAGAAAGATTACGATCAAGGATTTCCCGGCGTTTATTATTACGGATGATAAAGGAAATGATTTCTTTGAGAATTTGTAAAAAACTCATCTCAAAATAATTTCCACCTTTTTGTCATTGCCACAAAAAAGTGGAGCCAAAAAGGTCTAGGCCTATACTCGAAAATCTAAAAACTACGCGACATTCCGCGAAAGCATTCGAAACTCACCGTCATACTGACGGTTCAAACAAGGAATGCTTTTTTTCGCTTCATTTGCTTGTTTTTAACGATTTCCAGCGTAAGGGCCGGTTTTAGATTTCCCTTAGTTGATCTATTTCTGGCTGCGAACGAGAAAAGAAAAAGGGATCACCTTCATATAGATAATCCCTTTCACACTAAACAAATAAAACCTCGTGCTCTTTGTGTGCTTCGTGGTTAATAAAAACGGACCTTACTATGCTGCGGCACTTCCTTTTGGTCCGTTCTTCGGTCCTCCGTTGTTCCCGATGATCTTCCGGGAGGCTTTGTAGGTGTCGAAGAAGGGCTTGTTGGTGCTTTGGAAGAGGCTGATAAAGCGGTCGAGCTGGTTGATGAGCAGGGCGTTGAGCTGTTTCTCCAGTTCGCGGATGCTTTTCGTCTCGATGGAGCGTTCAATGATCGCTTGTCGTACGGAGTTCTTGCGTTCTTCGAGGACTGTTGCCATGTCTCGGAATTCCTGGATGCGCTGTGCATCGATTCCTACACTTGTCAAAAAGCTTTCATAGGTTTCAAGATCTTCCAGTAATGTGGCACTGACAATTTTCAAACGTTCTGCTCCCATGCTTTTGAGTTTGGTGAGCGACTCCCTGTGGCGTTCAAGCAGAATGAGGTTGTTTGTCTGTGTTGCATGGAGGAACAATCCTTTTTTGAGGTAGCTGATGTCCCGGATCAGTTGATCCATGAAGGCTTCTTTGTCTTTAGTGATCCCCTGCGTTACGGTGTTTTGCTGGTTGAGCCTGTTGTTCAGCTCGTTGAGCAAGCTTTCGAATTGATCTACTGTGTTTACGAATGCCGGAACTCCGCTCCAGGTGCTTTGATGGTCTTTACCACTGCGAGTACATTCTGGTACATGGCCAGGTGGTTCAATGTGGTCTTTTTCATGATTTACCGAATTAATGGTTAATACCTGCATAATGAAAATGGGTGCCAACTTATTGTTTCACCGATTGTTAAGGGCCGTTAAAACCCGGGGTTTATTGAGCAAAGTGCAGTTGCTTTTTTTCAAAGCGGCGGTTTGAATGAGCGACTATTTTCGTTTCCGGAGCTTCTTGTGGGGTCACTTAAGAGTACTTGCAGGGTTCACTTCGTTCACTTGTAGGGTTGGTTGGAAGTACCTGTGGGTCTAGCTGCTTTTGGTTGTGGGGTATCACGGGAGTACTTGCAGGGTAGTCTCTTCTTACTTGTAGGGTTCATCTACTTTAAAGGGAGAGAATGAGAGCGAGCATGATGATTTAATTCCTCATTCTGTTTCTGATTCTCGTTCTGATCTGTGGGGTTCACTTTGTTCACTTGTAGGATATGATGGAAGCAGTTGTGGAGCATGCTTCGATTACTTGCGGGGTAGGATGGAGATATTGTAGGATTCCCGGGTTTCGTATATGAACTACCTCGAAGTACTTGTGGGCTTAGTTGTTTTCAGTTGTTGGGTGATTTACTATTTTTATTGTATGGAAAAACCTGACTGGGTAAATGACGATAAATTGCGGACGTGGAATAATGGCTGGACAATTGGATATTACGCACTTCTTTTTTTGACCTTTCCTTCCGGATTTATTTTAGGATTTAATCGCAATCCGTCAAACTATGTACTATTAATTATTGGAATCGTTATTTTCTACTCGGTTTATGAGTTAATACTTTTGTCTTATACCCGTGTTACCTATTTGAACGGGAATCTGGAGTTTAAAAGACCGCTTCTTAAGTTCAGTCTCTTATTTCGCAATAAAAACAACAAAATGCGCATTCGACCCGATGAATGGACAGAAGTGTACCGCTATTGGCATAAAGGCGGCACGGCTTATTATTTTCGGAATAATGACTCTGATGCTTATTTTGTATCAGCCGAGGGATTGACTATTTTCTATTCGGATCTGGGGGCCCTTTTTTCTCATGGGGTTAAAATAACTAATGCTTTTCCGAGAGATGCGAAAAGGAGGATGAGGAAGGTGCAGGGGAGGGTGATGTGATCGGAGCGATGGAAAAAATCGGAGATAAAGTTATTTATCTAATGCGTTCAACAATTCATCAATCCGATTATTTGAAAAGTCATAAACTCTGGAGCCATTTTCACCAACATGTTTCATTTTCGAACCCCTAATCCACAATTGATCTTTTTTCAGCCGTCCTTTCAAGTCATCAAACTCATTTATATAGAAACCAACTGGAATGAAATTCTCATCTAATGCGATCAGATAAAGTTTGTCAAACGCGCCTGTCCCCATGTTCAACGGTGCAATTGTTTTTGTATTAGAATGAGCAGAAACACATTTTACTTGAACTTTGATCTTACTCTTTGTTTTAGAATCGACATATTTAATATCATATTTCTTTCCAGATTTCGCATATTCAATCAATTCACTATTTGATAATGATTCGATATGTTTTTTTGCATAGTACTCACCTATAACACCTGTCTTCTGATCGCCTTTTGGAAGGATTTCACTATGTTGAATCGTTTCAAATTCTTGGTAAACACTGGCATAAGCCTTTATGAGGTCTGTAATGGTTTTGTGGTTTGACATAGTTGTAATTATTTTTATTGTTACGATGATGGAATATTTTAACCTACCAACGGCCAATCCTTAAATTGACCCTCTGCTTGTTCTATAATTACTTTTAGTATGTTATCGAGTTCAGAAAATGGAACTTTACCTTTCAGTTCTTTTTTGACTGCCAAACGAATAGCTGCTTTTGCATTTTCTTTCTTCGTCCAGTCCAATTGCAAATTTTTCTTCATAGAATCTACCACGCGGTGAACCAAATCTTGAATTGGTCCTTGTACGTTCAGTAGTTCGGTCCTAGTGGAAAGCAAATCATAAAAAGCCAATTCATCTGTAGTTAAACCAAGCTCTTTCAATCGTTTGTCTTCTTCCAAAAATTCCTTCGCAATATCCAAAAGGTGCTTGATTGTAGCAATGCTATCTAATGTGTTTTTGTGGTAACTGCTCAAAACTTTTTCCAAAGCTTCTTTCAACGATGACATCTTGGTCATATTAGACATTAAACGTGCACGGATTTCATCGTTGATGATGCGTTTGAGTAATTCAATTTTTACGTTTTCGTTTCCTTTGCTCTTCGCAATGGCTTGAAAACGATCGTCAATAATAGAGATGTCGGCGTTCTCAATATCATACATTTCCGCCAAATCAACAATCTTATTGGCAGCAAGGGATTTGCTAATCAAATCCTTTATAGCTTCTTGTTTCTCTCGTTTTTGTCCGGGTGGAATTTTTATTTTTCGGATAACCTGTCTGAATTTTTGAATGACTGCAACGTCTTCCTGAATTTCCCAAATCCGTTCATCTGAAGAAGTCATCGCGACCAGTTCTGTCAACTTCCTTTCTTCTTTCAAGAAATTGTCAGTAGTGGCGTCATCTTTCATTAACGCATTTAAAACTTCACTAGACCAATTCATAGATTGGGAAGCGGAAAATTGTTCGATTTCGGTTATTTCAAATCCGCCAATTAAGGTTTTTGTAAGGTCTAATTGATTCAAACACAATTCCACTGCTCCATCCAAATCAAATGTTGGTTTACCTGTTCCACCACCACTGGTATATTTTTTTGTTGCGTCTGCGAGAAAATTTGAAATACCAATGAAATCCACAACTAAACCGGAAGGCTTATTCTCAAAGACACGATTTACGCGCGCAATAGCTTGCATCAGGTTATGGCCTTTCATGATTTTGTCAACATACAGAGTATGCAAAACCGGAGCATCCATTCCTGTAAGCCACATATCTCGTACGATGACCATTTTCAAAGGATCATTCGGTTTTTTCAAACGCTCTTTGATGGCTTCCATTTCATTACTGGTGCGAATGTGCGGATTCCACGCAATAGGATCTTTCGCGATGTTTCCAGTCATTATTACCGCTATTTCCGGACAACCTTCTAATGCATTCAGAGCATCAAACATTTTAACACAGTTTCTTCTGCTCATGCAAACAATCATAGCTTTCCCATCTAGTGTTTGGGTACGCTTAGTGAAATGTTCGAGAATATCTTTTGCGATTTTATCTACTCGTTCTTTTGCTCCGGCAGCATCTTCGATAGCTGCCCAAACTGCATTGCTTTCGTCAGTGTCATCGGCAGTTGTGGCTTCCAATTCCTGGGTGTATTCCCCTTTGATATTCATCGGAATCATCTTCGGCTCATAATAAATAGGAACCGTTGCTCCATCCTGAACCGCTTGTTTTATATCATAAGTATGTATTGTTGGACCAAATACCAGTTCGGTATCTGCATCTTTTCCATCTACCGGTGTTCCTGTAAATCCCAGGAAGGAAGCATTTGGCAGAGCGCGACGTAAATTTTGAGCGTATCCACCATCATTAAAACCGTATTGTGTTCTATGGGCTTCATCCGCCAGGACTATAATATTTGTTCGTTCTGAAAGAACCGGATGTTTATCTTCCTTCCCCCTTTGTTGTGAATCAGAGGATTGAGTTTCCCCCTTTGGAGGGGGATTAAGGGGGAGGACATCTTTTAACCGAAACTTTTCAATGGTCGTAAATATTACCCCACCACCGTCTGAACTTAGTAAATGTCTCAATTCATCGGTTGACGTAGCGTGTTGTACATCTCCTACCAAATCTTTGCAGAAAACAAAATTATCGTAAAGTTGTTCATCCAAATCATTACGATCTACCTGAATAACAATAGTCGGATTCTTCAATTCTGCCTTGGCACGAAGAATTCCTGTAAGAATGGCCATTGAAATACTTTTTCCGGAACCCTGGGTATGCCAGATAACACCTAAGCGACCATCACCTTTCGGTTTGATATTTTCTAAGGTGCTTGAAACAGCTTTCCTGATTCCGTAGAATTGATGATACTTTGCTCCTTTCTTGATCAGTTTTCCATTGTGATCTTCATGGAAAATGAAGTTTTGGATATAGTTCAACAATACTTGCTTCGGAAATAAGCCTGCAATTAAGGTGTTTAATTGTTGTTGATTGTTTTGAATAATTGTTTCACCATCTATGGTCTTCCAGGGAGCAAACCATTGGAAAGCTGCATGATACATTCCGTGCAATGCTTCTCTACCGTCTGAAATAATTGTCAGGGCATTGAAATCAAAAAGCTGTGGAATATCCAGGGTATAGTGCTGTATCTGACGATGTGCTTCCTCTACGCCAACTTCCTGATCGAATAAATTCTTAAACTCGAAAAGCACCAATGGCAAACCATTAATGAATACAACTAAGTCCGTTCTTCGTTTGTTCTTTCCCAGAATAGTAATTTCATCGGAACAAATGAACGAGTTGGCCTCCGGGTTTTCATAGTTAATAGGATAGAGATGTTGTGCACATTCTTTTCCATCTTTGTCTTTCCAACTAACCGCTTTTCCTTGTGTTAATTTCAAATGAAACTCACGGTTGCGGTAATCCAGATCCATACTTTGCAGCTGAGTAAACTCTGCCATTGCTTCATTGATGGCAGTTGATGGAATATTCGGATAAGTCTTAGTAAGAAAGGAACGCAGTTCTTCTTCCAAAACCACTTTTTTGAGGTCACGCTGCAAGGCATTTCCTCCAATATAGAGATAACCCAGATCTTGCAACCATTCGATGGCTGCTTTTTGGATGGTTATTTCGAGGAGGTTGGACATGCTTACTTTTTGATGATGAAAGTTAAAAACTTTCTGCAAATATCGGTAACAATATATTTCGAAGTACTTGTTCCTCTTGGGGCCGTTTTCCTAGAAATTTCCTTGATTAATCCAAGTGAAGCTAATTCCAACATATAAAATTCAATTTCTCCGTTCTTATCTTTTGTTGCGTATTCGTTTAAAGAATCACCAGGGAAGCTTGGTTTAGTTGAATGTAGGTTCACATACGATTCCAGTATTGTATAACTCTTATGTAAACCTATACCAAGTTCAAACTGTTCGTTCTGCGCCAATTCCTGGATAAGGATAATTTGAATCTCGTTTACTTTATCCAACAGATCCACAAACTTCATGAACAATAAGTGATCGGTATCTATTTTAATCTTCAATAGGAGAATATCCCTATAACGGTCTTTTTTAAACTCCGATTTGGTGTTCTCCACTTTTTTCAATACCTGGTCCAGCAGGTCGCTGAACGATTCATTTTTTAAATTGTCGAAATTGAAGTCTTCACCAAATTCCGAACGGATTTTTGTGATTAAATCATCCAAAAAAGAGAGTGCACGTTTTGTTTTTACATCTGACTGGAAATTCAGGATATCATGAATTATTGGTCCGTAAATCGGAATATTTTGAAGGATATATTTTTGAGCCAGCCCGGATGCTTGCAGCAGTGAGTCTTTCCATTCCTTGTTTTTCTCAAATTCATCATTAACGCTTAGATCGTTCATATTGATTCGTGGATTAGTTTTTCCGCATCTTTTACACGGATTTCACCACTGATTAGTTTGGGGAGAAGGGTGTCGCGGAGAGTGGTGAGGGCTTGGTTTTCGAGGATGTTAGCATCTACTTTGTTTGCAAATCTTTGAAGCTGATCTTCTATCTTATCTTGTATTGTCAGGGGTGCAACTATAACTTTAATTTCACCTAATGCTATTCTACTTAATTCCGTTTGCCCTGTACTGCCCTCGCCTAATGATTCAACAATTTTCTCTATTGAAATCATTAGTCTTCCGAAAGTGTATAGTCTTAATTTCTCAAGGTCACATCTAACAACAGTGACATGAGAATCAACCACAGTATCTTCGTCTAAAGATAAAATTGGGGCTAATCTACCTAGAGTTCCAACTCCAGTCGAGTTGACCAAAACATCTCCAACTCTTAACAAACGACCTTCTACCGATTTACTAATTGAATCATGACGTCTTGTTAAAGAGAAATCAATTAGGTGGTTTCTGATACATTTTTGATTGATTACTCTCACTCCTTTTTCTTCAATATATTTTGGAGAAACTCCTCTTCTCAATTCAGTTGATATCTCAGACAAATTTTTCACCTCCCAATCTTTTGGAATCATTCCCAATTCACTTTCCACAAATTCGCTATCCTGAAACGGACCAAAATCCACAAACCAATGCTTGTAAAGGGTCATGGCCATTTCCTCCAGGGTTTTGTTTTGTTGGAGGTTGAGCTCAATCTTATCGTCCAAGGCAGAGAGGATGGAGGCTATGGCTTTTTGTTCTTCAATTTCTGGGAAATTTAAGTTAACTTCATTTAAAGTACTCTGGGTTAATAATGGTTGGCTTGATCCGCCAGCGAATTGATTTAAATTGGTTTTTTTTAATAAATAGAAAAGAAACTTACTGTCGAAACCTTCTAAACACACCGCTTTCATTGCGTTATCTGATAACCAAATAGGTCTGTTTTCAAAGTATACCGAACCGCAATATGCACCAACTCTGCCAATAATTATAATAGTGTCAACTGAATTGAATTGGTTTGTATAACCTAAAATTCCGTTTCCTCCGTATATGGGAACTTCACCAGTTTCATTAGGTTTGGATTTACCATTGCTTATTGCTGCAACTTCAGAAAGTTTATATGTTTTCCAGTTTTCCGGCATTTATTTCTTCTCCAGATTAATTCCTAAAATATTAGCAAGTTGTTCTGCTTTCATTTCTCCGCCGTGTTTGCTTTCCTTGTCAAAATACAATTTATCGAATTTTTCTTTGTCTTCTATTTCAGCAAAGAGTTTCTCCATTTTAGTGGGATCAGGTGAACTGAGATTACTTTTAATTTCTGATGCAATAATTGGATACGAACTTTCCAGAATGATCCAACGGAAAAGGATATCACTGTTGAATTGAATGCGTTCCGCCCATAAAATATTACGGTACATAGTATATTCATTCGCTAAGCGAATAATAGATCGTGGGTTTGGCTCAATCAATGCATGATGTTCAGTCAACAAATGTTTGATGTCTTCCTGGTTTTCATCCAATATTTCGAGCATGACATCCGATACTTCGGCTTCAGTTGCTCCGTATCTTGTTTCTAGTTCATTTAATTGAGACATATCCGTATTTCTTCCTGTTTGATTCAAGCTTCTCAATTCCTGCTTGATATCTTCACGTGTTCTTTTGGAGATTGCTGTTGGTTCTTCATCATTACTCCCCAAAATATAATTCCAGTACTTCTTTTTGGACGATTCGCTCATTTGAGGCAAGCGGATAGACAATTGAAAGGCTTTTTCGAGGAACAGCTCACCTAATTTTTGGTTTCCACTAACCACTTTATCAAATTCCACATAATTCTTTTCGAAACAGGTTGCGATCCAGTCCTTGTCGCCGGCCACAACATACAAAACACGCTTTTCTTTAAACAAAGTTTGAATGCCTTCAAGCAGTTCTATAGTGTATTTCTTATTACAACGGTCTAAATCATCAATAAAAACAGCTACTTCATTTTTTTCGCGATTGATATTATTGATTAATCCCTCAAAGTGAGATTTAATGGATTGCATAGGATCTGCAGATCTTTTTACAAAAGATTCAGCGTCGGATGCATTTCGCATAAAAAAGGGAGTAGAAACGAATTTCGACATGGTATAAATGACACCTACTGTTGCGCCAATACTAACAATGAGTTTTGCAAAAACATCCAAGGCAAGCCCTTTCGTTTCAGGATCGTTTTTAACACTTGACGGATAATTTGCTGCTGCTTCAACAAAAGATTTACCATATATCACTAAAAGAAAAACGGAAAGTAAGAATACACCGAACTGAATTACCTTTTGCCATTTGGTGTATCTAAGAATCCGTCGTTTGTTCTCTGACCATTTCATACTTCTTCTGCTGCACCAATTTGCGTTTTCTTTTCTTATCGACTGTTGATAGATTTGGTCAATGAACGACCACCAAGGTGGAGTAATATGTTGATTTTGCCAAGCATTGTATTTTACAACAATCCAGTTTCTTTTATCCGTTTTCAGATTCTTTTCAAGAAGATTTAAAAAAGTGGATTTTCCGGATCCCCAGGAACCCTGAAGATGTACCATGAACGAGTTCCTAGGATTCTTATCGAAAATATCCTCGTTAATTAATCTCGCCAAAGATTTTGCAACCGGTTCTCGATTTAATCGATCAATCGTTTCTACAACATCAAGGTGGAAGGGGATTTTGTCATTGCTTAATTCTATTTCTGGCTCTTCCGGTAGGCGATCAAATTCTCCACTTCTTTTAGTTGTGTAACTCATTAATGAATCGTCACTCAACAGAAAATCAAACTCACCTAAACTTAACCCATTGAGTTTTAAAAGTCTTGTAAATTGGTTTGCGTTAAGGGTATTTAAAGGTGAGCTCCATTTACTTTTAATTAAGCTACTCTCATTGAAATAAGAATCAGACAATAATTTAGCTCTTTCAATTCCTTCCCGAAAAAGAAAAATAACCTTAAGAGTTGCGAATTCAGCGGATTTATTGACAACAATTAAAAGACCGTAAGTTCTTTTCGTTCCTTTAACATCAAATCCAATAAGTAAATCACCAACTTCTAATTTTTTAAAATTATTTTTGAATTGACTGTTTTTGTCTCGTATTGGGTAATCATAGGTAGATCCAACTTTTAGTTGCTCTTCTTCATAAAACTGAATAGAAGCATTGATCCACCATAATGATCTTTTTGACTCAAGGATATATAGTTGGAAGTTTATTAATTCTTCACTTTCATCATAATTTTCAGAATCAATTAGTTGTGTTTTATCCAAATCGATAAATTGAAATGAACTAGACAGTTTGTTAGAACCTTTTTGACTTTTTAACCAATCCCTTGTACAGGTAACAAAAATTGACAGGTTTGGATAATATTCTGTCAATTCAGCAACTTCTTCAATATTTCTGTCAACACGGTCAATGTTTTCAATAAACACAGTCGTTTCTGCAGATTCGATATTATGAGATTGAAATCCAATTCTTTCTACAACTTCCTTCAGGGGAGTATGTTCATTAATTGCAAATAAGTCTATAAGAATGCTATTATCAAATTTTTGTTTGAGTTGTTCAACCAAGGTAGTCTTCCCGGTACCCCATTCACCAACTATAATAGCACGATGAAACAATTCAGGAATATCGTCAGTTATTACAGATATGTAGTGAACACCAGAAATTAAGCTAGAATAATCTTTGGCAACCTTTAGAAGTCCAAAATCACTTGACTCTACTACTTTTTTCATACCATATAGTTCAGATAATGTTTTATTGCCTCGCTATTTTTTAATTTTTGAAAAATTCTTTTTTATTCGCTCTTGCAATTCCTTACCCTTCTCAAACTGTTCCAATAACTGCGCTTGCAAACGTGCTATTTTTTCTTCAAAAGGTTCACTGTCTTTTTCAGCAGCTTCTGTTCCTACATAGATTCCGGGAGTGAGTTTGTAATCTTGTTGTTGTACTTCTTCCAGCGTTGCTGCTTTTGAGAAGCCGGGTATGTTTTCATACTTATTAGTACTGGTCATCCTCCCCCTCGGTCCCCCTCCAAAGGGGGAAGTTTGCAAATTCCGCCATAAATGATACGTTTCAGCTATTTTTTGGATATCCGCATCGGTGAATACGCGTAATTTACGGCTTGCCATGGTTCCCATTTTGGAAGCGTCCAGAAACAAGATTTCATTGTTGCGTTTGCGGTGAACTCCGTCTTTACCATCCCGATTTTTACTCAGGATAAAAATGCATGCAGGAATTCCTGTAGTCAGGAATAATTTATCCGGTAAACGCACAATGGCATCAATCATGGAATTGTCCACCATAAACTGGCGTACATTCTTTTCGCCTTTGTTGTTGGAAGTCATAGCGCCATTAGCCATTACAATTCCGGCTGTTCCGGTATCACTTAAATGACTCCAGAAGGTCTGCATCCACATATAATTGGCTGAACCATCTGTAGTAAATTCATCCCGTGGCCCAAATAATCGTGGATCTGTTTCTGGTAAATCTTCCGGATGCCAGTTACTCACATTAAATGGAGGATTGGCCAGGATGAAATCTGCTTTCAGGTTCGGGAATTTATCATCTAACAAGGAGTTCCCAACTTTGATGTCAAAAGATAAACCACGCAGCATCAAATTCATCATACATAAACGGGATGTTTGCGCTGTCATCTCTTGTCCATAAATGGAGATGTCTTCTTTATTTCCACCATGCTCCTGAATGAACTTCAAACTTTGAACAAACATTCCTCCGGAGCCGCAGGCAGGATCAAATATTCTTCCTTTATAGGGCTCTAATAATTCGGTTAAAACACGTACAACACTCCCTGGAGTAAAGAATTGCCCTGCACCAGAACCTTCTGCTTGTGCGAAACGCCCAATATAAAATTCATAGATTCGCCCAAGAATATCACTTTCGGGATTTTCCTTTTCAGAAAATTTCGGGTGAGAAAGTAGGTTGATAATTCCAGCAGTTTGCTTATTGGAAAGTTCACTGCGGACAAAGATGCGTGGCAGGATGTTTATCAATTGCGGATTGTATTCAACTAATAACTCTTGAATCGTTTCAAATGCATCATCAATGATTACTTTAATGTTGTCTTGCTCTGCATTGTCTTTCAGAAATTGCCAGGAAGCGGTTTTCGGAATCACAAACGTATTTCGTGCACGGTATTCGTCACGATCCTCCATTACATAATTCTTTTCTGAATCATCTATAGTGTAATAGGAAGATTTCGGATCATTCAGTTGTTCTTTGATTTCTTCCCGGACGATTTCAAATCGCTCACTTAAGTGTTTCAAAAACACAAGTGGCAGAATGTAGTTTTTATAATTGTTCTCAGAGACAGCACCTCTCAATTCGTTAGCTGCGTCCCAGAGTTCTTTTTCAAAATTGATATCGGCTTTAGCCATTGTTTGTGTTGTAAAATTTGAAGAGTATAAAGCTAGTGAAATTGTTGGTTTTGGGAGGGTATTGAAACATTGTTTTTAACCAAGTATTCCCCTACCTTTACCAAAAAAATCAATCAATGGAACCACTCGACCAACCAATCGACCTTCATTTTAGAAACGGGAAGGTATTTCCTTCGAATGTACTCATCCTGGGATATATTTTTCTGGGATTGTCTCCGCTGGTCTTTTTTGGGAATATGTTCCTGGGGGCCGGTTTGTTTTTGGGTGGGGTGTTTATCGCCTTTACGAGCAATCATGTGGTGGTGGATCTGGAAACTCAGACCATCAGGGAGTATACAGCTTATTGGGGGTTTATCAGGATCGGGATAACAACGGATTACCGGAAGTATGGCATTTTAACGGTGGTTCCGGTCAGACAAACTACAACAACATATGCCCGCTCGATACATTCTACCAGTTATACGGATTATTTGTTCGCTGTTTGCCTGCTGGGAAGCAATTATCGGGGGAAAAAGGAGCTCACTAAATTTCCGCAAAAGTCACTGAGTGAGAACCTGGCAAAAGAATTGACCCACCGCATGGGAATGGAGTACTTTGATTACGATCCGATGGTGATCCGAGAGAAGATGCTGGGAAGGTGATTACCTTACTTTTTCATTGCCAAAAAGTAAGCAAAAGGCTAGGCCTGTACTCGAAAATCTAAAAACTACGCGACATTTCGCGAAAGCATTCGAAACTCACCGTCATACTGACGGTTCAAACAATGAATGCTTTTTTTCGCTTCATTTGCTTGTTTTTAACGATTTCCAGCGCAAGGGCCAGGTTCAGATTCCTCTTAGTTGATCTATTTCTAAGAAGTGAATAGCTGACTCATTTTTTAACTCCAAATCTACCTGTCGGCGGAAAGCGAGTGGGAGAACACAAAGTTAAATGCTTTAACCTCCCGTCCTCTGCGCCTTTGCGTTTAAAGAAAATGAGGATCGTTGCAGGCACGATTTTTGTTGCAACCAGCATTTTTCCGGCGGGGGAATAAACCTTTCGCGCCGGGAGGAATCAAAGCTTGTACACAAACCCATTTTATGCAGATCCGATTCAAACTCGTTGTACTTCTCATTTCCTTTCTATCCTGCTGTATTGGCTACGCACAAACCGAACTTTCCGGTAAGATCACCGACAAGCAAACTTCCCTGATGGATGCACGCATTGAGCTGCTTTCGTCCATGGATTCTTCTGTGGTCAAAGTCACGGCTTCGGATGAGAACGGGGCGTACAGGCTCACCGGATTGATACCTGGAAGCTACATCGTGAAGGTCAGTTTCTTTGAATATACCGACCAACTGAAACGCATCGTACTTCCGGAAGGACTTACGGTGATGGATTTCGAGATGAAAACCGATGCCAAACTGATCGAGGGGGTGACAGTGGAAGCAAACGCTGTGCGGGTAGAACAAAAGGGAGATACCACGCAGTACAATGCGGATGCTTATAAAACGAACCCGGATGCAACGGTACAGGACCTCATCACGAAGATGCCGGGAATTACGTTGGAAAACGGAGTGGTAAAGGCACAAGGCGAGCAGATCACGAAGGTGATGATCGACGGACAGGAATTCTTTGGCGATGATGCCGCAGCGGCGATGAAGAATCTCCCGGCTGAGATCGTTTCGAAGATCCAGGTTTACGACCAGGCAAGTGACCAGTCGAAGTTTACCGGGATCTCGGATGGCAATGAGGCGAAGGCTTTGAATATCGTAACGAAAGCGGGAAAGAACCAGGGACAATTCGGGAAGATCTACGCGGGTTACGGAACTCCGAACGACTTGTACATGGCAGGAGCAAATGTGAATTTCTTTAAGGGCACGCGCCGCATTTCTGTTGTCGGGATGTCGAACAATGTGAACCAGCAAAACTTTTCTACCGATGATATCTTAGGAGTTACAGGTTCTTCCGCCAGCTCACAGGGCAGGGGCGGACGTGGCGGAATGGGCGGCGGAGATAATGAGAATTACCTTGTGTCGCAGCAAAACGGGGTAAGTACCACGCACGGGATCGGCCTGAACTATTCCGATAAATGGGGCGTGAAAAAGAATACGCGCGTTACGGGAAGTTATTTCTTCAACGGATCGGAAACGGATAATTCACAGGTCACTAGTCGGAACTATGTCTTATCAACCACTGCCGGTCAGCGCTACGACGAAGACTTTAATGCCTTGATGAAAAATGCCAATCACCGCCTGAATTTCAAATTCGATATCGCACTGGATTCGATGAATTCCTTGGTAATCACTCCGAAACTGAGCTACCAGGGGAACGACCGCACGCAGGGGACATACGGAACAACTGTGGATGGAAGCAACGTCCTGATCAATCAGGTCAATAACAACACTTTCAGTGACAATAAAGGTTTGAACGCAAGTACAAGTGTATTGTGGCGTCACCGCTTTGCCAAACCGAAACGCACGTTTTCAGCGAATATCACAGGAACCTATAACATCCGGGAAGGAAACAGCGGTCAGCAATCTGTTTCACACTATTACGACGAATTCGGTCAGGATTCGATTGCGGGAATCAACCAGCATTCGGACAATGAAACGAACGGTTACGGTGTGAACGGCCGCTTTTCGTACACGGAGCCGCTAAGCGAAGCCTGGTCGAGCGAGTTTTATTATGCTCCGGCGTAT
Organism: Fluviicola sp.; assembly: GCF_029266855.1. Classification (GTDB taxonomy): domain Bacteria; phylum Bacteroidota; class Bacteroidia; order Flavobacteriales_D; family Crocinitomicaceae; genus Fluviicola. The sequence goes on from NZ_JAQSWB010000002.1 coordinate 268,348, forward strand.
TCCGTAAGTAACGCGGATAAACGCACCTACGATTTTGATTCGCTGACAAATACCTATGCTTTTATGGACACGACGCTTTCGAATGTGTTCGAGAACCAGACCGTAGTGCAGGAGGGCGGAACCAATTTCCGGTTCCAAAAGAAGAAAGTGGGATTGCAGTTGGGAATTGCTTACCAGAATTCGGTCTTGATGAATGTACAGGAATTTCCTACTACGCGCAATGTGAATTTACCGTTCAACTCCATCCTGCCGAATGTGCGCTTCAAATACGATTTCACGAAGTCGAAAAGCATGATGCTGGCTTACAGGGCCGGAACGCGGAACCCTACAATAGATCAGCTTCAGAATGTCATCGACAACTCGAATCCCTTGTCCCTTTCCTCAGGAAATCCCGATCTGAAGCAGCAGTACAATCACCGCTTATTCGGTCGCTTCAACGCAACGAATGTGCAGAAGGCAACGAATTTCAATGTCTTCTTCGGCGGCGAAGTAAACAACAACTACATCTCGAACAGTACCATTATTGCAACAAGCGATACCGTGGTAAACGGGAACGTGGTCCTGCAGCGCGGCGCGCAGTTTCGTCAGCCCGTAAACCTGGAGGGAAGCTGGAATGCACGTTCAACGATCTCCTATGGTTTTTCACTGACGAAATTGAAACTGAACGTGAACTTCTACCTGGGCGGAGCTTATACGGTTGCACCGGGCTTAATCAACAATGTGGTAAACAAAGCGAAGACAGCCAATTCAAATGCCGGGCTGACCCTTTCGAGCAATATCAGTGAGAACCTCGATTTTACGGTCGGGTATACGATCAATTACAACAACGTGGTGAATACCCGTCAGAATGTAGCTCAAAACGAATACTTCGTGCACAATGTCAGCGCGAAATTCAACTGGATCATCAAAGAACGTTTGGTAATCAATACGAATTACTCGTTGAACTCCTATGCCGGTTTGGGCTCGGGCTTCAACCAGACGATCATGCTGTGGAATGGCGGGATCGGCTATAAGCTCCTGAAGAAGAAACAGCTCGAATTGCGTGTTTCGGTATTCGATATCCTGAATAACAATAACAGCATTACACGCAACGTCACGGAATCCTATATCGAAGACGTGAAGTCGAACGTGTTGAACCGCTATTATATGTTCACGGTGACGTACAACCTGCGCAATTTCGGAACGAAGGCCCCGGCTCCGGAACCTCGTGGCGAAAGATCCCCCTTTGAAGGTCCGCCAGCGCATTGATTGGGTATTGTGCTGCTTCTCCCCTTGAGGGTCTGATGACTCTGACGAGTATCAGACTCCGTCATGAGGAGACCGAGAGGGGTGGTATCGAGACAAACACGTGCGGGATACTCGAACTGACAAGCGGAACGCGAGATACATTATGGTGTTACATATGTGTGCAGTATTTTCCTCTGACACTTGTCTGTTTTACCACAGATACACAGATTAGAGCTAGCCTACCGGCCTCGCTTTAAAGAGGCGACTGGTAAGCGCCTCAAAAAATCTGTGCATCTGCGGGAGAAAAATAGGAGTGGGTGTCATCCCCGATAGCTATCGGGAGTAATTAATTCCCGATGCTCGCGTACCTACCACAGGTCTTTTCAAAAAAATCTCAACCTCCCATAGGGGTAAATTGATTCTCAGTTGTCTTAAATTCAAAAGATGATAACTTTGCCCTTGTGAAATACACCGGGGTGGAAGAAAAACAAGTGATAACACAAGTTGTGACAGGAGATCTAAAGACATTTGAGATGGTATTTCGCGATTATTATAAACCGCTGGTTCGCTACGGCAACACTTTTCTGAAGGATTCGGATGAAACGGAGGACGTTGTTCAGCAGGTATTTGTCTCCCTTTGGGAAAAAAGAACGCAGTTGGATATTCATACTTCAATCCGGGCGGTTTTGTACAAGTCTGTACAGAATGCCTGTTTGAATAAGATCAAGCACCTGAAAGTCCGCGATACTTATGCGGAAGAAATGATGGCAGTGGCTGTTCCCGAAGAGACTTCCGACCCGGTCCAGGTGAATGAACTCAATGAACGGATTCAACAGGCACTGGAAAGTATGCCCGAACAATGCGGACGCATTTTTAAGATGAGCCGCTTCGAACAGTTGCGTTACCAGGAAATTGCCGATCAATTGGGCTTGTCGGTGAAAACCGTGGAGAATCAAATGGGGAAAGCCCTCAAAATTGTACGTGAAGAGTTGAAAGACTATTTGCCGATACTTATCCTTTTTTTCATTCAAACGCTATGAAAACAGTACATGATATGGATGCGCTGATCGGCAAATTCCTTACGGGCGAAGCGAGTCCAGAAGAAGCAATGTTCCTGGAGGACTGGATTGCTGAGTCGGAGGATAACAAGCGGTATTTTGAACAAAGTGCCAAAGCATTGGGCTTGGTGGAGAAAGCGGTTTCAAGTGATGCTGCCTGGACGAAGGTGGAAGCACAGCTGAAAGAAACTCCGGTCCGGAAACTGAATGTCGGATGGATCTCTTCGATTGCTGCGATCCTGATCATTTCTTTTGGTGCGTTACTATATATGCTGAATCCGGGTGAGGAAAACACTGTTTTCACTGCCGGGAATAAGGAAAAGAAGATTGAGCTTAACGATGGGACGGATATTCGCCTGGCTGCACATTCGAGCATGGAATTATCTGCCGGTTACGGAAAGGAGAACCGTTCGCTGAAATTGAAGGGCTCGGGCCATTTCTCTGTAAAACACAGTGAAAAACTTCCGTTTATTATTGATGCCGGACCGATTCACATCAAAGATCTCGGGACCGAATTCGATGTAATAACGACCGATGACACGATTTATGTCCGCGTGGAAGAAGGAATTGTGGTAATCTACGACAACAAAGGAATGCAACTTACCCTTCATGCAAATGAAAGTGCTCATTATATTATTTCCAGCGGTGATTTGAAGTTGGACGTGCTGGCGGAAAACCTGAAGAAACAGTATAAAACCATCCTGCTTGACAACCAGCGCCTGGAAGATGTGGTTGATCTGCTCAATAAAACTTATAAAGTAACTATTCGAATTGATAATCCCGCCTTGAAAGATTGCCGGATTACGACCGAGTTTTTGAATGAAGATCTGGACACCGTCCTGATGGTCATCTCCCAGACACTCGAAGTAACTATTATCCGGGAAAAAGAGAATAACTATGTGATTAAAGGACTGGCATGTATACAATGATCCGTTTTTTAGGTACCGTTTTCCTTTGCTGCATTGTTTTTACTTCAAACGCGCAAACTCCTTACCTGGAGAAAAGTGTAACCATTCGCTCGGGGATGTATGCTTACGAGGATTTGTTCAAACAGATTTCCAGTCAGACCGGTGTGGTGTTTTCCTATACCGGCTTCGACGATAAACAGCGTGTATCTGCAAAGTTTGACAAACAGCCGCTCCGGATTGTTTTGAATACGCTTTTCGATAACGGGAGTTGTGGCTTCAAGCTAAAAGGAAAATACGTGATCATTACCTGTAAATCAGCTCCGAAACCGAAGACGGATAATGCCTCGGCAAGTAAGTCCGGTGTCATTGTGAACGGGTACATCCTGAATGCGGAAGATTCTTCGGAAGTGGCCGAATCCAGTGTTTATTTACGACAAAGCAAACAATCGGCGCTGACCAATGAGTACGGTTATTTCAACCTGTCCCTGCCTAAAACTGCCGATGTGCTTTCCATTTCCGTGGCAAAAGAAAATTTCAGGGATACGACGGTTGTGATCTTTTCCCAGCAGCGAAACACGATCGTGATTTACCTGCAGCCCAAATCGACTCCGGTAAGCATACTGACAGATGATTCCACGCGTGTAACTCTTTCGATCGATTCCGTAAAACCGGCAGCAGCACAAGTCCGGGATACCATTCCGAACCCGACTCCATTCTGGAAAAAGTTCGCAGAAAGCCGTGCCAACCTGAGAAATATTTCAGACACTTTGTTTACCAACGTTTCGTTTTCATTGATTCCGCCTCTTAGTACCAATCGCCTGCTTTCGGTAAATACCGTGAACAAATTTTCATTCAATATATTGGCAGGATCTTCTAAGGGAATTGATGTTTTCGAGCTGGGAGGCCTGTTCAATTTCGATTACGGGAATGTACGATATGTACAGGTCGGTGGTTTGGCTAACCTGGTTTCGGGAACATCATCCGGGGTGCAGGTGGGCGGATTGTTCAACACGGTTGGAAAAGATGTGAGCGGAGTGCAGGTCGCGGGTTTACTCAATCTCGACCGCGGAAAAGTAAAGTATGTCCAGGTAGCCGGAATTGCCAATGTGGTGAAGGATACGGTTACAGCTATCCAGGTTGGCGGAATTACGAATATAAACCGTTCTTACACGCAGGGAATTCAGATCGCAGGGATTTATAACCAGTCGAAAAATGTGTTTGGAGGCCAGCTTGCCGGAATTGCCAACTACGGTGATACGGTTTCCGGTGTGCAGATCGCCGGGTTGGTGAACACAGCGCGCGCAGTCAATGGGTTCCAGCTTTCAGGCTTGCTTAACAGGGGCGGAAAAGTAAACGGTTCGCAGCTCGGTTTCATCAATGTGGCCGATTCCATTACCGGAGTGCCTATCGGATTTTTGAGTTTTGTAAAAAAGGGATACCACAAAGTGGAAATTGCCTGTGATGAAAATTTACTGACAACGCTCAGCTTCCGCACCGGTGTGGATGTGTTTCACAATATACTTATCGCCGGTGTGCAAATTGACAAAGGACCTGCCTTGTGGACCTTTGGTTACGGCTTGGGATCTGCCATTCGACTAGGAAGAAAATGGTACCTGGACCTGGATCTTACGATGCAGCACCTATATTTGAACAACACCGACTTTAGCTACAATACGCTGACGAAAAGTTTTCTTGGTGTCGAATACCGTTTCGGAAAGAATTTCAGCATTGCCGCCGGACCTACTTTGAACTGGTACAGCACCGAAACCACTGCTGCGGATACGGATCCGATCTGGAGTAAGATCAGTCAGCGGACATTGGAGAGTCCTGAAGGATCTTATTCCAATGGAAATCCTGTTAGCTCTTATACCAATCGTTTGTGGATCGGGGCAAGATTGGCTTTGCGGTTTTTCTAGGGTTTTTGTTTCCTCCCTCAAGGGGAGAGGCTGAAAAAAAATCATTTTCCAATAGGGGTAAATCCGGGCTCAGTTGTCATAGATACAACTAACAAAATAAAGTCTTTATGAAACATTTAAAATTGATGATTCCGGCGCTTGTGATCCTTGCCGCTTCATTTACATCTTGTAAGAAACACCTGTTTAATTCGATTAAAGGAAAAGGAGAAAAAGTAACTGAGACCCGGAATTTGAGTGGTTTCAATAAAATTTCATTTTCTATTGACGGCGATCTGAGTTATGTGCAGGACTCGGTTTATTTTATTGAAATAACGGCACAGCAAAATGTTTTGGAAGTTATTACGACAGAAATGGACGGCGGAACGCTGAAAATCGATTCCGATAAATGGATTCGTAAGCACAGCGGAATTAAGATCATTGTCCATTCACCCAACATGTATGAGTTTGACCTGAGCGGAAGCGGAAACATCGAATCATCATCCGCAATTTTAACGACGCAGCTGGACTTAAATATCAGCGGTTCCGGGAATATAACACTTGCTTCGGTTCATGCAGATGAGTTGGAAGTGAAGATCAGCGGTTCGGGAAATATTGCAGTTTCAGGCGGAGTGGCTACTAATCAAAAAGCGACGGTAAGCGGCTCCGGGGATATTGAAATGGCGGGTCTGACAGCAAATTATTCAGACTCTAAAATCAGCGGATCGGGATCTGTTACCGTTTGGGTATTGGATCAGCTGAACGCTAACATTTCGGGAAGCGGGGATATCCGGTATAAAGGAAATCCGATCGTAAATACAACAATCAGCGGTTCAGGTTCCGTAATCCATCTCTAGCTAATTACGAATTTCTAATTACGAGTTACGAATTGATTGATTTGAGACAGCTTTACGATTTGCTTGACTAGTAAAAAAGCGTCTCTTTAAGGTCAATTTCTTTAACTCGGAATTAGGAATTCGGCATTCGTAATTTAATCTTTCAAAAATCATGTTTCAAAAAACAACGAAATACTTCGTGTCGGGAATCCTTTGTTTTATTGTCAATGCCTGTTTCTCCCAAACACAAACGGTTCGGGGCACAGTTATCGACAATATTTCCCAGTCTTCCATTCCGGGTGCGGTCATTCAAATAGCCGGACCGGATTCCGTGATCCGTGCCGTAACAGATGAGGCCGGTAAGTTCAGCCTGTCACATATTCCCGTAGGAAGCAGGACGATTGAAATCACAGCTTATGACTACAAACCGGTAGTAATGCAGAATGTTACCGTGAATGCGGGGAAAGAATTGGTCCTGACTATCAACATGGAAGAAGACCTGAAAAAAATAAGCGAGGTTGTCATCACGGCCAAAGCTGATAAGAACAAACCGCTGAATGAACTTTCTACTGTCAGCACCCGGACGTTTTCCGTTGAAGAAACACAGAAGTTTGCAGCTGCGGTAAATGATCCGGCGCGCATGGCGACTTCTTTTGCCGGTGTGGTAGTTGCCGGCGACGGGAATAATCATATTTCGATTCGCGGAAATTCACCCAACGGTCTTTTATGGCGAATGGAAGGTGTGGAAATTCCAAACCCGAATCATTTTTCGAATGTTGGAACAGCGGGCGGCGGAATCTCTATTTTAAGTGCACAGCTTTTGAGTAATTCCGACTTTTCAACCGGTGCTTTTGCCGCTGAATACGGGAATGCGCTTTCCGGGGTATTCGACCTGCGATTGAGAAAGGGAAATAATGAAAAGCGCGAATACACCGTGCAGCTCGGAATTTTGGGATTGGACCTGGCAGCTGAAGGGCCGTTTAAAAAAGGGTACGAAGGTTCTTATCTCATCAATTACCGCTATTCTACTTTAAACGTATTGGGGAAGATCGGCATTCCGATCGGAGACGCAAATACCAATTTCCAGGACCTTTCGTTCAATGTTTATCTCCCGACCAGGAAGCTGGGCAAGTTTACCCTATTTGGTTTCGGCGGATTGAGCTACCAGACAACTACCGCTGAAAAAGATTCTGTTCGCTGGGAGCAGGATGATTTTCTCCGCTTGAACACGAATTTTTACAGTAACACAGGTGCGGTTGGAGTTACAAATACCAAGCTTTTCAAAAACAAATCGTATTTAAAAACTGCTTTGGTTTTTTCCGGGACTGAGAACGGATACAAACAAGATCGGCTGGAGTTTGATTATGCTACATTTACACGCGAATACGAGCAGCGATTTGTACAGAATAAACTCACGCTTTCAAGCACCTACACTCAAAAGATCAATGCAAAGAACAACATCCGGACCGGGTTCATTTTGAATCATCTTGGCTACAGCTTAATCCAGAGCGATATGGGAGATTCTACCGTTTTACAGGAACAGATCAATGAAAAAGGCGGAACAGAAACCATGCAGGTGTTTTTCCAGTGGAATATGCACCTCACGGAAAAGCTGACAGCGAACCTGGGAATCCATTCTTTTCAATTATTCCTGAATAACAGCAGTTCGTTGGAGCCGCGGGCATCGCTGCGGTATGATGTTCATCCGAAACACCACCTTACCTTGGGTTACGGTTTACACAGTCAGCTGCAGCCAATAGGTGTTTACTTCGTGGAGCATACTGAAAACGGCACAACCACACTTCCGAACCGCAATCTGAAGTTAAGCAAAGCACATCACTTCGTTTTCGGGTATGATTTCGTCCTGAACGAACACGAGCACATCAAAACAGAAGTGTATTACCAGCATTTATTCGGTATTCCGATCAGTAAAGATCCCACAAGCACGTATTCGATCCTGAATTCAACAGATGGATTCCCTTCCGAACCTTTAAGTAATTCTGGGCTTGGGAGAAACTACGGTTTGGAGCTGACTTATGAACGCTTCCTTTTCAAAAATCTTTATTACCTGCTTTCTGCTTCCTTGTATGAGTCCAAATACAAAGCAGCTGACGGAGTTTGGTATGATACGCGATTCAATACCAATTATGCAACTTCCTTAACTATCGGGAAAGAATGGAATTTGAAAAACAAAGAGAAAAGCAGAACTCTTGGTGTAAATATTAAATCCATCTATGTCGGAGGGTTCCGCTATACCCCGATTGATCTGCCTGCATCCGTAGCAGCCGGTGAAGCGAAGTATGACAGGTCGCAAACTTATCAAAAGAGAATGCCCGATTATTACAGACTGGATATTCGTTTGAGTTTGAAACGGAATTATAAAAAGGTTACAAGTACTGTTGCGATTGATATTCAGAACACAACAAACCGAAAAAATGTCGGAGGGCAGTATTTCAATAACAAAACCGGCGAAGTGAAGTACTGGTACCAAACAACCCTGATCCCGATATTAAGCTATCGTCTGGAGTTTTGATGAAGGTTTTTTAGACTCTAAGACCAGAGACACAAGACTAAAGACAGGAATCCGTCTAAAGGCTTGTGTCTTATAGCCTGATCTTTTAATTCTTTCGAAAACGCAATAAACACTATCTTAGATGCAATAACAAGATGTAAATGCTCGATTTTTATTTCATACCTAACGATCAGACAAAACCACCTTATCCCACGGATCTGGAGTTTGCCGGTGAATTGGATGGGAATGTTTTTGGACGCCTGCAATCGAAAGGAATTATTGATAAGCGCTTTGACTATTATTCAGATTTTCGATGGAGTGAAGTGCTTTTGAAGCAGATACGTAAAACAATTGATGATAAACAACTGCATTCGGATACGGATGTGAAGAAATTGCTTCAATTCGTGGATACTGCACTTGAAAAGCAGAGTGGATTGATTGCTTATGGAGATTAAGCTGTGTTAATCCCTTGCCCATGGATTTTCCAATTCGGCATACGTAATTATTTAAACCATATTCTCAGGAACGACCCATTGATCAAATTCTTCAGCAGTCAAATAACCCAATTTCACAGCCATTTCTTTTAAGGTTGTTCCTTCTGCGTGTGCTTTTTGAGCAATTTCCGCTGCTTTGTAATAACCTATTTTGGTATTGAGTGCAGTTACAAGCATTAAGCTGTTGTTGACGTGTTTTTTAATGTTAGCTGTGATGGGTTCGAGTCCCACGGCGCATTTGTTGTTAAAGGAAACACAGCCGTCGCCGATCAATCGTGCGGAATGCAGGAAGTTGGCAATCATAAGGGGTTTGAATACGTTCAGTTCGAAATGTCCGTTTGAACCGCCGATACCGATTGCTACGTCATTTCCCATAACTTGTGCAGCGATCATTGTCAGGGCTTCACATTGTGTGGGATTTACTTTTCCTGGCATGATGGAAGACCCCGGTTCGTTGTCGGGAATGTGGATTTCACCGATCCCACTGCGCGGACCTGAAGAAAGCATACGGATGTCGTTGGCAATTTTCATTAAGCTTACGGCCACTGTTTTCAAAGCGCCGTGTGCTTCTACGATCGCATCATGTGCTGCCAATGCTTCGAATTTATTTTCGGCTGTAACGAATGGTAAGCCGGTCAGGCTTGCAATGTGTTTCGCTACATTTTCGGAATATCCCGGAGGTGTGTTGATGCCGGTTCCAACTGCTGTTCCGCCAAGAGCTAATTCGCTCAAATGGTCGAGTGAATTCCTAATGGCTTTCAGTCCGTGGTTCAGTTGGCTCACATATCCGCTGATCTCCTGGCCTAAAGTCAGGGGAGTTGCATCCATGAAATGCGTTCGTCCGATCTTCACAACATGCATGAAGTCTTTGCTTTTTTGAGCAAGCGTATCACGCAGCTTCTCTATTCCGGGAATCGTGACATTGATCAAAGTCTGATAGGCAGCAATGTGCATGGCGGTGGGGAAGGTATCGTTGGAAGACTGTGATTTGTTCACATCGTCGTTCGGATGCAGCACTTTTTCCTTGTCTGTCAAAGATCCGCCGTTCAATACGTGTGCGCGGTAGGCAATCACTTCATTGACGTTCATATTGCTTTGTGTGCCGCTTCCTGTTTGCCATACAACCAAAGGGAACTGCTCGTCCAGTTTTCCTTCCAGGATCTCGTCCGCCACCCGACCAATGAGGTCGGATTTTTCCTGTGACAGAATTCCGGCATCCAGGTTTGTGAGGGCAGCAGCTTTTTTGAGATAGGCAAAAGCGCGGATAATTTCTTTGGGCATTCTGCTAATATCCTGAGCGATTTTGAAATTCTCGATGCTGCGTTCGGTTTGGGCTCCCCAGTAGGCGTCGGCCGGGACTTTCACTTCTCCCATTGTATCTTTTTCGATGCGGTATTCCATGGTGTTTTTGATTGAATTTAAAAAAGAATCCGTCTAATAAGTCTCCCGCAGAGGAGAACAGATGTATGTAGCGGATTTTTCACTTTTTGTTTGTGTGTTTTAACTCCTAAAATTATCGATTATTAAGTTACGGAATAATCGTCTTTTTGGGTTGTTTTTTTGGAATTAGTTTGTCTCTGCCGGTTCGAATAATTCTGCTTTATGTCGTTCCGGATACATTTCACTGCGTCATGAGACGAAAAAGAAGTGAAAGAGATCTATTTCTTAAAAAAACATAAGCCACTATACTAAAAGTGATAAAGTGCGTAAATTTAAGAGTACTCCGATTCCAGGTTGTCTCCATAAGAAATTAATTCACATCCAATACTGTTTAAACTGCGTAGTTATGGAGATGAATATTCGAATGAGTTTACTGGTACTGTTGTTCCCATTGATGAGTTATGGACAATTGGCAGATTCACTTTACGAATTCCAGTCTTTCCGGCTAACGTATGAGAACGACATTTTCACAGCAAGTGACCGTTATTATTCACAGGGAATTTTTCTTCAGTACGAGCATCACAATATGAAGCTCAACTGGCTGGAAAAGTTTTTCATCCGGGTTCCGGATATTGAGCGAAACTTTCAAACCGGGGTATCACAAAGGGCCTATACTCCTTCAACGATTTTGTCGGATACCTTACTGGTTGGCGACAGGCCTTACGCCGGGACAATAACTTATGGCGCTCAATTTTTTTCAAGGAGCAGAAGCAGGAATTATACCCTGAACTGGGGCGTCAACGCCGGCTTCATTGGAAAACCCGCATTCGGAGAGTACACCCAGACAACTGTCCATAAGTGGATTGATAATGCCATTCCGATGGGGTGGGAGCACCAGTTAAATACCAGTTTTGTTGTGGACCTGAACTTCGGGGTGAGCAAGTCTTTCTTTAGCAGAAGCAGGTGGATCCGCCTGAGTCTGACTGACCTGGTAACGATGGGGACACTAACGAATGATATGCGCTTGCAGGGATATTTGAAGCTCGGTTACATCGGACTACGCAGGCAGTTTTACCTGTATTATTTACCCGAATTGCGGATTGTCGCCTATGACGGGACTCTTCAGGGAGCTATTTTTGCCGTGCCGAGTAAAGCCGCGCTCCCGGCCAGATCGATCGAACGCCTGGTCTCTGAGCAGCAAATCGGGATTTACCTGCAATACAGTCCTTTCTTTGCAAGCGCTCATTTTCACTACCAATCCCGCTTGTTTAAATATGCCTGGAACCATATGTGGGGTGGACTTACAATTGGTTACATGATGTGGGATAGTTATAAGAAAAAACGGTAGGGACGCGATGGATGGGGGAACAATCACTCCCGGTAGTTATCGGATCGCATCTATCCTCGTGTGCTTCGTGTTCCTTGTGGTTAATCTACCACGAAGAAATTTTCCCTGATGTTGGTGGAGGGTTTATTTTTTATGAACCGTCAAATATGTACTCACCACCCGGAACCCGATGGTTGGCCGAGCATCAATAATTCCTGTGTTGGGATCGGGAGCATAAATTTGAATTTCCTCTCCACTACTTCTCCATGAACCTCCTGCTGTTCCGGGTTCAGTTTTATCAATTCCTTCATAAACCATTTCAGCAACGTTACCCGACATGTTGTATAAACCCAATGCATTCGGCCAGAATGATCTGGATGGAGCCGTTAAGTCGGAATTATCATATTTAATCTTAGAGAATCCGGTTGTATCAACTTGATCTTTGATAAGGTCATGTGTGAAGTTGGCCTGGTACATTCCGTCTGAATTTCTACGATATTGCCCATTCCACGGATAGGGAAGCTGTTTGCCCTCGTTTGATGCAGCTTTGACCCATTCTACACGAAGCGGCAAACGAACATCGTTGTATTGCACCTGTTTTTCATCACCGACATATTTTCGCACTTCTTCCGAAAGCCATTTACAGTACAATTCGGCCCCTTCGCGGGAAACGTTCACAATCGGGAAGTCATTATAAGCTTTGTGAGAAAAGTAATGCTCCTGATAAGTGTTTCCACCGTTCTTGAATTCTTTGCTCCATGCCGATTGATCCGGCTTCGCTTTCATGAATTCGTCTTTCCGTCCCTGGATGATCAAATCAAACAAAAAGGTGCGGTATTCGAAATTGGTAACTTCCCCGATTCCCATATAGAAGGCCTGAACGGAAACTTGTTTACCGTTATAGTCAAACGTACCGCTTGGAATGTAGACATAGGCACTCTTGTCGTGCTTTGCCAGGGCTTTCAGCATGGACCGTTTTTTCTTTTTGGTGATGGCAATTTCTTCTTCCGTCAGCCTGGGGAACTGGTAGGGAAGTTCGTCCATTCCTTTCGGCGGAAGCATTCGGCGGTTTTGGTTATTTTCTTCCGGTTCTGCCATTCCCGTGTTTTCAGGAATGAAAGGAAGTTCGGTAAACAATTCCTGGATTGCGACCAGGGAGGAGGTGGATTTGTGAATGGAGTTTTGCTGACTTTTAGTTTCAGGCTGAATTTGCTCTGCTTTCACGGAACTGTTTTGTAAAACTACTTCTTTGACAGGTTTATTGACTGAATTTTGATTCGGGGTTTTGCTTTCTCCCTTATTCCATAACAGGAATACAGAAAGGCTTATTGTGCTTACAGTTGCTAACATGATGATCCATTTTTTGGTGAATACTCGGGTTGTTTTGGTCTTATTCACCGAAGGGCTGTTTACAGCAGAAATGAATCGCTCTTTGGTCTGTTCAAACGACTGTACGGCCTGATCCTGCTTTGCAAGCCGGAAGAGCTGGTCTAAATTTCGTTGTTTATCCATGGCTTTGTACTGTTTTTAAAGCAGATTCATAAGTAAGGATCTCCATCAGTTTTTCGCGTCCGCGTTTCAGCCGTTGTTTTACCGCTGATTCGGATGCGTTTTGAATGATGGTAATCTCCTGAATACTGAATCCCGAAATTTCAAAAAGGATAATGCTCTCGCGCTGTTCGGCAGATAACTGCGCCAATGCTTCGTACAAATAATGAATATCTGCATGCGACTGTGGATTGGCGTTTCTGTCCGGAACTTCCAAATGAACATTTCCTTCCGGAATCCGGTTTTCCCGCTTCTTTTGGTGATAATTCCCTAAAACACGTACACAAATGCTAAACAGGAAGGAGAGGAAGGCTTCTTTTGATCTGAGGGAATCGAACTTTTCGTAGGCAACCAACAGGCTGTCGTTCATCAGATCCCTGAAATCCATTTCATTGTAAACCCGCGCTCTGCAGAAGCGTTCAAACCGTTCATGAACCGGTTCGTAGAGTTTGAGAAATGCGTCTTGCTTGTCCTTCATTCGTGTTAATCATACATTGGGTACAACTGTATGTTTGACAAAAATGGAAAAAGTTACATTGATAATTGAAAATTAAAATATAATCCCGATAACTATCGGAATCAAAAAACCCAGCAGGGGCGCGATTAATCGCGCCCCTGCTGGGTTTATAACGGATAAGTATTTGTTTTTTTACGATATTAATGATTGCGTCGTGTGCCTAACTTGTTCTCTGCAACACCACTTTCCCGCTCAGCCAATGATTGTTTTCATCTAAATAGCGGATGAGGTAGATCCCGGTGGCGTAATTCGATAAATCGACCTGGATGCGTTCGTCTTTTTTCAATTTCGGAAGGATCTGAAGTACTTTCCCGCTCAGATCGGAGACATACAATTCTTTGATATCTGTATTCGGAAGGATGGTGATCATTCCATTTGTCGGATTGGGATAATAGCTCCAGGTAATGTTCAGGGCTTTCGGATCGGGTTTCACTCCGCTCGTATCACTTGAATCTGCAGCAGGAATTGTCGACACAATGGAATCCGGGATATTCAACGCCAGGTCGGGAATGTTCTGCTGGCAATCCGGCATGTAGGTATAACTTTTCAGGATGCGGACCATGATGGCATTCAGCGTTTCCACTTCGTAACTGTCTGTCGATGGTTTGATGTGGCTGTTCCCGATTCCGCTGTGATCGGTCAGGAAAGTATAGGTTCCGTTCGTTCCCAAAGCCAAAGTGCGCATTAAGTATTCGGTACTTTTGTCGATCCCGCTCGCCCCGATAGGAACAATGCGAATGCCTTTCTCAGCTGCTTGGAGAATTAAACGCTGAAGGCGTTCGTTTACAACGGCATTCTGGTGCGGCGGTGCATCCAGAACCAAAAATAAGATCCGCGCCCGTGCATTTTCGCTCCAACTCAGGTTATTAATGGCAGAATCGAGACCCACGTCCATCGCTTCGGGGAAGTCGCCACCACCACCGGCATACTGCTGGTTAATGAAAGCGTCTGATTCGGATAAAATGCGGTTAAAATCCATGCTTTTAGTAACATATGAATCTCCTGCGTCCCTGTAATAGACATTCGCGAACCGGAAATTCAATTTGTTACTAATTTGTTTTGACTGGAAAATGACATCACTCATTTCCGCTTGCAAAAAGCTGATTTCATCGCCCATGGATCCGGTTGCATCTACTACAAAGGCCACGTCGACATTTTCCACTTCCTGGCAGGAGATATCCAATTTTTGGTGATTCAATCCGTTTTCAAAAGCTTTGACTTTATTGATGGTGGACGTTTTCCCGTTATATGAGATTTGGATGGATAGTTTTCCATCGATCACTGGTGTTTCGTTTTTAATGGTCAGCCAGCATTCTGCTTTCCCGCTATTATCGGTTCTGCTTGTAAAAACAACATCCCGGTTCAAAAGCAATTGAACAACCGCATCCACAATTGGAATTCCGCTTTCGGATTGAAGCATGACCGTATATCTTCCGGATGGAGCGATTTGCCAGGTTTTTTGGTAGCTTGCCAATTCTCCTTTGGAAAGATCCTGCCACATTTTCCACTTGGAAAAATCATTTATTTCACCCGCTGTAAGTAGTTTTGAACTGGCAGAAGCTCCAACACCAAGCCCGCCAGAGGTTCCGTCGACAGAAGCCCAACCGCTTGTGGTGACACCGGGCGTAGTAGCCATGACGGCCCCAACCCGGGTGGGTGTTCGGGAAAGATCTTCCCGCTTGTACGCTTTGGCAGATTTGGATTCAACGCGATAAGATTCAACGGCAAGTTCTTCCAGGGCTCTTCCTTTAAAATCGCCGTCTTCGGATCTGGTGGTGTGCGTTGGAGGTTTACTCGGATCAGCTTTCATTTTGAAATCAGCGACTTCATCTCCGGTAACTTTAATTTCTTTCGTGATGGGTGAGTAGCCGGCATAATTCATGACACAGACGTATGTTCCGGTGTCAAGCGCAACGGCAAAGTTCCCCAGTTTATCCGTGAGGACAGAAGCAACTAATTTATCTCCTTTGTAAATGTCCACATTCCCGTAGCGAAGGGCTTCACTGTGGGCCTCCGTGTTCATGTTTCCGGAAAGTGATTGGGAAAAGGCAGCGCCGGTTCCAAGTAAAAGGATGCAAAGTAAGGTAACGAATCTCATAACATGCAGTTTAGAATTATTACTAGTTACACTTGAGATGCGTTTGGGTTCAAAAATCCATAAATAATTACGCATGCCGAACTCCAAGTTCCGAATTAAAAAGAGTATGCTTAGAAAACACCTTATTTACGACTATCCTGAAGTTTACATCGGATCAAATAATTCGTAATTATTCAACGGTAAATTCCTCCTTTTCATCCGGTTTGGATTTTTCTTTCAGCTTTTCACCGAACTTTTTGAGTCCTTTTTTCTCCTTTTCGATCTTTTTCTTTTCTTCGAAGGGATTCACTTCTTCTTCCTTTCCGAATTCGATTTTCAGTACTTCGTAATCTTTCTTCGGCGGCTGGTATTTTTTAATGGTGGTATCTTTTTTGAATAAACCCAATTCTGACTTAAGAATGGAGATTGCTTCCTGTTTTGCTTCCTCGCGGTTTTGTTTTGCATCTTCCTTGCGCGAAGTTTTATCCCATTCGATGATCGGATTGTCCAGGTTTCCGTACATGCGCACGAAGACTTTGATTCCCGTTCCGTCGTCTTCTACAATCCCGAATTCGGATTCGTCTTTTTGCTGCTTTAACTCGCGGAAACGGAAGGCAAATTTGTAGTCAATATCGTTATTGAACTTGTGTTTTCCGTCTACAGTAATATTAAGAGCGCTGGTTTTGATCTCCATTTTCGGGATAATGATCACGCTCTTTTTGATGAAAATGGTGTTTTCGAGCGTTTCGAACTGGATGTTGTTTAATTTATCCTGCAAAGCATCAATTTCCCTCGACTTCAGGATCATTTTGGTCTTGGTGGTTTTCAGATCTTTTGTAAGAGCTGTAAAAGTGCTGACGTTTTTCAACTGTCCACCGATTATTTTCAACTGGATCTGGGCCTCGAGTTCGTCTTTCAGAATACCGTAACTTAAATCAAAGGGAGCTTTCAGGTCCAGAATGGCTTCGGCACGACCGCTGATATTATCTTCTTTAATCACCTCCTGGTCAAAGTTGTTCCATTCGCGGAAGATCGGTTTGAAATAAATGTCTTTTGAGCTCAGACTGGTTGCCAGCTGAAAATATTCAGGAGCAGATTCTACAACGGCAAACGTTCCGCGAACAGTTGCATTTGCTGTGATTCCATGCAGTTTTTGAATTGAAATACTCCTGTTTCCAACCGTCATCTCACCATTGATCTGTGAGAAGGTATGATGATCCATGTGAATTGCATCCACGTTCAATTTGACATTTCCGTTGATCAGGGTAGGGAGCATCCACTCCCGGTTTGTGGTCGTGGTTTTCGGATCTCCTGCAATGCTGTTGGTAAAATCTTTCAGGTTGATTTTTTTACTTTCTGCAATTACGGCTACATCAAGAGTGTGCTTATCCTGCAAGAACAGATCAATGTGATTAAAGCTTCCGTTCAGTTCCAAATCCGATTCACCCAGGCGTACTTTCAGGCCTTCCAAAACAGCATCGCTCCGGTTTAGAATAAGATTCCCGTAAATATCATAGAACTTGCGTGAATCGTTTTGGAGCCTGAGATCGACATTATCCATCAAAGCTGTTCCATTTCCGTCAACGATCTCAACAAGGGCTTCACCGTTTTCAATCACAGTTTCCAGGTAAAAATTGGTGTTGACCTTTACTTTTCCGGAAAGCTCTTCGATTTTCGGTATTTTGAACAGGGCGTGAATTACTTCCAGGTCCAGTGAACCTTTTGCCGCACCGCGGTAGTTGGGTTTCGAGAATCTGTGAATAGCCAGGTGTCCTGAAAAGGGACCGCTGATGGTTTGGAAGGATACGTTCTTAATGCTTAGTTCTTCTCTGTCCTTGCCCTTCAAGGTGGAATAATAGCCTTTCAGATCAATGTTGCGAAGTGTCAATCCTTTGGTTGGTTCCGTTAGTCTTCCATTGTCAATAGAGAAATTACAATCCACTTTCGGATAGGAATCTTTTTTTAATTTGTTTTGGAAATCCAGGTGAAATGTTGCAGTTCCGGAACCTTTCAGTTCGGAAACGGTTTTCACTTCCTTTACCGCCAATTTATTCGCCAGGTCAGCTAAGGGGATTTTATTCGCATCAATGCGGAGTTTGACCTCACTTGTATCCACATTCACATCAAAGTCAAATGGAATTCCCGAAAGCAGTAGTTTTCCGCGTGTAATATTGAAGGTCTCAGCCACCTGGTCAATATGAACGGAAACATTTGTTGAAGCCTGCTGATTAATGATAAAGGGAACCAACCCGTTTTGAATCCGCTGAATATAGAAATTGGCTTTTGTTGCAATATCAAATTTATCCTGGGTGAAATTACCAACCAGGCGAATATCCTGAACATGTGTTCTGTAGCTGTTTTCATTCACCCTGTTCGAATAGGAAAAGCGGATCCCGGTTGCATGGATGGCTTCCAGGGTCAGGTTGAAACTCGTTTTTTCTCCGGATTCAGACTCCTTAAAAATATCGTAATTGACGGCTCCTTTTTTGTCGACCTTGAGTTTAAGAGTTCCCGGACGGATATCAATTTTCTTTACATTGTATTTCTCGTTCCAGATATCCATCGGGTTGAATTTCAGACGGATTTGTTCGGTAAACAATAAGGTGTCGTTCTTCGTGGAGTAGGAGAAAGCATCCTGGATGAAGACATTATTGAAGTCGAGGCTCAGATTTGGGAAGGTTCCCCAAAATGTAACGTCGATCTCATCCACATGAACTTCGGTTTTTAACGTTTTATTAATTTCAGAAATAGCGTAATTGATAATGTCGTCTTTGAAGACATAAAGCAGGAAGCTGATGACCATAACAAGGCTCACAAGGATCCCAAAGAACCACTTCACAGATTTCACCAGCCACTTCTTCCACTTCATACATCAAATTTACACCGAAACCAGGCTTGAAATTAGCCGGCACCCAATAGTAATTAACGTTCGATTTTTAATTTGTTTCAGTTTTGGGTAGATGATGTTTGAAATGGTGGGGCTATTTGTAGGTTTTAAGCGTATAGTTATTTTGGAAAGTCACTTTTTTAGTGGCTTAATTGATTGTTGGTCAACTTGTTATTGCGGGTTTGTAAACCATTTTATTAATACGTTAACGGATTAAGAGTATAAAGTTGATTTACAGGTTTTACACCGGATTTGTAAACCATTTTATTAATAGGTTAACAAATAGGTGCTCTCTTAATTGATTCACAAGTTTTTTACACTGGGTTTGTAAACCATTTTATTAATTGGTTAAAAAAAATAGCTTCTAACAGCTTGATTCAGACACCTAATCATCCCCGTAAGTAATTTACTTACAATTCATCTTGATTCACGGTCAGACAAAAAAAGGAGCCAGCTGCGACTGACTCCTCTCGTGTTAACCTCCTCTTCTTCCAGGGGACGTTATTGGTTTCGATGGTGTTGAACTTGGTGTCGAAACGGGAGCGCTTACGGGGCGCTGCACCGGAGTTGACACCGGTTTTACCGGTGGTGGTGTATATCTTGGTTCTGTTTTGACAGGTTCCGTTCTAACCGGCTCCGTATAAACAGGACGTGTTCTGATTACTTCCGGTTCTTTGTAAGGTTCAGGTGTTTTAACCGGTTTTACAGGCTCATTTTCGGTGGACGAACCGGAATTTGTTGTTTCTACAGGCTTGCTGCTAATCGGCTCTTTTTTAACCGGTCTTGTTACTCCTGTTGATGTGCCTTCTTTTCCGGTTGACTCAGGATTGCCGGAACTTGTAGTTTCACGGTTATTAACAAGGGGTTTATCACTTACTGTGCCAGGAGCAGATCCTCCGGAAGCTTGGTCTCTTGGAACTCCGCCATTGCCTGTGCTCCCGTGATCACCTAGTCGAGGTTCCGGATAACGCTCTCTATATGGTTTTTGTCCCGGGTTTACATTTGGTGTCGGATTTCTGATCGGATCCAATTGTCTTCCTGCTGTACGATCCGGAATATTCGGTTTTGGAGTTGGCTCGATACGAAGGAAACCGTTGTCGTAGATACATGCACTCAAATCACTTCCTGTAAATCCTCTGCGCTCACATTCTCTTTGTGCTCTTCTGCGGTCGTCTTCATTCATATCACCTAAAGTTCTGTGAACTCTTGGGAAAGATTCATCCGTGAATGCATAAGTGCTTTGGTTGAATCCGTAATCAAATAAAGATTCTTCCGGAGTTATGCGGTATTGTCTTGCAAAATCCTTCGCTAAAAATGCCAGGTATTCTTTTTCCAGTACCTGGTCACGCTGATTGGTCGAACCGAAAACTCCCATGTTCCAGTTAGAGGAAGCAATTCCTCCTTGCTGGTTGCGAACATCAAAGTCGTCTGAGCTTCTTCCGTTTGCGTTCCCGAGGATTCCGTCGTAATTATCTGCACATGGGTAAATTTCTACTGCAATATTGTAAAAGCCCATTCCACCGGTTTGAGAAGCGTCTAATTTTACGCGCTCTCCTGTAGGCCAGGTTACTACATAGTCGTTTTTACCTGAACGGCTGATTGTTCCTCCATGTTCCAGGTAGTAATTTGTTCCCTCAACGTAAACCGGCTCTCCGCCGATTCGAAGCGGTGTTGTGGTGTTTCCGTCCGGTTTTTCATTGGCATAAAAGCAAACGCGGTCGCCACCGACATTCATCGCTACGGCAGTGTTCAGCGAAAAGTCGTCTGATTGATTGCGCTGGCGAACCTGCACGTTGACATTTCCGCTTCCTGATTTTACAAGTGTAAATTCTCCTACGGTCTGGAACGAATAAGTAGCTCCGTCAAAAGATTTTAAATGCGGGTCACCGTAAGTTCTTCCCATGACCGGTTTACAATCAGGAGTTCTGCTTGTGAAGCTGTTTAATCGTGACCATTGGGAACGTGAAGCACTATCGCTTGTGTTGGTACTCGATCGCTGAATATGAGATCGGACTCTGTCTTGAGTAGTACTTGGCATTGCGCCAAACATTTCTGCGGGGGTGTATTCTTCCGGGAAATTACGATCCGGTGTCGGTTTTTTATTCGCCATTGCTTCCATAGAGGAAGCAAGCCACTCGCCCCGAACGGCATCCCAGGCAACCAAATCTTTCCTGATTGGCTGGAAGTCTGTTCCGAAGTTTGATTTTTCCTGCGCGTTTACTGTTCCAAGCACTGCAAGAGCGAATAATCCAAAGAATGTAACGTGTTTTTTCATAACAGTTGGTTTAATTCGAAATGCAACTAAACAATAAACGTACCGAAAAATGAAGAGATTAAAAAATGTTAAAATAAAAACGAATTATCATTGAATAAAATAAAAATTTAAAACAAGATCTATTCCTATAGAAGTATTACCAACAAATAGTTAATGGATTCCGAGCGATTTATACCTAAATATTTGCGTACATTTGCCCAAATAAATTAAGAAAATGAGTCTATTGACAGTTGGTAGTGTGGCATTTGATGCTATTGAAACACCATTCGGAAAAACAGATAAGATCGTAGGTGGTGCAGGAACCTTTATTGCATTGTCTGCTTCAAACTTTATAAAAGATCAGCGGATCGTTTCGGTAGTAGGAGATGATTTTCCACAGGAAACATTGGATCTGCTTCGTTCTAAAGGTGTTGCGCTTGAAGGGCTGCAAATCAAAAAAGGCGAAAAGACATTTTTCTGGTCAGGTCGTTACCACAACGATATGAATTCAAGAGATACTTTGGTGACGGAATTAAATGTATTAGGTGATTTTGATCCGATCATTCCGGAATCATACCAAGGTGCAGAATATTTGATGTTGGGGAACTTGAGTCCGCAGGTACAGCGCCAGGTGATCGAGCGTTTGACGAAACGTCCGAAGCTGATCGCAATGGATACGATGAACTTTTGGATGGATATCGCTTTGGACGATTTGAAGGAAACCTTAAAGCTGATCGATGTGTTGATCATCAATGATGAAGAAGCTCGTCAGTTGTCTGGAGAATATTCTTTGGTAAAAGCGAGTCGTGTAATTCGCGCAATGGGTCCTAAGACTTTGATCATTAAAAAAGGAGAACACGGAGCATTGTTGTTCCAGGACGATAAAGTATTCTTTGCACCGGCTTTGCCTTTGGAGGATGTATTCGATCCGACCGGAGCAGGTGATACGTTTGCGGGTGGATTTATCGGGTACATTGCGTCAACGGATGACACTTCTTTTGAAAATATGAAACGTGCTATTATTGCAGGTTCTGCATTGGCATCTTTCTGCGTAGAAAAATTTGGAACACAACGTTTATTGGAAATTACAAAGGATGAAATCGAGGCGAGAATTGATCGTTTTGTTTCCCTGACAAATTTCGAAATGTCAACTGTAGTTGGTTAAATATTTGTAAATTGAGAAACCACTAAAAGCTTTATCATGGAAAAGGCAAGTTTATTAGAGTCGTTAAAAAATCTCGTGCAGCAGGAAGATGCGCTGGCTGTAGCGCGCGAAGTGAGTGAATTACGGAATCAGTTCGAGGATGTAATTCTGGAGGAGGATCGTCAGTTCCAAATAAAACAACTGGAAGCTCAGGAAAAAGGAGAACCGGTTGAGGAACGTCCGACAGATCCGGTACGAGAAGAATTTTATAAACTACACAATGAATTCCGTGATCGCAAAGGAGGATTGCAGAAAGCTAAAAAAGAAGCTGAAGAATCAAACCTGCGCCGTAAAAAAGCATTGCTGGAGCGTCTCAAGGATGTGGTAGAAAAAGAAGAGAACATTGGTGCGGCGATGACTGCATACAAAGAGATTCACGATGCCTGGAAAGAAGTGGGAGATATTCCCCGCGAAAAGCGCCAGGACATTCAATCGGAATATTCCCGCTTATTGGAAACATTCTTTTACCATATCAAAATTTACCGCGAATTACGCGAACATGACCTTCATCGGAATCACCAGCTGAAACTGGATGTGATACGCCGGATCCAGGAATTGTCAAAAATAGAACACGTTAAGGATATTGAACAGGCGATCAAAACGCTTCAGAACGAATGGGACGAAACAGGTCCGGTTGGAAATGACGCATGGGAAAGCCTGAAAAACTCGTATTGGGATGCCGTAAGAGCAGTTTACACACGAATCCAGGCATTCTACGACGAAAAACGAACGGAACTGGCGGCAAACCTGGAACTGAAAAAGGAGATTGCACGAAAAGCAGCCGAACTGGTAAAGGATTTCACTTCAAGTAATACGAAGGAATGGGATACGGCAACGGCTTCTCTTTTGACTTTGCAGGAAGAGTGGAAGAAGATCGGTTTTGGTCCGCGGAAGGAAAACGAAGAGGTTTGGAAGGAATTCCGTGCTTCTTGTGATGACTTCTTTGCTAAGAAAAAAACATTCTTTGATTCGATCAGGGGGAAGTTTGATGAGGTAGCTGCCAAGAAACAACAATTGGTTGATAAACTGGAAGCCATTAAAGATTCTACGGATTGGAAGAAGACCACCGACCAGATTTTAACGATCCAGAAAGAGTGGAAAGCATTGGGAAGTGCCGGACAGCGGTTTGAACAAAAATTGTGGAAAGAATTCCGTGCTGCCTGTGATCATTTCTTTGAAGCAAAACAAGCTCATTTCAGTTCGAAAGACAAAGAGTTTGAAGAGAATTTAACGAAAAAGATGGAATTGATCGACCGGATCAAAGCGGTTACGATTCCTGAAGATAAAAAAGAAGCATTGAACCTCCTGAAAGGCTTTGCAACCGAATTCAACGAGATCGGACATGTTCCGATGAAAGAAAAAGACCGTGTTTTCAATGCATACAAAGAGGCTTTGGATTCTCATTACAAGAAATTGAAATTAGAAGGTGCGGAGCAGGAAAAAATGCTCTTCCAGGCACGTTTGGATACAATGAAAGGCGATCCGAATGCTGAAAGGGCTCTGGCAAGAGAGAAATACGACCTGCACGATAAAATTAACAAGCTGAAATCCGATATCTTACAATTTGAAAATAACCTTGGTTTCTTTGCGAAATCAAAAGGGGCAGACTTGTTGAAGAAAGAAGTGGAAGCGAAAATTGCCGCTGCTCAACGCAAAATCGAAGAGCTGAAAGCAAAGATTAAAATGATCCAATAATCGATGAATCGCTCCATAAATATTTTACTGATATTCTTCTCTTTCCCGGCATTTGCATTTATAATCTGTGTAGCGTTCGACATCCGCTTTTTAAATATTGCGATTGCGGAGCTTCCGTTTAAGTTTCACATTTTCATAGGAGTAGCAACCTTTTTATTGCTGCTGATCATCCGGAGATCTGTGAGTCGTTGGGTGGGAGTTTCCATGACGCGAAAACCCGAACGTTTTTTGTGGAGCACACCGGTTTCGGCTGAAAGGAAGAAGCAGGTTCGCTTATTTTTGACCATTGAAGCGCTGATAGCACTTTTCGCCATGATCACGGTATTTCTTATTACTATGGAAGCCTGGCCGATTGGGCTTGTCTACGGAATTATGGCGCTTGATCAATTGGTGTTTTTGGCGATTGCACAATCGTGGTTCCGGGTGGGTGTTACTCATAAGGCAGTAGTTGTGGCGGATCGCGAGGTTCGTTTGTTGTTCTTTTCCGGATTGAGAAGAATAGAAACGCATCAACAAACACTTTATTTCGAATACATTGAGGACCTGCAGCTCTTTTTTCCCATAAACTGTATTCCGGAAGGAAAGTATGGCGAATTCAGAACGGTATTGGAAGAACGGATTAATCGCGACCGGGTGTTCTTTTCGGAAGGATTTAAAGCATTAAAGTAGCCAGGATTGCAGGAAGCAAGATTAGAAACACTTGACTTCTGTCTCTTCAAAAGAATAGTTAACGATCAAAATAGCACTGATGAGAGGATTACTGAAAAAACCATTATTACTCGGATTTTTGATCGGGCTGATTTTATTGGTCTTATGTATTTTTGTTCCCATTCCGATGTACGACGGGATCTTTTACTATGATCGGGAACTGGTTCATTTCCAAGTAGAGTCGAAAGTTGCTTTGAGTTATTATTTTGGGTTCGGTTTGGATAAAACGCTAAGTAATGGAGTATTGCCGACCCGCTTCGAATTGAAACCGATAGGATATGCGCTTTTTGTACTGATCCATGTTGGTTTACCCGCTTTAGTTGGTATTCGCTTCAAGATGAGCAATGCCCGTAACGCTTATTCCGAATCCTCTTCGGCGAAGACAGAAGAAATCGAAAACACTTCGAATGACTAAAGATTTCCGCAGCTGGCTGTTATTATTTATTTTAGCATTGATCTGGGGCAGTTCGTTTATTCTGATGAAAAGAGGGATGTATGACGAAGCAGGAATACCCATTTTTTCAGATTCGCAGGTCGGAGCACTAAGAATAGCCATTGCCGGTTTGGTGATGCTGCCTTTTGGCTTGATGAATTTGCGTAAGATTAAGAATTGGAAACAAGTTGTATATCTTTTACTGGTCGGGACTTGCGGCAATTTCTTTCCAGCCTTTTTATTCACTTTTGCCGAAACCAAATTATCGTCAGGCTTAGCCGGAATGCTCAACAGTTTTACCCCGTTTTTCACTTTGATCTTAGGCTTTTTGTTCTTTAAGCAGACCATTAAACTAAAGCAGGTGATCGGACTTTTTATTGCCTTTTCCGGGATTTGCATCCTGGTTGGAATTTTGAACAATGCTCCCCTTGAAATTTCCCTATTGCATGTAGGAGCAATTTTGCTGGCAACGGTGATGTATGCAACCAGTTTGAACACGATCAAATTTAAGCTTAGCGAATTCAAATCTTTGGAAATTACTTCCTTGTCTTTTAGCTTCCTGGCAATACCCGCCTGGATTATTGTCTTGAGTTTGGATACATCGAGCGTTCTCAAAACAAATGAACATGCCTATGAAGCCTTGGGCTATATCAGTATTCTGAGTATTTTCGGAACCTGTTTGGCTTTGCTTTTGTTTAACCGGATCATTGCTTTGAAATCACCAATGTTCGCAAGTTCGGTAACTTATATGATCCCGATCGTTGCTGTCATCCTGGGAGTATTTCTAAATCACGAGCAGTTCCATGTTTCCCAGTTCCTGGGGATGATTGTGATTGTCGGCGGGGTTTATCTGGTGAATTCGAAGAACCAGAGGTAATTCCACATTATAAGCACGCAGATTTGCAGATTTTCGCAGATAATTAGTTCATTAGATCTTATTTGCTATACGAGCAATTCCTTCCCGCATGTTTGATGCATTGAAATTAACTAATAGTCCAAGTTTTACTTTTGTCAATTTAAGATAAGTTGTTAACTGCTTAAAATGGATAGCGGAAAAATCAGTCACTGATTTAATTTCAACTATTACTTTGTCTTCCACAATTAAGTCAAGTTTATAACCAACATCCAGTTTTACATCCTTGTATTGAAATGGTAACTGTAACTGGCGTTCAACTTTTAATCCGGCTTTTTTAAGTTCATAATATAAGGCTGCTTCATAAGCGCTTTCTAATAGTCCGGGACCAACCGTATTGTAGATTTCAAAGATCGCTCCTCTTATTTTATAAGATATTTCATTTTCTGTCATAGATTGAAACTAGTAACAAAAAAGAAAAATTGAGCTATTGATTTTTTAGAAAATTATGTTTAACTTATTGTAAGTGAGTTGTTAATGTGCTTTTCGCGCTCTTTTGTTAAGTGTCCTTTTAAACTACTAACTAAAGCAATGGGATCTGCGAAAATCTGCTAATCTGCGTGTGTTTTAAAATATTCAAGCTCACACGATTTTCTTTCGGAACCACTTCCCGGCATCTATATAGAAAAGACCTTTCACTGAAAAGGAGTTCAAATAAGGATTGTCGAACAAATTGCGGAAGGTATTGAAGTAACCGTAATCCAGCCCGTTTTTCGAAGCATAAATGTTGTATTTCCAGACGAAGCGAATCTCACTTCCGGGATAAATCACCCAACGCAGGTCAAAATCAACTGTAAAGGCATTAAAACTGGTGTTATGGTAGCTCTGACCTAAAGAATCTGTTCCGCTATAAGAAGACGCATGATAACTTCCGTCATCCGATAATGCCATAAATGATCGGTAAGAAACTTCCTGCCAGTAGTGATTGAACTGCAGTTTTAAACGAAAGGTTTTTGTAAAGGTGTAATCCAGGGAAATGGAGTTGGTAACAATCCAGCGTTCCCGGTTTCCAAGTGTGATCTGATCTGTGTAATTGGTATCACTGACTCTGACGTACCCGAAATTATGGAAGTAACGGTTAACGGTAGAGCTTAATACGGTGAAAACCTTTGGAGCAATTCGAATCCGCGGACTGATGTTCAAATCCAGGTTCGACATACCCTTTCTGTCGAAAATACGGTGATATGCATAGAAATCCAGTGCAAATCGCTTGGAATAATCGCTTGAATAAAAACCTCCGTACTGGAAGGATGCGGGAAAGTGAACCGGGATTCCGAATGTGCGCGATTCAAAGTAGTCTCTTTCCCCCAAGGGATAATAATTCAGAGATACTCCCGTGGAAAGGAATTTTTTAGTAGTTACAATGTATTCCGAATTGATCGACCAGTAGCCCAGTTTGGTAGGCTTGTACAAATACTCGATGTTGCTTTCTGCAGAAAAGTTTCTTCTCAAAAGCCGCTTGGTAGCCTGGTAACCTGTCCAGCGGTAACGCCCGTAAAAACCTAAGAAGTTATTCCGGGGTAAAAAGCCCAGTTCATTGGAATTGTAATTATTATCGGAATCATAGTAGTCGATATTGAACTGGTTAACTCCCTTTACTTTTTGAAAACTAATGGAGGAAGCACGACCTACACTTACATTGTTCCCGGTGGAATTAATTGAAACTTGCGTATTTGCCGAAATACTGTAGACTTTCGATTTATTGAACACCAAACCTTCCAGTGTGCTGACATTGGAAACAAGATTGATCTCCGGCCGGAATACATTTGTGTTTAAGAGCGAGATATTGGCGTTGTTTTTTAAGTTCTGGGATAAAACGAAAACATTGTAATTCGAAAGGGGATGAGCCAATACTTTGTGGTCGTTTCCAGCAGAGTCTTCATAGTGAAGAAAGGATCTGTTTTCAATGGCATTGAACACCCCGATTCCCAAACCACCTTTTGTTCTTCCCGATATTTTCAGGGCATTAATCAATTGTGCCCGGGCAGGAATGGAACTGATGCGGTTGTTCGGATCTTGTGCAGCTGAGTCGATTGCCTGCTCTTTCAAATAGCTTTCTGCCCCGATTCGTCGTGAGTAGAAGAGATCTCCGATTCCAAATAAATCCATTCCTTCCAGGAAGAAAGGCCTGTTCTCCGGGTAGCGGACTTCAAACGGAGAAAGATTCAAAATCAGCCGGTCAGAAACGGTTTGACCGAAATCCGGTATCAATGTGGCATCCAGTGTAAATGATTCGCTTAGTCCGACCTTCATGTCCATGCCGAATCTTGGACGGAATCCCCAGTTTTGAGTCTGGGTGTTTTCATCGTAGCTGTCTTCCAGGTACATGGTGGAGTAGGGAGAAAATGAAAGTCGCAGGGGATTGCCTAAGTTTTCAAGGCCTTTCAGGTAACCACTTTGTGCAATTTCACCGTATTGCTGCGGATCAACGGCTGACCAGTGAGAAGTTTCGCGGTTCCTGCGTATGTTTCGAACGTAATTGATCCGCCAATTCTGGATCAGTTCTTTAGGAAAGCGCAATTGGGTAAGCGGAATCCGGATCTCAATGCTCCACCCTTCAGCGATCCGTTTTACTTTACTCCTCCAGACTGCATTCCAGGAATAATCTTCTTCGTTTTGATTGATAATTGCATCCAGTTCGGTTCCGGCAGCGGTTACGTAAAACCCGAAAGCATTTTGTCCCGAACCATAAGGATCAATTAAAACTCCGAACCAGTCCGCATTTCCGTAGTCATCTCGCTCGGATAAGAAAGCGATAATGGAGTCTGGCTGGTTGTCTGTCAGTTTAGCACCGATGTAAATGTATTGGTCGTCGTACAAAAACTTCACTTCGCTTTTGAACCGGCTTGCAATTCCCGGATTCGGATAGTTATTGATAAAGTCCGTTGCTGTCTCGGCTTCATCCCAGGCAACTTCCAAAAGCATACCGTCTAAAAGAATGGCATGATTTGTTTTCTTCCCTGAAACAGTTTTTTGAGCCAGAAAGGAAAATGAAATCAGAATAAAAGTTAGAAGTATATGGTAGCTTAATTTCACCCGACAAAATTCGTTATTTTTGATAATATAAAGTCATACATATGTCAGGAATAAACTTTCTAAGTCGTTTTACCCTTATTTTCCTCATTGCCGGAGCAGTTACTTCCTGTGGTTTAAAGTATGTTCCGGGACCAAGCCTGGAAGATTTGGCACAAAGCCGGAAAGCAAGCCTGGAAGCACAACTGGGAAGAGATTTTGCAGCGGTAAACAAGAAATATATTCCGCTGACTTATGGTGAGACGGTGGTTGTAAAGCCGCAGTCTTATGAGCGTTTGGATTCGCTTTTCGAAGTGAAATACCGTTTGAGCCAAAATGGTTTCCCGACTAAAGAGATTGATCCGCTCATTGAAGATCAAAAGATGGCTTTGCTTGCGGATACTACTGAAGTTCTGTATATGGAAACTCATTGGTTCGAGCTCGTTCAGGATACGACCTGTGAATTTATCGTTGCCCAGTGTTTTTTAAATAACCGCAATGTACTTCGCAAAATGGATTTCATTGATGAATTTAAAACAGGGATTTCCAACCAGTTTTGGGCGGAGAAGTACATGAAGGAAGAATGGCTGACAAGAGATTTGGGCTACACTTCTAACGATGATCTGAGCTTTTACACGATGATGAAGAACAAGGAGTTTAGCTTACAGGGAGAAGAAAAGACCCTTTTCCTGGAAAACCTGTTCGTCGTAATGCGTATTGCAAGTGAAAATAGAAGTACGGCAGCTCAGGGGATTGTACTCAAACTGGCTGCCCGTCAAATGAAAAATGAGATCCCTGGTTTCCAGGTCGCAGATTATGTCTTTTCATTCAAAAAAGAACTGGATCCCGAAACCAAACAAAGTATTTATGTTGTAGAAGCGGCCTCGAATAAGGATAAAAATGTTGTAGTTACCAGAAGGTACGATAGTTTTTTTATGCCTTTAAATTAAATCGAAATGCAAAACGGTTTGATCTTCTCGTTCGGATATAGATAATGCTGTAGTCGCTGTGAAAGCAATTCCTTCCTGTGGTGTTTTCCGGGAGTTCCGCTCATTTGGTAGTGGAATGTGAGTGTATCAATCTTCAGATTCCAGCCGGTGTTGGCTTTGGTGAACAAAATTTCTTTCTCTCCCAGGCGGATCTTATTGCCGGATTTCAGAATGATCGATTTATTCGGATTGAGTCCCGAATCCCGTACAGCATTTTTGAGTGTCTGAAGGATTTGCTTGTTTTTCGGTGTGTTTTCAGCAAAAGTAAGAAGCTTCCCTTCGTATTGGATCATTCCGCAAAAGGATTTTCCTGAAAAGATCTGAAGTTGGTTCTTCTCAAATTTCTGTTCTCTTTTCCATGAAATAAAAATAAAACATACGCATAAACCAATTAGTGAATTTCGTGGAATGCTTTGTTTGATCAGTAATTTGTACGAACAATACCCGATGAATGCTCCGATCACCAGGAATTGAATGAAATTGAGTTCAAATCCGGCGGAAACTCCTCCCGGAATTTGATTCACGTACTGAATTCCGATAACCAGCACCTGGAGTGAAATGACTGTCAAAAAGATGATCAGTAAATTGAAGTAGGGAATCCATGCTGTGAAGATGAGTATGATCAAAAATAACAGGACCACAAATCCCAGGAGCATTACCACAACATTGGAAAGTAGGAAATAATTCGGGAATTGGTGAAACCAGTAAAGCATGAAAGGAGTTGTTGCGATGGTTGCTGCAATTCCCACTGCACTTCCTTTCCAAAGCCAATCCAGCCATTTTTGCTTCACTAAAATGAGCTTGTAAACGGGTGTTTGAAATAAAAGGATCCCGATCAAAGCAACATAGGAGAGCTGAAAACCAATGTCGAATAAATAATAAGGATCGTACATCAATAGTACAATTGCAGATAAAATCAGGTTGTTCATTCCGCTGTTTTTCCTGCTGAGTAATTGTCCCAAGGCCAGGATGCTGAACATCACAACTGCCCGGATAACCGAAGGTGAAGCGCCACTTAGCAACCCGAATCCCCAAATAAGGATCACAGAAAAAAGAATGGCTTGTTTCTTTGAGATCCACCGGCTGAAGAAACCGAGGACATATTGGAAAATGATCAAAATAATTCCCACGTGTAAACCTGAAACTGCAAGTACATGCATTGCTCCGGTATTGGAAAAAGAATCCAAAACTTCCTGGTCAATATCGGCTTTGTTTCCCAGGAGAAGTGCAGTGCCGATTCCGGCTACGGATCCGGGAAGCCAGGATTTCAGTTTGTCTCCGATCTGGTTTTGCCACTTCGAAAAGAAAATACTCGGGTTTTCACGCGAACCGACCTTTGAAATAAAATTGGACGCAATGAAAGCCCGCCCCGAATAATAATGTGTTCCGTAGTAGTATTCGGCATCAAAACTGCCCGGATTAGTTTCGTTCCTGAAAGCTTCTACTTCGGTTCTGAATGCGACATAATCACCGATAGTATATTCTCCTTCCAGCGTATCGAGTGTTAAAATGATATTTCCCTGTGCAGGAACCTGGCTGCTTCCGGTGCTTGTTTTTTCAAGAGATATATGAATGGTTTGATAACCGGATTCGGAAAGTTTACTTTTAAAAACAGTTCCGAAGTTTACTTTGTTTGAAAGTTCTTCCGGACGGGAAAGATCTTTTTTTGCCAGTTCCAGTTTGCAAAATCCCATCAGCATGAAAAAGCAGCTGAAGGCAGCAATTGGAATACTTCTGAAAAAAGAACCTGTTTTAAACAGATGACCGAATAACAATGCTAAAAGGCAAAGAGCAAAAACGGAGGTAATTGTTAGTCCGGCAACTTCGGAATTTTCCCCGGAAATAAATGAAAAGAGAATACCCAGTATGAGACCCAGTGAAATCGATAATAGTGGCATTGTGTGTCGTTCTTTTTCAATTAAACAGTACTAATCTAATAAATTGTTCAATTGAGAACACCCCAAATTAATTTTTCTTTGTTTCTTTACAATCAAAACTTTACAAACCAAATTATGTTGAAACTGAATTATTTTGTACCTGCTATTGCCCTAACCCTAAGTCTGGCATCGTGTGGAGGTAGCGAGACTGAAAAGAAAGAAGTCGCTACTATAGAAACTACAGAAGGAACAGATGGATCATCCGATGATGATTATGTATTGCCTCCTCCTATTAGTATTGCAAATGCGTTTAAAGCTGCAGGTTTGGCTTACAAAGCCAATAAAACTAACCCGGTTGAGAATGCTGATAATTATTCGGTGAAAATCGATCAATTGATCAATTTGGGAGTTTATTCTACCGACATGGCTTATTGCGCAATTAATTCGAAAACACAGGAAGCGCGCGATTATTTGGCGGCGATCCAGAAAATGGGATCGAAAGTAGGATTGGAAAGCGTGTTTTCAGATAAAGAATTGATTACCAAGTTCGATAAAGGATTGGGGGATACAGAAGCATTGACCGATGTGATTTATGAGATCCAGGACAAATCCGATGAATATATGGAAAATAACGACCTGAAATATTTGGGAGCTATTCAATTCTCAGGAGCATGGATCGAAGGACTGTATTTGGCAATCGACAATACCAATGATAAAACAAATGTTGGAAAATCCCTGGTTGAACAAATGAGTTTGTTGAAAAACATTATCAAAGGTTTCAAAAGCCATCCGGCACAGGAAGATGCCCGCTTAAAAGCAGTAATTAAAATGTATGAAGGTATTTTGAGTACTTACGAGGGCCTTGCATCCGTAAAGAAAGTGTCAAAAAACATCAATATTGAAACGCCGCAATTGACAGAAGCTGAATACCAGGCTTTGGCAAAAGAAGTGAAAATGGTACGTTCAAATATTGTTAAACCTGGAAAATAATTTTTATGATCAAGCTATTTAAGATAAGTCTGCCGTTTGCCATTTGTTTATTGTGGATCGGATTAGTTTCCGGAGGAAATGATAGTGTACTGGAAGCTCAAATGAGCACCCTGAAACAAGAGTGTAAAGAACTAATCAAAGGAACCCGTTACGAAGGTTCTAAAATAACCTACTTTACATTGGGTTCTTCCAAACAGATTAAGAATATCGAGGTTTACACCTTTTTACTGGATGAGTATAAATTTGCAATCAGTGCAAAGAAATGTTCTGCACCGCTGACAGTGAAGATTTATGATGCTCCTGCTGATAATAAAGAACGCGTTTTAATCAAAGAGTTTAAAAAAGCGCAGGGTAAAAACCTGAAATTCAGCACCGCTGAATTGAATGACGCATACGTGGCAAAAATCCCGGATGCAGACCGTTTAAGAAATATACATATCGAATATACGATCGGTTCCGGAAAAGGAAGTAAAGAAGGAATTGTTTTAGTATACGGTATTGAACCTTAATTGCAGAAAGCAGGCATATTATCATAGATAAAGCCTATCTTTGCACTAAATTTTATAAGTGATGATTAATGTAACTCTTCCTGACGGATCAGTTAGACAATACGAAGCAGGAGCAACAGCATTGGATGTTGCTCTTAGCATTTCTGAAGGATTGGCCCGTAACGTATTGGCAGCCAAAGTGGATAACGTGGTAATCGACGCAAACCGTCCGTTGACCGGTGACTGTGCATTGCAGTTGCTGACCTGGAACGACGCGGAGGGAAAATCGACCATGTGGCACTCTTCAGCTCACTTAATGGCAGAAGCACTCGAGTTTTATTATCCGGGAATTAAACTGGCTATCGGACCTCCGATCGCAAACGGATATTATTACGATGTCGATTTTATGGATTATACTTTCAAGGAAGAGGATCTGGAAAAAGTCGAACAAAAAATGAAAGAGCTTGCAAAGCTGAAAAATCCTTATGTACGTAAGGAAGTTTCTAAAGCGGATGCATTGGCTTACTTCACTGAGAAAGAAGATCCGTACAAATTGGAATTGATCCAGGATTTACCGGATGGCTCCATTACCTTTTATACACAGGGGAATTTTACGGATCTGTGTCGCGGACCTCATATTCCGGATACAGGCTTCATTAAAGCTGTAAAACTGATGTCGATCGCTGGTGCTTATTGGCGTGGTGACGAAAAAAATAAACAGCTGACGCGTGTTTACGGGATTACTTTCCCGAAACAGGCCGAGCTGACTGAATACCTGGAGAAAGTGGAAGAGGCAAAACGCCGTGACCACCGTAAGCTGGGTAAGGAATTGGAATTGTTCACATTCTCTCAGAAAGTAGGACAAGGTTTGCCATTGTGGTTGCCGAAAGGAGCTGCACTGCGTGAACGTTTGGAAAATTTCCTGAAGAAAGCACAGCGTAAAGCAGGGTATGAGCAGGTAATTACTCCGCATATCGGGAATAAAGAATTGTATGTGACTTCCGGTCACTATGAGAAATATGGAGCAGATTCTTTCCAGGCAATTAAAACTCCGGATCCGGATGAGGAATTCTTATTGAAACCGATGAATTGCCCGCATCACTGTGAGATCTTTAAAAGCAAGCCGCGTTCGTACAAAGACTTACCTGCCCGCTTTGCGGAGTTTGGAACGGTTTACCGTTATGAGCAAAGTGGTGAGCTGCACGGTTTGACTCGTGTTCGCGGATTTACCCAGGATGATGCACACATTTTCTGTACACAAGACCAGGTAAAAGAAGAGTTCAAGAAAGTAATTGACCTGGTGTTATATATTTTTAAGACACTTGATTTTCAGAATTTCAAGGCGCAGATTTCTTTGAGAGATCCTGAGAACCCTTCAAAATACATTGGTTCGGATGAGAACTGGGCGAAAGCTGAAAATGCAATCATTGAAGCAGCTGCTGAGAAAAACCTTCCAACCATCGTTGAATTGGGTGAAGCGGCATTTTACGGTCCGAAACTGGATTTCATGGTTCAGGATGCTTTGGGAAGAGAGTGGCAGCTTGGTACAATCCAGGTGGATTACAATTTACCTGAGCGTTTTGAGTTGGAATACACAGGTGCGGATAACCAAAAACACCGTCCGGTAATGATTCACCGGGCACCGTTTGGTTCGATGGAACGCTTCGTTGCCGTATTGTTGGAGCACTGTGCGGGAGACTTCCCTTTATGGTTGGCAACAGAGCAATTTGCCATTTTGCCGATTAGTGATAAATACAACGATTATGCGAAAGATGTTTTAGAATTGCTAAATAATTCCGATATTCGCGGATTCGTTGATGACCGTAACGAAAAGATAGGCAAGAAAATACGTGAGGCGGAACTGAAAAAAATCCCGTTCATGCTGGTTGTAGGAGAGAAAGAAGCTGAAGAAAAGCAAGTATCTGTAAGACAGCGTGGAGATGGGGATAAAGGTTCGATGGCAGTAGAAGCTTTCGAAACTTTGGTTCGTTTAGCGATAGAAAAAGAATTGTCGACAAATGTTTAATTAACTGAATGAGAAAAGACAGTAGAAAACCAGTAAGAAAAGAAAATAACGACGAACACAAAATAAACGGGAAGATCACCGCTCGTGAAATTCGTTTAGTTGTTGAGGGAGAAGAACCACAAGTATTGAGCTTGGCTGCAGCATTGCAATTAGCCGAAGAGCAGGATTTGGATTTGGTTGAGATCTCTCCGAATGCCGTTCCCCCGGTTTGTAAGATTATGGATTACCGTAAATTCTTATACAACCAAAAGAGAAAACAAAAGGAGTTAAAAGCGAAGCAAAGTAAAGTCATCTTGAAAGAGATTCGTTTTGGTCCGAATACAGATGATCACGATTTCCAGTTCAAACTGTCGCATGCGCGTAAGTTCCTGGAGGAAGGTTCAAAAGTAAAAGCATATGTATTTTTCCGTGGTAGAACGATTGTCTTCAAAGACAGAGGAGAAATTCTCTTATTGAAATTTGTTCAGGAATTAGCTGATTTGGGAACATTGGAGCAAATGCCGAAATTGGAAGGGAAGAGAATGATTGTAATGATCAACCCTAAGAAAAAATAAATGTAGAATGCCGAATGAAGAATGCAGAGAGAATCTTCTCATCATTCTGAATTCTACATTCTGAATTAGAATAAAGTTGATAAAGTGTTCATTTTTTAAAAGAGAAAAGAAATGCCAAAAATGAAAACAACATCCAGTGCAAAGAAGAGATTCACTGTAACTGGGTCTGGTAAGATCAAGAGAAAACACGCTTTCAAAAGCCACATTCTTACGAAAAAAACCAAGAAGCAAAAACGTAATTTGACTCACGCAGGTTTGGTTCACCAAGCTGATTTGTCGAACGTTAAATTAATGTTGAATATGAAGTAAAGCAGGTCCGCTAATGCGGAACGCTTCACTTTGTAAAATTTAAGCTCCGATTCGATACGAGGTATCTGTTTACGGAGCGGTATTGTTAACCAAGTAATGAGTACAAAGTCAGTTGAAAAAATACTGCACTCCTTATTAAAAACGAAAAAGTTATGCCAAGATCGGTAAATCACGTTGCTTCAAGAGCTCGCAGAAAGAACTTTATGAAGTTGGCCAAAGGATACTACGGCCGTAGAAAAAATGTTTGGACAGTAGCAAAAAATGCTATTGAAAAAGGATTGAACTATGCTTACGAAGGACGTAAGCAAAAGAAAAGAAACTTCCGCTCATTGTGGATCACGCGTATTAACGCTGGTGCACGTTTACACGGAATGAGCTATTCTCAATTCATGGGAGCTGTAAACAAAAGCGGTGTCGAATTGAACCGTAAAGTTTTAGCTGACTTAGCAATGAACCACCCTGAGGCGTTCAAAGCTGTAGTTGACTCTGTGAAAAAATAAAAATCGAAAATACACTTTATCAATAGGAAAAGGCGGTTCGTAAGGATCGCCTTTTTTTGTGTTTGCTATTTGAATAAAACTTATTTTAGAATAATAAAAAACACCATGATAAAATCCCTGTTCTTTTTGTTACTGCTCTTTTTTACAAATTACACTTTGTTTGCCCAATATCCGGACATAGTAAAAAGCGACTCGATCACTTATCCGGTTCACAAGAATAATATTGGTAAGATTACTTTCATGGGGAAGACTATTCCTATTGAAGTGTTTAAAGAATCCGACTTTCTAACCAATTTCGTGCTCAAAGAGAAAACAGATTTGAATATCCGGGTTTTTATGGGGAATTCATTAACCAATTACCTGCACGTACTTTCGCCTCAATTACCTGTTGATGAGCTTGTCAAAAACGGAAACTATCAATTTACTTTTCGGGTTGACGGAAAAAAAATATACGAAGAGAATCTGAATCCAGGAGCGGGAAGTGCTGAGAGTAAAAATCAGAAAACGATTTTTCGTGTTCCATTCATCAGCTCTTCAAATGAAGATTCGTGGGGAATATTCCTCTGGAATCGGTTTTTAATGAGTGGTGGACAAGATGCATTAACAAGTGGGGAACATACACTCAAAATAGAAATCAGGCCTTATGTGAAACTAACGGAGGTTCTCGTTGGAGAACTCATTGCTGAAGGACAAATCAAGTTAGTGGTTCCGGAAGTAAAAGTCGCTGAAAAATTGGCCAGGATCCAATCAATTAAACCACTAAAAGATTGGGTGCTGTCAACCGATCATATCGATACAGCGAAAATAGAACTATTGAACAAAAAGATTCTCACAAAGGATTACAAAGACATTACAAGTATTGTGGTGATCAAAGAGGGGAAACTGTTGTTGGAAGAATACTTTAACGGTGCTAAAAGGAATACGCTACATGATACGCGGTCTGTGGGGAAATCTTTTGCTTCGACCTTATTGGGAATTGCTATCCGGGATGGATACATTAAAAGTGAAACACAACCGTTGAATGCATTTTACGACCTAAAGAAGTATCAAAATTATTCACTCTCCAAAGACAGTATCCAACTCAAAGATTTGTTGACAATGAGTTCGGTCTTAACGGGTTTTGATATGGATCAGCAATCTCCCGGAAATGAGGAAAAGATGTATCCAACAGCTAATTGGGTCGATTTTACTTTAAATCTTCCTGTAGATGAATCAAAATTGATAGAAAAGAGGTGGGAATATTTTACAGCTGGTGTTGTTGTGTTGGGAGATGTAGTTCATAAATCTGTTCCGGATGGTTTGGAAAACTATGCAGCCAAAAACCTTTTTCAACCACTTGGAATTACCAACTACAAATGGCAATTCACACCTCAAAAAGTAGTAAATACGGCGGGAGGTTTGCAGATGCGCTCTTTGGATTTCGCTAAATACGGACAGCTTTATCAAAATCAGGGTTTATGGAATGGGAAACAGATTTTACCGAAAGATTGGGTGGGGAAAAGCCTTTCCCATCAAATACCCATTGCGAAAGAT
This sequence comes from Fluviicola sp., assembly GCF_029266855.1. Classification (GTDB taxonomy): domain Bacteria; phylum Bacteroidota; class Bacteroidia; order Flavobacteriales_D; family Crocinitomicaceae; genus Fluviicola. The sequence continues at coordinate 306,496 of NZ_JAQSWB010000002.1, forward strand.
GAGTATTACGGTTACCTGTTTTGGAATAAGATCTACGAGGTGGAAGGCAAGGAGTACGAGGTTTATTATTGCAGTGGAAATGGCGGGAATAAAGTCATCATTTTCAAAGATCAGCCTTTTGTGATTGTTATTACTGCAACAGCCTATAATCAGCCATACTGTCATTCCCAGGTAGATTCGATGATCCGGAATTATTTGATTCCGGCGGTTGTGAAATGAATCCTTTTAGAATAGACGGTAGATAAGTTTATGAATAAATAAATTCTTATTCTTTCTCCTTCAAAATAATCCGTGCAAACTTCCAGGTGCGGTTCACTTCCGGACTGAAATTAAAAACGTATTGCATTTCGCTATCCATCAGTTTGGGACTTATCGTTTGCTGAAAATCCGCTTCGAATTTGGAAATTAGTATCAGCTCATCCACTTTTTCACTGCTTTGGTAATCAAAAACACTGATGGAGGAATGTTCGGTTCCTCCCCAATCGGTCCGAACTTCAAATTTTAAAATATCTCCCACAGAAACTTTCAGCTCCAGTATTTGATTGTTTCCCTCGTAAACGGTTGCAACTAACTTCTGGTTAACGTAGATCCGCACTTCATCCAAACCGTCCGCATAGGTAAACTTTCCCACCAGGAGCATGAGAAGAAAAAGAAACTGTTTCATGACACTTATTTTGTTTAAAAGGTACGGAAAATCTACAAATTTCTCATCTTTTTTTGAACCTAAATAGGAAAAATTGGAAGTCTTCACTGGTCGTAAATACTTTACGTGGTTGATAAGTATCTTTGTATTGTTGATTAATTATTAATCATTTTATGATTTTTAATTAATCAAAAGTGTAATTTTGTAATAGGAATGAAGATAAGAAAAAATTTTAAAATGCAAGTGAATATGCTCACTTCGCATTAAAAGATTTATCGCGACTTAGTGTTCAAAAAACCATTGTTTGGTAGTTGATTCCACACCTGTCGTATTTCAAAAACTTCGTTTTCTCTTGTTCGGAAACGTTATGCAGTCGTAAAAATTTAAAAATACGAGACATGAACGAACAACAACGCAGTATCGTTCACATGGATTTAGATACCTTTTTTGTCTCCTGTGAACGCTTGGAAGATAGCCGCCTGAATGGTTTGCCAATCTTGATTGGCGGAGCATCCGACCGTGGGGTGGTAGCCAGTTGCAGTTACGAGGCCCGGAAGTTTGGTATCCATTCCGCAATGCCGATGAAAATGGCCAGGGAGCGCTGTCCGGAAGCAATTGTTATTAGTGGAAATTCGGCGAATTATACGAAGTATTCCCGCATGGTGACGGATATTATCCAGGAAGCAGTTCCGGTGGTGGAAAAATCATCTATTGATGAGTTCTATATGGACCTTTCAGGAATGGATCGCTTTTTTGGCTGCTATAAATATGCAGGTGAATTGCGGCAGAAGATTATGAAGGAAACAGGACTCCCGATCTCGTTTGGCATGTCGGTAAACAAAACGGTTTCGAAGATCGCAACGGGAGAAGCGAAACCTAACAACCAGATCAATATCATTGACGGAGCAGAGAAATTGTTTTTGAATCCGCTGTCAGTGCAGAAGATCCCAATGGTCGGGCTGAAAACCTATCAGCTTCTTTGCAATTTGGGAGTGAAACGCATTGGAACCATTCAGCAAATGCCGGTAGAAATGCTGGAAAGCGTGCTCGGGCAAAACGGAATTGCGATTTGGAAAAAAGCACAAGGAATCGATAACAGTCCTGTAATCCAATACAGTGAACGAAAATCGATTTCCAGTGAGCGCACATTTGAAAAGGATACGATCGATATAGTCCGATTGCGTTCCATTGTTTTCGCTCTGGCTGAGAACCTGGTATTCCAGTTGCGCAAAGAGAAAAAAGTGTGTGCCTGTGTGACGGTGAAGATCCGCTATTCCGATTTTCAAACCAAAACCTTGCAGCAGCGCATTCCTTATTCTGCAGCAGATCACGAGATTATCCCGATTGTGATGAACCTGTTTGAAAAATTGCATAATCGCCGGCTTTTGGTGCGCTTGGTTGGAGTACGGATGAGTGAGTTGGTTCATGGGAATTACCAGATGCGCCTGTTCGATGAAGGTTCCAGGTTAGCCACCCTGTATCATTCGATGGATGATATCCGGGAGCGGTTCGGTGAACGGGCAATTCAAAGAGCTATAGGAATGCGTGTGAAAAGTATCGGGCATTTCAATCCTTTTAGAGGGGAAACTCCAATGATAGTTGCAAACCGGATTGTCTGACATTTCCGCTGAAGGAAGAGAAATGGGAGCGGAATTATCGAATATCCGGATCAACCAGGGTTTAAAACTATTCGGAGAAATACTTTACTGAAAAACAGAACTGATTATTACCGAACCAACCACGAATACAACTAACCTGACTGCACCGGTTGTTTCCCTCCGTTTACCACCTGAAACCTAACAAACGGAGGGGAATGACTTTTACAAAATGAAACAAATGAAAACCTAACCACAACATAGATCAGTTTCCCTCTGTTCACTAACAGCTGCCTAACCTGCTGCCATCTGAACACCTAACCACAGATGGAGGGGAATGATTGGATCAGGTTCCTGGATGTCACGGCTGCTGCCGGATTAAAAGAGAAGGTATAAGTACCGTGACATCAGGAATTTGGTTTTTTTGTTGCGAATTCGCGATATCGCGAACAGCCCTTTGTTTTAAAGGGATTCAGAGCTTTTTTAGGTCAAATAATTAAATAAGATGATATGCTGAATGTTCATTCGTGTTACAGCTTAAAATACGGAATGGTTAATCCGGAAGAATTGGTTAAATGGGGCATGACCTCGGGATACGAACGCATCGCATTGACGGATATTAATAATACTTCAGCGGTCTTGAATTTTGTCCGTTACAGCCAGGAAAACGGTCGGATTCCGGTTGTAGGGGTTGATTTCCGGAATGGGGTTTCCTGTTGTTATGTGGTACTGGCTAAAAATAACGAAGGGTTTACCGAAATAAATCAGTTCCTGAGCAAGCATACGCATAAAGAAGAGCCTTTTCCGTCCAGGGCCCCGAAGTTTGAACATTGCCTGGTGATCTATCCCTGGGGAAAGGAACCTGATAATCTTGAAACCTATGAGTTTATCGGTGTGGATGTCTGGCAGTTAAATCGCTTCCGGATGAATTCTGCCAACCACTCCGATAAGTATCTGGCACTTCCGGTTATGACCTTTCGATCCAAACGCGATTTTAATACCCATCGTCTGCTTCGCGCGATCGATGAAAATGTACTGCTTTCAAAACTCACCCCTGAGAATCAAAGCAGGGAAGATGCACTGTTTTTGAAGAGATCGGATTTATTAAATAATTATGGAGAGTTTGAATATTTGGTCCTTCGTTCGGAGGAAATACTGAAGCAATGTTCCATTGAATTTGACTTCGCTCCAGTAGCAACTTCCCAAAACCTGGCACTTTATACGGATTCCCGGGAAAATGACCTGGCACTAATCCGCTCGCTTTGCGAAAAAGGATTAATGCAGAGATACGATATCAGTACGACTGAAATCCGGGAACGAATTGAAAAAGAGATCAAAGTCATTGATGAGAAAAATTATGTGACCTATTTTTTGATCGCCTGGGATATTATTTCGTACGCAAAATCAAAAGGATATTATTATGTGGGAAGAGGAAGCGGTGCAAATAGTTTGGTCGCTTATTTACTGGGGATTACAGATGTTGATCCGCTGGAACTGGATCTGTATTTTGAGCGTTTTATCAACCTGTACAGGCAGAATCCACCTGATTTTGATATTGATTTTTCATGGCGTGACCGGGACGATGTGATCGAATATATATTTAATCGTTTTGAAAATACAGCTTTGATCTGCACGTACAATACCTTCCAATACAAAGCTACACTGCGCGAGTTGGGTAAAGTCTTCGGTCTGCCGAAAACGGATATCGATATTCTTTCGGGTGATAAAAATGATTTGCGGAAAAATGATCCTATCCAGGAATTGGTGTTGAAGTATAGCAAGCTGATTGCCGGGCTGCCTTCACATTTGAGTGTTCATGCGGGAGGAATGATAATCAGTGAAAAACCGATCAATTATTTTACGGCCACATTTTTGACTTCAAAAGGGTATAAAACTACCCGGTTTTCAATGATAGAAGCCGAAGATGTAGGTTTGTATAAGTTTGATATCCTTTCGCAAAGAGGCTTGGGAAAGATTCGGGATACACTGGATATTATCGCATATAATCAGCCTGAAAATCCGCCCCATGATATTCACGACGTGCGGAGATTTATTGCAGATGATAATATCAATAAACTACTTCGGGAGGCAACAGCGATAGGTTGTTTTTATGTCGAATCTCCCGGAATGCGTATGTTGATGATCAAATTAAGAACGAATACTTACCTGGAGTTGGTTGCCGCAAGTTCAATTATCAGGCCGGGTGTAGCTTCTTCGGGAATGATGCGGGAATACATCCTCCGGCACAGGGATCCCGAACGAATCAGGCAGGCACATCCTGTTTTACTGGATATTATGCCGGATACTTACGGAGTAATGGTTTACCAGGAAGATGTGATTAAGGTAGCCAACCAATTCGGTGGATTGGACCTGGCTGAATCGGATGTGCTTAGGAGGGGAATGTCGGGCAAGTTCAGATCCCGCGATGAATTTATGCTTGTTCAGAATAAATTCTTTGAAAATTCAAAGCAAAGAGGCCATTCGGAAAAGGACATCCGGGAAATTTGGCGGCAGATCGAAAGTTTCGCCGGGTATGCTTTTTCCAAAGGTCATTCGGCATCGTATGCTGTAGAGAGTTACCAGTGCCTGTATCTGAAAGCTTATTATCCACTGGAATATATGGTTGCAACGATCAATAACTTCGGAGGCTTCTATCGTACAGAAGTTTACGTGCTGGAGGCAAAAAAACTTGGCGCGCGTATTGAAGCTCCATGTATCAATAAAAGCAGGGGAGAGACAATGCTTGAGGGAAAGGTTATTTACCTGGGATTTCAACACATTGCAGGAATTGAATTGAAACAGCTTCAGCGCTTAGTTCGGGAACGCGACCTGGGTGGTGAATTCAAGGGGTTTAATGATCTTTTACAACGGATTTCTCTTCCCCTGGAACAATTATTATTGTTGATCCGTGTCGGAGCACTTCGTTCATTTGGAGTTCCAAAGAAGGAGCTTATGTGGAATGCGCATTTAAACTTTCACAAAGTACTGGTGAAATCGGAAACTCAGCCGCAGTTATTTTTACAGGAACACCGTGAATTTGTGTTTCCCGAATTAAGTGAGACTGATTTCGAAGAGGTTTTTGAACACATGGAATTGCTGGAATTCCCCTTATGTAATCCCTTCGATATTTTGGAAGAAAAACCGGTTGATTATGTACTGGCAAAAAACCTGGTGAATCATATCAATCAAAAAATCTGCGTTTATGGTTATTTTATTGCATTGAAAAAAATTGTGAGTGCCAAAAACCAGATCGTACATTTCGGGACGTTTTTTGATGTAGAGGGAGAACAATTGGATACTGTTCAGTTTCAGGATGCTGCATTAAAGTATCCGCTGAGGGGGAAAGGGATTTATGCGATTCACGGAAAAGTTGCGGAAGAGTTCGGTCATTTTACTATTGAAGTTGAACGGATGGAAAAAGTCCCATATCGAAAGGATGTGAGGTATACGGATTGATTGACTTTAAGAGAAACAAAAAAAGCCACACAAATAGTTTTTGACAAGTCAAATAATTAAAAAAGTTGTATTTTCGCAGACACGAAACTACACTACGCATCTAATCAGAAAATCAACATGAAATTGTTTGAATTTTTCAAGTATAAAAAAGCTCCGGTAAAAGATAAAGAGCCTTCATTAGTATTGAGTTCAGGTGATAATATCATTGACAATATCCAGCAGGAATTCATCAGCATGGCAACGGGTAATGCTGAAAGAATTGTTCGTGCATTCAATTCGAAATACGATGGGGCATTCGATTATTCGATCCGAAGTTTAAACGTCCTGGACAGCCTGATCGAAGATTTTTCTGATTTTGCAGATCTTTCAGACGAAGAAATAATTGATGATTTTTGTGCTCAGGCAGGATCCTATATCCTCGAAGTAGCAAGAAGAAATTATGGCGGAACTTACTTTTGGCAGGATAGTTTGAGACAACCGCTGCTTAAAACGGGGCTTCCTGATTTTGAAATATCCATTTTGACCTTTGAAAAAGTAAAAAACCGCATCGTTAACGGCGATGAGGATAATATTCCTTACTTCTTCAAAGGATATTCGGAACGTGTCCGCAAAGCGGCAAAAGGAGATGAAGTGATATTTGTTTAACGAAATATCCAATCGACTCTAATCCGCTTTTTTCTTCTTTCCGAAAAATTTCTTTTTGCGATTCTTATTATTTCCCCCGGAAGAATTAGTGGAATGACCTGAAGTCTTCCATTCGGGAGTAGGTCCAAACTCTTCAGGAAGAGCTACCCGCTGGATTTCCATTTCAATTAAGCGTTCGATACGTGAAAGCTTCGGCATATCTTTTTGATTAATCAAAGTATAGGCTTCTCCTTTTGTATTTGCACGTGCCGTTCTTCCAATTCGATGAACGTAATCTTCAGCATCTCTCGGCGCATCGTAATTGATCACAAGGTTGATTTCTTTGATATCGATTCCGCGACTCATTACATCCGTTGCAACCAGGATCCGTGTGCGTTTGGAACGAAAACCTCTCAATACTTCTTCCCGTTCTTCTTGTTCCAGGTTGGAAGAAACACCCTGCGTGTTTTTGTATCCCGCTTTTCTAAGTGCATAAACGATTTCGTGTACCTTGCTTTTTGCAGAAGTAAAGATGATTATGCTGTCGTAGTTTACACGTTCTTTTAAAATGAAATCAAGCACGGCGTTCTTTTGTTCATCAGAGCAAAGAATCACATTTTGACTAACTCCCGCCGCGGGTTTCGAAATAGATAAAGCAATTTCCTTCGGATGAATCAGGATCTTGGATGCCAGGTTCTTGATTTTCGAAGGCATTGTAGCACTGAAAAGTAAGGTTTGTCTCTTTTTTGGGAGATGAGAAATGATGCGTTCGATATCCTCCGAAAATCCCATGTCCAGCATCTTGTCAGCTTCATCTAAGATCAGGTGTTCCAATTGAGAGAAGTCAACATAACCCTGCATGATATGAGATAGTAATTTTCCGGGAGTCGCAACAATAATATCCGTTCCTTCAACCAGCGCATTTTTTTGCTCTTCCCAGCGAGTACCGTCGCCGCCACCGTAAACTGCAGTAGAACCAACAGAAACGAAATAAGATAAGCCCTGAATTTCCTGTTCTATTTGGATGGCAAGTTCTCTGGTGGGAACAAGTATTAATGTGTTTATCGAAGCATCTTCTTTTCCCGTCAGTTTATGTAAGATAGGAAGAATAAAGGCGGCCGTTTTACCTGTTCCTGTTTGTGCGCAAGCTAACAAGTCACTGTTTGCAAGGATTTCTGGAATGGAAAACTGTTGGATAGGAGTTGCGTTTTCGAAGCCCATATGATGGATGGCTTCAAGGACCAAATCGTTTAATCCTAGTTCATTGAATTTCATAAAAGCAAAGTTAGTTAATCTTATTTAAGGAGATACTCTTTTTGATGAATAGATCGTTTCTTAATAAATTGTTAAAAACGAAAAAAAAGAGCTTCTTCAAGCAACTAAATAGTTACTATATCCGTTTAGTATTTATAGATTTGCGTTATGAAGAAAAAAGTTTTAGGTGCAAAATATTGCCTGGCCTTACCATATGTCTTTACCTTTGATTATACATCCAGATCCATTTGTATGAAAATGCTCTCCTTAATCATCGCGTTAGTGAGCTTTACTCACATTTCCAGTGCTCAGATAGCTTCTGATAACTTAAATTGGGTTTCCGGAAATTCTGTCACTTCAGCTGCAAGTCCGTCTTTTAGTATTTGTGGTGGTTCTGTAAATTATACAATCACTTCTCCTATTGGATTTAAACATGTTTCTACAGCAGGGAACCCTGCCTTGACAGATGGAATTATCATACCGGCTGCTATTTTCGATCCGTCGCAAATTATTCCAATGACCATTACGTTCTCCCAGCCAGTATGCAATTTACGTATTCGATTTGATGATATAGATGGTGCTCAAAACGAATATTTGAGTGCAATTTCTCCGGCTTACAGTGGTTTGACTGATGTAATTGGCAATCTGTTTGATCCTGGTGCAGCTTCCAATCAAATGATTTCTGATATTGATAATGCACGTGGATGGATAGAATGGGACGGTCCGATCACAAGCATTTCGTTTAACTACAACCGTCCCGGGGGTGGTTTCGGACTTGTTATTGATTCTATGATTTTTGAATGTTGTTCGACATCTCCATGCAGCCAATATCCGCTGTTGAATATTGGAAATGATACAACGTTGTGCCCGGGAACCTCGATGACTTATTCAGTTCCTGCAGGATATGATTTCTATAATTGGAATATCGGCGCAGGAAATCAATCAAGTGTAACGATCACTTCTCCTACTACATTGATCTTAAATGTAGCGAATTTCACTCAGAATTTAGTTGTTAATGGGGACTTTGAAGCGGGAAACACCGGTTTTACAACTGGATATAATCCGGGCATGGGAGGAAGCTTCGGTTTGTTGTCAAGTCCGGGTACATATGCCATTACTACAAATCCCAATTTGGTTCACTCAAATTTCGGAACCTGCAGTGACCTTGGAACAACCGGTCCAGGAAATATGCTGGTTGTTAATGGATCGGATATTCCGAATACGACTGTTTGGTCTCAAACGATTGCAATTGATCCGAATACAGATTATTCGTTTTCTGCTTGGGTTACCAGCGTAGAAAACATTACACAGGCAAACGTTTCGGTTTTGCAGTTCTTCATTAATAATGTGCAGATCGGACCGGTATTCAGTCCTACATTATTGTCATGCAATTGGCAGCAATTTACCCAAGTATGGAATTCTGCTGCAAATACTTCCGCTACGATCAGTATTGTAGCCCAGGTTTCCAGTGGGAATAATGATTTTGCTATAGATAATATTACTTTCAATACAATTTGTCCGCAAACGGATACGATCGTGATCTCATATGATCCGTCTCAGATCAGTGCAGGGCCGAATTTAACTTTCTGTGAAAATGAGTCGGAAACGATCCAGGCCACTGCTAATTTTGCTAATCCGAATTTCACATGGGTTTCGGGACAAACAGGCGCTACGATTACTCCAACTTCTTCCGGAAATTATATTGTACAGGCAACTTCACCCAACGGTTGTAATTTATCTGATACGGTTTCGGTAAATATCAAAGCGATGCCTTGGGATTTTGATACTGTTGCTTCAGTTCCTTCGGATTGTGGAATTAATAACGGGGCAGTTTATGTATTGATGACCGGAAACTTTATTGGTCAGCCGCTTTATACCTGGAATGGTCCTGGAGCAAATAATCCGAATCAGATCAATGCTTCCGTATGGCAAAATCTTTCTCCTGGATGGTATTACATTGATGTGGAGAATAATGGCTGCCACCGGACGGATTCTGTTTTGGTTATGCCTTTAAATCCTCCGGTAGCACAAGTTTCTGCAAATCCGACTTCCGGTTATGGTCCCTTACCGGTTACATTCACGAACGGAAGTACGAATGCCAATACCTTTGACTGGTACTTCGGAAACGGGAACAGTACCACTACGACTGATCTGTCATCGCAAAACCAGGTCTATGATTCTGTCGGAACGTATACGGTTATGTTGGTGGCTATCAATGGAAGCTGTACAGATACCGCTTTTGTTACGGTGACAGTAATTCCTCCTTATGTACCACCTGTTATCCCACCTATCGTACCTGTTGATCTGAAAACTCCAAATATCTTTACACCGAATGGGGATCATGTTAATGATTTCTTCACGTTCGAATTGCTGAACATAAAGGCGTTAGATGTGACGGTTGTCAATCGTTGGGGAAATCCGGTATATGTTTCCAGTGCAGTACCATTTAGCTGGGATGGAAAAGATTCTGCCGGAAATATGATGGATGAGGGCGTGTATTTCTACAAATACACCGCAAAAGGCGCACAAGATGAATTGTTGGAAGGACAGGGATTCGTGCAGCTGTTTAAATAGTAAAAACCGCAACACTTAATATTTGGCGGGCTTGGATCATTTTTTCTGAGCCCGCCATTCTTTTAAACTCAATTCCTGATCCTCCACCGGATCGTAATAATAGATCGATTTATCGGGATAAATTCTAAATTCAAAATAGGTTGCCAGGGCTTCTCCGTTATCTTCTGCAACTGAAACGCCGTAATATTCCTGGTCGTCGGATGGTTGGGAAGAAATGCGTCCTACCAAATGCCGTTTTCCCTTTGATTCGCGTTCTATTTTATCTGATAAAGCTTTCACCTCCGGGAGTTGCCAAACTTTGCTGATCAGCTGGTCTTCCGTATTGGTGATTTTTACATGCGTATCTTCTTTCGGCTTTTTTGTTTCTTTCTTCTCTTTGCTGTCGCCGGAATCCTGTTTCAATTCTTCTTTGATGTTCTGAGATTCAACCGGGACTTCACTGATCTTCTTTTCGTCCTGGTTATCACCGCAGGAAAGCAGAAGGCTTGTTAAAAGAATGGCTGTTATTGGTGCGTACTTTTTCATGTAAACAAGTTAATATAATTTGGTATATTTAGTAATAAATTTAACACCTCTTGTATGAAAATAATAATTGGTTTAATAGCATGTTTTGCCAGCACGTTCAGTTTCGGACAAGTTGCTTTGGCTATGCCTGAATATAATGTCGTTTACCGCGGTTACGATAACAAGTTTGAAATCGGGGCAGGTGCAGATACCCGCTTTATAGTTTTGGAAAGCACCCAGGCTGAAGTTTTCAGGGGAGATTCGTGTTTTTATGTCAGACCTACCGGGCCTGAAAAAACAATTACACTTACCATGAAAAACCTGAAAGAGAACAAGGTGCTCAAAACATATGAATACCGGGTTTTGAATTTACCGGTTCCTTCTGTTTATATCGGAAATGCTTTGGAAGGCACAACGGTGGTTACTTTGGATCAGGAGCTTGTACGTGTTGGTTATGAAGAGACTACGGTTATTCAAAGTGCGGGATTTGAGGTGATCAGTTACGAGGTCAATTCGGTATCCATTGAAAAACCGCTTGGTGTAATTAACGGAACGAGGATCACGCAGGAAGTAATGGATGCACTGACAAAAGCCAAAGCAGCTAATAAGGGAAAACAGATTACTTTTAATTTGGTTGTCCAGGCAAAAGGCAAAGACGGTCTGATCCGGAAAAGAACTGCGGCGTTTATTTATTAGAACAATAAAGAAACCAGGAACTTTCGGCTATTAAATGACTTTGAAGAAAGAAAAGATTCGTTGAAGTTTTCCTACCTTTGCGCCATGATTTCCGGATTTTCTCGTTGTATATTCCCTGTAATGTTCTTTTTTTTGCTTTTTGGCTGTAAGTCGGAGCCTAGAAATTCTAAAAAAGAAGAATTGGTATCTTCCGTGGATCAATTTCAATTTCCTGTTTTTAATCCTGTTCCCAAATCGTTCGTACCTCATTATTACGACAGTATCAGTTTATTCTACCGCAACCGCATAGCACCTGATTTTAACGGGATGTTCCTGGTTGCAAAAAACGGGGAGATTATCTATGAGCGCTACAAAGGAATGGCAAATCACCGGTTCAAACAACGGGTTGATAAGCATACGCCTTTGCATGTCGCTTCGATTTCGAAAGTCGTAACGGCAGTTGTAATCTGTAAATTGGCTGATTCACATCAGATTATCCTGGATAAGGACATTCGCTCCTATTTACCGGAAATCATGTATGATGGAATTACGGTAAGAATGCTCCTGAATCACCGAAGCGGGATTCCTTATTACGGCTACTTTCCTTATTCGATATGGCCCTCAACAAAAATGCTGACAAATCAAAAAATTGTCCAGCTTTTGAATACCTACAAAATGCCTCTGTACTTCCCTCCGAATTCGCAATTTTCGTATTGTAATACCAATTATGTTTTACTGGCTTTAATCGCCGAGCGGATTACGAAGAAGAAATTTCCGGCGCTTGCCCGGGAACTGATTTTCGAACCATTAAAGATGACCGATTCTTTTATCAATGACGGATCGAAGAATTCGGATTCACTGGCACAATCCTATGATTCAAGGAACAATGTAGAACCGTTTACTAATTTAGATGGTGTGTATGGGGATAAAAACCTGTATACAACTGCAAGGGACTTATTAAAACTGGATAAGGCAACTTATTCGAATGCCTTTTTAAGTGATTCTATCAAGAAAGAAATTTTCCGCGGCTACAGCTATGAACGGAAAGGGAAAAGTAATTACGGATTGGGTTACCGGATGCGCGAAGATAAAGGGAAATCAACTTTATTCTTTCATACCGGCTGGTGGCACGGAAATACCGGTTGTTATGCATCCTTGCGGAAAGATACTATTTGCATGATTATCATTTCCAATCACTATACCCGGAAAGTGTTTGCAATCAATAGGTTGTCTACTCTTTTTGGAAATTATCCTTATGAACCGTTGATTGATACAAGGGAAAACTTCGTTCGTCCCAATGCTGCTAAATTACATATGAGCCAGGCAATCCGAAGAAAGAAATGAGTTTGAAATCAGATAATTTATGTCATTGCGGAAGTCAAAAATCGTTTGAGACTTGTTGTGAACCCTTTCTTTCGGGAATAAGTTTACCGGCTACCGCTGAAGAGCTGATGCGTTCACGTTATTCCGCTTATGTAACGCGAAACGTTTCGTATATCCTGGAAACAACCTCTCCTGAATTCAGGAAGTACTACAATCCGAAATCGATCATGGAGTGGGCAGTCAACAGTACCTGGATTAGTTTGGAAATCCTCTCTTCTTCGGAAAATCGTGTCAAATTTGTTGCTTCTTACCTGGATGAGAACGGCAGCTTAATGCGGCATACCGAAAATTCCCGGTTTGAAAAAATAGCCGGACGCTGGTATTTTATGGATGGGAAATAATTACAAATGTTTTTTTAGTCCTGTATTTCAACAATTCGGCATTCGTAATTAGAAATTACTCAAAGAGTTCAGTCAAAACCCGTCCTTTCCCGGTTGGCATAGAGAAGTGCAGTATTTCCGCAATGGTTTTACTGATGTCTAATTGTTCGGAACAATTTTTCGATTCCACGTTCTTTTTGAAGTCAGGCCCGATGGCCAATAGACTGATGTGTCTGCATCCTTCACAATTATCGCCGTGACTGATGTATCCGTCTTTGTGCCCGTCGAGGTGGCGGCCGTGGTCATTTGTGACGATAAGTGCGGTTTTGTCCTTTAGTCGTTCATTTGACTGAATCAGATTCCACAATTGAAAAGCATAATCGTCACATTTTTGGATCGATTTAAGATACATATCCCATTGTTTCGAATGAGCATATGAATCGGCAGCTAACAGATTAATAAGCATCAGGTGAGGCGGATTGTTTGCCGAAAGCACTTCCGTGACCTTGTCGAATGTTTCCTGGTCGCCCGTATAATCAGCCCCGTTACCGTGAAGCCCGCAATAAGTGGAGGGTTTATAAACATTCCACCATTTTTTATAGTTCGTATTCCCCAACACTTCCAGCTTTCCTTTGCTTGAAATAATCCAGGCATCGGTTTTTGGAACTCCTTTTTCTTTCAGATAATACTGAAACATGGATGGGTATTTGGGCAATTGTTTTCCTGCATTCGAAATGCTGTGATACCGCCCGGTAATAATTGCGGAATGTCCTGAAATAGTATATGTTGGCCCGTTGTTTCTGAAATTACTCAAAAGAACCCCTTCCTTTTTTAATTCATTTCCTAAATGCGGAATGTATTGGTAAGTAGTATCGCCAAACGTCTCAGTGAAGCGCGGACCATCTATAATAAGAACAATAACATATTCTGTTTTGTATTTTCTTGTCTCATTATTTGGTGATTTATTGAGATTGAAGGAGGAAGTAAGAAGTACTCCAACTGCAATTACCACTGAAAGTAACAATTTAGCCATGTTTCATTTTGAAGCCTTAAAGTTACTTTTTTAAATGAAATACGGAGGTTGTGAATTATTGGCAATTTAAAATATATTCAGTTTTGTAACGTTTCCTAATTTTGGAATTCTAAACTGAGATTTCTGCTTATGGTGAACTTTTTAAAGAACAGCTGCCTGCTTCATTATGTTAAATTTTCGGACCCGAATAGGAACAAAATGTTGTTTTTTATTAAATTACTATCAATTAGGTCAGATGAGGTCCAGTTCATCACAAACACATTACGGTAATTAACAGATTTGCTCAAGGAGATTACAACTATTTATATTTCAACTTATGAAAACGAAGAGAGTATTAATTATTGATGATGAAATTGACGCCAGGCGAGTAATCTCTAAATATTTAGAGCGTTATTTTCCGAACTTCCAGATTCTTGGTGAGGCGGATTCCTTTAAATCAGCAGTGCAATTAATCAATGAAACAGAAGCCGATCTAATATTCATCGACATTAATTTAGGTGATGGAACCGGCTTTGATGTCTTGGATGAAAGCGATGCTTTTGCTGCTCAAATCATTTTCACTACTGCATTTGATCAATATGCTGTAAAGGCATTCAGATACCAGGCGCTCGATTATTTAATGAAACCGATCGATTCCGAGTTATTCGTGGAGGCAGTAAATCAGGCGCTGGACAAAGTAAGGGAAAGACGCTCAATGAGCGCTGATCAAATGGTGATTTCTTATGGAAACGGTGAACGCAAAATCTCTATTCCAACCGCCGACGGAATGTGTTTTGTCCGTTTGGATTCAATCGTTTCTTTCGAGGCTGACAGCTCTTATTGTAAAGTATTCCTGGATGACGGGAAGGAAATACTGGTTTCGAAACCACTGAAATTTTTTGATGATAAATTGAGTACAAACGTGAATTTCATTCGTCCGCATAAATCATTTATTATCAATATGAAATATGTCGAAGAATACCTTAAGGAAGAAGGTGGTTATATCAAAATGAGGAACGGTTTGAAGATTCCGATCTCACGTCAAAAGAAAGAAGATGTGATCCGCGATCTGCAAATGCATTTTCTGTAAGGATGCGACGCATAGGGAATTATCACAACACACCCACTTTTATTTTCTCCCACAGATGCACAGATAATTAGAGGCGCTTACCAGTCGCCTCCTTTTTTGTAAACCTCTAAATCATTGATATTTTTAAAAAAGCGAGTGCGATGCGCCTATGGAAAGTGTTGTACTTCAGAAAATGGCTTGGGCGCGAATAATACATATATCCCGACGCATCGCGTCCCAAAAAAATGACGTGTTACGTACCCCGAAAAAGATAAATCGCGCCCCAAATACTTCACGTATCTGCAAAAACCGTGTCTTTATGGGATCAATTTCTTATAATCTCCCGTAAACAATCCCACATTCAATACCGCAGTCCGCAAATTGAATTCGGAACTTAACTGGCGGTTCTTTGCCTGGATAATAGAAAACTGGATTTCACGTAATTCGAATTGCGTTAATGAACCGTTTTCAAATGATTTCTGCGCAATCTCAAACATTGCCGTGGTGTTAACGACCGAACTGTTTTCCAGGCGATACATACGTTCTGAATAAGTGTAATCCTGCCAGGCTTTGTCTACTTCCGTTTTGATCGTTTGCTCTTGCTTCTGAACTGCAAATTCCGCATTTTCTTTTTGAAAGCGATTGTTTTTTACTGCTGTTACATTGGCTAAACCATCCAAAATGGTCCAACTTAAAGTAAAACCAATCCCAGGTCCGATACTTCGGTTTGAAGAAAGCAGTCCGACTTCACTTTGTGATACGGCCGCCGAATAATTTGCGTAAAAGGACAATTGAGGGTAATAACGGCTTTGGATTTCTTTTCGCTGCTGATCTATAATGGCAATCTGACTTTTCTGAACCAGTAAACTGGTGTTTTGTGATAAGGCATTTTCCAGGATAATGCTTTTGTCAAGTGCGGGAAGTGCAGGTATGTTATCATCCACATCGAAGGATATTTCTCCGGCTTCACCCATTACCATTGCCAGGTCTGCTTTCATTTTACTGATAATATTCAAATGATTCAGGTAATTGGAACTATCCGTATTCAAATCCAGTTTTGCCTGAAGTAATTCCAAATCACTTGCGGCGCCATTCTTCGACCTTAACGCAATAAGATCAAATCGTTCCTTCGAAAGTTGGATGGCCTCTTCGTATACAATTTGCAAACGTTTATAATATTGCAAGCTGTAATACAAAACTGAAGCCTGGTAGATCGACATTTCCATCTGGGCAGTCAGGTTTACTGTCGCCAGGTCCTCGGTTAACTGAAGTCGCTTGTCTCTTGCAAACATGGCGAATCCGTCGAAAAAAGTCCAGTTCAAACGAGCCGAGGCGTTCAGTGAGTTGTTATTTGCTCCTGTTTTTTCATTCACCTGCCCGGAATAGAATTCCTGTCGGGTATTGGTTGTTGTCCAGGTCTGATCGGCTGTTATGGCTATTGTCGGTAAATATCCCGCCGTACCGATATTATTGGTGTTATCAGCGATTTTCAGATTGTTGCGCTGGATCAGTACATCGAAGTTTTTTTCCAAAGTGCGCTTAATGACTTCTTCCAGGCTCAGGACTTGTTGTGAAAAAGCGAGCTTACCTGAGAAGAGTATGAAGAGAAGAATGATTTTTTTCATGCCTTTATTTTCGATTTTTTGGATGTCAAATAGATGTATAATCCCGGAATGACAAATAAGGTAAATATTAAGGAGAATGCTAAACCACCCACAATGGTGATTCCCATTGAGATCCGGCTGGTTGCAGCGTCACCAAGTGCCAGTGCAATCGGAAGTGCTCCTAAAATAGTTGCCAGCGTTGTCATCAAAATTGGTCTGAAACGTTGAGATGAGGCATCAATAACGGCGTCTTTGATGTTTAAACCTTCTTCGCGGCGCTGGTTTGCGAATTCCACGATTAAGATTCCGTTTTTGGTTACAAGACCAACCAAAACAATGATCCCGATCTTTGAGAAAATATTTAATGTTTGATCTGTAAGCCATAAGGAAACGGTTGCTCCCGCTAGAGCAAGCAGAACCGTACTGATTATAATGAGCGGATCGCTGTAACTTTCAAATTGTGCGGCAAGGACCAAATAAACCAGGACCAGGGCCAAAAGAAATGCAAAGATCACACTGTTTCCGCTTTCGGCGAACTCTTTTGAGGTTCCCGCTAAACTGTGAGAGAAACTTTCGGGTAGTACTTTCTCAGCGATCTTATCCATTGCTGCAATCCCGTCTCCGATTGTAAATCCATCGTTTGGTTGTGCAGAAACTGTTGCGGCGACGTATCGGTTATAACGGAATAATTGCGGCGGGCTTGATTCATTCCGGATTGAAACTAAGTTCTCAAGCGGGACCAGTGTTCCGGAATCTGTACGAACCTGGATGGCATTCAGATCCGAAGGATCATCGCGTTTGTCTTTTTTTGCCTGACCGATCACCTGGTATTGTTTTCCGTTCATGATGAAATAACCGTAGCGCTGTCCGGAAAAATACAATTGTAAAGTTGACGCAATTTCGTTTTCGTCCACTCCCATACTTGCTGCCTTATCGCGGTCAATCTCAACTTGTAACTCGGGTTTGTTGAATTTCAGGTCTACATCTACGATCTTGAAGGTTGGATCGCTCATGGCCTGTTCCATAAACTTGGGGAGCACATCTTTCATGGCTTCGAAAGTGGGAGCCTGGAGTACGTATTGAACAGGGAATCCGGCAGAGCGCCCACCACCGATAGTCTGTTCCTGGATAATGAATGTGCGGGCAAAATTGTACTCACCCAAACGTGCATTCAACAGGTTGACAATGTCTTCCTGTGAACGTTTTCGGTCTTTTACAGGAACCAGGTTCAGACGAATAAATCCTTTGTTGACTCCTCCTGCATTAAAGCTGGGGGAAGTAACGGCTAACAGGTTGCTTTTTTCCGGAAGGGTATCTACCAGGTCGATCAATTGCTGCTGATGCAGGTCCATGCGTTCAAAAGAAGTTCCTTCCGGTGCATTCGACATGATCTGGAAACGGCCTTTGTCTTCCATTGGTGCTAATTCGTCCTGCAGCCCTAAAAAGGTCAAAACAACCAGGATTAACGATATTCCCATTAGGATAAATGCAATCCAGGGACGTTTCATGAATTTTGAAAGTGTGTTTTTATACCCGTTCATTAATTTATTCAGCCAGACTTCAGACATTTTGTAGAAGCGCGAATGCTTTTCTTTTTTTCGCAATATCCTGGAACTCATCATGGGGGTGAGGGTGAGGGAAATGAATGCGGAGATAATAACAGATCCGGCCACTACGACTCCAAACTCGCGGAACAAACGCCCTGTTAAGCCTTCTAAGAAGATTACAGGAAGGAAAACGGTTGTTAAAGTGATTGTTGTGGAAATAATTGCAAACAGGATTTCTTTCGAACCTTTATGGGCGGCTTCTTTTGGGTTTTCACCGCGTTCAACACGGGTATAGATGTTTTCCATTACTACAATGGCATCATCGACCACAAGTCCGGTTGAAAGCACAATTCCCAGTAAAGTCAACAGGTTGATTGAGAAATCCGAGATATACATGATGAAGAAAGTCCCGATCAATGAAATCGGAATAGCGATGATCGGGATGAGGGTTGTTCTCCAGTCGCGAAGGAACAAGAAAATAATGACCACTACCAGGCCGAAGGCTATCAGGATCGTTTCTTCTACTTCCGAAATAGATTTGCGGATATTTTGAGTAGAATCGAGCGCCACTCCCAGGTGCACATCTTTTGGAAGTTCTTTTTTGATCTGTTCTACTTTTTTATAGATCTCATCCACTATTTCGATATAATTTGCTCCCGGCTGCGGGTTAACAGCAATACCGATCATTGGAATTCCATGATTTCCGCGTAACAGCGTACGTTCATTTTCCGGCGCTAAAACTGCTTCACCAATATCTTTCAGGCGAACGATCTGTGTTCCTTTTTTGGCAACGATGAGTTTGTTGAATTCCTCTTCAGTTGTTAAGCGGCCAAAGGTTCTGATGGTTAATTCAACTGTATTTCCTTCAATTCTTCCGGAGGGTAATTCCACATTTTGATTCAGGAAAGCATTTTTCACATCCAGGGCTGTTAAATCCAGACCGGCCATTTTTTCCGGGTCGAGGTTGAACTTCATGGAAAACTTTTTCTCCCCCCAAATCCGGATTTCACTAATCCCTTTGATCGTTTGAAGACGTTCTTTAAAGACATTGTTCCCCAATTCGGTCAGTTCAAGTAAACTTTTCTTATCGGATTGAACGGTCAGAGAGAAAATAGTCTCTGCATTGGCATCTGATTTTGCAACGATAGGCGGGTCCGAATCCTGGGGAAGATTCCGGACAGCTGCCGAAACTTTGTCGCGTACATCGTTTGCCGCTGCATCCAGGTCAACGCTCAAATCAAATTCCACAGTTATGGTACTTCTGCCGTCTGAACTGGTTGAACTGATGGTGCGGATTCCCGAAACACCATTGATCGATTCTTCCAGTGGTTCTGTAATTTGCGATTCGATAACATCGGGGTTTGCCCCGGGATAATTGGTAGTAACCGTTATAATGGGCGGATCCACGGAAGGGAATTCACGGATTCCCAAAAACAGGAACCCGATGATACCAAAGAGTACCACGATAATTGACAAAACGGAAGCAAGTACCGGTCTGTTAATGCTTAAGGATGCGATATTCATTTGGATGCGATTTTAGTTTTCACAGGCATTCCCGCACGAACTGCCAATAAACCTGAGATTAAAACCTGGTCTCCTTCTTTCAGTGCTCCGATAATTTGAACTTTTTCAGGAGTCCGGATCCCGATTTCTACAGGAATCTCTTCCACTAATCCATTACGGACCACAAAGATCTTTTGACCTTTTAGGATCGGAACGATACTTTCCGATGGAACCATGAATGCGTTTTCTTCTTTCCCCATGTCGTAACTGATTGAAACAAAAGAACCGGCAATGAGGTTCCCCAGGTTCGGAAGTGAAGCGCGAACGGTCATCATGCGGGTGCCTTCATCGATCCGTGGTTCAAAAGCATATACTTTTCCTGAATACTTTTTGGAATCCCCGTCGGTTTTAAATTCAATGATTTGCCCGATTTTGACATTTCGTGCATATTTTTCAGGAACCGAGAATTCAATTTTTACCGGGTTTTCCTGTACAATGGAAGTGATTAGGGTGCTTGTAGAGATGAAAGCTCCTTCACTTACATGCCTTAATCCGATCTTCCCGGAAAAGGGCGCGCGGATAGTTGCTTTCGAAATCTGTACATTCAACAGGTCCAGTTTGGCTTTCGCATCTGCAAGTGCTGATTGGGATACCTCATAATCCTGAAGGCTGATTCCTTTTGCCTGGTACAAACTTCTTTTCCGTGCTTCATCTTTTTCTGCCAAATCCTGCTCTACCAGTAACTGGGCTTTTTGAGCTTTCAAAATATCAGAATCCACCTGGAGAATAATACTGCCTTTGCTTACATGTTGTCCTTCTTTGAATGAGATACGCTGGATCCGGCCGGCTACTTCAGAATATACATCAACTTGCTCGTTTGGTATCACAGATCCGGGAATTGCGATGGAACGAGCGACCTCTCCAGCTTTTAGTTGAACAACATCTACGGTAACTACCGGAGCTTTTTGTGCTTTTAAATCTTCTTTTTCTTCGCCGCACGAATGTAAGAAAAGTGCCAGTGCGAGCATAATTGGTGAGTGTTTGAATATCATAGGTTTACTTTTTATTGTAGAAAATTTCAAATTGGTCTGCCGGTATTTCTTGTGTTTTTGTAATGAGCTCAGTGAGTATTAACTCAAAATTAGCGTGTAAACTCGGGTCTAACAAGCTAAAGAAGTAATCATTTGTTTCTTTGATTCCCTTTTCGATTTCCAAAATCCAGGGTTCTGCTTTTGGTGTAATACTGAGCAAATGCTGTCTTCGGTCGCATGGATTTGTTTTGCGCTCAATAAAGCCGTCAGACTCCAAAGCATCCAGGATGCGGACCAGTGAAACCTTATCTGTCAATAGCTGATTTGCTAATTCCTGCTGACAGGCAAGGCCGTTATTTTTTCCAATCAGATACAAAGGAAAATAATAACGCTCCACTGGTGTGTGTTCCATCCGTTGTGCTAATTTCCCGATATATTGCTTCGTTAAAAAGCTGAAAAAGCGGCCCAGTGGCCATTCTTGTGTTGTCATTCGCTATTTAATAGTTAACAAAGCTAACTATTAAAGGTGTGTACTAGTTTTGATTTTAACTTAAATTGACTAAAATTATCAGATTCTGTTACATTTGTTCCTCAAACGTATTCTTATATATTCACTTTGATCAGGTACATTTTATGGGGGCTTTTTTTGGCGGGATTTACACTAAGTGTATCTGCTCAGTCAAACCGCATTTCATGGGACTATAATTACAAACATTTTGGAATTGACAACGGCTTGCCCAGCTCGGAAACTTACCAGGTTTACCAGGATAGGTCAGGTCTTTTGTGGATTTTGACCGACCGGGGAATCGTCAGGTATGACGGTTTTCGATTTAAAACCTACACGGTTGAAAATGGCTTAAGCGATAATGTCAATTTTAGAATACATGAAGATCCAAATGGAAATGTTTGGTTTATTGGGTATAATGGATTGTTGAGTGTTTATGAGGATGGGGAAATGAAACCTTATCGTTTTAATTCGATCCTTCAAAAAAGATTTTTTACCGGACACAATATTTTTGCCTCAATTTATGTCACTAAGGATGGCTCTGTGGTTTACGGAACCAACAGAGAGGAAATTGTATCCATAAACAAGAAAGGGAAAGTAACTGTTTTGTTGAAAAAATTAATAGATACAATACACTTTTTCGAGTTTGAAAATCAAATTGTATTCAGTAATTATTCAATGACGAATAAACCAACCACAGCTTTTTTTCATCGGAATGGCAAGCGTTTTTTTTGGGGTAAAATTTATTTTAACGGAACTGTAAGGCTGAAAAAGCACCAAGGGTATTACTTCATCATGTGCGGTAGAAGTTTATTTCTGAATTACGACCGGAAGTTTAAATTGTTTCCAGACACACACGAAGTGATCTCGCTGGATTCAGATGGTGAATTCCTGTATGTCGGGTATTACAAGAATGGAATGAAAAAATACCGCTTCGATAAAACCCGGAAGCAACTTGTTCTTGTTCAACATTATCTGTCGGAACATTCGGTTAGTTCTGTTTGTAAAGACCGGAATGGCGGTTTGTGGATAACGACTCTTGAAAAAGGGGTGTTTATGATCAGTGATGAAGCATTTACCCAATTGTCTTACACAGGAAAACCCGTCAAAGAAGATATCCGGTTTATTAACGGGAATAAAAGTAAAGTTATAATCACCTATTATGTAGGAAAATGGCAGCAGCTATATCCCCCTTATTTGTTGAAGGATTACGGGAAAACGCTCCTGTGGAGCAACCTGATACCGTACAGGGATAGATTTGCATTTCAGAAGAATCAGCTCGACTGGAGTGACTGGCCTGAGGTGGATGATTCCTACGAATTTAAACCGCACTACGCTTCAGGTTCTTCTATTGTTGGAATCCGGCTTGATTCGTATAAAGTAGATGAGGTGCGGGATTCCTCAAGGGAGGTTTTTGATTTACATACCCTGCATAAGTTTAAAATCCCGGGTCCGTACTTGCGGTTTTATTTGGTGCCGCACAAGAAAATTTTCTTCGTATTGAATGAAGGAGTATTTGCTTTTGACATAAGATCCAGTTTGAAATCAAGCTATAAGAATATTCTGAAGGGAAGGATCTCTCAATTGAAATATCATAAAGATTGGGGGCTGATTGCCTTTTCGAATGTTCAGGGTCTTTTCAAAATAGATATTGAGCATGAGAAAGCGCGGGAATTTGCACCCGATCTTAATTTAGGCAAGCAAATCTTAACGGTTTTTTTCGATGAGCAAAACCGGCTTTGGATAGCCAGCGGAAAAGGAATACACCTGCTGACAAAAAAGAACGGGAAAATTTCCGCAAAATTGCTAAGCAGGGATTTGTTGTCCAGCCGGGAAATCAACGATATGTATTCTTATGAAAACCTGCTTTACCTGGCAACTAAGTCGGGGGTCCAAAAAATAGATTTCCTGAATGTTAAAAAGGAAATGAGTGCAAATCCTATTAACATACTTTCTGTTCGTGCCTTTACTAAAAATAAGCTCTTGAATGTTGCGGAAATTTATCCCGCCAAAACGGATCTGATCCGGATTGCACTTGGCAATATTGACCTGAACAGGCGTAATGTGTACCGTTATCGTTTTAGAAAAGATCAAACCTGGACAAAATCTGATAAAGGTGAAATTACATTGAGTGACCCGGCCGATGGAAAATATAACCTGGAAGTAGCCTACTTAAACCTGAACAATGAATGGTCAAAACCGAAGCAGCTATTTAGCTTTGAAGTGGAAAAGATCATTTTCCTCCGGTGGTATTTTATTCTCCTTTATGTTGTGTTGATTGTGATCCTGTTTTACATTATTCTGAAACTTTCGATCCAATCCGTGAATAAGAAAAACTACATGTTAAATCGAATGATGGAGTTGGAACGGATGGCTTTGGCTGCACAAATGAACCCGCATTTTATTTTTAACTCCCTGAATTCAATTCACAGTTTCCTCTTGTACGAAGAAAATGAAAATGCAGAAAAGTACCTGGTTCGTTTTGCTAAATTGATTCGGCAAACCCTCGCGAATTCGAGAGTTTCTTATATTACCATTGAGGAAGAATATGATACTCTGAAAAATTATATTCTGCTTGAGAGCATGCGGTTTAAACAGGTTTTTTCATTCCGGATAGATTGTGATTACCGCCAATTACCTTCAAGTCCTTGTATTCCACCGATGCTGATTCAGCCTTATGTTGAGAATGCGATTCTTCACGGATTGGTAAAAAGAACCAGCGGAGGTGAATTGTACCTGAAATTTTATGTGGAGGACGAAGCGTTGAAAGTGATGATCCGTGACAACGGGGTGGGGTATTCGGAATCCAGGAAGAAAAAGCGGGACTCAAATCATAAATCTTACGGTACCCAAATTACCGAAGAGCGTTTGAAGTCATTGCAGGGGAAAAACAAACAGGCATTTACGGTTTCAATGAGCAGTGTGGATGATTCAAACCAGGAATTCCCGGGAACCTGCGTGATAGTAAGTATTCCACTTCCCGGTTAAATTCCAATACCGTGCCTTCGGCTCCGTTCAGTCCGCTTTTCAATTGATTTCAGGACGCTGAGCGCAGTCGAAGCGTCAATTTACTTAACCATGGATACTCTCTCCTTTTCCGTATTTATCCATCAGCGAAGCTTCAAATTCCAGGAATAATTTCCAGCGGGCATCGACATCAATCCCTTCGCCATATTTGCGGGCGAAATTCAAAAACACCGTATAATGCCGTGCTTCACTTTCCATTAAACTGCGATAGAATCCGCGTAGATCTTCATCATTGATTTCTTCTGACAGAATTTTGAACCGTTCACAACTGCGGGCTTCAATCATAGCTGCGAAAAGCAGTTGGTTTACCATGTGCGATTTTTTGGGATTCCCGGAATGGGTTACTTTGAGAAACCCATGAAGATCGTGCACATACGGATCGCGGCGTTCGAATCCCAGCTGGTAGCCCCTTTCCAGGATTTTGTCATGTACCATACCGAAATGTTCCATCTCTTCCTGGCAAATTTCAATCATGGCTTTGACCATATCAGGATACTGCGGATATTGAACAATGATAGAGATTGCGTTACTGGCCGCTTTTTGCTCACAAAAAGCATGGTCTGTCAGAATTTCAGCAATGTTTTTCTCTACAATATTCACCCAGCGTGGGTCAGTTGGCAATTTTAAACCTAACATAATTGAAAATTTACTGCAAATTTCGTTATTTCTTGAATTCAAATCCTAGTTTTGTCAGAATAATGTTCGGTGGAAAAAATGTTGTTATCATTAACATCCGTGTTCTTTCGCGTTTCTCCGTGGGAAAAATCGGACATTCGATTTAAAAATAGTGAATTATGAAGTTTCTATTGTTACTGTTCTTTGTTTGTTTCGGCCTGATCTCGAACCACGCATTCTCCCAAAAGAACGCCCCGAAAGTGGTGGTTGGAATTGTAGTGGATCAAATGTGTTATGATTACCTGTACCGCTTCTATCCGCAATTCGGGAAGGACGGGTTCAAACGTTTGATGGATAAGGGAACTCATTTTAGAAATGTGACGTATAATTATGTTCCGACTTACACAGGACCCGGACATGCATCCATATATACTGGAACGACCCCGAGTGACCATGGAATTGTTGCGAATGAATGGCATTACAGGCCCTTCGGAAGAGAAGTGAATTGCGTAGAGGATACTACGGTTTCAACTGTCGGTTCAAATAGCTCTTTTGGAAAATGTTCTCCGGCTTTTTTGCGCTCCAACACAATAACCGATCAATTGAAACTTACTTATCCCGGCTCCAAAGTAATTGGAATTTCAATCAAAGACCGGAGTGCGATTTTACCTGCCGGACATTTATCAGACGGGTCGTACTGGTACGATTATGCAACCGGTAACTTTATTACTTCCACCTTTTACAGAAAAGAACTTCCAAACTGGGTTAGCCGGTTCAATGCACAGAATCTGGTCTCGAAATACGTAAATCAGCCCTGGAATTTACTGAAGGATTCGACTTCTTATACCTATATCAAACAAGACAATTCACCTTATGAAGGATTGGTTGGCGGAAAGACCAGCCCTGTTTTTCCTTACGATTTCAGCAAGGTAGCAGCGTCTGATCAATTTACTTTGTTTACAATCATGCCTGCCGCAAATACCTTTTTGACAGATTTCGCGATCCGTGCACTTTCGGAAGAACAATTGGGAAAACATGCAAATACCGATTTCCTGACGATCAGTTATTCTACCCCGGATATTGCTGGTCACGCTTTTGGTCCGTATTCTCTGGAGATGGAAGATATGTACTTCCGCCTGGACCAGGAATTGGCACGTTTGTTTCAAACAATGGATAAGGAAGTAGGTAAAGGGCAATACGTAGTTTTTTTAACTGCGGATCATGCTGTAGTTCCTGTTCCGCAATTCTTGAAAGACCATCAGTTACCCGGAGGCTATTTATTCCTGAAAAATAAAATGGATAGCCTGAGGGCGGCTTGTGTTGCTAAATTTGGAAAGGATTACCTGAATACTATTGAGAATGACAATGTTTATTTGACCAATGATGTGCTCGGTACCGACAAGGAATCCCAGGTTATTTCGTTTTTCAGAACAGAAATCACAAAATGGACGGAGGTAAAACGCGTTTACACCAAAGAGGAATTGCTTTCCAAAACGGATGAAAATTGGCAGCAAATGGTTGCTTCAGGTTACGATAGGGAGCGAAGCGGTGAATTGATCTTCATTCTTCAACCCGGTTATTTACCTAAGACTTCAGATACTCCCGGATCACACAAAGGAACAAGTCACGGCTCTGCATTTAACTACGATACGCACGTTCCTGTATTGTTTTATGGAAAAGATATTTTGCCGCAGGAAGTATTCACAGCTTATGAGATCGTGGACATTGCTGCCACTTTGGTGCATATATTAGATGTACAGCGCCCGAATACGGCAACCGGGAAACCGATGCTGGAGTTGTTTAAAAAGAAATAAGCGATTTAGTAAATAAACCTATTAGTTAACTTACTAATCATTTGCAATTAATGAACTCACAGACAGGTTTTTATAGGATTAATTATTTATAGTAGAACGGAAAATGCACAATAATTAGGATGCAACTGAACATCAGGATATGGAAGCCATCCTTGTTTTTTTTACATTTTTTATTGAAAAATCTTTCCTTCTGCTTGCAAGAATTGAAATAATCACTAATTTTGTGCACCCAATACGGGAAAAGGGTTTGAACGAAACCCTGAAAATTGAAATAGAATTTAATCCTTTAAATAGGAATTAAATATGCGGATGTGGTGAAATTGGTAGACACGCTAGACTTAGGATCTAGTGCCGAGAGGTGTGCGGGTTCGAGTCCCTCCATCCGCACTTCAAGATGGTCTCGTTGTTTGTCAATGAAGACCATTTTTTGTTTATACAAGTTTTAAGAATTAAAAGAAAACGGAATGAACGTAACACGTCAAGAAGTTAATGCAGAAACAGCATTGTTAACAGTGCAGGTTTCACCGGCAGATTACCAGGGTAAAGTAGCTGCTTCCTTAGAAAAATACCGCAAGCAGGCAAAAATTCCGGGATTCCGTCCGGGAAAAGTTCCAATGGGCTTGATTCAAAAGCAATATGGAAAAGGTGTTTTAGCTGAAGAAATGAACAAATTGGTTTCCGATGCTTTATATGCTTACGTACAAGAAAATAAATTAGAAATTTTAGGAAACCCGATCCCCAAAGAAGGAACGGAAGTAAAAGGAGATTTCGACAATCCGGGAGATTTTGAATTCGTTTATGAGATCGGGTACTCCCCGGCAATTGATTTGAAATTGACTAATAAAAGCAAATACGATTACGTACAGGTTAAGATCGACGATAAGTTGATCGATCAGCAAATTGATGATTTACGTCGTCGTTACGGAAAAATGACTTCTACTGATGAGGTTGGTGAAACGGACATGCTTTTGGCTCAATTTGTTGAGTTGAACGAGGACGGATCGATCAAAGAAGGTGGAATCATGCATTCTTCAACAACTTCCATGGAGTTTATCGAAGACAAAAAAGTGAAAAAATCATTGATTGGTAAAAAAGTAGGAGACAAAGTAACCGTTTCTGCTACGGCAATTACCCGTGGTGATTCGGATAAAGCAGCAATGCTTGGAATCAAACCGGAAGAATTGGCAAACCATTCTGATTCATACCAAATGACGATCAACGACATCAAACGCATGGAATTGGCTGAATTGAACCAGGACCTGTTTGATAAATTGTTCGGTGAAGGTGCCGTTTCTTCTGAAAAAGAATTGCGTGAGCGCATCGGAAATGATTTAAAGAACATGTTTGCAAATGATTCGGATCGTTTATTGACTCGCGAAGTTTACCGTGATTTGGTGGAAAATACTCCGGTAAATCTTCCGGATACGTTCTTGAAGCGTTGGATCCAATTGTCGAATGACAAACCGATCACGATCGAACAAATTGAAGCAGATTACGACAGCTACGCAAAAGATTTGAAATGGCAACTGATCCAGGGACATATCTTCAAAGCGAATGATATTAAATTGGACAATGCTGAAGTGATTGAATTTACAAAAGGATTGATCGCTAATCAGTTTGCACAATATGGAATACCTGCACCGGAAGATGCAGAGTTGACAAAACAAGCTGCAAGTGCTTTGCAAAACCGTGATGAAGCAAATCGTATCTACGATATGATGGCAGAAACAAAATTGACACAATTCTTCAAAGAAACCGTGAAATTGAACTCGAAAGAAATTTCTTACGATGAGTTCGTTGAAATGGCATCGAAATAATTATAAATAGCATTGATTAAAACATAGGGGCGGAAAATTTTCCGCCCCTATGTTTTTTATACCCACTTTGATCCCTACTTTTTTTATTTTTGATTCCATGAATAATACATTATCTCCCGGACTGATTACCGCAATTCTTATCGGATACTTTGGATTACTGATCCTGATGGCATATCTGACATCCAGAAAGGCTGATACGGATTCCTTTTTTACAGGAAATCGGCAGAGCCCATGGTATCTCGTGGCTTTCGGGATGATTGGGACCTCACTTTCAGGAGTCACGTTTATTTCTGTTCCGGGGAAAGTATTTTCAGAGGGAATGGCTTATTTTCAAATAGTCTTAGGATATATTTTGGGCTATGTGGTAATCGCCCAGATTCTGATGCCGCTTTATTATCGCTTGAATGTCACATCTATTTATGAATACCTGAACAAACGTTTCGGAATTGTCAGCTATAAAACCGGTGCCGCATTTTTTATTTTGTCCAGGACACTGGGTTCTGCAACCCGTCTCTATTTGGCAACGGAAGTACTTCAAATGTTCCTTTTCGAAGATCTGGGAGTTCCGTATTGGGTAACAACATTAACAACGATCGTGCTGATTTGGGTATATACTTTCAAAGGTGGGGTACGGACGATTGTTTATACCGATGCTTTCCAAACCATCTTCCTGGTTTCATCCGTGATTATTTGTACGATCATTATTGCACAGACATTGGGAGTCGACTTCTCCGGCTTGTATAACAAAATCACTTCTTCGAGTACGAAGAACGGTTATTCGATGTCGCGAATTTTCTTCTTCGACGACCCGAATTCTCCCTTGTACTTCTACAAACAATTTTTCGGAGGAATGTTCCTGGCTATAGCCATGACCGGTTTGGATCAGGATTTAATGCAGAAAAACCTGACATGTAAATCGATTGGTGATGCACAGAAAAACATGTATTCCTTCACTACCATTCTGGTGATCACAAACTTCCTGTTCCTGCTTTTGGGCGGTGCATTATACGTGTATATTCAATCAACCGGTTTAGAGGTTCCGGCAAATACCGATCATACTTTCCCTACACTGGCTCTGAACAATTTCGGTTCCATAGCCGGAATTTTCTTCCTGCTTGGGATCACCGCGTCATCCTATGCTTCGGCAGATAGTGCTTTGACGGCCCTGACCACTGGTTTTTGTATTGACTTCCTGAACTTCAACAGGAGGGAGGAACAGCAGAAAAAACGCTATAAACTGGTCGTTCACATTGGCTTTTCACTCTTGTTCCTGCTGATTATTCTTGCCACCAACTGGTATGTGGATACTACGCCAGGTACAGATCTGATTGGCTTGATCCTGAAACTGGCAGGTTACACTTACGGACCTTTACTCGGCTTATTTGCCATTGGTATTTTCACCAAACGCGTTTTGAATGAAAAATTGGTTCCTGTAGTTTGTGTTTTGATCCCGGCGCTGTGTTATTTCATCAGTAAATACTCTCAAGCCTGGACCGGCGGCATTTTACAGCCCGACGGAACCTATTTGGGTGGATACATCTTTGGAAATGAACTCTTAATCCTGAACGGACTATTGACTTTCATTGGTCTTTGGTTCATCTCCGGACGTAACACGAGTGAAAGCTTTTTAATGGAGAGTAAATAATTCGTTTACATTGAACTGGAACAGCGTTAGTATATTTACAAGTTTAGTGGATTAATTCGCGTTGCAGTGCCATTCCGGGAACGAAGTAAGAAAAATGTTATTTTCGTTATGTTTGCCAAAAGCCCGTCCGGCAGTTGACGGATCGGGGTTTCAGATCCTGATCTGCTACTTTTGGCCTAAAACATAGAAAAGAATATTTTTCACGAGTGACTTTGAATGGCACAATTAAGATAAGGATGTTTTGCATACTTTTTCAGCCTTAGCAAAAAGTATGAAAGAAAATATGATTATGAAGAAAAAAGCATTTCTCTTCGACCTCAACGGTACCATGATCCACGACATGGACTTTCATTTGGAAGTTTGGAACAAGATCCTGAATGAAGACCTCAAAGCGGGTTTAACCTTAGCCCAGGTAAAGCAGCAAATGTATGGAAAGAATCACGAGCTGCTGGACCGTGTTTTCGGAAAAGGGACGCTCGATGAGGAAACGATCAGTCGATATTCCCAACGAAAAGAAGATCTCTACCAGGAACTGTATCGTCCGCACCTTGCACTGATTCCCGGTTTGGAAGATTTGTTGAGGAAAGCAGGTAATTCCGGAGTTTCCATGGCGATCGGATCGGCGGCAACGCGCTTCAGCATTGATTTTGTACTGGATAACCTGGATCTCCGTTCTTACTTCAAAGCAATTGTCGGTGCAGAAGATGTTTCAAGAAGCAAACCCGATCCGGAGGTGTTTTTGAAAGGAGCGGAACTTTTGGGCATTGAGCCGGAATCGTGTATCGTATTCGAAGATGTGCCGAAAGGAGCAGAAGCAGCATTGAATGCGGGAATGAAGGCAATAATTGTTACAACTACCCATTCTCCTGAAGAATTTGCTCAATACCCGAATATCTTGTTTTTCATCGAGGATTATACTGATCCCCGTCTTACCTCTTTGTTTTAAATAAATCCCAATTCATCATTCGGAATTCGATATTCGTAATTCAGATTTCCGTATCTTCACTTTAACAAATAGCATTACCATGAATATCATTCTTCACGATAACGAATTGCACCTGCGCTTTGCACCATTAACGCTTACACGGCCTATTGGTGATCTGAGAGTGGGAATTTTGACCAACAAGGAACGATGGGAAAAATGGATTCCGGAAGCTACGATTTCCTTTCAAACCGAGAAGTATCTTTCTAAGAAGTTTCCGCGTTTAGATGGTGAAGGAGAAGTGGAAGTAAATGCTGCAATCATTCCGAATGAAGCTATTGCCGCGGCAGTGGTGCATCTGGAAGAAAACCAGGTCTTGATTTCAGAGAATACCTGGATCGCGCGAAGAGGGAATGCTACTGAAAAAATCAAATGGACGGAACAGCATCCTTTGGAACTGACCCAGCGCTGGGATTTATTCCAGAAGAATGATGAAATTTTGATAGCTGATTACTTTTTACTTACTGGCGGACGGGAATCGCAATACATACCGGCTTCAAATACAATTATTGGCGATCCTTCATTGATCTTCCTTGAAGCTGGAGCATCAGTCGAGGGTTCCTTCCTGAACACGTCTTCCGGACCTATTTATATTGCCAAAGATGCTGAAATCATGGAAGGATCAATGATCCGCGGACCGTTTTCTCTTGGCGAACATGCAGTAGTAAAAATGGGTTCCAAGATCTACGGAGCAACCACTATCGGGCCGTTTTGCAAAGTAGGAGGCGAGATAACCAATTGTGTGTTCCAGGCATACTCCAATAAGGGCCACGATGGTTTCTTAGGGAATTCCTTGGTAGGAGAATGGTGCAATTTTGGTGCGGATACCAATACCTCGAACCTGAAGAATAATTATTCCATGATCCGTTCCTGGTCGTATGAAACGGGTGCTGAAGTGGAAACCGGTATGCAGTTTATGGGTGTTTGTATGGGAGATCACAGCAAATGTGCGATCAATACCATGTTCAATACGGCAACGGTAGTGGGTGTTTCCTGCAATATTTTTGGCGGAGATTTTCCTAAGAAATTTATCCCTTCGTTTTCCTGGGGAGCTGTGAACGGAACCGAATTATTCGAACTGATCAAAGCCAAAGATGCTGCCAATGCAATGATGAAAAGACGCGGTTTGGAACTCACCGAAGGCGATCACTACATCTTTGACTATCTGGCAAAACACGGCGGATAAGCTGTTCCGGCTTTTGCTTATTTCATGAATAAAAAATCTGCGTTGATCTATCAAATCTGCGTGAGATTTATCTTACATGTTGGTTGCTTGAAATACGCTATTTCTTCTGTGTTCCTGCGCCAACGCTAAGGCGCAAGCGTTCTGTGGGAGATAATGATCCAAATTAAGCCTAGGACTTATTTCAAAGTCGTTTATGGATGGAATGTTCCTTCTTTGTGTTCTTTTACCTTGCATCACGTCATTTCTGACTATGCTTCGTCTTCAAAAGCCTTGCTTTTTCTTCTTTGCGGTTAAAAACACACCTGTTTACATAAATGATACAAAAAGAATCAGCGTAATCAGCATACCCGATAGCTATCGGGATGCGGGAAAAAGTGAATGTGTTACTATCTGCGCTCCTCTGTTTTAATCTCCCCCGTGCTGCGAACACAAACCATTCGGACTTTTAGTCTTGTGTTTACATCTTTTTTTGGCCTGCGTTTTCCCGGAACACTGAACAGCTGTGCTTCTTTCCTCTTTTACAGCGGGCTCGTGCTTTTCTGTTTCAACTGAACTTTTTGATGAGTTCCAGGTCCAGCAGTCAATGCAAAGTGTCTTTTCAATAACTGTTTCCTGGTCGTCAGGCAGGCCAGGATAAAAATCAATTCCGCTTAGTTTTTCAATGCTGTCAATGGATACCGCAAAGGTGCGCGGATCATTTTTAGAAGCAGTATTTGGCATAATAAATCCGATTCCTTTTACACCGGGATCGGAATAATCCAAAACAACTTTGTAGTAATATTTCGGAACGGAGACTTTGTTTTTTCCGATTGTTTTGAGCCCTTTTGAGAGAAGAGGCCCGGTGACGATATAAATGGAATTGTTTTCAATGGCCCATTCTCTGACCAGTTCTTCTGTTTTCTTCCAGATTCCCCTGTTGAAACTAGGTTCCTGCGGACTCATATTGCTGTAGTAAAAACTTTCGGCAACCGTAATTTCCGACCAGCCCATATCTGCTGCGGGAGCTAAGTGACCTCTGTCATAACCCGATCCCAGGTAATCCTTATCACAAGCCGTCCCTGTTTTTACTTCCGGATCCAAAAGGAATTTGTCGGTTCTTTCAAACAGATTATTGGTCTCTTTTTTCGTCAGTTCATAAGCCACCCACTGTGCCTGTTCATGCGTTTCGTTATATACAAAAGAATAAGCAGCATGAGTAATTACCAGCTCGTTGGAACCGGTTTTCGGGATTTCCAATTTCAGAATTGATTTCGGTTTAATGAAATTCAATGAACTTTCCGGTTTTGTAGAAAGGCTGTCATCGTGAAGCGCAAGGTCTTTTCCGGTGGTTTTATTCTCTGCTTGTGCGAAAACAACTGATTGAACGGATAGGCAAATTAAAATGATCAATGCTTTCATAAGTTCCTGTTTCAGAGTTCAGAGTGAACACACAAACCTAGTCATCTCAAGCTTGAAAACCAACAGTGTTTTCCACATTTTTTCCGTGTGGGAAACCACAAGAATAATTCACCTGAACACCTCATGGACATAGTTCTGGAATAGTATAAGTATACAGCGTAGGTAGAGCGACTATAAAGCGACTATATCCCGTAGTTAAAGTATAGATACCCCACCTTGAGACGTAGCGACTGTAAAGTCTGCTACTGTCTCCTTTTACACTGCGAAACTTTAGTGAAGCAGTGTTTTACATTCAAACTACGAAGCTCGAAAGAGCGTTGAAAGCCCTGACCGTAGCGACTGTAAAGTCTGCTACTGTCTGTACTGAATTTTAAAGATCACCTGATTCAAGTTGTTTTTTTCATCCAACCCTTTTGGAATCATCATCGTTCTTCCTGTTAGGTAACAAGAATGTTTAACACCTAAAAAAATCAACATGAAGATAATTTCTACCTGTCTCGTTCTGTTAATAAGCGGATTTGCTTTTTCACAATTCAACAGAACTTTTATGCACGCCAACTGGTCTGGTGCCGCATCTTTTACTAACTATAGCTATTACGATTCTCAAAACAAAGTTGTCCTGTGCAGCGCACAGGGAAGTGGAGCGAATGAAGCCAGTATTGTTACGCAATACATTTCCAAATATGGCGACCTGGAATCATTTGATCAGCAGACATATCCGGTAGACCTCCCGGGGACAATGCAGTTTACCATGTTGCTGACAGCCATTGAGCAAGGGAACGAACGCTACTATGTTTTAGGTGCAGGCTCTCCTTCTTCCATGAAATTGCTTTGGTTGAAGGTGAATAAAACTACCGGAGCCTTGTTAAGTACTCTCACAAGTACCGGAAATTACAAGACTTCCTATTTCGAACCGAAATTGATAGGGAATGAATTGGTAACTTATGCAGTGAAAAGTTCTGGTGGTTTGGTACGCATTGCCTTAAATACCGGGACGTTTTCTGCACCCACAGAGGAATTGGTAAGTGCTGCTATCACAAGCACAGCTACTTTTACAAATACATTGACATCCGGTTTTAAAAGTGGAAATGTATTTGTTCTAAACGGACTGGAGAAAGTGGTTTGGGGTGTTGGAGTTCCTTCGGCAATTATCTATACACGTACAGCAGCAAATACCTATACAACGCAAAATATCGGAATTACAACTCAACGTTCGGTAAGCTCTTTTTTAATCGATCCAACAACCATTGGAATTACAAATGGGATCAATATTGAACACTACAATGCAGCGGGAACATTGACCAATACCGGATTCTTCTCATGGCCGGCAAATTCGATCGCAAGCCAGGTTGAATATGCAAATAATCAGTACCATATTTATTACAAGTATTCAAATGTAACGAACGGAATTTTCTTTAAGACGGATCAGGCTTTTCAGATCCTGGACTCGGTATCTACGAATGTATCGATCTATCATTTGTTTAAATCTTCCAATGGCATGCTAGTGATTGGTTCGGATAGCGAAAAGGGATTATCCCTTGATTTGACCGGAAATGTGAAAATGGGAAGAACAGCTTATTGTGAGGCATACTCATCTCTTCCGGCTTTAAGATACGAGGAGTATGGAACGGAATTGACATCTGGTCAGAATTTAAGTGCAAGCATCGGGTTGGGAACAAAAGTAATCACAAGTCCTTACGGATTACCCGGAGCAACTTACGACGGTCTCTCTGGCTGTTACAACTTAAGTGAGCACTTTGTAGGCTTTATCGGATCGAATGATACGGTTTCAAATCCCTTGTCAAGCTTTTCGGATCAGTACGATGAACTTCCCGGTCCATATACCACAAGCGCATTGTATGATGAACTTCTCGAGGCAAAATACAATCGCCCGTATCATTTAAGCCTTCAAATGATAGAAGATCATATTGATTCGGTGCAATCTGGTTCTTCAACTTATATTCCTGTTTGGCAAATTAGGAATTGGCCGGCACACGGGAATGCAGCTTTAGGTCAGGCAGCAGATCTTGCCCCTTTTGTAGATAATAATTCAAACGGAGTCTATGAACCGCTTCAGGGTGAATATCCAAAAATATATGGAAACGATTGTGTGTTCAGTATTACGCATTACAGAGATAACGGGAACACCGATAAAGCGCTTGAATTTCACAGTTATGTCTACACCCAGGCTTGTGATACCACAGAAACTTTTGATAATGTATTGATGCGCAAAGTTCAGATCCATTCTCGTGGAGCAATCATTGATTCGTTGTTCTTTGGCGGACGTTTTGACGGGGACCTTGGAAATTTCAGCGATGATTATGCAGGAACAAATGTAGGGCTTGGATTAGTTTATAATTACAATGCCGATGCGTTTGATGAAAACAACTCGGGAAGAATCGGTTACCAGGATACACTTGCTGCTCAGGGACTCATGGTGTTAAAAGGATTCAAGCAGGCCAATGATGGCTTAGACAATGCGATCGGGATTCTACCCGGGCAATCGGTAAATGGTTATGGTTTCAATGATGGGATTGTAGATAATGAATACACTGGCCTGTCTTCAGTGAATATATTCTCCGGAACCAATGCCCCGATTGGAATGTCTGACCCAACTTCTGCTACTCAATGGTACAATGTATTGAATGGATTGTTCCGGTTTGGTGATCAGATGTATTATGGAGGAAATGGATTTCCCGGAGGATCATGTGTAACAACGATTGAGACAAATTACATGTATCCAGGAGATTCAGACACTTTGAATTGGGGGACTGAAGGTGTTGACCCCGGATTTGCGTGGTCGGAATTTGAACCATGTGGAAGCGGATCAACTTCAAATCCTGCTGGCGATCGCAGAGGTGGATACTCCTTTGGTAAAACTGCTTTAAACAATGGCGGTGTTGTTGAATTGGATTATGCGTATTTGATTAAACGCCAGTCTGCTCCGGCAGCTACTATTTTCGAACCGGTAACTGATTTATTCACGAAAGCGAGTGCAATTAGAAGCGCATTTTTATCCAATGACGGACCATGTGGAATTAACTTTGATCCGATCCCTGAAGATTTGGGAATTGGAGAGAACTCAACAAACGGGGAAGATCTCTTCACAGTCTACCCGAATCCGACTGCCGGTCTTATCCGCGTTAACGGAATTTCAGAAACAGGAGCAACCATCCGTATCTTTGATATGAATGGAAAACTCTTGCAAACGGTAACGGATTACCAGGCAATGCAGGTAATTGATCTAAGCGAATTGGAAGGAAACCTCTTCATTCTGCAAATTAGCTCGGATTCTAAAACAGCACAGGAAAGAGTTGTTAAATATTAACCGCTGTCAGTTCGAGTTCCCTTAGCATAGCGAAGGAGTATCGAGAACGACACAAACCTTTATTCAAAACCCATTCGTCATTGGATGAATGGGTTTTTAATTTTCTAGTTCATACATCTTCCTGGAAACACGCACACGTAATTCTTTTGAAACCTGCTGCACCAATTCCATAGTCTCCCGATACATCCCTCGTACTTTCGGAGCATTGCACTCATCTGTTTTCGATTTGAGTTTGTCCCATGAATTTCCTTCTTCTGTCCAGGATCCCACCAAAACACCGTACCTGTAGAGTGAGGCACTGACTACAAAACGAAGGGAAGAATAATAGACGTAATTAACCGGATTCCCAAAAGAACAACTGTCAATATATCCTTCCCGGTTCATTGATTCGTTCAGGTTCATAGATGTTATTATCAGCACATAATCGGCGGTGTCGTTTTGAAGAATGACCTTGTTTTTATCCAGGTAAGAGATGAGTTTCGAATTAAACCTGGAAGCAATTTCATTAGTGGAATAATCATGTGCATAATTCGGGCTGTGCCACGATTCGGTGGGATCATTCGGGTCGAAAGGCGGGAAGTAACCTTCCGGATAAACTTCTGAATTGGCAGGTGTAATGAATTGAACATCAACTGCGTGTTTTAATGTTTTACCCTTTTTACAGGAAATAAAAAGCAACGACAACATCAAAATGGATAGAACAGGTTTCATGCATGTAGTTTAATCACCGACCGAAATCAAATTGCGTGCCAATCGTTAATTTTTTGTTAAGCTAAATGCTAAGACTTAATTATTTAGTCCTGATGTCTTATAGTCTTAATATCCTGATATCAAAAAAAGTTATCTTCGTTAAAGAAACTTTCGGCTTATGAAAAAAGAATACTGGGACGTTAGCGACGAGCAAGTCATTGAAAAAACCGGCAAATCGATTGCTTTTTGGATGGAAACCCTGAAAGATTTTAATGCAGGAGAAAAGAAATCCAATGAAGTGGTCGCATTTCTGCAGGAAATACATGCCGTTCCCCGTTATTGGGCAAGAACACTTACCACCCTTTTTTTGAAAAGTACCGTGAATTGACGCTTCCAAAGTTTACCTTCTTTAAAAATGGACATCAATCGGTATGAAAAAGTTAATTTCGGTTAGCCTGATTTTTGTTTTCATTCATTTCACCGGAAAATCACAGGGAACTTTCACCTTTTCTGATACTGTCGTTGTAGCAGGTCAGCAGCGCGAACTGACAGATATTCGTTTCGCAATTTGCAATCATTCACCATTGATATACGATAGCACGAACATAAATGAACTGGACAGCCTGATTGATTTTCTGCAAAAGAACAGGCAAATTTCAATTGAGATTGGAGTTCATACGGATTCCAGGGGAAGTGATTCGATGAATTTAAAGATTTCTCAAATGCGCGCCGATTCCGTGAGGGAATATTTAACCAAACGTGGTGTGGAAAATTCCAGGATGCTTGCAAAAGGCTACGGAGAAACGCAATGCCTTGTTTCTGAAGAAGAAATCAATCGATACAAAAAGACAAACAAAGCGCAATACAATAAATTGCACATAGCAAACCGCAGAACCGTAATAACAATTATCCCTTAAACAATCCTAAGCAGGAACTGCAACAGGTTCAGGTTTCCCTAACTGGTACAAAAAGGCGAAATGTGAACTCACGGCACCCATAAATGTCTGGTTCTCCAAATATTCAACCCCGAATTCTTCAGCCGTTTCTTTTACGATCTCCGCAATTTGAGGGTAATGAACATGAGAAATATATGGAAATAAATGATGCTCAACCTGGAAGTTCAAACCACCGACATACCACGAGATCCATTTGCTCTTGCGGGCAAAATTCGCTGTTGTCTGAAGCTGATGAATTGCCCAGTCGTTTTCAATAATCCCTTCTTCGTTTGGAAGCGGGTGGCTCGTTCCTTCAACAGTATGTGCCAGCTGAAAGACCAAAGCAAGAATAAATCCGGCAATTGCCTGCATGATTATAAATCCGGCAATGGTAGTTCCAACCGGTAACCCGATGATCCCGATAGGCAAATAGATTGTTGTAAAAAAGTAAACTATTTTCAGTAAAATGATCTGTGTGAACTTCCGGATGCTGCTTTTCTTTTCCTCACAAAAGGTTTTGTGCTTACGGTATTGAATGAATTGAACGAAATCTTTCAGCGTAACCCAATATAATGTCAGGATCGAATAAAAGAAAACAACATAGATGAACTGGAAACGGTGATAAGACTTGCGCTCGGAATGAGGACAAAAACGCATCAGTAATTTATCGTCAATATCTTCATCCATATTTGCCACATTTGTATAGGTATGATGCAATACATTGTGCTGCATTTTCCAGTTACAGACGGAGCCACCCAATAAATTAAGGGTGTGTCCCATGAAATAGTTCAAAGTCTTGTTCTTTGAAAAAGCACCGTGATTGGCGTCGTGCATTACGCTCATTCCAATTCCTGCCAATGCAAATCCCATAAAGGACCAGATCAGTAATTGAGCGTAATTGGGAAGAGGAATAGTAAGAAGTAAAACGAAGGGTGTAAGGTAGGTCGCTAACAAAACAAAGGCTTTAATGTAGAGCTTTCTGTTTCCTTGTTTTTTGATCTTGTTTCCGCTGAAGTATCCATCAACGCGTTTCTTTAGTGTGGGAAAGAAGTGTTCAAGATCCTTCTTCTTCCATTTTACGGAACCTATTTCGCTCATTCAGTTTTTTTAGAGTCCGGCAAGATAGAGATAAAAAACCGCTTTGTGTCATTTATCCAAAATCTTTAGACTAACCCTTTAGTTTTGACGATTGAATTGAAATAATGAAAATATTTAACGACTGTTGAATCAGTGTTTTAAAGAAGTTGTTTAAATGCTGGGATTCCAATTTGCAGCCTTAATTTAACCGTATACCAGTTATTTGTAATTCGCAATTTGTAATTCGGAGTTGCCATGTCAATTCGTCAGGGATTTCGGATTGGCACAACACTTGACAAACCATGTCGTCAGCAGTTTTTTGTGCTTTAGAATAAGAACAATGACATTTTGACGTTAAATATACACATACAATGAAAGATTCATTCGATAATACAATTATAGTCTCATCTGAAGAAGACGCAGAGTTTTTGCCTTTGATGTCTCAGGACGACGAAGACAATATGAACAAAGAGATCTTCCCGGAAGATCTGCCTATTTTGCCTTTGCGAAATAATGTGCTTTTCCCCGGGGTAATGATTCCCATTACAATTGGTCGCGACAAATCCTTAAAACTATTGCAGGATGCCAATAGCGGGAAAAGGGTGATCGGAGTGGTTTCCCAAATTGACCAGGAAGAGGAAAATCCTGAATTCAATGACCTGCACCGCGTTGGTACAGTGGCTCAGATCGTTCGTTTGTTAAAAATGCCCGACGGAACTTCTACAGTGATTATTCAGGGAAAAAGACGCTTTGAGATTGCGGAACCTTATCAAACGGAACCGTACATGCGGGCGAAAGTAAATTTCCTGACAGAGATCTTACCGGAAAAAGACGATAAGGAAATGGAACTCTTGTTCCGGAATGTCAAGGAATTGGCACTTCAGATTATCAAAGACAGTCCGAATATTCCTTCGGAAGCTGCATTCGCAATCGGGAATATTGAATCACCGACATTCATGGTGAATTTCATTTCCTCCAATATGAATGCGGATGTAAAAAAGAAACAGGAGCTCCTGGAAGAATTGGATTTCCGCAAGCGTGCACGCATGGTGGTGGAACATTTGACTCTCGAATCCCAACTGCTTGAAATGCGTAATGAGATCCAGTCGAAAGTTCGCATGGATATGGATCGTCAGCAGCGTGAATATTTCCTGCATCAGCAGATCAGGACTATCCAGGATGAGTTAGGGGATAATCCGCAGGAACAGGATGTAAAAGACCTGGAAGACCGTGCAGAGAAAAAATTGTGGAGCAAGGAGGTTTCCAAACTGTTCTATAAGGAACTGGCGAAATTACAGCGTATGAACCCTCAGGGTGCGGAATATACTGTTCAGCTGAATTACCTGGATACCTTACTTGATTTGCCGTGGAATGAATATTCAATCGATGACCTGGATCTGAAACGCGCTGCAAAGATCCTGGAACGCGATCATTTCGGACTGGAAAAAGTAAAGGAGCGTATTTTGGAATACCTGGCTGTGTTGAAACTGAAAGGCGATATGAAATCTCCTATTTTATGTTTCTATGGCCCTCCGGGAGTTGGTAAAACTTCTCTTGGTAAATCGGTTGCTGAAGCTTTGGGACGCAAATATGTACGCATGTCACTGGGTGGTGTGCATGATGAAGCTGAAATTCGCGGTCACCGGAAAACATACATCGGTGCAATGCCTGGTCGTGTGATACAGCACTTGAAAAAAGCGGGAACCGCAAACCCGGTGTTTGTTCTGGATGAAATTGATAAGCTTGGAAGAAGTAATCACGGAGATCCTTCTTCTGCTTTGCTGGAGGTACTTGATCCGGAGCAAAATTCCTCATTCTATGATAATTACGTGGAAACGGAATTTGATCTTTCGAAGGTCATGTTCATTGCTACTGCAAATAGTTTATCTACCATTCAGGGGCCTTTGCTCGACAGAATGGAGATCATTGAAGTGAATGGTTACACCATTGAAGAGAAAATTGAGATCGCGAAAAAGCATTTGTTGCCGAAACAATTGGAAGCTCATGGTATCACGAAAAAGAACCTGGTATTAGACCGCAAGGCTCTTGAACGTATTATTGAGAATTACACCAATGAATCCGGTGTTCGCGGTTTGGATAAAAAACTGGCGAAATTGGCTCGTCATAGAGCAAAACAGGTTGCTTTGGAAGAAGAATACTCTGAAAAAATAGCTATTGAAGAACTGACAGGTATTTTAGGAGCCGGACGCGAAAAAACGAAATACGATAACAATGATGTGCCGGGAGTAGTTACCGGATTGGCCTGGACTAGTGTCGGAGGTGACATCCTGTTTATCGAATCTTCTCTGACGAAAGGAAAAGGGAAATTGACCCTGACCGGAAACCTGGGAGAGGTAATGAAGGAATCTGCAGTAATTGCACTGGAATTCTTAAAAGCTCATAGCGACTGGCTGGATTTGGAACAGGAATTATTTGATGAAAAAAATGTCCACATCCACGTTCCGGAAGGCGCAACTCCAAAAGACGGTCCTAGTGCCGGGATCACCATGCTGACCTCTTTGGCAAGTTCTTTCTCGGGTAGAAAGGTGAAGAAAAACCTGGCTATGACGGGTGAGATTACTTTGCGAGGTGAAGTGCTTCCTGTTGGCGGGATCAAAGAAAAGATCCTGGCGGCTAAACGCGCAAATATCAAAGAAATTATCTTAAGTGAGCGCAACCGGAAAGACGTGGAAGAGATCACAGCCGATTATGTGAAAGGACTGAAGTTTCACTATGTCAAGAAAATGAAAGAAGTCATTGATCTGGCATTGGAAAAGCAAGGTAAATAAGAAAGTTATTAGGTTTGTTTTATAGTGGGGACGCAATTGTATTGCGTCCCCACATTTTTTTATCTTTGAAAACCAAATAATCAAAACAAGTGGTTTTTAGTAGTACACTTTTTCTATTTTACTTCCTGCCATTATTCCTGCTTGTTTATCATGTGGTTCCCAAATCACTGAAGAATTGGACAATCTTCTTTTTCAGTATCTTATTCTATGCCTGGGGAGCTCCTGTTTTTGTTTTTATTCTTTTGGGTACTTCCCTCCTTGATTTTTTACTGGTCAGGTCTATTCACCGGTCCGAAGAAGAAAGAAAGCGGAAAGTGCTGCTTATTCTCTCTCTTGTTATCAATTTAGGTCTTTTGGCCTATTTTAAGTATTCCAATTTCTTTATCGGAAATGCAAACGAATTACTGGAAAGTTTCGGTTTAAAGGAGGTAAGCTGGACCAAAGTAATTATGCCGATCGGGATTTCGTTTTTCACTTTTGAATCGATTACCTACACGGTCGATGTCTATCGCAGAAAACACGCTCCTCTAAATAACCTGAAGGATTATCTTTTATACCTCCTGGCTTTTCCCAAGTTAATTGCAGGACCAATTGTCCGTTTCCAGGAAATTGCAGATGAGGTTATTGAACGCAAAGAGAATATTGACGAAAAGCTCATTGGGTTTTACCGCTTTTCTATTGGCTTGGCAAAGAAAGTATTGATTGCGAATGTTATGGCTGAACAGGCAAAAGTGATCTTTGAAAGTGATTTCCATCAATTGAGCGCTTCAACAGCCTGGATCGGGATTTTAGCTTACACCATGCAAATCTATTTCGATTTTTCGGGGTATTCGGATATGGCCATTGGCTTGGGTAAGATCATGGGGTTCCATTTTCCTGAAAATTTCAATAGTCCTTATAGTTCAAAAAGCATTACTGAGTTTTGGCGTCGTTGGCATAT
This sequence comes from Fluviicola sp., assembly GCF_029266855.1. Lineage (GTDB taxonomy): Bacteria > Bacteroidota > Bacteroidia > Flavobacteriales_D > Crocinitomicaceae > Fluviicola. The sequence continues at coordinate 350,038 of NZ_JAQSWB010000002.1, forward strand.
GACGCTGGGAAATTTCATGCGCGATTACCTCTATATTCCCTTAGGAGGAAACCGGGTGTCATCGAAATCCCGTTTATACTTCAATCTGATCCTGGTGTTTATTTTGTCGGGATTTTGGCACGGTGCATCCTGGAACTTTGTTGTTTGGGGAGCATTTCATGGTTTTTTCCTGATTCTGGATCGCATTTTCCTCGTCAAACTTTTAAACCGCCTGGGAAGTGTTCTATCCATTGCAATAACCTTCCTGATCGTAATGATGGGCTGGGTCATTTTCAAGATCGAGGACGATATGAGTAAGGTAGGACTTTATTTTGAGCGCTTATTCGATTTCAGCTGGGATAACACTTTTGTGCCGCTTGCAAATTTCTGGCCTGTATTGATCGTAGCAGCGTTCTTTTCCTTCCTTCCGGCCTTATCAATCGGGAAGAAAATGCAGGATTTTGTTTATAGCAGGAATACCTATTCATTGACTGCAAACGGCTTGTTTCTTTTCGTGACTATTGTTTTGTTTGTGCTTAGCGCGAGTTCGGTTACTTCGTCAGGTTTTAATCCCTTTATTTATTTCCGTTTTTGATGAATCAGCAACCGGCATATAAACGATTGAAACAGGTTGTTTTCTTTGGAATCATCGCTTTATTGTGTATTCCGATGATTCAGCATAAGTTTCGTTTTTTTGAAGAGAAACCTTTGAACGGATCGTTTGAACTTTCATCCAAACCTAAATTGACCAAGGAAAGCTGGTTCTCGGGGAAATACCAGGAAGGACAGGATAAATACATTACGGACCACACAGGTTTCCGGCCGGCTTGGATCCGTATATATAATCAGTGGAATTACAGTTTGTTTAATATAGCACATGCTTCCGGGGTGATAAGGGGAAAAGAAGATTATCTCTACGAGGAAAGTTATATAAATGCTTATTATGGAGCTGATTTCCTGGGAGAACAGAAAATTGAAAGGATCACAGCAGATTGGAAATCCATACAGGATACTTTGAAGGAAAAGGGAATTGATTTGGTGGTGATTCTTGCTCCCGGAAAAGCCAGCTTCTATCCGGAGTATATTCCTGAAACATATAAAAGACCCCGGACCGGGAATACCAATTATGAGGTGTTTAAAAAACAATTCCACAAACACGCTGTAACTTACATTGATATGCATAGTTGGTTTGAATCGATGAAGAAGGAGTCGAAATACCCGCTGTTTTCAAAAACAGGAATTCACTGGAGTGCCTACGGTCAGTTTTTGGCGATGGATTCGCTTAGTAAATTTGTCTCAAAACGCTGTAAAACTGAAACTCCTCATTTGGTGTTGGAGACCATTGTGGAGTCTGATAAGCCAATGCTTGGTGATGATGATATCGGGCGTGGAATGAATTTGATAGTTGGAATTCCGGATTTGAAACTGGCTTATCCGAGGTTTCATCCGAACCGGAAACCAAAGAAGGATGATCCGAAAGTATTGGTTATTGCGGATAGCTTTTATTGGCCTTTATTCAATTCAAATTGTTCCAACTTCCTGTTTAACGGAGGCAAGTTTTGGTATTATAATGAACAGATTTATCCGGCTAGCTATACTAAAGCCACCTTGGTGAAAGATCAGTCTTTGGATCAAAAGTTAAAAGAAAATAAAGTGGTTTTTCTTCTGATCACCGATGCTAACTTGCACAAATTCAGTTTTGGTTTTATAGAAATGGCCTGCGCAGAATATGGAATCAAAAAATAAAGGGACCGTTTTCACGAGTCCCCTTACTGATTTAGGTGTAGGTGTAGAATCTATTGTTAATTATTAAGGTTTTACTTCTTTCGGTGGTTCAGGCTCAACGATCATTGCCGGTTTTCCGGCAAGTGGAATTTCTTCCTCGTACGGAATCATTTCTCCTTCGATAACAGGCTCTCCCGGGATAGGGATCTCACCGTTTTTCACATCGCATTTAACGGCTTCGGCTTTCAGTGTTAAGATTAACTTCTTTCCCCTTGCAAAAGATTCTATGCTTTGTTTCTGTAAAGTATCTCCTGTATGATTTTTTGCCAGGTAGATCAGGTCAAAAGTTTCCTCCTTCAGATCTTTTCTGTTCACTGTTAGTTCAAAGTTTCCGTCTTTATCCGTAATGCCTATCAGGATCGTTTTACCATCCTGCTGGATTTCAACGGGAGATTTTGCTAGCGGTTTTCCTGTTTGTTCATCTTTCAGTTGCCCGCTTATTTTTAACGGAAACTTGAGTTTGTTGAATGCTTTTTGTTTCACAACTGTTGCATCATCCGGTGCCGACTCACAGGATGAGATTACCGGACCCAAAAAACCAAGTATACCCAGTAAAGATAATCCCACCCGATAGGAAGCGATGGACAATGCAACATGTGAAGTTTTAGAACTGATTTGATGATTATGAAAAATTCCGCAAACCTTTCCCGGGTTCGACGTAATGATTTGTTTGATTTCAGTTTCTGATTTATGACGGAAATCCGTCAGTACTTTTTCACAACTGGAACAATAATAGCCGCCATTGCGTTGTTCCATTCGCGTATGCGACTGATTACAAGGAAGTGACATGATGGGCTTGTCCATAATTGCAGTTTAGTAAAATGAAAGTAGGAATTAATTAATTCGCTCATTTCAAAAAAATGTGAAGTGTATGTTTGCTTTATTCGGAGGGTTTGTTTCTGGTTTTTAAAGAAGGAATGGTACAAGCTGTATGGTGAATTGTTTTCTGCGGAAATCTGCGAAATCTGTGGGAGAATTATTTATTTGTTGTTTACCTCTTTTTAATAAGTAGTAATTTTACCTTGAAAAGTTAGTTGCTGAAAGTCTTTTAGCTAATTTAAAAGAGAATTCGAATCGATGAGAAAATTGAATAGCGTTTCACTGGAACAGATCAATCAATATTCAAATAATACCATGCTGGGACATTTGGATATTAAATGCGTGGAAATCGGGGAAGATTACATTGTGGCAACTATGCCTGTGGATCACCGGACACACCAGCCTATGGGCTTGTTACACGGTGGGGCAAGCGCTGCCCTGATCGAATCGATTGGCTCTATCGGTTCTACATTATTGCTTGATATCAGTAAAGAAGTACCTGTTGGAATCGAGATCAATGCCAATCATATCGGGAGCGTAAGAACCGGTTCTGTGAAAGGAATAGGGAAGATCGTGCATGCTGGATCGCGTACACACATTTGGCAGGTAGATATTTTTGATGAGTCGAACAATAAATTGATTTGTACTGGTCGTTTAACAGTAATGATTGTTCCAAGGTCGTGAAAGATTTAGTCATTTATAGATTACCTAAAGAAAAAGAGCCTGTAATCAAAAGAGGTACCTTTTTTGCTTTGAAGGAAGAGGAAAAGCCTTCGGGCTTTGTTGTTTCGGATTTTCTCCATGAACGGACCTATCATTTCAAAGAATCCGCAGACCTGGATATTGCTTTTGACTTTCATTACAGCAAGGAAATACCAACCGTCATTTCACGAAGAGATTACCAGATCGAAGCTCAGGCTTTTTTGAACTCGTTTCCCCTTCTTGGTGTGGAAAAAGGTGTTTTTTCGAGAGTAAAACAAACGCCTTTTGAAGGTGAAAGAGCCTTTGATCTGTTCCACATGCTGGAAAATACTTATCCCAATGCATTTTGTTACCTGATCTCTTCCCGGGAATTCGGAACCTGGATCGGGGCCACTCCCGAATTGCTGATGAACCAGGAAGGAATGGTTTGTAAAACCGTTGCGCTGGCAGGAACCCACGGAGAAAATGAAGAACACGAATGGACACCGAAGGAATTGGAAGAACATGCTTTTGTAGTAGATGCGATCAAGGAAAGTTTGGAACGGAATGCCTGCGTTGAAATTGAATCTGAAGGCCCATATGTTGTTCAGGCTGGACCGGTTCAGCATTTAAAAACTGACTTCAAAGCACTTCTTACAAAACCGAATGCATGGTCCATTGCTTTGGATCTGCATCCTACTCCAGCAGTTTGCGGAACACCGAGAAGAAATGCAATTGAAGCAATTGCAAGCAGGGAAATGCATGACCGCGGATTATATACCGGATTTATTGGTTTGTTTGAAGAGGGAAATACCAACCTGTTTGTAAATCTTCGTTGTGCACAGCTCTTCCAGGATAGAGCCTTTTTATATGTTGGCGGAGGTTTTACCATTGATTCGATTCCGGATATGGAATGGGAAGAAACAGAACACAAGGCTGAAACGCTGATGCGTGTGATGAAAAAAATTTATTAATCACCTTTCCGGTGTTAATTCGCCAATTGCACTAATTTCACCGAAGTTTAAATTATACTGATTTATGAAAGTCCTGGTTCTCGCTGCTTTAACAGCATCCGTAGTCTTGTTTAATAAGATCTGTGCTCAGAATTTGAAGCCTGAAAAAGCTGTTTCCTTAAGCATAGATGTTCCTCCAGTGAACTTGGATTATATTGGGAATACAAGAATCTTTGTTGATCCGGTTCCAAACGATTCTTACAATATTCGGGGAATGTTCATTAAGAAGTTTAATGATCGTATTTACTCGTTCGTAACATCCATCGAAGCAAGTGATATGTATGTAACTTTCTCAATGAACAGGATTACCAAAAAGAACGCTGCTCCTTCAACTTCCTCTTCTACAAATACAGATAAAAAGGGAAATAAAACAACTACGACGACATATCGCTACGACGGAGAAGAACAAATTGACCTTGTTTTTAACTTGATACTTGCGAATGGGCTTACTGTTAAAAGCTATCGGGAATCCGGATATAGCCAGTTTTCAGGTACTTCAGCTAAGAATTACGAGAGTGCAAAAATAGAGTATAACAACAACAAATCGAAAAAAATAGCTGGTACAGTAGAAGATTTGGTTGGAAAAATTTATGCTAAAATGTGTGCAGATTATTTCATCGGGAACAGGAATATAGATTTGTATGCAATCGGTGCAAAATCTAAGAAACAGGATTATTCGGACCTCAATGAGGCGGGAAACCTTTTAACTAAATGGTTTACAACCAATCCTACAGATAAGTCGGCCCCGGAAGTAATGAGAGCATTGCAGCTTTATGACGAGGCCTTATTGGAATATGAACCGGGATCAAAAAAGAACCGGGTGGACAATGAAATAGCTGCGGTCTGTTATTATCAGAAAGCATGTGTTGAATTCTACTTGAAGGATTACCGCAAAGCGGAGGAATTAATCCTGAAATCCGAATCACTGGATAAACGGATCCACTTCAGCCAGGAAAATATGAAAGACCTGCTGAAGTTGTTGAGAGACCGGAAGGTATTTAATTGATATTTTGAACTTTGACACTTTGACTCGGCTTTGTTACCATAGTTTGTCTTAATTAAAGGTGACTGAGCGGACTCGAAGGCAACTTTTAATTAAATTTACACCATGATTTCAAGTGCAAAATTGGAAGTACAGCTTTTGGTTGACGGCTGTAAAAAAATAGGTGTAACACATGTGGTTATTTCTCCCGGATCCAGAAATGCTCCTTTGAGTATTGCTTTTGACGAAGATCCGCACTTCCGGGTTTTTGTGGTGCCTGATGAGCGTGTTGCAGCATTTTATGCACATGGAATGGCTCAGAAATTGAAAGAACCTGTAGTGATTACCTGTACTTCCGGATCCGCGCCCTTGAACTATTACCCGGCAATTGCCGAAGCTTTTTACCAGGAAACTCCTTTGATTGTTATTTCTGCTGACAGACCCTTGGAGTGGGTGGATCAGGGAGATGGACAAACAATCCGGCAGGAACGCGTATTTGATAACATGGTCTTGAAAAGTGCCCAGTTGAATGAAATTCACTCGGACAACCAGCGCTGGCATTTCGAACGGAATTTATCGGAAGTGCTGCAGGCTGCAATTGGAAACAGGAAAGGTCCTGTTCATTTGAATATCCCTTTTTCGGAACCTTTATATGAAACGACAACGGATATCCATATTCTGAAGAATTGGGTGGAATTGGCTGAAACGGAATCCGTTTTGTCAAAGAGCAGTAAAATTAAACTGGAAAATTTGTGGTCCGGTTCTGAAAAGAGATTGATCATTGTAGGGCAACTTCAAAAAGATCCGGATTTACAGGAGCAACTGGAAAAATTAGCTTTGGACGGTTCCATTGCTGTTTTGGTAGAGCATACTTCCAATATGTATAGTCCGTATTTTGTTTCCAATATTGACAGAACGCTGAATATCATGCCTGAATCGGAGGTGCAGTCCTTTCATCCTGATTGCATTGTAACCATTGGAGGAGCAATTATTTCAAAGAAGATTAAAGCGTTCCTGCGTCAGTCCAAAGCACCAGTGATTCGTTTCGGAGCAGATTTTCCGTTCATGGATACTTACCAGAATCTGCGTTTTACAGCAACGGTTTCTGCTTCTGCTGGCTTGGAATTCATTCAGCAGCTTGTAGCAAGTAACCCGCATAAATCGCGCTTTGGTTTTGCATGGAAAAAGGTGGATCAATATGGATCGGATGACCAAAAACAAGTTTGTGCTGCCCAGCCCTGGAGTGACCTGAAAGCGATGGAATTTGTCATGGATGTCATTCCGGATTATTGTAATCTGCATATTTCAAATAGTTCCCTGATCCGTTATGCCTTGTTGTTTGACCCGATTAAAACGGTGAATTACTGGTGTAATCGCGGTACTAGTGGGATTGATGGCAGCAGCTCTACAGCGGTAGGATCTGCAATTGCTTCTCCGAACGAAGCACATATACTGATTACCGGAGATTTATCGTTTTTCTACGATTCCAATGCTTGGTGGAGTAAGCATTTACCATCTAATCTGAGGATTATTGTGGTCAATAATGGCGGTGGAGATATCTTTAATATTATTCCGGGGCCTAAATCAACAAAACAATGGAAGAAGATTTTTGTTGCAGAACAGGAATTATCTGCAGAAGACATTGCTAAGACTTATCAGTTGGAATACTTCGCGGCTTCTTCTCAAATCGATTTGGATGAACACCTGGATACCTTCTTTTCGGAAAGCACTAACGGGAAGCCTAAACTTCTGGAGATTAACACCATGGATGAGCAGAATAGTGCTGTCCTGGAAGCGTATTTCAAAGCCTTTACGAAAAGAAGTTCCTGAGAAAATTTCGAACTGTGACTGAGCAAGTTTGGAACGGTGATTGAGCATAGTCGGTGACTGAGCGTAGTCGAACCGAAAAAAAACAAAGAGAGCCCAAACTGCTAAAAACTACTACGAAAAAGACAGCTGGACTCTCTGATTGGTTTGAATGCCTCTAAATAGGGCAAGGTTCAATATTGCTAATGTAAGTAAATCAGATATTTAAAACAAAATTTAAAATCCAAAAATTCTGTTAAAAATGAAAAAAATCACAAATCCATTTTTTATAGTTTAATTGACATTAAATTTGTCACAAAAAAGGAATAGTGGAATTTGAGATATTAACAACAGGCATTGGAATTTTTTACCTTGTGGTATTAACCTTATTGGAGATCGTATTGGGGATCGACAATATTATTTTTATCTCAATCATTACGGATTCACTTGTAAAACAAGATCAGCGAAAAGCCCGGCTTTTAGGTTTGAGTCTGGCCTTGATAATCCGATTGCTGTTGTTGAGTGTAGTCTCATGGATTATGCAATTGGATCAGAACTTTTTATTTAAAGGAATAGAATGGCTCCACTATTTTCCATATACGGATGAAAAAATTACAGGTCACAGTTTAGTATTATTGATCGGAGGACTTTTCCTGATATACAAATCGGTTGGAGAAATGCACTCAAGTGTAAAAGGAAATCACAACGAACTCAAGAAAAAGAAAAAAGTGCGTTTAGGATCGGTTGTGATGCAGATTGTCGCAATCGACTTTATTTTCAGCTTCGACTCCGTAATTTCAGCAATTGGTATGACGAATGATATTCGCCATGAGGCACATGGACAAGATCCGTTTGTAATTATCGTTTTGGCTGTAGTCATTTCCATGATCATCATGTTGATCTTTGCAAGGCCAATTGCCAATTTCATCAATGCACGACCAACTATTAAAATGATTGCGTTAGGTTTCCTGGTTACGATCGGAGTATTGTTAATTGCGGAATCATTCGGTCAGCATATTCCGAAAGGATATATTTATTTCGCGATGGTTTACGCCTTGTTTGTTGAGTTTCTCAATATCCGTATGCGTAAAAACAAAAAGGAACCTGAGTTGTGAATCCGGAAGAAATCCTGACGATTCTTCGTGTTGAAAGCCCGGATGAGGTAGAAGAAGCAATTGAAACGGAACTTTTTGAGATCAAAAAATCCATTCTTGCAAAACCCTTGTTAAGATTGACACTTAAATCGAAACTGGCTCGTTTGGATTTGCTGGCTAAAATTTCAGAAAGTCAGCAGCTTTATCAAAATGATCAGGTGCCTCAATTCCGCTACGATCTGCATACAAACGAAGAGGTGCTTGTTTTATGGGAAAGCTACATGAAAGCCAAAAGTCAATGGAAAATTGCTTTTACTCAAATGCAGACACCACGTAGTTTAATCGGGATTCTGGAAGAGGGATTGGCGATGGAAAGAGCCTTTTCGGAGCAGTTTGAGCCTTTGACTTGGTTGGATGAAGAGCCTGTTTTTGGAGTTGAGCCGGATCCCATGTTGATCCAAAATGGTTTGAAACAGGCCGCACGAAGAGGATGGCTTACATTCTCAGACCTGGAAAAGAATAAAAGTGAACTGGAAAAAGACCTGTTGCTAGCGATAAAGCGCTTATCTTTGCTGCCGAAATACCTGTAAAGCAATATCAAAATAGTTAAAACAATGAGTGAAGGAGTGTTTGATAAATTAAGAGAACAATTAAGCCTGGAAGAATGGCCGAATGTCTATTTCTTTAAGTTTATTGTACCAAATACTCCGCAATCTTTAGCTCAAACAACTGCCTTGTTTGATGAAACGGCACAGATTCAGTTTCATGAGTCGAGCAACGGTAAATTTGTTAGTGTAAGTGTAAAAGAAATGATGCTGGATGTAGATTCGATCATTGCAGTGTATGAAAAAGCTCAAGTAATCCCGGGAATTATTTCCTTGTAAAATATGAAAAAAAGAACCGTATTGACCTTGGTGGGTCTCAGTCTCTTGATTACCCTTTTGATTTTATTCCGGGTGAATTTTGTGAAAGGAATCCGTTCCTGGGAAAGTAAAGTTTTAGGGACTCTAATAGCATTGGCCGCAATTACGATGTTGTATATTGCGTATAAGTCAGTGATCAAATATTTTTCAAGAGGCACATTGAAAAAAGAGGATTATGCTTTGCTTTTTGATTTGGAAAGCAAAACCCAAAGTGGTGAGGTAGAATTCTATTTTACGATAGAACAAAACAAAAAAGTTGTGTTTTCAATTTTGAATGCAAAAATGGAGGCTATCAAAGTACTCCAGGACAGAGAGTTTCCTTCCGGGGGGCACATTGTTCGCTTTGATGCCAAGGACCTGGACAACGGGACTTATTTCTATTGCCTGCAAACAGATAATCAAAAAACAATGAAGAAAATGTTTGTTCAGCATGACAATCTGACAGTGTAAATTGTCTTGGCAAAGCTTTTGACAAACAAAAAACAAATAGTAACTTTAGACCGACGAAAAGAAGTCGCATAAAATTGAAACAATTATGGCATTAGAAATCACAGATGCAAACTTTGAAGAGCTTGTATTGAAATCAGACAAACCGGTAATGGTAGACTTTTGGGCAGAATGGTGTGGTCCATGTAGATTGATCGGTCCAATCGTTGAAGAAATGGCAAATGAATACGAGGGTAAAGCAATCATAGGAAAAGTAAATGTTGACTTAAATCCTGGAGTTTCTGCTCAGTTTGGAATTCGTAATATCCCTACAATCATTTTTGTTAAGGGTGGAGAAATTGCTGACAAATCAGTTGGTGCTGTTCCGAAAGGTCAGTTGACTGCTAAGTTGGATGCATTAATTTAATTTTAGAATTCAATAGAATAAAGGTCCGCAAGTCGGACCTTTTTTTTGAAATTCACAACCAGTTTACATGAAAAATTTTTGGAGGCGCCTGCGATTGTACGGATTAGGCTTTGGAGTAGGATTGATCTTTGTTTTTTTCTTTTTTAGAAACAGGGGCTGTACGTGGTTGCCTGAAAACAGGGTTAAAAACACCTTCTTGGGGAAAGTGATCGTGGTGTCGGAAGACAACCAGCGGATTTTTGATCAGCATGAGTTAAGTGATGAGGAAATCATATCTTTTTTGAATGACGGGTCAATTTCCTTCGGTTCAAGTAAAAAGCAGGGTGCTACGAAAGTTTATAAGATCGAAAAAGAAATAGACGGTAAAAATATAGCCCTGTGGTTTTCCATGCCGGAAGACGCTTTTGTTGCTGAAGCTGTATGGCCAAAAGGGTCTATTCAGAAATTTAAAAGCACAACGGAAGGCTATGGCCGCATGATTAGTTTTCCGCATGTGAACAGCCTTGTTTATCTCAAAGAAAGCGATGAGTTGACTAAGCAAATGGCTGAATTTGGAATTGTAGATGAAGAACATGTTCAGTATTTGTTGAAAAAAGCCGGTTTAATAGACTTCTCGAAAACAAATTTCAATGCAGAACCGATGCCTGAGCAGTTTGTTGTTTTGCCTCGTAAAAACGGTGATACATTAACTGCCAGAACTACCTGGTACAAGGATCATATCGAATTTTATGAATTTGAACGCAATTAGCTTTGGATTTAAGGCATTTCATCACAATGTTCTGTTAATAAATCCTATTTTAACACTCACATAACCTAAAGGTTTTTACTAATTTTGTCCAATGGAATTTTCAGCGCTGCAAATAGCTACTATCCTAAACGGTGAAGTCGTTGGTAACTCGGATGTTACAGTTGCTGGCTTAGCTAAAATTGAAGAGGGAACTACAGGTTCACTTTCGTTCCTGTCTAATCCCAAGTACGAAGAATATATCTATACAACGCAATCAAGTATTTGCATTGTAAATAAATCATTTACTCCTGCGAAGGCACTGCCTGAAACACTAACCCTGATTAAGGTGGATGATGCTTATGCATGTTTTGCAAAACTACTGGATGTTTACAACCAGATGCGCCAAAAACAGCCGAAAATCGAAACTCCGTCTTTTATTGCTGAATCTGCTAAAGTTGGAGACGGCTTGTATTTGGGGGCGTTCGCTTATATTGGGGAGAACACGGTAATTGGCAAGAATGCTAAGATCTATCCGCAGGCATATATCGGGGATGGAGTGGTCATTGGTGATGACTGCACGATCCATGCCGGTGTAAAAGTGTATGCCGATACGAAGATCGGGAATCGTTGTGTACTGCATGCCGGTGTTGTAATTGGTAGCGATGGGTTCGGTTTCGCTCCGGATGAGAACGGAGTTTTCTCAAAAGTACCCCAGATCGGGAATGTAGTTTTGGAAGACGATGTGGAGATCGGTTCGAATACGACGATCGACTGTGCAACAATGGGTTCTACTATCATTCGTCAGGGAGTAAAAATCGATAACCTGGTTCATCTGGCTCACAATGTAGAAGTTGGACATCATTCCGCGCTTGCAGCACAGGTTGGTGTTGCCGGTTCTGCGAAAATTGGTAAACACGTCATGGTGGGTGGTCAGGCTGGAATCAGCGGGCATCTTCATATTGCCGATGGAACTAAGATCGTGGCACAATCCGGAATCCCGAATACGGTTAAAAAAGCGGAAGTACTCATGGGTTCACCTGCTATTCCAATGGACGATTATAAAAAATCATTTGTCGGATTCAGAAGGCTTCCAATCATTATTAAGAAATTATCAGAACTAGAAGATAAAATTAAAACCCTTTCAAAACCTGCAGAATAATATGTCGGAAAAACAATTTACCCTTAAAGAAAAAATCACATTCAATGGAGTTGGTTTGCATACCGGAGAGTCCGTTACAATGGAAATTCATCCGGCAGCTGAAAATCACGGATACAAATTCCAGCGACTGGATGTAGATGGTCAACCGATAATTAAAGCAGATGCGGATTTGGTGGTTTCTACTGATCGTGGAACTACGCTTGAATCAAATGGTGCTAAAGTATATACGACAGAGCATGTTTTGGCGGCATTGTACGGATTGGAAGTGGATAACGCATTAATTACACTTACCGGGCCCGAGATTCCGATTATGGATGGTTCATCTCTTCTGTTTGTGAAAGAAATTCAGCGTGTTGGAAAGCAAGAGCAGAATGCTGAACGCCAATACCTGGAATTAACAGAGAACATTAAGTGGGAAGATGCTGAAAGGGGAATTGAATTTTTGGCTGTTCCGGATAAAGAATATCGTGTAACGGTAATGGTGGATTATAATTCACCAGCTTTGGGAACACAGCATGCAAGTATGTACCACATCGGTGAGTTTGAAAAAGACATCGCTGCATGCAGAACATTCTGCTTCCTTGGAGAATTGGAATTCCTGGCACAAAACAACCTGATCAAAGGTGGAAGCCTTGACAATGCAATCGTTTTGGTTGAACGGAATGATGTGAAGGAAGAAGAATTGGATCGCCTGGCAAAATTGTTGGGAAAAGATAAGTTAAAGGTGAACTACGATGGGATCGGGGTTTTGAACAGCTTGAAATTACAGTTCGAAAATGAACCGGCTCGCCATAAATTATTAGACATCGTAGGTGATTTGGCTTTGGTAGGGAAATTTATCAAAGGACACATTTTAGCTGCTCGTCCCGGACATTCGGGAAATACGCGTTTTGCAAAAGTCTTGAAAGAAGAGATTAAAAGACAGGAAAAAGGTAATCGCAAATTTGATTTGGAACGCGAACCACTCTATAACATTAACGATATCGAGCGCATGTTGCCTCACAGATATCCGTTCTTATTGGTTGATAAGATCATGGAGATCACGGAGGATAAAATTGTTGGTGTGAAGAATGTGACAATGAATGAGCCGATGTTTCAGGGACATTTTCCCGGAAACCCGATCTTTCCTGGAGTTCTTCAAATTGAAGCTACAGCTCAGTGTGGAGGTATTTTTGCCTTGAGTAAAGTAGAAGATCCGCACTTGTATTCGACCTATTTCATGAAGATTGACAATGTGAAATTCAAGCAAAAAGTTGTTCCGGGAGATACATTGGTATTTGAATTAACATTAATTTCACCTATTAGACGCGGATTGGTTCACATGCGTGGAAATGCTTTTGTGAACGGCAAACAAGTTATGGAAGCTGAAATGCTTGCACAAGTCATTAAAGATAAAGCAGAAGTATGATAAGTCCACTAGCACATGTTTCTCCCAATGCAAAATTAGGAGAAGGGGTAGTTATAGAAGCATTTAGTACAATTTACGATGATGTAGTAATTGGAGCAGGAACGAAGATCCATCCGAATGTGACCATTTATCCCGGTGCTAGAATTGGAGAAAACTGTGAGATCTATCCGGGTGCAGTTATTGCTGTAATTCCTCAGGATTTGAAATTTGACGGCGAATACACTACTGTGGAAATCGGTGACAGAACCGTGATCAGAGAGTGTGTTACTATCCATCGCGGTACAAAAGATATGTGGAAAACAACAGTTGGAAACGATTGTTTGTTAATGACTTATGTGCACGTTGCCCACGATTGTCAAATTGGAAATAATGTCATCATGGCAAGTTATTCCGGTTTGTCGGGTCACTGTGTAGTGGGAGATTATGCCATTTTGGAAGGCCGCTGCGGATCCCAGCAATTTATACACGTTGGTGCACATGCATTTATCGCAGGTGGATCACTGATCCGAAAAAATGTTCCTCCTTACGTAAAGTGTGCACGTGAGCCGCTTACTTATGCAGGGATCAATTCCGTAGGACTTAGAAGACGTGGTTACACAGACGAACAGGTGCGTGAAATAGAAGATATTTACAGAATCATTTTCGTTCAGAACAACCATATTACGAAGTCACTGGATATTGTAAAAGAATCCATTCCCGATTCTCCTATCAGAAGAGAGATCTTGTCATTCATCGAAGCTTCGGACAAAGGAGTAATTAAAGGATTGATATAACAATTGTTTTTCGAAATTAATTGTAAATTAGCTCAGTAGACTGTTATTCATGCTATCAAAGAAGACAAAATATGCATTACATGCTTTGACCTACCTGGCAAAGAAAGATGCTAATGAGCCAACTTTGATTCTCGAAATTGCAGAGAATAGCCGTATTCCCCGGAAGTTCCTGGAATCTATCTTGCTTGATTTAAAAAAACAGGGAATCCTGAATTCAAAAATGGGGAAGGGCGGAGGTTACTTTTTAAGACAACAACCTGCACAAATCCAGATCTCAACGATCATTCGACTATTTAACGGCCCGATTGCCTTGCTTCCGTGCGTTAGTCTGAATTATTACCAACGTTGCGATGAATGTACGGATGAAATGACCTGTGGCTTAAATAAAGTGTTTATCGATGTTCGGAATGAAACACTCCGTATTTTAGAAAATAAATCAATTCAGGATATTGTAAATCAGGAATTGTAATCAGTCAGCCGTGGCTGGATAAGACAAACAATCAAGTGGTACATAGAAATCAAATTATTGAAGTTAAAATCGACGATTTTGCATTTGGCGGTCAAGGTATTGCACGCATGAAATCGGAAGAAGGGGATTTTATTTTATTCGTTGAAAATACCTTTCCGGGTCAATTCGTAAGAGCGCGTGTTGACAAGAAAAGAAAACGGCATGCCGAATGTAAATTACTGGAAGTTTTAGAGCGTTCTCCTTTGGAAAAACCGCTGCCATTTCAGGAGATTTCAGGTGCGCCATATTTGTTTGTCCCGATTGAAGTTCAGCAAGAGTATAAGAAGAAATCTACATTGGACGTTTATCGTAAGATTGGAAGAATTCAGGACCCGAATGCTTTGTTTGACACCTTTATTTCTTCCCCTGAGGCATTCTTTTACCGGAATAAAATGGAATACAGCTTTTCATGTATTGAGCACGTTCCCGAAACAGGCGAAGAAATTGATGATGCTTTTGCTCTTGGATTCAAACGAAGAGGAACCTGGTGGAAGGTTGAAAACCTGAATAAGCCGAGTGGTTTGTTTGATGAGCAGTGGGAGACCATTCTGCCTGAATTTCGGGATCTTTTGAAAACATTCGGACTTCCTGCCTGGCATCCGCCGAAAAAAGAAGGTTTCTTCCGGCATATTGTAGTCCGTAAATCTTTCGAACAAGATCAGTTGCTTTTACACATCGTTACAAGTTCCGTAGGAATTAAGAAATTCGATACCAAACAAGTTGTCGCTTTTCTGAAAGAGAAATTAGGAAATCGTTTGGCAGGTATTTGGCATACGATCAATGATAATATTGCTGATAGAGCGAAGATAGAGAACGGGACAAGTACCCTGCTTTTCGGAGATTCTGTGGTGGTAGAAAAAATGCTCGGACTTTCCTTCGAGATCAGTATGGAAAGTTTCTTCCAGACAAACCCCAAGAGTGCCGAACGTTTATATACCAAAGCCATCGATTACGTTTGTGATCATGCGAAAGACGGTGGAGTAATTATGGATTTGTTCTGCGGAACAGGAACTATCGGCCAGTTAGTGGCACAACGTGTCAATGCAGGTGAGATAATCGGAGTAGATATCGTGGAGGAAGCGATTGAAGATGCCAAGCGAAATGCAAAGCGCAATAAACTGGAGCATCTTCATTTTTTTGCTGCAGATGTAGGTAAATTCCTTTCACTTCACCCGGAATACTTAAATCGTATTGATACCATCGTTCTGGATCCGCCAAGAGCCGGAATTGCCCCGAAAACATTGCAAAAAGTAATGGCGCTGGGAGCATCTCATATGGTGTATATTTCGTGTAATCCTTCAACACAGGCGCGCGACACTGAAACTCTGGAAAAAGGCGGTTATAAACTGACTAAATTGTCTTTGGTAGACCAATTCCCGCATACCAGCCACATTGAGGCAATTGCGGTGTATGAGAAAATAGATTAACAGGTAGGGCGAAAAATTTTTCGCCCCTACCTGTTTTAATCACCAAATAAAAGGAATCACCGCTTTGCGGTCTCTCGGATAATCCGGAAATGTATGCTTATACCACTTGTGATTGGCCAATGCTCTTGGAAATAAGTTGCAAAAGGTAAAGAATGCAAAGCAAAATGCCGGAAGATTCCAGCACAGGATTGCAAAACCGATCCACTCCAATAATTCTCCTCCCAGATTTGGTGCAGAGATCAGTTTAAACGGCCCTCCGTAAGGAATTTTGTACCCGTCTGACGGGTTCTTTCTCAAGTTGATTAAAACAGTGTCAGAATAGATGTTGGTAAACATTCCGATTACGAACAGACTTGTCCCAAGAATAAATTGCCAGGAAGTGAACCAATCATTCGTATACGAAGAGAAATGGGTGAGGTAATAACCGATCAGGAACCCGTTCGCTAAATTGTGGAACATGGCCATTCCAACAATGCTGACAGGAATTTGCTTGCCTTTGGTGCGTGTTCTGAATGGGTAAATAAAACTTCTGTTGACATAATGGGCGCTAAATAAACCGATAATGGTCCAGTCGACGGCTGAGAGGGTTTTCGGACTTGTTAAAACAAAGTAATACAATACGACTAAAACAAAGGTTTCCATAACTACCCATCCCCAGCGATTTGGCATGCTTGGGCCCCATTTGGAACTGGCAAATTTCCCATAAGGTGCATCTTTGAATTGAAGACCTAAAAATGCGATAATTCCCACACCGATCCAGGCGTAGCAGTAGAAATAGAAAGTGTCTTGCGTCATATCAGTGATTCTCGTGGTGCCAAGATAATAAATCTTTCATCGTTTCATCAATTGGTCGGGGATTATGACCCAAATCCCTTTTTGCTTTTTCGGATTCGATGAATTTGTTCCCGAATTCCAGAATTTCAATACTTTCACGTGTAACGGAAGGATCTTGTTTGCGGATTTTGTAATAGAAACTGATGAAAGGGAGAAATGACTTTACCAGGCTAGCCGGAACTTCAAAACAGGGAATGCGCTTGTTGGAAACTTTAGCAACTACCCGCGACAGATCTTTTAAAGTATAATATTTCCCGCCGAGGATGTAAGATTCTCCCAATTGTCCCTGGGTTAAAGCATTGCAAATGGAGTTTGCAATATCGCGAACATCGACCCAGTTATAACCGCCCTTAAAGACAAAAGGAACCCGTCTTTTCGCCATGGAAATGAATGCATTGTTTTGTTTGCACCGTGCATAATTCGGCGGACCGAAAACACATGTCGGATTCACAACAATGAC
Organism: Fluviicola sp.; assembly: GCF_029266855.1. Classification (GTDB taxonomy): domain Bacteria; phylum Bacteroidota; class Bacteroidia; order Flavobacteriales_D; family Crocinitomicaceae; genus Fluviicola. The sequence continues at coordinate 367,269 of NZ_JAQSWB010000002.1, forward strand.
CGGTAATCCTTCTTCGAAATATTTGCGGGCGATCAACTGGCCGTCTCTTTTACTTTTGTCGTAAGAATAAGCCTTGTCAGAAACAAAATTGCGCGTTTCGTTCAATGTTTGATCTATTGGAAGGTGATCGTAGGCATGCACGGAAGACAGGTGGACAATGCGCTTTAAGTTACTTTTTTTAGCTGCTTTCAACACATTTTCGAGCCCTTCGATATTGGTTTTCTGAACCAGCTGATTCATATCGCCGTTGATTGAAATAAGTGCTGCACAATGAATAAGGTAGTCACAGTCTTTCATTAATTCAAGCAATGATTCTTCATCGTGTAAAGAACCTTTTACGGTTTCAATGTTTCGGCTTTCGAGGAAATTGCTTTTTGAATGAATAAGAGCTTTAATAGTGTAGTTGCGGCGGATCAGTTCTTCGATAACCGCATTTCCGATATGACCGTTCCCACCAGTTATCGCAACTTTCATTACTTTCCTTTTGCCTTTACAATAATCAGAACTGTGTGCATCAGGATCTTTAAATCCAAAGCAATGGATCTGTTTCTGAGATAAAGCAGGTCGAATTTCATGCGCTGAATCATCTGGTCCACATTTTCTGCATAGCCGTATTTTACCTGTCCCCAGGAAGTAATTCCGGGTCTTACCTTGGTTAGTTCCAGGAATTGAGGTTCTCTTGCTTTTATCTGATCGATGAAAAATTGTCTTTCCGGTCGGGGCCCCACCAATGACATATCGCCTTTCAATACATTGAAGAATTGAAGAAACTCATCCAGGCGCGCCTTGCGCATAAACTTGCCGATCGGAGTAATCCGTGGATCATCCGTGCTTGAAAGCTGCGGGCCTGCCTTTTCAGCGTCCACATACATGGTTCGGAATTTTATGATCTTAAAAGGTTTCCCGTTCAAACCGATGCGTTCCTGGAAAAACAGGATAGGTCCCGGAGACGAGAGTTTAACAGCAATTGCAAGAAACAGGTAAACGGGGATAAGCAGGATAATTGCAACCAGGGAAAAGACAATGTCGAACAAACGTTTGGCTGCCCGCTGCCAGTAAGGCATTACTTCCGCATTTACTTCCATCAGCAACGCACCGAAGATATTGTTCAGCTTTACGGATCCTGATAGAATATCATACATGTCCGGAAGGACCTTGATCACAATATTGTCGTTGTTAATTCTGGAAACGATCGTTTTCAGGCGCTCATGCTCTGTACTTTCGAGAGCAATAATTACTTCTTCGACCCGGTTTTCCGAGATAATTTCCTCTAACTGGTCAACATGACCCAAGTAAGGGATTTTGTTTTCCAAAAGTTTATCAATCCCGTTCAGGTTAACAAATCCGACAAATTGATTTCCGCCTCCTTTTTCAATACCTTCGATTTCCTGGTAGATCGCAACTGCTTTCTCCGATCCCCCGATCAGCAATGTTTTAAATCCGTCTCTTCGCGAGTGAATTCTTCTTACAAGAATGCTGGTAATAACAAGCCTGGAAAAAAAAGTAAATCCGAAATGGAGCAGAGCTAACGTTAAGAGTGAACGGTAATAATTGAAATATGTATTTACATCGTCATCTATCAGTAAGGCAAAGAATAGAACGATGGATCCGAAAATTGTTGCAAATGCAGTATAAGAAAGGATTTTTAAGCGATATAGTCTTCGGACATCCTGGTAGGTTCCCTGAAGCGTGTAAAACAAGAGCCAGAGCAAAGGAATGAAGAGAATTCCGTAGTAAAACGTTTGATTAAATGAGAACTCTTCGCCTTCAATGTTGGTCTTTCGGTAGTAATAGAATAATGCCCACGATAAAGCTGCCGTTAAAAAATCACTCCCAATAAATAAACCTCTAAACAATTTTTGCATTCTCAATGATGATTCTAGAAGTGTACTACTTTAATGTTATCGATATAGACTTCACTTGAACTTAAACCGTCATCTAAGAGCATTCTAAGGTATTGTTTGTAGGAAATTCCGTTTGGTGTATTCGAAACAACGTCTTTCAAATCAATATAGATTTTCTTCCACTTCACATCACTGGTTTGCTGTGAAACAGTGAATCCGCCATGATCAACCTGGGCTCCGTTTTGTATTTCAATCATTCCGGTCAGAATTGAATTGGTGTTTTTGTAATCAAATTCAAGATAGACTTCCGCCCCGCTTTTAGGCAAAGGCAATGCCGGTTCTGTTATTCCCACCCATAATGATTGGGCAGAATTCAGGGCGATGTGTCCGTAATTCCCCCAGGGACCGTTGCTGCTATTACTCTCTACGGTCATTTCTGCAGTGGAAACAGAAGCATCCTTAACAAGTTTCACAGAGGAATCTTCGAAATCTTCGATCCAGAATTGAGTGTTCGCAAAATACCTGGTTGACGGATTAAAGGTATAAGTCTCTCCTTCGGCAAGGTCCATGGTAACTTCATATGGTTCTGCGAAGGGGTAGATCTTTTTGGTTGAGGCAAGACCATTGTTTTTAAATGCCGGATATAAGGTAACCTTGCAGGAACCGGAAACAAGAACAGGGATTTTACATGGAACTTCAAACACACCGATTATCTTCCCGTCAACATACACCCAAACATCTGAGAAATTGTGGGTCAATTCACCGGTAGGATCATTGGAACTTGGATTTGAATTAAGGGTCCAGGTGTTTATTTCAAGCCACACAGGGAGTGGATTATTCTTTACACAACTGGATAATCCGAACGAAAGAAGAACAAAAAAGTATAAATATTTCATAGATAAGCCTATCCGCATCTAACGCAAATTTACGTTAATTATTGTCGAAAACCGAGAGATGTGCGGATTTCAGTTTGTCAATAATCTGATATGCTACATCTAAGGCGCGGTAAGCATCATCGATCGAAACCACAACAGGCTGATTATGAACGATAGAGTTGTAAAATGACCGGAGCTCTTCCTGGATTGCATTCGTCTTTTTAATCTCGGGTTTTAATGCCGAAAAATTGACGTCATCATTGAGCTGAAAACTGAAAAATCCCGGGGCTTCCTGGTCTTTCGGAGTAATCATGATCTGGTCAACCGACTGATTTAAGAAATCAATTACGAGGTAGCCTGTTTTTTGGAAAATCCTCGTTTTCCGCATATTGTTCAGCGACATCCGCGATGCGGTAAGATTCGCAACACAACCGTTATCGAATTCGATTCGAACAGAAGTGATATCGGGAGTTCTGCTAACAACGCTGACTCCACTTGCAGAAATCCTTCGGATAGTTGAATTTACGCAGCTCAAAACGATGTCCAAATCGTGAATCATCAGATCCAGGATCACGGAAACATCGGTTCCTCTCGGATTGTATTGTGCCAGACGATGAATCTCGAAGAACATCGGTTTCACGATCAGGGGTTCGGCAGCCTGGAAAGCAGGATTAAAACGCTCAACATGACCAACCTGGACAATGACACCGGCTTCCCTGGATAGGTCCAGTAAGATCTTTGCCTGTTCCGTAGTTTCAGCAACCGGTTTTTCAATGAATACATGCTTACTGGAACGGATTGCTTTATACCCGATATCAAAATGGTGAAGTGTAGGTGCAACAACATCCACACAGTCGGATGCATCGATCAGTGCCTGCATATCTTCCCATCGCTGAACATGATATTCTGATTTTGTTTTTTCTGCGGATTCGTCCGAGGGGTCATAAAAACCAACTAATTCGAATAGATCACTTAATTCCAGGATCAATCGAATATGGATTCTGCCCAGGTGTCCAGCTCCAAAAACGCCGATTTTAAGTTTCTTATCGCCCATAGGACAAATTTAAGGATTCACCCAAACGAATCCGGTAATGAAGATTAGTGTTATTAACAACGAATGTTTAGTTGCGAAAATGAAATCTGAATTGCCTCATTTTCTGACGAATACTGCATGAAAGAAAAAAAAATCAAATTAGCTATAGGATTTTCAATAGAAATACTTATTTTTGCGCCACAATACGGAGGTTGTAGCTCAGTTGGTTAGAGCGCTGGTTTGTGGTACCAGAGGTCGCGGGTTCGAGACCCGTCTCCCTCCCTAAAACAGAATGAGAAACAGTGCGAGAGCGTGTTTCTCATTTTTGCTTTATCTCGTTTTCAGGGTTCAAATAAAAAAGCGCGGTAAATAATTTACTGCGCTTTTTATGTTCGGGAACTTATTGTTTCGTTTCATCTGTCGTGAATCCCTTCTTTGAATTCTTCAATCATTTTCTTGTTGAAAGCAGGTAAGTCCTGTGGCGAACGGCTGGTAACCAATCCTTTGTCGACCACAACTTCTTCATCTGTCCAGGCTGCTCCTGCATTTTGCAAATCAATTTTAACGGACTCAAAAGAAGTCATCTCGCGACCGGCCACGACACCTGCGCTGATTAATACCTGCGGTCCGTGACAAATTGCAGCAACCGGTTTTTTTTCGTTAAAAAAATCCTTGACAAAATCGAGTACCTTGTTTTCTCTTCTCAGTTTGTCCGGGTTGATCACGCCGCCCGGAATAACCAACCCATCGTATTCCGAAGCTTTCACATCGTCTACAATGTTGTCAACGGGATATTCCTTTCCCCAATCACCTTTATTCCATGCTTTGATTGTTCCACCCTTCAGGCTTACAATTTCAGCCAGCCAACCTTGCTTTTCAATTGCTTCTTTCGGTGATTGCAACTCACTTTCCTCAAATCCGTCTGTAGCCAAAATGGCGATCCTCTTGCTCATATCACTATCATTTAATGTTCAATCTGCAAGTTACGGGAGCATCGCCAACATTAAAACTGTTTGCTGTTAAAGTGTGATAAAGGATGTTAAAGCTATCCGGAAGCGAAGGATGAGTGGACTAAAAATTCAGACGGAACTGCACCGTAATATCTGATTTTCGGGATCCCTTTATTTCTTCCGGACCGGAACTCAAAACTGTTCTGTTTGAATATAAGAAAGTTCCGTAACGGATCCACAGATCGCAATGTCTCAGGAAGGAAAAACGAATCATGGCATAAGCTCTCGAGCCTTGGTAATAATAGGCAGGAATAGAGAATACATAAAGCGCATTGTTCTCAAAAGTATAGATTCGGGTGTCATAACTATCCGTATCAAATAGGGCGTAACGCAGGGTCAGATCGAACGGCAGATTCTTAGGTTTGAACAAAAAGTCCTGGGTAAAGATCCAGCCGTCTTCCGCTGCATTGCTTTTCCTATTTATGGTTACGTATTCCAATCTGCTTTTGAGTGTAAAACTTTCAAGCACTTTATATGACATGTTCAAACGGTAATTGTTCTGAACTACATTCTCTATTTCAGTGATGCTACCATCTGTATTCCTCGAATTCTTTTGCCGTGTCTGCTGTCTGAAACGAGCATAGATTTCGAAAACTTTATTGGGTTTGTAGGTCGGTTGAACTAAAAATTCGTGTCCTTTCGAAGGAGCATCAACCTGATATTTTAACCATGGGAAACGAAAGAAGTCGACGTAAGAACTGACTGACCAGGCAGGGGCAAGCTTCACTTTGATCCCGGAAAAGATTCCCGTCTCATTTTGAGTATTGCTCCCCTCCGAAAAACCGTTGTTGTAGAACGAATAGTATCCCTTCGAATAATTTCTGTAAATAACGGAAATGGAAACATTGGGATCCAGGATAGCCATCAACCCGTGAAGCTGGGCAAATGATTTGGAATGTGTACTGTAGGAAACCTCTCCGAAGAAGTTGAAATTCCGGAGCACGAAGTTGTAATCTCCACTGATAGCTGTCGTGTTTTTGCCTCTGAAAGCGTACAAGTTGTAGGGAACAGTGTCTTTTTGAAGTTCCTGGCTGTATTGTTGGTTCACTACTGCAAGACCGGCATTGAAGCGGGTAGAGTTGTAGCTTAAATAATTGCCGATCACTTGTTCGCTAAGTTTATTTTTTCGTGCAATCTCACTATTGGTGCGATGCAGTCCGGAAAGGTCGATGGTAGTTACAAATTCCAGGTCATCTGTTAAGGTGTCGCTTATTCCGGAGCCGTCGATTTTCTTGTTACTGTAAAACGTCAGCAGGTTCCACTTTTTGTAACCGATTATTGCTGCGCCTCCTCTGAAAAAACGGTTCTCATCTACAGAAGTATAGGGTCTCAACAGATTAGCTGCTTTTTTGGACGAAAAAATATCTGCACTTTTCCCAAAGGCATAACCGCTCCACGTGTTCAAGCCCTGCCCGATTTGAATTTGGTAATCTCCGGCAGCAACTGCGCGGTTGTATTTTCCTCCTTTATAAAAAGCGTGGAAGGAGTAATAGTCAAAACCATTCTTCTGCGATCCTTTAAAAAATTCTTCGCCGGCATCTTTTTCTGCCGTAACACCTAAACTGATGTTTGTTCTGTAGGTGTATCTGAACCGGGTGTAATATTTATCCGGATTCCCGCGGTAAAAGCTGTTTGAGTTGTTTAAAACTGAATCTGAGACAGGAGTATATCCTTTTTTTTGTTCGGGAGTTCGTTGATAGCGTGTATACCATTCGATCTTCCCGTTTTTAATGGCGTCCTTGAATGTTATGTGCATGTTTTCAAGGCGATCATCTACTTTTACGAATGGGAGTACGAGAGAGATCGTATTTAAATCCCAGTATTTTAAGGATTGAAGTTCGTAAATACTGATAAATTTCCCGAATTGTTCCACATGCAAAAGTGCATCTGTGATTTGAACTTCTGTAAGCAAACCTAAAGCACGCAATTCATCGGGGTTGGTATTGTTCAGGTTGATCGGATTGTCGAAGAAGTAATTCAATTGATCAAAAATATTGGTGAGATCCAGTTCTTCTGATTCGGACTGCTCGGCAATGAATTCTACGCGTTGCTGGATAATCTCATTTCTTTCCTGGCTAAAAAGACCGGAACTGATGCTGATAAAAAAAATAAATAAGAGCCTATTTTTCCGCATCTTCTTTGAATTGGTAGTTTAAGCCGAAGTTAGGAGACCAGCCAAGAGTTTGGTGGTATTTTGAACCCAGATCAATTGAGAATCCCGCTACCTTATAACCGATTCCAAGAGCTAGTTCCATCGGTGCACTTTGAGCTCCGAAACGGATAAAGAGCGCTTGTACGGGCTGATATTCCACAGCACCTTTAAACGAGATTTTAGTGATAACTTGTTTTTCGACTTCTGCAAAAACAGATACTTTTTTAGAAGGCTTAAACTGGCATCCGCCACGAAGGACTGTGGCAAAGCGGTCGGTGACGGGATTGATCCGCTGTCTTCCGATATTCATAACTGAAACACCGAGGCTCCATTTTTCTGAAATTTTTGCAAGGAGACCGGCTTCTATGGTACCGCTAACTGTCGATCCGTAGTTTCCCCCAAGACGAAGTGTTTGAATGTTTCCCTGGACACCAAGCTGAAGAAAATCGGTGAATTTCATGCTGTATCCCAAACCGGCACGGGTATTTCGGTATTGTTGGTATCCAAAAAATTGTGCTCCGGCAGTAATCACTCCTACTTTCAAAGGAATGGCGATTGCCAATGCCTGCGTTTGAAGTTCTTTGGTAAGAAAGCGCGTTTCGTAATAAGCCCCGAAAGAGATGGTTTTAATAGAGGCGGCTGCACCCGGATTGTGGTGATAAGCCCAAACATCATCCAGGCAAACGCTGGTATTTGCTAGCGATACGGCCCGGGAACCAACAGGATTCCATCCTTGTCCAAATGAGAAGAGGAAGGAATATGTGAATAGTAGAAGTAGTATTGATCGTATCATGTGTTATTTTGAGAACAGTCGCTTTTTGAGGGGTATTTTCTTGAGAAAGTAATCTTCTTCCGTGAGAAAGAACCAGTTATTCCCGCCGTCTGATGAAATGGCATACAATTCATATGAGTTGTCAGATTCTTTATCTGATTCTTTGCGAATAGTATATTTGCGCTCTATCCATTTCCCCTCGCTTTTCATTTCTCTGAATAGGGGATTGTCCAAATTACTTGCTTGCTGATTTGGATTACTGAAATGCTGAATGAATTGAGAGTCTCCAAGTGAAGTATAATACCGCACAACCGCCGGATGGGTTAAACCCGCATATTCGAGCGTATTATTGGTATTGTAAGATTTGATGTATTTGGACAGTTGCTTGTTTAGCCTGTTTTCCTGCTCGGCAGAAAGTGTACAGGCTGCCGCCAGTAGAATTACAATCAGGAAACTTAAATACTTCAGCACGGATAATTGGTTTTTGTCTCTGACTAAAGTAATTTTTTTTTGGATAAAATTCACCTGTAGGAGATGAATAATTTTTACTGGAAATACGCTGCTATTTCTTCTGAACTCATTGGAACATAATTAAATGAGCACGAGATCATGTCCTGGATCCGCAGTTTCTCGGGAAATTGAACAGCCTGGATTGTCTGATGCTTCATTTTTCCCTGTTGAATGGTGACCTCGGTAAACGAATCGGCACTTTCTATTTTATAGAAACGGTCAAAACCGTCAAGTTTTCGGAATATCGGGAAGGAATTTTCCATAAATCATGAAAATGTGATAAAAAAAGTAGGGGCGAAAAATTTTTCGCCCCTACTTTTTATTTAAAGATTGTTTAATTCACTTTGAAAATAACGCGTCTGTTTTTCGCCAGTTTCAAATCTTCATCATCTGTTTCTTTCACTTCAGGACTCGGAGTTTCACTTCCTTTGCTCTCTGATTTCAACCTGGAAGCATTAACTCCTTTTGAGATCAGGTATTCCTTAACCACTTGGTTACGCTTGGTATCCATGTCAGCATAGAAATCTTTTTTCTCAGCGAGTTTATCCTCTTCTTCATTGTTATGTCCTATAACTGTGATTGTCATAGCCGGGTTTTCATTCAGTACTTTTGCTACAATATCAAGAGCAGCCTTTGCTTGAGGAGTAAGGTATGTTTTGCCAAAACCGAAATAAACTTCTTGTTTTTCGATACGATCTTTTGTAGACATTTTATCGTTATCGGCAACTTGTTTCATGTAAACAGTTGTTGACAGTTCATTTTTGTCCTTATCAGCGTCATAACACTTACAGTCTTCATCTTTATCCAGCATTGTTACAACAACATCGTCGATGTAGTAATAAGCTGCAACAATTTGAGAGATCTTTGAATCTTTCGGTTTTTTGTTTGTTTCGTATTTTGTGTCCTGGTCAGAAGTGAAGTTTCCGATTGTAAGGAATTTCTCACCACCTTCAGCTTTATATGAAGCACAAACCTTTTCCCAGTTATAAGAAGCATTGAAAACTTTATTGTCCGGGTGTTGGATTTGTGTTTGATCGATCAGATGAACTTTTTGGTCTGTTCCGAATTCTTTCTTCGAAATATTTGCACCGATTTGGTTACAAGCATACTTCGACGATTCAGACATGGAAACGTAGAAAGAAATACAATATGTAACATCTTTTTTCAAAGGTGTTTTTAATTTAGTCATAATGTAGGTTCTTGGAAGCTTGTTTCCATAAGAAAAAGCATAGATCCCGGCGTAGTTTTCACCTTCTTTGGCACCTTCTTTTCCAAAAGAATTCTCAGGTACACCAACATCCGGTACTTTTGAATCGCTTAAAAAATAGTCTGCCCGAGCCCCGGTTGGAGATTTCCATCCGGTTGCCAAATCGATTTGACCTAATTTTTTTGGTTTCCCTGCATTGGATTCGAATCCACCATTATCTACAAGGTTGTCCCCATTTTGTGCAGATGCAATAAGTGGCAGTCCAATTAAAGCACCGAATGCAACAAGTTGTTTTAGTTTCATACTATTTGGTTTCATAAGATTTTACAGTTTTAATGAATGTTTTAACCTTTTCTGGGTCGACATCCGGATAAACACCGTGGCCTAAGTTAACAATATGTCTTTTATTATTACCGAACGAATTTAACATTTTTATCGTTTCAGTTTCAATACTTTGGTGAGAACCGTATAATGCACAAGGATCTAAATTCCCTTGAAGCGTTTTTGAATTACCAACCAAAGATCTCATTGCAGGAATATCCATATTCCAATCGAGCCCAATCGTATTACAATCCAGTTTCGCCAGGGCAGGGATAGAAGTGATAGCTCCTTTTGAAAATAAGGTAACAGGAACATCCTCAATAGCTGACGCTATTTGTGAGAGGTAAGGAAGTGAAAAAGTTGCGTACTGTTCCGTTCCTAAAATTCCAGCCCATGAATCAAAAACTTGTATCATACTTGCTCCGGCTTTAACTTGTGCTTTTAAATAAGCAATTGTAATATCTGTGACGTGCTGTAGCAATCTATGTGCCAAAGTCGGATTGGTGTACAGTAATTTTCTTGCTTCACTGAAAGTTTTTGAGCCGTGACCTTCTACCATGTAACAAAGAATTGTCCAGGGCGCACCCGCAAAACCAATTACCGGAACTCGGCCATTTAGTTGTTTTACAGTTAGGCGGATTGCTTCCAGTACATATCCCAAACGGTCTTCGACATCAAAATCAAACTCCAGGCGTTTCGCTTGCTCTTCAGATCTGATTGTATGTTCAAACCAGGGACCGCGCTTTTCGATCATTTGGTACGGAATATTCATTGCTTCGGGAACGACCAGGATATCTGAAAAGATAATTGCAGCATCAACGCCCAGGATATCTACAGGTTGAATGGTTACTTCAGCAGCTAATGCCGGATTTTCAACCAATTCCTTAAAACCGCTCACGCTTTCGCGAACTGCGCGGTATTCGGGTAAAATTCTTCCCGCCTGACGCATTAGCCAAACCGGGTATCGTTCAATATCTTCGCCTTTCGCAGCACGTAAGATCAAATCATTTTGCAAATTCATCGTTGCAAAAGTAAGGTTTTATGGAAAAGAGTCGGAACGAAATATCAGGAAAGTTTATTCGGAGTCAAACTTTTCCAACACTTCTTCCAGGTGTTCATTATCGACTATTTCGGAACGTTTGAAGTTTTTTTGAAAAAGAGCTCCTTTTCGATGATGCTTTTTATTGTAAGATTGAGCATAACTATTGAATAAATCGGATAATCTTCGGCTTAGGAATTTATTTGATTGGAATGGTTGTTTAGCTGATGCTTTTAAAATTTGAAGCTGATTGAATTCAATCACAAGGTGAAACTCTGTCGGGGAAAGTTTTAAAGCGTGTAATAGACCAATTGGTTCCAGGTACTTTTCAATTTTCGTTTGAAACAGCTTGTAATCATCAGCTTGTCTGAATAGTAATTCCGGTTGGACGGAAGAGTTGTGAATGTAGTATGTAAATGTGGCTTCCATGAATGTGATTTTAGAATGAAATTAAAATGGAATATTGATAAATCCAACTAAAATTCACGGATTTTAAAAGCTAAAAATCGTTCTAGGGTTTATAACCCTAGAAGGGTGGTCAACTTTTTTTGATGTAATTTAATATATGCGCGACCCCACCCAATTCCATTTTCACGCCCATTTAATCTCCGCTTTTCCCCTCTGAACCAAAATCTCATTAATCCTCGAAAAGGGCTTGCTTCCGAAAAAACCTCTGTAGGCTGACAAAGGAGAAGGATGCGGCGCTTTGAGAATGAAATGTTTGTTCGGATCTACCCGTGAAGCTTTTGCCTGTGCCGGTGATCCCCACAATACAAAGATCACTCCTTCCAATTGATCATTAATGGTTTGGATCACATCGTCCGTGAATTTCTCCCAGCCTTGATTTGCATGTGAAAGTGGTTGGCCTTCCCGAACGGTCAGAATGGAGTTTAACAGTAAAACCCCTTGCTTTGCCCAGTGATTCAAATCTCCGTTCGGAGGCGCTGGAATTCCCAGATCGTCTTCCAATTCTTTGAAAATGTTTTGTAAACTTTTAGGCAATGGACGTACATGCGAATCGCAGCTAAAACACAATCCGTGCGCATGACCCCTTGTAGGGTAAGGATCCTGGCCCAAAACGACTACTTTGATCTGATCAAAGGGACAACTGTCAAAAGCCCTGAAAATATACTTTCCTTCAGGGAAAATCTGGTTGGGAAAGCGTTGATATTCTTCTTTTACGAAATGTGCCAGTTTTTCAAAATAGGGTGCTTCAAACGACTGATGAAGTGCTTTTTCCCACGAAGGATGTATCGAAACTTTCATTCGGCGAAGATAATTAATCTGTTTTTACTATGTTCGCAATCTAAATTGAATAAATGAACTTAACAAAAACCTTGATCATGCTCTTAACCGGAGTGATTATTTCCACCGATTGTTTTTCACAGCAAGATCCAAGAGCTTCCTTCTTCTGGAACCAATATATGCATACCAATCCTGCAATGACAGGTGCGATTTACAAGCATCACGCAAATGCACAATGGCGGAATCAATGGACGAAAGTCAACGGAGCTCCAACAACCTTGTGGCTCAATTATGCTATGAAGCTGGATTCGATCAATAGTGGGGTTGGGGTGAGTTATGAATACGACGTGATCGGATTGAATAAGCAACATACGGCATTGGTTTCATATGCTTATCATATTCCCATTAAAAAAATGTTCTTGTCACTAGGTGTTTCAGTCGGTACATTGACTATGTTGTTTGATAAAACCGGAATAATTTTTAATGACCCGAATGATCCGGGAATACCCAAAAGCAGCCAAACTTATTTTCGTGGAGATTTGGGAATCGCTTTACACGGAGAGAAATGGAATGCCGGACTGAGTTGTACCAAATTGAACGGGTATTTCACAAGAAATTCCGGTACATACGATATCGCTCCTCATTATTGGTTTTTCGGAGATTATACTTTTCAGTTAGGACAAAATTGGAAATTGACTCCGCGTGCTCAAGTAAGCACTGATATGTTGAAAGTACATTCTATTGTGGCTTTAGTTGCATCCTGGAAAAATCTATGGTTTGGGTCCACAGCTGCATTTCCTGGGAATGGATTTGAACTTGGACCGATGATCGGTTACGATATAGCTGGAAAATTTCGTTTGGGTTATTGTTATGAATTTGGAGTCAACACCCATTTTAGCAATGCAATTAATAACAACAGAACCCACGAAATCATCCTTTCTTATCAGTTGAAATAATTCCTTTTACGGAAGGTCATTGAGCGTAGTCAAACTGCCTTCTCGCCTTTACCTTTTCACTTTGCTTTTTTTGAACTACTTTTGCACCCAATAAACAGCAATCATGAGCAACGACGTAGAAATTGAAAAGCGTAGAACCTTTGGGATTATCTCGCATCCCGATGCAGGTAAAACAACCCTGACTGAAAAGTTATTGCTTTTTGGTGGTGCAATTCAATCTGCTGGAGCTGTGAAGAACAATAAAATCAAGAAGACAGCGACATCCGATTTCATGGAAATTGAAAAACAGCGTGGGATCTCCGTTGCTACTTCCGTGATGGCTTTTGAATATTCCGGAAAGCAGATCAATATTCTCGATACTCCCGGTCACAAGGACTTTGCCGAAGACACCTATAGAACGCTAACTGCGGTCGATAGTGTGATTTTGGTGATCGACTGTGCGAACGGGGTAGAGGAACAAACAAAACGATTGATGGAGGTTTGCCGTATGCGTAAAACGCCGGTAATCATCTTTATCAATAAAATGGACCGTGAAGGAAAGGATCCCTTCGAGTTGCTGGATGAATTGGAATCTTCTTTGGATATCAAGGTTCGTCCATTGGCCTGGCCGATTGGAATGGGTGATCGCTTCAAAGGAGTTTACAACATTTACGACAAGAATATCAACTTATTCGCTGCAAATAAAACAAAGATCTCTACCGATATCGTTTCCCTTTCGGACATTGATTCGGCTGAGCTGGATGAATTGGTAGGAGATAAACCTGCGGCGGAATTGAGGGAAGAACTGGAAATGATTGAAGGTGTTTACGATGCATTTAATCGTGAAACGTACCTTTCGGGAGATGTTGCACCTGTGTTCTTTGGTTCTGCAGTAAACAATTTCGGAGTAAAAGAATTGCTGGATACATTTGTTCGTATTTCTCCTTCACCGAGAGGAAGAGATGCAGATACAAAACGGGTGGAGCCGTCCGATAAGAAATTCTCGGGCTTTGTATTTAAAATTCATGCGAATCTGGATCCGAAACACCGAGATCGGATTGCTTTCTTGCGAATCGTATCCGGGAAATTCGAACGAAATACCTTCTACAACCACGTGCGGTTGGATAAGAAATTCAAGTTTCCCAATCCGACCTCATTTATGGCACAGGATAAAAGTGTTATTGATGAAGCCTATCCGGGTGATGTGATCGGTTTATACGATACGGGAAATTTTAAGATTGGTGATACGCTGAATGAAGGAGAAAACTTTATGTTTAAAGGAATCCCAAGCTTTTCACCCGAGCTTTTCCAGGAATTGGAGAATTTGGATCCGATGAAATCCAAGCAATTGGAAAAAGGAGTTTCCCAGTTAATGGACGAAGGAGTAGCACAGTTATTTATCCAGCAACCCGGGAACAGAAAGATCATTGGTACCGTCGGACAGCTGCAGTTTGAAGTAATAGCTTACCGCTTAGACCATGAATACGGTGCAAAATGTCGCTTCGTTCCTAAAAATTACCACAAAGCCTGTTGGGTCACTACCGATAACGAAGACCAGTTGAAAGACTTCATGCGTGCGAAATCACAATACCTGGCAAAAGATAAAGATGGTAATTTGGTATTCCTCGCTGAAACTTCATTCTTGCTTCAAATGGCAGAAAAAGACTACCCGGATTTGACATTCCACACAACCAGCGAATTCAAGCTGGAAGCGAAATACATGTAATTGATTCAAAGGTTTAAATTTTTGGTGAAATTTAATCTGCGAAAATCCATTAACTTCTCAAAAGTGTAAACAGCTATGAATGAGAAAACACGCATCTTCTCTGCTTTAAAAACAGTGAAGTATGGATAGAGTGTGGATAGAGCGTAGGTAGAGCGACTTTAAAGCGACTATAGAGCGACTTTTGTTAAATATTTAACTCGCAATTTTACTGCATTTTCGCGTTAATCTACCATCTGTTTGAAGAAAATCCAGTCTTAAAATCCCAAAGTCTAGTATCTAATTGTTTTTCTCAAAAATGTAAAGTGTTTCCCCTACACGAATATCAGAGTCTTTTGTTTTCGGTCTTAAGTCTCTTCTTAAAATCCTAATGTCTACAAATCCGGTAATTCCTCCAAAAACACATCCGGATTCATACATTCCACGATCACGTGGTTCAATCCATTGGTCATCCAGAAATAAGCAGCCTTACTTTCCTGGATATAATTACTCGTCTGCAAAAACACCTTCTCATCCAGTGAAATTTCCGGTGCCTTGCATTCAATGATCAGTTTCGCTTTACCATAACTGTCAACTATAACCACGTCACAGCGCCTGTTTTGCCCGTTGATCTTAAGCAAATGCTCGCTGTTAATGCGCTCAATCGGAGTGTTCTTGTGGTAGATGAGGTAATGGATTACATGCTGGCGAACCCATTCTTCAGGTGTCAAAAGCAATTTCTTTCTGCGGATAACGCACCAAACGAAAAATTCGTCCTTCTCTTTGGAAAGCTTTAAGGAAGCAGAGGGTAAATTCAACGAAGGGTAAGACATAGATGCAAAATTACGAATTCCGTTCAGTGAATTACGAATACCGAATGCCTAATTCCGAATTCATTCGATTCTGCTAAGTAGGAAATTTACTCCTGGTTAAGGTGATTTATCTTTAAAAGGAGACTGAGCGTTGAAAACCTTGACCGAAGCGTCAATGGGAGTCGAAGTTGCCTTTGTAATAAAATCAATCCATAATTCGTGATTCGTAATTCGTAATTGATTTGTAATTTTGGTAAATGGATCACAAAGCGCTTCTGAAAGACATCAAGAACGGCCAGTTCAAGCCCATATATGTGCTGCATGGTGAAGAACCGTATTTCATAGATTTGCTCTCCGATGCCTTGATCGAACATGCTGTGGATGAATCCGAAAAGGATTTTAACCTTGCTGTTTATTACGGAAGAGACCTGGATGTTCTGACTTTAATGAGCGAAGCCCGCAGCTTTCCCTTCATGGGGACAAGAAAGGTCGTTGTCGTTCGCGAAGCACAGGATTTAAAAGATATTTATGAACTGGAAAAATTGCTTCCGAATTTGGTCGAAAGTAATATCCTTGTTCTCTGCCATAAATACAAAGCTCTTGATGGAAAACGGAAGTTCACCAAAGAGATCGCGAATGTTGGAGTAAACTTCAAATCAGAGAAAGTAAAAGATTATAACCTGACGGAATGGATCGCAACCTATGTCCGTTCGGAAGGATATGAAATCACTTCCAAAGCAGCCGCCTTATTGGGTGAGTTTTTGGGAAATGACTTGTCCCGGATTGTGAACGAATTGGACAAACTGGCAATAGTTCTCGAAAAAGGCACGAAGATCTCTGATGTACATATTGAAGAAAATATCGGAATTTCAAAAGATTACAATGTTTTCGAGCTGGTAAATGCCATCGCAATCCGCGATACCTTAAAGGCGTTTCAAATAGCTGATTATTTTGAGAAAAACCCCAAGGAACATTCCATTATCGTAGTCATTCCGTCTGTTTTTAAATTGTTTACCAACATGATGCGCGTTCATTTCGCTCCCAATAAAACACCTGAAGCTATTGCCTCTTCGGTTGGATTGCATCCTTTTGTAGCGAAAGAATTGATCCGTAATTGCCCGAACTATCCGCCAAAGATTTTAGCCCGGAACGTAGAGATCCTGCATAATTACGATTTGAAAGCAAAAGGAGTAGGGAATAGCTCTACCTCTGACGGTCAGTTATTAAAAGAAATGTTGGTTCAAATACTCAATTGATGAGACGCTTTTTTCTCCTTGAAATCCCGGACTCGGAAACCTTCACGCTGCCTGAAGAAGAATCGAAACACATCATTCGCGTATTGCGGTACGAAAATGGAGATCAATTCCTGCTTCTGGATGGTTTAGGATTAATTGTAACAGCAGAAGTGATAGAAGCGCATCCGAAGAAATGCCAGGTGAAAGTGGTTTCCAAGGAACAAAAGACGCGAAAAGAACCCGGGTTTCATTTAGCCATCGCCCCGACAAAAAACCTGGATCGCATGGAATGGATGGTCGAGAAAATAGTCGAAATAGGAGCAACAAAACTGACTTTTCTGAATTGTGAACGCTCGGAACGGGTTCAGCTGAAACCGGAACGTTTGCAGCGCGTGGCTATTTCTGCTATGAAACAGGCACAGCATGACTTTTTATTGGAGATCGAAGAACTTCAGAGTTTTAAGGATTTCGTAACAAATAACCCGAATGGCGGATTGGCTCATTGTATGGAAGGAGACAAAAAACCGGTCAGTGAGTTGAAGCACCCTTATCGAATCCTGATCGGCCCGGAAGGCGACTTCAGTGAAGCTGAATTGAAACTTGCTTTGAAACACGGTTATGAAGCTGTACATTTGGGCGAGGCGCGGTTAAGAACGGAAACAGCAGGAATGGTTGCTTGTGTTTTAGCCATTAACAGTTAACTAGATGAAAGCATTAATTATAATTGTCACGTTTTTTCTTAGCACACTATCCCTGGCTCAGGGAAGTTATCAGATTGCATTCCTGAAATATAGCGGCGGTGGAGATTATTATGCCAATCCGACTGCTCTGCCAAACTTGGCTCAATTTTGTAATACAAATCTCGGAACTACGATCTCAAAAGAAGCTCCTTATGTAGATGTTGGTAGTCCTGAATTGAGTTTGTATCCCTTTATCCACATGACAGGTCATGGAAATGTGGTCTTTTCATTGACTGAAGCTGAAAACCTGAGAAATTACCTGTTGGGCGGCGGATTTTTGCATATTGACGACAATTATGGAATGGACAAGTTTATCCGCGAAGAACTGAAAAAAGTCTTTCCGAATAATTCATTGGTGGAACTTCCTTTTTCTCATCCCATCTTCCATCAGAAATACGATTTTAACGGTCTGCCGAAGATCCACGAGCATGATGGTAAAAGACCACAAGCTTTCGGAATTATTATTGAAGGAAGACTTGTTTGCTTGTATACCTATGAAACGGATTTAAGTGATGGCTGGGAAGATCAGGCGGTTCACAACGATTCGGAAGAGAAGAGGAAGCAGGCACTTCAAATGGGTGCAAACATCTTAATGTATGCCTTTTTGGGCAATTCCAAATAAATAATTTTCTACTGTTAACATAAGCTAAAAGGTTTAAAACTTCTTTTATTGCTCGTTCATTTTAGCTAAATTACCCGTAAGTTCACATCTAAAATATAGATATATGAGTTGGTTATGGGCATTAGTAATTGGAGGCGTTGCCGGCTGGCTGGCTGGTGCGATTATGGACAGTTCCAGAGGTGGGATTTTATTCAATATCATCTTGGGGATTTTAGGAGGTGTTGTCGGTACCTGGTTATTCGGCTTATTGAATATTTTTACCGCTGATAATATTTGGGGAGTTTTATTGACTGCTACGGTCGGCGCGGTAGTTATCATTGTTATAGCCCGCTTGATTACAGGCGGCAAAGTTTAATATACACATTACACATTAGCAAAAACTAATGTGCAATTGACATCAGTCAATTGACTGGTTGTTAGAGTTAAAAAAGGGGTTCTGCACTAGCGGAACCCCTTTTCATTGTAGGACGCGATGCATCGCGTCCCCAAAAAGGTTATTTACATTTTATTTGGTACAGTAATTCCCAATAGGTTCATGGAACTTTTAATCACCTTGGCAACGTTTTTACTGACAGTTAAACGCAGTGCCTTTTGCTTTTCATCCGTTTCACTTAAGATCATTACGTTCTGATAGAAATGATTGAATAATTTCACCAGTTCATACGTATAATTCGCAACGGTCGAAGGAGTATAGGTTTTTGCAGCTTCCTCAATGATGGAAGGATACAGAGCCAGTTGCTTGATGATTTCCTTTTCGGCAGCCCCGATTTCAGTGTTTGTGTCTAATTTGAAATCGCTCGCCTTTCCAAGAAGGGATTGGATCCGTGCATGAGCATATTGAATGAAAGGACCTGTGTGGCCGTTCAGTTCAATGGATTCGGCAGGATTGAATAGCATGCGTTTCTTCGGATCGACTTTTAGTAAATAATACTTCAATCCACCCATTCCAATCGTTTTGTATAAGGTTTCACGCTCTGCATCGTTCATTCCGTCCAAATGACCGCGTTCTGAAGTCATTTCTTTTGCACTTTCGATCACTTCGTCCATCAGGTCATCTGCATCAACAACAGTTCCCTCCCGCGACTTCATTTTCCCTGAAGGCAGATCCACCATCCCGTAAGACAGGTGAAAACAGGATTTTGCCCAGGAATAACCAAGTTTATCTAAGATCAGGAAAAGCACTTTGAAGTGATAATCCTGCTCGTTACCTACGGTATAAATAATTCCGCTTAGTCCGGGATAGTCATTGAAACGGTCTACTGCAGTTCCCAAATCCTGTGTCATGTAAACGGATGTTCCGTCCGAACGCAGTAAAAGCTTGTGATCCAGTCCTTCGCTGGTCAGATCTATCCAGACCGAACCATCTTCTTTTTTGTAGAAAACGCCTTTGCTCAATCCTTCGTTAACGATGTCTTTTCCCAGAATAAACGTGTCGGATTCGTAATACAAACGGTCGAAATCAACCCCCATTTTCTCATAGGTTTGTTTAAATCCGTCGTAAACCCAGCCATTCATAGTTGTCCAGAGTAAATAGACTTCCGGATCACGCCCTTCCCAGCGAACCAACAAATCTTTCGCCTCGCGTAAAATAGATGTTTCGTTTTTAGCAAGCTCTTTGATCTTGTCATCTAAACCGGCAATTGCTTTCTCATCTTTACCCGCTTTTGCTTCGGTGAATTCGTGATATTTAGCAACAGCTGCTTCGGAGTAACCTTCGAAATTCCCGGCATTCCACTCAGCAATAATTTCTTTTGCTTCGGCATTGAACTGTTTGTCGAATTCAACATAGTATTTCCCAACCAGTTTATCTCCTTTGAGTCCCGTATTGTTTGGGTTCTCGCGTTCTCCCTTTTCATTCAGCGGGGAAAACTTTTGCCAGGCAAGCATGCTCTTACAAATGTGAATTCCGCGGTCGTTAATGATCTGGGTTTTGATCACCCGGTGGCCATAAGCGTCCAGGATTTGTGCAACGGAATAACCCAAAAAGTTATTGCGTAAATGACCTAAGTGCAATGGTTTGTTGGTATTCGGAGACGAATACTCTACCATGATCTCGGATTTTGAGTTTTTTTCAGCCGATCCGAAATGAATGTTCGAATCAATTTCACTCAATTGCTGTGTCCAATAATCGTTCGGGAAACTTAAGTTTAAGAATCCGCCAATAACCGAATAATCGCTCACACAGCGAATATCGTCCCTTAAAAAATCACCAAGCACGTTTCCAATTTCCTGCGGGGATTTTCCTGCAAGTTTGATCAAAGGAAATAATACCAAAGTGGTATCTCCTTCAAATTCTTTCTTTGTTTTTTGAAACTGAATCAGCGAGTCAGAACATTCAAAACCAAATAACTGATTTGATTTTTCAATGATTGCCGACTTGATTAAATCTTCCATTGGGACTGTTTATGTTATTATTTGTTTTATTCAGACTTTTCTCCGTGGTGAACTCAGTCTTTTTTCAAGAATGCTAAGCGCTGAGCGGAGTCGAAGCATCAATTATTCAACACAGCTGCCACCGAATCCAGTAATGAAAATGCGGTTTCTGCCATGGTGTTTGCTTTATTGTCCAGGCACGGATTTACCTCTACGAATTCGATACATACCGTTTTTGGGTTTTGTGCCAGCAAAGTTAATATTTCTTCAGCTTCCTCGGGAAAAATACCGTTTCCAACCGGAGTTCCGGTTCCGAAAGAAGTGATTTGCGGGTCCATTGAGTCTACATCAAATGATACATAGATCAACTCACAGCCTCCCAGTTGCTCCAAAACCCGTTGAACGATAATTTGGGCACCTTCTTTTCTAACCGCTTCAACAGTGTGATTTGTGATATTGTTCTCGGCGATCAGTTGATTTTCTTCGAATTCAGTATCTCTTACCCCGATGAATACCAGGTCTGAAGCCTTCACTTTCGCTGCATTGGTGTACTTTGTTTTAAGTTCTTCCCAAATGCTCACTGTTTCTTCCGAAGGCGAATTGCGTTTGTATTTTAAATTGTCGTTTCCAAGTGAAAGGCTCAAAGGCATTCCGTGAATGTTCCCGGATGGAGTCGTATATGGAGAATGTAAATCCCCATGTGCATCAATCCATACAACACCTAAACGTTTTTCGGGAAATGCAGCTTTTATTCCGGCAATAGTCCCGGCGGCTGAACCATGGTCTCCCGCTAAAATAATAGGGAAGGAGCCTTTGTTCAGCAAGTCTTTTGTGGCTTCTGCAACTGATTCGAATACCAATTTATAGCCAATCAGGTTTTTGGCATGTTCTGTTTCGTTCTTTTGATCTAAAAATCGATTGTAATCAGGTAAAGGATGAAGCGGGTATAATCCGAAAAATGGATTGTTTGCTTTTCTTGCTGCTGTCATAATAGCCCCGGGGCCAAGAGATGAACCTCTGGTGCCGGCTGCCAATTCCGAGTTGTTTACAATGATTTCAATTTTCCGATGCATAACATAGTGTTAATAGCGCAAAAATACATATTTGCTTTAGTCTGACTATTTTAAGTTATGCATGGTCTCGAAACCTTTTCAACAATTTGGCGTATTAACTTATTATTAAAGAGTTTATATGTTGGTAAAGCATTCATCCATACTGATTGGAATTTGCATCGTTCTCCTGTGTTCATGCTCTTCGAAAGAAGAAGTGATCAATGAAGGGACGATCATTTATTCGGCGGATTACCCAAATCACAAAAAGAATATCTTCTTGTATAATATTCTTCCCAAAGAAATTGAGATCAGCTTCAAAAACGGAATCGTGCGAAACGATATCAGTAGGGGAAACTTTCAGAATATTTTACTTTTTGATTGTAACCAAAAGCAAATGGACATTTATTTCCAGTATGGTGAAGAGGCATTTAAAACAAAACTCACTCCGAAGGAAATTCAACGTATGCTAAATGAACAAACGCAGTATGATATTCAATTCACGGAAGTAACGGATACTCTGGCCGGGTTTAATGTCAAGAAAGCACTCGCTGTAAACAAAAAAGATAAGAAGGATGTTATCACGCTTTGGTATACGGAGGAAATTGAATTGAAGAACCCGAATTGGTACAATACCTTTAAGGAAGTTCCCGGTGTTTTACTGGCATATTCTGTTGACCGATTTGGAATCCGAATGGATTACAAAGCCACCAGGTTTATTCCGAAAGTAGATGAGTCAAAAAAACGCTTGTTTACTTTGCCGGCAAAAGGTACATCCATCAGCTATGATGAGTACAATCAAAAAATGAACAGTTTATTCGCAACATTCGAATGAGAGATCGACCACAGCGGATTAGCGTGATTTTACGGTTTAATAATGAGTGTTTACCTTATCATTGAATAAGCGTCGCTGGAAATTTAAAACTACCTTCACACAAAAAAAGAGAAATGAAATTAATCTGTATTATCAGTACGGTTTTATTGACCGCATTTTTAGGATTTTCCCAAAAATCGTTTTCAGGCATCCTGAAATACAAAGCAACCGTAATGGCTCCCGATACGAATGCAGTTTGGAAATCCTGGGGCGTTACATTGTATACAAATGATACACTTGTTCGCGTGGAAACAGAAACAGAACAGTTTGGAGTTCAGGTGTATATTCGGAATATGTCTTTGAATAAAGCATACCTCTTGTTGGAACTGGATGGGAATAAATATGCTATTCAAACGGACTTGTCAAAGAAAAATGATTCTGTTCCCACTAGTTATACAGTCAAAAAGAAAGGGGGATCTAAAAGAATTGCCGGGCTAAAAGCCAAAAAGTATTTGGTAAAAGATGAAAACACGGATGGTTTCTACTGCTATTTCTCTACCAAACTGAGCAACAAATACCTGCAGGTTTACCCTGAAGTAAAGGGCTTGGCACTGGATTATTATATCCCTTCTCAGGACGGTTTGATCCATTATGAATTAGTGGAGAAAAAGGATCAGCAAATTAATCGGGATTTGTTTGGAATTCCGTCAGATTATAAGCGGATCAGCTTCGAAGAATTTATGCGGGCATTCTATTCGAATAATGAACAGTAGTTTGTTTATAGTTAAATGAATTCCTGTTAACCAAAGCTGCTTTCTATCCTTATCTTCGTAAGATACTTCGTGAAGAATGACATTGGAAAACGAATACAGGCAGAAAAGCGAGCAAGCAGCAGAAGATAAAGCGAAAAAAGAGACGAAGGGAAAGCCTGCGAAAGAACGCAAGCCTTCCGATAACGCTTTGATGGACCGCTTGTCTAATCGCTTCGATAAAAAGCGGGTCAAAACGATCTTGGGAATTGCAATGGTTTTGTTCTCCTTCTTCACCTTTCTTTCGTGTTTTTCCTATTTTTTCACCTGGACTTCAGATCAGGACCGTGTGCTGGATGTTTCTCTCTTTGGTTTTCTGTTTGACAATAATCCGGAACCGGTAGAGAACTGGCTCGGTAAATTCGGCGCATGGATGTCTCACTTGTTTATGTACCGCTGGTTCGGAGTTTCATCTTTTGCAATCTCGTTCATTATTTTCCTGATCGGGTTTAAATGGATGCTGAATATTTTATTGCTCCCGATTAGAAGGTCGATTGCAGTCGCAGTTCTATTCATGGTTTGGAGTTCTGTATTCTTAGGATATTTTGTTGAACACATTGATTATTTGGGTGGGACTTTTGGTTTCGTGATTAACCAATGGTTGAAACTGACAATCGGAAGTTTCGGAAGTTTTATAGCAATCGTAGCTCTTTTATGGATTGTTTTGGTAATTCTGTTCAATGCCGATATCATGTCCTGGTGGAATCGTGCAAAGGGAGCAAAAGAATCGTTTTTTGAGGATGATCAGCCGCTTGCAGCCAACATGACGGATATTCATGTGGTCAATACGATTCGTGAAGATCAAATTCGTGCTGAACAGGAAGCCGCAGAAGTGCGTTTCGATGAGGAGGATGAGGAAGATGAATCGTATGGTGATGGCGAAGAAAGCTTTATCGTGATTCAGCCCGGGGCCGAAAAAGAACCGGAATTAGAACCCGAAGCACCGCAAATAATTGATGAAGAAGAGGAGGAAGATGAAGAAAGTGACTTCAAAGTAAGCATTGCCAAAACAGAAGCAACACTTTCGGATGATGAGTTTAATTCGATCCGACAAGAATATGGCGATTATGATCCTACCTTGGATTTATCGGGTTATATGCTTCCTCCGATTGATTTGTTGAAGGATTACGGAAACGGACAAGTTTCAATCAATAAACAGGAATTAGAGGATAATAAAAACAAGATTGTCGAGACGCTCTCTCATTATAAGATTGATATTGCCAAAATCAAAGCAACGGTCGGACCAACAGTTACTTTGTATGAAATCGTACCTGCTCCCGGCGTTCGTATCTCGAAAATCAAGAATCTGGAGGACGATATCGCTTTGAGTTTATCGGCTCTGGGAATTCGTATCATTGCACCGATCCCGGGCAAGGGAACTATCGGTATTGAAGTTCCGAACAGCAGTCCGGATATGGTTTCCATGAAATCGTTGATCGCTTCGGAGAAATTCCAGAATTCTGATTTCGAATTGCCGATCGTAATGGGTAAAACGATCACGAATGAAACCTATACCTTTGACTTAACGAAAGCACCTCACTTACTGGTTGCAGGAGCAACAGGTCAGGGTAAGTCGGTTGGACTGAATGCTATTTTGGTTTCCATTCTCTACAAGAAACATCCGGCCCAGGTTAAATTTGTACTGGTCGATCCGAAAAAAGTGGAGCTGACGCTGTATAATCGCATTGAACGCCATTTCCTGGCAAAACTGCCGGGAGAGGAGGATGCAATTATTACCGATACCTCGAAAGTTGTTGCTACGCTGAATTCTTTATGTATCGAGATGGATAACCGCTACGAATTGCTGAAAGAAGCGCAGGTTCGTACGATCAAGGAATACAATGCCAAATTCATTGCGCGCAAACTGAACCCGGAAAAAGGACATCATTATTTGCCATATATCGTTGTTCTGATCGATGAGTTCGCAGATTTGATCATGACAGCAGGAAAAGAAGTGGAACATCCGATAGCACGTTTGGCGCAATTGGCCCGCGCAATCGGAATTCACCTGATCGTTGCAACACAACGGCCTTCGGTTAATGTAATTACCGGTATGATCAAGGCAAATTTCCCGGCCCGTATTGCATTCCGTGTACTTTCCAAAATTGATTCACGCACCATCCTGGATTCTTCCGGAGCCGATCAGCTGATTGGTCGCGGAGACATGCTGATCTCTCTCGGACAGGACCTGATTCGCGTTCAATGTGGTTTTGCGGATACACCTGAAGTGGAAGATATTTGTAAATTCATCGGAGAACAAAGAGCGTATCCGGAAGCATTGATCCTTCCTGAGTACGTGGGTGAAAATGGTGGAGAGGACCGGGATATCGACCTGGATGAGGTAGATTCCATGTTTGCCGATGCAGCCCGAATTGTTGTTATTAATAACCAGGGTTCGGCCTCTTTGCTGCAGCGCAAACTGAAATTGGGTTATAACAGGGCGGGCAGAATTGTTGACCAACTGGAGGGATATGGAATCATAGGACCTTTCCAGGGAAGTAAAGCGCGTGAAGTACTTTTCAGTGATTTGGAAAGTTTGGAAGAATTTCTGCGCGCGAAAGGGATCAGCTAAATCAATTAAAAATTGAGAAGGGGAAATACTGTCCTTGTGAAAGGAAAAACGCCCATCAGAGTTGTTTTCATTATTAAACTTTTCAATTCGCCATTTTAAATTATTAATTGTGTCAATTATGTAACATGATTCTTGGCACAATTTCTGATATTTGCAGAGAAAATTGTAAAACATGAAATACTTATTTATTTGCTTAACCTTATTGGGAAGTACTTTATCTTATAGCCAGGATGCAAAAGCAGACGGAATTCTTGATAAGGTTTCAGCGAAAATAAAAGGGCTGAAGACATTTTACGTTGAATTTAGCGCAACAATCAAGAATAGCTCAAACGGAACAAATTCAAATATGTCCGGGAAAGGATGGGTAAAGGGTGATAAATTCAGTGCAACTTACGGTGAAACAACTCTTATCTCTAATGGAATTAAGACCTGGAGTATTGTAAAGGAAGAAAAGACTGTTTACGAAACAGATGCATCAGGTGCGGATGAAGAATCGATCAATCCGAAAAAATTGATGACCATTTGGGAAACCGGTTTCAAAAGCAAATATGAGAAAGAGGAAACGTTGAACGGAGAAAAAGTGCACGTAATTTACCTGTATCCAAAGACCCCGAAGAAAGCAAATTACCATACAATCATTATTTACATTTCGAAGGAAGATAGCGAATTGAAAAAAGCGATCCTGAAAGCAAATGACGGAACTGTTTCAACATTCACGATGACAAAATTCACGTCAAACCCGGCTATAGAAGACAGCAAGTTTGTATTTGACAAATCAAAATATCCTGGTTATACAGTAGTGAAAGATTAATATGTAGGATGCGATTAATCGCATCCCCATAAAAACAGTAAGGGCGGAAAATTTTCCGCCCTTACTGTTTTATATCGTTATTGAATTAGAATTCATATAGTTCAATCAATGCCTGTTTGAATCGGTCCAAAGGCAGGAATTGTTTTTCCAATGCTACTGCAAACGGAACAGGTGTATCCAGTGAAGCTACACGTTTAACGGGAGCATCCAGTGCATCAAAACAGTTTTCGTTGATCAGAGCGACTAATTCCCCGCCAATTCCGCCGGTCATGCAATCTTCATGAAGAACGAGTACTTTCCCTGTCTGGCGAACAGCATCGTAAATGGTTTCCGTATCCAATGGAAGCAATGTTTTTAAGTCGATCAAGTTTGCGGAAATCTCAGGATGTGCATCCAAAACTTCCAGTGCCCAATGAACTCCCAATCCGTAAGTGATAATCGTCAGATCATCTCCCTTGCGGACATAACCGGCTTTTCCAATCTCGGCAGTATAATAATCATCAGGAATATCCTCACGTATGCTTCGGTACAGGAATTTATGTTCAAAGAACAGAACGGGGTTCGGATCTTCAATAGCTGCATTCAATAATCCTTTCGCATCTCCCGGGAAAGCAGGATAAACCACTTTTAACCCTGGTGTGTGGAAGAACCATGCTTCGTTGCTTTGGCTGTGGAATGGTCCGGCAGCAGTATTTGCCCCGGTTGGCATACGAACTACTACATCCGCATTTTGCCCCCATCTCCAGTGTATTTTGGCTAAATTGTTTATAATCTGGTTGAAACCGCAAGTCACGAAGTCTGCAAATTGCATTTCGACAATAGCTTTCATTCCTGCAATGGATAAACCTAATCCTGCTCCAACAATAGCAGATTCACAGATCGGTGTATTGCGAACGCGTCCTTTTCCAAATTCCTCTACGAAACCTTCGGTGACCTTGAACGCACCGCCATATTCAGCAATATCCTGTCCCATGATAACCAATTCCGGATAGCGGATCATACTTTGTCTCAATGAATCGGAGATCGCATCAATGAAACGTTTTTCAGTTTTTGTTTCACTTGCCGGATGAATGACCGTTTGAGTGAAAGGAGCGTAAATATCGTCGAGTTCTCTCTGAAGATCTGCTTCGATCGGACTTTCGGCAAATGCAATGTCCAGCCCGTTTTGAATTTCTTCTTTAATTTCCTGTTGAATCTCTGCAATCAATTCGTTCGTTAAAACACCTTGCTCCAATAAATAAGCTTCATAATTTGAAACCGGGTCTTTTTTCGCCCATTCATCCTGAAGTCCTTCAGGATAATATTTGGTCCCTGAAGCTTCCTCATGGCCACGCATTCTGAACGTCATACATTCCAGTAAGAATGGTCTTGGTTTCTGACGGATAGAATCTGCGATTTTACGCACGGTACGAATTACGTCCAATATATTGTTTCCATCAACCTGGAAAGCGTCCATTCCGTAACCGATCCCTTTATCGATAAATTGTTTGCAGCGAAACTGCTCGTTACTTGGAGTAGATAATCCCCAGCAATTATTTTCGATTGCAAAAATTACCGGGAGATCCCAAACTGCTGCAACGTTCAGTGATTCATGAAAGTCGCCTTCCGACGCACCACCATCTCCTGTAAATACAATTGTTGCGTTATTGTTTCCTTTTAATTTATTTGCCAGTGCAATTCCATCTGCAATTCCAAGTTGCGGACCAAGATGAGAGATCATCCCCACAATATTGTAGTCTTTTGTTCCGAAATGGAAAGAGCGGTCACGGCCTTTTGTGAAGCCCGACATTTTTCCCTGGAATTGAGCAAAAAGACGATTCAAAGGAATTCCACGTGTAGTGAATACACCCAGATTACGGTGCATCGGAAGAATAAATTCTTCTTCCTTCATCGCATATGCAGATCCCACGGAGATACCTTCTTGTCCCCAACCGGAAAACCACTTGGTAATCTTCCCCTGGCGAAGAAGAATAAGCATCTTTTCCTCGATCAGGCGCGGTTTTGCAAGCGCTTTATAAATAGTAACAAGCTCTTCGTTTTCGAAGCCTGCTCGATCAAAATCAATCAATCTTTTAGTCTTTTCTTTCTCCATACTGAATATCGCACACAAATGTATTTTTAATAAACAGAACATGAAAGTCAAATCCTAAAAAGTTGACAACAATTCCTAGTTATTTTTGACAGTTCCTAAAAATGAGTTCTTGTTAACAATCAAAGCATTTTATTCAAGAGAGTTAAAATACTCATTTCCAATTTGCTGATTCGATCACTTTTATTAGATTTAATCACTAACTCAAAACACCATGAAGAGAATGCACTTGCTTACGACACTTTGTTTTTCATTGATTTCATATACCATGACATTTGCTCAGGATGTAGAATTTTCTTGGGCTAAAGCTATGGGAAGCAGTATGCAGGATGCTGCATATGAAATGGTAGTTGATGATTTTGGGAACGTATATACTACGGGTATTTTTTCGCAAACTGCTGATTTTGATCCCGGGCCGTCTGTGCAGAATATGGTTTCCAATGGGTCTTACGACATGTTCATTACAAAATTGGATGCTGCGGGTAATTTAATCTGGACAAAGCAAATAGGGGGAACACTTCAGGATGAATCCAGAGCAATTGCAATAGACCCATTGGGTAATTTATATATTACCGGGCTCTTTCAAGATACGATAGATTTTGATCCCGGCCCCGGTAATTATGAACTGATCGCTGCTGAGGCAGATGTATTTATTTGTAAACTGGACTCTGACGGGAATTTCATTTGGGCAAAACAATTCAAAGCAACTGAATTTGGATCTAATTATGGTTTATCAATTAAAGTGGATGAAATCGGAAGCATATTTACAGCAGGTCAATTTGGGGGAGAACTGGACTTTGATCCGGGAGCAGGAGTAACAAATCTGGTTTCTGAAGGAGCTTCAGATGGGTTCATTTCCAAATTGGATTCCAACGGCGATTTTCTATGGGTAAAGCAAATTGCAGGTCCCGGTTTTAATCCAATCATGTCTCTTAACCTGGATGATTCCGGAAACATTCTCACAACTGGTTTTTTCCAGGAAACCACGGATTTTGATCCTGGAACGAGTGTTTTTAATTTGTCTTCAGCAGGAAGTAACGATATTTTCATTTGTAAGCTGGACCCTGACGGAAACTTCGTTTGGGCAAAACAATTTGGAGGCGTTGGTCAGGATGATGGGAACTCATTGATTACGGATTCTTCGGGGAATGTTTATACTGTAGGGCTTTTTAATGGAACAGTAGATTTCGATCCAGGACCAGGTATTCAAGATCTTTCTTCAATGGGTAGTTATGATGCGTTTGTTTCTAAACTGGATTCAGCAGGAAGTTTTCTTTGGGTTAAACAAATTGGAGGAGCGCATACTCAGACAGCATCTTCAATCGCTATGGATACTTTAGGTGATTTATATGTGACCGGATATTTCTCCGGTACTACAGATTTTGATCCTGGTTCGGGTGTTTATAATTTGTCTGCATCGGGTGGGGGAACAGTAACGGTTGACGCATACATTTCCAAGTTGACAGAAAACGGGGACTATTTATGGGCAAAGAATTTTGGGCAGTTTGGAAATGAACGCCCAACTTCTATCGTAGTGGATGAGTCAAGGAATATATATACTTCCGGGTATTTTAGCGGTCTGTCTGACTTTGATCCAGATGCTGGAACATATATAATTCCGGGTGTAGGAAGTGTAGATGTCTTTGTTTCAAAACTTGAATTTGTATGCAATTTAAACGCTTCGGCAGTTTCTTCGCATCCTGTTTGTTATGGTGATTCGAGTGGCAGTGCAGCTATTAGTACCGTTGGAGGAACAGGAGCAATCTCGTATTCCTGGCCTTTAATCGGAGGGAACGGAAATACAGTCGGTGATTTACCTTCTGGCTCTTATTCATGCGTGGTATCCGACCTGAGTTCCTGCAATGATACTGTTACGTTCGAAATTATTGATCCAGATGAAATATGGAATACGCAATCCATTACGCTTTGTTATGGGGAATTTCTTGCGGTTGGAAATAATAATTATTCAACAGATGGAGTCTACGTTGATACCTTGCTCACGTCAAATGGCTGTGACAGTATTTTAACAACTACCCTTTCGGTAGAAAACCCGATAGATGTTTCAACGACCAGCTTGGGGCAAAGTATGTTTGCAAATTTTGTGGCATCCGCTTATCAATGGATTGATTGCGCCAATAATCAGCCTATTGCAGGTGAAATCAATCAATCTTTCCTGGCGTCACTTGATGGGGATTACGCGGTGATAGTTTACGATGGTAGTTGTTCAGATACTTCAGCTTGTATTTCTGTCACTACTGCAGGAATAGAGGAGAGTAATCGGAGTGTTCTTGAAATTTATCCGAATCCGGTAAGTTCAATGCTGTATGTTTTCTTGAAGGGGCCTTCAGAAGTTTCTATTATTGATTTGACAGGGAAGCTGATTCTACAGGAAACACTAAGCGGAGCGGAGAATGCGATTGATGTGGAAAGACTGGTTGCAGGAGTCTACT
Source organism: Fluviicola sp. (assembly GCF_029266855.1). Lineage (GTDB taxonomy): Bacteria > Bacteroidota > Bacteroidia > Flavobacteriales_D > Crocinitomicaceae > Fluviicola. The sequence continues at coordinate 398,290 of NZ_JAQSWB010000002.1, forward strand.
TACTGCAAGCAGGTAATCAGGTGAGACGCTTTATTAAAAAATAAATTTTACAGACTAAAGGTGCCTTTGTTTAGTCACACTTTCCTGTTCCGAACAGATTAGTGGTTGATTTGCTTATGAGCCAAAAAAAACCGCCCTGATTGTTCAGGACGGTTTTCAGGATATTTATTTTTTCGATTATACCAAACCTTGGTCAATCATAGAATCAGCAACTTTTACGAAACCTGCAATGTTTGCACCTTTCACATAGTCAACATTTCCTTTGGCATCTTTACCGTATTTAACACATGCTTCGTGGATAGAAATCATGATATTGTGCAATTTAGCATCTACTTCTTCAGCAGTCCAGCTTAGACGTAAAGAGTTTTGAGACATTTCCAAACCTGAAGTTGCAACACCACCTGCGTTAGATGCTTTCCCCGGAGCGAATAACACGTTAGCAGCCTGGAATGCACCAATTGCTTCAGGAGTAGAAGGCATGTTAGCACCTTCAGCAACACAGATTACACCATTTGCGATCAATGCTTTTGCTTCGTCACCATTTAATTCGTTTTGAGTAGCACAAGGCAACGCGATGTCAGCTTTCACTTCCCAAGGACGTTTTCCTGGAACAAATTTTGCAGATGGGAATTGTTTAACGTATTCTTCAATTCGACCACGTTTTACATTTTTCAATTCCATTACGAAAGCCAGTTTCGCAGCGTCGATACCTTCTGCATCATGAATGTAACCTGATGAATCGGAAAGTGTAACTACTTTACCACCCAATTGAGTAGCTTTTTCACAAGCGTATTGTGCAACGTTTCCTGAACCTGAAACAACAACTGTTTTACCTAAGAAAGAATCTTCTTTTGTCGCCAGCATTTCTTTTGCGAAATATACAGTACCGTATCCTGTAGCTTCCGGACGAATCAAAGATCCTCCCCAGTTGCGTGCTTTTCCTGTTAATACTCCTGTAAATTCGTTACGGATACGTTTGTATTGACCAAACATGTAACCGATCTCACGACCACCAACACCGATATCTCCGGCAGGTACATCCGTATCAGCACCAATATGACGAGAAAGCTCAGTCATAAAAGATTGACAGAATTTCATTACCTCGTTATCTGATTTTCCTTTAGGATCAAAATCAGAACCACCTTTACCACCTCCCATAGGAAGAGTCGTTAATGAGTTTTTGAAGATTTGTTCAAATCCTAAGAATTTCAAGATAGAAAGGTTAACAGAAGGGTGGAAACGAAGTCCTCCTTTGTATGGCCCGATCGCAGAGTTAAATTCTACGCGGTAACCACGATTTACCTGAATTTCACCTTTATCATCCAACCACGGAACTCGGAACATAATCGTTCTTTCCGGCTCAACGATTCGATCCAAAATTTTTGCAGTCTTGTATTTTGGATTTTCTTCCATAAAAGGAATAACTGCTTCAGCAACTTCATGAACAGCTTGCAAAAATTCTGCTTCATGACCGTTGGTTGCTCTTACTTTGTCCATAAAAGCGTCAATCTGTGCTTGGTATTTACTTGACATATTATTAAATGCTTTTGTTTTACGTGGGGCAAATGTAACTAATTTTAAAAATGAAGCCGAAATTTTATAGAACATTATAAGTAATCGAAATATAATCGGTGTGAGACCCGTTTTGTTTCTTCAAAAGAGGGTATTGATAATATTTAAAAAAGGAAGAGACAACCTATCCTTAATAATTTCGTCTTTTGCATGTGTTATCAATAATTTATAGATGAAGAAAATTGTTCTACTAATCACTTTTAGCCTTGCTTTATGCAGCTTTCAGTCCTTCGGGCAGGTGTATGAAAAAATTTACGAATTATCCGGTTCCGCAGTTCAAAATAAGATGAATCAAAATAAGATAGACGGTGTTGATATCTTATCTGGTGTGAAAGCACATCATGTTATCGGACTTAGCGGAATAAGCGTTTCTCAAAAAGGAGCCCTTGAAACTTTATTAACTAATGATGCCCGAATTACTTCCTTTGTTTTAAGTGATGACGTGACTTCTATTATTATAGAATCACAAGCTGTTTTTACAAAAGAAGAGTTTGCAGCATTGATTCAAACCATGAATGGTGTAATTACCGGCTATGCAGCCGAATATTCGATCTAACCCAATTACTAAGAGATTTAATACTATGAGAACGATTAAAAATACGTTGCTTTCATTAGGACTACTACTGAACCTGAATGTACTTGCACAACTTGCTCCCGGAGCAAATTGTAATCAGGCAGGATGTTCAACAGCAGGTTCCTATGCGAGTAATACAGGTGTTCCAAGCATGGGGAGTTACCAGTGCTTAGGCTCAACGCCCAATGCAAACTGGCTGGCATTTTCCATTGGAACCAGCGGAAGTATTCACTTGACTTTGACGCAAACAACTGCCGGTGGAGGTGGAATTGACGTGGATTTTGCCTTATACGGACCTTATACCAGTGTTGCTGCCGGTTGCCCGATCGGGCCGAACACACCGACTGTAGACTGTTCTTATTCCGCGTCTTCTACGGAATTTGTAGATATTGCAGGTGCAGTTGCCGGACAAGTCTATATTCTATTGGTAACGAACTTTAATGGTTCCCCAGGAACAATCAGTTTGCAACCGAATACCTCAAACCCATCAACAGGTGGTGTTAGCTGTAATGGTATTAGCTTCAGCGCTACTGCTACTTCAACTCCTGCAACTTGTAATCAGGCTACAGGCTCGGTATCAGTAACTGTGAACGGAGGATTTGCTCCATATACTTATATTTGGAATATCCCTGGAAACCCAACAACTCAAAGCGTCAGCAACGTTGCGCCGGGAACATATACTGTTCAGGTGTCTTCAAGTCCGAACCCGGCTAATGGGGTTGCTGTGCCTCCAACAACAGCAACTGTAACGGTAGCAAATATCAATACAACATATAGTGGAACTACCACCAATGCTTCTTGTCCGATGGGACATAACGGTACTGCTACGGCAAATTATAACATTCCTGGTAACCCAACAAGTGCTGGTGTTACAGCTACTTACCAATGGAATGATCCGGCGGCGCAAACTACAAAAACGGCTTCTGGACTTTTACCTGGAACTTATAGCTGTACTATTACTTTATCGAACGGATGTACCGGAACAACTACTGTAACAGTTGGTGCTAACCCGGTTGCATATTCTGCTACTTCTACTTTGGTTTCATGCCCTGGAGGTTCGGATGGTACTGCAACTGCAAACATGGCTCCTGTAGTTGGAACTTTATCTTATGCATGGAATGATCCTTCCGCTCAGAGTACACAAACTGCAACAGGTTTATCTGCTGGCTCTTACTCTTGTGTCATCACATCAACTATCGGATGTACAGGAACTGTGAATGTAACGGTAAATGAGATTCCGGGAATGACAGCAAGCTTTACTACTATTAGTGATGTAACCTGTAATTCAGCTAATGATGGAATTTTAACCGTAGCTGTTGCTCAGGGAACTCCTCCTTACAGTTATGCTTGGGATCATTCGGCTTCAACTTCTGCTACGGCAAATGATTTGTATGTTGGAATGAGTACAGTAACCGTTACGGATGCACTGGGATGTATTATTACCAGAACCGAAACCTTAGCTCAACCACCGGCTTTACAAATTACTTACGTAACTCCTGATCAAATTATCTGCCCGGAATCTTCAACAACGATCAGCGTGAACGGAACTGGCGGAAATGGCCCCGCAAATTCAAATTACACATTTACCTGGAAAGAAAACGGAGTGGTAATCGGAACAGGAACATCAATTGTGGTAGATCCAATAGACACAGGGACACAATATTGTGTGGAACTAACGGAAGCATGTGGTTCTCCAAGTACCGATACTTGTATGATGATCACTTTCCCGACATCGCTTGCGCCTGTTTATCTGGCAAATAAACCATATTCTTGTCTGCCTGGAGATTTGATCTTCTATTTGGATCCGGCTTCTATAGACAATGATGATCCGATTGATTCAGTATTGGTTCAATTGGGTAATGGTGATGAGAGTGTTGTTTATGGGAATGACAGTATTCATTATATCTACACAGCGGCAGGAATTTATACGATTGATGTCACTGTTATTTCAGAATTGGGATGTGTAACAACAGCCTCATACCCTGGAATTGCAAATGTTATTGCAAACCCGGTGGCTGACTTTACAATGTCTGCAAATCCTACTACGTTTTTTGAAACAGTAGTGAAAATGCAGGATAAATCTAGTCCGACTGTCGTTCAATGGACGTGGTCTTCGCCTGGTTCGGATCCGAACAACAGTACATACCAGAATCCGACATTCCATTTCCCGGAAGGAATTGTAGCAACTTATACGATTCAATTGGCGGTTGAAACTCCGGAAGGATGTGTGGATACGGTTGAACGAATTTTGACAGTGAACAGCGACATCATTTTCTATGCTCCAAATGCGTTCACACCAGACGGTGATGAGTTCAACCAAAGCTGGAAGTTCTATGTTTCGGGAATTGATGAGTATGATTTCGAATTAATGATCTTCAACCGTTGGGGAGAAGTCATTTGGGAAACTCATGACGTAAATTCAGCATGGGATGGAACATATAATGGCACTCCTGTTAAGGAAGGAGCTTATACCTGGGTTGCCAGGGTGAAAGATCTGTATTGGGACGATGCGAAAGTATTCAACGGAGCCATTAACCTTATTAAATAAAACACCAGACTACTTTTAATATAGATCAGGGAATCCCGGTCCGCTTCGGTGGACCGGGATTTTTTTTGTAATTATTTAACATTGAATGATTTACAGTTAGATATGGTGTTTTACCATGGTGTTTCGAAAATAAAAAGTTAATATATTGAAAATGAAAGGAATATGTAATGACTATTCATCATTTATTTATGTGGTTTTGTTAAATAAATGACTTCTGAATTATTTGTTAAGCGTTGTTTTTCAGTTGTTTATACCGTTTACCTGTTGTTTTTCTTTATTTATATTCATAATAAGCAACTATGAATTAAAAAAATCGTTTTAAAAGCAACACAATAAGGTAATTATGAAGAAGATAATTTTAATATGTGCGTTGTTGTTTGTTTCAAACAGTGTATTAAATGCCCAGGTAGCACTTTGTCTGGGTCAGGATGCGACAGTTTGTGCCGGTCAAACGGTTCAAATAACAAATTGTTCGGGGGGAGGGCCAATATTAGGGTCGGGAATTACTTTAAATAATGCGACAACTCTTCCTCAGCTTTCGGATGATTCTTATTCAGGATTGATTCCAATCGGATTTACATTTAATTTTTATGGAGCTAATTACACCAATTGTGTAATCGGATCAAATGGTCTGATCAGTTTTAATGCTGCAAATGCAAACACCGGCTGTCCCTGGAGTTTAGTAGGGATGGGTACCTTGCCACAAACGGCAAACCTCACCACAACGCGAAATTCAGCGATGCTATTCTATTCGGATATCAATCCTTCTCAAGCACCCATCGGACCTATCAAATATCAGACGATTGGAACTGCTCCGAACAGGAAGTTTGTGGTCTTGTTTGAAAGTGTGAATGCCTTTCAATGTCAGAACACTTGTTATTATGGTGCTATCGTATTTTATGAGACAAGTAACATCATTGATATGATGATCGGGCAGAAACCGAATTGTGCAACCTGGAATGGCGGTTTGGCAATTCAGGGGGTTCATAATTCAGCGGGTACAGTCGCAACAATTACACCGGGAAGAAATAACACGGTTTGGAACGCGAATCAGGACGGTAAACGATTTACACCGATTGCGCCAAATAATACTTCTAATTATTCTGTAGCAACCGTTCAGTATTATACCGTTACATCAACATCGAATAACAGTATTCAGTGGGCCAGTACAAATGGGGGACTATTCCCATATGGCGGTGGGGTATTAAATATAACAACCGTTCCTCCGGGGACCACGGGTTATTATTTAACAGCTACTGCATGTAATGCGGCGGTCGGAGGAGTAAGTGATACCACTTTTATTACGAGACAAGTCGTTTCGGGCACGGCAACGGCAACCACAGATTATTGCTTTGGAGGCGTTGGTACCGCAACCGTGAATCCGACACAAGGGGCGGCACCCTTCACTTTTACCTGGTCTCCAGGAGGTCAGACAACTCAAACTGCAACAAATTTAGTCTCGGGACCTTATACTGTTCAAATAACAGATACATTGGGCTGTAGTGCAAATGTAAATGTGAATGTACCGAATACCAACGCCACATTCAGCGGTTCTTCCACATTGGTAAGTTGTCCTGGAGGCAGCGACGGAACTGCTACGGCAACGATGACTCCTCCACTTGGTGTTGTTTCGTATAACTGGTATGATGCAGGCGGACAAACGACACAGACTGCCACAGGTCTAAGTGCGGGTACTTATCATTGTATTGTTTCTACATCTCAATCAACCGGCTGTACGGATACTGTTGAGGTAATTGTTTCAGAAATTCCAGGTATGGTATCGACCATTATTAACCAATCAGATGTTACGTGTAATAGTGCAAATGACGGAATAGTGGAAATCAGTGTAGTGGATGGAACGGCTCCCTATACTTATTCATGGGATAATTCTGCTTCAACAGGTCCTTTAGCGAATGATTTGTATGCGGGAACTCATACGGTAACAATAACAGATTCAAATAACTGTGTAATCACAACAACCACAACAATTGGTGAGCCGGCCCCTTTAAAAATAACGAGCCTTACTCCGGATACGATTATATGCCCTGAAGCTTCTATAGTGTTGAATGTACAGGGAACAGGCGGTAACGGCAGTTCATATTATACTTTTACGTGGAGGGAGAACGGAACTGTGATCGGCACGGGAACTTCTATTACGGTAGATCCGGCTGCTACGGGAACTCAATATTGTGTTGAATTAACGGAGCAATGCGGGTCGCCAAGTACGGACTCATGTATGATGATCAATTTCCCTACTGCAATTGTTCCGAATTATGTTTCAAATCTTCCGTATTCCTGTTTACCTGGTGAATTTGTTTTCATTAATCAATCGAACAATAGTGCGGAAATTGATTCGGTTGTAGTCGATTTTGGAAATGGGGATATGGGTGTGTTTTATGGTGATTCGAACTTAACATATACTTATACAACAGCCGGAATTTATACCATAAGTGTTGTAACAACTTCTATTCAGGGGTGTGTTACTACCAATACATTCCCGGGGATCGCGAATGTAATTGCAAATCCTGTGGCAGATTTTTCCATGTCGGCAAATCCAACAACTATTTTTGAAACGGTTGTTAAAATGCAGGATAAATCGAGCCCTAACGTTGTGAACTGGGAATGGACTTCAATTGGATCAAATCCAAACAGTAGCACTTATCAGAATCCAACGTTCCATTACCCGGAAGGAGTTGTCGCAACATATACCATTCAGTTGATCGTTGAAACTCCTGAAGGATGCAGAGATACTTTAGAACGGATCTTGTCGGTGAATAGTGATATTATTTTCTACGCTCCAAATGCGTTTACGCCTGATGGTGATGAATTCAATCAAACATGGAAATTCTATGTTTCGGGAATTGATGAGTATAATTTTGAACTAATGATCTTTGACCGTTGGGGGGAGGTTATTTGGGAAACACACGATCCTAATACTGCTTGGGACGGCACCTACAATGGTAAGGTTGTTCAGGCCGGAGCTTATTCGTGGATCGCTAGTGTGAAGGATTTGTATACGGATTCCAGGAGAACATTCAAGGGAGCAATTAATATTCTTAAATAGATTACCGACTACTTTTAATATATAAAGGAAGGCCCGGACGATAAATGTCCGGGCTTTTTGCTTTGAAAGCATTTATTCCATGCTTATTTTTGCACGCTTTAATGCAACCATTTATCCCTGGATAATTGATTGGGGAATCTAAAGCAGGAAATTATGAGAAACTTAATTGTTGGATTGACCTTGTTCGTGTTGGCATACACAGTAAATGCTCAAACTGCAAAAGATTCAAGCAGGATAATTATTCCTGAACTCAAGCTAAATATTAATAAATCAGGGACAAACTACATTAAAGGTACTTTTTTGGCCCAAACCTGGGCCAGGTATTCTGATTTCAATCCGGGAACTACTATTGACGGAACACCGAAAGCAAGTTATGGCGATATTGGCATCAGGAGATGGCGTATCCAGGCTTTTGGACAGCTGACAAACAGGGTTTATTTCTACACCCAATTCGGTCAAAACAATTTCAGTTTTTTGCAACCAAGACACACCGGTGCTTTTTTACACGATGCAGTTACGGAATTCAGGGTGCTTAATCAAATACAGATCGGAGGAGGATTAACAGCTTGGGGCGGTGTTTCACGCTTTTCGTCACCCGCTGTGGCAAATATTATGGGATTGGATGCTCCGATTTACCAGCAGGCAACAAATGGAATCAATGACCAGTTTGCCCGTAAATTATCACTTTATTTAAAAGGTGAAGTTTCTAAATTGAATTATCGTATAGCCCTGAGCAGACCAATGTCCGTGAAGAATAGTACCGTACCTGTTCCACCGATTAGTTCAAGCTCGAACTTTAATACGGAAGCTCCCCGGGCTCAGACTTCAGGATATTTGTTTTGGCAGTTTTTCGAGAAGGAGGTGACACCAAATCCATATATGAGCGGGACTTATCTCGGTAAAAAGAAACTATTGAACCTTGGAGCAGGCTGGGTTCAGCAAAACCAAGCAATGTGGCATACAGATCCTGTGGGAGATACAATTCGTACAAGCTTGCTGCTGCTTGGAGTGGATGTATTCCTGGATCTTCCGATCGGAAAGAAAGGAGCAGCATTGAGCGCTTATGTAGCTTACAATAATTTCAACTACGGGAAAAATTATATCAGGATGCTGAATGGGATGAACCCCGCAAACGGAGTAAATGCGGAAGGAACATTAAACGGACCCGGTGTAAACTATCCGATGATCGGTACCGGGAACATCGTCTTTGCACAATTTGGATACAAATTCAAAGATGATCTCTTAAAAGATAACGGAACTCTGATGCCTTATTTGGAAGTCCAATACTCGCAATTCCAGGCATTGAAAGACCCGGCTGTAATGTTGGAAGGTGGAATTAACTGGCTGATTCACGGGACTCATGGTGCTAAATTATCTTTGGGTTGGCAGAACAGGCCTGTTTTTGAAAATAATGCTTTGGGAGAGGCTGTTCAAACGAGACGTAAAAATATGTTGGTGCTACAATATCAAATTGCATTTTAACTTTTCTATATTTATACATTATACTATCAACATCACAAACACATGAAGTATTTAGGCATGCTCGTATTTGCTCTGGTGCTTTCTTTCCATGGCAAGACACAAAAGATCCAACGTTGTGATTCCATTCCCACGTTGAATTCAGAGATTTTGAAAGTTTTAAAACCTTATATGGGACAGAAGATCCTGAGGGGGGAATGCTGGGACATTCTTAGTTTGGCATTGAATGAAACCCATGCCAAGTGGAATGGGTATGATGTTTTTGGAACGCCTTATGATTACAAAAAAGAATGCGTTGCTCCGGGTGATATCATTGCATTTAAAGGGGTGAAATTCGGTGGAATGCAGAATGGGATCAAGTATTTCGAAGAAATGGAAAAACATTTTGCCGTTGTGAAGGAAGTAAGAGAAAATGGAGAATTGCTGTTACTTCATCAAAACACAGGTAAATTTGGAAAAAAGTTAGGTGAATCGAGTATCTTCATCGGAGATCTGAAGAAAGGGAAACTGGATTTTTTTCGCCCGACGTATTAGTCAATCCGCATTCTGATCCGCCATTCTTTCGGGAAAAGATTATTGAATCTGTTCCCCAGATGTTTGATCCAGCCGAGTCTTGTCCCTTCGAAGGAGACCGTATTAAATCCGTGCTTTCCATCGAGGCTGAATGTTTCACCTTTCAGGTAATGCAATGCCTGTTCGCGCGTCAAAGGAATATCGGTGACGTGCTCTGAAAGAAGCTTTGAGTCAAGAGCGAGTGCTTCATTCGGAATTAATCCTTTCCTGGAAATTTCCCCGAGTTCTGTCCCCAGTTTGATGATCCGAAGATTGGAATGCAGTGTCTCTGCCAATTCTGATAAGCCAGCCGGAATAGCAAATACGTAATTGTTCCATTGAATAAATTCGGATGTTGAATCGCCAACCCATTCGTTGAACCAGGCCTCCGGTTTTAATCGCGTCAGTGAGCTTTTTTTCTTTGATTTGATCTTGTGTGTACGCTCTTCTCCTTGTTTTTGAATGACAACGACATAGAAACCTTCTGTTTTCAGTTCCGAAGGAAGTGCATAATATCCGATCCCATCACGTCCTTTTTTAGCAAAGGGAATCTCCATGGAATGAATTTTGGAATCCGTCTGGTCTAAGATCCAACGTACGTTTTCTTCGTTCTCATCGGTGTTGAAAGTACAGGTTGAGTAGATCAGATATCCATTTGGTTTCAGAGAATCCCAAACATCCATCACGATTCTTTTCTGCCGTGCCGCACACAATTTTACAGATTCGACGGACCACTCGTTGCGTGCTTCCTGATCTTTTCTGAACATCCCTTCACCTGAGCAGGGAGCGTCAATCAGGATGCAGTCAAACAAACTTTTCAGACCTTCGAAATCTGACGGATCATTGTTGCTTACCAAAGTGTTTTTAGCACCCCATTTGGTCAGGTTTTCCTTTAAAATCTTCGATCTGTTCTGGATCACTTCATTTGCAAGTAACAAGCCTTTTCCATTCAAAAAATCCGCAATAAGCGTGCTTTTTCCTCCCGGTGCAGCGCATAAGTCTAGTAAAACAGGCTCGTCAGGAAAATCCAATTGTCTTAAAATCCAATCGATAAATTGTGAACCGGCTTCCTGCGGATAGTACCGGCCCCCATGAAAATGCGGATCCAGGGTGAAAACGGGTCTTTCCTGGAGATAAAATCCGGTTTTCGACCACGGAATTTCTTCCAGATCTTTAAAAACAGAAGGGCCTTTAGATGAATTGATCCGGATTGCAATCGGCTGTTCTTCATTCAAAGCCCGGAGCAGTGAATCTCCCAGGAATGGATCATGGCTTACTCGTTCAACGAATGCTTCGGGGAGTTCAACTTTTTTCATGGCTTCACAAATGGTAATCGTGCGTTTGCACTAACAGTCTGATCTGCAAATTGATTGTTTTCTGCCAGGAACTTTCCGGCAATTGCGATCATTGCAGCATTGTCTGTACAATATTCAAATTTTGGAATAAATACATTCCATCCGAGTTTTTTTCCTTCTTCCTCCAATTTCTTTCTCAAGCCTGAATTTGCAGAAACCCCACCGGCAATTGCGATGTCTTTGATTCCCGTGTCAGCTGATACTTTCCGGAGTTGTTTGAAAAGAATCTCCAAAATGGTAGCCTGTATAGACGCACACAAATCAGCCTTATTTTCCGCTATGAACTGCGGGTTTTTGGCTACTTCTTTCTGGATGAAATAAAGTACGGAGGTCTTTAAACCACTAAAACTGAAATTGTAACCCTCAACCTGAGGCTTTGCAAAAGAAAAGGCAGCGGGATTTCCTTCTTTCGCGTATTGATCAATTAAGGGACCGCCCGGATAAGGGAAGCCTAATATTTTTGCTGTTTTATCGAAAGCCTCTCCGGCTGCATCGTCGATAGTTGTCCCAAGCACGATCATTTCTGTCGGAGAATCAACCCGGACCAATTGCGTGTGTCCACCTGAAACGGTCATGCAAACAAATGGAAAGTGTGGTACGGGAACTCCTTCATTGATGAAATGAGCCAGAATATGGGCATGCATATGATGAACAGCAACCATTGGTTTGTTCAGTGCAAGACCCAGTGATTTTGCAAATGCAGTACCTACAACCAATGAGCCCATCAGTCCGGGACCTTGTGTAAATGCAATTAAATCAATATCTTTAAGTGAAACAGCGGCTTTTTTTAAGGCTGCGTCAACTACGGGAATGATGTTCTGTTGATGTGCACGTGAAGCTAATTCAGGGACTACGCCACCATATTGTTCATGAATTGCCTGGCTGGCCGTAACGTTAGATAAAATGGTATCATCTTTGAGTATGGCAGCTGAAGTATCATCACAAGATGACTCAATTCCTAAAATTACTAATGATTGTTGGCTCAACTTTGTTAAATTTGTATATAATACATGACAAAAGTACTCAAAATACTAGGTAGAATAGTAGGGATTTCTTTTGAATGGGTGCTTTTGGTGCTCATACTCTTGGCATTTGCCATTCGTACAAGCCAATTTCAAACTTATTTGGGATCGCTCGCGACTAATTTTTTATCTAAGGAACTAAATACGGAATTGCGCATTGGCAAGATCGATATTGTTTTTTTTGATAAGATTTATTTGAAGGACGTTTTTGTGCGGGACCTTCAAGGGGATACTCTGGCCTCGCTGAATCAGATCATGGTTCGCGTCAAGAGCTTTGACCCGGGAGGTGAATTCATCAACCTGAGAAGCGTTGGGCTTCTGAAAGGAAGAGTAGGAATTACACGGGATTCGATCAATGGAGATTACAATTACGAGTTTATTGCTGATTATTTCTCAGGCAAAAAATCCAAGAAACCCAAGTCGGATCCGCCTAAAGTTACGATTGATAATGTGAATATCGAATGGGTGACTATTTCCTATGACGATAACCGGAAGGGCCGGAATACCTACGGAATGGATTATGACCATTTGAGGTTTAATGATGTAATCCTTCACATAGTTGATTTCGAGGAGGAAAAAGGAGTTCTGTCATTTCAGTTAAAGCATTTGCAAACCCAGGAAAAATCAGGTTTTTGGTTAAAGCGCTTATTCGCGAACGCGGTTATCGATCCGCATAAGGGAATTCTGTTGAGTAATGTGGAAATCAATACTTCGCGTTCCACGATCTATGCTTCCAAATTAAACATGTTGATGAATTCCCTGAAAGGAATTAATGATTTCGTGGATAGTGTGTCATTTGATGCGGTAATAGATTCTTCGCGGGTTAGCTTTTGGGATGTCTCCCAATTTGGGACAGCTTTGGAAGGGATGAACGAAATGGTTTCATTGAGTGCCGTTGTAACTAAAAAAGTAAAGAATTTAAAAATAGACAACCTGGATTTGCGTTTTGGCTCCCGAAGTGTTGTACGCGGGAATTATTCCCTGCCGGATTTCAGGGATCTTTCAGCTTCGGGTTTTAATGAACAAATTGATTATGCATTCATTGATTTTTCGGATGTAGAAGAAATCAAACTTCCCAAAGATGCAGGAAGGAATAATATGAACTTTGCTGAAATGATAGACAGGCTTGAGTATGCCGAACTTCAAAATACCAGTGTGAAGGGTTCTGTAGACAAGTTTGCCCTGAAAAGTGATAAATTGAGATCAGAACTGGGTTCTGTTCAAGTAGATAACGAGATCATTTTTAAGAAACTCAAAGAAGGAGGCTATTCATTTGACCGGACAAGCGATAAACAATACGACATTGTAGTTGATAGCTTTAACCTGGCGAAATTCCTCGATAACTCCCAGTTTGGAAATGTAGCCGGCCAGGTTTATTTAAGTGGTGTGGTTGGCCAAAAAGATATGATCCGATTGGAAACACTCGAAGGGGATATCACGAAATTCAGGTTCAATGAGTATACTTATTCCAACATTAAAGTAAGCAACGGTTCATTCATTGAAAATGTCCTGGATGCGGACCTAAACGTTGATGATCCTAATTTAAAGCTGGCATTTAACGGAGCTATTGATGTCTCTAAAGTCCAGCATTTCGATTTCAAAGTTCAGATTGAAAAAGCGAACCTGGGACATTTAAACTTTGTGAAAGACCCGGAATCCTCATTTACCGGAAACCTGGACCTGGATCTCAGAGGAAGTTCTCTGGAAACGTATGAAGGTTTAATTAATGCCAACAGCATTGAGTTCATTGAGAAAGGTAAAAAAATGACTTTGCCGGAATTAAGTCTTTACATCGAACGGAATCCTGAAAGTGACCGCTTTGAGCTGCGAAGTGATATTGTGGATGCCGATATAAATGGAAAGATCAATTTCAAAACGATTCCTATCGCTGTTAATAACGGACTTTCCGATGCATTCCCTTCTTACTTTTCTCCTAAGCCTTTTCCAAAGGGAATGGAATCGAAAGATCATTTTGACATGACTGCTACGATTAAAAATTCACAGGACTTCTTAAATATTTTCGCCCCGAAATTAGAGATCGCTTACGGGACTGTTGTGAAAGTTGAACTTGATTCACGGGCACATCACCAGATGCTGGATATACAATCGTCCAAAATAAGCTATGAAAAGCTGATGAACGAGAAGAGTGATGCTTACATGACCAATGTGGTTTTACATCAGGAATTTACACACGGAACCGGAACGCTAACATTGAATGCCGGCAAGACCCAATTAAGGGATTCCCTGGATGTGGAGAATATCCAGCTCACAATGGACGGGACTAAAAACATTTATAAGACAGATTTAAGCTGGAATATTGGGGTGCCGAATACTTCCGAATTTGATTTTGTTGTAGACGTTCGTGAAGAAGGGGAGTTTGATATCCAGGTAAAACCTTCCTATTTCTCAGTTAAAAACCACAAGTGGGAAATTATGAACACCGGTCAGCTGATCTACAAGAAAAAACACCTGGAGATTAAACACCTGATGCTGGAAAGAGAGAATCAGTTCTTATCGGTTAATGGTATTTTATCCGAAAACCCGGAAGATTATCTGACAATCAATGCGAATGAATTGCATGTGGAAGAATTCTCATCACTTTTGGGATCGGAAATCAAAATGCAGGGAAGTTTGGATGGAACTGCCCGCCTGGCAACACCGTTTACAGATATTAAAGTTGACGGAGATTTTGTTTTGAGAGATCTTTTCCTGGAGGGACAGGAAGTCGGGGATGTTCACTTGAACGGTATCTGGGTCGACCTGGAAAAAAAGATCATTCTGAACGGCGATTTAAAATACCGCGATCTGCAAACATTTGATTTCAACGGCTACATTTTGCCGATGAAGAAGGATGATAACATCAACTTCGACCTTGAGTTTAAGGACATGAATTTATCTTTTGCAAATGCTTTCATGGATCCGAAAGTCATTTCAGATATTTCGGGAACCATCAAGGGAGTTATTCAAGCAAAAGGAAGCTTGGAAGAACCGGAAATTACCGGAAATCTGCAATTGAAAAACGGAGGTCTGAAAGTTGGGGTTCTGGGAACGCACTACAGCCTGAGCGGTCCGCTTAAATTTGACGGAAAGAACGATGGTATTTATGGAGCGTTCCCGGTACTGGACGATGATGGAAATACTGCTTATGCACTTGCAACTATATTCCACAACAATTTCAAAGATTTCTCACTAAGTTTTGATGTGGCTTTTGATGAATCCGTGGGTGGGTTCAGGGATCCTGTCAGTAAACGGCCTTTGCGTCCTACAGATAAATTCATGGTATTGAATACCGGGTACAAGGAAGGAACAGTGTACTATGGAAAAGCATATGCAACAGGTACGGCGAGTATTCTGATCGAGAAGGGAAATACTGAAATTGATGTCAGGGCAAAAACTAAGAAAGGAACTGAAGTCATTTTGCCAATGTATGGCGCAAAAGAGATCGGTGAATTTGATTTCATCGACTTTAGTACGGATAGCATTGAAGCAGAGAGGAAGCTGGATTTAACGGGAGTTAACTTGAACCTGGATATTACCGCAACACCTGAAGCAAATATACGCTTGATACTGAATGACCAGACACAGGAAGAAATACGTGCAACAGGCCGGGGTAATATTCTTTTATCAGTCGATAACCTGAACCAGATCCGAATGACTGGTCAGTACATTATCAACAGCGGACAATACGATTTCGTTTTGAACCCGATCAGGAAAACCTTTGAAATAGACCAGGGAAGTAACATTACCTGGACAGGAAGTCCGTACGATGCAAATCTGGATATTAAGGCGTACTACAGGGTAAATGCAAGTTTGGACGAATTGAACCGCGACCAGATCGGTGGATCCTCGGAAACGAAATCGGAGGTGCGTTGTGTTCTGAATATTGGTCAGACGCTTTCGAATCCTTCCATTACACTGGATATTGAGGTTCCGAACGTCAGTGAATCCGGGAAAGCTGTACTTAGTAAGATCCGGTCAGATAAAGACGAATTACAAAAACAATTCTTCACCCTTCTGGTGTTTAACAGGTTCCAGGGAGTGGGAGGAAGCTCAAACGGCAGTTACGGTGGAGTTGCAGAAGTAATTACACGCCAAATCAATGCGGCTTTGGATCAGTTGTCCAAAGATGTGAAAATGAACGTTGGTTACAATGATAACTCAGTAACGGGCGATAAGAATTTCCAGTTCGGGTTGCAGCGCGCATACGGGGCAAAACAAAACATTGTGTTAAAAACCTCTTTGGGGGTTTCGAACAATACTTCTACCGGTGCTACTCAGAATTCCCTGATCGGTAGTTTTAACCTGGAATACCTGATCAACGAGGATGGAACTTTCCGGGTTTCGATCTTCAATGAATCAAATGACAAGGGAATTCTGAGTAATAAGGATAAAGGGGAATTCACCCAGGGTGTTGGTTTACATTACGAAGAATCTTTTAACAACATCAGCGAATCGCGGATCATTGAGTTTTTTGCAAACTTGTTCAGAAAGAAAAATAAGGTAAATAACTCCAAACGGAAAAACCGCGTTCCCGTAGATTATATTCCGGGTCAGTCGCCTGCTATTCCGGAGAAAAAAGAGGATGACGTTCCTATTGTACCTGAAGAACCAAAAACAGAACCTGAAGAAACAACTCCCAATCCTTAATTTCTTCCATTTTATAATTAAAGTATCCCGATCTTATAGGTCATTAATTGCACTTTAATTACTTTTACTCCATTGAAATTGTCTATGAAAAAAGTTTTAATTGCAAATAGAGGAGAAATAGCTCGAAGAGTAATCCGCTCGTTAAAGAAAATGAATATCGCTACCGTAGCGATCTATTCTGATGCCGATGCCTTGGCTCCGCACGTTCAGGAAGCGGATGAAGCAGTGTATGTCGGAAAATCCCCTTCGTCGGAATCTTATTTGCAACAGGACCTGATCTTAAAATATTGCAAGGAATTAGGGGTTGAAGGAATTCACCCGGGATATGGTTTCTTGTCGGAAAATGCAGGTTTTGCGCGAAAAGTAAAGGAAGCAGGTATTAAATTTATCGGACCTTCCCCCGAAGCAATGGAATTGATGGGAGATAAGCTTTCCGCAAAACAGGCAGTGAAAAGTTATAACGTTCCTTTGGTTCCCGGAGTTGACGAAGCGATCACCGATGTTGAAGCTGCTAAAAAAATTGCTGCAGAAGTCGGTTTCCCGATCCTGATCAAAGCATCCGCCGGTGGTGGTGGAAAAGGAATGCGCCTGGTAAACAACAATGAGGAGTTTGAAGAGCAAATGAAAATGGCTCAAAGTGAAGCGCGTTCTTCTTTTGGTGATGATGCGGTTTTTATTGAAAAATTTGTAACAAAACCTCGTCATATTGAAATCCAGGTTTTTGCCGACCAGTTGGGGAATACAGTGTACTTGTTCGAACGTGAATGCTCTATCCAGCGCCGTCACCAAAAAGTTATCGAAGAAGCACCTTCTGCCATTTTATCACCTGAACTCCGCCGTCAAATGGGAGAGGCTGCAGTGGCTGTTTGTAAAGCATGCAATTACGAAGGTGCAGGAACAGTGGAATTCCTTTTGGATGCAGAATTGAATTTCTACTTCCTGGAAATGAACACGCGCTTGCAGGTAGAGCATCCCGTGACGGAAGAAATTACCGGGACCGATTTGGTTGAATGGCAGGTACGCGTTGCAAGAGGAGAGCGTTTACCCAAATTACAGGACGAATTAAATATTCACGGTCACTCCATTGAAGTACGTGTTTATGCAGAAGATACACTGAACGGATTCATCCCGGATATCGGAACATTAAACAGGTACCGCAGACCGAGAAAAGATATGGCGCGCGTAGACGATGCGTTTGAAGAAGGAATGGAGGTTCCGATCTACTACGATCCGATGATTGCCAAGTTGGTTGTTTGGGGTGAAACACGTGAGGAAGCTATTGAAAAAATGATCACTGCGATAAACAATTACCAAATTTCAGGATTGAAAACTACTTTGGACTTTGGTAAATTTGTGATGATGCATCCGGCATTCCGCTCAGGCGATTTCGATACTAATTTCGTGAAACATTATTTTGAAGACCCGACAGTAATGTGGGATATGTTTAAAGATGAGAAAGCGGCCCTGGAGGCAGGGATCGGTCAGATCTGGAATGACCTGACTGAGAAAGCAAATAAAAATGCTGCTTCAAGAAACATTACTTCCACCTGGAAATTACATGCACATTAACGAATTTGATGAAATATAAAAAGGCTACTGATTCACAGTAGCCTTTTTTTGTTTAGTATAACCTGATTTTCAGAACCAGTTGCAGCCTGCTGTTTCTGTCAAAGGTCTTGTTGAACGAATTGTTTTTGGTAATATCGGTGAAGCCGAAATGATAAAGAGCATGTGCCGACATGTATCTGCTGAATTGAAATGAATACCCAAGCGAAGCAGAGAAGTTGAAACGATTAAAAGTGCTGTAGTACAGTTTACTGTTTACTCTGCTGTTTTCCTCAGAAGTATAATTCTGAATTTCATAACGTTCCCCCGGATCTTTAAGCAGGTATTCAACTCCCAAGCCTGCTGTCAACCTGTGTTTCGCTGCCAGCTGAAAACTCATTTGTGGAGCAAAACTGATGTAATTCAGGGTAGTTTTATTCAGAATGGTAGTTGTATTATCCGAATCTGTGGTGTCACCGACCTTCCGTTTGTAGGAGATCCTGGAGATGGAATGGTATTCCAACCCTGCTCCGATAGTAAATCTCGGGTTGATCTGATAACTGTAAGAAACTCCGATACTTTCTCTGAATGTTGCCCGGTTTTGCAATTCTTTCATTCCAAACAAAGTATTCACTCCCAGGTTGATATACACAGAATGTTTCCTGAAATCAGTATCCGCTTGATGCGGAGGATTCGGTATAGTGATTAAATACTGAGTTGAGTCCCCCGGAAAAGCTAAATATGCCGGTCTTGTCGGTAAAACTGTGAGATCGGATTGTAACAAGGAATCACGGATTGTTTTTCCGGTTAATTTATCCTGAGAGTCATCGGAATCCGGACTTGTGTTCCGTGTATCTTTTTGTTTCACTGTATTATGCTCGGATTCATCCGGATTAACTTGGTCCGAAGCAGCAGGAATGAAAGTTGATCTTTTGTGTTTTTTCGTTTTGTTTTTGGTGAATTTACTTCTCGTTTTATCTTTTTGATTTGTTACACTAATGTTTGAAGCAGCTCTGGTTTTGCTTTCAGTATTATTTTTTACAGATTTTTTATCGTCTGCAAAAGGTTTTTTCACCCCCTTTGTTTCCGCAGATTGTTCCTTGTTCCCCTTAGCCTTTGTTGAAATTGTCGAACCGGTTTGAGTATCCGGTTTTATGCTGCCTGAAACCTTGTTTTCGGCCAATGGATGTCTCGTATCCGTATTTGAAGGAGCTACTCCATTTGTGAAGAAATAAATCCCGATCAACAATAAAGCAGCAAAACCTGTCGACGAAATGATCCACCAAATCAACAGACGGCGTCTGCGCTTTTGTTTTTCCGCGTCGTACAATGCAAAGGCATCCTGCATGTAGCTTTCGTTGAATTCCAATCCTTCCGGAATAGGATAGTCTTCTGTGTTGTTAAAATCTTTCATCTTCACCTTAATTGAGGTCTAACATTTTTCGCAATTTCTTCTTCGCATCGGAATAGTGCCACATGCTGGTATTTTCATTGATGTCCAGCAAACTGGCAATTTCATGATGTTTGTAGCCGTCAATCGCATATAGATTGAATACACTTTTGGTCATAGGAGGCAACAGGTTTGCTTTCTCCCTGATCAGTTCAATTCGTTCCTGCAGCAATTCATCCACTTCCGTATCCCATGATGTTTGGGAATATTGAGTAATATCTTCAATGGGCAGAACGCGTTCTCTTTCGCGTTTTTCCTTTTTCAGTTCGTTCAAAATGGTATTGATCAGTACGCGCTTTGCCCAATAATCAAATGGATTCTCAGGATGGTATTGCTTTAGGTTAAGCAAAATGTTTACAAAACCCAAATTGAAATAATGAACTGCCTGCTCTTTTCCATTCGCATAGCGATAAGCTGTACCGATAAATTTGGCATAACATTGCTTATAGAAGAGTTCCTGCGACCTTCTGTCTTCTTCAATACAACGCTTAATCAATTCGCTTTCCAAGGGATACGTTTTTAGTTGTATTAAAATTTAGCTGTTAAACCGATCGATAATAATGGTCCGCCAAGTCCTACTTCAGTGAGCAAACTCATGTTTTTACTGAAGTTGTAGCGTAATCCATAGCATAACCTGCTTGCAATCGGGAAACCGCGTGAAAGATCAAAACTTGAATCGCCCGGGACTCCTTCCTGGTCATCTTCTCTGAACTTGCTGAACTTCAGGTTAACTCCCAGTGCAGTGTAGAAATAAGTATTCACTTTCGGACGGTCAACAAAAAAATGACGGGTATATACTACCTGGAAACGCAAACGGTTCATGCTGTAAAATATCCCTTTGCTGGAAATGTCATAAGATGAAGAAGTGCTGTTCCAGATAGAATCGGTTCGCGTACCTGAAGCCCGGTATCCATTGTAGGTTGCCATGAAACCAATGCTGTTTTTTTTGTCCCATTTGTAATCAAATCGCAGGAAAAGTGGTTTGATTTTCACATCCGTAACAACGATGTCTGTCTGAGAAGACCGGATATTGTTAATGGAATCACTGACATAATACATCGTTACTTCCTGGTTAGGACTGTGGAAATAGCTTACTAATCCATATCCCAGGGAAAGGTTGAATTTTTTATAGGTGCTGTCAGCTACTTGCGTGCGACCAACTACCGGTATTAATATCCCGATTAAAAGCACGAGTTTCCAAATGGAATGTTGAGGTGTTCTTTTCATATGCTACTCAAAAGATGAGGTTCCGGTGAATAAACAATTGTCAAATCAAAAACCTTTGGTCAAATGTTGTTTTTTTTTGAAAAAAAATTCCGCTGTAAATTTACAGCGGAATTTTGATAATAAAATTAGCAAATGGAAGTGGTTTAGAATCGATAGTGAAAACCGACATTTAATATAGGTCCGCCGATTCCCAGTTCCGCATTTGCACCAAAATGTTTCGAAAAGGAATAACGCAATCCGGCATAAGTTCTCAATGAAATCGGGAAGTAAAAATTATATGGATATTCTCTGCTGGAGGTCAATTCTCCATTGATCAGCAATCTCCTAGTTTGATTGTTGATACCAATA
The DNA here is from genome assembly GCF_029266855.1 of Fluviicola sp. Taxonomy (GTDB): domain Bacteria; phylum Bacteroidota; class Bacteroidia; order Flavobacteriales_D; family Crocinitomicaceae; genus Fluviicola. The sequence goes on from NZ_JAQSWB010000002.1 coordinate 419,673, forward strand.
CCTCCTCCCAGGTACACATCTAAATTCGGATTTGAAATAGGGAAGTGATATGCCAGGCGTATTTGTGTTTTGAAACGGTTGATAATGTATTCGGCATCATTTTGTATCCCGCTGCTGTCTGTCATTGTTCCGGTAGATCTTCGTTGCAGGTAATAAAAGTCAATTCCCAAACTGAACCCAGGATTCAATAAATGATCATAACGAAGACCAAAAGTTCCCAGGTTATTAAAATGATTGAATTCAAACTGATCCTGGTCGCTGTTTATGGCCGATAAAGCCTGGAGATTTAAATTAGTTTGCGGACCATAAGAAACTTCCAGGTAGTTCTTCATTTTTGAAACGGGTTCTTCCTGCGCTGATGCAAATGTTCCGCTTAATAAAATAATTGTTGCAAGGGTGCCTGCTTTTTCGATTATTCTTTTCATGATATTTAATTTTAGTTGTTCTGTCTATAAGACAATTTTCACTTCAAAATCCTTGGGTTGAAATGAAGAAAAAAACGTTTTTCTATCAAAAAAGGTCCGCATTTGCGGACCTTTGTACCTCGAAGTAGGGGTGACTGACAGGGTACTTATTGCTTGATGAATTTTTGTTGTTGGGAGCTGCCGTTTTCAAAGAATAATGTACAATAATATATTCCGTTGGTGAAGTCAGCTGTTTCCACCTGGTAATTGAATTGGTCTGCATCCGTTTCAAAAACAGTTCTGCCATTTAAATCGGTAATGCGGATGTTTTGCATCGGCAGATCGCTTTGAATTCGGAGTGCCGATGTAACAGGATTGGGAGCTAGTATGAAAGCGGAGGTTTCCTCTTCTAATCCGGCAGGAGTGTTGTAAACGAAGCTTAAGTCATCTATGAATAGTTGGTTGCCGACACCGGATCCATTATAGGTATTGCTCATAATAATCTGGATTGAATCCGGATTGCCATTTTCCGTATAAGTAATCGGAATACTGAAACGAACATAGCTTGAACTGGCGTTTCCCAGATAACTGGCAATACTAATTGTTTCTGTACTTTGTGTTCCGACATCCCATTTCGTTGAACTGAACTGCAGTTGAAAGGGTACATTGGTCGGGGAAATTAATTTGTACCAGCCTGTCAATGAATCCGGGCGCTGAGTGAAAGCAGCTCCTGCGGTTCCTGTCCCGCTCATCATATCAACATTTCCCAGCATGATAATTCCCGGTACTGTGTCCATTTCGCCATCACCTCCAATATCGCTCACACTCGTAACAAGCTTTAGTGCGTAATTGCCGGAATGTGCATCTGTTGATTTGACTGCTGTCGGATCAGCTCCGAGCATGGTCATAACGTTCATACCCGACCAGTTTTGCGGATCTTCATAAAAAGTATAATCTACCCATGTTTCAAATCCACCGTTTGGAATTGACTGCGCATTTAAGAAAGATGTTGCGCCTAATAGTGCAAGTAATAAGAAATGTTTTTTCATCGTTTTTTCTTTTGATTTACACTACAGACAATTTCCTGCGAAAAAACCTTTGGTCCGAATGAAATTTTTTTCACCCTGCCAATTATTGGTCCGTTTTCCTGGTTTTCCAATTCTCATACAATTCACTGATCTTTTCTACCAAACGGTGATCGCGTTTAGTGATTTTCTGCTGATCGTGTGAGTAAACCGAGATACTCAGTTCACTGCAATGCCTGATTGTTAAATCCGGATGATGATCCATTTGATCTGCTAATTGTGCCACTTCGACCAGGAAGAAAGCAAGTTCTGTTTGGTTTGCGAATTCTACGACGGTTCTAAATCGATTCGCTATGATGCTCCAGTTCATGAGAGTATAATTTAGTAAGTGTTTCTATTGCTTTTTTTAATTGTGAAATATCTTCAATCACGAAGTATTTCTGTTGGATCTCGCTCGTGCAAAAATCCGTTTGAAGAATGGTTTCCACCTTGAATTCGGAATGGGTCGTTCCCTTTGTAGAAATACTTGAGATGGATTCGTGAAAAGAGGAAATGATTCCCGCTCCGAAAATACGTAGTTTGTTTTCTTCCGAAATCAGTCCGAATTCAATGGTAAACCAATACAGGCGCTGTAATTCCACTAAGATACGTGAATCATGGCTAAACCGCTTGCCCAGCATTCCGAACTCATGAACAAATTCCGAATACCCCGGATTGCAAAGCAAGGGAATATGCCCGAAAATATCGTGAAACATGTCCGGCTCTTCCAGGTAATCAAGTTTCTCTTTTGAACGCAGCCAGGTAGACGAAGGAAATTTCTTTTCCGACAAAAGGTCGAAAAATTCCTCCACTCCGATCAATCCAGGTACACAATAAATTTCCCAGCCTGTACTCATTTTAAACCACTCATTGATGCGCTCGAAATTGGGTAATTCCATTGGGTTCAGCACCTTTCTCATCTTTTCCAGTGATTCCAGGTAATCGGAACATGCCTTTTCCTGCAGGTTATTCACTTGCCGCTCGAACAGCAGCGACCATACGGCCAAATCCTCACTGGTGTACTTTTCAAATTCTTGTTCCATTTCAAAAAAAATTAAATAAAAAAAGCCCGATTCATAAGAACCGGGCTTTTCAGCTATAAAAGTTTACATAACGACTTATTCGGTTCCCTGGATTAGAAACTGATAATAATAAGTATTGCTATGCATGTGTTTGTTCATGAGGCAAATGTAAGAAAATGTTTTATAAATAACGATTAAGGAAAAGATTTGTGAATATGTGTTTAGCTATGTTTGATGATTTCAGTAGGATTCTTTTTGGAAATTAATTCAATAAAAAGATATGGATAATTCCCACATTTCAAATGACGCGCGAAAGGATTTAATGTTTACCTTTAGCGCACCAAAAAATTTAAAAAGTTGTCATGAACTTACACGAATATCAAGGAAAAACAATTTTACAAAAATACGGCGTGGCAATCCAACGCGGAGTTGTTGTAGAAAAAGTAGAAGATGCAGTTGCTGCAGCTAAGAAATTGACAGAAGAAACCGGAACTGGTTGGTATGTGGTTAAAGCACAGATCCATGCTGGGGGCCGCGGAAAAGGTGTCGTTGAAGAAACTGGTTCTCATGGTGTAGTTCTTGCAAAAGGAATTGATCAGGTTGAAGAAAAAGTAAAAGGAATCCTTGGTGGTCATCTTGAAACAGCTCAAACAAATGGTGTAGGGAAATTGGTTAGCAAAGTATTGCTTGCTGAAGACGTTTATTACCCTGGAGAAGCTGAAGTAGAAGAGTTTTACATGTCTGTTTTATTGGATCGCGAAAGAGGTCGTAATACGATTATGTATTCTACTGAAGGAGGAATGGATATTGAAACAGTTGCTCACGATACACCACATTTGATTTTCAAAGAAGAAATCGATCCTCGTGTTGGAATTCAAGGATTCCAGGCGCGTAAAATCGCTTTCAATCTTGGTTTGTCCGGAGAAGCATTCAAGCAAATGACAAAATTCGTTGTGAACTTGTATAGTGCTTATGAAGGATGTGATGCGGCAATGTTCGAGATCAACCCGGTATTGAAAACTTCAGATAATAAAATTATTGCAGTTGATGCGAAAGTTACTTTGGATGGAAACGGATTGTTCCGTCATCCGGATTACGTAGCAATGAGAGATACATTGGAAGAAGATCCATTGGACGTTGAAGCTGATGCAGCTGGATTGAACTTCGTGAAATTGGACGGAAACGTTGCTTGTATGGTAAACGGAGCTGGTCTTGCAATGGCAACTATGGATATTATTAAATATTCCGGAGGTAGCCCGGCAAACTTCCTGGATGTTGGTGGAACAGCAAATGCTGAACGTGTTGAGAAAGCATTCCACATCATCTTGAAAGATCCGAACGTGAAAGCAATTTTGATCAATATCTTCGGTGGTATCGTTCGTTGTGACCGTGTTGCTCAGGGAGTTGTTGATGCATACAAGAGCATTGGAAATATTCCTGTTCCGATCATTGTACGTTTGCAAGGAACAAATGCTGTTGAAGCGAAGAAGATCATTGATGATTCAGGATTGAATGTGCATTCAGCTGTATTGTTGCAGGAAGCAGCAGATAAAGTGAAAGAAGTATTGGCGTAAGTCAAAACAGAATAAAATAGAAGAAGCCTTTTTCCGCCATGGTGGAGAGGGCTTTTTTTATTTCCTGTTAGACATCACAGATTGAAAAAATGTCACAAGAATAAACCCTGCTGAAAACGTTCTGCAATTTGTCCTGAAAGCCTTGCTATCACTGGCCAGTACCTAATATCGCGAACATGCAACCGGTTTAGTGAGAATCCTGCTGAAAGTGTTCTGCAATTTGTCCTGAAAGCCTTGCTATCACTGACCAGTACCTGATATCGCGAATATGCAACCGATTTAATGAGAGTCCTGCTGAAAATATTCTGTAATTTATCCTGAAATCCTTGCTATCAACCTAATATCGAAATCCCGATAAACTTCGCGTGAGTTCAGTGGAAACCTTATCAGATGCAACTTAAAGTCTGTGCATCTACCGTTTCAACCTACACAAACGTAAAATAAGTTGCCAGCAAGAACATAACAATCATAATCGCCCACAAAAATCGTCCTGCCCGGATATAATCGATACGCTCTTTGCAACGGAATAACCAAATACAATAGATGATCAGCAAAAGAGTTCCCACACCGAATGTAATTCGTTGATTCGGATAGAAATATTGGATGAATAATCCGCTGATCACAAATGTAAAGAGTAGAAATACGACTACCCATTTGCTTTTTTGCTCGCCGATCTTAGCAGGAAGCGTGTAACATCCATCACTGAGGTCACCCTGTAAATCAGAAATGTCTAAACTCAGTTCGCGGGGTACAATGATTGCGAACGAAATAAGTGCAAACAAATCAAAGAGTAGTTTTAGTTTTTCGCTGTTCAAAGCATGAAGATCTGCTGCCAGGTATTGTTTAATAACCAATGCGATACAAGCTGTCATCGCAGCCATGAGCAGGTTTCCGAAAAGAGGAGTACGTTTGAGCCACAGGTTGTAAACAAAAGAGAAAAACACGATGCTGATTGATATCCACCACCAGTCGGGAAAATAGAAATAGGTCAAAGTAATACTCGAAACTAAAACAAGGATCATGAGCAAAACAAAAAGTAAGTAACTTTCTTTCAGACTGTAAATGCGTCCGATAATTCGTGTATTGGGTTTGTTCACTGCATCGATATCCCTGTCCCGGATGTCATTCAAAACACAACCCGCAGCAATCAGTAATTGAACGGTGAAACACAGTAATAGAATGCCCGACAACGGAGTTTGAATGTTAGATTCTCCGAAATAATAAGTACTCAGATACAATGCAATAAATGGAATCATAACAACCAGTTCATGAAACCAGCGCATTAAGGTAAATGCTGCTTTTACTTTACTAAACATCTTATGAAAACAGTTTAAATGAGACATATTGTTTGGCACTTTGAGCTAAGCCTTGTGTACGACTCTTTGCCGGAAGGATCACGATCCAATGATCCGCTTGATGGTGTTTTTGTTTTCCAACGACATGAAAACCCAATCGTAAGTATTTCGTCAACAAACGTTCATCCAGACTTGAACGGGCCATTAAAATAATATGATGTTTGGGATAAGAGTTTAAAACACGCAGGTAGTAATTCATGAATATCCTTTGTCTCATGTTGGTAAAAAGCGGATGGGCAGAATTTCCCGACAAGCGATCCAGGAAAACGTAGGGTTCATCCGGAACGAGTGAAAGTGTAAGGTAATCTGTTGTTTCATGCGGTTGAAGTTGTTTACTGATGAGCCTCTGATCCGTATAAGATCTGCTTGAAAGTAAGGGAGTTTTGGTTTTCCGGTCTCGTACAACAATGAAATCGAAAGCAGCTCCCATGTCTTCATCGGTATAAAAAGCTTCCGTGCGAATCATTTGAACTTCAGCATAAGCCGTTTTTCTTAAGTGCCGTTCTGCCTGAACCAATGGATCATTTGATTTTGTTTGGAGCACATTAATGGATTCGAAATGAATCCGATGAACGGAAATGTTCCGTTTCAGCCGCCATTTGATGAACAGATAACACAGCAGGAAAACTCCAATGATTATAAGAATGGCAAGCATGATCAAATAAAATAAGGAATCGTTTCTATGACTTCGTTAGAGGTATTTGCGCGAACCAAAGTGGGTCTGAACTGTGATGCATCTTCTTCAGCGACTAATCGATAACTCAATACATGAATGTGATCTCCTTTTTTGAAGTGATGTGAAGCCGCTCCGTTTAAACTGACAAATCCGGGATGTTTACCGATCACAACATAGGTACTGATTCGTTCTCCGGTAGTTTTATTATTGACGAAAACTTGTTCGAATTCCTGAAGCTTTGCCGCTTGAACCAGTTCTAATGGAAGAGAAATACTTCCGGGATAGTCCACAGAGCTTTCATTGACAATGAGTTCTTGAATTTTGCTTTTCAGTAAGTTTATCATGGCAGCTATAAGTTTGAGTCAAATATATTAGTCGTGTTTGTGTTATTAGTTGCGATTTTCCGTACTCGTTTTTTTGGGGTAATGAAAAATGAAAAATATTCTCCTGAAAAGCTTGATGGTACTGGCCAGTTCGCAATATCGCGAATTTAGATCCGGAAGTAAAATTTTACCGGATTAAGACTTATTATCTCCCACTGAGGAACATGGAAGTACACGGATGAATGTTAATCATAAATGATTAAACCTCCGTGATCCTCTGTGCACGTCTGTGGGATTAGTTTCTAACCAACTCCTCTTTTGCACAGGATTCCCTTCAAGTTTCTTTACTAATTCGAAATACATGGAATACTGCCCATTCTACGACGAAAAAACGCAGACTTTGTACTTCACAAGTAAACGAAATCTTCTCCAATCCAAAGACTTCAAAAACGTTCAGGAATTCCAGGAATACGTGAACCAAAATGAGAATGGGTTGAGTAAGATTTATAAGGTAAAGATTAAATTGTAGAAATTACTTATTAGTATATTTACCAGTCCTTTAATGAATGATGATTAAATAATACAAAATGAAAATAGTCCACCTAGCATTAATACTTTTGGGTTTGGGATCATTTAGCTTTTTTATAAAAGGAGATATCCCTAAATTTTTCGCAATCGAAAAAGTAGATGATTCCACTAAAATTGTTGCTTATGGTGGTTTTCTGGATGAAAATGGCAAAGATTTTAATTTTATTATTGAGAAACCAGATGAAATCAAGGAGTTTATTTCCGGAATAGAATATGGAGAAAAGGTTTACAACGTGTTTTCTGAAGAGTCGATTGAGATACACGTGGTTCAAAATTATCAAGATATTACATCTTTGACAGTTATTCCTAAATATAAAAGGGTTTTCACAAATAACGGGTATTCATACCAATTCGATTTAAACCAATTAAACTCATGGCGAAAAAAATATCATTCGTTGAAATATACTTACAAGGGAATGGATTTTAAAACCAGAGAAGAGTTCGAACAATTCTTAAGTATTCAAAAGCAAAATCCAGATTTTTTATATTCATCCAGACCAGCGTTTAGATACGAAGGGAGTTTTGAAATACAATTTCCTAAAAACGAAAAGTTTAAGAATCCTCAAGCGATTATGGATTATTTGAAACCTATTATCAATGAAGTCGAACCCGATGAGGAAAAATACGGGATGTCTTACATTTTAGGCGATAAAAACTTTAATAATAGTGATCAATATACTATAACAATATCAGGATCAAAAAGAATTTTTAATGAACTCAAAGTAGATAATTATAAAAAATCAAATTGGGTTTTAACAGTCGAAAACGCAATTTTCTATTACAAAGAAAAATAATTTCAGGATGAAATAAAAAGATTAGTCATTTTCCTTATTACGTAGTAATAAGAAACCACTCTCAATTATTTTTTTTCCATTCGCACACAACCATGTCATTTTTTATGCGTTATCTTTGCACTGTCGCTCAAGGGATGTCGACAAAAACAAGTAGTAACAATTTTAAAACCGAAGCAATGTTCAAATTACATACAACATTAGGAGCTCCAACTGGTCTAGAGACTGGTGTGCTCGGGCTTTGGGTTTTTCAATAGCGATTATCAAAATCAATCATATGAAAATCCGAAGCTCTTAGAGGTTTCGGATTTTTTTTTGTTTCAAATGCTCCTTACCGAGAGATTCGGTGATTGAGCGGAGTCGAAATCCCGAAATCTCTTGAACTCACATTGAGTTAATCAAAAATTTTTAAAATGATTGGATCGAACTACTTGTTCGAATTCCACTTGGATTGAAAGAAAATTTCAAGGTCAAGGCTTTCTGAAATTTTTGTTGCGAGTTTACTGAGGTAAATCACCAACTGAAAATTTCGGAATGATGCAGAGATTGGAATTTTACTTCAATCCTTAGAACCAAATATCATGGGAAATAAGATAAAGGGGAAAGACCTGCTAAAAATAGGCTTCCCCAACGACAACTCTGTAAACATCGCCTTAGGGTTGATCAGCAGATATAAAAAGAAAGAAAGTAAAGACCGGGTTCTGAAAGAGCTGTCCGAATTGCTTTACGCTCCGGATGAATACATCGGAGATGGCGTTTGGGGCAAAGTTGCCGAAGGATTGGTCGCACCTGTCGAGGTGAAATTTCACGAACTGAAGATTGAGCGCGTTCCGTTTTTGATCTACGGGGAAAACGAGATTGATGACAAAACAAAACATCAGTTTTACCAGGCTTTGAAACTGCCGGTTTCCGTTCAGGGAGCATTGATGCCGGATGCACATTATGGCTACGGTTTACCGATCGGTGGTGTGCTTGCAACAGACAATGCCGTGATTCCTTACGGTGTGGGTGTGGATATCGGTTGCAGAATGTCGCTGAGTATTTTTGATGCGCCGGCGTCTTTTTTCAACGGAAGAACGCACCAATTAGAGAATTTACTTTCGGATCACACGAAGTTCGGAATGTACGAAACTCATAAGATCAAGCACGATCACCCGGTTATGGAAAGTGCTTTGTTCCGCGAGATCCCGTTCCTGAGGAAATTAAAAGGAAAGGCTTACCAGCAATTGGGAACTTCCGGCGGAGGAAATCATTTCGTGGAATTCGGAACGGTAAGTATCACTGCTCCGGATGCCGGAGTTCCTCCAGGAGAATATTTCGCTTTGCTGAGTCATAGCGGATCACGGGGAATTGGTGCTGCCATTGCCAAACAATACACGCAATTGGCCATCAAGCAATGTCCCTTGCCAAGACAGGTTCAGCATTTGGCCTGGCTGAATCTCCATACGCACGACGGACAAGAGTACTGGAATGCGATGAACTTGGCCGGTGAATATGCAAAAGCTTGTCACGATGATATTCACGCACGATTGACCAAAAAGTTGGGGCTCCGCATGTTGATGACGATAGAGAACCACCACAATTTTGCATGGAAAGAAACCGTGAATGGCAAAGAATGTATTGTGCATCGGAAAGGTGCAACACCGGCAGGAAAAGGCGAATTGGGAATCATTCCCGGAAGTATGACAGCACCGGGCTTCATTGTCCGCGGTTTGGGAAATGCTTCCAGCCTGAACTCCGCATCACATGGGGCAGGACGTGTGTTTTCACGCTCTGAATGCAAGAGCAGGTTTACAAAAAGTGAGATGATGAAATCATTGAGCTCTGCAGATGTAAGCCTGATCGGTGGAGCAGTGGATGAATGCCCGATGGCTTATAAAAACATCCACCAGGTGATGGGAAACCAGCAGGAATTGGTGGAAACAATCGGGACATTTTCTCCGCGGATTGTGAGGATGGATAAGAGCTAAGTAACAGCTTAGCGAAGACTGAGCAAAGCAATGACAAATTGCTTGATGCGAAGGACAGTTAAATACAATACATATGGAAACTAAATTAATACATATCACAACAGCGAAAGGTCCTTTGGAATGCCAGTTGGCGGCCGGGAAAATTTTGGGTGCTTTGCTAGCAGATCTGAGACAGAAGGGCTTGCAGGCCGAAACAATGGATCGCATTGCGGGAGCTGAAAATGGGACGATTTTATCAGCAACGGTAAGGGTTAGCGGACAGGATGTTCAGTCAGCCATTCAAACATGGTTAGGGACGGTTCAATGGATTCAGAAGAGTCCGTATCGTCCCAATCATGGGCGAAAGAATTGGTTTGTCGGGATCTTTGAGGTAAATCAGGCGGAAGCCCTGTCGTGGAACGAGAATGACATTGTTTATCAATCCGTTCGGAGCAGTGGAGCAGGCGGACAGCATGTCAACAAAGTAAGCTCCGCAGTTCGTGCAACGCATACTCCCACAGGAACGACCGTTTTTGTCCAGGAAAGCCGCTCACAGCTTCAGAATAAGAAGATTGCACGTGAACGTATTCGCGAAAAGCTGGAAAAAGTTCAAAACGGAAAGTTGGTGGAAATGGTGAACCAAACGTGGTCGCAGCATCACGAACTGGAACGGGGCAACCCGGTAAGAACCTTCACCGGAATGGACTTCAAACCGAAAAAGGAAACGAAGACATACAAGAAACAACGCAGTATGTTGAAAAACGAATTGCATAAAGAACTAAAATTATGACAACAAATAGTTACTTGGTTAAGGCATTGGATTATTATCCATATAACCTGGAAGAAGCTCTGGAATCATTGAATTATGCAATGGCCTACGAAGAAAATAATCCGATTGCACTTTGCCTGATGGGAAGGGTACATTTGGAAATATTCAAAAACTATACTGAAGCAAACAGTTATTTCAGGGAAGCACTTGCGGCAAGTGTAGATTACCTCGAAACGTATGCTTACTTTTTGGATTGCCTGTTAATTCAGGAAGATTTTGAAGAAATGACCAAACTGTTGGCCTTTGCCCGAAAACGTAGAGGAATTGACAGAGGATTACTCTTCTATTATGAAGCCTTGCTTTTGGAAAAGCAAATGAAGTTCAAAAAAGCACAGAAGATGATCAAAGAGGCGATGCTTTTGGCACAAACAGGTTCCTTCATGTCTGATTTGGAAGAAATGAAGAAACGGATCGAGAAGAAGATCGGGTTGAAGTAAATGTAAAAAAAACAAAGGCGCCCATTATCGAGCGCCTTTGTTTTTTTGTTAGTTTTTGACAATCCGTATCATGGATTGATGTTTATTGTCTTCTACATAAAGCAGGTAAACACCATTGGCATATTCACTAATTGATAAGCTCGTTTTTAGATAAAACTCATCACTTTCTAAAAGACGTCCATTGGAATCAAACAACTTAAACTTGGTGAGCGAGTTATTGTCAGATTCAAGAGTTACCGATGAACTGCTTGGATTTGGATAACAACTAAAATGGGTGTTTTCAAGTGCAGTTAATTCTGCAAATTCAATATCTCCATTGTTGAAGTAAATAGCTTGTGTTATGCCAAAATACTGATCCATTGATTTTTGGCTGCAGTATATTGTCAATTGAAGCAGATAAACTCCGTTACCATTGTTTAGTACATAATTTGCCGTGTCAAAATTGGACCCGTTCGAATCAATAATATTCCAAATAACGGTAACCTGGTTGCCATTGGCCCAGATCGAATCAATGTAGGCAGTGTCAATACCATTGTAATAGATGTCACAGTTGCTTAACGTATAACCCAACGAATCTGTAGCAAGAGAATCAATAAATCCATTGTTGTAAACAAAATTACTATCTGCCGGAATGACCACTGTATAGTTCGAAGTATCTCCGCAGTTCTCAATTACAGACAATGTATGCAGACCAGGACAAAGGTTACTTACCAGAGTATATCCGGATGAAGAAATTGGAGTACCTCCATCTAGGATAATCGTTGTCGGCATTTGCCCGGTTAAGTCAACAGCAAGTTGCCCATTGCAATTTTGATCGTCTGAAGGAATGGAATACGTAATCACTCCAATAGGTACTGATGGGGTAATCGTGAGATTCAGTACTATTAAAGAGTCACAACCCTGTGCATTACTGTAAGTTGCGGTATAAAAACCACTTACAGTATATGTTTGATTGGTTTCTGTCCATGAGTAGGAATTTCCACAGTGATTAACCGCAATGGTATCAGAGCTATTTGGTAACAGGATCAAATGCAACACTACTACCGAATCACATCCCTGAGCATTCGTAAAGGTTGCAGGGAAATAGCCACTGGTGCTATAAGTCTGGTTAGTTGATGGCCAAAAATAAGATGTATCACAGGTGGAAACTGCAATTGTATCACTTAAAGGAGTAATTGCAATAGTAAGATCTAAGTGAACAATTGAGTCACAACCATACATCGAATAAACGGTGTCGGAATAAATTCCGCTTATAGTGTAAATTTGATTGTTGGCAGCCCACGTATAGGAATCGCAACTGGTCGCTGTTTCAGTTGTTTCATAAGAAGTTACAAAGTCTAGATTCAAAACAATGACCGAATCACAGTTGTTGGAATTTATGAAATTTGCTGTGTAGAACCCGGGACTGTAATAGAAATTGTTGGTGACGCTCCAGTAATACGCTGTACATGCATTGGAAACAGTAACAGTATCATATGTGCTGTATGATTGTAAATCCAGGAATTTAATGACCTGGCATCCGGTGTTATTTACAATCGTATCACTGTAAAGCCCTGATGTGTAATAAATTTGATTGTTAAATGACCAATGGAATCCACAAGTATTGCTTACATGAATCGTATCAGTAGGAAAACTCATGAGTGAAAGGTTGAGTGTTACGATGGAATCACATCCGTAAACACTTTGAACGGTATCGGTATAATTTCCTGATAGATTATATGTTTGGTTGTTTAAAGGCCAGGTATAACTATTCCCGCATTCAGCTGTATTCTCGTAAGTATGTGAAATTGGCTGAATGATTAGGTCTAAGGTAATAATCGAGTCACAACCGGAAGAATTGCTTAATTGTGCCGTATATTGCCCGGACGTTTGATATGTAATACCTGTTTCCGGCCAGAAATAATCTCCACAACTGTTTACAATTACCGTTTCGTTAAGCGTTCCGTTGAAGTTAAACACTAATTGATTCACAATGTCGTCCTCTCCGTTGGTTTCACTCGCAAAAATAACGGAGTCTGCATCTGTAGAATAAGTCAGACCATTGATCCATGTGTATGGTGTACAGGATTCAATACTGTCCGTTTGGATTGAGAATTCAGGCAAAGGCAAATTCGCCAGGTTTGGTGCGAAAAACTGGTTGACATTATCAAAATTACCTGCAAGGAATATGCGGTCTCCACTCACATGTAAATCCTTCATGTTGCTACAATTCGGATACCAATTAGAAACCATTTGACTGGAGATTAAAACTGCACCGAACTGGTTTCTTGCTGCAGACTGTATTTGAGTAAAAGAACCCACTCCAAACAAATAATCATCAGACAAGGTGATTGTAAGTACTTCTCCGTTAAACTGCGGAGACCACTGCATGAGTTCAAAATTGGAAGCTTTAAAGCGGCCCACATAATTAGCAGCTCCATCGAGACAACCCAGGAAATTCCCGGCAAAATACACACTGGAGTCAGAAATTGCAATATCATTTACACGCCCGGTAAATCCTAAATTGAGACTGTTAATGGTTCCTGCACCCAAATCAAAGGAAGCGAAGTTTTTCCTTGTTTGTCCTGAAACAGTTGTGAATTCACCTCCAACCAATAATTTCCCGTTGAGCTGTTCGATGATATTCACTTTTCCGTTAGCAAAAGGGTTCCAGGAAGTTAGTGAAAGTGTCGTTAAATCAATTGCAGCTAGTCTTCCACGAGATTGCCCGCCTACCAATGCGAAATCTCCGCCGGCATACAGAGTTTGTCCGCTTAATTCAAGTGTTCTAACTTGACTATTGAAGGCAATATTATTGCCCAATACGGCACCGGTAGAATAATTAACTGCAGCGAAGAAGCTTCTATTAATACCATTAATCTGGCTAAAATTTCCGGCAAGGAATAAAGTGTCTCCCTTCATGGCTAAATCATGAACAAAGGTTGAATTAGTTAATGCGATCTTTAAATCACTTGCTTTACCGGTTGTTTTATCAATTTCAGCAAAACGGGTTCGGACTTTTCCTCCAAACGACTTAAATCCTCCTGCGAAAAAGCGATAAGAATCACTTGTTGCGAAGGCCATCAAATCATTGAACGCATCATACCAGTAATCCGGGATTGAAACAGGACTCAGTGCACTTCTGCTTACCTGGATATTGTTTGAAACAGCCTGTCCGGAGAAGGAGGTTAAACTTCCAAATAGGTAAATATTCGACTGGTCGGTATATACCTGTCTGATTTGTCCTACGGCATTAAAATTCACCGGTAACAACGTTCCATTCTTAAATGCTGCAATGGACTGACGAGGTTGTCCGCTTACGGTGGTGAAATTACCGTAAACCAGTAAGGTGTCTTCTCCCAGTGCTTTTAAATAATACCCCGATGAACTGCCCACATTTGGGTTTGGATTAAAGGAAGACAAGGAAAGATCCGAGCGGTTAAAAGCTTTAAATACAGAAGGACTTCCTGAATAGGTAAGAGCTAAGACATGAATAAGGTCACTGGTGATTGCTAAGGACAGGATTGATTGTCCGATACCTGTTTTACTGGTAATAATAGCTCCTGTTTGAATATTGTAAAAGCGAACTACATTTGTAGCTACTGCCACTAGGGTATCACCCATCAAATCGAGCATTTTTGCATTTTGAAGAGCATAGGAAGTAAGGATAGCTCCGGAAGTATGAGAAATCCTTACTGCGAACTGATTGATTTGTCCGCTGACGGTAAAACTTCCGCAAACAACAGGGTCATTGTCATATAATTTAATATCCCACACTCTTCCGTCTAGGTTAGGATTCCAGTTAGTGATCTGAAGATTTTCATCCAGGTGTACAAGGTAATTACGAATCGAATCGCCTACCCGTGTAAAATCGCCACCGATAAAAAATCCGTTTTGTCCGTCAGAAACAACCGTATTAATTGCTCCGTTGAATTTAGGTCTTGGAACGTTATTGTTAAAATCACTGTGATTGTAAACAGCGGCAAATCGCTGGTTCGGACCGATGTAATTGAAACTTCCGGTAACAAACAAGCTGTTAGGTGCCTGAGGTGTTTCAAATACTTTGGTCACCATTCCGTCAGTAACCCACGTAGAATCGCTATAATCTTCCGTATTGTTTGTGATCGTCAATGATAATCCATTGTAAGTATCTTGTCCGTTGAAAATGGTCGTTTTCCAATAGTCACCACTTTCATAAATCCGAACCATTGGTGTATACGGATTGGGCTGCCAATCGTAAAACAAATCAGCAGTTACGGTATCGAGGAAAGTAACTTCATCAATTGTTGGAATAATATATAACGTAGAATCACATCCAAATACATTGGTGAAATGCTGCGTGATATTCTGATCTAATTTGGTGTAATTAATCCCATTAACAGTTACATAATATTGTCCGACAGGATAAATAGTGTCTGCTGAATTTTGTAAGCTTAGGTGTAAAATTGCTGTAGAATCACATCCGTTTTGACTGGTAAATTTTTGAATATGATCTCCTGCTACGTCGTACGTCACATTATTCCAGGTATAGCTGCATGAAGTGCTTATTGAAAAATTGCTGGTATCGGCACATTGTATTTCCATAGCCTCAATGCGTTTTCCCGTAGAACAAATGAAATCTCCTACAACTTCCAATTTAGGATAAGGCTGGGGAGAAGCCATGCTTGGAGTAAAATGGTAGGACTCATAATTGGATGGATGCCTGGAAATTTCAATTCCGTCATCAAAATGCACAAAATGATAGTCTTCCGTGCGGGTAATGTAGTAACCATCTTTAACCACAAGCCTGGAGTGGAAGACATTGGGAGCGTTATTATTCCCGAAATCAGTCAGGGATTGCGTATTTAGATTGTACACCGCAATATACTCACGATTTAAACCATTCACCTGGTAGAAGGCGCCTTCGGCAGTCAATAAAGAATCAAATATGTTTACACGCGTAATTGCGTCATTGAATTCGATGTTCAGGGGAGAAATTGTAAAGTTATCCAGGTTGAAAGCGGCAAAATTCATTCTTTCCGAACCCATAATGGAATCGAAATTTCCACCGATGTAAAGTAAATTGTCCTTCACAGCCATGTCTATGATTCCCTGGAAATAGAGGTTGTATGTATGCGGAGATTGATATTGTAACTGCTGCGTAGCTTTGCTGTAAACTGAAAATGCATAGATTGGATTTCCGGTTGTGGAATTTGTTCCGTTAATAATCAACTGATTTTCACTTTGAACCATCTTTTCAACAGAGATCAATCCCGGAATTTCAAAATCAAGTAATGCTCCTGTGTGAATGTTTAATGCAGCCACGCCATTACGTGGAACACCATTTATTTGGGTGAAAACTCCGGCAATAAATAAAGTATCTCCGGAGCCAAAAGCAGAATTAATCTCCAGGTTGTTGTTCGCGTAACCGTCAACAGCCTGGAAGTTAAGGCACCAGTTTTCAAGCTGAAGTGTTTCACCGTCAAAGACTGCCAGGTTGGTCAATCCTCTTATTTGTTCAATTTCACCGTCACATCCCGAAAGAACCACTTTTCCCTGCAATGGAAATGTAAATGAAGTCAAACGCAGGTAGGTTACACTCAAAGAATCTACGGAGTTGGTTAGCAGATCATAAATGAAACACGCACTGCTTGCATTATTGTTGCCCCAATTCACAGGAGCACCTGAGATATAGAGTTTATCCTGCTCAATATTGAATGAAAGAACTTCGGTACGGAAATTAGGATCTGTTCCGTTCAACAATTCGGTGGTAGTTTCTGTAACAGTATTTAATCGTTGAATGGTTTGTGTAGCTCCCACATTCCGGGGAATAAACAGATCATTCCCATAAACTGCCAGATCTCGACAACCATCCGCATTGGCTAACTGGAAATTGCCTAGCTCGGCAGTGTTGGCATCCAATACGGCAAACTGGTCTCTTGAAAGGCCATTAACTGTTGAAAAACCTCCCGCGATGTAAATTTTCCCGTTTAATTCTTCAATTGCAAGAATTACTGCATTGGCGTTTAAATTAACCGTATAGGAACTTAAGGTAGTACCATCGTTTTCAAGCATAAAAAGCTTGTCTTTGGTAATTCCGTTGACTTTTGAGAATGCTCCGACAACAAAAATGTGATCGTTTTCTCCTGTGATATCATACACTTCTCCATCGGTGTTGAAAATCTGGTTTGTAACAGTAAGATCTGCCAGGTTGATTACTGCGAAATTCTTTCGGGCTACCTGGTTTACATGAGAGAAGTCCCCGATCAGGTAAAGCAGGTTTCCACGACGAAACAACTTGCGAATGGTTCCTTCAGTGATTCCCAGGTAAGTTTCTTTTGTTACTGAAATGTTGAAACCGGTGATTTGTCCCTGAGCGTTAACATGTGCAAGAGAAGATCGGGATACATTCAAAAAAGAGTCGAATTTTCCCCCAAGGTATTTTCCGCCGTTCCCATCCGGAAATTGACAATACACGCTTCCGTTGATCGATTCGGTATTTTGAATTCCAATTCCGAAATGATCTGTGAATTGGGTTTCTGAAGCTTTGAGGGTCTTACTCTTGAATTTTCCTACTGCAATGTATTTGTCTGTTTCAGCAGAATAACTAAAACTCTTTACGTCCAATAGCCCGGTAAAAGCATCCACTTTTTTTAAAACCTGGGATTGAAGCGTAATGGGTAATAATAGAAGAAAAATCCAAGTTGATTTAAGGTAGTTTGACATGAGTATAAAGTTTGAGCAAAAGTATTAAATGAAGAGGACATTTCCATGTTTTTAACAATGGTTTTCAATGAAATGTAAGATAAAGATTCCAGCAGACTTTCGCTGTATTAAAATTCATACTACTTTTGTCGTTGAAAAATACTTACTTTGCGTTTAAGATCTTTATTGACAACCACCTTATTAGTTACCATTATTTCTTTTAATTCATCAGCAGGAGAACCGGATTCTTTATCTGTCAATGTCCGTTTATTGGTGAAAAAAATCCAGGGTAAGCATGTGAAACCAAGAACGGTTGATGCGGTATTCGGTAACCAGGTACATGAATATTTGTGTTCTTTTGTGGATCGGGAGAAAGAGATTCTACGAAAAGAAGACTTGACCTATTTAAAAGATTTGAGCTCAAAATTGAATGAAGATATTCAAAACGGCAGGCAATTCTATTTCTCGGAATTCAACCGCATCGCGCTGGAAAGATGTAAAGAGATCCAGGCTATTCAGAAAGCTTATTTAAGTAAACCGGTTCTGCTCAATAGCACCAAAAAACACGACCCGAAGGAACAGGATAATTTAACTGAGAAGAATTATAAAACCTACTGGGAGAATAACCTGTGTTTGGCTGTTATCTCTGAAATCATTTCCCTGCATCCGGAAGATGCTAAAGTTCTGTTGAAAGATTCCCTGACCCGGTTTGAAAAGAAAGCCCGGTTAAAGATTGAAAAGGAATACGCAAATTACTTTGAAGCGATTCAGACCAAAGGTTTCATGCAGGAAATGTATTTGAATGCCATCGCAATGAGTTTTGATCCGCATACCCTGTATTTCAGCCCGGAACAAAAGGATGGCTTTATTGAAGAGCTTTCAACCCAAAAGGAAAAGTTTGGCATTACGTATGGTTTGGATGAACAGAACAGGGTGATTTTAACAGATATCCTGCCGGGAAGTTCAGCCTGGTTAAGTAATGAGCTTTTCTCAGGTGATCAGATCCTGAAGATCAAATTCGGTTGGAAAAGTGGAGCATGGCTTGAAATCGGTAACGGAATCAGCGGGTTGACGGAATTATCTGATGCTTTTGGGAAATACCAGGGAAAGGAAATTTCCATTTTGGTAAAGGATAAGGATGGCTACGAAGTTCAGGTCGATTTGGAAAAGACGTTAGTTTATAGTGATAACGATAATATCAAAAATGCTTTGATGGCAGGTCCGAAAAATATCGGTTATATCAGCCTTCCCGATTTCTATACCGCTTATTCTGCTGATATGAACGAGCAGGGATGCGCAAACGATATGGCAAAATGCATCCTGAAATTAAAGAAAGACGGTATTGAGGGACTGATCCTGGACTTACGCGGAAATGGCGGCGGATCACTCTATGAGGCAGTTGCACTTTCCGGTATTTTCATTGATTATGGACCGATCTTAGCCATGAGTGACAATAAGGGAATGGTCCAGGTTTTAAAAGATATTAACCGTGGGTTTATTTATGACGGACCTTTGATGGTGCTGATCGATGCAGAAAGTGCTTCGGCTTCTGAAATTGTAGCTGCGGTTCTGCAGGATTATAAGAAAGCAATCATCGTGGGTGTTCCAAGTTTCGGGAAAGCAACCAGTCAGATCGTTTTCCCGCTGGATCCTTTGGTAGGTGATTTTTCGACCCTTCAGGAGAATCCCGATTATGGCTATGCGAATATTACGGAAGGATTTCTTTACCGCGTAAATGGAAAATCGAATCAGGCGATAGGTGTGCTGCCGGACATCGAATTGGGAATGAGCTCTTTTGATTCGATCGAGGAAAGAGAACGTAATTATGAGAATGAATTGATTCCGGATCCGATTGATAAGAAGATCGTTTATACACCTGCACCAAATCCTTTACCTGTTGAGACACTTGCTGCATTTGCCGTAAAACAGCGCAGTTCGGGAATTTATGCGGCCTACTACAAAGTCTTGGACTCTCTTGCAGCAGGCTATGATGAGAATCAAACTATTTCCCTGGATCTGCTTGATCACTGGAACGAAAGACTTCAGAGCAAAGCTTCAAAAGAGCACTTTAAAGTAGTGAAGAACAATACGAACTGGGGTCATGGAATTCGTTCCAATTCGTTCGATAAAACGGTTTATGCCAAGAACCCGGTACTTCAAAAATACTTCGAGGATTTTGCAAGCCGTTTGAAATCGGATATTGAACTTTTTGAAGCAGTCGGGATAATGAATGAATGGTTACAGACAATCAATAAATAAAGGCTACACGAAAAAGGTCCGTTAACGGATCCGATAATAAATACAACAAAAACAGAAACAATGAAAAATCGATTACTTAAATTAACCTTAATGATTGCCTTCCTGGGGGCGGTAAATACTTATGCCCAAACAGCGGTAGAGTACATGAATGTATTTACAGCTGAATATGGCAAGATCCAGCAGGATATGTGGGACTATACAAGTTCTGTTTCACATGGTAAAAGTGCCCGTAAAGTAGAGAAAAGAAGAGCTGAATTAATTCAGACTTCGACCGCAGCTTTGAACAAGGCAAAATCTGCCAAAGCATATAATGGTTCAACTCAATTCCGTGATTCCGTTATCGAATTCCTTCGCATCAATAACATCGTATTGAAAGAGGATTATGCGAAAATTGTAGACATGGAAGCAGTATCTGAAGAGTCGTATGATGCAATGGAGGCATACATGTTGGCACGTGATCGCGCGAATGATAAATTGGTACAGGCATCTGAGATGGTAGGAAGAGAACAAAAGGTATTTGCCGGGGCAAACAATATCAATTTGATCGTCTCCGAAGATGCATTGGATAAAAAGATGGCTGTTGCCGGTGATGTTTACCGCACGTACAATGAAATTTACCTGATCTTCTTCAAAAGCTACAAACAGGAGCTGTACCTGATGGATGCGATCAATCGGAAAGACATCAATGCAATTGAGCAAAACAGGAATGCACTTATTTCGGCTGCAAAAGAAGGTTTGAAAAAACTGGAAGGGGTAAAACCGTATAAGAATGATAAAAGCATGGTGGAAGCAACCAAAAAATTGTTGGAATTTTATATTGATGAAGCAACAAATGAAACTCCGAAAATGGCTGATTATTTCATGGTTACAGAAAACTTTGATAAAGTGAAAAAGGCTTTTGATGAGATCCCGGAAAAAAAGCGTACCCAGTCTGATGTAAATGAATTCAATAAAGCAGTGAATGATATGAATGCAAGCGTAAATACCTACAACGCAACAAATCAGTCATTGAATAAGAAACGTTCGTCTTTAATTGACAACTGGAATAATACAGCAGGTAAATTTACGGATACCCACGTTCCGAAAGGAAAGTAAAAGATCAGCAATTGCTGAGATTAACGACAAAAGAAACCCAAAACCGATTCAGAAATGAGTCGGTTTTTTTGTAGTAGGTACGCGATTTATCGCGTACCACTATTCATCGCGTACCGCTATTTATCACGTACCACTATTTATGACAGGTCATAAGCATAAGAGTCCGCCGCGGCGGACGAAGACTGAGGCTCCGTCTCACTTGATCCGAAGCGATCATTTGTTTGATCTGCTTTGGTCAAGACGGAAAAGCCGAGGGATAACGCACTAGCTGACGAAGACCGAGGTTCTGTCCGTCATTTGACGGACAGGAAACCAAGGGGTATAGCTACTATATTCCATAGTTAAAGCATATTTACAGTATGGATGAAGCATAGATAAAGCATAGATAAAGCATAGATATAGTTACGTTTGTATATGTTTTTAACACCTAACAGGTATATTTAACTATTCAAATTCGTAATTCGGCATTCGCAATTCTCTCTGTTGGCGCGAGGCTCCGGCTCGTGCTGCCATTGTCTTTAATTTTTCGTGCCACAGTTTCGTCTTAAGTCCTAATATCCTAATGTCCTAAAATCCCCCGTTAATCCAAATATTCCTTATCTTACTCAAAACTTCTAAACCCTAATAATGCGTTTCTTCCCTCTTTCCGCGTTCTCAGTAACGGTACTTCTTTTTATAACTGGCTGTGAGCTCAATCCTTCCAAAACAGTGAATGGAGTTTATGCAGATGAACAATTAACAGATACTTCCGGGACGAGTATTGCAACGCGTTTCCTGCCCCCCGACGGTTATGAACGAAAACCGCAGGACAGCAGCAGTTTCGGATTCTACTTGCGCAATCTCCCGCTTAAAAAACATGGTTCCGCTGTTCATTTATACGATGGAAGTTTAAAGGGAAATCAAAGTGCACATGTTGCGGTGATTAATATGTCTGTCGGAAACAGGGATTTACAGCAGTGTGCGGATGCGGTAATGCGTTTGCGCGGAGAATACTTGTTTCGTAACAAGATGTTTTCGGACATTCATTTTCGCTTTGTAAGCGGATTCAATTGTGAGTATACTAAATGGCGTGAAGGAAACCGTGTAGCACTGAAGGGAAATGCTGTTTTTTGGCAGAAATCGGCTGCGGCGGATAAAAGTTATGCTTCTTTCCTGAAATACATGGAAACGGTGTTCAATTACGCAAGCACACTTTCATTGAACAAAGAGTTGCGTTCCATTGAATTGAAGGATGTGGAGATCGGTGATGTGCTGATCCGTGGCGGGTCACCCGGACATGCAGTAATTGTGGTGGATCTGGCAGAAAACGCGGATGGTGAAAAACTGGTGCTCTTAGCTCAAAGTTACATGCCTGCCCAGGAAATACAGGTATTGATGAATCCGATGAACAGAACAATTTCGCCCTGGTACAATCTGAATGAAGGAATGAAGATCTATACTGCTGAGTACACCTTCGAGAAGTTTCAACTGAAACGGTTTTAGATAGAATCGTGAACTCCAAATTCCAAATACAAAATAACCTGGGTTCGCCAGAGTAAACCTTTTGCATTTTGCATTTTCAATTTTGAATTTAAAAGTATCTTTGCATCAATGAATTTCCTGAATAAGAGTATGATTAAATATAAGACAGCCGAAGAAATTGAAATTATGCGCCAGGCAGCTCTGGTTGTTAGCAGAACATTAGGGAAGGTGGCGGAAATGATTCGCCCGGGAATAACCCCGCTTGAGTTGGATCAAATGGCCGAAGCTTATATTCGCTCTCAGGACGCAATTCCGGGATTCTTGGGATTATACGGATGCCCGAGTACCTTGCTTATTTCGGTAAATGAACAGGTAGTTCACGGCTTGCCTACTGAACGACCAATCCAGGAAGGAGACATCGTTTCTGTGGATTGTGGAGCTGTTTACAAAGGATATTACGGAGATCACGCTTATACTTTTGCAATCGGTAAAGTTTCCGAAGCAAAGAGAAAATTGCTCGATGTTACTTTGGAGTGTTTGTATTTGGGAATTGACCAGGCCCAGGTAGGAAATAGAATGGATGATATCGGTTGGGCAATTCAAACGCATGCTGAAAAACATGGTTACGGAGTTGTTCGCGAACTGGTAGGTCATGGTTTGGGAAAAACACTGCATGAAGATCCGCAGGTTCCGAACTATGGAAAAAGAGGTCGTGGAAAAAAGATCATGAATGGTTTAACCATTGCCATCGAACCAATGATCAATATGGGTACGGAAAAAGTTATTCAATTGGAGGATAACTGGACGATCGTCACTGCTGATGGTCAGCCGAGTGCTCACTTTGAACACGATATTGCGGTAGTAGACGGTAAACCGGTAATTCTTTCAACATTCGATTACATCGAAGAAGCTTTGGCTAAGAAAAATGACTAGTGAGCGCATTGTTCTTTTAAGTATTCTGACGGCTTGTATTTACGCAACAACCATTTTTGCGGAAAGCGGTATGTTTATCTTACCTTTTGGTGTTTTCAAACCGGCTCTTTTTGCATTGGCTGTTCTTTTGGTAATTGTCAATAAACGGTTCGGATGGCAGGAAATAAGTTTGTTGCTTGCCACTTTTTCACTGGCTCTGTCATCTAAGCTATTATTGCAATTGGTGATCTCGGATGAAACATTGAATACACACATACCGGAGGTAGAAACATTCGTTTCGTTTTCCTTAATAGCATTCACCTTGTTCTTTTTGTTGTGGCAGGTTTTGATCGCATGGGATGATAAAACCCAGTTCAGGTGGCTTCAAATCGTAAACGCATTGGTGATGCTGACATGTATTTGGATGAACATGTATGCCTGGCTGATTGTGCCCACGTTGATGTGGCTGATGAGTGTTTTCCTAAGCCGCAATCAAAATCCGATGCATAAATCGTTTGCCGGATTGTTCGGATTCGTTGTATTCGGTACCTGGATTTCAGCCTTGGTATTTGGTGCCGATGTGGTTCTTGGAAGTTTGTAACTTTTCAGGTTCCGGGGCATTATTTTGTAAGAATCGACTGTTTATGCAACACCTTTTACTCCTTATTTGCTTATTCCCCTTGATCCTGAATGCTCAAACCATGCAGGAACAAATTGATTTCGTATTGAAAACACCACCGCGAAGCAGTGAAAAGTATTCCAAACCGGCTAAAAAAGATCTGATATTCCTGGAAACAGCATTCAATAATGCCATTTTTTCTGATAAAACCGTGCTGAATGCGGTAAAGGATAAAGTGATTCAGAAAATCGAACTGGTTTATACAACTTACAGGAAATCTGAGAAATTCGACCAGCACGGATTGAACAGGAAACGATTGGAGAGCTTATTTTTGGCTGCTCCCAACTGCTTGTCCCAATCGGGAATTGAATGGGTCTTAGTTGCCCAGACAGGATGTAAATCTGCAGAAGAAGGAACGAATTTCTTTCATGGCTTTGTAATTACTTACCGTGATCTTCCTGACGAAGTTTCTGTAAAGGTGGAATCGAATTTTCTTCGCGAAGTTGCATCCGGGAAGATCAAATCATATGCTTACGACAACTATTTGAAAAGAGAAACCGAAAAACTGGAAAGAGATTCCCTGGAAGATGTGGAACCGGTGATCGTTCTTCCGAAATTTCCGCATAGCGAACAGGCACGCATCAACTATTTTTCGAAATACCTCAATTTCCCACCTGAGTCATCGAAACCTGCAAAAGTAGATGTTCAGTTCATTATCAGCAAAGAGGGAAAGATCACGAAGATTGTTTTCCCAAATTCTCCCGGTCCCTCGCCTTATAAAGATGAGGTAAGTGAATTCATTAAGAATATGCCGGATTGGACTCCGGGAACCCTGAATGGTAAACCCACGGAATGCATGGTCCAGTTTTCTGTTGACTTTATGGAACGGGGAAGCGTAGTGCCTTCTCCATTGGAAGTTTTTGCAACCGAAGTTCCCCCAAAAATGAAACCGAAACTGCCTGCATATGACTACAGTGCGATTAAGCCGTCTCCTTCTTCCAACCAGGTAAGCAAAGCACTTACAAAAATGGATTGGTCCAAAGCTACTTTAGTCTGCGATGTAACCGGTAGTATGGCACCATTTAATGCACAGGTAATAGAATTTATCAGTAATCAATTGAAAAATAAGCTTCAGGCTCCTAAGCAGTTTGTGTTTTTCAATGACGGTGATAATCGAAAAGACAAAACAAAGAAAATTGGTCAGACAGGCGGAATTTATACCTATACCTCAGCTAACCTGGATTCGATTTCCGAACAGATGATCTTTGCTATGTCAAAAGGCTCGGGTGGCGATTTGCAGGAGAATAATGTGGAGGCTTTGATCCAGGCTCTGAAAAGTTATCCGAGAACAGAAAAGTTGATCCTGATTGCTGATAACTTCGCTTCTCCCCGGGATATGTCTTTAAGTGGTAATATTGGAATTCCCGTTCATGTGGTGGTTTGCGGCGGAACAGTTTTAAACGAAGATTATTTGGATTTGGCATATCGCACAAAAGGAGCGCTAAGTTTTAATGGGATTGATTATTTAGACTTTCACACTTTTGAAGATGGTTCTACGATGCATATCGGGAAGACAACTTATATTCTAAAAAAAGGTCATTTTGTTCAGAAGAGAGATTGAAAAAAATAAGGGTTTGAAAATCTTTCACCTCTACTTTTTTTGATGTTTTAACAAGCGGTGATAAATCTTATTCCTACATTCACTTAGAAACCAATCGAAACTGAAAACTATGGAGTCTGACAAGGACAAAATTATTCGCCTGGAAGAAGCCTATCGGAAACTGTGGGCTGAACACGAAGATCTGAAGATTCGAATCAAAGAAAACTACGCTGAATTCAAAGTTTTGCGTGATCAGATCGGAATTGAAAAACCAGTTGTTTCAACCCTTTCCGAAGCGATTCCTGTATCATCTGAGGTAACACCGAAACCAGTTACGGCAACTATTCCGGGATCAGAACGGCCAACCCCCGCTCCCAAAAAAGAGAAAACTTCCTGGGAACAGTTTATCGGTGAGCAATTGTTGAGTAAGATTGGAATTGCGATTGTACTGATCGGAGTTGGTATCGGCGCGAAATATGCCATCGACCATAACCTGATCGGAGAAAGCGGGCGGGTTTTTGCAGGCTTTGCTGTTGCATTGGTGTTGGGAATTTTCGCATTTGTTTTCCGTACAAAATACAAATCATTCAGTGCTGTGCTGGCAAGCGGAGCAATCGGTGTCGCTTACTTTATGACATACGCAGCTTACAGTTTTTACCAGTTAATTCCTTCGTCAGTGGCTTTCGGCGGCCTGTTGGTATTGGTTCTGATAGCTGTGTTTTTGGCAATGTATTACAACATGGCCATCATTGCCCATTTGGGATTGATCGGAGCTTATATTCTTCCGCCATTGGTATCAGACGGATCGAAGCATATTTCTTATTACTTGCTGTATATGCTTATTATCAATATCGGGATGCTGATCATTTCAATTGTACGCAAGTGGCCTACTATCCAGTATCCGGTAATTATCTGGACAAGCGCTATCTTCTTGATTTGGTTTAATACCGATTTCAATTTTAAAGCAGATGCAAGTATAGCAGCATCGTATTTAGTAGCTTTCTTCGCTTTGTTCGTTTTCGGAATTGTTGGAAGGAATCATTGGAAGAAAGATGAACTGGTGGGACATCAGCTGGTTCAGCTTGTTTTGGTCGGGATCTGTTATTTCGGAGCAATAGGTTTTGTGCTGGACAAAGCACCTTTCTGGCAAACGATCGCCTGTAATCTGATCGGTGTTGGAGTATATTATCTGAATAAGATTCTTTTTGAGCGTGAAAACCGACTCGAATTCAAACGTATTTTCCTGGCATTATCCCTGTTCGGCCTATCTAATTTACTCACCTCGTTTTGCGGCGATTATTCTTACATCTACGTGATGGTGACCGGAGTTTTGCTTCTGTTCTGGCTGTCCAAAGAGATTGCACGAAACCTGGAAGAAATCATCGGGATTATTTTATTGGGACTGGCAACACTTTGTGTTCTTATAGAAGTTTTCATCCAGTCTTTCCAAAAGACAGAACTTCCTTATTACCAGAATGAATTAGTGATTACTGTCGGACTGGCTGTAATTGCAATGGGAATAACTTTTGCACTCTTATCCAGGTATCAACCGGAATCCCATAAAAACATCGCCTGGAAAACGGCAGGTATTTTTGCATTACTGTTCGTGCTGTTTGTTGGTTGCTATGCGCTTAGCGTACACATGGAGTACATTCGGGGAACCGAGCTCAAATTGAATGTCGCTGATGTGAAAAAGAGTATGGAGCAGTATCAAAGACTAAACCAGTTCGGAGATACGATGATCTTATGGCAGTATGCCTGGATTTCTCTTTCTGTTCTTGGGATCAGTATCTTCAGAAGATTGGTCTTACGCCGTCAGGAGAACTATTCGAATGGAGCAATGATATTAGGTACTGTGGTTCTTGGAATTTCCCTTTTAGGATTTACCGGAAGTATTTCAAATGTTTTATCTGTTTCTGAAGGAGAAACTTATTGGAATTCTTTCAATTTGGCACATTATGCCTTGTTTGCGGGTGTGATCGGGACCGTTTTATCTGTTCGTTCTTATGGGAAACAGGAGGATTGGACAAAAGCACTTGCTTTGTTAATGATCTTATGGATACTTTCCCTGGAATTGGTGCAGTGGTCTTTGGTTTCCGGATTTGGAGCAGGTTACAAGATCCTTTTATCGGTATTGTGGGTATTCTTTGCTGTTGTCATGATTGTAATTGGGATCAAGCGAAAACAAGCCATTATGCGGATTACAGCTATGGTTATCTTGGGTCTTACCATGTTGAAGATGTTCTTTTATGATTTAAGTACTTTGAGTACGATCTATAAAACGGTTGTATTTATTGCAATCGGAGGATTGTTGCTGGTCGGTGCTTATTTCTATCAGACTTTATCTAAACAGGAAGAAGTGCAGAATGAGTAAGTGATATTAGGGTACTAAGACTTCAAGACTAGAAGAGATTCGGTCTTAATGTCCTAATATCTTAACGTCCTAAAATCTAAATTCTCTATCTTTGCACCATGGTAAAAATCCGTGATATCGAATTGGGTGAATTTCCACTTCTTTTGGCACCGATGGAAGACGTGAGTGATCCGCCTTTCAGGGCTCTTTGTAAGAAACATGGAGCTGATTTGATGTACACTGAATTTATTTCCTCGGAAGGATTGATCAGGGATGCGATTAAGAGTCGGCAGAAACTGGATATCTTTGATTATGAAAAGCCGATTGGAATTCAAATCTTTGGTGGTGATGAGGATGCAATGGCTATGTCAGCAAAAATTGTAGATGCCACGAATCCGGATCTGTTGGACATCAATTTCGGTTGTCCGGTAAAGAAAGTGGTTTGCAAAGGGGCTGGGGCCGGAGTTTTAAAAGATGTGGATCTGATGGTTCGCCTGACAAAAGCCTGTATCAATTCCACCAAATTGCCTGTTACCGTTAAAACCCGCCTGGGTTGGGATCATTCGATGATCAACATTATGGAAGTTGCAGAAAGACTTCAGGATATTGGTGTGGAAGCTTTGTCTATTCATGGGCGAACACGTGCCCAGATGTATAAAGGTGAAGCGGACTGGAGTTATATTGCAGAAGTAAAGAACAATCCGCGAATCAAGATACCGATTTTTGGAAACGGAGATATCGATACTCCCGAAAAAGCGCTGGAATATAAAAATCGTTACGGAGTTGATGGGATCATGGTTGGTCGTGCAAGCATCGGTTATCCATGGATTTTTAATGAGATAAAACACTTTATGGCGACTGGAGAACACTTAGCTGCTCCGGGAGTAAAAGACAGGGTAGAGGCAGCCAGGGATCATTTGATGATGAGTGTGAACTGGAAGGGAGAACGTTTGGGAGTTGTTGAAATGAAACGCCATTATACGAATTACTTCAAAGGAATTGCTCATTTCAAAGAATACAGAACCAAATTGGTAACTTCTTTTGATTTGCAGGAGATCCTGGACACGCTTTCCTACCTGGAAGAGAATTCGGAAGAGTTTATCTTTTCGAATCCGGTTTAGAAAACACTATTGTTTCTGGTTGAAATCATTGGTTTAGTTGCATGTTCGCGATATTGCGAACAGCCCTTTATTTAACTGTGTTTCCGGATGATAATTGGTCGCAGATTCGGAATTAATTCACTGTTTTTTTATAGGTATACTTCACCCGCACATGTTCGAATGGTGCATAGCGCGTTCCGGCAGTAAATGTCAGTTTTTTAGCCGCATTTTCAGCTTTCATTCTGGAAGGGGTAGACTTGATAGTTGACTGCTCGCCGATGATTTTTGTTCCGGTTACAATTCCTTCGCGGTTAACGGCTAATTCTACGACAACTGTTCCATCAGCTATACTTGGAATAGTGAAGGTCTCTTCGGTTGTCAGTAATTTGCGGCCCGAGTCAACCAGTGTTCCTGTAAGTACTTGTGATTCAGCCTGGGAATAGCTCAAAAAAGCAATTGTAAGTAGAAATAATTTTTTCATTGTTCAAGTTTACGAAATTTCTGCCCAATTTGGTTTGTCCTGAAGCCTTTTTATTGCCTCAATCCGCAAGAACGTATGTTCCGGTTTCTCCAATCTTGGATCGTCTGTTAAAAGCTCTCTTGCTTTCTCCCTGGCTAATGCAACAAGCGGGCCATCTTTTGCCAGATCTGCAATTTTCAAATCCAGGTTACCGCTTTGCTGGGTTCCCATGATGTCTCCCGGGCCTCTCAATTCCAAATCGACTTCCGAAATTTCAAATCCGTCGTTGGTGCGAACCATGGTGTGAATGCGTTTTTTGGTGTCAGCAGACAACTTATTGCCCGTCATCAGTAAACAGTAGGACTGCTCAGCTCCACGTCCCACACGGCCCCGTAACTGGTGCAATTGAGATAATCCGAAGCGCTCGGAACTTTCGATCACCATAACCGATGCGTTCGGAACATTTACTCCTACTTCAATGACCGTTGTTGCAACCATTATCTGGGTTTTACCTTCAACAAACTGCTGCATTTCGTAGTCTTTCACATCGGGTTTCATTTTTCCGTGCACAATGCTTACACGGTAATCCGGAAGCGGGAATGAGCGGCTGATCGCTTCGTAGCCATCCATCAGGTTGTTGTAATCCAGGGTTTCGGATTCCTGTATTAAGGGATATACAATATAGATCTGTCGTCCTAAAGCAATTTCCTTACGGATAAAGCCAAAAACCAGGGAACGGTCTTTTTCAAAATGATGTTTTGTGGTAATTGGTTTTCTCCCCGGGGGAAGTTCATCAATAACTGAAACATCGAGATCTCCGTAATAGGTCATTGCAAGTGTTCGCGGGATCGGAGTAGCAGTCATGACTAATATATGCGGTGGCGAAGTGTTTTTCTTCCACAAACGCGAACGCTGTTCCACACCAAAGCGATGTTGTTCGTCAATTACTACGAGCCCCAGGTTTTTAAACTGAACAATGTCTTCCAGGAGTGCATGTGTTCCTACCAGGATGTCTATTTCTCCGCTAAGAAGTTGTTCGTGGATAATCTTCCGTGTTGCTTTTTTCGTGGATCCAGTAAGTATGGCGATTTTAACAGGGGTACCTTCAAGTAATTCGCTTAAACCTGTGAAATGCTGATTCGCTAAAATTTCTGTCGGAGCCATAAGTGCTCCCTGTAATCCGGAACCTATTCCCATTAAAATGGTGAGTAAGGCTACGACTGTTTTTCCACTTCCAACATCTCCCTGCAGCAAGCGGTTCATTTGAAAACCAGAACCAATATCCCTTCGGATTTCTTTCAGTACTTTCTTTTGGGCATTGGTTAGTGGAAAGGGTAGATGGTGTTCGTAGAAATCGTGAAAGATTCTCCCTACTTCCGAAACAACCTGGCCGCTGCTTTTCTGCATGTTGATCGACTTTCTCAGAAGTAATTCGATCTGGAGATGTAATAGCTCTTCGAGCTTGAAACGTGTCCGTGCCCTTTGAGCCAACGTAACATCTGCCGGCATGTGAATTGCACGAATAGCAGCTCCAAATGCCGGAAGTTTTAATTCTTTGATAAATTTCGGAGGGATCGTTTCTTCAAAATATACTTTTGTCGCCAGATCCAGAAGACCTTCTACCAACTTCTGAATACCTTTCGAGTGTAAGCCAGAAGCATTCAGTTTTTCGGTAGAGGAATAAACAGGCTGCCATCCCATGCTTGCTTCGTTTCCTGTTGCAGGTGTTAATTCGGGATGGGAAATGTTCCAGGTATTCAGATAAGGTTTTGCTTTGCCAAAAACAATGTAGGTGGTGTTTAATTTCAGGTTCGGTAAAATATACTTGTAACCCTGAAACCAGAGTAAGTCGATAATGCCCGTATTGTCCTGGAATTTTACATTCAAACGCTTTTGTCTTCCGGTTCCGGTCTCCGAAACAGAGATGATCTGACCTTTCAATTGCACGTAGCCATCCATTTCAGGAATGTCTCTGATCAAATGAAATTTGGAGCGGTCAATGTACCGAAAAGGGAAGTGGTAAAGCAGGTCGTAATAAGTCGCAATCCCTAATTCGTCCCGGAGTAATTTGGCTCTTTGCGGACCAACTCCTTTGAGGAATTCGATGTGAGTTTGCAACCATTGATTCATGTTGCGAATTTAGCTAATTGGATATTAAGATGCTTGAAAAAGAAGGGAAGTCTTAAATATTTAATCGATGGATTAAATTGAAGGTTTTCAGTCGTAGTGAAGCAGGAACCCTGTAAATGATAAATGGAGTCCAGACAGGCGTCCGAACTCCATTCACTAATCAACCTAACCTAACCACCTAAATCAGTACAAAGTTACATGTATTTTGTGATTAAGGAAAATATTTTTAGTTAAAATTATTTTAATACAGGGTTTTTATAGATGAACGGTAACAATGGATTATTTTTTGTAAGAATCAAGTCCGTTTTCCAACCATTTTTTAAACTCACTGGGATCTTTATGTGTATCGTAAGTTGCTGCTCCTACGTTATGCATTGGCTTTCCATTCTCGTCATACATTATATAATAGGGCTGCGCAGAAACATTAAACTCTTTAATTTCCATGTAACCCCATTTATCACCATAGGTTCGGAGCGTTTTGAATTTTCCTGGAACAAGCTCTACTTTAACTTGTTCATTTTTAGGTAATTTTTTCCGGTCGTCTGTATGTAAAGAAACTATTACCACATCTTTTGTCAAATGTTCAATGACTCCAGGTTCGCCCCAAACACTTTCCTCCATTTTACGACAGTTTACACATGTATATCCAGTGAAATCCACGAATAATGGTTTTCCTACTTTTTTAGAATGCGCCAATGCCAAGTCAAAGTCGTGAAAAACATTTAGTCCTTGAGGACCCAATTCCATGCCCTCGATAAAGGTCTGTTCTCCTTCAGGTTTAGTGGACTCCCCAAGTAATCCTCTTGGAGATTCACTGTAATATTGAGGAGGAGGGAATGCATTAATTAATTTCAAAGGAGCTCCCCATAAACCGGGTAACATGTAAAATACAAACGATAAGGTGAATATTCCGAAAATCCCACGTCCGACAGATACTTTTTCAATTGCATCATCGTGTGGGAATCGGAAGAATCCGAATAGATAAAGGGATAGAACCAAAAAGATACCAATCCAAATTGCAATAAATACTTCACGTTCTAAAATATGTGCCTGCCAAGTGAAATCAGCATTTGATAGGAATTTGAAAGCAAAAGCCAGTTCCAATAAGCCTAGAACAACTTTTACCGTGTTTAACCAGCCTCCTGATTGAGGAAGAGAGTTTAGCCAGCTTGGAAACAATGCAAACAAAGCAAATGGAAGAGCAATTGCACTCGAGAATCCTATCATCCCAATGATTGGTGCAATTCCTCCTTTTTCAACAGCAACTACTAATAGGTTCCCAACAAAAGGTCCTGTACATGAAAACGAAACCAATGCCAAAACCAATGCCATGAAAAAGATTCCAACTACACCGCCTTTATCAGCTTTTGCATCCGCCGAATTCACCCATTTTGCAGGTAATCGAATTTCGAATGCTCCAAGAAATGAAATTGCAAAAACAACTAATAATGCGAAGAAGAATAGGTTCAAATAAGGGTTCGAAGAGATGTTGTTAATTGCCTGTGAATCTTTAGTTACCGCAGTAACGACAGTTCCTAAAACGACATAAATAAGTATGATTGAAAGACCGTATAAAAAGGCATTTTTAATCCCGGTTTTACGATCTTTACTTCGTTTTGTGAAAAAACTCACCGTCATAGGGATCATTGGAAACATGCAAGGAGTTATTAGTGCCAAGAGGCCGCTTCCGAAGGAAATCAGGAAAACTTCCAGCATACTCTTTTTTTCGAGTTCATTTTCGTTTGCCGGTTTCGATTCCTTTTGAATACTTGCGCCTTTTTTGTTCTTCGACTGGTCAATTTCATTATTGTTATCGGGCTGTTTGGAATTGTTTGCTGAAGCAGTGTTTTCTTCTCCAACTACTTCCAATCCCAATTTTCCGTCAGCAGTTTTACATCCCTTCACCGTAACTGAGGCTGTGGATTCAAACGGAGCAAGACAATAACTATTGACTTTACATGTCTGGTAACCGTATTTGATCTTTACTTTGAAGTCTTTATCAGACAGAACTTCAATTTTTTGTCTGAATTTGACAGTTCCGATGTGATATGCCAGATCTTCATCCGATTCTTCGTCGTGATGCAAAATAGGTTTCGGCTCGGTTTGTTTTCCAACCAATTTGAATTCTTTGGAAGGAAGCACGTCAAAGTTGGTAGCAATACCGAATGATCCTTTCGGCAGGAAAAGTGCATTAATTTCCCAGCCCGGAACAACAGTCACTTCTGCTACGATGGTTGACTGACATTTGTCACCTTGTTCAACTGAAAATTTCCATTTGACCATGTCTTCTGGAAATTCAACCTGAGAAATGGATTGGAAAGAACTAAAAGCTAGAATTAGCAGCGAAAAAAATTGGGTAATCCTCATGTGTGATAATTGGATATTATGGAATTGTTATGGAAAAATCGATGTCGACAGGAGGGAGGCACATAACTTCGTTACAAACCATGAAGGTCACATAACCCTTTATTACCTCTCCTGATTTTGCTTTGGCTACTTTGCGCGAAAATGTGACTTCCGTTTTGAAGAAATCCAATGCAGCTTCAAAGTTTTCATCGTATTCGTGAATGGCTTTGGGTTCAATGACTTCACCTTCAAATTTTACATTTGGATTTTCAGTAAATGTAAAGCTGGTTGGAACCGGTCCGATGGTGTTATTAATGTGCTGGCTATATAAATGCCAGCCTTCGGAAATGATTGCTTTCATTTGAATTTCCTTCGTGCCCGGATTGAATGAGAAATCCCATTTCACCCGGTCCTGGGCAAAAAGT
This sequence comes from Fluviicola sp., assembly GCF_029266855.1. Lineage (GTDB taxonomy): Bacteria > Bacteroidota > Bacteroidia > Flavobacteriales_D > Crocinitomicaceae > Fluviicola. The sequence continues at coordinate 454,108 of NZ_JAQSWB010000002.1, forward strand.
GAGGTGCCAATCAATAAAAAAGAGCATAAAAAAAGCAGTCTACGCATGGGCTTTAGTTTGTTTATCCAAAGCTACAAAACGAAAACTGCCTGACAATAGGAGTTTATATACTTTTCTTGAAAAGCTAAAACTTTAATTCCACGATATGATCAATGGGAATCCACATGCCGCCTTTCAGACAAATGTATTTTTGCCCGGTGGCCCAAATGGTTGTATTGACCCGTTTGAGACCTTCGTCATCGTGAAAAATAATGCCGATCTTGTGATGGTAACCATTACCTAATCGTGTAGCTTCTTCTAGTTTTGCGCGAATGTCTGATTGTTGTTCAAACTCAACAGGATGTTTGAAAGACAAATCTTTCACCACCTCTTTTTCGACTGTAACTGGTTCCATTGTGTAGGGTTTTATAGCATGTTCAATCCGAAATTTAATAAAAAAATAATTTCAAAATAACATTTCGTGAAAAAAAATATTCCCTCTTGCTTTATACCTTGTATAGTTTGATTATCAATGAAGTAGCTTGATGAGCTGTGTGGTTTTTTGAAATTGCAATCCCGGGAATCCAAATTATTTCCTCTCCGCTTTTGAAAACGGGGTAGGTCTTTCTCCATTGTTCCGGAATCCCGGAATCCTTTAATAATTTGAAAACCGAACTTTTTCCTTTTACACCGATCCTCCAAATGATATCCGCTGGCCCGGCAATATCTTGTTTGATCGGACCCTTACATTTTCCAGGATCCAGGTACGCTTCCCAATGATTGAAATTTTCCGGTAAGAATTCAACTTCTTCAATCTTGAATTCCCATTGCATTAAATCTGCGAAATTTGAATTCCATGAAAAGCCATCCTTTGTTTTAAATATTGGACTGTTATCGATTTTGGCACTCAACTTTGCGTCTTTCAATTCCCGGATGCGTTCGATAATCCAGAAAGGCCATTTAAACTGATAGCAGCAAACGATCTGCTCTTCAAGTGTGAGGCTTGTCCATTCCTCAAAGGAAATATAAGCTTGTTTCTTCCAGGTTTCCAGTTTCGGGCTTAAGGCAGTTTGAAGCTCCTCTTGTGTTTCGCGAAATGCTTTTTGGATCACTTTAACGGAATCCGTTAATTCGGGATTGGATTCCAGCATTTGAGGAATCAGGACGTTCCGGAGCTGGTTTCGTTTGTAATGGTTTTCCTGATTACTTGCGTCTTCTCTCCACTCTATGTTGCGGTCTATCGCAAAGCGTTTCAAATCGCTTTTCGTGATCTCTAAAAACGGGCGGATAATTCCATTTCGTTCGCGGTGCATTCCCCCCAATCCGAATAGACCTGAACCGCGAAGCAGCTGCAAAAAGAATGTTTCGATCTGGTCATCCTGATGATGTGCCAGGAGAACCCGGTTATTCGGAGATCTTTGAATGAAAGATTGAAACAGTTCATGGCGAAACTTCCTGGCCGCTTCCTGTAAATTGATTCCTTTTCCTTTGGTTACTTCTACCGGGCAGCGAACCACTTCGATCTCCAATTGGTGTTTTTCCGCCAATTCGTGGACAAATGTTTCATCTTTGTCGCTTTCTTCACCTCGTAGCTGGTAATTAACATGAAGAATCAGTGGTTTGTAGCCCAGGTGAACCAGCACTTCGAGTAAAACGGTTGAGTCTAGTCCGCCCGAACAGGCAACGCACAGGTTAAAAGATTCCAATTCTAACCCGGAAACCGCTTCTTTCACCATTGACATGTTCCGAAAAGGGATAAGATTTTGTTTACTTTCACCTTACACTCCTCGTATTCAGCCTCTGCATCCGAGAGAATGGTAATTGCACCGCCAACTCCGCAGGTAAGTTTCTTTGTATCCTTATTATAGACTAAAGTACGGATCAATACGTTCAGATCGAAGTCAGAGTCGGGATAAATTACACCGAAAGAGCCGGAGTAGAATTCACGCGAAAAGCCTTCGTGTTTTTCTGCCAGTTCGACGGCCGCTTTTTTAGGAGCACCGGTCATAGAGCCCATTGGAAAGCTTGCTTTCAGGATATCCGAAAAAGTCATTCCTTCTTTCAATTCACATGAAATAGTTGAGATCATTTGATGGACAGTCGGGAAGGAATAGATTTCACAGAGTTCATCCACCTTCACACTCCCTTTTTCGGCAAGCTGTGACAAATCATTCCGAACCAGGTCCACGATCATGATATTTTCAGCCCGTTCTTTTTGACTGCTTCGCAGGTTGTTGCGATACTGCAGATCCTCCAGGTCTGTTTTTCCTCTTGGAGCAGTTCCTTTAATCGGCTGGGAACTTAAGCGTGTCCCTTTCTTTTGAATAAAACGCTCGGGACTTGCCGAAGCAAGCATCCAGCCCGGAGTTTCTGCCATGGCTGCAAAAGGAGTCGGGTTCTTCTCCCAAATGGTATTAAAATAAGGCTGGATCGACTGAATTTCAATAGGAGAAGATTCAATTAGCTGACAGAAATTCAATTCGTAAACATCGCCCAGCTGAATGTGTTCTTTGATCTTATTTACGCGTTCCAAATAACTTGCTTTGTCGATTTTAGCAGTCCATTCAACAGTTTGTGGGGCTTCATTTCTTTCGAATAGCTGTTCGGCTAATAACTGATGGCTTTCATTGTATTCTCCTTCTAAGAGATAAGCTGTTGTACTCTCATATGAATAGGTGCTTTCAGGTACCCAGACACGAAGTAAAGGTAATTGGTTCGCTGTATGCGGAACATTTAAGATATCCAGTCCCAACTGGTAATTGATAACTGTAAACAAGGTTCTTCCTTCGCGCTCACGCATAAATGTATCGAGTGCATTCCAATTGAGGTCGGGACCCAGGATAAATTCAGATTCACACCCGATTCCAATAAGGAAGGAGTTTTCTGAGTTTCTGAAAAGGGCACGTTCGATCATGATACAAATGTAATTGCGAATTGCAAATTACGAATTACGAATTACAATTTTTTGGGACATCAGGGTGGGAGGATTTAGACAAAAGGCTGTAAACGAAAAACCATAAGACAATAGCTGACACGAGCCGGAGCCTTGCGCCAACAGAGAGGAATACCGAATACCGAATTACGAATTTGAATAGTTAAATATATCTATTAGGTGTTAAAAAGATATACAAACGTAACTATATCTATGCTTTATCTATGCTTTATCTATGCTATATCCATACTGTAAATATGCTTTAACTACACTTCATTTATGGATTTTCCTGATCCTAAAATGACTGTACGGTTTTAGTTTGGACTTTGAATCAAAGGAGGATTTATAAGTGAATGAGGGAATGGGTGAAATTCAGAAAAATGTTTAAAAATTGATGACTGACTGATTTTGGGATTTTGCAAAAACCCAATGTCCCAATATTGGGACCGATTTGATATTCAGATGATTAAATTGAGTCTCACTATTGAATTGAGTCGATTTTTCAATTCTAAAAGTTATCCGTTAAACTATTTGATTTATGTCCAAATCGCTTCATTTTATTGGAAACGATTAAATTCGTTCAAAACCCAAGCATGTTATACCGACTCTTAAAAGCGATTATTTCATTTGGAATCCGGCATTATTACCGTGAGATCAAAGTAGTGAATGAGCATATACTGGATAGGGAAACCGGCCCATTGATCATCATAGCGAATCATCCGAATACTTTGATGGATGCCTGGATGGTTGGGTTCGTGAACAGAAGGCGGGTACATTTTATGGCCAAGGCCACTTTTTTCAATTCACCGTTTAAGCGCAGATTACTCGGAGCCCTGGGAATGATCCCGATCAACCGGAAGTCGGATGGTGCAGTTTCTGGGGTAAACAATAAGGATTCCTTTGAGGCATGTTACCAGTTATTGGAAAGAGGGGATATCCTTGTGATTTTCCCGGAAGGGACCAGTTTTTTGGAGCGGAAACTCCGGGAAATCAAGACCGGAACAGCCAGGGTAGCACTGGAAGTTGAACGAAGAAACCAAGGGAAACTGGGATTGAAAGTGATTCCGATCGGGTTGAATTATATCTCTGCGGATTCTTATCGTGGGAAAGTACTGGTTCACGTGGGAAAACCCATTGAACTCGATGATTTGTGGAAGGAATACGAGGTGAACCAGGCTAATGCTGCGAAATTGCTTACGGAAAGATTCCGTGTTGAGTTATCACGTGTATTTGTGAACATGGACGATTCTGCCCGTGAGGACTTGGTGGAGCAATTACGAAGTTTGTTTGTAACAAAGTATACGAGCCGCACACGTTTAGGCGGACAAGCAGATGTAGCCAATGAAATGAACTTTATGAAATCGGTACAGGCCCGGCTGGAGGAATACAGTTTGACATCGCCGTGGAAGCTGGATGAAATTCAAACGGAAACCAGCAATGTATTTGCCTCACTCCAGTTTTTAGGGATAAAGCCCGATTTCCTGGACCGACCTTACAGACCCGTATTGTTTTTAAGGCAATTTATCCAGAGCTGGTTATTTGTGATTGTTACCGTTCCGGTATTCCTGGTTGGTTTCGTTCATCATGTTGTTCCCTATTGGCTGATCGGTTGGATCGTTCCGAAGATGAGCAAAGAAGTGGAATACCACGCACCCTTATCCATTTTACTGGGATTGCTTTTATATCCATTGAATTACCTCGGGTTTGGTTTGACCGTACACTTTTGCCTGGATCTGAGCTGGCTGGAAACCTTGGTCTACTTAGCTTTACTTCCCTTATTCGGAACCTTTGCACATTTTTATATGCGTTACATGCATCATTTGAATTCAAAACAGCGATTCGGGCGATTTGCACGAAGACGCAGTGCGATTCTACAGAATTTGAGAGAACAGCGCGAGCAGTTGAAAGACTTGATTTTTAGAGATTAAGCAAGTGTTAAGGTCTTGTGAACCGGGGTGAAATTATTTTTTTTACTTTTTTTTAAGTAAAATCCTTTGATAGAACGATGCATTTATTAATTTTGCGCCTGTCTTAGCTAGTCCTAAGACACGTTCTTTGTAAGAATTTTGGAGGGATGGGTGAGTGGCTGAAACCACCAGTTTGCTAAACTGACGTACTGGTAACGGTACCGCGAGTTCGAATCTCGCTCTCTCCGCATAAAAAGTCAGGTGAAAGCCTGAATTTTTCTCTGAGGGCTTGCAAAAGTGAAATAAGTGAGTATCTTTGCACCCTCAAAACAGAGAAAAACTACTTCAAAAACGATTGGAGTAAATTGAAATAAAAGCCTAGTTCGGGGCGTAGCGTAGTCCGGTCATCGCGCCTGGTTTGGGACCAGGAGGTCGCAGGTTCGAATCCTGCCGCCCCGACACAAGAAAAGGGGATGAGCAATCATCCCCTTTTTTAGTTTAATGTAGTGAGTCACTTTCCCGATACGCCGCATTTTCCAAATGAATTAGGCCCCGTAGCTCAGTCCGCCGCGGCGGAAGCAACTGCCTAGGTTGTGAGTTAAAAAAGAAATTAGGCCCAATAGCTCAGCTGGATAGAGCAACTGCCTTCTAAGCAGTAGGTCTCAGGTTCGAATCCTGATTGGGTCACGAAAAAGCCGTACCGGATTTCCGGCACGGTTTTTTTTTGTTTATATTAGTTACATGCCATACTATTCATACGTACTTCGTTCATTAAAGAATGGGATCCTTTATAAAGGCTCAACTGAAAATCTTGAACAGCGCTTACAGTCGCATAATTCAGGGTTGGTGAATTTCACCTCAAAGCATGTGCCTTGGGAAATGGTGTTATTTGAAGAGTTTGAAACACGGTCAGAGGCAATGAAACGAGAGAAATGGTATAAGACTGGAGTCGGGCGAGATTGGATTAAGGAGCAATTGGGCCCGTAGCTCAGTCCGCCGCGGCGGAAGCAACTGCCTTCTAAGCAGTAGGTCTTTGGTTCGAATCCAAACGGGGTCACCAAGCGAGACATGCAATTTACATGTCTCGTTTTTCTTTTATTCTGTACCAATTGATTTTATTAGTTTTTTGAATTAATTTTTGAACTAAACCTTTGTCATTACTACAAGTAATTATTCTTTTTTGGTTCGAATCTAGTTGACTGTTGGATTTTAATCTAAGAAAGACGAAAAGAAATGCCTATTTTGCATTATGTAATTCTAGTTCTTAAATAGAACCATATTATTCGCTTTTATCGCAAAATAAATTTACTTCATACCAATGTCTGACTATTATACTCCCGACCCAATTTGGTTGGATTTCAAAATAGAGAACCGGGAAGATTATGTAGATAAATATGTAATCAAAGGAAACTTCCATTCAAGTGTTCACGAAGACATAATCAAGAGTTTCAAAACCGTTGAATACTTAATGGCTCACGCATATTACCATTGGGAACTTTACGATCAGGTTTTAGTAAAGCTGCTTTCCATCTTTGAAATGTCCGTCAAGTTGAGATCCAAAGAACTCAATAATCCATTGCAATTTCAGACTAGAAATGGAAGAACACGGGACAAAAAGCTTGTCCAATTGATTGATGAATTAAAAAACTTCGGATATCCGGCCAATTTGATCCGAGATTTACAGTGGTTAAGAAAACTAAGAAATATAGAATCACATCCTGATGGTCATCATTTCGCTGGAGCAATGAAAAAGAGAGCTGTGATTCCAGGACTGAATATGATTAACCGGCTTTTTATTGATCCCATTGTATTGACTTATCAAAACGAAAGCAACGAACAGTTATTGAAGAGTAAAAACACATTTACCGATGATGTGTTTATTCACTCGTTCAAAGGAAAAAATGTGTTGGTTCATGATCTCGAATTCTTGGCAAATATTGAACTGAAAGGTAATACATGTGAATATTGGAAAGCAAACCCAATATTGACCGATACATATGCTTCATTCAGCGAAATGAAATTCTCAAGTCCATTCATATTCTTCCTAACTGATGTCCAAATTGAAAACGGAAACTTAATAGCAACAGATTTCCAAACTAAAAAGCCTGTAATACTTCAAAGAACAAAAGTCGATGTAAACCTCCAGGCTTACCAGTTACACATAGACGCAATTGAAAAATTGGAACATACCCCAAAATTTGGCTTGGAATCTTCACATCGAAACTACCTGAACACTCATTTAGAAGAATTCACTTATATAAATTGTTGGACTAATTGATTTATGTGTTTCTTAACCAATTTTTTAGCCATATTACTGTCCCATCAGGATAAAATATAGCCCAATCGGTAACAGAATTGTCTTTACTATTAGCCTCCTTCACATAACCGTATATTCCAAAATATTCTTGCTCATTCCATGTCAGTGATGAATCTGTTAGGGGCAAAATAACTGTATTTTCATACCCATCAAATCCATCTCCAAGCCCAAGTTCCCATGGAATCCATTTTGAATCCTTACTGTTTGGTGTAGCAAGAAGGATAAATTTGTCTGAAGACTTTATTTTTCTTCGAAGAATACCTGCAGTTGAAGTACTTGGAGTATCTGGTAACTGATCGTCTAGATAATCAATATAAACTCTAACCCCTAAGGATTGGATAAGGTCAACAATTGGTTTTACCCACAATTTATCTTTTCTACGATATGAAAGAAATACTACTTTATCACTCGAAATGGAAAAACGCTTTGATTCATTAAGTACTTCAGATTTTTGAAAAGTTTGGCTACTTAATCTATTAAAAGTTAGATAACTCATATCTATATTGAATATTTTCTTATTGCTTTAACTATTGAATTTGTATTCCAATTTACCATTTCAATTGCATTTTCCCTGACAATAGAAGAAACACGCTGCTGCCCCCAAGGAATTATTCCAATTATTGGTTTGTTATATTTAAGAGCTAGCTTAAGTTCTCGCTTAATCCATTCACTATGAGTTGCATAAATTCCAGACATTATTAGGATACAATTCACTGGACGAATTTGTTTTTCTAATTCATTTGTTAAATGTCCAATACTTACTTCACTGTTTGGATCTACTTTAGGTCTATGTATTGGAACACTGTAATCCCTAAAGTAGAAATATGGAGCCTCTCTAAGTAAATTTTCCAATCGGTAGTAATGATCATTATACCTCCATGCGTGGCTTAAAAAAAGATCATATGTTTTTAACTTAGGCATATTAGCTAGTTTTTGTTTTTATGATTAGGTCCTTTGTTTTATTGAATGTTTCTAATTCCCATTCTACTGAAGTTAATTCCGTAAATAACTTTTCATATTGTGAAGCAGTTTCTTCCTGATCCAACAGTAGACTACAATTGGAGTAACTTGCATAAATCCATTTCAAATCGTTTCGCCATTCATAATCACCCTCGTTAAATACATCATTCAAATGGTCAATAATTTCTGAGCATGTCCTTTTGGCTTCTACCTTATAATAAATTTTATCTTCAAGATTTTCATCTATACCAGATAACAATAACAGGCATAAAGCATAGTTCTCACCAGTATAGTAATCTGTATTTACTGTGAATCCTTTTTTATAATACTTGAGTGCGCTTAAAAGAGATTCTTTATCCTGGGTGCTTTCCCATAATCTTTTATAAATTGCGCCAGTAATTCCCAATGTTTCAGGATCGTTAGTTTCATCTGGATTATTGCTTTGAATGATTGTTAAAGCTTCAGTCAAAGCAGAAATTTTTGACGGGGATTCGCTTTTGTAAACTGACAAAGCAAACTGTTGAGTGAAGTATGTTTCGTTAGGAACCATTTTTTGAGCTCGTTCCCATAATTTTCGTGCTTCAATAAAATTACTTTTGTTCATTTCCGCACGTGCATGTTCAACAAGAGTATAGATACTATCTCCTTTTTCTGTAAGTTCTTTAATAATTTCAATGTATTCCTCCTCATTTAAATTGTGAGGAGATAGAGTTTGAATGAATTCAAATAAAGGACTGTCTGTTTCTTTTGCTTTGGAAACTGTTTCAATTAATTGTTTTAAATCTCTAACACAACGATCAGCTTCACTTTTTCCAATATCATCTCCTAAATGTTTATAATGGAAAATTTTGCTATGACTTAAATCAAATGGTAACTTGCCCTCATCTTCTTTAATAATTATAGTTGAATAAGGTTTTGCAGCATGTCTGATTCCTAATTCATAGATCGCATTTGGATTATATGTTGATATATCTGCAATGACTAGATCGGCATAAACAAGCATAGTGTACATACTTTTATCAATCAATCCACTTTCAATAATTTCATCACCTCTTACACATTGATAACCTGCTGCCGAGGCAGCAGGTTTAATGACATTTAAATAAGTCTTATCAAGATCAAATGTCTTTCCTGTTTCCAGATCGGATTTCTTTCCGTATCCCATTATAACAAAACAAATTGGTTTTTTCATCGTCGAATATTTTTAGAGTTATTTTGGATACACGGTTACTTTTTGTCTAACGTCCGCAAATCGTTTTTCAAAAGCTAAGTCAATATATTTGTTTGGGTCTTCAATAAAATCTTCCCATTTTACTAAAACGCAATATCTTTCATCTTCCGACCAATGACATTTCCCAATTTCTGGAATATAATAGTTACGACTAAACTCTTTAACAACTGTTTGATCATTAATAAATACAGAACCACAAGTAATTCCACAAGAGCAAGTGTAGGTTCCTTTATATATTGCATTATAGGATTCCGGCAAAACGACTCCAAGAATACCATTTCTGGTATTATCTGCCCCATGATATAATGATGCTTGCAATTCACGTTTGATATATCTTTGTTCATATCCCACGTTTTCTGAACTACGACTACCAATTAGGTGAATAGTAACGGTGGAATCTGAAAGGTGGTTTTTGCGAATTTTTCGCATTATATAATCCTCATCTTCTGAATCAATTGCATCATTCAGTGATTTGTCAATTATATCAATTTCAGGATGATTCTGAATAGATTCTTTGTACTTATAATCTTCAGTTTTGAATGAAATAAAACACTTATGCCCCATGATCTATCCTTTAATATTTTTAGGGTCATTTCCATACGAATTTTTCTCGCGAATTTTTCCATCTTTCCCGTGGATTAAAACTTCAGATTTTTGATTTGTTGCTATCTTTTTAGCAATAGTATCCGCTTCTTTTTGTGTTTTAGTTATCACAGTAGCTTTGCTGTTTCCAGCACCTTTCACCTGCCATCCGTCCGGATGAGGTGTTACATGTTGATTTTTCCCTTTCGACATTTGTTCGAATTTTGAGATTTGTAATACATGCCAACTCTCGTAATGACACACGAACCTGAAGGGAGAAATTGATTAATTACATTTTGATAGTAGTAGTAGTTCTAAAAAACTATGTACTTTCGTACCTGTCAAAACTGATTGTTAGTGAATCTTTGGTCGGTGACACTTCCAGTCAGGCAAAAAATCAACAGCTCTCTTCAGGGCTGTTTTTTTGTGTTTTGAATTTAGTCAACTTGTATGCCAAGGCACCCAAACTGCCAAAAAGACATAAATTTTAACATAATAGATTGCTTCTATGACAGTATTATGACATTTTTGTCACTTTTTATGATAATAAATGTCATAACGGGACGCTAAATAAATTGATTTTTTCCTTAGTGATTATTACAGCTTCAACACAAAAGAATAAAATCTAATAGCTCTTTTCGACATTACATTTTATTCTTTTGTGTTCGACTCTAGTTGCGGTAGGGTCACAAAAAGAAAAAAGCATCGCGAGAGTGATGCTTTTTTCTTTTTGTCCCTCTTTGCTCACACTCCACACTCACACTGATTAGATGCTTTTTTCTTTTCAGTATTGAGTGTGAGGACTGAGTGTGGGATTCGTGTTCGAAGCTTGAATTCTATTTCCCCCTTCGGAGGGGGACCGAGGGGGAGGACAGGCCTAATCTCCCGCAAACCATTGATTTTATTGTGCTTCCTTATCGGATCAAAGTCGTTCGAATCTAATTGGGTTTTCAGGTGAAATTTCTATTCGATGAAAAGTTTTAAATCTTGTATCAAATGGGTCGAAATATATCTATACGGGATCACTAAAAAAAAGGGAAGCGTCAATTAACCGCTTCCCTTTTTTATTTCCTTTTCTTCCCTCTTAAATACGAGGATTTTTTTAACCATAAAATTGAATCTGAAAGTTATATCCGGTTCTTCTTATTTCTTGTTGATCGCGGTAAACCCGATGATTCCAGTGATTACTACGAGAGCAATAAAAATAAAGAATATAACTTTTGCTATGGAAGCCGCTGCTTCTGCGACCCCTCCAAATCCGAATATCGCAGCTACAAGTGCGATAACAAGAAATACTGCTGTCCATTTTAACATGACTATCTGATTTTAGTGAATAATTTTTATCTATATCTTCTAAACAAGAAACAACATTCATAATCATTAACCTAATATTTTAGTGTTGTTTAACAGACTTGAAATCCTGACAATTTAATAAAGCTCTGGCGCGGGTAATTGTTAAACATCCCCTATTATTACAGAGAAGTATAACTAAATAGATTAAAAAGTCTTCAACAGAATTTATTTGATGCTACTATTTATGTCGTAATACAAAATGAAACAATTACGCCTGCGTTAGGTAAACGCATTTACTGCAAAGCGTGTTTCCAACACCTGTCTTTCGATGTGTTATTCACGTTTTTCCACGTTAAGAACCAGTAAACCATCGATTTTATCCACGGTCGAAATCTATTAACTTTCTTACAAGATCAATTCCCCATTCGAATCCGTAGTTAACACTTCACTCATGTAATCGAAAAATGGGCGAAGTTCCCGGAATGTTCGATCTAGTCTTTCAGCGAAGTCTGACTGCAGTACTTCTTTGTCCGTAAAATCATGTCTCAAAATAAATTGCTTTTTCCGCAATAGCTCAATAGCAGGATGATCCTTATCAAAACCTTTTGGGGCTGTTTTTACCCCATCACCCTTTAATTCCCCGAATACCTCTATAAATTTAGGTTGACTTACCAGCTCCTTCCATTCTTCGTAATTGAAACTGATATCCTCCCGAATACGTTTTAAATCATCCTGATTCGGAGAAAAGAATCCGCCGGCCATAAAACTGTTTCCAGGTTCCATGTGAAAATAATATCCGCCTCGCAAATATGCTGTTGCTCTGCTTAATCGGATTCCGAAATGTGTTTTGTAGGGAGTTTTATCTTTTGAAAAACGCGTATCGGCATAAATACGAAACAAACTTGCTTTCCCTGATGGTGTTTCAATGGAGTCATGAATCTTCATTTTTTCGAGCAGAGAATCCGCAAAAGCAATGGCGTTTTGATGTGCCTTCTCATAAACCGATTTGTTTGTTTGGAACCAATCACGGTTATTATTTGCTTTTAGATCGGACAGGAAATCCAGCGTATATTGTTGTATCATAGTATAAAGGTATGAAGAAGTAAGTCCTATGCTGATACTTAATTTAGACTTTTTCTTTTTTCAGCATTGAGTGTGAGGAATGAGAGCGGGATCGGTGTTCGAAGATTCAATTCGGTTTCCCTGACGTCCCGATAGTTATTGGGACTGACGCTTATCAGACTCTGTCAGAGGGAGGATAAGCCAAATCTTCCGCAAGCCTTTGATTTTAGTGTGTTTTTCTGTCAAATCAAAGCGGTTCGAACCCTATTGGCTTTTGGGTAAAATTTTCTTCTAAAAAAAAGCCGTTTCCCTATCCGAAGATAAAGAAACGGCTTGTATTACTTAGTATTTGCTTAGCGTTTTGAAATAGTCACTTTGCGAACAGTATGTTCCGTACCATTATCTATTTCCACCAGAATTACTTCCGCTGCAACAGAAGAAGGGATTGCTAGTTGGAAATGCTGAGCACCAGCTTCGGTAATCCGCGTTTCGCGAGTGATTTCCTTGCCGTCTATCGTTCTCAGTGTCACTGTAGCTTCACCAGATACCGAGGTCGTGAAATCAACATTCAGTTCGTCGGTTGCAGGATTCGGATAGAGGTTCACCGAACTATTCTCTCGTGACGACTGCACTCCTTTTCCGGATGATGATTTCGGGCAGTTAGCCATTATATCCTTGCAGATCTGCTTCTCACATTTTTGTCCGTTCGGTTTAACTGTCGAAATTGTCAGACAAACCACATACGCACCGCTTCCTGGAAGTGGAACGCTGAGATTAGGACCTGTTCCTGCGTAAGATCCGTTGATCGTCCAGGTATAGGTTGTCTTGATCATACATGCCGGGATGAGCCCCTGAGCGGTAAGGTTCAGGTTACAATTTACGACGTTATAGAGGAAGTTTCCGTTCACCTGTGCACAATTACAACCCGTGCAGTTCTCCACTCTTACATCTTTGCAAACCTCCTTCTCACAGATCGTTCCATCAGGAAGAATACTCGAAACTTTTACACACACCACGTACACTCCGTTACCAGGGAATACGAATGGCATTGTCGGACCATTACCTACAACCACTCCGTTCACAGACCATTCGTAGTGGAAGTTTTGCATGCAGGAATTGCCCTGTGCAACAGCGTTGAAATTACCCTGGCACAGATCTACGATAACGTTCATATCGGCTGTTAAACCTTCGCAGTTACAAGGATTGCATTGTACTTCGACATCTTTGCAGATTTCCTTTTCACATACCTGTCCGTCGGCTGTAACAGTAGTTACTTTGAGACAAACGGTGTGCATACCATTCGTGGTGAACGGATAGTCGAATGTTTGACCTGTTCCTGCCGGAGATCCGTTTACTGACCATTCGTAATTGGTATTACCATAACAACTGGAATTTGTATTGCCTGTGAAATGACCGTTGCAATCAGCATCCAATGTGTAATTGAAGTCTGCAAGCAGGGATTGACAGTTGCATGGCGGTGGCGGATTATTACCGCATAGCGTAGAAATGTAACCGGAAAGAAGGAATCCTCCAATCTGATCAATGAACTGCACTTTTGCACGCACTTTCCAGGTTCCCGGTACAGGGCTCACAACTGTATAGTTTACAGATGGTCCTATCCAGTACTGGTTTGGAGAGCCCATTGTAAACGTCAGTGGAATACTCGGACCGGATGGAGGAACAAGTTCCAGGGAAGTTAGCACATCATCCCAGGCAACTCCGAAATTAGTTGTGAATGAAGCAATTCCTGCCGGAACATTGAAATCGCGGTCGAATGTTTGTATACCACTCGGATCATTGTAAGTACCTGTCGAATTTATCCAGCAGGCATTTGTCAATGCAACCGGAGTTGGCTGCCAATAACCCGGAAAGCTGGCAACACGACGCGTAACCGGTCCGCCGGTACCTGCAGAAATGATCCAGTTCGGATCTGTAGCACCCAAGGCAATTGCAGCTCCTGAGTTATCGATTCCCGTGCTGATGTTATATTTCGGACAATGCTTTACTTCTCCTGAAAGAAGGAATCCACCGACGCTATCAATGAAACGGATAACTACACGGATTTTCCACGTTCCCGGTACGGGGTTCGCAACGGTATAGTTTACTGATGGTCCTACCCAGTATTGGTTTGGAGATCCAACCGGTACAGTCAGCGGAATACTAGGACCGCTTGGAGGAACCAGTTCGGCAGACAGGAGTACATCATCCCAGGCCATTCCGAAATCAGCAAGAATGCTGCCGTCTAACGGGCTGACTGTGAATGAACGTTCGAAAGTGTAATCTCCGGGCGTACTTCCGAAAATAGAGCCTGTTTCATCAATCCAGCAGGCATTGGTGGTAGGCATCGGAGTAGTTTGCCAGTACGGGGAATAGGTTGCTTCACGGCGAGCAAGCGTGGCACCGTTAGGGCCGGCAGTAATCTGCCACCAGGAATCAGGACTACCTACAGATACAGGTGCAAAAAAAGCATCCAGTCCTGTGCTGACATTTTGAGCGAATATGTTGTTTACAAATAACAGCAACAACAAAAGTGAATAGTGAATTTTTGTTTTCATGTTATGAAAAATGAATAGGGTTAATAACTTGGTGGTTTTCAGGGAGGAAGACGGCGGATGCGTTCGGGTTACGAACTATTGAATAGTGTTTCCATAATAAGATGTGAAAGTGTTCCAGCCAAATTATTGCAATTTGAGATTGAAATAAATAGGCATATCAATAATTGTTGAAAAAAAATAAAGAGAATGTCCCTATTCATTGAGAAATCAGAAATGAATTTGTTTTGATTTAAACATAAAAGCTTGTTAATGTGTTTTTTAACAGTATTATTTTCATTCAATATTCAGCGATTTATCGTTTTTGTTCTCTTCGAAATAGCTAAGATTAGTATATAAGTGAAATGTTTTTTACTTTTGGGTACTTTATCCTGAATCAGGATCAAGCAATGGGAAATTAGCTCATCTGGCTAGAGCGCAACGCTGGCAGTGTTGAGGTGATCGGTTCGAGTCCGATATTTTCCACCTTCGCCCTACGTAGCTCTGCAAGAGCGAAGTAGGGCTTTTTTTATCTAAACTCGTCTCGAAACGATTCCACAATGGGCTTCGGTGGACTCGGTCCACCATTCTTCTACAGAAGTGTAGCTCTGCAAGAGTGAAGTAGGGCTTTTTTTATCTAAACTCGTCTCGAAACGATTCCACAATGGGCTTCCGTGCTTACGCTGAAGCTTCAGCACAAGCGTAGTGGACTCGGTCCACAAAACCTTTCCTTCAACCGTTTTTTGACCCCATATTTTTCACTATCTTAAGTAGAGAACAACAAAATAATTATCACTAATGCAATACGTTTACCTACTCAAATGCTCTGATGGAACAACTTATACAGGTTGCACTCAAAATATCGAAGAACGATTAAAAAGACATAATAAAGGCGAGATCCATTATACTTCAACCCGGCTTCCACTAGAACTAATCACTTATATCGCATTCACTGATAAATACAAAGCATTTCATTTTGAGAAATATTTAAAATCTGGTTCTGGAAAGGCATTTTTGAATAAGCGTTTTTTATGATTCTTGATTTCATTAAGTTGCTTAACCTTCAAACTGATTCGATCCCTTTGCACGAGAGGTGTTGTATTTAGATTTTTTGATAGTACCGAATCTTAATTATTACTAGCCAACATCATCGTTCGGGCTTTCTTTTTGATCAAACTGACGATGTCCTGATAGTCGGGATTCGACTAAGTTGATTGCAAATATTTCAGCTAAGTGTCAAGTTTTCAAAGTGTGAAAGAAGCATAAAACATTCCTGAAAGATTTGTTAGGACATAATTAAGACCTACCTTATAACTAACCAAAGGGATTAAAATAGTTTATAGCGAGCTATTTTCTTGGGGTCCTGAAACCAAAACAACTAAATAGACAGAATTAGTTTTAATTTAAAAGTTTAGTGTTTTGAAATTATTTATAAAGTATATGGTCAGTCTTCGTTGTAAGATGGTCGTGAAGGAAGAATTAGAAAGTTTGGGTTTACAACTCGCAAGAGTTGATTTAGGAGTCGTTGAACTCCGGGATAAAATTCCCGAGGAAGTAATTGAAAAATTACGCAAAAATCTAACAAGGTGCGGATTGGAATTACTTGATGACCGGACAAGTATCCTGATTGAACAAATCAAAGGTGTTATTATTGAAATGATCCATTACTCTGATGAATCTCCTAAAATGAATTATTCGGATTATATCAGCGAAAAATTGAAGTACGATTATACGTATCTATCGAATTTGTTTTCCAAAGTAAAGGGGATGACGATTCAGCAGTTCATTATTATGAACAAGGTTGAGCGTGTAAAAGAACTCCTGATGTACGACGAATTGAATTTGACGGAAATTTCCTATAAACTCAATTACAGCAGTGTAGCGCATATGTCCAATCAATTCAAAAAAGTCACGGGACTCTCGCCTTCAAGTTATAAGCAGTCGAATGTAAAGAGAACCAGCCTGGAAAATTTTTGATAGTATATATTCACTATTCATACAATCAAAGTTGATTGTAATGTAGGAAATGTGTAAATCGTTTATGGAGAATTGTATATTTTTCAATTCTCCATTCCATATCTTAGGATTTATTGAAAGTTGAATAACAAACAAGTTAATTCATGCTGGAATGAAAGCTTCATCGGGTCTCTTAAAAATTTTCGATATGGAAAATTATAAAAAGGATTTTATCCATTTCGAGCAAGTAATTAATCCTACCGTTAAAACCGAACTTTTACTTGGAAGATCTTACCAATTCGATTTGGGTTACAGAAGAGTAAATGAGAGGGGGAAAGATTTCATGATGAAATTCAGAATCTTAGTCCCAAAAAGCAGGGATGAAGCTGTAGTAATAATTCATGGTTACAAATTTTCAGTTCACAATACATTCGTCATAAATCAGAACCTTGAAAAAGTGGCTGATTTTTTCACCTTTCTTGTCCTTAAATCTTTGAAACAAGTTAATAAATCACTTCCCGAAGGGAAAATTGAACTCCCACCACATAAATCACTTTTAAAGGCTATTCTTTTAATGCTCATTTCCAGGTCTAATTGATCCTGGTAATTCTTCGTCCGACAGAAAAACTTTAACTAGTCTGTATAGGACAGGCAACCTTTGACCATCTTGAATTGTATATATGTCACAAGACATTAAAACAAAACAAATACAATGAAAACTATTCGAATTAATATACTCCTGTTGTTACTGATCCTGGCAGGGAACTCTTTTGGTCAGCTGACTTATTTGGGAACACCTGCTCAAAAATTAACTTATACTACCAACGCACTTATAAAATTAAAGCAAGACACCCTCTATGTGCCGACCGAAAACGGCTTGTTCAAAAAATCGGTCATGTCTACCGATACACTCTGGATTCCCGCGGGATTTCAAGGAATGAAAATAAATGATTTTGTATTGATCGGACCGGACTCGATTATTTGCGTTGTTGATAGTACGGAAGGAAATACGGTATTTAAATCAATCAATAACGGGATGTCCTTTTCGAATGTCACAAATGGTTTTGGCGGTACGGGAATTGATTTTCTGCAAGGAACCAGAATTGATGTGAATCCGGAGAACCATCATGAAATTATCGCAATGACCGGATCATGCGTTGCCCGTTCTACTGATTTTTGTGCGAGCTGGACACCGATTTATCTGGATTGGGGATATTCGCTCTACCAGCCTTGTGTGCTCCGCTATCACCCCTTGAACAGCGCCCGGATGTATTCCGGAGGTGAGCTTTCACTTTTTGACTCTTATTTGGCATACTCCTTTGATTCGGGAACAAACTGGACAATGTCGGCTGTGGAATCCAATAATGCTGTAAATGGTATTGCCTTCCATCCGACAAGCGCTGATACTATTTTTATAGGAAAAGAGGGCAAGATAACCCGCTCTGCTGACGGAGGTGTTACCTGGTCGGATGTGTTTCCAACTCCCAACTATGAATACATTTATGCGATTGTTTACGATGAAAACAATTCTAACATCCTGTATGCGGCAGGTGCGGTAAACGGAGTTAATGATATCGTCCGGATTTTCAGAAGTCTTGATGGCGGCACAAGCTGGGCGGAATGGGTAACACAATCCTTCCCCAACAGTGATAAACAGGTAATAAGCATGGTGATGTACAACACTGTTTTATGTCTGCTTACCCGTGATCATAATGCGAATTTAACGGGTGTATATAAACTGGATCCTTCTACCGCATCTGTTCCTGAAATAGCAAATAATAAAATCAGCATTTTCCCCAATCCATTTTCTTCGGAGACAACTTTGCATACCGACAAACCCTTAAAGAATGCAACTCTCACAATAGAGAATTCTTTCGGTCAGACAGTGAAACGATTAAAACATATTTCCGGAGAATCAGTTACTCTTTCCCGCGTCAATCTCCCGAACGGCATGTATGTTATCCGCCTGAGAGAAGGAAACGAAGTCTATACGGGAAAATTAATAATCACCGACAACTGATTTCGATATAGTCATTTTTAAACTTGGCTTTTAGATTAACAAAGCAATCCTAAAAAGGGAAGACCGTTTTACGAAAGTTTAACGGTCTTTTTTTTGATTAACCTGTGATTTTCATAAGCTATTTCTGAAATTGTATAACAATTATTGCAAGGAAGGTGACTAATTTTTATTCCTAAAGAATTGTCAACTGCTTAAAAATAATTGGATATGAAACAGATTATTTTCTTTTTGGGCTTACTCATATTCCCAATATCAGCCCTTACACAAACAAAAAAACAAGTACAGGAAGATACTTTGCCTGCTCCGTTTGCTACTAAATCCACAAGGAATTTATGTAAAGTGATCGGCTGGGGAGATCAAAAGCCTGTTGCGCCAAGTGGTTTTGTGGTTGAGAAATTCGCCGAGGGATTTGATAATCCGCGCTGGATGTATGTGACGCCTAACGGTGATGTTCTGGTTGCCGAATCAAATACCAACCTTTCTGTTGTGGAACAAGTGGGAGGGGCCATAATCGGTGCGGGCCAATCAAATACCTTACGCCGGAGCGCAGACCGGATCACTTTGTTGCGTGATACGAATAAGGACGGAATTCCCGACCTGAAAGATACTTTGCTCACAGGATTGAACCAGCCTTTCGGTATGCTGGTTATCGGGAACTGGCTATATGTTGCAAACACCGATGCCCTGGTTCGTTTTCCTTACAAAGCCGGACAAACTGAAATCACAGCCAAGGCTGAAAAAATTGCGGACATTCCTGCCAATGACAAGAATCAGCACTGGACCCGGAATATTATTGCGAATGAAGACAATACCAGAATTTATATTGCTGTAGGTTCGGGAAGTAACATTGCCGAAGGCGGGATTGATAAAGAATTATTGCGTGCTAATATCCTGGAAGTGAATTTAGACGGTTCGGACCTGAAAGTTTATGCTTCCGGACTGAGAAATCCGGTTGGAATGGGTTGGGCTCCGGGTACCAAAACACTTTGGACGGTGGTCAATGAGCGCGATGAACTGGGAGATGAACTCGTTCCTGATTACCTCACAAGTGTTCAAAGAGGCGGATTTTACGGGTGGCCTTATTGCTATTTTGGTCAGCATATGGATCCGCGTGTGAAAGAAACACAGCCCGAATTGGTAAAGAAAACAATTGTGCCCGATGTGAACTTAGGTGCTCATACGGCATCCTTAGGCTTGGCTTTTTATACCGGAACTGCATTTCCTAAAAAATACCAGGGTGGTGTGTTTATTTCTCAGCATGGTTCATGGAACCGTTCGGTGTTATCCGGGTATAAAGTTGTTTTTGTTCCTTTTGCAAAAGGGAAGCCTTCAGGTAAACCGGAAGATTTTTTAACCGGGTACATTGCCGACCTCGAAAAGGATGAAGTGCGCGGAAGACCTGTGGGGCTGACGTTATTGCCCGATGGTTCACTTTTGGTCGCGGACGATGTGACAAACACCATTTGGAGAGTTCGTGCCGGTAAGTAATAACAACGTATGAAAAAGGCAGGCGTCTTAGTTTTTATTGCAATGAGTTGTGCTTGCATGGGGCATGCACAGAATGACTCTATCCGAACCCTGGGAGAAGTGACTGTAAATGCTTATCCTTCCAAACCCCTTCTTTTGCATTCTGCATCCAGCGTGTCAATTATCGGGCAAGAGCAGATTCGTGATTATACCAATCAATCACTGGTACCGGTGATGAACTCAGTTCCCGGCGTCCGTATGGAAGAACGTTCTCCGGGCAGTTACCGTCTATCCATCCGGGGTAGTTTATTGCGGTCGCCGTTCGGGATTAGGAACGTTAAGATCTATTTGGATGAATTTCCTTTGACAGATGCGGGAGGTAATACCTATTTAAACCTAATCAACGCAGGCAGTATCCATGCTATTCAAATCATCAAAGGACCTGATGGCAGCATGTTCGGAGCAAATACAGGCGGCGTGATTCTTCTCGATCCGGAAAATAGATCAGATTCAGCGATAGCAGGTGTTTCCATCAAAACGGGCTCATACGGTTTGTTTGACGAGCAGCTAAGTTTTGATAAAAAGTGGAAACGTTATTCTTTAAGTATCGATCAGTCGTATCAGCGCTCAGATGGTTACCGGGAAAACAGTGCCTTACAACGAAATTACCTTCATGCTATACAAAAATGGAACTATAAAAAAGGGAGCGTGAAGTTATTGCTTTTAGGGTCACATCTTCATTATGAAACACCGGGCGGACTTACCTTATTACAAGCAGAAGCAAATCCCCGGCAAGCGAGATTGGCAACTGCAACTTTACCGGGAGCATCAGAACAAAAGGCCGGTATTTACAACACCACGGCTTATGCCGGAATTTCCAATGAATTTCATTTTTCACCCATTTTTAAACACGTACTTACCTTGTTTGGCAGCTATACCGATTTCAAAAATCCCTTCATTACCAATTATGAAACACGGAAAGAACAATCTTCGGGTGTTCGTACTTATTTTGAATTGGGAAAAAAATGGACTATCCTGGATTGGAAATGGGATTTGGGAGTTGAATGGCAGCAAACCAAAAGCCGGATTGCCAATTATGACAATAATTCGGGGAGTAAAGGAGAACTGCAGGCATCCGATAATCTGAAAGTGACCCAAAATTTCATATTTACTCAGTTTTCCCTATTAATTAATAAGCGGCTGGGGTTGGAAGCTGCACTTAGTTTGAATCAATATTTCTACCATTTTAAGAATACCTTTCCTGATCCACAGGAGGCGTTTACAAGAAGAGAATTAACTCCACAGTTCATGCCGCGTGCCGGGATCTCCTATCGCATTATCCGTCAGCTAGTTTGGCGGGCATCGGTCAGTAAAGGATATTCTCCGCCAACTTTAGCAGAAATCCGTCCATCAAACAACACGATCTACAGCGACCTGCAATCCGAATCAGGTTGGAATTATGAAACGGGTTTTCGTTTTAAGTCATTGAATCATCGCTGGTATGGGGATGTGGCGGTGTTTAGATTTGATTTGCAGCAGGCAATTGTGAGAAGGGTAGATGACAATGGAGTTGAATATTTTGTGAATGCAGGTGGTACAAATCAAACCGGACTGGAACTTCAATTGTCCGGAGAACTTGTCCGTCACCAGACACAAGGTTTCATACGTGGGTTGGATGTTCAAAACAGTTTTACGTATTCTGATTTTACATTTACCAATTATTCCATTGATGCCATCTCGTACTCAGGAAACAAACTAACCGGCGTTCCGAAGTTTGTAAATGTCACCAGCCTGAAACTCTTTTTTCCTTTAGGCTTCAGTTTATTCTTTTCGGATAACTACACCGACAAAATACCGCTGAATGATGGTAATTCTGCTTATGCTTCGTCATATCACTTATTCTGCTCAAAACTGAATTGGGAGTACAGACTTAAAAACAACATTCGTTTTCAGGTATTCGCCGGGGTGGAAAACATCCTGGATGTGTTTTACAGTTTAGGAAATGATTTGAATGCAGCAGGAGGAAGGTACTACAATCCGGCGCCGGGAAGGACTTATTATTTTGGGATCCAGTTAAGGATTTGAGTTTTCGTTTTTTCGAATTATTACGTACTATTGAACTGTCAAAACAAGTCTTCATTTTATGGACGTACAAGAACAGATCAAAGAGTATATTGCCAGCCAACCTGAAGCAAAGCGTGCTGATATGGAAGAACTGCATCGAATTATTCTGGGAATAATGCCGGGATGTAAAACCTGGTTCCTGGATGGGAAGAACAGTGAAAATAAAACGGTTTCCAATCCAAATATCGGATATGGAGTGCAAACCATGAAATACGCCGATGGAAAAACCAGGGAGTTTTATCAAATCGGTATGAGCGCGAACACAACGGGGATTTCTGCCTATATTCTTGGTATTGAGGATAAGAAATACTTGGCTGAAACCTATGGAAAAGATCTCGGTAAAGCGAGTGTAAGTGGATATTGCATTAAGTTCAAAGCGCTG
Source organism: Fluviicola sp. (assembly GCF_029266855.1). Taxonomy (GTDB): domain Bacteria; phylum Bacteroidota; class Bacteroidia; order Flavobacteriales_D; family Crocinitomicaceae; genus Fluviicola. Next base: position 476,851 of record NZ_JAQSWB010000002.1, read on the forward strand.
AAAGATATAAATATTGAGGTACTTGAGGCTGCCATACGATATGGGATTACTCAATCACGGTAGCCTGGAAGAAAAAAGCTGGATCAGAACAGTAACCGTAAGCTAACATAGGCATTATCATAAAGCGATGACTAAATTCTTTCTATTTCCATTTTTGCTGCTCCCTCTGTTTTCGGTTGCGCAGGGTATCAGTCAAATTGAACAAGCACTTCATGGAACGTGGCACTTACAACACACAACAGAAGGCTCTATTCCCGATAGTTTGTATTCGCAACTTAAATCCGAGGGCGTCCAGTTTATGGTTTTTGATGAAGAGGAAGAAGCATTTATCAAGTTTTCATTCCTGAGAGAAACGGAAGATTATAGTGATACATACAAAGGTAACTACCGGGTATACCGCGATCAGAAAAGTCATGCTATCCGGATTAAACTGAAAGGACCATTCGCAGGTTGTGAGCAGCGATACATCGAGATTGTTTCAATAAGCGACACCACGCTCACCATTCGATCTTGTATCAATCCCATAGATCTGGTGTTTGTGAAAAGTCCATTGCCCAAGGATCAAATTGTACAAACCAAAGCAACACTTCAGGGTAAATGGAACCATGTTAAAACAGAGCATAGTTGCACTATTGAAGATTCGGTAAAAAGAATTTCCAATCGCTATGATCACGTAGAATCTCTTCAATTTTACCAGGATTCAGTACGGATTTTATTCAGCAAAAATCAGCAAGTGATCAGTTCTGAATATTATATTCATCATGACCTTCGATTTGACTTATTAAGTTTGGAGATTCCAATTTTGTCGAGTCATAAATGTGATGCACCATCTTTTGTTGAGTTAACGAACGATCGAATGGTTCTGTTTTTGTGTGATTGTGATTTTTCCAGGGTGATCTACGAGAAACAATTCGAAGTGAAGGAAGAATAGTTGTTAAGCAATCGTTTGTAAATCAGGTTTTATGGCGCAAATTATTTACTGATTTCCTGTGTAATAAAGAACTGCAGAATCAATTGGTTTGGTTTATCCTGAGTTGTTTTTGGTTTCTGAAAAAAGGCGCTTCCCCCCCCAAATCCAAGCGGGCTGCTTCTTGGTAGAACAAAAAAATCTGTTATCTTTAGACAAACCGGATATACTATGAAATTAAAATGCACCATGACCCTTGCAGCTATTCTGCTGATAACAAACTATTGTTCCGCTACCGAATGGTATGTAGGAGCTACAAGAACATATACTTTGCCCAGCCAGGTGAGAAACCTTGTAGCTGATAATGATACCGTTTATCTTGACGGCGGGATCTATTTAAATGATGCTACAAAATGGACCAAAAAGAATCTGAAGTTTATTGGGCTGGGAACCGGCAGCAACAGAAGTATTCTTCAATTTTCAGGTGATATCGCTAACGGAAAAGGCATCTTTGTTTTTGAATCACCCGGAACAACGGATAATCCATACCTTGAAAACATTGTTTTTGACGGAGCCCGGGTTTCGGATGCCAACGGCGGAAACGGTGCAGGAATCCGATTCCAGGCAAACAATATCACCATCAAGAATTGCCGTTTTGTAAATTGCCAGAACGGAATCCTGGAAGGAAACGGAAGCGTTACTACCAGCAATGTGATTATTCTCGATTCTGAATTTGAAAACAATGGTTACCAATTACCGAATGATCCCACTCATTCGGGATATGAACACCATATTTACATCGGTGCCAGTACAGATACACTATTGGTACAAAATTGTTATTTCCACCATCCCCGCGGACAGGCGAATTCAATAAAGACGCGGGCTCAAAGAAGCTATATTCTGTATAATTTAATTGATGAGGAAGCAACGGGTTACGGAAGCTGGGAGCTGAATATAGCCCAGGGAGGAATGAATGTGATTATTGGAAATGTGTTCATTCAGGGTACTTCCGGTGCCAATCACGGAATTATTGGATACGACGCGGCTACTAATCCGCTGGAAGATTTTTATTTCGTGAACAATACGGTGATTAATCAATATCCGGGCAACATCAAGTATTTCAATACCGTTCCATCTTCAGGAATAAATACGTTCAAAATCTATAACAACATTTTTGCCTCGGTTCCGGGTGCCAGTAATACCTTATTCAGCACCAATACACCGGCTGCCCTGGATTCTGCTGGGAATGTGTTGTCGTTGAACTATTCAACTTTCGGCTTTGCTGACATCAGCTCAAATGATTATTCACTTACTGCAGTTGCATCAGCTGCAATTGATCAGGGTGTAAATGCGGGTGCTACTTCATTGGCTTATTCATTACTTCCGGCTTATATGTATCAGTCAAACACATCAGCTTTAATGTCCAGAATCACTTCAGGAAGTGCAATTGATATCGGCGCATATGAATATGCAGGCTTCGCATCAATTGATCCGGAATTTCTATTGGAAGACTTGATCGTATATCCCAATCCTTCTTCGGGCTTGGTGTATATAAATCTTCAAATGCCTGAGGATAAGCAAACAGGAACAATTGAGGTGTACAACACTCTTGGAGCACTCGTGTTTTCAGATTTAAACACGCAGTGGACGGAAACTTACCTGCTGGATTTATCGTCATCGCCTGAAGGTGTTTACCTGCTTAAGATCAATAGCGGGGAGACAGTTACTGAGAAAAAGATTGTGATCCGGTAAACTTCTTTTTGATTCGCTGAAATTGAGTCATTGTAAGGACTAAACTTTAACTTTGAATTCAAGTCTAACAGATAATGGAAATTCCGGTAAGACAGATTTCAGATACGGATCGGATTGAACTGTTCAATATTAGAACAATTGAAGCTTTATTGGATGGGAAATCCATAAATCATGATCTGCACAGACATACTTATTTTTTCATACTTGCTATCCGGAACGGTTCGGGAAAACACGAAATTGATTTTATAGATTATCCGGTTGGTGATCATATGATTTTCATACTTCGCCCCGGGCAGGTTCATCAGTTAAACCTGGATAAAAACTCCCGGGGATTTTTAATGGAATTCAATTCGGAATTTTACTTCCAAACCGATACTGCAAGCAAACAACGTTTCGGGAAAGCGACTTCCAAAAGTTTTTGCTCCTTGGCGCAACTCCGATTTGACCGGCTTTATGATATCCTGGCTGCTATTCATACCGAATATATCCATAAACAAGCAGGGTATTCTGATGTGATCAGGGCAAACATGGACATTTTTTTTATTGAATACCTGCGGGAAAGTAAGTCGCCTGATCAAAGACGGATTACCTCATTCTCATATGAACAGGAACGTTTTGAGGCGTTTCAGGAATTGCTGGAAACCAATGTTGTAAGCCATATACCGGTGATCCGGTATGCTGAGATGCTGGGCCTTTCGGTATATCAACTCAACCGGATTGCGAAAAACGTAGCAGGAAAAACGGTTTCCGAATTGATTAACGACCAACTCATTTTGGAATCTAAAAGATCTCTTTTAGCAACCTTGAGTCAGGTAAAGGATATCGCTTACTCTTTGGGTTTTGAGGATGTCTCTTACTTTATCCGGTTCTTCAAAAAACATACGGGGTCTTCTCCCGAAGCGTTTAGAAATCATTTTAAATAAATCCTGTTAAAGTCAATAATTGTCCTGTACCCAGGACTTTTATCGCATGTACTTTTGTCGGAAACTAATTCATTCATGAGTATGAAGACAAAAGCCCGATTAATGATGGCATTGAAAATTTGGATTGTCATTTATCCTTCCATTACATTTTTTCTGTTCCTTTTCTCAAAATCCTTATCCGGATTAGCGCTTTATGAGCGTACATTCTTATTGACAATTACCCTCGTTCCATGGACCGTATTTGTAGGTGTCCCATTAGTGGATATTCTTTTAAACTATGTTTTAAATAAGAGAAAAAAGCAAAGTGAAGATTCTGATCCCGAATAGTTAAATTCTCACGCAAATATTAAACTTTAAATTAAATCAATATGAAAATCATTCTGGTAGGTGCCTCAGGTACTATGGGAAAACACTTGGTTAAAGCCTTTGAAAATGAGCATGAAATCATCAAAGCAGGTTCCAAAAGCGGAGATATCCTGGTGGATATTACATCAACCGAATCAATTGAAAATATGTTCAGGGAGGCAGGAGAATTCGATGCACTAATTTCTACTGCGGGTCCAACGCATGTGGGATCCTGGAAAACACTTAATGATCAAACTTTCAGAAAAGGTGTTGAAGGAAAAATGATGGGACAAATCAATCTTGTCCTGATCGGTCAGCATTACATTAATTCAAAGGGATCGTTTACTTTAATTAGCGGAGCTCTTTCCCACGATCCCCAATTGAATTTTGCTAATGCTTCGGCTGCAAACGGCGCTATAGAAGGCTTTGTAAGGGCAGCAGCAATAGAGCTTGAAAATGGTATACGGATTAATGCGGTCAGTCCGACAGTTATTGAAAATTCCCGACAATATTTTCCTTATTTTCCGGGAGATATTCCGGTAACAATGAAACAATTGGAATACGGATTTCGGAAAAGTGTTTTCGGAGCAAATACAGGACAGATTATCAAACCGTATTAATCCTGAATTATTTGGCAGGCAAAACCATTAATTTACGGGTAAACAGTTCCGAGGATGTTTGCAGAATAACGGAATACATCCCCGCTGTCAGTTTATTCTCCAGGTCCAATAAATATTCATCCTTATTTCCGGGATAAATGGTTTTTGAATAGATCGTTTTACCCGACAAATCCGTAATGAATAAGACGCTTTCGTTTTTCGGTAAATCCCTGAGATGAAAATGTAACTGATTATCACTAACAGATAATGGATTCGGATAAATTGAAAAAGCGTAACCATCGGGAAGATCCATGTTTACGGCCTCCATACCGAGGTAAACAAATTTACCATCAGTATCGGTTTGTTTGAGTCTGTAATAAGAAACTCCGTTCCAGGGATCGAAATCGTGAAGCGTATAATTTTGCACCGATTGATTGTTTTCACCTGCCTGAACAATGCCCACTTCCTCGAAAGAAGTACCGTCATTGCTTTTTTCAACTGTGAAATAATCGTTGTCGTTTTCTGTTTGAGTTACCCAATTAACATCTACTTTCCTTCCATTGATCAGAACGTTAAAGCTGAGTAATTCTACGGGCAAAGAATTTGCTGCCTGGGTTGAAGCCAATGTAAAAGGACTGAAACTGCTTACGGCTGCACCGCTAATAATGGTCCCGGCAGCAGCAGACCCGGTTGTTCCTCCGTTTCCTTCGTCAGTCCAGGAACTTCCATTCCACCTGGAAACACGCAATGATGAAACATCGGTAATATAGGATGCCCCGCAATCAGGTGTGTTCCAGCTCAAAGTTACACTTACATTCGATGTTCCGTTGGTACGGTCAAGAATCCAGTATTCACAAGAACTCAAAGTGGCGAATGAAGGATCATACGTTGTGTAATCACCATACGACTGGCCTGCTTTGAAATACTGTGCAGTAAAATGGTCCGTTGCATTTCCGGGAGCGGAAATTGAAATACCCCTGTATATCCCGCTATTTCCAACAGGAAAGGTAAAGGCGCTATTCCCTGTTTTTCTTACCGGACCGTTTACGTGACTCGCATTGCCAAAACCTGAAGCAGTACTTCCTGATATGAAATTCAGATAATTGCTTGCTGTAGAATTGATGATCCCACTTGTGAATGTTGCTGTCAAGCCGATATTCAAAGGCGCATTCAGTGTAAGTGTACCTGCAGATTTATTCATTACAAAACGCTGGATCAATGGAGTTGAGCTGGCGGATGTTAGCGATTGATTGCTTCCCCCGGTAAATTCAACAATTCCCGCTCCACTTCCGAATGTGATGCTTGTAGCACTATTTATAACGATGTCACTTGAAAAATAACTGGTCGAATTGTATGCAGGAGACATCGCACCGGAAGAGGATTGAACAAATGTAATCGCCGCATTATAGGTGTCACCTGTTGTATTTCCCAGTCGCCATTCTGCAGTACTGCTGTTTGTGAGGTTGGTTGTTCCATTGAATATATTCGATCCGTTTGAAAGCGTTGCGGTATTTCCATTTTTGACCATGTCTGCGGTTCCGTTATAGGTGCAACCATTCAAATAAATTTGCGGGGCAGTAAAATTCACATTTCCATTAAAGACACAGGAAGGTCCGATCCGCAGGATTCCTGTTCCGGTAAACGTCAGGTTTTGGGCAGTTCCACCAACGGTTGTTCCCTGTGTGAATCTTCTGATTTCAAGTGCTCCGCCTGAAAACCCGGTGCCACCGACACTGATTGTTTTTCCTTCGGCCATGCTGGAAGCTCCCGGTGCATTCCATCCGATGGTAACTCCCACTCCTGCGGTTGAGTTCACAATAATATTCCCGTTAAACCGTGTTCCTGCTGAAATATCAGATAATCCGACCGAAGATGATCCGGTATTAATAAGGGTGAGGTCTGTATTAAAAGTGTCGGCAACCGTCGCTGCCGTTACAAAATATCCGGTCCCGGAATTGACAAGCGTTGTTGCCCCATTGAATATGTTTCCACCGGTTCCGGAATTATTGGTTGCACCTTTCTTTTCCAGGTAAGCTGTCCGGTTGTAGGTACAGTCATTCAAATAAATTTGAGGAGTACGGAAATCCACATCGCCATTGAAAGTTGAAAGGGGGCCCAGATACAGGATTCCGGTACCGGTAAAAATCAAACTTTGCGGGGTAGTTCCAAGTTGGGTGAAGCACTTCAACAGAAGCCTTCCTGCTGAAAACCCGGTGCTACCTACCGTAATTGTTTTCCCACTGGCTAATGTGGATGATATGGCGGTTCCGGGTCCGTTCCCAAAGGTAATTCCGGCACTAGCGGTACCATTGGTGGAGTTGATAATGATGTTTCCGTTATATTGGTTTCCAATTGAATGATCGGACATGGCGATCCAGGCTGAACCGGTATTTGTCAGGGTTAAATCGGTATGAAAGATATCGGGTGTAATAAAAGCCGTTGCAAAAAAACCGCTTCCTGAGTTTGATAAGGTAGTAAGACCGTGAAATACGTTTCCTCCGTTACCCAGATTATTGGTTCCACCTGTCTTAGCCAATGAAGTTGTGCCATAAAAGGTACTGCCGTTTAAATAAATTTGCCCGGCAGAACAAGTTAAAACAGGGGCAAAGGAAGTGCTTGCTCCAAAGGTCGTTCCGCTGAAAGTAACGATCCCCGTAGTGCTTATAGCACAGCTTGCTGCAGTTCCCAGACTATTTGTAATGGTTCCGGAAGAAAAGGTCATGTTGGCAGTACTTGATACAGTCAGGTTGTTTCCATTCAGGTCGATAGTACCGCTATATCCGCTGCTTGTCATTCCGCCGATGGTTGGTGCAATATTAAGAATACAGTTACCGTTACTTCCGCCTGCACCATCGTAAATTGCAAAATCACCCGAGCCCGGAACAGAAGCTCCACCGGTTCCACCCGAAGTGGCTGACCAATTGGCAATATCATCCCAGTTTGCTGTTACTGTAGCTATCCAATAGCGATTGGCAGCTAATGTTCCCTTTGCGAAAAGGAAGAACAATCCGAATAGAAGAATGAGTTTTGTATTATTGATCCGCATAGTGATTATAATTAACAGGACGTTATTAACTTAACAAAAATACAGCTAAAAAACTACTCATTTCTATTATTTGGGGTTATTTACCATTTGGATCGAAGGTCTAACTGATTATTTTCAACCTTCACGTCCTTTTATCCGATTCAATGCAGAATCCTAGTGAGCTTTTTAGTATTTGATATGCTCTGAAACAGACCGTTTGCCGGATCCGTCACTTTTTCAACACCTGCTTTTTTTGTCAATGGCAACAGAACATACGATATTTGGCTTAACTAACATTTTAAATGAGACAATATATGTCAATAAAACCTTTTCATTTAATGCTGCTAAGCAACTTGATTCTCATAGCCCTGAGCACAGAATCATTTGGACAAAACTTACAGTGGACAAAACAAATAGGTAGTGCCGGATGGGATGAAGGAACTTCCATAAAAACAGACCAGAATAACCAAGTTTATACAGTGGGACTTTTTATCGGGACTGTGGATTTTGATCCGGGTACTGGGGTTTTTAACCTGACCTCTGTGGGAGAAAAGGATGCCTTTGTATGTAAATTTGATGCTGCCGGTAATTTTATCTGGGCGAAACAATACGGAGATAGTGCAGCTATTGATGAAAAAAGTTCGCTCGACATAGATGCTTCAGGTAATCTGTATATCACGAATTCTTTTTTGGGAACCGTAGATTTTGATCCGGGTGCCGGAAGCTTTAATTTAACCTCTCAAGGGGTGGACAGGGATGTTTTTGTCCAGAAATTGGATCCAGATGGTAATTTTATCTGGGCCAAACAGATTGGGGGACCATTTGTTCCTTCATTTCCAACTCCTGCTCACAGCAATGCGATCTCAGTTGATCCATCCGGAAATTTGTACCTGACCGGCTATTTTGACGGAACAATAGATTTTGATCCGGATGCAACGTTGACCTTCAATATGACTTCTCAATTCAATGCCAGTGATGTTTTTATATGTAAATTAAATTCGGACGGAGATTTTGTTTGGGCCAAACAATTCACCGGCACCCTATCTAATGGTGGAGTTGGTTATGCTATTGACGTAGACGATAGTGGTAATGTATATTCTACCGGAACAATCGGAGGCGGAGTTGATTTTGATCCGGGTCCGGGTACTTTTTATCTTAATCAGTCGGTGTCTCTTCAAACTGAAATTTATCTTAGCAAATTAGATGCATCAGGCAATTTCGTTTGGGCGAAAGCAATGGGGCCGGGTGATGGTTCTGCCATTTTGGTGGACGGAAATAGTAATGTATATTCCAGTGGTTGGACTCCTTCCGGGTACATAGCTGCTATCAACAAGCATGATTCGGCCGGTAATCTTCTATGGGCGAAAGAACTTGGCGGACTAAGCGGGGAATCTATAGCATTGGATAACAACGGCAATGTATACACAGCAGGTCTTTGTTTTGGTACAAACGATTTTGATCCGGGACCGGGAGTTTTTAATCTTACGGGAGGAAGCAGCGACTCTTATATCAGTAAGTTGGATTCTTCGGGTAATTTCATTTGGGCCGGTTTGTTAACGGGAACCGATCAGGTTTGGGTAAATTCCATAGATACGGATACGAATAACAATGTTTATACTATAGGTTATTTTGACGGAACAGCTGATTTTGATCCTTCCGCAACTGTTTTTAACCTGACTGCTCCGGCTATGGCTTATGACATTTTTATCCATAAACTAAGCACAAATGTGGTTGCAGGAATTACCCAAAATAGTTTTGAAGAAGAAATCACAATATACCCGAACCCAACCGAGGGTGAGCTTGTGATTGAATTTGCAAAAGAAAAAGATGACCTGGATTTGGTTCTCAGGAATAGTTTCGGACAAGTAATTAATACAAAATTTATAAGTACTGAAAAAGGGATAGAACTACAAATTAACGGAGAGAGTGGTATTTATTTGTTGGAAGTATCCGATGATAATAATCACAAGGCGGTGCTTAAAATTATCAAGAAATAAACTACTTGTAAGAAAGAAAAAGAGCATTTGACAGAAGTTAAATGCTCTTTTTTTGTATGGTTTACCTAAATTATATTTATTGGAGAACGATCACTTTTTGAGTGCCTGTTTTTCCGTCTTTATCGGTAGTTGTAAGTGTATAACTTCCCGGTTTTAATTGTTGTATATTGATCTTTAGTTGAGCGGCATTTGCAGTTCCTTCAAGTATTGTTTGTCCCAATTGATTTGTAATTGCCCAGTTGCTGATATTGTTTTTGGAAACGATTGTAAACTCGTTCTCGGCTGGGTTGGGATAAACACGAACCCGAAGTTCTGTTTTTTCGGAAACACCGTTTGTACTTCCGCCACCGTCAATTCCCATTCTCATTCCGTTACCAAAAGTCGTGGTCCAGATAGTATTGTTGTTTTGCGGATCAAAGAAAACACGTGTGGGATGCTGAAAGGGATATTCTTCCAGGTTGGAGAAAATTGGAGCTGGTGAATTCAGGTTGCTGCTGTACCACAGGCCGTCTGCCTCGGTTGTTACGTAGATTTCGTTCACGTTCTGCGGATGGACTGTAGCAGATTCCACACGGTGAGAATCAAAAATACGCGCCCAGTTTGTTCCGCGGTCTGTTGTTCTGTATAATCCTCCCAAATCGTTCGAAGGACCTCCCCAGCCACTATACACGGCCACGTACCAGGTGTTTTGAGCAGCATCGTGTGGATCAATGATAACATCCTTTGTCCAGTAGTACATACCCGGCGAACTTACATCCTGCCAGCTTGTACCACCGTTTGTCGAGATAAAGATTCCCGAACTTTGTGTGAATGCGCTGTTAAACCGGCGTCCGGACCAGCTTGAAACCAGCGTTCCGTCGTTAAGAATACGAATGTTGTAAGGATGACCTTCCGTACGCGGCGGAGTTCCGGTAATAGCCCAAGTAGAAGAAGCATTACTTCCCAGGTTGGTGGTTTTATAGATTCCACCGTTCTGACTATGAATAACACTCGCATATAGTTCATTGGCATTATTCGGGTTGATTGCCATCCAGATTACAGGCATATCGAAATCATGCAGCATGTTCCAATCCTGACCGTCGTTGGTGGAGTAAAGGATGGCTCCTGAACCATTATCAATTGCGTTATCCTGCAGGTAGGTACTCTGATACATATCGTGAACACTGGAAACTGCTGCATACAATGTTCCGTTCGGGGCTTCTATAACCTGGTAGACCGTATTGTAATCGATTCCCGTATAATTTTTGGCCCATTTTTGTCCCCCGTCCGTACTTCGGATTGCGGTAATATCCGTATATGCTGCGAAAACAGTATTGTTATCGGACCAGTGCATGTACCAGGACGCGGTGTTTTCCAGGCCATTTCCCGCATAAGATTGTCCGGTTGGAGTGGCACTTCCTGCCGGATTTGCATCGGCTGCCTGAACGTAGGCCTGTGACCAGTTTGCACCTCCATCAGAACTGATGTGTGCAAATCCGAAATCGGTAATGATTACCGTATTTGCATCATTTGGTGCTGTTTCAAGCCCGAAGACGATCTCGCCAAACCACCAGTTCTCATCTCCCTGGTATCCGCTCCATCCCGTAGTGATATTCTGATTGTTTACACCCATGAACGTTTCTGACCAGCTTGTACCGGCATTCGTTGTTTTGTAAACTACCGGGAAACTGTTGTTGGTATTCGTCCCTCCGACATAAAAGGTATTGATATCGTTCGCAGCAGAGGAGATCAGGAAAATCTCATGATCGGTATCGATACTGTTATATGCGTTTGTCCAGCTGGCTGATCCAACGTCCAGTTTAATGATCCCGGTGCAAATTCCGATGTCGAGCGCTTTGATCCCCGGGTAAAGGTCACCCTGATCAGCCGTCGTTCCCATTAGCCGTGTTGTGCCTCCGGACTTCGCCCCCGTAAACGAAATGAAACCGTTTCCTGCCGGAATCCCCGGAGTACTGCTCAGTGAGAAAGAGGTGCCTCCGTTGGTTGAAACTAGTAATCCCTGTCTTGTTCCGATGTATATATTATTTCCATCCCAAAAGACTCCTGCAATATGGAAATCACTCATGGAGAATACGCTTTGGAAGCTTGTACCGCCGTTGCCTGAAAAGAACAATTCATCATAAGAAGCTACCAGGAGCCGATTGCTTGATTGCGGATCGGCAGACAAGTACCATGTTTCTGAACCGGTAGGATCTTGGGCAGTAGGTGACCAGTGGATTCCGCCATCGGTACTTTTGGCGGGAAATCGCTCTTCCGTAAGATAATCCATATTCACAGCGTATAGAATATTGGCGTTAGAAGTAAACTCAACCGTATTGATTCCACCGGTTGAGATCATTTCCCGGAAATGAACGATATCCCATGAGGCACCTTTATTGGTAGTATGAAACACTTCCGACATATCGCATTGCAGATACATGTTGTTGGCGTCAACCGGACTGATACTCGGACAAAATAACGCACCTCCACCGCCAATTCCACGACTCTGCCAGGAGGCCGGTTGGGCTATGGCAAGTACTGGAATCAGCATCATTAAGCTTAACGTTTTCTTCATATTTTGTTTTTTGATGATTCAAATTACAATTTTTATCCGAAGCAATTGTAATCCGTTTTGGGTTCTTATTGTAAATAAATAACGATTCCTATAAGGTAGAATAAAACCAGTTTTAAGTTCTTTTAAGATACCTGCACGACTTTTTGTTATACATTCATGAGAAATCCTTCAGTTATGTCTCTTTTCTCTAACTTTAAAAATGCCTACCGTTTATTTAAACAAGTGGATCTGGAACAACTTTCCCAATTGTCGCAAAAAGTGGACCTGGCCGAGGTGATAAAGAATGTCGGGAAAATGGATGACAAACAATTATCCGGCCTGGTAAAACTAATCGGGGGCAGTAGGAGTAAAAAAGAACTTCCTTCAATTGACGGCGATTTTTATAATATCAGTCATACATTAACTCCGCAAGAAAGAGCATTGCAGCTAAAAGTCAGGGCTTTCATGGAAAATGAGATCAAACCCATTGTAAATGATTATTGGATAAGAGGGGAATTTCCTCATCACCTGATTCCAAAAGTGGCGGAACTGGACATTTGCGGGATTACTTATGAGGGCTTCAGCAGTCCTCTCAGGTCTTGTTTGCTGGAAGGTGTTCTGGCGATGGAAATGGCACGGGTGGATGCTTCTTTTGCAACCTTTTTTGGTGTGCAAAGCGGATTGGTCATGGGTTCCATTTATTTGCTTGGATCCGAAGAGCAAAAACAGGAATGGCTTCCGGAATTGAAAAGCTTCCGGAAAATAGGAGCCTTTGGCTTAACGGAACCGGAAGTAGGCTCAGCAGTTGCGGGTGGCTTAACGATGAAAGCAAAGCGCAGCGGGAACAGCTGGACTCTGAATGGACAAAAAAAATGGATTGGCAATGCCACTTTTGCAGATGTGATTATTATCTGGGCAGAAGATGAAGAGGACAAGCAGGTGAAAGGATTTTTGGTCCGGAAAGATACTCTCGGACTGGAGGTGGAAAAAATGGAAGATAAAATGGCATTGCGGATCGTTCAGAATGGTATTGTGACCTTAACAAACTGTGTCGTAGAGGAAAAAGACCGTTTGCAAAATGCCAATACGTTTAAAGATACAGCAAATGTTCTGCGCATGACCCGTGCCGGCGTAGCTTGGCTTGCGGTTGGATGCGCCCGCGGAGCTTATGAAGCGGCCTTAAAATATACCCGTGAGCGGAAGCAGTTCGGGAAACCGATTGCCTCTTTCCAGATGATACAAAATCACTTGGTAGAAATGCTCACTAACTTAACCGCAATGCAAACCATGGTGGCGCGTTTGTCGGAATTACAGGACCAAAAAGAACTGACAGACGAGCATGCCTCGCTGGCAAAGGTGTTCTGTAGTCTGCGTACCCGCGATATTGTGAGCAAAGCACGTGAGGTAATGGGTGGAAACGGAATTCTTTTGGAATACGATGTCGCGCGATTTGTTGCGGATGCGGAAGCGATCTATTCTTATGAAGGCACTAGGGAGATCAATACCCTGATCGTCGGACGGGCAATTACGGGATACAGTGCCTTTGTGTAAATACCCAACAGTTCTTCACTAAATCTTTATATTTTCTTTACACCTGCGAAAGTACTTTTGACTGTTCATTCCCACAAGAGGGATAGTATAAACATTCATTCGTATCAACATGTCAAAGAACCATCATCACGCCTTATCGTTTGCGGGATTGATTATCACAGTAGGAATTATCTTCGGGGATATTGGAACATCACCACTTTATGTATTAAAAGCAATCGCAGGAGACAGGAAACTGACCGAACAACTGATCCTGGGAGGCTTGTCCTGTATTTTTTGGACGCTCACTTTACAAACTACGATCAAGTATGTTATCATTACACTGCGTGCTGATAATAAGGGTGAGGGCGGTGTTTTTTCATTGTATACTTTGGTCAGAAGGCGAAAAAACTGGCTTGTAATACCTGCCATGATCGGAGGTGCTGCTTTACTGGCAGATGGAATTATAACACCTCCCATATCGGTTTCTTCGGCAATCGAGGGCTTAACATCTGTTTATCCGGGAATTGAAACCCTCCCGATCATTATCGGAATTATTGTTGCACTTTTTGTAATCCAGCAATTCGGAACTTCTTTTGTTGGCAAAGCATTTGGCCCGGTGATGATGATCTGGTTTCTTATGCTGGGAACACTCGGGATTTCTCAACTCCTCACAGACGTGAGTGTTTTAAAGGCATTGAATCCCTATTATGCTTATGATTTACTGGTAAATTATCCTGGCGGATTCTGGCTGTTGGGTGCTGTCTTCCTATGTACAACCGGTGCAGAAGCTTTATATTCCGATTTGGGTCACTGTGGAAAACAAAATATCCGGGTGAGCTGGATTTTTGTAAAAGTAATGCTTGTAGTTAACTACTTTGGGCAGGGAACCTATTTATTGCATCATCTTGGAAAGCCGATCAATGATGAAAATCCGTTTTTCCTGATCGTCCCTGACTGGTTTCGCCTCACATCCATTATTATAGCTACAGCTGCTGCTATTGTCGCCTCGCAGGCCCTGATCTCCGGATCGTTTACATTGATCAATGAAGCAATCCGCTTGAATTTATGGCCAAGAGTCCGTGTTCGTTTTCCGTCGGATATCAAAGGACAAATTTATATTCCGTCTGTAAACTGGTTTATGATGCTTGGATGTATTGCAATGGTATTATACTTCCGAAAGTCGGAGAATATGGAAGCTGCCTACGGATTGTCGATTGTTTTGGCAATGGTCAGTACCACCATCCTGTTGTATTTTTACATGGTGCGCAGGCATTGGAATCCGGTACTGCGGACTTTACTCACATTCGTCTTTCTGCTGGTGGAGAGCGGCTTTTTAATTGCCCAGGTCGAAAAATTCCCGCACGGAGGTTATATTACTTTGATGCTTGCTGTTGCTTTGATAAGTTTGATGTTTATCATCTTCCGAAGCAAGAAGATCCGTACTAGCTACCTGGAATATGTCAAGATCAAACATTATTTGCCGATTCTTCAGAAATTATCTGCAGATGATCAAATTCCTGTTTATTCTACACATTTGGTTTATCTGACAAGTGCTGAAAGGGTTGATGAGGTTGAATCGAAAGTGTTTTATTCCATACTGGAGCAGCAACCCAAGCGTGCGGAGCGTTACTGGTTTGTGCATGTAAAAACAGACGATGAGCCCTATACGCTTGAATACAAAGCAACCAAGGTTACCACGCAGGGAACTAATGATATTATTCGCATCGACTTCAAACTGGGGTTCAGGGTGCAGCCTAAATTGGATACCATGTTCCAGCAGGTGGTTTCGGAAATGGTGGCAAATAAAGAGATTGAAATCCATAGCAGATATGCCAGCGAGTATCATCGTTCAGACAACATTGGTGACTTTCGTTTTGTAATCATTCGTAAATTTCTTTCCAATGACAATGAACTGCCCTGGTTCCAGAAGATTGTCATGAATGCGTATTTCGTTTTAAAAGGTTGGGCGCTTACGGAAAGAAATGAGTTTGGACTCGATCCGAGCAGCTTGGTGGAAGAACAATTTCCGTATGTTTTATCCAAATCAACTCCTCAGAATGTTAAACGTGTAGATTAGGCATGACATGCTTATATTTGAATTATCATGACAGGACTAAGTGAGATCCGTTTAAAACCTTTGTTGTGGCAGATCATCGTTTGTATCCTGCTCATAGGGATCCCTGCGGGAATCTGTTTCATATTTGCAGATTTGATCGGTTACCAGGTAGTTGCCTTTATTTTATTATTGATCGTTTCGCTTATTGCTGCCATTTTTGACCGGTGGCCGGTATTGATCTCGGCTACATTAAGTGCGTTTATCTGGGATTTTTTCTTCATCCCACCCAGGTTCACCATCACCGTTTCGTCAAGAGAGGATTTTTTCCTGCTCTTAATGTACTTCGTAATAGCCTTGTTAAATGTGGTGATTACACGTAAGATCAAAGAAACGGATCAGAAAAAGCGAGAGCAGCATGAGCAGGAGCGAACAATTGCGCTTTACAATACCTTACTGCAAACACTTTCCCACGAACTTAGAACGCCGATAGCAACAATAATCGGTTCAGTAGATACACTCAACGAACAGAAAGACCGCCTGACTCCTGCGCAGGAAGCTGCTTTAAAAGATGCCATTCACGATTCGGCATTGCGATTAAATGACCAGGTCGAAAAACTGCTCCGGATGTCGCGGATTGAGGCAGGTGAATTTCCCTTGCTTAAAGATTGGTGCAGTATTCCGGAATGGGTTCATTCCTCTTTGCAGCGCAATGAAAATCTGCTGAGCGGCCACACGATTAAAGTGGAGGTAATGGAAAATTTACCTTTGTTTAGCCTGGATACGGGCCTGATGGAGGTTGCTTTGTTCAATTTGCTGCAGAACGCACATTTGTATACTCCCATGGGAACAACAATTACCATCCGTTGTGCAATCGAAGATACTCATTTCAGGCTGGACGTTATGGATGAAGGCCCTGGTTTTCCGGAAGAAAGTAAAACGGAAGTATTTGAGAAATTCTTTCGACTGCCTCAATCAAAAGTGGGAGGAACCGGCCTGGGACTTTCCATCGTGAAAGGAATTGTTGAGGCACACGGAGGTACGGTCATTCTGGAAAACATCCCGGAGTCGGGTGCTAAATTTATCATTCGGATTCCTACGGAAATGTCTTACTTTAATACATTCGGACATGAGTAAAGCAGAAATTCTTGTTATCGATGACGAACCCCAGATTCGTAAATTGCTTGAAATTAACCTGGAAAGCAATGATTACAAAGTATATATGGCAGAAACGGGGAAAGAAGGTTTGCTGATGGCTGCAAATCATCCGCCCAACCTGATCATACTCGATCTCGGACTTCCTGATAAAAGCGGACATGCGGTTCTGAAGGAACTCCGCGAATGGTACAATAAACCCATTATTATACTTTCTGTACAGGACGATGAAGAAAGTATCGTTAAAGCTTTGGATAACGGTGCGAATGATTACCTCACAAAACCCTTTCGTTCCCAGGAATTACTTGCCCGGATCCGTTCAGGATTAAGGCATTCGGATCATCAGACTATCCAGAATGTACTTTCATTCGAAGAATTGGAACTGGATTTAATTGCCCGTGTTGTGCGCAGAAACGGTCAGGAGATCAAACTGACATCAACTGAATATTCGCTTTTGATCCTGCTTGCAAAATATGCGGGAAAAGTATTGACCCATCAATTCATTCTGAAAGAAGTTTGGGGTCCCGGTTACCAGATGGAGACGCAATATCTCCGGGTATTTGTAGCACAACTGCGAAAGAAAATCGAAGAAAATCCGAACCAGCCAAGACATCTGCTGACAGAAAGCCGTGTGGGGTACAGGTTCGTCTGAATGGATCTTTATAAATTCTTTATGGCAAAGGGCTGTTCTTTTATTCGGACCTTATAGCTGAAACTCTTCCTTTGTGCCAACAAACACAAACGATGAAACAATTTCTCTTTCTCTTTTTTCATGCCCTTCCGGCATACTTTCTTTCTCAAACGAGCCCAACCGATAAAAAACCATTTGCTGATATTGATATGACCTGGCAAAATGGCTCTGACCGCAGGGATTCGCTTATTTGGGATGGAAAATATTTCACCCCTTCTTTCATGATCGATGTAAATTATAATTACGCTTTCAATAACCCGGTTGATAACACAGTCATCGGGTCAACAGCTTTAGCCCGTTCCAATGAAATTCAGCTGTCTTCTGTAAATCTTGGCGGTGACTTTGTCTATAAAAATGCCCATGCAAGAATAATGACACAATTCGGTACCCGTTCCGTAGTGGTTCCGCGAAATGATTACAGTGTTTACAAGGGACAATACGAACTTGCAAATGTATACAGGTATCTCAGTGAAGCTTATGCGGGTTATCACTTCGATAAATGGTACGGGATAAATATTGACGCGGGCCTTTTCATGTCTTATATCGGTTTGAATTCTTACTACCAATCGGAAAACTGGGAGTATCAGGCGTCATTTACATCCGATAATACTCCCTGGTTTTTCAATGGACTGCGCGTTCAGATTTATCCTACAAAACACCTGAAGATCGAACCGTGGATCATTAATGGCTGGCAGAGCTATGGAAAATTCAATGCAATGCCCGGTTTTGGGGGGAATATTACCTGGATGCCAAACAGTAATTTAAAACTGCTGACCAATAATTACTATGGAACCGATGCTGCCGGAATTCCGGACAGGAAACGTTTTCATTCGGATAATAGTCTGTTGGTAAGGTATTACAATAAACCGAAGGCTAAAATTTCACGAATGGCTTTCTCACTGACAGGTGATATTGGTTTTGAGAAGGGCGGAGGAGTGAATGGTTTTAAAGCAGATTCGTCAGCTCCCAAACAATATTTTTTGAGCGCCATGTTTTATAACCGGATTTGGTTTGCAAAAAACAAAATGGCCTGGACAATCGGTGGTGGTGTAATGAGCAACCCGGGGCGTTATCTTGTTCTGTATCCGACAGGTCAGGCAAGTCCGCTTCCGGACCCGCAAAACCCAACCCAAACCGAAGGTGCATTTCCCTTTAGTGCCAACCCGGGAGATTTATTCAATGGCTGGGATTGCTCAACAAATTTTGACTGGATGCCGAATCAAAGTATTACGGTCCGGGTAGAATATGTTTACCGGCATGCAAGTATTCCTTATTTTGCAGGCAAGGGAGGGGTGACTTCTCCTTCCGGGTATACCACAACAACACTTCCCGCAGATTGGCGCCCGGATCTGGTACGTTCGGAAAGTCGTGTTATACTTGCTCTCTTGTTTCGAATTTAAAACTTTAAGTAATTGATTTTTAGATATTAATGGGTGGTTTTGTGTTTTTATTTGTATGTTTGGTTAAACCATTATACACATATTATGAGAACAATCACTATTCATTTTCGGGCGCTGCTCTTGTTCGCGTTTCTATTGTCGTCGTCAGCTCTCTTTAGTCAGTCGGGCTTTACTTACTTTTACAGCAAGAACATCAAACTTCATGTTAGTTCCAGGCCCATTGCTGAGACATGTACTCAGGTGCGCTTGTTGGTCCATTACAGCGGTTCAAGTTCGGGAACGGTAACAAGCTCTGCCCATTATTTTAGTTTGGGCCAAACGAAAACAATAACAGTTCAGGTTCCGGGAGGAACTACGGTAACAGGTTATTCGTGGAAATTTATCATGGCGAACGGAACTGTTGTTTTCAATTCATCATCCGGGTTTGGGGAGTTTAATGAGAGTCCTGTGGGCGGAGGCGATTGGTGCAGTGACAGCCTCAGTGACCTTTTGTTTATTAATCATCAGTCTGCATTGACAATATTTTATTTAGGTTCTTTCTTAGATGGTGGTTAGAAATCTAAACAGATTCATAAAGAGCATTCGCATTAGCCGGATGCTCTTTTTTTTGTTGTTACAGGTAATTTTTTTACTCAAAATGAACTAGTATATATCTATTAATCGTAATATTGCAATATAGTTATATTACGATAGATATGGGGGCAACTAAAACAGACCATTTTTCAGAAGAACAAAACAAACTTGCTAATATGATGAAGGCTTTGGGACATCCTGCCCGGATCGCTATCATGGAATACCTGATCAAAGTTGATACCTGTATTTGTGGAGATATCGTAAATGAATTGCCATTAGCGCAACCTACGGTTTCACAACACCTGAAAGAATTGAAAAATGCCGGACTTATAAAAGGAAGCATCGAGGGAACGGCAATTTGCTACTGTGTAGACAAAGAAGCTATTGCAATGTTACAGCGCTACCTTGCCAATACGACACTCCAATTGGAAACTAAAGAAAAATCTTGTTGCTAAATTAAAACTCAACCATGAAACTTTCAGAGATAAAAGCCATTTTACCAACGCTTGAGAATGTAGCATTTCAAACTCCCGACGGGACATTCGTCCCCGAACATTTCCACGTTACCGAGGTAGGCAGCATTCAAAAGCATTTCATTGATTGCGGAGGGACCATTCGCAAAGAACAAGTTGTGAATTTCCAGTTATGGAATGCCAACGATTTTGAACACCGCCTGAAACCAACGAAACTGTTGAATATTATCAAGCTTTCAGAAGAAAAACTAGGCATTGAAGACAATGAAATCGAAGTGGAATACCAAAGTGATACCATTGGGAAATACGACCTTGGCTTTAACGGTTCACATTTCCTCCTGATCCCTAAAACTACTGCGTGTCTTGCATCTGATGCCTGCGGAATTCCGGCCGAAAAACCAAAAATAAAGCTGTCGGAGCTTAGAAGTGCTGATGAAAATAGTTGTACTCCGGGCGGAGGTTGTTGCTAGGGACTTTTAGAAGGATTTAAGATTCGAAACTACACTTTGACTAACTGGTTCGAAAGAACAAAAAGAAAACATTCATGCATAATAAGATAAGCCATTATTTAGATGACTTAAGGGATCAATTTGATTCCATTTCTACAGAACGAAAGGAAATTCTGGCACAAATTGCCACCTATATCCGTTCGAAAAAAGCAGCGGGAAAACCTGCTGATCTGGTGTATATCTGCACACATAATTCACGGAGAAGTCACTTCGGACAGGTGTGGGCAAAAACGGCTGCAGATTATTACGGGATTGACGAGGTCAATACCTTTTCGGGTGGAACAGAGGCAACAGCCTTTAACCGGAATGCAATAAATGCTTTGATAAGAGCGGGCTTCGAAGTGAAGCAAATGACTGATTCTGAAAACCCGGTTTACCATGTTTTACATTCCGAAGGAGAGCCAAGCGTCTGCTTTTCGAAAGTATATGATCATGCCTCAAATCCGGCTTCGGAATTTGCAGCAATTATGACCTGCAGCGATGCCGAAGAAAATTGTCCGTTTATTCCGGGAGTTGAGCTCCGGGTGGGAACAACTTACGATGATCCGAAAGAGTTTGACAATACTCCGCTTCAGGACGAAAAATACGACGAGCGTTGTAAGCAGATTGCTTTGGAAACACTGTATGCATTTTCAATCATAAGGTGATTATCGACTTCCAAAACACAAATTCATGAAAAAATATCTTGCCGAGATTATCGGAACATTCGCACTTGTTTTTTGCGGCACAGGTGCAATTATTATCAACCAGGAATCTAACGGGGTTATTACTCACGTTGGGGGTGCCATTACATTTGGTTTAATTGTTTCAGCCATGATTTACAGTTTGGGTGATATTTCCGGAGCGCATTTGAATCCGGCCGTTACCATTGCCTTTTGGGTTTCGGGATCATTCCCGCTAAGCAATATTGTTCCCTACATTCTGAGTCAGGCAGGAGGTGCATTTCTGGCAAGTTTTGTACTCAAATTCCTGTTTCCGCTAAACGATACGCTGGGAGCTACTTTACCCGCAGGTTCAGCAATGCAATCCTTTGTTCTGGAACTGATATTGACCTTCATTTTGATGCTTGTGATCCTGCAGGTTGCTAACGGAAGCAAAGAACAGGGAATGTTTGCAGGTCTCGCAATCGGTGGTGTTGTATTGTTGGAGGCAATGTTTGCAGGTCCGGTTTCCGGAGCTTCGATGAATCCTGTCCGCTCACTTTCACCTGCAATTGTTTCAGGGCATACGGAACACCTTTGGGTATATATAGCCGCTCCGGTTGCAGGGGCAATTCTGGCAGTTGGTTGCTGGGTAATTTTAAAAAAAGAAGAAAAGAAAACGAATCTATGAAAGCAAAAAGAACAATTTGGACAACGATTACAGGTGGATTAACTTCGTCCGCCCCGGTTTTATTAGCGTGCTGCAAAAGTGGCGCCTGTGTGGGAGTTTGTGCCAGTCCGGTAGCATCTCTGTTTGGAGTTTCTTCTGCAACGATTGCCAATTCTCCTGTGATCAATGCACTTGAACCGTTATTGATTGCAATCAGTGCCGTGTCGTTTACAATCTCCTATTATTCTCTCTACATCCTTCCTAAGTTCAGCTGCAATACCGGGAATTCATGTGAATGCGGCCCGGGTGACAAGGAAAAGCGCAAGGTGAAGCTTTCAAAAGCAATCTTTTGGATCGGGTTGGTCCTGAGTTTAAGTTTTCTGAGTTATTTTGAATATTCTAAATACCAGGCGGCAACTTCGAAACAAAGTGAATGTTCAACAGCTAAGCCGGAATCATGCTCCACTTCGGGGGAATGCACTGAAAGCGGATGCGAGTAAGTGAAGAGCATCTCAAAAACCCTGGCTTATCATGCGTAATTGACTAAATTTACAACTCAGTATCGATTGAAGAACATGTCAAAAACACCCATTGAAAAATTATTGAATCCCTTTCACAGGTTCATTCACCAGGAATTTACCGGTGGAATAGTTCTTTTTGTCAGCGTAGTGATCGCCATTGTGTGGGCTAATTCTGCCTGGTCGGATTCGTATCATCATTTATGGGAAACTAAATTCTCTGTAAGTTTTGCAGGAAAGACATTGGATTATCCCTTGCATATCTGGATCAACGACGGACTCATGGCACTGTTCTTTTTTGTGATCGGACTGGAGTTAAAACGCGAGTTCAGGGTCGGGGAATTATCCACCGCTAAAAAGGCAGCTTTACCCATGGTGGCTGCACTTGGAGGAATGCTTGTGCCGGCACTTATTTTTACATTGATCAATTGGAATGAACCCACACAAAAAGGATGGGGAATTCCAATGGCTACCGATATTGCATTTGCTCTTGCTTTATTATCCCTGGCGGGGAAACGGATTCCTTTATCCGTGAAGGTGTTTCTTTCTGCTTTGGCAGTTGCGGATGACCTGGGAGCAGTATTGGTGATCGCATTTTTCTATACGGCGCAGATCTCATTTTTACCTTTGCTGATTGCCGGATTGTTTCTCCTGGCTCTTGCCTTGGGGAACTACTTGGGAGTGCGAAGTATGACATTTTACCTTGTGCTTGGAATAGCGGTTTGGATTGGTTTTTTGTTTTCAGGTGTTCACGCTACTATTGCTGGGGTGTTAGTGGCATTTATGATTCCGGCACGGACGAAAATCGATGAAAAGGAATTCGTTGATAAAGCCCAAAATTATGTGTCTGAATTCGAACAGGCGATCCCATTGAAAGGTGATCTGACGACGGAAGAACAACATGAAATTATACAGGATATTAAATCGTTATGCAAGGATGCGGAAACTCCTCTGCAGAAACTGGAGAACAACCTCCATCCCTGGGTGGCGTTTGTAATTATGCCTTTATTTGCCCTGGCGAATGCGGGAATGGTGGTGAACGGGAACTTTTTTGGTTCTCTTATGAACCCTGTTAGTATCGGAGTAATCGCAGGTTTGATCCTTGGCAAATTCATTGGAGTATTTTCCTTTACATGGCTTATGGTCCGTTTTAAAGTCGCAGAGTTGCCCGAAAAGGCAAATTGGACTCACGTGATAGGTGTTTCTGTGCTTGCAGGAGTTGGCTTTACGATGTCGCTTTTTGTCACCGGGCTTGCGTTTAGTGACATGGAAATTATTGATCAATCCAAATATGGAATCCTGACTGCATCTGTTGTTTGCGGTGTGGCCGGGGTATTCATTCTGAAACGTTCACGTTGATTGGTGAATAGCTGTGAACTATTACACTGGCATACAAAAACTTCTTTTTTTAATCCGGCAAATGTCCTAAATTAGGTAGGAAGGAATTTAAAGAAATAGAAGATGATACAGAGAGATAAACTATTTAGCAGTTTTTCTGCTACAAATACGGATGAAGCATATTTTTTTTATAAAAATGTGCTTGGTTTAGAAGTAGAGAAGGGAGAAATGTCGATTCTGACTATCCATGTAAATGCGGGAATGAAAATCGTCATTTATCCCAAACAGGATCATATCCCTGCAACTTTTACCGTTCTAAATATTCCGGTTACGGATATTGACGATGCAGTGAATGAATTAACTAAAAAAGGGGTTTCATTTCTTCAGTATGATATGCCATATATCAAAACGGATTCAAAAGGAATTGCCCGGAATGCCGGTGGACCTGCGATGGCATGGTTTATGGATCCTGCGGAGAATATTTTGTCACTGATGCAGGAATAGAAATCAGCCTGATGATGCGATAAGCACATGCTAAAAAAAGAAAACGGGAATTTGGCTTTACCAGATTCCCGTTTTCTTTGCACCGCTTTTTTTACAAACCGAATGCCAGTCCAACCCGGATACCGAAGTTGGAGTTGTAATCATCGCCGCGAATTGCCATAAAGCCGGTGTAATAATTTAAATCGGTATTTAACCACAGGTTCGTGCCCAGTTTCCAGTTGAAACCAAGTGATGCATTCAACCCGATATCGAATTTCTCATAATACGGAGTAACATCCGATGTTCCGGTACTGTCTAAATCATTGGTTGCATCGATCAGGAATCCCAGTGATGGTCCTACCGTTATTTTCGGACGGAAATCGTCTGCGAAATCACCGAAAAAGTACACGAATTTCAGAGGTACACGGATGTACTGTAAAGTCAGATCATCTTCATTATCTCCGTTTTGAACGCGTGCTCCTTCAACCGACCACAGGACATCTGCGGCAAATCCAACGTGCTCACTCGTACTGTAATTGAGAATTATCCCCGCATTCCAGGATGGTTTGAACACATCTTTTCCGCTTGTTTTTCGGATCCCCGTATGACCAAAACCGATGGCCGGACCGATTGAAAATGTTTTGTTATTGTTCCCTGGTTCCTCCTGGGAAAATGCTACAGAAAATATAAATAATGCTGCAGCCACTGTAAGAATCTTTTTCATATTTCTGTCATTTAAGAATAGTTAAAGCAAAGATTATAGAATTGATTTGTACTTCTGTTATATCCAAATCCGGGAAGCTTACATAACTCACAGGTTTACCAATCGACTGCTTAAATGCGCGGCCGCGAATAAATAGAGTAAGAGGGTTTGCTTAGTTAGAAATACCTACAAGTATTAAATAAGGCCACTGAAAATTTCACAATTGTGGTAATTATGCAAATCACTTTCACAATCTTATAATCCAAAACCCTGTCTTACTTCTTAATTTCAGGAGAAGAATATTTTTTAGGTTGCACGACAGGGTGAATATGGAAGAGGGGTGACAAAAGACCCTCTTCCATATTCATTTTTTAATCCACTGTTCATGAAAATACTTATGAGGATAGCAATAAACACATTGGCACTTTTTGTAATCACAGGCTGGGCAATCGTTTTCTTTATATATAAGGAAGGAGGATTTTTCCATCTGACACTGATTATTGGTGTCATGGCATTAATACTGCAATGGATTCCTAATAAGGCCCAAACTCCGACAAACAAAAGAGCAAAAATTAAAAATCCGACAAAAGGACTTCATAAGGGCGCAACCGCTAAATAATATATGAATACTGGTATGGAAGATTATAAGAAAGACTTTACTCAATTCGAACAGATCATCAACCCTATCATTAAAACTGAAACTCTGAATCGGAAGGCAACACAATTTGGATTAGGCTACCGGAGCATCAGTAATGAATCAAAAGATTTCGTGATGAAGTTCAAGATCATCTCGCCATGGGATCATGGAAAAGCAATAAAAATAGTACACGGATATTCTTTTAGGGTCAACGATACATTTATTATTCCTCACAGTTCGGAAAAGCTGGCCAACTTTTTTGCTTTCCTGGTGACAGAATCTTTGAGAAAAGTCAACGGATCCTTACCGGCAGGAGAAATAGAAATACCGTCGCACCATGCTCTTTTCAGGGCCATTTTTCTCGTGCTGACATCCAAATGCAATTAAATTCAGTTAACCATGAATATCGATTTAACTATTTTCAGGAATTCCATAGGAAGAATACTGAAATTCCGCACTTACTCCAAAGGAGATAACTTCGTTTTTGAAGAAGATTTTCATGCTAGACTTTTGGAGGTTGCCAGCGATTACCTGATTGTTGAACAAACTTTTACCAGGTCGAATGATGCATTTGAAGAAATATTGACGGTTCAGAAAAGGAAACTTTTAAAAGGAAACTTTGCAATTGATACCGGTGAAATTCAAATGTCTCATTGACTAACAAAATTGTGTGAATTATGTAAATAGTTTCGAAATAAGTGCAAACGCTTTGATTCCGATCTCTTTAATTTAGTTCAAAATTAGTCATGTAGCAGGCTAGATTAGGTGGTTTTTAAGTTTTTAGGTTAAAAGGGGGCGAAAGCCCCCTTTTTTATTCAGAAACATCTTACTACCATAATTTCCTTAAGGTTCCCGTTAGAGTTGCCTTAAATTCACATGCTATTGAGACTTCACAGATCACGTATGAATCAAGTATGAATCAAGTATGGATCAAGTATGGATATAGTATGAAGGATGTATGAAACAGTTAAGGATTTAACATCAGTAGTTACGGGATGATTTTCTTTGCTCCTTCGAGTCTTTGCATTTTAGAATCATGTGTTCTATGAGCCTTCGCTGATTGCATGTACTAGTGTGCTTCGGTCTTTGTGGTCCTTTGCGTCGTTTGCATCTTTGTTCCTTCGCTGTAGCTACGGCGCAAGCGTTGCAGTTTAAATAGGGGGCAAATTGATTAATTCTCTATGCGTCGTTCCTTTATAATGCTTTTAACGTTTGTTCGAATTACCATAGCCGTTTTTTCAGTACCTTGAATATTCTAAATATCAGTATCATGGCGGCGAAAAAATTACAAACTGTTCGGTTCGCAACTGGTGCGAAGAACAGCTTCCAGCAAACGCTCATAAAACGTGCGAATGCTTATTTTAAGGAAAACAATATTTCCCCTTTTGCAAATACCAAAATGTGGGTGAAGACCATTGTCATGCTTTCATTGTATTTTGTTCCATACGCGTTTATGGTAAGCGGTTTCGGAGCTGGAAACGGATGGCTGTTCTTCGGGTTTTGGTTCTTAATGGCAATCGGAATGATCGGAATCGGAACTTCTGTTATGCACGATGCGAATCACGGAACTTACTCTCCGAAGTGGAAAATAAACCGCTTCATCGGTTCCATCCTGGAGGTGATCGGTGGTTATTCGGTTACCTGGAAAATACAGCACAATCAATTACACCATACCTATACCAATATTGCCGGTTTGGACGATGATATCGATAGTATTAAATACCTGCGCTTTTCTCCGCAACAACCCTATTATTGGTTCCACAAGTACCAATATCTGTATGCCTGGTTCTTTTATTCTATGATGACACTCTTCTGGATGACAGCGAAAGATTACCTCCAGGTGGTCAGGTACAAAGATCACGATCTGTTGGTGAGTCATAAAGTTTCGCTCGGTCAGGCTTTATTCAGAATAACGCTTTATAAATTGTTCTATTACGGGTATATCATAGTATTGCCGATCCTGTTCTCAGGAATGCCCTGGTACGCTGTGGTTGGCGGTTTCTTGTTAATGCACATGGTAGCAGGATTGATACTGTCCTGTATTTTCCAGCCTTCACATATTGTGGAAGCCTCAACCTTTGAATTGCCTGTGGAATCCACGGTCGGGGATAAGGAAATGGAAGACTCCTGGGCCATTCACGAAGTGGAGAATACAACAGATTTTGCACCCGGAAAGGGTTTTTTGACCTGGTTCATAGGTGGCTTGAATTACCAGATAGAGCACCACTTATTTACCCGGATCTGCCACGTTCACTATCCGGATCTTGCCCCGATAGTTAAAAAAACTGCGGCAGAATTCGGGGTGACATATCACGTAGAGCCTACTTTTTGGAGCGCACTCCGGGGGCATGTTAAAATGCTGAAGAAACTGGGTAGGAAATAAGTTGGTGTCCAAGAATTTATCCTTAGAAATGTAGGAATTTTGTAAATCCTTTAGAAAAAAATATAAAACACTTCCATTCCGAAACTTCTAATTTAGAAATGAAATATAGAAAGTTGTAATAGCAAACTACGTTTAGTTAGGTTAAGGGGGCGAAAGCCCCCTTTTTAATTTTGAATACTTGCCCCGCCCGGTTAGAAGTTCACTGTGAGAACAAAAAAGAGAATAATGATGCAATCCTCCTGATTGGAATGAATATCGTTGATTTATACCATTTTTTTGCTTGCATGTACACTGGTATTTTGCTTTATATGAATCAATACCAGGACCAGGTTGAAAGCAGCTAAGGCAAATACGAACCAGGCAACTCCGGGGTGACTTTCCATCTTACTCTGCCACAGAATGAGAATCAGCCCGCCAATAGTTATTTCCATTAACAACAGGAAAGTAAGAACGATGGGTGCGAAAAAGGTTCCCGGTACTTTTCTTCGAAGAAGTAAGATTCCGGTGAATAAAATACCCGGAAGTACAAATGCGATATCAAGAACCTGCACCGGATTGGTAAACAAGCCTGCTGACTGAAGGCTGCCCGGAACAGTGTCATGCAAAGATGCAGGAACGATTTCGGAAAGCCACAAAAAGTAAAACAGGAGTGAAATGAACACGAAATAAATGCCTGTAATCTGTTTTAATAAGGGACTTGATTGAACCTGCAGCGGTATTGCCCGGTACCAATAAAGGAACATCAGGTAGAGAAGCGAGTAAAAATGAAAGCAAACAATCAGGCAATAGAAAATGAATAGATGATTGAAATGAATATCAAAACAATAGATCAGGTAAGTATAAATGAAATAAATAGTCATCCCGGCCCACAGAAGAGAAACGTACCATTTGTTCCGCCTGATGAATCCAGCGGTAAGCAAATAGAGGGGAATAAGTCCCAGGTTGATTATATCCTGTCCCATTGACTGGACTTTCCAGTTTTCAGTTTCAGCTGCATAAACCGGGGAAAAAAGTCCTTCAAAACATGTCCAGCACATCAGGGATCCGGTTATAATGGAAAGGAGCCAGAAAATAGTTTGATGTTTCATGGGAATAGCTTTAGCCACAAAGCTAAGGTGTCTGATTCTTACTAAAAATGACATTCCTTATTCCAATAACTGATCTGGATCAGTTTAAGTGTGTTGTAAATTGCTTATAGTCTGAGCTTTATATGAAACGATTTTCTTATTTATAAAGTGGTTTTAATCCGCATCCTGGTAATAAACAGGCTCATCAGGGTCAGCTTTTTTACTTAGAAATTCACCCTCCGTATTTTGTTCTGCTAGAGTCCAGCTGTCAGTTGCTGTCGTTTCCAACCAGACACGTCCCGATTTTCGGAATACCTGCAGTCCGAGTCCATATCCTGCAGAAAAGAGTTCTTCTAGCTCACTGACCTTCATATCGGGTGTAATGATAATCTCATCTGTACTATAAACCGTCCTGCAATCCGCTAATGTTAACTCTTTGGGAATTAAAAACTGGTTGGAGGAAGCCTCTCCGGATAAATGTTTTTTGGAGAAAAACTCCAGTTTGAGAAAAGGAAATGCTTTTGTAAATGAATTGCTGATCTCCTCGAAACTTTGCTGATTATTGATAATTAATTTCATGGCTGTATAATTTGGTTTTATTCATGAAGTGTAAGAAGAGGAACTTTAGTGCGAAAAGCCATTGCTTTTGTATGCGGTTCGCGGAATAAACGGCTGATTGCAGAATGTTCCCGGGTGATCATTACCACCATATCGATGTCATGCTTCGCTACAAAATCATTAATACCCGCAACAACATCCTTGTTTTCCCTGTAAAAAAAAGTATGGTGAATAAATTTCAGAGAGTGAATAAGCCTGAAGCCTTCGGCAATTTCTCCGAAAGTCGGGATTACTTTTGATTCGGTATATATATTCAATGCTTGTACATGTGATTTGAAGAGCCTCGCCAATTGCTTTAGAGGTTTTAAAACTGTTTTATTATCCGTTTCAACAAAATCAACTGCCAAAACAAAGTTTTTAGGTTCTTTGAATTTCACTTCTTTGCGTATAACCATCACTGGAATTTTTGATTCCCGGATCAGTAAGGAAGCTGTACTGCCCAGAACTCGTTCTTCTAAATATCCAGCTCCCTGATTGCCGATGACAATAAAGTCGACTTTTTCTTTTTCTGCGTAGCAAATGATTTCCTCATATGCGGCTCCGGCTACTGTGTGGTAGCTGATCTTAGCATCAGGATTGGTTTTTAGAATCTTTTCTTTTAGCTTTTCCAGGGATGATTTGGTCTCTTTTTCAAGCTCCTGCTCACTTGGTATAATAAGCAGGGGATCATACATTGATGCCGGAACGAAATAGACATGAAAAAGTAAAAGTTCTGCTCCTGTTTTTTTTGCAAGCTGAACAGCATAATCCAAAGCATTATCGGATAAGATTGAAAAGTCTGTTGGCACAAGGATTTTTTTCATAGGATGTGTGTTTTAAGATTTGAAGAATAATGCATCCATTGACCAGCAGTGCCATTCCAATGGTGTTATTAAAAGGAACAGAAGAATTATCAGCCTGGGGAATACATTGCGCATATTCCAAAGCGGTTCATTGATTCCAAAACCCAAAGCTGCGACAATCAGGTTGATACCAAGCAAGTAAAGGGCTGCAAATTCAAATAATCCCAGGATGAGCAGTAAACCGCAGATCAATTCCGTATAAACGGTAAACCACGCACTGAATACGGTGAGTAATCGGGGGATTTTCTTCTGTATAAATGTTTCATGATACGTGGCAGCTACCTTTCTCAATCCAATATTAAATGCAGCATCGTAACCTTGAAAAAGAAAAAGCAGACCAAGGAATACACGCGCAATGGTTATTGCAGATATGTAATGATATTGTTCGATGATTTCCATAACGGTTCTTTTCTGAAAGTAAA
Organism: Fluviicola sp.; assembly: GCF_029266855.1. GTDB lineage: Bacteria > Bacteroidota > Bacteroidia > Flavobacteriales_D > Crocinitomicaceae > Fluviicola. Next base: position 507,638 of record NZ_JAQSWB010000002.1, read on the forward strand.
ATTACCTGGGATCATAACGGAGAGCAATGAGATTAATCAGTATTGCATGTGATGAATATCATCGGTGACACCTCAAAAGTAAGTTGGTTTAATAGTGAAAAGTGTTGTTGTCTGATTTTAACTTTCTTTTCATTTAACCCATTGCTGAATGAATTAACTTACAGTTATGGAAGATTTTTTACGCTATACTTTTTGGGGAAACACCGTTTATTCGTGGGTGTTTGCTTTGGGGATCGTAGTAGTTTCCCTACTTGTAATTCGTTTGTTCCGCTATGTTATTCTCAGACGATTGAAGACCTGGTCCGCGTCGACCTCCGCAACATGGGATGACTTGCTGATATTAGGCATTGAACGGCTTGTTGTTCCGATTCTTTATGTAAGTTCCCTGTATTTTGCGATCAGTACCTTGCGCTTATCACCAAAGGCGGATAAAATCCTGCATATTCTTTATCTGGTAGCACTGACGTATTGCATTTTGCGTTTGATCAGTGCGGTATTCCGGCGTTTGCTGATAACATTTGCCGCCCGTAGGAGCAGCCAGGGAATGGGGGAACAATCGGTTTCCGGATTAATGATCATCCTGAATATTGTGATTTGGATCGTTGGGATCATCTTCCTGATCGATAACCTGGGTTATAATGTTACTACGCTGATCACCGGTCTGGGAATTGGGGGAATCGCAGTAGCACTTGCAGCCCAAACGATCCTGGGAGATTTGTTTAGTTATTTCGCTATTTTCTTTGATAAGCCTTTCGAGATCGGTGATTCGATCACTATTGGCGACCAGTCCGGAACAGTAGAGCGAATCGGGATCAAAACCACCCGGATCCGTACGCTGAGCGGTGATCAGCTAGTTTGTTCAAATACCGATCTGACCAATTCCCGGGTGAATAACTTCAAACGCCTGGAGAATCGCCGGATCGTTTTTACACTGCGTGTAATATACAACACACCATACGAAGTACTGGAAGAAATACCGGTTCTTGTAAAAACAATTATCGATAAACAGCCGCACGTGGAATATGGCCGTGGACACCTCGCAGCTTTTGGAGACTGGAGTCTTAATTTCGAATTTGTTTACAATGTCCTGAGCCCCGATTACGGAATCTACATGGATGTACAGCATGCAATTTATATGGAGATCATTAAGGTTTTTAAGGAACGGTCCATATGTTTCGCATTCCCAACTCAACCCTTTATTTCAAATGAATCGGAAGGAGAAGTAGGAGGAAACGACAATTAAAGTTTAAAGTCAGCGCCTCGATCATTGATAGCCATTATTTACTTCAGGGAAGATAATTGACAGGTAATTCCACAATAGTAGAAGTTATGCAAATAGACGTAATAATTATGTAATTCATCCTTTTTTCAGTTCTCTATTTTTGAAAGGAAGATTTGAAGGAAGATGGAGTAATTAAACTTCTTTCATTTAAACTAGCAGCAATGGGAAGAATAGTACCGATGGGACACATCGCCATCGTAGTGCATGGAGGTGCAGGAGATGATTCGGAATATATTGTAAAGCATATCTCAGAATATGAAGAAGGAATAAATGACGCAGTAACTGCTGGTTACAATATCCTGAAAAAAGGAGGAAGTGCCCTTGATGCAGTGGAGGCTGCAGTGATGTCCCTGGAAAATAATCCGTTTTTCAATGCGGGTAAGGGTTCGGCATTGACTGCTGCCGGTCATGTTGAAATGTGCTCCTCCATAATGGATGGAAAGAACAAGAAAGCAGGAGCTGCTGCTATTGTGACGAATATTCGTAACCCTATTTCGTTTGTCAAGGAACTCGCAAAGGATTCTACATTACTTTACTTAGGAGGTGATGAAGCTTTGGAGACCGCGAAAGATCTGGGTATAAAAACCGAGCCGGAAGCTTATTTTATTACAGAACATCAATGGGATGCTTTTGAAAAAGAACGCAAAAAAGATGCGGGTAAAAGCAAAGTCTTAAATAAATACCTGAAACGCCAGCATGGCACTGTAGGCGCTGTAGCAATTGATGTTGAAGGGAATCTTGCAGCCGGAACTTCTACCGGTGGAACAGAGTATTGCCAGCCGGGAAGGATAGGTGACAGCTCCATGATTGGTGTGGGAACATATGCAGACAACAAAACTGCGGCTGTTTCCTGTACCGGTGATGGTGAGTATCTGATCACAGAAGTACTGGCTTATAATATTGCTGCTACGATCGAACATACGGGTTGTACAATCCAGGAGGCTATTGACGAGGTTATTCTGGTTAAAAATAAAGACAGGGCCTGTGACTTGGGCGCCATAGGCGTTGATGCCAAAGGAAACATAGGGATCGCGTTTAACAGCGAACGGATGTTCAGGGGGTGGAGGACACGGGAAGACAGCGGAATAAAAATATATAAATAAAATGCTCAATTTAAAACAAGGATCATGAATCAAATTATTCCTAAAGGCAGATTATTAATTATTGGAGGAGCAGAAGATAAGGGAGATGAGAAACCGGAAATAGCAGAACACAATCCCAAGTATGTTGAAATGGAGATCCTGAAACAACTGGTTGCCGGAAAATCTCGGAACCCGCGGATTGAAGTAATAACTACCGCCTCGAATGAACCCGAAAAGCAAAAGCGAAAATACGAAGAAGCGTTTGAAAGGGTAGGTTATAAAAATGTAGGTTTTTTGAATATCCAGAGCAAAGAAGAAGCCCGGGACGAAAAATTTGCGGCCAGGATTAAAAAAGCAAAGACTGTTCTGTTTGCCGGTGGCGATCAGTTTAAGATTGCAACTATCCTGGGAGGAACTATGATTGCAGAAACAATCAAAAACAAGTATTTTGAAGATAAGGATTTTACCGTTGCCGGAACAAGTGCCGGCGCTGCTGTTGCGCCTGAAGTGATGATCCAGTCAGGTGGTACCTATGAAGCACTTTTTGAATCGGATCTGAAAACCGGGGGAGGACTTGGTTTAATGGACGGGTGCATTATTGATACGCATTTCATCAAACGAGGCAGGTTTGGCCGGCTTGCACAGGCAATTGTGCGTAATCCCGGACAAATGGGGATTGGCCTTGGTGAAGATACGGCCATCATTATCAAAAAAGGATGTGAAGCAAAATGTTTGGGTTCGGGGATGGTAGTAATCATCGATGGCCGCGATATTGAACACACCAATATCAACGAAGTGAAAAACGACGGAGCTATTTACGTAGATAACCTGCGGGTGCATTTGCTGGTCAAAGATTGCAAATTCAATATCCGGACTTACAAACTCGAATATCCCAAACTAAGAGAAGAAACATGATTAAGTGCAAAAGTCCCGAGGATAAATGGGATGTATGTACCCTAATCTGTCACCTCAAAATCACCGGGGGTGATCCACGATTTCAGCGCCTGCCGGCAGGCGCTCTTTTCTTTTCCACAAATACACAATTTAGTTGCTTGTTTCTGCCAATTAATAGGAACAAAGTCTTCGCTTAAATGATGTGTGGTAAAGAATATATGTACTTAAGCCAGGTGACTTATATCAGATTATAGAATGTTCAAGTTGGTAAGATTCTAAAGTTCTAAAGTTGCATGTTCGTCCGCCGCGGCGGACAAACAGCCCTTTATCAGACTGGGATTTAGAGTAGAAAATCACCTGAAATATTGGTGCAAAAAATAGGGACTACCTCACAAAAGATAGTCCCTATTGAACAGTGTCTCAGACTAAGTAATATTTGATCTGCTTATGATGCTGCATTGGCAGCATCGCGCATTTGTTTGATCTTATCGTGACCGGCTTTGATCTTTGAATACTGATCTTTAACAATCAGCAGGAACTCTGTTCCGCTCAAAGCTTCACTGTCTATTTCTGTCTGGTATGTTTTCACCGCAGCATCTTCACCAAATTCGCATGAATTCAGGATTGCTTTACGGTCTTTACTGGTCAAAGCAGCTTTGATATCCATCCATACACGATAAAGTTTACCGGAAACAGTTGTCCCCTCAATAGGAGTCCCTCCCAGTTTGCTTACTTCCTGTACCAGCTCACGACGGCAATCCTGGCTTGTTTTCATCATTTCAGAGAAAACACTTTTCAGATCCCCCTCATCAGTCTCCTGTGAAGCTGTTAAATATCCCTGGATACGATCATTATTGATCTGGATCAGGTTATTCAAGCTGTCAATGATCTCTTGCTTATTTGTTTCAACTTTGCTTTCCATGTTCGTTATTTTTAAATTGTGATTAATCCGTTTTTATTTCTTTTGATCTTTGCATTTCTCTTTACATGCTTCGGAATGCTCCAAATGTGTGCGTAAAGATGGAAGCATGGACGATGCGAAATTCCGGATATCAGAATCTTCGGCATTGGAAGAAGCCTTTTCGAATTTACGAATAGCACTTCGGTGTCCTCTGACCATCATACTGCAGTATTCCTTGTCGAAATCCATACCACTTTCTTCTTGTAGATCATCGTATGCATCCTGTCCGTCTTCAGTTAAAACCTCCGGAATTGTAATTGCTTTGTCCGCAGCCAATGCTTTCAAATCAGCTAAAGCCGCTTTGTGTTCGTCTACCATCATTTTACCCAGCGCTTTTGTATCGGCCATCGTACCTTTTTGCTGTGCCAGCTCGCCCAATTTGATCTCTTCCAGGTTGATAGCTGCTGCTTCTACAAGGAAGTTTGCATCCTTTTCTGACTTCCTGTCATCAAAGCGCTCTTCGTTTTGATCTTCTGCAATCTCCTTCGAATCATCCGGATTACCATTATCACAAGCGTGAATAACTAGCAGACTCAGACTTAAGAATCCTAAATAAAGAATACCTCTTTTTGTTGTTCTTACATTTTTCATGATCATTAATTTTTGGTTATAACTAGAATAAATCATACACAATCAAATGTGCTGATATGTGTGTGTTAAGTAAAATTGCAGACGTTTAACAAAAAACGTGTTACACTTTATTTTTGAAAATTTGCACTATTCCCACTTTCATTATTTGCAAGTTCAGATCTATGAGTTGCTAATTGCCAGTGTTTTCAGGCGTTCTACTCAAGATTGAGCCCGGGCAACCGGTGAGGAACGGACAGCTCCTTTTAGCATTTTTTATGGAATTGGCATCGGAAACTACATCCATACCTGATTTATGAAATAAAGAGGGAAGAATATTCATTTAACCTCCGCTACACTGCAGATACGCGCTTGTTTAACAGGAGTTTCCGAGTCTTAAAAATTCCTAATTATAGGATTTATGTAAATCGGTGAAATAATTGTGTAAGAAACTGCCTCTGTCACCACAGTATTTTTACCTACAGAGCTGATAGGACGTGGTATTCAATGAATTGAGCCGCTTTTTAGCTCAAATTTTACACACACTATAATAAATAAACCATGGAAATTAAAAACATACAAGTAATGAGAGGGCCAAATTACTGGTCGAATTACAGGCAGAAACTGATCGTGATGAAACTTGATCTGGGAAAGTACGAAGAGCTTCCAACAGACAAGATCCCGAATTTTTATGAACGAATCATGCGCGCACTTCCGTCTTTATATGAACACAGATGTTCGGAGGGAAAAGAAGGTGGATTATGTGAGAGAATGCAGGAAGGAACCTGGCTTGGACACGTTATTGAGCATGTGGCGCTTGAATTGCAGGTGCTTGCAGGAATGGACTGCGGATATGGGAGAACACGGTCTACCGGAGAATATGGGGTGTATAAAGTGGTTTTTTCTTACTTGTCGGAAGAAGCAGGATTGCACGCAGGAAAAGCTGCAGTGGAATTCGTTGAAGCAATTGCGGAGAAAAAGCCTTATGATATTAAGAGTGTCATTGAAACCCTGAAAGAGATCTGGGCCGACGAAATGCCTGGTCCGAGTACCCAAACGATCCTGGATGAAGCGATCCGGAGAAATATTCCTGTAACACGTTTGGATGACGATTCGCTTTATATGTTGGGTTATGGAAAGAACCAGCAGTTGTTTCGTGCTACGGTAATGGGAACTACTAATAACCTGGCGGTGGAATCCGTAGCATGTAAGTGGTTCACAAAGAACATGCTTCACAAAGCAGGAGTATCGGTTCCGAAAGGTGTAACTGTCAGAAATAAAACGGAATTGGAAGAGGCCATGGAAGAGATCCCATTTCCATGGGTGATCAAACCGATAGACGGAAACCATGGAAGAGGAATTACCGCAAACATCAGAAACAGGGAAGCAGTACTTAAAGCAGCAAACCAGGCATGGAAAGTATCCGATAAGATCATTGTGGAAGAATATGTAGAAGGTTCGGATTACCGTTTCCTGGTAATTAACTACAAACTCATTGCCGTTGCGAAACGCACTCCGGCTTGTGTTACCGGAAACGGAAAATTGACGATACGTGAATTGATCGCTAAAGAAAATGAAAATCCGAAGCGTGGATCAGGACACGAGAAAGTGCTCACTAAAATTAAAATAGATTACGATACGAAAGGTCTTCTTAAAGAAGCGGGATTGACTTTAGATGATGTTTTGCCACTGGGGAAAGAATTACAGCTGAAAAAAACGGCTAATCTTTCAACTGGCGGAACATCTACGGATGTTACGGATAATGTTCATCCTTACAATGTTTTTCTTGCCGAACGCATTGCACGTCTTTTCCAATTGGATGTCTGCGGAATTGATATTATGGCGAAAGATGTAGCTTACCCGGTCCAAAGAGGAAACGGAGCGATTATTGAAGTGAATGCAGGTCCCGGATTCAGAATGCACACACATCCTTCGAACGGCACGGCACGCGATGTCGCAAAACCGGTGATCGATATGCTCTTCCCCAATGGCAGTAACGGAAGAATTCCGATTGTAGCCGTTACGGGAACCAACGGTAAGACAACAACAACCCGCTTAATAGCGCACATCGCACAGAAGTCAGGAAAAAATGTTGGATACACCACAACAGAAGGAATCTATATTAACGGTCATACGATCTTGGAAGGTGATTGCAGTGGTCCGCAAAGTGCACGGACAATTCTTGCCGATCCGATCGTTGATTACGCGGTGCTTGAATGTGCGCGTGGAGGAATTCTCCGCTCAGGATTGGCTTTCAACGAATGTGACATCAGTATTGTTACCAATGTTACTGAAGACCACCTGGGCTTGGGAGATATTCACACCCTTGAAGATCTGGCACAAGTCAAAGAAGTTGTTCCGAGAAGTACTTCGGACGATGGGTATGCAATCTTGAATGCGGATGATGACCTAGTTTACGGGATGCGTAAAGCGGTATCCTCCCATGTGATATTATTCAGTATGGACAGTGCGAATGAGCGGGTTGAGAATCACTGCAACAATGGTGGAATGGCAGTTTTTGTCCAAGACGGATTTTTTGTGGTGAAGAACGGGGAAACCGTGATCAGAATATTGGCTGTTAACCGTGTTCCGATCACTTATGGAGGTAAAGCAGAGTTTATGATCGCTAATGTTTTACCTGCAATTGCTGCCGGAATTGTTTCCGGATTTACAATTGAAGATATCCGAACGGGATTGGCCTCTTTTATTCCTTCTCCTGAAATGACACCGGGAAGAATGAATCTTTTTGAGTTTGCTCATTGCCAACTGATGCTTGATTATGCGCACAATGCTTCCGGTTTTGATGGTATTCAAAAATACATGGAGAATGTTGATGCTTCTTCTAAGATCTGTATTATCGGGGCCACAGGAGATCGCCGGGATATGGATATCCGGAACCTGGGGAAATATGCGGCTTCTATTTTCGATGAGATCATTATCCGTCATGATAAGGATAACAGGGGAAGACCGAATGAGGAAATGACGCAGCTGATCATGGAAGGGATTCATTCTACGAATAAGAATCCGCGCGTGGAAGTGATTTCCGATGAGGCGGCAGCGATCGAGTTTGCAGTTAGACATGCACCACAGGAAGCCTTCATTTTTGTGTGTGCCGATCACGTGAAGCATTCCATTGAGTTGGTAAGAAAACTCCAGGATAAACTGCTTTACTCGATGTCGAAAGTGTCCTAATTTAAAAAATACCACACATGTTAAACAAAGGCAGACTTTTATTAATCGGAGGCGGTGAAGATAAAGGGGAGAACCAGGTTCCCATCGCAGCCCATAACAAACAGTTTGTGCACCTGGAAATTTTAAAAGAATTGGTTTATGAGAAATCAATGGACGGGCGGATCGAAGTAATTACCACTGCAACCGGTGTTCCATTGGAAGTTCAGGCAATTTATGAGAAAGCGTTTAAGAAAGTAGGTTATACAAACGTGGGATTTATGGATATCCAAAGCATATCCGATGCCAAAAATGAGCACTACCTGGAACGGGTGAACAAAGCGGATACTATTCTGTTTTCAGGAGGAGACCAGTTCAAAATAGCGACGATCATCGGTGGTTCGCCAATTGCTGAGGCAATTTCCAGGAGATACCGTCACGATTCGAAATTTACTGTTGCCGGGACAAGTGCCGGGGCAATGGTGATGTCGAAGCTGATGATCCAAAGCGGGGGAACGAATGAGGCGCTGATCGATTATGATCTCCGGATCAGTTCCGGACTGGGTTTGATCCACGATTGTATCATTGATACTCATTTTATCAGTAGGGGCCGTTTTGGAAGACTGGCACATGCGGTCATCACAAATTCCGGTCAGCTTGGTATCGGATTGGGTGAAGACACGGCATTGCTCATACGAAAAGGCCGTAAAGCCAGATGCCTGGGCTCTGGAATGGTAGTCATTATTGATGCCCGGCATATTGAACAGACAAATGTAAGTCATGTGGAAAAAGGTGACCCGATCTATGTGGATAACCTGCGGGTGCATTTGTTGGTGAGGAATTGTGAGTTTAATATTCACACCTGTAAATTAAGTTACACGAATTTTAAGACCGAAGATGAATAAGATCGCAATAGCTATACACGGCGGAGCCGGACAAAACAGCAAATTCATTGAAGCCAATTACAAAGGTTATATGGAAGGACTTAAAACTGCTGTTGAGCACGGACATGAATTACTCATCAATGGAGCTTCGGCTCTTGATGTAGTAGAAGCAACGGTTCGCATCCTGGAAGATAACCCTTTGTTTAATGCAGGCAAAGGTTCTGCTTTAAACAGTGAAGGAATGGTTGAAATGGATGCGGCGATCATGGACGGACATCTGCTTGCTGCAGGAGCCGTTTCAATGGTCACTCAGGTAAAAAATCCGATCTCACTCGCAAGGAAAGTAATGAGCAATACGAAACATGTGCATATTGCCGGATACGGAGCATTAAAACTAGCTGAATTGAATTCACTTGAATTAATGCCGAATGACTATTTCATTGTAGAAAGACAGATCAATGAACTGAAAGAAGAAAAAAGCTACGGACACGGCACAGTCGGATGTGTAGCCTTAGATTCCAGGGGAAATATGGCTTCTGCTACTTCCACCGGCGGATTGTCGAATAGTTTACCGGGACGCGTCGGGGACAGTTGTATGATCGGGGCCGGCTGTTATGCGAATGCTCATTGCGCTTCTTCTTGTACCGGCGACGGTGAATTGATCATTATCAATGTAATTGCACATAAAGTTGCAGCATTGCTGGAGCTAAAAGGAATGCCATTACAGGAAGCCTGCGATTATGTGATCCGGAACCTTGAAAATCCGATCAACGGGGATGTAGGAATGATTAGCGTCGATGTAAATGGAAATATAGGGTTTTCATTCAATTGTGACCGGATGCACCGTGCAAGTATTGATCATACAGGGGAACTGGTGGTAGATATTTATCAAACCGGCCATTCAATGAAATAATTAATTATAACTAATAAAAATAACTGGTATGGAAACAAATCAGACAGTACTTATTACCGGAGCCACCAGTGGAATAGGAAAGGAACTTGCGCTTTTGTTTGCAAAGGAGGGCTACAAGCTGGTTATTGTTGCGCGCAACAAACAAAAACTGGAGGATACAGCAGATTTACTTAAAGAAAATGGTGCTCCACAGGTAACCCCGGTCTCATGTGATCTTTCCGTAGCCGGAAATGCCCAGCGCTTGTATGAAGAGATCCGGGAAAGGAATATTACGGTTAACATACTGGTTAACGATGCAGGAGCAGGAGAACATGGCCCTTTCAAAGAAACATCCCTTGAAGAAGAATTGGCTATCATCCAGCTGAATGTGGCATCGCTTGTGCATTTGACCAAACTGTATATGCGGGAAATGGTCGAACGGAATGAAGGGCGGATTTTACAGCTCGCTTCAATTGCTTCCTACCAGCCCACGCCTTTACTGGCTGTTTATGCGGCAACAAAAGCTTTTGTACTGTCTTTTACCGATGCATTGATCAATGAATTGAAAGATACGAATGTTACCATGACAGCATTGATTCCAGGCCCGACCCATACAGAATTCTTTGTCCGCGCACATGCAGAAAATGTCAAAGCAACTGAAAATATGGAAGAGCCGGATGTTGTTGCAAAGATCGGATTTGAAGCATTGATGAGCGGGAAACCACATGCGATTGCTCCGGGTATGACTTCACAGATCGTGATGAGTTCACTGATGAATAATCAACAGGTAGCAGCAATGGCGCGTAAACAGATGGAGGAAAAAGAAGTTCCCTCGGAAGATGGTTCTACACAAATTTGATATAAATAATATCGTATCCCGATATTCAGAAGGAATTGGAACTGACAGCGGTGATATCGGGTTTAGGTGGAGTTTTCACAATAATTAACCCCGTGACTTTTCGAAATGGATTAACTTGAAGAGTAAACAATACCCTCGCGTATGAAAGCAATCTGGAAAGGGGCGATCAGTTTCGGGCTGGTCAATATTCCCGTAAAATTATACAGTGCAACGCAGCAAAGTTCACTGGACCTGGATATGGTCGATCCGCGCGATATGAGCCACATCAGGTTCAAGCGGATCAATGAAGATACGGGGAAGGAAGTGTCATGGGAACACATTGCCAAAGCCTATAAGCTGAAAGAGCAGTATGTGCTGCTGGAGCCCGAGGATTTTGAAGCTGCCGCCCCGGAGAAAAGCAAGATCATTCAGGTAGACCATTTCGTGGATGAAAGTGATATCGATACGATCTTTTTTGAGAATTCATATTATGTGGAACCTGAAAAGTCGGGAGTCAAGGCTTATGCACTGATGCGGGAAGCACTTGCCAAATCCAAAAAGGTGGGAATAGCGCAATTCGTTTTACGCACGGCAGAAGCATTAACTGTTTTGAAACCCCGCGGAAATGTACTGGTACTGAGTAAGATCCGTTTTGCACAAGAAATCCGCGATACCGACGAATTGAAATTACCGGCAGCTTCGGAAGTAAAACCAGCAGAATTGAAAATGGCTATGGCCCTGATCAAACAATATACAACGCCTTTCAGTATTGATAAGTTCAAAGATGAATACGCAGCATCACTTCTGAAGATCATTAAAGCCAAGGCAAAAGGCAAAAAATCCAAAGTCCCTGCCATGCGGGTTGTTCACAGTAAATCGAAAGACCTGATGGAACAATTAAAGGCCAGTTTGCAGAAAAGTAGTAAATCAAAAGCATCCTGATTATGGCATTGGAACGTTATCGAGAAAAACGAAATTTCGGGGAGACTCCCGAACCTTCGAGCGGAAAGGAAAAATCATCGGCGAAACTCACATTCGTTGTCCAGCGGCACGATGCGTCTCATTTACATTACGATTTCCGCCTGGAAATGGACGGCGTACTAAAAAGCTGGGCAGTTCCCAAAGGCCCGTCGATGAAAGCAGGAGAAAGGCGGCTGGCAGTTCATGTTGAAGATCATCCCTTGGCTTACGGTAAATTTTACGGAGAGATTCCCGAAGGAAATTACGGGGCGGGAATTGTGGATATTTGGGATAATGGAACCTATGTGCCACTTGAACCTGAGAAAGGTAAATCTGACGAAAAGTTATTCCTGCATCAGTATTACAAAGGCGATCTGAAGTTTATACTAAAGGGGAAACACCTGAAAGGAGCTTTTGCATTGGTGCGTATGAATGACGGTACGGATAAGAACTGGCTCCTGATCAAGAAATCCGACGAGTACGCCGTAAAAAGCTATAATATTGCTTCAATCGACCCGATTAAGCCTTATCATAAAAAGAAACCCGCTGCATCAAAGAATCAAAAATCAGAAGCGCCGAAAAAGAAAGAAACGAAGGATAATCTTGGCCTGGAAACAGAAGCGGAACCGGATCTTCCGAAGACAGCGATCAATCAGGCCTGGATTAAACTCAAAAAACCGATGCTCGCAACACTGGCTGAATCTCACAATGATCATCCGGATTGGTTGTATGAACCCAAGTACGACGGATATCGTGCGATTACAAAGATCAGTGGGGGAAAGGTGGAGATCGTTTCGCGCAACGGGAATTCATTTAATAAGCAATACGAAAGCCTGATCCCCGAATTGGAAAAGTTCGAGGACGACCTGATCCTGGACGGTGAAATCGTGATCGAAGACAAAAAGGGAATCAGTAATTTTCAATTGCTCCAGAACTACATCAAGACACGCAATGGCATTTTGCGTTATTATGTATTCGATATTTTGTACCTCAACGGATATCCTGTCACACAGCTGCCACTAATCCAGCGAAAGGAACTTCTGGATGCTGTTTTTGCAAAAGTAAAACTCACCAACGTGCAGCCGTCACCGCTTGTAGCGGAACACGGTAAGGAATTGATGGGACGCCTCACAAAACTGGGATATGAAGGAGTAATAGCCAAGGAGAGCAATAGCCCGTATTTTCCGGGTTTGCGTTCCGATTCCTGGCTGAAGCTTAAAACCCGTCAATCACTGGAGGCCATTATCTGCGGGTACACCGCTCCTCAAAACAGCAGGAAATTCTTCGGTTCATTGATCCTTGGAATTCACGACAAAGGAAAGTTGGTGTACATCGGCAATTGTGGAACAGGATTTACCGAAACCTCTTTAAGGGAACTGCACGAGCAATTTGAGAAACTGAAAACGGCAAAAAGTCCCTTTGATGTGACGCTGAAAATGACTCGTCAAAAAGGAAAACCGACATGGATGAAACCGGAATTGGTTTGCAATGTGGAATTTGCTAATTGGACAGATGATAAACATTTACGCGTTCCTGTTTTTATGGGACTGAGAATAGATAAAAAAGCAGTGGAAGTGATGAAAAATAACGATACAAAACCCGATTCCAAACCGAGGATGGAAAAAACGAAGACGGAGGAAACCGGCCGTGCAGCTAAAAAAGCCTCTTCCAAAATCCAGAAATACGAAGAGAATGATACAGAACTGAAGATCAATGGCAAAGTGCTGAAGATCACCAACAGGAATAAAGTATATTTCCCGGAAAGTGATATAACGAAAGGTGAGATCATCGATTATTACCGTAAGATCAGCAAGTTTATACTTCCTTATCTGAAAAACCGTCCCGAATCACTCAACCGCCACCCGAATGGAATTACGAAATCCGGTTTCTATCAAAAAGATATGGATACCACGCAGATCCCCGAATGGGTTCGCACCGAAAAACAATATTCGAAATCGAACGCCGAATATTTGGATTACCTCATCTGCGACAACGAAGCCACTTTGGTTTATATGGCGAACCTGGGTTGTATTGAGATCAATCCGTGGCACAGTACATATGACAAACCTGATTACCCGGATTACATGATCATGGACCTGGATCCCGGTGAGATCGGGTTTAAAGAAGTGGTCAGAACGGCTTTGAAGATCCGGGATGTCTGCACCGAAATCGGGATCACTACATTTTGTAAAACCAGTGGAGCAACGGGACTGCATGTATATATTCCCCTGAAAAAACGGTATACCTACGACGAGATCAAACTCTTCGGGGAATTGCTCGCAACCGCAGTTCAGCAGCAACTTCCCGACACTACGAGTATTGAACGCACTGTTTCAAAACGGACAGATAAGATCTACATTGACTTCCTTCAAAACCGCAAGGGACAAACCATCGCAGCAGCCTACAGTGTTCGACCGAAGCCTGGGGCCACCGTTTCCACCCCGCTAGAATGGACGGAAGTCAACGAACGCCTGGATCCGAAGGCTTTCACTATCTACACCATCTTTGATCGCCTGGAAGAAAAAGGAGATCTCTGGAAAGGTGTTTTAGGCAAAGGGGCCGATATTGGGAAAGCATTGGAGAGGTTGGAAGGGATGATTTAATTCAAATGCTAAACAGGAAGTTTATTTCGTTTTCAAATATCTAAAGATCAGTGTCTTGAAGTTCCAAGATGTTTCCCTTCAATAATGCGTTCTACGTGTTCGATTTCTTCTTCTGTTCCGTTGTAGAGCATGAGGAAACGGCCTTCTTTCAGATGCTGTTCGTAGGAAATGTGGTCTTCCTTTACGCCCAATTCTACAAGGATCGTTGTCAATCCCCCAGTAACGACACCAAGCTGGAGACCTGCAAGTGCACCTACAACTGCTCCGGCTCCGAATAAAACTCCCAGGCCGGGAATAGCAAACATACCGACTCCGGTGAGCAGGCCAAGTGTAGTACCTAGCACCGTACCGACAGCAACAGGTGCTGCAACTATAGCATTGTTGGATTTTACGTGGATGTTATCGTCGATCACTTCTGCGTGACCAACGAGTGAAACCTTTGACATATCCACACCGCTTTCGCGAAGTGCTTCCAGTGCTTTCAAGGCCTCATCATGTGAATCGAAGACGGAAATACTTTTTTTCATGACGTTCAAAATTAATCGCTTACACCTTGTAATTTACGCCAATTTGAGATGGGGAAGGGATAATGTTTGTTAAAGAGTATTCGCCTCTGTGGGGTTGGAGATTCGGAGCTTATTTAAAAAATAAAGCGCAGGATATTTCATCCTGCGCAGTGATTTAATTTAGATGAGCCGGATTTTAATGGATAAGGAGTTTTCCGGTTCCGGAGCTGTTCTTCCCCGATGCTTTGTAAATGTAAAGACCTGGAGTTGCGGATAAATCAATGTCGACCGTTTTACTTGCCGGGGCCGATTCAAAGATAATTGCTCCAAGCTGGTCGTATATGGTGATCTTTTCAATCGTTTCCGAAGCTGATATCTGAATTTTTCCATTGGATGGATTCGGCCAGGCCGATAAACCTGCAAATTCCTGTCCTTCATTCAAACTCAGTGTTTCCGGTGAGATTTTCACCATATATGCGTCACCGTATGCAGAGATCCAGCCATTGCTTTCTGCAATGTAATTCCCTTTTCCAACTACCAATACCTGGTTGTCAGAAGTGGAAATACAGGCCAGTCCCCAGCAATGTGAGCCTGTGTAAATAGAACCGTTGTAAAATGGTCCGACCTGGTTCATTGTGTAGGCATTCAGGATCTGTCCGTTATCATTTATGCAAAACAGTGCCATTTGACCGACATTCTGAGGATCTCCCAGTGCATCGTCGAAATTCTGGTCGATCTCCCCTGCAGCCACAAAACCGTTTGCGAAAGGAACAAGATCATCGCAGAAACCGAAATTAATGTCGCTGCCGTTATGCGTATCGAGATATGAAATCGACAAGCTGTCACCGTCGGACCCTGCAACACGGATAACCGTAGGAACAACTTTACCGTTGTGAGTGAATCCGGCAGCAACCAGGTAATCTCCGGCGCCGTTTTTCACTAAACCTACTTTTTGGTCACGCCAAAGTGAATTGCGCACATACTTCTTTGTCCAGTGAACAGTTCCGTCAGATGCTGCCAGTTTTGTTACGGCCAGATCATACATCCAAAATGGCGCACCACAGTATCCGCTCATTACAACATCAGATCCATCCCGGATAATGGATGTCACGGCAATCACTTCACCTGCATAATCATGTGACCAACTGGCAGTTAGATTTCCGGGGGTAAAACGTTTCACGATAGAAGCTGAGCCCTGAGTGTAAGATAAAATGTAATCTCCGTCCGGAAGCTGGGTATGGGCTAAATAAATATAATTTGATGCCGGCCCCATCGGTCCGTAGAATTTGGAAAGTGTGTCTCCATTCGTTTCGTCGAGTTTTACAAAAGTAAGCCGCCCGTAACCGGTTGCGAAAACACCATACAGATCATTATTATTGTCGCGGTATAACTTGGAAAGGTTATCAAAATTCCCATAGGTTGGTCCGTAATAACGTGTCCAGAGTGAATCTCCGTTTGCATTCACTTTAGCCAAATAGGCCATGCGTGGTGCTTTTTCGGCAATTCCCCCGATGAGGTAGCCGCCATCGGATGTTTCAATGGTTGTTTTCGCCGTTTCAACCGTATTGTTGATGGCATAATCCGAATAAATATATTCTTTCTCCCATTGTATTTGAGCAAAAGAAATGGTGCTTACTGTAATGGTGAGCAGCGTGTTGAGTAAGTATTGTACTGGTTTTTTCATAGCTGTAAATGAACTGATTACACTTGCAAAGTTGACATGATTTGAAGTTCCATGCAATACATCAAATGATGTATTTACCGGAAATAAGAGAAATGAGTTTTTGAAACTAGCACACAATACAGGAAGTTATGGATTTATAAGGGAAACAAAGAGATAAAGCACTGTATCTTATTGCGAATATCAACAATTGAAGCGTTTTTATGTTCATATTTTCACAATTCTAAAAAATATGTAAATCGCCTGGCATAATTTATAAGAGCTCCATACTTAGCACTTCTAAATTTGATAATACAAAATGTGAAATAAAATTTTGAAAATGTGGATAACCTTATGGTAAATCGAGTACGTTAGGTAAAGGGGGTGAAAACCCCCTTTTAAAGAGTCTCCAAAAAAAATGAAGTTTATGTAAGTAATAGAATGTCAGTCTCTCTTATTCCTTTTTTAAGAGTATTAATTGTTTGAATAATTGATTACCGGGATTTAAAGTTTAGGATTCACCATTAAAAAGAATGATTATGAGAGTAGTAATAAGCACATTAGCACTTATAGTAGGCATGGGTTGGTCCGTCGCATATTTCAGATTTGATGCCGGAGGGGCGTTTCATCTGACCCTCGTCGTTGCGTTGGCAGCTTTGGCAACACAATGGCTTCCCAGCAGTAAACCATAATTGCGAGAATAATGTAACATCTTAACGCTTGAGCCTCAAAATTCAAAATGATTGAATAATTTGAAAAAATTGTAAATTATTTTAACTTCGACTGGATTTTTAGAGATAAATAAATTTTGAGAGTTTATATTAAGTACATGGTCAGCCATCGCTGTAAAGAGAAGATAGAAAAAGAGCTTACAGCATTAGGTCTTATGGCATCTGAAATTGACCAGGGTATTTTAGAATTCGAAGAGGAATTAACGGCAGGGCAACGCTTTCAACTAAAAGAGGGCCTTTTGGAATTGGGGTACGAAGTTGTAGATGTATTTGACAGTATATTATTGGATCATATTTCAGAATCAATCACAGAATTGATTTATAAGAATCCTCGAATGCCGAGAGAAAATTATCCGGCATATCTGACAAAAAAAATAGGGTTCAATTATTCGCGAGTTGTGAATTTGTTTTTGCAGGTTTATGAGATTGATTTATCTCAATACATAGATATACAACATGTTGAACGGGTAAAAGAAATAATTTTATATGAAAATTGGACGATACAGGAGATAGCAGCAGCATTTCAATACAAAAATGTGGCTGAACTTACAAGATTGTTTAAAAAGGTTACAGGCTTGACACCATCTTATTATGAAGAAATAAAGAAAATACGCCTGGATTTCCGGAACAAAATGAATCCGGATTAGTTAACCTTTTAATCTACAAAACTACAATGCAACCAATGCAATTCGGTTTAAGTTGCCTAACGATTAAAAAACGATGCGAAAGAGAAACAGATTTGACTTATTTCCTAGTTAACATTTATTAATTGTTGTTAAACACGTTTTAATTTTGAGACTGTATATCAAATACATGGTAAGTCTTCGCTGCAAGATGGTAGTGAAAGCTGAGTTTGAAAAACTAGGTCTGCCCTGTGTGATCGTAGATTTAGGAATTGTAGAAACTGTGGATGAAATCACCAACGAGGAAAGGGAGATCCTGAGAAAGAATTTATCTAAATCAGGATTGGAACTCCTGGACGATAAAAAAAACATGTTGGTGGTAAAAGTCAAAGACACGATTAATGAAATGATCTATTACTCGGAGGAAGTACCGAATGTTAACTATTCGGACTATCTCAGTGAGAAATTGGGATATGATTACACCTATCTTTCCAATGTGTTTTCCGAAGCAAAGGGGATGACCATTCAACAATTTATCATAATCAATAAGATCAAACGGGTAAAGGAACTTCTACTTGATGACCAGCTAAGCCTTACGGATATTTCTTACAGGTTAAATTACAGCAGCGTATCTCACTTATCTAATCAATTCAAGAAAATTACCGGGTTTACTCCTTCCGTTTACAAACAGATGATGAATAAAAATGACCGGCATTTAGGAAATCAAGAGCCTGAATAAAACTTACGTATTTCTTTGCCAAGCTGGTAGATATAATATAAACAGGTTTTTATTGGTTGTTACCTGTGTAATAAGCTGTATTTGATTTCTTATCCCACAGACGAGCACGGATGAGCACTGAGGATGTGTGTTCATCATGCAGTATAAGTTAGATTCACTAATAATCATTGAGTTTTCGAAAAATGTTTGCTTTTAAGTAGTCTGTATTGAAATTAACTAATATTCCAAGGCGTATTCCAGATAGCTTCAAATAAGAGATTAGTTGTTTGTGATGTACATTTTTTAATGTTTCCACGGATTTGATTTCTATGATTATCTGGTCCTCCACTAATAGTCTATACGGTAAGCGTCTTCCCAAATAACATCTTTATAATTTAAAGAAAGTTTCACTTGTGCCTTAACGTTTAGTCCTCTGGTCTCTAATTCATGCTTTAATGCAAATTCGTAAGAGGATTCAAGAAGACCCGGCCCCAATGCAAAATAAACTTCGTAGATAGCTGAACGAATTTGATAGCTGATTTCATTTTCTGTCATAATTAAAGTTCGGATGAAGAAAATCCAAATCCAATAGGAGGATAGGTTTTATTCCTCGTTTTATTTCTTTATTTTCTATAGGGTATTCCGAGAATAATAAGGTGTTTTCCTTTGATACCTATGAAACCAATTTTCACTTCTGTGTTCCTCCGTGGGATATAATAAGTTTTAGTTGTTACCTGTGTAATAAGCTGTATTTGATTTCTTATCCCACAGACGAGCATGGATGAGCACAGAAGATGTGGTTATTTCTGTTTACCGATTCGAAATCGGTAAGTTACCTTCCGAAGGTATAAATCAATAAAAAGATGAAACCGCTAACAGCGAGCAACCCATGAAAAATCGCCAGGCTTTTCGGCAGGGACCTTCCCGTAATGTCGCGTGCAAAAAGAACAATTCCTCCTAAGGCTGTAATAATAAAAAGCACTACTATTTGAACCGTATCAGCACCGGATTTGACCATATCGACAATTAAGAGGATAAGTGCCGTTGCCGCAAACAGACCATGAGTAATTGCTGCAACTCTGGGTACCTGCCTTTTCTGTAAAACAAGAGATAACATGTAAAGTCCGATCAGTGCCGCCAGAGAAAAAAGCCCGATCGCTGTGTAAATTAATTCCATAATCGTTTTTATTAATTGCTGGTATTGAGGACCGTAAAACCGGTTTTTATTTCTTCCTATCTAATTTAAGGAAAATCGTTGGCATTTTTTTGATTTGGAAATTTTTATATAAAACCGGGAATCCCATGTTTACCCTATAGTATTGAATTTGCTTACTAATCCTTAACAAATATTATAAAATGAAGGTTAGGAATGATTACAAGCTTATATACGCGATCACTAATTCTAACAATTGTAAGAATTATGCAAATCGACACGAAGATTGTGTAAGATATTTTCGTGTTCGGATTCTTAATTTTCAACTAGAATTCAGACGCAAAAAATATAAATATTATGGCAACTAAAACAACAAATCAAAACGGAGGGGCATCAAGAGAGTCCGGGTTAAGAGAATTGTTCCTTGACGAATTAAAAGACATCTACTGGGCGGAAAAGGCATTGGTAAAGGCATTGCCTAAAATGGCAAAAAAAGCCACAAGCAGTGAGCTTGTAGCTGCAATAGAAGATCATCTTTCAGTAACGGAAACTCACGTTGAACGCTTGGAGCAGGTTTTTGATACGCTTGGGGAAAAAGCGGCAGCAAAAAAGTGTGAGGCGATGGACGGACTGATTACCGAAGCTGAAGACCTGATGAAGGAGATCGAAGATGGAGTTGTAAGAGATGCCGCAATCATTTCAGCTGCTCAAAAAGTAGAGCACTATGAAATTGCAAGCTACGGAACATTGGTTGCTTTCGCTAATACCCTGGGAGAATCTGAGGCAGCCGAACTGCTGGAGGAAACTTTAGATGAAGAGAAAGAAGCTGATCAGCTTTTAACTGAAATCGCTATGTCGTCCATTAACCTGGACGCGGCAAGTGAAGAATAAAATTATCAGCTAATTATTGATAATGAGTTACACAGCAAAGGGGGAGTTTAAAAAGTTCCCCCTTTAATATAACAAGCTACTTGCAATTCAATTCCCATAATACTGAACCTATTTAAGTTCATTCAAAATTTAAAGAGATGAAAGCAGAGAAAGATAAGTCGACAACGACGAAAACGGAAAAAGATAGACCAACAGCGACCAGAACAGCAAAAGGTCAGTCGACAGGGATGAAGTCAGCGAAAGATAAATCCACAGAGATGAGAATAGAAAATGATAAGTCCAATGTGATAAAAGCAGAAAATAATAAATCCACAGGAACAAGAACAGAAAATAATAAATCTGCAGAGATGAAAACAGAAAAAGATAATTCGACTAACGACAACAATTCCGGAGGCTTTTCAAAAGTTGCGTCAGCATTCGTTACAGGTGCTGCTGCCGGATTGACAGTTGGAGTTTTAATCGCATCGGAAAAAGGAGGTAAAATAAGAGAAGCCATTATGAACTTACTCAATGAATTCAATGAACAATTAGAGGAGAAACAAAATGGCAATTCGTGATGTTGTACACGGTTGAGACGGGTTTTTTAACAGTCGGATCATCCTCTTTTTGAGCTTCCCTTCTTAACTTTGTGTATGCCAAAGCTTTATTTCGATTCGAGACGGTATGCGGATCTTCCATTACACTATGGAAAGGTCCCGCCATGGCTGGCAGAACGGATGCGTTTGCTTGGCGGAGCCATTGTTGAAGCGATTGTGCTCGAGTATGGAAAATCAGCGGTTTTGAGTCGCTTAAGCGATCCATTCTGGTTCCAGGCATTTGGCTGTGTACTCGGAATGGATTGGCATTCTTCGGGGATTACCACATCTGTTATGGGAGCACTGAAAGGTGCTGTTAATCCGCGTGCTAGTGAACTTGGAATTTATATCGCAGGAGGAAAAGGAAAACACTCACGGGAAACCCCGAATGAATTGCTGCGTTTTTCCGACAAGACAGGACTGGACGGTAAGGCACTTGTGCGTTCCAGCAGGTTAACAGCGAAGGTCGACAATAATACCATCCAGGATGGCTTTCAAATTTACATGCACAGTTTTGTAGTAACCGACCAGG
Organism: Fluviicola sp.; assembly: GCF_029266855.1. GTDB lineage: Bacteria > Bacteroidota > Bacteroidia > Flavobacteriales_D > Crocinitomicaceae > Fluviicola. Next base: position 529,158 of record NZ_JAQSWB010000002.1, read on the forward strand.
GGGAATGGGCAGTGATCCAGCAGGGAATGGATGACTCTTCCGGTATGGCACGCAGGTATCACTGGCATTCGGAAACTGTCAAATCATTCATCGAAACACCGCATAGTTTTATTTACGGGAAAAACCAGGGGGAGATTCTTAATTTGACGGATACAAAGGCTAGTTCTGCAAAATCAGGGATCCTGGATCTGGTAGCTGAAAAACCTTCACTTATTATTCCCGAAATACAGAAACTGATTCTTCCCGGTCACCATGAGGTGAGAGCCGAAGATGTTAACCTGAAACGGCTGGGAAGTGTTCTGGCACTTGCCCACGACAAAGGTTTGCGCGATTTTGAATCATTGCTTTTGCTGGAAGGTGTAGGGCCCAGAACCGTCCAATCATTGGCTCTTGTTAGTGAGATTATCCATGGTACACCTTCGCGATTCAGTGATCCGGCACGCTTCTCGTTTGCGCATGGCGGCAAAGACGGGCATCCGTTTCCGGTTCCGACAAAAGTGTATGATGATACGATCGAAGTTCTCAGGACAGCCGTAGAGAAATCGAAAATCGGAAATGCCGATAAGACCCAGGCGATTAAAAACCTGCACCTGGTGGCGCAGATTGTTGAGCAACAATTTGTGCCTGACGAAGATCTGTTCGACAAGGCAATAGCAAAGGAACGGGCTGAATCTTATCGATATGGCGGACGGACCATTTACGGAAAAGCCCAGCCTCCGAAAGATGACGGGCAGCTGAGCTTGTTTGAATAACAGTTTGATCTGTTTGTCTAAGACTTGGAGCTTTCACGCCCCGGACTATTAATCGGAAGGCCTTTTTTCGGGTTTCGCCGATCCGTCTTTTTAGCGTTTTCCTTCATTCCTTCCTCATTGTGTAATTTAACCTCTTCGTCTTTGTTTTTTTTCGCTTCTCGTGTCATATTCATCAGTTTAATTAATACTCAATCAACCGGTGTGCTCGCCATGTGTATGAACTAAAGTTAAGCTATCCGGAGGTCGTTCGGAAAATTTTATTGTTGTAAATTGTTAAGTAATGAAAAGAGATCAATACATCGGCTGTTCGGGATATTACTATCCGGCATGGAAGAAAAAATTCTATCCCGAAGGCTTACAGCCAAAAGGCTGGTTGGAGTATTATAGCAGTGTTTTCAACACCGTTGAATTGAACGGAACCTTTTACCGGACTCCAAAACCCGCGGATCTGGAAAAGTATTACGCTGCTACGCCATCTGACTTCAGGTTTTCGGTTAAAATGAGCAAGCAGATCACACACATTCGAAAATTAAAAGAAACCCAGGATTTAATCAGGGAATTCCAGGATCTGATCCTTGCCGGACTAAAGGAAAAATGCATGCATTTCCTTTTCCAGCTTCCGCCGTCTTTTCATTATACCGATGAAAACCTCTCACTGGTACTGGAGGCTATTCCACACTTACCGGAAAATGTAATTGAGTTCAGGCATATTTCGTGGTGGAATGAAGTTGTACTGCAGAAATTATCCGATGCAGGAATTACGTTTTGCAATGTGGATTTCCCGGGAATGGAAACCTTCTTCATGCACAGCACTTCTTCCTTTTATTTGCGTTTGCATGGAAACCCGGTTTTATTTAAATCTGCCTATGAGGTCGAAGAGCTGAATAGATTTTACAACGGTGTTCCGGAGGATAGTTCCAACAGCTGTATTTATTTCAATAATACTTATTACGAAGCGGGTTATACCAATGCGAAACAGCTGCAGGAAATAGCTGCAGGAAAAATGTCTTAAAATTCCCTATTGAACTTCTGGTGCCGGCGAGTTAGAAATAATACACCTGGTTTTCTTAAGCTGAAAAAATTTTACAATTGTGGAAATTATGCAAATAGTTTAGGGAATTTTATAAGCACTTCATCTTGCATCTTCCTAATTTTAAACAGAGTTAGAGTGGTCCATGTGTGGTAGTGTGGGTTAAATGTTAACAGGGGGAGATTGAGGTGAAGGTTAAGCTCCCCCTCTTAACAGTGCTCTAAAAATTACTGGATCAAAACATATTATTTTCTTGTTTAACTTGTTGATTATGAGATTAATAATTAGCTTGATAGTGCTTCTTGTTATTTGGGTTGGACTATTGCTTATGTTTTCAGATAAAGCCGGATAAGATGAGTGAAGAAAATGCAATGAATCGCCGAGCTGTGGAAAATGGACAGTGGTAGGGAAGGAATATAACCCACATATTTTCAATCTTATGAAAAGAGCTAATTTTCTGACCCGCAATGCACTTTCAATCACATTCTTCCTGTTATTGGCCTTTTCCATAATCGGACAGATTTACACCGGTTGGAAGGAGCATAATGATTTTTTAAATTCTTACGATCAACCCGGAACAAGTATGTCTGCCTATCTGACAAGCGGCCACTTTCTTCAGGCAACATTTGAAAATTGGGAAAGTGAGTTTTTCCAAATGGCTTTGTTTGTTATTCTGACTGTTTTTATGAAGCAGGAGGGTTCTTCCGAATCACGTCCGATGGAAGATGGATCGGGAGACAAAGAAGGTGAATGCGAACCACTGAAAAACTCGCCGTGGCCGGTGAAGAAAGGAGGTTTGGCGCTCCGGATTTACAAACATTCCTTATCCATTGTTTTGACGCTGCTCTTCTTTCTTTCCTTTGGTCTGCATTGGTATGGCAGCTTCCTGGATTATAACGAACAACAGGCATTGGAAGGTTTACCGCTGACTACGGGTATTGCTTACCTGGGACATTCCAAATTCTGGTTTGAATCTTTTCAGAACTGGCAGAGTGAGTTTCTCTCTATTTTTGCCATTATTTTCCTTTCGATCTATCTTCGTCAGGCAGGTTCATCGCAATCAAAAAAGGTCAATGCACCGCACTCCGAAACAGGGGAATAGTGTTTGATGACTCGCTTAGCTAAGCTTTTGTTCTTTAAGCAATTTCAAAATAAGCTTATACAACTCTAAAGCCGCTTTTGTTTTAATCTCTAAGGGAGTTCCACGGAATAATTTTTGAAAATCATAGGTCTTCCGCTTATAACGAATCGCATAAAAGACAGTTCCTACTGGTTTTTCTTTCGTTTCACTTCCATCAGATGAAGCAAGACCCGTTATAGCGGCATATACATCAGCTGCAACAAGTTCTGATAGATTTTGAGTCATCTGCCTGGTTACTTCCTGCGATTCGCAAGTGTAACGCTGAATGCTTGTCTTTTTTACATTCAACAACTCCATTTTTGCCTTGGGTGTATAGCACACCAGGGAAGCGATCAATACATCGGAAACACCGATGCAGGAAGAAAGTTTCATTGCGGCAAGACCGCATGTCATGCTTTCGGCCAAAACCAGCGTCAAACCTTCTTCCTGCATGTGTCGGATCAGATCATTTGCCTTATTTCGCATAAATACATTTCTTCCTGATTAATAGTTCTCCTGGGATACCAAATACATTTTCTTTGATCGGGAATTCCGGATCTTTTGCTGTTTTTCGATCGTTATCCGCGCGATTAAATAACTAATAGTTGATTCTGCTCCCTGGTTTAAATTGATGTGTTCCCGTTCCAATCCGTCATAACATCCTCCAGTGCACGGGTTGTAAATGATGCGCGACAAGTGATTGTTTCCCAAAAACCAGCTGAAGGCCAATTGGGATTTTTCAAGATAGCTGGTGATACCGAACACTTCGTAAAAGTGGTCAAGAGCCAGAATTGTGTAAGCAACATCAATTGGCTGTTCCCCGAATTCCTCCGGTTTCTGGCCTTTATGCAACCAGCTTTTGTTGGAAATCAGTTTGATTCCTGTTTTGGTGAATGTAAGAGACAAGAGGAAATCAAAGGATTTCTTTGCAACCATTTTATAGAATTTGTCGCCTGTTTCTTTCCAGGCGCACAATAATGCTTCAGGCAAAATACTATTGGCATAGGTCAGGTAACTTTCAAACCAGGGCCAGTTTTCTTCTGATTCGTGTCGATAGATATCAATAAGGCGATCTGCCAATAATTTAATATAGGAAGTAACTATCGGAGACTGGTCTTTCAGGTTGCTGAAATACAATCCTTTAATAGTAAAAGCTATCGAACGGGGAGAATGCATGTGTTTTACATTTTTCAATGCCTTTTCAAGAATACTTCTTGCACGTAATCCGATTGATTCAGGAAGAATGTGTTCTTTTGAAATGATATAACCCAGGGCCCAAATTGCTCTCCCGTTTGAATCGGAAAGATTTGTTTCATTGTTCTGAGCCGTAAACTGTTCATTACGGTCTACGTAATTCAGGAAATCTCCTCCAGGCTGCTGGCAGAATGCAATGAATTTTAGATAAGTCTGAATAGCCACTAAACTTGCTCCGTCAAGTGTCGCTTCGTAATACATACATCTTGCAATCATTGCCCGCGAATTATCATCCAGTGTATACCCGGAATCCAGGTCGGGCTGATTGATTTTGGAAAATTGGACAATCCCGAAACGGTTAGTCAATTTACTGAAATGCGATAAATTGATATCCGGAAGCGCGTATTGAAGTTCTATTTTGTCGGATGCCAATCGTTGGAAAAGAGTGGCATGAGCAATCGACGAATTTTCCCAAGCTGTCGGAGCAATACGTTCTAAGCCGTTGGTACTGAATTTGGTTCTCAGAACATCATCATCCAATAAACGCTCAACAGCTTTCGCCAGTTGATCCGTGTTTTTGAAATCAACAATGATTCCCGTTTCATCATTCAGGAATTCCTTTGCATGTGGGATAGGAGTAGAGATAATGGGACAACCACAGCTCATGGCATAGGAAAAGGTTCCGCTGACACTTTGGTTCGGATCCTGAGAAGTAAACAGGTAAATATCCGTTAGTTGCAGGTATTCCAGTAAATCCTTCAGCGACAGGTAGCGGTTGACGAAACGAACATGTTCTTCCAGTTTTAACTCATTTACCTTCGACTTTAACATTTCCCGGTAAGCTTCTCCTTCCGAAGCAACTACCGAAGGGTGCGTTTTTCCGAGAATTAAGAAAACTACATCCGGATTGTGAGCAACGATTCGCGGAAGCGCCTCCAGTGTTGTTTCTATTCCTTTACCGGAACTCAATAAACCGAATGTTGAGAGGACTTTTTTACCTTTCAGCTCGTATTTTTCCTTTAACACCTCTTTATCCGGATGGTGTACAAGGTGTGTTCCGTGTGGGATCACCGTTATTTTCTTCGGGGGAATAGCATATTCATTTTTCAAAAGCTCAGCTGCGTGGTTTGTCATTACAATAATTGAATTGGAAGAAAGTCCCACATTTCGAACACGTGCTTTCAACTGTCCGTTTGGATTTGGCAATACCGTATGAAATACGGTTACAACCGGTTTTTCCAGTGTGTGAAGAAATTTCTGCAGGGTGCTTTCATGATCCGAAGGGAAAAGCCCAAATTCATGCTGGATGACTACTACGCTTATGCGCTTGTTGTTATTGATCTTATTTGCCAGTGAGGCATATTCAATAGGTAAATCTGTTTGAAGTGTATAAGTGACTTCCTCCGGATAAGCGTAATCCATCGATCCGCTTTGAAGCGCACATACTTGCAGCTCAAACGAGTTGTCAAATTGCTGCTTCAGTGCGGTAAGTAAGTCCTGGGAATAAGTTGCAATCCCGCATTCCCTCGGAGGATAGGATGAAATCAATAGAACAATCGGTACCTCCAGCTTAGACAGTTGGAAGTTAGCTGTTGGCAGATGGTTTATAAAAACCGGTTGCGTGAATCGATTTTCGCCGTTAATTGGATGCTTCATCTTTAATTGTATTTAGTTTGAGTTCTGAAATGAGTTCTGCAAGACTAACTGATGCATAAGCAATTTGTTCGTCTGCAGCCCCGTAATAAATGTAAAGGATGTCGCCAAAAAGTGCAGTTCCGCAAGGGAAGCATACATTGTTTACTTCTCCTTGTAGTTCCCATTCTTCTTCTGGTTCGAATAAGGGATAAGGTAAACGGGCAATTTCCTTTTTAGGGTCATGGATGTCTAGTAAAGCTGCACAAGCAGCATAAATATTTCCTTCGGGCGTACACTTAACTCCGTGGTAAATCAAAAGCCACCCAAGAGGTGTTTCTATTGGAGGAGCGCCTGCACCGATGTAATTTATTTCATGTTCATATTTAGGGAAGAGGATGGTATTTTCCTCAAGGTTTGAAATGTGTTCTTTCCAGAATGCAGGTGTGAGCTCACTTAGTTCATTGACCGCCACCAGTTGAATATCCGGTTTTATCCGGTGAAGAAAGTGAAGCTTCCCCTGGATTCTCCGCGGAAAGAATAGTACGTCTTTATCCCAAACCAGATTATTGTGGTCAACCTCAATTTCCGGGTTGCACGGACTTGGGTTAAAAAAGTCCCAGTACCGATGGTTCACATACCCGGGATCTCTTACAAGTGTTTCAAATTCGGAATAGGAGAGCTGCGGGACGATAATTCCCTTCTTTTCAAACTGCTTAAGATCCTTTGAAGTTGCCAGGGCTCCCAAGGCATTAATTCCATCGTAAGCAGTGTACGTGAGATAATATGTATCGTCAATCAAGCAAATACGCGGATCTTCTACTCCCTGTACTTCATAAGGAAATTCAGGTGAAATAAGGGCTTCAGTATTCCGGCTCACAATTTCATGCGGACCGTCGAGCCTGCAGTAACCGATAGTAGAATGATTTCCCTTTTTTACAGCTCTGTAAAAGAGATGCACAGTATTTCCCTCGCGTATTACAGCCGGATTGAGCACTCCATGACTTTCAAAGTCAAGAGCTGTCTTTTCTAATAGTATGCCTTCTTTTGTAACCTCGACCATAGCTGTGTTCCCCAAACGTAAGTGGTTCCAGGGGAGTGTAAAGTTCAGTTGCAGAGCCAGCAGAATCGTTACACAATTTTTGGCTGAACTTACATAATCATCACATTTCACAATTTTTGGGAGATTCCAACACGATGGATTTCTCTCTTTTTTAGAGGGAATCCCGCTAAATTAGAAAGTGTCATTCTTTTTAAATCAGGATTTGACACTCATGCCGGCTCCTGTGTTTTTACCTCCCAACTGATCTTCAACTTCTTACGTTACTTATTCAATAAGTAATCGGAATTCCGTATGTTTGGGTAAATCATTCTGCTCACTCATGTGAATCTTTTAATCATTATTCAAAACGAAGAACTATGAAGACATTAGTACTTGGAATCATCGTAATCTGCAGCTTTACCACCAAATCTTCAGCTCAAAGTGCCAACTGGAATGCTCCGGTTACAGTAGCGTTGGGAACTACATATAGCAATATTTATCCCCGGATAGCCTTAACAACAGGAGATAATCCGCAGGTGATATGGGAAAATGGCGGAACTGACAAAATTTATTCTGCTCGCTGGAACGGATCAGGTTTTACCACTCCATTGGCACTTAATCCGGACGGAGTTGTTCCATACATTGCAACATGGACAGGAGCTGAAGTAGCAACATCCGGTGACACTGTTTTTGTGGTTTTCAGTACAGAACCAATCGGTGCAACAGCCCAGGTATATACTATTCGTTCGCTCGACGGAGGTGTGACGTTCGAAGATACAGTTCGCGTTGACCAGATTGGAACAGATATTCCTCGTTTTCCGTCGGTAGCTGTTGGCTTGAATGGCAACCCGGTCGTCAATTTCATGCGTTTTAATTCTTCTTTTGAAGATCCGGAATATTCCGTTTCACGTTCCGCAAATGGAGGGGCATCTTATCTTGCTCCGATAAACCCGACTTCTTCGGTAACAGGCTTTGTTTGCGATTGCTGTCCGGCAACGGTTGTTGCAGAAGGCAATAAACAGGTGCTCTTATTCCGGAATGATGATAATAACATCCGTGAAATGTGGGGCTGCTATTCTATCGATGGAAGTGCAAGTTTTACAGCTGCCGCCGAAATCGATCAAACAAACTGGATGATCTCATCCTGTCCTTCCAGCGGGCCTTCCGGTGTAATTATGGGTGACTCACTGGTTTCAACTTGGATGAGTAATAGTGATGTGTACATCAGTTCAACGAATTTAAATAACCAGCAAATCGGTGTTCACCGAAAACTTTTCCCAATGGGCTTGGGTGTTCAGAATTTCCCGGTAATAGCCGGTAAAGGCGATACGCTTGCCGTTGTCTGGCAAGGTTCCAACGGCGGATCCACTGATGTTTTCTTCACTTATTCAGTTACTGGAACTGCCGGCCTGGGAGTAAATATCGATACATTGACAGCGGGAACAGTAGGTGGTCAATCGCGCCCGGATATCCAGTTTTCAAACGGGAAATTTCATATCGTCTACAGTGATAATGTTGGTACTAATGTCAAGTATTTACAGGGAACAATCGATCCGGCATCACTATCCGTAAACGAATCTGATAAGGCTCCTGAACTGGCAATTTTCACCACACAATCCGAAGGAAAAACAAGCCTTCAGGTAAAATCTGGGTTTGATACGGAAGCCGTGATTCAATTGATCAATACTGCAGGACAGCAGGTATCAACCAGCAGGCAGCAAATCACGAAAGGAGTTTCTACCGTTTCGATCCCGGAAGGAATTCAAAAAGGGATTTATTACGTGGTATTGGAAACAAAAGCGGGGAAGGTTTATAAGCAGAAGGTGGTTTTGTAGAGATATATTTCATTTGACTAAATAAAAAAGGCATCCACAGTTGTGGATGCCTTCTCTTTGGTTATTGGTGTTAATTATGATCGTACCCGTGCCCAAGTGCGACCACATCAACTTCTTTTAATAAGGCTTTTGCCTTTTTGTTTGAAATCTGGCGTTTGAAAATATCGAAGATCAGGTAAACACATGGAACGACGATCAGCGTTAGTAACATCGAACTGGTCAAACCACCGATCAATACCCAGGCTAATCCTGCTTTCCATTCAGCTCCCGCTCCGTGTGCGAATGCAATCGGCATCATACCGAAAACCATTGCAAGTGTTGTCATCAGGATCGGACGTAAACGCGCCTGACCTGCAATGATCAACGCTTCAACCGTATTGTGTCCGTCGGCTTTCTTCTGGTTGGTAAAGTCTACGATCAAAATCGCATTCTTCGCTACGAGTCCGATCAGCATGATCATACCAAGCATCGAGAAGATACTGATTGGTTCCGATGCCAAAGCAAGTGCCAGCAAAGCCCCGATAATTGCCAGTGGAATAGAGAATAAGACCACCAGCGGATAAGCATACGAATCGTACAATGCAACCATGATCAGGTAAACAAAGACGATAGAAGCTAAAATTGCCAGCAAGAGGTTCCCGAATGCTTCTGCCATGTTCTTTGCATCTCCTTCGAAGGTATAAACCGTATTTGCCGGAAGCGGATCTTTTTCTATCCGTTTCGCAAATTCATCTGTTACCTGCTGACTGGAAGTACCCAGAACCTGGGAAGTAATTGTAATGGAAGGGATGCGGTTCTTGCGTTCCAGTTTGGATGGCCCGCTTGCCTTACCGATCGTTGCAAATTGGCTTAATTTAATTTGTTCTCCCCTGTCATTGATGAAATAAACTTCCTTCACATCGGATGTGCTTTTTCTGTCAAAATCATCATAATTCACCAGGATATCATAATCTTTCCCACCTTCTGTGTACTTGGAATTATCGTCTCCGTTGAATGACATTTGCAAGGTCGAACCAACGGTGCTCATATTCAATCCCAATTCAGCCATTTTATCGCGGTCAATGTTTACCGTAATTTCCGGGTTTCCGGATTCAACGGATACTTTTACCTCAGCTGTTCCTTTAATGGATTTTAATGTTTCCAATACTTTGGAAGCAGCCACGTAATTCGAGTCCATGTTGTTTCCTGCTACTGCGATCTGGATTGGTGCATCGTCTGCCCCACCCATTATACCAACGGATGCAGAGTTCACTTTAACATCCGGAAGCATCCGTTCCAGATCTTGTTTCATCAACTGGGCAATAATAGCCGCGGATTTGTCACGTTTTTCTTTTTCAACGATCTTCACCGTCAGCTGGGCTTTGTTATTGGCATTACTCTGAGATCCCATGTTCCCGCTTGCTGTTCCCACACTGGTGAATACATTGATCACTTCCGGCTTATTGAAGAGGTAATCTTCCACACGCTGAACCGTGGCATTCGTTTGCTGAATCGTGGCATCCTGGGGCAATTCCAGCGAGATTACGAATTCCCCGCGGTCTCCTTGGCTCACGAACTCACCACCGATATAAGGTCCGAGCATTACCGGGATGATAATTATCCCAAAGAATGCCGCTAAAGTGATGTACCGTTTTCTACGTAGTGCAACAGTTAACATACGTCCGTAAGAGGTCGTGATGTTTTTCAGGATGCGTTCAAAAGCCATAACGATTCGTCCGCCCAATGTTTTGTTGGTTAAGACAGTTTCTTTCGCAAAACGTGAAGCCAATAATGGAGTCAGCGTAAAGGATACGAACAGGGACATCAGGGTCGAAATAACGATTACCAATGAGAATTGGGAAAGCAGGTTCGAAATCAAACCACCAACCATTGTCAGCGGAAGGAATACCACGACGTCTACGAGGGTAATCCCCATTGCCGTAAATCCAATTTCGTTTCGACCTTCCAGTGCTGCTTTTTTGCGATCTTTCCCCATTTCAAGGTGGCGATAGATGTTTTCGAGTACTACGATCGAGTCATCGACAAGAATCCCGACTACCAATGAAATTGCGAGCATTGTCATGAGGTTCATTGTGAATCCAAGCAGGTACATGGCAATGAAAACAGAGATCAGTGATGCCGGAATGGAAATCATAATGATAAATGCATTTCGCACACTGTGAAGGAATAAGAGCATCACCAATGCTACAATGAAAATTGCCAGACCAAGGTCAGTTACAACTGCATCTGCTGCTGCAATGGTAAAGTCGGATGAATCTGAAGCGACCTCGAATTTTAATCCCTGTTTAGCATATTGCTTCTCCAGTTTTTTGAATTCTTCTTTCACCATTTTACTGATCTCAACTCCATTGGCATCAGTTTGTTTCATGATTAGAAGCCCAAGCGAGTTTGTTCCGTTGATCCGGTTATACGTTTTAATCTCTTTGGAAGCATCTGTAACACTTGCTACTTCGTTCAGTCTTACCGGAGAGCCTGTTTTCGGATCGTTTAAGATCACCAGGTTGTTCAACTCATTTAGGTCCTTGTATTTTCCGCGTAAACGAACAAGTGCCTGGCTATCATCACTTTTAACTTTACCTGTAGGTAATTCCAGGTTTGCACTGCGGATGGCATTGGTGATCTGAAGGATCGAAATACCATAGTTTGAAGCCGCTTCCCGGTCTACCTGGACTTTAATCTCGCGTTCTTCACCTCCAACCATGGTTATCTGTGCCATACCTTCCATTTTTGCAAGGGAAGGGGAGATGTCGTCTTTCACCAGTGAGTAAAGCTCTGTTGGAGGCATTTTTGCCGTTACACCGATGTTCATGATCGGAGCTTCATCAAAAGAGAATTTACCAAGCGACGGAGAAAGGACCTCTTCCGGTAAAGTGGAAAGTATTGCATTGATCTTTCGCTGAGCTTCCTGTAATGCTTTATCAGGATCCGAATCATTTTTCAGCAGCAAAACAACGGAAGAAATACCTTCCATGGATGTTGACTGAATATCGTCCAGGTTTTCTACACCCGAAAGTGCGTCTTCTATTTTTTTGGTAACCGAGTTCTCTACTTCAGAAGGAGAAGCTCCCGGATAAACTGTTGTAATAGTTACAACCGGAATGGAGAATTTCGGCATCAGCTCGTAATTCAGTTTGGAATAGCTGAGAATTCCGAGGAAACCCAGGACTGCGAAGATCACAACGATCAACGAGGGTCTCTTTATGGCTAATTCTGTAATAGACATATTTCTAATTTTTTAGTTTTTTTGAAGACAAGGAGTTTGTTGTAATTATCAATCATGGATGTTGGGAATTATAAAGACAGAACTTCCGGCTTGATAAATAATAATTCCTTCATTGATAATTAGACTCTGTCTAATTTACTTGATGATCTTAACTTTTGATCCGTTATCGATATTCAACTGACCTGTTTTTACCACCTTCATTCCCTGAGTTAAACCGGATACGACCTCGATCTTGTCATCGTCCACTGCACCGATCTCAATTTTTGTCAATTTTGCCTTGCCATCCTGGATCACAAATACTTTCGGATCCTTGATACTTCCTGCCAGACATTTCAAAGGAATTGTCAATGCTTCTTTTGTTCCGCCGAATGTGAACTTCACTTTCCCCGTCATCCCGGATTTAAGAGGGGTTTTTGACGGGTTTGTGAATCGGATTTCCGTGTTGAATTTCTTAGATCCGTCTGCTTGCGGTGAAACAGAAACCACTTTTCCCGGGATTGTAGAATTGGCGTAGAGATCAGGAGCGATATTAACCGTTTGTCCAGCTTTCACCCGAACAACCTGATTATCCAACAGCTTCACGCTCATTTTCAGGGATTTGATATCAACGATATCTGCAATGGCGGTTCCGGGAGCCAGGTAACTTCCTTTTTCAATGGCCACGTTTGAAACAACACCGGAAATAGGAGAAACAATGGTTGTTAATTTCAGACTGTGCTGCAGTGTTTTTACTCTTGCATCGGCCGTGTTCATGTTCATGCGCATTTCCTCTACCTGTTGTTTGTTCACAGCACCGCTTGCAACCATGCGTTCGTATTTTTCCAGATCCGATTTAGCTTTCTCCAAAGTTGTTTTGGCCAAAGCAAGATCGATGCGGATTTGCTCGTTATCCAATGTTGCGATCACTTTACCTGCATTTACGTAATCCCCGTTTTCGACATTCAACGTTCTTACGCGACCTGAAACTTCCGAAACAAAACTCAACTGGTGATCAGGAACAAAATTCCCGTTCAGTTCGAAGTCCTGGGTAACGGTTTCCATCTTCGGTTCGGCAACTGTTACCGGGAAAACGGTCATTTTTTTGTCCGTAATAGATGCATTTGCATCCATTTTTGCTTTGTTACTTCCCAGTTTCATAATGATTACAAGGAGGATTACGATTCCGATCAGAATTGGTAAAATGATTCGTCTGAATACGCTTTTCTTTTTTGGCTGCTGGCCAGATTTGTTATGTAGTTCTTGATTTTCCATGTTAGTTTTTTTTATCCTGATGTTTCGTCAGGGATCTTAATTACTTAATATTTCCAATATTTCCAGTTGATCTAATCAGGTCGAGTTCACCCAATTTTACTTGTACCAATGCCTGCAGGTAGTTTGTCTGTGCATCTCTCAGTGATGTTTCTGCATTCACGATGTCAGTTATCGTAGCAATGCCTCCGATAAATTGAGCCATGGTCACGGTATATACTTTTTGGGCCAGTTCAATATTGCTTTGCTGACTGGTCAATGCAGCCTGGTTTGCCTTCAGGGTATTGTTTGCATTTTCACGCTGCATTTTTAGATTCTCAGTTATATATTGCTCCTCTAATACAGATTGCTCCATCTGGATCCTTGTTTGTTTCACGCGCGAATTTTTAGCAAAGCCATCGAAAATTGGAATCGCTAAATTCAAACCGATATATGAAGTAGGGAACCATTGTGCATCCTTCTCGAAAATGCGCAGGTTGTTCTGCATATTTTGCACCGATGATTGAAAGCTCAACGAAAGGGATGGCAAATAGCCCGCTCTTATCTGCTGCAGGGTCACCGAATATATTTCACGTTGCGCCTGTACCAGTTCCAAATCTGTATTATCAAGTGAGTTGGTGTCAATAATTGTTGCCGACTGTTGATTCAGATCAATCGCAGTCACCCCAATCGATGTGTCAAGCGGCATTCCCATGTAATACTTTAGCAGCAATAACTGTTGTTCGTAATTATTGGTACTTGTAATCAATTGAGTTTGAAGGTTTGTTTTATTAACCGTCAGTTTATCCAGGTCCAATTGCTTTGCAGCGTCATTCTCGAACTGGATTTGAGTGATCTTAAACAAAGAATCTATCTGACCCAGGTTTGATTCCACCAGTTTCATTTGTGTAAATGAGATCTGGGCTGAATAGTAAGCACTTGCAATGTCATAAATCAATTGTTCTTCCGTCTTTTTTGCATTGATCTCCGAAATTTTGGTGCTTTGTTTCGTCAATTTCATCGCATAAATCAACGATTGATTGTATATGACCTGTTTTGCATCGATTCCGGCACTTGTGTTGTATTTAGTACCAAATTGCACAGGTACCTGGGTTCCCGGTTGCCCGATAAGTTCTCCCGGAAGGATGGAGGTTTGCAGTTTGAGATTGTCCTGGAAAGATATCGAACCGTTAACCTGTGGCAAATATTCCGAACGTGTTTCAGTTCTTTTTTCGTTGGCACGTTCGATCTCTAATTTAGACTTCAGTACGCCGGCATTCTTTGTTATGCCATACTGGACGCATTGCTGCAGTGACATCTCTCCGGATTGCGCCCTGACAAAGCTCATGCTCCCGGCCAGTAGGGCAAGCAGCATCAGTAAGTGCGGGCGATAATTTTGTGTTCTCTCCTTCATACTAATTGTTTTTGTTATTTTGTGTGTTACGATTGCACCATTCCTGGTAAAGCCTTGGGAATTCGATGCTTAGGTATTCTATGAATTCAATGAATTCAGCCATTTGCCGGTTGAACTCCGGGGTTTTTGAAGTACGCTGATCCAGTGCTTCTTTCATAATTTTGATGACTCCAAAAAATTTCTGGAAGCTGTCCGTAAAACTTTCCTGCCATTCCACGATATTGCTGGCGAAATAACGCTTGCGATCCCCGGGACGTGTTTTGTAAATTACCCGTTGAGTGAGGAGCAAAGTGTTCAGAGCCGAACTGGTTGTACTTTTGCTGATCCCAAGCAACTCACGGATCTGGTCAAAAGTTAATTCCGGTTCGTCGCAAACAATCAGTAAAGACATAATACGACCTTCCATTGGGGGAATCCCATGCTGCTCATAAAAGACTCCCATCCTTTCGATGAGTTCTCTTTGCTCCTGGGTCAATTGAACGTTTGTCATATTTCTTTCTTTAAGATCCTGGTTCTTCTTCAGGATTTTTGGTTCCTGCAAAGTTAATTGGTTTTTTTAGTTCTGAAAATACCGAACCAAAAAAACTTAAGATTTAACATTTGTTTGCGGTTCAAAAGTAACAGTGGGATTTCTTAATGGAAACAGATAATCGGCGAGTGGTAGAAGAGATAAGGTGAGCAGCTGGATTTTTGTCCTAAACGAGAATAATTAGTCGGGTAAAGATGAAGTCAAGAAATTTCGAAAAACACCGTGTTACGGGGAGGTGAGATTTGTGTAACAATCGGATTTTATTCTGTAAGGTTTCGTAGATAGTTAAGGGTCACCTTTGGCAACAACAAAGAGTATTCATTCTTAAAATAAAAGTCATGTCAGCAGAAAAAAACACAAATTCTCAAACGGATAACAAAACAGAGTCATTTAAAATTTCAGGTGATTGGACAAAACAATCTGTTCAATTAAAAGAGAAATTCAGTCAATTAACAGATTCGGATTTGAAATTTGAACCAGGTAAGGAAAATGAATTACTTCAACGCGTTGAAACAAAATTGAATAAAAAGCGTGATGAGGTGATTAACATCATTAACAAATGTCAGGTATAAATATTGGTTTAGTTAGAGCGCAAACAGATTACTATCAATTCGACTAATAGTTATCTGAGTTCTTTCTAGGGAAACGCAATCGAGTGAAGAGGATTGCGTTTTTTTTATTATAGTTTTTTCTGAAGTCCAAACTAAAGGTCTTCGTGAAAAGATTCAAAAAGTTGAAGGTTTTACTTATTGAAATTGTGAGATATATGTAATAATCGAAATTACTTGTGTAACGCTCCCTGTTCATCAACAGACCACCTTTACATGAGTGAAAACACATTCACATTTTAATCTTATAACCATGAAAAAACACAAATTGTCTTATCTGATTTTACCTCTTTTGATCCTCATTCTTGCGGGTTGTTCTGCAACCAAAGCAGACGATGTGGATAAAGCAGCTGAAGAGGTAGAAGATGCAAAATTGAATCTGGATGAGGCAAACAGGCAATACGCTAAAGAAGTGGCTAGTTACCGGACGTCAATGGAAACGGACTTGAGAAATAATAAGTTGAGGATCGCAGAATTAAAAGAAGAAAGAACGGATGCAAAAGCTGACGCACTCGCTGACAGAAATGCGAAAATTGAAGCAATCCAGAAACGCAACGACGAATTGGATTCCCGCATGAGACAGTATAGAAGTGATAACCGGGAGAATTGGAAAGAGTTTAAAAGCGAATTCAATCACGATATGGATGAATTAGGAAAAGCTTTCAAAGATCTTGGACAAAACAATGTAAAATAATACAAATAAACAATTTGACAGGATGAAGGTTCTTTATTGCTCAAATCAATAAGTAGAGTAGTTATTCTGAGAATTGGTTAGTGGAAGGAGTCCGCATCGTCGGACTCTTTTTTAATAACTGAAAACATGGAAAATCACATCAAAAAATTGCCATTGTACGCCTTTTATGCGTTTTTTCTTCGGGTACAGTCTTTGCTAAGCAATAAAGACAGAAATCACCGGATCCATCAGCTAGAAACAATGAAAATGAAGGATCGAATATCCAAAATCGGAACCAGACACCCCGAACTTTCAAAGTATTTGAATGATATGCCAGAGTTTTCTCACAATTTAAATGATCCGAAAATCAGGCTTAGAGATCTTAGAGGATATAAGAACCATTTACTGGAACTTCTTGAAAAATATGAACTTGAATCTCATAAGGATTCCTGGTTCATATAATTACTAAAAAATGATAAAAACCAGTGATTGATGTAATCTTTCGCTTTTAGTATGTAATGATATTGAGTGGAAATGACTGCACCTTTGTTCAGTGGAAATACTTTCACATTTAATCATTTAAAATGAAAAAAACAGGTTTAATATTATTGACCTTAATCGGATTTGGAGTTACAGTTATTGCACAGGAATCAGAGAAATATGACCGCCGTGATAAATTCACTGTGGGAGCAAGAGTCGGCGCGAATTTATCAAACGTTTGGGATTCCGAAGGAGAAGAGTTCGAAGCAGACGCTAAGTTGGGATTTGCGGGCGGTGTTTTCGCAAGTATTCCAATCGGGAGATATATGGGAGTTCAGCCGGAGATTATTTTTTCTCAGAAAGGATTCCAAGCTTCAGGAATACTACTTGGAACAACATATTCATATGAGAAAACTACAAATTGGATCGATATTCCTTTGCAGTTTCAAATCAAGCCAATTGCGTTCTTAACTATTTTGGCCGGCCCCCAGTTCTCTTTCCGGGTAAGTGAAAGAAACGTCTATAGATATGGAAGCAATAGTGCGGCACAGGAAGAAGAATTCGAAAATGACAATATCCGCAAGAATATCTTAGGGATTTCAACCGGATTTGATATTAACATTTATCATGTGGTTGTTTCGGGGAGAGCTTGTTGGGACCTTCAAAATAATAAAGGTGACGGAACTTCAAGCACACCGCGTTACAGAAATCAGTTTGTACAATTGACGGTTGGCTTTAAGATCTAATATTCACAGTAGAAAAAATGATGAGTTATGGATCAGGGTTTAAAATTGGCAGGGCGTATTTTTAAGTTTATCATCAAAAAATCAATAAATATGAAAACAGGAGAAGACAAAATGAAGAATGACGGAAAATCCGGAAATACTTCAAGAATCGTAGGTTCTTTGGTTGCAGGCGCAGCAGTAGGTTTGGCAGCTGGAATTTTACTGGCACCCGAAAAGGGTAAAAAAACACGGGCTAAATTAATGGACGATGCGAAAGACCTGACAAATAAACTAAAGGATAAAGCAAACGATTTCAAAGACAAAGCAAGTAATTTCAAAGATCAGGCAAGTGATCATATTGAAGAAAAAGCAAATGAGATAAAGGATAAAGCAAACGATTTAAAGGATAAAGCAAGTGATGGAATTGATGCTGTTACTGCTAATCTTAAATCATCCTGACCGAGGTGAACTAAATATAAATTAACGGACATGGGTCATTTGGTAAGTTTTGCCGGATGACCCTTGTTTTTGAATTGAAATTCACCGGAAAATAGTAATTTATTCCAAATCAATGCGGAACACTGTTAAAAGATTAGGTCCGGTGATTAATTATCGTATCTTCACAAACATTCAAAAACAACCGGTTTTGAAAATTTATATAAAATACATGGTCAGCATCCGCTGCAAAAACTTGGTTGGAATTGAACTGAAAAAACTGGGAGTTGTTATGCCTAAAATAAATCAGGGCATGGTGGAGTTCCAGGAAAAGCTGTCCAAAGCACAAAAAGACCAGTTTAAGAAACGCATTCTAAACCTAGGATTTGAGGTTTTGGATGACATCAATAGTGATTTGTTGGATCGCATTTCAGGATTAACTACTGAGCTGCTTTCCAAGAACCAGGAAATTCCCCGGCAGGACTACCCTGCATACTTGATTAAAAAATTAGAATTCGATTATTTAGAAATTACGAATTTATTTTCCGAAGTACATGGGATCAATTTACCTCAATATATCGCAATCCAGCAGGTCGAACGTATGAAAGAAATGCTTCTGTATGAAGACCTGAAGGTAAAGGAAATAGCGGTACTGCTTCATTACAAAAACGGAGCGCAGTTAACACGAGTATTCAAAACGATTACAGGTTTGACCCCATTCTATTTCAAAAAGATGAAGGAAAAACGCCACGAGATTCGGATGGGAAATGAATCCGAGTAAAAAACAATATAACACATACTTATACTAAAGATTAAATCCCTATGAAGAGCCAAGCAGATTACAATGATTCGGAAATAGAAAAAGCTAAATCTCACATTGTCGTCGAAATTATCCAATACGTGCCCAACGCTATTCTGAGTAAAACAATTATAAAAAAGACTACGGGAAATATTACCGTTTCGTCATTGGACGCCGGAGAAGAATTAGAAGAAAAACACTCCCCCTTCGATACGTATGTACAAATAATCGATGGAACTGCAGAACTCGTTATAGATAAGAAATTATTTACATTGAAATTAGGACAGGGTATTATTATTCCGGCGCACGCCAGACATAAATTAAATGCCCATGAGCAATTCAAGATGATTAGTACGACGATCAAAAGCGGTTACGAAGACTAGCAAGCAGGGATCTGAAGAGTTCCCATTAAATATTTTATTGACTGTTATAAAAAAAACCTTCAAGATTTGAAATTATATATCAAATATATGGTTAGCCAGCGTTGCAAAATGGTCGTAAAAGAAGAATTGCTTAAGCTTGGTTTGCACACTGTTGTGGTTGATTTGGGAGTGGTGCAGATCACTGAAGAGATTTCCGATGAAGATCGGGAGAACCTGAAGGTGAACTTGCTTGGCTATGGCCTGGAACTCCTGGAAGACAAAAAAAGCATTTTGATCGAGCAAATTAAAGGAGTGATTGTCGAAATGATCCATTATTCGGACGAAATGCCCAAAGTCAATTACTCGGACTACATCAGTGAAAAGCTTAACTATGATTATACTTACCTTTCCAATGTGTTTTCCGAAGTGAAAGGGATTACGATCCAGCAATTTATCATCATAAACAAGATAGAACGTGTCAAGGAGCTTTTATTATATGATGAACTGAATTTGACTGAAATATCCTATATGCTCAATTACAGCAGTGTAGCCCATTTGTCAAACCAATTCAAGAAAGTGACCGGGCTGTCCCCTTCGTTCTATAAACAAATGAAACAGAAAAGAAATAATAACCTGGAGAATCTCTGATACTTGTTGGATTTTGAATTTCACTGTGTTATTTAGTTACGTATATTCGTGTCGAATGCTTGGATTTAGGCGAATAAGATGAAAACTGCAAGATATACAGCAACTTTAATAGGATTGATAACGACGGTAATATGCGGACTAGTCTCATTTACAGTTTTATTACCGTTTTTAACTCTATTACCAACAGCGGTACCATTGGAATTTATCTCAGGATTGATTTTTGGAGAAAGTAATTACCCAAATAAATTTAAATTAATTCTATCATTGGAATTAACTCTCCTTTTAGTTTTATGTGCTTGGTATTTCAAAAAGCTGATTAAACAGAGGCAGGAGAAAAAGAAGCTTGAAACTAAATCATTGATTATATTTTTCATTATCCTTCAGTTTGTAGTGCACCCGATCGGATTCTATATTTGGTTGCTCAATACTCCAGAAATGGACCCCTCGGATTCAATGATAGGATTTTATATTAGTGAAACTTTCCCATACAGCGGATGCTTTTTTATTTTCTTGGGTATTGTAATCGATTTGATAAGAAACCGGGAAATAAAAGAAACCGGCTCCGCTAATGCAGGCCGGCTTTCTTAAGTTTAGCTTTAGTTATTCGTAAATAACTTTAACCGATTTGAAATCCTTGTCGCTCTTAAATTCGATCAGGTAAATACCTTTCTGGTATCCTGTCAGATCGATTTCTTTCTCGCGGACTTTTGCTTTGGGTAAAGACAGTACCTTTTGTCCCATAAGCGAATAAACATCAATGGTATATTCCTCATCTACGTTAATTGAAACCTTGAATTTTCCGTTATTCGGATTGGGGTAAACGGTAATCTCCGAAGCATTTTCCAGTCCCCACGGCTTAATTTCCTCAGTAGATTCTTCTTGTTTTCCATTTTGCATCTTCAAACCCGGGCTATTTCCGGGATAACTGCAAGGGTGAATAAACGCCTCGAAGTAATTGGAAGAGTTGGTTGTGGATGCAAAACCAGGATTAAGATCAATGTATGTTCCTGCACGATACGTAATCTTGGAAGTGGGACCAACTTTGGATGTGGAAATAATTTGATTGATCACCTCGTAAAATGCATTGGTGTTTTGAGCAGCTGTAAATTCAAACGCCGTATTTCCCGGACAAAACAGATCGTGCTCCCAGATTCCGCGCCCGATGGTGGAAACACGCAATTTATTTATTTTGTAGTTGATTTCTAACCCCGAGACAGGAATGTTTGGCAGGTTGACACCCAACTTTGTCCAATAACAGTTTGCAGGATTTGTTAAACTAATGGTAGACTTGTCTGCATAGTAGATTCCTGCATCGGTTGCTACGTAAACTCCGCCATTACTTCCTTTTTCAAACACAACCTGCAAAACACGAATGTTTGGTAATCCCCCTGAACCGGGAATCCCCGCAATATTATTAAATACAGGAGAATTTGGATTCGTGTAATCGGCTCTGATCACTTCAAGAGGTGGCCACACTCCTCCGCGAGTCAAACACACAATGTTCGGATTGTTATTATCTATAGCTTGGAGACTGGAGTTGTTATAATCATCCAACTCCTTCCAACTGTTCTTAACGTTCGTGGCAGAAGGGTCAAGCATGTTCGTACTCCGGTATAGTTTGCCATCATAGGTCATATTGTTCCCCTGAGATACATAGCAATAACTTGCATTGCTTGGTGCTGGTAGAATTCCCCAGATGAAATACTGGTTCGAAATAACGGGTGATGGAAACGTTTTGAAATCTGAAATTTGCTCGATCAAACTCGAAGAATATCCCCTGTTGTCAGAGCGATACAAATCCTCATATAATAAACCTGATACATTTGTTGCAGCTTTACAGTAAAGGATATTCGGATAGGCCTTATTCTGAGCGTAAGTTACACCAAAGTCGTTGCTGGGAGGAAATGCAGTATACGTATACGAACCTGCTAGGCCTCCCGTTGAAGAAACAGCGGGTACACTTTGTTGATGTGCTGCCCACACGTAATTGGAGTTGGAATAATCGATTAATGGTTTCATACCATCACCGCCAAAAACTGTTTCCCAGGCCGGGATCCAACTTCCGGAATAAACTCCACTACTTAAAACCGATCCGTCATGATCTAGTCCCATGATAATTTTTTCCGGATTCAAAGCGTCATTAGAAGATCCGGTGACTTTTGCAACACCTAAACCATTGCTTCGGGTAGACAAAGTCGCCACCTGATCAGATGAATAATTGACACCTCCATGAGTTGTTACATATACTTCATTGCTACAAGTGCCACAAGTGGAACGCGGGGTGATGAAGTATTCCACATCTACATGGTAGGGAGTAGGACTGCCGGTTGAAACCCAGGTCCAACTTACACCACCGTTAGTAGATTTGTAAAAATAAATCCCTTGGGCTGCATACATAACGCTGGCATTGAAATTTGAAACCGCAAATGCATATCCTTCACCGACATGATTAGCAAACGATGATAACAAGGTAGGAACCCCAAAGCTTGTAAGATCATATTGATATAAAGCAGCAGATGAGTTGCGCTGGATGACATATAAACTATTCGGTGCATTATCTGAAACAGCCAAACTTACAAGAGTAACCGCTGTGTAAGCGGGTTGATTCGGAACACTCGTCCAGGAACTCCCGAGGTTAGTCGTATAAGCAATATTCCAGGTTGATCCATTTTTATAACTAACATACAAATGAGAGCCTCCGTCTGTGCGGAATTCCATATCGTAAATGGATCCGTTCAATACTTTTGACCAGGTTACCATACTCATACTGTTGATGTTGGTACTTACATAAAGACCAATGGATGTCGCAAGATAACCTACATTCGGTGCATTCGGATCGATCAGGATTTTTTGCAGGACTGCAGGTTCGCCGTTGGCTGGATTAACAGGATCCAAATCCACGTAATCTGCAATAATGTGCCAGGTAGCTCCCGCGTCGATTGTCCTGTAAAGCCCGCAATTTTTACCAATTGCATTATCAGAGTCGTACAAAGATCCTCCGGGAGCAGAACAAGCATACCAGGTAGTTTCATTATCCGGGGCAAATTCGGCCCATTTACAACCCGACCGCGGCCATAAGTCTGATCCTGCATTCGACCAGTTTTGTCCTTTGTTGGAAGAGTAAAATAAACCACTGACTGAAGACCAGCACATGAGTTTGTTGCTATTCGATTTGTGGATAACGATTCCACGAATAACACCAACACCCAAATCTCCACCACCAATGGAAGTTAACCCTGAATTTGGTTTGTTGTAGGGCCCCAATTCCATCCAGGAATCCATATTCCCCAATGATTTCGATGTGGGAGTTCCTTTTTTTGAGGCAACTGCTAAACTGTTATTGTACTCACGGGTTGTCCCGTTCGGAGCAATACGTGGTTCCCAATATTTGAGCCATTTCCGGTATTGGGTGTATTCACTTCCTTCCGCATTCATGGCTTCATCGCCTATTTGTTGACGTAGTATTTCAAAATACGCGTCCTTCTGTTCTTTCAGTTCGCTAAATGGAATGTCACATTCAGGAATTCCCTGTTGTGCATACAGTCTTTCTTGTTTTGTTCAATGATGTACAATGACATTTCCTCCACTTTTTCCAGTAGTTTTGCGGTCATTTGACCTACGTCCATGCCTTCTTTTACAACTTCTTCAGCAGAAGGGATATTCGGCAGGTGTTTGTTTTCTGTAACATACTTTTCTAATTCCGGTAAGGACATCAGCTTATACTCAGGAGCAAATACATAATCAGCCCATTGTGCGGAACAATTAATTGCGACACGTACTTTTTCTGTCAAAATCCCTGTTTGTACAAACAACTTGTAGTTTCCATTCGGAATGCAAACAGTAGAAGGATCACCGATCAGCATATTTCCGTTTACGGTAAGTTGTGCTGTCGGGTTGTCAGTATTGATACCCACCCTTCCATTATTTGAGAGGAACAGAAAGTAGTTTCCGAAACCTCCGGATGCCATGGATGGCTTCCAAAAGTTTAAACCTTCTCTACCAGGAATAGATGTAGTGTATTCGATTCCCCATTCTCCATGCGGCGCAACGGAAGGAGTACCTCCAAGAAGCATCATTGGTCCTCCTGCTGAATTTGTTCCCGTTATACGGAGAATCCCATCATGTACATGGAGCTTGTCCGCTGGGGTTGTGGTACCTATTCCCAGGAAACCTGTTGTTTTCAAACGCATGTACTCGCTTCCTGCTGCCTTAAAAAGGACATCAAAAGCGCTCGTTGAACCTAAAAATTCATTGGTTGTTGTAATTGCATTTGTTGCAACGGTGGCTTGTGCGAACGCTTCCTGCGAACACACAATGAATGATAGAACAAAAAAAAGATTTTTTTTCATTGTGAATAATGATTAGAATTAGTCTCTACTCTGATGCGGATTTTCGAGGTGCTCCGTTGTTGATTAAATGTAAATTATCTTCAATTTGTTCGGCTAAATTTTTAGAATAAGCCTTTATTGAAAATCCTACACATATAGGAACGTGTTTCCCTGATAAATAGTTGGTGGAATTATTGTTTTTTTATTGATGCAATATAATTACTCAAATCTTTAGGCGATTATCTTCACAAAAAAAGCCTTATCTATCGAGGTAGATAAGGCTCTCATAAGCTTGAGTTTAATTATTCGTAAATAACTTTAACCGATTTGAAATCCTTGTCGCTTTTAAATTCGATGAGGTAAATACCTTTCTGGTATCCTGTCAGATCAATTTCTTTCTCGCGGACTTTTGCTTTGGGTAAAGACAGTACCTTTTGTCCCATAAGCGAATAAATATCAACGGTATATTCTTCATCTACGTTAATTGAAACCTTGAATTTTCCGTTATTCGGATTCGGGTAAACAGTAATCTCCGAAGCATTTTCCAGTCCCCACGGTTTACTTTCCTCAGTATATTCCTCTTGATCTCCGGTTTGCATCTTCAAGCCAGGGCTATTTCCGGGATAACTGCAAGGGTGAATAAACGCCTCGAAGTAATTGGAAGAGTTGGTTGTCGAAATAAAACCCGGATTGAGGTCTATGTAAGTTCCGCCGCGGTATGTGATTTTAGAAGTGGAACCTACAACTGAAGTTGATGTTATCTGGTTCAGAACCTCATAAAATGCATTGGTGTTTTGAGCAGCTGTAAAGTTGAACGACGTATTTGCCGGACAAAACAGATCGTGCTCCCAAACTCCACGCCCAATGGTAGAAACCCTCAGTTTATTGACCTGGTAATTGATTTCCATTCCTGCAATAGGAATGTTTGGCAGATTGACTCCCAATTTTGTCCAAAAGCAACTGGATGGTGTTGTCAAACTGATTGTAGAGTTATTGGCATAATAGATTCCTGCATCCGTTGCTGCGTAGATTCCACCGTTACTTCCTTTCTCCAAAACAATATGCAGAACACGGATGTTAGGTAACCCTCCTGAACCCGGGATTCCTGCAATATTATTGAAGACCGGGGAAGTAGGATTGGTATAATCTGCCCGGACTACTTCCAGGTTAGCCCAGACGTCACCTCCGCGTACCAGGTAAACAATGTTCGGATTGTTATTGTCGACCGCTTTGAGACCGGAATTACTATAGTCATTTAATTCAATCCAACCGTTTTTAACATTCGAGGCAGAAGGATCCAGTATATTTGTACTCCGGTATATTTTACCGTCCCAAGTTACATTGTTCCCTAAAGAAACATAACAATAGTTGGGATTACTTGGAGCAGGATTGATCCCCCAAATAAAATACTGGTTCGAAATGACCGGGCCAGGACTTGTTTTGAAATCTGAAATTTGCTCGATCAGACTTAAGGGATATCCACGGTTATCGGAACGGAACAAATCTTCATACAATAACGATGAACTGATATTTGTTGCTGCCTTGCAATAGAGGATATTCGGATAAGTTTTGTTTTGAGCATAAGTCACACCAAAGTCATTACTGTTGGGAAATGCGGTATAAGTATATGAACCTGCTACCCCTCCGGTTGAAGAAACAGCGGGTTTACTCACCTGATGTGCCGCCCACACGTAATTGGAATTGGAATAATCAATCAAAGGCTTCATTCCGTCACCTCCAAAGACTGTCTCCCAACTGGGAATCCAGCTACCTGAATAAACTCCACTACTCAGAACAGATCCGTCATGGTCTAAGCCCATGATGATTTTTTCCGGGTTCAAAGCTGCATTGGATGCTCCGGTGACTTTGGCAACACCTAAGCCATTACTTCTCGTAGATAAGGATGCAACCTGGTCGGATGAAAAGTTCACACCTCCATGGGTTGTTACATAAACTTCGTTACTGCAGGCTGCACATGTTGCACGCGGTGTGATAAAGTATTCTACATCATCGTGATAGCGGGTAGGGGCGCTGGAAGAAACGACTGTCCAGGTTACACCGCCATTAATCGATTTATAGAAACGTGTACTTCTTGCAAGATACATGATGTTGGCATTGAAGTTTGATACGGCGAATCCATATCCGGCCCCTACATGATTGTTGAACGATGACAATAGGGTAGGCACTGCAAAAGTAGAAAGATCATAGCTGTATAGAGTGGCGGCCGTACTACTAGTTAAGTAAGGGTCTCCGGGAATACGCTGAATTACATAGAGTGTATTCGGGGCATTGTCTGAAACTGCTAAACTTACGTGGTTAACCGAGGTGTAAGCAGGTTGATTCGGAACACTTGTCCAGGAACTTCCCAGGTTGGTTGTGTATGCGATATCCCAAACTGAACCGTTTAAATAACTTACATACAGGTTAGATCCTCCGTTTGTGCGGAACTCCATATCATAAATTGAACCGTTGAGCACTTTAGCCCATGTAATTGTACCTGGTGCAAGGTTGTTGATATTCGTACTGACGTAAAGTCCGATGGAAGTTGCAAGATAACCAACATTCGGTGCATTCGGATCGATCAGGATTTTCTGCAAAACTGCTGTTTCTCCATTAGCAGGATTAACAGGGTCCAGATCCAAATAATCCGCAATGTTGTACCAGTTTACCCCGGAGTTGGTGGTTCTGTAAAGTGCGCAATTTTTACCGATTGCATTATCCGAATCGTAATAAGATCCTCCGGGAGCCGAACAGGCATACCAGGTGGTTTCATTATCCGGTGCAAAATCGGCCCATTTACAACCCGACCGTGGCCATAGATCTGATCCTGTATTTGACCAGTTTTGAGCTTTGTTCGAGGAGAAAAACAATCCGCTCGCAGCAGACCAGCACAGGAGTTTGTTGCTGTTTGTTTTATGGACAGTTATTCCACGGATAACCCCGATACCCAAATCTCCGCCACCAATGGAATTTAATCCATAATTCGGTTTATTATAAGGTCCCAGTTCCATCCATGCATCCATATTCCCCATGGCTTTGGAAATCGGTACACCTTTCTTTTGCGCAGCCAGCCTGTTATTGTAATCCCGGGTTGTTCCGTTGGGAGCAATACGCGGTTCCCAATATAGGAGCCATTTCTGATACTCGGAGTATTCACTTCCTTCTTCGTTCATGGCTGCATTACCTATTTGTTGACGTAGTATTTCAAAATACGCGTCCTTCTGTTCTTTCAGTTCGCTAAATGGAATGTCACATTCAGGAATTCCCTGTTGTGCATACAGTCACGTCCATTCCTTCTTTTACAACTTCTTCAGCTGAAGGGATGTTAGGTAGATGTTTGTTTTCGGTAACATACTTTTCTAATTCAGGCAAAGGCATGAGTTTGTAATCGGAAGCAAATACATAATCTGCCCATTGTGCGGAACAATTAACTGCAACTCGTACTTTTTCCGTCAGGATTCCTGTTTGTACGAACAATTTGTAGTTAGCATTTGGAATACAAACAACCGAAGGGTCTCCAATCAGCATGTTTCCGTTTACAGTAAGCTGTGCTGTCGGATTGTCAGTATTAATCCCGACTTTTCCGGTGTTTGCCAGGAACATAAAATAGTTTCCGGAACCTCCGGATGCAAGGAATGGTTTCCAAAAGTTTAGTCCCTCTCTTCCCGGAACTGCTGTGGTATATTCGATACCCCATTCTCCATGTGGCGCTGTTCCGCCCGGCGTACCTCCAAGGATCATTTGTGGTCCTCCTGCAGGATTTGGCCCGGTAAGACGTAGAATTCCGTTGTGTAAATGCAATTTTGCATCCGGGGTTAGAGTACCGATTCCTAAGAACCCATTTGTTTTTAGCATCATGTACGGAAGTCCGTTTGCTTTGAAGGCAACATCAACATTCGTGCTTGATCCGAGGTAATGACTCGAGGTGATTGCATTGCTTGCAATAGTTGCTTGTGCAGACGCTTCCTGCGAACACACAATTAATGATAGAACAAAAAAAAGATTTTTTTTCATCGTGAATAATGATTAGAAGTTGTCTCTACTCTTTTATACGGATTTTCGAGTTGCTCCGTGGGTAACTAATGTAAACTTTTTTTATTTTAATTAGCAAAGTTTAACAATAAATTCATGCCAAAAATTTTGCGCTACTAAAAATGTAGTTGTTTGATTGTCCGGTGTTTACAGCCGTTCATTTGTTTGAATAAAACATTTCTCGCAATATGTTAATTCATACTCTCAACAAAAAATTAGCACTACTTTTAGGTGCAAATTCCCGGGAATGATCGGGCTTAAAATTTACATTAGTATGAAAATAAAAATTACAAACAAAGCAATCTTATTCCTTGCGTTAGGAATGGCTTCTTTCAGTTCAGTTGCTCAAAAGGTCAACATGCCGGCACCAAGCCCTTTACAAACAGTTACACAAAAATTCGGTCTTGGAGAAGTAACAGTTGAATACTCCCGTCCCGCAGTAAAAGGCCGTACAATTTTCGGAGAAGTAGTTCCTTACGGAAAGATCTGGAGAACTGGGGCAAATGCTACTACAAAAATCACGTTTACAGACGATGTGAAATTGGAAGGGAATGCAGTGAAAGCAGGAACTTATGGTTTATACACAATCCCGAACAAGGACACTTGGGAAATCATGTTGTATAAAGATCTTACCCTGAACGGAAACGTAGCGGAATACAAAACGGAAAATGAAGTTTTGCGCTTTAAAGTGAAGACAATGAAGATCCCGATGAAAATGGAATCTTTGATGATTAATTTCGGCGATGTTGCTCCAACAGCTGCAACTCTGACTTTGCTTTGGGAAAACACGGTTGTGCCGATCAAAATGACAACTGATATTGATGCAAGAGTTATGCAAAGTATCGATGAATCTATGAAGTCGGATAAACCGGATTATTTCAGATCCGCAACATATTATTTCGATAATAACAAGGATTTGAAACAAGCGCTGACTTGGGTCACGAAAGCAACGGAAGAAAACCCGACAGCATTTTACATGTTTAACCTGAAAGCTCGTATCGAATACAAACTGGGCGACAAAGCTGCCGGAAAAGCAAGTGCGGAAAAATCCATTGCCTTGGCTAAAGATGCTAAGAACGATGATTACATTGCTTTAGGTGAAAAATTATTGGCTGATAACAAGTAATATTTATCATTTAAAATGAAAGCCTTTCTACTTCGGTGGAAAGGCTTTTTTTGTTTTCTATTGCTGTAGCTTCTGCGTAAGCGTTGTGCGCTATTGTGGTTATATATTTTACCGCATAGGGACATAGATCACATAGTTTTTAGTTACTCACGAGGTCATTGAGCTGAGTGGAGTCGAAGTACCTTTTTTCTTCACAAACAATTGAATAATCCCCGCAATGATCAATACAAGCAAACATCCGATCACATTTAGCCAAAGGAATGAAATGACATCAGCCACATAAATCCCGATAACGATTATTTCGGTGATGATTGCTCCCCAGAAAACAGCCTTTCCTCCAATCCGTTTTAAATAGAATGCTACCAGGAAAATTCCCAGGATGGTTCCGTAAAATAAAGATCCCAATACGTTTACAGCTTCAATTAAACTTCCCAGTTTACTGGCAAACATGGCGGTTGCAATGGCAAAGATTCCCCAGCCGAATGTAAACCAGCGGGATGCCTTATAATAGTGCAATTCACTTTTGTCTTTCACCCACATGCGCTTATAAAGATCAATCACCGTTGTGGAGGCTAATGAATTCAATGCTGCGGCAATACTTCCCCAAGCGGCCAGGAAGATCATGGCGATTAACAGACCGATCAGCCCTTTCGGAAGGTTTTCTACGACAAAATATAAAAAAATGTAATTCGTATCGTTTGTATCTGCCGTGCTGTCGGCTTTCTTCATAACAGCCAGTGCATCTTCGCGAACGGCTTTTGTTTGAGTTTCTATTTGTAGTAAATCAGCCTGCAGGGTTTTGATCTTTGGTTGGTCTTCCGAATGGAGGGCATTTGCCAGGCGGGTCGTTTGTGTCTGACGAATAGCATTTAACGAGTCGTTCTGGATCTGAAGTGTCCGGAATTCTTCCCTGTATTCTGAAGTTAAGACTTTATCAACTTCTTTCTGGTTAAAGAAAATAGGGGATTGAAAGAACATGTAAAACACGAAAACCAAACTTCCTACCAATAGAATGAGGAATTGCATCGGTACTTTTACCAGTCCGTTCATTAGTAAGCCTGTCCGACTCTCTTTGGTGTTTTTTGCTGTGAGATAACGTCCTACTTGTGACTGATCTGTTCCGAAATAGGAGAGTGCAAGGAAGAATCCGCCGATTAGTCCGCTCCAAATGTTGTACTTGTCTTTCCACCATTCGGAATCCGTTACGTCGATCTTTGTTTCAATGACATTTAATTTCCCCATTTTACCGGCTACATGCAATGCATCAGTGAAACTGACATTTTTCGGGAGCATGTGAACAACCATGTATCCTGCAAGGAACATTCCGATAAATACCACGATCAATTGCTGCATTTGGGTGTATGTGACGGCTTTTGTTCCTCCTGTTACAGTATAAATGATCAAAAATCCACCCATTACCAAATTCGTATAATAAATATTCCAGCCAAGCAGGGAAGCAAGGATGATTGAAGGGGCATAAATACTGATTCCGGTGGAAAGTGCACGCTGAACCAGGAATAAAATGGAGGCAAGTGAGCGGGTTTTCAGATCAAACCGCTGTTCCAGGTACTCATAGGCTGTAAAAACCTTTAATTTGTGGTAGATTGGAATGAAAGTCACGCATAAAACAACCATTGCCAAAGGCAGACCGAAGTAGTATTGTACAAAACGCATTCCGTCGGTATAAGCCTGCCCTGGTGCTGAAAGGAAGGTAATGGCACTTGCTTGCGTTCCCATGATGGAAAGCAGGATGAGGATCCAGCTCATGGAATTGCTGCTCTTGAAATAACCGTCCAGGGTTTTTTCACTTTTGCTTTTATATAAGCCATAACCAATTACAGCAAGAAGTGTAATTACAAGGACAATCCAGTCAACTGCACTCATGAGAAATGTTGTGTAAAAAAGTAAAAGAATAAGATAAGAACTACTAATGCCCCAATCACTCCGGCATAAGCCCAATTCCAGTTTTTATGATCGTTTTCTTCCATACATGCATTCTGTTTCTCTTCTTCTTTTGGATTCACTTTGATGACTGCACTAACGCTTGTCATTTTATCACTAGCTTTCGCTAGTTCTTATTCTGAGGCAAACTCAGTAAATTCACAAACAAACGGTATGCTCCCGGAATCCCGGCAGGAAGCTCCCTGAAAAATACTAATCCGGTATAAACAAAGTTCCCCTTTCCGTGTTTGGCAATGATCAGGCTTCCTTTACTTGGTTTTTCGTTCGGATCCTGCATGGAAAATACGGTTTCATAGTGTGAATCCAATTCGGTAGCAAAATAAATTCCCCGTTCCTGGATCCAGCCGTCGAAATCTCTTTCGGTAATCACATTCGGAGTGTTTAATACCGGGTGCTTCGGATTTATAAATTCAACTTTTGCGTTATCATCCGTTACACGATCTCTGGAAATGGTGAAAGGATAGGGTCCTATCTTCGTTTCCATCGGAGCGATGCGGTTGTTGGTATTATACTGTACGATCAGGTTTCCTCCCTGGTGAACATAAGCCATTAATTTTTCATGGTAAACAGGCAGACGGTCATTGGTGTTGTAGGCGCGAATCCCGGTTACAATGCTTGAGTAAACACTCAGGTCTTCTTTGGCTAATAGTTCATCTGTTAAGAAAGTAACGTCGTAACCGATTTGGGTCAGGCAGGCAGGAACATTATCTCCCGCTCCCGGAATATAAGCGATCTTGTTTTTGGTTTTCTTTAGATCTAAGAATACAATCTTTGCTTCCGCATCGCTTAAAATAAATTGGTAGGGAATATGATCGTATTCGATACGTGTTATGCTTTTTGAATAAACGTTCCCGTCAACAGAAACAGAGGCTCGCAATTGACCGTCTTTACCGTTTTTATCCGGAGTCAGTATCGCTTTTACAATTTGTTCGTCGCCTTTTTTCTCCAGGTTGATCTCCGGGTTTTTAATCTCAATCTTCCAGCCGGTGGGAACAGCGACTTGTACGTTTCCTTTTACCTTTGGCGCATTTGCTTTCACTACAAACGAAATTTCTTTTGGAGTAAGTGCGCTGAAAACAAGCACCTGGTCCGAAATATTGATCGTTACGGGAGGTAAAATTTCGAATGGACGATAAACTTCACCTTTCACGGGATCAGTTGATTTGAAAACCAATCCGCGCGCTATCTGGAAATCAATTCCATCGATAGCAAGGTGATAGATCACACTTTTTGAAGCCCGGTTTTCAGGTACGCCGATTAAGGCCGGATCTTCTACTGTATACATTCCAACTGTATGCGGCTCAACAAGCCAATATGGTGCCGAGTAAGCTGTTGTTTTCGGTAGTATTTCTTTTTGATCAATGATTTCCAGCTTGTTAGTGCTTAATTGCAGGTTTGTTTCTTTGTTTGTCTGATCAATAAATGAGATTGATTTCAGTTTTACATTACCGGGATTCCGGGCAATGATCTGGGCTGAAATACTGATCTCATTTCCGGGAACGGCGCTATAATCGTTTACATAGGCTTCCATCCACAATCCGGCGCATTGCAGGATCAATTCCTGGCAAGCTGCCAGTTTCACCTTCTTCCAATAGCGGGTACTCGGATCTTTATCATCCAATTGTTGCAGTTTGGCATAGATACTTTCCAGCGCAGGTAATGATTGTTCCGGGTGCTGCGGATTGAAAGTTGAAATGCATTTGGAGATCAGTTCATCGATATTCCCGGCCGTTGAAAGCCTTTTCCATGAAGCATCGACTCCTTCGAAAATGTCTGTTGAAGCAACTTCTCCTTTTAAAAACTTAAAGTATTCGATGCTTTCTCCGCGCTGTTTCGCAGAACCGAATCCCTGACTTTTATGCATGGAGCGGCTATTCGCTGCAACTTCACCGTAATTCATTCCCAGTAAAGGGTTGTACGTTCCGACATTTAATTTGAGTTGATCTTCTGAAGTTGTATTGTTTCCGCCGAAATTAAAAGTGTTCCAGAATATGCGCTTAGTCTGCCAGACTTCCACTTCTTTTAGCTGTTCGGGAAATTTTGTGGGATCTGCGGCCAGGTCAAATGCTTCCATTGCCAGAATTGCTGAGGCAGTATGATGTCCATGACCACCTTCTCCGGTTGTAGGGAAACGACAAATGATCACGTCGGGCTTAAATCTGCGTATGGTTAAAACGACGTCAGCCAGTATACTGTCTTTATTCCATATTGTGAACGTTTCTTCCGGATTTTTAGAAAACCCGAAATCGTTTGCACGGGTAAAGAACTGTTCAGCTCCATCTGTTCTGCGGGCCGCGAGTAATTCTTGTGTTCGGATCAGGCCCAAAGCTTCTCCCTGTTCTTTTCCAATGAGATTTTGTCCGCCATCACCGCGGGTAAGTGATAAATAACCGGTTCTGAAATTTTTCTCTTTTGCCAGGTATCCCAGCAGCCGGGTGTTTTCATCATCCGGGTGGGCAGCTACATATAGAACCGAACCAACGGTATTGAGTTTCTTAATTCCAAGCAGAATCTCTGCTGAATTGAGTTCCGGGGAAGTTTGAGCAAGTAGGTTTTGTCCGAATAAAAGTGTAAGACCAAGAGTGAATTGTTTAATCATGATGTGTGTGTCTGTGTAATATCGTGCGCAATAATAACGGAAATATGCCATTTGGAAGCTAAAAACCTCTTGGCTTTAACAATTCTTTAAAGAGTTTACGGATTACAGCGTTCCTTTTTTTGTAACTTGAATAAATGTTTTTGCAACTTCGCAAAAGCCTGATTGAAGCTCATGGGGTATCGGATTCTACTGTTTTTAATCGTCAATTTTGCTGCACTGGTAATCGGTGGACTTTTCACGCAATCCGGTGCCTCTTCGGAATGGTATCTTTCACTGAATAAAGCACCGTGGACTCCACCTGGCTGGGTGTTTGGAGCTGCCTGGACAACGATCATGATCTGTTTCGCGGTTTATATGGCTTTAGCTACCAAAGGAGTGAAAAGGGTAGGCGTTTTAATGACTTTATTTATTCTCCAATGGATTTTGAATGTGACCTGGAATCCGGTATTCTTTTATTCTCATGAAGTGTTGGCAGGTTTAATAATTATTAGTGCATTAACACTTTTAATTGCTGGACTGTTATTCCGTTATTGGTCGGATTTGAAATGGAAATCGATCCTGATTCTGCCTTATCTCATTTGGCTGGTGATCGCGACCTCACTGAATTGGTATATCCTGGAGAATAATTAGGATTTGAATTAATCCAAATCTGTTTTTTCCGGTTTTAGGTCGTGATTGATCCGGGAAGTCTTTTTGGTGTCTTTCATAAAGACATAGACAAACAGCGATAATGCAATACATCCGGTAATGTACCAGTAAAAATAAGATTTGTGCCCCGAGTTTTTGAACCACAAAGCAAGGTACTCTGCTGTTCCACCAAATAATGCTACAGTCAGGGCATAAGGTAATCCAACTCCCAGTGCACGAACTTCTGCCGGAAATAATTCTGCTTTTACTACAGCATTGATACTGGTGTATCCGCTCACAATGATCAATCCTGCCATCAGCAGGAAGAATGAGACCCAAACGGATTGTGTATTGCTGAGTGCCGTTAACAAAGGAACTGTGAAAATTGTTCCCAGAACTCCGAAACTAATCAAGAGGGGTTTTCTACCTATCTTATCCGATAAAGCACCGAAAATTGGCTGTAGAATGACAAAGATCAGCAGGCTGATAAATGAAAGCAGGGTAGAGAGGTCTTTGCTCAAACCAACTGTGTTTACCAGGAACTTTTGCATGTAGTTGGTGTAAGTGTAAAAGGCAAGTGTTCCGCCGAGTGTCAGGCCTACTACTGTTAGGATAGCTTTTGGGTGTTTCAGCAATTCTTTGATCGTACCTTTCCTCTTCGTTCTTTTGAGAGCTTCAAATGCCTCCGTTTCATGCAGGTTTCTGCGAAGATATAAGGCAATAATGGCGAGCATAGCCCCGATAACGAAGGGGATCCGCCAGCCCCAGCTGTGGAGTTGTTCTTCGCTGAGGATGAGTTTTTGCAGGATGAGCTGAATTCCCAAAGCAATCAGTTGGCCTCCAACCAGCGTAACGTACTGAAAACTGGAATAAAAACCCCGTCGATTTTCAGTGGCCATTTCACTTAAATAAGTTGCAGAAACGCCGTACTCACCGCCAACACTCAATCCTTGCAGTAATCGTGCGAGCAGGAGAAGAATGGGAGCCAACACGCCGATGGTTTGATACGAAGGCGTTAATGCAATCAATAAGGATCCGAACGACATAAGCAATACGGAAAGTGTCATGGCTTGCTTTCTTCCCAGCCGGTCAGCAATTCCCCCGAACATCCAGCCCCCGATGGGACGCATTAAAAAACCTACTGCAAAGATTCCTGCAGTATTAAGCAATTGTGCCGTAGCATTTGAGTCCGGGAAAAAAGCTCCTGAAAAATAAAGCGAAAAAGCAGAGTAAGCATACCAGTCATACCATTCCACCAGGTTTCCGATCGAGCCACCAATAATAGCTTTTAGGCGCTGTGCTGATATTTTTTCTTGTTTCATGCACCGTAAATTTAGAAAACAAACGCGTTTTTCATGAGGAATTTACAGTTTTCGGATTTCAGAAGTATTTGCAGATCCTATTTCAGTTTTTCCGAAAAAACGCGAACACGCATATGTTGTGCTTCGCAACTAGCGCAGGTCACCAGCTCCTCGATCACAACAAATGTTGCCTGGTTGTGTTCAGTTAAACGATACTCACCACGTTTTAAAATCTTGCAATCTTTACACATCGCCCCGGGATTTTCATAGATTGGCTTCAGGTATTGCTCTTTAAGCTTGGCCGCACGTTTGTCGAAAAACAATGCTGCACTTGATACAGTGGCCAGATTGACCCGTTCAAGATGCATTTCCACATCTTCATTTTCCCGGTAACTGACAGTGAACATTCCGGATGGTGTTACCATGAAAAAATGTGTTGCTTCCTCTGCTTCATAATAATTTAATTTGGGAGGAGAAATTCCATAGGTCATAATGTCGTATGGAATAACCAGGTCAGTCAACTTAAACTCGGATCCCGGATGAATTTCTAATAGCTTATAATGAGCTGAGCGCTTGTTTCCTTCCCACAGATCAAGGGCATAATAATAAGCAATCCCGGACTTTTCCGGATCAGAAACAACCTCCATTCTACCTGCGCTTGGTGAAGATCCTTTAGGAGGTTCAACCTGGAAAGAATATTCTTTTGATTCAACCGAAGTCGCCTCATCAACTGACCATATATCAATATTTACCAACTGTGTTTTGGGTGTTGTATAATTATAAGCAAAGTACTGTTTACCATCAATGCTGCCGATAAAAAACGCTTTAGTGTCATCCTCTTTCGAAACAGGCACTTTATTCAGCAAGTGAACAGATACTTCGGCTCGGTTCGTTTCCCGGTGCAGGGTGATGCGTTTGACACAATTCTCCTTGATTCCCTTTTCCGGTTTGCCAGGACTGGTAAAAGATTTGCTGGTCGTCTGCATAGAAACGAGAAATACGGGATCACCATCCGCTGTAATATAGCTGTCAATTCTACCCAGGAAATAAGCGCCTTTTTTGAAGTTATCACAATCAGGATCCTCAAACAAAGCATGTGTAATTTCTGCTCCTTTTGTTCCCAGTTTTTCTACCATGATGCTTCCGCATCCCGAGATTCGCTGATCTTCTTTGTTTGATAGCCCATAATATTCCGGAAATAATACATAACGGGTGTCTGTCTTAGGATCAATCAGGGTATTGTCTGTATACAGAATCCTGGCTTTATAGTCTATTTTTTTTTCTGAGTCTAGTTTAAAAGGTCCTTCTTTGAGTTTTCCCTCTGAGGTATAGGAATAAATAGCGTCTTTAGAAAAATCCAGATCAAATGAACCATCATTGTAAATATAAGGTACCGGGTACCAGTGATTTTCTTTCGTATCTATATCGAATTCGACAGTTTGTGCGTTGCCTGTCAAATCAAAAACAGAACAAAGTAGAATAACAAAGAGATATTTCATTAGATGATTATTTGGTTCTGCGAAAGTACCTTTTTTTTAATAAATGTAGCGTTTTGAAAGAATTGTCATTTCTTTTTTTGGGGGACAAATAGGTCGTAAATACCCTACGATCTGTGACCTTATCTTTGTAATGTAATCAAGAGAGATAGAGAAAATGACGATAAAAAAGACAAATCAAATAAACGAATAAAGATCAACCTAACCTAACCACCCCAATCCATAGCGATCCACTCGGTGGATTTGCTATCGGGTTAATCACCTAACCAACCAATCACTAATCAACCTAACCTAACCACTAAACGATTTGTTCCTTCTCTGACTTCATCAGAGAAGGACAGTCGTATTTTACCATCAGATACTATCGTAATTAATTCGCAATTCGGAACTCGCATTTTGTTATTATGATCTATCTTTATTTGAAATTCAGATCCGGGCAAGACTTTCTTTTGAATTTTTAATTTTGCATTTTTAATTAAAACGCATGATCTACTTACAATATGTTCAATCGCCATTTGGAGAACTGGTCCTTGGAGAATTCTCTGGTCAGTTATGTTTATGTGATTGGAAATACCGCAAAATGCGTGATCAGGTTGATATGCGGATCCAAAATGGATTACAAGCTGAATTTAAGCTGGAAGAAACCGATTTTTTGAATGAAGTAAAATTCCAGCTCAATGAATATTTTGCCGGGGATCGCAAAAGCTTCGAGCTGCCTTTGCGCTTTGTCGGAAGTGACTTTCAAAAATCTGTTTGGGAAAAACTGATTACTATTCCTTACGGTACAACCACCAGTTATATGGAATTATCCCGTTCCCTGGGAGACGAAAAAGCAATTCGTGCTGTGGCTACGGCAAATGGTGCAAATGCGCTTTCAATCATTGTTCCCTGTCACCGTGTTATCGGAAGTGATGGGAGTCTGACAGGCTATGCCGGTGGATTAAAAGCAAAACAAAAGCTTTTGCAGCTGGAGGGAATGAATTTTGGTGAGCAGCTGGAATTGTTTTAAACAGGACTTAAATGTTAATTAATCATTAAAAATACACTTCCGGTAAGTCTTAAGTGCCCTAAATTCAATCGGTTTCCAAAAGGATACTAGTATAAAAAAGAAATTGAAATGAAAACAATGGAATTATTTACCTAGGTTTGTATTTTTGAAATAAGACATGAATTTAAAGAAA
Organism: Fluviicola sp.; assembly: GCF_029266855.1. Classification (GTDB taxonomy): domain Bacteria; phylum Bacteroidota; class Bacteroidia; order Flavobacteriales_D; family Crocinitomicaceae; genus Fluviicola. The sequence continues at coordinate 567,538 of NZ_JAQSWB010000002.1, forward strand.
GGATTATTGCTGGGACTAACCAGCGGGATAGTAGCCGGAGGTGTGAGCATGTTATACAACCAGGTTTACAGCGAGGCATTTTATATCGATTTTAATTCGGTATTGAACGCAACCGGAATGTTCGGAGCTTGTATTATCGGCTGTTTACTTATGGGAACGGGCTATGTGATCGCTGCACGATTGAAAAGACCGCTTTTGATTCCGATCTTAAATGTTTTATATTGCATCTTAAGTTTTGCAAGTATTATCGGAGTGCTGTCATTCAAACTTCCTTTGGATGTAGAATTCCCTGAAATGTTCCCCGGACTGGCTGTTCCAATGCACTTCTTTCCGGCTTTAAGTTTCTTTGCATTGGTTCCATTCTTCTGGAAATACGAAACACGTAATTAATTAATAACAAACAAGAGCAAGCACTGCTTGCGAAAAAAGATATCCGTGGTAGCGGATAATGAGAATTAGTAAATAAGTAAACAAATAAATACAAACAAATAAATAAAACAAACATGAAACGTCCAGTAACAATTATAGCAGCAGCTTTCGCAGGTTTGGCGCTATCTTTCACAGTCGCAACAACAGCAATTTGGTCATCAGACGCATCGCATTCAAGACTTGGTTTTACCGTTACTCATATGGGAATCTCTGACATGAATGGTAGCTTCAACGACTACGAAGTAAAAATGACTGCAACAAAAGAAGACTTCTCTGATGCAAAAGTTGAGTTAACAGGTGATGTTAATAGCATCAACACAGCAAATGAAATGCGTGACGGTCACTTGAAAGGTGCAGATTTCTTTGACGCAGAGAAATTCCCGAAATTCACTTTCGTAAGCAAATCGTTTACAAAAGTTGCAAAGTCTAAAAACGAATATAAAGTAGTTGGTGATTTGACATTACACGGTGTAACGAAAGAAATCACAATGACTGCTGTTCACAACGGAACAATCACAAATCCTATGAACAAAAAAGAGGTGAGTGGTTTCAAAATGACCGGAACTATCAACCGAATTGATTTCGGTGTTGGAGCAGCAAACCCTGGAATTGGTAACGACGTTAAAGTTACTGCTGACTTGGAATTGGTTAAAGAATAATCATGAAAAAAATAGGTTTTTTTATGGCAATACTCCTCCTGATTGGGGGAGTATTTGCGTTCACACAGGTCAAAACCTGGAAAGTATCGAAAGATTACAGTGTTGAATTCTCTGCTAAAGGGGTTAACGGAATCTTTAAAACGTTTAGTGCTACCATCAATTTTGATGAAGCAAAACTTGCTGCTTCCAAGTTTGTAATGACAATCGATGTGAATTCGATCAATACCGGAAATGGCCTGCAAAACAAACACGCCCTGGGTGCTGAGTGGTTTAATGCAGAGAAATATCCGAACATCAAATTTACTTCTTCTTCTTTTGAAAAAACGGAGAAAGGGTATTCCGTAAAAGGAAAATTACAGGTGAAGGATGTCACTAAGGATGTCACGATTCCGTTTACATTTACCAAATCAGGTAGCAAAGGGAAATTCGTTTCTTCGTTCACAATCGAACGCTCTGATTACAATGTAGGTAAACCTGGTGGTGATGTGGGGAACAACATCAAATTAAACGTTACAATACCTGTCACCAAATAATTTCAAATACCGAATTTGGAAAAGTCTCGTCTGCTTCGGTTGACGGGACTTTTTTGTTTAAAGGTACCTTCGACTGCTGGTGACTGAGCGTTGAAAACCTTGACCGAAGCGTCCATGGGAGTCGAAGTCACAGCCACTTCTTCCTCTTGAAATACCACAAGGTCAATACCGAAGAGCTGATCATCAACACAATGGCTATCGGATATCCGAAAGAAAAATTCAGTTCGGGCATCACCTGGAAATTCATCCCGTAAATACTGGCGATAAGTGTTGGTGGCATAAAGATCACTGAAACAACGGTAAAGATCTTGATGATCTTGTTTTGTTCGATGTTCACCAAACCCATTAAGGTGTCCTGAAGATATTCCAGGCGTTCAAAACTGAATTGTGTATGCTGAAGCAGCGACATGACATCTTTCATGATAACGCGCAAGCGCTCCCCGGTTTCTTTGTCAATAAAAGGAGAACGCATTAAAGCTGAAATCAGGCGCTGTTTATCCGTGATACTTTCCCGGATCAAAATAGTGTTTTCCTGCAATTCTGCGATCTTGCGAAGCGTTTTTTCCTCCGGATCGGATAAACTCTGTACTTTGCGGCTGATCACATTGGTAATACGGGTCAAACTTTCAATATAATCTGCATCCAGGTCGATCCGTGTTTCTAAAAGCAAGACCCATATCTGTGAGCCTGAACGAATAAAATCCTGTCGGGCAACCTTGATTTTCTTGACAACTTCTGCAAAAGATTGCAATTCGACTTCTCGGACTGTAAACAAGATATTTCCCTTCAATAAGAAAGAAACCGGATGAATCTTGGGTAAATCTTTCTCTTCTTTCAAAAATCCACTGTTGGCCTTGATCGAACGATTGTCCTCAGAATACCGCGAACTGCTCTCAATTTCCACTGCTTCCTTATAGGTTGGCAGCTTCACCTTAAAAAATGTGCAGACCTGGTCCTTTTCTTCCTTGCTGGCGTGAAGTAAGTCAATCCACAAATACTTTTTATTAGGGTCGAGTACTGCTTTTTCAGGATATTTTTCCCAAACCAGCTCATTTTCGTGTGTGTAAAAAACGCGAATCATAAGGACAGATTTTGAGTTGAAAAATTAAGAGTTACAAAGATGACTTTTTTCCGCTGAAATCAACTAATAACGGGGGCGTATTTTCATTTAGTTGCTTATAGATTCTTATTGATTGCACGTTAACCTGTTTGTCAGTTCGAGTATCCCGCATGCTGTTCTCGATACGTCCGACTGAAATGTGGACTCCTGATAGTTATCGGGGACGAACCGACATAAGCAGGATGTATCAAGAATTGACAAATAAAAAAAGAGAGTGGTAAACTAGAAACCACTCTCTTTCAGTCATGCCGGAAAAATCACTGCGATGTTACTTTTTCCGGGCATTGACCAACCAAATTGGTTTTTCTTTCACAAGAGGAACCAAGTCACGAAAGATCATGCTGCTAAATGAAAACACCATTTAGACACGAAAGGTTGCATCGTTTGAAAAAGAATTTTTACTGATGGAAAAATCTAAGATTTATACAATTTTTTAAGCTCCGAATACCTGATTTCTGAATCATTAAAAGTATCTTAGGCTTACTTAATTCTGAATATGATTGGAAAACCACAACTCACCGAACAGCGGGAACAGCCTGTGTTTCACTTAGGATTGACCATGGCCGGTGCCGTTTCTGCCGGATGCTATTCTGCTGGAGTTATGGACTATTTGTTTGAAATTCTCGACTTATGGGAAAGAGCGAAAGCCGGTCAGACTGAAATAGACCCGGACCTGATTCCAACTCATAAAGTGATCATTGAAGCTATGGGCGGAGCTTCGGCAGGTGGAATGACAACCATGATGTCGGGATTGTATGCTTTGGGAAACGAGATTAAACCCGTAACAAAGCCTTTGGGAGATTCTTACGGTCATCAGAATATACTTTACGACAGCTGGGTTCATCTGAATGACGATCAGGAAAAAACGTTTAAAAAACTATGGAGCAACTCGGATTTTGATCAATCGGAGAATAAACTTTATTCTTTGCTGAACACTCAATCCATTGATGATATTGCCAAAAGAGCTTTTGATTATTATAGGTCAACCAACCTAAAAGAGAGTGTTAAAGCTTTGCCATCCTACATTTCGCAGGATCTGGAACTGATTTTATCACATACACTGCTTCGCGGAATTCCTCTGGAAGTGGATTTCTCAACCATAAGACGAAAAGGAGATGATTACCGGCCGACTCATACTTCGTACGAACATGCTTTGCTTTCGCATTTCAAGTTAAACTACGGAAACCCGGTTGATCCGGCTCATTATTTTTGGTTCAATCCGTATGAACCGGCCGAAAGGGAACGAATGATCAATTCAACAATAGCTACAGGTGCTTTCCCGCTCGGATTGAAATTCCGGAAATTCTCAAAGAAACAGTTTTCTCCCAGCTACATCAAAAGTATGCTCAGACGGTCTATTTTCTCGGATTTCGGGAAAGTAAACCCGGATGAAACGAATATCCTATTGTTCGATAATCTGCCCGAAGATTATGAAACGATCACAGTCGACGGTGGAGCTGTAAACAATGAGCCATACAGTGAAGTCGCAAGTATTGTCCATAACCGTGCTATGCAAAGCGGTACGGGTAAACTGAATTTCGGAGTAGTTATGATCGATCCATTTCCGGATATGATTGATAAAACGAAAGTCTATGCGGAAGAGGAAGATCTGATCAGTGTGGTTCCGGCTCTTCTTGCAACTTTGAGGCAGCAGTCGAAGATCAAGCGCAAAGAGATGATCGAAAAACTGTCAAAGGACTATGTAAAAGGCCAGATCTATCCCAAAAGAAATATTTACAATGCAAAAAAGCAAAAAGTAGGGGTGGAGAAGTATCCGATTGCAAGTGGATCTTTTGAAGCGTTTGGCGGATTCCTGGATGTGAAATTCAGGGAGCATGATTTTTTCCTGGGAAGAGATAATGCCCGCAATTTCTTCCGGTACTTTTTTAGTTTGCCTGAAGACGCGAAAAGTCCGATACATGAGCACTGGACAGAGGAAATGAAACAGGTTTTCGGTTTCATACATAAAGATGAGAACAAACTGTATCTGCCCATTATTCCTGATTTGAAATTACTGGAAACGCTTCACATGAACCGAAAGCTGGATGAAGCTGATCGGAATGAGCTCAAAAATAAAGCCTATCGTTTGTCGGGAATGGAATTTGCCTTGTACACGGTTCCCAATCGTCCGGAATACGATCCGACAGAATTGTTTGAAATGGAAAGTGTTATACAGGCCCGGTTCAAACGAATCCTGGAAGTGAGCAAGGCTCGTTTACTTGATACTAAAAAGTCCGAAGCGGAAAACAAAAAAAGCGCGAATTACGAAGAGTGGGTAAATGGATATTACTTTAAAAGTCCCTGGAAAAAGCTTGTTTCCAAGTGTATCCGCATGGGAATCCACGTAGTTTTTTCATTGACAAAAAGATCACTGTCTAAAGCAATTACAGAATCGGCAATTAAGGCAATTATCAGCGACCTGGATGAGAAAAACCTCCTGGCAAAAGCAAAAAAATAATTATCAGTTCCTAATAATCAAGACGGATACTTCCTTGATAATCAAACCATTCATAATTGATAATTGATAATTATTTCTTCCTGCGCGTATCTGTGATAATAAGAATTTTCCATTCTCCGGAAACCTTTACCAATTGAAAGGCATTTACTCCTTCATGTGAATAAACATTGTCGACATAAAACGCATATTTGGTCCAAACTGTCGCCAGGTTCTCATCGATTTTGATTTCACAGGAAAGAAGTCGTTCGTCCCAAATTTCGGTGTGAGGTGTTCCTATCGCATTCAGGAAAGAAGTGATGGAATCCTGGTGCAGTTTTGCTTCACCTTTCTTGTTTATAAAACTGCTGTTTAAAGTTGCATTCGGTAAAAATGTTTTATGCACCTGGGCACTATCACCCTTTCTCATTCCGTCGAATAACTGATCAATGACTTTACGCACTTCTTTTTTTTCGGCTTTCTGAGATTGAACGAAGAAAGGAACAATAAATAATAAGAAAAGAATAGCTCTCATAAGCATTTGGTTTCTTCTAAGATAGATCATTTCCTTCAATATAAATGAGAACGATGATTGATTCCTCCTCATTCTAGATAATTATTCTTCTTCTTTAGTCTTCCGCTTAATAATGGTTCTCGGCTCATCAAAACTTTTCTTCTTGTAAGGGAAAACATCTGCCAATTCTCCGCTGTAATAGAATTCATAGGCTACAGATCCAAAAGTGTAGTCGGTGTCCTTGATCTTGTAAATCGAACCGCCAACTGCAGGATTAGGTTTTGGAATCGATCGCTGGAACCCCAGGTTAAACAAGGAGGCCAGGATTTCCGGACGGTCATCGATCGGGTGACCGGCTTTTTCCCATTGGGTTTTTATTTCTCTTAAAAATAAGGCAGTGTATAAATAGGAGTAATAATGATTTTCCCATTGAACCAGACGCTGCAAACGCAAATCCAGGGTATCATTAGCTTGTGTAGCGTAATTGATTGTTGAATCGAAATCCAAAAGAGCTTCGTATTTCTCTCCCGGGTAAAACGCACTGTTCTTCTCTGCCAAAAAGCGTTCGATGGTCATTGCTGTTCCATTCTTAATTCCGGTTACACCGTATGAAAGGTGGTTTTCCAGTGCAAGGACCTTCAAAGGACCGATATAACGTTTGTAAGATTCCCTGCTGGAATTAAATAAACGGATTTGCTCTCCGACCAGGCATGCTACAATCAAACGTGGCTCGACTCCCGTGACATGATATACCGAATCGATGTATTTTTTATCCTTGGTAACAGCTTGCTTGAAATCCTGCCATTCCGCTATGTTCATCCATTCGAAGACACTCAGTCCGGTGGTTTTCTGCGAAGCGTTTTTATGCTTGTATCTCCATTTTGCCAAGGCTTTGCGGTAAGATTTATTCTTTTTCAATTGTAAATCCACGGCATCCAGCATCCGCAGTGCTAATTTTTCGTCTTTGTTTGCGGTATAAACCGAAAGAATGTAATTGGCGTTTTTCGGATAGAAATCATTTACGAGCATGATCCGGTTCAGGACTTCAAAACGGTGTTTGATCATGGAAACGGAGTCAACTTTGAAAGATTGATCGTATTTGTCATGCATTTCCGAGAAATAGCGGTTGTTCTCGTCTACCGATCCGCCTTCATTTGTCCAGCTGAATTTAACGGCAAAATAGGTAGCAGTAAGGATGAAACCATAAGCTGCAAAGCCGTATAGAAGGATGGTGTAAGGTATTTTGAACCATTTTTTCCTTAAGAAGGAGAGTGCCATTCGTGTTGATTTAAAACTGGTGCAAAGCTAGGAATAGATTCGGATTAAAGTTTGCCTTTAACAGATTCAAAATTACCGTTCAGTAAATAAATTCTTTGCATTCTGTCGTCTTTGCGTCCTTGCACTCTTTGCGGTGAAAAAACAGGGAGATCATGGACTATAATTGAAGTGATAAACCCGCATGAATAACTCCTTTGTAACCGAAACCGATCTCAGTAAAAAATGCAAAAGATTTCCCGAATCGGAAACCAAGTGCTTCCAGCTGGAAATTGAAGTAACGGTATTTACTTTCCTGGATCTCCTCATTGACACCATCGTAATTGACACCGCCTATTGTACAAGCGACTTCCAAACCGGAATACATTTGGAACCATTTCCTCGAAATATAGTGGTAATCAGTTCCCAATCCAATGGTGAAATAGGAATGCCGCAGGGTGCCATCTCTCATATTATCATAGTATACGTCCGATTGGTCCGATTCAAAATAACCGGCTACTCCAACTGTCCATCGATCGGCAACTGCCAACTTGTAACCAAGTCCGAAAGCCGGTATATAACGGTTGTTACCGTAAGACAAATGACTGGATGAAGTATAGCCGTCTGCCATCATATTTGAGCCCAAACTAAGAGCGTCATTGGTTGTAAGTAAACCGACTCCTGCATATATTTCATGAGTGCCTTTTTCCTGGGAATTTGCCTGCCAACTGAATAGTAGGGAAAACAAGATTAAAAAGTGAATTTTGACGCAGCTCATAATGGATTGTTTTAAGGAAGTAAGTTAGTGAAATTATTCTTCAGAACAGGTGTTAACTGAACCAACCTATTTCTTGATCCCTTTAAATGACGCGATCCGGATTTCTTGTGTCAGATTAGAATGTGCATCCGCCAGCTTTTGGATCGGAACAAAACGTCCTTTGCCAAAATGTGCTGCTTCTTCCATTAAATGTGCATCTCTTTCCCTGGTTTGAATCCCGACAACTGAAAAGATCACACCATCCTTTGCGTATTTTTGAACTGTTTTTTGGTAGTCTTCGGAGTCTTTATTAAATGCACCGTCTGTTATGACAATGACCATATTCGCTTTGTTCGGATCGTAATTTTTCATGACTTCCTTATAACCCAGCTTGATTCCTTTTCCACCTGCTGTCATCCCAAGTGGTTTCAGCTTCGAGATGGATTGTTGCAATTCTTCTTTGTGATCACCGGATGCCGGACTCTGGAATACTTCTGCGGTATTGGCATAGGTTACCAGTCCCATTTTATCCTGGGGTCTGAGTGTACTAACCAGTTGGTTCAATGAATACTTCATTAAGTCCATTTTTTCTCCCATTTTCATGGAACTTGAAATATCAAGAACGAAAACCACATTGACATCTTTGAAATAAGATGGGTCAAAATTATCTGTTGGGATTGTAACCAGGTCTGGCATAACCTTTTGGGTTACGGTATCAACACTTTCGTTCTCCATTTGCTCGTTCAATCGTTCTTGTGCTTCCTCCGGAGCAAGGTGCTGTGCAATTTCGTCGGGTTCAGGAACCGGTTCTTTTGTCGGTATCGGAGGATCATAAGCCGGGTTTTTCGCCAATGGAATCGTTATTTCTGAGATCTCTGGTCCAACATAAACTCCGGCCTCTTTGGTCAGGTATCCTTCTTTACTCACAATGAAATAAAAGAATCCAGGAGGCAATTTATCTTCGAATTTCCCCAGTTTACCTGTGATCCAGGTACCGCTTGGTCGTCCGTTATGGACAATGCTTACTGTTGATTTTGAAAGACGTTCTTTGGTCTCTTTATCGATCGTGATAATCGTTAATTCGCTTGGTTTGGCTGATTTCACGGGAATAGCATTGAAATCAGGACATTTGGTGAGATATTGGTCTTCCGGAAGATCTTCGGTCAGCTGGCCTTTTAATTGATAGACAACAGGTGCCTCGGTTTGATCGCTCAGGTGTAATTTGACAACAAAGTTGAAATCTCCCTGTTTCTTGGGATTGACTTGTATTCTTAATTGAACCGCCGAGTCGGGAACAATCTGATCGGAAGTAAGCCGGTAGGTAACTTCAGGGCTGTGCTCAACCCGCAAAATATAGATCTTTTTTTCTTTCGGATTCCCGATTTTCAGGTCAATGTATCGGGTAGAACCCGCATCAATTTTCCCGAAGTCAAATACATCATCTGCAATGGTTTGCTGACCACGAACGGATCCACAGAATACCAACAGACAAATGAGTGATGCAATTTTCATACGCGATTGTTCAGTCTAAAATACAATAAATTCTCCCCTGCAAGAAGAATGCCATTAGGAATTTAACCTGAAAGAAATAAGCGTTAATGAAGAACAATGTTACGCCTGGGTGATCGTCTCTTCTTGAAACAGGAAAGCTTATCTTTTTAACTCGTATAAGTAAGTCACGTATTGGTCATCAATTTCGCGGACATAGCGATCCATTTTCAATTGATAATCCGATACACTTTTTTTGACAAGACGGAATCCGAATTTTTCAATTCGTTCTTTTTTGGGATACTTTTCCAAAAAGAAAACGGTCGTTACAAATAAGTTAACGGTATCTTTTTTTATCCTGGTAGAATCCAGTTCTTCAAATTTATTGATCGGATTAAAGCTTACGTTCGGATCTAGGTAAAACCGCTCATTCAAAAACCAGGGACTGTAAGGATTAGAATAGGGCATGGAGATCAGATTAACCGGCTTTCCCTGGTAATTCTCGTGAATAAAACGGGTGATTCCATTTCTGCCTAATCCGGTAGAAGTAGTTGCAAGGATCGGTAAGCCGACAAGACTTGTCGTTAAAATCCCCAAACTGCATAAACCGATCAGTGTAAGTGCTATCTTTTTTGGAATTGCATCAATAAGTAATTGGAAAAATTGAACAAAAAATAAAGGGAAGAAAAACAGGATAGGGAATAAAAAACGCTCTTCCTTATGTTCAATAAGGATATGGACCAGGAGAAAACTCAGGATCATCCAAAGAAATACCGATCTGCCTTTGAAGAGTAAGACTGCAGTAAGACTAAGAAAGATAAGAGATCCGATAAGCTTGGTAGGCAGATGGAACATCCTGTTAAAGTAATAATCCCAGGATGAGGTTCCAAAACTGGAAGCGGTATCGTTTAGTACATCGTTCTTAAAAAAGGTCCAGAAATATTCCCAGGGAGTAAAAACCCAGTCGGAATAAAACCAATGATCTATGAGTACACCAATTAATAAAGGCAATGAAAAGCCCGCAAATAAAAGGAGGGTTGTTTTCAGTTTGTCAGTTCCGAAGATCAGGTGGTGAATCCCAAAACCGGCAATGGCAAAAGCAATTTGGAAACGAAACAGGAAACTGAATCCGAAGAATATCCCGGTAAAAACTATTGTTTTCCATGTTTTTTTGGGTGTGCAAAAGCTTCCCATTGCAAAGATCAAAAAGATCGCAGACCAGGTTTCGGATGAAAACCGGACACCCAAATACGGGACATACCAAATAAGCAATAGAAAACCCAGGAACAAATGGTGAAACAATTTATTGGATTGCGGATGTTTTCTTGATTGGATCAGGTGCTTTGTGTTCCTGTAAAAGAAAACGAGTGCTAAAATAAGCGTCAATCCCGTAATTTCCCTTAATAAAAAAGAAACGGTATAAGGATCTGTAATACCAAACAGTTTGAAGATGGAAATGAAGACAAAAGCGATCGAAGGTTGAATGGTCGATCTGATTTGATTGTGATATTCCCAAACGAGATCGTTTGGAGTATTCCAGCCGGCTTTTACTCCTGCAAATTCAAGGATTTGAAAATGTTCGTCCGCATGAAAGAAACCGACACTGTAATATGCTGTAATTGTAAAAACTACAACGGAAATAAAAATGAGAATGGATGTAAGGGATAACTTTGCCAAGATACTTCGGTTTGATTAGTAAAGTCCCTTCATGAGGTCATGAAGGGACGTACTTTTATTATTTTGACCATTCTTTCAATGACTCATTGAACATTTTGGTATAGTTATCGTATTTTGTTTTTTCAGACAAAGCCAATCCTTTTTTCGCAGATTCGATCGCTCCTTTTTTGTCACCCAATTCTGCCTGGATCAATGATTTTGTGCGAAAAAGCCAGAATGCTTCAGGTTGCATATCAGTAGCTTTTGTTGCCCACTCCAATGCTTTTTTCAAATCTTTTTTATTTTCTAAATAGTAATCAGCTGCCTCAGCGTAATCATTTGCAGAAGGTCCGGACATCGTTTTGTTGATGTTAGCCATCACTTTAGCATCTGTTGGAACTTTGAAAGGAAAAGTAGCAGATGTCTGATCCCATTTCAATGTCAAAGTAGCTCCGTTTACAGACTCCAATCCATCGATTGAAATGGTGAATGTTTCAACAACTTCTTTCAATGCAGTCGCTTTTGAAGAAACCGTCAATGCTACTTTTTTATCATCCCATTTTTCAGGAGTCCCCCAATTTTCCGTATTTGTATAGAAAATCAGATCCCAGGATTCTTTTGTCGGTTTTGTGTAAAGCGCATAAGTTCCCGGTTTCAAAGAATCTTTCCCGAAAATCAATACATCGGAATTGGTAAACTTCGTGTTTTCGTTTGCACCTGTTCTCCAAACTTCTCCGAATGGAACAACATCGCCAAAAACCACACGGTTTCTCTTGCTTGGTCTGGAATATTCAATCGTTACGTCCGTAAGACCTACTTTTTGCTCCAATTTGCCCATTGGACTGGCTTGTGGCGCTAATTGCGCGTTAGAGATTGTACTTAGACCAATCGCTAGAATTGCTGTTGTGAATAATTGTTTCATGGTATTGAATTTTAATTGTTATACAAAAAAAAAGTTGGGGTTTAACCCAACAATTTCTCTAAAGCGGAAGCCAAATTTTCGTCGGCATTTCCAAATTTGTTCATATAGTCCGTGTGCGATCTTTTGATCACTTCAAATGCTTCTTCTTTGCCATAAACATGAGTAATCTCAACGTTTTTAGCACCTCCGTCCAAATCTTTGTAAGTCAGGAAGAAATGGCGGACACGGTCAATGACCATTTTAGGCATTTCGGAAATATCTTCGATCGATCCGTAAGCCTGGTCACCTTTTAAAACAGCGATGATTTTATCGTCAGCTTCACCACCGTCCAGCATTCGGAAACCTCCGATCACTTTCGCATCACAAATAATATTTCCGTTGTTGAATGAGCGCTCGGAAAGAACACAGATGTCCAATGGATCACCGTCACCAACGATGTCTGTTCTTCCTGTTTTTTCATTGGAGAAAGCAGCTACTTCTTTATCGCAGTATGTTTGCGGAACAAATCCGTACAAACAAGGCATGTGATTCGATAGTTTTTGGGGTCTGTCAACCATAATATAACCGGATGGTTTGTGAATCTCATATTTGATTGAATCTGCCGGAATGATTTCAATAAAGGCATTCACAATTGCCGGCTGCTTTTCACCGATCTCAATTCCATGCCAGGGATGCGAAGTAAAACGCTTACTCATCGCATCAATAACTGCTTTAATTTCTGCTTTCATAGGAGCAAATGTAATAAGAAAAAGCGTAGCTTTTGAAGACTGAGTCACGACAAACGTCAGTGCGGAAGTGACGAGGGATAAGCGCCAGTCCGCCGCGGCGGAAAGACTGAGTCACGACACTTACGAAGTATGCACCGCAGGTAAACGTCAGTGCGGAAGTGACGAGGGATAAGCGCCAGTCCGCCGCGGCGGAAAGACTGAGTACGACACTTACGAAGTATGCACCGCAGGTAAACGTCAGTGCGGAAGTGACGAGGGAGAAGCGTCAGTCCGCCGCGGTGGAAAGACTGAGTACGACACTTACGAAGTATGCACCGCAGGTAAACGTCAGTGCGGAAGTGACGAGAGAGAAGCGTAGCTTTTGAAGACCAAATTATGATCCGGGACGTTTGGGGTCAGTGCGAAAATAATTTGGAAAAAAGCCAATAATTAATCTGAATACTTGTCCCGACACTTTGGGATCCGAATATCCATATCCTAAAATCCTGAAGTCCTAATGTCCCGAACTCTCAATAATTCGCATATCGCGCTGTGGATAAGGAATTTTTATTTTGTAATGCCTAAACAAACGGTCGATCTCAAAACGGATCTCTGATTTATAAACATTGACATCCCAGCTCTGATCAGCCCAAAACATGACTTCCATTTGAAGCCCGTTTTCTCCGAAATCGTTTAAGCGAACGTCTACGCCTTTTGTTTTGTGGACTTTCGGGTGACTCAAAACAGCTTGTTTCAGGATTTCACTCACCAATTGGGTATCGCTGCCGTAAGCAACGGTTACCGGAAGTCTGAACCGGGAAAGCGTACTTCCGTGGCTCCAGTTTTCAATGTATTCCTGTGTGAGCTTAGTATTGGGAACAATGAGTACATTTCCGTCCCTGGTTTCGATTTGTGTAGTTCGAACGTTGATCCGGATAATCTTTGCTACCATCGATTCGGATGATTTTCCGTCATTGATCTCAACTACATCTCCCACCCGGATACTTCCTTCAAAAAGTAACACGAAGCCGGAGAACATGTCTTTGAACACGTCCTGTAATCCAAGACCCAAACCAACTAAGAGCGCTGCTGATCCTCCGAGAAATAGTTTCGCATCAACATCAAGGGCTGCTAATATGCAAAAGAAAGCCAGTACATTGATAATGTATTTGGCAACCTGGGTGTAGATATACTCGGTGCCGATTTCCGTAATCCTGTTTCGTTTAAATCTCCGCTGAATAAACAAACGGACAATATTTAGAGTTACCCGCGCACCGAATACGATTAGAACAACAAAAATGACGTTTTCAAAGCTGACCTTGATCTTCGATGTATCGATGAAATGGTAATCCAAAAATTCACGGAACGTAACTCCCTCATTGTTGATATTGAAACTCTTGACAGATACATATGCTGCCAGCGCAAAACCACTTTGACTAAGCAATCTCAGCCAGGTAGCTTTACGCCCTTCCAAGTGAATGTTCGCAGAAGTTAAATAGCGTTTAACCGAACGGTGAATGAGCTTTTTCAGGATGTATGCTAAGAAGAAAGAAACCGCAATGATCAGTATGTTCACATACGAAACGGCAATTAGACCAAGCTTGAATTGTTCTTCCAACATGTCCTAGTCAATTGTTTGGTTAAGCTTACTCATAAGAGACATTTTCACGCGTTCCAGAACAACTTGTTCCGACAACAGATCTTGAAATTGCTCATCTGTAATATTTTCACCTAATTCTTGCAGTTCTGCAGTGATTTCTTTAATGCGGCTGAGAACATATTTTTTCTTATATCCATAAATAGAGTTGATGACCAAAGGTTTTAACTTATCAAGCTCTCCATTTGTTTCTACATTATATTTCAGTAACCATTGCGGGCTTAACTCATGCTCATCAGTTTCGATTTCAGCAACCCATTTGGCGATTTCAGGGTCTTGGTGGCGAAGCCAATACGAAACCTTGTAAAGTGTCTTGGATGCTAATCCGTCCACAATCTGCTGATAAACTTTTTGAAAAAGAGGGAATTGGAATGCGATCTGATCTTTCGCTAATTCATGATTGATCAATTCGGCAACGCTCACTTCAACCGTGTGTGCCAATCCATGCTCATCAATGTGATCAGTAGTGATGGCAAAAACACCGTATTTCACCAAAACGCGCATCAATTCGAATTCCTGAATAGAATACGGGTGTTTTACTTCCGTTGCAGTTGTAGCTTGTGGAGTTGGTTCTGTAAAGGTATCTGTGAGTGAAGGATTGGAAGCAATGAGCGGTTCATCCAGTTCCTTGGCAATATTGCTCTTTCGAAGCTTGTTGAGTTCATTGATCACAATGCTCTCATCGAAGCCGAAAACACGTGCAATTTCACTCGTAAATACAGAACGTGTGATCTGATCAGGAATCAATGAGATGGATTGTACAACATCACGAATGATCTGCGCTTTCTGCAATGGGTCGTTATTCCCTTCTGCAAGAAGCATGGAAGTCTTGAAACTTACAAAATCCTGAGTATTGGCTTTGATGAAATCCATCAATTCCGTCGTACTTACTTTTTTGGAGTAGGAATCCGGGTCGTCTCCATCAGGGAAAAGGACCACTTTTACATTCATTCCTTCCTCTAAAATCAGATCGATTCCGCGGAAAGAGGCTTTGATTCCTGCTGCATCCCCATCATACAAAATGGTGATGTTCTGGGTGTAGCGTTTGATTAACCGGATCTGTTCCTTCGTAAGTGAAGTTCCGGAAGAAGCCACTGAGTTTGCTACACCTGCCTGGTGCATGGAGATGACATCTGTGTATCCTTCACAGAGAAAACAATTGTCGTATTTGATAATGTCTCCTTTTGCAAAGTACAATCCATACAAAATCTCACTTTTGTTGTAAATGATACTTTCCGGAGAGTTGAAGTATTTCGCTACTTTCTTATCCGTGATCAGAGTTCGTCCTCCAAAGCCTAATACACGACCTGAAATGGAGTGGATCGGGAACATCACACGGCCACGGAAGAAGTCAAAGCTGCGTTCTTCTTTCGTTCGGGTTAATCCAACAGATTCTAAATATTCCTTTTTATATCCCTTTCTTAAAGCTGCTTTGGTGAAATCATCACCCGAGTTCAAACAATATCCTAATTGGAATTTCTTAATGATATCAGCTCGGAATCCGCGTTCTTCGAAATAGGAGAGACCTATGTTCTGGCCTTCAGAATGTTCATGCATGTTCTGCATGAAGTGCTCCTTGGCAAATTCATTGATGATGTATAAGCTTTCCCGTTCGGTGATTACGGCCATCTCTTCCGCAGTTTGCGGTTTGTCTTCCGGAACCTGGATGCCGTATTTGTCTGCCAGCCATTTTAAGGCTTCCGGGTAGGAAAAGTGTTCTTTTTCCATGAGGAAACTAACCACCGTTCCGCCTTTCCCGGAAGAAAAGCACTTGAAGATCTGTTTTGCAGGAGAAACCATGAAGGATGGTGATTTCTCATCTACAAAGGGGCTCAATCCTTTTAGGTTAGATCCTGATTTTTTTAAATTCACAAATTCCCCGATCACCTCTTCAATACGAGATGTCTGCATGATTTCATCAATAATATGCGGGGGAATGCGTGACATGTTATTATATGTTCTTTAATCTGTGCTGCTACTGCTTGATTTTCATTAAAAGCTTTGCCGAGTCTTCACCAGCCATGGCTGGCTCTTGTCGAAAGCAATGCTTTCTCTTATTGGATAATTTCTTTGTTTCCGTAATCCTTTTCTGAAGCAAGGCTTCCGTCTTCTTTGTAGAATTTCCAAAGACCTGACTCAACATCCATGTTAAACTCACCGGTGTAACGCATAGCTCCGTTAGGGTAACGAACAAAAATGAAACCGTGTTTTTTTCCGTTTACATATTCTGTCATGGAAAGTTCATTTCCTCTTTCGTCGTAAAAGAACCAGCGGCCGTTTCTCTGGCTGTTGTCATCCTGTGGACCTTTAAATTTAATGGCTTTTCTCCCCGGATAATATTCCGTGTAAATTCCGTTTTTAATTTCAACCAGGTCGTCGGCAGTTTCTTTTTTGGGAGCTTTTTTCTCTTCTCCGCAGCTGCTCATCGTTAGCGAAATAAGGGCAATAAAAATAAGACCAAAGATTTGTTTCATGATTGTTTTAATATTGGTTCAAAGGTAATTAAGTTTTGTCTTTTTTAGAACGTAAATTTTTGATGATGCGTTGATTTGATGAATTGAAAAATAATTATCAATTATAATTATCAAGGGAATTCTCACCTTATTAATTAAACCATTTATAATTGATAATTACTTATCTCTCGTAACCGTATATTCCACCAAGCCGATCAACGCTCTTTTCGATTCCGAATCGGGAATGTCAGTTAACAGGTCGAGTGCTTCGGTCTTTAATTCGATCATACGTTTGTGGGCATATTCAATTCCTCCGCCTTCGATCACCAGTTGAATGGCCCGATTCACATATTTCTTTTCCTCGTTGTGGTTTTTCACAATGTTCATCAATTCCTTGCGAATTGCTTTCTCACTGTGTTGAAGTGCGTAAATAAGAGGCAGGGTCATTTTGCGTTCACGAATATCATTTCCGGTTGGTTTCCCGATGTTTCCCGGAGTTCCGTAATCGAAAATATCATCTTTCACCTGGAAAGCAAGACCAACCAGTTCTCCGAACCTGCGCATGCGGTCTGCCATGTCTTCACGATCAACGGATGCAGCAGCAGACTCACAAACCGTTGCAATTAAACTCGCTGTTTTTTGACGGATCACTTCGAAATAAACTTCTTCGGTAATATCGAGTTTCCGTGCTTTTTCAATTTGAAGCAATTCTCCTTCACTCATTTCACGAACAGCGCGTGCAACAATTTGAAGGGCACGTACATTGTCATTTTCGAGAGAATGGAGCAATACCCTGGAAAGCATGTAATCACCAACCAGAACAGCAATTTTATTCTTCCAAAGCGCATTCACGGAAAAGAAACCGCGACGCTCATTTGCATCATCCACTACGTCATCATGAACCAGTGTTGCTGTATGCAGTAATTCCACCAAAGAAGCGCTTTGATAGGTCTTTTCATTGATCTCTCCAAGCATTTTAGCTGTAAGGAACAAGAACATCGGTCGCATCTGCTTTCCTTTTCTCCGAATAATGTAATGGGTAATTTTATCCAGTAAGGGAACCTTTGATTTCATACTCTCATGGAAGCGAACCTCGAAGAGTTTCATTTCTGTCTCGATGGGCGCTAAAATCTCCTGAACTGTCATGAATACAAATGTACTTTAAATTGAAAAGTGAAAAGTGAAAAGTGAAAAAAATAGAGAATTGAATTAATAGACAACATTTTAAGAGGTAGGATAGAAGCTGAATCATTTAATTATCAAGTATGAGAATCTCTCTTGATAATAATTGATAATTTTTCTTGACTCTAAACAGTTTTCAAAACCCGCTTATCGATCATCTTATTCTTATTGGCTAACTGCCCACAAGCTGCATCAATGTCTTTTCCGCGGCTGCGACGAACATTTACGATGAGGTTGCACTTTTCCTCCAAAAAGCGGGCGAAATCATCCACTTTCTGACGGTCAGCCTGTCTGTATTCTCCGTCATCGATCGGGTTGTATTCAATGATGTTGATCTTGCATGGAACTATTTTCGCGAAATCGGCCAATTCCCTGGCATCTTCCAATCCGTCGTTGAAGTCCTTAAAGATGATGTATTCGAAAGTAATGCGGGAACCCGTTTTCTCGTGGAAATACAACAAGGCTTCTGAAAGTGCTTCCAGGTTGTTGCTATCGTTGATATCCATGATTTTTGAACGCTTCACATCATTTGCTGCATGAAGGGATAGTGCCAGGTTGAATTTCACCTGGTCGTCGCCCAGCTTTTTGATCATTTTGGCAATCCCGGCTGTTGAAACGGTAATGCGTTTGGGAGACATTCCCAGGCCGTTCTCATCGGTGAGAATCTCCGTGCTGCGAACCACGTTCTTGTAATTCAGCAAAGGTTCTCCCATTCCCATGTATACAACATTGGAAAGGCTGGTGTTGTACTTATCTGTTGCCAGGTTTTTCAAATAAACTACCTGGTCCACGATTTCTCCTGCACTGAGGTTGCGCATCATTTTCAGGCGGCCTGTTGCACAAAATGCACAGGATAAACTGCACCCGACCTGCGACGAGATACAAGCCGTCATCCGGGATGTTGTTGGAATGAGAACTCCTTCAATTACCTGGCTTTGTCCCTCAATTCCAAAAGCACATTTGATTGTTTTATCAACGGAAATTTGCTGATCTTCAACAGTGATGCCGTCAAAATAAAAAGCTTCCCGGAGTTTTTCCTGCAAACTTTTTCCAATGTTTGCCATGTCATTGAAATCATGAACATTTTTCTTCCAGATCCAGTCGTAAACCTGTTTTGCACGAAATGCAGGTTCGCCGAATGCAACGATGGCTGCTTTCAGTTCTTCCGGGTTTAAATTTCTGATATTGATCAATTTGGATGACATGACTTACTTCAATGAGGGTACAACGTTTGCGCCAAAGTTTGTGCCATCGCTAAAGCTATTGGCGACATGCGATCAGCGACGGCGCAAAGATACGGTACTTTTTTCTACGATCCTGGAAAAATCAAGAACTTACAATTTTTTATAATCTTCGTAAAGTGTATTTAAGAAGTAAGAGCAATTCAATTGTTCTCGTTTGAAGTCGCTTTTAGAGTAAGTATCGTCGCCGATGATTTTCTGTTCCATGTAATAAGTGAAATTCCCTTTGTCGGTTCCCCAGCCGTAACCGCGGATAATCGAATGGAAGGCAAATTGAGGAACTTTTGGGTTCATTAAGTCCTTGCTGTACGGATAACGTGCCGGTTTTCCTTTCATCTGGTAGATCAGAGTGGCTGCAATATCTGCTTGAGATCCGACTGTACTCATGCGTTTTCCGCGGTAGGATTTTTTGATTGGTTCTCCGTAAAATAAAAGAGGAACGTGATAGAATTTCCCTCTTCCCGGATCAACGATTCCCGGTGCAGCATGCCCGTGATCCGCAACAAATACAAATAAGGTGTTTTTGTACCAGGGGTATTTCTTACAGTTTTTCATGAATTCTCCCAAACATTCGTCTGCATAAACCAGTGAATTCATGAAATCGGCTTCTTCACCCGTAAAGTGTTTTCCTTTTCCTTTTGGTTGATCATAAGGAGCATGTGTACTTCCTGTAAAAGCACATTGCAGGAAGGGTTTCTTATTCTGGTTGATTTCCCGGATAAGGAATTTGTAAAGATCGCGGTCAAAGAAATTTAGCTTTCCTCTTGGCAGGTCGGAAGGGAAATCCGCTTCGTCTTTTACTACATCGAATCCATGGTCCATAAAGTAACCGCCGATGTTTCCGTATTTCAGATCTCCGCTGAAAATGTACGAACTGTGATATCCCCAGGCTTCCATGTCTTCGTTCAGACAGTGAAGTTTTCGGTGCTTTTCGGGTTGCATGGATATGGAAACTTCTGGTAAGGTATAATGACCGCTGAAAATACTGGAGTTTCCTATTTCGGAAGTTGTTCCGGTTGCATAAATATTGGTGAAGAGTACTCCTTTTTCTGTTAGTTTGTCGAAATTCGGTGTTGCCCCTTTATTCGGGCTCAAACTGCCGATTGCTTCAGCTGACCATCCTTCCAAAACAATAAACACCACATTTGGCCTGTTGTTCTCAAGAAAGTAATTGGAATGTTCTCTTGGATAACTATACCATTCTTTAACTTTCTCACGGGCTACCTTTTTGTCTACCTTGGGAATAAAGGCATCAATTTCAGAACGATTATAAAGCAGGTAGCTTTTCCCGAAGAAATAGAGTGAGTTGATGGAAATATCATTTACAACTGCTTTGTTGGAATAGCTCGCCGCATTAATATTTAACGGGACGGGTTGAAAACCGCCTCTTAAGAACATGAAAAAGAAAAATCCGGCAATGGCATAAGTAACCGGAAGTGCAATCCATTCGAACCAATGCCTGATATCTGCTTTCACAATTGGTTTTTTTGTGAAGAATTTTCTTGAAAGAAAGACGTATATCGCAAACTGGATCAGCGCATACAAAATATACCAGAAGATCATGGAATAATTTGCGGTCCGTGCTACTTCATCCGGATGTGATAAATGCATGAATACTCTGGAAGTAAGCTTGTGATTCCATTCTCCGTAAGCAACGATTTCACCTGCCTGGACTAAAACCAGGAAGACAATGAAAAGAACCAGTGAAATTCGAAACAAGCGCTTCCACCAGGTCCAATTACTGTAATAACTCATTAAACGGAACAAAAATGGAATGGTCGAAAGTACTGCTGCACTTGCTAAATCCAGGCGGAATGAATACACGAAGGTCAGTAACCATTCTCCGATACCGGCCTCTTTTAATTTCCCGAAATGATGGATTGAAAATAGAATCCGGTGTATGTCAAAACAGACAATCCAGAAAAGAAGGAGCTTAAGTGCATCACGAAAAGGACGAAGCATGCGAGTTTAAATAGGGTACAAATTTAGAGCTTATTTCTTACGATGGTGATTTTGAAGTGCTTTTTTGATTCTTCTAAAGACTTTGAACTCTCCGCAGCTAAATCCTTTGGGACGGATGAAGTCTAAGGCTCCGTCTCACTCGATCCGAAGCGATCATTTGTTTGATCTGCTTTGGTCAAGACGGAAAAGCCGAGGGACATAACGTAGTAGCATAGGTACTCCGTCTTTCAAGCATGAATGAGCCATAATTGAAGCATAGATAAGAGTCCGCCGCGGCGGACGAAGACTGAGGCTCTGTCTCACAAGACAGAATATCCGAAGGACAGCGCTAGCGGACGAAGACTGAGGCTCTGTCTCACAAGACAGAATATCCGAAGGACAGCGCTAGCGGACGAAGACTAAGGCTCCGTCTCACTCGATCCGAAGCGATCATTTGTTTGATCTGCTTTGGTCAAGACGGAAAAAGCCGAGGGACATAACGTAGTTGTAGCGTAGGTACTCCGTCTTTCAAGCATGAATGAGCCATAATTGAAGCATAAATATAGCATAGATATAGCGACGTTTGTATATTTATTTAACATTGTGAAGATGTATTTAACTACATCAACTTCTCCCTTCGTTGGCGCGAGACTCTAGCTTGTGCCATTGCCTATTAGTTTCGTAATTCGGCATTGGCAATTGGTAAAAGTGTCAGTTTCTCTGTCAGCTTGTCGCTTTCTTTGGCTGTGGCAAGGTAGTTGACTTATCTGAGTCAAAAAATTGACAATAATGGCAGAAGAAGTAGTTCAAAACGAGGAGTTTAACCAGGATTCTGATACGCAAAATCAGGATAATCAGGAGGGAACGGTGAACGAGCAGGTTGAAAACGCTGACAATTCGTCAGTAAATGCAGATGCGCCTTCAGCTGAAGATCAGATTGCGGCTTTAAATGACAAGTATTTGCGTTTGTATTCGGAGTTCGATAATTACCGTAAACGTACGAACAAAGAAAAGATCGAATTGATCTCAACTGCCAGTGCGGGTGTATTGAAAGATATGTTATCTATCATGGATGACTTTGAACGTGCGATCGCTAATAATGAAAATTCGGAAGACATTTCTGCTGTAAAGGATGGTTTCAAACTGATCCACCACAAGCTTAGAAATTTACTGGAAGGTAAAGGATTAAAACAAATGGAGGCAAAACACCAGACTTTTGATTCTGAGCTGCACGAAGCAATTGCAAATGTTCCGGCTCCGTCAGAAGATTTGAAAGGAAAGATTATTGATGACGTTGAAAAAGGGTATTACCTGAATGATAAAGTAATTCGTTTTGCAAAAGTAGTTGTAGGACAGTAAATATTTCAGACCAAAAAAACATGGATAAAAGAGATTATTACGAAGTTCTTGGCATTTCAAAAAGTGCATCGGAAGCTGAAATAAAGAAAGCTTACCGCAAAATGGCTTTGAAATATCACCCCGATAAAAACCCGGGGGATGCCGAAGCGGAAGGGAAATTTAAGGAAGCTGCTGAAGCATACGAGGTACTTTCTGATGCAAATAAAAAGGCACGTTATGATCAATACGGTCATGCCGGATTAGGCGGAAATGGCGGATTCGGTGGCGGTATGAACATGGACGATATCTTCTCTCAATTCGGGGATATTTTCGGTGGAGCTTTTGGTGGCGGAAGTTTTGGCGGTTCAAGAGGAGGAGGTCAGCGTGTAGTGCGCGGAACCAATCTTCGCGTTAAAATGAAATTGACACTGGAGGAGATAGCAGAAGGTGTTACGAAGAAGATTAAAGTCAACAAGCTGGTAAATGCTGATGGCGTAACATACAAAACGTGTGCATCTTGTAACGGAACAGGTAGAATCACGCGTGTAGCTCAAACGTTCTTAGGAGCAATGCAGACACAGTCTACGTGTAATACCTGTCAGGGTGCCGGTAAAATGATTGATCAAAAACCTTCTGATGCAGATAATCATGGATTGAAGCGACAAGAGGAGGTGATCGAAATTGAAATCCCGGCTGGGGTTGAAGAAGGGATGCAATTGAGTGTTTCCGGAAAAGGAAATGCCGGACCATTCAACGGAATCCCGGGAGACCTGATCGTTGTGATCGAAGAACAGGCACATGAAGACCTTCGAAGAGATGGTGAACACTTGCATTATGAAGCATTTATAAATTTTGTCGATGCGGTTTTAGGTGAGACAATAGAGGTGCCGACTGTGAACGGAAAAGCTAAAATTAAGGTTGAGCCGGGAACTCAAAGCGGTAAGATGCTGCGTCTCAAAGGGAAAGGTTTACCGATTCTTCAGGGCTACGGGCATGGAGATTTGTTTGTACATATTAATGTTTGGACGCCGAAAAAAGTAAGCAGGGAAGAAAAAGAAATCCTGGAGAAATTGAAGGAAAGTGAAAACTTTAAACCAAGCCCCGGACAAAATGAAAAAGGATTTTTCCAGCGAATGAAAGATATGTTTCAATAAGTAGATTGAAATCAATGAAAGTCGTCTAAGAAATTGGACGGCTTTTTTTATTTCTTGTAAAGACAGATTTCACAAAATTGAGCCATCGCACAAAAAGATCTGCGGAAATCTATCTGATTTGCATGCTGAATAATGACCATAATTAACTGTGTGAAAAGCTTGCTGGGACTGGGCTGTTCGCAATATCGCGAATTTGCAACCAGCTACTGAAATTCTGCCTTTTTGTCAACTTCCATTGAACTCCAATTTTTAGTGCATTTTTTTTCAGTTCCAAGATCAAAATAACTCCCCCAAAAAGAATTTACCGACAATCCCCCCGAAAACACCGAATAAAAATTCTTTTCATTAGATTTACCTGATGAGAAGATTTACTAGTCCGTTAGAGCCTGATATTGGGTTTAGACACTATTTACTGGGTCTTGTTGCTATTCTTATCGGTGTTTATTTTTTAGGAGCTTCTTTGATTGGTCTTCTTATTTCAACGAAGTTTCCTGCAGGCGAAATCCAGGGATCGTTTTCAGATGCTCAGAACCTGTTCTCTAAAAATGAATTCTTCGCTTTAAATATGATCCCCTTTGCATTGGGAATCTTAACAATCGCATTTTGCTCCAGGCTTATTTTTAAAAGACCATTCAGAAGTTTTTTAACTGCCCGACCAAGATTTGATTTTACCCGTTTTTTCTTTTCCTTCGGTTTGTGGTCTACCTTAATGATGGTTTCTTTTTTCATCACTTTTATTGACCTTAATCACCAGGTTCGCTGGAATTTTCAGAATGAACACTTTTTTTATCTCCTGCTCATATCGATTATTCTTGTACCGATCCAAACCGGGTTTGAAGAAATTCTTTTCAGGGGCTTTCTCCTTCAGTTGTTTGGAAAGGTCACACAAAAGGGGATTTATTTGATTGGTATCAATGCAGTTCTTTTTGCCTCGGTGCATTTAATGAATCCTGAAGTTGATACCTTGGGAGCGCCTGCAATTTTGTATTACATTCTGTCAGGAGTTTTTGCGGCATTAATTACGGTTATGGATAATGGATTGGAACTTTCCTGGGGTTTTCATTTGGCAAACAACCTCTTTGGGATTGTTATAGTGACAAATGATTGGCAGGTGATCAGGACTGATGCCTTGTTTAAAGACGTGTCTCCTCCGGGATTAGGTTGGGATATGTATGTAACCATGTTCCTGTTTTATCCGTTAATGATTCTTGTTTTTTGGTTGGTTTACCGATGGAAAAACTGGAATAAGGTACTTTTACAAAGTAAATGAATCATTTTTTTGATTAAATGTTAGAAATTCAAGAGCTTACAAAGCGCTACCAACGAAAGGCAGCAATAGATCAGGTGTCATTCAGCCTCCGGAAAGGAGAGGTTTTTGGATTGCTTGGTCCGAATGGGGCAGGTAAAACAACACTTATCCGGATTATTAATAAAATAATCGAACAGGATTCCGGAACGATCCGGTTTAATGGAGATTTGTTGCAGCAAAAGCATTTGGCCCATATTGGTTATTTACCGGAAGAAAGAGGTTTGTATAAGCAAATGACGGTGGAAGCTCATGCTCATTTTTTAGGTGCTTTACGCGGAATGAGTAAAAGTGAAATCAATACTTCCCTGGATTACTGGCTAAATAAATTCAATTGTCTGGATTGGCGAAAGAAACGGATTCAGGAACTTTCCAAGGGAATGGCACAGAAAATCCAGTTCATTTACGCGATTTTACATGAACCTGATCTGCTGATTTTGGATGAACCTTTTTCAGGTTTTGACCCGGTAAATATTGAATTGATAAAAGCCGAACTGCAGGAAATGAAATTGAAAGGAAAAACCATTTTGATTTCAACGCATAATATGCAGAGTGTAGAGGAAATTTGTGATCGGGTGGTGTTAATTCATCAGTCCAAAAAAGTATTGGAAGGACGTGTGAGCGAAATCCGGGAGAAGCAAAAAACCGGGGAATACGCGGTGAAATTCAGGGGGAATATGATTGCCTTTGTCAACGCCCTTTGGATTGGATTTGAACTCATAGATAAAGAAATTTTAGGCGATGACCGTTTTATTGCACGGGTGAAAATGCGAGGAGATAATTCGTTTGAAGATTTATTGAAGACCCTAATTGGCCAGGTGAAGATCGAAGCAGCCTGGGAAGTTTTACCAAGTATGAATGAAGTGTTTATTTCAACTGTAACAGCAGGCAACGATGAGAAATAGTTGGATAATTGCAATGCGCGAATTGCGCGAACGACTGGGAAGCCGCTCATTTTTATTGATGGCCATCTTAGGCCCATTGGTGGTTCTTACGTTTACCTACCTGATCTTCCAGTTCGGAGGAAAGGAACAGCAAAAATGGCATGTATTGATTGTAGATCCTGCAAATGTGATGGAACACAAGATCATGTCGGGGGAAGATCCGAATATTGAGTATTCGTTTGCTACGAATTATATTGAGATCGAACAGTTCGCTGAAGACAAACGCTTTACTCCGTATGACGCAATGGTGGAGGTAAACGAAAAGATTCTTTCCAATAAATCCTGTTTCTTATTTTACCGCGAAAAACCGTCGTTCAATATGTCGGTCAATATTCGCTACCAGGTTGAAAGACGCCTGGAGGAAGTTCTTGCAAAGGAATTCACGGATTTGTCTGTGTCCGACTTCAGGAAAATAAAACAGCCCCTGAATTTTGCTTTCAGAAATGTCTATGACCCGAATGATGTAAAGAGTGATTTGTCAGGATGGGTTGGTTTATTCTTCGGAGCAGTGATCTTTGTCTTTATCTTCCTGTTCGGAATGACGATATTACGCTCGGTGTCCCGCGAAAAGACGAATCGGGTGGTGGAAATTTTGTTGGCAACAGTGAAACCACGTTCCTTAATGCTTGGAAAGATTCTAGGTATCGGTATAAGTGCTTTTATCCAGGTGTTTTTGTGGGTATTGATCATTGGTCTGGGCTTATACTTTATGCGTGAAACTATTTTCGTGGATATTTATGATGCGTCCAATCAGATCGAAGGGCAGGTGAGTGACTATAACCAGTTCGTGGAGTTGGTATTTGACCGGGTTCAGTTTGGAGTGATGTTGTTTTATTTCTCACTCTTTTTTGCTTGCGGATATTTATTCTACGGTGCGTTTTTTGCTGCATTGGGAGCAATTTCCGGTTCTGAATCCGACGGACAACAATTCCTCGTTCCCCTTATCCTGATACTTTGTTTTGCATTGTACGCCGGTTATTTCGCCCTGGAAAACCCTGATAGTCCGTGGACTACATTCTTACTGTATTTCCCGTTTACAGCACCTGTTGTTGCAATGGTAAAATTATCCATCGGATTTACGGATGGAGATGCATATCAATTGTTTGTTTCACTATTTTTATTACTGATAAGCTCAGTTGGTGTGATTGCAATAGCAGCACGATTATTCAAAAATGGTCTGCTTCAGTTTGGTCATACCCTGCGATTTAAAAATATTATTCTTTGGTTGAAAAGCAAGTAAAATGCGTGTAGCCGTTATTGATCTGGGGACAAATACCTTTAATCTTCTCGTTGCGGATGTACATTCCACCGGGTTTGATATTGTACATAATTCGAAAGAAGGTGTCGCTCTGGGAATGGGGGGGATCAATGAAGGACGGATTTCTGGAGAGGCAATGGAGCGGGCATTTCGTGCTTTTGAAAAATTCAAAGGGATTTGTAATGGCTTAAACGTTGCAACGATTACCGGGATTGGTACTTCAGCTGTCAGAGATGCTGATAATAACGAAGAATTCCTCAGTGAAATAAAAAAGCGTTTCGGTATTGAAATTGAGATCGTGGATGGATTGGAGGAAGCGGAACTGATTTATCAGGGTGTGAGCTGGTCTTACCATTTCGAAAAGACCTCACTTATTATGGATATCGGTGGTGGAAGTACAGAGTTTATCCGCATTGAATCCGGTAGGGAATTGGAGTTTCTGAGCGCAAATATTGGAGTTTCAAGAGCAATTCAATTATTTCAATTGGAAGATCCCCTGTCTAAAGAAAATCAAAAGGAACTGATCTCCTGGTTTGAAGAAAATGCAGGAGAGCTCAAACATTTTTCTGCCTGCGACGTACTTGTCGGAGCTTCCGGAAGTTTTGAGACTTTTTATGAAATGGTTCACGAGGAAGAATTCCCTAATAAACTGGAAAATATCCGGCTTTCAAGAGAGGAACTGATGGCTACTTTGAATTGGATCATTGAATCAACCTTTGAACAAAGAGAAAACCATCCGTTTATTATTCCGATCAGGAGAAAAATGGCCCCGATCGCTGCATTAAAGACCAAATGGATCGTCGAAAAATTCGAAATAAAAGAAATCGTAATCTCGCCCTGCTCCCTGAAAGAAGGAGTCCTAAGAAGATTCTTCTGAGAATTACGAATTCCTGATGATTTAAAGGGAAACAAAATTTATGATCGATGCTTTGTAAGTTGAGTAACCTAATTTTAGATCCAGCCGAAACATACGCTATTAATTCGTAATTAGGCATTCGTAATTCGTAATTTAATAGCTATTTTCGTTCACCAATAAAAACACATGGCAAAGATTTTAATCATTGATGATGAGCGTGCTATTCGCAGGGCATTGCGTGAAATTCTGGAATTTGAAGATTTCCAGGTAGACGAAGCTGAGAATGGAGTAGAGGGACTTGAAAAAGCCAAAAACACCTTATACGATATTATTTTTTGCGATATAAAAATGCCTCAAATGGATGGCATGGAAGTTTTGGACGCATTAATTGCTCAAAAGATCGAGACACCGGTTATTATGATCTCAGGACACGGGAACATTGAAACGGCTGTGGATGCAATTAAAAAAGGAGCTTTCGACTTTATTGAAAAACCATTGGACTTAAACCGTATTCTGGTTACAATCAGAAATGCAAAGGACCGTGTGGTTTTGGTTGAAGAAACAAAACAGCTGAAAACCACTGTCCGCAAGTTCAAAGGATCATCTATCATTGGTGAAACGGAAGGAATCTTCAAGATCAAGGAAATGATTGAGAAAGTGGCCCCTTCTGATGCGCGTGTTCTCATTACGGGGGCAAACGGTTCGGGGAAAGAATTGGTGGCACGTTCGCTTCACGATCTTTCCAACCGGAGAAAAATGCCATTTGTGGAAGTAAATTGTGCGGCTATTCCAAGCGAATTGATAGAAAGTGAATTATTTGGGCATGAGAAAGGCGCATTTACCTCTGCTGTAAAGGATAAAAAGGGAAAATTCGAACTGGCTTCGGGTGGAACGCTTTTCCTGGATGAGATCGGGGATATGAGTGCTTCGGCCCAGGCAAAAGTACTAAGAGCTTTACAGGAGAATGTTATTCAGCGCGTAGGCAGCGAGCGGGATATTAAAATTGATGCTCGTGTTGTAGCTGCAACCAATAAAGATCTAAGCCTGGAAATTGCTGAAGGGCGCTTCAGAGAAGATTTATATCACCGTTTGGCAGTGATTTTAATTCACGTTCCTTCATTAAATGAACGCCGTGACGATATCCCGATGCTTGCAGAACACTTTATCGCCTTGGTTTGCAATGAACACGGGATTCCGAAGAAAGAGTTTACAGAGGATGCACTGCTTGAATTACAGCAAACCGATTGGACAGGAAATATCAGGGAACTAAGAAATATTGTGGAACGTTTGGTGATTCTGTGTGGCAATAAAATTACGGGAGATGATGTGAAAATGTTCGCAAATCCGAAAAAGAAATAGCAGGAACGCAATATAAAAAGTAGGGCCGCGATACTTCGCGGCCCTACTTTTTATTCAAATTTAAATTCAAATTATTTTTTCATTTCCTTAGCTCCCATTTTCATCAGGGCATAAGTGAATTCACACCCTTTCTTTGCTTTCAGGGTAGTTAAGATCTTCTCGATTACTTCTTCTTCTGATTCTGAAGTGTATACCTTATCGTATTTTTTCTCCAAATCTTTCGAGCAAGTCTCCATATCTTTTCCAAGATCGATCATTGCCTGCGCATCTGCCATTCCGGTTTTTAAATCTTTCATCATAACCTCTGTCATAGCAGCTTGCATATCTGTTCCGTCTTTTTCAGACTTGATGATAGCATCTTTCATGTTGTCGGAAATTCCGTCAGAAGATTTGTTTACACAATCGCACATGTCTGTTGCCATTGCATCGTAATCAGCATCATTTGCCATGTTACAGGAAGTAACAAGAACCGCACTTGAAACCGTAAGTAATAGTAATAATTTTTTCATCCTTTATTTTTTTCTTTAAAACTAACCAAAATAATTTAATGGAAAATGTAGAATTGATAAGTGTGAAAGCATAATTGATAATCGACAAGAAATTGCGTTGGGGCTATTCTGATCAATTCGCCATAGCTGATCCCAATAATTCAATTCCTCCCCACTCAAGAACATCAAATCCGTCTCGGTTGAGTTTCTGTAAAACTTGCGGCTTTTGTATTTGCGGCTTTAGATTATCTGTATTCGACCAAATCATGTAAACCCGGTTTAGATGCAGGGGTTTCGGTTCAATATTCAAACTTGCGAACTCGTTACAGGCATCGTTCAGTATAAATTGGATCATTACTTCTTCGTGTTGTTGAAGCTGCGGGCCCCAGAAAGTGATGAAATCCGCTTTTTCCTTATCGTTGAAACCCAACTCGGATAAATAGTTTTCCAATGAGGTAACAATAGTTGATCTGGTAAGAATAAAACCACCCAGTTTTGGGTCAAACGTGTTAAAGTTTTGTTCCGATTCCCAGAATAGATACGGATAACGTGTTCCGGAGATATCAATAGAACCGTCAGGATGCGCAGTGCCTCTCCAGCCCCCGGAATATTCCGGATAAGAGAAGGTCAGATTGCCTTTTGGTTTTAATTGCACGGAAAGCTCGGTGTCTTTTTCGGGATAAAGGTATATAACTGGTTTCTTGACTGGTCTCATTTCATTTTGATCTTTAAAATGAAGTGAAATGATCGTGATTTGGCCTTCTTTTATTTCGATGCTGTCGGTCTCTATCTCCTGGAAATTTTGGTCGTAGAAAAACTGAAAAACACTCTTTTGTGGTTTTCGGATGATGACGCATTCATTTTTGTCGTTGAGTTTAATCGTTTCATCACTTCCGTTGATGCCGAATTTCAATTTTCTTATCGGATTATAATCCGAATCGAATTCACAGATAATTTTGATCCTGCTGCCCATGCGGCTTAGATGATTATCCTTTTCATAATGAACAAAATAATCAGGGATCCATTCAGGTCTATTGGCAAACAGATTGCTGCTGACTAATAAAAAAAAGAGTAGTGTGCGCATAATTTATAAATTTGATTGAATTTCAATTCCTCCCCATTCTACCAGGTAGTTATTGGTTCGGTTAACAGGTTTTAGCTTGGTTAATTTCAAGGGAAGTGTCTCGTCCTTAAGATCGTTGATTTCTTTAAAAATGATATAAACCCGGTTTTGAGTGAATCCATTCGAAATGTCAAGGGAAGCGATATCCTGAATGGCTTCATTTTGAATCCACAATACCTCAACATAATTCATTTTTTGCATGCGGGGCCCCCAATAGGTAATGAAATCTGCCTTTTCCTTTGCATTAAATCCTAAGTGATCCAAATTTGCTGAAAGGTATGCAGTTGTTTGTTCTCCAATTAGTTGGTCGGCATCTTCCCAGTTCAATTTTAAACGTTCTGCAGACAGCTGTGCATCCCAAAACAAGTAGGGATAATTTGTGCCATTCATTTGAATGATGCCGCTCTTACTTGCGGTTCCTTTCCATTCATCCTGATAGGCCGGATAAGTGAATTGCAGTTCAGCATCTGTTCTGATCTTTAAAGTGAATGCTTCTTCTGTTTCACTATACAGGTAAATAACCGGTTTTTCTAACATGATCTGTCTGCCGGAGTTATTATAGGATTCTTTAAAGTTTAACCCGATTTCATAGTAATGTCCACCGGTCAATTCTTTTTCGAAATGAAGTTCTTCAAAATTTGCGTTCAGGAAGAATGATAAGGAGTGTTTTCCTTTTGGCAAGAGGAAGTTAAAGCTTCGCTTCTTATCGGTAACGGTATACTTTTTCATTTTTCCATCGATCTTTACCTGGATAACCGCAGCATGCTGGTTCAGCATTAACTGATTGTAGTGATCCGTCACATTAAAAACCAGTCTTACACTGTCCTGATGAATAGATTTGGAAAGGCTGTCTTTGATTACCCAAACGGATGGATAAGATTCTTTCAAACCGGAAAATCCGTATAAAGGAAGGGACAGAGAAATTAATAAAATCAATTTTTGAATCATAATGCGGTGTTTTTTAGTTCAAATCCTCCCCATTCCAATAAATTGAATCCCTCGCGTTTAAAAGCAGGAAGGTCAATTGGATGAAGAAAAGGTGTCAGGGTTTCGTTCCATTCGGAGAAGCCAATATAAAGCCGGTTGATCGTTTCGGGCTTTGGATCGCACTGGATCGTTGCAAATTGATTACAATCTTCCTGCAGGAAAAATTGAATAAAAACGGTTTCGTATTCAGTTAAACGAGGTCCCCAGTAAGTAATGAAATCGGTTTTTTCAGTAGGAGTCAAACCTGCTCTTGAAAGTTGTTTTTCCAGGAACGGAATCACTTCCTGCTTAGATATGCGGTAACCATTGGATTGGTCTTTTAACTTGAAATCTTGCTTCGAATCCCAAAAAAGGTAAGGGTAAATTTGTTTGTTTATCTCGATTTCTCCGTTTGGATAAAGTGTTCCTTTCCACTGGTCAGTGTAAGGCGGGTATGTAAAAGTGAAATCATTCGTGGGATTTACCCGTAAAGAAAAATCGAGTTTAACGGGAGTCTGCAGGTAAATAACCGGTTTGTCAACTTCGATCATCAGGTTTTCAGAAATAAAACTGATTTGTGCATCATTTGTCGTCTGATTCTCAATCAGGATCGTATCACTAATTACCTCGTCATAACCAGGCCCCGGCCAGAATTTGAAAATGGTTTTTCCTGCCTTGATCTGGATCGTACGTGTGTAGCCCGGAGCAAGAATAAAGGTGTCCGCCACTTCATTGATCGAATAATAAATGATAGTTTCATAACCTTTTGGGATTTCGCTGAAATTTATGCTGCTGAAATGAAGTGTGATTTTTGCTTCTCCGTTTTTGATAGCCGTGTTTTTAGCCGTGTTATATATATAAAAACCGGGAATGGATTTTCGTTGTTCGAAAGCTTTTATCGGGAACGCTATTCCGATCAATACTAATAAGAGTAAGGAAATGATTTTCATGATTCGATATTAGAACAATTAGCTATACATTCCAAATTCAGTTTCGTTCATAAAGGGTTGAAATCAGAAATAACGATAATTTGTAGTAAAACAAGCTTTGGAAGATTAAAGTTCTTATTTTTGGGTGCAATAATTTATACTTATGGATTTAAAGGGATTCTTTCAAAGAAACTGGATTTACCTGGCAATGATCGGGGCAATATTGATTGTTTTGGCGGTATTTTTCAAACCTCAATTTGATGGCTATGCTGTGAAACAACACGATATTAAAGAAGGTTTGGGAATGGGTAACGAAACTAATTTGTTTCGCGAAGCCACCGGGGAAGAACCAAAATGGACAAGTTCCGCCTTTGGTGGAATGCCTACGGAGCAAATTTCCATGTTGAATCCGGGAAACTGGTTTAAAACCATTTTAAATGGCTTTTTCTCTATTTTTCAAGGGCCGCTTGGATTAATTTTCCTTCATTTCCTTTGTTTCCTGGTATTTGCCAGACTATTGAAGATAAAACCTCTCATTGGTCTTTTAGGCGCAATTGCATTTAGTTTTGCAAGTTACGAGTTGATCGTGATTCAGGCAGGACACGTTGCAAAATCAGGAGCAGCAGCATTTTTACCTGCCATTTTGGGAGCATTTATCTATGCGTTTCGGACAAATAGAAAATGGGGAATTATCCTGGCGGGGATTTTTATGACTTTTGAATTGGAAATGAATCACGTCCAGGTAACATACTACTTCCTGTTTGTATTGCTTTTTGTTGGGATTTACCTGTTTGTTGAAGCTGTCAAAAATAAAGAAATTAAGAAGTTTGTAATTACGGCAGCAGGTATAATCGGCGTTTTTATAATAGCTTTTGCGATCAACAGTAGTAATATCATTCTGTCAAATGATTACGCCAAAGTAAGTATTCGTGGAGCAAATGACATCAGCATTACCCCTGATGGACTCCCGTCAAAAATACAATCTTCCGGATTAGACCGGGATTACATAACGCAATGGTCTTATGGAGTTGATGAAACATTTACTCTTATCTCTCCTTATGTAAAAGGTAGTGCATCTGAACCAATAGGATTATCTCCATTTGCAGAGAAAATTGAAAACGGCGATTTTACTGAAGATCAGAAAAAAACAATTTTTGAAGGAAATTCATATTGGGGGACGCAGCCGATTACTTCCGGCCCGGTTTATCTTGGTATCATTGTTTGTCTTTTAGCATTCTTAGGCTTATTCTTCCTGAAAGACAAAATCAAATGGCCATTATTTGCAATCACCGTATTGGCTATTTTTCTATCGTGGGGTAAAAACTTCATGGGATTGACGAACTTCTTTATTGATCACGTTCCGGCATATAACAAGTTCAGAGCGGTAACAATTATTTTGGTAATAGTCGAGTTGACTATTCCGATTATGGGAGTTTTGTTCCTGAATGAATTGGTGAAACAACGTGAAGCAATTATCGCTCAAAAACGAAAGTTCTTAGCAGTTCTGGGAGGGTTCGTTTTATTCCTGATCGTTCTGCGTGTAGTAGGTTTGGGTGACAACTATACGAACCCGGCGGAAGCAAATCAATATGCAGGACTGACAGTAGAAGAAATGTCAAAGCAAATCATGCAGCTTGATCCGCAAATGGCAGCACAGCAATACCAGTTGGACTTGAGCAATCCACAACAAGTTCAGCAATTCGCTCAAATGCAGGTGGATTCAAGAATAGAGCAATATTCTGCGTTAAAAGAAGCCAGAAAAGTAATCTTCAGTTCAAGTATGAATCGTTCCATTTTGTTTTCGATTCTCGCTGCGGGATTATTCCTCGTGTTCCTTTATTCAAAATCAGAAAAATCAGCAACTTCAATTCTGATAGGAGGATTAGTAGTCTTAACGCTGGCCGACATGGTTCCGGTGGCATACAATTATCTTGGTGGAATCGAGACGCCGACAGGTGATCTAAAATACTGGGAAGAAAAATCAGTATCAGCTTATCCTATTTCAACAACAAAGGGCGACGAAGAAGTGATGGCTGCCGAACTTGCCGAAAATCCTGGATTAGCTGCGGTTGTAAAAAAAGGAGAAAGCCTTGGTAGAGCTAAGGCAGATGAATTGGGGTATGATGGTATTGCAAGATCAAACGTAATCAATTCTTACCGTTTCCATGCTTTAACGATGGCAACCAATTATCGTGTGCTTGATTTTGCAGGGGCTTTCAACAGTAGCCGCGCTTCCTACTTCCACAAATCTCTTGGAGGATACCACGGGGCGAAACTTCGCAACATCAGTAATCTGATCGATTTCCACATTTCAAAATCGAACAATCGCGTTTTGGATATGTTGAATGTGAAGTACTTCTTACAATCGGACCAACAAGGATTGGATACGGCGATTTATAACAGAACAGCATTAGGAAATGCTTGGCTGGTGAAATCTGTTAAAGAATTTTCTTCGCCGAATGATGAGATCCGTGCGCTTGGAAATAAATTCAGGTTGGAGAACAGAGGTCCGGGTATACTTCTGGTAAATGGTATGCCAACAAAGAAAGCCGGTATTTTTGGTGGAGAAGACTTGAAATACCTGTTGCAGGGCAAGGATACTATTCCTGTTCAATTGGCAAATGGTTTGTCAAAAGGACAAGATGCAATGTTCGTAATAGATGTTCGCGGAACTACGAACCTGGTGCCTTTAATGACATTGGAAGCGGATACTGCAAAATCTTTTACGCCGTTGGTTTATATGAATGTTGAAAGTTCATTTGATCCTAAAAATGAAGCTGTAATGCTGAATTCATTTGCGAAAAACCTGAGTGCGAAAAAATTCTCTGCCGATGGTTACGTTAAATTGGAAAAGTCTGTTCCAAACAAGTTAACTTATACCGCAGAGGTAAAAGGAAATCAATTGGCAGTATTCTCTGAAATTTACTACCCGATCGGTTGGAAAGCCTTTGTAGATAACAAGGAAGTTCCTATCCTGAAAGTGAATTATTTACTACGCGCACTGGAACTGAAAGACGGGCACCATAAAATCGAATTCGTTTACGATTTACCAAAATATTATACGACTAACATGATTGCCCGTGTAGGTAGTATCATTCTTTTTGTACTATTGGGAATTGCTTTATATACTGATTTCAGAAACAGACGAAAAGAAAAAAACGTCGTTAAACAATGATTTATCTTAAAATATGGACATCCTTGAATTAATAGGACGAAAAAGAGAATTGTTTTCGATAGATATTGAAAACAACCAATTGGAAATAGATCGTCTGGTTAGTTCAAGCCATTTTTTAGTGATTGGCGGGGCAGGTTCTATCGGTAAGGCCGTAGTTAAGGAAATTTTCAAGCGCAATCCATTAAAACTGCATGTTGTAGACATCAGCGAGAACAATCTTGTTGAGTTGGTGCGTGATTTACGAAGCACATATGGTTACATCGACGGTGATTTCAGGACTTTTGCTTTGGATGCAGGAAGTAAAATCTATGATGCATTCATTAAATCTGATGGCGAATACGATTATGTGTTGAATTTGTCGGCGCTGAAGCATGTAAGAAGCGAAAAAGATCCGTACACGCTCATGCGCATGCTCGAGGTGAACGTACTGAATACCATTAAGACCGTAGAGCAGTCGATCGCCAACGGAGCAAAAAAATATTTTTGTGTTTCTACTGATAAGGCTGCCAATCCCGTAAATCTTATGGGGGCTTCAAAACGGATTATGGAAATGTACCTCGTAGATCTGGGGAAACAAATTTCGATTTCTTCAGCCCGGTTTGCCAATGTAGCTTTCTCAGATGGTTCCCTGTTACACAGTTTCGAGGAACGGCTGAAACAGAATCATCCGATCGTTGCGCCAAACGACGTGAAACGTTATTTCGTAACTCCACGTGAGTCGGGAATTCTCTGCCTGATGTCTTGTCTTTTTGGAGAAAACGGTGAAATCTATTTTCCGAAACTGGACGAGAATGAGCACTTGGTTTCCTTCACGGAGATTGCAGATAAATTCTTATTGGAGAAAGGTTACCAACCGGTTTACTGTCATTCGGAAGAAGAGGCTCGCACTTCCGTCATGGAACTGAAAAAGGAAAAGAAATGGCCTTGTTTTTACAGTTCATCGGACACCACAGGGGAAAAAGCATTTGAAGAATTCTATACACAAGACGAAAATATTACGTTGGATACATACATTGATCTGGGAATAGTGAAACAAAACCTTTCCGTAGATAAAAATCTGCTTACGGGTTTTCAGCAGTCGATCTCATCGATGATCGACAGATCGAGCTGGTCAAAAGAAGAATTGATCGACTTGTTCCATTCATTATTGCCCGACCTGGATTATGAAGACAAAGGAAAATATTTAGACGCTAAAATGTGAAATATGGGAGTAGCAAGTTCCAGAATAATTATTGATATGGTTCGTGATCGATTCAAGAGTTCTGAATTTATTCCATTGCACGCGCCGACCTTTAGAGGAAATGAGAAAAAATACCTGAATGAATGTATTGATACGACTTTTGTTTCCAGTGTCGGTGCATTTGTAGACCTGTTTGAAAAAAACTTATCCGAATTGATAGGGGTGCCGAAAAGTGTTGCGGTAGTCAATGGAACCGCTGCTTTGCATTGTGCACTGAAATTACTTGGAGTAGATGAAAAGCAGGAGGTAATTTCGCAGTCTTTGACTTTTATAGCAACGACCAACGCAATCTCTTACCT
This sequence comes from Fluviicola sp., assembly GCF_029266855.1. Classification (GTDB taxonomy): domain Bacteria; phylum Bacteroidota; class Bacteroidia; order Flavobacteriales_D; family Crocinitomicaceae; genus Fluviicola. The sequence goes on from NZ_JAQSWB010000002.1 coordinate 604,920, forward strand.
GGGAGCAAAACCGTTATTTATTGATGTGGATTTGGATACCATGGGACTTTCTCCTATAGCATTGCAAGCTTTTTTAACGGAATTCGGCGATCTGAGAGAAGACGGAACGTACAATAAAAAAACACATAAAAAAATAGGTGCCTGTGTAGTAATGCATACCTTCGGTTTTGCTGCAAGGATACAAGAATTACAAGCAATTTGTACTAAGTGGAAAATTCCGCTCATAGAAGATGCAGCAGAAGCGATCGGAAGTAGCTCATATGGAAAACCATTGGGTAGTTTTGGTGACTTCGGAGTTTTCTCCTTTAACGGGAATAAGATTATTACTTCAGGAGGAGGGGGCGCTCTGGTTTCCCCGAAGGAAGAATGGATGATTAAAGCAAAACACCTGACAACAGTAGCCAAAGTACCGCATGCATACGAGTTCATTCACGACGAAATAGGTTTTAATTACCGGATGCCAAACATTAATGCGGCATTGTTATGTGCTCAGATGGAACAGTTGGATGATTTTATCCAACGGAAACGCACTTTGGCCGGTTCTTATAGGGAGGAATGCGAATCGCATGGATTGAAATTCAGATGGGAAACGGAAAATACGAAAGCCAATTTTTGGTTGATGTGTATCGAAGCACAGGACAGAAAAGAACGGGATGAGATTTTGGAAAATACAAATGCCCAAAAGGTGATGACACGTCCGATCTGGCGTTTGATGCATCATTTACCGATGTTTAAAGATTGTCAGAGGGATAGCCAGGTAAATGCCCAATTTCTTGAAGACCGGATAGTAAATATACCAAGCAGCGTCATTTGATGGAAAAAGCAGTTTACCTAGTCGGTGGATCCGGACATGCACTTGTGGTAAGAGAAATCATTGTCTTAAATCACATGTATATCAAAGGATATTTTGATTTGAGGCGATCGGAATTAATGCCTCCCGAAGTTGAGTACCTGGGAGTGGAAGATACAGCAAAACTTTCTGACTGCCTTCCCGGAGCATCCTTCTTTCCAGCTGTTGGAGACAATGGTTTACGTGAAAAACTAATTCGCTTTATTCGAAGTGAGAACCGGAATGAATTGGTATTGATTCATCCGGATGCCGTTGTGTCAAAAAACGCCATTGTCGGTTTGTCAACGATGGTCGGACCAAAAGCAGTAATCAATCCTTTTTCCAGGGTTGGGGAAGGTGTGATTATCAACTCTGCAGCAGTGATAGAACATGAATGCCTGGTTGGAAATTTTTGTCATATTGCACCAGGGGCAATGATTTTGGGAAATGTACGTATCGGAGATTCAACCTTTATCGGGGCAAATGCAGTGGTGAAACAAGGAGTGAAAATAGGTTCGAATGTGATCATTGGAGCTGGATCCGTTGTTCTGAAAGATGTGCCTGATAATTGTACGCTCGTAGGAAATCCAGCTAAAATAATCAGATGATGTCAAAAGTATTAATTATAGCTGAAGCGGGGGTGAATCACAATGGTGATATGAAAATCGCCTTTCAGTTAATTGATGCCGCAGTTGAAGCAAAGGTGGATTGGATTAAATTCCAAACATTCAAAGCAGATAAACTCGTATCAAAAGAAGCTAGGAAATCCGAATACCAGATTCGTAACACGGGGACGAAGGACGAATCTCAATATCAAATGCTTAAAAAACTGGAGCTTAGCCACGAACAGCACCTGGAATTGATAGCATATTGCAAAACCCGGAATATTCGTTTTTTCTCCACAGCTTTCGATCTTGAATCACTTCAGTACCTTTCGGATTTGGGCTTTGACTATGTTAAAATACCGTCGGGAGAAATTACCAATTTGCCTTATTTAAAACTGGCTGCAATCCTTTTTGATCACGTGATTCTTTCAACCGGAATGGCTTCATTAGATGAAATTAAGGAAGCTGTTGAAGTGTTTTTGGACGCAGGGTTATCCAAATCAGCCATTACAATTTTACACTGTAATACGGAATATCCAACTCCGATGAAGGATGTAAACTTGAAAGCAATGTTGGAAATTCAATCCGTGATTGGTGTTGATATTGGTTACTCCGATCATACACTGGGAATCGAAGTTCCGATTGCTGCGGTTGCATTGGGTGCGAAAGTTATTGAAAAGCATTTTACACTCGACCGGAGGATGGAGGGACCTGACCATGCGGCATCTCTTGAACCTGATGAACTGAAACAAATGGTTCGGAGTATCAGGAATGTGGAAGAAGCAATTTCGGGTAGTGGACACAAGGAACCGTCACCTTCGGAAATGAAAAATATTCAAATTGCACGTAAAAGTATTCACATAGCTGCATCGGTACCAAAAGGACATGTTTTGAAGGAAGGGGATTTGCTGATACTCCGACCCGGAACAGGAATTTCACCTATGAAAATCAACAAGATCATAGGCCGCAAAGTTAAGAGAGATCTCACTGGAGGTGAATTACTTAATGAAGATGATTTGGAATGAATATAGCTGTACTTACTAGTTCACGTGCTGATTATGGGATCTATTTACCCTTACTGCGAAAGTTGCAGGAAGATCCGGAAATCCGGCTGTCGATCATCGCATTCGGCACACACACCTCTTCTTTTCATGGACACACTATTGATGTCATCAGAAAAGATGGATTCCAGGTATCACATGAATTAAATACACTGGTGAATGACGATTCTCCATCAGGAATAGCAATGTCTTACGCAAAAACAGCTGAGAGTTTTGCATCCTTTTGGGCAAAAAATACAGCGTATGACTGGATTATCTGTTTGGGAGACCGGTTTGAAATGTCAGCAGCGGTACAGGCTAGTATTCCTTTTCAATACAAAATTGCACACCTGTATGCCGGTGACACTACATTAGGAGCTATTGATAATATTTACCGCCATCAGCTCACATTGGCTTCCAAACTACATTTTGTGAGTATTCCCGAATACCAGCTTCGCGTAACGGAACTGATAGGTAAATCAGGTACAAGTAGTGTAATCGGTTCATTGAGTCTCTTGAATTTAAAGGAGCTGGATCCGGAAAGTCCGGAGGAATTCTTTTCGAAATGGGGAATTTCCTTGCATCGGAAATTTATTTTGGTTACGGTACATCCCGAAACCGTGAATTTCCAACTGAATGAAGTATATGCGGGAATTACAGAATCCGCATTGAGACAGTGCCTTTCCGGATTTGACCTCGTTATTACGATGCCAAACGCAGACACGAACGGTGAAATCTACAGAACTTGCTTTCAAAGATTGAAAAAAGAAGCTCCGGAAAAAGTGCATTTGATCGAGAATTTCGGAACGAAATCCTATTTCACTGCAATGAAACATGCTGCGCTGCTTGTTGGGAATTCCTCATCAGGTATTTATGAAGCGGCAAGCTTCGGGAAGATGGTGTTGAACATCGGTGACCGGCAGAAAGGCCGTATCGCACCACAGAATGTAAAGCATGTGCGCTTCAATGAGCAGGAAATTGTGGATGCGGTTCTTCAGAATGAAAATCTTACATTTGATGGGGACAATCCTTTCTCTGTAGAAAACGGGGTAGAACTGATTATAGAACGATTGAAAAATTACCAATAATGAGCCTGAAAAAACATTTGTTATCTGAAAATGCTTCGATCAATGAAGCGCTTGTCAAAATCAATGATTTGGCCCAGGATGGTATCTTGTTTGCACATAACGAGAAAAATGAGCTGGTAGGTTCAATTACGGACGGCGATATTCGCAGAGGGTTGATCCAGGGCTGCGCTTTGAATGCCCCGGTCCGGGATGTTCTGCAGGCGCATCCGAAATTTGTACGGAAGTCAGAGAACGCGGTGAAAAAGCTGATTGAACTCCGGGAAAAAGGTTTTCGAATCATCCCGATCCTGCATGACGATTCCGATGAGATTATCGGGATCCTTAATTTTCGTCTGAAACATTCTTACCTGCCGATCGAAGCGGTGATTATGGCCGGGGGTAAAGGTCAGCGTTTACGTCCGTTAACTGAAACAATACCCAAGCCTTTGCTTATGATCGGTGAAAAACCGATTGTGGAATACACTATAGACCGTTTGGAACGCTACGGGATCAATAAGTTGTGGTTATCAGTCAACTACCTGGGAGACCAACTGCAGGAATTTGTCCGGAATAAAGAAACAGACATGGAAATCAGCCTGGTTAGAGAAACCCGGCCGCTTGGAACGATTGGGTCGATCACTTTGATCGATTCTTTCCAAAAAGATACGATCCTCCTAAGCAATTCAGATTTGTTGACAAATGTGGATTATGAAGATTTCTACGTGGATTTTATGGAGTCGGATGCCGATTTGAGTATTGTGACTATTCCGTACAAAGTAGAAGTTCCGTATGCCGTTATGGAAGTATCGAACGGGAACATTTCTGATTTTAAGGAAAAACCAACCTATACCTATTATTCGAATGGAGGAATCTATTTGTTCAAGAAAGAAATGCTGGAATTTATTCCGAAAGGTGAGGTGTTTTCGGCAACTGATTTTATGAGTAAACTGATCGAAAACGGAAAGACAGTGCGTTCATTTCCGCATCACGGATACTGGCTGGACATCGGAAGACACGATGATTTCAAGCGTGCACAGGAGGATGTTAAATTATTCGACTTTTGAGTATGGTTTTGAAAGAAGATATTTTGGTCGTTATTCCGGCACGAGGTGGATCGAAAGGAATTCCCCGGAAAAACCTGAAGCTTCTGGGTAATAAACCCTTGATCGCATATACCATTGAAGTTGCCAGGGAATTATTTGAAGATACACAGATCTGTGTTTCAACAGACGACGAGGAGATTGCAGCATTTGCCCGAACTTACGGGAATATTGTACCTTTCATGAGGCCTGCTGATTTGAGCACGGATGAAGCTTCTTCACAGGAAGTAATTCTTCACGCATTGGACTTTTACAGGGAAAAAGAATATAAAGCGGTTATTCTGCTTCAACCCACATCACCTTTCAGGAAAAAAGAACATATTGAAGCTTGTGTGGGAATGTTTGATTCCTCAGTGGATATGATTGCCACTGTTTCAGAGTCACATGCAAATCCTTATTTTAACCTGATGGAAGAAAACAGCGAAGGATTTTTAACCCGCAGCAAACCTTCCGATTATACGAGAAGGCAGGATTGTCCGTCGGTTTACGCATTGAATGGGGCAGTTTATGTGATCAATACACAATCCGTGCGAACTAAACTCATTGCCGGATTTGATAAGGTCAGAAAGGTTATGATGAGTAGTCTGGAATCGGTTGACCTCGATACTCCGCTGGATTGGAAAATTGCAACGCTGATATTGGAAGAGTCAATCAAAACGGGAAATTAAAGAATTATTTTCCTGCAACAGCTTCTTGTTTTTGCAGTACGCAGATTAAAAAACAGCACCTGTAACCGGAACTGCTCGAATCATTCATAAAAACAGTATCTTTGATAGCCAAAATAAATTGAATGAAGATTGCGCTAATTACAGGTATTACTGGTCAGGACGGGTCATATTTAGCAGAATTGCTTCTTGAGAAAGGATATGTAGTTCATGGAATTATTCGAAGAGCGAGTGTTTTTAATACGGAACGTATTGATCATCTGATTGGAAGGGAACATTTCATCCTGCATCATGGAGATGTGACTGATAGTTCGAATATCAACAAATTGATGTCGACGATACAGCCTGATGAAGTGTATAATCTTGCAGCGCAAAGCCATGTTCAGGTTTCATTTGAAGTTCCGGAATATACCGCCCAGGTGGATGCAATGGGAACCTTACGAATTTTGGATGCATTGAGAAATTACTGTCCGAATGCGAAGTTCTACCAGGCATCAACCTCCGAATTATATGGAAAAGTCCAGGAGATTCCTCAAACTGAGAATACACCGTTTTATCCACGAAGTCCTTATGGAGTAGCGAAAATTTATGGATTTTGGATCGTGAAAAACTTCCGTGAAGCGTACAACTTGTATGCTTGCAATGGAATTTTATTCAATCATGAAAGTGAGCGCCGCGGAAAGACCTTCGTAACCAGGAAAATTACCATCGGACTAGCTGAAGTTGCACAGGGGATTCGCAACACCTTGTCTTTAGGGAATCTGGACTCCAAGCGAGACTGGGGCTATGCCAAAGAATACGTGGAGGCTATGTGGCTGATGCTTCAGCAGGATGAGCCGGAGGATTTTGTAATTGCAACCGGGAAAACATATACTGTCAGAGAATTCATCGAGAAAGCCGCAAAGTATGTTGGTTTTGATATCGTTTGGGAAGGAACAGGCGTGGATGAAGTGGGGATTGACCGTACTACAGGTAAAAAAGTGATTGAAATTAATCCAAAATACTTTAGACCGACAGAAGTGGATTTGCTGATTGGTGACGCAACCAAAGCATTCAACCAACTGGGTTGGAAAGCAAAAGTGGAGATAGATGAACTGGTCAGGATTATGATGGAAAATGATATTGAGCTGGTCCGGAACACTAAGCGCTAGGAAGATGGAAAAACACGACAAAATATATATAGCTGGCCACAATGGAATGGTTGGAAGTAGCATTGTCAGAAAATTAAAGCGTGAGGGATTTACGAATTTGATCACCAGATCTTCTAAAGAACTCAATCTGATCAACCAGGCGGATGTGCTGGCTTTTTTTGAAGAGACAAAACCCGATTATGTATTTATGGCAGCAGCCAAAGTAGGAGGGATTCAAGCAAATAATACTTACAAGGGTGATTTTTTGTACGACAATCTGATGATCCAGACAAATGTCATTCATGCCTCTCATCTGAATAAAGTAAAAAAATTACTATTCCTGGGAAGCTCATGTATCTATCCGAAATTTGCTCAGCAACCGATTTCCGAAGACAGTCTGTTGACTGGAACTTTGGAACCGACAAACGAACCGTATGCGATTGCTAAAATTGCAGGAATCAAATTATGTGATGCTTACAGGGATCAACATGGTTGTAATTTTATTTCCGCCATGCCTACGAATTTGTATGGACCAAATGATAACTACGATTTATCGAATTCCCACGTGTTGCCGGCAATGATTCGCAAATTCCATGAAGCAAAGCTTAATGGTGAAAAAGAAGTAGTTGTTTGGGGAACAGGCAAGCCGATGCGCGAATTTTTATATGTCGACGATTTAGCCGATGCGTGTTTTTTCCTGATGGAAAATTACGACGAAGCAGGTGCCATTAATGTAGGAACCGGATTTGACATCACCATTGAAGATCTTGCTCACCTGGTAAAGAAAATTGTAGGTTTTGAAGGGAAAATTGCCTTTGATACCACCAAACCGGACGGAACACCTAAAAAGCAGTTAAATGTAGCTAAGATCAATGCACTGGGTTGGAAAGCAACCATTGACTTGGAACAAGGCATTCAGCGGGCTTATGAATCCTTTTTGAATCAGTAAAAAGTGAACCGGTTTTGAAAAGAATTACAATAGTTTCCAGGCATTATCCGCCCAATAAGAATATCAACGGGGTACTGGCTAACCAAATGGCTGAATACCTGATCAGGGACTCCAATGCTGAGGTGACAATATTTTGCATGGATGCGGAAGCGGATGGAGGTGGAAATACATCTTCCGTTGAAGTATTTGGGAATGTAGTTCGCTTGAAACAACGGTTTAATCCGAATAGGAAGATTGGAAAACTATTGAATATGCTGTACGATGGCTATATTCTGATTAAGAAAAGCAAAAAACATCCCTCGGATCTAGTAATCTGCACCTCAAGTCCGCCTTTATTACCATTTTGGGCTTCCCGCTTATTGGCGGACAAGAAAAAATGGGCTTTTTGGTCCTTGGATCTTTTTCCTGAAGGATTTGTATCTGCAAATACCATCAAGGAAACCAGCTGGATTTTTCGCTATTTAAAAAAGAAAACGTACCAAAACGCACCTGATTTATTGATTGCACTTGGTAATGAACAAGCAAAACACATTCAACAGAATTATTCAAACCCTGTTCCAACTATTATTTTACCTGCGGGTGTTAGTTTGGAAGACAGCAATGAAGTATCTTCCGGAAATGATAAACCGATTTGGTATAATCCGGAATTAATTACCTTGGGGTATTTTGGAAACGTAGGGCAAGCACATAATCCGGAATTTATTAAAGAAGTAATCTCGGCTTCAGCCCAAAAGGGCTTTCAGTTTGTTTTGTCCGTTTATGGAATAAATGCACAGGAGGTTAAAGAGTATGCTCAAAATTTTGCGCATGTAGTTTTGGTGGAGAATGGACTTGCCCAGCATCATTTGCAATACATCGATGTTCATTTGGTATCTTTAAGAACGTCATGGACACATGCAGCCGTACCATCCAAAGCAGTTACCGCCATTTCAACTGGCAGACCGATCCTGTTTTGTGGAAGCGAAGAAAGCGACAACTGGCAGATGTTTAAAGAAACAGCCTGGTTTATCCCTGAAACAGAACAGATGAAACAGGAAATCAAGCGGTTTATTTCCGGAATTGATAAAGAAGAGATCGAATTAAAAGGTTCATTTACCAAAAATATGATAGTAACATTGAAACAACATGTGTTGGCTGCATATTTACAAATAGGAAAACATGATCAGTAAATTCTTTCAGACGGTTCTCAATTTGGGCAAAGTTGTTTTCAAGAGCAATTACTTCCTCCAGATGGAAAAATCGCTTGATGAAAATATAGTTGTGATGGGCAACGGGCCATCTTTGAAAAACGACATTGTGAATCACCTGGAAATTTTCAAAAATGCTCATTTGGCTGTGGTCAATCATTTTTGCTTGTCTGAATTTTTCTTCGAACTAAAGCCCAGAAGCTATTTCCTTCTGGACCCGGATTTTTTTACGGATGCTTCCGGTTTCAAAGGAAATGTCGGGAATACATTTGCGATCCTGACAGGAAATATTGAATGGGAAATAGACTTTTATGTCCCCTACAAATTCCGTAAATCCCTGCTTGTTAAGCGATTGAAAGAAAACAGTAGATTCAAAGTGTATTTCGTTAATTATGTTCCTGCCAAAGGTGGATTTACAACGATCAATCACTTGCTGTACAACTGGAACCTAGCTACTCCGCAATGCCAGAATGTATTGATATTCACCTTGTTTATCTTAACAAGGAAATCGACGAAAAACATCTTCCTGTTTGGGGCAGAAAACGATTGGCATGTTAATGTGATTGTAAACAAAGACAACTTTTTGGAACTTCGGGACAGACACCTTTATTCTGAGAATAAAGAAATCAAACCGATTGTATTGCTGAATGGAAACAACAGGCGAACTATGGCGGAATTGCTTGAAAGTTCCGTTAAAGTCTTTAGGGCTTACATGGAATTGGAGAAATATGCCCAAAAGAGAAATGTCAATATTTATAACTGTTCCGGTAATAGTATGATCGACGCTTTTGAACGCCTGGATAACGAGGAATTCAAACAAAAACTGCATGAAAGTTCTACTTATTAATACTTACGAAGCGCAGGGAGGAGCAGCAATTGCATGCAAACGGCTTCTCGGGGCACTCAATAAAAGCACCGAAGTTGAAGCAAAACTTTTGGTAAACCTGCGTCAAAATAACTCCGTAAATGAACAGGTATACGAAGTCGCAGATACCAAGCTCAAAAAGCTAATCAGGAAGTACTTGTTTTACCTGGAAAAAGTTCTTTTTATCCCTTACGAAGTGTCCAAACAAGAGCGATTTGCTTTTTCTACGGCTTACTTCGGGACTGACATCAGTAAACATGCATTGGTGAAGGAAGCCGATATTCTGCACATTCACTGGACAAATCAAAGTTTTCTTTCATACAGGAATATCCAACAACTGGTTAACCTGGGAAAACCGGTTTTCGTAACCATGCACGATATGTGGTATTTTACCGGTGGCTGTCATCACTCGCGCGGATGTATGAAGTTCACGGAAGATTGCGGCAATTGCCAGTTCCTGAAAAATGCTGGTTCAACGGATTTGTCTTATAAATTGCTGAAGAAAAAGAGAGATACTTATGATTCAAAAATGACTTTTATTGCCTGCAGCAATTGGCTGGCTGACCTTGCAAAACAAAGTAGTTTACTTCAGCGGAATTTAGTAACCACAATTCCGAACCCGATCGATACCAGCATCTTTTTGAAAAAAGAGAAATCCATTGCGAGAAAAGCATTCAATTTACCGGAAAATAAACTGTTGATTTTATATGCAGCGGCTAGAGTTGACGACGAGCGAAAAGGATACAAATACCTGGCAAATGCACTGAAAGCTATCAGCGATTCTGATCTCGAAATAAAGAAAAACATAGAGATCGTAGTTATGGGGAATGTGAAGAACAAAGAAGACATTGATTTTCATTTTCCAACCCATTTTTTGGGAAGTCTGAGTAAAGTAAATGAGATCGTTGATTGTTACAATTCAGCAGACTTATTCGTAACACCCTCTTTGGAAGAGAATTTACCCAATACCATTATTGAAAGTATGGCATGTGGTACTCCGGCGGTTGCATTCAGGATCGGGGGAATTCCGGATATTATTGATCACAAAACAAACGGATATCTCGCCAACTACCGCGATACACAAGATTTGGTTAATGGGATCGAATGGGTACTTGCTCAAAAAGACATCGCAGAGAAATGTATCGAAAAAGTGGAAAATGCGTTTTCAGAACAAGTGGTTTCGCGACGGTTTATTGAATTATATCAATCAAATTTTTGATGAATTCCCTTTGATAACGATGAAAGGTGAAAGCAATTTGCTATCGACCGGAATGATTTTTGTGACTGCTTTACCCAAAACAAATAGCGTTTTGACAAGTGCTTTCACAAAAATTGACTGTTCTTTTATATTGTCCAGCCAAATACTGAATTTACCCATATAGTAAACGGAAACATTTTCAATTTTCAACTCTTTAGCAACGGATTTCAGAAAATCAAGGTCCATGCAGCTGATATTATGCACATCATAATTTGGTCGGTTGAATTTTCGCTGTAGCCAACCGTTCACACCCCTGAAATTCGGGATAATGATCAGTAATTCTCCTCCGGGCTCCAGGAAATCCAGATGCCGTTGTACAATTCCTTTTGTATCATTAAAATGCTCGATAAGCCCAAGGGAATAGACCAGGTCATATTTTTTGGTAATCTCATGTGTTAATGTCAGATCATCTTCCAAAAGATGGATGCTGTCCTTTTCCAGCTGATTCGCCAAAAGCAAATCTTCTACAATTGATCGGTCAATAAAATAATCTACAAGAGCAGTTTCAAGTTTGTATTTTTTCTTGACGTAAACAGAAAAAGTTCCCGGAAAACCTCCCAATTCAATAATGGAAGCAATATTTTTATTCGTAATTATGTTGTCCAATTCGCGGTGTTGATAGCCTTTTTGTTCTACTTCTCCAATCAACTCGTCCCGTTTGTTATTCCAATAATCTTCCCAAAACTTTCGTTCGGTAAGTAAATCCTTATTTTCCATTCAGTTAAAAATAATTGCCGGCATCATAATACAGCCGCTTTTTCTATTGAATCAGTTTTCGCTGCCAACCGAATTTCGAAGGTATTCATTTTTATTAATATCCGCTAATTGATGAGATTTCTTGATCTGGTTTCTAATTTCGTTTAACTTTGCTCTTCGTTTGAAAAATACATGGGGCTAGTCCAAAAAGATGCTTTTAGAACAACAATTATTTCCTATTTTGGGATTCTAATTGGCTACCTGAATAAAGGTGTTTTGTTTTTGGCAATTCTTTCTACCGCTCAAATAGGATTGATCAACCTGATTATTTCGATAGGGACCTTGTTTGCCCAGCTGGCGAATTTTGGTGCTGTATATGCAACCTGGAAATTCTTTCCGTTCATGCGGAATGAAGGAAAAAAACACCACGGATTTCTTGCGTTCCTGTTGCTGATTGTCGGTATGGGAATCTTGACCTATTCTGCTTTGTACATCCTGTTCCGGGAACAGATCCAGGATGGCTACATCGAAAAATCGCCGATGTTCCTGGACTATTATTACTGGGTACTCCCGATCGGGATTTCGTATGTGCTCTTCATGGTTTTGGAAATCTACCTTCGCAGCCTTTACAAGAATATTATCGCAGTATTTGCTTATGAAGTCGTACTTCGCCTGGCTACAACCCTTATTCTGGTTCTAAAGTGGCTGGAACTGATTTCCTTTGAGCTCTTTGTAGGTTTGCACAGCCTTTTGTATATAATCCCGACAATGATCCTGGTTGTTTACCTTAAAAGGATTAATGAGTTCAATGTAAAACTTTCTTCCATTCAAATTCCGAAAAGACTAAAGCGGATTGTCTTTTACTTTTCGTCTTTTTCATATATCAATACACTGGGGGCAGTTTGGGTCAATTCACTGGATGTACTAATGATAGCTCAGCTTGTGGGCTTAGCCGGAACAGGAGTTTTTACCACCGTTATTTTCCTGACTAGTGTACTGCAGGTTCCATATAAATCGATTACGAGAGTAAGTGCCCCCTTAGTTTCTGATTACTGGAAACATAGGCAATTCGATAAGATGAAAGCATTGTATACTCAGGTTAGTTCGGTTTGCCTGGTGATTGGTTTGGCCATGTTCCTACTTTGCTGGGTAAACATCGAATTCCTGTTCTCATTCCTGAAACCTGAATTCAGGGAAGGTATCTGGGTATTCTTCTTCATTATGATGGGAAGACTGGTAGATATGTATTTCGGACTGAACGGAGCAATTTTTTCGACTTCCAAGAAATACCGCTATGACGTCATTTTTACCCTGTTTTTGATAGTCGCGGTTTATCTGTTAAATTCCCTGATGATCCCGATGTGGGGAATTGTAGGTGCGGCCATTTCTACTTCAATTGCGATGCTTGTCTATAATGTTGGAAGATTGTTGTTCGTATGGTATGTATACAAATTACATCCGTTCCACCGAAATCAATTTATTATTATCGGACTTGGTGTTGTGACTTTGTTTGCCGGACAGTTTACAGAAGGGCTAATAAACAACAAGTGGATCCAATTTTTGTTTGAATCCACTTTAGTCGTTGTTTTATTTTTTGGTCCGATTTATTTCTTCTCGCTGGAGAAAGAAACCATCAACTATATCCGAAAAGCACTTTTGTTTATTCGTTCAAAAGTACGCCGCTAATTAAGCAATCGCTTGTTTGACAGCTTCGATAGCCTGGCTTAAGCCCGAAGCATTTTTACCTCCTGCAGTAGCGAAGAATGCTTGTCCGCCTCCGCCACCCTGGATCATTGATGCAACCGATTTCACCAGGTTTCCTGCATTCCATCCCTTTGTTGACACCAGGTTTTCGTCGACCAAAATACTGATAGCGCATTTGTCGTCTTCTTTCGATCCGATCACTGCGAACAAATTGGAAACTTCGCCTTTCAACTGGAATAAAATATCTTTAACGGAACCGGCATCCAGATCAATAATGGATTCCAGGAATGAGAAGTCTCCTTTTGAAACAATTTTTGTCTTAAGATCCGCCTTCACCAATTTTGCCTGTTCTTTTTTGAAATTTTCAACTTGTTTCTGAAGCTGGTTGTTTTTGGAGATCAAGTCTTCAACTGCTTTTGAAACATCTTTCGGATTCTTCAGCAATTCATTTACCGACTTCAATTTTGATTCCTGGTCTGCATAATAACTTTCTACAGCTACATTGGTAATTGCCTCAATCCGGCGAATTCCCGCTGCAACAGCAGATTCGGACTGGATCTTGAATAAACCGATCTGTCCGGTGTTTTTAACATGTGTTCCTCCGCATAGCTCCACTGAGTCACCAAATTTGATAACGCGAACAGTATCTCCGTATTTTTCACCGAACAAAGCCATAGCCCCCATTTCGGTTGCGACTTCGATCGGAACATTGCGTTTCTCGTCCAGGTCAATGCTCGCACGAATGGCTTCACTTACCAACGATTCGATTTTTGCCAGTTCTTCATCTGTAACTTTCGAGAAATGAGAAAAGTCAAAACGCAAATAGTTCGGATTTACCAATGATCCCTTTTGTTCAACATGTGGTCCGAGGACTGTTCTCAATGCGTGATGCAGTAAGTGTGTAGCCGAGTGATTATAAGCTGATAAATGACGTTTTTCCTTATTTACTTCTGCTGTAAATGGTTTGGATGGATCTCCGGGTAATGTTTCGGATAAATGAACGATCAGGTTGTTTTCTTTCTTTGTATCGAAGATCACCACTGATTCGGAATCATTGTAAATTCTTCCTGTATCGCCCACTTGTCCACCACCTTCAGGATAGAAAGGGGTTTTGGAGAAAACCAATTGGTAGAATGTTTTTTGTTTTTGTGAAACCTTGCGGTATTTCACTATTTCAATCGCAGTTTCCAAATAGTCATAACCAACGAATTCTTCTTCGGAATCTGTGAGTAATTGTACCCAGTCATCTGTTTCAATTGCTGTTGCTGCTCTTGATCGGTCTTTCTGTTTACTCAATTCTGCATTGAAACCTGTCTCGTCAACTGAAAGGTCGTTTTCGCGGGCAATCAGACTGGTTAAGTCGAAAGGGAAACCGTAAGTATCATACAATTCAAAAATTGCCGGTCCTACCAATGTTGTTGAGTTAGCGTTTTTTGCGGAAGCAATCAATCCTTCAATACGCTTGATTCCCTGCTCCAAAGTTCTGAAAAATGACAATTCTTCTTCACGAATGACCTTTTCAACCAATTCGCGTTGTTTGATCAGTTCGGAGAAAGGATCTCCCATTGTTTCGGAAAGAATAACCGATAATCCCGAAAGGAATGGTTCTTTCAATCCCAGTGTTTGGTATCCGTAGCGAACTGCACGTCTCAAAATCCGGCGAATCACATATCCTGCTCCGGTATTGGATGGCAATTGTCCGTCTGCAATAGAGAAAGCAATGGCGCGCACGTGGTCTGCGATCACACGTAAAGCAATATCTGTTGTTTCGTTTTCTCCGTATTTCTTTCCGGAAATACGTTCCATGTGCCGGATCAACGTTTGGAAAAGGTCGATATCGTAATTGGAAGTTTTGTCCTGAAGAGTCATGGCTAAACGCTCCAATCCCATTCCTGTATCTACATGAGTTGCAGGAAGAGATTCCAGGCTTCCGTCTGCTTTCCGGTTGAATTGCATGAACACGTTGTTCCAGATCTCGATCACTTGCGGGTGATCCTCATTCACATATTGTTTTCCGTCTCCTTTTGCACGTTCTGCTTCCGGGCGATTATCTACATGGATTTCAGTACAAGGTCCGCATGGTCCCGTATCACCCATCTCCCAGAAATTGTCTTTTTTGGAAGCAAGGATAATGCGGTCTTCTGCTATGAATTTTTTCCAGATGTCGTACGATTCCTGGTCTCTTGGAACACCATCTTTTTCGTCTCCTTCAAAAATAGTAACATACAGGCGGTCTTTCGGAATTTTATAGACTTCTGTCAGTAATTCCCAAGCCCAGGTAATTGCATCTTCCTTGAAATAATCTCCGAAGGACCAGTTTCCGAGCATTTCGAACATGGTATGATGATAGGTGTCAACACCTACTTCTTCCAAGTCGTTGTGCTTTCCGGAAACACGTAAGCATTTTTGAGAATTGGCGACACGACGGTTTTTTGGAACTGCATTTCCAAGGAAAAAATCCTTGAATTGGTTCATTCCGGCGTTCGTAAACATCAAGGTTGGGTCATTTTTCACAACCATTGGTGCTGAAGGAACTATCTGGTGTCCTTTCGACGCAAAAAAATCAAAAAACTGCTTGCGAATTTCGTGTACTGTCATTGCTGTTAACTTGTGAACTAGCGTTCAATAATATTTAATGAGCGCAAATTTAGTCGAATAAGTCAATTTTGCAGATGAAAATCCCCGAAATATTTAGATTACTTGGCCCTATACATTAATCGAAGCACAACAAAAACGCAGATAACTATTGTTGTTACAAAGAATACATCCGGGAAATTTCCGAAAACTTCCTGTAAAATAGGTTTTCCATTTTTGTAGATCACCGTTTTCACATTGAAGATCTTCAAAAGAGTTGCACAAATCAATAAAATTCCAAGCAGCATAATAGACCCGAAACGGTATATGTGTCTTCTGATCTCCGTGTTTCCAATCGTGTTTCCTTCTTCTCCCAGTTTGATGTTGTGGCGAAGCCCCTCGTGTTTGAAGCTGGTCACGATAGCTTTGATGTCTTTTGGAAGTGTCTCTACCAGGTAAAGGTAGTCTTCAGCAGAACTGATGATTTTCGATTTAATATTTTTCCATCCGAAACGTTCCTTGATTTTTTCCACCGCATAGGGTTTCACCATGGCGATCATGTCTAATTTTACGTGAAGTGATTCAGCTACTTTCTGGATGGTCACCAATGTTTTTAGTAGCATATACAGGTTGCTCGGAATTGTGATGCCGTATTTCATCAATAACTTGAACGTATCGGTGAACAAGCCTGAAATATCAACTTCATTGTAAGAATAATAGGTGTATTTCAGCGTCAGTTCCTTAATCTCGAATTCGAGACTTTCCATTTCGCGGAAGTTTTCTACTTCGGTCAGTTTCAAAAGGGCTTTGGCAATTTTATGAGGCGCGTTCTCTGAGAACCCGATCAGGAAATCGATCAAACCATCAATTTGTTTTGGCTTTAAACTCGCACACATCCCGAAATCTATCAGGACCAATTGATTGTTGTGCCGGATAAACATATTGCCGGCATGCGGATCTGCATGGAAAAAACCGTGTCTCAGGATCATGGTTAAAATAACGTTCACACCGTTTTCTGCAATCGTTCTCGGATCAAATCCCTTTGCTACAAGATTAGCAAGGTTGTCAGGCGGTTCCCCTTCGATGTACTCCATGATCAGCAACTTCGAAGTTGAATATTTACTGTAAACTTTAGGAACATAAACACGTCCGTCGTCTTTGAACATGTGTGTAAAACGCATCATGTTGGAAAGCTCATTCATGAAATCCAGTTCTTTCAGGATGGTTTCTCCAAAATCTTCAATAAAACGGATTAAGTTGAAATTACTGATCTCGGGATACTGATCCTGGATTTTTCGGGCAAAAATTTGAAGCAGTTTGATGTCCAGACGGATCTTGTTCCGGATATTCGGACGCTGTACTTTCAATACAACTCTTTGTCCGGTATGCAGAGTAGCCAGGTATACCTGGGCAATGGAAGCCGAAGCAATATGCTCTTCGTTGAATTCGGAAAAAACAGTGTCAATTGGAGCACCGATTTCATTCTCAATGATTTTAATGGCAATGTCATCGGGAATGGGCCGGGCGGAGGATTGTAATTTTTTCAATTCCATTCGCAATCCCTCCGATGCTATGTCGGGCCGGTCTGCAAGGATCTGTCCGAATTTGATAAATGTTGGACCAAGATCTTCAATAATAAGTCGTAAGCGCTCGGATCGGGTCTTCCTGTTTTTACCTCTGGGATCGAAAATTACTCTTAATGGACCCGTAGTTAGCCAGTTGGCGATGTAATGTCCTGCGATGATTCGAATGATCGACAGTAATCTAAAAAAATTCTTAAGACTTGAACTAAAGCGAAAGATCCACATACAGAACGATATTTATATCAAATGTAACTTAAAGTTTAGTATAGTATGAGAAGGTAAGTGAAATTCAGAACAATTATTTAGATTTTAGCATTCATTCACATTTTTTCTATCTTTAGCCACTTGAAAACTGAAAAACTATAATATACAATGGCTAAAAATATATGGCGGGTAAAGCCGATGAGTGCCTTTGAGGCAGACATGAAGAAAAACGACTTAAAACGCGTGTTAACTAAGTGGGGATTAACTTCTTTAGGGATTGGGGCAATTATCGGTGGAGGAATTTTTACCTTAACTGGTATTGCGGCTCATAATCATGCCGGACCAGCTTTAGCGATTGCTTTTGCTATTGCAGGTGTTGGGTGTTTGTTTGCCTCACTGTGTTATGCTGAATTTGCTTCTGTTTTACCGGTGGAAGGAAGCGCTTATGCTTATTCCTATGGAACGATGGGAGAGGTGTTTGCCTGGATTATCGGATGGAATTTGATTTTGGAATACATGATGGGTGCTACAACCGTTGCAGTAGCATGGAGTGGTTATTTTGAAAAGCTCCTCCATCAATGCGGTATACATCCCCCCATGTGGCTCATGAATGATCCTGTTACTGCTGCTCAAAAAGCACATGATGCCGGAATAGCTGCACCTGGTTTTGCATTTAATCTTCCTGCATTCCTGATTACCTGGGTTGTAACATCTATTTTGGTAAAAGGAATTAAAGAAGCTGCAAAAACAAATAACCTGATCGTAATTTTAAAATTAGCTGTTGTATTGTTTGTGATTTTTGTTGGATTCTTCTTTATTGATACGGCTAATTACACACCATTTGTGCCTAAAGCTGAAGTGATCGATGGTGTTTCTCACTACGGTTGGGGATTTGGTGGAGTACTGACAGCTGCAAGTATTGTATTCTTTGCATACATTGGCTTTGACGCAGTTTCAACACAATCCGGTGAAGCGATCAATCCGAAAAAAGATGTTCCTTTTGCAATTATTGCATCCCTGATTATTTGTACGGTATTGTATATCGCCGTTTCACTTGTATTAACAGGAATGGTAGGATTTAAGGATCTGGATATTAAAGCTCCTGTTGCTTCGGCTTTTGAAGGAATCGGAATGCCCTGGGCAACGGTTCTCATAACAATTGCTGCTGTAGCGGGCTTGACTTCTGTAATGCTTGTAATGATGTTAGGTCAGACACGCGTTTTCTTAGGAATGGCTAAAGACGGCTTATTGCCGTTCAAAATCTTTGGAGTGGTACATAAGAAATTTAAAACACCTTATAGAAGTACCTTGATCGTTGGTTTAATTATTTCAATTGTTGCTTCATTAACTCCAATTGATAAGGTTGCTGAAATGTGTAGTATGGGAACCTTATTGGCCTTCTCCATGATTTCGGTTGCCGTTCTGATCTTGAGAATTAAGCAGCCTGATCTGCCACGACCTTTTAGAACACCATTCTTACCGGTTGTTTCGATTTTAGGAACACTATTTAATGTTGGTTTGATGTTTTTCGTGAAACCGGAAACGTGGGTGGCATTTTTAATCTGGACAGCTTTAGGCTTTTTAGTGTATTTCGCTTACAGTAGAAGACACAGTAAAGTCAACCAGTTTAATTTCGAACAATCATTGGGTGGACATGACGCCATTGTGAATGTTTCGGAAAACCTAACTGACGACGATAAATAGAAGAAAATTATTTAGATAATTGTCCTGCTTCGCCTGAAGCAGGACTTTTTTTTGACTTATGGAAGAAAACAACACTAAAAAATCGCTCGGACTACTCGATGCTACTTTCCTGGTTGCGGGAAGTATGATCGGTTCGGGAATATTCATCGTCTCGTCGGAAATGTCACGTGATTTGGGAAGCTCCGGATGGTTGCTTTTCACCTGGCTGATCACCGGTGTGATTACCCTTTTCGGAGCCTTGAGTTATGGTGAACTGGCTGCGATGTTCCCAAAAGCAGGCGGACAATTTGTTTATATCCGGGAAGCTTGGGGTAAGTTGCCTTCATTTCTTTACGGTTGGACCACTTTTGCTGTCATACAGACTGGAGTAATTGCTGCTGTAGGTGTAGCATTCGGGAAATTTGCAGGAGTTTTCTTTCCCGTTTTAGTGGATAAAACGCTGTTTGAATATGGTGCTGTGAAGATTAACGGCGCAAATTTCGTTGGAGTCGGTACAATTCTGCTATTGACAATTATAAACGTTCGCGGAATCAATTACGGAAAGATCATCCAGGCCATATTCACAAGTTCTAAGTTGATTGCTCTGGCTGTTTTAATTGTTGCTGGAATCATTGTCGGATTCTATTCCGGTTTTTTTGATGAGAATTTCCACAATATGTGGGAAGCAAGCTCCACAAAAAAGCAGGCAGACGGAAGCTGGCTGACGACGGATCTGGCCGGGGTCGGATTAATGATCGTTCTTTCTACAACCATTATCAATTCTTTGTTTTCTTCTGATGCCTGGAATAACGTGACCTTCATTGCGGGAGATATCCGTAATCCTGAAAAGAATTTGCCACGCGCCTTATTCCTGGGAACATTCATCGTAACCATTTTATATATTTTGGCGAATGTGGCTTACCTGGGATTACTTCCGCTTCACGGAACTCCTTTTGAAGGTGATTTTGTCTATACAAAAGAAGCGGTTCAGTCCACCGGGATTCAGTTTGCAAGTTCGGATCGGGTAGGGACTTCGGCTGCTTATATGCTGTTTGGAAATGTTGCAAATCTGCTGATGGCAATCCTGATTATGATTTCCACTTTCGGATGTAATAATGGATTGATCATGGCAGGTTCCCGTTTGTTTTATGCCATGTCAAAAGATGGTTTGTTCTTTAGCAAGGCGAGCAAATTGAATCGCTTTGGTGTTCCGGCCTGGGCCATGTGGATCCAAAGCTTGTGGGCTATTGCCTTGTGTTTCTCCGGTTCTTATGGTATCCTGATCAAATTCGCAACTTTCGGATCGATGGTTTTCTATATTGTCACGATCCTGGGACTGTTCAAATTGAGAAGAACCATGCCGGATGCTCACAGACCTTACAAGGCCTTTGGTTACCCTGTCATTCCGTTTCTCTATTTGGTCTTTGCAGCAGTGATCTGTGTTTCTCTGACATTGTTTACTTTCTGGGACACCTTCGGAAGTATTTTGCTTATCCTGGCCGGTATTCCGATTTATTACCTGGTGTTTAAGAAGAAAGAGGCAATAGAATAATTCCCGGCTGAAAACAATTCTTTTGTTTATTGGTCGCCGGAACATGCAGCTACCACGGTTCGCCATTTTAACGAATTAGCGAATAGACTAAATTGTGACTGCTATAAGATAACCTTTACGAATTATGACAAAATGACATAATGAGTAACACGGATTTGCCAGGTTCGTCAGTCATTTTTCGTCCGGAAGTTTAAAAACTGCCATTTTTGACAGGAAAAGGACCAAAGTATGTACTGGCATAACCTTTGACTTATGGAAGGAAATTCGAAAAACGAAAAAATAAATAAAATGGGAAAAATAATTGGAATCGATTTAGGAACAACAAACTCATGTGTTTCCGTAATGGAAGGAAATGAGCCAGTTGTAATCGCAAATTCTGAAGGTAAACGTACAACACCCTCTGTTGTGGCATTCGTAGAAGGTGGAGAACTTAAAGTTGGGGACCCTGCGAAACGTCAGGCGATTACCAACCCAACAAAAACAATTTCCTCTATTAAGCGTTTCATGGGATCGTCTTTTGATGAAACGAAGAAAGAGACTGGACGTGTACCTTACAAAGTAGTAAAAGGTGATAACAATAGTCCACGTGTGGATATTGATGGTCGCTTGTATACTCCGCAAGAAATCTCTGCAATGATTCTTCAAAAAATGAAGAAAACTGCTGAAGATTATTTGGGTCATGAAGTTTCTGAAGCAGTTGTAACTGTTCCGGCTTACTTTAATGATGCACAGCGTCAGGCAACAAAAGAAGCAGGTGAGATCGCTGGTTTGACTATCAAACGTATTATCAACGAGCCTACAGCTGCAGCTTTAGCTTATGGATTGGATAAAAAAGGAATTGACCAGAAAATTGTAGTATTTGACTTTGGTGGTGGTACTCACGACGTTTCTGTCCTTGAATTAGGAGACGGAGTGTTTGAAGTATTGGCTACTGATGGTGATACTCACTTAGGTGGTGATGACGTGGATGAGGCAATCATTGCTTGGTTGGCAGATGAATTTAAATCGGAAGAAGGTTTGGATTTACGTCAGGACCCAATGGCTTTGCAACGTTTGAAAGAAGCTGCTGAAAAAGCGAAGATCGAATTGTCTTCTACAACTTCAACAGAGATCAACTTGCCATACATCATGCCGGTGAACGGTATTCCGAAACACTTGGTTAGAACATTACAGCGTTCGAAATTCGAACAATTGATCGCTTCGATCGTTGAAAGAACAATTGCTCCTTGTCGTTCTGCTCTTCAAAATGCAGGTTTATCTACAAGCGATATTGATGAGGTAATCCTGGTAGGTGGATCAACTCGTATTCCTGTAATCCAGGATGCAGTTCAGCGTTTCTTCGGAAAAGCTCCTTCTAAAGGAGTAAACCCGGATGAAGTAGTAGCAGTTGGTGCGGCAATTCAAGGTGGTGTATTGACAGGTGAGGTGAAAGATGTCTTGTTATTAGATGTTATTCCATTGTCTTTAGGTATTGAAACAATGGGTGGTGTATTTACGAAGTTAATTGAGGCAAATACAACCATTCCAACTAAGAAATCTGAGACTTTCTCAACAGCTGCAGACAACCAACCGGCAGTAGATATTCACGTATTGCAAGGTGAGCGTCCAATGGCAGGCGACAACAAAACATTGGGTCGTTTCTCATTGACTGACATTCCACCGGCTCGTCGTGGTGAACCACAAATTGAAGTAACATTCGATGTGGATGCAAACGGAATCATGCATATTTCTGCAAAAGACAAAGGAACAGGAAAAGAGCAGTCAATTAAAATTGAAGGATCTTCAGGTTTGTCTGATGAAGAAATCAAACGTATGAAAGCGGAAGCTGAAGCGAATGCTGATGCAGACAAAAAGAGAATGCAGGAAGCTGAAACTTTGAACAAAGCAGATTCATTGATCTTCCAAACGGAACGTCAATTGAAAGAATACGGAGATAAAATTCCAGCTGATAAAAAACAACCGATCGAAGATGCATTAACAGCATTGAAAGCGGAGTTTGAAGCGAAGAACATGGATAATCTTGAACCGGCAATGGAGCGCTTGAATACAGCATTCCAGGCAGCTTCTCAGGAAATGTATAACGCAGCAAATGCTGGTGGTGCAGATCAGGGAGCACAAGGTGGAAACACTGGAAATTCAGGAGATGAAGTAACTGATGTTGACTTCGAAGAAGTGAACGATAAGAAGTAACGAAATAAGTTATACGAAGAAGGGTTTCTGCTTGGCAGAAACCCTTTTTTATTGTTCAAACTTTAAATTATTGGGATGATGAAATAATCCTTAGAAAGACGTAATATTGCGGAATTACATCAACGTTTCGAATAATACTTCAAAAAACCCTTTTCAATCCTCAAAGGAGTTTCAAAGTTTGTTTCATACAATCCGCCCGTTCCCAATCCTTGCGGTAAAACAGGATTAAAATCAGCCGTAAATTGTGCGATGGCATTCAAACCGATATTACTTTCCAAAGCGGAAGTGATCCACCACGGAATTTGACGGGCTTCGGCTAATTCAATCCATTCGCTTGTTCCGCTAAATCCACCATGCAGACTGGGTTTTAGAATAATGTATTGTGGTTTGATCGTTTCAAGAAGATCGATTTTTCGTTCTCTTTCGTTAATTCCGATCAATTCTTCATCCAGTGCAATTGGTAAAGGAGTTTTTTGACAAAGATCCTTCATGTCATTCCAGGAACCGGCTTTGATTGGCTGTTCTATGCTGTGCAAATCCAGTTTGGATAATTCCTTTAATTTCCATCCTGCATCGTCCATCTTAAACGCGCCGTTCGCATCTACGCGAAGAATAATTTGAGAAGCATCGTATCGTGACCGGATTCCTTCCAATAATTTTAGTTCCTGCTTGAAATCAATGGCTCCGACTTTTAATTTGATACATGTAAATCCGGCGGCGAGCTTTTCTTCGATCTGACTTTGCATATAGCTTTCATCTCCCATCCAGATCAGTCCGTTAATTGGAATACTGAACCCTGTAGGGGCTTTTGCAGATTCGAAGTAGATTCGTTTACCTCCGTTTTTCAGATCAAAATAAGCGCTTTCCAGGCCAAATAGGATGGACGGATGACTGTTCAAAAGCCCTCTGTTTTCAATGAAGTGAAGCGGGTTTTGGCATACTTCCTCCAGTTTTTGCTCGTACGTTTTGTCGGAAATGTAATCAGGTGACAACCCCGGAATGATGGAACACTCTCCCAAACCTGTGATTCCTTTGGAATTGGTCAGTTCTAGCTTCCAGCCTTTCTTTTGGGTTAGAATCCCTCGACTTGTTCCGCTTGGACGTTTAAAGTCAAGCGTGAATGCTTCAAACGAAGCCCGGAGTTGGTTCAGAGGATCCATTGGTTGATAGAAACACTAATAACGTAAAGTACGCTTATGAAAAAGGTTCCGAGTGCTACTGTCTTGAGTTGGGAATCCAGCTCCTTGGGAACAGTGTTTTTTGAAACAAAAACCAGGTGTTTAATAAATAGAATTCCCGGAAGAAGCGAGATAAATCCAAGCCAGTTTTTAGTTAGGATCAAAAAAATAACCCAGCTGATAAAAGCACCGATAATCAGAAAGAAATGATACTTTTTGGCATTGGATGCTCCCAGTTTGACTACCAGTGTACGCTTGCCCACTTTTTCATCGTTCTCGCGATCCCGCATATTATTCAGGTTCAAAACGGAGGTGCTCAGGAAACCGATGGTAACGGCGGGGAAGATCAATATCCAGGACAAACGGTCTGAAAATAAAGGGTAAACTCCCATTACACTGACTAACCCGAAGAAAACAAAAACAAACAGATCGCCTAATCCATTATAACCATATGCCTTTTTTCCAATGGTATAAGTAATTGCTGCAAATACGGAAGCGAGCGCCAGGCCTATATAGATGCTTATACTCGCAGGAGAAAGGTTTTTGGTGCCGAAATAAATCAATAGCCCCGCACTGATAAAAGAAAGCAGGGAAGTGAGAATAACTGCATTTTTCATAGCACTTTTTGAAATCGACCCGGATTGCACAGCACGCATTGGACCAACCCGTTCCGAATTATCGGCACCTTTTAATGAATCCCCAAGGTCATTCGCCAGGTTGGATAAAATTTGAAATAAAAGGGTTGTTGTTAAAGCTAAAGAGAATATAACCGGATTCCAGTAACCCTGAAAAACGGCTACAAACGAACCAACTAATATGCCGGAAATGGATAACGGAAGTGTTCTTAATCGAAATGCACTGATCCAGTCTGATGAATTTGCCATGTTCAAATTTCGTTATTTTATCCCTTCATTGGTCTATTTGGCACTTTAAACTTCAGGATTTAATAAAAAAATGGTTTCTTTGTTTCATTAAACTTAATATATGAAAAAAATACTTGGAATATTCATCATTTCAGTTGTTTCATTTAGTACCTATTCACAAGAAGATGCTGAAATGGATTCGGGAGATAAAAATTTCGTTATCAAATTCTGTCCGACACAAATAGTTGCCGGTGAATTAAATTTCAGCTACGAACAACGAATTGCACGGATTTTTAGTTTGGAATTGGAAGTTGGACCTACAATTTCTCAATTTGGATTGAATTTCGGTAACCAGCGATTATGGAGAGGGAATGACGGACTGGAGATTTGGCAGTTTGATCCGATCGACGCGGAAGCAAAATCAGCAGTTGGATTTCATGTGTCCCTTGCTCCGAGATTCTATCCTGCTTCGGACGACAATCAGTTAAAGGGACTTTATCTGTCTCCTGTTTTTAAATACAGAAAGTACAACTATATCAATGAAGATCAAACTGGAAATATTGATGATGCAAAGTCAAATATCGACCAGATGATCTTTAGATTTAACCTGGGATTCCAGTTTTGGCCTGGAGACAATAATTTTAGTCTTGACATGTATTTTGGTGTCGGATTGGGAACGTATAATATCCATGGACAATATATGGATGCTTATGTTGATGGTCAGGGGAATACTCAGGTCGGCTGGACTTCATACAACGATACCGGAATTCGCTTCAATGCCGCTACAGGTATTAAGTTTGGATTTGGAATGTAATAAAAAGCCTTTATAAAAGAATAGCCTTTCTGAGAAATCGGAGAGGCTTTTTTGATTGTCAATTATCAGAACATAGCTTCGTAATACGTGATAAAATTTGGGTATTCATAATTCATAATTCATAATTCATAATTCATAATTCATAATTGACAATTAATATATGCGTGCATAATTATTTGTATATTTGAATGTAATCAATTTGAAGATGGAAAAATTAGCTCTCTGCAACTTATTGAATATCCGGCATCCGATCATTATGGCTCCTATGTTTTTAGTGTCGAATGAAGAAATGATCATTGCCGGTACTGAAAATGGAATTGCTGCTGCTATTCCTGCACTGAATTATCGTTCTCCCGAACTGTTGAGAGAAGGTATAAAACGCATGAAAGCAAAGGCAAAAGGTCCGATCGGAATCAATTTGATTGTAAATGCATCCAATATTTATGTGGAGGAGCAATTGAAAGTTTGTATCGAAGAAGGAGTGGATTTCTTTATTACTTCTCTGGGTTCTCCCAAAAAGGTGATCGAAGCGGCGCACGGAAAGAATATGAAAGTTTTTTGCGATGTGACGGATGTGGAGTATGCAAAGAAAGTAGAATCATTGGGTGCCGACGCTGTAATTGCTGTGAACAATAGAGCCGGAGGACATGCCGGAAGGATTGATGCGGCAACTCTGATTAAGAGCATAAAAAAGGTCATTTCGATCCCAGTTATTTCGGCTGGTGGAGTCGGAACAAAAAAGGAAATGGATGAATTGATCCAGGCAGGTGCGGATGGATTTTCTATTGGTTCCGTTTTCATCGCATCAGATGAAGCGGGAGTTTCACAGGAATACAAGCAAGCCTGTGTGGATTACGGCGAAAAAGATATTGTAATGACTTCCAGGTTATCGGGAACGCCCTGTACGGTTATCAATACGCCTTATGTAAAGGAAATCGGTACGGAGCAATCCTGGCTGGAGCGCTTTTTGAATAAGAATAAGCGTTTGAAGAAGTGGGTAAAGGCAATGACTTTTTACAGGGGGATGAAATCTTTGGAAAAAGCGGCTTTTAGTGCAACTTACAAAACGGTGTGGTGTGCAGGACCGAGTATTGAGCATGTGAAATCCATTCGGCCGGTTAAAGAAATTATCGAAAGTCTTACAAATCATGAATAATCCGAACCTGAAAAAATATGCCTGGATGCTCCGCCTGATGGGAATTTTCAAAATTCCTTTGATCGGATATGTTCGCCCCCGTTTAGTCGAGATCAATGACACCGATGTAATTGTCCGGATCAAATTAAGGCGAAGAACCAAAAACCATTTGAAGAGCATGTATTTCGGAGCTCTGGCCGTTGGTGCCGATGTTACTGCTGGCTTGCACGCGTTTTATTTTTGTGATGAACTGAATGTTCGTCCTTCTTTTGCTTTTAAGGGTATGAAGGCCGAATTTGTGAAACGGGCAGAAACGGATGTAATGTTTAGCTGTAACGAAGGAGCTGTTATCCGGGAACAGGTTTTGAAAGCAATTCAGACAAATGAACGCCAGAATCATTGGGTTAAGGTTACTGCCAAAGATCTGAACGGAGAAGTGGTTGCTCTTTTCGAAATGGAAATCTCAGTCAAGATCAAATAAAATTTAATTCGTAATTCGGCATTCATAATTCGGCATTTATAAATAAGTCTATCTTTGCCGAAAATAAAATCGAATGAATCGTATTACCTCTGAAGCCTGTAAGCAGCTGATTCAAAATAATGGGGCAGAATTGATCGATATCCGTGAACCGTGGGAAGTTGAAATTTGTTCCATTGGCGGAACAGCAATTCCCATGCATAGAATTCCTGAAGTGGCTGACTCAATGGATAAGTCAAAACAATACATCATTTTATGTAAAACAGGAAGAAGAGCGGAATCTGTAGCTAATCTATTGGAATGCGCTCATGGATTTCAGCATGTAGCCATCCTGGAAGGAGGTATAACGAATTGGTTCGAAACGTTTGAACCAACTTACGAAATGTATTAAGCAATTACTATGATTGAATTATTTAAGCACCTGATTCATTTGGATTTCGATTGGATCGTAACAACATATAAAGACGCTATTTATATTGTGTTGTTTATCGTGATTTTTATTGAAACCGGATTGGTAATTATGCCTTTTCTGCCCGGAGATTCATTGCTTTTTATGGCTGGAATGTTTGCTGCAAAAGGAAATTTGAGTTTGGCGCTTATTTTATCATTACTGTTTTTTGCCGCAGTCCTTGGAGATAATGTCAATTACTGGATCGGAAGAAAATTAGGTCTTGGTGTTTTCGAATGGAAAATCCGGGGCAGACAGTTGGTAAAACCATCTTACCTGGAAAAAACAGAGCAGTTTTTTGAAAAGCGTGGTGTTGCTGCAATTATTATGGCCCGTTTTGTTCCGATTGTAAGAACATTTACACCCTTTGCAGCCGGAGTAGGGAAAATGAAATACAGAACTTTTTTATTGTATGATATAATCGGTGGATTCCTTTGGATCTTCTCAATGACCCTGGCGGGATATTTTTTAGGTGAAATCAAATGGATCCGCGAGAACAATGAGAAAGTGGTATTGATCATTATTCTAATTTCTGTATTACCGATGTTGATTAGTTTCATTCGTTCCAAAATGGCGAAGAAAAATGCCTGAATTCGGATTAGTAGGTAAAACTTTAGGACATTCCTTTTCGAAACAATACTTCGAGGAAAAATTCAGGAAAGAGGGCTTGGATCATACCTTTAAGAACTTTGAATTGTCCCGGATAGAAGAGATACAGGATGTTTTTAGTATTCCAGACCTAAAAGGGCTTTCTGTTACAATTCCCTATAAAGAATCAATTATTCCCTTCCTGGATTCCTTAAGTGAAGAAGCTCAGGCAATCGGGGCGGTTAATTGTATTCGTTTATCGGAAGACGGACAAAAAACCGGCTACAATACAGATGCATTTGGTTTTCATCAAATGATCAAACCCTTCTTAACCAACGAACACGAACGGGCAATAATCCTGGGTACCGGCGGTGCTTCAAAAGCTATAGCTTACGTTTTAAAGAATATTGGTTTGGATGTTCTTTGGATTTCCCGCAATCCGGCGAAAGAAAAGGAATTTCCATACGAAGCTCTCAACGAACACATGCTGCGAGCCTGCAAGGTTATTGTGAATTGCACACCGGTAGGAACCTTTCCGGATATAGACAAGTCAGTGCCTTTTCCTTTTGAACACCTCACAGATAAGCATTTGTGTATTGATCTGATCTATAATCCGGAAGAAACCAAATTCCTCCATGAGTCAAAGTTACAGGGTGCTGCAACCTTGAACGGACTTTCCATGTTGAAAGAGCAGGCAAATAAGGCTTGGGAAATTTGGAATGCTTAGATAATTCTAATTCTTAGTAAATTTGTTCCATGCAGTCGGTAAAACAATTGATCAGGGAAGGAGAGCATCAGCAGCAGGATTTCAAATTTCGTATTGATGACTCCAAAAAGATTGCAAGAACACTGGTTGCCTTTGCAAATACGGATGGCGGAAGACTCCTGATCGGTGTAAAGGACAATGGGAAAATTGCAGGCGTTGATCCTACGGAAGAAATTCATATGATTGAAGCAGCAGTGGATATGTATTCGAAACCCAAGCTGGAATTTCAATCGCGTGTCTGGCAGGAAGACATGAAATTGGTTCTTGAAATTTCTATTGAAAAATCTCCGAATAAGCCCGTTTTAGCTTTGGATGAGGAGGGGAAATGGAAGGCTTATGTGAGAAGGAAGGATCACACTTTACTTGCCAATAAAATATTGCTTAACGTTTGGAAACACGAACGGTTTGATCAAAAGAAACCCGAGAAAATAGGAGAAGATGAAACCAGGTTATTAGCCATTATCGCAACTAATCCCGGAATTACTCTAAGTAAAATTTATCGCGTGTCAAATCTGCAGAAATCACATATTGATCGTTTGCTCGTTCTGTTTATTTGCTGGAATCTGGTTTCTATGATGATGAATGAAAACGGGACTTTCTACCAGATCAAAGAAAACTGAGAAGCTCTATTTTAGTGATAATCAGTCTATTTTTTAGGAATTCCAAAATAAAGTCATATATTCGCGCCAAATTTGAGGATGAATAAAGCTTTTTACATTTCAAGTTTGGTTCTTAGCGTACTATTCGGGTTTATAATCATTTATTACATTGAATTGGTTAGCTACTCGAGGTATTCCTCTTTTTTGGATAGCTATAACTACTTGGATTCCGGTGCGGAAAAGACCGAAGAAGCTGCATTGATTAGTCTGTTATTCTTTTCTTTTTTTATTACGACATTTTTACTCGGATTAATTAAAATTAAACGGGTTACAAATAAGGTTTTGTCAATTATTGGCTTATCCGTATCGGCATTGTTTTTGCTGTGGGATCTGGTCATGTGGAGCTCTCCGTCGAGCTTAAGTTTTGACGAAGTAGGTATAGGTTTCTTCTTTTTTACGCCCATGGTTGTAGCTTTTTCCATTGTTGGGATAATTCAGTCGAACAGGTTTAAAAGACAAGGGGTTCTATACAAACAACAAGTGGAATCTGATTTATTGGATTCCTAAAAAAATATAATTTTAATCGAAGCGTTTAATGTATTACTATATTAGGCGTAGAAAAACACAAACAAATGGGTAGACCTCCAACAAAACCAGCAAGATTGCGAGATGGTTTTTACATTGAAGTAAGAAATTCAGGATCACAGGGTATACGAATCAGAAGAGATACTAGAGAGCAAATGCTTCTTGCAGCTGAAGATTATTCACGTACAAAAGACGTTGTGATTCTTGGCGAAATGAAAGATGATAAGTGGATTGATCAATAAAAATCATTCATCGCATAAATTGTGAGAAAGAGGTTTTTCGGAATGAAAAACCTCTTTTTTTATTAAGTAATTCGTAATTCGTAATTCGTAATTCGTAATTCGTAATTCGTAATTCGTAATTAATGAATAACCACCAGTTTCACGGGAGATTTTTGTTCAGTCGAACCATTGTAACGGACATAGTAAACACCAACCGAAAGTTTGTCTGTTCTTAACTCAACTTTTGAGCCTGCACCTTCTAATGATTGTTGGCTCACTGTTTCCCCGTTCATGTTTACGATCTCAATGCTTCCGTTTTGAATAGTCTCGTCAAAAACAATATTTACATAAGAACTTGCAGGATTTGGAACCAGGTGAAATAAAGGTTTTTCATTTTCTGCAAGACCCGTGTAATCAATATTGTAAAGCACTTCAAAATCATCAAAGTAAAATCCGTCACCTCTTGTTCCGCCATCGGATTTTAAAATGAAACGCACTTTGATACTGTCTCCGATATAATCGCTCAGATTAATCTCTTCCAATACCCAGTTTGATTCTGTTCCTTCGTATACCGGCTCGTTATCCGGTTGCACCGAACCATTCGCACTTGTCCCGGCAACCGTATAATTTCCACACTGACCGATCCAGCTTGTGCCGTTGTCAGTAGAAACCTGGAATTGGCAATAATCGTAATCGGCTTCGATTTCCCACTTTGCATAAAACTTGATCATTGCTTCCGTAACGTGCGTCAAATCAATGGTATTGTTGAATTGATAAGTTCTGGTCACATTGTTGGCATAATCGCCTCCCGGGGAATCTGTGAATGAATTGCTCGGAGAAACGTAGGTTGAATTGGTTGTTGTCCAGCTTCCTGTCCAGTTCACCGCACTGTTTGCTTCGTCAATAAACTGTGAAGTCACACTTCCGAAAGTTTTCACAATCGTATCGTGTTTTGTCCAGCCAATATATTCGGTATTCAGTACATATTTGATTTCATCTCCAAATTGAATTGTTGGATTCAAAACATAAGAGATCCCGCTATTCTCAAGGTCCATAATCGCAAGGTTGTGAGTGCTCGGTGCTCCCACAGACTGAATTCCCGAAATAGGAGTAATGCTCACGCTGACAGGTCCGTTCTCAAGTCCCAGACGGTAAGCACTGTGGTTGAAGTTTCCGGTTGTGGCAGCGATCATTCCCGGGTCTAAATCTTTTACTTCCAAATAACGGTGTGTCAAATGAGATAAGATCAGATTCGGAAAAACCATCTCCTGGCAAATTCCCGTAATCTCATTGATCGCAGGCCAAAATCCACCGCTTGTATTACTTACCTCCGGTGTCATTGCGAAGATCTTGGGTTTAATAACCGTGTCTTCTTTGTACATATAATCATCGGAATCTCCTGAAGCAGGATACAGAGCCGAAGATTTTTTGTTCTCATAACCGTTGTATTGAACCATGTGGTGTGTAAATGCATCGAAGTAGTTGTGATCTTCAGCAAACTCATTGGTTGTGGTTCCTATTGGAAATAAAATATCACTCGCGTAGGTATGCGCATTGAAAGCGTATTGAAAATTTCTGTTTTCACAAAACCATTTGATTGCCTGGGTTTCAGGTTCTGAAAATGGTGCTGTTCCGCAATAGGTGTCATTGCTCTGTGTAGTTGTTGTTCCGGTTGTTCCCCAACCGTATGAGTAGTTCCGGTTTAAATCCACACCATAGCTTCCGCCGCTGTTGAGTCTGCGGTTCTTTCGCCACATACCGCCACCATTGGGATCTGTTGTTTGGTTATAGACATATCCGTCGGGATTGATCATGGGAACAAAATACATTTCAGTGTTATCTACCAGGTATTTGATCTCATCACTTGTAGTATAGTTTTCCAGTAAATACCACATGTAAAAAATGACTTCGGATAGTGAATTTGGTTCCCGGGCATGATGAATAGCTGTATAAAGAACTTCCGGTTCTGTCTCGTCTGAATTCGGATTGTCACTTAAGCGAAGCCAGTAAATAGGCCTGTTCTGGATACTTAAAAAGTTACTAATGGTGTCCTTCACCGAAATCAGGTTCGGATACTGTGTTGCCATTGCATCAATTTCTGCAATAAATTCCTGGTAGGTATAAAATCCTCCCATAGTGCCGAGGTTGAAATTTGCAGGAACTTCCGGTGTAAAGGTTGCGGAACCTGATGTCGGAGAACAAATTGCATTTTTTTCGGGCGCAGGAGAATTCGCGTCCAGGTTTACGTTTTGATTCACGTAATAAGCTTTCACGTCTGCAATCAGAATTTCTACTTGAAATCCTGCATCGCGAATTTGCTTTATTTCATTTTTGGAGAAGTCTGAAATAAAGAACTGATCGCGTTTTACAACACCGTGATCGATGCCGATTCCAAGTTCAGCCAGTGTTTGAAGACCTTTTGAGTCTGCCATGACTTTTGCCCTGGAATATTCCTGGGAGAATCCCCAATACGAGATCAGGAAGGAAAATAAAAGGAGAGTTGTTTTCATAGAGTATATAGTTTGCTATAAAAATAACGAATTCTTATGCATTCTGCATAAATAAGTTAGAGAATTAGAAATGACTGAATGAAGGCGAAATCACTTCGGAGTTGCAGTGTGATTACACTAACCAATTAGCTAAAAGGTTTACGATGGGCGTAAACAGTGAACGTGTTAACTAAAAGGTTTACGATGCGCATAAACAGTCAACGTATTAACTAAAAGGTTAACAGTTTTTGATTCAAACGATCCCTAAATTACTTTCGGATATAACGTCATCACATTAACCATTTAACTAAAAGGTTAACAAAATTTGAATCCGAAATAATCCCGATTAAGCCTTTCCGGTAATGTCAAATAGCAATTCTATCTTTCAAACCAGAAAAAAAATTATTTCTTCCACTCAAGCGTCTCGATCAAATGAATGATGTCTGCTTTCAAATAGTTGAGCGACGGACGAAGCGAATCGTAATTCGGTCTGCAATTCATCAGAACTTCTCCTCTAAGAAAATGAGAACTTGAATCTGTCAAGTAAAATTGAAAGTTGGTTGCTACGTTTCCTTCAAATTCAAAGAGCGTTCCATAGACTTTTCTGTCAGGAAAAATAAAGTTCTGATCCTTGATTTTGGTTGCTTTGATTTGATGCTCGTCTACCTTGTCATTGGATAAGTTAATGTAACGAACCAGCGTATCTCTGTTTGGAACAGGATAATAATTCAAATATAAAATCCCGTTCAGCGGACCCAGGTTGACTTCCTTGTGATTGGTAAGTTCTCCTTTATAAGTCAGGGGTTTCGCAAAATAAATTTTGGATAATTCGAAGGAATAGGTGCTGGCATCGTCGAGTTTTACGTACTCGTGTTCCGGGAAATTGGTTCTCAGGTATGTGGGAGGCTTTGGAATTAATAATTCATCACCTCCGCAGCTGCTGATTAGAAATGCAAGTAAAAATGCTGAACCGATAATTTTAATCATTTTCCTGAATTGTTTTAATCATTTTTATTCTTCGTTTATCGGAACTTTCAACGAGCAGTTTGATGTTTCCGCAGCGAATGTATTCGTTATTTCGCAGAATCCTGCCGGCTTGTTCAATAATAAATCCGCCGATAGTATCCGATTCTCCTTTTGTTTGTTCGAAATCTTTCCCGTCAATCTCCAGAACTTTGTAGAAATCTACCAATGCTGTCCTGCCTTCGAAGAGGTAAGTGGAATCATCAATTTTTGTATAGATAAGATCATCGTCATCAAATTCATCCGTTATATCACCGACTATTTCTTCTAGTACGTCTTCCAGTGTCACCAATCCGTTTGCCCCGCCGTATTCGTCAACAACAATGGCCATGTGCATTTTCATATCCTGGAACTCCTTCAGCAAATCGTCGATCTTTTTGTTCTCAGGTATGAAATATGGTTTTCTCAAAAGTGCTTTCCAGTCAAATGTTTCATTGTTGATGAAAGGGAGCAGATCTTTGATATATAAAATTCCAATTACGTTATCTAAGGTAGTTTCATGAATCGGAATTCTTGAATATCCTGCATCCAGTATCACCTCTAAAACTTCCTGAAAACTCGCTTCGTCCGAAATGGTTACAATATCCATGCGGGATTTCATGATTTGTTTTACTTCCGTATTTCCAAATTTGATGATTCCCTCAAGGATCCGGTGCTCGTCTTCGTTGTCGGAATCTTCTTTGGTAAGGGCCAGGGCGTGCTCCAAGTCGTCGGTCGATAAGTTGATTCCTCTTTTCTTAGCGCGTTTGTTGATCATATTCGTTCCGTTTACCAGCAACCAGCGCAGCCAGGAAAATGGCGGGAGAATATTGATGAAAATGATCGGGTTCGACATGAATCGAGCCGTGGATAGGGTGTTTCGGGAAGCATAAAGCTTGGGAGCAACTTCTCCAAGTAGCAAAAGAAATGTGGTGATTCCCACAACTTCTATCAGGAAACGGATTGTATTGGGTTTGTCCGACTGCGGGAAAAACTGGTCTATAACTTCAGTCGCAAGAATAATGATGCAGACATTGATAAAGTTATTGGTGATGAGAATCGTTGCCAGCAGATCTTTCGGCTTTGAAAGAAGCTTTAGGATTGCTTTTGAGCTCCTGGATTGTTCGTCTTCCAGGTTTTTCTTTTCTGTCGGGCCTAACGCGAAAAAAGCAACTTCCGATGCGGAAATTAACGCAGAACAGGCAATTAAAATTAAAATAATGATCAGTGAAAGGACATGGTCAGATACATTAAACCCCGCATGAATACTGACGGGAATAATATCTGAATCTAATCCGGGTATGCTGTCCATAGTTAAAATGGTAAATCGTCATTGGGACTAATGTCCAAATTCATCGGGCTTGGGTTTTGTGGTTCCTCTGTCGGGTACGGAGGAGTATTTGAACCGGATGGTTTTTCCTGTTCGTTTCTTGGTGTCAGAATAGTCAGTTCATCTGCAACAACTTCTGTTGTGTAGCGTGTTGCGCCCGCCTGATCTGTCCACGAACGGGTTTTTAATTTGCCTTCAACATATATTTTTTGCCCCTTGCGCACGTATTTCTCAACAACTTCGGCCAATCCTCTCCAGACAACAATGTTGTGCCAGTCTGTGTTGTCCTTACGCTCTCCGGTTGCTCTGTCTGTATAAGTTTCAGATGTTGCTATCGGGAAGCTTGCAACTACAGTACCGTTTTCCAATCGTCTCACTTCCGGGTCTTTTCCCAGGTTCCCTATTAAAATAACCTTGTTTACGCTTCCTGACATAATCTTGAATCTATATATACAAATATAAAATTACGAATTTCGATTTACGAATTACGAATGAATTCGATTTTTAACTCGCAATTCGGCATCCGCATCCTGATAGCTCTCGGGACGGGATTATTTTGACTCCAGGTACTTCTCCATCAGCCGGTGCGTAGGATAATCCTGTAATTCGCTTTTAGCCACAAAGCGAAGGTCGAGTCCTTCTATTTCGGATTCATCGGTAGTATAAAAATAGGCGTAAATATGCTGATGGCTTAAAATATGTTTGGTTTGATATGAAAGGGAGGCAGAATCCTTGAATTGAGAGGGCATAGTGTCATCATCGCTTTCTATAAGCGGAAATTCATACAGTTTCTCCCAAACATCTTTTCCTCTTCGTTGGTCTAATGCAATTTCGATTCCTTTTTCGATATGTAAATAATGGAAATAACGTTTCCGGACTTTTGTTTTTCCCTTCTTCACGGGGAGTTTCTTTATTAGTTCCGGTTTGAAAGCACTCACGCAGCTTTGATTTAGTACACAGCTTTCACAATCGGGATTATTCGGAGTGCATTGCATCGCTCCGAATTCCATGATTGCCTGGTTGAAAAGGGCTGGTTCTGCTTCCGGGATCAGCGAATCTGCCAGCTCCTGGAATACTTTTTTTCCTTTGCCGCTGTCAATGGGTTCGTCAATTCCGTAATACCTGCTGAGGATTCGGTACACGTTTCCGTCAACAACTGCATGTGGGAGATCAAATGCAAAAGAAGATATTGCTGCTGCTGTATATGGTCCGATTCCTTTTAACTGAATTATTTCTGCATATGTTTTTGGAAACTCCCCTTCATATTCATCTCGGACTTGTTGAGCTGTTTTATGCAGGTTCCTTGCACGTGAATAATATCCCAATCCTTGCCAAAGTTTTAAAATTGATGATTCATCTGCATTGGCAAGTTGAATCAAAGTAGGGTAGTTTTCGATGAATTTAAGGTAGTAGTTCATACCTTGGTCAACCCTCGTTTGTTGCAAAATGACCTCAGATAACCAGACAAAATATGGGTTTTTCGTACTCCTCCAAGGAAGCTCACGAGCATTTAGTCTGTACCAATCGCTTATTAGTAGAACAAAATCAGCCATTTAGGGAAAAAATTGATAATTTTTAAAAATAAAGCAAAAATAAACGCTTTTGCTGACTACTTTTGCACCTGGAAATCACATTGTTGAAAAAACTTTAATTTATAATAAGATGACAAAGGCAGATATCGTTGCTGAGATTGCAGAGGAAACAGGATTGGAAAGAAATGAAGCACAGAAGGCTGTAGAGGCATTTATGACTTCTATTAAAACTTCTTTGACTAAAGGTCAGAACGTTTATTTAAGAGGTTTTGGTAGCTTCATTGTGAAAGAGAGAGCAGAGAAAACAGGGCGCAATATTTCAAAAAACACAACGATTATTATCCCAGCTCATAATATTCCTTCATTCAAACCGGCTAAAACTTTTGTTGAAGAGGTGAAGAATAAGGTGATTGTGAAATAATTCCATCTTTTTTACTACAACTAGTTTGTGGGAAAACTTATTTTAATATCTTTGCACTCCTGTTAACGCAGGAGTGCTTTTTTTAAAAGCTGTTGAAATTGAAATAATTGAATTAATAACCATAAAAATAATATTGCTATGCCAAGCGGTAAGAAAAGAAAAAGACATAAAATGGCGACGCACAAGCGTAAGAAAAGACTAAGAAAAAATCGTCATAAAAAGAAGAAATAAGAATCTTCTTAAGATAGTTGGAAGAGCTTAGTAAGTTATTTTGCTTACTAAGTTTTTCTATTTTAGTTACTTTCTAATTATACGTTCGTGAGTTTAGAACTAGTTGTTGACACCCGTGATGGTGGTGTTTGGCTTGCTCTCTTGCGCGATGGGAAATTGATTGAGTTGCATCAGGAACAGGGCGGAAGTACTGATTTTGCCGTAGGTGATATTTACCTGGGAAAAGTCAGAAAAGTAGTTCCTAGTCTTAATGCAGCTTTTGTGGATGTCGGATACGAGAAAGATGCGTTTTTGCATTACCTTGATCTGGGTCCGCAATTTCAATCTTTGAACAAGTTTACCAAAGATACCCTGCAAGGGAAGCAGAGTGTTGCTGATCTGCTTTATTTTAAGTCGGAAAAGGACATTCCAAAAGACGGAAAAATTACCGAAATTGTATCAACTACATCACCAATATTGGTTCAGGTTGCAAAAGAACCAATTTCAAGTAAAGGGCCTCGTTTAAGTGCAGAATTGACACTTGCCGGGCGCTATTTGGTATTAGTACCCTTTTCGGAAAAAATTTCGATCTCCCAAAAAATTAAAAGTCAGGAAGAACGCGATCGCTTGCGTCACTTGATGGATGATATCAAACCAAAAAACTTTGGAGTGATCATTCGTACAGTTGCTGAAAACAAAAAAGTGGAAGCAATTGATCAGGACCTGCGCAATTTGATGGAGAAGTGGAAAACGATGCATGCGAATCTGAGACAGGCAACTCCTCCTCGTCGTGTGTTGGGTGAAATTGATAAAACATCATCCATTCTCCGTGATTTGTTAAATGCTGATTTTTCAAACATTCATGTAAGCGACGAAAGGCTGATGACTGAATTGAAGGAATACATCAGCGGAATTGCTCCCGGTCGTGAAAAGATCCTGAAATTGTACGACGGAAAACTCAATATTTTTGAGCGCTTCGGAATCAGTAAACAGATCAAAACGATGTTCGGTAAAAAAGTTCCATTGCCTTCCGGCGGTTACTTGATTATTGAACACACGGAAGCTATGCACGTAGTCGATGTGAACAGCGGAAACCGCAAAGGTGCAGACGGACAGGAGTCCAATGCCCTGGCAACAAACATCGAAGCTGCAGAAGAAATTGCTCGTTTACTTCAATTGCGCGATATGGGTGGGATCGTTTGTATCGATTTCATTGATATGCACGACAAGGAAAACAATAAGGACTTGTATGAGAAACTGAAGGAGTTTATGCGTTCTGACAGAGCGAAACATAATATTCTTCCTCCATCCAAGTTTGGAGTTGTTGAGATCACACGCCAAAGGGTAAGACCTGAAACGGATATCAATACTTCTGAAACTTGTCCTACTTGTAATGGTACGGGTGAAGTACAGGCATCCATTCTTTTTGCTGAAGAAATTGAGATGAATCTGAATTTCTTGCTGGCCGATAAAAAAGAGAAAAAAATTACGCTGCTTGTTCATCCTTACCTGGAAGCTTATTTCAAAAAAGGATTGATCTCGAAGCGTTGGCGTTGGTTCCTGAAATATAAAAAATGGATTGATGTGCGCGGTGTAACGGCATATCACTTACTGGAATACAATTTCCTGGATAAAGATAATAACGAAATTGCTCTCTGATATGGGGAGCAATTTTTCGTTAAAGTCTCCCCCTTTGGAGGGGGAGAAAGGGGGAGGAATACTAATGTCTACATGAATGAGATGGATCAAGAAACATCAAAGAAAAGCCCGGAAAAAAAATCTTTTTTAGAGGCGAAGACTAAAATAGAATCATACTGTGCTTATCAGGATCGCAGTCATTTCGAAGTGAAAAATAAGCTATTTTCCTTTGGACTTAGTTCAGATCAAACAGATCAGTTGCTTGCTTATTTAATTGAGAATAAATTCCTGGATGAAGGTCGTTTTGCAGAATCCTATGTGTCGGGTAAACTCCGGATTAAGCATTGGGGGAGAATTAAGATCAAACAGGGATTGAAACTGAAACAGATTCCTGAAAATATCATTCAGCTGGCTTTTAAGACAATTGATCCGGATGAGTATTTTTCGATCCTCAAGAAGGAAATCCAAAAAAAACAAAAGGACCTTTCTGCTGAGAAAGATCCCTGGAAAAAGAAAGCTAAAGTGCTTCGGTATGTTCAGTCAAAAGGCTTCGAAAACGATTTGATCTTTGATGCTCTGTCTGCTCTAGGTGAGGAGTAATGTTTTTGAAAGAGGATTGCCCCGTTTCTCCCCTTGAGAATCTGACGTCCCGATAGCTATCGGGACTGACGAGTATCAGACTCCGTCATGAGGAAATCGAGAAGGGTAGCTCTCTTTGTACCTGTCCGACACTTCGGAGTCCTATGACCTTTGCGGTGAAAAAAGTTATTTTCTATTTAAAAGTCGATTTCTTAAACAACCCCAATATTTTCTTCTTGTCTGCCTCGTTGTTATAAGCAATCGTCACTGTCATGAATTTATTCTTGACAATCGAAGTCAGTAATAACTGGTTGGCGAAATTCTTATTGTATTTGTCATACAGTGAAATCTCATAGCTGTCAAATGTAACTCCGCTGACAGTTAATTGGCCTGCAGTCGAATCCAGTGAAATCCGTTGGCTTAAGTAGTTGTTGTAAATCATCGAATGGATGTTCGAAATATGACGCTTATATTCGGCTTTATCCCCTGTAAACTCTTCCCAGCTGGATTGAAAATTATTCTCGAAATTCTTTTGAAAGGCAAGTGTCCGTTTAATGCCCGACATATCTGAAGAATCACCGCTAGCTTGTTTACTGCGTTCGTCCATGGATTCCAGGCTCGACTTTGATGTAACGATCCAGTTATCCGGGAATTCCATCGTCCAGCCCAATGCCTGGCTTGTAAATGTATTGCCATTGAAAGTGCCTTCGTCTACTTCCTTTGAATAGTCCTTTTTACTCGGTCCTCCGCAAGAGTTCAGTAAAAAAAGTGCTATTGATAATGCTGGAATAATTGCATGTTTTAGTTTCATAATTTTGGATTTTGGTTCATGTTAAATAACTACTATTTTTCGAATAATTTCCCTGGATTCGTTTTTGTCGTCGTAAAGATGAATCCTGAGCTGGTAAGTTCCTGCAGAAAAACCGACCGGAATTTCAGTATAGCTGAAATGTGCACTATTGCCCTGGGAAACTTGTTTCCCGTTGAGATCAAAAACCTGCCACTCGGTTCTTACCGTTTCGATTGGAATTGACAGGAAGATCTTTTCTGAGCTTGACACCGGATTGGGGAAAAGTGCAATTTCATCGGTAAGTGGAAATGATCGCAGCATCTTTTCCCGGTCAAAGTGAAGCAGGAATAAACCGTATTGTCGGTCCGAA
Source organism: Fluviicola sp. (assembly GCF_029266855.1). Taxonomy (GTDB): domain Bacteria; phylum Bacteroidota; class Bacteroidia; order Flavobacteriales_D; family Crocinitomicaceae; genus Fluviicola. The sequence goes on from NZ_JAQSWB010000002.1 coordinate 645,837, forward strand.
ACCAGTAATCTTTCTGATGGAAGATCAGCGAAAATTCCCCAGTTGCCATTCATTTTGTAAGGGCTCTCGTCCGGGTAGGTGTCATAATGGGCAATTTCCAATGGAACTGTATACCGCAAATCAAAGATTCGGATTCCTTCATTGTAATAAGCGATAAAGGCAAAATCATTCGTGGCTTTGATATTATGGGGAACAGATCCGTTTTCATAGTTCGTCCCGAAGTAATTAGTGATCGTCACTACCGAACCGTTGAAGTTGCAATTCTTAACACGCTTGCCATTGGTTTCATCGGCGAACAAATACCGGGTGCCATCCGGGGTTAACCAGCCCTGATGATTGTAACCCTGATCGGTATAAATGGATTTGGAATCCAGGTAATCCGGAGTACTTGTGTTAGTGAAATCATAAACCCGCAATCCGTCGTAACCGCAGTTTAGAATAGCAATCCCGTTTCGAACGTAAATGTCATGTACTTCATTTACATCACCGGGTCCGCTCCAAAGTTCTTGTAACTCCAATGGGTCGGCCAGGGAAAAGATCTTCATGGGCGCGTCAATTACTTGGGTGTTAACTGTGCTCCTGTGAATACACGAGTAAAGTTTTTCCTGGACGGTGTCAATAAAAATATTGTGAACCCGCCCGAATTGCAGGGTGTCTTCCTTGATTAAATAAATGGAGTCAGGTAAATACTGAAGATCGATAATTTGAAGGCTGCTCACACCTTCGTCGCAAACAGCGTATAGGTAATTTCTGAAAACAGCATATTCCCGGTGCTGGACAAAAGTGCTGGAATACCTTCCCTTGATAAATCCTTTTGAAATTAGTTTGTCCTGGTCGTTAACAAGGAAGACATGTGTTCCTTCGGTTGATCCGATTACAGCATATTCACTGCCATTCTGAACAAAACCAAAACAATCGGAATAACGAACCTTAGAAGAATTGGAGATCAAACTGTCCTGGTGCCATTGATCCAGGAACGTGATATTATGAAATGACTGACCGGATATGGTATTGTTTTGACAAAGAAAAAGTATTAAAAATGCTATTTGTGAAGTCCATCTCATCTCTACCAAAGATAATTATTATTCAAAGTCAATTAATACCGCATCTTTAAATGTAAGGAATATGATGTGAAATGTAAAGCTTATTTAGCCTGACTCTTTCACCAAAGTGTTTATAAACCGAAATACCGGAGGAAACGGACATCTTTATTTAAAGACACTTCACAAATGATGCATAAATCAAGCATGAATCAAGTATGGATCAAGCATAGATAAAGCATAGATATAGCGACGTTTGTATATATTTTAAACAAGCCTGATTAATATTAAACAGGATGTGCTCTACCTGTGCAGGTTGATTTTCGAATCTTGTTTACTTGCAGATCCAAAATCTTTTGATTCCAATGCTATTGGAACTTGAAGTTTGCCGGGATACAATTTCTAATTCGCGATTCTAAAATATGTTAGAAACTGCATAAATTCGCTAAAGGAACCGGAATTTGACTATTTTTATCACCTGAAATTAAAACCCACGTGACGCGAGCTGTTGTAATTATTCCAACGTATAATGAAAAAGAGAATGTTGAGCGGATGGCTCAGGCTGTAATGGCTTTGCCTGTTGCGATCGATATTCTTTTTGTAGATGATAATTCTCCTGATGGAACTGCGGCAATTATCCGTGAGTTGATCACACAGTTTCCCGGTCGTATTTTCCTGGAAGAAAGACAGGGTAAGCTGGGCCTGGGAACGGCTTATATCCATGGGTTCAAATGGTCTTTGAATCAGAATTACGATTATATTTTTGAAATGGACTGCGATTTCTCGCACAATCCGTTGGATTTACCTAGATTATTGGAAGCCTGCACTAAAAAGGGTGCCGATGTGAGTATCGGATCTCGTTATACAAGAGGAGGGAAGGTTCAGAATTGGCCCATGGGACGAATTCTTATGTCTTATTTTGCTTCCGTTTATGTCCGGATGATCCTGTTTATTGGTATTTCGGATACTACTGCCGGATTTATGTGCTATTCCAGTAAGGTGCTAAGAGCGATCGATCTGGATAATATTCATTTCAAAGGATATGCCTTTCAGATCGAAATGAAATATGCCGCAAAGAAAAAAGGATTTAAAATATTAGAGGTTCCGATCACGTTTATAGATCGTCAGTTCGGAGAATCAAAAATGTCTTCGAGCATTTTCAAAGAGGCTTTCTTTGGTGTTTGGAAAATGAGAAATTTAAAAGTGTGATGGGAAAGGTTTTACTGAAAGGCGCAACGCTGGTAAATGAGGGGAAGGGATTTGTTGCGGATGTTTTGATCGATGGAAAACGCATTTCGAAAATAGCTCCTTCAATTGCTGTTGACGGATCGGTAAACGAGATTAATTGTGACGGATTACACTTACTTCCCGGCTGCATCGACGACCAGGTCCATTTCAGGGAACCGGGCTTAACTCATAAAGCAACTATTCAATCGGAATCAAGGGCTGCTGTTGCAGGAGGAATCACTTCGTTCATGGAAATGCCGAATACGGTTCCGAATACGCTGACCCAGGAATTATTGGAAGCAAAATACCACCGGGCTTCTGAAGTCTCTCCTGCAAATTATTCCTTTTTCATGGGTGCTTCGAATGACAACTATGATGAGGTGATGAAAACAAATATCCAAAATGTTTGCGGAGTCAAAATATTCATGGGCTCATCCACCGGGAATATGCTGGTCGATAATACGAATACACTGGAACATCTCTTTGCAAACGTTCCAATGTTGATCGCTACGCATTGTGAGGACGAGGCAACGATCAGAAAGAATCTGGAGGAATACAAAGAACAGTTCGGTGAAGATATCCCGATGTCTGCTCATCCTTTGATCCGGAATGCAGAAGCCTGTTATCTTTCGTCTTCCAAAGCGGTGGAACTGGCTAAAAAGAACAATACCCGATTACATATTTTACACATTTCTACGGGAATCGAAACGGAACTTTTCCGGAATGATATTCCTTTGGAACAAAAACGGATTACTGCCGAAGCATGTGTACATCATTTGTGGTTCTCGGATACAGATTATAAGGATAAAGGCGCATGGATCAAATGGAATCCTGCTGTAAAAACTGCTGCCGACAGAGATCAGATCTGGAAAGCGCTTTTGGATAACCGCATTGATGTGGTTGCGACAGATCATGCACCGCATACGATCGAAGAAAAACAGCAGCCTTACCTGCAGGCTCCTTCCGGCGGACCTCTTGTTCAACATGCCTTACTAGCAATGCTGGATGCTTCCGCAAACGGAAAGATTCCATTGGTAAGAGTTGTGGAAAAAATGGCCCATGCGGTTGCAACCTGTTTTCAGATAAAAGATCGCGGATTCCTGAGAGAAGGCTATTTTGCGGATCTTGTGTTGGTTGATTTAAGTAAAAAGTCAACGGTAACAAAAGAATCCCTGCTTTACCAGTGCGGATGGTCTCCATTCGAAGGAACAACTTTCTCTTCAAGTATTGAGAAGACTTTTGTAAATGGTGAATTGGTTTATGACAATGGTTTGACCGGTATTCAAAGCGGAGAACGTTTACTGTTTAACCGATGAGAAAATTCCTGGGCATATTCCTTTTGGTGATCCTGCAATCCTGCAATAGTGAACTGCATGGTTTGGATAAGCCGGATGACCTGATCCCTAAAGATCAAATGATCGTTTTGATGACGGATATGCTTGTTTTGGAAGGACACATCCAAACAACTTATTCAACCGTTAACCGTTACTACAAAGTAATGAGTGCTTCTGGAAGGGATTACTTGAAGACAAAGCATATTTCCGAGAAACAATACGAGGATTCGTTTGTGTATTATACCAGCAAACACGAAGAGTACAAGTTGATGCTGGATAAGGTAATGGAAAATTTGCAGAAAGAATCCATTGAATTGCAGAAGAATCCTTAGTGACAGTCCGATTTAATGGAACTCATCAGCTTTTTAAATTCCGTATGATATTGTTTTTCATCGAACCAAAGCTTTTGGTTTTCAAGAACACAATTCCACCAGCCATATCTTAAAACTTCAATTCTGGCCCATAATTCCTGGTCTGAACTGTTCCAGCGCTGTTCAAATGACCGGATGATCGGCTCTGGATCAAGAGCTTCAGCAACTTCTTTGTCGTGCATTTCTTTCCAAAGGTTCAATAATGTTTTTCCACCTTTGTCCAGCGCAGTGACGTATTGTGAACAGTCCTTACAATAAGGAGTTCCCTTTAGTACTTTCGGTTGATTTAATGCGATCACAGCTTTTTCCCGCAGTAAACATTGCTCTTTAAGATTTGCCAGGCGCATTTTTTTGATATTAGTCCAGTATTCGCCTTTCGGGTATTCCATCTGATCCAGCTCTTTCAGAAAATTACCACATTCGAATTGAATGTTTTTCACTTTCAGGTAAGCAGTGTCTTTGGGTGCGTATGCTAAAAAGGGCTGACTGAGATCAGATGCCTGGATTAAGGTGTAGTGTACATTTTGCACTTGCTGGTAATTTGCCTTGCTGCTGTCGATCTTCGCATTAAAAAGACAGGAACCCTCATACCAGTCGAAATTCAATTCCTGGGCTTGAAGAAAAGAGAATGAGCTTAAAAAGCAGGCTAAAAGAAGGTGTCTCATCTTATTTTTCGTTCAGGATTTTTACTTAAAAAACTGGTCCAGCTGTTTCCCTTGCTCTTATTGTTTTCACCGATTCCTTTTGAGAAATGATGACAAACAGCAGCGGCTAATCCGTCAGTGGCATCCAGGTACTTGGGAAGTTCATCAAAACGAAGCAGTGTTTGCAGCATAATAGCCACTTGCTCCTTGGACGCATTTCCATTGCCGGTAATGGCTTGTTTGATCCGTTTCGGAGTATATTCTTCGTAAGGAATGTTTCTGCGTAAGGAAGCTGCTATTGCAACACCCTGGGCTCTTCCCAATTTTAGCATGGATTGAACATTCTTCCCGAAAAAAGGAGCTTCAATGGCCATTTCGTCTGGTTTGTATTCTTCCATTAGTCCGTCTATCCGGTCAAAAATTCGTTTCAACTTATCGGGTTGATTGTCGAGTTTGTTCAATTGGATTATTCCAAAGTTGAGCATCTCAATTTTCGTGCCCTGAATATGGATTAATCCGTATCCTAATACAGTTGTTCCGGGATCAATCCCTAAAATTATTTTATCTTCGGCCATGCAAATGAAAGAGAAGGATAAAGCTACTAAAAAACGGGCTGGTTTGATTACATTATTCAAATTATTGGTTTTTACAGCCGTAATCTGGACCTTGTATTTTCAGCTCAGAAATGTGGATTGGGAGCACGCCAAAGGTCTTGAGATCAAACATTGGTGGGCACTCGTTTTGGCTTTACTGCTTCTTGTTCCGAATTTGTGGATGGAATTCCTGAAATGGAAGATCATTACAGCTCCTCTGAATGTGGATGCCAAATTGGTAAAGAATGCATTTTGGGCGGGAGTAGCCTCTGGCTTTATGTCTCCCAACGGCTGGGGAAATTTCCTGGGAAGACTCATTTTCTTCCAGAGACGCCAAACGATATACATCATTTTTACAACCTCACTGGCCAATCTTAGCCAGCTAATACCGACCTTGCTTTTCGGATTGTTTGCAGTGCTTCTAAAGTACGGGAATACGAATGCTTTGTGGATTTCCACAAGTATTGGGGCCGTAGTAATTCTGCTTTTTTACTTCTTCGGGGATTATCTGCTTCCTCAAAAGAGAAGCCGGCTTCCTTTTGTGAGAAGACTGCAAAGTATCAGGGGAAGATACCAGCAACTGAAATGGCCTTTCCTGGCTTTTTCTTCCATCCGTTTTTTAGTGTTCAGTTTACAATATGCACTTTTGTTTGTGACTTTCGGGTATACCGATTTCTGGTTTCTGATCACTCAGATTTGGTTGATTTACTTGTTCACTTCTTTCATTCCTTCTTTATGGTCAGGAAAGGTTTTGATCAGGGAAACTGCTGCCTTGTTTGTTTTTGCAGGAACAGTTGTTTCAGTTCCGGATGTTATCGTATCGAGTATTATTATTTACCTTATAAATATCGCTTTGCCGGCATTTATGAGTAGTTTTATTTGGTTACCGAAGAGAAAAAAATAAGTTATGTGGTTGATTGGTTCCTGGGTACTTCTTTATATGCTTTCGATCTTGACATTGCTGTTTGGTGTGAACCGTTTGAGGATCAGCAGAAACTCAAAAAAGATGATGGCAATTGATGAAATTTCAGTGGTGATTCCTTTTAGAAATGAAGCAGCTAACCTGAAAGAGTTCCTGGATTGTATTTATGCTCAGCGATACCAGCCGGCACAATGGATTTTTGTCAATGATCATTCTTCTGATTCTTATATAGACTTGTTCAGGGAAATGGATTCATTTCCAGTGCGACTACTACATTTGCCGGAAGAACAAAGAGGAAAGAAGCGGGCAATTCGTTTTGGAATGGATCACGTTCGTACAGAATACTGCCTGACTATGGATGCGGATGTTTCATTCGGAAAGGATTACATGAAATCGATGCTCCTGCTTCCTGAAGCTGAGTTGATCATCCTTCCCGTCGAGATGACAGGTACAAAATGGTGGCAGTCTTTCTTTACATTGGAATATCTTTTCACTACACTTTTGAATAAAGGAATTGCAGGATGGTCAAGACCTGTGAATTGCAGCGGGGCAAACCTGCTGATCCACGTTTCAAGCTTTGATCAGGTGGATGATATCGAAGAACACGACCATATTTTAAGCGGAGATGATATTTATACCTTAAGAGCTTTTAGAAGCGCCGGAAAACGGATCGAGATCGTAGAGAATGAAGCACTGAAAGTGGAAACTGAAACTCCGGAAACACTTTCGGAAGTGATGGAACAGCGTGTCCGCTGGCTCGGAAAAACAAATCATGTGGCCGATTCACTGAATAATTTTTTAGGAGTTTGGGCGGTCGGACTTCATCTTTATTACTTCCTGCTTTTGATAATCACTTTTTTTGCCGGAGTTTATTGGCTTACCTTCCTGCTAATTGCATTTAAGTACGGAATGGATTTCATCTTGGTGAAAATGGATAAAAAGAAACCGAAACCCTTTGATTTGTTAGGTTTGGGACTGTTCGAGTTGTTTTATCCGATTTATTTGTTTGCGCTTCTGGCATATCTCATGGTCTCTCAGCCGGAATGGAAAGGACGATAATTTAGGTCTTTTTAGTATTTACAGGAGGCATTTGTCCCTATTTTTATGATGTTCTTATTCCAACTCAGTTTAAAAGATGACTGAGGGAATCAAAGGCAGTCTTTTTAAAGCAGACAAATTTGGAACATTCAAAACGATTTACACAAACAACCCGTGGGAAGTTAATTCTAGCCTTCGGTTTAGTGTTGTGTGTTTCGCTGTTTACCTGGATCGTTAATCGCAGTGCATTCGACCGGATTAACACGGTTGTTGAAGATTTGGCAAAACCGAATAACCGCTTGAATGCTTTGAATGACCTGCAAATGGAAATGAGCCGGCTCAATGATTTCTATCGGGCGGAAGCTTTACAAAACAGGTACAATCCTTCCAACGAATACGATAAAAGGGTTTCACAGATCTCAAACAGGCTGGCTCAACTGAAGGATTCCTTTGCAGATAACTCCTCGCAGGTCGAACGACTGGTCCAGGTGGATTCTATCTTCGTACGGCGAAATAAACTTTTTGAAAAATACCTCAAGATCAGGTACAATTACATTCACAACGGATTAGTGGACAAACAGTTCGAAGAATTGGCGGATCGTGTTGACCGGGAGAATTTAAAAGTCGACACAAATGTGGTTACTACAGAAAAGCAAACGAAAACGTACACCTATTTTGATCCGGTTGTAAAAGAAGAAGTTCCGGTAAAGAAAAGACGGTTCAGGCGGAAGAAGCAGGTGGTCGTCGAGACAAAGCCGTATGTAGTTGTGGAAGAGAGGATGAATGTTCACATAGATACACTAGCTGTTTCCCAGAAAAAAGATAGTATCCTGGAAAATATTCGCATTTCTCTGGACGAGGTCGAATCAGAACGGAATTCGGGCCGGAAGTTCTTGCAGAAACAGGAGTTGATCCTCATAAAAAGCAATGAGATCTTGTATAATCGTTTATTGGAGATAATAGGTGAGGTGAAGAATGAAGAAAGCCTGAATACGCACCTGAGTTCTGCTATGTCGATCCAAATTGCCCGGGAAACTGTTTCATTTACCAAGATTTTAACGGTGATTTTTGTACTGGTGGCTTTTGTTCTCATTGGCTTTATTATCGGGGACATATCGAAATTCAATCGTTATCGCAGGCAATTGGAGGCATCCAGGGAAGAGGCAGAATTCCACAGCCAGGCAAAGCAGCGCTTTCTTTCCAATATGAGTCACGAAATCCGTTCACCCTTGCAGACGATCGTTGGATATTCTGAGCTGTTGATGAATGAACAGGGACATGATAAATCTAAAATCGAGGTGGTTTCGAAAGCTTCTGAACACTTGTTGCAGGTTGTCAATGAAATCCTGGATTATTCGCGCATCATTTCCTCCAATTTTAAAATCGAGAAGAAAGCTTTTCAGTTAAAAGAAATGATTGATGAAGTTGCAGATTTATCTGCTTTTCAGTGCAGTCAGAAAGGTATTCAATGGATTTTTCAAACGGATGAATTTGAACAAGGCTCAGCAGTGATTTCCGATTCGTTTCGCTTGAAACAAATTTTGATCAATGTAATCAGCAATGCAGTAAAATTTACTCAGCAAGGTTCGGTTTCGTTAAAAGTTCAGATGAAGGATCATGCGAATAGTTTGGATGTGTATTTCACTATTTCCGATACCGGCATCGGGATGGATGCGAAAGATCTGAAGCTTGTTTTCCAGCAATTTGAGCAGGCCCGAAACGCACCCGTTCAATCCGGAACAGGCTTGGGTTTAAGCATTGTAAAAGAACTGGTAGATGCCCTGAAAGGTAAAATGACTGTAAAAAGTGTATTGGGAAAAGGAACGGAATTTAAACTTCACTTCTCTTTCGAAAAAGCACAATCAGGCGAATTACAAACTGTAGTTAACAAGTCGGAAGAAGCAATTGAATTGGATGGGGAGATTTGGGTTGTAGATGATGATCCGCTTATTTTAAAGTTATGTGAACAATTATTAAAGCAAAAGAATCTGAAATTCAGGTGCTTCAGTGATCCGGGAGAACTGCTGGGAACGGATTGGAATGAAGACGTGAGAGTGATATACGCCGATGTCCGTATGCCGGGAATGAGCGGGATCGATTTATGTGCACGCTTGAGACAACGCGGACATAAGCAGGTGAAGATCATCGCACTTACTGCCCAGGTATTACCGGAAGAAAAGGAATTGTTCCTGCAAAGCGGCTTCGATGAAATTGTTCTGAAACCCTTTAAAAGCAATGAGTTTTATGAACCAATTCGCAAACTTAATATGCGGGAAACAGAATTTGATTTTTCCGGATTAAAAGCCATGATCCCAGATGAGACGGAATTTAAAGAAATCAGGATCCAGTTTGTATCCGATTCAAAGTCTGATTTAAAAGCTATAAAAACAGCTTTGAGAGAACAAAATACACAGGATATTTTGTTATTGGTTCACCGCCTGGCAGGAAGGTTTGGACAAATGGGATCCCGGAATCTAGCACAAAAATTGCGAGCCTTGGAAATTCAATTGAAGAACAGCGGTCGCGGAGTTGTTTTCTACGAGGTAAATGAGATCATTCCGGAACTGGAAAAAGCAATTGAAAGCGTTTGATAGTGTCAGCCATAACTGACGTATCGAGAACAAATAGCGGGAACAATTCAATCCAGCTGGTACTTTTCCATTTTACTGTAAAGAGTCTTCCGGTCAATGTTTAAAAGCCGGGCAGCTTTTGTTTTGTTGTATCTGGTCTGAACCAGGGCATTTAAGATCAACTCGCGTTCATTGGTCTCCTGAACCAGCTTTAAGTTATTCGGGTTGCTTTTGTGAGCGCGTGAGATCATTTCTTCAGGGAGTAAGTCAATTCCGATTTCGTCATTTTTGCTCAACAGAACAGAACGTTTGATCACATTGCGCAGTTCCCGTAAGTTTCCCGGCCAGTCGTATTTTTTGAAAACTTCAATGATCTCGGGAGAAAGCCTTTTTACAGAGCGGTCCAACTCATTATTTGATTGTTCTACAAAGTATTGAATGAAAAGTTCCAGGTCGGCCCCTCTTTCGCGTAAGGCAGGCATCTGAATCTTGAATTCATTGATACGGTGATAAATGTCTTCCCTGAAATTACCTGCTCCGATTTCCTGGAGTAAGTTTTCATTTGTTGCACTGATCAGACGAATATCGATGGGAATGCTTTTTCCGCTTCCAACGGGTTCGATTGTTCGTTCCTGAAGCGTGCGCAGTAGTTTGATCTGAACATCATAACCCAGGTTCCCGATCTCGTCCAAAAACAGGGTTCCCCCGTTTGCTTTTTCCAGCACTCCAACTTTATCTTGCAATGCACCCGTAAAGGAACCTTTCGCATGTCCGAATAATTCGCTGGCGGCAAGTTCTTTGGAAAGTACTCCGCAGTCGACAGCTATGAACGGTCCGTCAGAACGTTTGCTTTGATTGTGGATGGAACGGGCGATATGCTCCTTTCCTGTTCCGCTTTCCCCGATGATCATCACGGACATTTCCGTAGGAGCAACCAGGTCAACATATTCGTATAATTTTTTTGCTATCGGACTTTCGCCCTTTATGAAAGCTGTTTTATTAGGAGGAGTGGCTGATACCTGAGTTTTAGGTTGCGTTTTTTTAGTTAAAGCCGATTCAATTACCAGCAATAGTTCATCCGGATTTATGGGCTTGATGATATACTCAAAGGCTCCGGATTGAATGGATTTCACCGCAGTTCTTACATCGTCAAAGCTGGTAATGATCACAACCGGAAGGTTTGGAAAGTGAACTCCCATTTTTGCAATGAGATCTATCCCGATTCCATCTGGTAAACGGTAATCCAAAAGCAGCAGATCGTATTTTTCTGAACTCAGTGATTTTTCACCTGACTGGAGATTAGGGGCAGTGCTTACTTCATAACCTTTCTTGTTTAAAAAAGCAGTTACAATTTTTGCGAAAGTCGGATCGTCTTCAATTAACAGGATTTTTTTATCCAAAGCTCTTGTTTTGTGATTCCTAATAAAAATAAGAAAGGTCAAGCAAAAGCAAGACCTTTCTTAGGATTATTTAAGGAAAAACAGGTTATTTGATAACTGTTCCGTCTTCATTGAATTTTACGACATTCAACTCAGATTTAGCATTCCATAATTCAACTTCGTAATAAGTTTTCTCAGTTTTATTTTTCACGATGTAAGCATTTTTAGCTGTCCATCCCTGGAACGCGTCTTCAGTAAGTGATTTTCTTACAGCTGCAGGTAATTCCTCCAATTTGATTTTTACTCGGTCCGGATTGGTTGCGTCTGTTACTTCTGTTTTTGGAGCCTTAGCTGTTTCCGTTCCTGTTTGAGCGTTTGCGAATACTGTTGTGGTAATTGCTATTGCTGCGATGATTAACTTTTTCATGGTACTTTTTTTTAAGATTCTGCAGTCTCCAATGGAAATATAATGCCAGTGCCTGAATTCAAAATTCAAAATGGAAAATTAAAAAGCAAAACCTATTGTTTATCAGTGTTTTGGGAAGGATTAACTGCGATCAGATAAAAAGTAAATTGATTTGCCAAAATGGATAAAAGTGTAGAATAAAGCACCAAACCGGGGAATTATTCCACGATTTTTCGAATAATTACCTGCTTAATAATTGATCGGGGAATCCAGTTTTAATTGCTGGACTACCTTTTTCTGAAGAGGGAAAAGGGATATAAAGTACAATGTACCGATTCCGGCAAGAATAATAAAATAGCTGTTGGTGGTGAGTACAAAGCAAACGATAGCAAAAATGATAGATGCATCTATTATCCCCATTTGAATGATCCTTACAGATGTATACGATTTGATCAGTTTCAATGGGTTGGTTTCGTTGTGGACTTTGGCGAGCATGGATTTTCCGAGAAAAATACTTACCGATACTGCGGTCACCATGAAAATTGGTGCGATCAGCTGGAAAAGCTCATTGGTATTTGTTTGTTGGCTTCCAGCTTCAACAATGAGACTCATTGCTGTTAGAAAACTGAGAATACCGAAAAGAAAAGCTCCGAAAAGGATTCGAATTAATGTAAGATTATTTGTCAGTTTACGGGCAACGTCTTCTTTCATAGTATTTAGGATGTAAAAAAGCCCCGGGATTTATCGCCGGGGCTTTTATTATTAGAATGGTAAATCGTCGTCGTCGCTTGGTGCCGTTGATGCACTTGGTGTAGCAATCGGATCCAAACTCATTGCAGTTGGTCCGCCAGCCGGAATTCCACCTCCCATTGCAGGAGATCCGACCTTTTCAATTCTCCATGCTTCCAGTGTATTGAAGTATTTAACTTCTCCTTGAGGGCTTGTCCATTCACGGCCTCTTAGGTTGAAAGACACTTCAATTTGCTCCTGCGTGTTAAATCCATCAATCAGACTGCATTTATCTTGCGTTAATTGAAACAGGATATCCTGAGGATACATACTTGCATTATCAGTTAAAACAAATTCTCTCTTTGAAAACTTTTCTGATACTTGAACGGTATCATTTTTCACCTTTAATATTCCGGATATTTTAAACATATTTCTACGGGTTATTTACAATTTTTAATCGTTAAAAGAAAGCAGGGTCATCCAGGCTCCTTCAATATCATTTTTATTAATTAATTCTTTTGCACGTTGATGCAGAGCAAGTTCCAGCTTTGCCGGTTCGTCTTCTAAAGTTAGGAATAAATCACTTAATTCCAATAGTTTATACTCGTTTACATCTGTTTCATTTGGTAATTCCGTAACACCGGCCAACTGCGCCAGATCATTTCCTGTTAGGACAGAACTGACACGGATATCATCCGGGAGCTGATCAAAACCAATACCGATTGTTGTAATCGGTTTTGTGATCTCGAACATGGAGGCCTCATTTGCATGACAATACCAGTTTCCTCCCATTCTGGCTACCAGGTTAATCTTCTTCTGGTCAATAGTTCCATCCTCTGCCAAAATTTCTTCGTGAATGTGAATTTTGGTTACTTCGCAAATAACCAAATTTCCTGCACCTCCCTGATCTCCCAGTTCGCGTACTTCTAAAACCTTGCACTCAAACTGAACAGGTGCTTCCAGAACACGCATGGGTCTGATCGTATCTGATTTTATAGGGGTAAGACCTGATTTAACGAATTCATCCACTTCCGGACCGAAAGGAGAACTGCTCAAACTCATTTGATGCAGGATGTCCATATTCACAATGTTAATAACCACTTCGGGAATATGCTTGACATTGTTATAAGTGTCCTTGGTCGTATTGGTTCTCCCGTTTCTGGCAGGAGAAAAAATAAGGATCGGTGGAGCTGCCGAAAACACATTGAAAAAACTGAACGGAGATAAGTTGTTTACCCCGTTTTCATCGATTGTGGAAGCAAAAGCGATGGGGCGTGGTCCGATAGCTCCAAGCAAATAGCTGTGAAGTTTGGGTACGGGAAGTTCTTTCGGATCGAGCGTTAACATTCTTGAAATTTCTACAAAAGTAGAAAAATCAAAGAGGCACTTTGAAGTCACTTGTCAGAATTAATTAACAAAATGACATGCAGCGAAACCCTATTTATTTTTCAATCCCTTTTCTTGAAGAATTACGTATAAGTTCGGATTCAATTCAAAGGAATAATCATGACCAATTGCATAAGATCCCCATTTGGATGAACAAGCCAGTTTCTGTTTTCCGTTCATGATAGGCATATTGAATCCCGGAATACAATTAATCCAGCGAAACTGTACTTTGTTCTTCTTGTATTTCAATTGAAGGGTAGGCGGGTTCTTTTCTCTCAGGTATTGATCAAATACTTTTGAAAGATCCACACCCAATTCAACCGACATAAACTGCTCGATTTGCTGGGTCGTAACTGTTTGATGGTAAAATGTTGCATTCATTTTCCGAAGCATCATGCGGAACAAGGAATCGTTCGCATGGATTGTTCGAATGGTGTGAAGCATATTGGCGGCTTTGTTATACATATCACCGCTTCCTTCGGTATTTACGTTGTACGGCCCGATGACCGGTTTGTCATTCAGGATGTTTTTCCGGAGCCCCTGGCAGTATTTGTCTGCATCCTCCGTTCCGAACCAATAATCAGTAAAGAGCGTTTCGCTGTAACAGGTAAATCCTTCGTGGACCCACATATCTGCAATGTCTTTCGAGGTAATGTTATTTCCATACCATTCGTGCCCGCTTTCATGGACGATAATAAAATCCCATTTTAATCCGATTCCCGTTCCGCTTAAATCAGAACCCAGATAACCGTTCTTATAACCGTTCCCGTAAGCTACGGCACTTTGGTGTTCCATTCCCAGGTAAGGAGCTTCAACCAATTTGTAACCATCTTCATAGAAAGGGTAGGGACCGAACCAGTATTCCAAAGCCTTGAGTGTTTTTGGTGCGTCCTGGAATTGCTTTTTGGCCTTCTCTTCGTTTCCTCTTAAAACCCAGTAATCGATTTCGAGATTTCCTTTTTCACCTGCAAAGTGTTCGTGCATGTTTACATAATCTCCGATATATGGGATCATGCAGTAATTATTGATCGGGTTGCTTACATTCCATGAATAAGTAGCCTGGCCTGTATTCTTTATTTCTTTACCGGCGAAAATCCCATTACTCACACAAACCAAATCACCTGGACAGGTGTAGTGCATAGTAACTCCATTATCCGGCTCGTCGAATTGAGAATCTTTACACGGAAACCAAACACTTGCTCCTTGTCCCTGGCAAGCAACTGAAACCCATGGTTTGCTATTTTGATCTTTGGCCCACACAATTCCGCCATCCCAGGGTGCGCGTTTTGCAACTCGTGGTTTTCCGTGGAAATATACCGTTAGCTCATTATCATCTTCACCGCTTATTGCACCTGGGATAAAATAGGCATTTCCGTCCTTTCGAAAAGTCAATTTTTTCAGTTCGTTTTTTGATAGAATACTGTCAATAATCATTGGTTCCTGAAGATCGATCTGTAATTCAGAAGTATTTTTTGTTCTTAATTCCAGGACAGAAAAACGTATTGTGTTTTTACCGTGAATCTCCTTCTTTTCTATGTCAAATGTTACACTCAGGTCATAGTGTTTTAAATCCCACCAATTGCGGGAGCTTCCGTATGTACCTCTTAGGGAATCTGCATGAGTGAATTGAGCGTACGACGACGATGCAGAAATAATTAAAAGGAAAATCAGCAGGTGTTTCATGAGTTGTTTTTTGGTGAATTTAATCATTCTTTAAATGATAGCTGGGTACTTCCTTAGTGCTAAGCAGTTTGCCGCTGCTGCACTAAGTATTCGATAGCTGACGCTATCTCTTATTTCCGTACAAATTATCATTTTCTGCCAGCCTGAACAGAACGATTTCTTTGATCAGTTTTATAGGAAGAGGCTCGTTTAAAGGAAATTGAACGGAACCTTTTCCTTGCTTGTATTTGGAAAGTTCTTTTTCGAATGCTTTGTGACCGGTTGGAGTAGCATAAAACCCGACGTGTGATTTGTATCCAGCAAAATAAACCAGCGGCTTCCCGTTCACTTTATATGCTGGCATCCCGTACGAAATCGATTCTACAGCTTCCGGTGCGGTTTCCCGAATCAATTTCCGGATTGCAATTAATCGCTCCCGGGTTTCTCCTTCAAACTCCTGGATGTATTCGTCTACGGTTGTGAACGTTGTTTTCATATTTTTGAGACTAAAGACGTTAGATATAAGACTATAGACAGATCAAGTCTTTGGTCTTGAGTCTTACGTCTATGAGTCTTCTAAAAGTAAATATAACTCAAAAATTAAATTTTGAAAACAAGCCCTTGCTCAGATAAGAGTTTTCTTAGGATTGGAAGAGAAGTTTTACCGATTCCGTGAAACTGCAGGATTTCTTTTTCCGTGTACCGGGAAAGTTCTTCCAATGTTGTAATGTGATTATTTTCCATTGCTCTTCGTGCAGGAGCAGAAAGATCGGAAAAAATACCCGCCCCAGATTTTCGCTCTTCTTCGCAAACCGGGCAAGTAGGACAATCACTGCTTTTGAAATAATGATGACCTTTTTTACAAATTCTCTTTGTTTTTTGTGACATCTCTTAAGCGTATTCTTTTTGGTTTGATGTATTTCGTCAATCTGCTATTGGTCGGATATTTCCTGTTTTTTGTCAGGTTATTGGCCACAATCGCAACAAGGAGAAGAATCAGCACACCTGATAACACCGGAGATAAAACATACATGAATCCCAGGTCTTTGATCTTGGGAGTTCCGATGACTGCAATCAGGGCAGTTGCGCCGCCGGGAGGATGAAGTGTTTTCGTCATTTGCATGGCAACGATTGAAAGACTAACTGCAAGAGGTGCAGAGATCCAAATGGGATCGGGAATGAGTTTGTACACACATACACCTATGAAGGCCGAAATAAGGTGTCCTCCAACCAGGTTGCGCGGTTGAGCCAGCGGACTTTGAATTGCTCCGTAGATCAATACACTGCTTGCTCCGAATGAGCCGATCAGGAAAATGTTTTCTAATTTGTCGAGTGATTGTGCCTGGGTTAGAGCAATCAAACCAATTCCAAAAAAAGAGCCGATGAATGTCCAGAGGTGTTCTTTTGCATCGACCAGTGTTTCTTTGTATAAAACATAGCGTGCTTTTCGGATGGATGTATTTCCTTTTTTCTTGTTGCTCATGCGGATTCTTGGTTTACAAATTTAAGCACACTTTGATGAAATCTAAATCTTCTTTCTCAAATCAGGCATCTTTTGCCGAACATGTTGGCTCGTGGGTTACAGGAAAATTACACGAATTGGCAATGAAACACTGTTTATTGGCTTCGTGGTGTAAACTGTTTGCCAGTTCAGTTTGAGTTGGATCGGTAATTACCACTTTCGGGCGAAGTACCACGGAAGTAAAACGACCACCATTGGGGTCTTGAATCATTTTTCCAATCGGCTGGTCTTCATACTCAATGACCCTGATTCCGGCATCCGCACACAAATGAAAATACCAAAGCATATGACAACTGGAAAGGGATGCCAAGAAGAAGTCTTCCGGATTGTGTTTTGTTTTGTCACCACGAAATGGTACATCCGCTGAGCATAATAGATCGGGTTTATTCGGAATTTGAAGGGTAAATTCTCTCCCGTATGCTGCGTAATCTGAGGTTCCGCTTCCTTTATTCCCGGTCCAGGAAATGGTGGCTTCGTAAGTATGTTCTTTCATAATTTGCGAATGAATGTTGTTGAACGGATTATTTGGAGTTTTCGAGAACCAATGTAGAAAATTGTCTTTCCACGGATTCTCCTGTTTTGGTGAGTACTACTTCTTTTTGATCATCTTCATGCTTCAACTTAAAGGGGCTGCGCTCCACTATTTTCATTGCTTCATCCGGGTTGTATAAGGTGAAACCAAATGGAGTGAAGGGAAGAGTTTCCATAAAACTGCGGTGTGCAAATGTAAGTGAGAACTGGCCTCCGGGTTTGAGAACACGCGACAGTTCTGTAAGTAATGCCAGCGGATCTTCCCAGAAATAGATGGTATTAACGGTGAATAATTTGTCGAAGTGATTATCCGCGAAAGGGATTTGTTTTCCGTCATACAATACGAAATACGCCTTTTGGGCATTAACGAGGTTTTTGTTCAACTGCTGTCCTTCCTGGTTCATTAGTGTTGAAATCTCTAAACCGGTATAATGGATATTCCCGCATTGAGAAAAAAGAAATTCCAGGTGACCGGCGTTTCCATGGCCCAGCTCCAAAACAGAATCTCCCGGAGTCAGGTTCAAATTCGAGATTGCATTTTTTGTCATCCCGATATTCGTTTCATTCATCATCTGTGCAATTTCATTGCCTTTTTCTCCCGATGGATGGCTTAATTGGGAGGCAAGTTCTGTTAATTGTTCTTTCTCCATTTCTTGTTTTTTACGAAGATAATCATAGAATTACGAATTACGAATTACGAATTACGAATTACGAATTAGAAAGTTTAAATTAGAATAGAATTAGGAATCGTAATTAAGAATTAACATTCACCTAACGTGTAAACCCCGAAATATGGGGAATTTTGCAGCAAAAAATGGAATTATTTATCAGTGTCTTTGCAGCTTTATTCTCAGTTTTGAACCCTTTGGGAACAGTTCCCGTTTTTGTTGGATTGACTAAGGATGATACGAAGCATAACCGCGACAAAACATCCTTCTGGACTTCTGTCAATGTATGCATCATCCTTTTGATTTCTTTTTTTGCCGGTAAGTATGTTTTGAATTTCTTCGGAATCAGTATTACATCCTTGCGTGTGGCCGGAGGATTGATTATCGCGACATCCGGCTTTGCTTTGCTTACAGGATCTTTTACCAAACACAAGGGGATGAAAAAGGCAAGTGTTCAGGCTGATTTGGAAACAAGGTCAGAGGTTTCACTGACACCTTTGGCAATTCCAATGCTGGCTGGGCCCGGATCGATATCGCTTTTAATTACCTACAATCAATCGTTTAATAATCAGGAGCAGCATTTGTTATCTGTTTGTGCAATTATTGCGGTTTGCCTGGTGATCTATTTAATTTTGAGAACATCCCATTTTATTGTGAAAGCATTAGGAGCTTCGGGGATCAATGCCATTTCGCGAATCATCGGATTTATAGTCATCGCAATAGGAGTGGAGTACGTTTCGTCTGCAGTGCAGGAGATCTTAAAAATTAAAAATTAGAAATGCAAAATTCAAAAGTAGACTGAGTAATTGAGGAGATTACTTTTTGCATTCTTAATTTTGCATTTTGAATTTGTTTACTGGTCCTCTTGCGGACTGAAAGTAATGTCAAAAATTGTTTCCGGATAAGTTTTCAATTCCATGGTTCCCTCCAGCTGGTCTGTCAATGATTCGATGAGGTCTAATCCGAAGGATCCCTGTCTTGAAGGAGCTTTCCAGGTACCGCTGTCCCGGTAGATCAATTTGCATTTTTTGCCCTGGTGATGCATAAATGAAATGGAAATGAGGCAGTTTTCGTAATCGTCAAATGCATATTTCAGTGAATTGGAAATTAATTCGTTAAGGATTAGGGCGATTGGCACTACGGAACGCAGACCGATGGAATCAATATCACATTCTATTTTCAGGCTTACCGGGTATCCGGATTGATATGAGGAAACCAGGTCGGAGGATAGGTCATGCAGATATTCCCGTAAATGCAGAGTGGAAAGATGATCACTCTGATACATTTTTTCATGGATCATCGACATGGCAATCACGCGGTGTGTGGCATCCTTAAACTTGGCAATTGCTTCGGGATTCTCCAATTCCCTGGATTGCAGACGCAATAAACTCGTGATGATCTGAAGGTTGTTTTTCACCCTGTGATGAATTTCTTTCAGCATCACTGTTTTTTCTTCGTTCTGTTTCGAGATGATGTTGTATTGTACCTGAAGTACGTCCTGAGCTTCGTTCAGTTTCTTTCTTCCTACCTCATTAGTTCGAATGTTTTCCCATCCCAGGTATCCGATAATTGAAAAACACAAAAGGCAGTTTATAACGGTAGCTACTAGTTGTTCATGCGTCAGGTTTCGCATAATTTCCATTTGCTGATCCAGGAAATAATAGAAATAAATTGACTGGGCGGTTGCGTGAAATAAGGTAAATAACAATCCCCATCTGGCGCCTAAAACAATAAATGCCAGGAGAATATTTATGACCATCCAAAAACCATTCATAAAATGCGGCTGGTTTTGAACAAGGAACAGGCTGATAACGCAGCAGAATGCACCTATGATGCTGAAAATAATGGTGGGTAAACGAAATTTTCCCGTTTTGAAAATATAAATAGTGGTTACCAAAACAGTAAAGAATGATAACAATGTGATAAAGGCAGTGGTTGTGCTGGAATAAATAAATAAAACAATGCTTAGTATTCCGATAACAATGCTCAAAAATAAAGACAGGCGGTATGCCAACATAAGTTTGGTCTCATCTTCGAAATTTGTTTCATTAAAGAACCTCGGAAAGAAAATTCGCTTAAGCATAGACTAGTTTTGGTAAGTGAAGATACTGAATCTTTGATTTCCTGATTCGATTATGTAATGAATTATTAGAAATCAGCAGAGAATCTCAGTTAAGGGCATTAAAAAACCCTGATTCCGTATTTACGGGACCAGGGTTTTAATTCTTTATTTCGTAAGTAAGAGTTGTTTCCTACTTTTTTCTGTCTACTTCAACAGTTGCTAATTCATCGGCTTGGTAAGCACCCGAATCTAACTTGTCTTTCAGTGTCTTGAATGTTTCAATCGTGTAGGATACATCTTCCAAAGTGTGTGCAGCAGTTGGAATAATACGCAACATGATCACATCTTTAGGAACTACCGGATAAATAACGATCGAACAGAAAATATTGTAGTTCTCACGTAAATCAAATGTCAGATTCGTTGCTTCTGCAAGGCTTCCCTTCATGAAAACCGGAGTTACCGGAGAGTTTGTTGCACCGATATCAAATCCTGCATTCTTAAATCCAGTTTGAAGCGCGTCTGCGATCTCCCATAATTTGTTTTTCAATTCAGGACGTGTGCGCAACAATTCCAAACGCTTGCGAGCCCCGATCGTGATTGTGATCGGCAATGCTTTTGCAAACATCTGGGAACGCATGTTGTAACGGAAGAACTCAACGATCGATTCTTTTGCACAAATAAATCCTCCGATTGAAGACATGGATTTAGCAAAAGTTCCGAATAATACGTCGATTTCATTTTGAACTCCCTGAGCTTCACCTGCACCCTGGCCGGTTTCACCAAGTGTACCGAATCCATGTGCATCATCAACGAATAAACGGAAGTCGTATTTTCCGGATTTACGGAATTCAACAATTTCTTTTAATTTTCCCTGGTCACCTGCCATTCCGAAAACTCCTTCAGTGATAACCAAAATACCACCACCGGTTGTTTCAGCAAGACGGGTAGCATTTCTCATTTGCTTATCAAAGCTTTCCATATCGTTGTGCTGGAATACGAAACGTTTACCTGTGTGCAAACGCATACCATCCAAAATACAAGCATGTGCTTCCGAATCATAAACAATGATATCGCTGCGGTCAACCAAACAGTCGATTGCAGAAACCATTCCCTGATATCCAAAGTTTAAAAGAATGCAATCTTCCATTCCCATGAATTCAGCTAACTCATTTTCCAGTTTTTCATGCTCACTTGTTTGACCGGTCATCATACGAGCTCCCATAGGATAAGCCAAACCGTATTGTGCTGCTGCCTGTGCGTCAGCTTCACGAACTTCCGGATGATTAGCCAAACCTAAGTAGTTGTTTAAAGACCAAACCAAACACTCTTTCCCGCGGAAAATCATTTTGTTACCTAACTCACCCTCTAACTTTGGAAAGGTGAAATAACCATGAACTCCTTTGGAATACTGCCCGATAGGTCCACGATTACGTTCAATTTTATCAAAAATATCTGCCATACTTTGTTCATTTTCCATTAACCGATTTTGTACCGGTTAACAGTTGAGACTGCAAATTTAGCAGTATTCTAACTCATATTACCAATTTGTAATGAAAATTAATTAACCAAGAAATGAACAGGGGTGGATTTACAGATAGAATTAAAAGGTTTTGGAGATAGTAGTGGCGAAAAATTTTCACCACTACTTATTATTTTAAAATGCTTCGTCTGTATCAACAAGATAACGCTCCTTTATGATATTGCAGTGATGAATAACATGTCCCACAATGATCCAGCCAAGATTGCGCGGAGTGTTCGGACTATTATTTGCCGTACCGATCGAATCCAGCATGGAACTGTTCATTCCTTTAAACAAGGAAATACTTGCTTTTCGAACATCGATGAATTCTGATCTCAAATCTTCCAATGTACGTTGTTCCGTGTTGTTGTGCTGACTGTACCAACCTTCGTCAAATCCATCGAGGGCAGTTTTGTCTTTGCGTGAAAAACGAAGAGCGCGGTATTGAAAAATACGCTCTGTTTCTATGAAATGAAGAATAACGCCTTTTAACGTCCATTTGTCATCTGCATACTGGAAATCTGCTTTGGATTCAGGCAGACTTGCAATAAAATCAGCGGTGTCATCCAAATCCTTTTCCAGTGCAAGCATCAGGTCTTCCTGCCCGATCGTTCTTTCAAAATAATACTTTGCATAAGCAGGAGCAAATTCCGGGTTGGGTCTTCCTATGAAAGGATTTTGATTGTTCATAATTACAATGATTTATCTAATAAATACACAAAAGCCGCCATACTTGCACAGCCTAGTTCGAGTTCACGTTTGTTTACGCTTTCAAACACATCGCTTGCTGCATGGTGAAAGTCAAAATAGCGCTGTGAATCGGGAACGAACCCGAATAATGGGATTCCTTCGTAATGTTGTTTCAGCGGAGAAATGTCCACACCACCATAACCTGCTTCGAAGTGATGCAGATCGTAAGGGGCAAGCAGCGGTGCAAATCCTTTGATCAATTGAATGAAGGGTTCTTTCCCGTCACACTCAAAACCATCCGGGCTGAATCCGCCGCGATCACTTTCTACGGCAGCAATTTGCTTTTGATTTTCTTGCTTTGCCCATTTTGCATAGGCGTGACCTCCTTTGTTTCCGTTTTCCTCGTTCATAAAGAAAACTACGCGGATTGTATGTTTTGGTTTGATTCCCGAAACCTTCAAAATGCGCAGTGCCTCCAGGCAATGAACGATTCCGGCACCATCATCGTGAGCACCTTCGCCGGCATCCCAGGAATCCAGGTGTCCACCTATTGTAATGACTTCGTTTGGTTTTTCGCTTCCGGTGAGTTCTCCCATGACATTGAACGAAGGTTCATCCGGGAAATCCCTGCAATCCATTTCCATGATAAAGGTTATTTTTCCCTTTGAAAGAGCTTGTGAAAGCTCATTGGAAGAAATGGTGGATAATGCTCCCGCCGGAATTTTTGAAACACCTTCCTCGTAATACATGGAACCTGTATGTGGAAAATGATCTTCGGGCAAAGCCAGTGAGCGGATCACAACTCCGACTGCTCCCAATTTGGCACTTTCAGCTGCACCCTGTCCGCGGATACCATAACAGCCTCCGTATGCTTTAAAGGTGATAATGTCTGCAGGATTCATTGGCTGATTCAGGAAAACGATCTTTCCCTGTACGCTTGCTTTTGTAGCTTTCTTCAGTTCATCCAGGGACTTGAATTCGATCACTTCCGCTTTCAAAATTCCATTCGTTCCGATTGAACCTCCCAATGCCAGGATATCAACCTGGATAATCTCTCCTGTACTGTTTTGAAACCAGGCAGCCTCTTTATTTCCTCGTTCCCAGTGCGGAACCATGACAGGCTGCAGGTATATTTTATCAAAACCATAAGTTTCCATTTTACGTTTTCCCCATTCAACTGCCATTTGGGCTTGTGCCGAACCTGAAAGCCGCGCACCAACACCTTTACACAACGAGCGCAGGTCTTCGTATGATTTCCCCCGTACTAAGGCTTCATCAAAGAATTGACGGATGATCGCAGAGTCCTGCCCGGAGCCTTTTTGAGAGAACGAAAAACCCGATACCAGGAAAAGCAGTGCAAACGAATAGTATTTCATAGTTGTGAAAATCTTAGTTATTGTAATGCTGCGAAAATAAGAACGAAATGGCAAAGTGTTTCAGAAAGGACTTCATTTTGTTCTATTTAGGACTTTTCTTTTTTTTTTGGAAGTAATTTTCTTGGTCGTTTTCGCCTATTCAAAAGTGGCGGTTCAGTCCCCCACAGGGACATTTGTGGTTAATTACATATTAGTTCTCCGCTCAGCATTGTTGTGAAAATTGCCACCTTCGCCAAGCACCAAAACTGTTATGTGCAACTCTAAAAAGAAAGAGGCTGCTAAAAACAACCTCCATCAATGCGACCTTTTTATGATTTCTCTATTCCTAAACGAATAGCCTCTTCAACGGGAGAATAGCCCGCATCAGAATCCGAAATAGACAATTCACCCTTTAACAACAAAGGTGGTTGTGCCATAAATTTAGGAGTACTTCCTCTATGTGGTTGAGCTGAATGAATCAGGAACGGATGACATAGGTAAACTGTACCCGCTTTACCGGTGGCATACACTTTTTTTCTTTTTGGCAACTCATCTAGCTTGCCCGCAAGTTCCATAAAGGAAAGACCTTCATCTCCCTCTTTAGACAATAACTTTGCAACATCAATATGAGAACCTTCATAAATGACAGTTGGAGCATCATTTAGACTAACATCGGAATACAAGATCAACATCAATAATGCCCGTCCTTTTGATTTGACGTTGGCACGCCATTCGAAATAATTGTTCGGGTCATTTCCCGGAAAACTCGTATCTACATGTTTACCAATATCATTAGGTTGTTTGGCAGATGGAAACCTGATAGGAAATGATCCTACATTTCGACAAGGAATCCATTTGTTTTTACCAATTAACTGATCAAATGCATGATGTAACTTTGGAGTGTTTATGGAATTGATAAAAGGTTCATCTGTGTACATTCCCAAACGAATTACAGGCTCAATCCAGGTTGAAGGATTTGACCTGTCGCAAGGAAGGTCATTCCATAGAATTTCTAAAGCAGCATCTGCAATTTCCTTGGAAAATGCATGATCAAGGCGAACAAAACCGTTATGAATAAAATGCTGTATTTCTTTTCTGCTCAGTATATCTGACATATTTTTTTGTTTAAAAACCAGCCAACACATCAACAATATCTGTCAACATCAGACTTGGTATTTGATTATCAATAAAATGAATTAATAATAGGAAGAAACGCTTTGTATCAATAAAGCGCATTGCTTAAGAATTAAGCTTGAAAAGGAGTATTATAACATTACAGTCATTCTCATATTGACAAAATTAAAAAAGTATTTCTAAACGTCAAAACGAAAGGGTATGCACATTGTCAAAACGAACTCATTTGTTGGTCGGAGAAAATTAACAGAACAGTTGGCGGATATTCATAAGTAATTGCCGGTTTTTTATAACATCTGTGCAAATAGTCGGATATACCTTTGTCTTAACAAAAAGGCAAAATAGGAAAGCCGAAGAATTTCCTTCGTTTAAAATAAAAAAAGATTATGAAAACGAAATTATTATTACTTACAGTATTTACAATTATTAGCTTCTCTTGCACATTAATGGCCCAATCTATTTCCTGTGCTGATTTTACAGTTTTGGAAATAAATCCGGATCCATCGGATTCAAGTCTGTACAACGTTAGCATTCAATTTTCTGAACCCTCAACTAGCCATGTCAATTACCCTTATGTTTCTGCTGTGCTCGACTGTAATGGTGATACAGTGGCAACAGGTGGAATGTCTTTCTTTGCTCAGATCGGACAAACTACAAATGATTATCAGGTTACGCTAAGTGGATCTTTGGCTTGCGAACCTTTAACCGTAGTTTTTGTTTATGGTATAGATGCCTTTGATATTGACACGTGTTTACTAAGCTTCGGAACGACTAACGGATTGTCCAATAGATCTGAAATTGCAGATGCATTTTCTTTATTTCCCAATCCTATAAAAAGTCAAGTTACCATTCAAACCGGGGTAAGCCAATTGGGTGCTGACTACTTCGTGTATGACCATACGGGAAAGTTGATGCTGACAGGAAGGATAGATTCAGAAAACACACCTGTGGATATGAGTAATTTATCGCGAGGTATTTATTTGTTTCGTGTTGGATTGGATTTAAAACAAACGTTTAAAGCAGTGAAGGAATAACCATCTTTACGCAAACATACTTTCTGTGAAATCATTTGCAATTATAAATTATCTTTGCAAAAAATTATTTTATGGCATTGAAATGCGGAATAGTTGGTTTGCCGAATGTTGGTAAGTCAACTTTGTTTAATTGTTTGTCAAACGCTAAAGCGCAATCTGCGAATTTCCCTTTCTGTACGATTGAACCGAATGTGGGAACTATTTCAGTTCCGGATCCCCGTTTGGAGAAATTGGAATCAATGGTGAACCCGGAGCGTGTGGTTCCGACTACAATGGAAATAGTAGATATTGCAGGTTTGGTGAAAGGAGCTTCAAAAGGTGAAGGTCTGGGTAACCAATTCCTGGCAAACATCCGCGAAACTGATGCTATTTTGCATGTGTTGCGTTGTTTTGAAGACGGAAATATTATTCATGTAGACGGACGTGTAGATCCTGTTAGTGATAAAGAGATTATTGATATCGAATTGCAGTTGAAAGATTTGGAATCGATTGAAAAACGTATTCAGTCTTTGGCTCGAAACCTGAAGTCGGGAGATAAGGAAGTTATCAAAGAAAACGACTTGGCATTAGCAATTAAAGCTACGTTGGAACAAGGGAAATCTGTTCGCTCAATGAGTTTTGATGAAAAAGAACAGGAAATCGTACAGAAATTTCAACTGATCACATCAAAGCCGGTTATGTATGTTTGTAACGTGGAAGAATCTGCTGTTAAAACAGGGAATGCACATGTAGATGCAGTTCGTGAATCGGTAAAAGATGAAAATGCTGAAATCTTAATCGTCGGAGCAAAGATCGAAGCGGATATTACGGAATTGGAAACCTATGATGAACGCCAAATGTTCCTGGAAGAACTTGGTTTGGAAGAACCGGGCGTTAATCGTTTGATCCGTTCGGCTTATTCGCTATTGAATCTTCAAACATATTTCACGGCAGGAGTGAAGGAAGTACGTGCCTGGACGGTTCCGATCGGTGCAACAGCACCTCAGGCTGCAGGAGTGATCCACACGGATTTTGAAAAGGGATTCATCCGTGCGGAAGTAATGAAATACAATGATTTCACCACTTTAGGTTCTGAAGCTGCAGTAAAAGAAGCAGGGAAGTTTAAAGTAGAAGGGAAAGAATACATTGTGCAGGATGGAGATATCATGCATTTCAGATTTAATGTGTAAACATTGAATAGATATTATTTGAAAATCCCGGCATGAATTGTCGGGATTTTTTTTTGAGCATTTTTATTTATCCTGGTAAAGGAAGGATATTCGTACTCTTATCCTTTTGAAGCAAAAGTCTTCATTCGAATAAGCTTGTTAATATCATTATTTAATGATTCCTAATTTTATTTATCTAACAACACTTATCAATTTACCAAAAACTAATTCTCTGTAAATCACACCATTTAAAACTCTTCTTGGCGCAAATATGAATTTGTCCCGTTTTGTCCTGCTGAAACTGACCATCAGCACTCGTTGAATGGCTAATTTTGCACCAGTTTTAATAAGAATTTTTATGAAATCAACAGTACTCTTGCTCTTATGTACCGTCTTTTTGATGACTGTACGGGCACAATCCCTAAGTCCTGTATCACTGGAACAATTAGTGAATACGGATATTCCCACAACTCAATTCAACAGCCAGGTTGCAGCCGATCCGACAGGAGGGTATGTGATCATCTGGACCACCCAGGAAAATGGGGGAACTATTATTGCCAAACGTTATGATAATACGCATACAGCTGTTTCAGGAGAAATAACCATCAATACCGAAAGTTCATCCAATATCAATATTGAGCATTGGGAAGACGGCAAATATGTTATTTCTTACCTCGAGAGCAATACCCTAAAGTTTGTGGTTTTGAATGAACTGAATGTCCTGGGGGCAGAAGTCACGGTTTTGGCATCTGTTTCCAAGTATGATCTTTCTCCGAAAGGAGATTCCCTGGCTTTTATTTACAATAAAACAACCAACAATCAATTGTACCTGAGAGGATATAACCTTTCTTCCAATGCCTGGCTCAATACAGAAGTGCTGGTAACAGAGATCGGGGGTTCGAGTTATGATGAGCCGAATATCGTTTATCACAGCAATGGACGAATGACGGCGATTTACCATTTATATATCAACACTTCCGGGTGTTGTACATTTGACCGCCGGGTGATGAGAAAGACATTCAGCAGCTCCTTCATTGCTGAAATTCCGGAATATGCCTTGTGGGCTATCGGTTCCGAGTATAATGTGGGAAGTGACCTGGATGCAAGCGGAAACAGTAGCAATGAAGTGATTGTTACAACAACTCATGGAACCACTTCCTCTCAACGATACCTGCGCATGTGGATTTTAGGGAATACAGGTTCGGCAATTGTCAATAATGCGGTGTTACTGCCAGTGGTAACTACCAACGATTGGTACGATAATATTGAAGGACATTTGTATGATAACGGAGATTTTTTAATTTCTAAGTCTATCCGAACAGGAGGCTATACAAATCCCAATGAGAATGAAGCATACGTTATTTATGGAAAAAACTACAATGCAAGTAACAGCGGACTTTTACGCATGAACAGTACAGTGGCCGGTGAGCAGGAATATACGAGCGTAGCTAAGTTGCCAAATGGAGCCTTCATTGGATGCTGGTCCGGAAACGGGTTCCAGGGAGACACACGCGGAATTTATGCACGCGCTTACAATGCTGTTGCTTTTCCTACCGTAGCATTTAGCAATGCAGGTGCTTATACGGTGAGTGAAACAGGAACCACAGCAACAATCGGTGTAACCCTTGCAACACAACCCACTGCAAATGTGACAGTGAACCTTTCTTCTTCTGATTTGACGGAAGGAACCGTAAGTGTAGCTCAACTAACGTTTACTACATCTAACTGGAACGTAGCTCAGAATGTGGTGGTGACCGGAGTAGATGATGCTGCTGATGACGGTGACATCTCTTTCAACCTGGTTGCTTCAACTACCGGGAGTGCGGATGCCACATACGCCGGCTTAGCGAATAAGAATCAAGCGATCATTAATTTGGATAATGATGCAACCACAACAATGCCTTCTGCTCAGAGTTTCTGTAAATCAACCGGAATGAGCGGTGTTAATGCCATCATAACGAATGTCGGGGCCGCAATTACTTCAGTAAGCGGAACAAGCAGTAATCAAAGTGTTGTTGACAACAGTGATATTACTGTAAATAATTTGGGAGGAGGAACGTATGGGATTGTTATCAATAACCTGAATAACAATACATCGGGTACCACTCAAATTACACTGACGGCAACGGATGGCGTATTTAATTACACGGGAAGTTTTAATGTGACTACTACAGGTGTTAACTTGGTAGCAACAGCATCTTCCAATGCGATTTGTGCGGGAGAGTCAGTAACTCTTTCTGCAACAGGTGGACAGAATATTTCCTGGAACAACGGCGTTGTAAACAATGTAGCGTTTACACCTTCAGCAACGGCAACATATACCGTTACAGCTGATAACGGTGCGGGATGTTCAGAAACTGCTACTCAAACCATTACCGTAACTGCTGCTCCTGCTGTTCCGACAGTAAATGCAAACGGGCCATTATCCATTTGCGGAAGTGGATCGGTAACTCTGACTTCTTCTTATGCATCGGGAAATACCTGGTCAAACGGTTCTACTGCATCCAGCATCACGGTATCAAATGCAGGAACATATTCGGTAACGTATTCAAACGGCGGAACGTGTTCTGCAACTTCTGCTCCTGTGGTTGTAACTGTTAATGCCACACCTGCAACGCCGGTTATTACTCCGAACGGACCAACAACATTCTGTGCTGGAGGTTCGGTCACTTTGACTTCGTCACAAGCAAATGGAAATAGTTGGTCAACGGGAGCTGTTTCCCAAAGCATCAACGCAGCAACTACAAATACTTACGTACTTACTTACACGGATGTCAACGGATGCGTATCTCAGGCTGCAAGTGTACTGGTAACGGTGAATCCTGTTCCGGCGGCGCCGGTGGTGACACCAGGTGGTCCAACGGCCTTTTGTTCCGGCGGATCGGTAACTCTGACGTCTTCTTATGCATCGGGAAATACCTGGTCAAACGGTTCTACTGCATCCAGCATCACGGTTTCAAATGCCGGAAGTTACTCAGTGACTTATTCCAACGGGGGAGCTTGTTCCTCGGTATCTGCACCGGTTGTTGTAACCGTGAATAACATCCCTTCTGCGCCGGTGATTACTCCAAACGGACCAACTACCTTCTGCGAAGGCGGTTCAGTGACTTTGACTTCGTCTCAGGCAAATGGAAACTCCTGGTCAACGGGAACTGTTTCTCAAAGTATCAATGCTACGGCAACGAATACCTATTTGCTGACATATACAGATGCAAACGGATGTGTTTCTCCGTCTTCAAGCATTTTGGTTACTGTTCAGTCAGCACCAAATGTCTCTGCCGGTCCTGACCAAACGGTTTGTGAAGGAACTTTGGTTACGTTGCTGGGGTCGGGAGCAAATTCTTATTCCTGGACAGGAGGAATTACAAATGGGGTAAGTTTTACAATAAACAATCAGACAACCTTTGAAGTAACGGGAACTGGAAGCAACGGATGTCAGAATACCGACCAGGTGACAATATTCGTGAATAATGCACCGAATGTAAGCGCAGGACCGAATGTGGTTGTGTGTAACGGGGAATCAGTGACTTTAAACGGAAGCGGAGCTGCATCTTATGATTGGGATAATGGCGTTGTGAACGGTGTTTCTTTTATGCCTGTTTTGGGAACGACAACATACACTGTTACCGGAACGAATGCAGCAGGCTGTGAGGCTGAAGATGAAATGACAGTAACTGTAAACCAGCTGCCAAGTGTAAGTATTTCAACCATTCCTATTTTCTGCTTATCGGATGGTCCGGCGGCTCTTGCTCAAGGATTGCCTTCAGGCGGAACCTATTCCGGAACAGGAATTACAGGAGTAATTTTTACCCCTTCCACGGCAGGATTGGGAATTCATCCGGTTTCTTATACGTACACGGATTTGAATGGCTGTGAGAATACTGCTAACGGAACAATAACGGTAGACCAGTGTTTGGGAATCGATGAGGAAGCAATTGCGGGATTGTCGGTTTATCCGAATCCTACAACCGGATTGACAACCATTGAATGTTCCGGTTCATTCAATTACCTGGTGATGGATGCACAGGGAAGAAAAGTGCTTGAAGGAAATGCTTCCGGGAAAACACCGATCGATTTATCCGGATTCAGTGACGGAGTTTACCAGGTCGTGATCCGAACTGAAACTGCTTCCACCAATGTAAGAATGGTGAAGAACTAAATAAATCAGATAACTATTAAAGAAAGGCATTCGTTACTCAGCGGATGCCTTTTTTGTTGTCAACCAATCTAACTTTCTATTGATTACATTAAGTTGTAATAATGCTCCTTCATGCACTCACGCTTCATGAAATGACCACGAAGAGCACGAAGCACACAAAGAATATTTATTGAGTGATATTTTCCCTTCAGAGTGAAACGCTTCACGCCGTTTCGTAAAAGCTTTTCATTGAAATTGATAAGATAGCCGAACTCCTTTTTAGCAAGTTTCATATAGGTTAAAATTTGAGCTTGGTGAACGGGTACTAGCTTGAAAACTAAAAAAACTTCGTGCTCTTCGTGTGCTTTGTGGTCGAATAAAATCGAAAGTTGGGATCATTTTTTCCATAGATCGAAAATTGGAATTTAAACCAAACAAAAAGCACCAGCCAACGACTGATGCTTTCCACTTATCCATTTAAATTTGACGTATGGTACTACCTCCAACCGCCTCCCAAAGCTTGGTACATGGCAACCATATTCGAAAGTTGTTCCTGCTTGATCTCAATTAAATCGAATTTGGATTCAATCGCATCGCGCTGGGTCATCAGCACTTCCATGTAATCTGCTTTTGCGGATTTAAACAGGTTGGTTGAAATGGTAATGGATTGTGTCAGTGCATCTACCTGTTTCTGTTTCAGGTCGTAACTGTTTTTCAGGTTCGTAACTTTCGACATGCGATTCACAACCTCTATATAGGCATTCAAAATGGTTTGTTCGTAACTGTAAACTGCCTGGATCTGTTTTGCATTTGCCGAATAATACTTTGCTTTGAGCGCATTTCTATTGATCAACGGCGCTACCAGGTCACCTGCAATATTATAAAGCAGGGATTGCGGCGATGTGATCAGGTATTTTACATTGAAAGCCTGGTAGCCAACTCCGGCAGTGATGCGCAGGGAAGGGTAGAAGTTTGCTCTTGCAACCTTTACGTCCAGCTTGGATGCGGAAAGGTTCAGTTCAGCCTGTCGGATATCTGGTCGGTTCTGCAGTAGTTGTGAAGGAATCCCGGAGTAAACCGTATCGGGAACCATTTGCTGGAAGGCTGCTGAATTCCGTATGACAGGCTGTGGAAAACGGCCAACGAGGAAGTTGATCCTGTTTTCCGCTTCAACGATCTGTTGTTGCAGGTAGAACAAATGACTTTGATTTTTATAAACCTCGGCTTCAAACTTTTTTACGGCCAACTCGGTCACTTCACCGGCTATCTTCTGAAGTTTCACGATCTCCAAAGCATTTTTCTGGATTTCCAGGTTTTGTTTCAGGATCTCCAATTTGTTGTCGTAAGCCATTAGTTCATAATAGGAATTGGAGATCTCGGCTACGAGATTCGTCACCATGAAGTTTTTCCCTTCTACTGTTCCCAGGTAACGTGAAGCTGCCGCATCTCGTGCGTTTCTCAATTTACGCCAGATATCCACTTCCCAGGATGCGTTCACACCAACTGAAAAGTTTCCGAGCGGATTGGGGAATACCTGGCCCTCTGTAATTGGAAGGTTTTCTTCAACTGCTCCATCGCGGGTATAGCGACCAACCTTTTCTACACCAGCTCCAACAGCTACTCCGGCGGAAGGTAAAAACTCACCTTTTTTTGCCCGTACCTCGGCTTGTGCAACAGCGATTTCTTGTATAGTGATGTTCAGCTCCTGGTTGTTTTTCAAAGCGGTATCGATCAGAGCTATTAGGTATGGATCTTTGAAAAAAACGTTCCATTTGATGGTTCCTGTATTACTCGTGTCTTTTGAACTTTGATAAGCTCCCGGAGTGTATTTGTTTTCCGTCTTGGAAGCTACTTTCAGGCTTTTACATGCTGTGATGCTTATTGCGACAATCGCAATAACTACCCAGCTTCCGATCTTGTTTTTAATGCGCATGGTCTTCAGTTTCATCTGTTGTTGGAAAATTATCTACGGCATGAACAAAGTCTTCGGTTAAAGAACTGTCATCCTCATTTTTGATTAGTTTGCGACCCGCTGCCAGTGTGCCGAAAATGTAGTACAACCCAGGAATAATAATGACTCCGAAAATGGTTCCGAAGAGCATTCCTCCAAGTGCACAGGCACCGATTGTCCTGTTTCCGATAGCTCCCGGACCTGTTGCAATAACCAAAGGGATCAAGCCGGCAATGAACGCGAAGGATGTCATCAGAATTGGTCGAAAACGCACTTTTGCGCCTTCAATGGCAGCTTCCAGGACCGTTGAACCCTCATGGTGTTTCTGCATGGCAAATTCTACGATAAGAACTGCGTTCTTTCCGAGAAGCCCCACGAGCATGACTAATCCTACCTGGGCATAGATGTTGTTCTCCAATCCCATTAGTTGAAGGAGGAAGAAAGATCCGAAGATTCCGGCAGGGAGTGAAAATAGTACGGCTAATGGAATAATAAAGCTTTCGTATTGGGCTGCCAGTACAAAATACACGAAGATCAATACGACAATAAAGATGTAAAGCGCTTCATTTCCCCGCATTACTTCGTCTTTTGAAAGTCCTCCCCAATCGATGTCGTATCCTCTTGGCAGTGTTTCTTTTGCAACTTCCTGGGCTGCCTTTATGGCTTCTCCGCTGCTGTATCCTTTTGCTGCGGAACCGCGAATGGAAGCTGTAGTATACATGTTATAACGGTTGATTTCATTAGCTCCCTGGGATTTGACAATCTTCATGAAGGCTGAAAACGGGACCATTTCACCCCGGTCATTTTTGACATACAATTTCATGATGTCTTCAGGTAATCTTCTGTATTCCGGGGATGCCTGAACGAAGACCTTAAAGAAACGCTGATATTTAATGAAACCAAGTTCATAGGTACTGCCGATCAGTATCGACAAGGTGTTCATCGCATTTCCGATGGAAACGCCTTTTTGCATTGCCAGATCGTTATTGATCTGAAGTTCATACTGCGGATAGTTCGCGCTATAGAACGTAAACAAACCTGTGATCTCTTTTCGTTTGCGCAAAGCATTCATGAAATCGGTATTTACCCGTTCCAATTCCAGGTAATCTCCCGTATTGGTTTTATCAAGTAACTGAAGAGAGAAACCTCCTGCAGCACCGTATCCCGGAACTGCCGGCGGATCGAAAAATTCAATGGTTGCCCCCGGAATGACCTTTGCTTTTTCCTCCAGTTCGTAAATGATTTCCTGTACGTTGTGTTTTCTTTCCGACCAGGGATCCAGGTTAATCAAACAGGTTCCGGCATTGGATCCGCGTCCTTCTGTCAATACTTCATAACCTGCCAGGGCAGAAACAGACTTGATTCCGGGAACTTTTTCTGCAATACCTTGCAATTTACGTGCAATGTCATTGGTTCGTTCCAAAGTGGATCCCGGAGGTGTTTGAATAATGGCATAGATCATTCCCTGATCTTCACTCGGAATAAAACCGGAAGGTAATTTCTGACTTAGTCCGAAAATTCCAAGCCCAAATGCAAGCAGGATGACGAATGTTACGAGTCTCCTGTTTACAATTCGTTTTAAAAGCCCGACGTATCTTCCTGTCAGTTTTTCAAATCCACGGTTAAACCAATCCAGGAAGCGGTTGACAGGTGTTCTCTTTCTCGGTTTTCCGTGATTGTTCTTAAGTAGCATGGCGCAAAGAACCGGGGTAAGTGTCAGTGCCACTAAGCCGGATAATACGATGGAAGTTGCCATGGTGATCGCGAATTGCCGGTAGAAAATACCCACCGGACCTGTCATAAATGCAACCGGTACAAATACGGCGGTCATCAGTAAGGTAATTGCAATGACAGCACCGCTGATCTCTTTCAATACTTTTTTGACCGCATGATAAGGAGAAAGATGTTCTTCTTCCATCTTGGCATGAACGGCCTCGACGACGACTATCGCATCATCCACCACGATACCGATTGCCAGTACCAATGCAAACAAGGTGATGAGGTTAATGGTTAAACCGAAGAGCTGCATGAACATGAAAGCGCCGATTAAGGAAACCGGTACGGCAATGGTTGGAATAAGAGTAGAGCGGAAGTCGCCAAGGAAAAGGAATACCACCAATGCAACAAGAATAAATGCTTCACCGAGTGTGTGGACTACTTTTTCAACGGATGCATCCAGGAAGTTCGAAACATCATAACTGATCTCATATTCCATTCCCGGTGGAAAGGAAGTCTTTTTCAGCTCTTCCAGTTTTTCTTTTACCCGTTCAATGACTTCAGTTGCATTACTTCCATACGTTTGTTTTAAGACGATCGCTGCAGACGGGTATTCGTCTTTGTTGGAATAGATATCATAATACTCACTGCCGAGTTCTACATTTGCAACATCTTTCAGCCGAAGAATTTCCCCTTCGGCATTTGACCGGATAATCACGTTCTTGTATTCGTCCGCTTCATTGAAACGACCTTTGTAGGTCAATACATACTCCAGGGCTTCTGCACGTTTACCGTCGCTTCGCCCAATTCGTCCGGGAGAACCGATAACACTTTGTGTATTTAGAGCTTCCATGATCTCATCAGTAGAAATGTTGTAGGCCCGCATGCGATCAGGTTTCAACCAAATGCGCATAGCATACTGACGGCTGCCCAAAATACTCGCCTGACCAATTCCGTTGATCCGTTGCAGTTCGGGGATCATATTCACCCCGGCAACATTGAATATGAATTTCATATCGGCCTTAGGATCTTTGCTGTATAGGTTGACGTACATCAGCATACTTGGCATAATGCGGTTTACGATGACTCCTTCGCGCTGTACAAGTACGGGTAAACGGTTCAATACCTGTGCAATGCGCGTATTGACTTGTACCAAAGCCTGATCGGGATCGGTGCCCAGGTTGAATACAATTTGAATATTTGCCTCTCCTGCACTGGTTGCGTCGGAAGTCATGTATTTCATTCCCGGAACTCCGTTTACGGCTTGTTCCAACGGAATGAGAACGGATTCGGTGAGTACTTTCGCACTGGCTCCCGGGTAAGAGGCCCTTACAATAACTGTTGGGGGAGCAATTTCAGGGAACTGGGATGTCGATAAACCACTGATGGCAAGTACGCCCATGAAAATGATGACCAGTGAAAGCACAATGGCTAAAACAGGTCGATGTATGAATTTGTTAAACATAATTTTGTCGGATTAAAATGGTTTACTCTGTGTAAACTTTCAGATGGGAAAGCACTGAATTCGGTTCCTGGTATTTGTAAGTGATTTTGTCTCCGTCCCTTACTTTGCGAATCCCTTCCAAAAGAATTCGTTCTTCCGCTTTTAATCCGTTTTTTATTACATACAGATCGGGCATTTCCGAACGGATAACAATCTCCCTGGAATGCACCACATTGTCTTTGTCAACGACATAGACATATTTTTTCTCAAGAATTTCAAATGTTGCTTTCTGTGGAATGATCAATGCTTTTTTCAGAGGAACCACCATCTGGATACTTCCGGTTTCACCGTGTCTTAAAAGTACTTCCGGATTCGGGAAGGTAGCACGGAAAGCTATGTTACCGGTTTCATTGTTGAAATCTGCTTCAATGGTTTCTACTACTCCCGGATACTCGTATAGTTCATTGTTTGCCATTAATAAGCGCACATTTTTCATGTTGTCGCTTTGGGAAACTGTTTTGAAATTTAAATATTCGGCTTCCGGAACATTGAAATAAACCCAAAGTTTGCTGTTGTCTGAAAGAGTGGTCAATAAATCTCCCTCGTTAACAAGGCTTCCCAAACGAACCTGGAACCGGTCCATAATTCCGTCGAAAGGAGCTTTTATTTCGGTGAAGCCCAAATGCACGCGCGATAAGGATAGTTCTGCTTTCGCTTTATCGTATTTTGCTCTTACTAGTGCTAATTGATTTTTAGAAATGATGTTGCTGTCAGCCAGCATTTTGGCATTTAAGTATTCGGTTTTTGCATAATTTGCTTCTGCCTGGGCTTTCTGCATTTCAGCCTCATACATCATGGGCATAATTTGGAACATCAACTGTCCTTTTTTTACCAGTTGTCCTTCATCTACAAAGATCTTTTGTAAATAACCTTTTTCCAGGGCCCTGATCTCAATGTGCTGGATGGCATGAATTTGACAGACATAGTCTTTGATAATGGTTGTATCTTTCAATAAGGGACTTGTGACCAGCAGCTTGCCGGCAGCTTCCTTTTCTTCTTTTTTTGATTGGCATCCTGTGCTGATTATTGCTGCACACAAGCCTGCGAGAATGAAAACTCTCTTCATAATAATCTTGTTTTGACGTAAATTGTGTCGTGGATTTCCGGGGATAATTTTCCGAAGGTTTATTAGTTAATCAATATCAAAGCACTGATTAACCATTAAGGAAAAAATTCTTAGACAAGGGATCTTGTCATTCCGGATTCTATATTCTGAAAACCTGGAAAACCAAGTGTCTCTTACTGAATGTAATAAAAGACAATTGTTCACAGAACATGGAGCTGTTTTTTCCATTTCCGTAAAGATAATCGAGCGATTGATCTACCGGAATGTCAGCAAAATACAGATTGTTATGAAAGTGTTTTTCGGGTGAAAAGTCTTCTGTTTCCTCTTCAATGTTTTCAAAAATAAGTTCCGTTTCTTCAGGTGGGATAGAAGAGCTGGCCTTGATGACAGCGCCGGAATGTGCCGGAGCAACCTGATCGTGGCTTTGCTTTGCCGGATTGAAATTGATTGTTGAGACAGAAGAAAAAGAATTTGCCTTATCGGAAGGATAAGTATTCAGCTGATTGTGTCCATAGACTTGGATGAAACACAGTACCTGAAAAAATCCAATAAGCAAACTTTTCATGTGGTAAAGCTAAGTCAGAGTTGAAAGACCGCCAAATTTTCCGCTGTTAAATATTGGTTAATACAGTCGGCTAAGCAAGAAGCAGGAAATCCTTCGGATGGAAAGTAGCTATTTTAAGGCGGGTTAACTTCGTAGTTAAAGCATAGTTAAAGCATAGTTAAAGCATAGATACTCCATAGATAAAGCATAGATATAGCGATGAATGTATATGAATACAACATTCTGTATATAATCTAACAAAGAGAATATCGACTTTTAATCTTGTCGTCCTCCGACTGCACTAGGCATAAAAAAAGGTCCTCATTTCTGAGAACCTTTTAAAAATAGTGTTATGAATTAATATTCATCTTCATTAAATAAGAAGTCGTCTTTAGACGGATAATCTGGCCAAATTTCTTCAATGCTTTCATACACATCGCCCTCATCTTCCAAATCTTGTAGATTTTCAACCACTTCTAAGGGTGCACCTGCTCTAATTGCGTAGTCAATCAACTCGTCTTTTGTTGCAGGCCAGGGAGCGTCTTCTAAGTAGGATGCTAGTTCTAATGTCCAGTACATGTCTTAGTATATTGTTGTTTATTTGCGCAAAAATAATCTTATTCTAAAAAAATCCAAGTGTTTTCTTCACGATTAAAAAAAAAGTTTTTTTTCTCTTTTTAATAATTTGAAAATCAATTGGTTCTTGGCTTCCAAGGAGTCTCCGTAGCATTTAGTTCGTGTGCCAGTTTTCGGGAGAGGACAAATAAGTAGTCGCTGAGCCGGTTCATATATGCACTGATAAGCGGATTCACTGCTTCGGATTCACCCAATTGTGACACTAATCTTTCAGCTCTTCTGCAAATACAGCGTGCAATATGACATTGTGAGACAGTCACATGTCCTCCCGGAAGCACAAAAAACTTCATGGGTGGCAGCTCATTATCCATTGCATCGATCTGATCTTCCAAATAAGTGACATCAGTTTCATAAAGCTCCGGTAAGGTCATTTTTGATTTAACCGGATCAGCCGCAAGGTTGGAACCAATTGTAAATAAGCGGTCCTGGATCTCAATTAGAACCTCTGATTTGGAATCTTCATTGATCAAATCGCGTAGCAAACCGATGTAACTGTTCAGTTCATCAACTGTTCCGTAACTTTCGATCCGGATATGATGTTTCGGAAGACGGGTTCCGCCAATCAAACCGGTTGTTCCGCCATCTCCTTTTTTGGTGTAAACTTTCATGATTTAAAGTTAATTATTTCTATTTATTTGTTCCGAATGTTAATATTAACAAATAGAAGAATTTTTATATATTTGATTCAACGAAAACTAGTAATTAATTGCAACTTACCTGGTGTTTTTTAATATTCTCATTTAAAAAAACACCAATTTATCAAAGCAGTATGAATAAAAAAAGTCTATTAGCAGGTGCATGTCTTGCAATTTTGGTTGCCTGCGGAACCGCAAAGAATTCAACACCTAAAGTAGAAGTAATGCCTACCCAGGGAGATGTTGATCGAGTACAAACCAAATTTCCGGGGTATACATTGGATGAATTACATGAGGGAAAGAAATTGTTTGAAGCAAACTGTAATTTATGCCATCGCCTGAAAAAACCTGCTTCAGAACCGGAAGAGGAATGGAGAACAATTGTTCCGCGAATGGTTAAAAAGGTAAACAACAAGGAAGGACACCATGTGGATCCTGCAGGAGAAGAGAAAATTCTGCGTTACCTGATCACAATGGGGTCGGTTGGAAAATAAATAAATCGATAGGGACGTGATGCTTCGCGTCCCTATGTTTTTTGTCATGACTCGCAATAATTAAAATAACCGGGTCTTGAATATCTTTGGCCTGATTGTAAATTGTTCTTTGGTTTGTTCTTCCCGCCGCCAAAGAATTCCCATTCGTCCCAAATCAATAGTAACATGAAACCGCGGATCTGTAACTAGGTAGTTCCAGCAATCCCACATATCCTCGCTCCAGCGAATATCATCCAGTATGAAAGCTGTATTGCTGTGTGTGTGTTCAAATAGAGAATCGATATAATGCATGGTAGCTTTCCCGGAATGATTTCCGTCGAGAAAGATCAGGTCGTAAGTTCCGATAGCCGGAAGCTTTACAAAATCATCAAACGAACTGCAGATTGTAGTAA
Source organism: Fluviicola sp. (assembly GCF_029266855.1). Lineage (GTDB taxonomy): Bacteria > Bacteroidota > Bacteroidia > Flavobacteriales_D > Crocinitomicaceae > Fluviicola. Next base: position 685,877 of record NZ_JAQSWB010000002.1, read on the forward strand.
TCCCGGAAAGATTCCAAGCATCAAACTGCTGGGAAGCTTTGGATAAGATCGCATCACAGCCTTCGACTGTTATCAGATGACCTGCCGGATTCCCTGATTTTAAATGAATTGAACCCGTTCCGATTGAGGTTCCTAATTCCAGCAGAAGCGCCGGTTTATAGTGATGTGTAATTTTCCATAGGATCTCGCCATACAATCCTTTGCTGCTGGCGTTCCGTGCTAAATCGGAAACAGATCGAAGGGCTCCCATTTGCCTGGACCCTGCACCTAAATCGGTGATTTTGAACTGTTCCCTGTTGTTTTTGATCTTTTGCAACCATTTTTTTCGTGAACTGAGAAAATTTTTATTCACTTTTGTCGTTAAACAGTTGTCGACAAAGTCGAAAACAAAGGGGGAATGAATTCCATGTCTGCCTTTCGACTTGAGTAAAAATCCGAAAATTGATTTGGAATTTTGCATGATACAAAGAAACAAAAAAACGCTACAGGAAGCATGCTTATGCTAAAAACTACAATAGAATTACAACTTGAGCGCTTGCGTGCTCCACAGCCGGCTTTAAACCTGGTCGCTGCTTGCAGGATTCAGGAAGGGATCATCGTTTTGAGCGAGGAAAAAATCGCTAACCTGGCTCAATCATTTTACCATTCAGATAAGAAAATTTCTTTTTTTATTCCCGCTTCGGGCTCGGGTTCCAGGATGTTCCACTTTTTGTTTGAGTTTTTGGATAACCCGAACGAAAGCAATAGTGGATACGTGGAGCGTTTTCTTACCCATATTGAAGATTTTGCATTTTTCTATCAATTCCCGGTATCGATTCAGAAAGCATTGCGAAACAGGAGTATGGACCTGGATGCTTTCGTTTCATTCATCTTGAATAACAAAGGATACGGATTGGCTCACCTCCCGAAAGGATTGATACCTTTCCATAAGAACGGACCTTTTTTATTGTGTCCCATCCAGGAACATGTGGTTCAGGGGCAATTGTTGAATCAGAATTCATGTTCTTTCCATTTTACCATTCAACCGAAATTCCAGGAATATATCCAACGCCAATTGGAATTTTTAGAGGGGATGACTTCTAAAAAGTTTGACGTGAATTTTTCGGTTCAAAACATAGAAACGAATGCGATTGCCTTTGATGATAATTTTCAGCCGATTCTCAGTCCTGAAGGAGATATTCTAACAAGACCGGCTGGTCATGGTGCTTTATTGGAAAATTTCGCCATGGTGGATGCAGATCTGATCTTTATTAAGAATATTGACAATATCCAGCACTACAACCATTCTGAAATTGCGATCGAAACCCAGCGGATGCTTGGAGGTTTATTTTTGGAAGTTCAAACTGAAATAGAAAACCTGCTTGCAGATTTCTCTGAATCTGCCTGGAATGATTTTAATGAGAACTACCAATTATTCCATGACTCGGCAAATAATTTATCGAGTAACGAAAAACTGGAACTGCTCAAGCGGCCTCTCCGCATTTGTGGTATGGTGCAAAACGAAGGACAGCCAGGTGGTGGACCATTTTGGGTTGAAAATAATGGTGAGATTACCAAACAGATCGTTGAAAAAGCCCAAATTAATCCGAAAAGTGATCAGGTACGTGTAATGATCCAGTCTTCACATTTTAATCCGGTGATCATGGTCTGTCAGGGAAAAAACAGCGATGGTTCAAAGGTTGATTTAAATGCGTTCAAGGATGATGATGCATACTTCAAAGTAAGTAAATCGCATAAAGGCCAATCTATCCATTTTGTGGAATTACCCGGATTGTGGAACGGATCAATGGCGAAATGGAACACGGTTTTTGTGGAAATTCCAAGCCAGACTTTCAGTCCTGTGAAATCAATTTTGGATCTATTGGATAAGTCACATCAACCGATGTAATTCAAAAGACAGCTGAGCGGAGCCGAAGCACCTTTATTTTGCATTTGAAGTGATTCAAGTTGACTGAGCCCTGAAAACCTTGACCGAAGCGTCAATGGGAGTCGAAGTCAACTATTATTCAATTAATACAATTTTTGTCGTTTCAACAGGTATTTCACCAGTACGTCCTGTATAGGGTCTTTAATGTCTACGGTATAAAAATCGACGTTATACTGCGTGCATTTTAAATTGACTTCGTTGAAATAACGATTGATCTCCGTGGTATATTTTTCTTTGATCTCAGCCGGCTGAAGTTTCATCTTTTCACCTGTTTCCATGTCAATCAGGTTGACTGGATTATGCCCAAGTTCAAAATCAATTTCAGTCGCTTTATCCATGACGTGAAAGAGAACCACTTCGTGTTTGTTGTGCTTCATGTGCTGGATACTCTGCATAAACTCATCCAGCCTGGAAGGGTCGTCCAATAGATCCGTGAAAATAACGATCAAACTTCTTTTATGGCATAATTCGGCGACATCGTGTAAACAGGAAATCGTTTCCGTTAATTTGGAATCAATAGCTTCATATTCATGCAGTTGCTTTTCCATTTCATGCAGCAAAAAGCGATGATGAGCTCCGGAGGATTTTGCCGGAGTGTGCAGGAATAAGCGATTATGAAACAAGGAAAGACCGACCGCATCGCGCTGTCTTTTTAATAATTCCGATAAAGATGCGGCTGCAAGAACTGAAAACTCCAGTTTGGATAAAGTATTCTTTCCGCTGTAATACATAGACGACGAAACATCAACCACCATTTGACAGCGGAGGTTCGTTTCCTCTTCGTATTTTTTAGTGAACATTTTCTCGGAACGGCCATAGAGTTTCCAGTCAATGTGTCGTGTCGATTCCCCCGGATTGTATAAACGGTGTTCTGCAAACTCCACAGAGAATCCATGGAACGGACTTTTGTGCATTCCGGTAATAAAACCTTCCACAACCTGTTTTGCAAGTAATTCAAGATTGCCGAATTGAGCTAGCTGGTCTTTTTGTATTGTAGACAACATGGTTCGAAAATACGTATAAATGTGATTGTTATTGTGGAAGTTTCACGAATTTTAAGAAAGAACTTCAGTTTCTGCTTCGATGAATACTTCGGATGCTTTTTCCTCTTCTTTGCGTGCCCGGAATAAGGTGCCGAAAATCACCCCGAACACAACCAGGCAAACACCGATTAAAGAAGCGAGTTCCAGTTTTTCATTGAAAATGAACCAGCCTGATAACAAAGCATAAACAGCACCAATGTATTGAAAGGGTGCGACAATGGCTGTGTTTGTCGATAGAAATGCACGTGTCATCAATACCTGAGCTATTTGGGTAAATATTCCGATAGTCAGTAAAATAAGCCATTCAATACCTCTTGGAAATGTGAAATCGAACAGGCACCAGATTCCTGTCAACGGAAGTGCGAGCATGGGGAAGTAAATCACAATATTGATGGTTTCTTCTGTTTCCCTGAGTTTTGAGATTGCATTATAGGCTATTCCGGATAAAATCGCAGAAAGAACTCCCATCCCCATCCAAAACAGATCCAGGTTTTGCTCACTGAAACTGCCCGTAAGTCCGTTGAACCCAATAAAGATCACACCTGAAAAAGCGATCAAACTGCTGAAATATTGAATTCTGCTAACTTTTTCCGAGAACAGGCGGGAAGCAATTAAGACGGTGAAAATAGGAGAAAGATATTGCAGGGTGGAGGCAATTGCCAGTGGAAGTTTGTGCAATGTAAAGAAGAAGATCGTTAGTGCAAGCATTCCGGCTGTTCCTCTCAATAAAAGCCATTTTTTATTGTTCCCCAATAGCGGGAGACCTCTGTATTTTATAATCGCCGCACTGATTGAAAATGAAACCAGACTCCTGAAGAATACCAGTTCGTGGGCAGGATATTTTTGCAAGCCGTCTATTATAGCATTATCAAGATTTCCGAGCATCTTAACAAAGAAGTTTACCACGAAAAATGCTATTCCGGAAAGAATAATGTAAATAATGCCTTTAATCATATTGCAAAATTAGAATGTATGTTCAATCTTAGCCCATGTTTGATCAATTTCTGCGTTATGTGTAAAAATACTTTTGTAGATTAGGCGTAAAAATAGGGGTTATGAAAAAGTTTCTGATGCTGTTGTTCATTCTTATTTCCATTGCAAATTCAAATGCCCAGATTGAGAATGATAAATGGAATATTACCGGGGAATTAACGCTTCCTATGGGAATGGCAAATAAGATGTTTAAAAACTACTTAAACGGACTGATTAATGTGCATCCTAAACTTCAATACAAACCTTTTGAGCACTGGTATGTCGCTTTCGGACCGAAATATTCCTACTATAAAGTAAATGAGTATAAAATTCCATTTGAGCCGGACATAAATGACGATGCGGTGGTGAATCACCAGAAAGTAGTATCCATGCGCGGAGGAATGCATGTGCTGGGTGGTGATGTGGAATTGGGATGGACCAGTTGGGTTGCCCCGCGATTAGGACTGGAATTGGGAGTTCGCGCCGGGATTGCCAATAATCAGTTTATTACAACAGGAACAAAAGCATACGGATCACAACAGGTGACGTGTGGATACATAGAGCCTGCTTTCAGCATAGTACTGGCTTCGGATGAAGCAGTTGCTTACCGTTGGATCGTGAGCTACAATTTTTCGGGGTATAAGTTTAACGGGAGCAGAATCGGCTCTACAAGTACGGGAGGATATACTGCCGGAGATTTGAAGGCTCCTACTCAAACACTTTCCATAGGATTTGCAATGACTTTGTACTTCAATAATACTCGTACAGACGTATTTCTTGACGAACCTTAGAGTATAAAGGGATTTCGACTATGCTCAATCCCCCTTTCACTAAAAAAATTCTATTTAATAAAAGACGGTTTTCACTCAATCAATATCAATATGATATTCGTTTAACAAGGTGACTGAGCGTAGTCAAAGTCATCCTGTTTAACTCTTTCCACCATTCACGGTATTTTGGTTACCATTCACCGATTTTTGATGGCTTGCTAATCTTTTCATCCCCAAATTTGCCCTGTTTAATAGTTTATTTAATCGAAAACACCTGATTTTTCAGGATTTCTGAATTATTTATTCAATTAAATCAAAGAAATTTAAACGCTTGTTTAAAATTAGTGTTTAAATTTGTCGCGATTTTAAAAATATGAGCAAAGAATTATCGACAGAAGAGAAGATCCGCGAAGCTGCAAAGAATGTCTTTATCGCTAAAGGGTTTGATGGCTGTACCTCACGGGAAATCGCCAAAGCTGCCGGAATGAATGTGGCGCTTGTAAACTACTATTTCTGTTCTAAAAAACAACTGTTTAAACTCGTTTTTGAAGCCGCACTGGAAGATTTTATGCTTTCAACGGTGGAAGTCTTCAAAAAAGATCTCAGTCTGGAATCTAAAATGAGGATTTTCATCGAAAGGGAATTTGAATTCCTGATTCTTCACCCGGATATTCCCCGTTTCATTTTATCGGAGCTTTCACGTGGTGATAAGTGCGAGTTTGATCATGCAGGAATCCTTGATAAAATAGCTGATACCGGCGTTTTTGAAGAGTTACTGGATGCACAGGAGAAAGGAATTATTCGCAAAGTTGATTTGACGAATTTGATGTTGTTGATCATGTCAAATTGTCATTATCCCTTCATGGCAAAACCATTGATGAAGTATTTGAATGGTTTGTCGGAGGAAGAATACCAGGAGCGTTTAATGCTCCAGAAACAATACGTTACGGAAATGCTAATCGGGTATTTATTTATCCCAAAAACAAATAATTAACACATCATTTAAACAAAGATTTAATATGAGAAAAGGTTTATTAGGTGTACTCATGGTCCTGGGAGTTGGAAGTAATGCTTCAGCTCAGGTATTGGATCTTGAAACATGTTTGAAAATGGCGGACACGGCCAATTTATCCATTGTTAACTCCCGTTTGGACGTAACAATGAATAAAAGCCAGATTTCGTCTTACTTAACTGCGCGTTACCCCAAGATTGTTGCGAATGCTGATTACAGGTACAACGCGATTATTCCCGGTCAGCTGCTCCCGGCTGAAATGTTTGGAGGTCCTCCAGGCTCTTATACTACTGTGAAATTTGGTGTTCCATATGTTTTTAGTAACTCCATCCAGTTGCAGCAAATCCTTTTCAATCCTCAGGTTAATTATGGTATCAGTACGCTGAAGATCCAGCAGGAAGTAATCGAAATTCAGCAAAAAATTACGGAGCGTGACAGCAAGGCGCAGGTTGCAAATACCTTCTTCAACCTTCAGGCAATCAATAAACAGCTCACGTTCATAGATTCGAACCTGGTGAATATTGACCGATTGATTGGTAATATGGAAGCGATGGAGAAGCAAAAAATGATCGTTAAAACAGAAGTTGATAAGCTTCGTATCAACAGATTGAACTCGGTAAATGCCAAACAAACACTTTTGGCAAACCAAGAGCAATTGGAAATGCTCTTGAAAATCCTGATCGGATTGCCGGAAGAGCAGAAAATCACACTGGCATCGGACGATCTGGTAGAGAAATCCATTTTAGTGGAAGGAAATACCATCAACTACCCGGAATTGGAATTGGTCGGCGCGCAGATACGCATGAATGAAGAAGAGAAAAAAGGGAACAATATGGCTTACTTACCTTCTTTGTCTTTTGTTGCGGGATACAATTACACCTACAATATGAAACCTGAAGACAATGTACGTCAGGGAATTCCGTCAGCATTTTTAGGAATTCGCCTGGATTGGACTTTGTTTGACGGGATGGAAAAGTACTACAAACAAAAGGTTACCAAGATTTCACACATGAAATTGGAAAACCAGAATGAGTTGTTAACTCAGCAGCTGCACATGCAGACTGAAAATGCAAAACGCCAGATCGAAATTCAGGTGAATTCATTAGGGATCGCCCAGGAACAGCTGAAACTTTCGCAAAGTGTTTACAGGCAAACGGAACTTCAGTACAATGAAGGAACTATTGACTCGAATGACTTGATCAAGGCTAGTACGGATTTACAGCAATCGCAAACCAACCTGGTTTTGGCATATGTGCAATTGCGCCAAGCCGAACTGGAATATTTGAAAAACATAGGGAATATTAAATAATTAATCAGATTAACTTAGATAGAAATGAAAAGAGTTATTATTATAGTCGTCGTAGCAGTAGTTTTGGTAGGGCTAGTTGTGTTTAAATTAAAGTCGAACCAGAAAGAGGTTCAGGCAAAAATTTTCATTAACGATGTAAATGCAGCAGTGTTAGTAAAGACTGCAAGCCCAACTACTCACTCATTTGAAAGTTCACTTTCTTTTCTCGGAACATTTGAACCGGCTCGTCAGAACGTGATCGGATCAGACGCTAACGGAAAATTGGTGAGTATCCGTTTTGAAGAAGGAGACCAGGTAAAACAAGGTCAGTTGTTGGCAAAGGTAGATGATGAAATGCTCCGGTTGCAGCTTGAGAACGCAGAAGTTGGATTGGAAGGCCAGAGAAATGACGACAAACGTTATTCCAACCTGGAGAAGGAAAATGCTATTTCAGGAGTACAGGTTGAAAAAACAAAATTGGGAGTTCGTTCAAGTGAATTGCAAAAGAAGCAGATTCAAAAACAAATCAGAAGCACATCAATTACTGCACCGTATTCAGGGGTAATTACACGTAAGATGGTTGATTTGGGATCTTTTATAGGGCAGGGAACACCTTTGTTCGAATTAACAGATATTTCAAGCTTAAAGTTGACGGTAAATGTTCCTGAAAGAGATGTATTGAAATTTAAATTGGGTCAGGCAGTGACAATCCGCGCTGATATCTACGGGGTAAGAGATTTTCCGGGAAGAATCACTAATATTTCTGTTGTAGCGGATAGAGCACATAACTTCAAGGTACAGGTTACCGTTCCGAATCCGAAAAGAGAATTAATGGCAGGAATGTACGGTTCGGTTCGTTTGAAAAACAATGAAAGCGTTACAGCACTTTCCGTTCCGAGAGTTGCTTTGGTTGGTTCGTCTAAAAATCCACAGGTCTATGTTGTTCGCGATAATGTTGCGTATTTGACAACCTTCACTGCCGGAACTTCAGACGGAGATTACATTGAGGTGGTCGACGGAATCAAAAAAGGAGATGTGATTGTTGTAAAAGGTCAGGTGAATCTTCAGGACAAAACAAAGATTAAAACCAATTAAATAAATTAAGGTCATGACATTAACGGAACTATCCATTAAGCGACCTTCCTTCATTATTGTAATTTTTACAATTTTGATTGGTGGAGGTCTGATAAGTTACAATCAATTGAGTTATGAGTTATTGCCGGATTTCTCTCCGCCAATTCTTACGATTACAACTTTATATCCGGGTGCTTCCCCTGCAACGGTGGAAACACAGGTGGCGAAACCTATGGAAGACGCCTTGAGTGGTCTCGAAAATATTTCTGAGGTAACCACATTTTCCATGGATAATGCATCTGTAGTGATGCTGGAATTTAAAGCTTCTGCAGATATTGACGTCGCTTTGGAGGATGCACAGCGGAAGATCAATAATATTTTGAATGAGTTGCCGGAAGGGACAAAAGCTCCGACAATCGCAAAAATTGAACCCAATGCATCTCCGGTACTCCAGGTAAGTGCGATAGCTAAAAATATGGGCGATCGTGAGTTCATGGAGTTGATGGACAAAGAACTTCTTCCGCAGATCAAACAGACCAAAGGTGTTGCGGAAGTGCAGGTGATAGGTGGTGAGAAACGCGCGTTCAGAGTGGATGTGGATAAAGATAAACTGAAAATGTATGGTTTGTCTTTAACACAGGTAAACCAGATCGTAGCTGCTGCAAACGTTGAATTCCCTACCGGTAAATTGAAAAATGAAACCGAGCAGATGACAGTGCGTTTGGCTGGAAAATTCCAGACAGTTGATGATTTGAAAAATCTGATCATATATACGGACGGAACTTCTTCTGTTCGATTAGGTGATGTTGCTGATGTTACGGACGGATCGGAAGATGTGGTAACTGTGAGCCGCTATAACGGGGTAAACGGGATCGGACTTCGAATTAAAAAGCAAAGTGATGCGAACGCTGTGGATATGGCGAACCTGACTAAGCAAAAATTTAAAGAGATCGAAGCCAAATATCAGAAAGAGGGAATCAAATTTACGGTTGCAACGGATACTTCAATCCCTACAATCGAATCGGTAGATGCAGTATTGCACGATTTGGAACTGGCGGTTCTGCTGGTGGCAGCTGTAATGATGCTTTTCCTGCATAGTTTGCGTAATGCGATGATCGTATTGATCGCTATTCCGGCGTCTTTGATCTCCACTTTTATTGCGATGTACATGCTGGGTTATACGCTCAACCTCATGACGCTGCTCGCAATGTCCCTGGTGATCGGTATTCTTGTGGATGACTCCATTGTGGTACTGGAAAATATTTACCGCCACTTACAAATGGGGAAAGGCCGCAGAAAAGCTGCTTTGGACGGACGAAATGAAATCGGATTTACTGCTTTGGCAATTACCTTAGTGGATGTCGTGGTATTCTCTCCGGTGGTTTTCATTGAAGGAACAATTTCTGATATCTTACGCCAATTCTCGGTGGTTGTGGTAGTCTCCACACTAATGTCCTTATTAGTGTGTTTTACCCTAACTCCTTGGCTGGCTTCGCGTTTGGCAAAAGAAGTGAAACTGAATCCGAAAAATCCTTTCCAACGCTTCCTGATGTGGTTTGAAGCTATGATCAAATCATTTACTGACGGATATGTGAAATTGGTTGCCTGGTCCTTGAAACACAAGATCATCATGGGACTTGGCGTACTGGCGATCTTCTTCGCAAGTATGGCTACTATGGGGCTAGGTATTGTCGGGCAGGAATTTGTGGCCCAGGGAGACCAGGGGAAATTCATGATCAAGCTGAAATACGATAAGAGTACTACTTTCGAAGAGAATAATGCTACAACATTGGAGATCGAACAAATGATCTTAGCCCAGAAGGATGTTATTGACATTGTTTTTGCAAACGTCGGTGGTCCGTCTTCAGGGATGGGTGCGGCTTCTTTTGGACAAGAGAACAGATCTGAGATCACAGTGAAGATGAAGAAGGATATGCAGAAAAAATATCCGACTTTAAATTACATGGATGAGATTCGGAAGAAGATTCAGGATAAATATCCGGGAGTGGAGGTGAAAGCTTTAAACATGGGAATGGTGGATTCGGAAGAAGCCCCGATTGAGATTTTCCTTTCTTCGGATGATTCTGAGCTCTTGATGAGAGAAGCAAGACGACTGAAAACAAAAATCCTGAGTATTCCCGGAGCGAAAGACCCGAGTATCTCCACAGATGAATTTTCTCCTGAAGTCCGTATCGAACTGGATCGCGAGAAAATGGGGCAGTTAGGTTTGCCGATCGCCAGTGTAGGGATGCAGCTTCAGAGTGGTTTAACAGGAAATGATGACACACGCTTTGACATTAAAGGTGAAGAATATGATATTCGCATTATGCTGGATAAATACGACAGAAGCAACGTGGACAATATCCGGGAAATGGCTTTTGTTACCAATGACGGGAAGCAGGTTCGCCTAAGTGAATTTGCAGATGTTTCTATTGAGAACGGTTACGGTCAGCTGGAACGGAAAAATCGTATTTCAAATACAACTTTGAGATCTTATGTATTGGGAACTGCCGCAGGTACTGTTGCAGATTCGATTACTAAATATCTGGAAAAAGCGCCACTTGATAAAAATGTGCGTATGCTTTGGGGTGGGGAAGTAAAACGTTCGAAAGAATCCATGGGCGCTTTGGGTACGGCAATGGGGATCGGTTTGATCCTGGTTTACCTGATCATGGTAGCACTTTATGACAATTTCATCTATCCTTTCGTTGTATTATTCTCAATCCTGGTTGCCCTGATCGGTGCGATTTTAGCTTTGAACTTATCGTCGTCGAATATGGGAATCTTTACGATGCTCGGTATGCTGATGTTGCTGGGACTCGTCGCCAAGAATGCCATTTTGATTGTGGATTTCACCAATCACTTGAAAACGGAAGGGCGATCTACATACAATGCGCTTCTCGAGGCAGTTCGCGAACGTATGCGCCCGATTTTGATGACAACCATTGCTATGGTGATCGGTATGATTCCAATTGCTACGGCAACAGGTTCCGGTGCAGAATGGAAAAACGGACTTGCCTGGATTTTGATCGGAGGTTTGACAAGTTCAATGTTCTTGACTATTATTGTAGTACCAATTATGTATTACCTAGTTGACAGATTGCAGGTGAAATTGACAAGAAAGAAAATAAATCTCGAAGGAGATGATGATGCTACCGTTCACGGAGTGATTTAGATTAACTAACACATGGAATCCGGCAGACTATCACTGCCGGATTTTTTTATGACTGGATTTTTAGTAATTTCGATTTGAAGTCTGTTTTTAATGAATAAGTTATCCGTTTTCCTATTCCTGCTTTCGATTGCTTGTAGTGGTTCTCTTGGTTTTTCACAGGAAGGTGCTTTCAAGCCACTTGATATTTCTTTTGATCTAGGCAAACTGAAACAACTGGATTTCGGAGTCGATTCACTGGATCCGGATACCATTCTATTTCACTTGTTTCCTGCTCCGATGAGCGAAGACGATCCGGAATTATCCGAATGGAAAACCTCGGCTTATTGGACGTGTTCTTCCTGCTGGCGTGGAGAGTTGTACTCATTTGAAGAGGACGAGGATTTTGAGAAAGAATTGATTCCTTACGAACGTAATTATACTTCCTGTACATCCATTTTGAACTATAAAACAAAAGATGGGATTGAGAGGGCGATGGCAAGTTTTTCAAGTTCACAAACGAATGATGGAACCGGAAGATTTACAAGAGGTGTATTGAGTCTTGCTCATTTTGAAAAGCAAAACGGGAATTGGAAATTAATCGACTTTAATCCTTTTGTGAATTTACAGGGAAGTTTTACACTTGCTTCTCCTGTTGATGCAGTTGTGTTTAATCCAAATGGCAAAGTGTATTTCACAATTCACGGCGGGGAAGCAAATGGGGTCTCTCCGGAAGATTACTGGCCCCTGTACCAGGGATTGTATGTCATCGATGGAGAATCATTGAGTGATGTTTTGTACTTGAAAGGAGCAAGCTGTCGGGAAAATGGTGAAGCCGTAGGAAGTGTTTGGGATACGGAGATTATGAAGATAGAATCTAATGTATTTGGAACGAATATTGAAACAAAAACGACCGGATTAATTGTGAAGGAATACAATTGGTTCCTGCCCAAAGCATTGCAATTTATTTCAAAATCGGATTTTGATTTACTTCCCTTGCGTTTCAGCTTTACAGCAAACCAGGCATTCTATTATACAACGACAGGATGGAGGTTTGAAAAACCTGTTATTACTATTTGGTATACTGATTCGAAAGGAATAAAACATGAACAGCTAGTTACTACTCAAAATACCTGCGTTAAATGAAAATAGTCATCTCTACTTTAGTTTTGTTTTTTAACCTCTCTGCATTAAATGCACAGGAGAAAAAGATTTATATCGAAGATTTCACAATCAACGATCAAATTCTTTACGGGGTAATTGATGGGAAATATCCGGTGACGATGTATTTGAAATTTGAAGAATACTCGCCTGAAAACTGGTTGTTTTATTCCATATCGGGCTGGTATTATTATGATAATGTCAAAAAGAAAATTCCACTCGTTGGAATTTATTCGGGAGGTTTGACACTGTATTCCTTTACTGATCCTGCACGTGCTGACAGTATCAAACACCTTGTTTCACCGGTTTCCAATCCTTGGGAGAGCGTTGATGAGCTAATGAATCGATCAGGATTTAATGAGAAATTTTCTTTTGATTATAAAGACTATCAATATGTCGGAACTTGGGAAAATGCTCAAAAACAACTCACGGTGAACTTTAGTGTGAGTGAGATTAATCTGGATAAATCACAGGAGTTCCTGGTTATCCCACTTCAAAATGGTGGACTGAAGCGCATTGATCTGCGTCAGTTCGGGCCGGTAAATAACGGTTATTCCATTTTTGCTTCAAAGCAGGATGCAGGTGGTTCCAAATTAATCCTGAAATATGAGGTTTCTTCTACGGCAAACCCAAATGGAATGTGTGGTGCAGGTTTCGAAATTGGTTACATGCTGCTGACATTTGATGCGAAAGGAACTTTGTCGGATTATCGTTTTGAAGATGTGGAAAGTTGCCTGGGGAATATGTGGTGCGAAACAACTGAGGTTCCGAATACGGATGGAAAGAAACTTATTTGCAAAGTAACTGATTCGGAAGAAAAGGTCCGGACTGTAACAATCGATGGAGTGAACTTTACCCTGGTTTCAAAATAAATCATGAAACGAAGAAAGAATCGGTTTTATACTGTTTTGGTCGGGATTTTATTTCTTACGATTGCAGGTTTAGCTTCTTTGTCTTCTGGGTATGAAACTCCCGGATCGACAGGCAAGAAAAATAAGCGCTATGAAATTCGAATTGAGAAATTCCAGGTGCTTGATAGTATTCGAAATCGCCTTATCCCATATGCCTTATTTGCTCCTGTACTGAAAAAAGAGAAGGTTGATTCCATTCGCCTGGTCATTTTCAGTCATGGTTACGGATCAAATTATCCCAAAAATTATCTGAATTATTCATACCTGACCAAACGGCTGGCAAGAGAAGGATTCTGGACACTGAGTATTCAGCATGAATTACCCGGGGATAGTCTGATACCCACTATGGGAATCATTCAAATCGTTCGTATGCCGTTCTGGAAAAGAGGAGAGGAAAATATCTTGTTCGTTTTGAATCATTTTAAGAGGACAAACCCTGATCTGATAATTAGGTCGGTCGACCTGATCGGTCATTCAAACGGCGGGGATATGAGCGTTTTAACTGCTAAAAACCATCCGGAGTTTATTCGGAAAGTTATTACATTGGATAATTTAAGAATGCCCATTCCAAATGTTTCAAAACCCCAGTTTTCGAGTTTGCGTTCAGTAGATAAGAAAGCTGATACATTGGTTATTCCTCCGGAGGAAGTTTGCATCACTTGTGGAATAAGGATTATTCAGTTAAAACAAACGACTCACAATCAGATGAATGATGAAGGTTCACGCAAACAGAAAAAACAGATCAATAACTATGTCAAAAAGATCCTGGAAGACCGGTTTTAACCTTAATTTAATCTTTGGTGGATAAGTGCAAGATTATCCACCAGTTACCATGGTAGTTATTTTTGATCCAGCTAATTAAAAAATTAATCTCTCAGCAAGTAGTTATATCGCTGAATCGTATTTTCCAATCCCAAATAGATCGAATCGGAGATCAATGCATGACCAATAGAAACTTCTGCCAACTGAGGGATGTTTTGCTTAAAGAATCGTAAGTTCTCCTGGTTCAGATCATGACCGGCATTTAGTCCTAAACCCAATTCCAATGCACGATTTGCTGCAATTACAAAGGGTTGGATTGCTTTCTCGGGATCCTGCGAAAATGCTTCGGCATAGGGTCCTGTATACAATTCCACCCGGTCAGCTCCAGTTTTCACAACATATTCAATATTTTCCAAGTCGGTATCTACAAAGATAGAAGTACGGACTCCCCAGGATTTAATTCTTCGGATGATATCCTGTAAAACTTCCAGATGCTCTTTTGTATCCCATCCGGCATTACTTGTTAAAACATGTGGCGGATCAGGAACCAAGGTGGCTTGTGCCGGTCGGATTGCCTGGATCATTTCCATGAAACGCTGGTCGGGATAGCCTTCAATATTGAATTCGGTAGTTACAACTCTGGATAAATCCACCACATCTTTCCCCGTAATGTGTCTTTCGTCTGGTCTCGGATGAACTGTAATTCCCGCAGCGCCAAAGCGCTCACAATCTATCGCTACCTGTACAACATTCGGTGTATTCCCTCCACGTGCATTTCGGATCGTAGCAATTTTATTGATATTTACGCTTAGCTTTGTCATGACTTTCTTTTCTTTGAATTGCGAAGATAAAGAGGATTTATCGCTTATGGATGTTAAAGTTCTTGAAAGTTCACTTAAGAGATTTTAACGTTTTTAAGAATCGTATTTTCACTTAAAATTGTATCATTGAATTATGAAAGCAGTTTCAGTAATCACTTTTTTAATCTTAACCACGCTTCTGAGTGGTTGTTTTCTTTTCTCACCTTCAGCAGTAAAAACCAATCGCAAGTACCTGCCGAATGCACCTTATGATGCAATCATTGTTCCTGGCGTTCCGTATGACGGAAAACATTGGAGTGAAGCAATGAGAAACCGGGTTCAGTGGTCCATTTATCTCTATAAAAAAGGAATTGCAAAAAATATTATTTATTCAGGGGCGGCTGTTTACACCGAATATGAAGAGGCGCAGGTTATGGCACTTTACGCAGAAGCTCTTGGTATCCCTAAAGAGCACATATTTCTCGATCCGCGATCTGAACACAGCACCGAAAATATTTATTATTCCTACCGGCTTGCAAAGAAAAACGGATTTCAAAAAATTGCGCTGGCAACTGATCCTTTTCAATTGAACGGGATGCGTCAGTTTATTAAGAAATTTGAACTTCCGGTTGACCTTTTACCTATTATTAAAGATACATTGTTGAAGCAGGACCTGACAGAGCCTCTCATTGATCCGGCTTGTGCCAAACGGGCAAATTTTGTTTCAATTGTAAGCAGGCAATCAAAATGGCAGCGCTTGCGGGGAACTTTCGGACAATATATTTGTTGGAAAGAGGAAGATCTGAAAACAAAACACCTTCGGAAAAAGTATAATGATCGAATAGAACCCTGAATCGGGTTTAAGTTTGGATTCCGGAGTAAAAAGTACCCGGATTAGCGATTTCCGTAGATTAAATTTTTACAAAGTTTTCTCCCGTAGCGAGGTTTTTACTACTTTGGCACATAACATGACAGCAAGAGAAGTAATAACAGACGAAATTCCCCCGTTAATTCATACGGATTCCGGGGAGAAAGCACTGATTTGGATGGAAGAGTTTAAAGTTTCTCATCTTCCGGTATTAAAACAAGGTAACTTTGTGGGCTTAATTTCTGAGAGTGATATTTTGGATAAAAAAGACCTGGAACTATCATTGGATGTACTGTTCGATCACCTGCCAAGACCTTATGTGTCTGAAAATGCACATATTTACGAAGTATTGGGTAAAATGGCTGAACACCGCATTTCGGTTTTGCCTGTCCTGGATCTGAACGAGCAATATTTAGGCTGTACAAGTGTTCACCAATTAATGACTTTAATTGCAAATACTGCAAGTATTAAGGAAGTTGGCGGAATTGTTGTCCTGGAAATGAATCGCATAGATTATTCACTCGCACAGATCGCTCAGATTGTGGAAAGTGAAAATGCGAAGATCTTATCTTCCTTCATTATGACTTCGACCGATAGTACAAAAATAGAAGTTACCCTGAAGATTGCCGAAGTCGATTTATCCCGGATTATTCGTTCTTTTGAACGTTATGATATGGTCGTTAAAGCGAGTTTTCAACGTTCGACAGACCAGGACGATATGCAGTTCAGATATGACGCATTAATGAATTATTTAAATATCTGAGATGCTGGTAGCTGTTTATAGTAAGAAAGTCACTAAAGCTACGATCCCTACTTTTATGCGTTTCGTTGCTGCAACCGAACGATATGGTTGGAAGTTAATTCTTCAAAAAGACCTGAAGGACCAACTGGTAAAGAAAGCCGGAATTTGCAAAGATGCAGAGGTGTTTACAAATCATGAGGATTTTCATAGGGGAATAGACCTTGCATTTAGTATTGGGGGAGACGGGACTTTTTTAAGAACTGTAGCCTATATCCGTGATTCGGGTGTTCCTATTTTAGGTATTAATACCGGGAGATTAGGGTTCTTGGCAAATATAGGTGACGAATTATTTGAAGATGCCCTGGAACTGGTTCGCCAAAAAAGATATGATTATCAAAAAAGATCCTTGCTTCGTGTGGAGACAGAACGAAGTATTTATGGTTCCGACAACGTTGCCATGAATGAGGTAACTCTCCTAAAGAAAGATACTTCATCCATGATTACTGTCAATACCTTTTTGGATGATAAATACTTGAATTCATATTGGGCAGACGGATTGATCGTTGCAACTCCAACAGGTTCTACCGCCTATAATTTAAGTTGTGGCGGTCCGATCGTTACTCCTGGTTGCCAGGTTCACATTATTACACCGATTGCACCGCATAATTTAAATGTTCGTCCGGTGGTTGTTCCGGATAATATGCCTATCAAATTAAGAATCGAGGGAAGAGAACGGAATTATTTGATCTCATTGGACGGGAACGCCAAAAGTATCAAGCAGAATGAAGAAGTTTTGATTAGAAAGGCAGAATATATGATTAATGTCATTAAATTAGAGGACACTAATTTCTTGGATACGATCCGTAACAAAATGTCGTGGGGAAAAGACCAGAGAAACTAACGTTTTAGGAATGAAATCAAAAAGAACATCACTTGCGGATATTGCCGAAAGTTTAAATGTTTCAAAATCTACAGTATCATTTGTATTGAATGGCAAAGGCAAACAGTTCAATATTAGTGAAACAACACAGAAACTAATCCTGGAAAAAGCAAAAGAACTGAACTACGTTCCGAACTATTTTGCGAAAGGCTTGAGAGAAGGTAAAACACAAACTATCGGTTTGGTTTTGGCGGATATTTCCAATCCATTCTACTCGGAATTGAGTAAAGCAATCCAGGAATCCCTATATGAAAAAGGATACAGTTTGTTCATTGTTTCAACCAATGATGACAGTACAATGGAGCTTAAACTGATTCGGGATTTGATTCTTCGTTCCGTTGACGCTTTGATTATCGCTCCGTGTAACGGAATTCCCGCATTAAAACCGGTTTTAGACGAAACACCTATCCCGGTGGTTTGGGTTGATCGGATCGGTGATGAATTTGCTGATTTTGTGGGCGTTGATAATTACATGGAGTCTTCCATGCTGGTTAAAAAGTTCTCAGTGAAGCCAAAGAAATTGGGCGTTTTACATCCGAAAAGGTCGGACGTAATGACTATTCAATTGCGTATTGATGGCACAAGATCAGCGTGTGAAAAACTGGAAATTCCTTATGAATTGGCGTCGTTGAGCGAAAATGAAAAAGAGAGTGTAGAGAAAATGAAGCAAATGATCGCTGATGGTGTGGATTCGTTTGTAGCTTTAAATAACAAAGTGGCACTTCACGCAATCAACGCTCTGAATATCCTAAAAGTAGAAATTCCCAAAAAAGTACGTATTATTTCTTTTGACGATTCGGAAGCATTCTCTTATTTTGCACCTCCTGTTACCGCATTAAGCCAACCTGTGAATGGTATTGGCAGGGAGACGGTTGAAAGACTTATGGACAGATTGAAAGAGTCTACAGAAAACAGAAAGCATCTGATGATGGAGTGCTCATTCATTGAAAGGGGCTCACATTAATTCAAACAGATAATTTTTGACTCCATATTCAATCTCTTGTAAATTATAAATATCTCATAATCTGTCTGATATCGAATTGACAAAAAACCGTCAGCTTAGGCCGACGGTTCTGTAGCGGTAATAGATGTGTTAGAATTTCTTCTCTAACAAATATATCCTGGGGTAGATCTACTTCCAAATTATTTTACTTGTTCATGTAAATTATTCGGCAGGTGTTAAAAAAGAAGCTATGAATGCTTAGAATTCACACTATGAATGCGATCTACTTTTGGATCAAAAACCGGTGATTTTCTGAAATAGTCTCTTGTTTATTCCATGCTTTTAATATATAGACGCCTTGCGTTAAGGATGTAATCAGTTGATTTTCAGATTTATCATTGTTGTTTAGTACTTCAGTGACTGACTTTCCGTTTAGGTCGTAAACCTGGTAATAGATAGCTTTGTCTGCAAAATGAATGGAGATAATGCCTTCTTCTGACGATAGGTTTGTAATCAATTTTTTAGCATCAGCAGAGCAGTTAAAGGCCGAAATCAAATCGCTGTAATCCAATTTGCCATCCATATCAACGGCAGTCAAGCGATAGTAGATCTGTTTCTCCCATTTTCGCTGATCGATATAGGAGTATTCAAGGGGAACTTCAGAGCTCCCACTTGCCTGGATACTTGAAAGGGGATAGAAAATCTGACCATCATATGTGTACTCAATCAAATAATGATCTAAACGGCTTTCTGTTTCTGCCTTCCAGAAAAGACGGTTGGATTCACCATCACAATCGGTCTTGAAAACGCTTAATTCAACAGGCAGGACTACTGTTGAGGGACAAAAATATTGTTGATTGTTTAACCCGCCGGTTGCAGCAGTCGCACCCCAATAAACCGTATTGTCCCCTCCAAAAACTGAAGTTACGAAGTTTCCGTTACAGGTTAAACGCAAATTTCCATCAACGTAAATTTTAAGATTAAGAGTTGAAGGATCCCAGGAAATCGTGATGATATGAGTTACTCCGTCATCCAAATTTGCTGAAGAAGCAAAAGCAGGAGTAGGTCCGCAATAAGGAGCGGCTGGTCCCTGCAAGTTTCCATCGATTTCTACCGCAATATGATCTGCCAGCAAATCGTATATATGTGCAGGATTATCGTTGTCATATGTATCAAATTCGATAACAAGGGAGTTCGGAATACCACCGGCACCCAATTGTCCTCCCGCAGTTCCGCAAGCTGTCGGATTTGGCTGGAAAGTGAAAGTCGTTCCATCTGCCCCGTTGATGTTATTACCAAAATAATAATTCAATGTCAAATTAAACGGTTGATTGAAATCAATCACCGTATTATTCCATGCACAACCGGTTTGATTGACTGTTTCTGGAGTGAGTTCGATACAGCTTTGTCCTCCGATTGTTTGGTAACTCGCATTTCCGTTCAAACAATAATTACCAGTGTTGGCAACCATTCGATATGCTAGTGTGACATTTGAAGTTAGGTCATGGTTACAATTGTATTTTGAGATCAAAATCCGAACAGTTCCAGTGAATGTTGCAGTCCAGTTAATAGAAGCATTGGAGGAACAAATATCATCGGCGTATACGATTTCGGTAACCCCGGCAGCATTCAGTAAAGTCAACTGAGTATCAATCCCGGAAGAGGCACCACCGGCACAAAAAGTAAATTCATACTGGTTACACTGGACAACGTTAATTGTATAATATCTTCCGTTTTGGGTGGCTACGGTTTGATATGCAGCACTTGGAGTAAGTGTTCCTGCTGCTGTTCCTCCTGTACATGCTAAGAGCGGAATAACGCAGAACCCACTAAAAAGTAGTAATAAGATGGTTTGCTTCATAATAATAGTTTGAGCAAACATACTAAAACGATATAGTTATTTCCTAATTTATTAATATATTATTTACTAAAAATTTAGCATATAGTAATCCTGATCGAATATTTCGCAACAAAACAAAAAGAAAGCCCTAACAATAAAAGTCAGGGCTCTCCGGTTTCAGCTCATTGCTTCGAATTAAAAACTCGGACTGCTGATTGTTTTGAAAGTCCGCGTGACGACTTTTGAATTTTTTGGATATTTGACTGAATAACCCAGTTCCAGGTTGACAGTTTCGCCTGGTTGAATTGTTACAGTGTAAGAAACTTCTCCGGTGACATCATCTTTTTTACCGCTTCCAATGGTTTCAACGGTAACCGATATTTCACTGTCTCGTGACAAAGGAATTTGGTCGAATACGTTGATTTTAACCGGAACAGTTCTGTTGTTTCGAAGCTGGATGTCATAATAGTAAGTGTCTTTTTTCGTACTTCCTGAAATTTTCTTGGTACTCATTTCTGATCTCAGTTTTCGCAATACCTGGATCTTTGAATCACGCCCGAATGAAAGGCTTAGGGTATCATCTACATTATTCGTATTGATCTCGCTTACACCAACATAATTACCTGCAAAATAGACGTTAGTTGGTCCCGGAATCAAATCCAGGTCCTGCCAGCCTACAATATTTGCCAGTAAGAAAGATCCATGGTCCAGTTTCGGAATGGAAACGTGAGTGAAGGTTGCAGGCATATTGATCTCTTTGATCTCAACGATGTATGGTTTTGCATCTGTTGGACAGGAGAATGGGTGAGCGATCGGGAAATCTACGTTCAAATCAGAGATCTCGATTTGTTTCATAGCAACAGTGCTTACTTTTTTACCTTCATTTTTGCTTCCCGCTCTGTCTGACTGAAAGTACTCTCCGTTTTCGCTTACCTTCTGATCCAATACATAGTTATCATACGCACGCTGGTTAGCCATGTTGATTTCGTTCATGACCTCATTGCGGAATTCTGTTTTTTGCTGTATAGGCTGAACATAAGATTTTTTGCTGTAATCTGCTTGTTCACCGTATCTTAAATAAAATGGGTTCAAGACAGGAGAAGCTGCGCTGAGTAAAGGGTCTGAGGTACTCAAAGTTAATGCAACGTTCTTCCACTCGTTCCCCGTATTGTTGTAAACTTGTGCTTTGTACTTCAGATTGATCGGCTGATTCAGATCGGTAGCAGATAAGTCGTAAGTTGCTGCCCAACCGCAATCGGAAACCAAGTATTTCAAAACTCCCGAAATGTCGGTATTGTTATCTGCATCGATCAATACGATAACCTGGTTACTTCGTTGATTTTCTGTGTAATTCAATTCCGTTAATTTGAAGCGGGTATCACTTATTTTAGCTGATAGTACTTCTTGTTCTTTTCGGATTTTGGTGACTGTTTTATTGATCTCAAAAGTGCGTGTACGGTAGTATTCTCCTGCAGCTTTTATTTGATCGATCGTCAAAGTATTCTGACCTTTTAAATCCTTATTTGTATTCAAAATCCCGAGCTCAGCCTGGTAAGAACTTAACAGATCTACATTCAGCTGGTGACGGTCTTTTAATTGTTCGAGTGAATCGGCTAATACTTTAATTCTTGGATTCCATTGTTCGGCAGCCAAAAAATCCATTTCAGTTGAAATTGATACCAGTCGAAATGTACCTGATCCGCTAAATTGGATGGTCCGCGGATCTGCAAATGCCGATATTCCTGAGAAGATGATTTTGTTTCGTCCCTTTGTCAGTTTAACAGGTGTCTCGTGAGTCATTTCACCCGCAGTAAGAAATAGCTTGACTCGTTTGATTTCTGTTTTCAGAACCTGCTCATTCATATTCTGAGCAAGAGATATGAAGGGTCCGAGGATTACTAATAGGTTTATAATGTGTTTTTTCATAGAATTGGGTTTTAGCGTGAATACAAATTAACAGGACATTCGTTCAAAATAACATTGTTTTATTTTAAACATATTGTGTTAAAACAAAAACTTTGTGAAATAAATATTTATATCTAATTTTGTCCTCTGAAAAGTAATAATAAAATGAACTCAAAACTCTTAGAATCTGTAGCTAACGAATATGGAACTCCTGTTTACGTGTACGACGAAGCAAAAATCATTTCACAATACAATCGTTTGAAAAATGCTTTTGGTCCACAGGAGGTGAAATTACATTATGCCATGAAAGCATTAAGTAATATCAATGTGCTGAAAACATTAAAGGAAGAAGGCGCGGGTTTGGATGCTGTTTCGATCGAGGAGGTACAGTTGGGCTTGAGAGCAGGTTTTGAGGCTGGTGAAATTATGTATACACCAAACGGAGTGGCTTTTTCTGAAATAGAAGAGGCGGTTGCTTTAGGTGTAATGATTAATATTGATAATCTGAGTGTGCTGGAACATTTCGGAATGGTTTACGGGGCAAGTGTCCCGGTTTGTATCCGGATAAATCCGCATATTTTAGCCGGTGGTCATGCAAACATTTCTGTGGGCCATATTGATTCTAAATTTGGAATCTCAATCCATCAGTTGAGACATATACAGCGGATTGTGGAGCATTACAAGCTGCATATTGTTGGTTTGCACATGCATACCGGAAGCGATATTGTAGACGCAGATGTGTTTTTACAGGGTGCTGAGTTGTTATACCAGGCCGCTGGTTATTTCACGGAATTGGAGTTCATGGACTTCGGTTCGGGCTTTAAAGTCGCTTATCAGGAGGGGGATTTCGTAACACCGATTGAAGAAATAGGAACCAAGATCGGAGAATCCTTCCAAAATTTCTGCAAAGAGTATGGCAGAGAACTTGAATTGTGGTTTGAACCCGGAAAGTTCCTGGTGAGTGAAAGCGGTGTGCTGCTGGTTTCGGTAAATGTTGTGAAACAAACTACTTCCACTGTTTTTCTTGGGGTGAACAGCGGTCAAAACCACCTCATTCGTCCCATGTTCTACAATGCATATCACCGGATTGAAAATATTTCAAATCCCGACGGACATAAAAAATTGTATTCTGTAGTTGGTTATATCTGTGAGACAGATACCTTTGCTTATGATCGTCCGATTTCGGAAGCAAAGGTTGGGGATGTACTGGCGATTTATAATGCCGGAGCTTATGGCTTCAGTATGAGTAATCAATATAACTCGCGTTTAAGACCGGCCGAAGTCTATATTAAAGAAGGAATTCCTCAGTTGATCCGGAAAAGGGAAACACTGGAGGATGTCGTTCGTAATGAAATAGACTTGTCAAAAAGTTCTTCTTATGTTATCCAAAATAGATAAGCATAAGCTTTTCGTTAACCTTCATTGAGTCAGTCAGTATTACGGCTGGCTCAGTGTTTTTTAAGGGCTTGTTTCTTTGCGATCAGAATCAGATCCGTATCTGTTTCGGTTTCAGAAACAGGGTAGGGCTGAACTTGTTTTGAGAGAATTTGAAACCCAATTTGTTCCAGAAGCTGAACCAAAAATCCGGCTTCGTAATAATGCATCATTAACTGCTCACCCGTACTTGAAGCTTTTAGGCGGGAATTTTCATACAGATCTTCCATTGTACTCAAATAAAGAACCCCGTTTTCGCTTAGTTTCTGATACACTTTTTGAAGAAACGACTTAACCTGATCTATTGAGAGGTAAGGGAATAAAAAACCAACGATAATGGCATCAAAATTTGAATCCAGTTGATCGATCTCCATCGCATTATAAACTGTAAATTCAGCTGTCGGATTATTTATACGTGCCAGTTGTATCATATTTGGAGCCAGGTCGATTCCCAGCAGTTTTAAATCGGGTCTGCGATTCAATAAAAAATGACTGATGTTACCTGGACCACATGCAACATCCAGAACAGAAGCGCCTTCTTTCAATTGCGCTGAAAATTGGAGCAGTGATTCACTGTACAGTTCTACTGAAAAGAAGCGCTGCTGGTAAGTATCAGCCAGTTTGTTGAATAAATCAACCGCTTTTTGATTATTTGTTGCGTTCACAATTTTTTCGGGTAAATTAGATAAAATATTTGCTTTTATGATGCGTACGTTAGGATTTGTTATTGCCACGTCTTTATTGATACCACTTCTCTCTTTTTGCTCGAATAAGGGTGAGAAAGTGAATGAAAAATCGGAAGTAAACGAAAAAGGAAGATTAAAAGGAAAAAGAAAAATCTCTGCATTGGCAGATTCACCTGGAAATTATGAGTTTAATTACAATGACTCACTAAGTGATTATGTGAATGCTTATAACAAAACCCTGTCATTATTTAAAACAGCGATCAGTGAAAAGGATATACCAACTCAATTTGGGAATGCTCACGTGTTGGTTTGTGGAAAACAGGGAAATCCTCCGCTTGTTTTACTTCACGGAATGAACGCCAGTTCTACCATGTGGTATCCGAATATGAAAACACTGGCTAAAAACTATCGCGTCTATGCGATTGATTTTTTATTGGAGCCGGGAAAATCGACTTGCAATAAGGGATATTTGAGTAAAGAGCAAATCACAGACTGGTATGATGAAATATTTTCGAAACTCGGATTAGATTCATTTTACTTACTCGGGTATTCTCGCGGTGGATGGCTTGCAATGGCAATTACTTTAAATAAACCTGAAAAAGTAAAGAAACTTGTGTTGGTGAGTCCTGCCCAAACATTTACCTGGATTCCACCCAATTCTGCCATATTGAGTAATGTCACTTATAGCATTTCTCCGAATAAAAAGAATTTAGGAAATATATTATCGGGATTATCAGCGAGAAGCACAAATATAAGTGAAGTATACCTGGACCAATATTTATTAGGTACAACAAAGGAAAATATTTCCCCGCATATTTTTAATATGACTCCCTATTCCCGGAAATCTGTGGAGACTTTAGGAATGCCGGTTTTGGTATTGATTGGTGATAAGGACATTATAAATAATCAACGGTGTCTGAATAAAGCGGAGAAATGGCTTACGAATGTTCAAACCGGAACCATTCAAAATGCAGGGCACTTTATGAGTTTTGATCAGCCTGACACCTTTAATACGCTTGTTCTAAATTTTCTGGGGGAATAGAGTGAACTGCGCTTTTTCAAGTTCATTAACTGTTGAGCGCAGAATTTACTTGCTTTTCTTGGATTTTTTTGCTGTTGGATTGTATTTGAGACAACGGTCGATCCAAACCTGGAGGTTTTCCTGTTTTTCAAATCCGGGTTCGGAAACAAGCAGGTAGTTCTTCATTTTCCGTTCTCCCATAATCATCGGTTCGACATAGTTTTGTTCGATGAGTTCTGAAAAATCTTCGTCGCTTACCCTGCAAAGCAGCAGGTCTTCATTCGTGATTTTATCACTGTGTGTGCAGCAGAGCATTTTTTCGTCAACCATGAAACATATGCCCATGAACATTTTCTTTTCCTCAAAATCGACGGATCTCTGTAAAAGACACGCCCGAATTCGTTGTGCAGTAACTTCGTTATAAGCCATTCCCAATCAATTAATATACTAACTAAGATAAAAAGATATTAATTGTTTTTGAATTAATGCAGCTTTACGAAGCTAACGCTGTTCTCAATGAATCAGTTCCGTTGTAATCTTTGCAGAAAGCAGGCACAAAGGAATCCCACCTCCCGGATGTACACTGCCACCGGCGAAATACAGCCCTTTTATTTTTGAGAAATTGGGGTGGCGGAAAAATGCAGCCATCCTGTCATTTGAACTTGCTCCGTAGAGTGCTCCTGCAAAACTATTCGTGCGCTCTGAAATGCGAACGGGATCCAAATAATCCTCTTCTTCGATCAATGGTTCCAGATCTGTTTTCAGAATTCGGTTGATCTTTTCAATACATGCCTGTCGGATTTTCAAACGAAGTTTTTCCCAATCCTGACCCCGGTCGCTGGGAACATTTACCATTACAAACCAGTTTTCTTTTCCTGCGGGAGCATCAGCCGGGACCAATTTCGAAGAAATGTGTATATAGACTGTCGGGTCACTGCTTACCATGTTTTCATCAAAAATGGCTTTAAATTCCTCCTGGTAATTGGAGCTGAAAAGGATATTGTGTACATCAAGAGTCGGGAAAGTTTTTTTGATTCCCCAATAGAAAATGAGCGCAGAACTGCTTGGTTCCTGGTTCATAGTTTGTTTCGGTGCTTTTTGATCGGGAATTAATTGATTGTAGCTTTGTTTCACATCACAATTACTAATGACAAGTTCAGCCGGGTAGCTTTCTTTTTCGGTTTCAATCCCTATAACCTTTCGATTCTGCAATTGAATGCTTTTTACACGCTCATTGAAGTGGAACGTAATACCAAGTTCTTCAGCCAGCTTCATACATGCTTCCAAAATATGATGCATTCCCTTTTCGGGAAAATAGGACCCGATCCCAAATTCAAGATGTGGAATACTGTTGAGTACTCCGGGGGCTTTATATGGATTGGAACCATTATATGTGGCGTACCGGTCGAAGAGTTGAACGAGTTTCGGATGATTCAGCCGAACCTGATTAACCTCGTGCATGCTTTCAAATAAATTCAGTTTCCGGATGGAAGCTACCGTTTTCAAAATATCCAGCGAAATGTAAGAACTGAATTTATGCAATGATTTTTCTAAAAAGGAATGTTTGGTCCGCTCGAATAAATAAGAACTGTGCTCCAGGTATTCTTTCAAGGGCTTGGAATCTACTTTCAGCTTGGTTTCAATCTCCTCGAGTAATTTCTTCTGATCAGCATAAGCATGGAGAACGATCCCGTCTTCATAGAAATAATGACAAAGCATTTCCAGTTGCTGATAGTTGAAATAAGCCCTGGGATCTTTCCCGGATGTTTCAAATAATTCGTCGACCAAATAGGGAAGGGTGAAAAGCGAAGGTCCGGCATCAAAGCGATAATCGCCCAATTGAATTGTAGTCAGTTTCCCACCGGCATAGTGATTAGCCTCGAAAACGGAAACGGAATATCCTTTTTTTATTAAACGGATAGCGCTGGCAATTCCTGCAATTCCGGATCCGATAACAATTGCTTTCTTAGCCATAATCTAAAAGTAGTTTATTTCGAAATAACCTATTGGAATTGGAAGTTTAATTTATCATATTTGATTTTTTCGAAATTATGGGAAGAGCAATTGGAATTGGAGGAATTTTCTTCAAATGTAAAGATGAGAAAGCCATGAAAAAATGGTACAAAGAAGCACTGGGATTGAACCCAAACGATTACGGTGTGTTGTTTGCTTTTAATGGGAATTCGCACCCTACAGCTTATTTGCAGTTGGGAACCTTTCCGGAAACAACAGATTACTTTGGTGAAGAAAGTCAGCGGGCAATGATCAATTTCCGGGTAGAAGGGATCGAGAGCCTGGTGGTGCATTTACAAACCATGGGAACCGTGATCTGCGATAATATTGTAAGCTACGATTACGGTAAGTTCGTACATGTTTTAGATCCTGAAGGCAATAAGATCGAATTATGGGAGCCTGTTGACGGACCTTTTGACTCAGAAACCATGCAGGAAATGCGTTAAACCAATTTCTTAACTTAAGTCAATGAATTCCGGGAAGGACTGCAATACTTTTGTGTTAAATAAAAATCAGATCAAACATGAAAGCGGTTTATTGTACAGCGTATGGAAGTCCCGAAGTCTTAAAAATGGTGGATGTTCCAAAACCTTTACCCCAGGCAGATGAATTATTGATTCGAATTCACGCATCGGCAGTGAATTCCGGAGATGTGCGGATTAGAAAGGCAGATCCCTGGGCTGTGCGCTTGTTTTTTGGGTTTTCCAAGCCGAGGAAATCAATCCTTGGAGGTGTTTTTTCCGGAGAAGTAGTAGAAATTGGACAAGCAGTCACACAATTCAAAGTGGGAGATTCCGTTTTTGGTTCCACAGGAATGGAATTTGGTGCTTATGCTGAATTTAAAACTCTCAAAGAAAGAGCTGTTTTAGTTCCAAAGCCTGAATCTTTAAGTCATACCGAAGCTGCGATCATTCCTTTTGGAGCAATGACTGCTTTGCATTTTATTCAAAAGGCAAAAATTAAAGCCGGACAAAAAGTGTTGATTTACGGCGCTTCCGGAGCAGTTGGTTCTTCGGCTGTTCAATTGGCAAAGACCTTTGGAGCGGAAGTAACTGCCGTTTGCAGTGGTGCAAATATGGAACTGATGAAAGAGATCGGAGCAGATAAAGTGATTAATTATCAGCAGGAAGATCTATCTGTACACAATGAGAAATACGATGTGATCTATGAAGCTGTGAATAAACTATCCTTTGCACAAAGCATCCGACATCTTAAAAAAGATGGTGTATTAATCCTTGGGGCGGCCGGATTTCCTCAATTATTACGTTCAGGATTTGCACGAATGTCCGGAAGAAAAGTTCTGACAGGATTAATCAAAGAATCAGTGGAATCCATGACCTTCATTAAGGGATTGATTGAACAGGAAAAATTTCAACCCGTTCTGGATCGCACGTTTTCTTTAAATCAAATTGCTGAAGCGCATGAATACGTGGATTTGGGACATAAAAAAGGAAATGTAGCGCTTAAAGTTACTCCGGATGCCTGAGAATTTATTTCAAAGTAAGCCGCTTCCGTATTCTGCTGAGGGATTCCGGTTTAACACCAACATAACTTGCAATAATGTATTGAGGTACTTTTTGCAGTAAGACAGGTCTTGTCCGCATCAGGTTCAAATAGCGCTCTTCCGGTGAGTCTGTAAAATACGATCCTGAAAGTTCCTGTTGCTCTGCAAATACTTTTTCCATGACTTTGCGTGAAATGGTTTCTAACTTTGGAAATTGCCGGTAAAGCTGCTCTTCTTTTTCCCTATTTCCAACAACCAAAGTACATGCATCCACGCATTCTAAAAAGTGTTTCGACGGGATACTGTTGGTCATACTTTGCATGGAGATGACCCATTGTTCTTCGGTAAAGAAATTATTGGTTTTTTCTTCCCCTTCGATGAGGTAGTATTGTCGCACACAGCCGTCCAAAACAAAGTAGGTTTCAGACGAAATGTCTCCTTCCTTTAACAGAACGGTTCCTTTCGGATACTTTCTGATGGTTAATGTTGCTACAATCCCATCAATTTCTTCCCTGGTGAGTGGAAGAATTCTTGAAAAGTAATCAAGGAGTTTTTGTTCCATTTGTTTGTAAGCTTAAAGCCGAGTAAAATTACGGATTCAAACTCAAATCCAAATAAAGAATTGTTTCAGCGGTAGGAATACCGAGGCAATTCGAAACCAAAAACGCTCACTTTTTCTTACTTCAGGCGCATTCCGATCCCGATTCCCAAGTTCCATCTTCCATTGGCTGTTGCTGTTTTTGCATTATAATAAAGCGGAACCTGGATGGCGATCTTTTTGTAACAATACGTAAGACCAACTCCCAGGTTAGGAGTAACAGGTGAATTCTTAAACACGCCATGATCTTCTTTGTAACGCAGAGAAGGCAGCATTCCAAGGATGATTTTGGAACTTTTGTGGGTGAAACTGATATTTGGACCGGTGAAATTTAAGAAAGCACCTTTATCAATATAACCTGCTACGATTATACCATCGAAGGGTTTTAATTGAATCTTCGAAGTTGATTGTATGGTTTCGGATTTTGTTTCCTGGGCATAAGAAGAGAATAGCGCGAATAAGGAGAATGTAATGGAGAATAGTGCAGCGCAAGTAAACTGTTGTTTCATTTTTTTTGTTGCAAAGTGAATGCTTTTTTGGATAGATTTAAAGTGGTGCTCAGATGAATGTACTAAAGGGAAGGAAATATGTAATGAATGCAGTTTGGGTATTAATACACCCATAAATAATATTATCAGACATTATTACCATGGTAAATGGTGGATAATCTTACACTTATCCCTGGAAAGTAAAAGACCAGCGAATTTTATCCCACTCGTCCAGCATTTGTTCATTCTTCGACCAGAAATAGGTGTTCCCAATATAGTGTCCCCTGATCAAACCACTCCGCTCTATTAAGCTTACGTGATGATTAAGAGTCTTCTTATGCAAAGGAATAAATTGCTCCAACATTGGAATATTCATTATCTGGTAGTTATCCAGATATCCTAAAATTTGTATTCGTGCAGAAGCAGATATTACCAAGCCCAATTCCGCATTTCTATTTGTTCGATGATCAAAAACATGTTTCTTTTTCGCTCCCATAAAATAGTGTTTTCCTATTTAATTTAGTGAAAAAGTTGATTTGTGCAAAGGAGGAAAATATTTTTCTTGTTGATTTTTTTCTTCCAGCTTATATTTTTAAAATACTGATAGTCATTTGTTTATTAATTTTATCTAAATCAATACCTAACTTTCTTATGTAAAAATTTGCATACATAACATTCTTATGTATATTTGTCCTATGTATTCATCAGAACTTTTAAAAGGTACGCTTAAAACAATCGTTCTCAATCTGCTCAAGGACAACGGCAGAATGTACGGTTATGAAATTACACAACGCGTCAAAGATCTCACAGCTGAGAAAATTCAAATTACCGAAGGAGCACTTTATCCGACATTGCATGCGCTTGAGTCACAAGGCGAATTG
Source organism: Fluviicola sp. (assembly GCF_029266855.1). Taxonomy (GTDB): domain Bacteria; phylum Bacteroidota; class Bacteroidia; order Flavobacteriales_D; family Crocinitomicaceae; genus Fluviicola. The sequence goes on from NZ_JAQSWB010000002.1 coordinate 716,611, forward strand.
CAAACGGAAGAGGTGTTTATAGGTAAACGTGTACGGAAGTATTACACGCTCACTGAAAAAGGGCAGTCGACGGCCAAAGAGAAGGTAAACGAGTTGGTAGACTTTATGAATACCATGAAGTTTCTGTTGGATTTAGAGCCAAGAACTGGAAATGGTTAGAGTTTCAGACGAGCAAGTTGATTTTATTCTTCGGGAAATCGAAGCGCATGGGGTTACTATTGAAGATCTGCAAAGGAACCTCCTGGATCACATGTGCTGTATTATTGAGAATGAAATGTCCGAAACAGACAACTTTGACCAGTTCTTTCAAAGGCTCTTACCTCGTTTTTTTAGCGACAACTTGCGTGAAATTCAAGAGGAAACAGAATTGTTATTAACCTTCAAACATTTTTACGCCATGAAAAAAACAGTAAATATTTCAGGACTTTTAGCAGCTGGTTTTACCCTGATGGGGTCAGTTTTAAAAGCCCTTCACATGTCGGGAGCCGGAGCCAGTTTCGTCTTGGGAATAATTATTTTTAGTTTGATCTTTCTCCCACTAATGATCGCCCTTAAATTCAGAGATGAAGGGTCTAAAACGGATAAGTTGGTTTTGAGTTTTGGATTCTTAGTCGGAATCGTTACTTCCTTAGGGTTCCTCTTCAGACTGATGCAGTGGCCTGGAGCTGGCATCATGATGCTGTCAGGCCTGGTGGCTTTTATCTTCGTGTATGTGCCCATCTATTTTTTCTCACGGGTCAGACGAGCAGATCTGCGATTTAACACAACTGTAAATTCCGTTTTGATGATGGCCTGCGGTGGATTGTTATTTGCGATGTACAATTTGGGCTACTCGACGAAAGCAGAAGAGTCTTCTCAGCAAGCATACCGCCTGTTGAATGAGGAGGTGGATAAGATGGATCAGCCGGTAATTGCATCAGTAAATCACCAGGATGTAATTGCACTACAGAAACAAGTGATTAAGTTGAATCGGGAAATTATTGATTTGAAATCGATCATTATCAGGAGTTCAACCCGATTGACTAAGTCTGAATACAGTGGAATGACAGAGGATCAGGCTTACGGCAAATTACCAAAAGAAGAGGCAATGTCTCGGATTATGAATGAACCGGTGAAAAGCAAATGGGGAAATATTTGTAAGCTTATCAACCAGGTGAACGGAAGGTTGGCCGTGGCATATCCGGCACAAAAAGACCTGGTATTTGAGATTAGTTCTATTGATCTGGAATCAAACACAACAAAAATTGCCTTGCAAAATTTGACCTTGATCCAAATGCACTTGCGCTTATTGAAATTAATCGCCAGCTAAATCAAATGATTTTTTGAGTACAGTTAAACAAAGCAAAGAGGGGAATTTTAATTAATTCCTCTCTTTTTATTTTGCATTTTCATCCACTTCAAAAATCCCAAATGTATTATGATCCAAATCGATGAAGTATCCTTGCCAGCATCTTCCCGGAATTGCAAATTTGGGGATTGCGACCTGTCCACCTAATTTTAATATCAAATCTGCAGTTTGATCGAAACTGCTTACCTGAATAGAACAGGTAAAGGCATTCGTTCCAAATTCCTTGGGTGGGGTTTTTGCCGGACGTTTTAATAATCCGCCGTACATGTTTTCTGTTTCTATCCGGTAATATTCGATTGGGACGAGTTCTTCCTTTATAAATTTCCACCCGAACAATGATTCGTAGAATGTTTTGTCCCGTATTGGATCGGATGATTGAATTTCAAAATAGGCAATGGTATTCATAGTTCTGCTTTTATCGAAGATACTGGAAACGAATTAAATAAAAAAAGAGAGAGCTCAAAATAAGCCTCTCTTTAACTATAATAAACATGTTTTAGTATTCGGAATGAATCTCAATTATTTAAAGAAAGGACTGTATTGTTCCACTTTTTCTTTATTTCCTGCTTGTTCGTAGGATATAAGCATTAGCCGTAAGACATTCATATTTGAAGGGTCTTTGGTATAGATAGTTTCAAATACTTTGCCGGCCTCTTCATAATTATTGGCAGCACCATATGAATTACCTAAGTTGGAAGCCATTTCTATATCATCCGGAAACTTCTGAGCTCCTTTTTTGAATACAGTAATAGCTTCTTTGTAACGTTTTAAATTGAATAAGGAAATACCATAGTTTTTGTAATTGGTGGAGGTGGCGTTTTTGTCCGTAACACCTTTCTTTAAAGCCTTAATTGCGCGATCATAATCTTTTACTATGAAGTGGGCATCTCCCAGGTTACCATAAAGTGAAAGATCATATGGGTTAAGTTCAATGGCTTTGTTTGTATAATGAATGGACTGCTCATATTGTTTCAATCGATAACAGGTAACTCCTAGATTGGTATAGGACCCGGCATCCAGTGAGTCAATTGAAATGGCTTTTTTGAAACTTGAGCTGGCAAGAAGTAATTGTTGTTGTGCGCTTATGGAATCAAGTTGATCGGTGTCCATTTTCAGCACTCCGTAATTGAAATGAACGCGCGCGCTGTTGGGGCTGTTTTGAACATCAGCGGTGAAAAGCGTTGAGTTGGATTCCCAGGCTTTATTGCGTTGAATGGTTTGAACACTAAAAATAACGCTTGCAAGTACTGAAAATAAAACTCCGGCCGATTGCCACTTTTCGGTTTGCTGAACCTTGAATAAGCTAAATACCGCAATAACAAATGCCATAATGATTCCTAAGGATGGCGCATAAATTAATCGGTTGGCATAAGTTGTCCCGATCAATGAGAAAATGTTGCTTACCAAAGTTATTGAAATGAAGAAAAACAGGATTCCAAATGCGATTTCAGGCTTTGTTTTACGAGTTTTGACAACAAGTATAGTGGATAAGGCGAGAACCAACAGGGTACCGATTACGGGAAGGGAAGCAAAGCTTAAACAAGGGAGTTGATTGTAGGAATAATCATAACTCAGGTTGTAAGGAACGATGCTTTCCAAAATATAACGACCTAAAATGCCGATTCCGGTGGCATAGCGTGAACTGCCTTCACATGAAACCAGGGAATTATCGTGATAAGTATAATGAATGGGTGGGGTGGGATCGGAATGAATCACCATCTGGTGCAGGATTAACCAGCCGCCTGTGATGAGTATTAATGGCAGTAATTTTTTTAGAACTGAACCAACAGCTTCTTTTTTTACCATCCAAAAGTAAAGTCCGAAAATCGGCAGATACATGATTCCCGCTTCCTTTGATAATAAACAGGCAAAGAATAAAAGTGCTGTTTTTATTGCGTCGATCGGTTTCCCGGGTCTTGCTTTTAATAAGCTGAAAAAGGTGAGCAGGAAGAATAAAAAACAGAGGATCTCATCCCGGCTTTTAATATTGGCTACTACTTCAGTATGGCTTGGATGGACCATGAAAATAAGAGTGATCGCAAAGGAAACCCACACGGAATAACCTGGAAGCAATTTCAATAGGAGTTTGAAAAGTAAGCCGATTGTTAGGGCATATAAAAGAACATTGACGAAATGATGTATTTGAGGATTATCAGGTGAAAATGCCCATTCAATAGCGAACATGATCATGGATAAAGGACGGTATAGGCCTGCATTAGCATCCCAGAATCCCTTCCAGTAAAAAGTGGAAAATAGATCAGGGATTCCGCCAAAACCTTCATGTACAAAGCGGTTGTTTTGAATGACTGCCAGATCATCCAATACAAATCCATGCTGGATGGTTGAACTGAATAGGAAGAAGGCAGCAAAGCTTAAAAGCCAGAAAAGTCTGCGTTGTATCAGACGGGAATTATCAACTAATGGAACAGAAACAGGCACTTTATGTGATGACTGCTTAACAGGAGAAGTTTTTTTATTTGACATGACCTTGCTAAATTAGGCTTATTTGTCTTTGTTCATCACTTCGCTGGTGAAAAACAGGGATTCATGAAATTATATTTTGATTGGTCGGTTTGAAGTTTTGTAAAATAAAAAAGCGGCGGTCATTTGACCGCCGCTTTTTTATTTATTAATGGGTCAACTATTGTTTCACCAATCGTTGGGTATGATTACCTGACGTTGTTAGGATGTTCACCAGGTAAACTCCTCTTTCAAAGGCTTCAACTGAAAGCACTTCCCCGGTTTGAGCATGGTCAACAGTCATCACGATTTTTCCTTTTGCATCGTAGATAACAATGGAAGCTTCGTTCGTACCTGTAAAGGTAACCATCACATAGTCCCGTGTCGGATTCGGAGTCAACGTAACTTCAAATGAAGTCTTGTTTTCGTCTAATCCAACCTGGTCGATAACCACACAGTTTGATGTATCACTGCATGAACCGTTTGTAACGATCACAGCATAAGAATCATTGGAAGTTGCCGTAAAGCTGGCATTTGTTTCTCCGGCAATTATTTGCCCTGAACAATTAATCCATTGGTAAGTACCTGTTCCTGTAGCTTGTAAAGTAATTGCATCCAAAGATGTAATTCCGGCTACCGGAGTCGTAACAATCGTTAAA
>NZ_JAQSWB010000013.1 GCF_029266855.1 Fluviicola sp.
TTTGGCAATGAAAAAGTAAGGTGATAAGTCCGTTTTTATTAAACCACGAAGCAACGAAATCCGGCATTGTCCTACCCCTCTGACGGAGTCTGACACTCATCAGTCCCGATAGCTATCGGGACTGCAGGCTAAAATAAAAAAAAGGCATCCTCTGCACCTGCGCTAAAGCTTCAGCGCAAGCGTGCGAACACCCTTCAAATTATATCAATAACGTAGCGATTGAGGAACGAATCTGCTGCGTTACCATTTAAACTTCTTCTTCTCCTTCACCGATTTGGGATCCTTTACTTTCTTCTCTTTCGTTGATTCCGGGAAATGGAATGCCATCCCGAAACGGATATTCAGGGCATTCAGCCACTCTTTGTGTGGTTCCTGCTTTCCGTAAATATTCGTCAATCCCAGCGAGTAAGAAGGAATCACATATACCGAAGCATATTTTGAAAAGCGGTATTGAACACCGGCAGAGAATATCAAATTGATTCCCGCACTGCTCAAGCCTTCAATGGTTTTTGAGTTTGCAGGGCTGACATCCCTTCCGAGGGAATCCATAATCGTTGTTTTGGTTTTCAGACTTAATGGTATGTATGGCTGAATCCCGGCTCCTGCAAGAAATTGAACTTGTTTTCCGTATGTAAAGTACAATTGGATCGGAAGCGTAAGCATATTGTATTTCCGGTCGTAAGAATAAGCACTGTCTGATGTCTGCGATTTGAACTCGTACGATTCTCCGTAACGGTCAATGGACAATCCTCCTTCAATACTCAAATAACGGTGAATCCTGTTCCGGATTCCTGCCTGGTAGGTCCAGCGGTTAACCATCTTTTCCTCTTCCCTGATTCCCAAAGGTCTCCCGAACAAGTCTCCGTTCGGTTCAATTTTGTGGGATCCGATGCTGTAACCTGCGCCGATAAATGCAGTGAAATCCATTAATCCTTTATCCGGATCGTATTTATTTTCGGGATTCTTAGCCGCTTTACCGGATTCGCTTGCTGGTTTCTTTTTAGTCGATTCAACCTTTCCGGTTGAAATTTGTGCATGATTCACAAAAGGACTAAAAATTAATAACGTTAGGACTGCTAATTGTTTCATGAAAAGCTTATTTTCGTAAGAATGTAAAGATACAATCTTTGGTTAAAAAATTGGTTATACTTAAAATACCTATCGATGTCTAGAAGAGAAAAATTGCCTAAAAAGAAGAAAAGTTTTATTCGCAGACTTTTCAAGTGGACAGGACTTACCCTGTTATTCTTATTAATCGCAATCATCCTGGTTCCTATAATTTTCAAGGACCAAATCAAGGAGATGGTATTGAAAGAAGTCAGTAAAACCCTGAAAGCCGATGTGACTATCAAAGACTTTGATCTGACCTTCCTTTCCACGTTCCCGAATGTGACCATTCAACTATATGACACGAAGGTAACAGGTAGAACGGAATTTAAGGGCGTAGAGTTGGCAAGTGTCAAAACTATTGAGGCACATGTAGGTTTATGGGATGTAATCGGTGGAGATGAGATCGAAATTGACGAAGTGCATATCTCGGATGCAAAGTTCGATGTACGCGTGGATCCGGAAGGAAATGCGAACTACGATATCGTGATCCCGACAGATCAGCAACCTGCTGAGGAACCTTCCGCATTCAAAATGTCTTTAAAAGAATACTCCTTGAAGAACATCGAGATCGTTTACGACGACCAGGCTTCGGATATGTATGCAAATATCAAAAACCTGAATCATACCGGTGAGGGTGATTTAACGGCAGATGTGATCGATTTTGCTACGAGTACGCAAATGGATGAATTGACTTTCGAAATGGAGGGCCTAAGCTACCTGTCGAAAGTGAAAACAAACGCAGATGTAAACTTGTTGATGGAGTTCAAGGAAAACGATTCCAAATTCACATTGAAAGAAAATACCTTCGCACTGAATAACTTCCACCTGTCATTGGATGGTTTTTACCAGATGCTGAAAGATCACGATCAGATCGACCTGAAAATGAATACGAAGGAGATCAGTTTCAAAGATCTGTTGTCACTGGTGCCTAGTTTCTACCAAAGTGGTTACGAGAGCATGATTGCCAAAGGCGATTTAAAAATGAACGGGGAAGTAAAAGGCCGCTTGGATGAGAAAAACCTTCCGGCATGGGATTTCGGGTTGAATGTGCGAAAAGCAATGATCCAATACGCCGGACTCGGTTCTATCAACAATATTATGGTAGATGCAGGATCTAAATTCGCAGGTGGTTCGAACCTGGATAAAATGACCCTGGACGTAACCAAATTCCACTCCGAGTTCGTTGGGAACCTTATCGATGCAAATCTGAAACTGAGAAACCCGATCACGGATCCGCTCATCGACTCTAAACTGAAAGCCCGCATAAACCTGGCAACGCTTGGAAAAGTAATGCCTTTGGCTGAAGGGGAATCGTATAAAGGGAAATTAAATGCGGATGTGGCTCTGAACGGGCGCATGAGTTCCATTGAGTCGGGACAATACGAAAAGTTCAACGCAAAAGGTTTGATCGAATTATTCGACTTCCTATACAAATCCAAAGATCTGAATGAGGATGTAAACGTGAAAGATTTGACTTTCCGCTTCAGTCCGCAAAACCTCTCACTGGAAAAAATGAATGCAACCATGGGCAGATCCGATTTCTCCATGAACGGGACGATCGACAATTACCTGGGTTATTTATTCGGACACAACAAGGAAGATCAATTACTGAAAGGGGTTTTTGCCTTCAATAGTAACAACCTGGATCTGGATCAGATCATGGGAGTTTCTGCTTCTTCTACTGCAAGTGCGGCTCCGACTGCTGAACCTGCTCCGGTGGATCCGAACGCCGAACCTTTGCTGATCCCTGAAAACGTGGATTTCGATCTGAATACAAGCATTCAAAAATTGCATTACAACGGGATCGATGTCAACAGCATCAAAGGAAATGTGAACATGAAGGAGGAAGTGGCTTCCCTGAACAACTTAACCATGAATACCATGGGCGGAACGGTTGGATTGCGCGGAAGCTACAGCTCCAAGGATCACAACAAACCGGCAATTGATTTGGGATACAACCTGAAAGACATCGATATCCAGGAAATTACAACGCATTTCCTAACGGTGCAGAAACTGGCTCCGGTTGCGAAATTCGCAAAAGGGAAGTTCAGCTCAACCCTAAACATGAAAGGTGCTTTGACAAAAGCCATGGAACCCGTATACAATTCATTAACCGGCGACGGGGAGTTCTTTACCAATACGGTTACCATCAGCGGATTCGAACCTTTAAAGAAACTGGGCGATGCGCTGAACATGAGTAAGTTGTCAACCCAGACTTTCAAAGACGTGAAGGTGTTCTTTGCCTTTAAGGATGGTAAGATGAGTTTGAAAAAACCTTTGAAGATCAAAATGAGTGGCATCGACACGGAAATTACCGGGTCCACATCATTCACACAGGAGATCGACTACAAAATGGCCATGCAGGTTCCGAAAGAAATGATCCCTTCAGGTGTTCTGAAAGCAGCTGAACAGGGCTTGGCTAAAGTAAACGGGGTTGTTCCTAAATTGAATGTGGCTTCCATCCCGGATGTTATCCCGGTAAGTGCCCTGGTTGGCGGAACGGTTACAAAACCGGTCATCAAAACCGACTTCAAAGACGCTCTACTGAAAGCAACCGGGAACCTGAAAGACAATCTGAAGGAACAAGGAAAAGAAATGCTTAATAAGGCAAAAGATTCCGTGAAGACCCTTGTGAAGGATAAGGTGGAAGACGTGAAGAAAGACCTGATTGCAGAGAAAAACAAGATCATGGCCGACGCACAGAAAGAAGCCGACAAAGTGAAAGCCGAAGCGAAAAAAGCAGCCGACCAGGTGCGTTCCGAAGCCGATAAGCAGTGCAACGACGGAATGGCTGCAGCAGGAAGCAACCCGATCAAGAAAAAAGCAGCAGAACTGGCTTGTAAGGAGGCGAAGAAAAAAGCCGAAAGCAGCGCTGTGAAGATCGAACAGGAAGGAAACAACAAGGCAGATGTCATTATGAACAAAGCACGCGAAAAAGCAGATGCTGTGAAGTAGATGAGATAGTGATCGAACTTATCCCCATGAGCTTTGCTTTTCGGGATAATACAAGATAATAAGAATAAGGAATCCCGTCCGGCCCAGCCGCGACGGGATTTTTTGTTGGATGTTTCTGAAAGTTCAAAACACACAATCTTACGAGTTTCTTGAAAAAGTTTACAAAATTTGTAAAAAGTTTACGTTTTTTGTAAAGAAATATTTTACCTTTGAGTATGTACGTGATAGAACGAGAAAGTAACTTGAGGCATCAGGTAAAGGTCAAGCCCTTGGATGACGAAGATTACAAGGAAATAACCAAGAGCCGTTTCTATTTTAACTGGAAGACTGAAAGAGCACACGATGTTTATAAACTCGTTCTGGGCGATGAAATACTGGGTGTGATGTCATGCAGGCATCATGAGGATGAGCGAATTGAGATAGTATTGCTTGCGGTGTCTAAAGACAACAGAGGGAGGAATAAAAAATATGACCGTATAACGGGAAACTTAATTGGATTTGCTTGTAAGGAGGCCATGAAGTATTACGGTATCAATGGTTGTGTTTCTCTTGTGCCTAAAACCTCTTTGAGGCAGCACTATATGGATTTTTACGGTATGGAAGATGCAGGTAGACAGATATTTTTAGAAGGAGGATCATTGTTGAACATTTTAAGAGAATATGAGCTATGAAAAAGACTAAGTTAAATGATAAATATACTGACAAAGAGTTGGCAGAATCTTTTGTGTTCAGAAGCAAATTAACACCAGCTCAAAAAGCAGAATCGAATGAGGAGTTAAGTGCAAAGCGAAAACAGCTTAGACAATCTGTTACGCCGAAAGAAGTGCTTCTGTCTCGTTTGCTCCAATTAAAATACCAGATGGAGGATTATTTGGAGAATCCTAATTATGATAACACACGCTCGTTTAGCTTCTTCCTGAAAGGTTATGTCGAAATGCTGAATAAGAAGAACAAAGAGTTTGCTGACGATATTGACATTAACCAAACTGAGTTAAGTCAAATCCTTAATAATCATCGATCTCCAAGTGAGAAGGTGATCATTCGTTTGGAGATACATTCCAATAAGATCATCCCCGCGATTATATGGCACAGGCTGATAGAGAAGGAAAAAGAATACCAGATTATAAACAATTCGGAATTAAGGGCACGAGAAAAAAGCCACGTTCGCAATATGGTATTGATCTAAGTAATCAGGAATAATATTTCGGGAGTCCAGGCATTATGTCTGGACTTTTTTTATGCTCTGAAATAGATTATGCGTAATTGAAACAGATGGAGATTTATGACTCATTATATTGCCAATGGTTTTGGTTTGCTCACAAAACACTCATCCGCTGGTACCAACCCTCCTCGCATACACCTCATTCCGCAGCTTCAGTAAACCCGCCAGGATCTCCGAAGACAGATCATAAAGCACTTCTTCATCCTGCACCAGGTCAATCGACTGCACCCGTTTGGTCTGCTCAAAATACCAGTCCTCCAGTTCCTCGCTGATATCCCGCTCCTTAAATCCCGCAAGGACAAAGATCCTGGTGTGCAGCTTCAAATGCAGCGGCGTGGTATCCAGTCCGCTCAGGCTTAAATGATGCAAATGCCTGTGCACCTTCAGGTCGTCAACGATCAGCCCGATGATCAGTTTAAACAGATCCTCGAAAGCAATATTCAGTGAATGGGTCTTATTCATACAGTTTCAAAATTTCTGATTCCAGTTTTAGTAGTTCGTAGTCAGCTATTACAGCCATCAAATACAAATTTGCACATTTCTTTTAAAAACACTTCACACTTATGTAAATTTATTCATACATTTGTTACCGATAACTACACACTGAAATGATATTCCACTATATCCGAACCAGACAAAAAAGACTTAGAATACTGGTATTCAGCACCTTGTTATCCTAATTTTTTTACATACCATTAAATACACTATTTATGAAAAAACCCATTTATCTACTCACAAGTGTAACATGCTTGATCATTAGTTTCAATACCATCGCTCAGGAAACCAATGCCATTTCGGAACAGGGAAATGTTGGGATCGGGACTACTACACCTACTGAAAAATTACAAGTATCCGGTCGTGTCCGGATCGATTCAACACTCATCGTTAGCGATTCGGTAACCATGACATCCAGTGCAAGCATTGGTGAAGACCTGAAAGTAAACGGGAACTTATACCTTCCGAATATTCCCCTATTATCAAGTATCCACAATGAATACATCTTACTGACCAATTCGGAAGGACTAACTGAAAAATCCAGTTTATCTGAATTGAATAATATCCTGTATTCTAAGAATTGCTCCGCAGTTGGTGGTATTGTTCAAAATCCTACCTGGACAAACGGACCTAACAAACTCTTCAGTGAATGCCCGGAAGTACGCGTAGGAATCGGAACTGCAAACCCAGCATTCTCTCTTGACGTGAACGGAAGCTCGAAGATCTTAGGACATTTGTGGACACAAGCTTCTTTATCTGTTGGGGCAAACGAAAATCCCTTTTCAAAATTCAATTTGGTAAACACCAATAAAACGGCAGCAATCCAGGTTAGTACAGTGGGCAATATCAAACCTTACCAACGCTTGATGTACTTTGAATACGACAATACCGATACCAAAATATTTGAAGTACAAAATACAGCTGCCGGCTACACCGCATTCTCTCTCAAATCAAACGGTGAAATGGATATTCATAACGGAACAACTCCTATTTTCCATTTGGGAACGGATGGAAGACTGGCGATCCGCAACAACAGCATGGAAACCTTCCGGATTGAATCAAATGGAATGGTAAGAGCAAGAAAAGTAAAAGTCGATAGTGAAACATGGCCTGACTATGTCTTTGAAAAGGATTACAAACTATTACCTTTAGACGAGCTGGAAATCTTTTTGCAGCAAAACAAGCATCTCCCTTCCATTCCTTCTGAGGAACAAATGAAAGAAGAAGGTATCGATCTGGGAGAAATGAACGTGAAAATGATGGAGAAGATCGAAGAATTGACCTTGTATCTGATTCAACAAAACAAAAAGTTGGAGAAGCAGGATAAAGAACTCGAAGAGTTGAAAACGAGAATAGAGTGTTTAAAAAACTAGTATGTACAAACTAGATTCTAACAATACAGCTATGAAAAAATTAATGATACTTCTTTGTTGCTCGTTATCTGTTTTAGGACTTGCGCAAAATAGAATGTCTACCGAAAAGTTGGATAATAATTTGTCGTACTCTGTCAATTCCGATAGGTTGATTGATTCAATCAGTGGGGATGAAGAAAAAGAGATCCCGAAAAAACTTATTAGATATGGTTTCGCCTTTAATCTATCAGCAACCTCCGATGGATTACCTACTTCGGTTTTGTTTACACTTAACTATAAAAAACACCAAATTGAATTAGGCCCCCGCTTTGGGCTCGGTTCCTTCGCAGTGGGTTCATATCAAAAAGTCATCGGTGGAGAACTCAATTATAAGTTTTATCCAAATGGAGACGCGAGTTGGTTTAGCTCATTCGCATTATTTCATGCGGGGTATTTTTATCGTCGTCTAAGCTACTCAACTGTATTTGAATCATCTGCCACAGAAACAAAAATCAGTATGGAATCATACCTCGGATATGGAGTCAAATTCACAATTATAAAAGGATTCTATTTAGGCTCACATATAGGATTGGGATGGTATCAATCCAAGACGGATATTGTTGATGGAATACTATCGAAAAAAAGGACCGATAATGATTGGGGCGGTATGGGTTCTGTCTTTATTGGATATAAATTTTAAAAATCATGAAAAAATATATTTTAACAATCACCTTTTTGGTGGTATTGCTATCTCATGCTCAAAATTTAGTTCCGAATGGGAACTTTGAAGGTGGCACCTATAATGGTGGTACCGCACCAATTGATTATTATTCTGATGAGAATCAAGGATTCTTCAACAATTCTAGCACTCCTTTGAGATTTGATGATGATATATATGATTGGTATTGTGCCAAATCCGACAAGCTTTTTGGAGGAAGACGCAGAGATTCCCCGGATTGGATTGATCCGAACCAATGGTACAACACCGAAAATGAAGGAAATTGTACACAAACAAGATATGTGAGGTGTGCTTATCCGAATGAATCCATTATGGTAGAGTTGGCTGGAGGACACAAATTAATCAAAGGTCAAACGTATACATTCAAAGTTAAAGCGAGAGGAGGAAAAGGAACTGCTTTCCCATCTCATCAATTCCGGTTAACCTTTACAGCAGATGATGAGGGCTTGGATTGCCTTAACAATAAAAAATGGTACGTGACTGAATTCTATGTTGAGAACTCCTGTGAGTGGCATTATTTTGAACACACCTTTACCGTTCCCGATAATAACGATAAAAAGTATGAAGACATGGGATGGTTGGTGTTGAATGTCAATTACTATCGGGAGGGAAGCAATAAACCGAACGATTATGGGGCTGTCTTTAATTTTGACGATGTCGTACTTACCATCGAACCTAAATGCATTGATAACCGTTATATACAAGACAGGGTATATGCGCAAGAGGAGCATAAGATAGAACAAGCAAACGTTGAAATCAAAGCTGGGGCGCATGTAAGTCCTTATTCCTGGCAGTCACAGTTTCCTGTGGTGTTAAAACCCACTTCAATGGTAATATACAGAGCGCCAACTGTCTACTTGGAACCGGGCTTCTTTATTGAGGAAGACGGCAGTTATTTTGAAACGCAGGTTGGAACCTGTGTGGAGAACCCGTGTCCGGGTATTCCTGGCTTCACTCCTCCTCCTGTTGCACAATGTACCGGATCATTCACCTTGGGAAATGATTTCCCCGAAACACCGGGTGTCTTTTACGTGTGGGAACCGGAAAACTATTTTTCAGCACCATGGAGTCGGGTTACTGATGTAATAAGGCCACCTAACGATGATGGATGTGTAGATGCCAAACTGACTATCTGGACTATTTGCGGAGCCTCACAGGTTCACAATTTCAAACTCCAATTTATTGATGCAGCACCAACAATTGACATAGGGAATGTAACAATGAGTCAAACAGGCATTTCAGGATACATAAACTTACAAAATGCTTCTGAATACACGATCCAAGGAATTAACACGGTGACAGGAGCTATCGTTTTTGAAGAGGAATATGAATGGGATTGTCAGAACGGATCGCAACACATACCATTTATGGTGAATCACTGTACCGGAAATCTTTGTCAGAATCTGGAAATAAAAATTACTGCTTCCAATCCTTGTTTCGGTAGTGTCTCGGAATCCTTACAATGGCAGGCACCGAACGTTCCTGACTACGATTTACAGATAAGTAACCTGGTATCAACTGATTTTGAATTTAATTTTGATTGGGCCATTCCTGCTACCTACGAATATGTAAAAATTCAGGTATGGAATGAGGCCAAAACGGAAAAGCTTTGTGAGTGGATCTATAATCGCTGTTCAAATCCGGTCAATACCAATAGTCCCTTCCACTTTGATATTAGGAATTGTTTGGGTGACGGGTGCTTTGCACAATGCAAGAACTACAAAGTCGTACTGGAAACAAGGCAATATTGCAATCCCTTGGTTTCTCACAAGGAAATTGCCTGGAACAAGTCCACTACAGTATTTGCAATGCCGGTTAATTACCCGAATATCATTACTGCCGACGACGATGGAATAAACGATGATCTGTGTTTCTATCCCACTGGAGCAGACTGGTACGAAATATATGTAGAAAACAGGTGGGGAAATCCAATGCATGAAGAACAGGGCTGTGTAAATGAAATCCCGATCTGTTTATGGCATCCGGCAACGAACACTACTGACGGAGAGTATTTCTACACGATCGTTTTTGGTAACCAATGCGGTTATTCCAATGAACTTACGACTACTGTAATGGTTTTTGCAGATCCATCCGGTCTTGCACAAAACAACACTCCACAGGAGGTCCGGAATTCAGAATATAAAATAATAACGGACCAATATGGCAATCAAACGGCAGTAGCACTGGAAAACAACAGTTCAGCCTGGAAGCTTAACACTTACCCAAACCCAGCCGACGATGTCGTCTTTATCGAATCATCGGAAGAAATAACGCGAATAAGCCTTCGGGATGTTTTCGGAAAAGAAGTCCTGTCAAAGGAAATCCGTGACAAAAGCACATCTGTAACTATTTCCGGCTATGCTGCCGGCTACTACATCCTGGATGTAATTACTCAGGCCGGTATTAGATCAATAGATTTAGTGAAACGGTAATACCTGGAACACTCAATCCATCCCGGAATACCGGGATGGATTAACAGGACTTTACCCTTGAATTCAAAAAATCGCTGTAAGCAAGGTGTATCAACGGCTATCTCTTCCCAATATGCCAATTGTTAACTTTTGATAATAAGGTAACAATCGCCAGAAAAGTAAGTTAATATCAGTAGCATACCGCTTCGAATATTAAAACCGCATTCACATGAAAGCTTTTCTTGAAAAGCTCGAATTCAACTTTTATAGCGAGCTTCAAACCCTACTCGAAAAACCAGAGAAAACCAATATCCGTTCTGCCGTAGAATTAAGCCGAAAATACCTCGTCGACTTAAAAAGCGAAATCATTAACCGGGGATTCAGAAAACCCCAGGATGAAATAGATTGTTTTAAGATCACAAAACCCAAATTACACGCAGAGCTTATTTACTTCAGGGGAATCTTGGTTGCACAGCAAAACATACCCCTAGGCTCAGATGAAATAAAGAAATCGTATCTAAATGATCATTTGGCTCGTTACTTCATCTTCTTTGAAGAAAACAAAGAATTCATTCGTTACTATCGCTCCGAAGCCAATCACCTGGACGATCAGTTCTTTATTCGTGAAAAAGCTCAATTAACTAAAGAATACGAAGTAGACTTCTCAGAAGTAGATTTTCGTTGGAATACCGGGTATGATTTGATCTTGGCAAAATGCCTCGCCTTTGAAAAACTGGAACATCAGATTAGGCAGGAACTGTTCCGGATCAGTCACATGGAAGAAACAAGCTTCAATCCGATTATTCCCCAGGCAAATCACAAAAAAGTATTGCAATGGACAGATTCAAAAACAGATCTTGTTGAACTCATCTATGCCCTTCACTCAGTTGGTGCGCTCAACAATGGTCAAACCGACCTCAAAACAATAACCGAAGTACTCCAAGCAACCTTTCAAATTGAACTAGGTGATCACTACAAAGTCTACCACGATCTAAAATCTCGCAAAATCGCCCGTACAAAATTCCTGAATAACCTCGTCGAAACCTTAAACAAACGAATGGAAGCGGATGATGAGTAAATGATAAACAATGATCTGATTGAAGAAATTAAATAATATTTCTTGACTGTAGGTTGTTATAAAAATCCAAATGCTGATGTATTTCCATATTTTATTACAGGAATCTTAACATGAATTTTTCCATTATCAGTAGCTATATAATTTTCCAAACTCCATAATGAAATGCCCATTTGGGTCCTATTAAAAGTTAAGATTGGTGAGTTTACTTCTGTATTCTCGGTTTCCCATTCAAAATCTATTTCGATTCCAATTTTCACAAATTTGTCTTGTATTTTTATAAAGAAATCTTTCTTACCACGAGGTTTATAGTTAAGACTCATCTTTCCTTTAGTTTTACCATTCTTAATTACCACTTGGCTTAAACATAATTCTTTAAAATCTATAAGGTTTGTTTTATCTATAGAAAAAATCTTCCCTAATTCAAGAATTGGTTTATTCAGAAAACTGGAAAATAATTTAGCATCTTCCTGAAGGACACCTAATGCTGTTTTACTTATCGATGTTAATTTCAAATTAGAGTGTACCGTTTTTATTTTAAAGAAACCGATAGGGATATTTACAGCATCGTGATTACTGATACTTACTAAAGAAACATTTTCTAGGCTACAAACATATTCTTTTACTTCTTGTGGAAAATCGATTTGCGAGACAATTATGAGGTTTTCAAATTCTATATCTTTTAAAGATTTTTTGAATTTTCCAATATCTCCGGCAAAATCCTCTGATATTAATTTAACTAAAGTTAGTTCTCCATTATAATTGTTTTTAATTATAAAATCCACTTTATTTATATTATTGGATTTTTTGATTGGATTAATTAAAATTGTTGACTCTTGATTTAAGGAAACTTTTAGTAATTGATGTATGTAATCAAAAAAATCCGTTGCAGATATTTTATCACATGAGCGAAGTTCAAATAGAAACTTTGGAGGATCATAATGTAATAGTTCACCCAACTCATTCTTTCTCACAAATTCAACTTTCCAGCTACTCCATATAAATTGATACTGGTAGTGAATATCCAACTCGATTTTATTCGAAAACAAATATTGAGCTTCCAGAATATTTGCTTTCCAAAAGATATTTAAACCTAACTGGGAAAATAAAAATTCAGCCGCTTTTTTTGAAATTTCCAAAAAGTCAATTTTTCCATATTTTGAATGTTCAACAGTAACCTTATTTCTAATAAAACGAAAAGTTTCATCATCTCGTCCTTCAAACATTGAAGTGACATATAATTTATTACTTCTTTCTTGATTATCCAAAGATTCATGTTTTGTTGCATCAGCTATATCAACAATGATATTGTAGTCAACAGATTTTTTATTAGTTCTAACAGATTTTTTTCCTGCAATCTCTGGAAAATGACTTAATCTAACTGCTAAATCTTCGGCCATCGTTATAATATCAGAGATATTCGAATCAACTGAAACCTGATTTATCAATTCAGAATTTAATTTCTCCCATGGACGGATAATACTTGTTGCAAATCTTAAATTTAGATTCATGATACTGCTAGTGTCTTTTAATCTTGTCTATAATGTTTATTAAAAACTTTATTTGCTGGGCTTTTGTATAGTTTCTGTGGGGTTATTCCATTATTCATTGTCAAAGTATAGATTATTTGCTTTTTCAGTTAAATTATAATAAGTTCTTTCTCCAGTTTCGGGATTTAATGTCTTTCTTTCATTATTTATGAGCCCTAATTCTCTAAGTTTTATTGACCGTCTTGAAACCTTTTGATATGTACAATCAAGTTCTTGTGCCATTCCAGAAGCATATTGAGGCTGATCTATTTTAAGTGAATTAAGAAAATTTAAATCAAATTCAGCGATTTGAATATTTTCATTAACAACTGGGATTATAACTGCCACATGTTCAATCGAACAGATGCCTTTTCTACAAGTTGGGCACATCATATCAAAAAGTTGAAGCTTATCAAGCAATTCATACTGATAAGTTTTTTCACAATCCGTATTATCACATTTCAATTGTTTTGCAGTAGACAGATATTTACGAATTGCATCAGAATAATTAAATCTTCTTTGTATTACGTATTTTCTATCACTTCCTCTACCATAAAAAATGTCATCTTTAATACAGAGTCCATAATTGAGGGAAAAGAAACTCATTATATTTTGCCCATCTTGATCTTTTTGTTCATTGTATTTGGTAATGAAAAAGTGAAGTTCTAACGATGAAATTAGTTCTTCCAAATTTTTGTCTATATAAAAATGGCTTGTGGGTGGTTTATGTTTATCCTCTTGAAATATTTTTGAATCCGAAAGTCCAATTTCTCTTTTATTGGACTTAGAAAGGCCAATTAAAGTATTCAACAGTTCCATTAAATGGTATTTTTCCAGTTTAATATTAAATGGCTCTCTCATGAATTTGTTTTGAGAAAAATATGGATTAATAGAATCATTAAAATACCTTTCTGCAGCGAGATCTAAGTCTCTGAGTGTAACTTTTTGGTCCTTTGATATGCTATTTTGATATGCATACCAAAGAATCCAACCAACATTCCTAGGTACACTTGATGTAATGTCAAATAACATTCTATAATACTCGTCCATTGTATTTCTCGAGGTATCAAAGAAATACTCGGGCTCTTTTTTACAGAAATAATTAATTCTTGTAGTAATTAATTTTTTAATACTTCGTTGAGCTTCAGCCTGAATATCGGTAACTTTTCTTGCTTGAAAAAGATCATAATAGTCAAGTTTTATTTGTTCTATTTTTTGCGGATCAATATCACCTAAATAGAGCCTCCCAGGATAAGCTGCAATTTTAAATTTAAAGTATTCATCAGAC
This sequence comes from Fluviicola sp., assembly GCF_029266855.1. Classification (GTDB taxonomy): domain Bacteria; phylum Bacteroidota; class Bacteroidia; order Flavobacteriales_D; family Crocinitomicaceae; genus Fluviicola. Next base: position 14,177 of record NZ_JAQSWB010000013.1, read on the forward strand.
CAATTATTCAATGGACCAACTATTGTATCTACAAAAACCTTCATCGCTCGTTCTTCAATTTCAGAAAAATCATCAAGACAAATAAATATATACTTGATTCCAATTTGCGAAAGAAGTCCTTTTATACTTGATAGAATAACTGAGGGATTAAAGCATTTTAATAGAATTTCAGAAAACTGTTCCTCTGTGTTATTTGAAAAAGCGTTTTGAATTGAACTGCTTTTTGCTCCTCCAACGCTGGCAGTAAGATCTGTCAGAGCTAAATTAGCTGTTGAGTTTTGAGTTATACCTGATTCTTCACTTTTACTATTTGCTCGATTGATACTCTTTTCTTTTAGTATTTGGATGTCTATATATTCATTTTTCTCGATCTCGTTAAAAATATTTTCAAGCTCAACAATAAACGTTTTTTTGTCCGGACCAAAAATTGTTGAAATTTTTGCTAAGAAGAATTTTAAGGTGTTTGTCTTTACTTCCTCTTTTATTTGATCAATTATTTGTTTTAAGAAAGCTTTGTGTAATAAATATTTTTCAAGATCTTGAGGAGAAATTAGATTTTTATATTGACTAGAATCGTATGTGAAATTTTTAGCTTGTTCAAAAATTGTTTTCACATCAATATACAAAGATAGCTTATCATTATCTTTTCTTATTTCGTGTTGAAGTCGAGCTATAATAGTTGATTTACCAGTACCTTTTCTTCCTATTAAAATAGTTGTATTGGGTCTAAGTGAAGATTTTAAAACAAAATCATTATCTAAAGGATCAACATAAAGCTCTTCAATAATGCTTTCATCAGAATTAATATCTGAGAGGTCAGCTCGTCTACATTTTTTTAAAGAATCAACCATTAAATAAAAGTTGTCTTTTTCTTTATTTTCAATTTTCATCATTGATATTTCTTATTTGGCAAAATAGGATTTAAATTGTTTGATTCCCAAATTCACCTTATAGTAGTAGCTTGCGCGTATGTATAACACTAACCATTTAGGAATTATTAAATCGGATTTCACATTGAATTTCAAGAATCTTCGTGAATAGTCTTTAGTACGTCATTTCAATACTACACAATAATTCTGAAAATCAGCGAGATGTTGAAAAATTCCTGGAACTAAATTTACCTGAAAGGTAGCAGGATTCGAACCCATAAAAATTAGTTGGAATTGTGTTTTAGAAAAAACATTCTCTTTAACTGGTAGGCTCAGCTTACCCTTTTAGCTCAAAACTTAATGAAATCAAATGCAATAAAATGAAGCTTAATGAAAGATCAAAAAAAAATTCTTATCTAAATTCTTATCTAAATTCTTATCTAAGCAAAAATCAAAAAGCCGCAGCATCAATGATACTGCGGCTTTCGCGATGTTGTTTGGTGGTCCCACACAGACTAAATAATTAATGGCAGACCCAACCATGAACTTGATTAGGACGAACACCAACGATCCATTTTTCACCCTTATATATAGTTTTAGTGGCGGTTGATGTAACTTGTCCATTAATTGACAATACACATTCAAGTGTTCCATTCCCGATAGCAGTATAATAAAATATAAAACCACCATCTTCACGAGGTTCATCTCTATCATATCTTAATACACCACACACGATTGTCTGAGCATGAGAAAAAAGCTTTAGATTTTCAATCGAATTCACATCGACCATTTCAACCTGTGATAATTCTTTAAAAGTAAATTCATTTAAATTTTCCATTTTTTCTTTTGTTTAGTTCCTATATGAATGTTATTGGCTCAAACATAATTGATCTTTTCATTAAATTCTAGGGTATAAATACGGTATCTATTTGCGAAAAATCCCCTAAGTTGGTGCGAGTGTCTCACTCGTACCATAAACTAAATACGGCCCCCTCTCGGAGGCCGTTCCCTTATTTTCTTCTTTTCCGTGTCAACCATCTCAACAACCACGCGTGTCTGCCGTAAAATAATGGAGGCAGGGAAACACAAAAGCAAAAGTTAGAAAGCTTAATTCAAGCTTCAAACACCGATTTAGTTCCTTATTCACTTTCGGACCAAAAATCGACACCTGTTTAATAAATTACCACAGCGAACAAACGCCCAATTACCCGACCTGAAGATCTTAAAGAAAACTTGAAATCATCACCCGTCCTACTAAGTGATCTAAAGAAGCGATAAGCTGCCGGTGTGGTTGCAAATCCCGGAAAGTGCAAATCCCGCAGTGTTTGTAAAACTACTGCGGGGTTGCATTTCGGATCCTGATCCCCTCTTTCCGTAGATTGGCCCGCACCGGCAGTTTAGCCAAACGCCGTAATTGGGCTAAGCATTTTTGCTACTTTTTTTGCTTCGGAAAAAAGTAGGAAGTCATCCGCTTTAATTCTTACAGTGGCTATCCGTTTCAAAGGAATGTTCAATGTTTAGTCGAATCTGTAGACTTTCAGATTCTTCACTCACATTCTCTTCAACGTCAATAGCTACAAAATTTACGGCGCTGCCCAATTCCGCACCTGCCTTAAATCGCTTTGGTCTTTTGACCTTAACCGAAATCTGTAAGCCTTCCGGCTTTTTACTTAAAGGTGTCATAATACTTGTTTTTAAATGATCTGTTCATTTTCCTTCATCCACTGAAGTTGCCTGTGCAACCGCCGTAGCAACTGTCCCTGCTACAAGGAGATAACCCCCAAATGAAACCAGTCCTGTCGGGATTGTTACCGGTGCAGCTACAAGCACCCCGCCGATAGCTATCAGGCACAAACCTACCGTCCGAACTACCCTGAAAAACTTCGGAGTAGTTGATTGAAATCTTTCTTTGATTTTCATGATAATTAAATATTAGTCCTTACTGTTTACTTAGGAAAGTCCTCCGTGTACTTCCGTGTTCCTCCGTGGGAACTATTTACACACCATTTGACTCCCATCCCCGTAACTTGTAATGAGATGTCCGGTTCCGACCGGACATCTATATTGAACATTTACTGAATTTCAACAATGCTCAGCGCATTGAAGGCTCCGTTTTTTAACGGGTACTGAACTCCGTTCATCTCTTGGTAAAACGCAATGCAAAACACATAAACGTCAATCCCCGAACCCGTCGGTGCAGAGGCAGGAATCAACGAGATGTTTTGCTCGGTTTCATCAATTAGCAAACTGATTGCAGGTGATAGTTGAAGATCACTTGCTCCGGAAACAAAATCTACTTTTGCCCAGCCGCTTTGGAAAGTGGCATGTGTAGCTCCTGATGGAAAGGCAATGTCATTCAACGGAATGATATCCGAAATACTTACCTCTCCGGTAGCTTGTACAAAAGAAAAAGATTTTGCTAAAACACTTCCGAGGTTCGAGCGCTCGTTAAAGTTGAATCCCTTTAACAACTCTTTCGCGGCAGGGTGATTGATCCCCGCAGCAACATTGCGTTTTCCGCGACTGCTCGTAACATCGTAATTCTTGATGCTGGTCATCACCTTCATCATCCGGGAAACTACACTGCCATCAGAAGCTAGCAATAATAATGGACGAAGTGCGGCGCGTACAACTTTTCCTGCCTTTGCCGAAGACCCGAATTCGGCACCGTTTTCTCGGGTACGAATAAAGGCTGGATCCGTAGCGATGCGCTTTGCATCAATAGATGTACTCATACGTGCAAGAACACCATCTTGCGTTTTGTAGAAATTGACGTTATCCAACGTCCCTCTCAACTTAATTAGACCTGTTTGTCTGGCCATGATTTCTAAATATTAATTAACATTGGTCGAAGGTCCCTCCTTCGATCCGCGATCACCTACCGCGAATCGGTAATCGATTAATGCAAAGTTGAAAGCTTGAAAAATTCTTTTTTCCCCAGACGGACCGGAGTCGGGTGATTTTTTTTGAATATTTTTTTTTAAATCCAGATAATACGGGGCCCTTCGGAGATTAAAACCTGCGAAAAAGCCTAAAAAGCACGTAAGTTCTCCCGATAGCTTTTGGAACTAAAAACTTACTGAAGGGATACCTCGTAGATAGAACGTAGGTAGAGCGACTATAGAGCGACTATAGAGCGACTTTTGTGGAATATTTAACAACTGATTTTAGTTCGTTTCTGGTCACCCGGAAGAATTCTTAAAGTTTGACGGAAACAACTCTCTGGTTTATTTCAGAAAAACCACCTCTACTCGCATATTCTTTTGAAGATTTACTGTCCCTGTGGAAGAAACCAAAGGAACGGTATTGCTAAACCCTTTGCACTGAATACGGGTCGATTTGACACCCTTTGAAACCAAATACTTTTTAACCCTTTCTGCACGTTGCACAGACAATTCATAGCGCGGATGGCAACACACATGACCATTTAATTGAACCCTTATTGTGCTGTCTTTTTGAAGAATCGACACCAGTGTATTTAAATTTTCTATTGAGTTTGGAATAATAATGTCAGTCCCGGATTCAAAATTAATATTCAGATTAATTGGCTCATTGAACGTAAACTTATTTTCAAAAGTGTAGATAATGATATCCACTCTTCTGAAACTGCTGTCCCTTAATTTTCTTCCGCTTCGCAATTCATTCTTATTGATACTGTCAAATACAAAAGTCTTCAGGCTTGTCGATCTTACAAGTTTCGAAACAGCACTTAATCTTTTGGCTGCCAATTTTTGGTTTGAAGATAAGCTGCCGATAGTATCTGTATAAGAAATTATCCGGATCTTCCCGATTGGGGCCTTCACTAAATTAAGCCTGGTGATCAACTTCTCTGTATTTTCAACTTTATCACTTCCCGATTCAAAAAACACGGAAATGGAATCAAGTCTTTTAACTTCGATCATCTCTTGCGAGAATACGTTTGTAATCTGAAAAAGCCAGCTGAATATTAAGATCAAAAGGAAATGGTGTTTCATAAGAAATTGATATACTTTAAGAAGTAAGAATCCGTGGAAAACGATTAATTATAGCAAATTTAAAATAACTTCTCAATATTGTATATTTTGTGGTAATTTTATTACTCATAAAAGTAAACAACTTTGTCACTATGCAGCATCGTGGCGAAATTGTAGAAAGAGCGATCCGGAAAAGCGGGTACCCTATTACCGGGATCGCAAAAAAATTGGGAAAAAGCAGGAGGTGGATGTATCTCATGTTTGATAATTCCCAGGTAGACATCGAATCAATTATTTCGATCGGGAAAATTATACATCACGATTTCTCCGATGAAATCAGGGAATTGAACGCAATAAACCCAAACTCCTTCCAGGAACCGGATGCCAAATACAATAAGCAGACAAAAGAATATTGGAAGAACAAATACCTCAAACTCCTGGAGAATTACAACGAATTACTGAAACAGACCAATCCCGAAAGAATAGAAAATAAAGATTCGAACTGAACGGTAACCGAGCGGAGTCGAGGTTCTCATATATCTCTCATAAGTGCGCAATTAAAGAACAAGGCTATACTACTCACATCTGAATGATTTTGCACTTAATTGTGCATTTTCTGGTAAACATATTACCCGTTGAAGTGAAGATTTTTGTCACTATGCAGCATCGTGGCGAAATAGTAGAACGCGCAATCCGTCAAAGCGGGTATCCAATCAGCTCCATTGCCAAGAAATTGGGAAAGAGCAGAAGATGGATGTACCTGATGTTTGACAATACGCAGGTGGATATTGAAACAGTTATAGCCATCGGTAACATTATTCACCACGATTTCTCAGACGAGATCAAAGAGTTGAACTCCATCAACACCAGCTCCTTCTCCGATCCGGAAAACACCTACAACAATCAAACGAAGGAATACTGGAAAAACAAGTACCTGAAGCTATTGGAAGACTACAACGAACTGTTGAAAAAGACAAGCGAGAAATAAGCTTTCGACGATACTTAATTTACTTCTATACTATTTATATTTAAAGCATTAACAAGAGGGCTTTCCAATTCCCCTGTTTTTTTAGCTTCTGGTTGCAAGTTCGCGATATTGCGAACAGCCCAGTGCACAAAAGGGATTCCGGCGCAAAAACTCATCTAAAAATCAATTTACTAACAAACGATTAGCAATCCATCCTATTGTAGTCAACCAATACCCAATTCACTCGTTTTTCAATCTTTCTGGTTGCATGTTCGCGATATCGCGAACAGCCCAGTGTGCAAAAGGGATACAGACCTGATTCCCAATCAAAAATTACCTAAAATAACAAATTCGTAATTCGTATCAATGTGTCGACATCATCGTCTCATTCACCACAATAATAAAGTCCGCCCGGCCCTGATGCTCTTTCTGAAGTTTTTTTACATCCTTCTGTGATACCGTCGTGATCGTTCCAACCTTCGTTCCCGGGGCATATTGCTCCACGTACCACATAATTCCCTGGTGAAAATCGGAATGGAAAGCACCGTTCAGAAAATAGACCATCTCCCCCTTTTTCACGTGCTCCGCAATCGAATATCCCATCGTTGCGTCTTTAATCGCTTGTGCATAGGCAAAATTGATCCCTGAAGCATGCATTTCTTTCCCCATTTCAATCAGTTCCACGTACTGTGTCAGCGTCGAATCAAAGGGAAACGGAAGCGGTGCCATTAAACGCTTCTGGTCTGCTGGAAGGGAATCCAATGCACCAAGTCCTTTCTTAAAGACCAGGCTCGCGTATTTGCGGGTAACATTTGCAGCAAACGGAACATTCCCGTAGGCAATGGCAGAATCCAGTATGGGTTTGTAATCGGTTTTAAAATTGGTCCACAGTTCGGTAGAATCCTTTAAAGCTTTGTATGATTTAGTGCCGATATAAGCATTCAGTGCCTTCACCTGGTGCAGTTCAAACATTTCGAAACCTACTGCCAGTTTGGGACCTTTGGCTGGCTTGTTCAGTTCCATCAGTACATTCAGTTCAAACCAATGAGAGATCGGGTTGTCGTGGAACTCGCCGAAAAGAACCACCTGGTTTCCGGAAACCTTGCTCATCATTTTTTGAAAAGTAACAGCTTTCCCTTTGGAATCAAAGATACGGAATGCCTCCAGGTCCTGCCCGTATGCGCTGGAAGAAAGAATGAGTGCCAGTATAAGATATTTCATCCTCCAAAGATAGAAACTTTGGAAAACTCTCCCTACACCATTTTTAGTAAGGCCTTCCCCAAACTAACTCCCAAAGGGTAGTAAAACAAAAGCCCTAACATTTCTGTCAGGGCTTTCTTATATCAGTTTACGATCTGGTCGTACTTTTCTTTGAAATCCGGGTTTCCTTCATACCATTGGGCAACTTTACCCATGACCGCTTTTGCTTTGTCCGGTTGTTTACCTGTAAGATAGCACTCAGCTGTTTGAATAACTCCCATCATCAGTAAGTCTTTCTCTGCTTTGGACCATTCGGAAATATCTGTTACGGTCTTCAGCATTGTTTCAGCTTCCTTCCATGCAGTATTTGCGCCTCCTTTATCGGCATTGCGATACTTACAAACTCCGTCCAGGTATTTTGCTCCGATACTGGTCAGGTTGATCTTGTAATACTTAAGTACCCACGTTGCAGCTTTCTTATAGTCAGGAGCCTCAATTTCATTTCGGATAGTTTCAACCAGGCTGTTTTTGAATTCATCATAGAATTCAGCATATTCACTCTGAACATCACCTGATTTATCGTATTTGATGCTTTTACCGACTTCACCGATCGCTTCTTTGTAAGCATTTTTATATTTTTCATCATCAGAACCACTCAGGGAAACTTTGTAAAGACCTCTTCCCATCCACATGTGCGGCAAGGCGTCACTCTTTGTTTTGTCGCTCATGGTATATTTTTCAGATGCGCGAACTAGTTTTTCATAGTCACCATCAGCATAAAGGATACGTAAATCATCATATTCCGGTGCTTGTGCAACCAGTAATTTGGTAGTAAGTAGAGCACCAATCAGAACAAGCTTTCTCATAAAATTTAATTTCGTTGAAGGGGTAAAACCAATAACTATGCCGAATGTACGAAAACTTTAAATAAAAGTTTCGTTGATGGCTTGAAAATGAATTTTTCAACCGCTTACTTTCTTATTTCTGGCAAACCCGGTTTAATTATTATCGGATGATGAGTTTACTTGTGAAAATTTCTTTGCTGTTAAGTGTCTATCTCCTGGCCGGACTCTCTTGCTCTTCCAAACCTAAATAACATGCTTCCATAAAAGCGATATCCGATGTTTCAATAAGCGGGTTAAAGGAACTCCCGCTTATTCGGCACTTTGAATCAATAGCTCCAGGATTTTCTGTGCAGCCTTTGAAATCTTTGTTCCGGGTCCGAAAACTCCGAAAACCCCTGCATCATACAAGAAATCATAGTCCTGTGCAGGGATTACTCCTCCTGCTACAACCATGATATCCGGACGCCCAAGATTCTTTAATTCTTCAATAACCTGGGGAACCAATGTTTTATGTCCTGCAGCCAGCGATGAAACGCCCAATACATGCACATCGTTCTCAACCGCTTGTTTGGCTGCTTCTTTCGGGGTTTGGAAAAGTGGTCCTATGTCTACATCAAAACCAATATCCGCAAAAGATGTGGCAATTACTTTTGCCCCGCGATCGTGACCATCCTGGCCCATTTTCGCAATCATGATCCGCGGTCTTCTGCCTTCCAGTTTTGCGAAGGATTCAACCAGGGTCTTTGCTTTTTCAAAATCTTTATCACTCATACTTTCAGCCGAATAAACTCCGCTGATTGAGCGGATGGTTGCCTGATGTCTTCCAAAAGTGGTTTCCATTGCCTGAGAAATTTCACCCAGAGAGGCACGTTCCCTAGCGCATTCAACAGCGATCTCCAGCAAATTCCCATTCCCTGTCCGTGCTGCCTCCGCTAGTTTTTCCAATGCAGCTTTTACGCGCTCCGGATTACGGTTTTCACGTAAAACTCTTAGGCGCTCCAATTGTGATTCACGCACTTTGGTGTTGTCAACTTCAAGGATGTCCATTGGCTCCTCTTTTTCCAGCTGATAACGGTTTACACCTACAATAATATCTTTCCCGGCATCAATGCGTGCTTGTTTGCGTGCCGCAGCCTCTTCAATGCGCATTTTTGGAATCCCGGTTTCAATAGCTTTAGCCATTCCGCCCAATTCTTCCACTTCCTGGATCAGTTTCCAGGCCTCATCCACCAGCTCCTGTGTCAGTTTTTCGACATAATAACTTCCGCCCCAAGGGTCAATGATATCTGTCATTCCTGTTTCCTGCTGAAGGTAGATCTGGGTATTCCTCGCAATTCTGGCAGAAAAGTCGGTTGGAAGTGCAATTGCTTCATCCAGTGCATTGGTGTGCAGTGATTGGGTTCCCCCGAATCCCGCTGCCATTGCTTCTATACAAGTTCTTGCAATGTTGTTGAACGGATCCTGTTCAGTTAAACTCCAGCCTGAAGTCTGACAATGTGTTCTGAGTGCAAGTGATTTTTCACTTTTAGGATTGAATTGTGCTACCAGTTTCGACCAAAGCAATCTTCCGGCGCGCATTTTAGCGATTTCCATGAAATGGTTCATCCCAATTGCCCAAAAGAAGCTTAAACGCGGAGCAAAACTGTCTACGTCCATTCCGGCATTGATCCCGGCTCTTAGATATTCCAATCCGTCGGCCAGTGTATATGCCAATTCGATACTCGCCGTTGCACCTGCTTCCTGCATGTGGTAACCGGAAATCGAAATGGAATTGAAACGCGGCATTTTCTCAGCAGTGTAAGCAAAAATATCCGCAATGATTTTCATCGAAGGAGCAGGAGGATAGATATAGGTATTCCGCACCATGAATTCTTTCAGAATGTCATTTTGAATGGTTCCGGAAAGTTCTTCTTGTTTTACGCCTTGTTCTTCCGCAGCCACAATGTAGAATGCCATAATTGGAATTACCGCTCCGTTCATAGTCATGGAAACAGACATTTCATTGAGCGGAATCTGATCGAAGAGAATCTTCATGTCCAAAATGGAATCAATTGCCACACCGGCTTTTCCCACATCACCTACAACGCGTTCGTGATCCGAATCGTATCCGCGATGGGTTGCAAGGTCAAAAGCAACAGAAAGTCCTTTTTGTCCTGCCGCCAGGTTTCTTCTATAGAATGCGTTTGATTCTTCTGCGGTGGAAAATCCGGCATACTGACGAACCGTCCATGGACGAATCGCATACATGGAACCATAAGGACCTCTTAGAAATGGTGCTTTACCACTCACGAAACCTAAATGACTGATTTCTTCCAGGTCACTTTTAGTGTAATATGCCGCCAGTTGTATTTTTTCAGGAGTTGAAAAAACACCTTTCTCAGCTGATCCCGAAAGTGTATCTGCATTTAAGGATACTTCTTCAAATGATTTACGGATACTCATAGGGCTTGTTCTAAAATTAGGGGCTTCAATTCATTCCAGCACACAGGAAGTTCCGTCCAGTTATTGGAGATCTGTTCCGGGTTGGAGAAGATGTTGATGCCGATTCTCTTTTCCGTTTTATCCCGGATCTCTGAAATACGCATTGCGGCTTTTTCCTGAATTTCAGCAGTAAGCGATTTCCTTACTTCCGGGTTTGAAATACTCCCGTTTCGTTCGATCCATTGGAAAGAGCTCCATGCGCGCTCTGCAATGGTTTCTGTTAGGGAATCCAAAGCATAGGAACCACCTGCCGGATCCAATACAACCTGCAGGTAAGATTCTTCTTTAAGCAGGAGGGAAATATTTGTTGCCATCCGTCGCGTAAAAGAAGTATTCGGATTCGTTGAATACCAATCGTAAGGCTGAATATTCAAATGCTGAATACCACCCAAAACAACCGACATCGCTTCAGTGGTCTGACGCAACAAATTCGTGTGCGGATCTTTCAGGCTCGTATTTAAAAATCCGGAACGGGCTGTGATCGTAGCTGCCAGGGAACAGGTGTGCTTGGGTGAATATGCTGAAACAATCTGTGCCCAGCACGTTCTGAAGGCTCTTATTTTTGCTAATTCGAAAAAATATTTACTTCCGATACCAAAGGTAAAATGAATTCCGGCAGCTGCAGTGTCGCAATCCAATCCCAGGTCCAATTGTTTTACCAGTAAATCGTGGCCTTCTGCCAATGCAATGCTCAGTTCCTGCCAGCTTGTTCCGCCGGCTTGCTGAACCGATGAAGCGTCCACATGTAAAAGTTTTGCTTTCGGGTTGCGGCTTGAATTGACTGACTTTAACAGCTCGTCGTTGTCAGCATATTCGATCAGGACCGGGGCTTCTTTTACAAAATCCAGGAACTGGGTAATCTGCTCCAGGCTTTTCGCTTTAAAAGTGGTGTGAATAAATGACAAGCCCACTTCATTCAGCAGAACAGCGAAATCGATCGGTTCGGAAGTACTTGCTTCCAATACCAGGTGATCCGTTCCCGCCATCAATGCAGCAATGATCTCCTTATTGGTTTCTTTTACATCCGAAATCCGGAAGGAAGTTGCAATTGTCCAATCGTTGTTTTTAGGTTGAATTCCTCTTGTATACGGAGCCAAACCGGGATCGGAAAAATCACTCGTATGATCTTCGGAATGAAAATAACTTGGGAAAGTAATCTCTTCAACGCGATTGATCTTGTTTAATGTATCGATCGATTCACCCTTCAGTTCCTTTTTCAGGATGGCGATCCACTCTTCTTTGGAGCTTGCCTGGAAAGATGAGAATAAGTCATTCATGTTTTATTCTTTTATGTATCTAATAGATCCTGATCCTGAACAGCAGGTGCGGGTTCAGGTTGATTTTTCTTTGCAAATAAAATATAGACGGCTGTGGATAACATTGCTGTCAGAACCGGAGCCACAATAATCCCGATTGCAGGAATTTTTATCATCAATGTAAAGATTCCGCCGGTGATAAGCATGTAACTCATTTTGGAAAAGCCCAGCCCCCAGCTTTTAAAGAAGTTGAGGCCATAACGTTCCATGCTGTAATCGTAGAAAGAAAAGCCAACGAAAAAGGATGCAATTAAAAAGAATATGGTTTCTCCGATAAAATCAGGTACAAATAATAATGAAAGCACCCACCAGATTCCCAGGAAGATGTATTCCAGCAGCAAGGCACTTAATACAATGAGAATCATTCTCAGGAAATCATTCAGGAGCCTTACCAAATCAAACTTGTATTCTTTCCCCGTGAGGTAGCTGTCGAATTTCTCTGAAAGAATGCAGTTCACGGGTGAAAGCACGACCAGGATAACAAACTTATAGAACTCAGAAACGATCAGGTCGAAAATACTGAAAACACCATCTGCCAGCCAGGATATTGCCGATCCGACAACAGGTACATCATCTGCCACATGGACAACAGCTAAAACACGCTGAGCCTGCCACTGAAAGTAGAGATAAATCAATCCGACAATTAATCCGGGAATGAAAAACCACAAAAACTTCCCTTTCAGTAATGCTTTTGCTACCTGCTCTATTCCTGTCCAATGATCTTTAAAAGCTTGAACCATGTGTTTTTTTATTTCGAATTCAAATATACAAAGAATGTAGAATGAAGAATTAAGAGTTGGATATCTCTTATCATTATGAATTCATTATATTTGGAATTGGCATATAAATTGTAAAACGCTTTTAATAAAAAAGGGAAATATGAAAAATTTAGCATTGATTCTAATCGCAGTTGTAGGGACCTCTGTTGCAAGTTATGCACAGGATGGAACAAAGAAACAAGAGCCGAAGAAAAAAACCGAGACTAAAAAGAAGGTTACATCCGAAAACAAGAAAATAACACCTCCTGTTAAGAAAAACTAACAAAAAACCCGGTCATTGAGCAGAGTCGAAATACCGGGTTTTTTGTTTTATATAATCCCGAATTGGGTAAAGTGATGTGTCAGGTGTTTCTTATTCAACAAATCCCACTGCTCGTAATTCAGTGGCCCATAATAGGCATGAACTGTTTTTAGTTCCGGGTTTCCGGCAAATAATTCCTGGAATTCTAGGTAAACATCTACAAATTCATCAATAGCCAGTTCCAGTTCTTCATGACGCAGTGGAGTACCTTCTTTGGCAAAAGGAACTTCCATGTTCTGAGCCATTGGTTTGTCGGTATAAAGGAAGGCCACCATACGTTCCACCTTTTCTTCCGGGATGAGCAATTGCTGCGGTTTTTCTCCTGTCGCAATCCGAAGTGTATCGGTTAAATGCTCTACCATTCGCTGCGCAGACATTTTTCCCCATGCAGGTTTTGCTTCTGGAGTCAACTTATTCAAATGTGCAAGCACGGTTTCTAAATCGGTTTCAATAAACATGTTCATCTGTTTTAAGTTTCAAACTTGCGAATTCTAAATATCCTTTCCCGCAAAGCACTGAAAGACTTGCCGGAATGATTTCTATGTTGATCTCTTTTCTTACTTCAAAGGGTTCACCATCGTAATGCGCCAGGGGAACCTCCAAAATGATGCGTGCTTTCCTGAAAGGAATGATGCGGATATACCTGGAGCCTTCGATCTTTTTAAAGAAGAACCTGCCGATTACACCCATTGTCCTCCACCACGAAAATTTACTCAAAAGCACCAGCTCCATCTGCCCGTCGATCACATTCGATTTGGGTGAAATACAAAAGCCGTTTCCAAATTCGGAGGAATTGGCCAGGGAACACAGCAGGAAATTACCCTTGATCTGCTCATCGGGTAAAATGATCTTCATTTTAGGAGGTTTATAAGAGAAGTATTCTTCGTAAACCAATTGAGTATATCCCCAAAAACCGCGAATGTGGTATTCATCAAAACGCTTTGCAATAAAGGCATCAAATCCGTAACCGCCAACACCCAGAAAAGGCTTGTCGTTTGCCAGCCCGGTATCCATCCGGATGCTGTTGAGTTCATTGATGTTTTGAATTGCCAGAGGAGTTTTTAAAGGAATTTTGAGATGTCTCGCCAACCCGTTTCCCGATCCTGTAGGGATGATCGCCAGGTGGCATTTGGTGCCCACCAAAGCTGTTCCCACTTCGTGAACGGAACCATCTCCGCCAACCGCGCACACAATATCGATTCCTTCCCGCGCGGATTCTTCGGCAATGGATTTGGCGTGCTGCTTGTACTGAGTAATTGCGATATCATACTCAAAGAGGTCATGATTCAGGTGCTCCTCGATCATTTGAGGAACCCTGGCCTTCTTGACCCCGCCCGAAATGGGATTGATTATGAACCGAATTTTCTTTTTCATCGTACAATCGTCTGATTATGAATTAAATCATGATTATATCTCTGAATAATGGCCTTCAAACGCCTTGCCATCTTTTCCGCCTCCTCTTTTTGAGCAGGTAACAGGTTTTTAGGATTCTTGGTGCGAATGGTGAAGTTGACCAGGCTTTTAATTTCGTCATTGGAATAGACCAGGAGTTTATTTCCCCGGAAATAGTAATATGCACCTTCCAAATAAGTCACTGCTTCCCGGGGCTCTTTTGAAAAGTAGCTGTTCCCGAAACTGTAATAATTTGTCTTAATATTGACCAGGTCCAAAACGGTAGGCATAATATCGATCTGCTGGAAAATGGCTTTCTCTCTTTTACGTGGCAGTTTTCCGCTTGGATCATAAAATGCGATCGGGATGCGGTACATTTCTGTTCGCTGATTGTAGATCTCGCTATTACTGGAAGGCGTATGGTCGGCAACAATGACGAACAGGGTTTTCTTAAACCAGGGTTCTTTTGCCGCCTGTTCGAAGAACTTACGCAGACTGATGTCGCCGTAATGAATGCTTTTACAAATAGGGTGCGGACCTTTCTTTACCACCGAACGCCACTTTTCCGGAACAAAATAAGGATGGTGGGATGAAAGCGTGAACAAGTTCGCCATGAAAGGTGCCTTCATTTTTGTAAGCTGTTTTGCTGTCCACGGGTTAAAGTATTCATCCAGGATTCCCCAGGTTTTGTCAAAATGCTTGTCGTTGTTGTATTCAAAGCGTCCCACATATTCTTTATAGCCCAACTGGGAAGCAAAACTATTGAAACGCATGGATCCGTTTGTGGCACCGTGATAGAAAGCAGTGCTGTAACCGTTCTTTGCCAGGATATTGGGTAAACTCTGCACCTGGTTGTTGCAGTAAGCCGATGAAATGTAGGGATTATCCATTAAAGTAGGGATGGAAGCAGAAATAGTAGGTACCGCTTCAATGGACTTCTTCCCGTTTGAAATCCCATATTCGAAATACCAGCTCTGATCCAGCAGGGAATCCAGGTATGGAGTATAAGAAACACCGTTATTGAACTGGCCAACCCACTCATTCCCGAAGCTTTCCAGCATGATGATCATCACATTGGTTCCATCCGGAAGGATGTGTTGTGGGTGACTGCTCCTTTTCGGGTTGAATAATTTATCCAGTTCTTTTTCAGAATAATAATGCTGTTCCACCAAATCATCTTTCCCGATGGATTTAAGCAGGGTGAAAGCCGAATTCAGAACCAGGGCCGAATTTTCAGGTTCCGTATAAAGTGTTGCGTCGATAGAAGAGATTGGTCTTAAGCCAAAGCCACCCCTTCCGATCAATATAAACAAGGGCACTACAATGAAAAAGACAACGATCTCCTTACGCAAACTGCTTTTGGTTTCACTTTTCAGTCTTCTCAAGCCGGTTCTTTTATACAAGCGGGCCAATAAAACAGTTCCGGCTATGAAGATCAGGATCAGCATCCAGTAATCTGAAATAAAGCTTGTGAGCAGCTGCCCCACATCATTTCCTGCCGAAACAATCACAAATAAATCAGCAGTGGAGCGCTTGAGAGTAAAGTTGTAATAGGCCGTATCCATCAAATTCAATGCAACGATCAATAAGGTCGGGATAAAGAATGTGAGGCCTTTAAGAAAACGGATAACCCAATTATGTTGCCAATTCAGCGGCAATAAACTGAACACGATGAAAGGCATGAGCAACAGGCCGAGGGTTGATAAATCAAACCAAATGCCGGCCAGCCAATCTGTGAAATGCACGTGAGCAAAGGAATCCAGGTTGAAGAAATAGAATACAATCCGTGTAATGGTCATCAAGAGCAAAAGAATCCCGATTCGAAGCAAAAGGCTTTGCAGGGTTATGGGGAGAGCATTACACAGTTTTTTCAACATAGTACAAAAATAAGGAACCTTTTTGAGGTAGGTGTTGTGTTTATGTTACTTAAAAATAGATAGAATTTCGAAAACTGGCAGGATATTGAACCACATACGTACATAAGTCACATGCTTCTTAGGCTTCCCAAAAGAACAAGAAATGTCATTCAACTGTTTTTTCCAGGCATCTGCTGCATATATGGCTATTAACATCGCCCGGGGGATATCTCATTTGCTTGTCCTGAAAGTGGAATTCAATAATCAATAACTTTATGGTATGAAAAAGTACCTCATCCCTTTTAAGAACAAATACATTCTTGCATTATGCATTTTCATGGTGTACAATTTGTTCCTGGATGAAGTAGATATCTTTACGATCATTAATCAAAACAAGAAACTCTCGGAATTGCGCTCAGCACAGTCCGAAATGAACCTGAAGCTGAAGGACACGAAATACATTCTCTCCCAGATCAAAGATCTTTCTTACCTGGAAAAACTGGCCCGGGAAGATAAACTTTTCAAGAAAGACAACGAAGATATTTTTGTGATCACTTACAAATAATCCTTTTACTCCCAGCCCCGGTGACTGAGCGTTGAAAACCTTGACCGAAGCTTCAGTGGAAGTCGAAGGCACTAATCCAGTTCCGCAATCTTGGGTTTCTGATTGAAATACTGCTGTTCCTGGTAATTCACCACTTTTACTCCCGGAAAATAATACAGGGCAATTTGGACATAGTTAAATCCGAACTTAGCCATTTTCATTGCTCCTTCCTGGCATAAACCAACTCCGTGGCCGTAGCCGCGCCCTCTTAAAACCACATCCGTTCCTTCCGGATAGCAATTAAAGAAAGTCGACTTGAGCTTAAAATGCTCCCGTATATCCCGAAGCGGAATTCCCAGCCAGGGATATTGATAAAACGCACATCTCTCGGGTTGATTGAAAGTACAGATCATTGGTCCCAAAACGGAATCGTTTACCGGATAATGAAAATTGCTTACCAGGTACTCCATCCACTCCACTTGCGGAATTCTTCTTTCCCAGGTTGCCTGCTTGGTATAAATGCAAAAGGTATCCTTGAAAGTGCTTAAATAAGGGATTTTATTATTCCATACATAATCCGGTTCTGAGGTCTGTCCGCCACAATTGGCATGAAAATAGGCATCCACCAGGTGATTGTGCTGATCCACCATAACCATCCCTTCCGTTTTTAAAACTGCCGAATCGATCATTCGGTTTAAGCGCAATTGATTATGATAAGCCTGGCAATGAGTTCTATCACACAGATCAAATCCTTCTTTCTGATGTCTCGTTTTGTACTTCAAAGCATAAGTTCTGCTCATCAAAGCCTGGACTTTGTAGTATTCGATCTCTTTTCCGCCTCCGCCTTCTGATTCCACAACCCCGCTCAAGTAATTATTGACGTCGACCATGTTAACGATGGTCAGAGCACCATTTTGAACGGTAATCTCCACATCATCCTTGTATTTCCGTTCTTTTACAACCGGGTTTTTTGTGGAATAAACAAGAGATTGATTCAGTTTCGTTGCAACCAGCAGGACTTTTGAAACAAGAGCTACTTCGCTCACACCGACTTTCAGTGAGATCTGATTGTTTCCTGCAACTGAGATATCGACAAATTCACTTGGTAAAAGCGTTGCAAAATGAGTGGTATCTCCAAAAACGTTGTAACTTCCGTCGGAATAGGCAAAGACGATTCGTTGAACGGAATAATCGCGCAAAACACCTATTCGCATCTGCTGGGCAAACACAAAAAACGGAAAAATAAACCCTATGAGCACGAAGAAGCGCAACATCCTACAAAATTAGTTTCGTACCAGACTGAAATCGGCTCGAACTCAAATAGTTTTCAACACCGATTGTGCAACTTTTCTGGATGCACCCCCTTTTCCCAGCATTGCTTTCAATCTGGAATAATCTTCCAGAACCTGGGTTCGTTTGTTTCCGCCTTCAATAACAAGGGATAACTCTTTAGCTAAACGTTCCGTAGTGCAATCGTTCTGGATCAGTTCGGTAACTGCTTCCTTATCCAAAATAAGATTCACCAGTGAAATGTATTTCACATTGACCAATCTTTTTGCAATCTGGTAAGAGATCGCATTTCCAATATAACACACTACCTGCGGTATTTCGAACAAGCCGGTTTCCAGGGTAGCAGTTCCGGATGTCACTACCGCAGCCTCCGATTGTTGCAACAGTGGATAGGTTTGCCCGTAAACTACATCAACCTGCTTGTCTCCGATCAGCTCCTTGTAAATTGCAATGTCCATATTGGGCGCACCTGCGATCACGAAGTGATACTGAGGGAATAAGTCTACCAGAGGAAGCATCACTGGTAATTTTGTTCTCAGTTCCTGTTTCCGGGAACCGGGAAGCATGGCAATGATCGGTTTGTTTCCGGCAGAGATCTTCAGTTCCTGTTTCGGAAGTTCCCGGTATTGTTCTATTTCGTCCAGCAAAGGATGTCCTACATACTCCACATCGTAGTGGTACTTTTGGTAGAATGCTTCTTCGAAAGGAAGGATACAATACAATTTGTAAACATCCCTCTTAATCTTATGAACCCGGTTTTCCTTCCAGGCCCACACGGTAGGAGAAATATAATAGTAAACCTTGATATTATTCTTCTTCGCCCATTCGGCAATTCGCATATTGAATCCCGGGTAATCGATCAGCAAAAGCGCATCCGGCTGGAATTTCAAAATATCTTCCTTACAAAACCGGATGTTTCTTAAGATCGTGGGCAAATTCATTAATACTTCTACAAAGCCCATAAAAGCCAGTTCACGAATGTGTTTCGCCATCGTTCCGCCAACTGCCTGCATCTTATCACCACCCCAAAACCGGATATCCAGGTCGGGTTGCTCGGCATACAATTCCTTCATGACGTTGGACCCGTGCAAATCTCCGGAGGCTTCCCCTGAAATGATATATAGTTTCTTGCCCATTAACGAATCAAATTGACATATAAAATGAACGGCAGGAATAAAGCAGAACCAATGATGATTCCGCGAGCCAGGTCATAACGTTCCTTGTTCAGGAAAATATAAAACCAAATCAAATTCGGGATGATGGAAAGCGAAATAAATTTGCTCATGACAGTCAGATCAATAAAAAACTTACTCCACAAAGCGGAAAAGTAAAAGTTCTGAGCCCATGCAATAACTACCATTGTAAGCGGCACAATGATCATCGGAGATAATAAACCGATTAACATTCCTACGGTAACTCGTGAGTTCCAGGTAAATTTTCTTTTCATTAGAATACTTTTTTTAAGCCCGCAATCGTTTCGTGAGCTGTTAAATCAAATTGGGTCGGTACAATCGTTGCAAAACCCTGATCCAGGAAATACAGGTCCGTATCTGTTGCATCTTCCCTTGAATCGAACGTTCCGGTAAGCCAGTAATAAGGTCTTCCGAACTGATCTATGCGCTTATCAAAACGGTCTTCCCAAAAGGCATATGCCTGTCTGCAAACTTCCGTTCCCTTTAATGCTTCAGCCGGGCCTTTCGGGATGTTTACATTTAAACAAACCCCTTGTTTCAATCCGTTACTCAATACCTTCGGAATAATTTCTTTTGCCACAGCCATCGGGGCAGAAAAATCTGCATCCAGGTCAAAATCACCGTACGAAAAACCAATACTCGGAATGTGTTCCATCGCTCCCTCAACTGCTGCAGACATGGTGCCTGAATACAGCACATTTGTAGAAGAATTTAATCCGTGGTTGATTCCTGACAAGATTAGGTCCGGTTTGCGGTGCAACACTTCATAAACTGCCAATTTCACGCAGTCTACCGGTGTTCCGCTGCACGAATACGATTCTATTCCTTCAAAAATATCCGAACGAAGCAATCTCAGCGGGTGAGAAATCGTAATTGCATGTCCCATTCCGGATTGAGGTTTGTCGGGAGCTATTACGACAACATCTCCGAACTCCCGGGCAACAGCGACTAATGAGGCTATTCCTTTTGCGTGAAGGCTGTCATCGTTGGTAACAAAAATGAGCGGGCGATTTGAATTTTCCATTGAAAACAAAGATACATTTTTAGTTTCTCACAAGTTTCAATGGAAATGCTAAAGTTTTAGAAAGTAACGGTAAGACTATAGACCAAAGACATTAGACTTAAGGCAAATTTCTGTCTTTCGTCTTTCGTCTTTCGTCTTATGTCTTTTAGTCTATCACAAAACTCACAATTTTCTTTCCCCTGCTTCCGACCACGATGCGGTTTCCCCAGGCAACAGGTGAAGATTCCCAGACACAGTCGGTTTTTCGTTTCACAATGATTCTACCGGTTAAACCGTCAATCAAATAGATCGTTCCATATACATCCGTGAAAAAGACAGTGCAATTCCCTTCTTTATCATATAAATCAATTGGTGAAGCCCAGCTGTAGTAATCCATCGGAATCGAGAATTTCACTTTTCCGGTACGCTTATCAATTGCGACGAATTCTCCGGCCAAACTTCCGTTCACCCGTGAGAAAATACCATAAACCAAATGAGCAGCTTTCTTCTTACCGGGTAAAACAGAGGCCAAAACACCTCCGGAATTAACTCTTCCATTCAGTTTCGTGTTGGTGGACTTGCGCCTTACATCCCACATTTCTTTTCCGCTAAGTCCATCAATTTTGCGAATATGTGCCGTTCCGTTTTCCCCCTGTTTATCCACTTCATTTCCAATATATAAAAAGGGATGATTGTCCTCCTGCAAATCAACGACCATCGATGCATCCGTGTCATCATAATTATCAAGATACCAAACCGGGCGCATGGTCATCAAATTCATACAGAACACATTTCCGCCATTGTCACCAAACCAGCCCAGGTTGTTCCACGCTCCAAAACTGGATTCGATCCCCAAATCCGGATGTTTCTGAATATGATAATTAAAGATAAAAGGAGATGGAATGATTTCCGGGTCTGAAATCTTTGTTTTGTAAATCTGTCCGTTTTCAGCCGGGTGAATCCAATAGCCTGTTTTAGCATCGACCAGGGAATTACTGTCAAATGCTCCCCAGCTTCTGCGGGCCTTCGGATCCAATCCATTCCGAAAGAAAATCTCCTGACCCGTAAACATGTTGAAAATATAAGAACCAAAACGTTCTCCATTTTGAATTCCCTGTCCCACATAAAGCAAGCCATTCATTCGTGGATCAACCGAAACAGTTCCTTTGATCGGATTTTCAATGCTCACATGCGGCCTAGTGGCTTTCCCGGTTTTCCAGTCGATAAAATAAATATCCCCGCACAGACTTCCAACAATCACTTCCCTGAAATTTGATCGCTTTAAGTAAACATCTTCGATCCCATAAAGTCTTTCAGCAATTTCCCGGGGCCATTTCACAACCAGGGGTTGACCTGTCCAGCCCGAACCGCCACCCCAAGAACCGTATGCTGTTGTACGTCCATCGTAACCTGTTGTGAACTCCCAATCCAGGCGAATATCGTGAGGCTGCCCTTTTAACAGTCCACGGGTTGGAGCATTGCGCTGTGCATTTCCCCTGAAACAAAAAATCCCATTGCGGGAATTATAATCATCCGTAAATAAAATTTCCTCTTCAGGATCGTGTGATTCAGCATTATAGATCTTCTGATCAAACATCGAAATAT
Organism: Fluviicola sp.; assembly: GCF_029266855.1. Classification (GTDB taxonomy): domain Bacteria; phylum Bacteroidota; class Bacteroidia; order Flavobacteriales_D; family Crocinitomicaceae; genus Fluviicola. The sequence continues at coordinate 35,771 of NZ_JAQSWB010000013.1, forward strand.
CCGATTCTTCCGGGTACTGAACTTTCCAAACTGCACCTCCATCCAGGATGTTCTCAACAAATTGGGGCAATATCCGCACTCCAGGTTTTACATAATGCAACGTAATACCAGTTCCCAGGTAACCGACCAGAAAAACAATTCCGTAAGCAACAAATAATTTAAAGGCTCTGACCACCTTACAAATTTCGTTCATACAACTTGTCAAATCCAGGCGATCCCGAATAGTTATACAATTTCGATTGTTGATGGATATACAACGGAGAAATCTTATAGCTCCTCCTCTTTTTCCCACTCCAAAGGGGGAAACTAGGATTCTCCGTTAAACAATAAAATCTTGCTTCGAAAATTTAGTCTGATTATTATTTTTCTTCTTCGGAAGAGCGGTTAAAAGCTCCCCCTTCGAAGGGGGAACTAGATTTCACTTCAAAACATTCCCGAAATTTCCCGAATTTGAGTTAAACTTGCAATTCACAATTCTTACAAATTATGCTTACTCCGGAGTCAGATAAAAAATTATTCCTCTTAGATGCTTTCGCCTTGATTTACAGGGCTTATTTTGCCTTTGCAAAAAATCCAAGAGTGAATTCAAAAGGACAAAATACTTCTGCGGCCTTTGGTTTTACCAATGTTCTGATTGATATTCTCAACAAAGAAAAACCAACCCATATAGCAGTCGTTTTTGATCCTCCGGGAGGAGCAACCAACAGAAATGTCGATTTTGCTGCCTACAAAGCGCATCGTGAGGAAATGCCGGAAGACATCCGGAATATGATTGAACCGATCAAACGAATTATTGAAGCATTCCGCATTCCGATGTACGTTGTAGACGGATACGAGGCTGATGACCTGATCGGTACTATGGCAAAAATGGCTGAAAAAGAAGGCTTCATCACCTACATGATGACTCCTGATAAAGATTTCGGTCAATTGGTAAGTGAGAATATCTTCATTTACAAACCCGGACGTGGTGGAGATCCCGCAAGCATTATGGGTGTAAAAGAAGTCTGTGAGAAGTTTGAAGTACAAAACCCGCTACAGGTAATCGATATACTTGGATTGTGGGGAGATGCTGCCGATAACATTCCGGGAATTCCGGGAGTCGGAGAAAAAACAGCCAAAAAACTGATCGCCGATTACGGGTCAATGGAAGGCGTTTTTGAAAACGTGGAAGATCTCAAAGGAAAAATGAAAGAGAACATGATCAATTTCAAGGAACAGGGAATTGTTTCCAAAATCCTTGCAACGATCATTTTGGATGCACCGGTTGAATTTAATCCGAAGGAACTGGTATATGAGGAACCAAATAAGGAACTGATCTTAGAAATTTTTACGGAACTCGAATTCCGGAATTTGGCCAAGCGGATAACGGGTGAAGAAATCGTTGTTACATCGGCTGGAGTTGATCAGAACGGTCAACTGGATCTATTCGGAACACAAAGCCTTGTCGACGTTCAGCAAGCCCAGCCAACAAGTGGCGTAAAGACCATTGCAACAGAAAAGCCTTCTTATCATTTAGTTACTTTGCCAGAAGAACGTAAAGCTTTACTGACTAAATTATTGAACGAAAAATCCGTATGTTTTGATACGGAAACAACCGATATCAACGCGCTTCATGCCGACCTTGTCGGAATGTCCTTCTCATACAAAGAACGTGAAGCCTATTATGTTGCAGTTCCGAAAGACCGTGAAGAAGCACAGGCAATCGTAGACGAATTCAAACCCTTTTTTGAGAGTACAACGATCGAAAAGATCGCTCACAACATGAAATATGACATCCAGGTATTGCATCGTTACGGAGTTCGGTTTGACGGACCTTTGTTCGATACCATGATCGCTCATTATCTCATTCAGCCCGAATCCAAACAGGGAATGGATTTCCTGGCAGAATATTACCTGAATTACACGCCGATCAGCATAGAAACATTGATTGGAAAAAAAGGAAAAGGACAGGGAAACATGGGAGATCTTCCGCCGGAAGCGATCAGCGATTACGCCTGTGAAGACGCCGACATTACCTTCCAATTAAAACAATTGTTCGGCCCACAGATCGAAAAGGATCATTTGAAAAAATTGTTCTACGAGATGGAAATGCCCCTGGTATCCGTTCTTGCAGAAATGGAAGAAGAAGGTGTGGCAATTGACATTCCGCATTTGGAAGCTTATTCCAAGCAATTGGCAGAAGAAACAGCGGCTTTGGAAATCCGGATCAAAGAATTGGCCGGAATGGATTTCAATGTCGATTCCCCGAAGCAACTGGGCGATGTTCTATTTGAGCATATGAAGATTTCTTCCAAGGCGAAAAAAACCAAAACAGGTCAGTACGCCACATCCGAAGACATTTTACAGCAACATAAGAACGATCACGAGATTATCCCATGTATTTTGGATTACCGTCAAATGAAGAAGCTCAAGTCCACTTACGTAGATCCGCTTCCGACTATGAAAGATCCTGTTGACGGACGGGTACATACAAGTTATATGCAAACGATCACCGCAACCGGTCGATTGAGCTCCAATAATCCGAATCTTCAGAACATTCCAATTCGCAGTGAACGCGGGAAAGAAATCAGGAGAGCATTTATTGCGCGTTCGGAAGATTTCCAATTGATGTCGGCCGATTATTCTCAAATTGAATTGCGGATCATTGCTGCTTTGGCAAACGACACCAACATGATCCAGGCTTTTAAAGACAAATTGGATATTCACCGGGCAACAGCTGCAAAAGTATTCCATGTTGACTTGGAAGAAGTAACGAAAGATCAGCGGAGTGCTGCAAAAGCAGTAAACTTCGGAATCATTTACGGACAGTCGGCATTTGGCTTATCCCAAAACCTTGGAATTAGCAGAACGGAAGCAAAACAGATCATCGATGCTTACTTTGCGCAGTATTCTACGATCAAAACCTACATGGATAAAGCAGTAAAAGATGCACGAGAGAACGGGTATGTGGAGACGATCATGCAACGCCGTCGCTACTTGCCGGATATCAATTCGGCAAATGCTGTCGTAAGAGGATTTGCAGAACGAAATGCGGTCAATGCACCTATCCAGGGTTCGGCTGCCGATATTGTAAAACTGGCAATGGTAGCAGTGAGTAAAGCAATGAAGGAAGCAAAGGTTCAATCCAAGATGATCCTGCAGGTGCACGATGAATTGGTATTCGATGTACATAAAGACGAACAGGAAATCATGAAAGCCCTGGTGAAAGAAGCGATGGAAAATGCAGTTTCCTTATCTGTTCCGATGGAAGTGGAAATGGAATTGGCTGACAATTGGCTGGATGCACACTAGGTATTGACTTTTAAGATGGGACAAAACGAATTAAAGCATCTACAGGATGTATGGGATAAGACTCAAAAAAGGGCTGTTGAAAATACAGAGTTTCCCTTATTGAAGTTTGAAGATATTACATCCAAAATAATCAGCTTGGGTCCGTTTTATTATTATATCATCGATTTTTATGATATGTCGTTGTCACAAGTCAGTCAATCTATCCAGGATATTCACGGCTTGAATCCCGATACCGTTACTTTTGGGGATATCCTTGCCACCATTCATCCTGATGACATTTCATATGTTCAAAAAACGGAGGCCGCTGTTGCAGAATTTTATTACACCAATCTGAAGCCCGATCAATTGCTCCGTTATAAGATAAACTATTCCTTTCGAAGCAGAATGGCTGACGGGACCTATGCCTTATTAAACCACCAAGCTATTTTGCTGACCCTGGACAAAAACGGCGGATTCGGAAAGTCTTTAAATATCCACACACGCATTGATCATATCAATTCAACTAACAATTTCACATATTCACTGATCGGTCTCGAAAATGAACCTTCATTCATGAACAGGAGTATCAAACAGCCTACTACCGGACTTAGCAGGCGGGAAATCGAAATTGTGAAATTAATCGGATCAGGGATGGACAGCTCCCGGATAGCAGAACTTCTGTTCATAAGCCCTAAAACAGTCAAAAAACACAGAAGCAATATTTATAAGAAATTAAACGTCAAAAATACCGGTCAGGTAATCAAAGAAGCAATGCTTGCCGGTCTGATCTAAAATACTCCTAAAGGAGTATTTTTTTTGATTATAGACTGGGGTAATTTTGATTTTTACTCTTGACTGGAATTTTAACTTGATGAATAAGATTTTACTTTGCTTTATTTTGGTGATTTCACACACCATTTATGCGCAATCGCCAACGTACGAAGAAACTGTCAGTTACATTATTCAAAACACCAAAGGAAGAATGATGTATCCCGGAGCTCTTGATGCTTACAGCAGATCGAAGGGGTATTATCTGAAGGATATCAAGATCGAACAGAATGGAAAGATCGAATTGATAACCGATCAAAAGGTTTTTGACGGTGGCTTCAATATCATTTTTAATATTTTCGATTTAGTAGAAAAAGTAGACTATCCTGATGGGATCAGGGCATATAAATTCCTGGTCCACTTCAGCGGACTGAATGTTTCTGAGGGTTACGGAATCACCTTTGCAACAGACGCGGATGCACAGAAAGTTGCCCGCGCGTTCAGGCATTTAAAAACGATGTGCAAACAAGATGACGATCTGTTTGCCAAGCCAAGCGGAGAAGATAAAAAAAGCCAGTTGAGCAAAGAAGAAACAGAAGTCTATATCCGCAAAAAACTGAATGAATGTGTGAATGCCACCTATTACAAAGGTTACATTACAATCAAAAAAAATGAGATTACCATTGATGAGAATAACAAAGTAACCTATACATTACGTCGTGATTATTTTAGAAATGACGAACAGTATACCAGTGAATTCAATTTGAACCAAATCAGTAGTATTGTTCCATTAAATAATGATTCGCTTATTGTCGGAGGGTTAAGAATTATCTTTAACTCAAATGTTTGTAAAACAAGTGAATTCATTCAGGGAGAGTACTCAGTCAAAGAATGGGGACATGGATATTATAATGTCTTCGGAACTTATGTAGACCAATACATTGATGTTCAAAAATACGGTACGCTCAAAAATGAGACAAGTTATAGCAACGAAATCACCATCTATTTTTCGAATACAGATTCTGCAAACTTTAACCGTATCAAAAAAGCATTCGAACGTTTGAAATCATTATCCGCAGATGAAAAGGATCCATTCGATGATTAACCAATAGCATAATTCATTACCCTACCTAAATGGGGCGTTTCTGTTTTTCTATGAAACGCCCCTATTTTTTGGAATAACTGTCAGAATCTCTCTACCCGAACAGTTTTGAAACCGTTTTGCGTTTGAACTTTCATCAGGTACAATCCCTTTTTCAAACTGCTGATATCCAAAACCACTTCGGATTGGTTATTAACCGTTTTCACATAAACTGCTTTACCGCTCAAATCTGCCAATTCAATTCGCTGAATCTCTGAATCTGAATTTTTTACGGTCAATTTCCCATTACTTGGATTTGGATACACTTGAATTTGTGTTGTTTTATTTTCATTCAACCCGAGTCCTGAAGAACAATTTGGATTGATATCGAATGCTTCAATCTGATCTGAGCGGTCGTCCGAACTTCCCTGGCTGGCAGAATATCCCAAACCTCTGCGTGCAAACACTTCCCAGATCAAACACTTGTTTGCTCCACCGTAAAGTACCTCATCAGCTGCTAAAATCCCATCGCGTCCATCTACAAATCCGGGTGCACAAGCCGTTAATTTCAAACCTTCGATCACCAGGCTCATTGCAATGTTATTTCCCCCTGTTCCGGTTTTGATATTCGGATCAAAGCCATATTCATCGATCAATGCCCAATTCAAATCCCACAGCATAGATGCCCAAACGAAACCAATCCCATGAGGCTGGCTTAAGGAATTACTATTGGTATTCCCGTAAGTATAATCATTGATAGCAAAATCCGCCGAATAGCGTGCAGGTCGAATTCCACCACCGTTGTTAGGTTCATTCGTTACGTATGTTCCAACACCTCTTCCGTCGGCAGCCTGGTCTGAAGCAACCTGTGTAATCATCAACCCGAACCAATCAGACCAACCCTCGCCCATTTGCTCGGCATTGTATAAGCAATCCGTGTTATCACCTCCGCCAACCAGGCGATTGGAAATTCCATGACCGTATTCGTGTGCAATAATCATATTGTCAAAATCCGAATCGGTAGCTGTCAGATCACCCGGATTTACAATTGTTCCGTTTACAGTATTTCCCAATACCATTTGATTCACGAATAAATCTCCGTTTGGTTTTGAAACCATAATAGAAGGAATAGCGGTAAAGGAGTTTCCTCCCATGGCCTGAGTGCTTGTTCCCGAATTATTCATAACAATTACAGCAACTGCTCCAAAAAGCTCACAAGCTTCCACTTTTTCAGCAAAGGTACAGTTGCCTCTGCGTACCAATGCAATCTTACCTGCAAGTGCTGCTCCATTTGTAATCATTCCACACCCATCGGTTGTATCTGCTCCATCGTCGATCACCAAAACAAGATCTTCTGTTAATGGTGTCATTGGAACCGGTGGTCCGAAACCAGCAGTAGAACAGGAATAAGCTCCATCAATTGCAGCGGGAGCATTAATCGTCAATAAATCCGGAACATTGCTTTCTGTCCATAAGTACATCTGCATCCGCGGATTAAATCCATCGGGTGGTGTTCCGAAATTTGCATTATTGGTTCCACTTCCGTCCTGCGCATCAGCCATTACCTGGTCCTGGCCCAATGCCGATCCGGAATAATTTGTTTCCTGGAAGTTTCCGCTTTCCTCATCAAAACCATAATGTGCCCAAATGTCGTGCATCATATTGTTCATATAGAACAGGTTGGTAATTACTGCATCCAGGTTTCCCTGCACACCGAGCAATGAGTCGTATGCAAAATTAAAATCAAGGCTTGCTCCGCCATCAGGTGAATAACCTGGTATATCGTCATTATCAATATCATCGGAAGCGTAGACATTATTCCCTCTTGTGATCGTGTATTCGTCACCGGTAATTCCGTCCGTATCGTGCCACCCAAAAGGAGAATAAACAGCATCCGAAGGATTCGTTGCCAACACCCTGTTTCCGTGTGCGGGACTGATATTCGGCAATGCGTAAACCATATATTGATCTGCTCCCGGAGGCGGGGGCGGAGCCATCATCGTTTGAGCAGACTGATGACTTTCATCCGCGCAATGCTCTACAGTACAATGTGAAATCCAGTCATTCTGAAAAACCACTTCACCGGTCTCCGCATTTAATCTCATCGACCACCAATGTTCCGATGCGAGCGGATAAATACTTAAATCCCATAAATACATTAATTGTCCCTTGTATTCACCAAGAACCAATTTTACCGGAATGTTTTCTTTTGAAATTCCCCCTTTGGCAAAAAGAAAGGTGTTCTCGCTCTTACTCAGCTGTTTCATATCAACAGCCGGAATATTTAAATGCTTCAGAGCAGCATTTACTGCTTCTTCAGCACTCAATGCCGATTGATTTGCCGGTTCTGTTATCGAAACAAAATTTGTTGTAACGTGAATTACCTGATTGTTTTTAATGGTTACGATTCCAAACCCGTCAATAAGGGGAATCCCGTTCTTTGTTTGACGGATTTTCAAATGTTTGGTATTCGCAGATTTTGATGAAGCTTTCGAAACAAATTCAAGATTTGAAAAATCAGCAGATTTTAAATTCCATTGACTTGCATGTTCCTGCAAATACCTTTGAATGGAAACTAATTCGCTTTGTCCGAAACCGCAGTTTAAGACCGTAAGGAATAAAAAAGAGGAGAGTAGCCTTTTCATTTTCAGTTTTTTAAGTTGTCAATGTACAAAAAAAGACAAGAAAAGCGAATAAAAACAACTCCTAATAATTTAACTGTCAGCCTCATTGATTTATCCGAGACAATACCTGGTTAAAAGAGACCTCAAGGGATTGGTATATCGAAACTAATACCCCAGTTCCCATCCGCGCTGCTTCATAACCCGGTGAAAGGTCACCAGATCCTGCCCGTTTGGAATTTGTGCATACGTGTTTTTAAAACGAACATGGTTCTTCTCCATGGATTCAACTTCCAGGCCATAAGGAAAAAGGAATTCGTTACCCGACTCCTGAACAGTTTCCAATTCCTGCAAAAATCTTCTTAGCAAATTCACTGATTCGTTATCCGACAATTCAAAATCCGCGGCTTTAACGGAAGTAAAGAAGTGCATTTCCTGTTTTGCTCTTGTCAATAATACATTCAGTCGCTTATGCCCGTTACTTTGGTTCAAAGGTCCGAAGCGCATTTGAAACGACCCCTCCGGATTTCGCGCATAACCCAAACCGATGATCAAAACATCTGCTTCATCACCCTGCACATTTTCCAGGGCCTTAAAGAAAAGTGTGTTCTCATCTTGTTTGAGCGTAATCAGATTTTGCACTCTTGGTGAACATTCTTTCCAAATTGCCTTTAGCTGTTCTTCGGAGAAAGCAACAATTCCCACCGTTTTCTGATCCCAATTACTGAAACTTTCCAAAAAACCAGCAAGTGATTCCGCCTCCGGTTGATTTCTTCGCTCATCAAAAACCCCACTTTCAACGTAGTGGTGAAACAAGACTTTCTTTTGCTGCGGGGAAGGATAAACAATCAATTCGTCCTTGTAAAAATGCTTATTTGAAAACCTGATCAGTTCGATGTGTTCAGACCGGTAATGATGGTGTAAGGGAACCCGCTCAAAATAAAACGAAGCCTGGTGCAGCAAATCGTGAAAACCAAAATTTTTCCCGAAGTAATTGGATGGAGCCATTTGCTGCTCATCTCCTGCCACCAGTGCCCTTTTGGAACGGAATAAAGAACCCAGCGCATTTGGAAGCGGAAGCTGGCTGGCCTCATCAAATAGAACCAAATCAAACAACTCCATTTCCAAGGGAAAATGATCTGCTACCTGATTGGGTGTTGCCAACCAAATTGGTATAAGCAGCTGAACCCATTCTTTTGCATCACTGGCAATCAAATTCCGGATAGTGATATGATTCCTGGACTTCGCAAATTCTCTTACCAAGAGAGCTTTTCCTTTTTTTAAACGGGCTTTGAATTCCTTCTGAACTGCCGAAAGTTTTTGGCTTGGAGTCCTCAGCAATTCTTCCAACTCCGTAAACCGCTTCCGGATCTGAAAACGAAGTGAATCAGCAAAATCAGCAAACTCCTGATCCTCTGTCCGGATCAGTTCATCCAAACGTTCATGAAGCGAAGCTCCCGAGAACTTCACGATCTCCGGATTAAGCGATTCAATTTTCTTTAACGAACTAAACAAGATCAGCGATTGCAAAGCTTCCCAGGAATTGACCTCATCCAATAATCCGAAAAAGAAACGCGGGATTTGTTTAAGATCTTCATAAACGGCACTTAATTCAATAAATTCGGATTGCTTTTGAGTCAAAAATTCAGATAGAACGACCTCGTTCTTTAGTTCGAAATAACGGACCAGGGATGACTTTAAGTGATTTAATTCCGAACCGCACGCAATAATCGTCAGGCGTTCTTCACTGCTCCAGGCCGCAATTTCACTCAGCAGAGAACCGCTTTCTCTTTCCAGACCTGCAGCATAATGCAGTCCCATTTCCAGAGCATATCTGTCAGTATCCAAACCTAACTCATTGAAATAAGATTCCAGCTGCCGGACTTTATCCGCTTCCTCCAAATAATTTTTCCAGTTTGCAAGTGCAATTTCCGGCAAGACCGAAGGATCATTCAACAACCTTCCAATAGCTTTTTTGCGTTTTCGAAGCTGAATCCAACTAGCGGCCTGTTCCCACGATTCCAACTGACTTTTGGAAGGAAGCTGTTTCCAAATTTGGTTCTCCTTTTCAATCAGCACCATTCGATCCTGTAATTCCTTTAGCAACTGGACCTGTTTTTGAAACTTCTTCCATTCCCTGGGTTTCAAAATCAGTTGGCTGTATGCTTTGTAATTTTCATTTTCAACCAATTGGCATCGTCCCAAAACAGCAATCAATTTTTCCAAATCCCCAAATGAAACCAAGCCGTCCAATTTAGCCTGCAAGGAATATAAACTTTTCAGGCAGGTTTTGATCAGCTGATCTCCGTTCCATTGCTCAAAAAAAGCAGGTTTTAATCCTTTCAGTTTTGAAAAACCATTGAGCCGAAGATCCAATTTTCGGATAAGCGCTTTATTTTTCAGCCATTCATCAAGGCCTGGAGCCAAGCTCGAGAAACGTTCACTGGTAAGCGGAGTTTCCTGAAGCAAGTCCTGTAATTGTTTATATGAAACCCCCGCAAAATAATCGGGTGTATTTAAGCGGTCAAGGAGTAATTGCAGGTTGGCATTCAGTTGTTCCGAAAGTCTGAGGTTTTTCCCCGGAGGAACATCGGTGCCTTCCAATACCTGCCAAGTATTTTTTAACCGGGCCAATAAATCCTTTGATTTCGTTTGACTATGCACCACAAATGCGAAAGGATCCAAATTCAATTCGGAAAGCTTTTTAACCAAAACATCCAAAGCCACCCGTTTTTCAGAAACCACCAATGTTTTTAACTCGCCTTTTAACGATTTACCCAAAATATTGATTAAAACTTGCGATTTACCAGTTCCGGGAGGACCTTGTAGCAGTACATTCTTCTTACTCAAAACCGTGAAAACCCGCTTTTGATCTGCATCGGCAGGATAAATCAGATCGGGTGACAACTCCATTTTTTCCGGTTCTTCAAAATCATTTCCCAGCAGTTGCTGAACAAGAATATTTTTTCTTTCGGACTTTTCAATACCCTCCAATTCTCTCAGCATATGAAAACGGTGATAATGGAAGTTCCCGATAAAGATTTCACAGGAGAATATCGTCTCTAAATTTAACTTTTCGAATTGTCCGATGACCCAATCCAACTTTTCCTGCAAATCCATATCGGCAGGAATTGTATCGAGTGATTCATTATTCAGTTCAGAATAAAGGAATTTGATATACGGATTAATTTCAATGGCTTCTTCATCCAATTCCATTTGAAGCGTATTGCTGACCCGGGAATACTCCCAGTTCAGCGGCACGATCAATAAAGGAGATTTTAATGTCCCGTTTTGAAGTGTTGAAGTAACTGTTCCGAAGACCAGGCACAAGGAATTTACATCAGACTCGAGGCGGAACTTCGCAGCATTCTGCCAAACAGGTTTCCAGTTCCCTTCAGGCTTCACCTTGAATTTATCCTTTGGAAGTTCATCCAGGCGAATCAATGAATCCTCAGCTTCCATTAGGTTTACCAGCATATCCGTTTTGGGCATGTCCGATAGGGCATGAATAAAATCGCTGATATTTGTCTGTGAGTAACTCATTGAATTGCTTAGCGAAAATAGTGAAAAGGAAGGAACTTGACATTTTCAATGTACAAGACTCATATCCTAAAATTCTGCTCCGGTTTCTTTGTACTAAGGGCGACATCATTCCGGACTCCTTCCAAAAACTCTTCGAATCCAAAAAATCATTTCCTTCAATTCAGCTGATTTCTTAGCTGAACTATTAACTTTGTAATTCTTTAAAAGTGAATCCAATTTCTATGAAAGAAAAAGATATGAAATTCGGTACCAAAGCTATTCATGCCGGCGTACAACCCGATCCTACAACAGGGGCAATCATGACTCCTATTTTTCAAACCTCTACTTACGTTCAGGAAGCTCCCGGAGTAAATAAAGGATACGGATATGCCAGAGGAAAAAACCCCACACGTGAAGCACTTCAGGCAAACATTGCTGCTTTGGAAAACGGGAAACACTGTGTTTGTTTCAGCAGTGGTGTTGCTGCTACTGATGCGGTACTTAAATTGTTAAAACCGGGAGACGAAGTCATTACCGGAGATGACCTGTACGGCGGAAGCTACCGTTTATTCACAAAGATCTATGAGAAATTCGGAATCAAGTTTCATTTCATCAATTTGACAAATGCAGAGAATGTAAAACAATACATCAACGCAAACACCAAACTGATCTGGGCTGAAACACCAACAAATCCAACAATGCAAATCATTGATATTGCCGCGGTTTCTGCCATAGCAAAAGCCAACAATATCCTCATGGTAGCTGACAATACATTTGCTTCACCCTATTTGCAAAATCCCCTAGACCTGGGAGCAGATATCGTGATGCATTCCGTTACCAAATACTTAGGTGGTCATTCCGATGTAGTAATGGGAGCCTTGATTACAAATGACGATTCCCTTCACGAGCAAATCTATTTTATTTTAAACAGCTCGGGAGCAAATCCGGGGCCAATGGATTCTTTTTTGGTATTGAGAGGAATTAAAACATTGCATTTACGTATGCAGCGTCATTGTGAAAACGGAAAGCAAATTGCACACTTCCTTAAAAACCATCCGGCGATAGAAAAAGTATATTGGCCAGGTTTCCCGGAACATCCGAATCATGAAATTGCAAAAAAACAAATGCGGGATTTTGGCGGAATGATTTCAATCGTTCTGAAAGACAAGAGTGTGGAAAACACTTATAAAGTGGCTTCATCATTCAAAGTATTCTCATTGGCGGAATCTTTGGGAGGTGTTGAATCACTGATCAATCATCCTGCAACGATGACCCATGCTTCAATTCCGAAAGAAGAGCGCGAAAAAGCAGGTGTTGTAGACAATTTACTTCGCCTGAGCGTTGGTGTGGAGCACGTAGATGATCTGATCGCAGATTTAGAACAAGCTTTGGCTTAAATTCAAAATAGTATAATTTTAAGAGCGTTTCTTCTGATTTTAGATGAAGCGCTTTTTTTATTTAAAGACCCAAATAATTGAAAAGTTTTATACTATTCCTCTTTTCAATTTTCAATTGAGTTTTGCATTTTGCATTCATCATTTCGAATCATATAAATATGGTCATTATAACAGGAACATCGAGGGGAATCGGAAAGGCGATCGCAGAGAATTATTTATCTCTTGGCGAACTAGTAATCGGCATCGGGAGAAATCACACAATCTCCCACCCAAATTATTCACCAATTATTTGTGATTTAAATAATCCCGAATCGGTCGATCGGATCTCTTTCCCACAGCTCAACGAAGAACCGGTCATTTTTATCCATAATGCCGGAATTTTAGGAAGAGTTGATTATTTTGAAAAATTAGAATCCGTAGAACTTGCCCGCGTGATGCAGGTCAACTTGTTCGCAGGAGCTGCTATCCTGCAAAGATTACTCAATTACATTCCAAAAACCCGGATTTTCAAATCAATTTTCATCAGTTCAGGGGCGGGGAAAAACCCAATAGCATCCTGGGCAGCATATTGTGCCTCTAAAGCAGCTGTGGATCTTTTTTGTCAGACCATTCAACTTGAGGAACAGCAACTAGGAAGAGAAAAATTTCACTGTCTTTCGGTAGCACCGGGAGTTGTGGACACAGATATGCAGGTAATGATCCGGGAAACCAGCGCGGATTCATTTTCAGAAGTGGAACGTTTTAGAGAATACAAACATTCGAATCAACTTTATTCTCCGGAACTGGTTGCAAAGAAGTTATACAAACTAATTCACGAAACTCCCTTAGAGCAGGTCATTTATTCTCTTCGCGATATTCAATTGTGAAGTTAATTTTAAATAATTGTTATTCATATCGTTGTAAAGTTTTTAAAGAAGGATTCATTTCTTAAACAAATATTGTAACTTGTTGCACTCAAATTACGATACTTATAATAAAACTAGCTAGAACTTTAGATAATGAAAAAGCGACTCTCTACTCTTTTAACCCTAACCTTATGCGCTTCTAATTCTGTCTTTTCGCAACATCAGGAGCGTAAACCGGACAAAGAAAACATGCGTGACGGTGAACATGTCGAATACTGTATCACCCATAAAAAAATGAATGCACTGCTTTCAAATCCGGAACATGCAAAGCAATTTGCCAAGGAACAACAGGAATTTGACAATGCACTTCATGCGAAAAAAGGTAACAATTCAACAAAGGCACTTGAATATACTATCCCGGTAGTATTCCATGTATTACATAACGGCGGAGCCGAGAATATCTCCAAAGATCAAATCATGTCGGCTTTAGCAATCCTAAACAGGGATTATGCCATGTTAAATCCGGATACCATTTCAGTTCAGCCACCCTTTCAAAGTATTCGCAGCAAAGCGGACATTAAATTCGTACTTGCAACAAAGGCACCAAACGGAGCGTGTTTTTCTGGAATTACCAGAACACAAAGCACAGCAACCAGCAACGGAGAAGACGGACAAGCTCAGGTAAATGCTATTATCGCCGGGAATGACGTTTACAACAATCAGTGGCCGGGTAATAAGTACCTGAACATCTTTATCTGCCAGGACATCGGCGGTGCAGCCGGCTATACTACGAATCCATGGAGCGGGACAGCTACTTCCATGTACAATGGAATCTGGGTACTCAGCACTTACGTAGGCGATATCGGTACATCCTCTACTTACACAAGCCGGACATTGACACATGAAGTCGGACACTGGTTAAACTTATCCCATGTTTGGGGCGGAACAAATAATCCCGGTGTAAGCTGCGGCTCGGATGGTGTATCCGACACACCGGCATGTATTGGTTCAACTTCATGCATGCTGAATTCAAATACCTGCAGCAGTGATAATGCTTACTGGGGATTTGACCAGGTTGATAATGTGGAGAATTACATGGATTATTCTTACTGCTCAAAAATGTTTACTGCAGGTCAGGTAGACCGAATGAGAACTGCACTTACAATTGCTTCAACCGGAAGAGCGAACATGGTTTCAGCATCCAATTTAACTGCCGTAGGTGCAAATACTGCTCCTATACTTTGTACTGCAAAATTCAGTGCTCCAAGAAGAGTTATCTGCCAGGGAGAAAGCATTCAATTTACAGATGAATCCTTCAATGCCGTATCCGGATGGAACTGGACATTTGCCGGAGGTTCTCCTGCAACTTCAATAGCTCAAAATCCAACAGTAACGTACAACACACCCGGAACTTACGCCGTACAACTTGAGGCTACAGACGGAGCTAATTCAAATACAGCAAACATTGTTGATTACATCACCGTATTGCCGGCACCAACCGGACTGCCTTACTATGAAAGCTTTGAGACGTTTACCAGTTTCACAAATCCGCTTTGGTTTGTTCGCAACGGAGGTGGAAATCAGTGGGCTGTTACTACAACTGTAGGTCGAACAGGCACGAACTCTGCCAAACTGGAGAACTACGGGCAAGCAGTGAATCAAATTGATGAATTGGAATCGCGATCAATCGATCTTTCGGGAATCACATCTTCAACGAATGCAACATTATCCTTCAGATATGCTTACAGAAAAAGAACGTCTACCAATACAGATTTGTTTAAAGTCTTTTTATCAAAAGATTGCGGAGAAGTGTGGGATGTGCGCAAAACACTGACTGCTGCAACCATGTCAGGCGCCAACCTTGCTACATCGCAATGGACACCGACCCCAGCTGATTGGGTAACCGTCCATATGACTAACGTTACCAGTGCATATTGGAATGAGAACTTCAGATTTAAGTTCCAGTTTACCGCAGGGGGTGGAAACAACATTTATATTGACGACATTAATATATACGCCGGAGCACCTTCAGACGATATTGTTTTAGGTATCACTGATTTAGAATCATTCCAAAACATTAATTTATTTCCTAATCCTGCTGAAAATGAGCTGCAAATCAGCTTTAGTTCTCAAACAGGGAATATGCAGTTGGAATTTGCCATAACAGATCTGTCAGGAAAGCTGATCAAAACGCTTCCGGTCAATGCACACGAAGGATCAAACCTGGTGCTGATCGAAACTTCGGATCTGTCTGCGGGAACTTACTTGATTAAAATGTCGCGTTCCGGACAAGAAAGAACTTTCCATTTCGTAAAGAAATAATCTGATTTAGAAAAATTGAGGGTTGAGGAAGTGATTTCTCAACCTTTAATTTTTTCCATTAGTTTCTGTTTAATCAACAATTCTGACACTTAAAGCAATTTCTGATACACCCCATTCAAAAAGTCAGTAAATTTCGTGGATTGAACTATATTCTCTTTCCAACTTTCCCTCATCATTTAAATCATTGTTATAAAACAAGCTAGAATTAATAAAATGAAAAAACAATTTTACTCTCTCTTAGCAATCTCACTTATTTCCATGGGGAGTTTTGCTCAAATGCCCGAACGCATTTTGGATAAAAGCAACATGCGAGAAGGCGAGCACGTTGAATACTGTACTACCCACAAGAAACTGGCAGAACTTAGAAAAGACCCTAAGATGGCTGCAATGATTGATGGAGCTCAAGCGGAGATGCAAAATCATGCAAAATCCAAGGGAGACAATAATACAACCAAGGCTACTGTTTATAAGATCCCGGTGGTATTCCATATTATCCATAACAATGGTACCGAAAACATTTCCAAGGAACAGGTAGCAGATGCTGTTGCAATCCTTAACAGGGATTACAGAAAGTTAAATACAGATGCTAACAATGTTCAAACTCCTTTCCAGGGAATGCCTACTGATGTTGAAATCGAATTCGAATTGGCTAAAAAAGCTCCCAATGGGGCATGTTTTGCTGGTATTACGAGAACAAGCACTGCACTCACCGTAGCTCCCCCGGATCAGGGATGGAGCAATCCCGGAGGACTTCAACAGGTAAACGCGGTGATTAACGGAAATGATATTTACCAGGGAGTATGGCCTCATACAAAGTACTTAAATATTTATGTTGCTGCTGATATCGGCGGAGCTGCCGGTTATACGTATAACCCTATGACTAACGCAACAGCCTCTGCTTCGAACATGTATTATAACGGCATTTTTATCTTAAGTACTTATACCGGTTCTATAGGAACGTCCTCTGTAAATTCAAGCCGTTCATTAACTCATGAGGTTGGTCACTGGTTGAACTTAGAACATGTTTGGGGACCGAATAATAACCCTGGAAATGCTGCCAGCTGTTCAGATGACGATGGTGTTCAGGACACTCCTATGTGCATTGGAGTTACATCTTGTTCACTTAGCTCGAATACCTGTAATGACCCAGTTCAACAGCCGGCCGAAATCAATTAATTACAGTTTCAAATCACGCTGCTACGGGAATCAATACCACACCGACTTTATGTACTGCAAAATTCAGTACTTCCAGAACGGTAATCTGTGCCGGTGAATCCATTACATTTACAGACGAATCTTACAATGCGGCAACAGGCTGGACCTGGACATTTACCGGTGGGTCTCCCGCTTCATCAAGTCAGCAAAACCCAACAGTCACTTACAACACACCGGGAACATATGCTGTTCAGCTTCAGGCAACTGACGGAACTAACAGTAATACTTCAAACGTCCCTGCTTATATTACCGTATTACCAGCAGGTGGAAACCTTCCTTTATACGAGAGCTTTGAGAGTTCGATGAACTTAAGCAGTCCAAACTGGTTTGTTTTT
>NZ_JAQSWB010000009.1 GCF_029266855.1 Fluviicola sp.
CTCACGGAATTATTGTTGACAGCAGTTGCTTCAAAGCTAACCAGACCAATTGGCAAAGAAGCTCCACAGTTAACAGTAATGCATTGCGGAGCAGTATAAATACACCCGAAATTGTCGGTTACACTATAAGTAAAACAAGGAGTTCCCTGGTTAGTTGGAGTAACGTCAGCGGTTGTAGCTCCCGTACTTGAAAGTATTGGACTTGCCGACCATCCCTGGGAAGCAATGGTTGGGGTAAATGAAGGTGCAGATAAAAGCGCTGCATTGAAATTAATGTCCCAGTTAAAAATATAACCGTTATCTATTGCAAGATGATCCGTAACCTGGATTGTCCAGCTCCCATTCAACGGACAGCCTACTAAGCCTGCAAATGAGTTAGCCGGCATATAATTGCCAGGGCTTATAGAAGTTGCTGCAGGATTACCGGCAGTAGTCGTGGATCCGTTAACCAATAAGGTCGCAGCCGAAGGAGTAAAACAGTAAGTAGCTCCAACACCGGGACCAGTTCCTGCGTCATCCAAAGCACCACCCAAATAAGTACTTCCCCCACCCGGATAATCTTTCAAACTAATTGACAACCCACTCGGACAAATTAATTCAATATCTAAATCTCCCAGGTAAGAATGCTCAATATTCAAACACACATTTGTAATATCTGTCGCCGTAGTTACCACTGCACTCGGACTATAACAATTGGTTGTGATTGATGTGGTGTAGGAAACTCCGGAGCCGTCCGGTAAGAAAGTCGTACCGGAAACGGGCGGTGTACAGTTTACAGTATACGGTGTCATTGCAACATTGGCAGCCAAGGCGCTTGTGAAATTAGTACACACAGTAGCAGGTGTAGCAGAGGTTCCGACCGTTGGTGTAGTTGAAACCTGAACATTACGATTGAGGGAATTGGAGTTCGTACATCCATTTGGATCCGTAATCGTCAAATTGACCAAATAACTGCCGGCTGCCGGATAAGAATAGTTGATGTTTGTTCCATTCACTGTAACTCCATTTCCCATTGACCATGTATAAGTTGCTCCTGCAGCCGAAGTACCGAATGTTCCGCTCCCAACGAAGTTTACACTTTGCCCCTGGCAAACTCGAATAATCCCGTCACCTGCGGGAGCTTCATTCGAACTTACCCAATTGGAAACAATTGATTGACATGGCGTAATACAACTGATCGTTCCGGCCCAACCCGCAGCCGTTGAAGGGAAGAAAAAATTCCCATCCGAAGTGAAACGGAAAGTCAGACAACCGGAAGCATTGCTCAAAGTTGCCTGCACAATACCAGGACTTGAATTTCCTGAATAAACACCCAAGCTAGGGGCTGAGGTATTGGCACCATCGTAGATATAAAGATAATCCCAGCCGTTTTCCGTAGCAAAAGAGGTGAAATTCACCCGGATTTTATTTCCGGCTACTCCCGGACAAATGGTATATGTCCGGTCCTGACCGTATCCGTAATTAGAACCTGATCCACCTGAATCATAAAATGTTCCGCTACAGGTACTGACAGTATTTGTACCACCTGGCATATTATACGTTTGGGCAAATGAATTTGCTATGGATAGTGAAAATCCAAAAATGAGTAGTGTTAGTTTTTTCATAATCAGCGCAGAGTTACTGGATCAATGACTATAATGTAATTAGTTCCATCCACTCTAATGACCTGTTTTTGGTCACTAAAAAACGGAAGGTTATAGGTAATCGGGATAAATGTTGCAGGATTAAATTGGCTGTAATTGATTGCTACAATTGTCGGATTATAGCGATTCATTAAGGGAAACGAAGAAAGTAAAGGATACTTGTCGTTTGGAGTTAAAGGTTCTACCAGGTATTTCATCCGATTGACAAAGCAATCTTCCAGAGCTGTTACCGCATCCGGATTATTAGCAACCCAGCTGTCTCCATATACGGATGTGATCGCGGGAAGATATTGCGCTGAGGCATAATTAGTAGTTAAAATGCAAAAAACGCACGCAAAAGTAGTAGTAAATAAGTAGTTCATTTCAAATAGTGTTTGAACAAAATTAATCGATAAACTACACTAAATGAGTGCTTAACAAGAAGTTAGAAGCGATGAAAAATAGCTAACAATTTAGTAAACTATGGATATTCGGTCGCTAATTACAAATTTTCATTCGCCTGCCTAAAATTTTAAACCTTCACAGATTTATGAAAAAAAAATTCTGTTACAGAAATCACTAAATACAATTTCCTGAGAAATTTTACAAACAAAAAACCCTTCTTTTGCACAGCAAAAGAAGGGTGTAAACTATTGTATTAAAGGATCTTACATATTTCTCCTGTACTGTCCTCCTACTTCAAACAAAGATTTCGTGATCTGTCCTAAGGAAGCGTATTTACAAACCTCCATTAACTGATCGAAGATGTTCTTATTCTGAATTGCCGTTCGCTGAAGTTCACTGAGTAAATCATCCAATTTATCTTTATGGCTTGTCTTCAGGATTTCCAGCATCGTAATTTGGTATTGTTTTTCCTCCTCGGAAGCACGAATCACTTCTTTTGGCTCAACCGTCGGAGATCCCTTTGAACTCAGGAAAGTATTTACCCCGATAATCGGGAAATCTCCGTTGTGCTTCAAAGTTTCATAGTAGAGTGATTCTTCCTGTATTTTTGATCTCTGGTACATCGTTTCCATTGCTCCAAGCACCCCTCCGCGTTCAGTAATCCGATCAAATTCCGTCAGTACTGCCTCTTCCACTAAATCGGTCAGTTCTTCAATAATGAATGAACCCTGCAATGGATTTTCATTTTTCGCCAAACCTAATTCGCGATTAATGATCAATTGAATAGCCATCGCTCTGCGAACCGATTCTTCGGTTGGTGTGGTGATTGCCTCATCATATGCATTTGTGTGCAATGAGTTGCAGTTATCGTAGATCGCATACAAGGCCTGTAGAGTGGTTCGAATATCATTGAAGTCAATTTCCTGGGCATGTAATGAGCGTCCGGAAGTTTGAATGTGATATTTCAACATTTGAGCACGCGGATTTGCGCCATATTTTTTTGACAGTGCTTTCGCCCATATTCTTCTTGCAACCCGACCAATAACCGCATATTCCGGGTCAATTCCGTTGGAGAAAAAGAACGACAGGTTCGGTCCGAAAGCATTGATATCCATTCCCCGGCTTAAATAGTACTCCACATATGTGAATCCGTTTGCCAAAGTAAATGCCAGCTGAGTGATCGGATTTGCTCCTGCTTCTGCAATGTGGTATCCGGAAATAGAAACAGAATAGAAATTCCGCACTTGTTTTTCAATGAAGTATTGCTGAACATCTCCCATCAGGCGAAGAGCGAATTCCGTAGAAAAAATACAAGTGTTTTGAGCCTGATCCTCTTTCAAAATATCTGCCTGAACAGTTCCGCGGACCTGTTTTAATGTTTCGGTTTTGATCTCAGTATAGACATCAGCAGGAAGTACCTGGTCACCCGTAACTCCCAAAAGCATTAGACCCAAACCATCATTTCCTTCCGGAAGCGGTCCTTGGTAGCTTGGTCTCTCAACCCCTTTTGCTTTATAAATTGCAGCTATCTTAGCCTCAACTTCTTTCTCCAGCCCGTTTGCTTTGATGTATTTCTCACAATTCTGATCAATTGCAGCATTCATGAAAAAGCCCAATAACATCGGAGCAGGTCCGTTTATCGTCATGGAAACTGAAGTAGCCGGATGTGACAAATCAAATCCGGAGTATAATTTCTTCGCATCATCCAGACAACAGATCGAAACACCTGAATTTCCTACTTTACCATAAATATCCGGTCTTACATCCGGGTCATTTCCGTAAAGCGTAACAGAATCAAACGCAGTTGACAAACGTTTTGCCGGCATTCCAAGGCTTACGTAATGAAAACGACGGTTTGTTCTCTCGGGACCACCTTCGCCAGCAAACATACGAGTCGGATCTTCTCCTTCTCTTTTAAAAGGGAATAAACCTGAAGTATACGGGAATTCACCCGGAACATTTTCCTGTAAAGACCAACGCAAAATATCTCCCCACGATTTGAATTTAGGAAGTGCTACTTTCGGAATCTGTGTATGAGACAAGGATTCAGTATGTGTAGCCATTCTCAGTTCCTTATCGCGAACCTTAAAAATAAATTCCGGTGCGGCGTATGAAGCCTTCTTTTCTTCCCAAGCCTCCAATAATTGCCAGTTATGCGGATCCAAATCGCGTTTCACGTTTTCAAATGCTTCCTGAACTCCTTTTACCAAGCGGTCTTTGTCCTCCATTGAACTCGCCTGGATAGTTTCAATAGATCTTTGCAAACCATATAACCTGTCTGCTACATCAACCTGTTTGTCAACCCATTTATCAAAATTCCGGTTGTTTTCAGAAATTTCGGATAAATATCGTGTTCTATCAGGCGGGATAACAAAGATCTTTTCAGACATTTCCTTTGTAATCTCGAATTTCGAATCCAAAGGAGCATTCGTTTTCTCTTTCACTTTATCCATGATCACCTTATACAAGGTATTCATTCCCGGATCATTGAATTGGGAAGCGATCGTACCAAAAACAGGCATTTCATCAACCGGTTTTTCCCAGAGATTATGGTTTCGCTGATATTGTTTGCGTACATCTCTCAAAGCATCCAAAGCGCCTCGTTTGTCGAATTTATTCAATGCGATCACATCGGCAAAATCCAGCATATCAATCTTCTCAAGCTGAGTTGCCGCTCCGTATTCCGGGGTCATCACATATAAAGAAACATCTGAGTGATCTAAAATTTCCGTATCCGATTGCCCGATCCCGGAAGTTTCCAGGATGATCAGATCGTAGTTTGCTGCTTTCAAAATCTGAATTGCTTCCGCAACGTGTTTTGACAATGCAAGATTCGACTGACGGGTTGCCAATGAGCGCATATAAACACGATTATTTTTGATCGCATTCATACGAATTCTGTCGCCCAGTAATGCCCCTCCTGTTTTACGTTTTGACGGATCGACGGAAACAACAGCGATTTGTTTATCCGTAAAGTCCATCAGGAACCTGCGAACCAACTCATCAACCAATGAGGATTTACCTGAACCTCCCGTACCGGTAATACCCAAAACCGGAACATCATTTTTAGCAGCCAATTGATGCACCTGTTCCATAACAGGAGCAGCCATTTCTGGATAATTCTCTGCCGCTGAAATCAGACGTGCGATCGAAGGAACGTGTTTTTCAGCCAAATGATCGATCTCTCCATTCAAAACATCTCCAATGGGATAATCAGAGCGCTCAACCAAATCATTGATCATTCCTTGAAGTCCAAGAGAACGGCCATCATCCGGGTGGTATAAACGCGTAATTCCGTAATTCTGTAACTCTTCAATTTCGGAAAGAAGAATAGTTCCTCCTCCTCCACCGAAAATCTTGATATGCGGAGCACCTTTTTCTTTCAGCAAATCATGCATATACTTGAAGTACTCCGTATGCCCACCCTGATAGGATGTCATTGCAATTGCCTGTGCATCTTCCTGGATTGCCGTATCAACTACTTCTTCTACTGAACGGTCGTGACCTAAATGGATTACTTCACAGCCGGTAGACTGAATGATTCGACGCATGATATTAATCGCTGCGTCATGACCGTCAAACAGGGATGCTGCTGTTACAATCCGGATGTTATTTTTTGATTTGTAGGGTGCTTGTTGCTCCATATCAAATGTTGTTTTTTTCGATTTTTAAGTTCCCAAAGATAACTCAATTTGCAGACACTTTTTCGTTCTCAGAAACGAAATTCTTCCTCATTTGGAGTAAAGTGGTCAAAAACTCCATTATCTGGTAATCCGAAAAACAAAAAAACACCTTCTCTTTGCCATACATGAATGAAATTAACCTACAGCTCATTTGTAAAATAAACAGCGGTAGCCGAAAAGCTTATGAGTAGGCATCATTATTCAATTTAATCACAATGATCAAAAAAACATTTACCATTTTGGCCGGTTTGCTCCTGAGTTGGAGTTCACAGGCACAATTTTTTGAAAATTTTACAACGCCTACCTACACCTGGACCCCAGCCGGAGTGAATGTTGGCATTTCCGCAACGCAGGTTAAGTTTACAGGCTGTGCTGACGGGCAATCCAATCGAATTTACACCAACCATGGTTTAACAATGACTGATAATTGGGTTTTGGAAACAGATTTTCAATTCACTGCAGTAGGAACGGGTGGTCCAGGTCATCATATTGCATCGGTAACAGCTGGCACCCAAGATCCGGTTTCGGGTCCCTCACCTACTTATACTGCAACGAATCAAAGTGCTATTGCGATGATGTTTTATTCAACCAATCACACCAATAATCCCAGCAGTTTTGAATTGGTTGGAACTTGCAAAAACGGAAGCGGAGCATGGACTAATTCTGCCGGGATCGTATTATCTAATGGTAAAACATACTATTTGAGATTGGAACGTCTTGATGCAACTCATGCACGTGTTTCCGCTTTTATGGACCCTGCAAGAACAGTACACGCAACAAACTCGCCACAATGTTTCAACTTGGGTATTCATTTTACGAATAACTTATCAGTTATTCAACATGGAAATTCATGTTGGGGATCTCCTGATCGAATATTAACCGGATGGATCGACAATACGCGCCTAACCAGTTACACAACCAGCGAGATTATCGCAGGAAATCAGCAAGTTTGTTCCGGGACAGGAAATCCGGTTGCATTTACTTCCAGTGCAACTTCCAATAATCCGGATGTAACTTACCAATGGCAAGCCTCAACTGATGGTGGTATTACCTGGACAAATGTCGGGGCTAATTCAGCAACTTATGATCCACCTGCAGGCATTACTCAAAACACCTTGTACAGACGACTTACAACACATACATCTTGTGGTGATCAACACTTCTCAAACACCATTAGTGTAACAGTTGTGAATTGCAATAACTTACCATGTGACTATTCAAATGATTTCTCAAGTGCCGCAAACTGGACAACTGAGGGTACAGGATTAGATATTAATGGTGGTACTTTCAATTATAACAATTGCTCAGGTGGAGTTTCCAATCGTATGTTTACCAATCATAATGTAGCCCTTACAAATAACTGGAGACTTGACTTTGATTTCAATTTCACTGATTTCGGAACTGGCGGTCCGGGACATCACTTAGCTTCCTTAACTTCCGGAACATTGGATCCGGTATCCGGTTCGAACGGTTCTCCATGGGTAGCAACGAACCAGGACGCAGTAGCTGCTATGTTCTATTCTACAAACCATACAGATACAGAGTCAACTTTCATGCTTGTCGGCTGTTCAAAAAATGACAACAGTCCATGGGTTCTTTCAAGCGGAATACTGCTTGAGGACGATACTCAGTATTTTATTACACTTGAACGTCTGGATCAAACTCATGGTCGTATTTCTGTGTACTCAAATGCTGCCAGAACAGTCCATGTAGCAAATTCACCACAATGTTTTGCTATAAATGCAGGTGTTACATCCAATTTAAACATTCTTCAACATGGAAACACTTCATGGGCAGGATCTGACAGAAGCTTAACAGGAACGATTGATAACGACTGTTTGTCCCTGTTGAACTTTACAGGCGGTACTATCACTTACAATCAAAAAGTACCTTGCGGAACCGCACCAAACACCATCATGTCAACATCTCCTGCCAGCGGACCGAATAACTTTTACACATTTACATATGTATGGGAACAATCAACTGATAATGTCAATTGGACAGCTGTTGTTCCTGCAGCTACCGCTTTAAATTTTTCTCCACCAATTTTATACCAAACAACTTACTATCGCAGAGTTGCAACAGGACCATGTGGTATGACTTTGATAAGTAATACGATTACTAAAACGGTTAGTTTAAATACTGCATACAATTCAGAGTTCAGTTTAAATGTGAATTGTCAGTCAGGTCAAGCCAATTTCTCTGTAGAGGCCAATCCAGTTGTCAGCTCCGGAAATAATTTCCTAGGCACATGGACTATTACAGACATCACAGCGGGTACTCCGTCTTATTCAGATCCTTCATGGAACAACGACGACCCTTGTTATTTTGCAGGTTACAATTTCATTCAAGGTCATGTTTATGAGATTGTTTATACCGTACAAGACATCTGTACCCAACCAGGTTCAACGCTGCATACCGTAACTTGTTCTGCAGGAATGATCTTACAGGATGGAAGAGAAATCGACGGTAAAACGACAACTACCAGTGCGATAAATCCTAACCCGACAAACGGAGTATTTACGGTTGAGGTAAAAGACTTAAATGCAACGGAGGTTTCTATTTACAATGCTCAGGGAAGATTAATTCGATCTGTTATGATCTCAAATGACGCTATCAGTTCCCGTTTTGATCTATCTGATCAACCAAGTGGCATCTATCTTGTGAACATTCGCACGGAAGATGGAATACTAACACACAAATTAATTAAAGAATAAATATCTAACCCTTAATGAACAAACCGTCCCGAAAGTAATTTTCGAGGCGGTTTACTTTTTTTATTTATTCTTGTAAAATGAATCTGAGAGTCTTAACGATCCTTTTTATTTGCTGTTTCACCAACTCAAAAGCTCAAGAACTTTATGGTAAATACTTAGGTACGGAACAGGGATTATTGTCTAAGGAATGTTACGACATTAATTTTAACAAGGAAGGCTATTTGATTGTAGGCACCCAATACGGTCCTATGAAATATGACGGTGAAAAATTTATTTCCATTTGCATGAACCTTCCCATTGAGCGGCGAATCATTTACGATTTCGAAAAAGATCCATACGGGCAGATTTACATGTTGAATTCAAAAAATGAAATCTATATTCTAAAAAAAGACCGGGCAGTCCGTATCATTTTCAAAACTTCTCCTCCCTTAAAAGCACATATTCATTTTAAAAAAATACATTGGTACAGTAAAGGTTTGATTTTTCTCACGAGCGATGTTTATTATCGGTATCAGTTCAAGAACAACAGTTTGTCGCGATATTCCGAAAAAAACAAATTGTTTAAAAACAGATTCATTTATGACCCTTCGAAAGAATTTCCTTTCGAAAAATATTTTTCCGAAGCAACAATTATTCCGGATTATACTATTGAATTGAATTTAAATAAGAAAAAAATACTGTATGAGGTCAAAGAATCTATTATTTCAGGATCACGCGAAGATATAATCAAAGTAGCAAACACCCATTTCGCTGTTATCAATTCAAATCTCTATCAAATTTATCCGACCAAGATAAAGGCCCTTCCCTACAAAGACATATTATTCATTGAGTTTTTCCATAACAGAATCTGGCTGGCCACTAATGACGGACTAATTGAGCTTGATACCAATGGAAATTTAATTCAAATTCATTTTCGCGGACAAGTAGTCGGAGGCGTTGTATCAATTCCTGATAAAGGCATTGCAGTGTCTCTTAATGAAAATGGAGTTTTTATGTGCTCCAACATATACGAACGCTACTACAAACAAATTATGCCAACAGATATTTCCGGGCACGGAAAAACAATCATTGTAGGAAATAAAACAGGAGAATTGTTTGAGTTCAAAAACCATAAGCTACATAAAATAGAAAATACGATCCAACTAAATGTCAAAGGTCCAACTGCTGCTTATCTGAAAAGTATCCGACGAATCGAATTCATCAAAAACAAATGGTACATCTGTACTATCAAAGGATTGTACGGATTGACACCTAACCTGAAGAGATCAGAAAAAATATTCATGAATCAATATTTAAGTTTCAGCGATTTTTTCATTTCAAAGGAACAGATTTATTCAATCAATTGGAGTGGAGTTACTTTACATAAACCTGTCACACATCGTCTCATCACTCCCTTTATCCGCTGCAAGTGCCAAGTTAATGATTCAGTAATTCTATTGGGTAGTGAAGATGGACTTTTTGAGTTTAACATAAACAACTGGAAAATAACCCGGTCAGCTCTTTTTAAAAAACCATTCTATATTAGTTACATCCAAGCTTTGGGGCCCAACGAGTTACTTGTTTCATCCCGTTATGAAGGCATCTTCCATTTTAAAAACGGACACCTGATAAAAAAGTATCAGGCACCCTGTTTCTCGTTAAAAAAAGCATTAATTTCTGAAAATCAACTTGTTGCCGGTGGAAACCAAGGAATTTATATCACGCAACTATACAACAAGAAAAAAAATTCCTGGACAAAGATCTTCAACAAGGAAATCCAGAATATGTTTTTGATCAAAAAGAAACTATTCATTTGCGCGGATAACGACCTTATTACGAAAGAACTCATTCCCTATCATGAAATCAGGAAACCGGCAATTATTTTGAATGAAATTCTTTTGGGAAGACAGAAGATCAAAAAACTCCCCAAAGAAATCAGCTATAACATCCCTATTTCATTGGATTTCGACATTTTAAACTTTAGCGCAAACAAACTCAGGCTTTATTACCGGTTAAACGGTGAATCCAGGATCTGCCGATATACCGAAGAAACCAAAATCAGTTTTGAGGCACTCCCAAGCGGTAAATATCGGTTAGAATTATTTCCCGTTATTGATAGTAAAATTCAATTCGACAACTCGAAGCAATATCACTTTAAGATCAATCAGCCATTTTGGGAAAGCACCTTATTCTATTTATTGGTTTCCGTCGTTATTCTTCTCCTGCTATTATCCATTCGGCTTATAAGAAATCTCCGGCGTAAGAAAAGAGCAGCCGAAAGAGCAGAGTTGGAAAGTAAACTGAATGAATACAAACTCCTCGCAGTAAAAGCACAGGTAAATCCACACTTTCTGAGTAATGGGCTTGCCGCAATACAAGCATTGATTTTAAAAGGTGACAACGATCATGCAGCACATTACCTGGCGAAATTCAGTTTTCTGATGCGGAAAATTCTCTATTACAGCGAAACCCAATTCATAACTGTAAAGCAGGAGTTAGAGCTGGCAGAAACATACCTAGAGCTGGAACTATTACGTTTAAAGAACCGCTTCATAGTCCATCGCCACGTATATTTATCCGAACCAGAGCTCCGCAGATTCCTCGTGCCTTCACTCCTGCTTCAACCCATTTTGGAAAATGCTATCTGGCACGGCTTGAAATTCAGAGAGGATAACCCGGAACTAGTAATTTCACTTCAATTAAATCAAAATCAGGAACTGGTAATTGAGATTAGTGATAATGGTCCCGGATTCAACTCACTGAATAAAACAGAAGAGCATTTATCCAAAGGAAATAAACTCATCACCGAACGAATTGACACCCTGAATAAACAATTTCAAAAACAAGTCGCCCAAATGGATATTCTGACCTCTGCTTCCGGAACGAAAGTTATTTTCACCTTCACACCTGATCTCTATCAACCGCAGTAAGTATGAAAACATTTATTATAGACGACGAGCAGGCAAATCGGGAAATTCTTCAGATTCTGATCCGGAAATATTATCCGGAAATCGAAATCCAAGGAGAATCAGACAGCCTGGATGTCTTTTTACAAAGCGAAACGCTTCAACGATCTACCGATCTATTATTCCTGGATATTCTGATGCACGATAAAACGGGATTTGACCTGTTGAATCAACTTAACAAACGTACTTTCGAAGTGATCCTGGTAACCGGGTTTGAAGAATTTGCCTTACAAGCGTTTGAGCATTCAGTGATTGATTATATCCTGAAACCAATTGATAAGGATCGGTTTTGTTCTGCAATTGAAAAAGCGAAGAAACGAATTTCCGAAAAAGACCTGCTTGAATCAGTTAAAGACAAACTCAATACCCAGTCAAAAATCCCTGTCATAAAAAATAAAAAAACGCATTACATCGAATATTCAAATGTGGCCTATATGATCGGACAATCAGGAGGTTATACTACCATTTTCTGTAAGAATGGTGAATCCTATCTCCTTTCAAAATCACTCAGCAACATAGAAAATGAGTGTTCCGAAATTCCTTATCTTGTCCGGGCCAGTCAATCGGTCATAATTAATCTGCAGGATATTCAGACTTGTGACCAGGGCGGATCCGGCTACATTGAACTCAGAACAAACAACTTCGAGATCTTCCTTCCCAGAAGAAAAAAAAGAGAGGTTTTGACTCAATTAGAGATATACCTGAAAGCCTAAGGAATTATTCGGCTGAAAAACCTTCTTCTGTAGGCAGCAAAAGTGCTTTGCCATATTTTTCGATCCGGTGAGCATGACGTTTTTTAATGTATTCCGCAATTGGCAAAGACTTTCCTTCTTCATCAATCCGAACAAAAGTCATATTGGTGTGAGTTACCAAATCCTGGTTACCGGTATACACATTATGCTTGCGAATTTCCATATACAATTCAATGGAAGAATTCCCAAAGCGTACCACTTTTCCGTAAACCTTTAAGATCGCCCCGGATTTAACCGCTTTTTTGAAAACAAGTTCATCCACTTTGATGGTTACCATGTTAGGAGAGTCACAAATCTGAGAGGCAAAAGAACCCGCAGCATCATCAATCAATGACATTAACTTCCCACCAAACATATTGTTATGAATGCCGATGTCAAAGTCTTTACAGATATACGTGGTGATCAATTCCATTTCCATTTTGCTTAAAAGTGTTGTAAAAGTAACAAGACTTCCGCTATGAATGGGGTAAATACACAAAATGTTTTAGTCTATTTTATGAGCTTATAAGGATAAGTTGTATTATTGCGATGTGAAAAATTCCTTACTCACTATTGCTTTGATGATTCTATTTGTTCCTGCCTGGGGACAAACAAATCCCATTGATTCTGTTTACAAACTTGGAAAGGCTGAAAAGAACATCAAAAAGAAACTTCTCCTCCTTAACGAGTCTATTGCGCATGGCTGGTATTACGGCGACTACGACAAAGCAATCCGTTACGGAACAGAATCGTTGAAACTGGCCCATAAATACAAAAACGATTCTATTGCCAGTTTAATGGATAACAACATGGGAATTGCCTATGATTATAAGGGTGATTATTCGCAGGCGCTGACACATTTTTTCCGTGCTTTGCGCGTCGCGGAAAAAATCAAAGACCGAAATAACGAGGCGTATATACTAAGCAATATCGGGTTGATATACAACAACCAGGAGCAATATGAAAAAGCGCTCCAATACCATAAAAAATCACTAAAAATAAGACGTGAGCTTCATTTTAAAAGAGGAACCTCTGCGTCTATCAATAATATCGCCATTGTTTTCATGAACCAAAAGAAGTATGAAAAGGCTATTCAATATTATCACCAATCTGTTGCTATTGATTTGGAACTAAAAGACAGTCTCGGGCTTGCAGATGATTACAACAACCTTGGAGTTTGCTACCAACATAAGAAAGAGTTTGAAAAATCGGCATTCTATCAATTAAAATCACTGAAAATCCGGGAAAAACTGGGACAAGACCTGGGAGTTGCAACTTCCAAGCTAAACCTGGGTGTTTTGGCTGTAAAACGAGGAAAACTTGCAGAAGGAGAAAAATACCTGAACGAATCAAGAATCCTTGCAAAAAAACTGGGCGCGAAAGAAACCCTAAAGTCTGTTTATCAAAGTCTTTCCGAGCTTGCTGAAAGGAAAGGAGATTTCAAAAGGGCTTATGAAAACCTTTATCTATACAATGATATTGAAAAAGAACTTGCAGACGAGAACAATATTCGCAAACAGACCCAGGAGGAAATGAACTATCAGTTTGATAAAGAACGTGAAATCCAGCGTTTGAATCAACTGAAAACAGCACTGGAAAACAAAAAGAAACAGGAACAGGCCCTCATCATCAATTGGGCGATCGCTATTGTGGGGATTTTGATTCTTGGTTTCTCCTTCATTCTTTATCGCCGTTGGAACGAAGTAAAGAAACAAAAGGTGATTATCGAAGAGAAAAACCGTCAGGTCGAAGAGAAAAATCATGAGATTTTGGATTCCATTAATTATGCAAAACGCATCCAAACAGCTATCCTTCCTTCAGCACAATTACGGGCAAAAGTACTCCCCGATCATTTCGTATTGTATGAACCAAAAGATATCGTAGCCGGAGATTTTTACTGGCTTGAAGAAACCAAAGATTCGATCATTTTTGCAGTTGCAGACTGCACCGGGCATGGAGTTCCGGGAGCCATGATGAGTGTTGTATGTCACAACGCTTTAAATCGTTCTGTAAAAGAATTCGGTTTGCGAAATCCCGGAGAAATCCTGGATAAAACGAGGGAAATTATTGTCGATGAGTTATCCAAAAACCAGCAGGATGTTTCCGACGGAATGGATATTTCCCTGTGTACCTGGAACAAAAGTAACAATGAAATAAGTTGGGCAGGTGCCAATAATCCGCTTTGGATCTGGAAAAAAGAGAGCAAAGCCATTGTCGAGATCAAACCCAACAAACAACCAATCGGAAAGCATTTCGACATGCAGCCTTTCACCAGTCATTTGGTAGAACTGGAAAAAGGCGACCGCATTTATCTGATTACCGATGGTTATGCAGATCAATTCGGAGGGCCGGAATCGAAAAAATTCAAGACCAAGAATCTTAAAAATCTTTTGATTCAAATTTCAAATAAAAAGATTCAACAGCAAATCGATATTCTGAAGTCTACTTTTTTCAAATGGAAAGGTGACCTGGAACAGATCGACGATGTTTGTATTATGGGAATTGAGATCGAGTAATTCCTAATTACGAATGCCGAATTATAAAACAGATGAATAAAATCCTCGAAACAACCCGTTTATACCTCCGGGAAATGACACCTGAAGATGCTGAGTCGGCTTATTTATTGAATTTGGATCCGGAAGTTATTCAATATACCGGCGATGATCCTTTTGAAAGCATTGAAGAAGCCCGGGATTTTTTGGAGAAATACGAATCTTATCAAAAATACGGGTTCGGGCGTTGGGGAGTTATACTCAAAGAAACAAATGAATACCTGGGCTGGTGCGGATTAAAATACACCCCCGAACTGGATGAATTCGACATTGGTTACCGCTTCATGAAAAAGTGCTGGGGAAAGGGATACGCAAGCGAAGCCGCCGAAGCGTGTATCAGACTAGGATTCGAACAATTCAACATGAAAACAATCGTTGGAAGAGCAATGCCAGCTAATGCAGCCTCTGTTCGTGTACTTCAAAAAATCGGGTTAACTTACCTTGAAAACCGGATTACGGAAGGAACAGAAGAAGTGATTTATATCAAACACAAATAAGATTATGACTGACCCAAAAGTAGATGAGTTCATTTCAAAGCAGGAACCAAACGAACAGGAATTTGTAAGCTACCTGAGAAATTCGGTTCTAAAAATTGATCCGGAAATCCAGGAACAGATCAAGTGGAATTCGCCCAGTTTCTTTTACGCCGGTGAAATGAAAGCCTTCGATTCGAAAGAATACAAACGCGACCTGCTGGTATTGAATCTACACCACGGGAAATTCTTACTGGTCTTCCCTACCGGTGCAAAAATTGAGGATTCCATTTTAAAAGGAAAAAACTATCCCGATGGCAGAAAAATTGTTACGATTGAAAACCTGGAGGGGCTCAAAAAAATCGAACCTTCCTTAAAAGCCGGAATTTTAGATTGGATCAAACAAATTGAGAAATGAAAAAAGTAAATACACCATTTTTATTGCTTTTAATCGGGACTTTATTCCTGGTATATTCCTGTGGAGAAACTGTTTCGAAAAAAGAATCCGGGGAAACTCCTGCAGTGAAAGAAATAAAAGAAACAGAAGAACCCAGAGAATCTGCTTCAGCAACTAAAAAATCTGACATTCTAATTGAAAACAAGGTTCTACATGCCTTTTCCGACCCCTCAAA
This sequence comes from Fluviicola sp., assembly GCF_029266855.1. GTDB lineage: Bacteria > Bacteroidota > Bacteroidia > Flavobacteriales_D > Crocinitomicaceae > Fluviicola. Next base: position 15,761 of record NZ_JAQSWB010000009.1, read on the forward strand.
AAAAGATGAATTCCGGATTGCAATAAGCGGAAAAAGTCTTTTGAAAGGAAAAGTGCTTTTTACGATCACCAATTCCGAAGGAAAGAATCTGCTAAGAGAAGAATTTGACGCGAATTATTTGCTTGGCTATGATTTCACGGGAAATATCAATTCCAAAAAAGAAACAGATGCCTTCATTCAAAAACGCATCCGGGAATTTTTCTCTGAAGATCGTTTCAACACTCCTGCAATTGAGGAAGATGTTGTTTTCGAAGATCAAAGTTACTATATCGACAAGGAAACCTGGGAAGAAGTAAAAGCGAATAAACAGTCGATCGGATTTTATTATTTGCTTGGTTCGGAAGATGGAAGACATATTGCTTTTTCAGGTAAAAAGGGGAAAGTGGTGATGTTTTATAATTGTTGCTAAACTTGATAATCAGCAATTTATCTGGAACCTGTAAACGATTTTATTAACATGCTGACATTTAGATATCAATGATTTGATATTCAAACACATACCCTCTATTTGTCAACCATTTTATTAATTCGTTTACAGAAAAAAAATCAAGAAAAATTATTGAATTTCCTATTGCATCAAATGAACTTTTCTATTAACTTAAATGGAAAACAGTAATTTATGCGTGCATTTAAACCAAACAACTACACACTGGAAGACTTTGAAGTAACTGTAATTGGAGAGGCAATTTGTCATCCTGCAAGAAAGCGAATTATTCAGCTACTGAAGACAAACAAAAATCTGACTAATACCAGATTATCGAAAATCCTTAATTTAAGTAAACCAGCCATAACAAAACATCTCTTAAAACTTAGCGATGCCAATATCGTAAGCTACAAGTACACTATTCACGAATTCAAAATCAGACTAAACACCAATGGATTCAACAAAATGGAGCAATTCATTATAGAAATGAAATCATAAGCGATTCGCTGATTTTTATAATCAGCGATTGGCCTCGTCTTGTAAACCATTTAGTTAACTCGTTTACACGCAAAACCAACATAAACCTAAAAATCAACTAGATAAAAGCATTTTGTTAACCATTTTATTAATTCGTTCATCCCCCCCACCCATCCAGATAATCCACTTTTTAGTTAAGAATTCATAAACCCGCACACGAACAAAAATTAGTGGTATATTCGCTTAACTTTTAAACTAAAAAAAACATGATCGCTGGTATTATCATTGGAGTTGTTGTATTGATTTTAATCATTTGGTTAGTATCCATCAATAACCGACTTGTTTCATTAAAAAACAATCGTGAAAGCGCTTTTGCTGACATTGACGTTCAATTGAAGCAACGTTACGACCTAATTCCACAATTACTTGGAGCTGTTAAAGGCTACATGAATCACGAAAGTGAAGTCCTAACACGTGTTACAGAAGCTCGTTCAAGATACCTGAAAGCAGATACTATTTCTGAAAAAATTGCAGCTGAGAACAACATGGGTGCTGCATTGAACGGATTGAACATTCAGATTGAAGCTTACCCGGATTTGAAAGCAAACACGAACTTCATGCATTTACAACAGGAAATCGGTGATTTGGAAAACAAACTGGCTGCAGTTCGCCGTTTCTTTAACTCTTCTACAAAAGAGTACAACAATGGGATCGAACAATTCCCAAGCAACCTGATCGCAAACTTCAAAGGGTACAAAACAGAACCTATGTTTGACCTGGGAATTGATCAGCGTCAAACACTTGACAAAGCACCGGAAGTTAAATTCTAATAGACTTAAATGGCAGCTTATATTGGTCTTCACGAGCAAATTCGAAGCAATAATTTAAAATCTTCATTGATATTGGCAGGATTCCCGTTATTAATTTTAGCGGGAGTCTATGCTTTTTTCTTCTTTATGATGGGAGGAAAGGAACACATGGACCAGGTAAATCAGCGGTTCATTACAACCATTCCATTTGTTATCGGAGGAGTGCTGATCTGGTTTTTTATTGCCTATTTTGCGAATTCCACCCTCATCCAATTAGCTTCCAATTCAAAACCTTTGGAGCGAAAGGAAAACATGCGGGTGTATAACCTGACGGAAAATTTATGCATGTCTATCGGTATGAAAATGCCGCAATTATTTGTCATTGATTCCCCGGCATTGAATGCCTTTGCTAGCGGGATTAATGAAAAAAGTTATGCAGTAACATTAACCACAGGAATCATCGATCACTTGAATGATGAAGAATTGGAAGGTGTAATTGCCCACGAATTAACACATATCCGGAACAAAGACGTTCGCTTACTGATCATTTCTATCATCTTTGTTGGGATCATTTCTTTCGTAGTAGATATCTTATTGCGAAACCTCATTTGGGGCGGAGGAAGAAGAGATAAGGAAGACAATAAATTAGTTATCGTTGCATTGGTCATTTCAGCTGTAGCCTTATTATTATCCATCCTGTTCAAATTTGCTCTATCCCGCCGACGCGAATACCTCGCAGATGCAGGAGCAGTTCAGATGACCAGAAATTCCAGGGCAATGGCTTCCGCTTTGCGAAAGATTTCCGGGAATTCCGAAGTTAGCGATGTAAAAAGCGAAGACGTAAAACAGATGTTCATCGAGCACAAAGCATTGGACGGAGCAGGATTTGCAGGCTTGTTTGCAACTCACCCACCGATCGAAAAACGCATTGCTGTATTGGAGCAGATGTGATTATCGAATGAAAAAAACATCCGCCCTTTACTTAAAAACAACATTAGTTATTTTTGGATTTCTGCTTGTTACTTTTGGATTTTTTATTGAATTCAAATCTATTTGTGGATATGCCCCTATTCCTGGCTCTGAATCACAACTTTGGTACATCTTTTCACTTAGCTCAATTTCCATTTTCTCTCTAAGCTATTTTTTTAATAATCTCCTTGGTAAAATCCTCGTTTATTCCTTCGCTGTAATTTTAATTTCTTACATGATCATCGCTACTTGGGGATCAAAAGTTGGATGGGGCAAACCATGTGATTCATCTGAAAACGGATACTATTTAACAATATTAGGAAGCTTATTGATCCTAGTAGCCGCAATAATCGCTCCAATAATCTCAAAAAAGAAAGCTAGCAGAAATACATCAAGTGAACTAATAGATCAGAATGATTTCTAATTCACCTTCCCCCTCAATTTCTTAATCTCAGCCTTTTTCTTTTTGACCAGAAGCCGGCGTTCTTTAACTGCTCTTGGAACTTTTGTTTCTTTCCGGTTCTTAACTACCTTAAAAGCGTAGGCCAACAACTCGTCCAGTTTTTCAAGCACCAGCTGTTTATTCCCTAATTGAGACCGGTCAGCTTATGAAACGATTTGAAGCACCCCGTCTTTGGTGAGCTTATGTGAAAGTTTACTTAACAGTAATTCACGCTGCTCATCGGTGATTAAGGATGAAGTTTGAATATTCCAGTTCAATTCGACTTTCGAAGAAACCTTATTAACATTCTGTCCACCTTTCCCCCCGCTTCTGCTTGTCTTGAAGGAAATTTCAGAAAGGATCTGATGTGCGGATAAACTCATGAAAGTCTTGATATAAAGTCATCAATAAAATTAACTAAATCCTGACAATCAGTTTTACATTGAAGCGGCGTTGCGTTAAATAATTCGGGATTGAATAATACTTTCCGGATACATCCTGGACCCATTGCTTGGAAAGTACATTGTTTACGCCAAGCAAGTTAAATACTTCAAAAGAAATAATCGCGCTTTCCATCTTTTTCAGGAAGTTCCGTGTTTTTCCAGGTTTGCGGTATAAAATATCATAAGACATTCCCATATCTACCCGGAAGTAAGCTTTCATCGTCAGGGTATCTTTGTAACGCGAATGATCCGGCGGACCATAAGGCAAGCGGGAACCATAAGTAATCCCAACCTGAACGGTCAATTGTTCTACCCCTGGCATGTGATCCTGGAATAATACACCCACGGTTACACGCTGGTCAGTCGGTCTGCGGATATATCCCGGGCTCACCCGGTTTGAATCCACTGCAACCTGGTCTTCACTAAACCCGAAAATGATCTTTTCGCCTGCTGCATTATAGTAATCGTAGTAATAATCGTCTTTGATATCTTCTTTCGTAGATAGTAACCCCAATTTAAAGAAGGACATTAAACCGGGAACGAACTCACCGTTTAGATTCAAATCCAATCCTGTTGCATATGCGACTGCGTTATTCGTTGCAAAGTAACGTGTACGAACATTGTCTACTTCGTAAGGATTTACGTCCCACAAATATTTATAATAAGCTTCTGCCGAAAATTTAAACGGAGATTCGCGTTTCCACATAAAGAAACTGTAATCCATTCCCAGCACAAAATGAGCGGACTTCTGGGATTTAACGTTTTGGTTGATTTGACCCGTAAATGTTCTGAATTCCCTGTAAAAAGGAGGCTGATAATATAAGCCCGAAGAAAAACGGTAACGAACTCCTCTTCGAACAAATCTCCCATTTTGATATACATATTTTATAGGAAAATAGGTTAGAGTTAATCGTGGTGTGATGAATCCTTCACTGTTGAAGGTTGTATAAGTTCCTCTTAATCCATAATCCAAACTCAAGCCGGAACGCGACTCTTCAATCGTATCACGCAAGAAACGTTCATGGATCGTACCCACCGAGTCCTTATAGGTAATCTTCTTTGAAACCGGGATATTTTTACGCGCCTTCTTCCATTCCCAATGGTCCTGCGCATACCCATTGTAACGCTGATTATCAAGCTGCAGATTACTTTTAACGGTTTCAAACAGATCCACTTCATCTGTTGGTTCATTGACCTGGGAAAAACCTGCCGAATCCACAAATTGCCATTCGCTCAGCACATCGGTAAAATGATCCAGCTGAATTCCTGCACCGACCTTTAATTGGTGACGGGTCTCTTTATTTTTCGTTTTGAAACTGACTGTTCCATCATGGTATACACTGATGATGTCTGCATTCAATTTGTTTCGTGCATGATTTAAGAATCCGCCAATTCCAAGAACCGCAATAGAATCACCAAATTCCTCTTTGGACGGATCCATTTCCAATTCATTGATATAATACTCACCTAAAATATCAAAGGTCTCACGCTCATCGCTTCGGAAGTAAGTACAGAACGTTTTTCCTTCGTATTTTTTGGAGGTATAATTCAAAGATGTTCCCACTGTTGAAGTTAAAAACTTGGTTTTTTCCTGGCCTTCAAAGTAGATATTGAATGAGTAAGCCTGATTTGCCGTCCCGAAATCTGTTTTACTGGTTTGCGGAGCAAATTGATAGGTATTTGAGGAAACATGACCAAGCATTGTCCAGCTCCAACGTTCATTGATCGTATAATTTGTGACCGCCTGTGCATCCCAAAAAACGGGATTATAATTTCCTTTGGTAGGAAGCGAATTCAACAGGTAACCATTTGCGCGATATCTCGCTCCGAATAAATACTGGAAACGATTGTGCTTTCCAATCTGATCTTCTACATGAGCTTCAACACCCAACAGGGAAGCCATTGCAGAAATACGCAGTGAATCCGGTTTTTTATAGTGAATATCCAAAACAGAACTCAGTTTATCTCCATACATAGATTGAAATCCACCGGAAGAGAAATACACATCCTGAACCAGGGCTGTATTAATAAAGCTTAAGCCCTCCTGCTGGCCCGAACGCGTTAAAAAAGGTCTGTTAATCAAAAACCCATCAACATATACTAAATTCTCATCGTAATTTCCTCCGCGTACATTGTAATTGGAAGTTAACTCATTATTAGAGTTTACTCCTGCCTGGGTAAGAACCAGCAAACTGGTAATTCCGTTCGGCATGGGAAGTTTTTGCAGGTCAATCGGAGGAATACGATCCAAGCCATTGATATCCTCCTTGGTGGTTTTTATCACCACACCATCAATAATCCCAAAATCAAAAACAACGGGGTCCAAAACGAATGAATTCACATCCGGGATCTGAACATTTTTCCGGAATTCGTTTTCAGTATCATACCGGGCAATCATCCCATATTTGTTGGGAGTAAGCTGAACCCTGAAGCGACCGTTTTGATCTGTTTTAGCAGCAATGGTGTCCGTTCCGAGAATGAAATAAACCACCACATTTTGCAATTCCACTTTGCGGTTATCAAGTACACTTCCAGTTACCTGAACTTGAGACCAAACAGTGGTCAAGGGCATAAAAACAAGAAGAAGTAATACTAGAAATTGGTTTCGCATCTTCGATTAAACGTTGAATTGTCGAAATTAGTGTAAATGTTTCTATTTCGTTGGCACAAGCAAGCGTTTTTTATTATTTCTCGCAGAAAGAACTTTTTTTCAAGTTTCCCACAGACGAGCACGGAAGTACACAGAAGAAATTCTTTAGTTTCAAAAGGCTTCTGAAATGATCCAAAAAGAGTTTGTGAAAACACAATACTAAAAACCTCCGTGTCCTCAGCGTACCTCCGTGGGAGATAACCCCAAGATCAACCTTTTACCAAATCAATCACTATCAATTCCCTTTCAAAAGGATCAATTTCCCGGTGAATCTGGTTTAAAAGTTCTTTATAAGCCCCGCTTGGTGCAAATTGCAGCCAATGAAAATATCGTTCCTGCAGCGTGTTTTCAGGTATAATGCGCTCCGAAATAAAATCAATGGATTGAAGTACTTGTTCATGACGCTGCTTCAATTGTTTGACCAAACGCTGTTCAAATGATTCCAGTTGTTTTTTGATGCGAACAGTTTCTGCTTCCGCAAAAGATTCGAGAGTGGCTTCAATCGATTTGGCTTTTTCTATCATCGTCGAACGCAAAGCATTGAATTCAGAATAAAGTACGGAAAGATCCAGATCATCTCCTTCATTTTCTATTAGAAACAGCTTCTTCAATTCTTCTTTTGATTCAAAATAACGTTCATTTGGCCAGTTCAATTTATCCATCCGTTTCTTCAATGCGCCATCCATCAATTGAATGGAAATGCGCTGCTGAATTAATGGGAACAGAGTATTATGCACATCAAAAACACCTTTCAACTGGATCCAGTAAGCCATTTCGCCACCACCTCCTACGTAAACCAGGTTCGGCAGAATAGTTTCCTGGTAAACCGGGCGTAAAATCACATTGGGAGAAAAATTCTCCGGTTCTGATTCCACTAAGTTGTTTAATTCTTCCTTAGTGTAAATTTTACCGTCAATTGCCAAACCGTTTTCAACCGGCTCAATGCGCAAACGCTCACCGGCTTTCAGGTAAAATAAGTTGCAATCCCGTGACTGTGCCTGTGCTTTAAATCCGGAAGTTTCAATCAGTTTATTCGTATCCAAAACTGCATGGTGTGCCGAAGGACTTGCCATTTCCCGCAAGATTACTGGAATAAACTCACGCTTTAATTCGCGGTTATCAGGCTGAAGTACCAGCACTCCAAAGTCAGCAAACAGTTTACTGATAAATTCCTGTAAATACGAAGCATAATCCGTTTTCTCCGGAATAGCGATCAGGTTGGAAATCTCCGTTTCTTTTCCTTCAAAAAAAGTCTTGAACTGTGACAAAATTTCCTGGAAATCATTCATATTGAAGCGACCCACAGGACCGGTCTGACTAGATTCCCACGTTAGCTTTTGACTGAACAAATGCGTCGATTTCACTTCATCAAAATCATGATCTTCGGAAGCCATCCAAAAAACAGGAACCGCTTTAAATTCATTCTGAGCTTTGTTAAATTCTTCAGCCAAACGGACCACATGCAGTACTTTATAGATCAAATAAAGCGGTCCGGCAAAAAGGGTAAGCTGATGGCCCGTCGTAATAGTGAACGTGTTTTCGTCCTCCAGTAATTTCAGGTTTTCCAACTGACTTTGCGACGCAAAAGAACTGATCTGCCTATTCCAGGCCTGTAGCAGGTTCTGTCTTGTTGAAGAAGAATAAACTTCCTTCTTTTTTTGTGCCTGAAGCTGAAGATCCGAAATGGAATTCAATGGTGTTGTAAGAAATTGCCCGAATGTTGATTGATTCCCGAAAGCATGGGAAAAAGATGAAAACTGTTTGATTTTATCTCGAGCGATTGTTGTATGACTCATGAAACAAAGTTACACATCATTTCCACTTGTAGAAATTACCATGGAAGGCAATTTGTTAAAAATAGGAAAAATGAAATCTGTAGGTTTCCAATAATCTTCTTTTCCTCCCTCTCTATCTCCCTCTAAAGGGAGAGGTTTTAATCCTACTTCTATCGGACCAAAATTCGGCATTCGTATCCGGATAACTATCGGGATGTTATCCTACCTATCCCAAATCACTTCCGCATTAACATTTGTCGTGATTTGGTCTTTCCGCCGCGGCGGACTATCGCTTTTTCTTATCTTTGCACTTAAAATTTAAGAAAAATGGAAGCTATCATTCGCACTGAAAAGGGAGATATGCGTGTAACCTTCTTCCAGGAAGATGCACCGAAAACAGTTGCTAACTTTGTCAAGTTGGCCAAAGAAGGATTTTACGACGGGTTAACATTTCACCGTGTTTTACCGGATTTTGTTATCCAGGGAGGATGTCCGAATTCACGTGAAGGAGCCAAAGGAATGCCGGGAACGGGCGGACCAGGTTACAGTATCGATTGTGAATTAACGGGTGGAAACCAGTTTCATGACCGCGGAGTTCTTTCTATGGCTCACTCAGGAAGAAATACCGGAGGATCTCAATTCTTTATTTGTCACAGCAGAAACAGAACATCACATTTAGATCGCCAGCATACTTGTTTTGGAAAAGTACTTGATGGTTTGGATATCGTTGACGACATCAGAGAGGGCGACCGTATTCTTGCAATAGAAATTCAAGATTAAAATAAACCAGGCAAAAAAAGAGGGGTGGAAAAATTTCCACCCCTCTTTTTTAATATAAAGATTCTTAGTTTGCAGTTCCTTCAGTAGTTTCCTGAGGCAATACTTTACCGGTAATTGTTAAGATAATCGGCTCCGTAGAAGCATTTGTTGTTACAGTAATTGTTTTGGTAAACTGACCAACACGCTTCGTATCGTAATTCACAACAATCTTAGACGATTTTCCTTTTGCAATCGGTTCAGTTGGCTTTTCAGCAGCTGTACACCCACAAGAGGTCTGAACATTTGTGATGATCAAAGGAGTTTTCCCCGTGTTTTTGAATTCAAAAATGAAAGGTTCTTTAGAATCATACTTGATTTCTGCTCTTTCTATTTTAAGCGTTTTAAAAGTGATCGGTGACTTGGTTGTAGTCTTCACTTCTTTTTTAGCCTTATCTTTTTTCTCTGCTGTTTGCGCAAATGTTCCAAATGAGATCAATGAAACCGCAAGAATTGCTATTACTTTCATGTGTTTTAGTTTTAACTGTACAAGAATACGAACTCTTTTCTTAATGGTTGTTTAATTAACAAAAAATTAGCCAAATTTCTAATTGCTTCCGATAGCTATCAGAATACGAATCCCAAGCTGTGCAACTTATCTGATTTTTACATTTGTGAGAAATGATATCATGGAGTAAAGCGGATACAGTTTGATCCATTCATACAATTCAGCTTTGCTATTTTGCAATTTATTAGCACCCACTTATTAATTAAAAAAACTGAGTATGCAGGGGTAATTCCATACTTAAAATTGATTCAGAAATTTGTTAGATCCTTAACAGTTCCATACTTCCTTCATACTATATCCATACTTGATCCATACTACACCCGTACTTCACCCCTATTTCACCTTCCTGTTTCCACACCTTAAGGGACAAATTCCTTCAACAAAAGATGTTTTAAGGTGTCACACTTTTGTAAACACATTCGTAAATTATTTCACCAATCTTTTGCCATATCCAGCACTTCCCGGATCGAATCATAGGTATTGTTCCGGATCATTTCCCATTCCTCTTTTTCAATCCATACTGCTTGGGTTATTGACTCTTCTTCCTGCGGAAACAAATCCATCGGACCGGAATAATTCAATGCGTACCACCAATTCTTTTTAATAGTTGCTCTTCCCATATAGGAATAGGTATGAAACGTAATTCCCAGTAAATGGTCAATTACCGGTCCTTTAATACCACATTCCTCCTCAATTTCCCTCACTGCAGCTTCCCAGGGTTGCTCATTTGCATCCAATTTTCCCTTTGGGATATCCCATACGCCATGTCGTTCAATAAATAAATACCGCCGATCACACTTTACTATCCCTCCGGCAGCATCCATAAACTCGTATGCATGAAAAACCTGATTGAATGCCATTTCAAAATCCTCGTAAACTACTAGTATACAAACTTCTGAAGCGGGAAAATCAAACTGATCCAAAAGCTTTGACAAATCATTTTCCAAAGAATTCAGAACCAAATTATACTCTTTTGAAGGTCTTTCTTCCGAAGAATCCAAAAATTCTATAACCGAATTATCAATAAAAACTTTGTACATTTGTAACATGATTTTAAATAAAGATCGAGCACTAAAAGTAGCTGAATTTTTGCTACAAATTAAAGCAGTAAAGTTACAACCAAATTCTCCATTTACATGGGCTTCCGGTTGGAAATCGCCTATATATTGTGATAACAGAATCACACTTTCGTTTCCGGCAATCAGAACATATATTCGCCAGGGATATGCGGAAGCAATTCTGGAACATTTCGGAAAGCCGGACATCATTGCTGGTGTTGCAACCGGTGGAATTGCCCAGGGAGCATTAGTGGCACAAGAGCTGGGAATTCCTTTTATCTATGTTCGCAGTTCTGCAAAAGGGCACGGTATGGGGAATATGATCGAAGGTCATTTTGAAAAAGGACAGCGAATCGTTGTTATTGAGGATCTGATCTCTACCGGGGGAAGCAGTCTGCAGGCAGTTCATGCTTTAAGAGATGCCGGATTGGAGGTAAAAGGATTGGTAGCAATCTTTACTTACGGTTTTGATCTTTCGATAAAGAATTTTGCCAATGCGGAATGTCCGTTTGTAACACTTACAGATTATGATCATTTGATCGATCAGGCACTGAAATCGGATTACGTTACTGATTCAGATGTGAACTCCTTACGCGAATGGAAGATCAATCCTGAAAACTGGAAAAACTAAAACCATGTTATTAAAGACTGAATCTTCACATGTCAACGCTTCGGCAGAGCGCGTATTTGAATTTCTTTCGGATGCAAAAAACATCGAACATTTACTACCGAAAGATAAGATCTCTGATTTTCAGTCGGATGAAAACGGCTGTTCGTTTAAGGCCCAGGGAGGAATTGTCATTCCATTGATCTATGTCTCGAAGGAACCGAATACCAAAATTTTGATGGAATCGGGTGATAAAGCACCTTTCAGCTATACCTTATCGATCATTCTTAAAGAAACCAGCGACGCAAGTTGTGAAGGTCATATTGAATTCGAAGCAAACATAAATATGTTTATGAAAATGATGGTGGAAAAACCATTGAGCAATCTTTTCGGAGTGATGACTAAAAATTTGCAGAAACAATTTGAATAATTACGAATTATTAGATCATTTATTATTCTATCAATATTCAAACTAACTCGGAATAGGAATTATTCGTAATCATCCTACATTTTCAACTTCTCCGAAGCGTAATTTGCTTCAAAATTTAATTCCTGGTTGTGGTAAATAGTGATTACTCCCTCCTTTTCAACCAATAGATTTCCAATCAGGTCTACTCCACGGATAATTCCGGTGAAAGGAACAGGATTTTGGCGTTCCTCGAGGATGATTTCCTCATCTTTCTTCCACAGAAAAGATTCATAAGTGCTTTTCAGGTAATCAAAATCACTTTGCCTGACATACTGATAGAATTTGTTCATGTTTTCAGTTAAAACATCCAAAACGTCCAGGACATCCGGTGATTTCCCTGAAATTTCTTCCAGGGATGTAGCATAGACCACACTCTGAACCGGTGAAAGATTTATTCCAATTCCGATGATCGCTCCTTCTACCCTGCCATTTTTCCAATTCGTTTCGATCAGAATTCCCGCAATTTTTTGATTATCAATGAAAATATCATTCGGCCATTTAATGGTTACGTTTTTGCGTGTAAAGGATTGAATCATCCCGCGAACCGCAAGTGCAATGCCCATATTTAAATAACACAAGTGGTCGACTGACAAAAAATCAGTTTTCAAAAAATAGCTCCCGGTAAACTGTTTAGAGCCTACAGACTGCCAATTTCTACCTCTTTGTCCTCTTCCCGCCGTCTGATGCTCTGCCAAAATTACAGTCCCATGCGCCAATTTACCCTCTGAAAGTAACTTGGCAGCATAATTGTTGGTAGAGTCTACCTCATGTAATTGGATAATTTGTTGACCAATCATGTTTTATTAACAAGTATTTGCATTTAACAATCACACAAATCAAGCTAATAAATGCTTAGATTTGTACTTACAAATTTACGAATGTATAAATTAAAAAACGACATAGATTCTAAAGTACTTTGCGACGCTATCGTTGAAGGTATGCAAGAAAACAAAGCGAGAGACATCGTTGTATTAGACCTACGAAACATTTCAAGTGCAGTTACAGACTTTTTTGTCATTTGCTCCGGTGAGTCAAGTGTGCAAGTGGATGGTATTGCTTCTACAGTGGCAAGACATACACGAAAAGAGTTGCAGGAAAAACCATGGCACCAGGAAGGTAAAACAACTTCCGAGTGGGTTTTACTGGATTATGTAAGCGTAGTAGCTCATATTTTCTACAAGGATGCACGACATTTTTATGAATTGGAAGATTTATGGTCAGATGCACTCAGAACTGACATTCCAAATTTGAATTAATCTATTATGGCTGAAAATAACAATTCAAACAAACCGAAGAAGAACCCCTACGCAATTTATTGGATTTACGCAGTAATTGTCCTGGGAATCATTTTTGCGGCTTATTACAACAATTCTTCGGATCCAAAATTGCGGAATATCAATACATTCTACGCCTTAGCAGATTCAAGTATGATTGCCAACGCGCAGATCGTAAACCGTTCAAGAGTAGATTTCAAACTGAATGAAGCAGGCGAAAAATTTGTCAAAGCAAATCCAAAGGGGGAATTTAAGTACCTGAAAACTGCATTGGAAAAGAAAGGAACTCCTCTCTCTAGTAAGAGTGCCCCTGTTTTTTCCATAGATATAGTAGATGCAGGAAACTTTGAAACGAAGCTGGATCAAATCAATGAGCGTCTGGTTGCTAAGGGAAAGGCTGCTATATCAGCTCCTCCGGTTGAAGAAGTAAATTACTTCAGTTCCATTTTGGGATTCCTTTTACCAATTATCATCATTATCCTGATTTGGGTTTTCGTAATGCGAAGAATGTCGGGCGGAGGCGGTGGTGCCGGAGGCCAGATCTTCAATATCGGTAAATCAAGAGCCCAGGTTTATGAAAAAGGAAAATCTACCAACATTACATTTAAGGATGTTGCCGGTTTAGAAGGAGCAAAAGAAGAGATCCAAGAAATCGTTGAGTTCCTGAGAAGTCCGCAGCGCTATACTGAACTGGGTGCTAAAATTCCGAAAGGAGCTTTACTTGTAGGTCCTCCGGGAACCGGTAAAACCTTATTGGCAAAAGCAGTAGCAGGAGAAGCAAAGGTTCCGTTCTTCTCACTTTCAGGTTCTGATTTCGTTGAAATGTTTGTTGGAGTCGGGGCATCACGGGTTCGTGACTTATTCCGCCAGGCAAAAGAAAAGGCACCTGCAATTATTTTCATTGATGAGATCGATGCAATAGGTCGTGCAAGAGGTAAAAACAATGGTTTCAACTCAAATGACGAGCGCGAAAACACCCTGAACCAGCTATTAACTGAGATGGATGGTTTCGGAACGAACTCCGGTGTAATTATTCTTGCGGCAACAAACCGTGCAGATGTACTGGATGCAGCCCTGATGCGTGCAGGTCGTTTTGACCGCCAAATCTATGTTGACATGCCGGATCTGAACGAACGTAAAGAGATTTTCCAGGTTCATTTAAAACCTTTGAAACTGGATAAGAACATGGATATTGATTTCCTGAGCAAACAAACACCAGGTTTCTCCGGAGCAGATATCGCAAACTTATGTAATGAGGCAGCTTTAATTGCTGCACGCAAAAACAAAAAGTTTGTAGAAAAACAAGATTTCCTTGATGCAGTCGACCGTATTATCGGTGGACTTGAAAAGAAAAATAAAATTATTACAAAAGGAGAAAAGCGTGCGATCGCTTTCCATGAAGCCGGTCACGCGACTACTTCCTGGTTGTTGGAACATGCGCATCCTTTGGTAAAAGTGACTATCGTACCTCGCGGCCGTTCATTAGGAGCTGCATGGTATTTACCAGAAGAAAGAAGTATCACTACCACGGAACAAATATTAGATGATATGTGTTCGGCATTGGGTGGTCGTGCAGCAGAGCAATTGATCTTCGGAAAAATCTCTACCGGCGCCTTGAGTGATCTGGAAAAAGTAACCAAACAAGCTTATGCCATGGTCTCAATCTACGGATTGAATGACCGTGTCGGGAATATTTCATTCTACGATTCACAAGGTCGTGATTCATTTACAAAACCTTATTCCGAAGATACTGCACGTATTATTGACGAAGAAGTAAGTAAACTGATCGAATCCCAATATCAGCGTGCATTGTCAATCTTGTCGGAGAACAAAGATAAGTTGGGCTTGCTGGCAGATAAACTATTGGAAAAAGAAGTTATTTTCAAAGAGGATTTGGAAGAAATTTTTGGGAAACGCTTATGGATTTCGGAAGAAGAAGAAAGCAGAGCAGTGAATACACCTCCGAATGAGGATTCAACTCCGCTTGATTTCAATTCGGAAGAGACACCAAGCAATGATACCGAACCGAATTCGGATTCAAACAAGATCAATCCAAGCATTGAACCCTTGGATAACTCGAATAAATCGGAAGCGTAGTATAAATTTAATAAGCCTCCCGCGGGAATAAAACCCTGCGGGAGTGTTTTTTTTGATGAAAGATGTATTGATACGCTCCGTTTTCGGGGCTTTATTTTTGATGGTTGTTTTCACTCCTTTCGTATATGATGTGCGAAACGGCGGGAACATCATGAACATGGTATTTTACGTATTTACCATGCTCGGAACCCATGAACTGTTCGAAATGAGCAAGAAGAGTTCCTTCAAAAACAACCTCAAGGCACCAGCCTTATTATTAGTAACAGCATTATTTATGCCTCTGCTGATCCAAACCGCATCCCAGTTTTTCCCTTTGCTGTATAATCCCGTTTGGGATTTCATTCTGCAAACACCCCTCATTTTTGTCCTGTGGGGAATTTTAATTCTCAGCATCCTGGTAATGAGTTACTGGATCTTCAAAAGAGAAAAGATCGACTTTGTTTTCAAGAACACCTTTCTATTCAATTTCTTCTATCCGCTTTTACCGATGTGGATTTTAGCCTGTGCTTACACATTCTCCAATGGCGAAACAAAGACCCTCTTATTAATCGTTCTATTACCGATTTACCTAAACGATACACTGGCTTATGTTTGCGGCCGTTTATTCGGTAAAACACCGTTAATCCCGAGTGTTTCTCCCAAGAAAACGCGTGAAGGATTTATCGGCGGATTAATTGGTGCGGCACTGGTAATGCTGGCCATTCTTTATTTCACAGACCAATTCACAAAAGCCAACGCACTTGCGATAGTAGGTGTATCCGTTCTAGCCAGTATTTTGGCAACTTTAGGCGACTTATTCGAGAGCAAATTAAAACGCTCTATTGCTATTAAAGATTCCGGAAATATTCTTCCGGGCCATGGTGGAATTCTGGACCGAATTGACGCGATGCTTTTCGTAGCTCCCGTTTTATATGTACTTTTGGCCCTAATTATCAGTTAACAAAAAAACATGACACTTCACAGAGAAGGAACAACTACAATTATTATTGCGGTTATTATTTTAGGATTGATCCAATGGGGGAATTACTGGTTATACACCATAACAGGCTGGCTTTGGTTATTCTTGTTATTATCTGCCGGAGCATTGGTAATGCTTTATTTGGTGGTCCAGTTCTTCAGAATCCCGAAACGCACATTTACCTTTACTGATACGGATATTTTATGTCCCGCAGACGGAAAAGTAGTTGTAATTGAAGAGGTTGAAGAAACAGAATACTTTAAAGACCGCCGCATCCAGGTTTCTATTTTCATGTCTCCATTGAATGTACATGCGAACTACTTCCCGATCAGCGGGTTGGTGAAATACGTCAAATACCACAAAGGATTATTTTTGGTTGCATGGCATCCGAAGAGTTCCACAGATAATGAACGAAGCACAGTAGTTGTTCAGCATTCATCGGGGCAGGAAGTTCTGTTCAGACAAATTGCCGGAGCTGTGGCGCGAAGAATCTGCTATTATGCGAAAGAAGGCCAAACTGCGGAAGCAGGACAGGAGTTCGGGTTTATTAAATTCGGTTCCCGTGTGGATATCCTTTTGCCGCTTGGCACGAAATTAGATGTTAAAATTGACCAGGATGTTAAAGCTAAGTTAACGAAGCTTGGCTCATTCTAATATTAATTGTATTTTTAGTGAAATTAAAAAATTGAATCCATGAAAAAAGCATTTGTTGCATTGACTTTATTAATGTTCGTAGGTTCTGTAAGTGCTACAGTTTACGCTGCTTCTAACAACACTTCAGTTTCTGTCGTTAAACATGACGATAAAAAAGAGAAAAGAAAAAAGAAAAGCAAAAAAGGTTCTTCTTGTGCTGGTGAAAAATCAGGAGGTACTTGTTGCCAAAAGAAAGCTGCTTAATACATTGAACAAAATTAAAAACCCCGTAGCAGAATTTATATTCACTACGGGGTTTTTTATATCCGATAATTTCCGGTCTTAGTCTGAACTTTTAACCCAGGTTTGAGTCCTGTAAAAAGGTCCGACATATCCTCTCACATGTAATTTAGTGAAGTCGTCACGATCGATCCAAATTGCGCAGTTATATACTTTCCCGTTTTCAGGATCTACGATCGTTCCATCTTCCCATTCTCCACCATCCCACTTCAATCCGCGCACGATCTGCAAACCAACCAAGGGCTGATCCTTGCGATCGTCCGTGCATTTCTTACACTTCGGATTGTCTTCTCTTCCTTCGCGCGGGTACAAATAGGTGATTTTCCCATAGAGTTTCTCATCCTTTTTGTAGAGTTCCACTTTAGACTTCTTCTTGCCTGTTTTGTCGTCAATTGTAACCCAGGTGCCAATGCATGATTGTGCCTTAGCAGCTACAAAAAACAACAGAAATAATGATGTGATGATCCATTTCATAGTTTCGAATTTTACCCCAATATACAACTTTTTGTTATGATTGCATAGGAAAGTAAAGCTTATCGACATTTGAGCTAGCAGGATTCAGAATTTTAGAATTCTAGTTTTAACGAACCAGTGTATTCAATTTTAGGTCACATTAAGTCCCTTGTACAATCTCCACGAAATTCCCGATCATCATCAGACCCTGCGGGGTCAAAATGCTTTCGGGGTGGAACTGGACGGCATAGATTTTTTTTGCCGGGATCTCCATCGACATCAATACTTCGCTTTCGGAATATGCTGTTGGAATAAACGGCGAATTCTCCTTCAATTTCACTGCCCAGGAATGGTATAAACCAACTTCAACTACCTCAGGAATTCCAGTGTAAAAAAGAGAATCCTTCACCACTAAGCGAATTTCTTCACTCAGGCCGTGTTTCACCATTTCCTGGTTGTACAAAGAATCTCCGGTATGGATAGCCAAAGCCTGCATTCCGAGGCAAACACCCAAGACCGGGATATTCTTTCTAACTGCTTCTGTTACAACTTCCATTAGCTTTCCGGCCTGAGGCGGCAGTCCGGGACCTGGAGAAAGAACCACAGCATCATAGTTTATAAGAGCAGACAGATCCACATCCAAATTTGTACAGACCTCTACTGCCACATCGCATTGTTCCAGATAATGAACAATGTTATAGGTAAAGGAATCGAAGTTATCTACTAATAAAAACCGCATGTGGGCCAAATTTACTAAACTTGCAAAAAAGAATCGATGAAAAAAGCAATTCAAATTCCAGGGGCTCCTGCTCCGATCGGGCCATATAGTCAGGCAATTGTCAGCGGAGATACGGTTTATGTCAGCGGACAGATTCCATTGAATCCATTTACAGGTGAATTGGAGGTAGGATCTATTGAAGAAGCCACCCATCGTATTCTGAAAAACATTGAAACATTATTGAAAGAGTGTGAAATGACACTTGGCAATATTGTAAAATGCAGCATTTTCATGACGGACTTAGGACAATTTTCCGAGATGAATGCCGTTTATGGCTCATACTTCCAGGATGTACCTCCGGCAAGGGAAACCGTACAAGTTTCCAAATTGCCAATGAACGTACCGATCGAAATATCCTGTATTGCCGTAAAATAACTTAAAAACACACTTGGTATTGTGACTCATTCCGCTCCAAAAATTGCTGTTATTATAGTCAACTATAACGTTGTCTTTTTCCTGGAGCAATGCCTGAATTCCGTTTCCGAAGCAATGAAACAGGAACCAGCAGAAGTATGGGTTGTCGATAATAATTCAGTGGATGGCTCCGTGGAAATGGTCCGCGAGAAGTTTCCCTGGGTGAATATCATTGCAAATAAGGATAATAAAGGGTTTTCCAAAGCGAATAACCAGGCGATGGAAATCTCCCAGTGTGATTACCAGTTGCTTTTAAATCCCGATACCGTTATTGAAGAAGACACTTTGTTCAAAGTTGTCAAATACATGGATGAACATCCGGAAGTTGGCGGATTAGGAGTTCGAATGGTGGACGGAAAAGGAGTTTTTCTGCCCGAATCCAAAAGAGGTTTGCCCACACCGGCCGTTGCTTTCTATAAGATTTTCGGGATCTCACGTATTTTCCCGAAATCAAGAATCTTTGGAAAATACCATTTAGGCTATTTATCCGAATTTGAAACCAACGAGATCGAGATCCTTTCAGGTGCATTCATGTTAATGAGAAAGGAAGCCCTTGATAAGGTCGGTTTGCTGGATGAAGAATTTTTCATGTACGGGGAAGACATTGATCTTTCCTACCGCATCATCAAAGGAGGATATAAAAATGTGTATTTCCCGGAGACCCGTATTATTCACTACAAAGGCGAAAGCACGAAAAAAAGTTCGGTAAACTACGTGTTTGTCTTTTACCGGGCAATGGTCATTTTTGCACGGAAACACTTTTCGCAAAAGAATGCCCGCCTGTTTTCATTCCTGATCAATTCGGCTATTTATTTCAGAGCCGGCCTGGCAATCGGAATGCGCTTCATCCGCAAGATCACACTTCCGGTCTTTGATACTTTGTACCTTTTACTCGGTTTATTTGCATTAACCAATTACTGGCAGCAAGCTCAAATCGATTTCCCGGAACAAACGACCAATATCCTAATCCTGTTCTATACATTTATCTGGATGACTTCAGTGGCCCTGCAAGGTGGTTACGATCAGCCTGTTACCTTCAAGAAGTTCATTTTCGGGGGAGCGATCGGAACCGCATTCATACTGATCTTGTATGCCCTGTTCCCGAAAGAATGGCAATTTTCCAGGCTTTTTATCCTGCTGGGAGCAGTTTGGATCATTTCCTACTACATTCTTTCAAGATGCATCCTTCATTTGGCGATCGGGAAACGATTCATCATTAATGGCCGCAAGCATGCTAATTTTGCTATTGTAGGTTCACAGGAAGAATTTGAACGCGTTTCGCACCTGCTTCATCAAACCCAGCCCAAGATTGCCCGGATCATCTCCGTTTCCATTGACGAAAATCATGGAAAAGACGCTTTGGGATCAATCAGTCAACTGGAGCAGATCGTACGGGTACACAACATTGATGAGCTGATCTTTTGTGCCAAAGATACCAGTGCGCGGGATATTATTCATTGGATGACCGCCATCCCGGATCTATCCGTAGATTACAAAATCGCGCAACCGGACAGCCAATACCTGATCGGCTCCAACTCGATCGAAACTGCGGGCGATTTGTATATCCTGGAAATCAATGCAATCAGTCAGCCAGCAAAAAGACGTCAAAAAAGATTGTTTGATTTTATCATTGGCCTGATCCTGTTCGCCTGTTCGCCTATCTTAATCTGGTTTTACAAAAATAAGTTCCAATTCTTAGGAAATAGTTTGAAACTGATCAGCGGAAGAAAAACAGTTGTATCATACACCGAACAAAGCAACTTAAGCAACAAGCAATTACCCAAAATAAAAAAGGGAATCCTCACTCCTACCGACCATTTAAGCGGATTGGATGAGAATCTGAAATCCAAACTGGATTTGCTGTATGCACGTGAATATTCAGTTTTCCGTGACATTCAGATATTATGGAAAGCGTGGAAAAAATTGGATCATTAAAAACCATTGATGAAAATCCTATTTTTTCCGTTATTTTTGTACGAAAATTAATCGAGAATTCTTAGTCGTTATATGGCACAAATTGAAATTCGTCTTCCAAAAATGGGAGAAAGCGTTACAGAAGCTACCATTACCAATTGGTTAAAAGAAGTTGGTGATACCGTAGCAATGGATGAACCTTTGGTAGAAGTTGCAACGGATAAAGTTGATAACGAATTACCATCAGAAGCTGCTGGAGTTTTGGTTCAAAAACTATTTGAAAAGGACCAGGTTGCTCAAGTTGGCGATGTAATTGCGATTATCTCTACAGACGGAGATGCTGCGCCGGTTGCACCAAAAGCTGAACCTGCTGCAACAGCGGCGGTTGCTGATACGGTAAGTCAGGCACAGGCAGTTGTTTCAAACGGAGGAGTTACTTTGGAAAAAAGCAGTGGAGACGGAAAATTCATTTCACCGCTTGTAAGAAGCATTGCACAAAAAGAAAATATTTCCATGTCGGAGATCGATGCGATCAGCGGAACAGGCATGGGCGGAAGAGTGACTAAAAAAGACATTCTTTCATACCTTGACACACGTGGGACCGGAGAAGCTGCACCAGCTGTTACCCAGGCAAAACCTGCTGTATCTGCACCGGCTGCATCCAACGGAGCCGCTCCAGCGGTTGTTTCAGGCGGATCTTCCTTCTTAAGCAATATCAAAGAACCGGTTGTGATGCCAATGGCCGGAGACGAGATCATCGAGATGGACCGTATGCGTAAGCTGATCGCTGAGCACATGGTGATGTCGAAACACGTTTCTCCACACGTTACTTCTTTTGTTGAAGCAGACGTTACGAACATCGTAAACTGGAGAAACAAAATGAAAAAGGAATTTGAAAAACGCGAAGGTGAAAACTTAACGTTCACTCCTATTTTCATGGAAGCTGTTGTGAAAGCAATTAAAGATTTCCCGATGATCAACGTTTCCTTATCCGGAAATCAGATCATCAAACGCAAGGATATCAATATCGGAATGGCAACTGCACTTCCTTCAGGAAACTTGATTGTTCCTGTAATTAAGCAGGCAGACCGTATGAACTTAACAGGAATTGCAAAATCGGTAAATGAATTGGCGAGAAACGCACGCGACAATAAATTGAAACCGGAAGATATTCAGGGCGGGACATATACCGTAACAAACGTAGGAACATTTGGAAACGTGATGGGAACTCCAATCATTAACCAACCTCAGGTTGCAATCCTTGCTTTGGGAGCAATCCGTAAGATGCCTGCAGTTATTGAAACTCCTGAGGGAGACTTTATCGGAATCCGTCACAAAATGTTCTTATCTCATTCATACGATCACCGCGTGGTTGATGGTTCATTGGGAGGTCAGTTTGTGCGCAGAGTCGCTGATTATTTAGAGCAATTCGATGTTAACCGCGAACTATGATGACACTAGTTGTAACTAAAAAATAAAATACACGTAAGACCCACCAACTTTAAACTGAAAGCGGTGGGTCTTTCTTAATTTATACTACAATGAGATTACTGAAATCTACTATTTTACTAACTCTCTTGTGTCCCTTTATATCCTTCGGGCAATATGACACAAAGCGCGTAATGGAACTGATCAATAACGGATCGGAATCCGAACTGGTAATGGAGAGTGCGATTATGATCCAGGAAGGCTATTTCTATCAAGCCGGGATGATCGTAGACAAATTACTCGAATTTCAACCTACCAGTTCCAATTATAACTACAGACGTGGATTCATTTACCTGGAAATGTCTACCGATTTCGTGAAAGCAACTCCTTACCTGGAAAGAGCAGTATTGAAAACGGACAAAAAGTATGATCCCTTCAATACCAAAGAAACAGCTGCTCCGATCGATGCTTATTTTGAAATGGGTAAATGTTATCACAGATCGGGAAATATTGACAAAGCTGAAGAGTTTTTCAATAAATTCCTGGCTGCATCCATTACGAAATCCAACAATGTATTTTTTGCGAAATTGTACCTGGAGCAATGTAAGGTCGCTCGTGCGGAAATGGCAAATCCCAAAAATGTTTATTTGAAAAACATGGGGAATTCTGTTAACACAACTAACCCTGAATTTTCGCCTGTCATTTCACTCGATGGTTCGGCATTGTATTATACCTCCAAAAGAAGATGGCCTACAGGAGCATCGGACAAAGGTCTGGACCCGAGAAACAACCAATACCCGGAAGACATTTATGTTTCATACCGCGATTTCGATTCCACCTGGATGGATCCGATCAAACTGGAATTTTGTGATTCGCTTCAAAACGAGGCAACTTTGGCTGTAAGCCCGGATGAGCGCCGTGTATATGTTTACCAGGATACCAAAGGAAACGGAGATATTTTCTACTCCGATTTCTCTACAAATAAATTCCAGGAAGTAACACATCTAGAGGACAAGAAAATCAACACCAACGATTGGGAGACACATGCAACCGTGACTCCTGACGGACAAAAAATGTACTTTGTATCTAACCGCAACGGCGGTATGGGAGGAAGAGACATTTACTACTGTACAAAACAAAAAGACGGCAGCTGGGGAACACCGGTGAATGCAGGACCAAATATCAACGGACCGATGGATGAGGAATCACCATTTGTTTCCATAGACAACAGCACGCTTTACTTTTCCAGCAACGGAAATAGAAGTATGGGTGACTTTGATATTTTCATGTCGACCAGTGACGGTAAAGGTCAATGGGGACCTTCAGTAAATTTAGGCTCTCCTATCAATTCAACCTGCGACGATATCTTCTACACAACTACCGTTGACGGTTTAACCGGATACATGACTTCCCTTCGTATTGACGGCAAAGGAGAAAAAGATATCTACGAGATCAAGAACAATTACCTGGGAGTTAAAAACATTGCTGTTTTAAACGGGAAGATCAGTGTAATCGGGAACAGACCGCTTCCTGAAGACGTATCTGTAACATTGAGATGTCTGAACTGCGACAATCCATATGACCGTAAATTATTCCCGCGTCTGCGCGACGGAGTATTCATGAACTCACTGGAGCCGTGTAAAGAGTACGACCTTACTTTCTCTTATGAAAAAGACGGTAAGAAAAACTTCTACAGCGAGAAATTCAAAACAGAATGCAACAAGGAATATTCGGAAGTTTACCGCGAATTCTGGCTGGACCTGGACAAGCAAATGATGGTGAAACCTTACTATGTAGCCGGAACCATTACTGACAGCAAGACCAAAGAAAAATTGTCCGGCGTAACAATCAGCCTGACAGACAAGAAAACAGGAGACAAACTTTCCCGATCATTGACTAAGAACAACGGGGCTTACAAAACCGATACACTTGGCGGAATGAAGAAAGGTGATAACGTGGAGTTTGCTTTAACCTTGGAAAAAGAAGGATATCTTACCATGAGTTATGATGCTCCTGTGACCCTGGATGACAATTCCGAAATCCGTATCGATGGTGTATTGGTTAAGAATGAGGTAGGAACAGATATCGGTTTGAACGTGAACCCGATCTACTTCGACTACAACAGATGGGATATTCGCCCGGATGCAGCCAAAGAACTGGATAAGATCGTGAAAATCATGAAAGAGAATCCGGGGATTAAGATTGAATTGGGTTCTCACACGGATAGCCGTGGTAAAGATGAGTCCAACATCAAATTATCCGATCAGCGTGCGAAAGCTTCAGCCCGTTATATTGTTTCCAAAGGAATTTCTGCAAACAGAATTACAGGAAAAGGATATGGTGAAACGAAACTGAAAATATCTGAAGCTCAGATCGAAAGTATGCCAAGCAAAGAAGAAAAAGAAAAAGGACATCAGTTGAATCGTAGAACTGAGTTTATTATTGTGAAGTAAGAACTATATTTCATCTATGAAGGCCGGTTTGTCGCGAGACGGACCGGCTTTTTGCTTTAACAATTGAATGGAGAATTGAAAAGATTGGATTTACATCCTAAACTATCAGCGCTTGGTTTAAAAAAGTGCTTTTTCTTTTTCAATTTTACATTGTCAATTATCAAACTTCCACGCATTTTCCGCATCTTTGAAGTATAACTTTTAGTATTATGAATTTATCACTCACTCGAAATTTTGTTATGCTGGACCTGGAAACAACAGGATTGGATGTAGCAAAGGATCGGATTATTGAAATCGCTTTGATCAAAATTACTCCGGATGGAGAACAGAGTGAGTATTGCAGACGCGTCAACCCTACTATTCCGATCTCTGCAGAATCTGCACAAATTACAGGAATTACAGACGAGATGGTTGCCGGTGAACCTACTTTCGGACAATTGGCCGACGAGATCGCAGCATTTATCGGTGATGCAGATCTTGGTGGATACAATTCAAACAAGTTTGACATTCCTGTCCTGGCAGAAGAATTCCTTCGCATCAATCATTCCTTCAAGATCAACGAACGGAAATTTATCGATGTGCAGAATATCTTTCACAAGATGGAACAGCGAACCCTTGCGGCGGCTTATCAATTCTACTGCAAAGAACCCATGGAAAATGCACACAATGCCTTATATGATACCAAAGTTACTTTAGACGTTTTCAAAGCACAATTGGAGCGCTATCCCGACCTGGCTAAATCCATTCCCGAACTGGCAGATTTTTCGCGCCAGGGAAACCAGGAATGGCACGATTTCGCAGGAAGGCTTGCAAAAACAAAAGATGGCCAGGTATGTTACAACTTCGGCAAGCATAAAGGAAAAACAGTAGAAGAAGTTGCAGACTCGGAGCCCGGTTATTTCGGTTGGATGATGGACGCCGACTTCCCCCTATTCACCAAACAGTTGTTGCGCGAAGAAATGGAACGCATCAAGCAAAAACGCCGCGAGAAACGGGAAGGTGAAACTTCCAATCTGAGTATCGAAGATAAATTGGCGGCATTACAGAATAAGTTCAAAAAATAGAAACGTACACTTCGACTCCGCTCAGTGTCCTTTCAATAGAATTGGTGACTGAGCGGAGTCGAAGTCACCAATTATAAAGTATGAAAATCATTTGTATCGGGCGAAACTACGCTGATCACGCGAAGGAATTGAATAATCCGCTTCCGAGTGAGCCCGTTTTTTTTATGAAACCTGATACGGCATTGCTGCCCGCAGGAAACGATTTTTACATCCCCGACTTCACAAAAGATTTGCACTACGAATGCGAGATCGTTGTGAAGATCAAAAAAGTGGGAAAGAATATCCAGGAGAAATTTGCCAAAGATTATTACAGCGAAATCTCACTGGGAATCGATTTTACAGCACGCGATTTACAGGAACAATGCAAGGCGAAAAGTCTGCCATGGGAAAAAGCAAAGGCATTCGACAACAGTGCTCCCATGGGAACACATTTCGTTCCGGCGGACTCGCTAGACCTTAGCGACCTGCATTTCAGCTTAAAGAAGAACGGTGAAACAGTTCAGAAGGGCCATTCAGCCGACATGATCTTTTCGATTGACAAAATCATCGCATTTGTATCTCAATATGTGACACTGAAAACCGGCGACCTGATCTTTACCGGAACACCTGCCGGAGTTGGTCCGGTTGCAATCGGAGATCATTTGGAAGCGTTTATCGGGGAAGAGAAGATTTTGGACCTTAAAATTAAATAGGTAATATGAAAAACTTTTTATATCTGATATTACTATGTTCTGTTTTTAGTTGTAAGAAAGATGAGGACAAAATCAAAACAGATCTTGATAAAATGAATCTTACCGGTCCCGTGCGGATTGTTAAGTCCCATTCTTATTATGTGGAGAACAATAGAAAAACAGATGGTTTAATTAATATCCAGTTTTTTAATAAAAAAGGAATGCTTGTCAAATCTATTGAAAAGTATTTTTACTCACCTACCAAAAAGTGGCACATATCAACAAATATTTACAATCGAAAAGGAGACATTTCAAGACGATACTCAAACTTGGGAGCATTAACCGTTTTTCATAAGTATGAATACAATAAATATGGCTTGAAAACCCGGGAGCGTTTTGGAACTAAAAAATTTGGATTAACTCGATCAGTCGATTACAAATACAATCATAATAATCTGATAACAAAAGAAATACACAGAGAAGAGGACAAAACATACATCCGTACTTACAGTTATGATTCTAGAGATAATCCTGTTTGTCAAACAACATATCTGGATGGGAAAGAAGTAACTAAACATTATTGCAAATACGATCAGAATAACGATCTTATTTGGTCCCGTTATCAAAATAAAAATGGAGTTTGCACACGTTCACTAACGTTGAATAATCGAGGTGATGTTACCAAAGAGGAATCTTATGGTATTTCCTTTGAAGGCGAAGATTGGGTAGAATTCGATAACATTAATATGTTAGGTTTTTTAGTAAATCCCCAAAAATATAGTAGCAGATCAACATTCAAATACGACAAAAATAGTAATTGGCTATCGCGCAAATCTTTTTTTATGGGCAAAAAATCTCAAGAAGAAGTAAGAACAATTGCTTATTATGATATCGATTAAATAGCTCTTCTTTACTTCAAGAAAGCAGAAAAATAGTATATTCGCAAGCGCTTAGAACGCAATACCGCGCATGTGGTGGTCCGCCGCGGCGGATGGCAGACACGCAAAGTAAAAGTATAACTGCGCATGTGGTGAAATTGGTAGACACGCCATCTTGAGGGGGTGGTTTCCTATGGATGTGCTGGTTCGAGTCCAGTCATGCGCACAAAAAGAAAAAGCGAATCGCGTCAGCAGTTCGCTTTTTCTTTTTCCCTCTATACTCACACTCTCCCTCACACTTTCCTTTACTTTTTCTTTTTGTGCAGTAGTGAGTGTGGAGTTTTGAGTGTGAGGGGAATCTGGCTTCGTGCTGTTTCATTTCTCGTTTCAAATGCTTATATTCAAGTAAAGAATAACTTAAACCAATATTCATGTTTGATTTTGAAAAGCTGGATGTTTACCAGAAAGCCAAAGCATTTAACAAAGAGGTTTTAATGCTGATGAAAAACACTAAACCTATTGATATTGTTACGAAGAATCAGTTGCGAAGAGCCTCATTAAGCATCGTATTGAATATTGCAGAAGGTACAGGCCGTTTTAATAAAGCTGACAAACGACACTTTTACATTATGTCAAGGGGATCGGCCTTCGAATGTGTTGCCATCTTTGATGTGTTGAAAGATGAAACTATTTTGAATGAAGAAGAGTTCACCCAATTTTATGGAAAAGCAGATGAATTGTCGCGGATGTTGTTTCGGATGATTGGGAATTTGTCAAGCAATTAAGTCATACACTTAGAGAAAGAGGTGATGAAAATTATCTCCTTTTTTCATTTCATTAAGATGGACGAGAAGTTGATGTGAAAGCAATTACTTAATTTTATTCAAACAATGATTTAACCTTATGAATAAGTCCCTTCTCTATCCCATACTGTGCCTGTTGATCGGCGGTTGCACGCAAAATTCCAAACCTTCGAAAGAAGCTCCGGCGATTCAGTCTGTCCCGGACAATACTGTATCGTTCGAGAAAGTGGAAGCGCAATATGACACCTTGATCCCGCTCTTCGACGGACTATTTCTCACGTATGACGATGCAGATACATCGGCAGGTTTTTGGCAAATACACAGTGAGGATAAGAAATGGGGAGTAATAGACAGTGCCGGTCAGATCATTGTTCCATTCGTCTGCGATGGTGTTACCGCTACTGGAGAGCATACGGGAATTGCTTCTGTATTCGGAGGTGCCACCCCACTCAATACCGGAGTTCCCAGGTACAGGTATTCAGGAGTGTACTTCACTTTTACTAAAGACGGAAGTAACCATAAGAACGGTAAACCCTGGAGTCGCGTCATTACTCATATCGCCGACAGGCACAAAAATGAGTTCATTTTTACGCTCGGCCCAGCTTATTTCGTTCCGGAAGAAATAAATTAATATTGCCACTTCAAGATACAAACAGAACTGCAATCGCTATAATTTTTTGGTTCTACTTTTAGACTGAATTGCGCACACACGATAAGGGAGATAACGGAAGTTATCTCCTTTTTTCATTCTATAAGGACTGGACGAGAAGTTTATGCCGACAAGTTGAGCTGTAGCTCAACTTCGTCGGTAAGTCCAGTCGTGCGCAAAAAAAAGAATCGGGATTTTATGGTAGTAAGGTTCCGATTTTTTTTTCACTCCTCTCTCACCTTCTTCCAAATTCAATAATGCCATTGATTAATTGGTATTAACCAACTATTTTACAAGTACTATTTATCCGGTGTTTTATGTTATTATTGATTCATTAAAACTCCTGCTTATGAGACATCACCACACTTTATTTGTGTCCCGGATTTATTTGCGACTCATTATTACCGTTCTATTATCCTCTCCGTTTTCAGTTTCAGCGCAGGAAGAAACCGCCTTTCCTAATGATTATGGAGCCTGGCAGGTTGAATCTAGTTGGATAGAGATTGAACCCTTTGGTTATGTGTGGTTCTCACATCTGGACCAATTTGAAGCTCTTTCCTCTCCTGATTCAGATACGTTGATGTTATTGTTCGACAACGGAGCCTGGCTTGGAAATTGCTATTCTACAGCTGATAAAATGTATTTTAGCTTTGTGTCTAATGATAGACCTTTTAATTTTAATTTTCAAGCAGATACAGGTGTTTATTACCTGCTTTATGATTTTTCGCTTGAGGTTGGTGATACGGCATACACAGATGACCTCGGAGCTGGCCCTCCACATCCTGTCACTGTTGACAGCATCACGATGGAAGAGATTTACGGAGTCATGCTGAAACACTTCTACCTTTCAAATTCGGACATAATTGTTGAGAAGATAGGCAGTCTTCAGGGTTTATTTCGCCCCTATTCCCGTTCATTCGAAATAAATCAATATTTGTGTTCCTATTATGGCTTTTTTCTCACAGCAGGTCTCTCCACACAATATAGTTATAACATGGAAAACTGTCCATCAGGTCTAGGCCTGGAAACAAATGAAATGAATGCAGTAAATGCATATCCGAATCCCGCTAATGACAAACTGACTATTACTACCAAGCTTCCTGTATTGGAATATCACCTTTATTCGGCAGCAGGAACGGTTGTTGAAATACCAAATGTAATGCAGGAAAACAAACTGGAATTAGTCGTGTCCGGATTGCCTTCCGGTATTTATTTCCTCGAATTAAAAGACCGCAGTGGGAATTCAAAAATGTTACACTTTATACGAAATTAGTCCAGTTGTGGGGCACACGATAAGGAAGATAATGGAAGTTATTTCTTCTTTTTATTTCTGAGCAGATAAAGTAGTTTTTTAAATAAATTTTTCCTTTTTTAGCAGTCTTTAATAATCTCAAATGGATAATCATAATTTGCCAAAAACAGAAAAAGAGCTTGAAAATTGGATGAAAAACAATTGTTATAACTTCAATGGCTATTCAATAAACGGAAATTCCATTTTTGAAGGTTTCGGCATAAATAAGTTGGGCGGACTTTTCAGTTGGTATTACACTGAAAGAGGTAAAAAAAAAGATCTTAAATACTTTCAATCTGAAGAAGAAATTATTGCATATGCTTTTAACCAAATAAAGGGGGATAAGTGGGCAAAAACGAATTGTATTGGATTTACAACGAGGATAGAGGAGAAAGAAGAACTTGAAAGCATACTCAAAGAAAAACAAGTTGCCTTTTTTCAAGATGAAATCCCCTATTATGGAATTGAAAAACCAGTATATCGAACTTTTGTTTTGGGATGTGATATCAATAGCACAGAGTACCTAAAAGAAAAGTATTACAAAGAGAAATAACCCTCTAGTTATATTGTTTTTGAATTCGTTAAAAGTTAGCTTTTCCGGTTCGAACTTTGAACTGACTTGCGCACAAAAAGAAAAAGCGAATCGCGGCAGCAGTTCGCTTTTTCTTTTTCCCTCTATACTCACACTCTCCCTCACACTGAGTCGTAGCTATTCTTCGTCTTTTCTGTCTTGTGAGACAGAGCCTCAGTCTTCGCAAGCAGTGCTTGCTCTTCTTTTTGAGTAGTGAGTGTGGAGTTTTGAGTGTGAGGGGAAACATTATATCTTCGCAGACTAAAACAGTTCAACATGTCCTGGAATTACAGAATAATGAAACGGGAAATATATTCCGGCGAATTTGAATATTCAATTCACGAAGTTTATTACAATGATGAAGGTAATGTAATCAGCACTTCAAGCCCCCTGATTCCATCTTGTCCTTCACCCGAAGCTATATTGGAAGAATTTGAGATCATGAAGATTGCTTTCGAAAAGGAAATATTAATCTATCATCAAGAAGATTGAGATTTAAAATGGTTCTACTTTTAGTCCGAATTGCGCGCGCAAAAAAATAAGAGCATGATTCTATAACTTTGTGCACTGCTTAAATTTTGCCAAAATCCCGTCGGGAATTCTGATGGACAATTAATCAATAGTTCCGCTTGGAACCATGGTTAATATTAAGCACTAAAAGTCGAAACGTTTATATTTCATGTTAAAATATAATTAATTGTGAATATTTCAGCTTTAGTTGTAATAACATCTTTGTCTGGTTAATTTACAGTGAATTAAATAACCATTATTCATGAGATTAGTAAAACTAACAGTGGCCGCATTGTGCGTCGGAATGACGTTTGTGGCCTGCGAGAAAGACAAACTTTCCGCAAGAAGTAAAAAACCGGTATCCGCTACCGAAACAGAAAAAGCGGATGATCCAATCAGTAAGCTTTTCAGGAGTTACGTAGCCCAGAACACGGTGTCCGCCCAGTTCAATGCGTTGAATGGTGGAGAGCTTATCAATCCAGGTGGTAATGTTAGGGTCTCTATCGATGGGTCAGCGCTGACACGTCCGGATGGAACTCTTGAGACAGGACAGGTAACTATCAGTATGTTTGTTGCTGATGAGCTTTCGGACAATGCGCTTGGTGGCATGCCGACACAAAGTGCTTTTGGTTCGCAGCAAGACTTCGGTGGCGGAATCGTGACAGCCGGTTCGATGCGCATCGAGATGTTCAACGCACAGGGAGAAGCACTGCAAGCCCTGGACGGCGGTGTTGTGGTGAATGTTGCCACAAGCCAGTTTAATCCGGAAATGACACTCTGGATAGGTGAAGCTTCTGTCAACCAGCCACGTGATAATGTCTGGGTGAGTGTACCCGATCCTGTTACACCGGGAGCAAACGGGCAATCCTATAACTTCAATTGGAGTCGGAATGCTAATTACAACATCGACATGCGAAACCTGTGTCCTGGATTACAGTTAACTGATCACAAGGTGACTATTTCGGGATCAGCTGCTTTCAATCGCACGAATACGCAGATCTATGTTGTACTCGAACCTTGTACTCAGCAAGGGCAGAAAATCATTTTCAGCCTTGACATGTACAATGCGACACCAAGATGGTGGTTTGCCAATCCAAATGCAAAACTTCCGATAGGATACCAGGTAACTTACGTAGCTATTACAAGCTATAACAACCAGCTCTTTTACGGAAATGCCACGACCATTGTTACTCCAAACATGACAACGAACATCCCTGTTATGATGCCGACTACCATGGCTGCGCTGATGGCGTATTTGAATAGTTTGTAATCGAATTTCGAACTGACTTTATAAAAAATAAGAGCATTACGCGAGTGGTGCTCTTATTTTTTTTAGTTCCGGCGAGTTCTACCTTTTCACTATTTTAACCGAATGTTCGCCATCGGATTTGATGATGTACAAACCACTCGGAAATTCATTGAAATCGATAGTTGCTGTTTGCTCAAGCTCCATTTCTTTGATTAGAACACCTAGCATATCGTATATGTACACTTTATTCTTTGCATTGTTTCCGGAAAATTTAACATGCAAAACATCTGTCGTCGGATTTGGAAAAACGCTCCAATATTCATTCATGGTATTTTCTTCGGCTCCTAAAACCGGACAACTAGCATCCAGCAAATAATCGTATGGCCCGACATTCCAATCTGATAAATGATCATAAACAGTTTGTTTTACTGCGTATTTAATATTTGCAGCATCAGTAGGAGAAAGCCCGGAATTGAAGGTGATTAATGTGGGATCACTTCTGAATAACGTCGCATAAAAACAACAAGCGGCTGTATAACTTCCTGCCAGTGACGGATGACTCTCATCGGCTTGAAATAATTCTATCGAAGGATAGTTTTGCCTGATATATCTCCATGCCGCACCTACCGGTGTTATACCTGCTTTTACAGAATCTGCATATACTTTATAATGTGATGTGATTGTACTGTCCATTTCATAGTAGGTACGGGTAATCCATGTATCAACTGCACATTCGGGTGGAGTGCATAAATAAGTATCACCGGGTCTTCTCCCCCATGTACTGTAAAACATAGTCTGGGCGCATAGATTATGTGCTTTAATTATACTATCGAGTTTAACACTGTATGAAATACCATTCATATAAGTAGAAGGATATGCAAGTGCCATACTTTGATCTTGCAAAACAACATTATCCCAGTTTCCGCTTGCTATTTTTGCCAACGATGTTTGGTTTGTTAAATGCTGCCCTATGTAATATCCACCAGGAGCATTTATATCAAAAATCAAAGTTTTACCTGTTGAATTGGCTATATCTGCCAGTAACTGAGGCAGATTATTTACATGTGTGTAGCTATTTCCTAAAAACAGTACTCTTTTTGTCTGTTGTCCAAATAAGGTAACTGAACACAAAATGAATATACCTAAAACGAATTTTTTATTGATATTTCTCATTATTCTGGTTTTTAAGAAGCGCTTTTTAAACGTTTGATTAATATTATTGCAATTCGGTTTGACTTTCAAACTGACTATACACCTAAAAGAACCACCTATCTCTTCGGGATAATCCCCTCTTCAATCCGCATGACCTCATCATCTCTTTTTGTTTTGATCATCAACATTTCCAGGGAAGCCATTTTCTTACTCCATTCCCTGAATTCACAAAAATCAGTGAAAACAGGTATTTTTTGCTCGTTCACCTCCACAATGGTATCATTCAATTGCAGTCCTGCAAGAGCTGCCGAAGATCCTACGTAGAGAGTCCCTACATAACATGTGCTGCTTTTCGAATCATAGAGCATATTGAACCCAAGTTCTTTTTCATCCTTGGTCTTCTTTTCAAGCGGTTTCAGGTACATATCTTTTTTTCGGAAATCAATAACCATCGCATAATTGGAGAAGATTTCCATACCAAGCAGGGATTTATTTTGATTGGCCACATCAATTCGGTGCTTATCGATACGAACGTTCCCCATATAGATATCTGAAGAACTGTAATTATAGGAAGTATCCAAGTTGGCCCCAAACAATCCAAAAGAAGAGTATCCTGTCAGAACTTCCTTTAAGTCGTTTTTAAACAGGGTATCTGTTACCGCATTTTTAGGAATAGTCAACGCTCCGCTTGACCCTGAATCCACTAACACGTCTTTAAACAACTTCCCGTTTACGTTTACATCTACTGTCATACCCGGAACAATATCCAGGCCGAAGGCAGACCGTTTTGAAAAGGAAACCCGTTGGTAGTCTTTGAGGTCCGGCAATGAGGACTTCTTTCGGTCAGTAATAATGAGTTTTTTATTCTCAAAATCGATTTGCCAGTTGGCAGTTTGCATCAAATTTGCACCTATTATTCCGTCATAAGCAATACATCTGAGAAGTTCATGCGGGTTCGAATGAGCGGTAAGAATATCTTTAAATACCAGGTTTCCAATCCCTACATGAAGCATGACACAATCATTCTTAACAGCATTTCCCTGAGAGTCAGATACATTATAGACCAGCACCGTTTTTGCTTTTGTTTCTTCCAAAGCTTCCTTATAAATCACAGAAAACGGTGCGCCTGAATCTACGATAAACTCATATTCCTTGTCTGAATCATTGAGTTTTACTTTAATCACAATCAGTCCATTTTTTGATTCGAAAGGAATTTCTGTCCGGAAAGTTCCCTTAGGTGCTTCTCCTTTTGACATATAGCGAAACAATTTGATCGAAGAGCAGCTGCTGGTCAGCAAAACAAGTAAAAACAGAATAAGCGTAGTTTTTTTCATTGGTGTGTTGTAATATAAAATAATTAGAAGCCTGATAGGACTGAATATAAGGCCGCTAAGATAAGAGATAGTTTAACACTGACAACTTTGCAGGTCATAGAACAAACAAGGGCATTTCACAGGAATAAGCATACTTTTTCGTTTAGTTAAAACTGCCTGGATTGATCAGTAACACCAGAAATACCATCGGGAAATGAAAAGGTTGCCCGGCAAGCTATTTTTTATCTGACGCGAATATCCTAAGGTTTTGTGATTTAAAAATGCCAGCTGAGAATTCTTAAAAAAAATTTCACTTCTTTTTGTCACAAATCAGGTTCCTTCCGGTCTTTGGTATAAAAAACGTTATGGATACTCCCTTTCTTTTACCAATTGAGAGACCCAAAGGACTACTTTGGAAGCTCATTTATTTTATGACCCGCAAACGTTACGGCAAGGTCATCACTCCTTTAAAAGTCGCCGCAGTAAGAATGCCTGTAAGTTTCGGGATGTTCTCCGGGAAAATTGCACAGTTGGATAAAAAACTCAGTCTGCCAGCTGAAACCGTTATGCTTGTCAGGGAACAAGTAGCCCAAACCAATGTTTGCAAATTCTGCATTGATATCGGTCGTGCTCAGACCATTGTTTCGTACATGAATCAGAAAAAATTTGACGCATTGCATGATTATCAATCGAGTCCATTATTCTCAGAAAAAGAAAAAGTATTGCTGGACTTCGTTACTATGCTTGCTCAAGAACGCAAAATGGAGCGGGATCTTTTTGAAAAACTGGCAAAACATTACGATGAACGTTCTATCTGCGAAATCGTTTGGGTAGTAGCCACCGAATTTTACTACAACATCGGCAATATCGGGCTAAACATTCATTCGGATATGCTGTGTGATATTGCCAAAAGAAAAGTCGGATAATCGTTCACACAGAACTTAGTAATTTTGTTTTTCAATGGAACTCACAAAAGAAATATTAGGGCTTCGCTCCTATCTCTTTAGCATCTCCTACAATATGCTGGGTATGGTCGAAGAGGCCGAGGATGTTGTACAGGATGTTTTTGAAAAGTGGATATCCGCTTCGGAAGTTCACGATGCAAAAGCCTACCTGGCGCGAATTGCGGTAAATCAAAGTATCAACCGACTCAACGATCTTCGTAAAAGCCGGGAAAACTATATCGGAATGTGGCTTCCGGAACCTTATATTACTTTAGAACCGGAACCTGTGCCAACACTTGAATACGGCATGCTCTTTTTGCTGGAACGATTGAATCCCAATGAACGGGCAGTCTTTATTCTGCGCGAAAGCTTTACGGAGGAATATACTTCGATTGCCGATATAACGGGGCTTACTGCTGAGAATTGCCGGCAATTGCTGCATCGCGCACATGAAAAGCTCGGACGAAGCAAGCCCTTACAGGTAGATGCTGAGAAACAGCGAAAGTTCACCGAAGCCTTTCTTGCGGCGCTACACGGTCAGGATCGTTCGGAGCTGGATTCATTGTTGCGCAGTGATATCGAACTTTTCAGCGATGGCGGAGGCAAACGTGCTGCTGCCCTCAAAGCTCTCTTCGGGTTGGAGAAAGTTCTCAAATTTCTCATCGGGGTTACGCAGCTTCAGGAAGTCCAGCAACATCAATTCGAGTATCGGTCTGCATTTGTAAACGGCCGGCCTGCAGCTATTATTTTCAATCAGACAACCGGAGAGCTGGACTCAATGCAGTACGTGGAGCTGGAAGGTCGGGAAATCACACGCCTGCTCTTTGTCAGAAATCCGGATAAACTGAGAATCAGGGGCAAATATTAATCTTAAGCAGATGATTCTTTTCGCATTTTAATAAGTTAGATACACAAACAATTGCCGCAGGCTTGAATTTTATACAGGAACTTATTAATATTAATCCCTCAGGAAGGAACAACTAAATAACAAGCATATGGTTAATTCAATCAACTGGTTCGAAATCCCAGTCAAAGATTTCAACAGAGCCAAAGCATTTTATGGAACACTTTTCGGAGCAGAGATCCAGGAAATGCCTCATCCGGATTTCAAGTACGGTATTCTGCCGTGCGATATGCAAAATGGTGTTGGTGGAGCAATTGTTCAGGGCGACGGATTTGAGCCTTCCATGACAGGATCTGTCATTTACCTGAACGGCGGTGATGACCTAAGCGGACCTCTTTCCAGAATTGAAAGTGCCGGAGGTAAAATCCTGATGCCCAAAACTTCAATCGGGAACAATGGTTTTATGGCACATTTCGTAGATACGGAAGGAAATAAAATGGCATTACATTCGATGAATTAACAGTAAGACACAGAATGTATTGAAAAAGGAGTTGGCTTAAGGTCTACTCCTTTTTTTATTTAATAACGGACAAAACCCTTGATAGTTAGTAATCTAACCAACCCAATCTCTTTTGTTTTATATTTTACAAAGCCTAAAATTTAACGGTTTGCATTTGACTTGCGATAGGGAATGCCTTAACTTACTTCCTTTAACTATTATTCACTTTATTATGAAGACAACACTATTTACAGTGGCAATTCTATTGGTGTCACACCTGTGCAGCGCACAACGAATCTTAGAATCTACCAACGGAAGTTGGGACAATCCGAATCTATCTGTTGAAACCTATAAAGACTTTGTCTTTAGCGGTTATACGGAAACAAACCCTGCAACAGGATTGTTAACTCCCACATTTAAGGTTTCCACCGTCACCGGAGCGCCGGTTACAACCTATTATGTCGATTATCCGGATGCTGTTTATTTAATGGATTTCACTATTAGGGAAGCTACAAAAACGATCGTTCTTACCGGAATGACAGCTGTAACTACCGGTGGAACAGCTTACAAGATGATTGTGACCGAAGTCGACTTCATGACCGGAACACCGGTTCAAAGTTCACTGGAGTATCCTTTCAGTAACAACTCAATGATCCCTCACCAGGTGATTCTTTCGGAACCAATGGGACAGGTAACCATAGTAGGAACTGAAGTTATAGGTACAATGTCATCCACCAGTTTTGCTTTCAACCCCAAATACGGTTTTGTGCTAGGACTGGATATCAACAATTTCAATAATATTCTTTACATGCCAATCCAACTGGATCTTCCTCCTGCAAGTAATGCGGATTATGATATGCTGGAGAACATTACGGAAGTGGACGGATCTGGCTATTTTATTTCCGGGTCATGTAACGGACCGTCAGGGGAACAAAACCTCTTAATAATGGGAACCGATTATAGTGGCAATGTTACTTTTTCATACATTATTGACAATACCAATTCCCGGTTTGCAGGCTCATCCGTTATGTATAATTCGGCACTGAATGTAGTTTACCTCACGGCTAACAACAGCGTTATGCACCAGTACCAAATCGCAAAGTGTGATCCGACTACCGGAGTGTTCCTGACTTCATGGGTCAGCCATCAATTCACTACACTTCCGATCGGAGGCGGTGTGGACCAAAATGGTTTCCGCTTACAGCAAACTCCGGACAATTATATTATTTTGGGCGGATACTTAAGCGCTCCGTTCGGTGCATTGCCGCAGCAGCTCACTCCTTTCCAGGTAGTCATGCGGGATGATTTGGCATTTATTGTAGCAAAGCAGTACCAGTCAGATAATAACTCGCCTCTTTCTCCGAGTTATTTCGAACAAAACGGGAACTCTGTTTTTATCAATACACCGGATATGATTACTTATAATCCTTATGAAAGACGAACTTATTTGGTTAATCAAAATACAAACTACGGTGGTTTTGACTTAAACGTATCTTCCCTGTTCAAGGCTTCGAAATGCGAAAGATTATTGGAGGCGTATACGTTTTCCAATCCACCTAATGTGATTGGCACCGGAAACTTCAATCCGCTTCCGATGTACCCTGCTGTCTACATGCCAACTCCGGGACCGCGACCAATCTTAGAGCACATTCTTTGCCAAAGCATTGCACCTAAAGCACTTAACACAGCTACTCCGGAAGTTTCATTGGCACCGAATCCTGCTTCTGATCTGTTGAACATTACACTGGAGGATGAAACAATCCGGGAAGTGGTGGTTTACGACATGAAAGGCAAACTTGTGCTTTCGCAAAATGCAACTGAGCGAACATTAACTCTTGATGTAGAAAAACTGGATCAGGGAGCTTATGTCATTGAGATCACCACGAAAGAAGGCACAATTCACCACGAACGTTTCGTGAAAGAATAGCTTCAAATAGTAAATTTATTTTAAAGGCCTCGTTTGTTAACTCAAACGAGGTTTTTTTATTGAATCACCACCCCTGTTTCCACTTCTGTGCGATTCGCAAAGCCGTTTCCAGCATATAGGGCGACCATTTTTCGATTTCCCAGGAAGAATGTGCCAATGACGATCGATGGAGTGAACGAAGCGCTTCATTGTAATCTGCCGAGTGTTCGAGTATGGAAGACAATTCGACTTGCTGTTCGTACAATTTTGCCGATTCGGGAACCGGTTCGTTTAGTGAAATGGATTCTTTCGGCAAAAAATCTGTAACTGAAATGGATTGATTTCGTGAATTGAAAGTATGGATAATTGACTGCATTCGTTCGAAATCCATTTGGAATTGGCGCTGACTTTCCATTGTATGAAGTGCAATTCCCAATTGTTCCAATATGACAAACTTTAGATTCTTACACAAAGGCAATGTTTTTCTCAGCAAATCAAAGACAGCTTCCGGAACTGCATCGTCGTGTGTATCTCTCCGGATAGTACGTTCGGGCCGGATTCCGGATGATTCCCAACTTCCACCGGAAATATGAATCTCCCGCACTCGGTCGAGCGGATAGGCCCGGATCAATGTTTCAAAATCGAGTGAAAAGTTTTGAAGCTGACAATACAGGTTGTGCAGGTCCAGAATAATGAATCCGTTAACGGGTTCAATCAACCGTTCCAAAAATTCTCCATGACGTTGCACTTCATCCAAAGAATAGGAAAAAGCCAGGTTTTCCAATCCGACAGGACAGGAACAGGCTTCCTGGATGCGCTGCAGTCGATCAATACCAATCGCCAGCGTTTCGGAAGTGTATGGAACAGAGATTGGTGCACCTTTATGGAAATCCTCGCCGGTCATGAAACCGAAATGCTCCGTTATGTGATCGAACTTGAAATTAGCGGAAACCTTGCGCAAATGATCGAGCCAGCGTTGTTGTTCGGTCGTCCATTTCCCTGAAAAAAGTGAAAAGTAGACACCATGACCTATAAGCCTTCCTTCCTGGCTGAAAGCCCGGAGGAGTTCAACAAACCAATCCGGGATCTCACGGACTTTGTATAAGGTATCGAAAGACCATTCGATTGCCTCCACTTTTTCAGAAGCAAACAAGGGCAAGGTTGCTTGTAAAAGCTGGTTATCTAGATTACACGAAACCCCCGAACGTATTTTTGAAACTGACATTTATCCCATTCCACAAGCAGGACATGGTTCGCAATGAGTTGTAGTGGAATTGGAGCTATCCGTTCTGTTTTCATTGAGTTGCTCGTTCTTTTTTCTGATGTCTTGTTTCTCACAAGAAGTTGTTGCAGCAGAGATAGTTGCAACGGAAACACCTAAAGTGATTGCTTGTAGTAAAGATGATGATAGTTTCATGGCTTCAAATTTTTTCAAAAGATAAACCTTTCACCCAAAAAGGACAAATTTATTATTTTAAATGTGTTTTTCTTTGATTGACTTGTACACAACGAAAAACATGCAGGAATCTTTATTTTGCACACATAGACAACTATTCTTACCATTTGTGCGTTTCAAAGAAGGAAGAAAAGCCCTTTCACAAACCATCCATGAAGTATCAGTTATTATTTGTTTATTTTCTTATTTCCACATTGCCAGTTCTGGCACAAAATCAACACATGAATTGGTTCTTCGGATCTGGGAGTGGTTTGAGCTTCAGTTCGGGTAATCCTGTTCCAGTTGGTGGTAACGGGATGACGACCAACGAATCCTGTGCTTCCATAAGCGATGCAAATGGCAACAAACTATTTTATACAGATGGTATAGAAGTTTGGAATGCTTTCAACTCCGTCATGCCCAATGGATCCGGACTGCTCGGTCATAAAAGCTCTCAGTGCATAATCATCCCCAAGCCGGGAAATTCGGGCAAATACTATATTGTTGCAACCGATGGTATTGAACACAACTGTCTAAACGGACTCACTTATTCCGAAGTGGATATGAGTTTACAAGGCGGTACCGGAGATATAACAGCAGTAAAAAATGTTCAATTGAATGCGCTCAACGGCGAATGGGTTACAGCAATAAGGCATGCAAATTGTGTTGATACCTGGATCATTACTCATGGAAAAGATCCGAACAATGTTTTCCTTGCCTATCATGTAAGTACTTTAGGAATCAATCCAATCCCTGTATCAACAAATCTCGGAATCTCTGTTCCATCTAATTTGTCGGGAGTTGGGATTATGCGACCAAATCCACAAGGAACAAAAATTGCGATGGCAAGATCTTATTCCGGCATGGGAAGCATTGAACTCATTGATTTCGATAACGCAAGTGGTATCGCAACAGGAATCAACAATCTATACACAGCGACCACTACAAGCAATAGCTATGGGTTGGAATTCTCGAGAAGCGGTAATCGATTGTACTCAGGTGAATTCGGAAATACTTACAACAGCATTTTT
This sequence comes from Fluviicola sp., assembly GCF_029266855.1. Lineage (GTDB taxonomy): Bacteria > Bacteroidota > Bacteroidia > Flavobacteriales_D > Crocinitomicaceae > Fluviicola. The sequence continues at coordinate 56,720 of NZ_JAQSWB010000009.1, forward strand.
CAATACGATATGACAGCAGCAAATATTACAGTCACTCGTACAAAGGTCGGTCAGTTAGCATCAGCTCCTGGAGAAATCGGTCAACTCCAAATAGCACCGAATGATAAGATATATGTTAGCTACAATATGTGGCCTGCCGTCGACTTTATTGGGGTTATCACAGATCCTGAACTACTTGGAACAAACTGCGGGTATGTGGAAAATGGAACTTCGATTGGAGCTCCTGCCATGTATGGACTACCCTGGTATTATAATCCGGATTACCTGATTCCATCCCCATTAGAACTTGGTCCTGATGCTACACTGTGCCTTGAAGGATCCATCACACTTTCGAACAATTTATCTAATGTTCCAGGTGCCACGTACCTTTGGTCTGATGGAAGCACGAATCCCACACTTCCCGTTTCAGAAGCAGGAACATACTGGGTTCAATATCAAATGGAATCTTGCCTTCCAACTATCGATTCTATTACCATTACTTTAGATACAACACAAATAGGTCATACAGTCGGTGATACCTCAGGATGTACACCATTTACTATTCAATTGGTTGGGATAGGTCCTCCGGGAATATCCGAATGGATTTGGGATATGGGTAACGGAACCATTATGCATACGCAAAATCCTGTATATGAATTTAAAACCCCCGGAATCTATACCGTATCGCTTACAGCAATCAGTGCAAACAATTGCTTAGTGCAAGACTCTGTAGTGATTCTTGCAGAGGCATTTCCAGTACCTATTGCTGATTTTTCCTTTCAACCTACAGTGGTTAAGCCCAACATTCCCGTTACATTTACAGATCAATCAACTGGTAACATCGCAAGTTGGTTATGGCAAATCAACGACCAACAAATTTCCGTAGTCCCGCAATGTTCGTATACCTTGGATGATTATATATTATTATCTGTTTCACTGACTGTGACAAATTCAGATGGCTGCAGCGACGAAAAAAAGATGACGGTATTTAAGCCAAGTGATCTTGTCTATGTTCCAAATACATTTACACCGGATGGGAACGAACTGAATGCTATTTTCAAACCGATCGATTACTTTGGAGTTGTCAATGGATTCAGCATTTACGACCGTTGGGGCGAACAGATTTGGTCAGGAAAATCAGCTATGGATGGATGGGACGGAACTATTCAGGGCAAACAAGCTCTTCCGGGAGTTTACACATGGGTGATTACAATAGCAAATACGGGTATTGCATCCAAAGAAATTCAAGGACATGTGACATTGGTGCGATAGGCTGGTGTGTTTCGTTTACTTCATTTTGGGTATCTTCACACTATGAAAATCGCATTTACAGGTGCTCATTGTGTCGGAAAGACAACGCTGGCAGAAAAACTGCAGACAACTTTACCGGACTATCTCTTTATCCCGGAACCTTATGTCGAACTTGAAGAAGAAGGGCATATCTTTTCTGAAACACCCGGAGCGGAAGATTTTTCAGTCCAGCTTGAGTATGCGATCGAACGAATTTGCATCGATGAGCCGGATGTTATTTTTGACAGAAGTCCGCTCGATCTGCTAGCCTATCTCTATGTGACAGGCGGTGCCAAAGCTTCACAAAACTTCTACATGAAAGTACGCGAAGCCATGACAGAAATCGATCTGCTGGTATTTGTCCCGGTTGAAAAACCAGATCTGATAGACTGCCCGCAAAGTGAGTTCCCGGAATTGAGACAACAGGTCAATGAATTACTCCACGAATGGATCAGCGATTTTGACCTGGAGACGGTGGATGTTCGCGGAACTCTGGCCGAACGCGAAGAACAAATCATCCGTAAAATCTTAGAACTGGAATAAGTGTACAGCCACTCTCTTAAATAATCCTAATTCATTTTATCCTCATTTTGATTTTCCTTAACTTCCTGTACAACTGTAAATAGGAAGTGTATGGAGCGCAAGGATCAAATTTTCGATGATGAACAGACTTCCGGGAGCAACACGTCTATCTGGATGCTGAAAACCCCGGTTAAATCATTCAACACACTTTCCCGCCCGATGGAAACGGATGTCCTGATCGTTGGCGGCGGAGTAGCAGGTTTAATGACAGCATACGAACTCCTTACGAATGGAAAACGTGTTATCCTGGTTGAAGACGGAGAGATCGGCAGCGGTGAAACTCATCGTACTTCTGCCCACCTCACCTACTCGCTTGACACACAATATTCCGACCTGGAATCGCGCTTCGGAGAAGAAGAGGCAAAACTGATCGGTGATGCACACAAAACCGCAATCGATTGGATAGAAGAACTTGTAAAACGCGAAAAGATCGCTTGTCATTTCAAACGGGTTGACGGCTTCCTCTTCCCGCATCCCACGGACAAGGAAGATGTGATCGAAAAGGAATTTGAGGTCACAAACCGTTTTGGTTTTGAAACAAGCATACATGAAATCATTCCGGGTTTTCTAAAAGGGAATAACAAGCGCTGCCTTCTGTTTCCCCAGCAGGCACAATTCAACATACTACTTTTTTTACTCGCTTTAGCAGATATCGTTGAACAGAAAGGCGGACAAATTTTCACCCGCTCGAAAGCAAAAAAATTCACGGAGAATAGCGTAGAAGTAAACGGGTTTACTGTGAATGCAAAACACATTGTGCTCGCAACAAACACTCCGATTGCGGGTCCCTTGATCACTCATACCAAACAATGGCCATACCGGACCTATGCTATTGCTGCGGAAATTCCGAAAGGAAGTGTCGAATATGCACTTTGGTGGGATACCGGCGACCAGGATGCTCCATGGGTTCAAAAACCCTATCATTACGTCCGGATCGAAGAAGGGGACGGAGATGTGGATTATTTAATTGTCGGTGGAGAGGACTACAAGACCGGCCAGGAAGACCGGGAAAATATTCCTGCGGAAATACGTTATAAAAATCTCGAAATGTGGGCAAAAGACCATTTTCCTAATATCTCAGGCATTGCTGCCAAATGGTCGGGACAAGTCATTAACACGGTAGACGGATGTGGTTTTATCGGGAAGAATCCGGGGAGCGAAACAACTTACATCATCACAGGTGATTCCGGTAACGGAATTACAAACGCAGCGATCGGGGCGCAGTTAATTACAGATCTGATTCTTGGAAAAGAAAATAAATGGGCGGAAGTTTTTGATCCTTCCCGCAGTGTATTTAAACATGCTCCAGGTGATTACCTGAAAGAAGTTGGGAACATGATCCGGCAGTATACGGATTGGCTCATGCCCGGAGACCAGAAAACAATCGAAGAGCTAAAACCCGGTGAGGGTGCAGTATTGCGTGAAGGATTAAAGAAAATAGCAGTTTTCAGGGATGAACAGGATAAACTTCACATCTGCAGTGCCGTTTGCCCGCATCTGGGCGCGATCGTTCAGTGGAATGCAGATGAAAAGACATTTGATTGTCCGGCACACGGCTCGCGTTTCAGTGCTTTGGGAAAAGTGATTAACGGTCCGTCGAATGGTGACTTGGGTGAAAAGGACGAATAATCATTGAATTCAGGTAGTAATTTAAACCATTTGGCATCCCGGATGTCTTAAAATACGATGAAAGATTCAGCAAACGAAAAAACGGAGTTCTGGGAAGCCAGTTTTATTGAAAAGCAGGAAATGTGGGGTCTCGACCCTGCCAATTCTACCGCAATAACAACAGATATCTTTGTCCAAAACGCAGTAAAGAAGGTATTGATCCCAGGAATTGGTTATGGTCGAAATGCACGGCCCTTCCTGGAAAGCGGAATGTCTGTTACCGGGATTGAGATTTCGGAAACGGCTATTGAACTGCTGAAGAAACATTATGGAACGCAGATAAATGTCTATCATGGTTCTGTAACGGATATGCCGTTTGATGAGCTTCAGTATGACGGGATTTTTTGTTATGCCCTGATCCATTTGCTTCATGCCCGCGAAAGAGAAAAACTGATCCGGGACTGCTACAATCAACTACCGGAAAACGGGTGCATGATTTTTACTGCGATCTCAAAAGAAGCTTCGACTTATGGAACCGGGAAACTGATCGGAAAAGACCGCTACGAACAGTTTGGAGGGGTCAATATATTCTTTTACGACCACGAATCAATTAGAGCAGAATTCGGAGCATTCGGATTGGTCGATATCCGGGAAGTAATGGAGAACCAGCCGATGTTTTTGGTTACATGCAGGAAAACCAGCTGAAATCAATCCGGAAGTTCAGGTGTCCGCTTAATCTCCCGCATAATAGCAATCACCAAAACACTTTGTACGGCTGCAAAAAAGCACCACACAGATACCAGGTAAGCTTCGAAGAACACCTGTGTTACCACAAGAGAAACCACATTGGCCACAGCCAAAGCTATCGCCCGTTTCCGGGTAGAAAAGAAGGGCGCAATCACAATGGCAGCAATGTACAAGACACCAGTTACTATCTGCAGAACTGTCGTTGTGCCTATTCTGTAGGAAATATGACAGCCATCGATCTGTGCAATTGCAGGAGAAAAAATCAGTCGGCAAGTAAGCAGAATTGAAACTGCAATACCGGCGAAAAGAAAATACCGGATAATTTTCCGGCGTTCGGGCAAGCGTTCAATTCCCAGGTATCCAAGCGGAATCCAAAAGGGCCATATGATCTGGGCAAAAATAAGAAATGCATATTTGGCGAAAGTATGCCACACGGAAAAACCGGTATCCGATAACGAAAGCCAAACAAAACCCTCACATACCTGCTGAATGGCGAACAGTAAAGGCATGGAGGCAAATATCAGATGGGCGGGTTTGCGGACCTGGCTAATGGAAGCCACACCTGCTATCGTCAGAACTCCTCCTGCAATAAAACTTGCGCTTGCTGAAAAACACATACTCTTTGAATTAAGTGATTTACTATACGACCAACAACGCACCAACCCTTACATCATTCCGGTAATAGATAGAAGAAATATACACTTAATCACAGGATAAATACCGCTTTGATATTTTTAATAATTGGTTAAAGAACATAATCTCCAACCATTCAAAACAAATTGTATCTATAGACCAATACAATAAGACTATTCAAATGAAAAGCTATTCCTTGGCACTTCTCTTTTTTTTATTTCTGCTAAAAGGCCTTGGGCAAAACATTCCGGAAATTAACCATTGGTTTTTTGGTGATCACGCAGCCTTGGATTTTAGTTCCGGTGTTCCGGTTTCAGTTCAAAACTCTCAATTAAATACAATGGAGGGAACCAGCAGTATTTCAGACAGTGTCGGTAATTTGCTGTTTTATACTGATGGGATTACAGTTTGGAACAGACTCCATGGAATGATGCCAAATGGCCAAAATTTAATGGGACATCCCTCTACATCACAGTCTGCATTAATAGTTCAAAGGCCTTGCTATCCGAATCGTTATTATATTTTCACGGCTCCGGCTGGTGGCTCTAATAAACTATATTATTCTGAAGTAGACCTGGCACTTAATAGTGGTTTAGGAGCTGTAACAGCTGTTAAAAACATTCCCTTAGGAACAACTCTAATTTCTGAAAAACTAGCTGTTGTCTGGCATACGGATGAACAACGTTTATGGCTCATTTGTCAGGAACCCTGGTTGACCAATCGATTTTTCGCCTACTTAATTTCATCAAGCGGAGTTGATTCCATTCCTGTTGAAAGTATTGCTGGAATTAATGAAAACGTCGGCGTTGGATACTTAAAAGCAAATCCGAAAGGAGATATTCTTGTTTCATGTAATTTTAAAAGTTCAAACATCCTTTCTTTTAACCGTACTACAGGAACAGTTTCAGATAAATTCGTAATCCCAAGAGATAGTGTTCCAATAAATAATCTAATTGGTGCCGATCTGTTTTATGGGGCAGAGTTTTCTCCCAATGGAAACCTTTTGTATTTGACAACACTTGACACCAACATCTATCAATTTGATCTTACACAGCTTACAGCATTAGATGTCATTGAATCCATGGTAATAATAGGTAGTATTTTTCCTACATTAGAGACCAATGCCTCTGCTCTACAAATTGGCCCGGACGGAAAAATATATGTTGCTAAAACCGGGACATCTTCATTGGCCCGAATTGAAAATCCGGACGCCATCGGTATATCTTGTGGATTTACAGAAAATGCAGTTCAGTTGTCCGGAGGTTGCGCATCAGGACTTCCCTCTTTCCAAATGTGCTACCGTTATAATTTCGATGAATGTCCATATATTCCTCCCACTCCGATACCAGAGGTATCTCTAGAAATACCAAACATTATTACACCTAATAGTGATGGCTTAAATGATGTGTTCCTGATAAAAAACATGTCTTTGGGTCAAGTTTCACTAACCATAGCAAACCGCTGGGGAAATACAATCTTCTTTTCCGATGCATATATGAACGACTGGAACGGAGAAGCATACTCAGATGGAGTTTACTTCTACCATATCTATGATTCGAAGAATCAAAAAACACATACCGGATTCCTGGAAATAATCCGGTGAAACTGGAAAAATAATTATCCTATTTAAACCTCACCGCTTCACCTTTAAACGGCTGTGAGATCCAATTCCCAACAATCGAATTGAATAAATCCGGATTCAATGTTGGAAAACGGTGTACTTCTCCGGGTGAAATACTCAGGCTTGAAAAGCGGATATTCCGGTAGATCCAAAACGTATGTTCCTCCTTGATCACATCCCGGTCGCAGGACATAACCAGTACCGGAATCGAAATTTTCTTTAAATCTTCGGCAGTAATATGCGGTTGAAATTCCATCATGCGGTATTTCTGCTGTTCCAATTTCCAGTTTTTTGTAGAATCCCCTTTTGCCAGCATTTCTTCGGCTTTCACACGGTCAGAATGGATTCCATTTGCAGTTTCAGGATATAGACCATCCGGCTCGGCATTTGCTCCATAAGACACTAATTGTTTCATCGTTCCCGGATAATAAATCGCCATTAATAAACCAATGATCGCTCCATCACTCTTCCCGATCACAGTTACGTTTTCCAGTTTCAATTCTGTTAGTAATTTTGCTAAATCACTTGCCTGCTGAATGTAGGTCAGAGAATCCGTCCCAAGCTCTGATTGACCGCGTCCACGACAATCCACCGCAACAACCTGGTACTTCTTTGAAAAATGAGCGATCTGCGACGACCAGCCTTTAATCCCGGTACCATTTCCATGGATCAACAGAATGGGTTCTCCTGTTCCATAGATCTCATAATACAAATTCACACCATTAATACGCAGAAATTTCCCCACAGCTTTATTGGAACCATACGGAACAGGATCCGGTTGGGAAAATCCCAAAAAAGAAATTAAAACCAGGGCAACAAGGGCAACGAATTGTTTCATGAAAAGTGAATTTAGTTCGGGATAACTATCCGGATAAAAATAGCTGAATTATTTCATTTTTAATGGAAAATATAGCTACGGAATAAACGGAACTTAACTCCTATACCAGATTAAATCTGATCCTAAAACCGATCCTCACCAACGCTTTTACTAACTTTAACGTTCAGTAGAAAACTGTATTCAATCAAAGCTAAATTCATGAAACTTGTCTTATCTATCCTCCTAATCGCATACACTTTTGCAGCTAGAGCACAATTCGGTACCGGTATTAACATAACTCCCCCTTCAGAAATTAATAATGCCTGGGCAGTTGCTGTTGCGGATCTGGATGATGACGGAGATAAAGATGTATTATCAGCATCGGAAACTGAAGGACACATTGCCTGCTATGAGAACATGGGGAACTTCACATTTGGTCCGAGACAGGTTATTTCAGATTCTGCTTCTGTAGCTCATAAAGTACATGGGAGTGATCTGGATGGGGATGGAGATCTGGATGTTTTATCAGCCTCAATGGACAAAATTGCTTGGTATGAGAATACAGGGAATTTCACGTTTGGTGTACAGCAAATTATTACTCAAGCAGTTGAATCAGCTCAGGATGTAACCACTGCAGATTTGGATAATGATGCTGATCCCGATGTCTTGGTTGCATCATTTGGAGATGATCGTATTACCTGGTATGAAAACCTTGGAAATGGAACATTTGGTCCGCAACAGGTATTTGATTTTTCAATGTTCTATGAACCAACGGCTGTATTTGTAACAGATTTGGATGCAGACGGAAAAGATGATGTTCTCGGAGCATTCCGTGATGGGATAGCCTGGTGTAAAGGTCATGGTAATGGAACATTCGATTATCGTTCGGAGATCATTGCTGAATGGGCCGAAAACAATGATGTATTTGCTTGTGATCTGGACGGTGATGGGCTTTCGGATGTGATTTCCGCAGGAAGGATGTCGGAAAAAATTAGCTGGCACAAAAATCTGGGCAGTGGAGTTTTCGGACCGCAGCAAACAATCATCCAATATGGAAACCCGAAAGCTGTGTATGCTGCTGATTTTGACAACGATGGAGATAACGATCTTTTGTCGACATATTATTCACTCGGTGAGCGTGTTCAGTGGCACGAAAACCAAGGTGACGGTAATTTTGAAGCACCTGTCCAGATCTCCGGCCCAATAAGCATGTTATCCGGTCGGGATGTAATTGCCGCTGACATGAATAATGACGGTTATACGGATGTACTGTCTGCCGCTAAAGCATCCGATGAAGAACTGGCTTGTTATCCAAATCTATTTGCTTTTGCCGGCCTAGCGGAAAGTAATTCAATTAATAGTTCGATTTACCCAAATCCTGCAAATGATCTTCTCCATATCGACTGGAATACTTCAGCAGAAAACGCTGTTAATATTACGATCTACGCAATTACAGGAGAAAAGGTCCGTGAATTGAATGACTTAATTTCAAATACTTATACCTTGAATATTTCCACTCTCGAGAAAGGTGCATACCTCGTCACTTTAATTGGTCGGGAAACTGACTTTCCATCCGTTCATTCCTTCATGAAAAATTAAATCTCCATTTATTGAGCGGAGCCTGGAGATCATGCATTATTCCGACATTCCGGAAAACTGCCCTGGTACAAGCTGCATTTATTGCCACCGGATGAAGCCATTCGCAAAACCCGGGAAAATTCCCCATCGAATTTCTAGATTCCCTGGAAAAATATACACTTGACCTACTTGCTATATTTGAAGCAGAAAAGTGGTGCCTGGCATATGTCTACCAGGTGAAAGATTATGACGGGAATATTTATTATGGATTCCTTGGAGCCAGGAAATTGACAAGCTGACAGTTGAATTTTGGGCTTGTGAGTAAGTTAACTAATATGTTAACAAGGTATTGATATAAAAACAGGTTAACCAACCCTTACAGCACAAAGTCAAAAAAACTGATATACAAACATTTAACACCATGTTGTAAACCATTTTATTAATTCGTTCACAAAAAAAAATCACCTGCCGATTTATGGAATCCCCTTCAATCCATTATCTCTATAAAAACAGTCCTTATGAAATCAATTCTGTATTCCATTCTTTTTCTCCTTACTGCAACTCATTCAGCTGCCCAGGCTCCTGATACCTCAAGCAATCTGTCCTCCCGGGATTCAGTTTATTTTTATATTGATGGAGTTAAAATAAGGTCTTGCAGAGGTAATCGTTTAAGCCTTGGTTCGGAAGATGTGCAAATTATGACAGGTGGACTTCCGGGAACTTATGGAGATCTAAATAGTTCTATTATTCGGATAAATGTTACCCCTTTACCAAAAACTTCCGTTCGAAGTTGTGACAAAGAACAAAATATGGCGAGGGAATAAACCTTCGGAAAGAATCAAAATGAGATTAGTTAGCGAATCCATGCAACTTAGAGGCAATATATTTCATCTGCATTAAGACTATTAAATTATACACTAAGCATGTTGCCAAATATCGGAATCGAAGCCAACCAACAAAAAGAGATCCACCTAAAATTGAAATCCTTCTTCCAAAATAGTAAGCTGGATTTTATGGAACAGTTGAAAGCTTATTACAACTATCAATTGGAACTTGTAGAGAAGCATGGACGCGAAGGCTTGATGGTCTTCCTGGATACGGAAACGCAGGTTTATGTGGACGGCGAGAATAACCGGAGCCTGGAGATCATGCATTATTCCGATGTTCCAGAAAGCTGTCCCTGGTACAAGCTGCATTTATTGCCGCGGGATGAAGCTATTCGCAAAACCTGGGAAAAATTCCCAATCGAATTTGTTGATTCCCTGGAAAAATACACACTTGACCTGTTTGCTATATTTGAAGCAGAAAAGTGGTACTTGGCATATGCCTATCAGGTGAAAGATTATGACGGGAATGTTTATTATCAATTCCTGGGAGGCAGGGAACCGAATTCGGACGCAAAACTGCCGAAGGACTTAATGAAGGCCGGATGGAAAATGCCGGAAGATCTAAAGGAACTGTACTCCGTTCACGGAAATTTCGGGAATCTGAAAGGCGCTTTAAGGAACCAGCTTTCACATTGCATCGCAGCTGCTGAGAAATTGGAAACATCTTTAACTTTCCTCGAAGACAAGATCGAAGAATGGGAATTGGACTACAGTTTTTTCGACCTTCTGCCTTTTTGGGAAGATGATGCTGGGAATTGTCAGAATTTCTACAAACCAGAAGCGATTGAAAATTCTTACGCAACGGTCGATTGGGACCACGAGACCAAAGAAGTTTCAGGTTATAGTACCTTGGCGGAGTTCATCGATTACCAATTTGGGCGCACATTAAGAGAAGATCACTAATTTAATTACGAATTCTTAGTTCCGAATGCGAATGAAATAAAAGTACCTAAACTTGTGAATTCGTAATTCGTAATTATAAATACCGCGCCTCGATTCCCTTTGCTTGGAATTCACTTACCATTTTTTGCTCCCGGTCGTAAAGCAAGATTACTTTTTTGAGATTGGGAAGCAATTTCACATCTTCTGTTGAGGTAATGTTGAACTCGTCTCCTACTCCATCCCAATAAGGGATGACCTGGTGATAAGCTTTGTGGTAATTTTGGTCGATAATCTCTACCTGATCCAGTAATTCCTGTGGAATATCCAGGTCTTTAAAGAATTTCTTCACTCCAGGTGCAGCTTTTGAAGGATGCTTCGCATTGTCAATTTTGCGCCATTTTTCAGGACCAACAAACGACTTGACGTCAAAAGCGGGCTGTAGCAGTTTTTTGCTGTACATCAGTTCCTGGATCACAGCCAATTTAAAATTGAAATCTTTGAATTTCGGCATCTTTAATCAATTAATCACGGATGCAAATTACGAATTATTTCACTCAATATTTTGACCGACAACAATCTTAATTAATTCAAAAGCACTAATTTGGTATCAGCATGATCATTTCAATTCTCATACCACTCGTTTCTTTGCTTTGTCCTTTCCTGATCTTTTTGGATTACCACAAAAGAAGTAATATCCATCTTGCAATTAGTTATGTCATTGTCTTTTTCGGACTTGTTTTTTTACTCTCAAAAGTCATTTACTATTATGGAATGTTTCTGGCCTTATCCGCACCGATTCTGATATTGATAATGTGTATAATTAAAAAGAAACACTGATAATCAATCTGTTAAGCCATGAAATTAACAGGTAAAAATACCTGTTTTTTGTTCTTTTTACTTATAAAAATGCTGAAATCGGATTTAAAAAGCTATTTTCGCATCGAATTTTAAAAATCACTATTTATGATTAGAGTACTACACTTACCAATTCTTGCGTTTACATTTTTTATTGGTCTCAAAGCTTATGCACAGCCCTGTTCCGTTGTTCTCAGCGCCTCAGATTCGCTGGTATGTTCCGGAGACGGAATAACCCTTAACGCCCTTGCTAACGGACCGGACATTCAGCTAATGGCCTCCAATACAGCTGGAAACAACCACCGTGGTAACATGTTCGACATCGTCGCAACAAATGCAGTTACCATTATGTCATTCGACGCTTTTCCAATGGGAAATACTACCATTGAGATTTATTACAAAGTTGGTACCTGGAACGGGTTTGCCAATACACCTTCTGCCTGGACATTCGTTGGCTCTGCTCCAGTGACTTATACAGGTGGATTCTCAGCCGTACCGGTAGATGTGAACATCACTATTCCCGCCGGACAAACTTATGCATTCTATGTAACTTCGAACACTTCCGCAGTTAGCTTGAACTATTCGAATGGTACGAATGTGGGCAACGTTTACAGCAGTGATGCAAACATTACTTTCCTGGAAGGGGGCGGTATGGAATATCCGTTCACACAAAATACAGGTGCCGTTTATCAGCCACGTGTATGGAACGGGAATATTCATTATGCATTGGCTAACCAACCGGGAACTACCATTACCTGGGGTACCGGAGAAACAACTGAATCCATTTCGGCAGCACCAACTTCTACAACAACCTATACTGTTTCAGCAAACGTTACGGGATGTCCGGCAACATTTGATACATTGGACGTAGCTGTTTCCATTCCTGTGGTAACGGCACATGCACCTCTTATAGTTTGTGCTGAAGATAGCGTTGTGCTTTACGGTACAGGTGCCGAAAGCTATACCTGGGACAATGGTGTAACTGATAGCCTTGCTTTCGAGGCAATGGCCACAACAACTTATATTGTAACCGGTACTGATTCCGTCGGATGTATAGAAAACGACACGATCACTGTAACCGTAAATCAGCTTCCGAACGTGAGTGCCGGTGCAGATTTCGCTGTTTGTGAAGGTAATGACATTACACTTACAGGTCAAGGGGCGGATACATACAGCTGGAATAACAGTGTTACGAATAACACACCGTTCGAACCCGCCAATACAGCTACATACATCCTAACAGGAACAGATGCTAACGGATGTATTAAGAAAGATACGATCACGGTAACCGTTAATCAAACTCCAATTGTTTCGGCCGGACCGGATTTGGATCTTTGCCAGGGCATCCCGCATGTATTCTCAGGAAACGGTGCTCAAACATATACCTGGAACAACGGGGCAATTGATGGTACGCCAATCATCCCTGTAAACGGAACATACATCGTTACCGGAACTGATGCTAACGGATGTTTCGCAAGCGACCAGATGACAGTTACCATTCACAATGTCATGTCTTCCATTTTTGCATCAGGAGGAATCTTAACTGCAGGTACTCTTGTAGACATGACTGCTCAGTGGGTAAACTGCTCCGATATGTCCGTAATCCCGGGTGAAACAGATGTAATTTTTGAACCTGCACATGGGGGAAGCTACGCGATAATCATCCAGGACAATGTATTCGGTTGTATCGATACTTCGAACTGTGTACAGGTTGATTTTGCTGCAATTAATGAAATGCAGGCAGATGAATTAAGCGTTTATCCAATCCCGACAAACGGCAAGATTACAATCGTTTCACAAGGTGCGGTAATTGAGCGCCTGGAACTGATCGACCTGCTTGGAAAAGTATTGGAAACAGCTGAGCCAAACACGCTTCAGACAGAACTGGATCTTTCGGCTTATGAATCAAACACCTTCTTTCTACGCACTTATCGTGCAGGTCAAATGACCTTGCTGAAGGTAGTGAAGAACTGATAAAAGATACGTTCAGGTTGACAACTCATAAATTGTCAACACCCAACAAATCCCGGTAAGTACTTGCTTGCCGGGATTTGTTTTTTTAATAAATCAAAACATTGATTATTAGAAATTTATCCTGTCCTGATTTCACATCTTGATTAATTTATATCTTTAGTTTAAAATTTAATCTACTATTCATGAAACACAAAGATCTGATTTTTGCACTAGTTCTTTTTATTACCCCACTCTCTTTTTCCCAAAATTACGGGATGGGCGGTATCCCGATGAATGAAAGCGATTACAGGAGTATTCCGCTTGCTTCTACTGCCGGAATGGGCGATATCCCTTCGTATAAAGATTTATCCTCCTGGTTTCCTTTACCCGGACATCAAGGGGGGCAGGGTTCATGCGTAGCCTGGGCTGTAGGTTATGGTTTGAAAAGCTATCAGGAAGCTGTTGAAAGCCGAATAAAGCCTGTAAGTTCAGATCGGATTTTCAGTCCGTCTTACTTGTATAATCAGGTCAAAATAAGTGGCTGTGCGGAAGGTGCATATCTTTGGAAAGCACTTGATTTTCTAAAAACAACAGGTATCACAAACTTAAACGAGTTTCCTTACGACCAATACGATTGTTTCAGAATACCCGGTGATAATTTAAAATTCAGTGCGAACAGAAATAGAATTGCCGATTACAGAACCGTGGATTTTAAAAATGCCATGAGTGTGAAAAGTCAAATCGCATCAAATTTCCCTGTTCCGTTCCTGATGGAGGTAGATGAAGGATTTTATAAATTACCGTATGGACAGGTTTATAACATCCCTTCCGGCAAAATACTGGGACATCATGCGATGGTAGTTGTCGGTTATGATGATAACAGAAACGCCTTTAAAGTTTTGAATTCGTGGGGTACAGACTGGTCAACTGGAGGATATGGCTGGATTTCATACTCCATATTTGCACAAAAAGTTGTCGAAGCATATTCGGTTCAGGACATTGTAATTTCGAATACAACCGAAGAGCTTCCATTAGATTTGCCAACTCCTCCTCAAATTACCAATGCGAATATGACTGTAATTATGTCGCAGCCAATCATTACTCATGATATTTGGGGAGTGTCGCCTACAGGGAATGCACTTGGAATGAAAATCAATGTACCCGGAACAATCTTCAATGCTCAAAATTCTCAGGGACAATTAATTGTTCGGTTCTACATGCCAGATGGAAATCCTTTAATTGCAAACATACAGGAATTCAGTTATAGAGACTTATATGGTCTTTGCGCAGCAGGAACCCAAGCACTGCCTATTTTAAATAATCAGGCGGAACTGGGAGCAATTGATTTGTTCATTCCTTATTATGCATTAAATCTTATTCCAACTAACGGAACCCGTATATATGACTTAGCTGCCGTGGCTTCATTCTACATTAACAATTACGAAAAAGGAAGATCTCAATTCACACCCTTCCAGGTAAGGTTTTAGAGTCATTCAAAAGACACAAAGCATGATAAGTTAATCATGCTTTGTATTTCGTACTGGTTTTATATCCTTTATTCTTAGTGATTGATCAAAAAAACAGAAGGAATTCAAGCTATTATTTAACGAATTTTAAGGACCCTGTTTTCCGAAGGATTGGATTTATTCGCTTACCTTTATTCGCTCAAAATACAGACTTCATTCAATACTCATTTGACCGAATATTTTCATCCAACTCACGGTCAATCAACAACTAAAACAAACAACACCATGCGCAAAGGATTTGTATTCACACCCTATTCTGCCCCCGAGCAATCGCCTTTTGAGCGGCTCTTCGAGATTTTCAAGGAATTGATCACTCATACTTCAGGTGATTTTGACGAAGCCATCGACTGGCTCCGCGTACTTGACAAGGAATACGAACTCACCACCGCCGAATACACCATTGATGATTTCATTGAAGACCTCCGGAAAAAGAATTTCATCCGGGATAAAGCAGGTACAGAAGGAAGCGGCGGAGCAGAAATTACTGCTAAAATGGAACGCGCAATCCGTCAGCATGCATTGGAGCAGATCTTCGGGAACTTAAAGAAAAGTGGTCTTGGAAATCACCGCACCAAACACAGCGGAAACGGCGATGAACAAACCGGCGATTACCGGCAGTTCAGTTTCGGAGACGGATTGGAAAAGATTTCCATGACAGAAAGCCTGCGGAATGCACAGATCAACAATGGAGCGGGTGAATTCCAGCTCCACGAGCGCGACCTGGTTGTAGAAGAAAGTTTCTACAAAGCACAAATGAGTACGGTTTTAATGATCGATATCAGCCACAGTATGATTTTATACGGTGAGGACCGTATTACTCCAGCTAAAAAAGTAGCCATGGCTTTGGCAGAACTGATCAAAACCCGTTATCCGAAAGACACACTCGACATTTTAGTATTTGGCGATGATGCCTGGGCAATTGAAGCAAAGGAACTTCCTTATCTGCAGGTTGGCCCCTATCATACCAATACAGTTGCCGGACTGGAATTAGCCATGGATTTATTACGCAGAAAACGGAATACCAATAAGCAGATCTTTATGATCACGGATGGAAAACCAAGCTGTGTTATCGAGCCAGACGGTTCGTACTATATGAACTCGAACGGATTGGACAAATACATTGTGGACAAGTGTTACACAACCGCACAGCAGGCACGGAAACTCCACATTCCGATCACTACTTTCATGATTGCACAAGATCCGTATTTACAGCAATTTATTCAACAATTCACTGCTGCAAACCAGGGAAAAGCATTTTACACCGGGATCCAGGGTCTGGGACAAATGATCTTTGAAGATTACCAGACAAACCGGATTAAACGGATCAGAGGATGACTTCGACTCAGTCCTCAACAAATTAAAAATTACAGACACAAACAAAACGTATGAAATCAATTACAACATTGGGCGAATTAAAGGCCTCAGGATACCAGACAAAAAGCGTTAAAGAAGAATTACGCACGAATTTAATGGCAGCATTGAAATCCGGCAAACAAACCTTCGAAGGCATTCACGGTTACGAAAATACGGTTATCCCCGAACTGGAACGCGCAATCTTAGCGAAACACAATATCAACTTACTGGGATTACGCGGTCAGGCAAAAACCCGGCTTGCCCGTTTGATGGTAAACTTGCTGGACGAATGGATGCCTATCGTTCAGGGTTCTGAAGTAAATGATGATCCCTTGGCTCCGCTTTCGCGCTATGCAAAAGATCTGATAACCGAAAAAGGAGATGAAACACCGGTTTCGTGGGTACACCGTGAAGAACGTTTCGCTGAAAAGCTGGCTACTCCTGACGTAACCATTGCCGACCTCATCGGAGATGTGGATCCGATCAAGGCTGCCAATATGAAATTGTCTTATGCAGACGAACGTGTGATCCATTTCGGTATGATTCCGCGGGCAAACCGCTGTATTTTCGTGATCAATGAATTACCGGATCTGCAGGCAAGAATCCAGGTAGCACTCTTCAATATCTTACAGGAAGGTGATATTCAAATCCGCGGTTTCCAATTGCGGTTTCCATTAGATATACAATTTGTCTTTACTGCAAACCCGGAGGATTACACCAACCGTGGAAGCATTGTAACACCACTAAAAGACCGCATCGGCTCCCAAATTTTGACACATTACCCGGAAACAATCCAGGTTGCCAGGATGATCACCGAACAGGAAGCAAAACTCGAAGGCGATCAAAAGGAAAACATTTCAGTTCCCGGCCTGGCTATGGACCTGATCGAACAAATAGGATTCGAAGCACGCGACAGTGAGTACATCGACGTGAAAAGTGGCGTGAGTGCACGCATGAGTATTTCAGCCTTTGAAAATTTAGTGAGCACTGCCGAATTGCGCGGTTTGAAAAGCAAGAACCCTAAGACCAGCGTTCGACTGGCAGATTTTTCAGGAATTATTCCTGCACTGACAGGTAAAATGGAGTTGGTTTACGAAGGCGAACAGGAAGGAAGTACTTATGTTGCAGAGCAGTTGATCGGAAGAGCTGTAAAAACACTCTTTGAAAGTTATTTCCCGAAAGTAGAAAAACTGGAAAAACCGGGAGAGAGCGGACCCTACCAGGAGATCGTTGACTGGTTCTTTGAGCAGGATGAGTTTGTCCTTTCCGAAGATGCCGATGACAAAACCTATTATGCTCAGTTGGATTCCATCGCGCCTTTGGAAGCACTGATCCAAAAATACCAGCCAAAAGTTCTTGCTGCTGAAAAGCATTTTCTGAAAGAATTTGTTTTATGGGGATTAGTAGAAAGTAAAAAACTGAGCAAATCGCAAATGAATAACAACACGACTTTCAGTGATCAGTTCAGTTCTTACGTGCGAGGTGGTTTGAACTAAAGACACAAAACTAACAACATAGAAGGGATTCGCATAACGAATCCCTTCTTTACATTTAGATGTTTTTAGTTAGAATTGATTCGAATTTTATTATTGTAAGAATTTTCTTTATTCCAGTCTTAATAACACAGGATTAGTACACTGCGTTGGTGGGCAACATAAAACAGGTGCATTTCTTCTGCTCCTTCTTTAGATCCCATCTTCTATTGATTCAGTAATCTCTTCCGGATTAAAAATATCCCTGAACCAATTGTTCTATCAATCAACTCAAAAATATTATCGTTCTTTTTTAGGCATAATGCTTTAAAATGCTGACTTTTGTGAAAGAAAAACTTATCCGAATGATCCGATTCCTATTTTTAGTTCCACTATTCATCCTTTCTCTTGGTTTCATGGAGAAAAAGAAAACTAATTTCACTGTTGAAAGCGCACAGGTATCCACTCACGAATTTGATGATACATTGAAGATAAACGACCTGGTATTCGCAGATTTCTTTTCTCCGAATGGCGATGGATACAATGATCAGTTTATTATCCTGAACGTACAAAATTATCCTAGAAATTATTTAAAAGTCTTTAACCGCTGGGGAGAAACGGTCTATTATGCATCTCCTTATATGAACGGATGGGACGGAAAAAACAATCAATCAAATCCGATGCTCGGAGAAGAATGCTCAACGGGCGTTTACTATTTTGAGTTTAATGATGGAACAGGAAATAAAGCATCCGGAAAAATAACATTGAAACGATGAGAAAAATTTATTCACTTTTGGTGTTATTGGCTTTCACGTTCACTTCCAATGCACAATTAAGAAGTTTGTACAATCAGTACATGCTGAACCAGGCAGTATTCAATCCTGGATACATGGATATTACCACCCGCTATAGTGCCACACTTCATTTCAAAAAGCAATGGATGACCGTTCCTGAAACTCCGATGACTTTTACGGCAAACGGTCATTACCACATTACTCAAAACCACGGGGTCGGAGCTATTGCTATCAGTGATTTTGCTGCGGGTGTTAATTCTTTGGAAATCGGCGCACTTTATAATTATCACATTTGGCTGGGAGAAAAAACGGCGCTTGGTTTAGGTGTGAAAGTTGGATATCAGCAGCGTTCACTGCAAACAGATTACATTTACTTCAGTGAAAAAGAGCCGACTTTGGACAACCGGGTTTCACGTGGAGTGAACTTGGGACTTGGTTTATCGATTCAATCCGAGAACTTTGATTTCGGGGTTTCCATGCCTAGTATTTTCGATAATGCACTGGCTGATCCGTCGAATATTTACACGACCACTTACAACCATTTTTACTCCCATATCGGGTACAAAATCCGCTTTAATGACAATGTGATCCTCTACCCTACAGCGATGGCCAGAATGGTGAAAGGTTCCAAGCTGAACATGTCTTTTGACGGACATTTCCTCTTCGGTCAGTTCGTCTGGGTGGGCGGTGGTTATCAGTCCGACAATTCCGTAACGGGGAGTCTGGGTTTTTTCCTGGAGAAAGGCTTACGCATTGTTTATACTTATCAAACGAGTACGTTTACACCGCATAAGGCTTTGGAACATTCACATGAAATCACCTTAAACTTTGCCCGAACGATCGATGATCTGCCTTTTGCGAAAAGAAAGTTTATCACTAGAAAAGGAGGACAGTTCCGTAAGAAGCAGAAGTGGTAAAAACACTTACAATCCTTGTGTTTAGGTATGAACCATATAGGCGCATAGGTCACATAGTTATTCTTGAAGGTTTTGATAAAGTTTATTGACAAGAGTTTTCTGATCTTCCCGAAAAATATTCAAACAATTGAAGTTAATTACAACACCCTTTGGCGAATCTAAGAGTTTCATATATGTTAACAATTGTGCCTCGAATATTGGTTCAATTGCTTTTGCAGCTTTAAGTTCTACAACTACAGAATCCGCTACATATAAATCACATCGTAATACTGTTTCCAATTGTTCTCCATCGTAATTTTACTGGAACAGTCATTTCTGTCTTGAATGGAATATTTCTATTTTTTAATTCGATCTTCATGCATTCATGATAAATACTTTCTAACAGACCTGGTCCCAATTGATTATGAACCTCTATAGCAGCTCCGATTATATCATAAGTAAGTTGGTCTAAATAAGATTTTGTCATATTGTTAGGAATAATGATTCTCTAATTAATATAACAAAAATTCATGACATACTTATCTATGTGTCTTACCTACCCATGCGGTTAGTAGAAAATACTATACACATAGAAAAAACTATGTGACCTATGTACCTATGTGGTTAAAATAACAAGCTGAGATTACTTTTTCTTCTTAGCCCGGAAGAAAATGATCGGAACGATAAAGATCGCAAGCGTTAACCCTGAAATGAACAAGTCAAACTGTTCCGATTCGATCCATTTTGTTGAAGGAACGAGATGAACGAGCAAGGCCAGGCACAATTTGATTCCAAGAATTCCAATCACCAGGAAGGCCGAATTTTCCAGGAAGGGATACTTCTCCATCAAAATCACGAAATACTTCGCCACATAGCGCATCGCCAAAATTCCAATGAATACCCCGATACAGATTAGGATGATATTGTCTGAGTATGCTACAACTGCGAAGATATTGTCAATTGAAAATACGATATCCATAAATTCAACAGCTAAAACTGTCGACCAGAAAACTCCGATCACTCCAACAGTTCCCCGATAAATAAAACTTTTTTTGGTCTCCTCTACCTCATCATCAATCTCCTGCTGGACACTTTTCGCCGCGAAATGCTTTATTGCCATGTAGATCAGGTAGGCACCGCCGATCGGTTTGAACCACCAGATGCTTAAAATGGATTTCACCATGATCAAAGCGAGTCCCCGGAATATATACGCTCCAAGAATCCCGTATTTCAACGCTTTTTCCTGCTGTTCCTTTGGAAGACCTTTCACCATGGTTGCAAGCACTGCTGCATTGTCGAATGACAGAATAATTTCAAGAAGTAAAATCCCCAGAATCAATAAAATGGCATTGACCGGGTGCTCTGTCATTAGTGCTGCAAACTCATTGAATTGTTTCATCATAGGACCTTGAATAATCTTGATTTCTGTTTTTCGACGAAATGCAAAGATACTTTATAATTCAAAAGTCAAAATGCAAAAGTCAAAAGAAAGTGGAAACCCTTTAATTGAGAAACAACTTTTTATTGTGAAGATTGACTTCAAACCTTCTCAATCCTCCATTTTGAATTTTGAATTAATTATATTTGTTATTATGGATTTCCAACTCACTTCTGAATTTAAACCAACCGGTGATCAGCCTGTTGCAATTGAACAATTGGTCAGCGGAATTCGCCAGGGTCATTTTGCCCAAACCCTGCTGGGAGTAACCGGCAGCGGGAAAACATTTACCATGGCCAATGTGATCCAGCAGGTGGAAAAACCTACTTTGATCTTATCGCATAACAAAACACTTGCCGCACAGCTTTACGGAGAATTCAAGCAATTTTTCCCGAATAACGCGGTAGAATATTTCGTGAGTTACTACGATTATTATCAGCCGGAAGCATATTTGCCGGTAACGGATACTTACATCGAAAAGGATTTGCAGATCAATGATGAAATTGAAAAACTGAGGCTGTCCGCCACTTCTGCCCTGCTTTCAGGCCGGAGGGATGTGATTGTGATTGCCTCTGTGAGCTGCATTTATGGTATCGGTAATCCGAACGAGTTTGCAAATTCGATCATCCCGATCCGGATCGGGCAGTCGTTTCCAAGAAATAAGTTCCTGCTTCGCCTGGTAGAAAACCTGTATTCCAGAACGGAAGCCGAATTTAAACGCGGAACCTTCCGTGTAAAAGGAGATACGATCGATATTAACCTGGCCTATGCCGATTATGCCTTACGAGTAGAATTCTGGGGAGATGAGATTGAACGTATCCGGACAATTGATCCGGAAAACAATTCCGAAATAGAGGTATTCCAGGAAATTAATATTTACCCGGCAAACATTTTCGTTTCCAGCCCGGCAACTACCCGGAGAGCCATTGACCAGATCGGTGAAGACATGGTGATCCAGGTTGAGAACTTCAGGCGGGAAGGAAAACTGCTTGAGGCGAAACGTCTGGAGGAACGCACTTCTTACGATATGGAAATGATGCGGGAATTGGGTTACTGTTCGGGGATCGAGAATTATTCGCGCTACTTCGATCAGCGTGCACCCGGTACACGGCCTTTCTGTTTATTGGATTACTTCCCGGATGATTACCTGATGATCGTCGATGAAAGTCACGTGACCATGCCTCAGATCCGCGCCATGTATGGTGGTGATCGTGCACGAAAGATCAACCTGGTGGAATATGGTTTCCGTATCCAGGCAGCCATGGACAACCGTCCTTTGATGTTTGACGAATTTCAATCGCTGATCAATCAAATCGTATATGTTTCCGCTACACCGGCAGATTTTGAATTGGAACAATCCGAAGGTATTGTGGTGGAACAGCTGATTCGCCCGACCGGCTTGCTGGACCCAATCATTGAAGTCCGCCCGAGTTTGAATCAAATTGACGACCTCATTGAAGAGATGCAGGTCCGGATTGAAAAGGATGAACGCACACTGGTAACAACTCTAACCAAACGAATGGCAGAGGAATTACAGAAATACCTGGACAAATTGGGAATCGCCTGCCGCTACATTCACTCGGACATCGATACGATCGAACGGGTTGAGATCTTGCGCCAGCTGCGCTTGGGTGAATTTGATGTATTGATCGGAGTAAACTTATTGCGTGAGGGCCTCGACCTTCCGGAAGTCAGCCTGGTAGCTATTATTGATGCCGACAAAGAAGGTTTTCTCCGCAACGAACGGTCCCTTGTACAAACAGTAGGTCGTGCGGCACGTAACGTAAATGGACGCGTGATCATGTATGCGGATAAAATGACGGATTCCATGGCACGAACGATTTCCGAAACGGAACGCAGAAGAGCCATGCAGATTGCCTACAACGAAGAACACGGCCTGGTTCCTACCGCATTGAATAAATCCAAAGAAGTGATCCTGAAATCTACCAAAGTGGCTGACGGTGATCCGGATACACGTGCACAGAAAGCAAGTTATACACCTTATGAGCCCGGAACGGGATTATTTGCAGCTGAACCAAAGGTGAACTACAAAGATCCGGAAGAATTGGAAAAAGCGATCGTTGCGAAACGCAAACAAATGGAGAAGGCTGCTAAAGATCTCGACTTCATTGAGGCTGCACGCTTAAGGGACGAGTTATTTGAACTACAGGCCCGTAAAAAGTAAATTTATTTAAAGAACATGATAGGATAAAAAGACTTAAGATGAAAGACTAGAGACTTTAGACAGAATCCTGTCTTTTGTCTTACGTCTTCAGTCTTTTATATCTAATACAAGTAAAATCCAAAAAATGAAAAAAACAATCCTGTTTGCTACCGTGTGCCTCCTCTTGCTTGCCTGCAACAAACCATTGGTGAAATACAATTCCGACTTTGAAGGAACCTGGTACAGTGAAACCCAATACAACCCGACCATGCAAAAATTTGTCGGTGATGAATTAACATTCTCCGGTAAGGATGGAACATACCAGGTAGACTGCGCAGATACCTGTGGCACAAACCTATGCGACTGTACCGGAAAACTAACCGGAAAAGCAGAGATCAACCAGCAGCGAACCATTATCCGCCTGAATTCCCAAACTCCGCGCACTTTTAGCCTGGATGCAGAACCTTACGAACAAGGAGGTTCGTGGTTCATGGAGATTGACGGGAAAACGTACAAGAAACAATAATGGTCTATTGAAGACAAAATGGGTGTACGGACGCGAAGCATCGCGTCCTATACTACAAATTTTTCGGCCAACCGTACCACCACTTCCTCTCCAATGACTAAATTTGCCACCAAAAAAATATGAACTTCAAATCTGCTTTGGGTGCATTGCGCATCGTTGGGTTTTTGGAAGGGATTTCCTTTCTTTCGTTTTTGATCACCATGCCTTTGAAATACATGATGGACATCACTGCTCCCAATAAAATTGTGGGAATGGGTCACGGAATCCTTTTCATTGCCTATGTATTTTTAGTATTCTGGGCATCTACCGAAACCAAGTGGGATACCAAAACCAAATTCTGGGCTTACCTGGCTTCTTTGCTTCCGTTCGGGACCTTCGTTGCAGATGCCAAGATCTTCAAACCGACACAGGAATCACTGAAATCCATCTGATTTTAGTACCTTCGCCCTGATTATGGATACAAGAAAGCTAGTCGAAGTTTGCTATACTCCCGGTGAGTACGCTTATTTTAAGGGTGAATTTGAAATTGTGGTAGTGATCGATGTGCTCAGAGCAACTTCTGCTATTTGTGCTGCATTCGACAATGGAATTGCATCCATTATCCCCGTTCCTACGGTAGAAGAAGCCTGGGAATACAAACAAAAAGGCTTCCTGGCAGGTGCTGAACGAAAAGGACAAATCGTAGAAGGTTTCGACTTTGGAAACTCCCCTTTTTCTTACATGAAAGAAGAATTCAAAGGCCAGGAGGTTGTTCTGACAACTACGAACGGAACCAAATCACTGGATGTGGCAAAAGATGCTGAAATTGTGGTGGTGGGTTCTTTCCTGAACCTGAACTATTTGAATGCCTGGCTGGAAAAGCAGGACAAGAATATTTTATGCCTTTGTTCGGGATGGCAGGATAAATTCAACCTGGAAGATACGATCTGCGCCGGGGCTATTTGCGATCACCTGATCAATACCGGAAACTTTACCTCTGTAGAAGATTCTTCCATCGCTGCAAAATACCTATATCTTTCAGCGAAAGACAATTATCTCGGATTTTTAAAGTCAAGTTCGCACAGGAGACGATTAAAAAACTTAAATTTGAATGAAGACATCAAGTATTGTTTGACGCCAAATCAAACAGACGTGATTCCAATTTTAAGAAATGGCAAACTGGTCAACATTTCGGAGAACTAACTTTATTCTGCTATTTTCCCTGCTCATTTCGGGTTTGGGAAACACTTCTCCGCTACCCTATAATACACTGGCACATTCCAATCTTTGGGGTTTTTTCGGCCACAAACGAATCAACCGCGTGGCAACTTTTACACTGCCCCCGGAAATGTTCGGTTTTTTCAAGGAAAACATTGAGTTCATTACGGAACATGCCGTAGACCCGGATAAAAGACGCTATGGAGTGGATGGTGAAGCCCAGCGGCATTATATCGATATTGATCATTACGCAGTAAACGGACAAGATCCCTTCGAAGCTGTTCCGAAAAAATGGAGCGAAGCAGTTGCCAAATTCACCGAAGACACCTTGCAGGCTTATGGAATCGTACCCTGGCATATCCTGGTGATGAAAAACCGTCTTCAAAAAGCTTTTGAATCAAAAAATATCGACCTGATCCTGAAAAATGCAGCAGAGATCGGCCATTATATCGGTGATGCACATGTTCCTTTGCATACTACGGAGAATTACAATGGTCAGTTGACTGGTCAGCGCGGAATTCATGGTTTATGGGAAAGTCGCATTGTTGAGATTAATGCGGAAGAATACGATTACTTCGTCGGAAAAGGAAAATACATTCCCAATGTCCTGGATTTTGCCTGGGAAGCGGTCAAAGCATCCAATGCTGCAGTAGATTCGGTCCTTACGATCGAAAAAGAATTGACGGCTGAATTTCCGAGCGATCAGAAATACACTTATGAAACCCGCGGGAATGTGGTGATTCAAACCTATTCCAAAGCCTTTTGCGACGAGTACCAAAAGCGCATGAACGGAATGGTGGAACGACGTATGCGCCAGGCAATTATCGCTGTAGGTTCTATTTGGTACACGGCCTGGGTGGATGCCGGTCAGCCGGATTTAGCAAAATTAACAAATAAGCCCCCTTCTGCCGAACTCCTGAAAGAACTGCAGGAATTGGATGATTTGTATCAGCATTCCGACCATAAAGGAACAATTTGTGATTAGTTTGCACGAATTTACATTACCTTTATTCCCAAATTATTGAAAATATGACAGTAGACACGAACACGGTGGTTTCCTTGCATTACAAGTTGACCAATCACAAAACTGGTGAACAAATTGAGGAAACATCGGAAAACCAGCCGATGGAATTTTTATATGGAATTGAGCGCATCATTCCTTTATTCGAAGAAAATATCCACGGTTTAAAAGCTGGTGATACTTTCGAATTTTCAATTCCATCTGCACAGGCTTACGGTGACAAAAATGATGATCACGTAGCACTTATTCCGATCTCTGTATTCTTTGACGAAACAGGTAAAGTAGACGAAACACAGATTAAAGTAGGCGCGGTTTTACCTATGACAGATAACGAAGGAAATCATTTGAGAGGAACGATCCTTGACATTAAGGACGATACGGTTACTATGGATTTCAATCACCCGCTTGCAGGAACGGATTTGTTCTTCAAAGGAACGATTTTAGCTGTCAGAGCAGCAACCCAGGAAGAAATTTCACACGGTCACTCACACGGTGAGCACGGACATCACCATTAATAAATAAAACGCCGGACAATAAACCCGGCGTTTTTCGTTTTATATCCCTCAGAACTAAACTAACATGAAAACCATTTTAATCATTCTCTCATTTATTTCGATCGGAAGCATGACTTCCCTTCGCGCGCAGAACAGCATGTTTGATCTTGGCCTGGAAGGCGGACCGAACCTGAGTACTGTACTGATAAACAGCACCTTGTTTAATTTCGACCCGGAACCCGCCATTTTTGGCTCGGGAGGATTCATTTTTCAATACAACTGTAAAAACTTTCTTTCCTTCAAAACAGGAGTATCCTATCAGCGAAAAGGATTTCAGTTAAAGGATATCTTATTTACAGATGCTAACGGGAACCAAATTGGAACGGGAGAAATAAGCTCACGACTGGACTATTTGACTTTCCCTATTTTGGTGAAAGCCAGTTTTGGAAAAAAAGTCCAGTTCTTTGTCAATGCAGGTCCATATGCCGGCTTTCTTTTGGCAAAAACGGATCGAACAACATTAAACACTTCCGAGAGCGAACAAGTCTTCAAAGACCACAGCCTAAACGGCTTAAATCGCTGGGATTTCGGGATTGCCGGAGGAATCGGGATAGCCATTCCAATCAGAACATATTGGGTGATTTCCGCAGAAGTACGTAACTATTCCGGAATCTTAGACATTGCTACCAGCAGTAATACACAATGGCGCACAAATACAACCGACCTACGTATTGGTGTAGCATACAAATTAGGCTTTTATAAGGATGAAGAATAGATAACTGCCAACCATGAATCAAGGATTAAAAGCGATAACATTATTAGTAGTTTTCACGGCAAATTTCGCACAGGCTCAAAAAAACAAAATTGAACTGGGAATTGAAGGCGGGCCCAGTATTACCAACTTGCGCGGCCCAAAAAGCACGTACAAATACGAACCTATTGTTTTGAGTTCTGCCGGATTTTCATTCCAGTATCATTTCTCGAAGTTCATTTCTCTCCTTACAGGACTGAATTATGAAGCTAAAGGTTATACTTCAACAGTAAAGCATGAGCCTTGGTATATTGATACGACTTATCAAGTCGGTTTTTCTGCACGCTTTGATTACCTGACTCTACCACTGACGGTGCGTCTTACTTTCGGTGAAAAAGTAAAATTCTTCTTCCATGCGGGGGCATACATGGGAATTCTTCTGCAAAAGCATGACAAAACAACCGGAGATCAGTCTAATTTCGATCCTTATTATTTAAAAGATGAAGCTACCAATTACCGCAATTTTGACTTCGGAGTATCCGGAGGGATTGGAATTGGAGTTCCAATAAAAGAACGCTGGACACTTTCATTGGAAGCAAAAGGAAATTACGGCTTAACAGACATTCGAAAACGTTCTTCAGGATTGTATCACAACCAAGGATTGGCATCCACCTATTCCACAAGCCTTTTACTTGGAATTAGTTACTGGATCAATCCTTCTGATTCGGATGATTCTCACTCGAAACACGACAACCGTTATGAATTCGGAATAGAAGGTGGTGCCAATATTTCACCTTTTATTGAAAACAAACCTTATCGGAACAATGATCTCAATTATTCAACTATTCAAATCAGATATGGAAGCTCGGTTGGACTTAGCTTTCAATGGAATACGCGTAAACGTTTCTCTCTGAGAACAGGAATCATGTTTCAGCAAAATAATTATTCGTTCAAGACTCGTTATAGTGATGCCGGAACAGGAATAGTTGGTTCAGGTAAGGGCAGTCATCAGTATGAATATTTAACTCTACCGGTACTAGCACGTTTCTCGTATGGTCAGAAAGCTCATTTCTTTTTCAATACGGGCTTATTTGTGGGTGTTTCAACGAAACAAAAGGAATCTGCGGAAGGAACAATGTATTATCCGTATGCTGGAGGAACAACAACAGACTACAAAAGCACTTCTAATAGCATCCCTGATTTTCAACCCATTGATTTCGGTTTAATTGGAGGTCTTGGAATAGAAGTTCCCATCAAAAAGAAATGGAATGTTTCATTAGAAATCCGCGACAACTTCGGGTTGATTAATGCCATTAACCAAAATTATTATTCGCGTACAGTACGAACCCACTCATTGAACCTTCTTTTTGGGATATCCTACAAATTGGGCTTTCGGGAAACAAAGTAAGGAATTCATTATCTTTTCAGCATGGAAAAACCTGCTTGCTATATATTCTCAGGGTTAGGTGCAGACGAACGGGTATTCGATCAAATTGATTTTGGTGTCTTCACTCCTGTATTCATTCCATGGGAACCCTTAAGCTACAGAAACCAGACACTTGAATCTTATGTAAAACAATTAAGCAGGCATGTCAAAACCCCGGATCCCATTCTTATCGGGATTTCCTTCGGAGGAATAATCGCCCAGGAAATGAGCTCTTTATTCGGGAATTGCCCGGTTCTTATTTTATCCAGCGTTAAAATGCGATCCGAACTTCCGTTTTCAATGCGATTCAGCGGCGTGATCGGTCTGCATAAACTTATACCGATGAAACGGGTTTTAGGAAACAAATCTATCAATCACTGGCTTTTCGGGACGCAAACAGATCAAGAAAGAAAAACCCTGGATCAGATCCTGGCAGATTCGGATCCTGTTTTCACCAAATGGGCCATTCACCAGGTGGCTAACTGGGAAAGAACTGAAAAAATCCCGGCAAAAGTGCTTCATATTCATGGGGAAGCAGACAGAATCTTCCCAATCAGAAAGGTCACTCCCGACTATATTATCCCGGGAGGAACTCACTTCATGACCGTTTCCGAACATGAAGAAGTAAGTAAAGTGATTCAAGAAGCATTGAGAAGACTTCATTATTCTCTCCCCTTGAGGGTCTGACCACTCTGACGAGTATCAGACTCCGTCATGAGGAGACTAAGAGGGGGGGCATTCCTCCCTTTCAAAGAGGGAATAGGAAATATCGCACCAAGTTAAACCTCAAATTAAACCTTTCATCCTAAAAAATCACTTTCATCCCGTATTAACTGGTATTCCTTCCGACAACTTATTAATTTAGTACCATAATCTCACTCTATGATTCAAATTTCGCATCTCAGTAAATCCTTTACCTTAAACAGGCAACAAAAGAAAGAATTGGGGACCACCCAGAATTCCGTGCTTGCCGTTGACGATATTAGCTTCGAATGCCTTCCGGGAAGGGTTCATGCTCTGCTTGGTCCCAACGGAGCCGGAAAGACAACCACACTGCGGATGCTGTCCACGATCTTTAAGCCCACTAAGGGAACAATCCTTATTGACAATGTGGATGCGGTAAAAGATCCGCAGGAAGCACGAAAGCACATCGGGTTTTTAACAGGTTCCGCCGGACTTTATGCACGGCTGACACCTAATGAACTGATCTCTTATTTTGGTGAATTATACGGCGTTCCGAAAAATGACATTGAAATGCGCAAAAAGAAATTGTATGACCTGCTCGACATGCATGATTTCCAAAACAAACGGATTGGGAAACTGAGCACCGGAATGAAGCAGAAAGTTTCTATTTGCAGAACCATGATCCATGATCCGCAGGTAGTCATATTTGATGAACCTACAAGTGGGCTGGATGTCATTACAGCCGAAAACATCATCCAGCTGATCCGCGATTGCAAGAACCAGGGGAAGACCGTTATTTTTTCCAGTCACATCATGGGAGAAGTGGATCTTTTGTGTGATGATATCACAATCATTCATAAAGGCAAAGTTTTGTATAACGACACCATGGAAGCGTTCAGAGCACAGCAGCAAGCTCCGAACCTTACAGCAGAATTTATTCGAATTGTTAACGACCAAAAAACCGAACTGGCATGATTTTCACCGTATTTAAAAAAGAATTGCGCGATACTTTACGCGATCGCAGAACGATTATGATGATGATCGTTATCCCAACATTGGTGTTCCCACTGATCATGAGCGTTTTTATGTCTGTTTCGGAAAGCTTCCAGAAAGAAGCGGCAGAGAAAAAGGTGAAGATCGGTTTGGTAAGCAACCAGGTGGGAAGCCTGGAAGCAGATTTACTTAAGGTTCCAGAAACACTTGGAAAAAGAGAGTTTATCCCGTTTACTGATACCCTTTCCCTTGTCCGTGCCATTCGGGCCGATTCTATTCAGGTAGGAATTTATGTTCCGAACAATGCCGAACAGCTTAAAGAAGCAATGAAACCTATTTCCGTAACTGTTTTTCACGATGGAACGGATCTGGGAATGAAAGAACGGGCAGACGCTTACCTGACATATATCCAGGAAAACTGGAAAAAAGAACGCTATGCCGAATTGAAAATCGACGAAGCGAAAATCACTCCCTTCATCCTGGCACATTCCAATGTAGCTTCCAGCAAAGAAATGATCGGGAAATTGGCAGGCGGTTTTCTGCCCTACCTGTTCATAGCTTTCGGATTTATGGGCTGTATGTTCCCTGCAATCGACTTGTTTACCGGTGAAAAAGAACGTTCAACGATCGAAACCCTGTTAACTACTCCTGTTCCGCGTTGGAAAATTCTTTTCGGGAAAATGGGTGTTGTAGTGCTTTCCGGTTTGTTGGCGGCAACCTTTAATTTACTTGGAATTTATTTGTCAATAGAAGTATTCAACATGGTAAAAGATCCGGTTGTGCTCCAGGCGATCAAAGACATTCTTTCACCGACCTTCATTATCATGCTTTATGCCCTGCTTTGTCCTTTGATCATTTTCTTCGCTGGAATCATGATCCCGATTGCCGTGCGGGCAAAAAGTTTCAAAGAAGCACAGAGTATTATTTCTCCGCTCAACTTATTGATCATTTTACCTGCCATGGTCGGATTTTTCCCCGGTGTGGAACTGAACGAGGTAACTGCATTAATCCCGGTTGTAAACATTGTTTTGGCAACAAAAGAACTGATTGCGGGAACTCTTGAATGGCACCTGGTAGCAATGGCCTTCGGAGTGATGGTCCTAT
Organism: Fluviicola sp.; assembly: GCF_029266855.1. GTDB lineage: Bacteria > Bacteroidota > Bacteroidia > Flavobacteriales_D > Crocinitomicaceae > Fluviicola. The sequence goes on from NZ_JAQSWB010000009.1 coordinate 87,991, forward strand.
TGGCAGTGATTGCAATCCTGCTTTCTTACCGCAAATTCGAAAACGAGAATAATGTTATTTCGTAACGAGTGAAGTAATTTAGATTTCCCACGGAGGAACACAGAGGAACATGAAAGTTCATTATTTTATTAAATCTTGAAGATTGAATTATGTATTTTTTTCTTCTGTGTCCATCCGTGCACGTCCGTGGGAAATAAAGTTAGGTTAAGAGTTAAGCTTATATTCGCAAGCTAAAAACAGATCATGCAGTCGATACACCCTCATTTGGAACAAGCGGTCAAAGAAGAAATTTCCCATTCGCAGTACCTCGCGGCAGAAAACTTAAAAATTTCTCCGAATGAATTGCGAAAACAGGGATTGAGCGTGTTTCCCTGTGAGATTGCAGATATCCGCAGTGGAATCGATGGTGATTTCTACCAGCTGGAAACTTCTTTTGTCATTAACAATACTTTTTTCAAAAGAGGTGCTGCTGTTTTGCTATATCTTGAAAATAAAAGCTACAAAGCGCGGATCGTTGAATTGAATGCGTATTCCCTCCTTTTATTTTGTAAAGAAGAAATTGACGGAAATATACGTGAAAACTCAGTACGTGTAGATTTCACTCCGGACGACCGGACATTGGAATGCATGCAGTTCGGACTGCGTTTCCTGAAAGAACAGAAACACCTGCAAGAGATTGAAAGCAGTCTTCAGGAGAAAAAAGAAAACCATGCATTCGTTCACGAAACACTTAATCCTTCCCAGCAGGCAGCCGCCGGTGCTATTTTAAATAATGAGTTGAGTGCCGTAATCCAGGGTCCTCCCGGAACCGGAAAAACTCATACGCTTGCTGTTGCTATAGAAGAATTGGTCAAACGCGGAAAAAAAGTGCTTATTACTGCACCAAGTAATACCGCCGTCGATAACCTGTGTAAAAAGATTATCGACTCGGCTGTTTCTTTGCTTCGCGTTGGGAATAACGAGAAAGTTGCCCCGGAGATAATCCCTTATACCATTGATGCATACCTGGATTCCGGGAAGGCTGCACAATACAGTCAGAGTTTAAAAAAACAAATTCAGAAAGCAGAACAGGTAGCAAACCGCCACATCCGGAATTACACCAAAGAAGCTGCGGATGAACGTCGAACGGCCCGGAAGGACTTGCGCGAACTGCAAAAAGAGATCCGTAAACTGGCTCATGATTCGGAACAACAGCTGATAGATACGAGTTCGGTCATTGCAGGAACACCTGTAGGTTTGTTCAATCAGCTCTCCAAAAACCACACTTTTGATGTAGTGATCATGGATGAAGCGGGGCAAGCTTTAGCACCGTTGACCTGGCTCGTAGCAAGTTTTGCTAAAAAACTGGTACTCTGCGGCGACCCACAGCAATTACCGCCTGTTGTTCTAAGTAATAAAGCCGTAGAATTGGGTTTGAACAAAAGTTTACTTGAAACAGTCAGCGAAATCCTGGCACCGGTCTTATTAAACGAGCAGTACCGCATGTCGCCGGAAATTGTTTCAGTGATCAATCCTTATTTCTATCACAACCTGCTTCAAACTGCCGCAGGGATTCCAGCCGGTCAGATCCAGTTTATTGACATGGCCGGATTTGGAAACGGGGAAACTCAAAATGAAATGACCGGAAGTTTTGAAAATTGGGACGAAATAAAAGTAATCGGTAAACTGATCGAATCGGAATCTCTTGATCCGGAACGAACCGTCATCCTTGCCCCCTATTCCGCCCAAATTGCACGCTTGCAAAAAGAACTCGGAAGTGAATGGAAAGTTTCCACTATTGATGCCATCCAGGGACAGGAAGAAGAAAATATCGTAGTCAGCCTGACGCGTTCAAATCCCGAAGGCATCATTGGCTTTTTAAAAGATTACCGCAGAACGAATGTGGCTATTTCCAGGGCAAAAAGAGCCTGTTACATCATTGGTGACAGCGCAACTTTGGGAAATGATCCTTTTTATTCGGAATTGATCCATGAAATTGAACAGAACGGGGTTTATCGGAGCGCTTGGGAATTCGATATCTAATTACGAATTAGAGTATTGCCTCAATGATTAATTGACGATAAACGGAAACTAACCAAATTGAGAAATGGGGTATTTAATAAATTACTTTATTCGTAATTCGTATCCCGATAGCTATCGGGAAGTAATTCGTAATTCTAAAAATTAAACGTGTAAGTGCGTATTCACTGAATAATCAATGATTTTGATCTGAAAATTTGCGCCGGAAGTTTTGACTGTATTCTTACCGATGATAAAACTTGCATCAATTTGTTCGCATAAGGAGCGGATCAGCTCAAATCCAAGCGTGGAATGACTATTTTCTCTATCGGGTTTAATTCCCGGTCCATTATCGGATACGTCAATCTGAAGGGAATTTCCACGTAGGGAAACATGTATGGTAACGATTAACTTTTGTTCGGGAACAACAGCATGCTTATACGAATTCGTGATCAACTCATTCATAATTAACCCGATTGGAACGGCTTTGGAGATTGGCAGGATCAATTCATTCGAATCTACTTCCAGTACCACATCTGCATCACCACCAAATGCATGTTCTACATTCCTGATAAGTTCCACCAAATAATCCATCATGTTCAAATTCCCGACCTTGGATCCGGAATACATTTGCTGATGAACCAAGGCCATGGAATAAACCCTTCCCCTGCAATCTTCCAGGGCATCAATCACTTCCTGCGAATTCGAATTATTCTTTTTGATGTTAATTAAACTGGTAACTATGTTCAGGTTATTTTTCACCCGGTGATATAACTCTGCCAAAAGAAGCCGCTTCTCTTGAATCACCTGCTTAATCTGCTCTTCCTGTTTGATATTTAACCAGGTGATCACCATGATCTGCATTAATCCGCAAAAGTATGCAAACAGTCCGTTAAACACTTTCAGCGTAGCCATCAATTCCGGATCTACTGTTGTCGGATAATAGTCCGATCCAAATACAACCAGGAAACCGATTGTAAGAAAATAAACCACAGACCAGGCGATCAGATGTCCAAATAACTCTTTTCTGCCATAAATCTGGACAATCGAAAGTGTTAAAGGAAAAAAATACATCATCACATTACTTTCCAGTTGCATATACAAGGCTGCAACTCCCAAAAGATAAACACCGATTCCAAAAAAAAGGTAAGATCCGAGGATAAATTTTCCCCGATAACTCAATAAAACTACACCCGCAGCAAGACCCAGAGCAATGAAAAAATGGATGTTTAAGGACTGAAAACCAATGAGATTAAACACAATCAGTGAAGCAACAATATTGAAAGAACCAATCAGATTTAGGAAATTGACCTTTCGAACTAAATCCTTCTCCCATACATGGGTTGTCTCAGGCCATTTTAGTCCTAATTTGTTGCTTATCACCCGTTTCAGTTTTGGCTAAGATACCAACATTTTTCAAAAAAATTGCGGGATATTCAGATAAGCTATATACATTTGGGGCAAATTAACAGACTCGATTCATGCCAATTCAAAAGACTTTACTGCACGCAGTCTTGCTTCTTACATTTTTGTTTGTCACCAATTCCGCTGATGCTCAACCATATGTTTTAGGAAACCGGAAACCTTATTCGTGGATGATCGGTGTAAGCTGGACAGCTGTTGAAGATGACGGTCGTGGTTTATGTCAGCCTTTTGATGTGGCACAGTCCTGGAATTACGAATATTTCCCAACCAGGCTCTTTGTTGACAAATACTTTAAATACGGATTGAGCGCAGAATTTTCAGGCGCATTTGTTACTTACCGTGCCGGAAAACTGATCAATGATTCCATCAATCGCTCCGGTGTCTTTCTATCTCTTGATCTGAATTGCAAATACAGCTTTTACCCTTTAATTACTCCACGCTGGATCGATCCTTATGTTTCGTTGGGAATTGGAATGACACAACGCACTCCAATGCCAGGTGTGAGCAGCTTAACCGGAAATGTTGGTCTGGGAGTAAACCTGTTCTTTTTTCGTGGTTTAGGTTTCCAGATACAAACATCGGGGAAATTCGCATTTACGGGTGGTACTTTGGCAGGCGGGAGTTATCTACAGCACAATGTCGGCCTGGTTTACAAATTCAATTCGGGTAACCGCGGAAAAGAAAACTTCAACAAGAAGCGCTACAAGTGGACGAACAAGAAGGTGAAATACAAAGGAAATAAACGCGGAGGATAGTTAATTAATTATCAATGGTTTAGTTAATAATCATTAAGAATGATCTAAGCATATACTTCTTGATAATTAGTTCATTGATAATTGCTAATTACCCTTTCAAGCCCATCATAAGCAAGTCAATGTCCTTGTATTTCAGATCGAAAACCCGGCCCAGTACTTCACTTACGAGAATCCCTTTATAAATATATACTCCTGAGCGGAATCCATGGTCGTTGCGGATCAGATCCAGGCAACCACCCGATTCTCCCATATCCATTAAGATCGGGGAGAAAATGTTGGATAAAGCAAAAGATGCAGTTCTGGGAACACGCGAAGCAATGTTCGGAACACAGTAATGAACGACTCCGTGTTTAGCAAACGTCGGATTGTTATGATTGGTTACCCGCGAAGTTGCAAAACATCCTCCCTGGTCGATACTCACATCAACGATAACAGAACCTTCTTTCATGTTCTCTACCATTTCTTCTGAGACTACACATGGTGTACGGCCCAAAGGCGAGCGAATAGCGCCGATAACAACATCGGCACGCATAATAGATTTTGCCAATACTTTCGGCTGTAAAACGGAGGTATAGATCCGTGAACCCAAATCGTTCTGTAAACGGCGCAAACGGGATAAACTGTTATCGAAAACTTTCACTGAAGCTCCCAAACCAAGCGCCGCACGGGTAGCAAATTCGCCTACCGTTCCAGCTCCAAGCACAACAACTTCTGTGGGCTGAACACCTGCAATTCCTCCGAGCATGATTCCTTTTCCTTCGTTGAAGGAGGATAATAACTCGCCGGCGATCAAAATGGAAGTTGTGCCCGCAATCTCACCCATGGTCCGGACAACGGGAAATACTCCCTGTTCGTCGCGGATATAATCCCACGCAATGGCGGTTACTTTCTTTTCAATTAATTTCTGGAGAATGCTTTTGGGCTGAATGCTCAATTGCAATGCCGAGATCAGGGTTTGATTTCCTTTCATCAGGTCAACTTCTTCCTCCGAAGCCGGTGTGACCTTCAGAATAATATCGCATTCAAAGATTTCTCGGTTTGACGGACAAAGCTCTGCTCCTGCTTCGGAATATTCGCGGTCACTGAACTTACTCGACTCACCTGCTCCTCTTTCTACACGTACCTCGTGTCCGTTTGCAACTAAAAATGAAACCGCCTCCGGTACCAGGGCAACCCTGCGCTCCTGGAAACTTAACTCTTTTGGAATCCCAATGACTAATCGGCCCTTTTTCTTAGCAATCTCGAGCATTTCTTCCATTGGAAGAATATTGCCCTCTTTCAAAAGTTGTTTGAGTAATTCCGGGTCCTTTACCATAGTCTGAGTCCAATTTTAGCCAAACGAAGATACGAAAAATATGGATATGAGAGTTGGTGAGAAGAGCTTGGTTTCAGAAATTTTCAGTTAGGAAATTCCCGAATGTAAAACTTCGCAATTTCCCAAAAACCCAATGTCCCAATATTGGGACAAGCCTGTATATAAAGCAATTAAAAAATAGAAATCAACCTATCCCCATCCAAACCAATCTTAATTCTCACCTTCACCACATCATCCGGCAATAATGGCTCAACGATCTCCGCCCATTCCACGAAACAATAAGCTCCCGAATAAAGCAGCTCCTCTACCCCGGCATCCATTGCCTCTTCCAGGGAATTTAAGCGATAAACATCAAAATGCATCACTTCTCCAAAATAAGCCGATTCATAAGAATTCACCAGGGAATAAGTGGGGGAGCCTTCCGGTGATTCGATCCCCATGGCGCGCAAAATTGCAGAAATAAGTGTCGTTTTGCCCGAACCCATTTCTGCATAAAATGCCACTACTTTCCTGTTTCCGATGTATTCCAGCAATTCTTTTGCTACAAAAGGAATATCATCTAAACTATGTGCTATCAGTTCTTTCACTTCGACTGCAAAATTACAAAGGGAATTAACAATTCCTCCATTGAAATTCCTCCATGCTGGAAAGTGTCGTTGTAATAGTTCACAAAGTGATTGTAATTATTGGGGTAGACGAAATAATCCTGCTCTCTGGTAAATACAAATTCAGCAGATAAGCTCGATTTTGGAAGTCCTACCTTATCCGGATGCTTGATCGTAAATACTTCTTTATCCTTGTAGCTCAGGTTTCGTCCGGTTTTGTAACGCAAATTGGTATTCGTACTGCGGTCTCCGACGATCTTCACCGGGTTGGTAACGCGAACCGTTCCATGATCTGTTGTGATTACGACCTTCCCTCCTTTTTCAGCAATTTTCTTAAACATTTCCTGTAAGGGAGAATGCTCGAACCAGGAAAGTGTCAGGGAACGATAAGCGGCTTCATCAGCTGCCAGTTCTTTGATCATATCCATTTCAGTGCGCGCATGAGAAAGCATATCCACGAAGTTGTATACGATCGCATTCAACTGATTATCCCACAAAGTATGAAACTGATCTACCAGTTTTTTCCCCGCCTCGAGGTTTGTGATCTTGTGGTACGACCATTTCACGTTCTTGCCGTTTCGTTTGAGGTTTCCTTCCAGGAAAGTGGCTTCGTGCATGTTCTTGCCGCCTTCATCTTCTTCGTTCAGCCATTGCTTCGGGAAACGCTTTTCAATTTCCGATGGCATCAATCCGGCAAACAGGGCATTACGCGCATAATGTGTTGCGGTTGGGAGAATCGAATAAACAATTTCTTCCTTTTCAATCGTGAAAAAATTAGAAAGGATTGGTTTCAAAACCTGCCACTGATCGTAACGTAAATTGTCGATCACCATCAGGAAGATTTTCTCATCCAATAAAGGAAATACATGGTCCTTCAATAAATGATGAACCATATCGGGTGCTTCTTCCTGTCCGTTAAACCAATCTTCGTAGTTATTTTCAACAAAACGGCAGAACAGGTCGTTCGCTTCTTTTCGCTGTGCATTCAGGATCTCAAGCATTCCCTGGTCTTCAATTCCCTTGAATTCCAAATCCCAGTAAGTCAGTTTTTTGAAAACATCCTTCCATTCTTCAGCATCCAAACGACCATTGAGCTGCATGCCCAACTGGCGGAATTCCTGCTGGTAATTCGAGTTTGTTTTTTGAGAAACCAGTTTCCGGTGATCTAGGTTCTTCTTTAAACACAGGAGTAATTGGTTCGGATTGACCGGTTTAATGAGGTAATCGGCGATTTTACTGCCGATCGCTTCTTCCATAATGGATTCCTCTTCGCTTTTCGTGATCATAACGATCGGGGTCATTGGAGTAATCTCCTTGATCCGGGCTAATGTTTCTAATCCGGAAATACCTGGCATATTCTCATCAAGAAAGACAATATCGTAATTGTTTTCCTGACATTTTTCGACAGCTTCACTACCGTTGTTAATGAGTTCTACACTGTATCCTTTTGCTTCCAAAAAGAGTACATGCGGTTTTAGAAACTCCATTTCGTCATCTGCCCACAGAATCTTTGCTTGCATATCCTAAAGATTAATTAGCTTTGATATTAGATTTATATAAAGGTATTCAATTGCGCACAAACACACATCGAAATAATAAAAAGAAAATCATCAACGACCCCGTTTATGGTTTTATTTCAATTCCCGACGAATTTATTTTCGATTTGGTGGAGCATCCTTTCTTTCAGAGACTTAGAAGAATCAAGCAATTGGGAATGACACACCTGGTTTATCCGGGAGCTCTCCACACGCGTTTTCATCATGCTATCGGGGCTATGCACCTGATGGCGCAGGCCGTTGCCGTGATTCGCAGAAAAGGTCATGAAATTACTATTGAAGAAGAACGTTCTGTTTTGGTTGCTATCCTGCTTCACGATATCGGGCACGGTCCTTTTAGTCATGCGCTGGAATTCGATATTGTTAAGAATGTCAGTCACGAACAGATTTCCTATTATTTCATCCAGGCTCTGAAACGCGATTTCCCTGAAAATTCAGACGACCTGGAACGGGCGCTGATGATCTTCGCCAATAAATATCACAAAACGTTTCTTTATCAGTTGGTTTCAAGTCAGTTAGATATGGACCGGCTCGATTACCTGACACGCGACAGTTTTTTCACAGGTGTTTCGGAAGGAATCGTGGGTACTGAACGGATCATCGAAATGCTGAATGTATATAATGACCAGTTGGTAATCGACGAAAAAGGTATTTACAGCATTGAAAAGTTTCTGGTGGCACGACGTGTGATGTATTGGCAGGTTTACCTCCATAAAACGGTGGTTTCCGGTGAATTCATGCTGATTAATATTTTACGTAGGGCAAAGAAACTGATCCGTGACGGTGAAACCTTATTCGGAAGTCCGGCCTTGTTGTTTTTTATGAGTCGCGATATTCAAAAAGTGGATTTCGAAACAGACCCGGAAATCTTGAAAACCTTCGCCCAGTTGGACGATTTTGATGTGATGGGAGCTGTAAAAGTGTGGCAAAACCATACCGATAAAGTCTTGTCGATCCTTTCAAGGAACCTGGTTGACCGCAATTTGCATAAGGTGGAAATAGCCAAAGAACCTTTCAGTCCGGACCGTATTTTAATGGAAAAGGAATTGGTTCGCACCCAGTATCAGCTCAACGACGAAGAGATCACTTATTTCGTTTATTCCGAATTGCTTTCAAACAATGCCTACAGTCAGGTGAAACAAACCATTAATTTACTAATGAAAGACGGTCAAACGATCGATGTCTCGAAGGCTTCGGACAACCTGAATATTTCTGCCCTGGCACAACCTGTGGAAAAGTACTGTTTGTGTTACCCGGTTATTAGACACTGAGAGGATTTTAAGATTTTAGGATTCTAAGACCTCAGGACTTGATTCTACATAACTGCACTATTTTCTGTCTTAAAGTCCTAATATCTTGATGCTTAATATCCCAAAAAATCGTTTATTTATACTAAAATTTTAAGCTTATGATGATAGTTTGGATTATTCTTGGTTCTCTCGGCGGATTGATCGCCCTGATACTGATTATCGCTGCTCTCAGCAAAAAGAACTTCGCGGTAGAGCGCGCAACGGTTGTAAACAAACCGATTGCTGAAACCTTTGATTTTTTGAGCTCACTGGAAACCCAGGACAGATGGAGCAAATGGGCACAACTTGATCCCCAGATGAAGAAATCCTACATTGGTACGGACAAAACCGTTGGGTTTATTTCCAAATGGGAAAGTCAGCACAAACAAGTTGGTGAAGGTGAACAGGAAATCAAAAAGCTGGTTCCGAATCAGCGTATCGAAACTGAACTGCGTTTCATGAAACCGATGAAAAGTATTGCAAATGCTTATTTCACACTTACTGAAGTGGATGAAAATCAAACCAGGGTTGCCTGGGGCTTCACCAGCAAAACTCCATGGCCTTTCAATGCCTTCATGCTGTTCTTCAACATGGAGAATGCGGTTGGAAAAGATTTCGAAGAAGGATTGGCGAATATGAAACGAATGATCGAAGCTTAGGAAGACATCAGGATTTTAAGACTTTATGATATTAGGACTAGATTTTTCAAAACAAGGAAATAATTCAGTCCTAATATCTTAACATCCTATTGTCTTAAATATCCTCTAAGTTCTTTTAATAGTAACCTTCCGTATTGAAACCCCATTTTTAGCAACTTCTGCAAAGTAGGTGAATGGGATGTTTTTATATATTATTTTCTTCTGGGTTCAATTTTCACGACCATTTTGTGCAGAGATTAATCCAGAAAACTCACCGGCAGTGCTGCAATGATTTCATCTGATCTTTTTTTGACCAATTCAAAAAATGCTGTTATCTCTTCATCAGAGAGGTCGTCGATGAAATGCTCCTGGAAATGTTCATTCAGGCGCTGGCTCATTTGGTACTTAATGGCATATACCAACTCCGCCAGTCGTTCCTTGTCCGCAGAATTGTAATCCACCTCGTTTAATTTCTTGCTGAGGTTGGTTAAATACGATTCTAAAAGCTGTTCTTTTGTCATACGGAAAGTTACGAAAAATCAAAAAAAGATTTTATACCTATTTACTCTGGTGATCACACAAAAAATCCCAACTCTTCCCACTGACACACAGATATGGAGGCGCTTACTAGCGGGAATTATGTACTTAAAACAGGTAGCGCCAAAAAGTAATCTAAGAATATTGAACTTTAGGAGATTGCTTTTTGATAAGACAACTATTCAAACCTTTGCGTTCTTTCACTCTTAGCGGTTAAACAAGGCGTAATTTATAACCGCAGAGAAGCAAAGAGCGCAAATATTTAGAACTTATCTGCGTAAAACACATAACTGCGCGTTTCAGATCCTGATCTGCCACTTTTGACTTAAAACATCGAAAAAGATATTTTTCACGAGCGGCTTAGAATGGCACAATTAAAAAGGATGTTTTGCATACTTTTTCAGCCTTGGCAAGAGGCCGCGTAGCGGGTGAAGACGAAATAGCGACAAACGTTAGTGCGAAAGCTGTAAGGTAAGTATGAATTATTGCTTAAGTAGCATCTTCTGCAACTTCACTCCATCCTTACTTATCTCCACAAAATAAACCCCTTTCTGCAAATCATCCAGCGGGATCACCACTTGGTTCTTATCCGAAAAATCAATCTGCTGTATTTGGACCACTTCCCCTGAAACACTTAGAATTCTCAGGTTAAGTCTTCCCAATCCGAGGTTATTTTCACAGCTAAGCATGATGCTTTCATTTGCCGGGTTAGGGAAAAGTGTGAAATCCGTTCCTGCAAACAATTCCTCTACGGATGTGGTATTTGAAAAAATGGTGGCCGTAACCGTTGCCGAACAACCGTTTTGATCAGTGATCACACAAGTATATGTTCCTGCACACAGGTTGCTTGCAGTAGAAGTCGTTTGATTCTGAGGATCGTTCCACTGATACGAATAAGGAGCCTCACCTCCGGAAGCAACGGCAAAAGTCTGCCCGTTGCATGTTCCCTCATCCAATCCGGGAAAAGTACTTGCAGTTAAGGGATCATTGGATGCTACTTCAAAACAAACCACATCCGAAAGCCCATTGTTGTCTGTTACCGTAACGCAATAGCTCCCGGCCGGTAAATTACTCGCAGTAGCTGTTGTTTGTGAACCGGCATTTGCACTCCATTGATACGAATACGGAGCCTGGCCCAGGTTAGGATTCACCGTTACACTTGTACCGCCTGTCTGACAAGCTCCTCCTGTCATACTCAGTGTCAGGTTCAATCCGTTAGTTGTTGGGATCGTTGCAGTTACATCCAGTTTCACCGGTAAGTGATCAGAAGAATAGTATAGTGCCCGCACCACTGAATCCGGATACTGGGAATTGCTTCCTGCCAGGATGCTTTGATTGTAATGGCTTCCGTCGTTCCCGATGGCTTTGTAAGACGAAGGAGTGTATTGCAAAAGGTTTGCCCCGTTTAGCACATTCTGCGATACGAGGATGTGGTCAAAACGATCATCCAAACCACCCGTTACTCCGCAATCCGTGGAACCGCTTGCCCGTGGAGATTGGGTATGTATCCCGGCGAATGAAGAGTTGTTCGTCCAGTTTCCGGGCATATTGATCGGATCCTTCAGGAAATTACTTCCGCCGCTTACCAAATTCTGGTAACCAACTTCCGTACTGCGATAGGTATTCAAATCACCGCATACAAACATATGCCGGCCCTGGGGTCTTCCGTCAAGGACAGTTCGCAATAAAGCTGTTTGAGCCGCGCGATCACTCTGGTCTGCACTGGCACTTCCGGCCTTCAGGTGACACATAAATACTTCGATGAAGCAGGTATCATGATGCTGTGGCAAAGTATTGTCGTTGAGGTACAAAATGTAATGGTCAATATCGCGGATACCCGTTGGAATACTGCGTTGCTCCTTCAGTGTCAGTTTCCCCGAATGGTAGAATAGCATATTCTGCAAATCTCCGCCATTGGAGTTCTGAACGAAATTCGCCCGCTGGTAATGTGTAGTTCCGAAAACATTCAGCGCTCGTGTCAGTACACTGTCGCAGCCGGCTTCTGTCTGGATCTCGCAACCCACGAAAATATCCGGTTGGAGATACCGCATGATCTTACGTAGGGAATCTGCCCGGTTGGGAAGGTTGACATTCCCGGCACCGCAATCATTCCTTCCGTTGGGGAAGTTCAGTAAGTTGTAGGAAACCACGCGAAGCGGAACCGTTTGTGCAACAACAGATGAGGAAATTCCCAACACGATCAAAAGAGCAAACAAAGCATATTTCATGGCACAAAATTACAACGGAAAAGCGCTGGAAACCAATATAAAATGCAGGAAGTTCAGGTAAATCGGTTTAGTTTATAAATTTCACCACAAAGGCGCGGAGGACGCAAAGAAGAGGCTTAACGTGTGTTGTGTGCAGAGATGGTATCAATTTCCCCCTTTGGAGGGGGACCAAGGTCTGATGACTCTGATGAGTATCAGACTCCGTCAGAGGGGAGGAAAAATCACGGATGATCAGGATCCTTGGAAACAAATTAATATTCCCAAAAGCTAGCGCGAGTATCATACTCATGCTGATTTGTTCCCACACTGCTTATATAAAGCATAGATACAGCGTCTTTTGTATTGATTTTTAACATTTCAACCTTCATGACAAAAATTAATACAACCAGTCCAAATCTAAATTTGGCGATTAGGTGAACAAGATCGGGAACCTGTGCAGTAAATGACAGTAAATTTTCTCATATTGTTTGAGGAGGAACGACGAGTTTATGAGAAAATCTGTCATAACCTGCTAACAGGTCGATTGGTTTACCCACGCCTAGACCTTTTTGGCTCCACCTTTTTGTGGCAATGACAAAAAGGTGGAAATTATGCTCATGGTTTTTATCATAAATCCTCGTGTTCCCGATAGCTATCGGGATCGTGTCCTTTGTGCAAAACTATAAATCACGAGGCACATAAAGAACCCTAAGCGATCTAAAACTGGCGATTAGGTATTCCTGCACCCGTTTCTTAGCAAGCTCATTTTCAATATTAAAGAAGATTAATTAGGAATACCGGAAATTAATGTTACCTTTGAGACCATTCAATAGAAGATTGTTATCTCAATCAGACTGTAAAGTCAATTTACACTCCAATTAATTTAAACATTTTCCTTAAAAAAATCCGCGCGAAGTGCGTGCGGACCAGAATGATTATAATGGTTCCAAAAGAAAACGGAACACAAAACAACGAATATGAATAAAGGAACAGTAAAATTCTTCAACGACGCAAAAGGCTTCGGATTTATTAAAGGTGAAGATCAACAAGATATTTTTGTACATGCTACAGGTTTGAACGACGAGATCCGTGAAAATGACAGTGTTACTTATGATACTGAAAACGGAAGAAACGGTTTGAATGCTGTCAATGTATCATTGGCTAACTAAGCAAACATATTTTCTGAAAAAGGCTGTCTATTTTAGGCAGCCTTTTCTTTTGCCCTAAAAATCGAAATTTAAACCTACCTACTCACAATCCATCACCTCTATTTTCTCCCGACGATCACCGTACTGTAGGCTCTGGCTCACTCGATCCGAAGCGATCATTTGTTTGATCTGCTTTGGTCAAGACGGAAAAGCCGAAGGACATAACGTAGATAAAGCATAGTTAAAGCATAGATACCCCACATCGAGATGTAGCGACTGTAAAGTCTGCTACTGTCACCCTGAGACGTAGCGACTGTAAAGTCTGCTACTGTCTCCTTTTACACTGCGAAACTTTAGTGCTGAAAGCCCTGACCAAAGCGTCAGGGTTGAAAGCCTTGACCGTAGCGTCAATGGAAGTAGTTTTTAACATACCAGGCTCTAGAAGGTGGAAAATATTCCTTATCTTTTATCTATCAAATAGTCACTTATGACAAACGGATGGGAATTTGAGAACTTGCAACAAGTATTGACCGATGCGCGTAACGGCGACAATTCACAATTGGAGGAATTGCTGGGAAATTATCCCTGTGCCACGGTGAACGAGAGCCTCACCAAACTTTTGATCCTGCGGAAATTTCGTGTAAAGCGCACTAATTTCATGTCACAGCCTATGGTTTCCATTGCCCCTCCCGATAACGACCAGGATTTCCAGTGGGGAATTACGATCATCACTACACCGGAAGACGGTGAAACCGAATACTCGGTCTATATCCCCAATAAATATCACTACACCGGGCTTGACTTGCAGGACGACGAAGTCACCATACTGGCAGAAGAAGTCAAGGTAAAGACCAATATCCGCGAACTGCACAAAAAACTGCGGGAATTCCACCCCATGTTTGACCAGACTGACCTGGAACGCGCTTTCGCAAGTCTGAATAACGAAAAGTCACAGCCGCATAAAGTTTCCGAATCTGTAAAGATCGAACCCGTCATTGAAAACGAGTTCCTGGGAACACTCACCTACGACGAAAAATACAGGCAATACGAAAACAACGGCACTTCGAAGTACTTCCCCTTTGATCTGTCGGTCTACAACGAGGAACCGGGGCATTTTGCTTCCCTGTTGGCCTACGTGGAATCTAAGATGAGAGCAGAGTTCTACAAACAGCACCTGCTCGACATGGAACCCGAAATGATTCAACTGAAGAACGAAAGCTGGCTCGGTGAAGACGAAGAACTGATTGACCCGGAACAGTTCAGGAAACTGATAGCCATTGAAGGCATTGTCTTTTACAGCGACAAATCCTGCACCATTTATTGCAACGACGGGGAATTGTTCGGAGAACACCTCATCGAGATCTCGGTGGATGCGAACGGGAATTATCAGAGCGTTACCTTGGCTGGTTAAATCGGGTGAAAATCAAGCAGACCAAGGAAAGATTTTCTATGGCAGAGCTACTTCAATTCTCTTCTTTAGTATATTTGATCAATGAACCGGACGAACTATTTATTTCTTATAATCATCGTTTGCTCCCTGCATTCCTGCGGTTTCATCCACTTCATGGGCACCTCGGAACCTGCAGATGAATCGCCCGGAGAGGTCGCGGCCTATTTAAAAAAGAAGCATCTGGATTTTGCAGATCATTCCCTCTTCTTCGAGGATTCTTTGCGAAACCTGTTTTCTACCCCGTTTTATGCGATCGACACTTACAAACTGGCAAGGAATACTCCGCAATCCCTGATGCAACTCCGTATTTATGATCGATCCGGAAAACTCGTGAATGCCTACACACAATGCTACGGACCTTTCAGGCGCCGGAATATCATCAAAACAAAAGAATTCCAATTCTGGCAATTTCCTACCAATTTCAATCTCCGGTTCTCCGATGAACCTTCCTTATGGGCAGTTTCCAACTTGGAAAAAGAACAGATTCGTCAGGCCGCACTGCAACACGACTATACTTTTGTAGTGTACTGGAATATCTGGTCGAACCATTACTCGAAAGTGATGCTTAAGGCAGTAAAGAAATACCTCAAACGCTATGAATCCGAGAACTTCAAAATCCAGGTGGTTTTGGTCAATACGGGAATTAATCCGCTTAATAAACCGCCAAGCTGACAAAGAACCGAAGAAATATTCCTTAACTTAGACCAAGACAAAATAAGCCTATGCATTTCAAACTTCTTCCGATCCTGTTCATTGCGATCAGTATCTTTTCCTGTACCCCAAATGAATCGGACGCAGAAACCAAAGCGGCTGAGCGTGCAGAATTATTAAAAGATCCCGAAGGTGTCAAACAAACGAAACCCGACCTGTTTGCTTCTGTTCCTTTCAAACAACTCCCTGTTGTGGACACTACCAATTTTGACAATTTCAACGGAGAGCATAAACTTTCCAAAGATCTGATCTCCAAATTGCATTTAAAAAGCCTGGGAGCGGATTATGAAACACTTCACACCCGTTATCGCCTGGCACTTTCAACGGATATTGATTTGGTTGTTATTACCGTAACATCAGAGACTGAAATGAAAACTTACCTGGTCTCACATACCAAACAAGACTACAAGGTCATTGATAAAGTTCTGATCTCCTATGACGAAATTGCAGAATCCATGTCGCGGAGCGAAGGCCGGATCGGGGCAGACGAAGTAGTCGTTACATCTTACAGCGATTGGGGAGAAGAACCAAGTGTTGAACTAAAAAAATACCGCATCGAAAAATCCGGAAAATTCATTCAGAAATAAGCGACAATAAAAACAAGTGCATTCGTTATTCTACAACGAGTACCGATGAACTGGATTCTCCCATGACATTCACACTTCGCAAAAAGTAAGTTCCGGGACTCATCGAACGACAATCTACATTGACACCTCCTTCAACTGAACTAAAAGGAACCACCTGTACCCTGCCAATATTGTCGACAAGTTCAACAGAACTAATTTTCACATGTCCGTTTTCCCCCACGAAAGCATAAGCTTTGGTTGGATTCGGAGAAATAAAGTGTTCATTTGCTAAAGAGACTTTCACTGATAGAACGGAACTTAAAACAGATTGACCATTGTGATCCACTTGTTTTAAGCGATAATAGTTGATTCCCTTATCGGGTGACAGGTCTGTATAACTGTAATTATGAGGATCAGAACTTGTTCCGGCACCTTCCAGCAAACCGAGCGTTTCCCAAATCAATCCGTCCTGTGAGCGCTGCACTGCAAAATAATCATTGTTGGTTTCGGACTCGGTTGTCCAGCTTAAACGAACTTCTCCGCCTGAACTAACTGCATCCCATGCGCTAAATCCGACAGGCATAACAATGGAACAATTGGTGGTTGCTGTTCCTCCTGCATTGTTCAAAGTAATCGTTTGTACAGTATTTGCATAATTGGTCACTAAAAGTACATATACTTGTCCGGAAACCACACCGGCCAAATTCACCTGCTCTATCGCTGAAGTGGAATACGAACAATCGAGTGGTGCACCATAAGAGTTGCATGCCCCTGTTCCGGTGGCAACATTAGCAAAAGGTCCCCAAATAGCAAAATCCACATCTGAACCGGCTGTAATATCAACGATCAAAGTTCCTCCTGAAGAGATTTCCAGGTAATACCAACTTGGGTTCGGGGATGTAGACAAACATCCGTAAGCATTGCCGGGATTAACCGTACTGGCATCGCTTCCCCCGGTATTCGCAGTAAAACTAATCGGTGATCCGGAACAAATCGGTGTTTGAACAGTACACGTAGTATTTCCCGCCGGCGGTGCCAACTGGGAAACACAGATATCGAACGTTCCTCCGGTCGTTCCTCCATACTCCCAAAAACGAATCAGGTAGGTTGCACCGGGAGTTAAACCTGAAGCACTGATCTCGGGCATTAATCCGGAAACATCATCACTACAGTCTATTTCTGTCCAGGATCCGCAACTTCCGGAATAGAGAGACATTACACCATCACTAATAGATCCTGCCTGGGTTAGAATATTAACAGAACCGGAAGCAGGAGCTGTAAACTGATACCAAACATCCAGTCCCATGGAACCACATAAAGGAGTTCCTCCATTTGCGGCATTGGTCTGTGAAGTAGCTCCTGTTGTCGTCCCCGAAGTAAAAGAACAACTTGCTCCAACCGAAAGAGACGGAGCTGATACTGAACCGCTTGTGCATGGGGTATTGGATTGTCCGTAAGTAAATCCCACAAAAAAAAGAATGTGAAAGGATAGTACAAGTAATTTCCTTGTCTTCATAGTAGTAGTTTTTGAATCTGTTAGTTTAGTGCCCGTAGTTCGTTATATCCTCGACGGTTAAATATTCCCCGATTAAAATCATGGCTTCAAGTGAGACATACAGGCTCTTTCGCTCTTCTGTCATTGCCTGGAATTCGGATTGTTTGATCAGTTTAACATCCGGATGATATACAAGCCAGTTTTTTATGATTTGAGCATCTCCATCTGTGGAAATAGTGTGCGGGGAAGTTTCACCCGCTTTTTCGAGCTGCTCATATGCCATTAAGTCATCAAAGGTCAGTTTCTCCTTATATATTACAACCTGGTTTTTTAACCTGGATTTGAAATCTGAACTGAGCTGACCGTAGTTTTTCTCGGAAAAGATGTGGACAGAAGGATGAGTAGAAACCCAACTGATAATTCTAGGATCTTGTTGCCCAATCACCTTACTATAAGTAATTTGAAGACAAAATATGCTTGCGAGTAGTAGACCTTTTTTCATACGAAAAAGTGTAAATTAATAGTAGTAGTCAAATTTGTATATAAAATTCACATTTGAAACTCCTGCATGAATATTCTTGACCATCTTCTTATCAAACCATATCCTCAAATTATTTTTTAATTTTTTAAGCGAAAACTTAATTATTTTTTAAAAAAAACAACTAATTATTAACAAATCCTTTATATGATAAATTGTTGTTCCTGATCTAATTTATTCCATCGTAAGATTTCAATAAGACAAGAAGCTAATTATTTAAGCGAAGGTTCCCCACTGTTAATTTTAAATAATGAACTCGGTTTTTACTGAAAAGTCTATTAATTTAATTCCATGCAAAAAGAACTTCATCCATGGAATTGGTTTGCCCCGGAGAACAGTCGGGTGTTAATTGTCGGAACCTTTCCCCCGACAAAACGCAACTGGTCATTCGATTTCTTTTATCCGAATAAGAACAATTTTTTCTGGAAAGTAATTGCACAAATCGCCGGAACGGAACTGGAATACCTGGCCGGAGATCTGGCAGTGGAAGAGCGGAAAAATCTCCTGCAGAAACTGCAGGTCGCTGTTACAGACATGGGGCAGCACATAGTACGCAATAATAGCAGTTCACTCGACGAGAACCTGAGCGTGGTGGAATTTATGAACATCTTTCAAATCCTGGATGAAAACCCAACGATCAGGAAGATCATTTTCACCAGCAGTTCGGGGAAAGAAAGTGCCGCACGCTGGTTTATTCGTTTTTTGGCAAGCCACGAGATCAAACACCGCTTCCCAACCGGAAAGAGACCGATCAAAAGTGCAATTGACTACAAGGGAAGAACAATTGAATTAGTTGTTTTGTACTCCACCTCTCCCCGTGCCGCCAACCGGATCACCATGGAACGTTTGGTAGAGCTATACAAAAATGAGATACTTTTGTTAAGTTGATAAGTCTCGCGCTGATCTCGCAGATGATGAAAAAACTTTAACTGCATGAAAAAACTCAAAGAACGAATCTTAGGCCTTTCCCTGATAATATCCCTATGTCTGGCGTTCCTGGGATATTTAATGATCCGTGGCGCTTTGAACAACTTGGATAATTACGTGAGTTATTTCATGCTGGGACTCGGAATAGCACTCATCCTATTATTCGGCATCATTCTCCTATTCGCTATTCGTTATTCTAAAAAAAAGCAACTGAAGCAAAAGGAAGAAAAACTGAAGATCATTCACTACGGAACAAAATTCACGATTGATCTTGATTCCGTAAAAATCAAAAGCAATAAATGGGATAGCTCACACTTTATTGAAAACCAGGTTTACGATATAGAAATGAAAGAAAAGCATCTCCAAACGGTCCTTGAGTTTGAGATCGAATTAAACGGTCAGAAAAAACAGTTTCATTGGCCTTGTGAGCTAGATCCCAAAAGCCTCGAAATGTATTTTGCCATCCAAAAAGAAACAAATCTCTATCTTGATCCGGCAAATAGCGAGCATTTTTATTTGGATCTGAGTTTTATTAAATAATACGTGCAAAATTTAAACTGATAACATCTGCGAAATCCGCGGAATCTGCGGGCTTTATTTCCACGTAGATTTTATAGATTACGCAGATTCATATTTTGAATACACTTATTTTATTTGACAAAAACGCAGAGCTTTTACACATATCTTTACCGTAAAAAATTAAACCATGCATATCGAATCACATACTATAAACAGCATTCAAATTGCAGAAATCACTTCGGATGAATATCTCATTGAAAAAGAAGAAGACGGGCTCGACTTGCTCGGAAATCTCTATTACCAGGGTTTCGACCGCATCATCGTTTATGAAAAGAACATCATTCCTGCTTTCTTCGACCTGAAGAACGGAATGGCCGGAGAGATCCTGCAAAAGTTTTCTAATTACCGTGTCCGGCTGGCGATTGTGGGAGATTTTTCTGCTTACACAAGCAAAAGTATTACGGACTTCATCTATGAAAGCAACCAGGGAAAACAGATCAACTTTTTGGAGTCATTGGAAGAAGCGCTGGAGAAATTATCAAGGAGTTAATTCTCGAATTAAAAATGGAAAAATTTCAAATTGAAATAAGTAATATGAGAGTTTGGGAAAGAAAACGCATAGACATTTTAATCTTGATGTTATATGTTTTATTGTTTTCTGCAGGAATGCACATTAATTCGACTCTTAAAAATAGGAAGCACAGTCACATGGAGTTGACAGATCGTTTACTCGATCCTTTCTCTTTCTGCCTGTGCTTATTCATCAGTATCCTGATCATGTCTCCTTTCACTTTTTATTACAAAAAAGTTCCTCGAAAGCTCGTTATTAATCCGGAGGAAAGACATTTGCAAATACTCAAAAAGCGCAATTCCAAACCACTGAATTTTGATTTGGATAGAATAACCTACTATTCCGAATCTCATTTCTTCTTTACAACACTAGAGATCTATAGTGAATTCACCTCATCTCGTGGAGTGGTCATGAACAAGCGTTTCACGGGAATTGTTGTTCCTTCCTTTGGCTTTTCATGGAATAAAAAAATTATCCGCCAAATTACGAATACATTCAAAGAACAGAATGTTCAAATTGAAAAGAACCCGGATAAAATAGGTATTTGGGAACAAATTTATAACTAAACTTTTTCATTCGTGACTAAGCAATGGATTTCCAGCAATAAAAAGAAAGATTCAGTTTTCATTTTTCAGGATTTGCTTTATTACGGAGAATTGGAATCTCTGAAAGACAATGAAATCCTAGACCAACATGAAACTTTAGATAAACTTGCGTCTATTCCACTCTCTTATTTGAAATCCTTGGAGATTAACCATTCGAAAAAAACTACCACACTTGCTTATGGCAAAAAAGAAGATTTGACCGTTTTGATCCGATGGGAAAATTCGGCTTTTATTAAAGAGTTTACCGATTTCATATTAAAACGATTCCCTAATTCAAGAACACTGCCGAAAGAACAAAAACAAAGTTTGAACTCTAAAAAACCGGCAATTGCTATGCTCGTAATCCCAATAATCTATTTCATTGTACTGGCAACAGGAACAAACAGATCAAGTTATCATTCTTCGAATGCAGGAGGAGAAGCCATTACTGCTTTAATGCAAGCAATCGCATCTATGGGAAATTTTACAGTAACGGTACTGTTTAGCATATTGTTCATCATCGCCTTAAGGTCTTTTTTTAAGGCTCGGAATGAAAGTTCTCACTTGACGATCATTCAATTGCAATAAATTTAACGTACCTTAGGTTAAGAAACATATAAAACTATTTCTGAAACATAATAAGCTATTCAAGGTATGTTCAAATCTTATTTAATATCCCTTATTTATTGCAGTACGGCACTAATTTTAGGAGTCCTTGCTTTATTTGAAGAATCAGAAACCCTGGATATCGTTCTTCAGAACTTTTATCTAGTGCTCCCGAAAAAAATCGTCTGGCTGATCCTGTGTTTCCTGTTTTTATTTTTCGCGGGCGTTTCCCTGACCTTCCAACTCTTCCGGAAACCGATGAACAAGTATCTTTTTTTAATTCATTTCATCTTCACAATTCTCGGCCTGATGGTAATCCATTTTGCCGTTCAGCAGGAAGCTCCCCAAACAGCGTATAATGCCATGGACGATTCACTTCCTAAGTCCGGTCCGGTCAACTGGTTAGAATGGGTAAATCTTGCATCCTACGGATTAATCGGTGCACAAATTGTTTTTGGTATCAATATTTTGCTTTCGATCCTTTGGTACAGGAAGAAGGCGGTGTAGGTACGTAATATTCAAATTTTTCCACTGGTTAAGCAAGCAAAATTTCTAGCCGGTGAGTACGGTAATTCTGCCTGCTAACCTCCATACCCCAATCTGCTAAGACTGATGGAACCCGAAATGACACCGCCGGAATACACCTGGAACCGGCGATGGAAAAAGTAGCATGACAAATAGTTATTCCGTACAAGTTTCTTACATTTACTTTCATTAAAATTAAACAGATAATGAAACACATCCTTACCCTTTTACTGGCGGCATCGTCCGTTTTTACTGCTGTTTCCCAATCCAAAGAAAAGAAGCCCGACTATAACAAACGCCTGAGCGGAATTGAGAAAGAACTTGAAAAAGTACTGGCTGACCAAAAAGTGGCCGGTTATTCGGTTGCAATCGTTTACAAAGACAAAATCATCTTCTCAAAAGGGTTCGGCTACCGTGACCTGGAAAACAAAAAACCGGTAACACCGACCACCCTGTTTGCCATCGGATCTTCCTCCAAGGCATTCACATCAGCTATGCTGGGTCAGCTTGAGAAGGACGGTAAATTGAAACTGGATGATTTGGCCGTTACACATTTACCCAAGCTGGCTTTCAAGTATGATTACATGAATACCGGGATTACGATTCGTGATATGATGTGCCACCGGACAGGGCTTGCCCGCTTCGATTATTCCTGGTACATGTTCAACACCAGTAATCGCGATAGTTTGATCCAGCGTGTGAAATTCATGGAGCCAAACGTTAAGCTGCGTCAAAAATGGCAATACAATAACTTCATGTTCCTGGCTCAGGGAATGATCACCGAGAAGATCACAGGAAAAACCTGGGAAGACAATATAAAAGAACGCTTCTTTGTCCCCCTGAAAATGATACATAGTAATACCGATATTTTCACTATGCAAAAAGATGCGGATGCTTCATTGCCTTATACCCTGGACGAAAAATTTGCCATCAAAAAAATTCCTTACTATCACATCAACGGAATGGGACCTGCAGGAAGTATTAATTCCTGTGCCAACGACATGGGAAATTGGGTTTCTACCTGGATTATGGGCGGAAAATTCAATGGAACCGAGATCATCCCACCTTCTTACGTCAGGGAAGCAGAGAGTGCTCAAATGGTGGTTTCAGGCGGACTGCCCGGAAGTCATAGCGATATCCAATTCAGTAATTATGGTTTAGGATGGTTCCTGAAATCTTATCGCGGACATTATTTAGTGGAACACGGTGGAAATATAGACGGGTTCTCTGCAAGCGTAGGTTTTTATCCTTCCGATTCCATCGGGATTGTAGTATTAACCAATCAAAACGGATCCGCAGTACCGTCCATTGTTCGCAACCTGGTCTCAGATAAATTATTTGCATTGGAACCGATTCCATGGAATGCAGATGCAAAGAAAGAACTGGACGAAGCAATGAAATCGGCATTAAAAACGGAGAAAAAGGGAGATACTATACAGGTTAAAAACACACAGCCTTCCCACCCATTGGCAGATTATGCAGGATTATACGGGAACCCGGCCTTTTCGGAATTTACCATTACCCTGAAAAATGATACACTCTTCACCTTCATTGCCGGAGAGAGAACCTGGCTGAAACATTATCATTACGATGTATTTGAATTTAAATCGGTAGATAAGAAGGAGGATTCCGAGGATTCGGCTGATGATCGTTTCCTGATCAATTTCGGAACTGCAAGCAACGGAAAAATAGAAAGTCTTTCCATGGATATGGGCGAACCGGATAAGGAAACCATTTTTACGCGTCAGGCTATCAAGGTAAATTTATCCGGTAACGAATTAAACATGTATACCGGTGATTACGAGCTGGAGGGTCAAACCATCAAAATCTACCTCAAAGGGGAAACATTGATGTTGCTCGTACCCGGACAAACCGATTACGAAACGATCCCCGTAGGAAATCATACCTTTAACCTGGTCATTGCAAAAGGTTACAGCATCAAGTTTACCGTTGAAGAAGGGAAATCAAAAGCAGTTACTTTCATTCAGCCCAATGGAAACTTTACTGCAAAACGCAAGTAAAACATGTATAAAACTATTTTCATAGCATTCATCTCCCTGTGCGGGAATCACCCGGTTTCTGCACAGAGAAACGACCTCGGGCAAAAAGAACAGGAACTCATCCTGATACACAAGAAACTTACCGGTGCAAGATCCGGGGAGTTTGATTCGCTTAATTACTACAGCGATCTGTTCACTGAAAAGTTGCAAAACCTGCTTTCCTCGGACAAAAAAACACTCAAGTATTCCTTCAAAGCACTAACAGAAGCCCACATTTGCTATGTGAAAACTTCCAAAGACGGCACGTTCCGAATTTACAGCTGGGATTCCCAATTAGGTGGGACAATGCATTTTTTCAATGTAATCTATCAGTACCGGAATGGTAAGACGATGAAAACTCAATCTATGGAGTTGGGTGAAGGTGATCCGGCCTGGTATTGCTCCGATCTGTTCACTTTGAAAACTAAAAAAACGACTTACTACCTGGCTGTTATTAACGGAATCTATTCATCAAAAGATGTCAGTCAATCGATCAAAGCATTTGAACTCAACAACGCAGGTGTCAATGACAGTGTTCTTTTAATGAAAACGCCGGAAGGCATGAAAAATTCTCTCGATCTTGCCTATGACTTTTTCAGTGTTTACGAACAGCCCGAAAGACCGATTCCCGTAATCACATACGATTCGAAGAAAAAGATCATTACTGTTTCCACCACGAATGACAAAGGAGAAATTGTACCCGGAAGTAAATCCTATCGTTTCAACGGAATTTATTTTGAATTGAGTCAGGTAAAAACTCAGTAGCACTCCATTCATTTTTCCTTATTTTCAAATTAAATAAGAAAAAACTCGGCTTTTGATTTGGATCTGAAAAAGCGAACTAATTAGAAATTGAAACTAATTTTAAAATTAATTTATGACTCCAGAAATTAAAAAAATCCAGTCAAGCCTTGAAAAAGTGCGTGAAGAAGTGGTTCATCATCCGAGCTATCAAGCCATTCAATCCATTGAGGACATCCGCATTTTTATGGAACACCATATATATGCCGTTTGGGATTTTATGTCGCTTTTAAAAGCACTCCAAAATCAATTGACTTGTACGCAAGTTCCCTGGTTTCCTGTTGGCTCTGCAGAAGTCCGCTACCTCATCAACGAAATTGTCTGCGGAGAAGAATCCGACCTGGCCTCGGAGGAAGATGTGAAAAAAGGTGATGGAATTCGTAAAAGTCATTTCGAATTATACCTGGAAGCAATGGAGCAAACAGGTGCTTCACGCCTTGGAATCGATGCTTTGTTCAGTCAAATTCAACAAGGGAAATCTGTGGAAGAAGCAATTGAACTGGTTTTGATCCCTGAATCTGCCAAACATTTTTTACGTTTTACTTTTGAAGTCATTGCGACTAAAAAACCGCATCTGATAGCTGCAGTATTCACTTTCGGAAGAGAAGACCTGATCCCGAATATGTTCCACAGTATTGTCAGTGATCTGAATGCAAAATTCCCTACTCAACTGGCAAGCTTCAAATTCTATTTGGACCGCCACATTGAAGTTGACGGAGATCATCACGGACATTTAGCCTTACAAATGGTAAGTGAATTGTGTGGAAATGATCCTGTAAAATGGAAAGAAGCAGAAGAGTACTCGATCAAATCACTTGAAATGCGTAAACAGTTATGGGACGGAGTTTTTGATAAAATGAAAGAACAGCAAATGGCATAAAGACAAGTAACTCCTCTCCTGCCTGATTAGCCGTGAAGGTTTAACTGTTACACCTTATTATTGAGTAAAAACTGTTTTATTCTTTTTGGAAAGAGAATAGGAATAAGTAATCCCGCTAACACTGCTCATTATAGTACCATCTTCCATGAAAACTACATTCGTTAGCGCATCGGGATAAAGCAGTTTTCCTTTTGAATCCAGGATATAGAGTTTTCCATCTTTCACCAGAAGCGGCTTTTCACTCAGGTAATCCGTGATAGCTCCCTCCTTTTGAACCACCGAACCATCCATCAGATTTCTCACTTCAAATCCGTTCTGTTTTTTGACAAAGCCCATTTCATCCACAACGAAATCACAGGGAAGTGTTTGCAACAGTGTTGACTGATCCGGAACCTTTCCTTCAAAAAATTCGATATTGTACCATTTATCTGCTTTTTTCGCCCGAAGAATAAAAACACTTGACAAAGAAGATCCAATCATCAGTTCATCAAAAACCGGTTTTATTTTTTCATCCAAATTGTAATCATATACTCCGTATTTCCCACCCTTATTGACAACAAATGCGGACTCCGAAATGGATTGCACCCAATCGTATACCGGTGGAATTTCTTTTCGCAGGTTCAGACTCAGGATCCCATGGAAGTTCCCGCTGGTGGAATAACACACCTCATCGTAATCCCTGTAAGGAAATACTTCGTGAATTCCATCCGTTTTCACGGATTCAAATGACAATAGATCATACTTAAACGGGAACAAGGTATCGTTGAAAGGAGTAAGTATTCCCCACTTCTTTCCTTTATTTTGTACCAGGTAATTTCCGTTCCATGCAGGAAGCATTTCGCGGTACACAAATGGGATCGCGCTATCTATTTTATCTTCGAACTCAGAATACACTTTCGCACCTTTCAGACCGCCGTTCTTTGAGATCATGCGTTCCGGATTGGTTGAATAAAAAAACCGCCCTTTTGAATCTATATAATGCTTTTCATCTTCACTCAACCGGTAAATTAATGCAAAGTCCTCCATGAGTCTGAAGCGTTCCGGCACTTGTTGATCGGGCTTAAAAACATTTCCCCAAATGACCTCAGCTGCTCCCCAAAGATCTCCCGATTTGTATTCGATCAATGTACTATGCATACTGTTTTGAAAAAGTGTATCCGCATTCAGATCAAGCACTTTCCCATTCCAGGAAATAAAGCCCAGTTTTCCATAAGCATTCTGAAACACTGTGAACGGGATCAGGAGAATCGGAACGGTTTTCGTTATACTATCTGTAGAATAGGGATAATAATTTCCAAATTCATCCACAAAGCCATGCGATAGATCCGCATCGTATTCATCCACATTTTGTGTGTTTATTCCTGTATAATTGAAACTTCCGAATGTTTTATTGATCTCCACTCTTTCCTTGAAAACAGAATCTCCTATCAGCTCACATAACATATAGAAAGGATCCCCTTCTTTTCGGAGTGCATAAAACTGATCAGTAACAGGATAGATATCCTGGTATACAAACGACGAACCTTTTTCGGCTGTTGAGATACGATAAGCCATTTTCCCCCATTCATTCATATAAACCCATACAACTGGTCCCGAAGCACTTTTCCCTTTTCTTACAAAAGTGACACCTTGTTCCCAATTCGAAACCAACTGCTGATTTCTCAGGTCGTAAATAGCCATTTGCGAAGTATCTCCATTATTCCTCGTCACATAGACAAACTCCTCATAGATTGTTTCGACGTAATAAAGTAATTCATACTCTTCGGGATCAGTATATACAACTCTTCTTTCCGGGATAATAACACTATGAAAAGTATCGATTGCAGTATTAAACCGATTGAAAAGAATGCTTTCCTCACCTGTAGAACAAATTTTCCATTCCATAAATTCAGAGATCGATTCGTACGGCAAATAATCAATCCGGAATCCGCTCTTCATAAAAGCCAGTTTATTATTGCATCTTAGTGAAAACTCATCCAGTTCGGCATTGTATGAAACCTCAGTAAAAACAGAATCTGTAATCAATGTTCCGTCTGCTTTTGCCAAATAAAGAACCGGTTCACCATAAAGCAAAAAACCTTCTGATTCCGGGCTGTAGAAGTATTCGCTTTTATCCAGAACTAAAATATAATTCACTAAACTGGAATCATTCAACCAATATTGAAAAGAAGAAACAGCTTCGATACCGCTATATTCCATCGGGAGAATGATCGTTCCTTTTTGATCAATGATCCCGGCTTTCTCTTCTTTCCGAATAATGACCCAACCTTTTGCAGAAAGTATATCCGTCATTTGAAGTCCGGTATCCAAATCGCCTGCAATGAGCTTACTTCCAAGGTACAGATCGATTCTTCCGCTTTCATTCCGCGCTTCGAAATAAGAACCGATTTGCGAGATTTCTGTGTAATTCGTCGGGATGATCTCATTCGATCCTTTCGGCAAATAACCCTGGAATTCACTGTCGTATAAACGAATTCCATCCGGTTCAATTTTCAGATCGGTATACTTTGGTTCCACGATCAGTGTTCCGCTTTTATACTTCAATCCGACTTTCCCGTTTACCGAAAAGCGTATTGAATCCTGGGCGAAACCATTGAAACATAAGAAGAGTAGAATAATGCAGTAGCTTGTTTTCATCGATTTTCTTTGAACGAAGGTACACAAGCAGATCCGGATGGCAATAGGCCATTTGCACTATTTCCCGGAGAATGAAAAAGTTGGATGTACAAATGCGGCCTGCTCAAGGAAAAGCTGTTATTGTAAACTGCTCCTTTACAGCTGCCCGTTTTATCATTTCGTTTTTCTTATAAATCAACAAATGAGCTTGCTGATTACGCACGACAGTAAACCTGTTTTCCGGAAGACCATAACAACGAGTTAAACCGGAGGACGTACTGTAATCTCTCGGACTATTCGTGTTCCAGCCGTAGCTTACAATGCAATTGTTTTTTTGACCGAAAGCCTGTGAGTGAAAATCATCCGGGTATAAAACCACACTTGAGCTACCGGAAGAAATGTAAACCAGGGAATCAAAATCCGAAGGAGTGAGTTTATCCGAAAGGGTGAAAATGACATCTGTTCCACTGGAACAACATTGCCCCGCCGCCCAATCGTGACTTAAAACCGTTGCCAGGGTATCCTGTGAAAATCCGTTTGCGGTAAACACACATGAAAAAATGATAAGTATTGATCTCATAATTCTTGAGTACAATCAAATAACAATGAGGTTCAAAATCATAAAGGCTATCATCTTATTAATTTAAACAGCTTTTTATCTCCCGCAGAGGGCGCAGATTACGCAGAAATAAAAAACCAAAAGGTGGCTTTCCGTTTCACATGTTATTCAAATAAGATTTTGAATGTATGTTTCATACATTTGATCGTAATAAATAGAAATCATTTTTCCGCGTTCCTCTGCGGTATCTGCGGGCAATCTTTTACATCTCTACTGCTTTTTCACTTCCACTTTTGGCGGGATCAAACGGTAAACGATTGGTGTTACAACACGTGATAACAAGGTTGAACTGATCAATCCGCCGATCAACACGATGGCCAAAGGTGAAATTAATGGGTTGGTTGAAATGGCTATCGGGATCAAACCTCCGATCGCGGTGAGCGATGTAAGCACGATCGGTAAGAAACGTACTTCGCCGGCTTCACGGATCGCTTCATCCAAACTTCTTCCCTCTTCCCTTAGCTGATTGGTAAAATCGACCAGCAAAATGGAATTCTTGACCTCAATACCGGCCAGGGCGATCAATCCGATTACCGCTACGAACGACAGCGAATTTCCGGTCATCCATAACGCAATCACAGCTCCCACAATTCCAAGGGGAATTACCGACAATACGATCAGGGTACTTTTAAAGGTTTTGAAAAGCAGGATCAATACGGCAACGAACAGGAAAACAGTAATGGTGATGATGGTATTGAATCCGCCAAATGATTCGTTGCGCGATTCGTATTCACCTCCCATAACATACGAATAACCATTCGGAAGTTTCTTCTTCTCCATTTTTGCAATCACCTCACTGATCAGGTTATCGACCAAGACTCCCTTTTGAGCAAATGCGCTCACGGAAACAGTACGCACCTTATTAAAATGATTGATGAACAAGGGAGAACTTTCGAGCTGTAAACTTGCAATTTGTGAAAGCAAAATTGCCTGACCCTGCTGGTTGTTGATATATAGCTGATTGAAGACATCCAAAGTTGCCCGTTCGCCTTTATGCGTTGTTAACAGCATGGAGAATTCATCGTTATTTTTGTCCGAAAACGTTCCCAGGTCAACTCCAGCGATCGCCAAACGAACCGTTTTATCGATATCCACTGTATTTACTCCCAAAGCCCGTGCTTTTTCTTTCGAGATCACCAGTTTGAAATCGGATTTCAGGTTGCTCACCGGGTTGTTTATATACATCGTTCCCGGGATTTCCTTCAATAAATTCTCCACTTCCTGGCTCAATTTCCGCAAAGTATCCAGGTTGTCCCCGGAAAGACGAACTTCCACAGGAGCCACCATTGGCGGACCTTGTTCAAAGTTCTTTACCTCGATCTTAGCTCCGGGATATTCATTGAAAACCGTTCTTAAACGATCCGCAATCTCCTGTTTCTTATCGACACCCGTATGTTTTTCCAACTGAACAAAGATCTGGGCGAAATCACTCCGCTCATTTTCCTGGACCACATTGTAATATACCGGAGGATTTCCCTTTCCAATATTTGCAGCATAATATTCCACTTCCGGAACTTTACTCAATTCCTTCTCTACATATTTCGTGATCTCGTTCGTACGATTCAGATTCGTCTGCAAAGGCGCTGAAACATTCACCATGAACTGTGGTTTTTCGGATGCAGGGAATAAACTGAACCCGATTACAGGGAACAATGCCAGTGAACCGATGAAGATCGCCAATGCTACTGTCAGTGTAATCAATGGTCTTTTCAAAGCCTTATCCAACAATACAGAATAGGTGCCCGAAATGGCTTTTTGAAGTGCTCTCAAGAAGATATTCCCGTTGTGTTGTCCCTCGTGTTGTTTCAACAAACGGCTCGACAGGAAAGGAATGATCGTAAGTGAAACGAGCATGGAAGCCAATACACTTGCGATAACTGCCATTGGCAGACTGCGGATAAAATCCCCGGCCACTTCCGGCAGGAATACCAAAGGTAAAAAGGCAATGATCAGAGTCACGGTACAACCCACCACCGAAAGTCCGATTTGCTGCGTTGCCATAAGTGTTGCATCCATGCGTGAATATCCTTCCCGCAGCCAGCGTTCGATATTTTCAACCACCACAATACTATCGTCGACCAAAAGTCCCAGCGCCACAACCAAACCAACGATACTCAGCTGATTGATGTTATATCCCATCACATTCAGGAGAACCAAGCCGATGGCAAGTGAAAGTGGAATGGAGATCATTACCACCAAAGCAGCCCTTCCGCCCAGAGGAAGCAAAGTGATCGCAACCAGGAGAATTGCAATCAGGAAATCGATTCCCAAACCTCCCAAACGGGCATTCACGTTGTCTCCCTGGTCAAAATGATTCACCATATCAATATTGGAAGGAATATGCGGATCGAATGCATCCAACACTGTTTGGTATTTCTTCTGAGTCTCCGAAATATTAAATCCTTCTTTTTGAGCTGCAGTAACAAATACACAGCGATGCCCATTCAGGCGGGTGATATGTTTTGTTTCGGAAAAATCATAGTAGACATCTGCCACATCCTTTAGCGGAATGGTTTTCCCTTCTGAAGCATAAATAATGGTATTGGCAATTTCTTCCAGGGAAATATAATTCCCACTTGTTTTGACGTTTAATGACTTTGTCCCTACATCAATACTTCCACCCGGGATATTCGCTATCTCACTTTGCAGAGTTCCGACAACCGCATTCAAAGGAAGGTGAAGCTGAGCCAGCTTATCCGTTCTCAAATCAATGCGAACTTGTTCATCGGATAAACCATGAATTTTCACATTCTTCAATTCCGGAAGCTTTTCCAGTTCTTCCTGCAGATCTTCAGCCACCCGTTTCAATGATTTCCGGGATGCATTTTCACTGATGAGGGCAGTTTGGATAACATTCACATCGGAAGCCACCAATTTCTTTACTTCGATACTCAAAATCTCGTCCGGAAGATCGGAACGCATTCCGTTCACTTCCCGTGTCAGCTCCTGGAACTTCTCATTCACATCCGATTCGTATTTGTATTCCACCTGCATGATCGCCACACCATCTTTGATCTGTGTTTTGATGCGCTTGATGTTTTCCAAACTGTAAATCTGTTTTTCCAGCGGTTTCACAACCAACTCTTCCATATCCGAAGGACTTGTTCCGGGATACACTACGATCACCGGGAACATAGGGGAATTCGTCGCCGGATCCTCGCTCCGTGGCATGGTCAAAAGCGTATTCACCCCCAAAGCGATCGCCATGATGAACAACACCAGGGTAAACTGGTAGTTGCGTACTGCGTATGTTGCTATTTTCATCTTGCTTGCCTTATTTTGATGAGATGCTCGAATTTTCGTTCAAATAAGGTCCGCCTGAAACGATCACATATTTGTATCCTTCCAAACCTTCCGATATTTCTACCACATTCTGGTTCAGGTTTTCGATCTTAACAGGTACTTTTTTCACCGTTTTTTTGTCATTCGAAATGAATACAAATCCATCGTCTGCGTTTCCATCCAATAAAGCTTCGTAAGGAATTTTCCAGTTCTCGGAGGTTTCGGAAAGCCGGATTTTTGCTTTACCAAACACCCCGCTTGCCAATCCTTGCGGTAACTTCCCTTCTAACTCCAATTCCACTGTAAACGTTCCGCTAAAGGGATCAATACTTTCCGATTTACGGGAAACTTTCGCTTTCAATGTCCTGTTTTTAAACACATCCGCTTCGATTTCCGCTTCATCACCGATATGAATCTGGCTCCACTGGCGATCACTCACTCCGACTTTCAGTTTAAAGGAACTTGATCCCGCACCATTGGTTTGAAAGACCGGCGTTCCACTGCTCACCAATTGTCCCTGATTCGCCATTTTCCGCAGGATAAATCCGTTTGAAACAGCTCTTATTTCAGCATATTTCAAATTAAACAGGGCCGATTGTAATTGTTCCTCTGCTACATCACAAGCTGTCTGGGCATTTTGCAACTGCTCTAAAGTTGCAAAGCCTTCTTTCTGTAAATTTTTCGCACGTTCCAGGTCGCGTTTTGATTTTTCGAGACCCAGTTTTGCCTGGCTAACCGTTGCTTTTACCAATGTAAGGTCCAAAGTCGCCAGCAATTGCCCTTTTCGAACTTTATCTCCTTCTTTGACATACAATTTTTGGATAATTCCCCCTGAAAGGAATGATAAATACGTTTCATCATCCGTTGTGAATTGTCCGGAAACGTGAATCTCTTCGTTTGAGTTCATTGCCTGAATAGGCTCCAACTTTACGGGAATCACTTCAGTCTTCGGAATTTCATTCGTTGTCTTTTCCTTCGAACCGCACGAAGCAAGAAAAAAGGAAAGAACAAGTGCCGGTATTACTAATTTTTTCATAATCGAATAGTTTATTGATTGAATTTCAATGGATATGTTGCTGCTGCGCGCTCAAGTTCAGCTAAAGAACTTAAGTAGTTTTGATATTGAATAAGGACAAACAATTCAGCATTGGTCACTTGATTGGAGGCATCAATGAATTCCAGCTGATTGGTTAATCCTTCTCTGTTTGCACCCGAAACCAGGGCGAAATATTCTTTGGAAGCTTCTAACTGCACCTGTGCTGTTTCCCAATTTTCTTTTGCATTGACCACATTACGCAATGACTGGGTTCGTTGTAATTCCAGTTGCTGTGAGATCTGATCTAACTGGATTTTTGCACTTTCAAGTTCGTATTTCGTTTGTTTGATCTGTTGCTGATTGCGCGAACCATTGTAAATCGGGATAGAAGCAGAAATACCGAACATATAGTAAGCCGACTTCCTGCTCACTTCCCAGTTGGTACCTTGCGAACCCAAGTCCAGGAATGCGTTGACCTTCGGAACCCAGTAATTCTTATTCATTTTCAAAACTGATTCCTGAACCCCGATAGATTGATTGATCAATTGAATTTCTTCCCGTTCCTGCTTCATCTCCAGTTGTGGATTACTTCCCGAAACCTCTTCCAAAATAATTTCCGAATCCAGGGATCTGTTGATCAGGAAATTGAAATAGGCCCGTGCGTTCGTTAATTGATTTTTCGCAGTAGAAATAGAAGTATTCATCTTCATTAATTCTGTTTGCGCCTTCAAAAGATTCACTTTCAAACCTTTTCCCTGTTTTATAAGCGCCTCATTCAATGCTACATTTTGCTCCAGTACTTTTTTATTTGTTTCGTAAACAGAAACCGATTTGGAAGCCATGATCACATTGTAATAAGCCACCTTGATATTCTTAACCAATTCCCTTGCATATACCTGCATATCCAGGTTGCTCAATTCCACTTTTTGTTCCTGGATCCGTTTATTTGCATAAATATCCGTGTTTAACAAGGGTACTGAAGTACGGATATAGGTATCGTAGAAATTGGTTGGCAGGAAGTTGATCTGCTGGTTCTGAATTTGCGGAAAGGCATTCGTTCCCGTCATTTGATTTAATGTCGTATACACAGGATTCAGCATATCTCCGATCGGAAGATCAGCATAACGCCCACCTTCTGCCGTTGTGTAGGAAGCATTAAAATTTACGGAAGGTAAAAAATTGCTTTTCGCCGTATTTAACGTTAAAAGCGCTTTTTCCAATTGAATCGAACGTTGTTTGAGAACCAAATTGGAATCCAGCCCCTGCTGAATGTATTTTTCCAATGCTCCCTGCGACCAGGAGTAAGCATGCATAAACAAACTTGCCGAAATCGCAATTAGAAGAGTTATTTTTTGCTTCATATAATCATTGTTATTTAACTGAACAGTGTTAAGTAATTAATAAAAAAATTATTTCTTGAAGGAATCCATCATACGAATGAATTCATCAAAGCCTAAATCAACGATTTTTTCACTCTTTTCAGGATCTAAAACCTTGCAACGTCCCCTGTCATATAAATTACACATTCCATGCATCGTTGCCCAAACCAGATAAGCTCCGGTCTCAGCATCCGTAAAAGGCAAATAACCTCCGTCCATGCATTGCTGAATGGTTGCTTTCAGTCCGTCGAATGCAGAAGCACCTTCCTTCCAAAGCTCATCGTCCTCCAAATTATTCATGGGGGATTTCTGTACAAACATCAAATCGTAATAATCCGGGTAGTCTGTTGCGAACTGGATATAGATTCGCCCCATTGCTTTCAGCCGTTCATACGGATTCTCCACCGAGTAAAGCACCTCCAATTTGCTTCCCAACAGTTGAAATCCTTCCGAATGAAGTGCAAAAAGAATTGCGTCCTTATCCTTGAAATATAAATAAATCGTTGTGGGGCTGTATTCAATTCGCTGGGCAATCGAACGAATGGAAGTCTGGTCAAAACCTTTTTCCAAAAAAACCTCACGAGCAGCTGTGAGAATGCTTTTTTGCAAGAGTTCTTTTTCCCGTTCCTTACGTTCGTT
Organism: Fluviicola sp.; assembly: GCF_029266855.1. GTDB lineage: Bacteria > Bacteroidota > Bacteroidia > Flavobacteriales_D > Crocinitomicaceae > Fluviicola. The sequence continues at coordinate 123,247 of NZ_JAQSWB010000009.1, forward strand.
AATTCCCATTTTTAAATATTGACGGTACAAATATACTTAACACCGTTAAGTTTCCAAATTTTATTTCAAAAAAATGATTTTTTTTTCCAGCAAATCTTCATAGCTCCTTCGATACATCCCGCTCAAATCAGTTCGAGCATCCCAACTTTTCGTCGGGATGCATCGAGAACAATTGAGCGGGAGACTCGAAGTGACTATGAACCTGCGTTCATTATATAAAAGGTAGTAGCTTGGATAGTGGAAGTGAAAATCCGGTTATGGAGCAATGTAATAAGCACTTAGCCTGGATCGTTTTTTGGAACACAATGCCTGAAATTGTGAAATATATGCTGTTTCAATCCCTGTGCATCCTAATCCGGAAACATAGTAATTATATAAGCGTACCGAAAGATCACCACATGAATTGACAGGAGTTCCATCGACCATAGAAACTTCGGTATAGGTAGTGCTTGCAAGTTTACTTCCGAAAGCAGTATTGATTGTTTGTTTTTCGCCTATGTAGTTATTCTGATGAATATATCCATCGTTGTGGGCACTAACGAGCATCGGGTTGCTGACATAAGAATAAGAGATCTTTCCGTTTGTATTGACTACATATCCGCTTGAATCCCGCATGTAGTATTCAATCGGTGAATTCCATTGCGTTCCCTTATAGTGCTGAAAGATCTTTCCATTGATGGTGGAATCTCCCACTATACGAATGGTATCTTTCCAGGCAGGGATCAGCGTTTCATTTCCGGTAGAATCAACCTCATACCAGTCATAAACCCAATAGGAGCCGGTTGTACTGATATGTGCGTATGAAGGATTAGAAGGTTGTGGTTCGGCTGGTTCTATTTTATCTTTTTTGCAGGATAAAACTGCCAGACTTAGGATTGTTAAGGCAAGTATCTTTTTCATAAATAATTTTTTCTTGAAAACGCTGATGCGGGAATGATATTGCACATACAATAATTTACCGGGACTTGCGTTTTAAAATAAAAAACCCTGAAAATCAATACTTTAAAAGCATAAATTTTACAATTAAATCTTTACATCCTCAATTTAACATCGAAATCAACTGATCAATCTCTTCTTTCGTATTGAATGCATGAATACAAATGCGCAAACGTTGGGACCCCATTGGAACAGTTGGCGGTAAAATAGCTTTCACTGCGAATCCTGCCTCCTGAAGTTGCTGTGCTTTTAACTTGCACCTATTCAAATCTGAAAACTCAATGATCTGAATGGGGGAATTTTCCGAGCTAAGCTGGGATTTCATTTTACCTGAGAAACAGGCAATATTCTCTTGCAATTGCTTACGGAGATCTTCTGTTTTACTCAATTCAAGCTGGTGGAGTATGTGGGTGTAAATTCCTTCTGGAAGAGCCGTTGTATAAATAAATGATCGTGCAAAATTGATCAGGAATTCCCGTACCTCATCCGAACAACAAACAACAGCTCCATGTGCTCCGTAAGCTTTTCCAAAAGTAAATACTCGAATAAAAACTGAGTCTACAACACCTAATTCCTGGCACAAACCTTTTCCTTCCACTCCAAAAACACCTCCGGAATGAGCTTCATCAACGATCAGTAAAGCATTATACTCTTTACACAGCTGACTTATCTCAAGCAAAGGAGCCAAATCACCATCCATGCTGTAAAGGGATTCTACAGCCACAAAAACAGTTCCTTCCGCCTTCTGTAATTTTTTCTTCAAATCAGAAACGTCGTTGTGCCGGAAGGAAAATGAGCTTGCAAAACTCAGGCGAATTCCATCCCGGACAGAAGCATGCACATATTCATCGTAAAGGATGGTATCTCCTTTTTGAGGAAGAGAAGAGAACAAACCGAGGTTCGCATCATATCCCGAATTAAAGATCAATGCTGCTTCGGATTGAAAATGTGCAGCAACTTGTCTTTCCACTTCTTCAACCACTTCCGAATTTCCCGAGATAAGCCTGGATCCGGTACTTCCCTTCACATCAACTACCTGGGGAAGCCTGGCCAATCCCAAATAATCGTTCGACCAGAAATCTACGTGTTTATCAAACGACAAAAGGGAGCGCAAACTCCCCTTCTCTTTCCTATCTTGTAAATTTCGTTGAAATTTCAAATCCATATTTTAAGAAACCGTCACTTTTCGAGGTGAAAACCCAGCGGATGCAATTTTAGCTTCTGCCAATTCTTTCGCGCGCTGAGCCTCTTTTTCTTTTCTTGCTTCGATTATCGGATCTGGTTTTGAAACAGGTTTCTCACCGTCTGCAAATGCTTCCTTCGGGATCAATCCCAAAATCTGGAACATTTCCTTATCCTCGTTAAATTCCGGGTTTGGAGTTGTCAATAGTTTATCTCCTGCGAAAATAGATCCTGCTCCGGCCATGAAACACAAAGCCTGACCTTCCATGGTCATTTTTGTTCTGCCTGCCGATAAACGAACCGTGGCTTCCGGGAATGCGATGCGGGTTGTTGCAACCATGCGGATCATTTCCCATTGTTCGATTGGTTTCTGATCTTCCAAAGGTGTTCCTTCCACAGCAACCAATGCGTTGATCGGAATAGATTCGGGCGGATTTTCCATTTCCATGTAGCTCAATAACAAACCAACACGGTCTTCAATTGCTTCTCCCATCCCGATAATTCCACCGGAACAAACTGTAATTCCGGCTTTTCGTGCATTGTCAATCGTATTCAAACGATCTTCGTATTCACGAGTGGAAATAACATCGCCGTAAAACTCTTTGGATGAATCCAGGTTATGATTGTATGCAAACAAACCGGCATTTTTCAAACGCTTCGCCTGATCTTCATTCATCATTCCAAGCGTACAGCAAACTTCCATATCCAGGTCATTCACTGCCTGAACCATTTCAATTACATTGTCAAAATCCTTGTTGTCCCGAACTTCTCTCCAGGCTGCTCCCATACACAAACGGGAAGAACCGTTTGCTTTTGCATTTTTTGCCTGCTCAATTACAGAGTCAACCGTCATTAATTTGTGTGCCTCAACATCTGTATGATAACGTGCCGCCTGCGGACAGTATCCGCAATCCTCAGGGCAACCACCAGTTTTGATACTCAACAGGGAAGACATCTGAACTTCTCTTGGATTATGAAATTGACGATGTACAGTTGCTGCTTCGAAAACAAGTTCCAACAAAGGTTTGTTGTACAATTCCAATAAACTTTCTTTCGTATTGTATGCGGGGTTTACTTTCATGTCTGATTCTTATGACGACAAATATACAAAGTCTGCCGAAGGTGGGAGGCACTTGGCTTTTGAAATTATGAACAGGAAACAATTATCTTTATACGTACAAATATTCATTGATGAATCAATTTCAAACAAATATCAGACTGTACAACCCTTCCGACAGAGATGCCTGTATGAACGCATTCAAATCAAATGTTCCAAAATATTTCACATTGGAAGAGGTCGATGAATTCGAGCGTTTTTTAACGAAACTAGCAGATCCGGAAGCTATTGACAATCCACCTTACTATGTTATGGAGTTGGATGACAAGCTTATTGGTTGTGGAGGATTCGGTAAAAAGGATGGAATTGACGGTACAGCTTGCATTACATTCGTGTGGGGATTGGTGAGTGATGAACACCACAAAAAAGGTTATGGCGAACAGCTTTTAAAATTCCGGCTTACTGAAATCAAATCGCTGTTTCCAAACAGGCAAGTGATCCTGGACACCACCCAGTTCTCCTTTTCATTCTTTGAAAAGTACGGATTTAAAACAGTGAAAATAACCGAGAATTCTTATGGTGAAGGAATGCACCGCTATGATATGGTTTTGGGGACATCTGGACTTTAGGATTTTAAGATGTCAGGACTTCAAATTGTCCTACTTAGTATAAATAAAGTCCTAATATCCTGATGTCATAAAATCTTAAAATCCTTTCGAAACCAAACAAACGGCATAAGCCTTAACCGCCTCACCGACTCCAAAAGAATCTACCTTTTCGTGAGTAGTCGCTTTGATGGAAACCCGGTCAATTTCAACTCCCAGTAGTTCAGCCAGGATTTTTTGCATTTCGGGAATGTGCGGATTGACCTTCGGTTTTTCCAGGATAACGGTTGCATCGATATTGACTACTGAGAATTCTTTCCCCCTGATCAAAGTCATGACATTCTTTAAGAGAATCTTGGAATCAATTCCTTTATACTGCGGATCGGTATCTGAGAAATGGAAACCAATATCTCTGAGGTTCAAAGCACCTAACAAAGCATCGCAAATCGCATGAATCAGAACATCTGCATCAGAATGTCCGACGGCACCAAATGAAGAAGGGAGTTTTAAACCTCCCAACCAAAATTCGCGTCCTTCTTCCAAACGGTGAACATCAACTCCGAAACCGATTCGAATATCCATTATTCAGGTTTATCCTTCTCGTCATTTACACGGTCACCTAATGTGAAACGAAGTGTAAATCGCATTGTATTTGCCAGTGGATTATTTCTTTTCATTGCAGCCAAATAGGAAAAATCGAAACAAAAAATATTGTATTTGAATCCAACACCCATCGTGAAAAACTGACGGCCTCCTTTGGAAATGTTTTCGTAGAAATAACCTGCGCGAACTGCAAAAATGTCGTTGTACCAGTATTCCAATCCGGAACCGATCATGATCTCACGCATTTCTTCTCCGAATTTAGAACCTTTCTTCACTTTGTATGATCCATCTTCATTTTGAATCGGATCACCGTTTGAATCTTCTTCAACTCTTCCCGGAGCATCATAAAATGATTGAATCATCCCGGCAATAACACCCACGTCATTATTTTTTCCAGAAATCAACGTTTGCTCGCCGTCAATATTCGCATAAATCGGTGGAGTAGGAACCAACAATTTGGAAACGTCCACACTTACTGTCAAACTATTGTATTTATCAATTTTTGCTGTGTAGGCATTCCCGATTTTCAAAGCTGCAGGTAAAAAATCTCTTCGTGCATTTGCAGAATACGCGACCTTGTTACCAATATTTGTAATAGTCACTCCTAAAGAGTAAATACCATTTACTTTAAACCAGTCAATATCTTCAGTTCTGTAGGCATACGAGATATCTGCAATCCCTGCAACGGCTGCTTTTGTTTCGGTTCCCGCAGTAACCAAACCACCAGTCAAATTCGAGTAAGCAAATTTTCCATTGATCCCAATACTGTGCTTATCCGCCAATTTAAAAGCGTAAGCCAATGTCACTTCGAACTCGTTCGGTTTAAATTCACGAATGTAATTTCCGCCTGCGTCGGTAAAAGTAATCTCTCCCAAACTAAAATAGCGTAAAGCACCACCGATAACGTGTCTTGTTCCTACTCTTGTATAACCTGAAAGGTAAGAAAGGTGCATATCGTTTGTCAATTGTCTCAACCACGGAGTATAACTCACTCCAATTTCTGATTTTGACTCAGCGAAATTAAGCATTGCTGTATTCCACATGATCGAGGAAGAGTTTCCGCTTAAGGCAGTTCCGGCATCCCCCATTGCCCCGGATCTTGAATCGGGATTGATCCCCAAGAAAGGCAAGGCAGTGGTAATGGTATTCAATTGAATATCGTTTTGAGTCACCCCTTGTCCACCCTGCTGAGCGAATGACAGATAACTAACAAAAAGAGTAAAAATCAGTATTTTATGTGATAACATGAATCTATTTCAGTTTTAATTGTGACAAAAATACGCAAAACTAGGACTTTTATTGTGCAACTATCTTAAAAGAACCAATTTTTCCATCTTTTGGGCCTTCTTCCCGTCCGGCATGGTAACTTTCAGTTGGTAAACATAAACTCCTTTAGCCAGCTGATCTCCGAAATCATCTTTTCCATCCCAGGAGATACCTTCCACTCTAAAGCCGTTTGTAGGCACCAGTTGATTAATTGTTTTTACAAGTCTTCCGGAAACCGTATAAATATTGATTTGAGTTTCAAGCGATGAACACGATTGGTTATGCTCATACATAAACGTAGTATGCGTTGTAAACGGATTCGGGTAATTCAGCACGTGATCCAATTCTACTTCCTGGTTTTCGGTTACGGTAAATTCCAGGCGAACAGTACTTGAATTGTTGTTTACATCCCAGATCTTGACATCCAGGGTATGCGGCCCAACTGCCAAATTACGCAGGGTGTATTGAAGTTTCCCGTTCTGATAACTGTCCAGGTTTGATTTATAATATTCATTCAGCACTATCGGACTTCCCGTGTTTCCATCCAAAACAGCAGTTATATCATGCCCGATACCATTTCCAACAGTATTAATACCGAATTCGTCGTAAGCCTCAACAACCAATAAAGGATTTGAACTGGCGATACTTCCGTTTACAAATGAATCGTCGTTCAGATAAATTTTCAATTCCGGACCTGCATTATCTACCGGAGGATTCGGATTAATACCTCCGACAACGAAAGTACTGTCCCAACCATCTGCATCCACGATTTTATTATCTGCATAATAGCTAATCTTCCCTCTTCCGTAATTGAAATCAATATCCTTCGGAACTACGAATTCAAACTTGAAATCCCCATTCGTAACAGTTGCCCGTCCTTTGTACAAGGCATTCTTCTGTGTTCTAAATGTGATTACAGGTGAACCGTCCGGATTAGAAGGCCCTATCGGATCATTTGCAAGGGTCTGAACCTTTTTAGGTTTATCAAAAATAGTAGGAGCCAAAACCCCGTTAAAGGTAGTCAGCTTGTTTCCTAAATTATCTTCCAAATGCCCTACAACATGCATTTTCGTAAGAGCCCGAACAGTATCTGCCCCGTTTGAAATAGCGATATGATTGATGGAATCCGTTACAACCCTCCACTTAGGCAGACAAATTCTCAATGCCGGATCACCGATCAGGTTAAAGCACCTTCTGTTGTCTGAACCACCGGAAGTATTCTTGGTTCTTCTCATAATCTCTCCGAAAGGAAGTGGATCATAATTGGCATCTCTTTCGATAACGTGAGTAAATAAACTTTCAACCACCAAAGTATTAATTGAAATATACACCGATCTGGTTGTGGTCATTAAAGAAATTGAACCTCCTTTCGGATTCAGGGAAATCAACTCCCCGATCGATTCCCTGGAAGGATCGTCAAACTTTGTAAATTCACAGGTAGCAGTAACAAACAACCCCATGCGATTCAGGTTTGTCCAGGTATTTACCTGCGGAATGGTAATGATTCGCTCCTCTGCAGCTCCAACTTCACCGCCATGACCAATATAATTGGTAATCAAACTACCTCTTGCCACACGATCAGTAATTGCATTCAGCACTTCCGGATAGCGATGACCTCCTGTAGTGGAAACTTGTGTGTAAGCATCGGAATAAATTTTCTCGCAATTCATTTCATTAGCGTCAGACTGAACCTGGTTGAATGCCGGCTCAGCGTCCGTCGTAATAAAAATCCCACCTTCCTCATCATCCGCGATATTAGTATACACCTGTCTCCAGTCGCCGAACATAGTGGCCGTTTCCCCGATACAACAGCTGTTCGGATCATCTGAAATAATCGGCGAGTTCATTCCATTCTTCATGTAATGCTCAATTTTATCCACCTGGGTTTGAGCATGCGTTGCATTCGAAATAAGCAGACGTCCTACTCCAATATCCATTAAGTCCAGTCCGCTGATTGATTCGTTATTATCCATGAATCCGAAATAATCATCCGTTACTAATGCAAAAATGTGGTTTTCGGAATTCAAATATTCATAAGTCGGGATCATATAATTATTTCCAGCCACACGATTTTTAGGGTCGTAAGTAGCATCACCGAACAGGCAAAGATATTTGGGCTGCAAAGCAGTATTTCCATTTGCCCGCTCATAAAACATTTTCACAAATCTCCTGATCGCAGTTACATCCTGATTTCCTGAAGAAAATTCATTGTATACCTGCTCAATATCAACCACGACAGTCGACAAACCATTCGCCTGATGCAGACTCCCCAAACGCACCGCCTGGTTGATAAATTGTTTCGGGCTTATAATAATATAGTCATACTGATCAAGTGCATGTAAATCCTGGTTATCAACTTGCTTTACGAATGTTGGTTGGGAAAAAACACCTTCATTAAAAACCAGGAATTCTCTAAGTGTGTCCGTAGCTTGTTTGAAAGAGAAGATTCCCCCGGAAAGATTCCCCTCAATGACTTGAGGATTTGTCTTGGAACTTACATCCCATACCTTGTGAGTAGCTGTCATACCCGAAACGGTAAATAAGCTCACATTCCCGACTCCTACAGAATTCACATCCCGGAACAACATTGAGTTTCCAAAGAATACAAGATTTCTTCTGCCTACTATCTGAATAAAATCCAAATATGCTTTTACCGAAGCATTTACCCGATTGAATGTAAAACTGAATTCAATTGGAGAAGAAACCGGATTGATGCTAAAACTTGCGTTATTCCGGACATAATCGGCCCCAACCGTACTTAATGACAGGTTATTAACCTGGCTTCCATTATAACTCACCTGAAAGTTATTGCCAAGCGCACTTCCATTATTCGCAACCGCATATTCGACCTGAACAGGAGTCCCCGGATCTACATTCGGAACTGAGAACTTAAAAACCTGGGTCAAGGTAGCGTCAAATTGTTCACCATACCAGCGTTGTCCGCCCTGTACCAAATTAACAGCTTCATTTTCATGAATATCATAATAAGTATAAGAACTTACAGTTTGGGTTGAAGGCAAAGGTGATTCAGGCAAACTTTGAATCCGGAGAGGCAGATCAGCTGCATCTATATGAATGAAATAAGTATTTACCGCACTGTAAATGTGCATGTTCCTGTCAAAATTGGTTCCGCTACCGTGATCCCATCGGTTGGGACCTGCACCAAAAAACAAAAAATATTCATTCTCATCAAAGGTCGTATCCGAATTGCCAACAAATTGTATTGAATTCTTTCTAAGATCATCGTGATAAGGATCACTGTTCAATTCCGAAAGCCGCCCGTCTGCATTCCCATATAAATTAATGGTTTTCGGGTCCAGGTTTTCGATATCTACTCCCATACTTTCAAAAAACGCCCTGTTCATTTGAAAGATCCCATCATTTGCAACAGTAATTTTGTACCAGGCTCCGCTGTTAAGTACTGAGTTTGCAGCATAACTCTTCAATTGGTTTACCGGTGAAGAAACTCCGGCAGGAATTAACCGCAATTTATAAGAAGTTATTTTTTGGTATCCTGAAGGAGTTTGTATATAAGGCAGACATTTTGAAGTCAGATAACTTTCATTCCTGGCTTTAGAAACTTTTGCTTCTATTTGTGCCGAAGCCGGAATCTGCACCTTAATAAAATTCAGATAATTCGTTTCTACAGCGCTTACTCCTTCGGTCTTTACATCAATAATTGCTATCTGATAATTGCCCGGTTTATACTTTTGCTGAAATGAATGAATCGGAAGCTGATTTTCAAAATCCTCTCCATTAACAAAAGGAACCATTATCTGCGCGCCGTTAATTGTCAATTCTTTTGGTTGTAACCATTGAATTTCAACAGAAACATCCTGAGCAACAGACGAATGCCCTACAAGGAGCAAAATAATGAGTTTGTAAAATGTGTTAAAATTGTAACTTGCTTGTGTTTTGTCGTTTTTCATAGTACAAAATTCGAAAACTAGATGAATGTTCAATCAAACGTATGAATTCTTTTTTTATTTTTGTGTTTCGGCGATTTAGTTGTAACCATTGTATTTTTTTTTCGTAACATTGGCGAACCAATGCTACAAATTAGCTTGAAAATATTCTTAACCGAATGAGAAATATTAAACTATTAGTGTTTGTTGGATGCTTCTTTGGCTCGTGTCAATTATACGCACAAGACCCAACCTTTACACAGTTTTACGCAAACCCCTTGTACCTGAACCCTGCTTTTGCCGGATCTCATGGATGTGCACGTTTTTCTATGAATTACCGTAACGAATGGCCTAGTCTTTCAGGGAATTATGTTACCTACAGTGCATCTTATGATCAATACTTCAAAAACATTTCGGGGGGGATTGGAGTTTTAGCTACTCATGACCAACAGGGTCAGGGTACGATTAACACATCTATGTTAGGCTTGATTTACTCTTACCACTTAAAAGTAAACCGAAAGTTTGCAATGCTTTTTGGAGTTCGCGCAGCCTGGTACCAGAAATTCCTGGATTGGGATAAATTGACTTTCGGAGATATGATAGATCCGAGAAGAGGTTTTATCTATCAAACCGGTGACTTGAGAAGAGGAGGTTCAAGAGGATTCTTTGATGCTTCCGCAGGATTTGTCGGGTATTCGAAACATTTCTTTTTTGGAGGAGCAGTCCATCACTTAAATATGCCGAATGAATCCGTTATTATCGGGAACTCACCGATGCCTATGCGATTTACAGGACATATGGGCGCTGAAATTCCTTTGGGTGGTAAATCCAAATACAACAATACGACTTCCATTATGCCGAATGTGATATACCAATACCAACAAGGTTTCCAGGAAATCAATATCGGTACATATATTAAATACGGTGCATTTAATGCTGGTGCCTGGTTTAGAAACAGAGATGCATTCATCCTTACAATCGGGGTGACTACTCCTTCTTTCCGAATCGGCTATAGCTATGATGTTACAGTTTCAAGATTAAACAATGGTGTTTCAGGTGGTTCACATGAAGTTTCATTAGGTATCTATACCAAGTGTAAAGGTCCTGTTAAAACGTTCAAAACAATCTCTTGTCCATCATTCTAACTATTTTTTGTAACCTTTTGTTGATAATCCGTTTATAAACTTAACTTTGGTGTCCCAAAAAATGAAAAAACAAACCAAGCATATGAAAATGTTGCGTTTATTTATCTTAGCGGTTGCAGGTGTTGCAATAGCTTCGTGTAGTCGAGATTCCTCCTCATCAACAGGATGGGATTACAACAATGTACAGCATGGAGGCTTTCAAAAAGTTCCTTTTGTAGATCAGGAAACTGGTCCGGGACTGATTCTGGTCGAAGGTGGTACATTTACAATGGGTATGGTCGAACAAGATGTTATGTTTGATTATAACAACCGTCCTGCCCGTGTTACTGTCTCATCCTTTTACATGGATCAAACAGAGGTAACGAATTTCCATTGGTTGGAATACTTATACTGGATCAGAAGATCTTATGAAAAGTACAACATGGTTTATCGAAACGCATTACCTGATACGCTTGCATGGAGAAGTCCACTGGCATTCATGGATAAATATGTAGATTACTATTTACGTCACCCTGCGTACAGAGATTATCCTGTTGTCGGAGTATCCTGGTTACAGGCAACTGACTTTTGTAAATGGCGTACAGACCGTGTGAATGAGTATATCTTAATCCGCGAAGGTGTTCTTGGATGGGATATTGATGCCGCAGATGCAGAAACATTCAATACGGATGCTTATTTAGTAGGTCAATTCGAGCAAGACGAAGAGCTTGGCGGAAGAAAATTAAAAGATACTGATCCAACCAATAGAGATGGTAAAAAATTAGGTGAGCGCATTGTTCGTATGGAAGATGGAATTCTTCTTCCAAGATACCGCCTCCCAACTGAAGCTGAATGGGAATATGCAGCACTTGGATTAATCGGGAATCTTTCTGAAGGTACCGAGGTAATCACTGAGCGTCGTCAATATCCTTGGAATGGTCACTTTGTTCGTCAGGACAATAAAGAATTTACAGGTGCTATCCGTGCCAACTTCGTAAGAGGTAAAGGAGATTACATGGGGGTTGCCGGTCGTTTGAATGATGGTGCCGATGTAACAGCTCCGGTTGAATCCTTCTGGCCGAATGACTATGGTTTATACCACATGGCTGGTAACGTTTCCGAGTGGGTAATGGATGTTTACCGTCCGCTTTCTTCTGAGGATTTCGATGAGTTCCGTCCTTTCCGTGGAAATGTTTTCCAAACGAAAGTATTGAATAACGACGGAGTGGTTGAGCAAAAAGATCAACAAGTAATGTACGATGTACATGGTATGAAGGAATACCTGAATGCTTTTGAACGTGTACGCTACCAACGTGTATCAGCAGCAAATCACGACCCGAACGATACTATTATCCCGGGTGGAACACAAATGCATAATAAAGCTGAATTCCGCACAAAGCGTGGAGTTGCGCCAGATCCTTACTATGTTTCTCACGGGAAAAAGAAAGATTCTGTAGAATTGGCATTAATTGCACGAATCAATGAAGTGTTGGACAGAGCAATTATCGATAAAAATGAAAAATACGATATCGAAGCTTCTTCATTAGTACAGGATGAGATCTTTGAAGGGATTTTTGCAGAAAGCACAAGACAGGGTCGTGATGAAGAATATTCTTTCGAAATCATTCCTATGCTTCGTGAAGGATTCAATCAGTTCATCATCGGTACACCGGGTAAATTAAAATACCGCAACGTAACTGAAGAGGAAAACATCGGACGTTTGAATTACCGCAAAGATGATTACATCGATTATTTAGACGGTGATATTGAAAGTTCAATTTACTATGATAACGATGATCGCAAGAATGGAATCAACGAAGCAACTCGTGATCCGCATCTGATCATGTACCAAAATGAGTATGAAACTTACGATTTAAATGGTACACCAATCAAACCGGAAGACAGAACGTCTTGGCCAACAACTTTAATCTCTGATAAATCAAGAGTTTACAAGGGTGGTTCTTGGAGAGATCGTGCATACTGGTTGAACGCAGGTTCCAGAAGATACCTGGATGAAGCACAATCAACTTGTACTATCGGATTCCGTTGTGCGATGGATCGTATCGGAAGTCCTGTAGGTCACAACTACGGTAAAAAGAAAAAGAAGAAAAAATAATAGTTAAATATTAATAGAAAAACCGGCATCCGATATTTATCGAGTGTCGGTTTTTTTTATGACACATGGAAGCAATATATACCTTATTTCAAACAAGCAGCGGGATAGAAACCGACACACGCAAAATTCAAAAAGGTTCGTTATTCTTTTGTTTGAAGGGCGCCAATTTCGATGGAAACACCTTTGCTGAAGAAGCAATCAGATTGGGAGCTATAGCTGCAGTTATTGATAATCCCAACTACCAAATCGAAGGGAAAACAATTTTGGTAGCGGATGTTTTACTAACTCTTCAGGACCTTGCAAGACATCATAGGAACCAGTTTCAGATACCAGTCATAGGTATTACCGGAAGTAACGGGAAAACAACTTCCAAGGAACTCATTTCAGCGGTATTGGAAACACAGCTTAATGTTCATTACACGAAGGGAAATTTGAATAATCACATTGGCGTTCCTCTGACTTTACTGCAGCTTAATGAAAAACACGAAATTGCCGTTATTGAGATGGGTGCCAACAAACCGGGAGATATTAAAGAATTAGCTGAAATAGCGTTACCGACACACGGAATTATCACCAATATAGGCAGGGCACATCTGGAAGGATTTAAATCATTGGAAGGAGTTATAAAGACCAAAACGGAACTATTTGATTTCATCGCTCAAAATAGGGGGCATCTATTTGCCAATAAGCAAGATGAAATAATCATTAATAAGCTCCCTTCCAACACACAAAATCATTTTTACAATGATGATTCTGAATTGGGAGGTTCACTTTTAAAACTCACTCCCCTGGTTGAAATGGAATGGTTTGAACCAAACTACTCAAGTCCAGCTATTCAAACGAACCTGGTTGGAGAATATAATTTCATCAATTTCCTCGCTGCCATTCGGATCGGAAGGTTCTTTGGCATCAGTCCCGAGAATTGCAATAAAGCGATTTCTGAATATCAGCCCACAAACAATCGTTCCCAGGTTACTAAAACCGAAAGAAATACCTTGATCGTTGATTGCTATAATGCAAATCCGACAAGCATGCGCTCTGCCCTATCCAGTTTTGCTAAAATCGACAACCATGCAAAGATTTTTATACTTGGAGATATGCGGGAAATGGGAGATGATGCTCCGATGGTCCATGAAGAAGTTATTCAGCAAACAATTGATCTTCGGTTAAGCGGATTTTTCATTGGTGAAGAATTTTTGAAGTTCAAAGGAATGCATCCCAATGCCATTTTCTTGAAGTCTACAGATCCATTGATTGAGCATTTCACCAATAATCCGCCATCCGATCTACTGATCTTATTGAAAGGATCGAGAGGGATTTCGTTGGAGAAGGTGATTCCTTATTTGTAGAGATCCCGTTTTAGCATTTATGTGATTTCATAGTCCTTCGGTTGCAAGTTCGCGATATCGCGAACAGCCCTTGGAGGAAAAGGGATACCGTTAAAAAAATCCACGATTTTTAGCACAAAAAAAAGGCATTCAAATTGAATGCCTTCCATTTCCATACTGATGGGATTAATCAGCCAATATATTTCTTGAAATAACGATCTTTTGTACTTCGGAAGTTCCTTCGTAGATCTGAGTAATCTTCGCATCACGCATCAAACGCTCAACATGGTACTCTTTTACATATCCGTAACCTCCGTGGATCTGAACAGCTTCTACTGTTTGTTCCATTGCAACTTTAGAAGCATATAACTTCGCCATTGCAGAAGATTGATCAAAGTTTCTTCCTGCATCCTTATCAGCAGCAGCGCGGTAAACCAACAAACGGGCAGCTTCAATTTCCGTAGCCATGTCTGCAATTTTAAACGCGATTGCCTGGTGCTTATAAATCTCTTTTCCAAATGCTTTGCGTTCTTTCGAATAAGCAGTAGCCAACTCAAAAGCACCTGCAGCAATACCCAAAGCCTGAGCAGCAATACCGATACGTCCTCCCGAAAGAGTTTTCATCGCGAATTTGAAACCGAATCCATCTTCACCGATACGGTTAGCCTTTGGAACTTTTACGTCCTGGAACATCAATGTATGTGTATCACTTCCGCGAATACCTAATTTATCTTCTTTCGCTCCTACAATGAAACCTTCCATTCCACGTTCAACGATCAATGCATTGATACCTCTGTGACCAAGCTCAGCATTTGTTTGAGCAATTACAATATAAGTGGAAGCAGTTGAACCATTCGTGATCCAGTTCTTTGTTCCATTTAACAAGTAATAGTCTCCCATGTCAATAGCCGTTGTACGTTGAGAAGTTGCATCGGATCCGGCTTCCGGTTCAGATAAACAAAATGCGCCGATCTTTTCACCTTTAGCAAGCGGAGTAAGGAACTTTACTTTTTGCTCTTCGCTTCCAAACTTTTCCAATCCCCAGCAAACAAGAGAATTATTTACTGACATACAAACTGAAGATGAAGCATCCACTTTAGAAATTTCTTCCATCGCAAGTACGTAAGACATAGTGTCCATACCTCCACCTCCGTATTTCGGGTCAACCATCATTCCTAAGAATCCAAGTTCACCAAGTTGTTTCATTTCTTCAACAGGAAATTTTTGATCTCTATCCCGATCTATTACCCCAGGTTTTAAAACGTTTTGAGCGAAATCACGTGCAGCTTCTTTTACCGCTTTTTGTTCTTCTGTCAATTCGAAATTCATCTGTATCGCAGTTTATTTTATATTTGTTCAGGAGACAAATGTACCTATAAAAACTTAATTTTCGTCTTTTATGAATTCATTCAAAATAATCGGCTTAATGTCAGGTACTTCGCTGGACGGGGTCGATATAACTTATGCCACATACACGAAGGTTTCTGATAAGAATTGGGAGTTTAAAATTCACGCGTCTCACACCTTCCAATTCCCTGAGATCCTGCTTTCCAGCATGCACGAAGCCAGCAAATTATCAGGATCACAACTGGCAACTTTAGACCATGATCTGGGAGACTTTTTCTCTTCTTGCATCAATCAATTTATTGAAGAAAGCAAGATTTCAAAAGAAGAAGTGGATGCTGTTGCTTCACATGGTCAGACGGTATTTCATCAACCTGCACGAGGTTTTACAACTCAGATCGGAAATCCTGCAGTAATCGCTGTAAAAACGGGAATCCGAACAATTGGCGACTTCAGGACAAAAGACGTGTTGTACCAAGGTCAAGGAGCACCTTTGGTTCCAATCGGTGATCAATATTTGTTCGGATCAAAAGCAGATGGTTTTATCAACATCGGTGGTTTTGCAAATATCAGTTTTGAAGAAAAAGGCGTTGTTCGTGCATACGACATTTGTCCGGCGAATCTTCCTATGAATAAATTGGCACGGTCAAAAAAACTGGAGTACGATAAGAACGGCGATTTGGCAAGAGCGGGAGAATTAAATTATTTCCTGCTGGATCTATTGAATAGTTTGGATTATTACCGCGAGGAAGGACCTAAATCACTGGGTACCGAATGGCTGGAGCAATACTTCTACCCTTTACTGAAATTTGATAAAGACATTGAAAACAACCTTGCTACAGTTGTGGAACACATCGCTATTCAAATTGGAGAGATTTGCACCAAAAATGAACTCAAGCGCGTCATGATTACCGGCGGCGGAGCAAAAAACACCTTTTTAATTGAACGTTTAAAACGTTATTATACCGGGGAAATCATTTCTGTGGACAACGAACTGATTGACTATAAGGAAGCCTTAATCTTTGGATTATTGGGTGCTCTGAACCTGAACAATGAACCAAATTGCCTCTCCAGTGTTACAGGTGCTGTTAAAAATGTAATTGGCGGAGTGCATCATTTGCCATAGGAATCCGGTTTACAGCAAAGATTACCGGGAGATTTCATCCTTTCGCATGCTGAAAGAGCAATAATTCCTTACTTTTGCTGCTCAATATTTGAATGATTCAACGAATTAGTTAACATGAAAGATTTACTTCACAAGTTTGAAAATAAGCGCCCGGAAATTGTTTTCGAGTGGAAAGATGCTGAAACTGAAGCAGAAGGATGGGTAGTTATTAACTCTTTACGAGGCGGTGCAGCCGGAGGAGGTACCCGCATGCGAGTTGGCCTTGACAAACGTGAAGTAGAAAGTCTTGCAAAAACGATGGAAGTGAAATTCACCGTTGCCGGACCTCCCATTGGCGGAGCTAAGTCAGGAATCAACTTCGACCCGAAAGATCCACGCAAAGAAGGTGTTTTGAGACGCTGGTACGCAGCTGTCACTCCACTTTTGAAGCATTATTACGGAACCGGAGGGGATTTGAACGTAGATGAAATTCACGAAGTCATTCCAATTACCGAAGATTGTGGTATCTGGCATCCGCAGGAAGGTGTTTTTAATGGACATTTCCAGCCTCGTGAAGCTCAAAAGATCAACCGTATCGGTCAATTGAGACAAGGAGTTTTGAAAGTGATTGAAGATATCCAATACAGTCCGAGCGTAGAAAAGAAATATGTTGTAGCTGACATGATCACCGGATACGGTGTTGCTCAGTCGGTAGCACATTATTATGATATTTGGGGCGGTGACTTAAAAGGGAAAAAAGTCATAGTTCAGGGTTGGGGGAATGTCGCTTCAGCAGGAGCATATTACCTGGCTCAATCAGGAGCTAAAATTGTCGGTATCATCGACCGTGTAGGAGGTTTAATCAACGAGAACGGATTCTCCCTGGAAGAGATCAAGCAATTGTTCCTCACAAAAAACGGGAACGAAATCATTCATCCCGAATTGAAATCATTCGAAGAGATCAATGCAAAGATCTGGGACATACAAGCAGACGTATTTATCCCTTGTGCAGCTTCCCGACTAATTACACAAGAACAAGTGGAGCGAATGATCAAAGGAGGTGTTCAGGTAATCGCTGCAGGAGCGAATGTTCCGTTTGCAGATAAAGAAATTTTCTTCGGACCGATTGCTGATTATGCAGACAATCACATTTCAGTTATTCCCGATTTTATTTCCAATTGCGGAATGGCTCGCGTTTTCGCTTACTTAATGAGTAACGATCTGAATGTGTTAACAGATCAGGGAATTTTTGAAGACACCAGTAAAATTATCGGTGATGCTTTAAGAAAAGCCCATGCAAAGAATCCATCAAAAACCGGAATTGCAAAAGCTGCATTTGAAATCGCCTTGAATCAGCTGGTATAATACTATTAACAAAAGGGACCCGAAGAATTTCTTGAAACGAGCGATTCTTCGGGATAAATTCCCGGAAATTCACATAGATTGGGCTTCCAGAAACTTGCACCGAATTTATCAATTTGATGCTTATTACTTATCCAATTGTAACCAATTCCTCATCCACGAATTATTAAAAGTATACACGCGAATCGCAAAACTCCAATCCCTATAAACAAAATACTGTGAATATCTCTTTACGTAAAGGGAAAATCATCCGTTAATGGGGCGTATTTTTGGAAATTGATTCATGTATTCATTTATAAACCAGATGAGAAAAGCAGCAATATTTACAATTTTATTTTTAGCAACTCCACTGTTGAGTTTGGCGCAAGTCGTTACGGAAAAGGGTGCAGAAGCTGAAAAGGTAGTGAAAGCAGGTGAAAAGATTACAGCACTGGAGTTCGTAATGAAGGGTGGTGTTTTCATTATTCCGATCATCATTTTGTTGTTTTACACCCTGTATGTGATTATTGAGCGTTACCGCTACATCAAACGCATGTCTGTGTACAATTCCAATTTATTGAATGACATTCGAATGAACCTGGAAAAAGGAAATATCCAGGATGCATTAAATCAGGTACAACGCGACCAAAGCGCTTATGGTTCTGTAGTTGCGGAAGGAATCCAAACGATTGGAAGACCTGTTTCCGAAATCGAATCGAACATGGAGAAAGTTGCCAATATCGAAATCGGTAAAATGGAAAAAGGAATGGGTGTACTGGGATTGATTGCAGGTATCGCACCAACTTTCGGATTCATCGGTACCATTGCTGGGGTAATTAAGATCTTCTACAATATTTCCATTTCGGAAAACGTGAGTATCGGAAATATTTCAGGAGGTCTCTATGAAAAGATGATCAGTTCAGGAGCTGGTTTAACTGTTGGTATTATTGCTTATTCGGCTTATCACATTCTGAATGCGATGATTGATAGTTATACTTTGAAAATCCAGTCAACGAACTTAGGGTTTATTAATATCATTCAACGTCCAGGAAAATGGCAATAAAACGCAAAAAACGCTTTCATGCAGGAGTCGAATCCTCTTCCATGAGCGACATCATGTTCTTTTTGCTCTTGTTCTTTTTGATTATCTCAACATTGGCAAATCCGAACGTGATCAAAGTTCCGCTTCCGGATGCAAAAGAAACGGACAATAAAGTGGGATCTCACCTGACTTTGACGGTTACGAGTGAAAAACGCTATTACCTCGACAAAGAAGAAGTAAGCGCCGAAAACCTGGAAGTACGATTATTGCAGGAAACAAAATTGCGAAAAGATGAAACCGTAGTGCTTCGTCCTGCGTATGACTTAGATGTTCAGGAATTGATAGACTTATTGCAGCTTGGATTGAAACATCAATTGAAGTTTGTAATTGCTACCAAAGCCGGGTAATGAGTTAAAATCGAGAAATATGGCCATTCGTGTTGAAACAGAACAAACTTACCGGATCAAGGATCGCAAGATTGCCGGGATCATTGCATTATCTGTTCTTGCATTGTCATTAGTTATTCTCTGTTTTATCGGATACCGTATTTCAACGTCTTCGCTTCCGTCACAAATTGAATCTGAAGAAACGACCTTCATTCCATTTGACCCTCAAATTTTAGAGCGTGGTAACGGAGGCAGCAAATCAGGTACTCCTGCTAAAGCAAAACAAGCGGAAACAACTTCTCCTCAGATGAAGCAAATCCTGACTGAAAACAGCAGTAATACGCATGTAAAATCAGGGAGTTCGGATATTACGAACACCAACACTCCGACTAATAATGCTTCCTCAGCCCGGCATATCAGTGATAATCCATTCGCAACGGGTGGAATCAATGGCGGAAACAGTTTCGGCAACCGTACTATCGGCGATGATCAGGTGAAGGATAACAGTGATTTCAAATCCGGAGAAAACATCAAACGTTACCTGGTTGCGAAACCAAGCACAAATACACTCCAATCGGATGAGAATTGTAAAATCGTCTTATCCGTTTTAGTTGATCCGAATGGAAATATCATTGGAAATCCCGGGTTTGTAAAAGGTGGTTCTACAACCAACAATACAACATTAATAAATCAGGTTATCAGTATGGTGAAGAGCCAGGCGCAATTCAATAAGTTAAATATTTCAAAGAATATGCGGGAAGCGATTACTATTCGTATTACCGCAAGCTAATTTTCATTAAATTCATTTTAAAATAATTACTGCCAAACAGGTTAGCTAATTAAACTCAGGAATATGGAAGAATTTGGTTTAGAAACAGAAAAAGTTTACGAAATAAAAGATCGTAAAGTTGCAGGAATCATTGCGCTATCTGCCTTTGTTTTATTGCTGACTATCCTTCATTTTCTTGGATACCGCATTCCCACTCCCCCACTTCCGGAACAATTGCTGTACAAGGATATGGAAATGGAACTAATTCCACTTGATCCTGCTATTTTGGAAGAAGGAACAGGTGGTGGCGGATCCGGAACACCGGCAAAGGTAGAGCAGGCAGATCAAACTCCTCCGCAAATGGAACAGGTCCTGACAACCAAAAGCAGCAGTACGCATGTGAAGTCGGGAAATTCCAATATGACGAACACAAATACTCCCAACAATAATCCGCCGAGCGGACAAAACGTCAGCGACAATCCATTTGGAACAGGTGGGAGCGGAGGCGGAGACGGTCGTGGAAACGGTCACGGTATCGGGAATGATAATGGAGATGGTGAAGGTGATGGAAGCGGACCGGGTTCAGGTGGAAATCCAAAGCGCTTTTTGGTAGAGAAACCAAATACCAGTAATCTCCAGTCTGATGAAAACTGCGTTATTGTTTTATCCGTTTTGATTGATCCGAACGGAAATATTATCGGGAAACCGACCTTCATAAAGAACGGTTCCAATACGAATGATATGACTTTGATTAACCAGGTTATTAATATCGTAAAGAATCAGGCACGATTCAACAAAGTTGCTACCACAAAGAACATGAAGGATGCGATTGTCATTCGAATTAGTGCAAACTAGTTTCGTTAAAAGTCGTTTAAAAAATAATTTCTTCATTTTTTACTT
This sequence comes from Fluviicola sp., assembly GCF_029266855.1. Lineage (GTDB taxonomy): Bacteria > Bacteroidota > Bacteroidia > Flavobacteriales_D > Crocinitomicaceae > Fluviicola. The sequence goes on from NZ_JAQSWB010000009.1 coordinate 144,256, forward strand.
GTAGATTTAAAGTGGTTTACAAAGAGGTTTATGTTATTCGTATATATTCTATTTATACTCATTATTATTTTTTCACTCTACCAGTATGTAGACAACAGTGAATGGGAAGAATTTCACGCGAAAAATTTCAAAACGATTTTCCAGCATAAGAATAAACGATATGGTGCTTATCATATCAGGAACCGGCAACCGGTCATTATGATGTACGTTCTCCTTGGAGCCGTTTTACTGGGAATTGCTGCAGTTTACACCAAAACCATTGTAAACAACTACGAAGGATTAAATTCAATGACTTTCAGTGATGTTTCAGACACTACTCAGTTCACGCTGAACGATGAGAATATGGTGGAAACTCCTCCAGCCCAATTTAATTATCAGGGAGACAATGGCGACGGACTTCCGGAATCAAAAGATGGAGGCGAAAAGGCAGAAGACAGACCTGAAACAACCGAATCTTCATCCAAACCACAACCGGAACCCGTTAAACCGAAAACACCCGAAGAAGACGTATACGATTTTGAAGCAAAGCAGTTCGAAATGACAGGCGGAGCTGCTGAAAGGGAGAGGATCCAGAAAGAAATGGAAAAGCGCAAAAAAGAGCGTGAAGAAAAGAAAAGACAACAGCAAAAACAAGAAGGCGGACAAGGTGGAAACGTCGGGACTAACTCAAGTGTGCAGGGGAAAACGCTTGCAGAATGGAATATGAACGGCCGAAAGCCTCACCAGAACAACCCTGATTACATTAAAATTCCAGGTTATATGTGCGGAAGAGGTGTAAACGAAAAGATTGTTGTAAAGGTGAAAGTGAATTCAAACGGAGACGTTTACTGGGCACAATCCCAGGCTCCTGAAAATGCAAATCCCTGCTGTGTAGAGCAAGCCATGAATTACGCAAAAAAATCGCGTTTCGAGTATGCTGCAACGCCGATTCAGGAAGGAACTATTACGTATTATTTCAAGTCACAATAATTCCATGAATTATTCCGAAACCATCGATTGGTTGTTTCAGCAATTCCCGGCTTATCATAACCTGGGCGCGCAAGCCTATAATCCCGGATTAAAGAATATCGAAGAACTTAGCTCATTTTTCGGAAACCCGGAGAAAGAATTGCGTTTCATTCATGTGGGCGGAACAAATGGAAAAGGTTCTGTTTCCAACATGCTGGCATCCATTCTTACTGAAAGCGGTGAAAAGGTTGGATTGTTCACCTCTCCTCACCTTTTTGATTTTACAGAGCGAATCCGGATCAATGGATCACCTGTCGATCAACAATTTGTAATTGAATTTTGCGAAAAAGTAAGAAATCACACCTGGAGTATTGAGCCTTCCTTCTTTGAAATTACCTGGATGATGGCCTTGGACTTCTTTCATCAGAATAAGTGTTCTATTGTTATCGCTGAAGTTGGTTTAGGAGGACGATTAGATGCTACAAATATTATTCAACCGATTATTTCAGTGATCACCAATATCGGTCTCGATCACGTAAATATTTTGGGAGAGACCCGGGCAGAGATCGCATATGAAAAAGCCGGGATCATCAAAAAAGACACTCCTGTTGTTTTGGGTGAAACTGACGCTGAAACATTCCCTGTTTTTGAAGCAATCGCCAAAGAGAAAAACTCTGAAATAATTATTCCTGACGGAGATGGATATTTACCCGAGGGAATTATTGGTTACCAGGTCGGGAATTACCGCATAGTTTCCGCTGTTTGTGACTACCTGGAAAAACACCACTTTGCCTGCGATCAGATAATCCGGGAAAAAGGAATCCGGAACCTCAAAAAAAACACCGGGTTCTTCGGGAGAATGGAAGTTATTTCAAGAGAACCCTTAACGATCGTTGATTGCGCACACAACGCAGAAGGAATCCATGCATTATTCAATTCGGTTAAAAAGCTAAATAAAGGAGCACTTCATTGTATCTACGGAACCAGTTCTGATAAAGATTTGAATGCAATCCTGGATGAATTTCCATCGGAAGCATCCTTCTATTTCACGACTTTCTCCAATCCCAGAAGCACTAGCCTGGAAGATTTGAAAGAAAAAGTGGGTGACCGGATAGAAAAAAAACAATTTTTTAATTCTCCGGTAAAAGCATTGTCAAAAGCGCAAGAATCTGCAAACAAAGCCGATACGGTTTTAATTTTCGGTTCCTTCTTTTTGGTTCATGATTTTTTTGAGTTTTTTTTTCAAAAAGGCCTTGCAGAAAAGAAATAATGGCTTATATTTGCACTCGCGTTTGAGGAACAACGGTAACTTAAAAAACGCAAAGTATGGGGGATTAGCTCAGTTGGTTCAGAGCGCCTGCCTTACAAGCAGGATGTCGGCGGTTCGAATCCGTCATTCCCCACGAAAGCCTTGCAATTTTGCAAGGCTTTTTTTTATTTGTAGAAACCCACTATTCATGTTCTACTCTTATATCCTCTATTCTAAGTCAACTGATTTATTTTACAAAGGCTCAACACAAAACATCCAGGAACGGCTAAAAAAGCATAATGGAAAGCTTGTATTGAAGCACTCAACCGGTAATCCGGAATTTCCCGGTGCACGTAAAGTTTCCTGAAATAAATCAGGTATTTCCGAATTATAGTACCTACCTTACTAAAAACGGTTCGACAATGAAAAGCACATCACCGCAATTCACCAATCAGGTGTTACAGATGTTGCAGCAATCAGGTCGGACATGAAATCTGATTTGGAAAAAAGTATAAACACAGCATTTTTCCAGTCACCAAAAGCATCCGGGTAGCGCCGAATTCATCATCCTTTAAAATCATAGCCTTATGAGCCAGGAAAGAAAATTATGGATCGCATTTATCCTGATCACAACGGTATCGTTGGGAGTTCTCGGATATTATGGACACGAAATTTACCAAAAAGCACCTCCATTGCCAAAAAGTATTGTCACAACTAAAGGACAGGTGATCTTCAGGGGACAGGATATTAAAGACGGACAAAATGTCTGGCAAAGTATGGGGGGACAGGAAGTCGGGTCTGTTTGGGGACATGGTGCATACCTTGCACCTGATTGGACAGCGGACTGGCTGCATCGCGAAGCTATCTTTATTTTGAATCGCTGGTCCCAGTCGGAATACGGGATACCATATGAAACCCTGGCAAGTGAAAAACAGGCAGGATTGGAAAGACGGCTTCAACTTGAACTTCGCAAAAACACGTATAATCCTGAAACCGGGAACATAACCGTCACACCAGTACGCGCCGAAGCTATTGAATATTTGAATGGCTACTACACCGGACTGTTTATGGAGAATCCTGAGTTGGACGAACTCCGGAACAATTATGCCATTCCTAAAAACGCTATAAAAGATTCAACACGTATGCGTCAAATGTGTGGATTTTTCTTTTGGGCAACCTGGGCTTGCGTAACCGAGCGTCCCGGTAGTGAAATCACCTACACGCATAATTGGCCCTCCGAAAAGTTGGTTGGGAATAAACCAACAGGAAATCTGCTGATCTGGACAGGCGTTAGTATAATCCTACTTTTGATAGGAGTTGGCGGCATGGTTTTTTATCATGCCCGATTACGTGAGGACTCAAAGCCGGAAATGCCGGTTGAAGATCCACTGATGCGACAGATACTAACACCTTCAATGTTGGCGATTAAAAAATACGTGTGGGTTATAAGTATCCTAATACTGATCCAGGTTACGGCTGGAGTAGTCACCGCGCATTACGGGGTTGAAGGCGATGCTTTCTATGGGTTTGATCTTGCTGGTACACTTCCCTACGCAATTAGCAGGACCTGGCACGTCCAGCTAGGTATTTTATGGATTGCCACTGCATGGCTTGCAACCGGTCTTTATATTGCGCCCTCGGTCGCAGGAAAAGATCCGAAATTTCAAAAACTTGGGGTGAATTTCCTTTTTATTTGCATACTGATTATTGTTTTGGGATCTATGGCAGGTCAATGGATGGGAGTCATGCAGAAACTCGGACTTGAAACCAATTTTTGGTTTGGTCATCAAGGCTACGAATATGTAGACCTTGGAAGATTCTGGCAGATTTTTCTTTGTGTCGGATTATTTATCTGGCTTGCGCTGATGTTTAGACCTCTGATTCCTGTAATCAGGAGTAAAACTGCAGAAAAAGGATTACTGACAATGTTTTTGGTCGCATCAGCGGCAATTGCATTATTTTATGTCGCTGGATTAATGTGGGGCCGCCAAACAAATCTTGCCATCGCAGAGTATTGGAGATGGTGGGTCGTTCACCTTTGGGTAGAAGGATTCTTTGAAGTTTTTGCCACAGTCGTATCTTCGTTCCTGTTCGTAAGATTGGGGTTATTGCGTACAAAAACGGCAACAATTACTGTGATCCTCTCAACTGTTATCTTTCTTTCAGGCGGAATTCTCGGAACATTCCACCATTTGTATTTCAGCGGAACACCAACAGCAATTATGGCTATCGGAGCAACATTCAGTGCCCTGGAAGTAGTACCGTTGGTATTGATTGGATATGAAGCCTATCAAAATTACAAGCTAAGCAAAGCAACGAAATGGCTGGCCGATTATAAATGGCCGATTTACTGCCTTGTTGCAGTCGCATTCTGGAATTTCTTCGGTGCCGGAATCTTAGGATTTATTATTAATCCACCCCTTGCATTGTATTATATTCAGGGTTTGAATACAACTTCGGCACATGCCCACGGCGCCTTGTTTGGAGTTTACGGAATGCTTGGCCTCGGCCTGATCTTATTTATGCTTCGAAGCATGTACCGGACTCAGAAATGGAATAACAAGTTAATCGGCTTCGCATTTTGGTCAATCAATATAGGTCTGATGCTGATGCTTGTACTGAGTTTGCTGCCAATGGGAATCTTGCAGTCTATTGCGAGTGTCAATGAAGGGATGTGGTACGCACGCTCAGCCGAGTTCATTAAAGGTCCCGGGATGGATAATATAAAATGGTTACGTGTCATTGGAGATAGCATTTTTGCAGTTGGGCTATTTGCTTTTGTCTGGTTTGTTTTTACGCTAAAACGAAAACCACCTTTGGAACCATGAATACTTATTCATAGTTCAAGCTTAGTCCGTTCTTCCCCACAAAAAGTTCAGATGAAAATCTGGACTTTTTGTGCCTAATAATTTTACTCGCCGACATTCTGCTAACAATAATAGTTTGCAGTTCCGTAATTAAGCCTGAATTTTATCCCTCGAAAAAAAGCGGTAACTTAATCTCTTGCAATAAAACAATCAAATATGAAGACATCCCTCTTTCAAAATGTAATGAGGATCCTCCTTGGAACATTTATGTTATTCGCAGGTATTGCTCATTTAACCTTTCAACGAACAGAATTCCTGGCGCAAGTTCCCCACTGGCTTCCTGATAACCCGGGTTTTAAGGACTTTGTTGTAGTCTCTTCCGGAGTTGTGGAAATCATTTTGGGATTAGCTATGATCTTTTGGGTAAAACAAAAAGTGAAAGTTGGGATAGCCTTAGCCATTTTCTATGTACTCGTTTTCCCGGGAAACATATCACAATACACCAATGGAATTGACGCTTTCGGATTAGATACCGACCTGAAACGGCTGATCCGGTTATTTTTCCAACCTGTATTGATCTTATGGGCTCTCTGGTCAACCGGGGCATTCAAGAAAAAAACAGCCTGGGAAAAGGCAAAATAAAGAAGTCACAGTCAGATAAACAAAGGACCTATGAAAAACCCGGATTTTAGTAATTTGAAAGCAGTTTATGTTAACTGTACACTTAAAAAATCGCCTGAAACCAGTCATACAGATTTATTGATGGAGGTTTCAAAACAAATCATGACCAAAGAAGGTGTTACAGTCGATTCCATTCGATTGGTTGATCATCAGGTAGCAAACGGAGTATATCCTGATATGACGGAACACAATTGGGACCAGGATGAATGGCCGGAATTATTCAAACGGATCATAGAGGCTGATATCTTAATTGCAGGCACACCGATCTGGCTTGGGGAGAAATCTTCGATAGCCCAAAAGTTGATTGAAAGGCTTTACGCAATGAGTGGTTTAATGAACGACAAAGGGCAATATTTGTTTTATGGTAAAGCAGGAGGATGTGTTATTACCGGGAACGAGGACGGCGTAAAACATTGTGCAATGGGAATCCTGTATTCTTTGCAGCATATCGGGTATTCCATTCCACCCCAGGCTGATTGCGGCTGGATTGGAGAAATTGGGCCTGGTCCAAGTTATGGCGACAAAGAATGGAATGGAAAAAAGCTGGATAATCCGGTTGGTTTTGACAGCAACTTCGCTAATCGGAACACTACATTTATGACTTACAATTTACTTCATTTAGCCTCCATGTTGAAAGCCAATAAGGGATATCCAAGTTATGGAAACTCAAGGCGTGATTGGGATAATGGCGAACGCTGGGAATTTGAAAACCCGGAATACCGGTGAACAATCAGCCGCGGCTGAGAGAATGAGAAGCAGAACGAGAGAGGAATCCCGCTTCGAGGGTTCGAAGTTTGAACTACTACCATTGACGCTACGGTCAAGGTTTTCAACACTGACGCTTTGGTCAGGGCTTTCAGCGCTCTTTCGAGCTTCGAATGCGAAACCTACTTCGCTCTTTCGAGCTTCGTAGTTTGAAAATGAAACACTGCTTCACTGAAGTTTCGCAGTGTAAAAGGTGGGGTATCTATACTTAATCCATACTTGAAAGTCGGAGTATCCCTACTTGATCTATACTTGATGTTGCAGGAATTACTTCCCACAGAAGAACCCGAAAATGAGAGCAAAATTCTCCCTAAACAAAAAACACCAGCCAAATCGCTTCGCCGGTGTTTCAAATTAAAAAGAAGTAAATCTATTTCTTGCAATTACTTGCGATCTGGGTCATCACCTTCGTGGTGATCTGCATTTCTTCCTGCGTCAATCCGCTTAATGCCGTAGCACGGTTGTCGGGGATCACTTCATCCATGGCATCCATGGCGTCCAATGCTTTCTGGGTAACCAAAATATCCATTTTCCTGCGATCTGCTTTATTGATCTTGCGCTTCAGGTATTTTGATTCCACCAGCAGGTTAATCATTCTGTTTACAGAGGCTGCGTCCTTAAACACCAATTCCGAAATTTCGTTTTGCTGGATCCCCGGATTTTCAATCAAACATTTAATGACCAGCCATTGGTCAATTGTAATTTGATGCCCCAAAGACCTTAACCGAGCTTGCGCAAATTGCCGATAAGTTCTAATAGCTCTGTCGATCTTATAAAAAATAATCGAATCTAGTTTTTCCACTTGTAAAATGTTGTTGTAGTACATGATAAATTGAGTTATAGTAATAACGTCATTTACTCACTCCAAGTTGCATTCCGTGGACAAAATCCGTGAATTCTTTTAAATGCCTTGCTAAATGAGGCAAGATCTGCATATCCGAAAATTGAGCTTATTTCTGTCCAGGTATAAGAATCCTCAATATGTAACTTTCTGGCTTTCTCCATTTTAAGATTGCGGAAGTAACTTGCAGGACCGATGCCCATGTGTGCTTTAAAACTTTTATTCAGTTTGGAGACTGAAAATCCAATCATCCGGGCATGGTTTGCCACATCGAAATTTTCATGCGGATGCTCGTTCATGTAAGTAATTAACTTCTCAATTGCCTTACAGTCTTCTGGATGCAAAATCTTATTCATAGTCAATGGATTACCTAAACAAAGGTAATAATTGATACATCAATTAATAAATCATAATCACTTTATATTACCACTTGTCATTGAATCTGAACCGCTTACAAATTCGGGTAAAAACAGACAACAAAAAACCAAACAAAAAGGATGATTTTTGGAGAAACAATTAAATATAAAGGATATGATACGATGGTTTTCACATCAAACAAGCATTATCGATCTTTTCGCAATTTTCGGTAAAAAATAACTCAAGATATTTCTTCACAGAAAGGTCCCGTTTAGTTTTAACCCATGAAGAAAACGTTGTTTAATCAGGGTACATGGAGATATAGAGTACGGTTAGGTAATATAAGTTTGAATGCTTCAGCATTTAACAAAGCAAAACGAACGGAATACCTGCCTGATGAAGAAAACCAGCTGTATAGCTGAGTAAATTAAAGAGAAGAAGCCCCCCTTTCTAGCTAGAGGGGCTTTTTTAGCTTTCCATAGATTCTTCCATTTTTTCATCCAGAAGTGCTTCATTTGCCTTAAATGCAATCTTGCTGAATACATAGCGCAAAAGAATCAGGGCAATAAGAGCCAAAGCTCCTGCTACGAAGAAAGGTGTCCCGTAAAAGATTGAATTTTTTTCTGCCAAAGGAACAGACTTATAAAAAATCCAGATCATGAACATCGGACCGACAATTTCTGCCAAACTCATTAATGAAGTAAAAATACCTTGTAATTCTCCCTGTTCATTACTCTTTACTTCACCCGAAACCAATGAGCGAATGCTTGGATCCACAATTCCTGAAAATGCATAAGGCAAAATAATCACATACATCATCCAGCCATAAGGAACCAAACCGATTCCAAGTGTTACCAGGCTCAGGATCACCAAGCCTAATGTTGCTGCTCCCTTCTCTCCCATTTTCTTAACGATCCATCCGGCCATTGCTCCCTGGACAACTCCAAAGCAAACACCAACTACCGCAAGTGAAATTCCAACATCGCGAATTTCCCACCCAAAACGCGCAATGGTGTAATAATTCCAAACGGAATGCACCGCCATGTTTGAGAGCAAAACGATGAATGTAACCACAAACAATCCCCTGTACTTCGGAAAATGAACGATTTGTTTGATCGCACCAATGGGGTTTGCGCGCTTGATCTCAAATTTTCTTCTATCGCCCGGAGGCAATGATTCTTTCAAAAAGATTAAACCATAAATGAAATTTGCCAAAGACAAAAATGCCGCTACCATAAAAGGAACGCGTAATCCGAATTCGGATGCAACTCCACCGATTGCGGGGCCTATAATAAATCCGATTCCAAACGCAGCTCCGATCAACCCGAAATTCCGGGCTCTGTTATCATCTGTAGAAATATCCGCAATATAAGCAGCCGCAGTAGTGAAACTCGCTCCAAACATCCCCGAAACAGCTCTACCAACTATTAGCCAGGCTAAACTCGGAGCAAAAAACATGAAAACATAGTCCAGGCCTAAACCCAAAAGTGACATTAAGATAATGGGCCTGCGGCCATAACGATCACTTAAATTCCCGATCAGCGGTGAAAACAAAAACTGCATTGCCGCATAGGTAATCAACACAGGTATTGAATACTTGGAAGATTCTGTAATCGACAAATGGGTTGCATCAGCAATCAAACTTGGAAGGGAAGGGATGATAATCCCCAACCCGATAGAATCGATACAAATCGTAATTAAAATAAAAATTAAGCCTTGGGTCTGTTTTTCACTCATGCCACAAAATTAAGGATTCATTTTCTTTATGGGAAATCTGAATTTTAATTTTAGGTAAAATGTACCTTATAAATTATGAATGTCCCAATTATCAATTATCAATTATCAATTATGAATGTCTCAATTAACAAGAATAGAATGCTCTTCCTGATAATTCATAATTGATAATTCATAAATAGCTAGCTTTGCAACATGAAACGTGAATTGGTAAAAACTGCGGATGGCTCAACAACTATCTATCTTCCTGAGTGGAATGAACATTATCACTCCAGTCATGGCGCATTGCAGGAAGCACAGCATGTTTTCATCAAGCATGGATTGAATCCGAAACCGGGTGATTACTTAACGATCTTCGAAATGGGTTTCGGAACAGGTTTAAATGCACTGCTGACTTATTTCGCTTCTGAAAAACGAAATCAATACGTTCACTACATTGGTTTGGAAGCCTTTCCGCCAAGCCCCGAAGAAATTGAGGGAATGAATTATACTTCGTTCACAAACGATGAGGAAGCAGCAGAAGTATTCAAGAAGATGCACCAGGTGGATTGGAATGTAGCCCGCGAGATCTCGGAGCATTTTGTATTGGAAAAAGTCCAAAAACAGATCCAGGACCTGGAATTGGGAAAGGAAACAATCGATTTATGTTATTACGATGCCTTTGGTCCGAGAGTTCAACCGGAATTATGGAGTCCCGAAATCTTCCGAAAAATATACGATTGGTTAAGCCCCGGCGGGGTTTTGGTGACTTACTGCGCAAAAGGACAGGTTAAGCGCGATTTAAAGTCCGTAGGATTTGAAGTAAGCACTCTTCCCGGTCCTCCCGGAAAACGGGAAATGACTAAGGCAATCAAATAATTTCCGCCGCGGCAAACCGAAATCCCCAATTAAGAATTACTTTTAGATAGTAAAAAAAACACACAAAATGGCAAACGTAACTTTAGGAGGAAATCCTCTACACACAAGCGGTGAATTACCTGCAAAAGGATCTCACGCAGCAGACTTTTCCCTGGTAAATTCAGACTTAGGAACTACCTCACTTGACAACTTCAAAGGTAAAAAACTGATTTTAAACATCTTTCCGAGTATTGATACCGGCACATGTGCGACTTCGGTTCGGGAATTCAATAAAAAGGCTTCTTCCCTGGAGAATACAACTGTTCTATGCATTTCACGCGATTTACCTTTCGCTCAAAAACGCTTCTGCGGGGCTGAAGGTATTGAGAACGTGGTAACACTTTCTGATTTCAGAGACGGTGAATTCGGAAAAAACTACGGTTTGGAGTTATTGGATGGCCCTTTAAAAGGTTTACATGCAAGATCTGTAGTTGTTTTGGATGAAAATCACAACGTGGTGTACACCGAATTGGTGCCGGAAATTAAAGATGAACCGAACTACGAAAAAGCTTTAGCGGCTTTATAAAAACATACACATTCCGGAATCCCGTTTTTGCGCAAGCAGAGCGGGATTTTGTATTTCCGGAAAATCTATTCTCCGCCTACATTCGGTAAATTCAAACCTTCCGAATCGTTCTTTTCTATCCTCCCGAATGAATAAGAAAGTTTGAACCAGATAATGCGCGTGTCTTGTTTTGAATAGCTGTTCATGTGAATATTCGGAAAGGAAACACGGGCATTGCTTTGATCCGTATTAAAAATATCTTCAAATGAGATGGAAGTTTTCCATTTTTTATCCTGGAACTCCCTGCTTAGGATCACATCAAATCCGGAACGGTTTCTCACAAATTCATAGATCTGATAATTTCCTTTGCTTGTGATATAATAGTCGATATTCATTCGGATCTTCCACGGCAAAATAAATTGTGAATAGACACCCAATGTCCACATGCCTTTATTCCGATTCACATAATTGTAGCCGGCAATACTTGTTTTCGTAAATGAGCTATAGATATATAAAAAGGACATTTTTTCCACGTCAACCGGCTCATCCATAAACTTCAATCCTTTGGTAAACAACACGAAAGGAACAGGAAGAGCAAAAAAGTAGTTAAGTGAATTCACATTGCTGTACGTGCGGAAAGTCTGAATCGTTTGCACTGAATTGGGTTCAACTACCACCTCGTTCAGATTCAAAAATTGAGAATGTGTAAAATTGACGGATAACTGTGCGTAATCAAAGAAAGTGATTTTGAACTGTGCGTTGTCATAAAAATTGGGTTTCAGCTGCGTATTTCCGCTCGAAGAAGTAAATTGGTCGTAATATCCCGAATTATTAGGATCGAACTGTGAAAAGTTTGGAATCCCGATTTTCCGGGAATAGGTACCAATAACATTCACCAGCGAATTCATACGGTAAATGGCGTTAAAGGAGGGAAATAAATTGAAATAATTATTCGCGGCGGAAGCAGAAACATTGGAATTCCGGTTTAATCCGAAATTTTCTGCCCGCAAGCCCGCTCCGATAGAGACCTTCTTCCCCAGCTTCTTTTTTAAATCAACGTAAGCGGCAATGTTGTCTTCCTGGTAATCAAAATCTATAACTGAGGTATAAAATGGATTCTCAAAAATGTCGGAAGAGGAATTATTCAAATTGTATGAGCCGGTATTATCAACATGCATCAAGCTATATTTCACTCCCGTATTCAAATAGAATTTGATTTTCTCGAAAGGAATTTCAGCATCTGCTCTCATATAAAAGCGGTTGATGTTCATAAAGTAATCCAAAATACTGTAATCTTCGTCTGCAGAAACCCGTTGGATATTGCTTCTTTTTGATGTATTCCGGTAGTTGGAATAAAATGCGGTTACATTCAGCACTCGTTTTAATGTATCAAATTCCTGCCGAAACTTGAGAATTCCTTCATTTCCTATTCCGTAGTTGCGGGAATTATAATCCGTTTGAAGTTCCACGGCAGGTACAATGGATTGGCTTCCCGTAAGAGAAGTCCCCTTAATGCGGTTATCGCCGAAAGATCCGTTATAGTTTAGGATCAAAGTGGAACGTTTTGACAAATTCAATGTCACGGAAGGTTTAAAATAATAGTAGCTGTTCAGGGTTTGCTCCTTTCTGTCCGAATTTAAACCGATCGTGGGACTGAATGAGTTAAACACCCGTTCAGAAGTATCTCTGCTCGACCGTTCGTTGTATGAATACCCGGCCTGAAACTGCCAGCTCCATTTGGACTGCCTTCCGCTCATTACAATCGAAGGAGAAATTTTCTGATTTTGATTCAACCCATAATTCAAAGTAACGGTTCCCGACAACCACTTGGTCGCTTTTCCAATGCTATTGATGTTGATCACCGCACCGCTCACGTTGGCATCAAAAGATGCACCGGGATTGGAAATAATCTCAATCGTTTCCACCGAATTTGCCGGTAAACTTTTCAGGAGGTTCATCAGATCATCTGTTGACAAACTGCTCGGAACTCCTTCAAAATAAACGGTTGCCAACTGCCCACCGATAGCAAAACCACCTCCCGGATAAGGCATAACTCCCGGAATTTTCAAAATGGCGTCGTATATACTGCTGATCGATAACACCGGATTATCTTTCACAATTAAAGTCGTTTTATCCGCTTCGATCTCGATAAACTTGCGTTGTACACCGGTGATCGTTACCTCATCCAAATTGGAAACCGGTTCTTTCAATGCGAACGGCCCCAGCTCAATCGTGTCTGCTGTAGACGACTTAATTTCAAAACTTAATAAGATCGGCTGATACAGTTGTGTCTGAATCGTAAAAGAATAAATTCCGTCAACCTTAGGGATTTCAATAATTTGCTGACAGGCTGAAAACGCTTCTTTTTTCAAAATACTGTCTTTCCCGTCAATTTTTGCAGAGATAATCAGTTGCTTTGAGACATCTTCACACGGAATATCTTTTCCAGTCAGGGAAAACCGGATCCACTGAGATTGCCCGTATAGACCAACCGAAAGAAAAAGGCAACAGATAAGTCCGAAAATTCGAATCATGGAATTAAGATCAGTTTTGAATGATGTAAAAATAATACTAATGCTTTTAGGGAAAGTGACTTTTGGATGGGTGGTTACAATTAAGGATGTGGAATTCCATAAGGAAATTCATTTAGTGAGAATTCGCGTTTTAACGAACCGGAAAAACATCCTTTATTTAAAAAAGACTAGAATTCTAGTTTTAACGAACCAGAAAAAATAAAAAATCCCTTGCATTCAAATCATATTTTTCTCTAACTTATATAAGAAAGATAAATTATGCCTGCAAAAAGAAATTATGGATTAGCTGTAGATCGCACGCCAACTACACTTTTGGGAAGAGCTATTTCTCATGAAATCAGAATTGAGATATTGGATATTCTATTAAGAGAGAAGAATATAAAAAGTCTCGATCTTTCTAAAAAATTCAAGACTACCAAATCAACCATTCATCATCATCTTGAAATGCTAAAAGCAGCAGATTTAGTCCTTTTGGAGTATCGGGTTCACTATTACGAGCTTTTGATCCCAAAACCAAGAAGGAAATTGGTAAAAGAGTTGGTCAACTTAGATCATTTACTAAGATTAAAAACAAATCATTTTTTAGATTAATTTTTAATCAATCTATTGTTTTAAATCAACTTTCTGCATAACTTAAAGTAAAAAACGAAACATTTATGCTGGTAAGAACATTTGGAAGTGCGGTATTTGGTATTGATGCAACAACTATTACAATTGAAGTAAACATTGCAAACGGAGTTAATTTCACGCTGGTAGGTCTGCCCGACAAAGCAGTTCAGGAAAGCCATCAGCGAATTAAAGCTGCACTAAAAAACAATAACCTCAATTATCCCGGAAAAGAAATAACAGTCAACATGGCCCCTGCCGATATCCGGAAAGAAGGATCGACTTTTGATTTGGCCATTGGAATCGGAATCCTGGCTGCTTCGGAGCAAATTTCTTCCGTAAAATTGGAAGACTACATGTTGCTGGGTGAATTGTCTTTGGATGGGACACTTCAGATCATCAAAGGAGTTTTACCAATCGTCATGCAGGCTAAAAAAGATGGATTCAAGGGAATCATTCTTCCCAAACAAAATGAATCCGAAGCTGCAATCGTTGAAGGCATTGACGTTTACGGAATGGAAAACATGCAGGAAGTCATTGATTTCTTAAACAATACCCGGCCATTTGTTCCTGCCAGTTTTAACATCGAAGAAGAATTCAAGCGTCAGTTCCATGAAAACGAAGTGGATTTCAGGGATGTAAAAGGTCAAAGTGCGATCAAAAGAGCATTCGAAATTGCAGCGGCGGGCGGACACAATGTAATTTTGATAGGGCCGCCCGGAGCAGGAAAATCCATGCTTGCCAAACGCTTACCGACGATCCTTCCCCCGATGAGCATCGACGAATCACTGGAAACGACAAAAATTCATTCGGTAGCCGGGAAAATCGGGAAAAATACCGGTTTGGTAACTCAGCGACCTTTCCGCAAACCTCATCATACCATCTCAGATGTAGCGCTTGTGGGCGGAGGTTCTTATCCGCAACCCGGAGAAATTTCACTTGCGCACAACGGAGTTCTGTTTTTAGACGAGCTACCCGAATACAAACGACAAGTTCTGGAAGTAATGCGGCAACCTCTGGAAGACCGGACAGTGACAGTTTCCCGCGCGCGCTTCTCCGTTGATTATCCTGCCGGTTTTATGTTGGTTGCTGCCATGAATCCTTGTCCGTGCGGCTACTACAACCATCCCGAAAAAGAATGCGTCTGTGCACCCGGAACTGTTCAGCGTTATTTGAACAAAATATCCGGACCGCTTTTAGACCGGATCGACCTGCATGTGGAAGTTACTCCCGTTTCTTTTGACGACCTGGCGTTCAATGCACCGACCGAGACCAGTGCTGAGATCCGGGAACGCGTCATTCAGGCTCGATTGGTCCAGCTCAACCGTTACCAAGGTTCTCAAACTCATTGCAATGCCATGATGCAGCGCAAAGAACTGACCGAATTTTGCGAAATCTCCCCGGAAAGCAAACAATTGCTGAAGCATGCAATGGATCGTTTAGGACTTTCTGCCAGAGCTTATGACCGCATTCTAAAAGTTGCACGGACAATTGCAGATCTCAACGGATCGAATGGTATTGAAACCGACCATCTGTCGGAAGCCATTCAATTACGAACCCTTGACCGGGAGAATTGGGCAGGATAAAATACGGATTGCGACGAGCATTACTTTGTAATTCCAGTAAAAAATCAGAAATAACTCTATAGTTTTGAATAATTAAAAACCGTGTTTGCTATTCATATTGAAGTAACTTAAACTTACAAAAAAATGCAAACCGTGTCAGTAACGCAGAAAAAATGGACAATCTAAGCGCACTAATTTCTGAATTGGCAACATTCGGAGTTGAAAAAAGCTATATCCCAAACCAAATTTTTATTCATGAAGGACAAACACCTCGTAAATTTGCCATCGTAAAATCAGGGTTGTTCAGGTATTACTATGTAACGAGTGAAGGTAAAGAGTACACCAAAGGATTTATGCCTGAGAACAATATTATCGGCTCTTATTCAGCAATGATTACTGGCTCACCGTCATCTTTTATTATAGAAGCTCTGGAAGAGTCTACCGTTATAGAAATCACATATAATCAATGGATAAAGTTAAGGAACGAAAACAATCATTGGGATAAGTTGCTTATTGCCATTCTTGAGAAAGGTTACACCACAAAAGAAAAAAGAGAAAGGGATTTGTTGCTCCTGAATGCCGAAACCCGTTATTTGAATTTTTTGAAAGAGTATCCTAATTTAGATAATAGAGTAACCCTGACCTTAATCGCTTCCTTTTTGGGTATTCAGCCCGAATCGTTAAGCCGAATCAGAAAAAATCTATCCACCTAACCTACATCAATTTTCAACCTATCTCCTTTCGCTAGTTTTGCCATATAAGTGAATCAACAATTATGAATTTATCTGGTAACACAATTTTGATTACAGGCGGAAGTTCCGGCATAGGACTCGAATTATGCAAACAACTTGTACATAAAAAGAATACCGTAATTATTTGCGGTCGCTCACTGGAAAAACTCCAGGAAGCCAAATCTCAGTTCCCTGAAGTTGAAATCATTCAATGTGATTTGGCAGATAAAAAGCAATGTGAAGAATTAATTCATCGGGTAAAAAGCAACTATTCCAAAATCAATGTTTTGATTAACAATGCAGCCATCGTAAACAAAATAGATTTTATCGGAACCGAGAATGCTTTGGAAATGGCTGAAAATGAAATCGCCATCAACTTCCTCGCCCCTTTGAACCTGATAAAAGAGCTTTACACCACTTTGCAACAAAATCTCCATCCGAATATCATCACTATTACAACCGGCTTGGTTTACACCCCAAGAACTGATTACCCTTTTTATTGTGGCACGAAAGCAGCTTTACATTCATTTACCCAAGTTTTACGCAAGCAAACAGAGAATGACAAGGTAAAAATTACCGAAGTTTTATTCCCATCCGTTAGCACACCCTGGCATAAAGGCAATCCCCCCAAAATGGCAATTTCACCCGAAAAAGCAGTATCTCAAATGTTGAAGGGATTGGAGAAGGAAAAAGCTGAAATTAAAGTGGGAAAAGTGAAATTGTTATATATAATATCCCGATTTGCTCCGGGATTTGCTTTTAAAAAGGTCAATAGCATTCAAAACGAACAGTAAGCACAATGAGAAAACTATTGCCTCCAAACCTATTCCTGATTTGCTTTTGTATTATGGTTGTTTTGAATTATTTAATTCCTTTTGCATCAATAACATTCTACCCACTAAATCTTTCAGGGTTTGGGTTAATCATTATCGGCTTAAGCATGGCATTTAGGATAAGTAAACTTTTCAGGATGTTCAACACTGAAATACACACTTTTAAAACACCCCAAAAGCTGGTTACCCATGGACTTTTCAAATACAGTCGAAATCCGATTTATCTGGGCTTTGTAATTGCCTTATTCGGAGTATGGATTCTTTTATCAGGAAACTTATTTTCCCTATTTGGTGTTATGTTCTTTTTCCTGATTGCAAATTTCGGGTATATACCTTACGAAGAAAAACAGATGGAGACAATATTCGGACAGGAATATTTGGCTTACAAAAATAAAGTAAGGCGCTGGATTTAGACCTGGAAAACTGGGCCGGATAGTATTGAGAATGCTAGTCTTTAACGAAACTCAAAGTAAGCATTTCAGTATCTGTTTGAATTTTCAGGAAATACATTCCGTTCTTAAGCTCAGAAATATCAATTGTATTTTCAACTAAACGAGGTTTAATAATTTTCCCATCAAGAGATAAAATCGACAAAACCGACAAGGGTTGATCAGTTGTGTTTAAAATCCGCAAAACGCTTGATGCCGGATTCGGGTAAAGCACAAAAGGAGCCGGTCTTGTGTTTTTATCCACCGAAAGTGTATTTAAAGCCAGTTGAACTGCAGCATAAGCATTGATTTTCCCCATCCCCCATTTGGTGTCTCCCGGAGCAACTATGTTACCGGTATAATTGTCCAATCGGGCGGTGGTTTTAATGATGTTTTTTACCTGCTGACTCGACAAATTCGGATTTGCATCCAGTATCAGGGAAACAATACCTGCAACACATGGTGTAGCCATTGATGTTCCCGAAAATCGTGCAAAATCGTAATTCTTGTTATTGAAGGCTATTGTAGCAATAGCCGTATATACCGCATCGGTATAGGAAGAGATTGACGAAGCAACACTTACACCCGGAGCAGCAATATCGGGCTTCATCGTTTCATTATGTAATGGTCCTATACTCGTAAATGATGCCGGTGCTCCCCCGATCGTATTCCCCGAACCGCTAACATAACTCGAAGCATATGCAGCAACAGTTATCACACTATTCGTACAACCCGGTTCCCCTATTGCATAGAACGAGTCGCCGCTGATCCCGTTTGTTCCGTAGGCAGTGAAAGTTTGACCGAAATTCCCTGCCCCGTTGGTTAATTCGGGAAGGTTCCAATAATGAACGGTTCCATCAATTGCCGAGCCGGTAAGTACAATTCTGTTACTCGTATTCAAAGAACGAATGCGAATTTGCATCCCGGGTTTCCCATTAAGCGGATTAGCCGTTTCTGAAGAAATAGTAAAAACAATCGTGTCGTTTCCGGTAACCAGAATGGAGTCTAAATATCCGGTAGTTGATGTAGAATAATAGGGACTTGTAACCAGCAATGTTCCGAGGTTATTGTACACAGAGATCTTATTGGAAAAATTATGCCCCTGCTCCCCCCATGCCGTGATACATTCTCCCCACATATTCGGATTGGCCGCATACGAATAAAAACCGACCAGTGAGGTAAATAAGTTATTGTTAAAGGTTTTCTTGATATGAAAATTCGTTCCATTGTTGTTTCCTGCAGCACCGACAAATACAACATGATTCGTTTCGCTCAGTTCATCTATCGCCTCGGAAAGTAATGAGAATCCATCCAGGCTTCCCATTTGATTGTAATAAACTCCCCAGCTCATATTTACAACCAATCGTTTTCCGGCAGCTTCGGCTTTATCCTTCATCCACACAAATGCGTCAATTGCAGAGGCCTGATCTATGTAGAATGAGGTAAACAAATATTGAGATTCAAAGCCAAATCCACGGTAAACTGATCCGGCACCGCTTCCTCCGGCTATACCTGCAACGTGAGATCCGTGAGTATGGTAGCTATAAATGTTTGACGTATCTGATCCTGCAGCAGCTAATTCTGTCGGAGTATCATACTCCACACCATAATTTTGACCAACAGGAAGATTTCCGGTTTGTTTATATTGGTCCCAGGCTGCATAAATTCTCGAATGCGTCAGTAAGGTGTCGTAAAACATCGGATGCCCATAATCAAATCCCCAATCCGTAACACCGATCAAAATATCTTTTCCTGTAAAAGCACCTGGTAAATTGATTCCCCTTTGGACGCTGTCTGCTCTTGTATCCCTTACCGCCTTATCAAGCTGGGGGATAATTTTACCCGGAACCTCCAGGTAGGAATAAAACTGCGAGAAATCGATGTTATATAATCTTTCCAGAGGTACTTTCATCGTAGTGATTTTCCCCACTGAACTACCTATAAGAATGTTATTTTCCGGTATGATATTCCAATCGCAATTCGAAAGCCGTTTACCATAAAGCGAAACATACCAGATTCCGGAGATCTTATAAACGGGAAATGCATCTTCCACCTCTTTAGTAACCCCAATCTCGTTCTTGAAGGTTTTCGAATAGCGAATCAATTTATCCCAGCGCACCTGGTTACCTGCACTTTGATTTTGAGCGAATAAAAAAGCGGTTGTAAAAACAAATGCAAGTAGTAATAAGTGCTTCATAATTTTCAAGTTAGACTCTCGTGTTCGGTAATGGTAGAGATTGTACAAAGATAAAACTTTGGACAGTGAAAGCTAATTATTAAAGTGGCTTTCTATCGGAACCATCCAATTGAGGAATACGGACCGGGAAATTGAACAGCTTAAAGTCCGAATGCTTTTTGCACGAGTTTATCATGAAGAATTGTTTCATAAGATTCCAGGATCTTAGCTCCTTTTTCAATGATTAGGATCCGTGAACAGTACTCAATACAAAAATCAATGTCGTGCGACGCGATAATGACGAGACGATCGCTTTCTTTGGCAATCTTTCCAAGCAAAGACATCACTTCCTTTTTTGTCGGATAATCCAAAAAGGCTGTCGGTTCATCCAATAAGATGATCGGGGTTTCCTGGATCAATGCTTTTGCAATTCCTACTCGCTGGCGTTCGCCGTCACTTAAGGTTGAGGTTGATTGATCCAATAAAGATTCCAGGTGAAGCGTTTGGACGTATTTTTGAACGATCAATTTGTCTTCCGGGGATAAACGACCCGTGAAATTAGTGTAGGAATGTCGACCTAATTCTAAGTACTCTCTTACTTTCAGGTAATCAAACCCTAAAAAGTGGTTATCAACCAAAGTAATCATACGAGCGCGCTCAACCAGTTTTAAATCGTTCCAGTTTCTCGCTTCAACACTTACTTTTCCATTCGGGAATTTACCCTGGATCAGTGAATCCATGAGAGTAGATTTCCCGGATCCATTTGCTCCTATCAAAGCTACAAACTCGCCACGCTGGAGTTCCAATAATGGAATTTCATACAAAAGCTGATCGTGCCCTATCCTGCAATTTTCGAACTTAAGCATTCCGGATATTTTTTAGTAACAGAAATAGCACGATCGGTGCTCCAAGCAAAGCAGTCAAACTATTGATCGGTAAAACCATGATCGGTTCAAAAATTCGGATCAGCAGAACACATAATACCATCACACTTGCTCCAACCAAGCCAGAAGCCAAAAGCAGATGGCCATGCTGAGCAGTTTTATAGAACATACGCACCAGATTGGGAACGATCAATCCCACAAACCCGATCGGGCCGCAAAAAGCAGTTACCAGTCCGGCCAATAATGAAACAACAAAAATTACTTTCCAGCGTGTTTGCTTGACCTTCACTCCCAAAATAGCTGCCGGTTTTTCTCCTAGGATCAATGCATTCAGTGGTTTGGTCAATAAAAATGCCAGGCCGATTCCGATTAAAAAAAGCAGTGTAATGAATGGGATCTGGTCGATATCAACTTGTTGTAAAGAACCCATTCCCCAAACCGAGAAGGCTTTCACACTATTCGCATCGGCTTTCATTAAAATGATATTCGTGATAGCCGAAACAAAGGTCCCAAGCATCATTCCCACCAAAAGCAATGAAACCATAGACCGGATCCTTGTTGCGATCAATAAGATCAACAAACCGAAGATCAAAGCACCGATAGTTGCTGAAATGGTTATTCCCAAATCCAGTATGTCCAATCCCAGAACGGAACTTCCCATAATTGTGAGGGCAACCATCAAATGTGAACCTGCAGTGAGTCCCAGAATGGAAGGTCCGGCAAGCGGATTATTCAAAGTAGTCTGTAATAATAAGCCGGCAATTGAAAGTGCGAATCCTGCAATGATTGCAATAAACACTTCCGGAATCCGGTATATGAGAAATAACTGCCACGCTTGTTCATCTGTAGTATTCATAAATGAAAACCAGGGATCATCTCCATGTGGAAAACCGATCGCAACCAAAGTGATCACAATAAACAGTGCAAATGACAGGATGTGTTTTTTCCACATATCTTACTTCAACTGTTTGTAAAAATGTAATTCTGCCCGTGTATCGCCTTTTGCAATGTGCATGAAATCTTCTAAAAGCCAATGTGGATTTACCGGGCTATATTCCCAAAAATAATTAGGGTCGTGCATATAGCTGTAAACTTTCCCTTCCTTCACGGTGTGGAAATATTTAAACTTGGAATTCAACTCGAAAAGCTTATTCAGGCTTGGAGCTTCTGCATTGATCCAGACATCGCAAACCTGGTCATCTCTAAAAATCTGCTCAAAGCTCGGACTAACACTTGCGGTTCCGACTGTGTTTTTATAGAGATAATCGAAGCCGCCATCTTTCATAATTCCGGCCATGAATGAGCCACCTGCAGGAGCATACCAAATATCCCCAACCAAACTACCGCAAATTACCTTCTTCTTGTTTTGAATATTTTTCGCCTCATCCTTAATCTTCAGATACGATTCGGCTACTTTATTGAAATATGCTTCTGCTTCCTTGTCCTTACCAACCAGCGCTCCGAAAACTTTAATCCACTCAGCCTTTCCAAGCGGGTGTTTTTCTTCCCAATCGTAATTCGCCAGGCAAACCACATTCAATTGCGCAAATTTATCCTCGTTGGGAAACGGCTGACCGAAACCGCTAAATATAATCAGCGGAATTTTTGCTTTCAAAACAGCTTCCGGTGTTAAACCCGTTTCATAACTGGCTGTCAGCACCCTTCCTTCGTTGATTCCTTTTAGCACCCGCTTATTCGAAATGTATTGTTTTTCGGTTGTTGCCTTAACAACATCCACACTGCCTATCGCGCTCAGCATCCCTACAAAAGAAGTTGAAAGTGCAGCCATACTTTTAACCGGAACTTCGATGATTTTAACTCCCGACGGACGTTTCATTTTAGAGTTGCGGGGAAAAAGTGCGTAACGGCTTTCAATTTTCAAGCTTTTAGGATTTTTCACGACCAGTTCTTTGTACCCTGTTTTTTGTTCAAGAGAAACCAATCTTGCATATTGAAAACCTTTGGTTTTATCCTTATCTGTTTCAGTCTTTTTTGAGGAACAGGAAACCAGGAGGATAAAAAGTGATAAAATCAGTACTGAATTTTTCATTTGATGGGGCATTTGGATTGTTTCATTGCTTCAGCAAGCTGCTGATCACTGGAAGTTCTTGTATTCAGATCATCGATGATTCTCGTGAAATCAACTTCATTTCTGTTTTGAGACAGTTTAAAAGCTGCTTCTACTTGTTGGATCTCAATCCGGAAACCGACAATTTCCTGCATATAGGCAGCAATTAAATCTGTCGGCCATTGAGTCATTTGAACTTTATTTTCGCGGTTCGCTTCAAACGAGTCTACCAGGCAACTCAAATGTTTTTTTAATTCCTGCGGAGTTAAACGAACGATTCTGCCTGAAACGTGAACAGCTTCATAATTGTACGTTGGAACATTGACATGTGTATAAACCGAGGAAGAAATATATCCATGGGCTCCCAAAACGATCATTTTCCCCTGGTTTACCTCCGAAATTGCAGAAATGATAGGGTTTTCCTTCGCTACGTGAAACTCAAGATAATTCCCGGAAGCTTCAAATTCACAGGTAAATGGAATGTGAACAAGAGCAGGAATTCCATCCGAACCGTTTACAGCCAAAGAACCAAAGGGATGCTGTTCTAAAAATGTTAGAATCAACTCCCGATCTTTCAGCTCAAAGTCCTTTGGAATATACATAAAGCAAATATACCATTTCGGAATCAACTGCCCGGTTATGGAATGAGATAATTGAACTAACTTTGTAAAAAACTGTTTCATGTTATTTTCAGATTATCCCATCTCCAAAGAAATTAAAGCTCAATTGGAAGTTTTAGGTTTTAAAAGACCTACTGACATTCAATTCAAAGCCATATCACCCATTCTAAACGGAGAGGATGTTTTTGGTATCGCACAAACCGGAACAGGAAAGACTGCCGCTTTTGCTATTCCGATCATTCATAAACTAAGCAGTTCGAAAGCAAGGTCTAAAAGTCCCAGATGTATTGTCATGGCTCCTACCAGAGAACTTGCCGAACAAATCAAACAGGCATTCGAAAGTATTGCAGTAGGTTCTGATATTCGGATTACAGCAATTTTGGGAGGCTTGGAGCAAGACAAACAAATCCAGGAACTGAAAAGAGGAACGGATGTCATTGTTGCAACTCCCGGACGTGTTTTCGATTTGCGTTCCCAGGGACATCTTTCGCTTGATTCAATTCAATTCCTGGTTCTTGACGAAGCTGACCGAATGCTTGAGTTGGGTTTTGCCCATGACATGAAAGCAATCCATAAACTTTCTCCTCAACGAAATCGTCAGACCTTATTTTTCTCTGCCACAATTGATAAAAAAATCAAGGCTTTAGCTTATGATTTGGTTAGAGATGCCATACGCATCCAAATTTCCCCGAAAGATCCGGTTGCGAAAAATATCGAACACGGATATATTAAGGTCGAAATGGATGATAAACGTTTTTTCCTGGAGAATATAATCAAGGAATATGAGACCTTAAAATACATTGTTTTTGTTCGAACCAAAGTACGCTGCGAACGTGTTGTTGCTGCAATGGAGCGGGTCGGAATTCATTCCGAAGCACTTCATGGCGATGTGGAACAAAAAGAACGGTTTAAGGTCCTCGAGCGGTTTAAAGCTGGAGAAAACACCGTTCTGATCACAACAGATGTTGCGGCACGGGGAATCGACATTCAAGGCGTGGATTACGTGATCAATTACGATCTTCCCGACCAGCCGGAACAATATGTCCATCGGATCGGACGAACCGGCCGCGGGGAAAACAAAGGTCAGGCGCTTTCCTTTTGCAGTAAGGATGAGGAGAAAACCCTGGAAGAAATCGAATTGTATTTGGGGTACGACATTGAAGAAATTGTAATCACAAAAGGCGATTACTCGGCGATTCTTAAAGACACGGAAGATCTTACCTACGATTGGAAAAAACTCCTGGATGAGGCAAATGATGAAGACGGTACAAAAGACACCTGGTAGCACAGAGTTCAAAAGGTTTAATTGAAATCCTCCTGAGCTTTTACAAAACAAAAAAAGACTGTCCTTTCAGACAGTCCTTCTTTCACTTACGCTATATGTTAATTAGAAGAAACTATGTCGTATTGAATATCAATTTGAGTAAGCTGTGCATCCATTTCATTCCAGGAATATAATTCTACATAAAGCCCGGTAGTTGAATCAAAAACTGTTACCCGGCGATCTTTTTGACGATATGATTCATAAGATTTCGCGTCGAATAATTGTCTTTGAGAACGAAGAACCATTTGATTGTCGGCAAAACGGTAAGATTGTGCCATTACATAATTCAATTTCGCCAGCTTACGGGTATCCTTTTCCAATTCGACGCGTTGCTCTGTTGAAAAATTCGCCTGGATCAATCGCTGAGTAACCGGCGCGCAATCGGCGAATTTTTGAACAAGAGTAACGGTGTTAGTTTGAGAGAATCCTACGAAGCTTATACAAAGAAAAGCTAAAATGGTAAGTGTAGTTTTCATAGCAGTGTGTTTTAAGATGATCTCAATAATGATTTTCATTATTAACTATCTAAAAGCTATGAAATATTAAAGTAAGAATCAAATCTGTGCGAATCCTAACAATTCAACTCAACGAAACAAACCGCATATTTACTGATACTCGCAGAATATCAGCCAAAACACGTAATTCATCACAAACCTTGTTTCAGTCATTATGCAGGCATAAATATTCGTTCAAAAACCTGTTCTGCTCATTTAAGCAGGCTTTTAAAAAATATTTACTTCCCGCTCCAGGCTTACTCCGAATTTGGACTCAATATCAGCAATAATCAGAGCAGATAAATCGTAGATTTCTTGTCCGCTTGCGCCTCCGTAATTAACCAAAACCAAAGCCTGCTTCTCATGAACGCCACAGTTTCCTATACGCTTGCCTTTCCATCCTGCTTTTTCAATGAGCCAGCCGGCCGCCAGTTTCTCTTCCCCCTGCTCCTGAGGATAGTGAGGTACATCCGGATAATTCTTCAGAATTTGTTCGAAAACTGACTTTGAAACAACCGGGTTTTTGAAAAAACTCCCAGCATTGCCAAGTACTTTCGGATCCGGAAGTTTGCTTCTTCGAATATTCATTACTGCCTGACTTACTGCTTCGACCGTAATTTCATTGACACCTAATTTCTCGATTTCAGATTGAATAGCTCCGTAAGTCGTATTAATCTTTGGATTTTTGGATAACTTGTATGAAACGGAAACGATCACATACTGATTTTTCAATGCCCTTTTGAAAACACTTTCACGGTAACCGAACTGACACTGCTCTTTATTAAAAGTATGGATTTCTGCAGAATCAATATGAAGGGCTTCCAATGAAACAAACGTATCCTTAAGTTCAGCTCCGTAAGCCCCGATATTTTGCATAGGGCTCGCACCCACACTTCCGGGAATCAGACTCAGGTTCTCTACTCCACCCCAACCTTTTTCCACAGTATATCTCACAAAAGAATGCCATTCAACTCCGGAACCAACCTTCAAAACAACACTTGTTTCAGTCTCATTGATAATTTCAATCCCTGAAATTTCATTTTTAAGCACAAAAAAAGGCAAATCCTGTGTGAGCAAAATATTGCTTCCTCCGCCAAGAACAAATAAGGGAGTTTCTATCCCCACCTTCGAAAGTCTGTTCTGCAATAAATCCTTTAATTCATCAACGGATTTGAAACGTCCGAAGGCCTTTGCTTTAACATCAATTCCAAAGGTATTGTATGGCTTTAAAGAAATGTTGTGTTCAATCATGGTGCAAAAGTAAGGAATTATAAAAACAGTAGGGGCGAATAATTATTCGCCCCTACTGTCTAATTTTATAGAATCAATTCTTAATGCAAATCAATCTCGTATGGCATTCTCATTTGAATCCCGCTGTATGATTCCAGTTTCATCAATCGTTTTGTCAGGTCATCAATTACTTTCGGAATTGCGTTTTGTTTGACCTTCAATGATTCCTGGTCCTCCTGAGACAACTGCTCCAAAAGATCTTCAAACGGAACTTCTTTTACTTTTGGATAGTATTGCACCTTCGCTTCTTTGATTTTAGCTTCTTTGACTGCAAAAGCCAGGGCATCATTCATTCCGCCAAGTTTGTCAACCAAGCCAATTTTTAAAGCATCGGCACCTGTCCAAACCCGGCCGCGGGCAATTGTTTGAACCTGGCCTGTCGTCAATCCCCTGCCATCTGCTACACGTTTTTTAAATTGTGTATAGATCTGATCAACTTCCGTCTGGATCAAACTCATTTCTTCCGCAGTCAGCTTTCTATTCGTCGACAACACACTGTGCTTATTTGTTTGAACGCGATCAAAGGTCAATCCCAGTTTATTCTCCAGGAAAGCACCTGTATACGGAATCACCCCGAAAACACCTATCGAACCGGTAATTGTTGTTGGTTCGGCAAAAATCGTTGAAGCAGGCGTTGAAATATAATAACCACCTGAAGCGGCAACATCCCCCATTGAAACGATCACTTTCTTTTTCTTGGTTGTCAACGACACCTCTCTCCAAATCTCCTCAGATGCCAAAGCACTTCCTCCAGGACTATTTACGCGGAAAACAACTACTTTGATATCATCATCATTTCGAACCTCTCTGAAATATTTACAGATCTTCGTGGAGGTCATTTCATCCCCGTCGACTGTTATGGCACCTTCCGCAACGATTACCGCCACATTTGCGGTTGAAGTTTCATTGCTGAATGCCAATTGTTTATTCTTAAATCCTTTCGTTGCATATTCTTCGAAAGTCATGATATCTTTCAAATCCTTCAATTTGGCTTTTTTCAGAATAATTTGCTCTACTTCATCACGGTATTTCGAAGCATCAATCAGTTTCAGTCTCACTGCATCATCCACACGCTGAATTTTTGCATTTTCGGCAATATCATTTAATTCGGCAACCGTTACTTTACGATCAGCAGCTATCTGAGAGCGGACATCCGACCAGATAGAAGACATGTAACGCTGGGTCTGCAACCTGCTGGAATCACTCATATCCGTTCTGAAATAAGGTTCTACCGCACTTTTAAAATCGTTGTTCGAACCACGGATCACCTGCATTTCAATACCCAACTTATCAAAAGTATTTTTGAAGAATGTCAATTCCCCTCCAAGACCGATGAATTCCATTGCCGAAGTGGAGAAACCATATACTTCATCAGAAACAGAACTAATGTAATACTGCTTTTGAGTAATTACTTCACCATTCAAATAGGCAATCAAAAATTTTCCTGATTTTTTGAAATCCTTCAAAGCATTCCGGATTTCCATCGCAGTAGCATAGCCGCATCGGACATTCCCTAATTCCAGGTAAATACCCTTTACATGCTTATCTTCTTTCGCTTTTTCCAAACCAGTTAAAATATCCGCCAGACCGGTTGATTTATCCATTGAAAAATTGGAAGGGTTCAGAGTAGAAGAACTCCTTTCACCGATCGAACCGCTGAGCGTCATGTGTAAAACACTCGGATCTTTTCCCTCAGGTTCATCACCGAGCATTGATCCGAAAATGATCAGCCAAAAAATCCACCCGAAAACGGACAAAATCATAGAGGCTATTAATGATGGCCAAAATATGCGCCAAAAAGAAACTTTAACTGTAGACATAGACATAACTTTGAAACAAATATACACTCAAAAAAAAAGTCATTTCATCTTTAATGATGTAAGTTATCTTTACTCCATCAAAAGGACTAATATTGATTTGAATGGTAAGTCAAAAGAAAAGCAACTTTAAGGAGTTAATATATATTGGTGTCGGAACAAATCTGGGGGATCGGCTCGGGAACATTCGGCATGCTATCGAGGAACTCAATCAATTTGACATTCAAATTATTCGCACGGCATCCGTCTACGAAACACCTGCCTGGGGCTTTGAATCAGACGATTTGTTTTTAAACACCGTCTTTGAGTGCTCAAGCCCAATAAAACCAATGGATTGTTTAAAAGCCACCCAATTTGTGGAAAAAAAAATAGGAAGAAAAAAGACTTTAAAAGAAGGATATGAATCCCGTATTATCGACTTGGATATCCTGCTGTTTAAAGATCAACAAATCTACTTGCCTGAGTTAACAATTCCACACACCTATATTACTGAAAGACAGTTTGTAATCACGCCCATGCACGAGTTGACGGATTCCTTTTTCTTTGATTCACTCAACAGTAATTTTGAGGAACTAAAAAACAAATTTAAAAATTCCGATTTTCCATTCGTCGTTTATAATCCACCACTTGTCAAGCAATAAATACAGATTAATCTTTCATAGGTTAAAAAATTATGTTTATTATTGCAAGGAATTTTATTAAGGTAGTAACTAACAATTGAATATGAGAAAGCAAAGTATCAAAGGATTAGCTTTTATCGCTGTAACTGGTTCGCTTGTTTCAAGTTGTGATCTTCTAAAGGATCTAGAGTACACAGTAACTCCTAGCCCTCTTGAGATGCACGCTGACAGTGTACGCGTAAAAATTGACGTTAAATTCCCGGAGAAAGGAATTAAGAAAAAGGCATATGCTGAAATCACTCCAAAATTAGCTGGAACATCGTTGAAAACGGTAACAGTTCAGGGAGAAAAAGCAACAGCGAATGGTACTGTAATTCAGTACAAACCAGGTGGAACAATGACGTATACGGATGTTATTCCATACAAGCCTGAGTTTGAATACACTGAGTTAATGGTAACTGGAAAAGTATTCAAAGGAGGAAAAGAAAAAGCAGGACAGTTTGAGGATAAAGAAATCGCAAAAGGTACTATTATCACTCCTTACTTAGTTAACAAAGATTTCAAGTGTATTTACGCGAAAGACGAGTTCAAACGTGTAAACGAAAAATCTGCAATCTCTCAGTACAATTACTTGAAAGGTAAGCATGATGTTCGTAAAACTGAATACAAGGATACAGATATCGTGAATTTAGGAACATGGTTGACAGCTGCTCAATCTAACCCGAAAATCAATATCAAGTCAATTAATATTACAGGTTTTGCATCTCCTGAAGGTGAAGTAGCGTTCAACGACAACTTATCTACAGATCGTGCAAATTCAGGTAAAGCGGCTACAATTGAAGTTGCTAAAAAATCTAAAAACGAAAAAGCTTCAGGTGAAATTTACAACCTGGCTGGACGTGGTGAGGATTTTGACGGTTTCAAAGTTCAATTGGCTAAAAACACTGCAATTAAGCAAGAAGATAAAGATTTGATCTTACGTGTACTTCAAATG
This sequence comes from Fluviicola sp., assembly GCF_029266855.1. Lineage (GTDB taxonomy): Bacteria > Bacteroidota > Bacteroidia > Flavobacteriales_D > Crocinitomicaceae > Fluviicola. Next base: position 174,024 of record NZ_JAQSWB010000009.1, read on the forward strand.
TATGCTGATCCGAATCAACGTGAGACTGAAATGAGAAACTTAGGGAAGTCTTTCACAGAATTGGACAAAAATGTTTTCCCATTATTGCGTCGTGCTGAAGTAAGCGTTGTTTACGATCTAACAGGATATTCTGATGAAGAATTGAAAGCTATTTCAACTTCAGATCCGCAAAAATTGACTTTGGAGGAGTTGTTATTCACAGCTACTTTAACAGAAGATTTGAACGAGAAAGGTCGTTTGTACCGTGAAGCTGAGAAAAAAGATCCGTCTGATTACCGTGCAGCTAACAACGTTGGTGTTGTATTGTACAATCAAGGTAAAGTAGCGGAAGCTAAATCTCAATTCGAAAAAGCAAATGGTTTAAAAGACAATGCTATCTCTAAAAACAACTTAGGTGCTGTTGCAGGAGTAAGCGGAGATCGTAAAAAAGCTGCTGACTTATTCGGACAAGCTGGTGGTGCAGGTGATGAAGTAAATTACAACAAAGGAATCCTTGCGATCCAAAACGGTAAATACGCAGATGCAGTAAGCTCTTTCGGTGGAACTGCTTCTTTCAACAAAGCTTTAGCTCAATTGTTGAATGGTGATGCTGCTGCTTCAATCAAAACTATCGACGATTCTAACGATAAAGAATCAGGTCAAGGTTATTACCTGAAAGCAATTGCTGCAGCTCGTCAAAGTAAATTGACAGATGTTGTTAGCAACTTGAAAAATGCTATCGGTAAAGATGCTGCATGGAAAGCAAAAGCTGCTAAAGATCGTGAGTTCTTGAAGTATGCTGAAGACGCTTCTATGTCTTTCATCAAGTAAGGAATTAACTTCTTAAATATAGACCCCGACATCGTTAGCGATCGTCGGGGTTTTTTATTACATTAGAAATCAGGAACAAGTAAATCCGTATTTATGAACTCTATCTTTCTTCGCGCGAAACACTGGCAACTGTTCGTGCCTTTGGTGGCTATTCCATTTGTTACGTTCATTATTTTTGGTTTCGCGGTCGCTATTATCCTGTTAGGACATCCTTCTAAAGGACCTGAAGATACTGTCTGGATCTTTTACTTCTTCCCGCTCCTTTTTATCCTTTGCGGATTCATTCAATTTGCCTGGTTCTGGAATGTCATTACCAAATTAAATCCATTGGTCCCAACCCGTAGAGGAAGATTTCCAATGAGAAGAATCAAGCTGTTTTTCTTTATCCCGATAATCTATTTCTGCCTGGTTCCCTTTTTTGTCGCTTTTGTTGTTAACACAACAGCCATATCCAATCCTGGTGTTGGCCAAATGTTACAGTTGGGCATATTAGGATTTCTTGTTTTCATCCTTCACTTCTTCAGCATTTTCTGTATTCTTCACACGATCTATTTTGCAGCGAAAACCATTCGAAGCGCTGAACTGAAAAGAAATGCAAGTTTTTCTAATTTTGCAGGTGATTTTTTCCTGATCTGGATCTTTCCAGTTGGGATTTGGTTTATACAACCCCGGATCAATGCACTTCTGAACAAAGCGAATGATTCTTCAACCAGTGAAGAACTTATGGATTGATTTTTAAAGTGGTTAAAATCTAAATAAACTCAAAGTCCACCCTTCGATTCATCTGTTTTCCCTCAGAAGATTTATTATCTCCAATCGGGTTCTTTTCACCCTTAAAGTCGATCACAATGCGATCTCGTTTGAGCCCGGCATTGACAAAAAATTCGATGATCGCCTTTGCTCTCCTTTCGGAAAGTTCTATATTGTATTCGTCCGATCCATCAGCATCTGTATTTCCGGTAACCTTAACTCTCAGATCCGTATGACTATTGACAACGTATACGATCCGTTTTAAGAATGCATCGTACTCCGGTCGGATGTCTGCCTTGTCGTAGTCAAAATAGATCGGCTCAAAATGAAAATTCTTTCGTTCCGAATCGCGGATTTCTCTTGACTTTCTGCCATTTTTGATATCATCTATAAAAATCGGTCTCCAGGATTGCAGTTCAATACTTGTTTTTTCCCGCGAAACTGTTTCAGCCACCTTAAAACAAACTAATCTTCCGCTCACTCCCTTGCATTCCAGGCTAAAGAATTTTCCCTGTAAATATCCTGTCGAATCCACATAAGCCATTTCAAAATCCAAAGTGCACCACCGATTTCCGTAGATATCTTTCTTCTTTATGACCGTCGATTGTTTCGCTTTGATCATTCCACTTTTCGGATCCACTTTAAGCGCCCGGACTACGTATCCGTCCTTTCCGGTCATCTCTTCCCTGCTTATTGCCTCCTTCCCGAAATCGAAGTAAATAATGGATGCCTGGTCCAATTTCTGTCCATCCCGGATCAATACACCCTTCCATACTCCAGTTACCTGAGCATTGATAATAAACGATACGAAAACCGAAAAAATGAAAAGTTGACACTTCATGTTCTACTTATTCGTTATTTTTAGAAAAAAGTTGCCTTTTTGGCTTTTTAAAAGAATAAATTTTTGATTATGAAAGCAATACTACTTTCTTTATTCGTTCTGATAAGCGCACTTGCTTCTTCTCAAACGATTTATGACTTCAAAGTAACTGATATAGATGGAAAGGAATTTGATCTTTCATCATTAAAAGGAAAAAAGGTCCTGATCGTAAATACCGCATCAAAGTGCGGATTGACTCCACAATACGAAGAATTGGAAAAATTATACCAAACATACAAAGATCAGAACTTTGTGATCATTGGCTTTCCATCCAATGATTTTATGTCACAGGAACCCGGATCAAATGAAGATATCAAAGAATTCTGCACCAAAAATTACGGTGTGAGTTTTCCGATGATGGGTAAAATCCAAGTCAAGGGAAAAGAAATGCATCCTTTATATCAATTCCTGACAGAGAAAAGCAAGAATGGCTATTCCGACAATTCCGTGAAATGGAACTTTCAAAAGTACTTAATCAATGAAGAGGGCAAATTGGTGAAAGTTGTCCCTCCCGGAACAAAACCTTTATCGGAAGAAATTACCACCTGGATTGTAAACAAATAAACAAACATATAAATGAAAATTAGAAACCTTGCTACCTTAGCATTCATAGGAACCACCTTTGTAAGCACAGTACTAGCACAAGATGAAAAAATCACTACTTCAAAGGAATTTGAATATCAAGTTGGTGAACCGTATCCTGTAGTGGATGCAGCGATAAAAAGTTATTCTTCAAAAGACGGAAGTGTTGTTTCCTTTAAAATGAGCAGAGGAAAAGTAACTATTCAAAAATTCGGAGGCAGCAAATTCACCCAAGAATCAATTGAAGTTTACGAAGACTTTCCGAAAGGAACCGTTTATGAAGATGATATAGAGACAGACGATTTCGTTTATTTACTTTTTTCTGTTTGGGACAAAACCAATAAAACAGAACAATTGTATGTAAGAGCAATTAATCTTGCATCCGGAAAGTTTGAAAACGAAGGAGAACGTGTAATCGCTGTAGAAGGAAAAGTAACAGGCGGTGATGGAAACAAATTCAAATTAGCTACCTCTTTCGATAATTCCAAACTGTTGATTTACTTCCGCAAGAAACCGGAATCCCGAAATGACAAGATCAACAAAGATGTGATCGGTTTGCATGTATTCAACAAGGATCTGAAAGAACTTTGGGGGAAAGATGTAGAAATGCCATACACAGAAGCACGCATGAACAACATCGACTATACAGTTGGTTCAGATGGAGATGTTTTCATTTTAACTGAAGTCATGAAAGATGGAGAGACAAGACGTTTTGACCGAGATGACAATCCGAATTTCGATTACCAATTGGTTGCGGTTTCAGAATCAGGTGTTGATGTGAATGCTTCCGATGTAGATGTAAAAGGAAAATATGTTACTCAGGTAAATTTCTTTGAAGGAAGAGATAATGCCTTATTAATTGCAGGTTTTTACGGTAACAAAAGAGGTATCCAGGTTGATGGTCTCTTCTATTGTTCTTTAAACAAAGATGGTAAACAAGCTGATTTCAAATCATTCGAAATTCCAACTGAGTTGATCAAGCAATACATGTCCCAGAGAAGTCAGGACAAAATGGACAAGAAAGAAGATAAAGGAAAAGATCTTGGAATGACCAGTATGCGTTTGAGAGAATTATTCATTGAAGATGACGGAAGTATCTTATTCGCAAGTGAAAAGTACTTTGTTGTATCGTATACAGATTCAAAAACAGGACAAACTACGTACACACATTATTACGAGGAAATGTTGGCAGGTAAAATCGACAAAAACGGAGAGTTGGTGTACATGAAAAAACTTCCGAAGAAACAGATCAGTGGCAGAACGAACTCTCCTTACTATCGCGGAGGATTGGGTTACCGACTTGTTGATTCAAAAAACAATTATTATTTCATGTTCCTTGACAATGTTAAGAACATCGAACTGGCAGAGAACAAAGTTCCTGAAAGACACCAGGACGGAAGAGGTGGTTTCCTGACCGCTTACCAAGTTAACAAGGAAACGGGTGCAGTACGTAAATTATCTATTTTAGATACACGTGACGCGCAAGGATATGACTTGTTCCAGTTCAATACAGAAAGAATTGTTGCGGTAGATGACGATGAATTTGCACTTGAATGTTATATCAAGAGTAAACAAGATATCATGATTCGAATCAAAGTTCTCGAATAAACCAAAAAGCTCCGATTTGATCGGAGCTTTTTTTTGCTTTCAACGTTAATATTTTGTTGATAAGTACTGCGATGCGATTCCCCTTAAACCCCTGAAAAACCCTTGAATTTCGTATATTTGTTCTGCATTGAAAAATGCACTTTTTAAGCAACTTATTTATGAGCGAAGATTTAAAGAATAACGACTATTCAGCAGACAATATTCAGGTCCTGGAAGGACTGGAAGCTGTTCGTAAGCGTCCTGCCATGTATATTGGTGACGTTGGGGTAAAAGGTCTCCACCACTTGGTTTACGAGGTAGTTGATAACTCGATCGATGAGGCCCTTGCCGGACATTGTGATACGATTGGTGTTTGGATCAACGAAGACAATTCAATAACGGTTAAAGACAACGGTCGGGGAATCCCAACCGGTATTAATAAGAAAGAAGGAAAATCCGCTTTGGAGATCGTAATGACGGTTCTTCACGCAGGTGGTAAATTCGACAAAGACACTTATAAAGTTTCCGGAGGTTTACATGGTGTGGGGGTTTCTTGTGTGAATGCACTTTCTACCCATTTGCATGCAATTGTTCACCGCGACGGGAAAATATTTGAACAGGAATACAACATCGGTAAACCTTTGTACGAGGTTCGCGAGGTAGGAAATTCTCCTGATCATGGAACGGAAGTTCGCTTCAAACCGGACGCAAGTATCTTTGATTATACCGAATATAACTACGATACTTTGTGCGCACGGATGCGTGAACTTGCTTTCCTGAACAAAGGAATTACCATTACAATCACGGATTTAAGAGAAGTGGATGACAATGGAAAACCGATTTCCAATATATTTCATTCTGAGGGAGGATTGCGTGAGTTCGCTCAGTACCTGGATCGCAACCGCGAACCGTTAATTTCGGATGTTATTTATTTTGAAGGAGAACGCGAAGGTGTTCCGGTTGAAGTAGCTTTAACTTACAACACTTCTTATACAGAGAATATCCAGGCTTACGTTAACAATATCAATACGCATGAAGGTGGAACTCACCTTTCCGGTTTTAGACGTGGATTAACGAATACTTTGAAGAAATATGCTACGGACAGTGGTATGTTGGCCAGAGAGAAAATTGAAATTGACGGGGATGATTTCCGTGAGGGGTTAACAGCTGTCGTTTCTGTAAAAGTTCAGGAGCCACAATTCGAAGGACAAACAAAAACAAAATTAGGTAACCGTGAAGTAACAGCACCTGTTTCTCAGGCCGTTTCGGAAATGTTATCGATTTATTTGGAAGAGCACCCTGCTGAAGCCAAGATTATTGTTGACAAGGTAATCCTTGCTGCAAGAGCACGTCACGCTGCCAGAAAAGCACGTGAAATGGTTCAGAGAAAGAATGTGATGACAGGATCCGGTTTACCTGGAAAACTGGCAGATTGTTCGGAAAAAGATCCTTCTTTATGTGAGATCTACTTTGTCGAGGGAGATTCGGCGGGTGGAACTGCAAAACAAGGTCGCGACAGACATTTTCAGGCAATCATGCCCCTTCGTGGTAAGATTCTGAACGTTGAGAAAGCCATGCAGCACAAAATCTTTGAGAACGAAGAAATCAAAAACATGTATACGGCATTAGGTGTACGAATCGGAACAGAAGAAGATTCGAAAGCACTGAACCTGGATAAGCTGCGTTATCACAAGATCATCATCATGTGTGATGCCGATGTGGATGGTTCTCATATCGAGACCTTGATTTTAACTTTCTTCTTCAGATACATGAAAGAGTTGATTGAGAACGGATACATCTATATCGCAACTCCGCCATTATACCAGGTGAGAAAAGGTACCAAAGCAGAATATGCATGGAATGAAGATCAGCGCGATGTTTTAATTACACAATTAAAAGGAAACGGTCCGGATTCTTCTGTAAACGTTCAGCGATATAAAGGTTTGGGTGAGATGAATGCAGAACAGTTATGGGATACAACCATGAATCCCGAACACCGCACTTTACGCCAGGTAACCATTGAGAATGCTGCCGAGTGCGACCAGATTTTCTCTATGCTAATGGGAGATGAAGTTCCCCCAAGACGTGAATTCATTGAGAAGAATGCGAAGTACGCAAAAATCGATATCTAAATATGAAAGCCCGGACGATAAATATCCGGGCTTTTTTTATATTTATAAAATCAATTTTAGTCAAACGAAACCCGTCTTATGATTTATAGATTATTGCTCTTGTTCATTCCGCTTTTTCTGATCGTAGGATGTTTTGATTATGACAAGGAAAATAAAGAAGTAAGAGAAGCCTTCAAAAACAATCATTATAACTTTGAATTAAATAAAACCCTTAAATATGAAGGGATTTCATTTAAAATTCCCAAGCATTTTGCACAAAACTATTCTCACACCTATACGATTAAAAATTCTTCCCTTACAAGAACCTGTAATGCTTTTAACATCTATTTTTCAGTAGAACGATTCAATCAATCCGACTTATACCGGGACTTTGTTTCGGATTATGTGATTGAAGATGATTTGTTAAACACCTTCCAGGATGCTTACGTTTGGCGCAGATATGAATCACTTGACAATGCAGGTGTATCCATAAAAAAAGAACTTCCGAAAACATTCAAACACAAAGGAGTCATCCAAACGATTGCCGGTGACGGAACCTATTCCGGACAAGCATATTATATCACATCTACCCTGAAAGTGGGAACTGATTATTATGTTTTTCAATGGATCACCAGTAAACCTGTCTCAAATTACACCTACGATGATTTTGAGCGGATACTGAAAAGTGTACGAAAATCAAAATGACACACGCTGATTTAGTTCGAAAATTCGAAAAAGAATTACCGGGGGAAAGATCGCATTTGGCATTTATGCCTATGCGGGGAAGTTCCATGGAACAACTGAGAAAAGGTGTAACCTTCCGCGATGCGGCAGTTGCAATTATTCTATTCCACAACGAGAAAAACAGACTCTGTACGATCGTGACCAGGAGACAGGAATACGATGGTTCACACAGTGGTCAAATCAGCTTTCCCGGGGGAAAAAAAGAAATGGATGATACGACACTTTTAGACACTGCAATCCGGGAATGTCACGAGGAAATTGGTGTTTATGCCAGTAACTTCGAATTCTTAAAAGAATTAAGTCCGCTTTATGTTCCTGTTAGCCAGTTCCTGATCACTCCTTATGTCTTCTATTCTCACCACAAATCATTCAATTACATGCGCTCTGAACGGGAAGTCGCGGCAATTCACGAGTTGGATCTGTTAGACCTTTACAAAACCGAATCGACTGTCAACATCGACATTCAAATCAGCAGTGATTTTACCATGAAGGGCGTTCCGCATTTCAAGCAGGGAGACATTCTTATCTGGGGAGCCACCGCTTTAATTCTAAACGAATTGAAAGATATCTTAACCTAGAATCTTACACGGGCAAAACCAAGAGCTGCCGAAACACTCGTCCCATTCTTCAAAAAGAAGCTTAGTGCATCTCTTGAAGCAACTCCAAATTCATAAGCTCCATCCTTAAGGATAAATGTCAATCCAAGCGGCATATTGTGTTTGTAAATACCTCCGCCATAATAACCAATACTCAATTGCAGCCATTTAACAGGAATAATATCTCCGCCGAATGAATAAATCGGGTTTTGAATTGATCCAGGATTTTCTTTGTTGAACGGAGCAACAACATCCAATCCTACACGTACGTATTTAATCGGTTCGAAACTTACACCGAATCTAAAGTCCGAAGCATTAATTACAGTGTGTTTCTGCTCTCCCTCCAGGGTCATTAATCCGTTTTCTCTGACCAATTGATTCACTGTCTGGGTAATGTTGTCACCACTCACTCCACCGATGGCAAAAGTGGTAAACAAAGTATCTTTCACTTTGTAAACATTTCTTTTGTAAGTGACGGATCCGATATTATTCACCGCCGCTGCAATCCGAAGTTTGTTGAAGAGAATTACACTTGCAGAAAGATCAATTCCATAACCGGTTCCCATTACAGGGGCAATTCCCTTTGATTTTTTCTGCATCGCATTAGACCCGCTTACATTTCCGTAATCAATATCGAACGTAGGTGTGATGGAGGAATACAATCTCAAGCCGTCATCATCCGATGTCATATTAAACATCGCCATAGATGTAATTAGTCTTGCGCCAACACCTGCATATACTTCAAAAACAGAATCTCTGCCAAACAATTTTCGTCCATAACCAATGTTGTAACTTCTGTTCCAGACCATTTGAATCTGCGTCCCTTTTGTTAATTCACTGATACGGATCGGAACGTTTAATGAGCCACTGATTACATTATTCAGGGTATCTTGTGAAATGTTTACATTGTTTGCAATCCGGGAAGTATCTGATCCAAATACGACAGTTAATGAATCAAAAACCGAAGATAATTTTCCCCTGAATAATAAATCGGTTGTTTGAGAATTCATTTTAGAATACCAACTGTAATTTTCCCTGATATTAAATGCAATTCCACCGAACTTCTCACCGTAATAAGAGAATCCAAGCCAGTTATAATCAAAATTAATAGCGATTCCCGCTTCCGCGTAATCTCCGGCAGCTTCCATCTGTCTTCTGTAATCTATCTCATCTGCATTTTTATGCTGGGCAGCATTGTACAATGTTTTGGTCAGATTCTGAAGTTTTTTAGAATTCAAAGAATCGGACGAAACACCAAATGCAAATTCTGAAGTTCCGGTGGTGAATTTTTTTCCTGCATATCGCGGTCTCCAGCCGAGTGCTGAAGTGTTAATTCCGAGTGCATGATAATCCGTGACAAAAGGGGTCGCAACTCCTTTTCCAACTGTTGGAAAAGCAACACCTTGTGTTTGGGAAAATGAAAAGGAATAAATCAATAAGAATATGAGAGATAGTTTTAGTTTCATAATTGCAGTTTGTGCGCTAAAGAAACAAAAAATCTTTCATACAAAAACAAAAAGAGGAGTAAATTCAATGTAACTTACTCCTCTTTTTGCTAAACCATGCTAAAACTATAAAACCCAAAACTAACAACTATGAAAATTGTCGTTCTTGATTACAAAGGTAAGCCAGTTTATTGATATAACAACTTTATTCTGCTTTTTTTTGTTAAAGAAAACGCTTATTCTTGAACTCTTGATATTCACGTTTCACGTGATTTCAATTAGTGCTGATGCTTTTTTTATTCGGTGAAATAAAGACGGAAGTCAAAAAAATCAGGCCATTCACACAGACAATCAAGGGGGAAATCGAGATGTTAATCCATTTGCCGAGGAACACTCCAAGGATGCAAGATACCATTCCTATGCATGCAGAATACCAAAATGTTTTTGCCAAGGTCTTGGAAAATAGTAAAGCCGTTGCAGCCGGAAGAACCAATAATCCGACAACCAATATCACTCCGACACTTTCAAAACTCAAAACAGCATGAATACTTAACAGCAGCATTAAAACCAAATGAAATACCTGCATGGGGATTCCGATAAAGGATCCGAATTGTGGATTGAACGCCCAAACTTTCCATCCTTTAAATCCAATAAAAATAACCAGAAGCAAGGTAATTGTTAGTGGCAATAACTGTAAAATGGCTCTTGTTCCATATAAATATTCACCAATAATTACCTGGTCTAAAATCGATGTTTCCAAATCCCCATATAGCACGCATTCCTGGTCCAGGTCGCTGTTTTTCCCGGCAAAGAGAGCAATCATCAATACTCCGATCGCAAATAAGAATGTGAATGTAAAACCAATAGCTGCATCCTCCTGAACTTTCCATTTCTTTCGAAGGAAATCAATCAGAAAAGTTGTCAGGAAACCGGTAATAGCAGCTCCGGCAAGCATTGGAACGGAATCCCTGGTTCCACTGAGCAGATAAGCAACCACTATTCCAGGTAAAACAGCGTGTGAAATGGCATCACCAACCATTACCAAGCTTTTTGAGACGAGTAAAACTCCTAATAAAGATGCCGGTATCGCAACTGAGCAGGCGGTCAATATCATTAAAACATCATTCATCTTGTTTGCCGGTTTTGAATTGAATTTTTGATAAAAGAGCTACAGAAATTGCACAAATACTTAAGACCAGAATGATACAGGGACCGGTCGGAATGTTTTTCCCTAAAATGGAGATATACGATCCCAGCAGTGAAGAGGTAGTTCCAAAAATAAGCGATAAAACAATTAAATAACTCAACTTGTAAGTAAGCATTCTGGCTGTTAGTACAGGGATGATCAAAAGCGCGGACATTAAAACAACTCCGACCGCCTGAACTCCCATGGCAACTACAAGAATAGTCATTGAATTTAAGATAAAGTCGTTCCATCTTAGTGAAAAGCCTTTACTGATCATAAATTCTTTGTTAAATGCAAAGCTAAACATCACCCGGTATCTGAAAAAAGTAACTGCGATTATTAAAAATGACACTACAGAAAATAAATACAGATCTTCGATATTCAGAGCCGCTATTTTACCAAAAAGGAAATCGCTTAATCCGGCCTGCCCGTCATCTGGTCTTCCCTGGATAAAAGAAAGCAGCGCTAATCCCAAAGCAAAGAAAATACTCAAAGTAGCTGCGACTATCGTGTCAGATTTCAGTTTTGTTTTCCGCTGAAGCCACGATATTTGCTGTGTTGCAAGCCAACCTGCAATAAAGGCTCCTACCATTAGGATAAGTGTGTTTCTTTGTCCCGAAACCATATAGGCTAAAACTATTCCGGGTAAAATGGAATGGGAAATGGCATCACCTATCAACGATTTCTTTTGAAGAAACGTAAAGGTCCCAACCAATGCCGCTGAGATTCCGATAAGAGCTGTCCCGATAAATACTATCCAAATACTTAAATCCATCTTAATTTTTATTCTTGATAAGCGAAATCAAAATCTGCCTTTTTCCTTGTTCAATAAAAGTGTCATTCCATATGCTTTTTCAATATTCTCAGATTTGAGGATTTCATCGATCGGTCCGCTTGCAATCAATTTTTTATTGAGCAACACTACGTCATCAAAATATTGAGCTACCACTGAAAGATCATGGTGCACAATGACTACTGTTTTTCCGGAGTCTCTCAATTTTTGAACAATGGATAAAATAGAATCCTGGGAAGCCATATCAATTCCAACGAAAGGTTCATCCATTACAATCAGTTCAGCTTCCTGTGCAAGTGCTCTTGCCAAAAAGACCCGTTGCTGCTGTCCACCGGATAATTGCCCTATCTGACGGGTCGAAAACTCAGACAATTGAACTTTCTTTATGGTTTCTTTCACAATCTCTTTATCAGCCAAAGTAGTTCGAGACCACCATTTTTTGGGGCGGATTCTTCCCATGGCAACAACTTCCTCTACAGTTATCGGGAAATCCCAATCAATGGATTCCCTTTGAGGTACGTATGCAATTTTAGAACGGTATTTTTCAAGGGAATTTCCAAAGAAAGTTACTTCTCCTTTTTTTACCGGGATAATTCCAAGGATTCCTTTTAACAAAGTAGATTTACCGGATCCGTTTGGCCCGATAATCCCCGTGATTTTACCCGCGTCTATGGATAATGACACATGATCCAATGCGAGAGTATCCCGATAGTAAACTGTCAAATCGCTTATTTCAATTGCCTTTTTCATTTCAATCCTTCTTTAATGGAATTCACATTGTGATCTAACATTCCCAGATAAGTATCGGCACCACTGCCCTTCGACCCCAAAGCATCTGAAAAAAGAGTTCCTCCTATTCTCACATGATGGCCTCTTCGTTCGACAGAACTCAAGACGCTCTTTAATGCCTTCGGACTAACCGAATTTTCTACAAAAATCGCCTTAACATCATTTTTAACGATAAAGTCAACAAGATCTACTACATCCCTCATTCCAGGTTCTTGTGAAGTTGACACCCCCTGAAGTGCTTTTACCTGAATTCCAAAAGTTCTCCCGAAATAATGAAATGCATCATGGGAAGTTATTAAAACCCTTCTCTCTTCAGGAATTTCATTCAGTTTTAATCTTAGTTCACGGGTCTTCTTCTCCACCTTTACAAGAAACTTGTAGAAGTTTTCCCTGAACTCCAGTTCATATTCCGGATAGAGGTCGACTAACTTATCAACTACACCATTCATACTATGTATCCAAGAGTCCGTATCAAACCAAACATGCGGATCAGGGGTAATCTCATCTGTATAGAGAATTTTTTCTTTCGGGAAATCCAATTGAAACGAGATCACTGCTTTTCGTTCAGATAAACGATCAAATAATTCGGCCATTTTTCCCTCCAAATGAAACCCGGTATAGACAACCAATCTTGCATCATTCAGTAATACCACATCACTGGGTCTCGGATTATAAGTATGCGGGTCAACCCCCGGCCCCATCAATGATTTAACAATCAATTTATCTCCGACCACCTGGCGAACACAATCTGCTGTTATAGAAGTAGAACAAACAATTAATTTTTCATTTTCTTTCGTTTGTCTGACCTTACAGCCCATCACAATGCAAACACAAATTAGAATGTATGCAAGAGTCTTCATAATGGTTTTATTGATATTTGCTTTGCAATTGTTATTGAAAATTGAACTTGCCGATCATCCATACTAATAGTGATGGAACCGTCGAAACTTAATTTATCCAGTACCTCTATCGGAGTGCCGAGATGCAAGCCTATTTTATTCAGATATTGAAGGAATTCTGTTTGGTCATCTTCTACTCCCATAATGACCGCTTTCATACCGACACTTGCTTCAGACAACAGAATTCGATTTGAAACGGATTCAATTCTTCCATCTTTTCCGGGAATTGGTTCCCCATGAGGGTCAACTTTAGGGAAACCTAAAAATTCGTCCAGCCTGTCTGTCAATTCAGTGGATTGGATATGCTCAAGTTGTTCTGCAATCTCATGGACTTCATCCCAGCCAAAACTTAATTTGTCTACTAAAAATGTTTCCCATAGTCTGTGCTTACGTATAATTGCCAAGGCATGAGCGCTGCCTAAATTGGTAAGTTCACAGCCCTGGTATTTTTGATACTCCAAAAGATCCTTTTCGCATAATTTTTTAAGCATGTCTGTTACAGACGAAGCTTTCGTAGCCATTTTTTCTGCCAGATCATTGGTGGAAATCGATCCTTCCACATCCTGACTCAATGTAAAAATAGCTTTCAAATAGTTTTCTTCACTTTGAGTTAACCGTAACATGCTTAATATTTTTACAAATATAAAACTTTTTTTTAGACAAGTCTAAAAAACGAATTAATTAAGTGCTTTCAAAGCAATTAGGATATGCCATATTGAGAAAATAGTTGTACTTTTGCACCAAATTATTCAAATCAATTTAAGATGTCAGGCAACAGAACATTTACAATGTTAAAACCAGATGCGATCGAAAATGGTCACATGGGAAAAATTATTGATATGATTATCCAGGCTGGATTCTCGATCAAAGCAATGAAATTCACTCGTTTAACTGAGGAGCAGGCAAAGAAATTTTATGAAGTGCACGCAGAACGTCCGTTTTATGGTGAGTTAGTTGAATACATGACATCTGGACCTATCGTTGCTGCAATTTTAGAAAAAGACAATGCGGTTGCTGACTTCCGTGCATTGATTGGTGCAACTGATCCTGCTGAAGCTGCTGAAGGTACTATTCGTAAGTACTATGCAGAATCAAAAGGAAGAAATGCAGTTCATGGATCTGATTCTGATGAGAATGCTGCAATTGAAGGGAAATTTCACTTTAATGATTCAGAGATTTTCTAATATTTCTCTTTCAAATAAATTAAAGCCTTACTTTTAGTGAGGCTTTTTTTGTGGAATAACGATGGGACAATTAGATATTTTTGGAAGTGATACATACGAGTATCTATTCATTATTGAACCTGATCAAAAAACAGCGGAAAAACTCATTGAACTTAGAATGTTTGTGAATAGTATGATTCCTTTATCCGAAGAGATACTGCATTCAAAGCCACATATTAGTATTTGTTATTTCAAAGCAAGTGAATTTTCAAACGACCTCATTATCACAAAGACAAAGCAGGTTCTATCATCTGTTAAATCATTTGACATTCAGCTGGAAGGCTCTGAAAAATGGAAAAATGGCAACCTCGTATTAAAAGTCAATCCGGATACAAATACTCTGGAACTGCAGAAAAAATTATCAGGTGCTTTTAGAGGAGTGATCAAAAAATTTCATTTGACGATCGTCCGGAACATAGCGGACAAACTCCTGGATCAGCTTCCAATGGAAAATTTTGATTACAAGAGTGTATTCAAATGCGAGGCTATTTATATTTTAAAGAAAAAGGAAAATAAACCATATCAGCTTCTTGACACTATCTACCTGTAACTAATTTATACTTGATCTAATAAATTTATTTTTAACACTTCTTGTTTTAATTTAACTACTCATGTTTTGAAACCATGGTCAGAAGGTTTAATTTACTTCAACAAATGATTTCAAAATATTTACATATGAGCACAGAAAATTTAAACAAGCAAGAAGCTGTAGAAAAACTAAAAGAATTAGTTGACAAAATAGATATCGGAATGGTTATTACCCGAACTGAGGGTGATGAGCTTCATATAGTACCTATTAGTCGTCAGGAAGTTGATGAGCATGGTAATATCTGGATGTTAATATCCGCAGAAAGTAATATCCATCAAAATTTAATCAAAAATAAGCAGGTAGATATTGCTTATAGCCATGTTGGAGATTACAATTTTTTATCGGTGAGTGGAAAAGCGATAATATCTCATGATAGAGTAAGAATAGATAAATATTGGAATAAGATGATGGAAGCTTGGTTCGAAAAAGGTAAAGATGATCCCAATATTCGTGTTTTAAAGGTCGAAACTTCCGATGCACATTATTGGGATAATAAATCCAATAAGCTCGTTACCTTTTTCAAAGCAGCTACAAATGCAATTACCGGAGCTAAGATGGATATTGGAAGAGAGGGAACATTGGACTTATAAAAGCTGTATTATTGTGATAGCTATTCGGATACTGGCTCCAAAGAAAAACACATAAACGCAAAAAACCCCATCCGAAAAACGGACAGGGTTTTGTTAAAAGTGGCATCGACTTACTCTCCCACCCTCAAAAGGGCAGTAC
>NZ_JAQSWB010000014.1 GCF_029266855.1 Fluviicola sp.
CATAGATATAGCATAGATATAGCATAGATATAGCATAGATATAGCATAGATATAGCATAGATATAGCATAGATATAGCATAGATATAGCATAGATATAGTTACGTTTGTATATGAATTTAACACCTGGTAAATATATTTAACCACATCATCTTTTACTCACCACTGGCGCGAGGCTCTGGCTGTGCCCATTTCCTTTAGTCGGGTCTACAGTCTTTTGTTTTAATCCCGATGGCTATCGGGACCTGGCATCCTAATATCTCATTCGTAATTCGTATCCGATAATTATCGGGACGGCAGTGGTAATTAGTAATTAGTTCGTAATTTGGTTCTATCATGAGTAGCATCATTCAAAAAGGAGGAAAAAGACCCATTCTGATAGCAGGACCCTGCAGTGCCGAAACGGAAGAACAGGTGATGGAAACAGCACTGCAGATCAAGAAGTTTTGCAATATCGATATGTTGCGGGCTGGTATTTGGAAACCGCGTACCCGGCCTGATTCGTTTGAAGGAGTAGGGGAAGTGGGTTTGAGCTGGTTGGTAAATGCCGGTAAAGAGTTGGGAGTCCCAACTACAACGGAGGTTGCCAACACGAAGCATGTGGAGCAGGCTTTGAAAGCTGGAGTAGATGTGCTGTGGATCGGTGCACGGACAACTGTAAATCCCTTCGCAGTTCAGGAAATTGCGGATGCATTGAAAGGAGTTAAAATTCCCGTTTTGGTGAAGAACCCGGTTAATCCGGATCTGGAATTATGGATTGGTGCCTTTGAGCGCCTGGAAAAAGCAGGAATAACGGAATTGGGTGCAATTCATCGGGGTTTTTCTGTTTATAAACATGCAAAATACAGGAATGTACCGAACTGGGAAATTCCAATTGCACTGCATGAACGGCTTCCCGATCTGCCGATTATTAATGATCCGAGCCATATTACGGGAAACCGGAATTTGTTATTGGAAGTTTCCCAAAAAGCTATGGATTTGAATTTTGACGGTTTAATCATTGAAACGCATAGAAATCCGGACGCAGCGTGGTCTGATGTTGCACAGCAATTGACACCGCAAGATTTAGGGATTTTATTGAATTCCCTGGTTTTAAGATCTCAGAATTCTGAAAAACTGGATAGCGAACACATTTCCGTTATTCGTGAGAAAATTGGAGACTTGGATGATCGCTTGTTTGAGATCCTTACAGCCCGCATGCAGTTAAGCGAAGACCTTGGACTTTTCAAAAAGGAGCACAATATCACCATCCTGCAACCCGAACATTGGAAGAAGATCATTTCGGCAAGGCTGAACAGGGCAGATGAATACAAGCTCAGCGATCGTTTTGTTCGCCAGGTTATGGATGCAATTCATCAGGAATCAATCCGGCACCAGGTGCGGGTAATGAATAATCCGGAAGATAAGGAGTAGATATGAAGCAGGTAATCCGACCAGGGTTGATTTCAGGAACTATCCACGTTCCCGCCTCGAAAAGTGATTCGCAGCGCGCGGTTCTTTGTGCGGCTTTGGCAGATGGAGTATCTGTTTTAACCGGTATTGGGAAAAGTGATGATGAACAGGCAATGCTTAAAGCGATTGTCGATTTGGGAGCAAAGGTCAATCGTATTTCCGTTTCCGAAGTCGAAATTACAGGTATTAAAAGTCTCCCGGAAAACACCTCCGTATCAGCAGGTGAATCGGGCCTGGGTTTACGCCTGCTTACATGTGTTGCTGCAAGTTTCGATCAAAAGGTTTTTCTTACGGGAAAAGGAAGTTTGCTCTCAAGACCAATGAATTTTTTCGATGAGGTTTTACCGAAATTCGGATGCAGGGTTTCAACGAACAAAGGGTTTTTACCGATTGAAGTTCATGGCCCGCTTGAAGGAAATAACATTGAAGTGGACGGTTCGCTTAGTTCTCAGTTTATTTCGGGTCTGTTAATGGCACTTCCGCGAAGCGGGAAATCAAGTTCACTGACGGTTGTAGATATGAAATCGGGACCGTATATTCAAATGACATTAAGAACCCTGAAGCATTTCGGAATAGCAATTGAAAACGAAAACAAGATCTTTAAAATCTCGGGAAACCAGTCTTACAAAGCAACTGAATATGCTGTCGAATCGGATTGGAGCTCTGCTGCTTACTGGTTGGTTGCTGCGGCTTTGGGTCACCCGGTTTCTGTATCTGGATTGAGTATGCAGAGCTTACAGGCTGATAAAGCCTTATTGAATGCTTTAATGAATGCCGGTTGCAAGGTACTGTTTGAAAGTCAGGCTATCGGGGTTGATGGTTCCGGGATTCATCCTTTTGAATTTGATGCAACGGATTGCCCGGATTTGTTTCCTGCATTGGTGGTTTTAGCTGCCAAATGTAATGGTGTGTCCCTGCTGAAGGGCGCCGGAAGGCTCGTACATAAGGAAAGTAACAGGGGATTTGCTCTTCAGACCGAGTTTGGAAAGATGGGTTTGAGAATTGACCTGGAAGATGATCTAATGTCAGTTTATGGAACTGGGAAACTCTATGGAGCTGAAGTGTTTTCGCATCACGATCACCGGATTGCAATGTGCCTGGCGATTGCTGCAAGTATTGCCGATGGTGAAACAATTTTATTGAATGCGGATTCTGTTTCCAAAAGCTATCCTGATTTTTGGGATCATTTCAAATTGTCCTGAATAAATTTGCCGTTTAGACTGAAAATTAACCACTTATCATATATTCCATTTATTTAGTAGACCAACATAGAAATATAAACGTTCCTTTTTTAACTTCGTAGGGCTGAAACACTAATATTACAATCTACGACTTACTACTAAGTTTCCAAGGAGTATTATTTCACGTTACAGCAATATTTAATTATTGCCACATTTGCTGTGTTTGACTATACGATTCAAAACGCTGCAAGGTTTTTTGATTTCTATAATAGAAGTTGGTTAGGTACGGTTGGTGGAGCAATAGTAATTTTTCTTCATAATCAGGTAAAAGCATCAGCCGCGGCTGATGCTTTTGAATTTTATGCCTATCTGCGAAAGCGAATAATTAACGATCAGCCGCGGCAGATCGCTTACTCCAAATAAACCGGCTGGTTCTTGCCGTAGTCTACCTGGTAATCAAATTTGAATTGTTTTGTTTCTCCTTTGTTGGTGATGAATTTCCATGTCAGGATCCCTGTTTTTTCATCCAGGATTGCTCCATCATAAGATCCTTGTTTTACTTTGATATCGTCGTTGATTGAGATAGGGAAGTGGTCTTTAATGATGATCGGAATTGCTGCACCGCCGTTGTTCCGGATAGTGAAATCCCAGGTTACTTCATATTTATAGCGGTTTCCAAGTAAACGTGTTTTACTCATTTCCTCACTGCGTTTTCTTTGAATTACAATTTTCTTGTCTTTGCCCAAAGAGAAGCTTAAAGTATCTTTCGAAGAGTTCACATCAATGAAGCTTTTCCCAATGTAGGTTCCGTCAAAATACAGATTGGATTCTCCGTTCAGCAGGTTCAGTTTTTCCCAGCCTGAGATCTGTGCTACCAAATAAACCGACTCATCGAGTTTCGGAACTGCATGGTATTCGTAATCTGCTTTCATTTGGTACGTTGCAATTGCAACGCGGTGATCTGCATCATCCGAAGGAACTGAAAAAGGTGTTTCGATCTGAAATTCCATACGCAGGTCTTTTTCTACCTGGTTGGCAATGGAAACATTGTATGCTCCGGTTTGACTGATAATTCCATCTTCCATCTGTCTGGACTCATCTCTTTTCCCTTTTGAACGTAATTTTCGTTCTGCAGAAACACCCGCAACTAATTCTACTTCATTTAATTCAGCACTCATAGGAGCATAACTGGGGCTTACATAGTCGTATGCAATGCTCTGGGTAGTGCTTTTCAGTTCTTCCATCGCAATCGTTTCCGGGTAAAGCTGTGTTTTGATGTATGGAGCTGTAATGTCCACGTATTGTGTGTGGTAGCCCAGATAAGAAATGGTATAACTGCTTTCGCCTCGCGGTACTGCGAATGAAAAGTGTCCGGTTGCGTCTGTTGTGAAGGTGTTTAAGGGGTTGTTGTTCATGGTGATTTTGGCAAAAGCCAATGGTTCACCAGAAGTGGCGTCGGTAATTTCTCCGTGAATGGTTTCCCCGTCGTAATTGTATTCCGGGATGGAACGACCGATCACTTGTTTTCTCGGAGCCGGGGAATAGTAATTCACATACCACGGATCGATTGTCGGCTCCAGGGTGTTGTCATAAGGATCGTTGGTTGAAAGGATCAGTTTCACATTCTTCCAGTCGATTCCGGTGCTTTGCGTCACAAGACCTTTTGCTTCCAGTAAAACGGGCGCGCCCACACCATTGCTTCGCATATCGTAATACGGTTTCCAGGATGCTTTGTGGGTGATGTAAGTAAAGCTGAAATCTACATTTCCGGCTTTTTCTACATTCAATTCCACTTCGATTTCGGTGTAGTTCACAACCGGCAAACCTTTGCGGGTATTGATTTCCTGCTCGATCGTATTGATCTTTCTCACAACAGCTTCGATCTCTGAGTCCAGTTGCGATTTGCGGGTATTGATTTCGGATAGCTTGGAATGGAAGAAGGTAGAAGCTTCTTTCAGTTCTGCAATTTTCATGGCCTGTTGCTGGCTGCTCAAACTATTGTTTTTCAATAATAGCTGTTCGTCCAAAAGCAGTACTTTGTATTCGTCGCGCAAAACACGCTCCTGTTTTTCCAATACCTTTTTGCGCTCGTTTTTCTCTTTCAGTTCGGTCTCAGCGATGGACTTGTCGTCGAAGTTCTTCCTGGTCCGCACACTTAAGATCGTTGCTGATTCGGAGCATTTTAACTGGATGGAACTCGGGTCGAGGAAATCAGTCATTTTTTGAAAGACCACGACTTGTTTCCCTGCGCTCAGGTTCAATTCTTTGGAATGTTCCACCTGGGCTCCTTCCTTAAAAACAGTTACTTTTTGAATCGAAGCTTCTGCTTTGGTTTCCTTCTGACTCCATCCGAAAAATGGCAGAAGAAAAAGGATTAAGATTATTTTTTTCATATGCTTAAAATCTGTTGTTCAATACTAATGATGTAATATTTCGTGTTATTTCATAAATATCACTCCAAATGAACCGGTTGGTTCTTGCTGTAGTCTACCTGGTAATCAAATTTGAATTGTTTTGTTTCTCCTTTGTTGGTGATGAATTTCCATGTCAGGATTCCTGTTTTTTCATCCAGGCTTGCTCCTGCGTAAGATCCTTGTTTCACCTTGATGTCGTCATTGATTGAGATAGGGAAGTGGTCTTTGATGATGATCGGAATTGCTGCACCGCCGTTGTTCCGGATGGTAAAATCCCAGGTTACTTCATATTTATAGCGGTTTCCAAGTAAACGTGTTTTACTCATTTCCTCACTGCGTTTTCTCTGAACAACAATTTTCTTATCCTTTCCTAAGGAGAAGCTTAAAGTATCTTTCGAAGAGTTTACATCAATGAAGCTTTTCCCAATGTAGGTTCCGTCAAAATACAGATTGGATTCTCCGTTCAGCAGGTTCAGTTTTTCCCAGCCTGAGATCTGTGCAACCAAATAAACCGACTCATCGAGTTTCGGAACTGCATGGTATTCGTAATCTGCTTTCATTTGGTAAGTAGCAATTGCAACGCGGTGATCTGCATCATCCGAAGGAACGGAAAAAGGTGTTTCAATCTGGAATTCCATACGCAGGTCTTTTTCTACCTGGGTTGCAATGGCAACAATCATTTTCGTCTTTCCTTCTGGGTTTGGCATGCGCTCAAGTTCTTTTTTGCTTAGTTTGGTGGTACTCGTATATGCATCGCTTCGTGATTTTCTAGAATATCCATCACTCACTGTCACTTCTTCTATACTTTTATAATCGTTCAAGTCTTTATCCGCCCCGATTCCATTTTCGAATCGTCCGAAGTTATTGCCTCCTATATTCAATGTTTCCATGGCAATCGTTTCCGGGTAAAGCTGTGTTTTGATGTATGGAGCTGTGATGTCCACGTATTGCGTATGATAGCCTAAATAAGAGATACTGTAACCGCGTTCACCTCTCGGTACTGCGAATGAAAAATGTCCTGTGGCATCTGTTGTAAAAGTGTTCAGCGGGTTGTTGTTCATGGTAATTTTGGCAAATGCCAATGGTTCGCCAGAAGTGGCGTCGGTAATTTCTCCGTGAATGGTTTCCCCATCGTAATTGTATTCAGGAATGGAACGACCGATCACTTGTTTTCTTGGAGCCAGGGAATAGTAATTCACGTACCACGGATCGATGGTTGGTTCCAGTGTGTTGTCATAAGGATCGTTGGTTGAAAGGATCAGTTTCACATTCTTCCAGTCGATTCCGGTGCTTTGTGTTACAAGGCCTTTTGCTTCCAGTAAAACGGGCGCGCCCACACCATTGCTTCGCATATCGTAATACGGTTTCCAGGATGCTTTGTGGGTGATGTAAGTGAAGCTGAAATCTACGTTTCCGGCTTTTTCAACATTCAATTCTACTTCGATTTCGGTGTAGTTCACAACCGGCAAGCCTTTGCGCGTATTGATTTCCTGTTCAATGGTGTTGATCTTTCTTACAACTGCTTCGATCTCTGAATCCAATTGGGATTTACGGGTATTGATTTCCGATAGCTTGGAATGGAAGAAGGTTGAAGCTTCTTTCAGCTCTGCAATTTTCATGGCTTGCTGCTGGCTGCTCAAACTATTGTTTTTCAATAATAGCTGTTCGTCCAAAAGCAGTACTTTGTATTCGTCGCGCAAAACGCGTTCCTGTTTTTCCAACACTTTTTTGCGCTCGTTTTTCTCTTTCAGTTCGGTCTCAGCGATGGACTTGTCGTCGAAATTTTTCCTGGTCCGCACGCTTAAGATCGTTGCTGACTCGGAACATTTTAACTGGATGGAACTTGGGTCGAGGAAATCGGTCATTTTTTGAAAGACCACAACTTGTTTCCCTACGCTCAGATTCAATTCTTTGGAATGTTCCACCTGGGCTCCTTCCTTAAAAACAGTTACTTTCTGGATGGAGGCTTCAGCCTTTGTTTCCTGGTTCCATCCGAAGAAGGGTAGCAGAAGCAGTATTAATAGTGTTTTGTTCATAGTTATATGTAATAAAAAAAACGTACCCAAGCAGGTACGTTTAAGTATTCAATTCGTTCAATTGGCGATTAAAGTTTTACCGGTAGAACTAATTTGTTTAAATCAATTTGAAAAATATCAATGCTGCTTTTCTTTTCGTTTACTGTCAATCCGCTCAAATAAGCTTTACCCAGTTCTTTGTAGATGACAAAGTGAGTATCATCATTTACCGAATTCACAGCAGCGCCTAAATTTTTAGCTTTTGTCCAGCCTGTACCCGTGTTTTCGGAAACAAAGACATCCAATCCACCCATTCCGATATGGCCTTCAGAGCTAAAGAAAAGGAATCTTCCGTCAGGAGAAATGTAAGGTGTGGTTTCACGCATCAGTGTGTTTACGCTGTCGCTCAAAATTTTTGCTTCTCCCCACGATTTTCCGTTGCGCTGAACAACATAAATATCCGTTGAGCGCTTATCGCCCTTTCTGTCTGAAACAAAGTACATCGTATTTCCATCGGCAGTTAATGTAGCCGAGCCTTCAAAGAAGCTGGTATTAATGGATTTGTTCGGGATTACTTTCGGAACATTCCACTTTCCTTTTTTGGTGAATTCAACTTCGGCAATGTCTGACGAACCGGTTGTTTTTTTTGCTGCTGTTGCAGTGTTGTTAATTGTTACTATGGAATGCAGACCATCTTTTGAAAGCCATGACATAGATTCGAAACCTGGACCGTTAATACGATCTACTTTATTATTCACGCTATCGTATTTCAGCATTTTTTCGTTCCAAATCCCTGTGTATACGTCTTCAAAATATTCCTGGTCATCCGGATTCATCATTCCTCCTGTAGTATTCGCTCTTCTGGAAGTGAAATAGATGCGTTTTCCGTCTGCGGTGAAAACCGGAGCATAGTCATTATATCCGGAATTAACATCGCCCATTAATGGCATTTTAAGATTTGGAGTTCCTGCAGATTGTTTGGCAAATTGAACGGAAGCCAGTTTGTTTTCAGTATTTAATTCCTTTGCACGTGCCTTTGAAAGGTGAGTTAATGCCAGTTGAAAATAATGTTCGGCAGAATCCAGCTCATTCATATTGTGGCATGCAACACCTAAAATATCGTAAACTTCTGCATCTACATCATCCGGACCTTTTGCAATTGCATCCAAACCGTATTGTTTCGCGTATCCGAAGTTTTTCAAACGGTAGTGGCAGAAAGAGATCCAGAAAGAGGCTTTCCATGAATTGGGATCTTTTATCGCAGCTTCGCGAAATACCAATAAAGCTTCCCGGATTTTGTTTTCCCCAACCAGTTGTTTCCCCTGATCAATTTTGATCAAAGCAGCGGACTTGTCAATGATTCCTGTTATGCTATCCTTTGGGACAGAGGTAAATGCAAATGATTTCGCTGTGAAAAGTAGTAATAACAAAGTTCCAAATAGGATTTTCATATGTAGATATTGTATAATTCGAATGACAAAGTAATATAAAAAATTCAAAATGCAGAATTCAAAATGCAGAATAAAGAGGATTTCAGCTGAGAACTGAATTTATTATTTGGCAGTGCTTTAAGTTTCGCATTTAGCATTTTGATTTTTGAATTCATTTCATGGTGTTTTCCGAAAACTCGTTTTTTGCACGTCCCTTCAGATCCAAAAGATCGTGCATGGCAATCGTTGCAGCTACAATCGCCCAAATAGGTGCAAAAGAAGCGCAAATCCAAAGACCCAGATTCGTGAAAAAAGTTAGCATGAACTGCCCCGGGTCAGCACCAAAACCCGACCAGTCAAAAAGTGTTTTCAAATCAATGAAATTCCAGATGAGAATGGAATAAACTGATCCGATCGACAATGCAATCCCACGATTCTCGCGAGCCAGCCTCGTACTTTCGCTGACATTCATCTGAAGACGTTCGTGAATGTAATCCATGAATGAAAAGCCATAATAATAGAAACTGATGAAGAACAATACATGTCTTACCGGGCTGATGCTGAAATCTCCCCAGCCAATGATTCCAATGAGGAAAATGATCGTGAAAAAGAAGACTTCCCACATGATGTTTCGAACCCCGATTTTGAGACCCCGTTTAATATCATTGACTAATTGAGTGAAATTGAAGCGGTAACGGTTTCCGGTTAAAACAAACTCTACTTTTTGAGAAATTTTTGAAAATAAGGGCGCCAGGAGAATAACCACCAGGTATTTTGCAAAACGCATTAAAGTTGTAGCGATCAATATCTCGAACATTAATTTGATCAGATACCAAATGATCCCGTTCATACTTGCAGCTGAAGCTTTGGGTTCGTGCAGGTGGATCATAAAACCGAGCCGGTAAATTCCCAACATCAGAATTGCAGGGAAAATAATATAGAAATATAATTTGTAATCGATGATCAGGCGAAATGCTTTGATATAAGCTTTATAACCAATAAGAAGGTTCTTGATGAATCGCATATTCAAATTTACTATAATTCCGAATTGATTTTAAAAGGATCACAATCCAATTCGTAATTCGGCATTCGTAATTCGTAATTAACACCTATCTTTGCACCTTCCAAAAAATGAAAATATGAGTAATTCAATGTCTCTCACCTCGTTAACAGCAATTAGTCCGGTAGACGGACGTTACCGTTCAAAAGTTAACGAATTGGCTCCTTATTTTTCCGAATTCGGATTGATCAAATACAGGGTTCATGTAGAGGTTGAATACTTCATTGCATTGGTTGAAGCGGGAATTGGCCCTTTAAAAGAAGTTTCGACTTCTGTTTTCCCGAAATTACGGGAGATCGTCACTGCATTTTCGGAAGCAGATGCTTTGGCAATAAAGGATATTGAGAAAACAACGAATCACGATGTGAAAGCCGTTGAGTATTTCCTGAAAGATAAAATGCAAAACCTTGGATTGGAGAATTATCTCGAGTTCATTCATTTCGGATTGACATCTCAGGATATCAATAACACTTCTATTCCATTGAGTTTAAAAGAAGCCGTGAAAGAGGTTTACATTCCGGTATTGAATGAATTGATCGGGGTATTAAAAAAGTATACAAAAGATTGGTCCGGAATTGCTCTATTGGCAAGAACGCACGGACAACCTGCATCTCCTACAATTTTGGGGAAAGAAGTAGGTGTTTTTGTGTATCGTTTGGAAACTCAGCTGGAAATTTTGAAAACAATTCCATATGCAGCCAAATTCGGCGGTGCAACAGGAAACTTCAATGCACATCAGGTGGCTTTCCCGGAAACAGACTGGGTGGCTTTCTCCAATAAATTCGTGAATGAACAATTGGGACTGACAAGAAGCCAGTTGACCACACAGATCGAGAATTACGATCAGTTGGCGAACTTATTCGATTGCCTGAAAAGAATCAACACCATCATTTTGGATTTGGACCGAGATATGTGGACTTACATTTCCATGGAATACTTCAAACAAAAATTGAAAGAAGGCGAAATTGGTTCCTCGGCAATGCCACATAAAGTAAACCCGATAGATTTCGAAAATTCGGAGGGGAACATCGGAATTGCAAACGCTTTGTATGAACACCTTGCAGCGAAACTGCCCGTGTCAAGACTACAGCGGGATTTAACGGATTCAACAGTGTTGAGGGCGATTGGAATGCCTTTGGCTCACTCGTTGATTTCATTTAAAGCAACGATTGCCGGTCTGAATAAACTCCTTTTGAACGAACAGGCAATTCAGCAGGATTTGGAAGATAACTGGGCTGTTGTAGCAGAAGCAATTCAAACAATTCTAAGAAGCATCGGTTTCCCGAAACCATATGAGGCATTGAAAGGATTAACTCGTAAGAATGAAAAAGTGACTCAGCAAACGGTTCATGATTTTATCGATACCCTGGCAGTGGAAGATTCTATGAAAGACCGGCTAAAGAAAATTACCCCTTCAAATTATACCGGAGTGAAGTTGGTGTAAGGATTTTTTTAAACTATTGACTTGTTTGGGAATTTAGGCTATTTTCTCTTCTGAATCCCAGTCAGCTAAAGGGCTGTTTGTCCGCCGCGGCGGACGAACTTGCAACTTTAGAAACTTTTAAAACAAATTCGAGCATACTGTAATCTGATATAAGTCACCTGACTTAAGTACATAACTTCCTTACCAGTCTCGCCTTAAAATCAGCGCAACTTTTCCCTATACTTCGGGATTTACGGTGAACAGATAAGTGTTTTACTTATGAAATAGGAGGTTATAACTTGGAAAATGGCCTCTAAAATTCGTGTAAAAGTGAAATTGAGTCAAAATCAGCAATCGGATTCAGGTTTTTAGTATATTACAGAAAAAAAGCCTTGCGATTTATTCAACTCATTTCTTTTCTGTTAATCAGCAATTT
This sequence comes from Fluviicola sp., assembly GCF_029266855.1. Taxonomy (GTDB): domain Bacteria; phylum Bacteroidota; class Bacteroidia; order Flavobacteriales_D; family Crocinitomicaceae; genus Fluviicola. The sequence continues at coordinate 11,410 of NZ_JAQSWB010000014.1, forward strand.
CTTTTGGGGACAGGTACCTCCGCAAATAGATTGGGGACCTGAAAATGTTTCGAGGCCGAATACACTTGCCATTCTGCCAAAAGATAATGGCGTCTTTTTCACCTTTCACTACGGGAATGCTTCCCTGATGCCCTCAGCTAAAATTTCCCGTTTTGAGTACGGAAAAGAGATCCTGGCAAAACGAATCGAACCCAGAATTGAACAAAAGATGGTGACCCTGGAAGACATGTTTTTGTTTTCTAATCGCTTGTTCGGTCTTTTCTCTGATAAAGTAGGCGCTTCCGTTACCTTGTACATGCAGGAATACGACGATGATGTGGATCCTTTGGGTCCGCCAATAGTTGTTGCTTCCTATGTGATTCCGAAAGGGTGGAGCCGGAATGTTTTAGTAACAACGAAAGTTTCACCTGAAAACAATTTCCTGGTAGTTGATTATTTGATTCCGGCAAAAAGAGAAACATATGATCGCTTCGGTTACAATATCCTGAATGAAAAAATGGTTTCTGTGCGTGAAGGTGAATATGAAATACCCTATGATTCCAAACTTTCGGTTGTTGAAGCCAGGCATTTAACAGATAAAGGCGATTACTTTTTGGGAGTGTCGGTTTTTTCAAAAGCATATTACAATTTGTGGAAAGATTTCGGTTTGGTGGATAAATCTGTTTTGATTCACATGAGTGCTGAAGATTCGTTGAGAATGTACGAATTGGATATTGAGCAGCGAAAAGTGTACAACTTTGTAATTACTTCGAATGATTCGACAGCGGTTATTACAGGAACCTGGGGAGATGAGGACTCCGATGGTGCCAAAGGGATCTTTTATTCGAAGTTTTCCTTAACCGCCAATAAGATTGAATCGCCGAAATTCATGGAGTTCCCTTTGGAAATCCTGGAGCAGGAAAATCCTCAATCGGATGATGTGTACAGTTATCAAAATATCAACGGAGAATTGCTGAATTATGCATTCCGGAATATTCTTTTACTCCCCGACGGATCGATAAATGTGTTGGCAGAACAATACTACATCTATGAAGTGAATTCAACTGATTCAAGGGGTATGAGCCAGGTGACCAATTATTATAATTACAATGATTGCATTGTTTATTCGATATCCAGTGCCGGAGAACTTAACTGGTTCCGGAAAATTCCCAAAAAGCAGGAGTCGGTAAACGATTTCGGTCAATATTCTTCTTTGATAAGTTATATCAGCAACGGTAATCTGATCTTATTCTTCAACGATAATATTCAGAATTATGATCCGATCGGAACATATAAAGGGACGCGGATCCCATTTTCGAATTCATTGAGATACAAGGACTATTGTTTGGCAAGGGCTTCTGTTAATTTGGAAAGCGGTGAAACACAACGCAGTTTATTTTCATCTTTTGATGCAATTGAGGCATTCGTTTGCCTGAAGCTTTCCTGTGTCAATTACAAAACGAAACGGGTAATTTTTGCAGCTTCCAACAAACGGGATAAGTATGGTTTCTTGTCTTTCGAATAGAAGAACTACTTATTTTTTGCTTTTTTGAAAAATCCGGAGAATTCTTAAAATGAAGAGCATTCCCAATCCTACAAGTGCAAAATAACCGATGAAATCTCCCAGGATCTGGTAAAGCGTCCGTTTGGAATTGAGTTGGATCGTATAATTGAATTCTGTTTTTACCCACCATTTTGTTTCTTTCAGAACATCTCCGCGGTTGGAGATAATTCCCGATTTACCGGTATTTGCAGAACGGATCACATACTTATTATTCTCAATTGCTCTCAAGCGCGCAAACTGAAAATGTTGTTTGTAACCGGGAGTATCTCTCCACCAGCCGTCGTTTGTAATAATTGCAATGAACTGAGACCCGTTTTTTGCCTGCTTTGCCATAAATCCACCATAAATGGATTCATAACACACAACGGGAGAGAATTTTACGCGGTTCTTTTCAAATACCTTCGGTTCATCTTCAATCCCCAAACTTCCGGATCCACCTTCCATTTGTACTGCGAAGTCTTCTAAAACCGGGAACATGCTTACAAAAGGAATTTTCTCTACCCCCAATACCAGTTTCGATTTGTGAATGATCTTCGGTTCAGGAGTATTGTCGAATAAAATAGAAGAATTATATTTTTCCAGGTACGAATTGAATTGAGGCTCATAATGGCTCGCGGCAGAATTTTTTGTGTCAAAGAGTTGAAAAGTTGACGCCCCGATCAGTAGTCCGGCATTTGACCAGCGCGCACGGTGTTCATTGATCACATGGAAAAAAGTTTCTTTTCTCAACCCGTCTTCGTAGATGTATCCGATCGGGTATAAGGAAGTTTCCGGGGAAACGACTAATTGGGTTTCTTTGCAAACGGCCTTGTCTGCCTGCTCCAGCAAAATTTGCAGCTGTTCTTCGTTGCTTAAAACAAACTTTTGATCGTAAGGATCGATGTTCGGCTGAAGGATCGCAACATTATAAGGGATTCCTTTCGTGTCTTTTGAAAAATAGAGAATAAGTGAGAAACTTATCGGTAAGACCAGGATAATGAGTGTTAAGACAAAGTAACTGCCTTTAAACCACTTTTTCGGTTGTATGATCAGTTTGTAAATGAGTAAGTTCATAATCAGGATCCACAGCGAGCCACCCAAAACTCCTGTAATGGAATACCATTGAATCCAGCTTGCTCTTGGGGCAAAAACATTTCCCAATGTTAGCCATGGCCATGATAATTCCCAGTGAAAATGAAAAAATTCGAAGCTTAGCCAAACGCAGATAAGGATCGGACCGTTCCATTTGGAACCCAATTTCCGTTTTAATAAATGATAGAATAAAAACGCAAGGGCCATTAATAAACTATTCGCAAAGAAAGCCATGTACGCACCGCCTTCACTGGCATAATAGATCCACCAGGTTGTACCGACGTTATAGAGGAAAAAGCTTAAATAGGCGTGAAGAAAAAGGCTGAATGCCTTGCGTTGCGTGTGAAAATAGGACTCGACCAGCAATAATGGAATCCACGCAATGAAAGTAAGTGGAGTTAAGCCTCCTGTTTCCGGAAATGAAACAGTTAAAAGAATCCCAGATAAGATACTTAATAACCAACGATTTAGTCTTTTTTGAATGATTTTTTCTATCATATTACGAAATTACAATTTGTTTGATGAATGTCATTCTATTTCGACGAATACCTTGAAAACAGAGACGAATAGGGCGATTTAAATGTGAATTATCACACATAAAATTTAAAATAAACTGTTAAAAAAAGGAATTAATTTCAAAAACAGACAACTTGCACCGCTTTTTTTCGTCACATTTGTGCAGAACTAAAATACACTTTTAATGAACAAGAATTTCATTAACTGTTTGTGCATTACTACTACGCTCTCTCTATTTTCCGCGTTCAATAGTTTTAGCCAACAGCTTGAAAGACACGAAGATGGTGTTTATTCAAATCAACATATTACAGGCGTAGGATCTTCCACGGTTGTTTATCATTTAACCTCCTCTCTGGGAACTACTATTTTAGCTGAACTGGAGAATTATCTCGAATCCATGAATGCGATCACACAGGTTGATGTGAATGGATTGGATATTTCGATACAGTTCAAAGAATCCACCACGAATGAAATGATTTATCCGTTCATTCAGCGTATGGAAATGCTATACATCAACAGGAATCCCAAAACCAGATAAATCTTATTACTTACTACTCTCTCCAGTATGAAAACAACTACTTTTCGAGGTTATTTACTACCTCTATTTATCCTTTTAAGTTTTTCAGGCTTCTCACAGGGTTCAGATACCCAAGCCGGTGCCACCGCATCTCCGATCACCTTGCCTTTTAACGCAGCGGGATCAACTAGCACTGCAGCAAACAATTATGATGCTGTTGGGACTACGTTTGATGATGGTCCCGATTGGTATTATTATTACTGTGCAACTTCAAGTGCGACTATTTGGGTAAATATTGCCTTTACACCCGGCGGATTAGCAAATCCTGTAATGCCTTCGATCACGGTTTTGGACGGGACAGGAACTTTGCTGGGACAAACACAAGTTTTTGGAGATATTTCAGGTAGTTATGGAATTCCTTTTACCCCATTATCAGGTGAATGCTATTATTTTGTAGTTGATAATGATGGCGTATCGGGTCCTCCGGGATTTAATTATACTATCAATATTTCAAATACCGTTCCGGTACATCCGGCCAATCCTACGCAACCAGCTTGCACAAATATTGGGTTTGATGCCGGATCAACTTCAGGTTGGCTTGGTTCCTGGGGGCATTCCATGCAAACGGGCATATCACCGCAACCTACTCCAACCTATACACCTCTGTTTTATAACACCAGCGGGGGACATCATACGGTTACAACTCCCGGATCTGATTTGCAGGCACCCATTCAAACAGTTTGTCCCCTGATACCGGGAAACACCAACTCTCTGATGGTGGGCGACGGACCAAACGGGGCTTATGGAGGAGCGAGTATTGAACAGAAGTTCCAGGTAACGGCTTCCAATGCCCTTTTTACATACTATTACGCATTAGTTATTCAAGATGGGGGTGCTTCCGGATCAACGGCCCATACGGATCAGGAACAACCTTATTTCAAAATTGATGCTTTAAATTGTGCCGGTGTTCCAATTGCCTGCGGGAACTTATTGGTTACCGGAGGTCCGGGAATTCCCGGGTTCACCCAAATCGGAACTACAGGAACTTACTGGAAAGACTGGACGGCTGTAATGCTGGATTTAACACCTTACATTGGTTCCTGCGTTACCATGCGATTTACTGTCGGGGATTGTTCTATAGGAGCGCATTACGCATATGCCTACCTGGATGCTACATGTGCACCAATGAATATTGTAGCTCCGCCGAATATCTGCCAGTTCCAAACATCCACATTAACAGCTCCAACCGGTGCTGCAACATATTCATGGGTAGAAACCTCTGCACCCGGAACGGTACTTGGAACAACAAACACCTTATCCATTACACCAACTGCAACAGGGACATTCAATTATCAATGTACGATGACCTCGATAACCGGTTGTAATTCTACTTTAACTTCCTCAGTAACCGTTTTACCTACACCACAAATAACGGTTACCAACCCACCGGCTGTCTGTTCGCCAGCAACGATTGATCTGACAAGTGCGAGTGTGGTTACCATTAATTCGGGTTCGGGAACTCTAGGGTATTTTTCCGATGCTGTGTGTACCATTCCGATCGCATCTCCGAATGCTGTTGCGGTAAGCGGAACCTATTATATTCAAATCCTAAATGCAAATGGTTGTTATGAAGTTGAACCGGTAAGTGTTATAGTTAATACGACTCCGAATACCAATGTAATTACAGCTAACCAGTCAATTTGTCCCGGAGGCAGTGTGAATTTAACAAGCACCGTGACCCCGGTATCGAGTACAACTCCAATGACTTTCACAAATACAACAGATTTTGTAGTTCCGGATGGAGTTTCCCAGGTCTCTTCCCCCATCACGGTTTCCGGAGTGAATCCCCAAACACCTGGCGTGTTGCCAATTGTTTCGGTATGTATGAACTTAACACATACCTGGGATGAAGATCTTCAGATCTACCTGCAATGTCCGAACGGCACCTTGTTGAATTTATCTACCGGTAATGGATTGGATGGCGATAACTATACGAACACCTGTTTCACTCCGACAGGAACGTCTATTTTAGCGGGAGCTGCACCATTTAATGGCAGTTTTACACCTGAACAAGCTTTTACGGCATTGAACGCCTGTAGTGTGAATGGAACCTGGAACCTGGTGGTTTCGGATAATTTTGCAGGGGATCAGGGTACAATACTGGATTGGTCGATTACTTTTAATTCGTTTAGTCCGGGAGCTACTTTTGCGTGGATGCCAACGACAAATATGACCAATTCAACCACGCTTTCTCCAACAGTTATACCGGCTGCAACAACCAGCTATACTTTAACCGGAACAAGCGGAACGGGAGGTTGTACTTCTGCAGACCAGGTTACTATTACTGTAAATCCCTTACCGACAGCAACAATTTCTGGTGCAACAACCGTTTGTCAGAATGCCGCTGCACCAATAATTACCTTTACTGGCGCAAATGGCACAGCACCATATACCTTTACTTACAACATCAATGGCGGAGCAAATCAAACCGTAAGCAGCGGGGCAGGAACAACAGCAACTGTCACCGCACCAACCGGAACTTCCGGAACATTTACTTACAATTTGGTAAGCGTAACAAGCGTAATGGGCTGTTCTCAGAATCAAACAGGTTCAGCTATTGTAACGGTAAATCCACTTCCTACAGCAACTATTTCAGGAACCACAGCTATTTGTCAGAATGCTGCTTCACCAACGATTACATTCACAGGAGCAAACGGCACAGCCCCTTATACATTTACTTATAACATCAATGGCGGAGCAAATCAAACGATAAGCAGCGGGGCCGGAACAACGGCAACTGTTACGGCACCAACTGCAGCTTCGGGAACCTTTACTTATAACTTAGTGAGTGTGACCAGTGTTATGGGATGTTCTCAAAATCAAACCGGTTCAACCATTATTACAGTGAACCCCTTGCCAACTGCAACTATTTCGGGAACAACAACCGTTTGTCAGAATGCGGCTTCACCAACAATTACATTTACAGGAGCAAACGGCTCGGCACCATACACCTTTACTTACAATATCAACGGCGGAGCAAATCAAACGGTAAGCAGCGGGGCAGGAACAACAGCAACTGTTACCGCACCAACAGCAACTTCCGGAACATTTACTTACAACCTGATCAGTGTGGCAAGCAGTACTGCTTGTTCTCAAAATCAAACAGGTTCAGCGATTGTAACGGTAAATCCACTTCCAACGGCAACTGTGTCGGGAGGGACAACTGTTTGTCAGAACGCTGCCGCACCGACAATTACATTCACAGGAGCAAACGGAACAGCACCATATACTTTCACTTATAATATTAATGGCGGAGCTAATCAAACGGTAAGCAGCGGAGCCGGGACAAGTGCAACTGTTACCGCACCAACAACCACTTCGGGAACCTTTACCTATAATTTGGTAAGCGTGACCAGCACAATGGGCTGTTCTCAGAACCAAACCGGTTCAACCATTGTAACGGTAAATCCGCTTCCAACAGCAACGATTTCCGGTACGGCGACAGTTTGTCAGAACGGAGCTGCGCCAAGTATTACATTCACAGGAGCAAGCGGAACAGCTCCTTATACATTTACTTATAATATTAATGGCGGAGCTAATCAAACAGTAAGCAGCGGGGCCGGTTCAACAGCTACGGTTGCCGCTCCGACCGGAACCACCGGAGTTTTCACCTATAATTTAGTAAGTATTTTGAGCTCGACGACTTGTTCTCAGAATCAAACAGGAAGTGCAACCGTCACGGTTAATCCGACACCGGCAATTACGGGAATATTTACAGCTTGCGCCGGATCAACGACACAACTTAGCGGAAGTGGAACTCCTGCTGCGGTAAGTCCCTGGACATCATCCAATACAGCTGTGGCAACAATTTCCACAACAGGATTGGTGACAGGAGTAGCCCCAGGAACAAGTACGATTACTTACACTAATTCAGCAGGATGTTTTGTGACACAGGTTGTTACAATTACTTCCGGAGCTACAATTTCAGGAAATTTATCTGTTTGTGTTGGTGCTACCACCCAATTAAGTGGAACCGGAACTGCCAATACAACGAATCCATGGGTTTCTTCAAATACGGCAGTTGCTACAGTTTCAAATACCGGGTTGGTTACCTCACTAACGGCAGGCACTACAACAATTACTTATACGAATTCGAGCGGATGTTTGGATAATGAAGTAGTAAGCGTAAATCCATTGCCTACAGTAACAGGTTCGGATGTATGTATCGGAGGTACCACACAATTAACGTGGTCCGGAACTGCAAATGCAACAACTCCATGGACTTCATCCAATACTGCTGTTGCTACCATTTCAAACACAGGTTTACTCACCGGAGTATCTGTCGGTTCAACAACCATTACTTATACCAATTCCAATGGATGTTCAAATACACTTACGCTGAATGTGGTTGGAAATCCTGCACTTACCGGGACAATGAATGTTTGTATCGGCGCAACAACACAGTTGTCTGCAACCGGAACTCCGAATGCAACGAACCCCTGGTCATCCTCAAACACGGCGGTTGCTACAGTTTCAAATACCGGATTAGTAACAGGTATTTCTGCCGGAACAACAACGATTACATTTACCAATTCATCGGCTTGTCAGAGTACAGCGCTTGTTACGATTAATCCGCTTCCGACAATTACGGGCACTTTAAGTTTGTGTGCAGGATCAACGACTCAATTAAGCGGTTCTGCAACTACCAGTGCAACAACTCCATGGACTTCATCCAATACTGCTGTTGCTACCATTTCAAACACCGGTTTGGTTAACGGCGTTTCGGCAGGAACAGCAATTATAAGCTATACAAATAGCAACGGCTGTTCTCAAACTGCATCAGTTACTGTAAACGCATTACCAACTGCAACGATTTCAGGTGCGTCAACAATATGTGCCGGTTCAAGTGCAAATTTCACTATTTCGGGAACGCCAAATGCAACAGTGATCTACTCAAATGGAACAACGAATTCGAATGTGGTTTTAAATGCGGCTGGAACTGCAACAGTTAATACCGGAGTTTTAAATACTTCAACAACTTACACCCTTGTTTCTGCTCAATCGGCTGCTCCGGCATCATGTGGTAATACACTCAGCGGATCCATTACGATAACCGTAAATCCGAATCCGGTAATGAGTCCGGTTGCCAATACAAGTGTGTGTCCGGGATATAATGTGACGATTCCATTGTTTAGCTCTAATCCTGCCGGATCAACTTACAGCTGGACAAATACAAATACTGCCATTGGGCTCGGAGCAAGTGGAAATGGTGATATTCCGACTTTTACAGGAGTAAATCCGGGGACAACTCCTATTAGCGGAACGATAACAGTTATTCCAACATTGAACGGATGCACGGGCTCAAGTGTTACTTTTACGATTGGAGTTAGCAATAACCCAACTGCAAATGCCGGGGCCGATATCAGTTTATGTATCAACTCACTGACAGGGAATCAGATCGGTTCTGCATCAGTAACAGGGAATTCGTATTCCTGGAATCCGACTACCGGTTTAAGCGATGCAAGCATTTCGAGTCCAACTGTGAATACAGGAATTGCAGGAACGACATCTTATACGGTGACGGTAACAAATGCCTCGGGTTGTGAAGCAACAGATATCGTTTCAGTTACTATTCATCCACTGCCTTTGGTTTCTTTTAACAGCAGTGCAATTGATGGTTGTGCACCGGTTTCAATTTCTTTTACGAATACAAGCCCGAATTCGGTGAACTGTGTCTGGACTTTTGAAGACGGAGGAACTGAAGTTGGATGTGGAACTATTTCGCAGCAATTCAATACAGCCGGGACATTCGATGTTACGTTGACGATTACCGACGGAAACGGATGTTCGAATTCATTAAGCGATAGCGACCTGATTACCATCTACCCGGAAGTGGATGCATCTTTCGGTGTAAATGTTTATGAGCAATCTGTATTGTATCCCGTATTTAATTTCAGCAATACTTCAACAAACGCAACTTCCTATAGTTGGGAGTTTGGTGATGGAACTACATCTACCCAAACAAACCCGACGCATACTTACGACGATAAACCGGGAGTGTATCATGTTATTCTATATGCCTCGAATGCGGCAGGTTGTATCGACAGTGCAGTGGCAGTAGTTTCTGTAATTGACGAATTGATTTTCTATGTACCGAATGCATTTACACCTGATGGCGATGAATTCAACAATGTGTTTTTACCGGTATTTAGTTCCGGCTTTGATGGACAGAATTATACCTTAATGATCTTTGACCGTTGGGGAGAAGTATTATTCGAATCCCACAATGTAGACTTCGGATGGGATGGAACCTATGTGGGGCAGTTATGCAAGGAAGGTGTATATACCTGGAAAATAATTGTCAAGGAACGAAACAAAGACAAGCACCATGAATATATAGGGCATGTGAATCTTTTGAAGTAATTGCGAATTGTTGATCAAGTAATGGTTAGCATCACACAATAGTTGTCAGCTGGTTTTTAGCAGTTAAATATATTTTTGGATGTTAAAAATATATACAAACGTAACTATATCTATGCTTCATTTATGCTTTATTCATGCGATGAATATGCTTTAAATATGGAATATGAAAGCAGTAAAGTGGTTTGACTATTATTCTGTCTTGACCAAAGCAGATCAAACAAATGATCGCTTCGGATCGAATGAGACGAAACCTTCCACCTTGGCGGACTAGCGCTGTCCTTCGGAGTATATTTTCACCATAACCGATAAATGTTGTTTAACAAAAATGTCGCCCACTGTCCTACAGGCGACATTTTTTGTTTACTTCGATTGAATTGGGGCAAGTTTTAACCTGCCATAGGCAATAAAGGCGGATATTACAGCAACTACAATATTAAATCCGATCTGCGAACCTTCTCCGCGACAGGTATGAAAAACACTTGCGGCGATCATTAACAAAATGATTCCAATAGCTGCAATGGGTGTGAGTATTGGTTTGAACTTAAACAAAGACGGCAAGAGTAATCCCAAAGCGCCAAGCAAATCAATGATACCGGTTAATTTGACTAAGGCCGGGGAAACTTCTCCGGTCCAGGGCCACATCGTTTCCAATTGATCTATCGGTTGAAACAATTTGACAATCCCTGCCCAAATTAAACATAGGGAAAGAAGTATTTGGGCAATCCATAATACAATGTGTGTTGTTTTTTTCATATGTGTTTTTGATTTTAAATGTTGGATAAAAGTATGTAGGTTTGCTATCCAAACGAAAGCACTTTCCCTTTGGATAGCACTATCCAAACAGGAAGCAATGGTAAAAAGAAGAGTTATGCTTACAAATGGAGGATGTCCGAAAAATATTTTATCGATCAAGGATGCACTGGAAGCAGTGGAAGGCAGATGGAAATTATTGATTCTCTTTGCTTTGTCGGCCGGTCCGAAAAGATTTAAAGAGTTAGGAAGAGAAGTAACAGGGATTACTGATAAAACCTTATCCCGGGAATTAAAGTTACTGGAATCCAATAAGCTGATTACGAGGGAGGTTTTCGATACTTTTCCTCCAACTGTGGAGTATGCGATTACAGATCATGGGAAATCGCTTGAAAAAGTAATTGAAGAATTACATTACTGGGGCTTGGCCCACCGCAAGGAGGTTTTGGGGACGTAATTCCGAATTTTTATATCAAACAAATAGGGGCGGAAAATTTTCCGCCCCTATTTGTATTTATTGATTATAATCCTATTGGAAGATCACATTCATTTCTACACGTCTGTTTTTCTGACGGCCTTCCGGTGTTGCATTCGTAGCAATCGGTTTTGTTTGACCGTACCATTCAGGTTTCAATCTCGCCGGATCAACACCTTTACTAGCTAAGTATTTCTTAACAGCTTCAGCACGATTTTTAGAAAGTGTCATGTTTTTCTTAGCATCACCTTTGTTATCCGTGTGACCAGCGATTTGTAATTTCCACTCCGGTTTCTTGATTAACAAGGCTGCCAAGTCATCCAATGATTTGAATGAAGTTGCAAGAATGATTGCTTTACCAGATTGGAACTCTAAGTTCTCGAATGCAGTATTCAAAATTTCCTGTTCTTCTTTCGCGATCTTAGGACAACCACGGTTTTCAATTACACCCGGTATTGTCGGACAATCATCATCTTTATCATACAATCCGTCGCCATCCGTATCCGGCCAAGGACAACCCTCGTTTTCTTTCGAACCGTAAATAGTAGGACATTTATCCACATTGTCGAACAAACCGTCGTTGTCCGTATCAGGACATCCCTGGTTAGCCAATGGACCAGGCAGATCCGGACAAGCATCTTCGGAATCCTGTAATCCATCGCCATCCTTATCAGGACAACCGTTGAAAGCAGGTAAACCTTTCACTGTAGGACAGCTGTCATTCGGATCAATAATTCCGTCTTCATCCGTATCAGGACATCCTCTGTAAGCTGCCAAACCAGCTAAGTCAGGACAAGCATCGTCTTTATCAGGGATTTTGTCGCCATCACGGTCAGGACAACCTTGGAATTCCAATGGTCCAGGGATTTCAGGACATAAATCTTCCACATCCTTGATTCCATCACCGTCAGTATCCGGACATCCTTTGAATGCCCAAACTCCAGGGATATCAACACATTCGTCTTTCTTATCAGAGACTTTGTCACCATCTCTGTCATCCGGTTTCGTGTAGAGGATCGGAAGACGTAGTCCAACGAAGAATTCGGTTCCACGTACTTTTCCTCTTGCAAAAAGTGAATTAAAATCAACTACTCCAACAGTAATCGGTCCTAATCTTGATGCAATACCGGCTTTCCATCCGGAGTAGTTATTTACAGAAATCGGAACATACAATCCAAACCATGCATAATCAAAGCTTGGGGTAATTGCGAATTGAGTAGGTGTTTTTACGCGAGATGGGTTTTTCTTGCCAATTATATTGATATTACCGGTCGCGTTGATGTAGAACCATTTCCAGATATGATAATCCAATTGGATATTCAATGCTGTTGGAGTATTCATATAATAAGTTTCTCCAACTCCCTCGTTAGAGTTCCATCCGGCATCATTCGTAATCAAACTATCAACGATTGAATCGAAAGAGGCAAAAGAATTTGCTTTGTCAAAAATGCGCAAGTCGAGAGTCGTAGTATTTACTGAGAAATCGCGACTCTTACCGCCTTTTGTAAATTTCATTCCACCGATATCCAGAATGGAAACTCCGGCACGCAATTCGTATTTGTTTTCATTACGCATCCAAAGATCTGTTTCACCATCCATGTCATACTTGTATTGTTTGTATTTCGGACGCCATTCGTAAACAACACCGAGATCCAAACCGAATCCAAGTTTAGAAGCAGATTTGAAAAAGCTGTTTGCATTGAAATCCTTCATCTCTTCATCGAGGTTGTCGGAATAACCATACTTAAAGTTTCCGACTAATGTGGTTGCAGTATCCTTATTTAGAAGTTCATAATCCAATTCATCCGTGTAAGCATACGCTGAGGCGATTCCCTGCAGTAATTTTATACGTCCACCTGCTTTGAGGAAGTGCTGCCCGTTATCCATTACGACTTGGCCGTAGTTAATACCGTATTCATTCCAGGCCATCATATTGGTAGTAACAAGTTTGTCTTTTAACTGCAGGTTCCAAAGTGATGCAAAATCCAATCCTTCCTGGGCTAGTTTTGCCAGTTTCGGATCGATGTCATCCACGTTTGTGATCATTCTGCTTTTTGCAGCAAAACCAATTGCAATTTTAGGATTGATATGAAATGCAAAATTTAAGACGTCGATTTGATAATTCAAATAAACTCCTCTTGTTTTGATTCCGGTTTTGTTGTAATCGTAGAGGTCAAAAATGGAACGTTCGTACAAGGTACTGTCCGGTTGCATCCACATCGTATCTTTTTTAAACGATTTCAGCCACCACTTTGGCATAACGTCCGTTTTAAAGTACTTCGCATTTTGCCATGCACCAACATTTGCACTGGCCAGGTTAATATCGACGATAAATCTTCCGTCAACAAAACTGGCGGGTTGCACGTCTAATCCCATAACTCCGGCATAATTACTGCTGTGCACACCCAAATAATTTTGAGAAAATGCAGACATAGCAGTAATGCACGAAAAAGCTAAGAAAGTTAATTTACGTAACTGTTTCTTCATAAGTAGTCTATTAATAGTTCAATGGATAACGAATTAAATAACCATTTGCCTGCGAAACTAACAAAATCGTCCCGTCTGTTTGCTTTTGGAACGCGATTTTATTGGAGCCTTCGTAGTTTTCTTTATTTAATTCATTCCCACGTATAGTATAAATATAACAATTATTGGCAATCCCATCTATTATTCCAACAACAGTTTTGCCATTGGGTAATTTTATGATGGAAGCATCGTCAATATTTGTAATGGTGGAGTTGAACTGCCCTAAGATCGTTCCTGTTCCTGTTATTACATAAATCATATTCTGTTGATTCAAAAAGAAGAGTTGTTCATCCCCCAAATTTTGAGTGTTGAGTATGGCAGAAACATTTCCGACCAACATCGCTTTATTCCCGTTCTCAGTCAGTCGCACAAATTGTTTTTTAACTAAGCCAAGAAGGCTTATTGTGCCGTTGACTTTTACCAGGTGCCATTCTCCTTCGTTCAGGTTTTGGGACCGGATGACCCGTTTTTTCTTGATAGAAATACTTGACCAGTTGGAGTTGGTGCAGATATGAGCAAGCAATTCCCCCTTTTTTCCCTGAACAACCAATTGTGCCTCTTTTTGCAGTCCTCCGTTTACGCCAACCCGGAAGCTTTGTTTTCCATTGGTGCCGTATCCCTGAACCTGTCCGTCCGCCACGAAAGAAATATAGTCCTTTCCGTTCCAATAATAAGAAAACAGGTTACTGGTGACCTCATTACATGCAATGGGGAAACCTGAAAGATTATTCCCGGCCCTGTCAAAACCCTGTACGCCTGTTTTGGTGTTTAGGAAAATCCCGTTTCCAATGCAGACAGGTTTACCAATTGGCTCGGCATCCAATGATTTGCTCCAGAGAATTTGTTTGCTTCCGATAAAGTAAAGCGTGTTTGATTGAGTTATTGCAATGATATTATTTGATCCCTGTACCGGAGATAAGCAACGCAGATTGTCATCCAAACGCAGGGGGTTTAACTTCGGGAGCTCTTTAGAATCCAATTCGGAGTCGGGGTTATTGTCATTTAAAAGCTGGACTGTACTGTGATTTGCACCGGTTAGCCTGCTCATCGTAATTTGCTTATTCCTGTCAAAATTGCGATAAGATACTTTTTGCGGGCTGTTGTTGAATAATTTAAACTTTAATGTAGTAGATTGTTCCAGAGTAGCTCCCGTTTCGTAGGCACCAATTATTCTATTGATACTTTGCTGGGAGTTTGAAATCAGCACGCTGTTATTAAAAATCTCCAGGTAGGTTTTTTTGTTCGCATGCAGGAAGGGGAAATAATATCCTTTTAGCGTTGCCTGCTTTTGTTTGTCCGATAAATCCACACGATCCAGTTCGCTGAGAATAGCTAAAGGATCTTGTCCGGGTTTATAATCAGTTACTAAACAACTGTCTCCCTGGTAAGCAACAAGTGCCAAACCGAAATTCATCCATTCATAGAGGATTGATTTAGCCGGATATTTTGAAAGCAGGTAATTCTTTTCGTAAAAAGTATAGGAATCGAAATCGGCAGGAATAAGCTCCTGAAATAGTTCCTGGTCGTTAATCAGCGGCAAAGCTTTGCCCCCCGAATGAGTAATGTATTTGGCATTGTGACTTGAAATAAAGTAGGAATCTTCTATTTCATAGGTTCTATCAGCTGTTTTGTAAACCAGGGATAAACTGCTTTTCCGGTCTAAATATTTCCATGATACGATGCTTTTTGTGCCCGGCTGCCATTCCTCGAGATAGAGAAGTAAGAATTTTCCGTGAAACTCGCCCTTCCAATTATTAGATAAGGAAAGATGTTTTTGTGTTGAAATTGTAGCAGATAAAGAAAGTTTTTCAATGTATTTTTTTACAATTTCACTGGTCCATGGTTTGCTTCGTTCCAACAAAACCAGGTTGCGGCTGGTAGAAAAATAGAAATGCTGAATGCGTTCGGGCTGATTTAAAAGAATGGTAAAGAAACTGTTCTTTTGCAGGGAAGAAACGATGGCACTATTGTAGTCGATCTCGTGAGAATTGTGAACGACAATGATTGTATCATCCTTTTGAGAAAAGGTGTTCTCAGGAGTAGGAGGAGCACTGGAACCTTCAACAAGTGTGAAACCGACATAACTGATCCAAGCAAGGGAACAGGTTACCAGGAAAATAATTATCGAACGATTGAGCATACCTAATTTAACTATTCATCAAAAATAATGCTTCGCTGAGCGCGGTTTGCATATTTCTCATGAAGTAGTTAACAGTTGAGTGTTTACTCTATGAATAGTGATAATTGTCCTTTCCCGAGAAGATTGAAACCAGGTCGATGATGGATACACGCTCCGTGAATTTCTATTGCTTTCCGGTGTGATTCCGTTGGGTAACCTTTATTTGCTTTCCAATGATAATGAGGAAATTCTTCGTGAAGTTGTTCCATATACTCGTCACGGTAGGTTTTGGCTAAAATAGAAGCTGCAGCAATATTTTTATATTTTTCATCCCCTTTTATGATCGGAATGGAAGGAATTTCCCTGGAAAGCAGTGCTTTATTTCCATCGATAAGCAGGAGTTCCGGTCTGACTTTTAGAGCCATTGCCGCACGATGCATTCCTGTTAATGAAGCTTTCAGAATGTTGAGTTCCGTAATTTCATCCGTATGCAAGAATTGAACAGCATATGCGAGTGCTTCTTTTTCAATAATCGGACGTAATAAATTTCTGCTTTTTTCAGAAAGTTGTTTAGAATCATTCAACAAATGATGAGAAAAACCCTTTGGAAGAATCACCGAAGCACAAACTACCGGACCTGCAAGACAGCCTCTTCCGGCTTCATCGCAACCCGCTTCCAGCTTCGTTTCATCAAAATGGTCTAATAATTGCATAATGCAAATGTTATTAAAATAATTGTATATTTATCACAAACAACCTAAGAGGTTTTTTTTACGTCTACTTATAAACTGTTATTAGATTATGAAAAAGTTAGTAATGATATTCGTTTTGTCTTTGACAAGTTCTCTTGTCTTTAGTCAAAATTCTGCTTCAATTAGTGAAACTCAATTGAAAACAGGAAAATCCAGCGGAATTTATGAATTTTCAGTTCCAGAAGCAATCACTGCAGAAAAAGTTGAAGCTGTAAAAGGCTATTATAAAGATTATTTCTCGGTTGCTTTCAATGAATCAACTGATGTTTTGAAAGTTACTTTATTGAAAAATGAAGAAACAAATATCAATGTGATTAACCGTTTATTGGTTGCTTTAGATTTGCGCACAATTTCCGTGGGAGGTGAAAACATGACTTTCCAGGATATGAAAGATAAATATTTGAAATAAGAGAAAGCATTGCTTTCGAATATGAACAAGCGGTAGTGCAGTTCTGAGTATTGCTTTCGATAAAAAATAAAAATCCCCTGGCAATTTTGCCAGGGGATTTTTTTATGTCTGTTTTTTTGGTCTTACTTGATCAACTGAGCTTTGAAAACCTGGTCGCCGGTTCTTAAAACCAACTGGTAATTGCCTTTCGCCAATTGTCCGGTTTCAATTGTCCCAATTTTATTATTCAGAGTGCTTTCCAATACCACACGACCTGAGTTGTCGATTAATTGGATATGCTCGATCGTATATTTGGCAGATTCTATTTTGATGAAATCGGTCATTGGATTCGGATAAACGCTTACGCCGAATTGCGACAATTCGCTAATTCCAAGTGAAGAGAAGTCTACAGTAACAGATGCATTCATTTCACAACCGTTTGCATCGGTAATTGTTACGTTGTAAATACCCGGAAGTAAATTCGAAATTAAGTTCGTTGTTCCGCCATTACTCCATAAATAGGAATAAGGAGCCGTTCCACCGGTTGGAGAAACTTCCGCGCTGCCATCCGGACAATTACTACAGGTACTGCTTACAAATGATGAGTTTACGGTAATTGGAGTCGGCTCAGTCAAAGAATCTGAAATGCTTGTTGTACACCCATTCGCATCAACAACCGTTGCAGTGTATGTTCCTGCCGGAGCAATTAACAGAGTAGAATCACCGGCAATATTCCAGTTTACAGTGTATGGAGTCTGCCCGTTTTGAATATCAATTTGAATTTGCCCCGAATCTCCTGTACATAAAGGATTTGTTACGGACAAGATCGTAGCATCAGGATTCTGAGTTGTAGTAATTTCAACCGAATCAATAAATGAACAATCTCCGTTTGAAATAGTATACGTGTAATGTCCAACGTTTAAGCCTGTAATGGTTGTATCTGTAGTCGCATCTTCCCATTCTACGGAGTATCCGGGTTCTAAAGCTACAGTTGCGCTTCCATTTGCAAGTTCACAGGTTGAATTATTGGAACCAGAAAGAACGCCACCGATTTCACCGAAACAGATATCAAACTGAGGTCTGATAAGGAGTGTTTTTTGAAAGTTGGCGGGAAAAGTTTCTATAGCACTAAAATTCGGGCCGTTTGCAGGCCATTGTACATAAATCGAATTGGTTGTAAAAATACCGGATGTTTGTGCAACAGCTAAAGTGGAATCAAATTCGATTTGCATGAAACCGTATTTTCCCGGAGCAAGTGTCAATGGTCCTCCATGAATTGGAAGTGTATACATTCTTGCGCTGTCATCCAGGTAAAGAAGCGTATCGGTGGACGTTAATACAGAGATAGGTACCCCGCTGCCATTGGTATTGAAAATAGCTGTCGCTAATCTCTTCCCAGCGTAACCTCTTGCGAAATATACGTTTACAGCGGTAAGTGAAGTTGTGTTCTCTATATTGAAAACCTGACCTAAGTATCCTGAACCTCCAGCACCAATTCCGAGTTGGCCTGTAATTATTCCATTATCTCTGGCCATTTCAGTATCTGTAACAGTAATCGGAAGAGCAGATTGGATCGTGTCATTTGAATTGGCTTGGTCTGTCTCTGTAGCAACCGGGAAATACTTGAAAGTATAAACACCGTTTGAGGTAGGCGTATAACTTACACTCATTAGTGCAGAAGTGGCTCCCGCAGCTAATGAAGGAAGGATACTACTAGTTACTGTTGTTTCCAAAATACCGTCTTTGATGATCTGACAGCTCATTGCTACATTGGTCATCGCTTGTATTCCATTATTATGTATAACTGCCTCCAGTTTGAAATTTTGAGAAGTCGTTAATTGGTTCGCCGGTGCTATTGTATAAGGATTCTGAGTTGGTGTGATCACTTCCAAATCATGATTGGTAATTACGCGTAATTCAATATCATCAATAACTAAAATGAATTTGTCGTTGGAGTTGTTTCTAAAGCCAATGTATACTGTTTGACCGGTATAAGCACTCATTGAAACAGAGCGAGTTACCCAGGATGAACTTTCAGCAGCAGTTGAGAAAATAACAGTAGAGGCGCTCACCTGGTTTCCCAGCACACCGGTTCCTCCAGTAGGAACATTTGGAGCGGTCATGATCCGTACCTCATATCCATCCGGATAAGCGGGATCATAAGCCTTTGCATTCCAAAATAGTGTTGTGTTCGGCTGGATGGTTTGGGCAGGTGTCCACATGAAATCATCTGCAGCTCCCACCGGAGAATAATAAGAAGTACTGAAAGCCGCGGAATCACCTACATTTGATCCGAAATCCTCTCTTCGTTCCCAGGCTTCATTTACATAAGCCACCTGAGCATCGGGTGTTCTGTTGTCTACATTTCTCAGTAAAAACCCGGGTGCAAAAGTGTAGGTTCCTGCACCACCTGCAGTTGGTCCCGGAATACCGTCAAAATCCTCGAGATAATAGGTTTGAGAAAAGCTGAAAAAACTTAAAAATGAGACAATGAATAGAATGTGTTTTTTCATAATTAAAAGTAATAGGCCGCAAAGGTATTCAATATTAATTGATTGAAAAAATCAATTAATAAAAAGCCACCCGTCAACTGACGGATGGCTTTGTGTGATATAATAAGCAGAAATAAGCTGCTTACAACGTATATGCGTTCTTGTCAATTAAATATTGGGCAATAGCCTGTCTTTCGTTTTTAGGATTGATCGGATCAATTTTCGTGAAACGTTTCACACCTGTCACCATCATGCGGGATTCATCTCCCTCTGCGAAGCTATAGATAGCATCCTTAGCTGCTTTGTCGATCAACTCCGCTACATCATAGAAGTATGTTTTTACAATCGAGATCGGAATTGCGGCTGCAGCTTCTCCTTGCTTTTCGATGAGCTTCTCTACGCGGAGCAAAACTGATTCTGCCTGGTACACCCAGATTGCGATATCTGCAATATTCATCAGGATTTCCTGCTCTTTTGACAAGGTTTGCATCAGTTTTTGTACAGCGGAACCAGCAACCATAAGGATTGTTTTCTTAAATCCGGCAAGTGCCTGCCGCTGAGAAGCTAAGGGATGAGATCCCAATTCTGTCATTTCGGGAATACTCATTAATTCAGATGCAACTTTCATTGCCGGCCCCATGAGGTCGAGTTCTCCTTTCATTGCACGGCGAAGAACCATGTCAACGATTAACAAACGATTGATCTCATTTGTTCCTTCAAAGATTCGGTTGATACGTGAATCGCGGTAAGCTCTTTCGACAGAGGATTCTGCAGAATATCCCATTCCGCCAAAGATTTGCACTCCTTCATCTGCTACATAATCCAAACATTCTGATCCAGCCACTTTTAGAATAGCACATTCGGGTGCAAATTGTTCGATTCCTTTTAATGTTGCCGGTCCTTTTTCCATTCCGCCAGCTACATAGGCCTGAATTGCATCATCAATGTTCTGACCTGCGCGGTAAATAGCGGATTCAACAACATAAGCCTTGATCGCCTGTTCTGCAATTTTGAAGCGGATTGCTCCATATTTTGAAATGTTTCTTCCGAATTGTTCGCGTTCGTTTGCATAACGGATAGATTCCGTGATCGTTTGTTTTGCACCACCCAAAACTCCGGCAGCAAGTTTGATACGTCCGATGTTTAGAATATTCAAAGCGATCTTAAAGCCGTTTTCCCGCTCTGAAAGTAAGTTTTCAACCGGAACTTTTACATTATTAAAGAATACCTGGCGGGTGGATGATCCTTTAATCCCCATTTTCTTTTCCTCCGGGTT
The DNA here is from genome assembly GCF_029266855.1 of Fluviicola sp. Classification (GTDB taxonomy): domain Bacteria; phylum Bacteroidota; class Bacteroidia; order Flavobacteriales_D; family Crocinitomicaceae; genus Fluviicola. The sequence continues at coordinate 32,258 of NZ_JAQSWB010000014.1, forward strand.
CAGACTGATTCCTTCCGAATCGGCCTCTACCAGGAAAGCAGAAAGGTTTTTGTCCTCATCAATTTTTGCAAAGACAGTAAACAAATTTGCAAAACCACCATTGGTAATCCACATTTTTTGACCGTTCAGTATATAGTGTTTACCATCAGGTGAAAGCACTGCCTTGGTTTTTCCCGAATTTGCATCCGATCCTGCACTGGGTTCCGTTAAACAATAAGCAGCCTTCCATTCACCACTTGCCAGCTTTGGAATGTATTTCTCTTTTTGCCCGGCATTTCCATAATACAGCAGGGGCAAGGTACCGATTCCGGTATGTGCACCATAGGCTACAGAAAAAGAATGGCCTTTCCCCAGGCGTTCAGTTGCCAATAGTGATGTTTTAAAATCAACTCCCATTCCACCCAATTCTTCCGGAACAGACAGGCCTAACATTCCCAGTTCACCTGCCTTTTGGATGAGCGAAGGCATTAGTCCTTCTTCCATTTTATCAATTCTATCCAAAAGAGGAGTAATTTCCTGTTCGATAAAGTCATCACAAGTTTGGGCGATCATATGTTGTTCTTCCGACCATTCTTCGGGAGTGAATATTTCTTGATGGGTAACATCGCGGATGATGAATTCTCCGCCTTTGATAGCTTGTGACATAATTCTATATTGTTTTAAGTTCGTTTCTGCGCCTAAGATAATGAATAAATTATTACTATGCAAGCATAGCAAATAATTTATTCAGGTTTAATCTGCTTGAAAATTAGAGGTTCAAAATTGAATGAAATTTAAACTTTTTCAACCATTTGAACTTATTTATTCTATTTCGATGAGATTACGTTTAATTTATCCATAGAATTGCGTTTTGCTCATTGTAATCTAGCATACGATAAATTTACTAAAAACTTAGTCCTATATCGTCAACGCTATACTAAAAATTCAATTACTTTTGACCACTGTAAAATCCTATGGCACAACAAGATATTCTTTCTACGCTCCGGAAATTAATTTCAGGAATGGATGAGAGCCTGGTTATTTTTAATCAGGAAGGCAGGATTTTGCATGCTTCCTATGACCTGGAAAAGCTATTGGGGAAAGAAAATATTTCAGGAACCTTAATTTTTGACCATCTCTCTCACGAATATGAGCGGATTGCCCATTTTTTAAAAGACATAAATACCTCCAAATACATAGATCTGGAGGTTGTGCTTAAAAGAAAAACAGGAACTTTTACCGGAAGAATGCGCCTGGCAGCATGGAAAGTAGCTGAAAATGAATACCTCGTTCTCGGGAGTTTGGTTGATGCTACTCAAATTGAACGTAAAAGAAGGGATCTGCTTCGAAAGACCCTGACGATTGAATTGCTTTCCAAATCGAAGAAGATCCGAAACGGGAAATTGTATGATGCAATCTATGAAATCCTGGAAATGTCTTCCAAAGCTGTTGGAGTAACCCGTGTTAATGCCTGGCTTTTTGATGAATCCCATGAACATATTGAGTGCATAGGAAATTACGACACCCGTTTGGGTAAAATGATTCCCCAGGAATCTCTGCCGGTTTTTGAAATGCCTACTTATTTCATGTTGTTTGAAACAGAGAAAATTATCCTTGCAGCCAATGCTCAAACTTCACGTTACACTTCCGAATTGAATGATACTTACCTGGTGCCCAATGGAATTGTTTCACTGATGGATATTCCACTAAGATCGGAAGGGAGTATTATTGGGGTTATTTGTTTTGAGCAGGTAAAACAAGTGAGGAACTGGTCTTTGAATGATCAGAAATTCGGATTGATTGCTGCGCAAATGGTTTCCCTGGCTGTAGAAACTCACAAACGAAAATTAGCCCAGCAAGAGTTGGAGGCAGCTTTGCGTCAGCAAAAACGACTTCTAACCGAAACGAATAACCGGATTGTCAATAACCTGCTGATCACTAATAGTTTACTGAATATTCAGGTGAACAAGGCTAAGGATTCCTATCATAAAAATTTGATGCTGGATTCTGTAAACCGCGTTCAAAGTATTTTAAGTTTGCACGAATTGCTTGCAGATAATTCCAGGAGTTTGCGTATTTCGCTGAATCAATACATTAACCGTTTGGTCCAAAGCTTGCGCGAAAGCCTTTCTTTTCCTCAAAAACAATTGCAATTGCTAACGAGCATTGACAGCTGTGAGGTGAAAAGTTCTTTAGCGATATCAATCGGGATAATAATCAATGAAGCGGTTTTGAATTCGTATAAACATGCATTCGGGGAAAATGAACTAGGGGTCATTCGAATTGATTTTCAAATGCTCGGTCCAAAAGGAATCCTTGAAATCTCGGATAATGGACGAGGAGTCAAAGAAAACAGGGAGTTGGCAGGAAGTGGAGTGGAAATCATCCGTGGGATGGTAGGGCATTTGAATGGTAACCTGGATATTGATGGCACAAACGGAATGAAAATTTGTGTATCGTTCTCAATGCGCTAATACTTTGAACATCTCAAAATGCTGCAACACATCAAATAGCTTGTAAGAAGGTCCAACAAGCGTGTATCCCAGTTTTTCATAGAAGGGGAGTGCATAATCGCGGGCATGCAGGATTAGTTTCCGGTAGCCCAGGTCAACTGCTTCCTTTTCAAGCGCAATCATGATCTTTCTGCCGTAGCCTAAGCCTTGTAAATCGGATTCGACAGCCACAAAACGAGCCTGGCAGATCTTTTCATCCACGCGGTCCAGGCGTGCAACGGCAATCAATTTTGCATTTTCGTATAACGCGAAGTGAATTCCGGTTGCGTCACCCTCGTTTCGTTCGGACCCTCTTTCTTTGCCCAAAGGTTCTCTTAAAATGCGATAACGGAGATCATAATAAGAATCCCACTCTTCGGGCAATTTCGGAATTTTAACTTCTATCATTGGTTTAATTGAAAAGCGATTTGTGATACACGTAAAGTTTCGGTGTTTTCGATGTTTTCAGTTCGAATTAACTGTTTGCTTGCAGAATCTTTGAATACTTCCTCCAGGTTTCTGATTACTCCCGCCGGAACAAAATGTTCATGCATATAGCTCATAATTTCCGTTGAGTCTAAACGGGAAATGATTTCCTGGATTATTTGCTGAAGCACGGATCGATTTTTCACCCGCCCCACATTTTCCAAAAAACGTTCATCGGAGGGTAAGTGTGAAAGGCCTAAAAAGGTGCAAAGAATTTGAAAATGTTTATTGCTGCCGATTGCAAATGTGATGAGCTTGCCGTCTTTAGTATGGAAAATCTCTCCGTAGGGCGCAATGTTGGGATGTAAACTACCAATTCTGCCCGGAATATGACCCTCCATCAAATAATTGGAAGCCTGATTCGCTAATGAAGAAATTGCAGCATCATACAGGGAAACAGAAACAATCTGACCATTATTGGTTTTAGTACGGTGGAGTAAAGCGGTTAAGATTCCTTCCTTTAACTGATGAGCAGCCAAAACGTCGATCAATGCAACCGGCATTTTTACCGGGCCGGATTCCGGAGTTCCGTTCATAGACATAAAACCGGTTTCGGCCTGGAGAATCAAATCATAGGCCACCCGGTCGCTATCGTTGCCGAAACCTGATATTTTACCTATGATTAATCGCGGATTGACGGATTGTAAATACGAATCCATTAATCCAAACTTCTCTGCATCACCTTTTTTGAAATTGCTCAGAAAAATATCCGCTTTTTCGATTAGGACAAGCAGTTCGTTTAAATCCTTTTCATTTCTGAAATTAAGTTTCAGGTATTGTTTGTGATAATTTACCGATGCGAAATAAGCTGAGACTGCTGAGCTTTTATCTTCTGATGCCAGTTTCCACGTTCTGGTAACATCGGGAACTGCGGGGTTTTCAATTTTTGTTACGGCTGCACCCAATTCTGCAAAAAAAGTTCCAACCGACGGGCCAGCCAATACCGTTGAGCAATCAATGACGATCAAATCTTCAAACATGCTCTAAAATTAGAAGAAAAAGTGAAAGGAGTGAAGATCTTAATCTGCTTTCGCTACAGGAACCGGAATAACTTCCTCAATTTTTACTTTTGTGATTCCGTTCCGGACAAAATTCAATTTTTGGGCTCCAGCCATACTCAGATCAATTATGTGCGGTGAAGATTTCCCCATCCGGTCAACAACCTTCACAATGATGATCGAATCATTTTTCAGGTTGGTTACTTTTAAGATTGTTCCATACTTCAATGACTTGTGTGCACAATACATACTGTCTTTGTGATAGGTTGCACCCGAGGCTGTTCTTCTGCCTTGAAATTTATTCGCGTAATAACTGGCATTACCTGTTTGCGTGAAAGGAGCTTGAAGTTGAAAACTCACCAAAAAACCACACGCAATTATTCCAAAAATCCAATATCTCAAACCGTTTAAATTAAAAGTTGGGTAGCTAAGATAGGGAAACCGAAAGGTTATAATACCATATTTTAGAATTCGTTAACAAGTAAAAGCATCACCTTCCGGATGAAAGATGATGCTTTAAGAGAGTATTTCCTCTTATTTTTTAACCACTAATTTCTGAGTCGAAACACTGTTCTCCGTTTTTAAAACAACTTGATAAATGCCTGTTTGAATGGAATTCAGAGAAACTTCGTTGTTTAAAATATTCGTTGCTTCCAAAATCATTTTCCCTGTCAGATCATAGATTAAAACTTCATCAACGGTTGCTCCGCTAAATTGAATCTTATCTTCCGCCGGATTCGGGTAAAGCGTGATCAATTCGTTTTTCGATTCGTTCAATCCAAGCGGAAGTTGATTGATATTGTAGGTTGTATTGGTAACGATTGCCGGATTGAAATCGAAGTAAATGTAAGCCGTGTTTTCAATTACTGAGCCCTCAGGTAATCCTGCATTTTCAGAGATTGAGTAAACCACAAAACCTTGAGATGCATCCAAATCGACAGCACTTTGACCCAAATTGATGTCGTTGAACGAGAATGTTACGACCCGGGTGCTTGGATCGATAGAAGTTGCCACCCCGTGTTTAGATCCCACATACTTAAACGTTGAAAGATCCAGATTTGCGGCAATTGTATCCTGAACAACTACATCCATTGCATCGTAATTTCCATCATTTTGGAAATGAATCACATATTCAAACTCTTCTACTGCATTCGGGTCGATATTCATTGGCTTATCCACCAATTTTTCATTCGGATCATAGGAATTGAGTACTACACCACAAATCGTGTCCAGGTTATTTCCAAGATATGAATCGTTTGGATTGGATAATGCCAGTTGAAAACAATAAGGCGTTCCGGCAGGTGTATTTCCAGGGAAAGTAAAAGGAATCTGAATATACTGGCAATCTGAAAGTCCAAGAATATCAAAGGTCAAAACATTTCCGGTCACAACAGGGTTTGTAAGTCCGCTTGTGTTCGGAATGAAATTTCCGGGCATTTGAAGCGAAACGGAGACATCAGAAGTATCGGAACAAGCATAATTACAAATATTCAGATATAAATTCCCGGTTTGTAAAGGAGCTACAAAGTTCGATCCCCAACCATAACTTACTCCGAAATCCGGATTAGGGCTCGGGGTGTTGCAACTTACCGTCATTGTTTGTTGCGGATTATTCGCCATTCCATTCGGATTGAACGAAGTAATCGTAAAGTTCGGACTTGTTTGGATTAAGCCGTTTACAGCAAGCCAATTCGGGTCAATTTGAGCGGTGTAAGGAGCATTTGCCGGGTTTAAGCCTGTGTAGACTGTCATTCCGGTATTACTTGTAGGCATCAATATTGTAATTGTACCATTTACATCCGTAAACTGATAAGGAACATTCGTATAATTTACAGAAGGAGAAGTTTGCATGGTGTAAATCCAGAGATAGCCGCAGTTTGAAGCTCCCGGAGGAGTTATTGCAACCGTTTGGCCTGCGTCTACATTTGCAGCGGCTGTTCCGCTGTAAACATTGAATGAGACTGTGTAAGTTCCGGGAAGTGTATAACCATGCGTTACCTGAGTATAATGTGTAGTATTCCCGGAAGTAGTGCTGTAGTTGTAAGTAGTGGTGTTCCCATCACCCCAATCTACAGATAAAACACCTCCGATTTCAGGGAGCGTACCGATAGTCATTTGGACTCCAAAGGTATTTTGGCATCCGTATAAGGTATCGGCAAAGAAAGAATAACCTGTTGTTTGACCAAAGCTTGTCAAAGACGCGAAACAGATTAAAGTTAAGAGAGTGTAAATTTTTTTCATAGCAAATAGTTTTATAGGAAGACTCCTGAAAAAACGAAAGGTTGTAATGGATTGAGGCTAATTATGTTAATTGCGGATATGATTGAGTAATGAACCGAATTGTGAAGTTCTTTTTCAGGATGTATATCAAAGAGTTTTCCTGAACTTTTATATTTGTGTCTATGCAAAAAAATGAATTTGTTATAAATGCCTCAGGATTAAAAGAAAAGGCGATTCAAAATACGATAACATTATTGGAAGGCGGGGCTACTGTTCCTTTTATTTCCAGATATCGGAAAGAGATGACGGGTGGTTTGGATGAGGTTCAAATTGCTCAGATCAGAGATTTGGCAAAAAAATACGATGAGATTATTGCACGTCAGCAAACCATGATCGCTTCTATCGAAGAACAGGGGAAATTGACAGATGAATTGAAGAATAAGCTCCTGACGTGTTTTGATTCAATTGTATTGGAAGATATTTATTTACCTTATAAACAGAAACGTCAAACCAAAGGAGACAAGGCCAAAAAACTTGGTTTGGAACCTTTGGCACGAATGATCATGTCGCAACGGGGCGGTGATCCGGAGCAAATGGCAGAGCGTTTTGTAAAAGGTGATGTGATCGACGAAGACATGGCGATTCAAGGGGCTGTTGATATTATGGCCGAATGGATCAATGAGAATGCAATTGCACGTGGTCGGGTGAGAACCTTGTTCCAGCGAAAAGCGGTTTTAGTTTCAAAAATGGTTAAAGGAAAAGAAGAAGAAGGAGCGAAGTATCGTGATTATTTCGATTTTTCAGAGCCGCTTTATAAAACTGCCTCACACCGGTTTTTAGCAATCATTCGAGCTGAAAGAGAAGGAATCTTATCCTTAAAAGCTCAACCTGAGAAGGACGATGCTTTGGAATCTTTGGAACGGTTTTTTGTGAAATCAGATGACGGATGTGGTGATTTAGTGGCAAAAGCCTGTAAGGAATCTTATTCCAGATTAATGTGTTCGTCACTGGAAAATGAACTATTGGCCCAGGCTAAAGAAAAGGCAGATAAAGAGGCTATTTCTGTTTTCTCAACAAACCTGAAACAATTACTGCTTGCACCACCCGTTGGAAATAAACGTACATTGGCTATTGACCCGGGATTTAGAACAGGTTGTAAAATTGTTTGTCTGGATGAACATGGTACTTTATTGACAAATGCTACGATCTATCCGCATGCGCCTCAAAATGAAAAAGATAAGGCTTCAGCTAAGATCTTTCAGCTCGTCCAGGCATATAAGATAGAAACCATTGCTATCGGAGACGGAACAGCAGGGAGAGAAACAGAATCGTTTATCAAGCATATCCGCTTCGACAGAGATCTGGAAGTATATGTGGTTCGGGAAGACGGAGCATCTATCTATTCAGCAAGTCCGATTGCACGAAAAGAGTTCCCAGATTATGACGTAACGGTTCGCGGAGCAGTTTCCATTGGCCGCAGATTGATGGATCCACTGGCTGAGTTGGTTAAAATTGACCCGAAATCTGTAGGAGTAGGTCAATACCAGCACGAAGTGAATCAAACATTTTTGAAAGATGCTTTGGATGATGTTGTTGTTTCTGCAGTAAATGCTGTTGGAGTGGATCTGAATACGGCATCACCTTATTTATTGAGTTATGTTTCGGGACTCGGTCTAAGTTTGGCAGAAAACATTGTAGCTTACCGAACCGAAAACGGAGGAATCAAATCGCGGGAAGAGCTTAAAAAAGTGAAGCGCTTGGGAGACAAAGCATACGAACAGGCCGCGGGATTTTTACGTGTACGAGATGGTGGAAACCCACTGGATAACTCATCCGTTCACCCCGAAAGCTACAAATTCGTCAATAAAATAGCTCAAAAGCTGAGCGTGGAATTGAAAGATCTGATAGGGAATGAAACGAAATTGAATGAGGTGAAACACGCAGATTTCCCGGAAGTAGATTCGTTCACGTTTACTGATATCATAAAAGAATTGAAAAAACCCGGACGTGACCCGAGGAAGAAAGCGAAAGTTTTGGAGTTTGACAGCCGGATCCGCACCATATCAGACTTGAAGGAAGGAATGATTCTTACGGGAATTGTAACAAATGTGACAAATTTCGGAGCTTTTGTAAATATTGGGATCAAAGAAAACGGTTTGATTCATAAATCCAATTTGGCGGATGTTTATGTGGAAGATCCAACTCAATTTATCTCGCTTCACGAGCATGTAGAAGTTCGGGTGGTTGAAATTGATGAGGTGAGAAAGCGAATTGGATTGCAGCGTTTGAATTAATGTGGCATAAAAAGTGTATACTTACAATTAAAACAACTATAAATTATGAAGAAGATTATTTTTTTGGGATTGATACTGGTTTCGGGTATCACTTTTGGACAAAGTTTCAGAACAGGTGACACTGAACTTGACGCTAGTCTGAAAATTGTGAATACTGATGGAAACAAAGATTTATCAGCGTTTAAATTGAATTTGACACAAACATTCAATGTTCCGATGCCTAAAGTAGAAGCTACTTTCAGAGTTGGGATGAGTCCTGGAGATGCATTGATGGCATTTCAAATATCAAATATTACAAGAAGACCGATTGAAGATGTAATCACTGTTTATAAGAGAAGCAAATCGAAAGGTTGGGGAGCAATGGCAAAGGAAATGGGAATCAAACCCGGATCTGCAGAATTCCATGCTTTGAAAGGAAAGGTAAAAGAAAAGTCGAAAGGGAATGGTAAACCCAAAGCAAGCGGAAGTGACAAAAAAGACAATTCCGGAGATAAAGGAAAGTCCAACGGAAATTCTGGAGGTTCTTCTAAAGGAGGAGGTTCAGGAAAATCCAATGGAAACGGTAAAGGAAAAAAATAATTTTGAACTAGCCGACAGAAGCCCTGATTCGTTTATTCGGATCGGGGCTTTTTCTTTTATTGGTGGATAAGTGTAAGCTTATCCACCACTTACCAGGGTAAATTTTAATATTTCGAAAAAATCGCTCCTTTGAAGGGAGTCCACACACACGCTTTTTGCCCTGCTCTTTTCAAAGCATTATTTGTCCAGGTATTACAGGTGTAAGTCATATTGTATTCAATACTTGAATCGTAAAAGAAATCGTAGGTTCCGTATGGATGATTTTCAATCACTTTTGCCTTCCCGTTCTCAAATTGGAAGCTACATTTGATAAAAGCACACAATTGTTGGTACTGTTGTTTAGTCAGCGGGATTTTCACTAAACTGGATTTGTCGATGTCTTTTGGAGTGCATAAGATCAAATGCATTGCACCCGGACCTCTCCCAAAAACGGTATTGACAACTGTTCCAACCTCCATGTCGCTCCATTCTTTTGTTCTCATGAAGAAATTTTTATCTCCCCAACCGAACTTCAGATGTGTCTGAAAGGTATCAACAGATAATGCTTTCTCCATGTCAAGAGTTTCCTTCCAGTCCATTAGGGGATGATGAATCGGAAGCATGATATCGGAATGAATACCGTTTGTGGTCAGGTAAATGATTTCTGTTTTCGGATCAGTTGTTTTCTCAGCTTGAATGGTAAATGGAGAAAGAACAAGAAAAATGAGCATATAAATACAGATGACAGCAAAAAGCAATTCGAAGAAAATTCGAACACTAACGCTAATAATATTCCAGGCTTTTTTCATGCGGTCATTTAAACAAAAATAAGAAAAAGCGGCAGCTTTTGAAGACTGAGTTACAACAAACGTTAGTGCGACAGTAACGAGGGAAAAGCGGATAGTCCGCCGCGGCGGAAAGACTGAGATACGACACTTACGAAGTATGCACCGCAGGTAAACGTTGCGCCTACGCTGAAGCTACTGCGTAAGCGTTAGGTGGCAGCTTTTGAAGATCAAATCATAACAAACGTTAGTGCGAAAATGATTTGAGAAACCAATAGCTCGTTCATTCGGAAATATTGGAAACGAGGGATACATACATCTTGATAAATTGGGCTCTTTTAGTACCTTTGCAACTTAAATAAGAGAAAGCACTGCTTTCGATGACTCGGTCTGTGTTAGCAGACCTGCAACATAAAAAGAACAACATAATAAAACAACAACATGGAAATTCCAAAAACGTACGAACCCCGTTCAGCAGAAGAACGATGGTATAGCCATTGGATGGCTAAGGGTTACTTTCATTCAGAACCAGATGATCGTGAGCCGTTTACTGTCGTCATTCCTCCGCCAAATGTTACGGGTGTTCTGCATATGGGACACATGTTGAATAATACCATTCAGGATGTTTTGGTTCGCAAAGCGCGAATGGAAGGTAAAAATGCGTGCTGGGTTCCTGGAACCGATCATGCATCTATTGCTACCGAAGCAAAAGTGGTTCAGAAGTTACGCCAGGAAGGGATCAAAAAATCAGATCTTTCCCGCGATGAGTTTTTGAAGCATGCATTCGAATGGAAAGATAAATATGGTGGAGTGATCTTACAGCAATTGAAGAAGCTGGGTGCTTCTTGTGATTGGGAAAGAACTTCATTTACGATGGATCCGGAATATTCCGATTCAGTGATCGATGTATTCATTGATTTATTCAAAAAAGGAAAGATCTACCGCGGTGTTCGTATGATCAACTGGGATCCGGAAGCCCGTACAGCACTTTCTGATGAAGAGGTAATTCACAAAGAGGTGAACTCGAAGTTGTTTCACGTACGGTATAAAGTTGCAGGAACAGATGATCAGTGGCTTACAATTGCAACAACGCGTCCCGAAACTATTTTGGGTGACTCGGCAATTTGTATTCACCCGGATGATCCGCGTTACAAACATTTACATGGGAAACATGCGATTGTTCCTATTGCTAACAGAACCGTTCCGATTATTTGTGATGAATATGTAGAAATGGAATTTGGAACGGGGTGTTTGAAAGTTACTCCTGCTCATGATGTAAATGACTATGAATTAGGTAAGAAATACGATTTAGAAACGATTGATATTTTCCACGACAACGGAATCGTAAACGAAAACGGCTTGCATTATGCAGGAATGGATCGTTTTGACGTTCGTAAGGAAATTGCCAAAGAATTGGATGACAAAGGTTACCTGGTAAAAGTAGAAGATCACATTAATAAAATTGGTTATTCCGAGCGTACAAATTGTGTAATTGAGCCGCGATTGTCTTTGCAATGGTTCGTGTCGATGAAAGAATTGGCTCAGCCTGCTTTGGAAAATGTAATGAATGGAAATATTTCATTTCATCCGGATAAATTCAAAAATACCTACCGTCATTGGATGGAGAACGTAAAGGATTGGTGCATTTCCCGCCAGCTTTGGTGGGGACATCGCATTCCAGCCTGGTATTATGGCGAAGGTTCGGAGGATTTCGTCATTGCAAAAACAAGCGAAGAGGCAGTTAAGCTTGCATCTGAAAAAGCAGGAAAAGAAATTTCCGCTTCTGATTTAAAGCAGGACGAAGATGTATTGGATACCTGGTTCTCTTCCTGGTTATGGCCGATTTCGGTTTTCAACGGACTTACTCAACCAGGGAACAAAGAGATCAAATATTATTATCCGACAAACGATTTGGTTACGGCACCAGAAATTATGTTCTTCTGGGTTGCCCGTATGATTATTGCGGGTTATGAATACATGGGAGAATTGCCATTCAGAAATGTATATTACACCGGAATAGTTCGCGACAAATTGGGGCGTAAGATGTCCAAGTCATTAGGAAACTCTCCGGATCCGATCGAATTGATCGAGAAGTATGGAGCGGACGGTGTTCGCTTAGGAATTCTCATTTCTTCCCCGGCTGGAAACGATTTACCTTTTGACAGCAGTCAGTGTGAACAAGGGAGAAATTTTACGAATAAAATTTGGAATGCTGCGCGTTTGGTGATGGGTTGGGAAGTAAAACCAATTGAACAGCCAAAAGCATCAATAAAAGCAATTGAATGGTTTAACGCACGTTTTAACCAGGAATTAGAGAACATCAATGAGTTGATGAATAAGTTCAAAATTTCCGAGGCGTTGATGGCTATTTACAAATTGGTATGGGATGATTTCTGTGCCTGGTATTTGGAAATGATCAAACCTGGTTACGAACAACCGATTGACCAGGCTACATTGGATCAAACCATTGTTTTCTTTGAGAAATTGTTGTGCTTATTGCAACCATTTACTCCGTTTGTTGCGGAAGAATTGTGGCATTTGTTGAGAGAGCGTAAAGAAGGTGAGGATATCATCGTTGCAAAATGGCCGACGGTTGAATCCTTTGATACGTCTGTTTTGAAACAATTTGGAGTGGCAGAAGAAGTTGTCATTAATATTCGCAACATTCGTAAGAAAAACAATATTGCCAATAAAGTTCGTATTGAAATGTTCGTGAAAAAGAATAATGAGATCGATCCGTCATTTGATTCGGTTATTCTGAAGATGGGAAATCTTTCATTAATGGAATACACTACGGAAAAAGTGGCGAATGCAAATTCTTTTTTGGTTCAATCCAATGAATATTTCATTCCGTTTGGAGATGCTATTGATGTAACTGCAGAAAAGGAAAAAATGGAGGAAGAATTGAATTATACGAAAGGCTTTTTGAAAAGTGTTCAAGGTAAATTGAGTAACGAAAAATTCGTTAACGGGGCACCGGAACAAGTTTTGGCCAGTGAACGTAAAAAAGAAGCAGATGCTTTGCAAAAGATTGCCATTTTGGAAGAAAAATTGGCAGGTTTGAATTGATTCAAGGAAACAGCTAGTTATAAGAAGGTGCTTTCGGGCACTTTTTTTTATATTGATCTTTTCAGAAATCCCCTTTATTTTCAAAGAAAACACTTTGAGTGAGGGAAGGGATTAAGGGATGGTTTAAAAAAAAAAATGTTGTTTAAGTAGTTCATATAAAGACAATTGAGTAGTTTTGATTCGAAATAAACTACAACTTATTATGAAAACACTACTACTATTTGTTTTGTTGTCTGTTTGTTCTATTAAGGCAACAGCACAAACAAGCAAGGAGCAAATTCCTTTAGAATATCCTGTTCAACATTTATTGGGCGTCGAGTATGAAATCAAAGACGTACCGCAACCTGATAGCAATCGTTTGTTACTTATTCCCTATGCTGAACTTACTGCGCATCGTGCAGCTGAAGTTGATGTCGAGATTTTTGATCCGTCAAGTAACTACACTATTGTGTTGTATTCGAATCTTAAGTGCCAATTAAACAAGCACTAAGTCATGAGAAGTTTATTTATCCTTTTGATGCTGGCACCTTGTATGTTCCAGGCTCAAACGTATACGCATCCTACTGTAGGTATTTCAAATACTTATGCCGGTGCGTGTATGGTGAATACCTGTTCCGGAACATATTATGACAATGGTGGTGCAGGAGGAAATTATAGTGCGAATATCAATGCCATTTACCGCACGTTTTGTCCAAGTACAGCCGGAATGTGCGTTAGAGCAACCTTTACTGCGTTCAGTATGAATGACACTTATTTCCTTTGTACAGGACCAAATAGCTGTTGTGATTATTTACAGATTTTGAATGGACCAGCGCAAAATTCACCCGCTTTGTATAATAATTGTATAACTGCTCCCGGAACAATTACTTCGACGTCCTCAAGCGGTTGTTTGACTTTTCGTCATACTACAGATGGGAGCGTCCAGTTGGGTGGATGGGCAGCAACTCTTTCATGTGTTGCATGTGCGGGCGGACCAACAGGAACATCGAACCAGGATTGCGTGAATGCCATTCAGATTTGTACGGATTCGCCATTTTCTTCAACAGTATCTGGTCCGGGACTGGCATCCGAGTCTTGTGTAGGATGCACTGGAGCCGGTGGGGAAGTATATTCCAGTTGGTATAAATTTCAGGTTGCAAATACCGGAACACTTGGTTTGATAATAGATCCGACGAATAATGCAGACGACTATGATTTTGCACTTTATGGTCCAGGTGCTGCATGCGGCGCTTTAGGAAGCCCGATTCGTTGTTCGTATGCAGCGAACTCTAATAATACAGGACTTGGAAATGGTGCTGTTGATGCATCGGAGGATGTGACCGGAGATGCATGGGTTAGTACATTATCGGTTACAGCCGGAGAAGTTTATTATCTTATGGTGAACCAGTGGTCACCGACGGCTGCCGGATTTACTTTGGATTGGAACTTGACAGGTGGGGCTTCGTTGAACTGTACCCCGCTGTCGGTGGAATTAAAAGATTTCTTTTGCAAACAAGATGAACGTTCTATGGCTGTTGCCTGGACAACTCTCACAGAGAAAAACAGCGATTATTTTATCCTGGAGAAGAGCGAGGATGGTACAAACTTTTTTCCATTGATCCAATCGAAGGCACAAGGAGAGAGCACTTCACCGACAGATTACTTTTTCTATGACAACCAACCAGTGGTGGGAGTGAATTATTATCGCTTAACCGAAGTGGATATCAACGGTGAAAAAACAACCTTTGATATGACTGCTTGCAATTTCAGTCTGGATGCACTGAGAATTAAGACGATGCGTATTTATAACCAAAGTGGAAGTTTGATCAAAGAAATGAACGGTGAAGACCTGGATGTTAAAGCAACATTTACGAATATGATTCTGCCGGATGGGGTGTATATTTTGGAAACTGTTGGCTTCGATGGAAGTTTGGAACGCATCAAACTGGTTCAGTTAATGCACTAAAGAATCTGAAAAATGGAGGAGGGATGGTTACTATCCCTCTTTTTTTTGCGGATAGTTTTCTATAAAAAAAAAGACTTGTTTCAAACGAATTTTTTTCTTAGCTTAAATAAGAAAGAAGTTTTTGTATGAATCAACAAGCTTATTTTCATTTAACCACCAATCTTCACGATAGTCGCACTTCCCGACGAATGATTGTCTATAGAGCCCGGGAAAGACGTTTTCACGGAACACTCCCTCAACCGGATGTTTATTACATGAATATGGAGGAAGAAACGCTCATAGCAAAGGAAGTTTTTTTGTTGTCGAATGAATTGGATTTCGAAGTCATTGCATTAAATCTTTGCAGGGACCATATGCATTTATTGATTTATTGCGAACGGGATGAAGTTCCGAAGATTATGCATCGGGTAAAAGGTCGGACAGCTCGCGTGTGTAACGTGTATCGCGCGGCCAAGGGGATTAATCCCCTTGACGCGACGAACGGAAGATACGAGCCGAGAACTTTAAAGGATAAATCGATCCCTTTTTGGACCCAGAAGTATCATTGCAAAGTGATTTGTAATCCGGATCAATTACTAAACACCATTGCATATATTCGAAATAATCGGAAGAAGCATGGTTTACCTACCAACCCTGCGCTACAAAATTTAATAGATAAAAACCAATTAGCTGCTTCTCCGAATGTGATTGTAAACCTGATATAATTCGCTGTTCTTTTGCTGTAAATAGTCGAAATAACGATCAAAGTGGGTTTTCAAGATCTGTTCAATATCCCTGATCAGGTTTTCCAAACGAGGATTTAAGGATGAACCATCTTTTTCCGAGAGCAAATCTAGTTGTGCTACTTTTAATGCAAATCGTGAAAAAGGTCCCCGGAATTCTTTCACATTAGTCCAGATAGAATGATTTTCGACACAAACAGCTTCGATAGCTTTGTAAGTTTCCAATTGATTGATCGTTGTGCGGTCCATGAGTGATAAGTTTTGTGTGTTGTTTCTTATTCAATTAACGCAACAAAAAGGGGATAGTTGTAATTGAAATCCTTAAAAAATCTTAACTGTACCTTTCATGGATTGAACAGTCGGTTTAAGCTGATGAGAATTAGAGAACCTCGAATGTTTCCGTTAAAACAACACCTGTTTCATCAACTGCGGTTACCAGATGCTTACCTTTTTCAGGTTGTACACTGATTTGATGAATGTCTGAAGTTGTTCCTATAAATTCTTCATCAATATGCCAGTATAAGATGCTGTTTTGCCTAGTGTGTGCAACCTCAAAAATAACCTTACCTCTTAAACCGTTCATTTCACGCGGGATGTAAATTTTGGTTTGCCGTTTCGGATAGATAAAGCTCATAATGTTTTCAGGTTTATTGGAAGTACATGACGGATCGAAGGGAGGGGCAGGGTGATAACCAGGGTTTTGTTGAACGTAGTATTTTTCCATGCTCGGTGGAAGGATAAACCAGGATTTATGTTTCATGGTACTGCTGCTCTCACAATCTGCATTCACACGGAAAGTCTCTTTTTGGTTTAAATGAATTAATTGATGGTAACTACAGTTTTTACTGATTAAGCAAGTGCTGGGTATGTATTCAAAATGTGTATTCTCACAATGACGGTTTGAGATCTGGCCGCTTTCATTGCAAATCTCCGTTAGCGTTAATTCCTTTAGGGGTTTTTCAAACCACTTTTGAGGAGATTCCAGGTTTCTGAAAATTGAGAAGAGAAGTGGTGCAGCCGCTTTCACACCTGTTAAACCTGGTCTTCCTTCTCCGTCAGCGTTTCCAACCCAAACTGAGACTACGTATTTCGGAGTAACACCAACTGCCCAGGCATCTCTGAATCCAAAACTGGTTCCTGTTTTCCAGGAAATTTTTTGGGAGGATTCAAATGCACGCCAATTATTCTCTTCATCGGGTCTGTTTACATCTATTAAGGCATCAAAAGTGGAATAAATACAAGCTTTATTTAAATTTAACTTCGGAGCGTTTTCGGTGTTGCCGGTATAATGAATTTTTGTCGGGCTTGAGTTTTGTAACTGTTGAGCCATGGAGTTGTAACATGCGTTGATCTCCCAAACAGATGCTTCAGCTCCCCCAAGAATTAACGATAAGCCGTAATGGCCCGAATGTTTATTCATGTTTCGGAAACCAAAATGTTTCAGGTCATTGTGGAATTTCGCTTGGCCATATTCACGAAGCAGGAAAACCATTGGGATGTTTAAGCTTTTTGATAATGCTTTATTGGCTGGTAAGGCTCCTGAAAACTGACGGTTGAAGTTATTTGGGGCAAAGGTTCCGAATCGAGAAGGAAAATCACAAAGCAATTGTTTCGGAGTAATTAAACCGGATTCCATCGATTTGGCATATAGCAATGGCTTTAAAATACTTCCCGTACTTCTTGGCGACTGAATACAGTCAACATCAACCCCATGATCATCGTCGGTATGATTCAGGTTGCCTTTATAAGCGACAACTTCACCGGTTTCAACTGATGTTATTAGAACTGCTGCATTGTACACACCGTATTCATTCATTCGAAGGGCATATTGCTCTGTTTCGTTATTGACCATTGTTTGAATTTCTTCGTCAATCGTAGATCGGATCAATTGCTCTTTTTGACCGTGCATGATGCAACGTTGCAGTAAATGCGGAGCTTCTTGTGGGAGGGGAAGTGGTTTGTCGGGAAGCGGTTCCTCCAGGGCCAGGTAATAATTTAATTTGTCGATTTCGCCTTGTTCGTAAAGCATTTTCAATAGGCGGTTTCGCTTCTTTAGTAAACTTTGATGGTTTTTTCCGGGATAAATTAGTCCTGGAGCGTTGGGTAAAACGGCCAAGGTGGCACTTTCCGCCCAGCTTAAATTTTCTGGGGCTCTCCCAAAATAGCGCCAGGAAGCAGCATCAATTCCAACCACGTTATTTCCAAACGGGGCGTTGGCAGTGTAAAGGTTCAAAATATCTTCCTTCGAATAACTGAATTCCAGCCGCGTTGCGAGAATGATCTCGTATAGTTTTTCAGAATAAGTCCTGGAGGGATTTTTTCGCATCAGCCGGATCACTTGCTGTGTAATAGTGCTTCCGCCACTAACAATTTTTCCGCGAGTAATATTTTGATAGAAAGCGCGGCAAATGCCTTTTATGCTGGCTCCCGGGTGATAATAGAAATTTTTATCCTCAAAGGTAATTAAACACGTCGCGATTTTATATGGTGTTTTGTTACCCGGAGGAAAACGCCATTGTCCGTCTTTTGCGATGTGGGCTCCAAGTAACTTCCCGTTTTTACCGACCAAAACCGTTGAGTAAGGATCAGTGAACAGAGTAGAAGGTAAAGCCTGGATGTACCATGCCAGGAAAGAATAGAACAAAATGCGTTTGATGAACCGTTTTTTCCAACGGTATTGTTCCTTCCACCAAAAGAGTCTTTCCTTCATCGTTTTTTTACTGAAAGTAATGGCTTGGAACCGATATGAAAACGACTCTTTATTATTCGCAACACCTGGGATGAAAAGTGCGTGTTCTTTTTGATTATTTATTCGGTGAATGTTTACAGACTTTTGCTAATTTCAACAACGTAAGATCCCTTAGAATTCATGCCGAAAAACTCGTGTTTACTTTTCTTCTTTATATTGATCTCGATCAGTCGTGGATATACGCAGTTAGCCAGTTTCCGGAATTTTTCAGTGGAAAACGGTTTGGGACAATCCCAGGTTTATAGTGTCATCCAGGATCATAAAGGGTATTTGTGGTTTGGAACAAGAGGAGGTGGGTTATCGCGCTTCGATGGTCAGAACTTTGAGTCGTTTACTGACCGGCAGGGTTTAGTGAACAATTATATTTATTCGTTAAAGGAAGATCGGAAACACGTTTTATGGATCGGGACGAATGATGGGCTTTCATCGTACAATGGAAAGAAAATCTTTACGTATAAGCATCCGAAGTACGGGAATCACTTTGCTGTATTCAGTATGACACTTGATTCCGGAGATAAATTATGGCTTGCGACAAATCACGGAGTTTTTACCGTGAAGGGTGATTCTTTAGTTTCAATGAATCGAATCCTTGGAATTAATGAGGGAACTATCAATGCGATTCTGATAGATTCAAAGGGAATTATTTGGATGGGAACCGGGAACGGGCTGCTGTCATCTGAACCAAAGGGCAGTAAACACATTTTAATTAACCACGGTAAGAGATTCCGGGTGATGCGAAATGCAATTACCTGTTTAAGGGAAGATCAAAACGGGAAAATCTGGATCGGAACTTATGGCGACGGGGCTTATGTTTATAACCGGAAAGATTACTACCGGGTAGACTTGAATCACGAGTTGTATAAACAGACAGTATTCGATCTATTCTTCGATGAAAGAAATGTGTGTTGGATTGCGACTTTGAATGCGGGTTTGATCCAGTATGATCAAAAGACAAAAGAATTTACCAGTTACACTGAAAGGAATGGCTTAGGAAATAACCATGTACGTTCCATCATTAAAGACAATTGGGGAGATTTATGGATTGGAACTTCCGGTGGGGGAGTTTCGCAGTTTGCAGGAAAATTGTTTTCTCATTATTCGGTTTCGGCCGGTTTGGGAGGAAATTTCATTTATTCCATTTACAGGGACCGAAGCAATAAGTTATGGTTCGGAACATCTCAAAACGGGGTAAGTATATATGAAAACGGGACTTTTAGTCAGTTAAACGTCCAAAACGGATTTGAAGCGATTAAAGTAAAAGCAATTATTGAGGACAACGATGGATTGATGTACTTCGGAACGGAAGGCCAGGGAATTGGAATGCTTTCAGCAGGAGGATTTTCCTGGTTGGATGAAACACGGAAGTATTATGTGCGGCAAATGTCGAAAGACAGGCAGGGCAGAATTTGGGTAGCAACTTCCGGTTCCGGTTTGCTCCGGATTTCAGACCAGGGAAAAGAAGTCGAAACGGTTACTTTGGATGAAGGTTTGCTGCATATGCGCTTGACCTGCGTTTTTGTAGATTCACGGGGGCTGGTCTGGTATGGAGCAGAATCTGCAGGTTTGGCTTGTTACGATCCCGAAACCGGAAAAACGAAAATTTTAAATAAAGATTCGGGCTTAAGTGCAGATGCTGTTCGAACGATCATTGAGGATTCGAAAGGTAGAATTTGGGCAGGTACTGCAGGTGCCGGGATTAATTGCATAGCATATGGTCCCAAACTGAAAGTACTTAAGAAGATCAGTATCGAATCCGGAATGCATTCTTCAAATGTGTATTTGATGGTCTTTGATGCCAATCAAAACCTGATAGTTGGTTCCGAATCCGGATTGGATATTCTGGACCTGAATGAAACGAATCAAATTAAAAGTATTAAACATTACGGTAAAAGTGATGGTTTTTTAGGAGTTGAAACGTGCCAGAACAGTGTTTGGAAAGACCCCGATGGAAAAATCTGGTTCGGAACGATCAACGGAGCAAGTTGTTACAATTTATCGAATTTACAAGTGAATAGAACTGCACCGATCTTAAGTATCCTGGATGTGCAGTTGTTTTATGAATCGCTTTCAAAGACAAAATATAGCGATGTGATCCTGCCGTGGAGCAGTTACAAAACATTGCATTTGCCATCCGATCAGAATCATTTGAGCTTTTTATTTAAAGGTATTAACCTGAAGAATCCTGAAGGTGTAGAGTATTCCTGGAAGATGAGTGGTTTTGAAAATAAATGGTCACCATGGACGAAGGAACAGCGAATAGTTTATTCCAATATGTCGCCCGGAAAATATACCTTTCTGCTTCGTTCGCGTAACGAAGACGGATTCATTAATCCGCAACCTGAACGTTTTTCTTTTACAATAGCGAGCCCGTTTTGGCTTACTCCCTGGTTTATTTTGTTTGAATTAATTGCTGGAGGTTTATTTATTTGGTTCATAATCCGTATTCAAACTTCTCGCATCCGGCGAAAAGCAAAGCAGGCTCAGAAAGATGCGGAATTTGCCCGAAATTTATTGGAACTGGAACAGAAAGCTTTACGCCTGCAAATGAATCCGCATTTCATTTTCAATGCTCTGAATTCGATCCAGGGACTAATAGGTACTGAGAATGAAACGAAGGCGCGCTATTATTTGGCTAAGTTTTCCAGGTTGATGCGTCAAATATTGGATAATTCACGAAATACGACTATCTCCCTGGAAGAAGAAATAGCTACGCTGGAAAATTATCTCTTGATAGAACAATTTTGCAATGGAAACCGTTTCGAATATGAAATCATTGTGGACCTGGAAACAGAATTGAGTTTTATCCAAATTCCTCCGATGCTTATTCAGCCTTTCGTTGAAAATGCAATCAAGCATGGCTTCAAATTCGATGCAAATGATTCCAGGATTGGAAAGATTACGTGCTGGTTCAGAGAGGAAAATGATGGAATTACGTGTGTTATCCGCGATAATGGGATCGGGAGGGAAGCTGCAGGCAAAAATCAGCAGGCAAGTAATGAACCGCAACATGTTTCCCGGGGCTTCAACGTGACCAAAGAAAGATTAGATTTGTTAAGCACCAATTCAAACGGACATAAAGTAAGAATTGTAGATTTGTATGACGATGACGGAAATGTTATCGGAACGGAAGTTCAACTCTTTATACCCTTGTAATGATTAAAGCAGTAATAATTGACGATATAGAACAGGCGCGAATCACTTTCAAAAAAGATTTGGAGGTTTATGCACCGGACATTGAAGTTGTGGGGGAAGCTTCCGGAGTTGTTGAAGGCGCGAAATTACTGAAGCACACGAAGATCGATATCTTGTTCCTGGATATCCAGATGCAAGACGGTTCGGGTTTTGACCTGCTGGACATTTTACCTGAAATTCCGTTCAAGATCATTTTTATTACGGCCAGTGACGCACATGCCATTAAGGCTTTTCGATATGCAGCAATCGATTATTTGTTAAAGCCGGTAGATCCGGATGAATTGATCGAAGCCTTGAAAAAGTTCCGGAATCACAATCACAACGAACAGGATAACTATCGCCTATTGAATGAATCACTGAAACAAAGTCATAAGGTTCAGGAACGTTTGGCTCTTCATGCTCAGGATAAAATTCATATTGTTCAGATTGCAGACATTATTCGTTGCGAAAGTAATGTGAATTACACGGAGTTTTTCTTTACTAATTCAAAGCGGATTGTAGTTTCAAGAACCTTGAAAGATTTTGAAGATATTTTAGGAGAACTGGGATTTTTCCGGGTACATCAATCACACCTGGTAAACACTAAAATGATCCAGGAATTTGTGAAGGTTGAAGGAGGACATTTGATCATGTCGGATGGAAAAATGATCCCGGTATCAACACGAAAACGCGCAGATGTGGTGAAGATGCTGGAGCAGCTATGAGAAGGTCACTTCGACTCCGCTCAGTGCCCTTTTGAATATCAGTTTCAAGATTTTTCAGTTAAATTTAATCCTCTTCAGCTTTGTTTTGAGTAAATAAGGTGATTGAGCGGAGTCGAAATCCCTTATTTTGCATTAAACAATTTATCCAAAATCCACGCCGGACCGATCAGAAGGAATTGAATATCTTTTAAAAACGAAGGCTTTTTTCCTTCAATTTTATGTCCATAGAACTGTCCGGCCCAAGCTAGGGTGAAAATGATTAAAGAACTCCACCATAAAGGACCGATACTTGCTAAATAGTAATTTCCAATAACGCAGACCGCGGAAAAAATCAAGATATAGAATGCCATTTTGAGTGATAAGCGCAAATAGAAATATAAAACGGGAATTAAAGCAACAACCGCCCAATTAACATATAGGAAATTATTCGAGTGAACCAAACTGATCAGACCACGATTGGGAATACTCATTAACAATCCCACAACTGAAAAGAAAATTGCCGGGACACATATGTAATGTATTTTCTTGTTCGTCGCGTTTTGGTGACTGACCGAGTATTCTGCAAACCATTCTTCGAGCGTTTTCATTGTTTTTTTATACAAGTTACGAAATAGTATACTTTTTCGCAATGAGCTTGATTTTTTGCTGTAGAAAACATCTCGTTGGGTTTGTAAATGAGTTAAGATTCAATTTTAATTTGCCTAAACAATTGTCTTTCAGTCTTGTCCCAATATTGGGACATTGGGATTTCCCAAAAATACAGGATGAAAATGAAATAAAAAGGCCACCCATTTATCGGGCAGCCTTCACATAATTATCAGGATGATTTAGGTTGTTTTATAATTTTAGTCACTTCCACCCAGCGACCTTTTTCCTGTGCATTGACAGAATGGTCGTACATCGCTTCTGAAAATACTGCCGGCAAGTAGAATCTTCCCAAATAAGAAGCATTGAGCTGAATCTTGAAAATTTTGGTTTCATTTGGTGCCAATTTGAAATAACTGTAAATGCGGTCATCCCTGTAATCCTGGTAATCGATATTCGGAGTGCTTCCTTCATCGTACAAACGCGAGTTATGTATTTCCCAGCCACTTGGCATGATCTGGTTCAAAGTCATTTCTCGGTAGAACTGATCTTTTGTCGGATTCTTCAATTTGACTTCCATAATAAAGTCTGTTCCTTGAGTAATCTTGGACGGATCAATTGAAACGCCGGATAAATTGGTATAATCAATGGTCATTTCCAGGTTGCTTCGAACTTTTTTCTCTTTGCCGATCTGCGGAACTTTCTTCGTACAGAAAGTCACATATAACTTTTTTGATGAAGTATTCCGGATTGAAAGCCGTTTCATTTTTGTACCATCAGCTTCGGTGTAATTTTTTGTCATCAAACATTTGGTCGCTGTCACTTTTTCGGAATTCACTTCAAATTGAAGTGTTCCGTTGTTTTTGATTTTCCCGCTTGTTAGCGCGAGAATACAATAACCCGCTTCCTGGGTGCTGAGCCACTGGTTCGATTTCAGTACATCCGCAATTTCTTTTTCTAACTGATCGGTTGATTTCGAATCGATCATCAATCCTGCTTCCAGGTTCATTGCTTTATCCCGCAAGGTGGATCCGTAGGAATAGGCATACTCGCGGTAAGATGTTGAAGTGAAACTTAAATTGCGGGTCATTTGTTTTGCCAGGTCTTTTTGCCCCACTAAATAATAAGCAGCCGCCAATCTCCATTTCGCTGTGGTTCCCAACTTGCTGTTTTCTTTCAAACGGTTCATTGCACCCAATTCAGGTTTCCCGGCCAAAGCCAAAGTGTACAATCGATATGCCTGGATCAATTGATTGGATTCTTCCGCGTTACTGGAATAACTCATATATGAATCAGGAGTCCAGCTATTTGCTTGGTTTTTCTGGTAATCGATCCAGCGGGATTTAAGATTTACAGGCAAAGTAAATCCGTGCTGTTCTGCCTCGATCATAAAGTGTCCGGCATAATTGGATCCCCAGTCACTTGCTTCGCGATTCCCCGGCCAATAGGCAAAGCCGCCTTCATATTGCTGGAAACTTTGATATCTGATCAGGGCAGCTTTGATATTGGAAACCATTTTACTTTTTTCCTTTTCATTGAACTGCATAATATCCATGGCAAAAAGCTGTGGAAATACTGCTGAAGTTGTTTGTTCAATACATCCGTGGGGATAATTGATCAAGTCACTCATGCGTCCACTTAAGTTAATGGAACTGAACTGACTTGCCTCCAGCGAATAGGAATGCGAACCGCTGATTCCGTCTTGTTCCATGGTAAAACTTGCGGATGAACCCGGTTCCAGTACCTTTGTTTCACTTTCAAGGACGAGCGGATTCGGACTGCGAACGTCAACTTCAAACTCTTGAGTTGCTGTTTCGGCCCCTGATTTCGCAAAGATCTTGATTTTCGCGATTCCCAGTTTATTTGCAACCTTTAGTTCAAAGTTCACGATCTGATCGCCTTCTGCAGCAAATTTGATCCCTTGATTTTTAGCACCGTTCACAAGCAATAGATCATTACAGCTTACCTGGACATCGACATTTTTGATGTTGTCTTTCATTGCGAAAACATCAACCGGCAATTGAATTGTTTCACTTGGTCCTATTACGCGAGGTAATGTTCCAAGCACCATCAGCGGTTTTTTAATGGTAACAGTTTCTTCTGCATTCCCGAAAGCTGTTGCTGCATGAGCGACAACCATCACCCGAACAGATCCGATATATGTTGGTAGTTCTACCTGGTGTGTTTTAGAGGAACCCGCGGGTAAAACAAACGGTCCTAAGAAATGAACCATCGGCTTAAAGCGATTGGCTTTCGGGCCTGCTCCGTCATCTGCAGAACCATCGCCACCAATACTCAATAAACGGTTTAAATTTCCTGAGTATGCGCCGATAACTGCATTGTACATATCCCAGGTTTTAATTCCCAGGGCTTCTTTGGCATAAAATGTATTCCATGGATTCGGTGTGTCGAAGCGTGTGAGATCCAATAAGCCTTCGTCTACGATCGCCAGGGTATAAGTCATTCCTTTTCCATCTTTTTCTGAAACAGTTACTTTGGCTGTAGATTCGGGTCTCCATTCTTTTGCTGCAGTGATTTCAGGGTGCAAATGCGTTGCAGGATCATCGACGATAATCGGGACAATTCCGTACATGCGAATCGGCAAATCGTTGGTTGTAGCACTATGGGGCTGAATCAAACTGACATGAACATAAGCATTTGGCGCCATATCTTCTGTAGTTTCGAAAGAACAGGTTGTTTCTCCTTTCGTTGTGTTCACCCAAAATTTCTTTATGATCTTCGTCCGGGTTTCTACTGAAATCAATGCCTTCCCGGAAGCCGGAGACGGAATGCTAAGTTTTACGGTTTCACCTTTCACATAACTTTTCTTGTCGGTGGAAAAGTTCAGCATGGAAGCATATTCGTTGTTCTTTTGATTTCCGCGGCTCCAGTAAGGAACATCGATCGAAATGATTTTCCCGGATTGATGAAATCCTTCTTCATCCGTAACAGTCACTAAAAACCGGCCATAATCTGTTGCTCCTAATCCGAATTTGAACGCACTTTTTCCATCTGAACAATTCACCAACGAATCGTAAACCAACATATTTCCGTTTCTGGCCATGAAATTGCCCAGATCATCATCACCGCTTTCATACCACCATCTCCATTCCATCCGGTAGATCTTTACACGGATTTTTGATTGTTTTTTCAAAAGCGTTCCTGTGGAATTGACCATCACCACATCAAAGGTGTGCTTCTTCCCGGAAATCAGGGAATTGTCAGCTTCCGTATCCGGAGTTCTGAAACCAACATATTGCTTGTATGGGGAATACAACTGGGAAAAACGGTCGATGGAAAAGTTTCCGCCTTGCTCAAATACGCGCATGGTATAAATAGCATTCAGCATTCCTGAGGCTTGCGAAAGCGATGAAACTTCCTGCTTAAAGGAGGCTTTTCCATTGGCATCCAGGTCATCGTCAAACAAAGTGTTTTTGTCAGAATGAATTTTCCGGATAGGGGAATCGAACTCGAACTTCGGAAATCCCGGGATAACGGTTTTTGTGGATTGATATTCGACATCCACGGTAGCCCTTAAGTTTTTTGCAGGAGCTCCGTGCAGCCAATAAGATTCCAGTTGCAGTAAACTGTCTGAGCTTTTAGGAACAGTAAGCTTAATTTTCAAACGATTCGGTTTTACGGTTTCAACTTTCAAATACTTTATAAATTCTCGTGAACCAACCATTACACGTGCAGTGTAAATTCCGGTTTTGGCATCGAAACGGGTGGCGGTTCTGAAATCATAATGTCCGTTTACTCCCTGCGACCTGGTTATTTTACTGGCTTCATAGCCGGAAGGATCCGTTAAGGTGAAGGTTACAGGATGATTGAGCGGAAGTTTTTTCTCATAATCGCGCAATACAAAATTGACATAAATAGAATCTCCAGGTCTCCAAACACCACGCTCCGCATAGATGTATCCTTTCAATCCGTTTTGTACTTCTTCACCTTCCACATCAAATTCCGAAAGCATATTTGCATGTCCGTCACTTACTTTTAAATAGCCGCGCTGTTTTCCATATTTTGCGATCAGTAAGAATGGTTTTTCAGAAAGTGTTTTGGTGTACATTCCTTCCGAGTTGGTTGTCCCGGAAGCAATTATTTGTTTCGTGAAATCGTAGAAGGTAACCGATGCATTGGGAATGGGCTGTGTCGTGATCATGTCTGTTAAGAAAACATGTGCCTCTTTCTTCGCATCCAGTTTGTAGATCACACCGATATTGGATGCAAGAATGTTTCTTGAAACGGCTTTTCCGTAATAATAATCCGAACTGCAGGGTGATTCTGAGCTGTAGCCGCCCCAATCTTCGTAACCATCATCCCAGTCGTCCAAATGCCAGGGACGTTCAGTCCATTCTTCTTTTGGTTCTTCAGCAGATACAGTTTCTGGATTTTCTGAGTCGGATGGTGCTTCACAATCACAATAGGCATCTTTTTGACCGAATTTTATGGATATACGGTAAATTGCCCCTGGTTCCGGCCGGATCCATTTTTCCAAATCCAGGACATGTGAGGCCCAATCGCTTTTATCTTCTTTTTTCACACCTAAGGAAATATTCTTTTCTGTGATCTTCTTCCCGAATCTGAAAATAGCTTCGGAGTCATTCAATTCATTCACCTGCAGGAAATGATGAACATTCTCTTCATAGATCTTAATGATCCGAACGGTAACAGACTTTAATCCGATGGTTTCAAAAGGAAAGATCAATCCTTTGGAATCAGGTAAAATGGAGCCACTTCCGACGATTCGTACTTTGGGTTTGGAAGCTGTAAACAACAACGTGCGTTCGGTTCCTTTCAGCATCGGATAGTTTTTAATGTTCTTGATACCTGGATTGATTTCCAGCTTGTAACTTCCTTCAATTCGGTTGGGAATAAATACCGTCACTTCATTGTAATAGATCGAAAAAGTTTCTCCGTTTACACCTTCCAGATCGATCAATCCGTTCAGATCCTGGTTGGTAGACAAAGGTTCCGAAAAGGTCAAACGAATACTCTGGTCATCTTCATCACTTACGTTGTAAGAGCTTAAGTCGAAATCGCCGAGTGCCGGAACTTTGATGCTTGTCGAACCATTTGAAAAAGACGAAATAGGATCTCCGTTCCAGTTGACGGTAAGGGTGTTTTCCTTCGCTGAACGTCGAATACTGTCTACAATGTATACATATTCATTATCGCCATAACTTTCTTCGAAATGAACTTTTTGCTTTTCGTTTCCGAGGTTCACCGTGATTAGTTCCTTCAGTTTGGTCGTGTCAAAATGATCTGTCATTGAAACAGTTCCCCGCAATGAATACCATTCCAGGTTGTATGAATCGTATTCAACTAAGCTGGGCTCCGTTACTTCAATTTTTTGCGGTTTTGTTGCAAACTGGAAATTAAATTCTTCATATCCGTCTTCTACTTCCATGATTTCTTCCAAATCCAGGCTTACGGTGTAGATTTGGTTTGAGCTCAAAGGTTTTTTCGGAACAATTTGGATAGTCCGGAAATCGATCCAATGAATATCCGCATCAATTTCCGGACTGATCTCAACGATCTCGTTCAGGACTTTTTCGTCCAAACGGGATTTCATACCGAGTTCGATCAATTTGGTCGAGTCCAATTGATTCCGAAGCTCAATTTCAATGTGATCGGAATTGGAAATAATTCCCGAGGTGTATCCTGAAACCCATTTTCGGAATTTGGGATCAACGGAAAGGATCTTATTGCTGGAACAGGCGAATATAGTTGCCATAACACTTGCAGCAAAAGATAGAAGAATAATGAAGCGAGACATAACTGTTGTATTTGTTATGTCAAAGATGAATGCTTATAAAAGAAGAATAGCTGTCATTTTAGGAGTCGGGACTACCTTTTGATTATTCGTGGTTGAAAGGAGATTATTTGAATTACTCTCCCGGATTTTTATTTCCCTTCTTCGGCATTGGTTTGTGATTAATAACTAGGGACAATATGACGGAAAAGCCGAAGGACAGCGCTAGTCCGCCGGGGCGGAAGGCTCCGTCTCACTCGATCCGAAGCGATCATTTGTTTGATCTGCTTTGGTCAAGACGGAAAAGCCGAGGGACATAACGTAGTTTTAGCATAGGTACTCCGTCTTTCAAGCATGAATGAACCATGATTGAAGCATAGATGAAGCATAGATATTTAACTCTTCGTTGGCGCGGGGCTCTGGCTCATGCCACCCATTCCTCTGCATGTAAAGTCTTTAATTGTATCCTACTAATAGCTATTGCCTAATCACCATTGCCTAAAAAAAATGGTGCAAAAAAGCCCATCCGATAAAAACGAATGGGCTACAATTTCTTTGTAATTTTATTAAGGTTTATACTTCAGTAAATCATCCAATGTCATGATCGAAACCGGGTGATAATTTTCACGGTATTTAGCGTAAACCTGTTTTCCCCAAATTTTACTTTTCGGATTTTCATTCAAAGCCGTATAGATCGGTAATAAGAATTTTCTTCGGCCTACTTTCGAAATGAACTTCTCAATATTGGGGCGGATTGCCGTGTAATTCGAATTGATCCCCAAAACATACCATTCGGTTGCGACTTCTGCATTTCCCCACGAATTAAAATGCAATTTTTCATCAATTAAAGCCAAGCGTTCCGGATCCATTTTTTTAGGTAATGCACGGATAAATGCCTGCCATTCCTGTGGAACATACTGATCGCGGCTCAAAGCCGGCAGTTGTTTCTTTCCTTTTTTCTTCGCAGGTTTTTTGAAGATATCTTTTCCACCGGCAAATGCGCGTGCCAATTCCTGGATTTTCTCAAAGCGCGGAGAGCTGACCGCATAACAGTTTTTAGGAAGTCCCGGTTTGTAGATCCATTCGTCTACATTGAATTTGATATCGGTTTTATTGATCAGATTGTCTTCAAGATAAAGCTTGAATTGTTCGGTTGTCAATGTTTGGAAAGCATGGTCCGTAAAATACATTTTCAGGAAAGCATCAAAACGCTGTCTTCCGAAATCGCGTTCCAGGGTTTTCAGTAAGAAAGCTCCTTTTACGTAAGCAACAGAAGTCATTCCATCGTCCGGGTTTCTTTTGGTAAGCTTCAATTTCAAATGGGTGTCTTCTTCATCCAAACTCTCCAGTTCTGTCTGAAGTTCCTGGAATTCGATCAAAGCAAGCATATCGGCAACTTCTTTTCCGTAAAGTTCCTCCATGATCCGGTTCTCAAAATAAACCGTGAATCCTTCATTCAGCCAGAAATCATTCCAGCTTGCATTGGTAACTAGGTTCCCTGACCAGGAATGGGCCAATTCATGAGCAAGTACAGATACTGCACTTCGGTCTCCCGCAATCAATGTCGGATTGGCAAAGGTCAAACGCGGATTTTCCATTCCTCCGAAAGGAAAGGAATAAGGTAAAACAATGACATCATATTGTTCCCATTGGTAGGGACCGTATAAATTCTCAGCTGCCTGGATCATTTTCGGAAGATCGGCAAATTCCCAGATGGCCTTGTCGATCATTTCAGGTTCTGTGTAGACACCGCAGTTTTTACCCAGGCTTTTGTATTCCAGGTTCCCAACTGCCAAAGCAATCAGGTAAACAGGAATAGGCTGTTTCATTTCGAAATGATATTTTCCTTCCGGGCTTTTAACCTTTGGATTGGAAGCGCTCATTACAGCCATTAATTCGGCAGGAACGGTTACATCTGCACTGTAAGTAATTCTGTTGGCAGGTGTTCCCTGAACGGGAATCCAGGTACGTGTTAAAATTGCCTGACCCTGGGTATATAGATAAGGATGTTCCTTTCCTTCCGTCAATTCGGGATCCATCCAATCCAATGCGCCGGCGTTCTCGGTTGTTTTGTAATAAATATTGATATATTCTGTATTCTTATCGATCTTGATGCTTAAAGGCTGACCTAAGAATTCCTGCATTGCACCTATAATGAAATCAGTTTCTTTTTCCTGGCCCTTTTTTCCAAGTGTTACTTTTTGAATTTCCGGTCCGTTGATATCAAATATGGCGGTATCCGTATCTTTTATACGCTCCATCTGATGACGAGCAACTCCGTAAATGGTCTTTTTCTCAAAATCTACATCGATCTCCAGATCCAGGTGCTTTGTCCGGATTTGATCTGTATTGGAGAAGGAATGTGCATCGTGACTGGCAACAACTCCATTGATAGATTGGTCCTTGTTTAAAGGATCAGGATCGTTACCGCAAGAAGATATATAGAGTGTTAGTGCAGCAATGCTGAACAGGTATTTTAATTTCATTTTTTCAGTTTGAGGAATGCGAATATACTTTTTTCTTTGAATTTCATTCTAGTTTGCTTTTTCATCTTTTTTAGTCAGATAGCGAATCACTTCTGCAGCTCCCATTAATCCGAATAATGCAGGCATATAGCTGACCGTTCCATAGAATGAGCGTTTATAATTGGATCCATCGGTCATTTTCAACGAGTCTTTTTGTTGTAATTCGGATGAATAAACACATTTGATTTTTTCAAACCCGACATTTTTTTTCTTGAGTCGTTTCTTGATGTGAGCACCCAGTTTGCAGTTATGACTGTCGGGCAGTTTTGCAACATGAACACGGCTTGGATCTACTTTTCCCCCGGCTCCCAGATGCGTGATGACTTTAATCTTTCTGCTTTTGCATGCGATGATCCACTCCAGCTTTGGAGTAACACTATCAATGCAATCCATTACATAATTGGGTTTGTACTGATCCAGTAATTCCCAAACACGCTCCGGAAGAACAAATTCTTCTACAATATTTAATTGAATATCCGGATTGATATCTTTGATCCGTTCACCGAGAACAAGTGCCTTGTTTTTCCCGATTGTAGAATCCAAAGCGGTTAACTGGCGATTCTTATTCGTTATATCGAAAGCATCGCCATCGACGATTGTCATAGTACCAACTCCCGCACGTGCAATAAATTCACCGGCAAAAGATCCGATTCCTCCGAGTCCCACAATGAGTACATGAGCAGATTTCAAACGATCCATTTCCTTGGGTCCAAGAATCAACTCAGTACGCTCCAACCATTTACTCATATTTAAAAATTCGTTTTGCGTTTTGGTTTAGCAGTTCGGTCAGGGCCTGCAAAGATAGCTTTTTTATCTCAGCGACCAAGCGGTAAGTATCGATCAATTCCCCTTTTCCCGTATCGGTTTCAATCAGTAAACGCGTATCGGGAATATGGGCAAGACTTGATTGAAGTTGTTGGTTGGTTAAAACAGATTCACCAATGCTGATGATGCTGTTGGGATAATCCAAAACACTTTCTGTAATAGAAGCTTTATTGAATCCATGATAAATGAGCATAGTTTCCGGAGCATTTTTCTCATGCAAAAAACGGCATCTGTCCCAGGAGTTGACACAATGAAGGATCACCGGTTTGTTGAATTTTGCAGCAAGCTTCAATTGAAAGACAAAGATCTCTTCCTGTTTGTCAAGTGAAGCATACCGATTATCCAGGCCAATTTCACCAATTGCCAAAAAGCCTGGTTTTTGAATGAATTTATTGCAAAGATCTTCAATTTCGGCTAAATCAACAGTGCTTTCTTCCGGATGCACCCCAAACGAAAAATAGAATGGTAAATTCTCTCTGGAAGAAAGAGTTACCTGCACAATACCACGGTTTTTTGTATCAAAATTGTGCGTGTGCGAATCGAAAAGTTTCTCTAAATCAGACATTAAGCATTAAACTAATAGTTAAAATTAAAACAATCTGAATCAATCAATCATTTTTTACCTATTTTCACCGACGCTAAAAAAACTGAAAAACATGACTCAACAACGAGACGTAATTGCTGAAATAGAAAAGCAAGGAACTATATTTGGACATCCCAAAGGTTTATATCTTTTATTCTTTACTGAATTGTGGGAGCGATTTAGTTATTACGGAATGCGCGCCATTCTTGTACTTTACATGACTAAGTTGTATGTAGAAAATGGTCTTGAGATACCTAAAGGTACAGCGTCATTAGTTTATGGCTTCTTTACAGGTTTCGTATATTTCACTCCGATTATTGGAGGATGGATTGCGGATAGATTTATCGGTCAACGAAATGCTATTACTATTGGAGGTATAACAATGTTTCTTGGACAGATCGTTTTGTTCTCTTTGAATACTCATGTAGGATTAGCAATCGGACTTTTACTTTTAATCATAGGTAATGGGTTCTTTAAACCAAATATTTCCACCCTTGTTGGGCGTCTTTATAGACAAGGTGATGCGAAAAGGGATTCAGCATTCTCTATTTTTTATATGGGAATTAACCTTGGCGCATTTTTAGCTCCGATTGTAGTTGCTATCTTATGTAATGATTGGTTTGCGACAAAAGGTGTCGATGAAAATGGTAAAGAAGTAATTATGTCATATGGATATAAGTACGGCTTTTTAGCTGCTGCTGTAGGAATGTTGATAGGTCAGCTTATTTTCAACGCTTTAGCAAAAAAGTATTTATTGGAGATTGGTGAAAAACCTAATAAGAAAATCCAATTTACAGATGTAGAACTTGTAGATTCTACAACCGTTGAAGTAAACACTCCAACAATAGATGCTCCGTTAACTAGAGAAGAGAAGCAGCGTGTTTCTGTTATTTTCATTTTAACCGCTTTTATTATCTTTTTCTGGGCCGGATTTGAACAGGCTGGTTCATCGATGACGCTTTACACCGATTCTTATATTGATAGAACAGTTGGCAGCTGGACAATTTCCACAGAATTATTTCAATCAGTAAATCCATTGTTTATTGTCGCTTTAGCGCCAATTTTCGCATGGTTCTGGGGTTCTAAAACAGGTTCAAGAATGTCTACACCAGTGAAGATGAGTTTGGGAATGATCTTATTGGGAATTGGATTCTTGTTTATGTTGATGGCAACAGCCCAGGTTCAAACTGAAATCGTTGGTGGTAAAGAAAATGTAGTTCAAAAAGCGGGACTTTGGTTTCTGATAGTAACATATTTCTTCCATACCATTGGCGAATTATGTATTTCTCCTGTAGGATTGAGTGTTGTAACTAAATTGGCTCCAATTAAATTAGCTTCTATGTTAATGGGAGTGTGGATGTTATCTACTTTCGTCGCTAATATATTAGGTGGATTTATTGCAGCGTACGTTGAAAAACTTGGAGCAGCTACGATTTTTATGAGTATCGGCGGTTTTGTAATCTGCTTAGGTCTTGTCATGCTTACAGTTTCCAGAAGATTGAGTAAAATGATGCATGGTGTAAAATAATTTCAACCTTAATTAAGAAAATTGAATCCCTTGTTTTTAACGAGGGATTTTTTTATGGACTTTATTTAATGGCTCATCCGAATTAATTTATCATTTTTACGATTCGTTAACAAATAGAGTTATGAGTTTGGTAGAAAAAGACCTGAATCCATCAGATGCAGCAGCATTGGAAAATATTAGAAATTTCAAAGGGAAATATCCGAAACAGCTTTGGTATCTTTTTTTGGTTGAAATGTGGGAACGTTTCACATTCTATGGTATGCGTGCGCTCTTGGCAATGTATATTTCTCACCTTATTTTGACAAGCGATTATAACCCTATTCCAAAAGATAAGCTGGAAGCTAAGAAAATAGAATTCTTTGAACTCAATAAAGAAGAATTAACCAAGGATCATCCAAGATATTATATTGAAACATCTCATCAGAAAGACCAGGATAGTGCGGAAAGTTCTTCCAATAAACAATACGGTTTAATCCAGGCCTTTATTTATGCCATGGCATTTGTAGGTGGTATGTTTGCTGATAAGATCTTTGGTTTTAGAAAATCTGTTTTTTGGGGAGGAATTCTGATGGCATTGGGAACCTTTCTGATGGCTGTCCCCGGGGCATTTACGTTTTACCTGGGAGTGAGTATTTTGATTGTAGGAAATGGATTTTTCAAACCGAATATCTCCACGATGGTTGGGGATCTTTATCACGATAACGATCCTAGAAGGGATTCCGGGTTTTCGTTATTCTATTCCGGGATCAACATAGGAGCTCTTTTAAGTGGATTGACCATTGCTTACATTGGAACATCGATCAGCTGGTCCCTTGGATTTGCTTTGGCAGGAGTTTGTATGCTGATGGGCTTGGCTTTGTTTCTCAAAACACAAAAATCGTTAGGCCCAATTGGAATGCCTCCTTTTCCTGAGAAATTGGTAGAAAAGAACAAACTTGGCTTATCTAAAAATTTGACGGTTTATTTAGCTTCTTTAGCAATGATCCCGTTTTTCTTTCTAATGGTTTATTATCCCTTTGATGTGGACTTGACATTTTTAATGGGGGATGTTAAGCTGAAAGACGGAACAATGATTCCATATAAAGTTCAATTCAGTGATTTATTCATGATTGTTCTTGCAGCAGTTATATTAGGTTACCTTATTTACGTATTAACCAAAGTGAAAAAAGAGGAATTCGGAAAATTACTTGTTGCGGTTCTTCTCATTATATTTTCTGCATTGTTCTGGTCCTTCTTTGAACAAGGTGGCGGGTCATTGAACTACTTTGCAAATGGTAATGTTGCAAGTAAAGGAATGAACATGACCCAGGTGAATAACTCTTTGAATTCGCTTTGGGTTGTTTTATTGGCTCCGTTGGTTGGGTTTTTATGGGTTTGGTTGAGTAAGAGAAGAGCAGAACCGAATACCATTGTGAAGTTCGGCTTGGGGTTCTTTATCTTAGGCTTGGGATTTCTGGTGTTTGCATACAGTCGTTTTTCTGCTGATGCAAATGGACTGACACCATTGTGGATATTTATATTTGCTTACTTGGTAGTGAGTGTAGGAGAATTGTGTCTATCGCCTATTGGTTTATCTATGATAACCAAATTATCTCCTAAAAGATTAACCGGGATGATGATGGGGACCTGGTTCTTGGCAAGCGCTTATGGACAATATGGAGCAGGTTTAATTGGTGCTGCATTGGCATCAAGTGGTGATCCGGACAAAAACCTGACGAATACAGAAAAATTAATGCAGTACACAGAAGGATATCAGACTATTGGAATTATTTCACTGATTTCGGGAGTGGTATTAATCATTATTTCTCCTATTCTGAGAAAAAAGATGGGTGGGGTAAAATAATAGTATATTACAAGAAGAATTCACATGAAACAACGCAAACACCCAAAAGCACTTCCTTACCTGTTTTTATCCGAAATGTGGGAGCGCTTCGGTTATTACTTAATGATAGGGATTTTTACCTTGTATCTGAAAGATGTAGATCAGGGATTTGAAATGTCTGAAGCTGAATCAGCAAGTTTATACGGAACCTTCATAGCATTGGTGTTTTTCACCCCTTTTATCGGAGGTTTACTTGCAGACCGGGTTTTAGGCTATCGACTCCCGATAGTTATTGGAGGTGTCCTGATGGGAGTAGGATATTGCATGATGGGAATTCATTCGTTTGCCATGCTCTATTCAGGAATGATCCTGGTTATTGCAGGTAATGGACTTTTCAAACCGAATATTTCAACACTTTTGGGGAACCTATACAATAATGATGATTACCGCGATCAAAAAGATGAGGGTTATAACATCTTTTATATGGGTATTAATATCGGGGCCTTTGTATGTAATATTGTTTCCGCTTTCCTGATTAATAAATATGGATATTCGGTCGCTTTTGTCGGCGCGGGTATTGGTATGTTTGTTGGAGTAGTGGTGTTTTTGCTCGGGAATAAACATTATTCGACAGGTGACATTAAAAAAGTAGCTGTTCCGGGAGAAAAAGCCTGGTGGATTGATTTGATGATTGTGGTTGTTCCTGCGGTTTTATTTGCAATCATCGGATACTTCATAAATGGAGTTCCGTCCGAAACGAACGAACATTCCTTCCTGGTTAAAGACGACGTGACAGATGCTTTCCTTTTTGCCTGTATTCCGGTAATCTTCTTTTTTGGATATGTATTGTTTTCGTCACCTAAAAATGAGCGCCGGGTGGTTAGCGCGATTTTGGTTGTTTGTATTGCGGTTATTCCATTTTGGGCGATTTTTAAACAGAATGGAACAGTGTTAAACACCTGGGCAAACAATTATACAAACAGGGATGTGCCCGATTTTGCGAAAAGCGGACTGAAAAGTATGTATTTGGCCGATACGGTAGATTATGTCAAATCGGATAAGCCAACACCGGTTTTGGATAAGCATTTCCGGAAAGTGGGTGATGAGGAGGCAGTTCAATACCCGGCTTACTTTAAAAACTATGAAAGAACTCCTGAATTGAAAGAAGGGGAACAGGTAGTTGTATTCAATACGAATATCTTCCAATCTGTAAATCCTTTTTGGGTAATTGTACTCACTCCATTAATAGTAGGAATTTTCAGGTTTCTTCGTTTACGAAAAATGGAGCCATCTATCCCGATTAAATTTGTTCTGGGTTTGTTCATTACAGGATTATCTTGTTTGGTAATGGTCGCTGCAGCAAATGCTTCAATGAATGGTGAAATAAAATCAAGCTATTGGTGGTTCTTTGGAGCCTATGGGGTAATAACCGTGGGAGAGCTCTGTTTGTCTCCGATCGGATTGTCGATGGTTTCAAAATTATCCCCGGCCAGGTTGACAGCATTGTTGATGGGGGCTTGGTTTATTTCAACATCGATAGGAAATAAATTAAGTGGAGTAATTGCATCTCTTTGGGATCAATACGATGATAAGTCTTCATTCTTTATGTTGAACTTTTATTTGATGATGGGTGCAACACTAATTTTGATTGTTCTCCTGCCTTGGTTATTGAAAGTGTTTAGAGAGCAGAAGAAATAATCCCAATTGATCTATATATAATATGAAACGTTTTCTTGCACTATTAATTCCAATAGTTCTATTACTAATTGCTATTCCTTTCTTATTAAATAACGGATTAATTGTTCCTGCAAAAGTTGTCGGAGTTGTTCTGATCCTTTTAACGACTATCTCACTTCGCATTTGGTTGAGAAGAGCACTGAGAGAAAAGCTTTCTCTTGATGCAATTAAATTCAATGTAAATCATCGCTATTATTTGAATGAAGTGAGTCCTATATATAGGAATATGTCAAAAGCAGAAAAGAAGGCTTTGGAAAAACGGATGGGGAAGCTGCTTGCCGACTTGCAGTTTGACGATACAACCAGGGAGGAATTGAATGTGGATGAGATGTTGTCTTATGCTTTAATTCAAATTTTGGCGGTATATAATGAGTCCTATAGATCGCTAAAAGGAAAGATGATTGTTTTCGATCAAACAAATAATACCGGTGAATTAAAGATTTCCGAAGGAAAATATGTGTTAGTAAACCCTGTTTTGCTGGAAAGTATACTAAAGGAGGCTCAAACCATGGAAGCCATTTCCAGTTCAAATAAGCCAGTTATAGGGCAGTTGAGAGATTTCTATCTTAATGTTTGAAAAAACCATTGTTTTTTTTCTTGCTATAAACAGACTATTATCAGGGTGTTAAGGATGGGTTTGAAAAAAAGAAAGAAATAATCTTCAAAAACTCTTGCAGAAGTAAAATAAGTGGGTACCTTTGCCACCGCTTAGAACGATAAGCACTTCGGAAACGGAGGGAGTTGAAAAGTA
>NZ_JAQSWB010000010.1 GCF_029266855.1 Fluviicola sp.
TACTTTTCAACTCCCTCCGTTTCCGAAGTGCTTATCGTTCTAAGCGGTGGCAAAGGTACCCACTTATTTTACTTCTGCAAGAGTTTTTGAAGATTATTTTGTGAAAAACATTCAACACAGATTCTAACTCCCTGAATCAATAGTTTTTAAAGGGTAAAATATTTTTCAGAAATTATCCTTTCGTCAGCAATGACCGCAGTAATTCAATACCAGAATCATCCATAGAGACATTTCCAGTAGTACCTTCCAGAATATTTTGGCACACCAGATCCTTCCCGATTAAACCAATCATGAGTGATTTTTCTCCATCAATTAACAGATCAACTGCCTTAACTCCCATTCTTGTAGCGAGAATTCTATCGAATGCAGATGGACTACCTCCTCTTTGAATATGTCCCAGGACAGAATATCTCAGATCATATCCTTCAAGGAAAGGCCTTACCTTTTCCATGATTTCGCGAGCTCCTCCTTCTTCATCACCTTCCGCTACTATTATAATAGAACTTCGAATTCCTTTATTTTGATTCTTTATTTCTTTGGCCAGCAAATTAATCTCGGTTAACGTTTCGGGAATTAATACCGATTCAGCCCCACTTGCAATAGCACTATTCAAGGCAATGTAGCCGGAAGCTCTTCCCATTACTTCAACAAAAAAAACGCGATGGTGACTCGAAGCTGTATCTCTGATCTTATCAACGGCTGCTGCAACTGTATTCAAACAGGTATCATAACCTATTGTGAAGTCTGTCCCGTGAATATCATTGTCAATTGTTCCCGGCAATCCGATTACCGGAATATCAAACTCTTTTGTCAAAGCCATTCCACCGGCATAGGTTCCATCTCCACCAATTAATATAAGTCCTTCTATTTGGTGTTTCCTTAAATTCGCAACTGCTTGCTTCCTTCCTTCGATGGTTTTAAAGGCTTCGCTCCTGGCTGTCCCTAATATTGTACCTCCCAAATGAATGATGTTATTGACATCTGTGTAAGTTAATTCCCGAATTCGGCCTTCAATCATTCCTTTATATCCGTCTTCTATGCCGAACACTTCGATTCCTTTCCCAATTCCAGCTTTAACAACTGCCCGAATACACGCATTCATTCCAGGGGAATCTCCACCGGAAGTCAAAACTCCAATTCTTTTCAGATTACTCATAATACTTGTAAATTTAAGTCCTTACTTTTATAGTATATAAATTTTATGGAATTATTTCATTTAATGCATCTCTATGTCATGATGTTGTTTCAACGCGGACATAAAAGGTACAGCAATCTGTCGGACCTGGATTTAATCCAACTTTATAAGCAGGAAGAAAACTTGTTTACCATACCTCTATTATATGAAAGATATGGACACTTGGTTTTGGGAACATGCATCAAATACTTAAAACGATACGAAGATGCGGAAGATACTACAATGAAAATCTTCGGTGAATTGAATCAAAAAATAGAAAAGCACACGATACAACATTTTAAATCCTGGCTCTACCAGGTAACCAAAAACGAATGTTTGATTCATCTTCGCAAGCAGAAAACACATCAAACCCCGATCCATGAAAACCTCCTGCAGGCTGACAGCCATGAAACAGATGAAGTGAATGAGCGGGAACTTAAACTGACAAAACTCGAACAAGCTATTCAGCATTTAAAGGATGATCAGCGGATTTGTATCGAGTTATTCTATTTACAAGATAAGAGCTATCAGGATATAAGTGATGAATTGAATATTCCTTTAAATACTGTAAAGAGTTCAATTCAAAATGGGAAACGGAATTTAAAAATTTGGATGGAAAGTCATGAAGAATAAAGATTATATCTCTCGAAATGAATTTGAGAAACTCCTCCAAAAGTTCTCACCGGAGGATGCGACCGATCAATTAACTGATTTTGAACGCGATGCGCTTGAAGGATGGAAACATTCTGACATATCGTTCTCCAAAATGAAGCAATTGGATCGCAAAATGAAGTTTCCCAAAGGAAATTTCACTCCTTATATATTAGGTCTTTCGGCTCTGCTGGTTATCGGAGTGGTATTTTTATTAACTCCACAAAAGAACAATTCTCCCGAACAAAAGAAACCATTAGTAGTAAAATTGGAGAATACAGATATTAATATTCCTGAAGAAATAGACACACTTGAGGTGATCCCCAAAAAAGATCAGATTACAGTGCACGAGATCAAAACATCTCAAAACGAAATCAAGAACCTGCCGATTGAAGATAAAAAAGAAGAAAATATCGAAATCCCTTTCCCGGAATTGGTTTTAGAACCTTTACCACCAATGATCGAACAGAAACCGGTAACCGTTTCAAAGCAAAAGATTGCAAAAGAAATTTACCTACAGGATCTAAAAGCGATTGATTACTCTCATTACAGAACTAAACCTACCGTGCAAATCGAGCAAATTATCCTTACCGGAATTCCGGCTGATCAGGAAAACAAGGATGATATTGTTCAGGAAGAACCTCAAATGAAACTTATCAATATTCCATACATGGATTATTTAGACAAAACATTGAGTTATACGAACCGGGGGAAATGGAAGCAAGCGCTTTCCAGATTCAATGAGATCATTCAAAATTATCCGGATGATGTGAATGCCCGCTTCTACGCCGGTTGGTGTTATTACAATTTAGGTCAATACAACGAGGCATGCATTAATTTCTCTGCTTGCCTGCAATTGGAATTTTCGAATTTCAATGATGAAGCTGAATGGTATCTGGCCGAAAGTCGATTAGCAAACGGTGACAAGAGTAGTGCGAAGGAGTTATTTATCAAAATCAAAAATCAAAAGGGTTTCTACTCCAAACAAGCTGAAAAGGTTTTGAAGAATTGGAAGTAATGAATATTACTTATCTTAGGATATCTTTTCCACCTTTATTTTGTTTCATTATTCAATAACTTCAAAAAAGAAATATCATGAAAAGAAAGGCTGAAGCCGTGTGGAACGGAACGATCAAAGAAGGAAGCGGACACCTTACAACGCAAAGTACTACTTTAAATAAAACTCAGTATTCTTTTAACTCCCGTTTTGAGGAGGGTGTGGGGACAAATCCGGAAGAATTACTGGCTGCAGCACACGCAGGTTGTTTCACCATGAAATTGAGTGCGGATTTAACGGAAGCAGGTTACACTCCTGGAGAACTGAAAACAAGTTCAAGCATTACATTGGATAACGGAAAAATCACACTTTCAGCTTTGAAACTGTCGGCAAAAATTCCTGGAATTTCTAATGATGAATTTCAACGAATTGCAAAAGGTGCGGAGCAAAATTGTCCGGTTAGCGGAGCTTTTAGTTTTGAGATTACCTTAGAGGCTGAATTGGTGGCTTAATCATATAAAAAAAGCCCGGACATTTTTGTCCGGGCTCCTTTATTTTGCTAATCTCTTCAACAACGGATTTGGGCGATACCTGTCTTCTCCATACTCCAGGAATAAATTCTCCATCCTGCTCAAAACAGTTTTCAGACCAATTTCTTCCGACCAAGCCAATAATCCCTTCGGGTAATTCACTCCTTTTATCATTGCCAAATCAATATCTTCACGACTTGCAATATTTAAAAACAATGCATCATAGGCTTCATTAATAAGCATTGCAAGAATGCGATCTACAATTTGCTGTCCTAATTTTTCATCTTTTTTTGGAGCCGGCATCTCTGCTCCTTCCGAATAATCATAATATCCACGGCCCGTTTTTCGTCCGAGAAACCCGGCTTCCATATGTCTCTTTTGAGTAAATGAGGGTTTGAAGCGCGGATCGTAATAAAATGCAGCAAAAACGGTTTCGGTTACTGTATAATTGATGTCATTTCCGATATAATCCATCAGTGTAAATGGCCCCATTCTGAATCCGGCCAATTCCGTCATTGCCCAATCAATCGTTGCGAAATCTGCCAGACCTTCTTCGTAAATACGTAAAGCTTCTCCATAAAATGGCCTCGCAACCCGATTCACGATGAAGCCCGGAGTGTCTTTACAAACAACCGTTCGTTTACCCCATGAATCAATAATCGATTTCGCAGCAGTCAGGATCTCTTCACTTGTTTGAACAGCAGGAATAATTTCAACCAGGGGCATTAAAGGTGCTGGATTGAAAAAATGAATACCTATTACACGGGCAGGAAATTTCAATACAGAACCAATAGACGCTATTGATAAGGATGAAGTATTCGAAGCGATAATACAATCCATTCCAACAACTTCTTCGATTTCCTTAAATACGGCATGTTTTACCTCCAGTTTTTCGACAATGGCCTCGATGATCAAACCTGCTCCCATGAAATCAGTCAGCTGAGTGGAAAACTTCAATCGATTCAATAATTGGCTTTTCCCTGATTCATCCAAGCTGCCTTTTTCAATCATCCGATCAAGAACCTTAATCAAAGACATTTTTGCTTTATCCAGTTGCACCTGGTTTACATCCACCAAAACCACCTCGTGCCCTGATTGAGCTGCTACCTGTGCAATTCCAGCCCCCATTGTTCCGGCACCTAAAACTCCAATTTTACTTTTCATTATTATTATGAATGAAATTATCAATGGAATACCGATCAATTATCAAGGAAATTCCTTATTTAATTGATCATTCATGATTGATAATTAGTACTAAACTATTTTCCTATAAAAACCGGGCTTCTCTTCTCTAAAAAGGCATTCACACCTTCAGTAAAATCCTCAGATCTTCCGGCAAGTGTCTGCAATTGTTCCTCAACTGCCAGTTGTTCTGTCAAGTCATTTGTAAAACTTGCATTGATTGCGCGTTTTGTCAAACCTAAACCATATGTAGGCATGGAAGCTATATTTTCAGCCAATTTGATCAATTCATCCTCAAATACATCATCAGCAACGGATTTATAAATCATATTCATTGATACTGCATCTTTTGCGGACACTTTTTCTCCTGTCATCATCAGAGCCATTGCTTTTTGCATTCCTACCAGACGGGGCAGGAAGAATGTTCCTCCAGAATCCGGAATCAAACCGATCTTTGAAAATGCCTGGATGAATGAAGCGGATTCCTTTGCTATAGTTAAATCACAAGCCAAAGCAATATTTGCTCCTGCACCGGCAGCAACGCCATTTATTCCAGCAATGATCGGCTTTTCAATATTTCTGATCCGTTCAATAATCGGATTGTAGTGATCTCTAACGATGGATTGCATTTCAGGGCCATTCGGATTAGTAGCTTCAGCGAGGTCTTGTCCGGCACAAAAAGCTTTCCCTTCTCCTTTGATAACGATCGCACGAACAGAATCATCTTTCTCACATTCATCCAAAGCTTTTTGTAAAGCAATGGCCATTTCTTTATTAAAGCTATTGAAAACCTGTGGCCTGTTTAAGGTGAGTGTACAAACTCCGTTTTTGAATTCTTGAATCAGTGTCATTCTCGATATTTTTTAGAAACAAAGATAAGAAAAAGCGCTAGTCCGCCGCGGTGCCAGGATTGAATTACAATCTGTGGCTGACGTATTCGTAAGACAGTAAGAGAAAGTAACGCCTGTTTCTAAAAGGAAGAAATCGCAGAATCCTGGAATCGGTCAAATGTTAAAAACAGCATTTAAAATGTTAAAATTCAAAATATTTATTTGTAATTCACTAATTTTCAGGCAACTATTATTCATTAAATCATGCTGAAATCCACAATTCTCTCATTGGCATATTGCCTATTGTTTATCCCGAACGCATTCTTTGCTCAATGCGTAGACGGTGAATCCGAATTAGTAGCACCCTATGCAAGCACCGACTCCAACGATGGAATAATGTTTGATATCACTACAACAAACGAGATTACCATTTTCTGTTTTGACGCAAATCTACCGTCTTCAACCACCGGATCTTATGAGATTTATTACACAATCGGCACTTATGT
The DNA here is from genome assembly GCF_029266855.1 of Fluviicola sp. Lineage (GTDB taxonomy): Bacteria > Bacteroidota > Bacteroidia > Flavobacteriales_D > Crocinitomicaceae > Fluviicola. The sequence continues at coordinate 5,871 of NZ_JAQSWB010000010.1, forward strand.
TGGCTCGGAAAATACAGCTGCCAATTGGACACTTGTTGGGTCTTCGGGATCAGTAACAAGTAATGGAGCAAATACTGCAACTCCTTTGGATATTCCTGTAAATCTCGTTATTCCGGCAGGACAAACTTATGGATTTTACATTACAGCTTCGAATCCCGCTCAATCTACAGCCTTATTATCAACTTCAAATGCAGGATATGGAACTATTTCTTCGAATGCAGATCTGACTATTTCCGGTGGAATCGGAATCACGTATCCCTTCAGTACTATTAGTCCGGACAAGAGTTTCAACGGAACTGTACACTATATGCCGGGAAGTGCTCTTCCAGTAGAGTTCATCGACTTCACAGCGGTAAAAATCAACGAATCAGTTCTCTTGGAATGGGGAACAGAGTTCGAAATCAACAACGATTATTTTGAAATTGAGCGTTCATCAAATGCAATAGACTGGAATCGGCTTTTAACAACAAAGGCGGCCGGGGAAAGCACTTCTCCCAAAGAATATCAGGAAGTGGATACCGAACCACTTGATGGAATAAGCTATTACAGATTAAGTCAATATGATTTTGACGGTAAACAAACGGTTTTAAAAACTGTTTCGCTGAACAACAAACTGGAAATCGGACCTTTTGAAATTCGTGTTTTTCCAAATCCGGTAACTGAAAGAGTAAGAGTTTTTGGCAGCAAAAACGAATTGGAGAGTTTGAGAGTTTTCAATTCAATAGGCCAGGATATTTCGCGAAATTTGTCAATACTTCCCCATAATGGCTACTCAGAAGTTTATTTTGATAATCAGCAAGAAGGAGTTTTTGTTCTTAAGACCAAAACAAATTCTCAAATTATAATCAAAAAATAATCTACTGATGATAGTTTTCTACCATAGTTTTGATGCGATCCATAATATGATTTCGCAATAATTCCGGTTCAATCACAATGATTTCACCTCCATAACTCAGAATAGTCCGGATCAGTTCTTCGGAAATATACACCTTCATTTCAAAGGTTGTTTTATTCTTGCCTTCCTTGATTATCTTCTGAGTTGCATGAAAAGGCTGCGATTCAATATATTTCGCCGCAATATTATCTGCTTTAAAAACAACAATTTCAGGCTTGCCGTTACTTGCGGTAATTCCAATTGCATGTTCAAAAAACTGGTCGGGATTAAATGTAATGGGAGAACGAAACACTTCTTCTGATTCCTGCAGATCATAAATCCGATCCAAACCATAGGTAATAATTCCTTCCTTAATTAAATCATAACACAACAAATACCAGCGATTTCTATACTCTTTCAATAAAAGCGGTAATACTTTGCGTGCTTTTCTTTTTTGTGTCTGGAAGCTTTCGTAATCAAAATAAATGACCTTCCCATCTTTGATTGCATTCAAAATCGGGTTCAGGAATTCACTTCCACGTGAAGAAACCGGTGTTTCGAACTCTACAAAGCGGTCGATTGATTTATCATTAATATCATTCGAAATATTTACCCGATCGACAATCTTATCAATTGCGAATCCGAATTGTTTGAACATTCCCACGTCCTTGAACTGGCTCAGTGTATTTGCAGCAAATCGAATTGCTTCAATATCCGATTCGTTCAAAGGAATTTCATCAAGGGAAAATTCGGGATCACTGTAATAATATCCGTTATACCTTTTGGAATATTTAATCGGTGCATCATGTTCCATTTTCATGGCAAACATGTCTTTTTCGATGGTGGAATCACAAATATTTGCACCATCAACACTTCCGAACAATGCTTCTTCACAAGCTTCACGCAGCATTGCTTTTGTCGGATAAGGTTTGTAATTATTTCTCAATGCGCGATCAATAATTCTAAATCTCAACAAGGCATTCTTAATATGCGGCATAACACTTCTTTCAATCTAAATTATCAAAAAAAACTCAATTGAACTTCGAATGCCGCTCATCAATTGAAAATTCAATAAACAAACCGAAGCCCTCCCCCTCACTTATATAAGAATAGCTTGCATCCAATTGCTGGATAAAGGCACTCATAATTTCCACTCCTGTAGATGATTGCTCCAGGAATTCTGTTTTTCCGTTATATCCGATTCCATTGTCTTTTACAAGGAGTTCATAGCTTAAATTCTTTTCAGGGTGGTTCTTTAATTCAATCTCAATTAGACCGTCTTTTCTGTCAACGAAAGCATGCTTATAGGAGTTCGAGAGGAGTTCACACATGATTAATCCAACCGGAACTGCATAATCAATTGCCAAATTGATTTCTTCCACGTTGACCTTCACTTCAATGTTCTTATTGTAACTCGAAAATGATTCCCCCATTTGCGAAATCAATTTATTCAGGTAAGCACCCATTTCGACGTAAGCTGAATCATTATTTAAATGAAGCTGGTTATGGATTAAAGCAATTGCACGAATTCGTTCTTTTCCTTCTTCAAGGATTCGAAGTGCTTCAGGATCCTTTACATTTCGCGATTGGAGGTTCAAAATACTTGAAACCACTTGTAAATTATTTTTGACACGGTGGTGAATTTCCTTCAAAAGGCTTTCCTTCATTGCCAAAGAGTTCGAAATTTCTTTGTTTTTATCGTCTATTTCTTCTTTTTGAAGTTGAAGTGCCTTATTTGAATCACTTTTCTGACGGATGAATAAATAAGAAATACTGATTATCACGACAATACTCATAAGAATTAAAATAAGGACCAATCTTAGCTGCTGGTTCTTACCGCGTTCTTCTTCCAATAAATATTGGTTTGATTCCGTTTGGAAATCCTTTTCCAGTTCGAATACCAAATTTTCACTTCGGAGGTTTTCAAGTAAGTCATCTATTTCATTTCTTCTAACCGAATAGTAATAGGATGAATCTCTATTGTGTTTAAGCTCATAATAATGTTCCAAACATCCATATACCTGAAATAAATCCCGTAATTCAGTAGCCTTTTCATTCCTCAAAACCTTATCAAAGTAGGTTTTTGCAAAGTCTAATTGATTGGTGTACAAATAAATCTCGCCCAAACTTGCATTGGCATACTGTTCAGCGAACCTCCAATTATTGGATTGGGCAAGCTTCTTGGCAAATTGAAATTCCCGGATCGAGTTACCGATGTCATTATTAAAGAAATAAACTTGTCCGGCAGAATTTGCTACCTGGAAACCATAAGCAGCACTCATCTTATCAGTCAATGTTTTAGCTTCTTGAATGTGATTCAGCGATTTTTCAAATTCACCTTTTTCGCTGTAACAATTAGCCAGTACCAGACGGCATTGAAGTAAAAGGTACTTATCTGTTTTGTTAGACTCAGCAAGGATTTTATTCGCTTTTTCTATGAGCAAATCATAGTTTTGACCAAGACTTTCATAAACAGCACTGTATAAATTCAAATACAATTTATCCTGCTTCTTAACTTTAAAAAAAAATTGAAAGCGCTTGGCCTTATTGATCTCAAATTTTACACGGGCAAAATCTCCATATGCGCTAAAAAATTTGATCTTCTTAATGGTGAGGATGTAATTGATTTCTGCATTACGGAAATCTTTGTATTTGTTATCCAGGAATCGAAGTCTTTCATTTGCCTTTGAAATATCCACAATCATCTCTTCCTGCAACTTCTGTATTTCCCGATTAAACTCCCCTCGGTCGTAATTTTTTTTCTGGGAATAACTTATAATTGAACAATGTATGAACAGAAAGAGCAGAAGGCAATGCTTCCGGTTAAATAGAGGTAAACTTTCTGACAAGCGAATCATTTGCACATAGATAGCAGCATTGTTTACCAATGTAAGGAATAAATTCACATCCCGAAAATATAATGAAACATTTGTGGGAGAAATTCGAAAATGAAAATATTGAATCTAATTCGGAACAAACGTATTTCTTACCGGCAAGCTTTGTGTTTTAAACCGGTAAACCAGAGTGACATAATAAAAAAACAGGAGGAACTTTACATTCCCCCTGTTTCATTTAATATTGATTGAAATACTATATAATCTGCTATTGTTTTTACTAGGAGTTAACTAAAGCATTTTTCTTCTTCTCATAACCAAAGAGTTCGAAATGCTTGATCGCTTTTACTACATTTTCCGGAACGTCATCTTCCCAACTGGTAATTCCAGCGCGAATTTTTGACAACACATCATCAGAAAGGATTTTCAATGCATCCATATCAAATTCCGAAATTGCTGCCAGCTTGTTATTATCCTGTAAAAACTGAACCAAGCCACGAAGGTGTTTTGGAATAGTCAACTGATCCAATGTGTACAAATCTCCGGTATCTACGTTGAGAGCCGGATAAACATACATTTTCACATTATGCCCGAATCCGACACCAAATGCTTCCAGCAATCCACCAGGCAGATTGTCATAATAACGCTCATCAAAGATGGTATGCAAATTATAAATTCCGGCGATTACCCCCATTTTTTGTCCACGGGCGATCGTTGCCAAATAATCCAGCATTTTATAATGCTTCAGGTAATTTGAAATCATTACCGTGTATCCTAATGATTCCAGTAATTCAGCACGATCGATAAAGTCCTTATCCGAAATTTTCCCGTCAGCTGTTAAATCTTTCAGAGTCAATTCAAAAATCACCGACAAATTATCCTCACGGACTCCTTCTTCTTTCAGGAACTGTTCTGTTCCATGTGCGATCATATCCAAATGCACTTTCGTAACAGGTCTGAATCGACCACGCATTAACAAAATATTCTTTTTGTACAATGCAGCGGCAGGTTGAAGAACTGTACCACATAAATCAAACATGGTTGCATCGGTCATTCCTCTCTTAACCAGGTTCAGTGCAATAATCCGGTTATCTACCAAACCAAGATCCGGTCCGGAAACACGTAACATATCTACTTCTACCCGATCCCGCGGAATGCGGTGCACCAGGTTCGTTAAAAATTCTTCTAAATCTTCCGTTGAGAAGTAAGCAGCATGAATCAGATTCACACCCAAAATACCCAAAGCTTCCTGTTGTGCCTTATGAGAATTATCATGCATTTTTACGTGCAGAATAATATCATTGAATTCACCGCCCTGTTTTAACTGAAAGCGTAACCCAACCCAACCCTGGCCTTGATTTGTTTTATGGTAATTTAAAGATTCAACGGTATTACAGAACGCAAAAAAACGAGCTACTTCCTGTTTTTTAGGAAGACGTTCGCACAGCGTATCGTATTCTGTCCGAAGCATGGTAATTAAACGCTCTTCGCAAACATATCTCGATGCAGCACCATACATGGCATCCGACACTTTCATATCGTATGCCGACTGAGTGTACGCTATCGTTCCGGAGCTACCTCCGGCTTTAAAAAAGTTGGCTGCAACTTCTTGCCCGGCACCAATTTCTGCGAAACAACCATAAATGTCACTTGTTAGATTAATTTTCAAGGCTTTCTCCTCGGTGGTTAATCTTCTTTCGTCTACCATTTCTTCCATATCACTTGTACAAATGTACTAACAATTAGACTTACTTCGTTAGGGGTTTAACGGTTTAAAGTCAGGATTAGTTACAAAATTAGGATCTGTTAACGTTAATAAAAAAGCTTTCAGCTGATTCCGTTGCGCCGGATCCAATTGAACACCTCCCTGACTTGCAGATTCCATAGACGGATCTATTGTTGACGATTGCTGAATACCCGTTGAATAATGCTCAATTACATCATCCAATGAAGTAAATCTTCCATCATGCATATATGGAGCAGACAAAGCAATGTTTCTCAAAGTAGGAATTTTGAATTTTCCGTTATCCATAGGATTATTGGTTACACCCCCTCTTCCAAGATCTGAAAACACAGCATCCAACCCATTATTGGAAAATTTCTGCACTTGTAACAGGACTCCGTTATGACAATGAAAACAATCAGCACCATTCAAACTTTTGAACAAATCAAAACCCGCCCATTCTTCCGATGTAACTGAGTTTTTAACAAGCAATTCTTGTGATGTCAATGGAATATTATTCGCAAACTTATACATCACATCGTATTTGGATTCTCCTGAAATCATTGTCCGTAAAAACTGTGCTATTGCCTTTGCTACCAATTCTTTAGTAACGAGTGTTTCACCAAATGCCCGGTAGAATTGGTTGCGATATTCCAAATTACCCTGAATGCGAGATACTGCCACCTTCCATTCCAAATGCATTTCAATTGGATTCTGAACGGGTTGTAAAATTTGCTCTTCCAATGTGGCAGAACGCCCATCCCAGAAAAAGAAGTTTTGCCATCCCAAATTAACCAAAGCCATAGAATTTCTGGTGCCCAAAGCTCCGTTAACACCCTCGGAAAACTGGTTAGGATCTGAAAAAGCTGCATCCGGAGCATGGCAGGAACCACAGGAAATTGAATGATCTAATGAGAGTTGTTTATCATAAAAAAGCATTCTTCCCAACAAAACGCCTTCTTCCGTCATAGGATTATCCGAAGGAATATTCATTTGTGGAAAATGACTTGGAGTTTTAAGAATATAAGGTGTTGGATCATATCCTACCTTTTCCTTTGTACATCCAATAAACAAGATCAGTAATCCTAGTACACCAATAAAAATCCGATTCATAATTTGCTGATTGAGGCTACGAAATTTTGCCGCGCTTTTTCTGTAATCACGAATTCTGCATGGTCACTGTTCGTTATGGGTTCCGTTTTCACATCAATCGGACTCGCCGGATTTTCAAAGAAATTTTTCACATCAATCTTTAACCAAGCTTCATTAAGTGTTGAATTCACTGCTGACCAATTCAAATTGGAAATCGTTTTTGAAGTATAATAATCATCCGTTCCAACGTGGTACATCAAGTTAAAATCTGTATTCACCACTCCATCAACAATTGTATCCACCTTAGCTTCCACCTTAAAAAAAATATAACCCGGATTCCAATCCCAGTGCATATCACTTGCAATGGCAATATTTAAGGGATTTGAAGTTGGGAAAAAGCTTGGGTCACTATGGTTTATTGAACTTGGCACACCAATTCCAAATTGAATGGATAATGGATTCGAAACAACTTGATTTGCCTGAAAAACACGAGTTCCTGTTTCTCTAAAATTAAATAAGGCAGCATCCTTGAGAATAGAGTTTCCTGATTTGATATCTGTAAAATAAGCTTTCAATTCATAAAAACGAATTTTATATCCATTGCTCAAGGTGTAAATTGAGTCCAGGTTTAATTCTTCCGAGCCAAACATCGGTTTCATAGATAACCTTGCTTGCATAACAGTTGGAGTATCCTCTATTGCTTCATCCTTCTTCTTTTTACATGAAAACAAAGTTACAGCCAGAGATAACGCAAGAATTGAAAAATAGTTCATTGAGTTCTTTTGCAACGAATTTAAAATAAAATGTAGAGAAATCCTAAAACTACCCACAAAGACCTAGGATTTTAGGTAATTTCGAAAGATTATTGATTGATCGGTATGAATTCGGATGTAAGCAAGCCTTTTTTGATCGTAAACGCTTCTGCCGGAAGCGGTAAAACGTACAATCTGGTGCGTAATTACCTGCGTTTGCTCTTATCTGAAAATGAAAACAGGGCAGAAATCAACCAGATCATGGCAATGACCTTCACCAATAAGGCAAGCATTGAAATGAAGTCGCGGATTATGAGTGATTTGGACAAGCTTGCTAATGGAAAAGAAGAGGCCAAATCGTATTTGGAAGAAATTGCCGGTTTTGTGGGAACAACTCCGGAGGCAACTCAAAAAAAGGCTCGCCTGGTACTTCGGAAAATCCTGCATCAATATGAAGACTTCAATGTGATGACCATTGACAAATTCAATCTGAAACTAATCCGTTCTTTTGCCAGAGATTTGGATTTGCCGGAAAATTTTGAGATTTCATTGGATGATACATTGATCCTTGAGAAGGCGATCGATGAGCTTTTAAGCAATATTGACGCAAAAAATCAAACGAAGCTATACCAGCTTGCACTGAATTTTGCGAAATCAAACCTCGAGGAAGAGAATGACTGGAACCTGAAAAAAATTCTTTTAACGAAGGCCAAAGTATTAACAAACGAAGGATATTTTCAGATCATTAAAACACTTTCAAAAACAGATTTTAAAAAAGAACAACTGGATCTTTGGAAATTGCAGTTCAAGGCCGAAAAGGAAGAATTAACACTTCGGCTGAATGCTTTGAACAGATTACTTTTGGATACAGGAGTTGATGCCAATGCTTTCGCCGGAAAATCGACCACTTTTAAACCCATAATTTTCAACCTGCAATTGAATCCCGAACTGATCTTTTTCCTAAAAGAAAGCAAACGGACAGATGCGAACCATGCGAATATCATAAAAACCATCGAGGAAGGAAAAGAAACGGCATTTTCAAGTGCTTACCTGAAATTCCTTGAGTTTATTGCAGAGAAAAGTGCTCACTGGATCGAATTGGATTTTAAGATCCAGCAATTTCATTTGCTTGCAATTCTAAAAGAACTGGCTCTTAGCATGGATGAGATCCGGAACAAGGAATCCATTATCCGGGTAAGTGAATTTAATAAATTGGTTGCCGAGTTGGTTCAAAACGAAGACGCTCCGTTCATATACGAACGCCTGGGTTCCCGATTCAATCATTTCTTTCTGGATGAATTCCAGGATACTTCACGCCTGCAATGGCTCAACATTGTTCCTTTGATTCATAATTCACTGGGGGGCAATTATTTCAACTTTATTGTTGGTGATCCCAAACAATCCATTTACCGTTTCAAAAACGGAGTAGCCGAACAATTTATCGCATTACCGGCAATTTACAACCCGGAAGAAGAGCCGTCCATTGCACAGCGCTCACTCTTTTTTCAAACAATGGGAACAGTTCAAGGCCTGGAAGACAATTGGAGGTCAGCCGAAAAAATCGTAGCCTTCAACAACCAGTTCTTTGAAGAACTACTGCAATTTATGCCCGAAAACGGTCAGGAATTTTACAAGCACCTGAAACAAAATCCCAAAGGAAAAAAAGGCGGCTATGTAGAAATGATTCTGAATCCGCAAAAAAATATTGATACAATTAAATTCACCAATGATCAATTACTGCTTTGGGTGGAGCAATGTATTGCAGATGGGTATAAGCCTTATGAAATTTGCGTTCTGGGAAGAAAAAAGCGCGACTGCAATCAGTATGCGAACTTCTTAAAATCCAAAGGCTATCAAATTGTTTCATCCGATTCATTGCTGGTCAACAGCGATCAGTTTGTTCAGCTTGCAATTTGTTATTGCAAATGGAAGGTCAATCGCTTTGATTATCAGCGTGCCATGCAATTCGCTTATTTTTATTTTGAGATCCTGGAGAAAAGAGATGCATTTGAAACCTATGGAAATTGCTTTCGCATCAATGAGGCTGATAAAACTGTTTATTTCTCGGAGCAGCTCTTTTTTGAAAACAGCAGGCTGAATGCCGATTTCCTGGATGCCAGCTTTCAGAATATTTATTCCCTGCTTGTTGATTTCCTGATGCTTGTGGAACTGGATCCTATTGAAAACACCTATTTGCAGCAGCTATTGGACTTGGCTTACCAATTTGACATGTCGAACGGTCCCGATTTAATGGAGTTCATCAATTATTATGAAAAAAACGAAGGCAAATTCAGCGTCCAGCTTTCTGAAAATGAACAAGCCATTCAAATCATGACTGCGCACAAATCGAAAGGATTGGAGTTTCCTGTCGTGATTATCCCTTCTTTTAATTTTTTCAATGAAGGAAATAACAACGATTCCTATTTAATGGAAATCAATGAACATGTTATTGAAACCAAAATGAGCAAATTTGAAACCGCAATTCCGGCAATTCAAATTGAAGCCGATAAGGAAGATGCTGCTCAGAAAATGGATGCTATCAACTTGCTTTATGTAGCTTTCACCCGTCCCCAGGACCGGTTATACGCCATCAATTTAAAGGGATCACGTAATAGTTTCTACGAAAAATTCAATACGATCTTCAAAAATCTATTCCCCGATGCTTACGAAGAAGACATGCTTCATTTAAAATTCGGGGAATTTCCTGAGATCAAACATCCTTTCAGGAAACATTCTACAAACTATAGTCCGCAATCCATCCAAAACTTCCTGTGGTTTCCAGAAATCAGTATCCAATCGACAAAAGAACAGGAAGAAGATAGCCTGACAACTGCTCAGCGAATCGGAAAGCAATTTCATTTCATCATGGAAAAATCAAACTCCAGTGAAACTGCATTTTCAGCTTTGCGGACCGGACTTCTGAAAGGGGAAATAGAACAGGACTTTGAAGAGATTTTAATCCGGCTTTTAGAGGAAGCTTTTGAAAACAATCTATTGGTCGGATTATTTCAGGGAGGAAAACATCTGAATGAGCGCACCTTGATTTTCGATTCCAAAACAAGATTACGACCCGACAAACTCATTGTCTCAGATCAACAAACAGTTGTAATTGATTTTAAGACAGGTGAGAAAAGCGCCAAACACGAAAAACAGGTACAAGGTTATATGACAGTTTTAAACGAAATTGGGATGTCAAATATTAAAGGGTATTTGTATTATACGGGAGGATTGGGATTGGTGGAAGTTTCTTCAGCAAATATGTTGAATTTGTAACTTCTGGTTGCGAATTCGCGATATTGCGAACAGCCCTCTATTTATAAGTGATCCAGCGTACTTTCAAGTCTATTCTTTATCCAAAAATACCACTCCTTCAGCCACCCGGAAAATCAAGGAATTCTTATCCATATCTTCAATTAACCAATCAATTTCGCTATTTGTGACGGAGTTTTTTATCCGGATTACATTTTTTTTAACGACCTGGTAGGTCCACTGCGTAGTATCCTGACCATAGATCACAAAAGGGAGACCGGATTCATCATCCTTATCTCCCCCTTCAAATTCATAAACTTCCGAATGCTCGATATATTCGCCATTGTTCATCAACATCTTTGTGTATTTCCATCTTCCTTCCAAACGATTTACTACCCGTTGTTTCGCACAGGAAAAAAAGAAGAAAAGTGAAAAGATCAATAAAACGATGCGCATTTAGATAGTCATTATATCTTTTTCTTTCAAATCGACCAAATCGTCCACTTTTTTGATAAACGTATTTGTCAAATTTTGAATCTCATTCTCCGCATCCTTTGTCATATCTTCCGAAAGACCGTCTGCTTTTAAGCCCTTAACCATATCAAGTGCATCCTTGCGGTTGTTTCTGATTCCAACTTTCGCATGTTCGCCTTCAGCTTTCGCTTTCTTTACCAAATCGCGTCTGCGGTCTTCTGTCAAAAGTGGGATTTGTATGATTAATTGTTCACCATTATTTTGCGGATTCAAACCCAGATTGGCATTCATGATTCCCTTCGCAATTTCGTTCAGCATCGCTTTTTCGAAAGCCTGGACAGTCAGTGTACGCGCATCCATGGAATTGATATTTCCGACTTGTTGAATGGGAGTTGGAGAGCCATAATAATCAACCAATACTCCGGAAAGCATGGAAGGTGTAGCTTTTCCTGCTCTTACTTTCGTCAATTCATTTTCCAAGTGATCTAATGCTTTTGCATTTGATGACTTCAAATCATCGTAAATCATTTCTAACTCTTCGGTCATAATGTATCTAAATTGAATCTTAGCTATTTAATTTTTAACAATTGTTCCTACCTGTTCACCTTCCATTAACCGTTTCAGATTTCCCGGTGTATCCATATCGAAAACAATAATCGGTAAATCATTCTCCATACAAAGTGTAAACGCAGTCATATCCATAACTTTCAATCCTCTGCTGTATGCATCTTCGAAAGTAATCACATCAAACTTTGTAGCAGTCGGATCTTTTTCAGGATCTGCGGTATAAATTCCATCCACACGTGTCCCTTTCAGGATTACATCCGCATTGATTTCAATTGCTCTGAGAGATGCTGCCGAATCTGTTGTAAAATAAGGATTTCCGGTTCCTGCTCCAAAGATCACTACACGACCTTTTTCCAAATGTCTTACAGCTCTCCTTCTTACGTACGGTTCGGAAATTTCCTTCATTTCAATTGCAGATTGAAGTCTTGTTTGAAGACCTGCAGATTCCAATGCCGATTGAAGGGCCATGGAATTGATCATGGTAGCCAACATTCCCATATAATCTCCATGAGTGCGGTCCATTCCACCTTCTTCAGCCTGAACACCGCGGAAAATGTTTCCTCCGCCGATAACGATTGCCACTTCCGCTCCCATATCGTGAATTTCCTTGATTTGCTTAGCGTAAACACTAAGTCTTTGGTTATCAATTCCAAATTGTTTGTCTCCCATAAGGGACTCACCACTTAATTTGAGCAGAATTCGACGGTATTTCATAATTATTGAAAGAAGTTGCGCAAATATAGTTGCTTTAATTGAATATTTTAGATATTGAGACGGTTTGAAATTACCTTTTGAAGCAAAAAAACTAACTTTGTTCGAAAAATTACCCGCATGGAAAATAACCTAATACTTGACCAGGCATCTTTAATGAGTTCACTTGACGAAACGGAGTTAAATCTTCTATTCAATTATTTCCAGCAGGAATACAACGATAAATCCATTATCCGAAAATTGCTAAAAAAAGGGTATGATGAACCAAAAGCCATACAAATGATTGTAGAAGCCCGAAAACTTTATGTCGGATATACTTTAAAAAAGAAAGCTCAAAGAGATATTATTTTTGGCAGTTTGTGGTTTATTGGTGGAATTATAGGGACCCTTGCCAATATTGGGTTTATATTTTGGGGAGCCATTCTTTTTGGAATGATGCAAGGTGTTAAGGGAATTACTAATTACAAAAATCTCTGATGGGACTAATTACTTTCAAAACATTTGACAATTCAATTGATGCGCATATTCTAAAAATTAAATTGGAAAGCGAAGGAATCACCTGTTTTCTGTTCGATGAAAATATTGTATCTGTAAATCCTTTGTATTCCAATCTGGTTGGTGGAATAAAACTGAAGATCAACGAAGAAGATCTGCCACATGCAAAGAACATCGTATTCGAACTGGAGCAAACTCCTTACACAACGGATGATGAACAAGTCATTGCTTGTCCGGAATGCAAATCCACCCGAATTGAATCAGGATACAAATCAATGCGTAGTTTAGGAGCAGTCATCTCAGCTATTGCGTCATTTCTGTTATTCATTTTCCCTGTTTACCGGAAAACGGTCTACAAATGTTTGGAATGTGGAAGTGAATTTAAATAAAAGGGGACACGAATCGTCGCGTCCCCAAAAAAGTAGAAAAACCATACAAAATGGTCAATTCATTCTAATTACAATATTTCAACTTTCTTAATGATTGTTTTATTATTAGTATAAACTTTTAAGTGATAAATTCCTTTCTCCAAAAAGCTCAAATCAACAAAAGTATCTTTTCCATACAGATTCCCCTCGTATACTTTCTCTCCCAACAATGAGTATAATTCTACCATTGAATTAGAATCATCGCTATTTGACCGGATGTAAACTCCTCCTTTATCTGTTGGATTAGGATAAACTGACAGCTCTGATTCATATTCTTCCTGAATTCCAGCTGTAGACGTGTAAGTGATCACCAACTTCGGTCGTTTGGAAGCAGTAGGATAATTCCGGGACGCAAAATTAAGTCGTCTGTAATGGCTTTCTGTCTGCAACTTCATCATGAATCCGAAGCTACTTTGCGGGTTATCAACCATATCTTGAACGAGGTCCGTAACATTGGCCTGAAAATTCTGATCACTGGTTGTAGATGCCGGCATACTTACTTGATTCGAAGTTGTCGCTGTAGGACTTGTAGCCCATGTTGTACTTAAATTCCAAGAAGAAACAACACGCTGGATCAGCCATTCGTTACTTCCACTTAAAGTTGAATGACCTCCTGATCCCAAATCTGTTGCTCCGTATAGAAATAGCTGTGCGTCTGTAACAGAAGAACCTGCCGGTATACTTGATAGATCAAAGTAAATAAAACTGTGATCGATACCCGGTGTTCCCTGATAGGTCCACGCGGCAATGGGTAATTCAGGTGAACTGGAAGAACTATAACCTGCAACACTGCAAAGCCTTGTATCCATACCATCAGCCGGACCGGGTTGAAGTGTTAGGGTTTGTCCATTGACAATAGAGATTCCAATAATTTGAAAAAAAGAAAGAAATAATAGTAAAAAAGTTGTTTTCATAGCTGGTATTATTTGATTGATTGCGGCAAACTTACAAAAAATTAATCCACAAAAAAAGCCCCGATAAAATCGGGGCTTTCATTTCAATATCTGTAATTCTCTGATTAGCTCAAAGAGAAACGTTTGAATTCTGTAACTGTCAAACCATTCTCAGTAGAATTCAAGAATTGTTCAACTGTCAATTTATTGTCGCGGATGAATTCCTGGCTCAACAAAGTGTTTTCTTTGAAGAACTTGGACAAACGTCCCTGAGCGATTTTCTCAGCCATATCAGCCGGTTTTCCTTCCTGGATTGCCAACTCTTTACCAACTTCGATCTCGCGCTCAATTGTACGTGCATCAACTCCGTCCTTATCCAAAGCGATTGGGTTCATCGCAGCAACTTGCATTGCTACCTGACGGCCAGCTTCAGCAACAGCCTCTCCGTTTTTATTCAAAGCAACCAAAGTAGCCAATTGGTTTCCAGGGTGATTGTAAGCAACAACCGTGTCACCTTTCAATACAGCATATCCTGACAAATCCAATTTTTCTCCGATAACACCAACTTGTTCAGTAATTTTCTCCTCAACAGTTAATTTATCGTCGTACTTCAATCCTTTCAATTCTTCAGAAGTTGAAGGCAAGTTTTTCATTGCGATATCAACTAAAGATTGAACGAAATTGCGGTAAGTATCGTTTTTAGCAACGAAGTCTGTTTCACAGTTCAACGTTAACAATACACCCACTTTGTTGTCTGCGCTTGTTTGAGCAAAGACCAAACCTTCAGCAGCTTCGTTCTCACCTCTTTTCGCAGCAACTTTTTGACCTTTTTTACGCAAGATATCTACAGCAGCTTCGAAATCGCCGTTTGCTTCTACCAATGCATTTTTACAGTCCATCATACCAGCACCTGTTTGCTGGCGTAATTTGTTTACATCTGACGCAGTAATTGCCATTTTCTTATAGATTTTAGACAAAAAGACGAAAGACAAGAGACTCTAAAATCTCTTGTCTTATGTCTGAAGTCTTTGTTTATTATTCTTTTGTTTCTTCTACTTTCGCAGGAGCTTCTTCAGTTGCAGCAGGAGCTTCGTCCTTATCTTTCGTTGCAGTTGCTTTACGATCATCCAAACCTTCTTTGATTGATGCGCAAATTGCGTCCAAGATAATTGCAATTGATTTTGTAGCATCGTCATTTGCAGGGATAGGGAAATCTACCAAACGAGGGTCAGAATTCGTATCTACCATTGCAAATGTTGGGATACCCAAACGTTTTGCTTCAGCCAATGCGATATGCTCTTTCAAGATATCAACGATGAAAATCGCTGCCGGTTGACGAGTCATGTCAGCAATTGAACCGAATGTTTTTTCCAGTTTGTCACGTTGACGAGTTTTGAATAAACGCTCGCGCTTATTCAAAGTCTCCCAAGTACCATCCGTTTTCATTTTGTCGATAGACACCATTTTACGGATAGACTTACGTGTTGTTTGGAAATTTGTTAACATACCACCAGACCAACGTTCAGTAACATATGGCATGTTGATCGAAGCAATACGATCTGTGATAATTTCTTTTGCTTGTTTTTTAGTAGCTACGAAAAGAATTTTTTTACCCGACTTAGCAATTTGTTTCATTGCCGCACAAGCTTGATCAAGATGTGCAATTGTCTTATTAAGGTCAATAATGTGGATACCTTTTTTCTCGTCAAAGATATACGGCGCCATTGCCGGGTTCCATTTTCTTTTTAAGTGTCCGAAGTGAACACCTGCTTCTAATAAACTATCAAAATTTACTTTAGACATACTTTTTTTTTTAATTGTTTACGTTCCTTAGTAATCAGCGAAACAAAGGGGTCAGTCATCCGACTGATAATACTTTGTGCTTGGATACTAAACAACCTTCTTTCATCAACTGAAAGAAAATAAAATTCAAATTAACGTTTAGAGAACTGGAATTTCTTACGTGCTTTTGGTTGTCCCGGTTTCTTACGCTCAACCATTCTTGGGTCACGTGTCATTAAACCTTCTGCTTTCAACAACGTTTTAAAATCTGCTGAAACCTCTACCAATGCACGGGATACTCCTAAACGAATAGCCTCAGCTTGTCCGTTAATTCCACCACCAGCTACATTTACTTTAATGTCATACTGACCTAAAGTATCAGTCAAGTTGAACGGCTGCTCAACTTTCCCTTGCAAAATAGCTACCGGAAAGAACTCTTTGTAATCACGTTTATTAATTGTCATCTTGCCTGTACCTTTCATCAAGTATACACGGGCAACTGAAGTTTTTCTTCTTCCTAATGCGTTTACTACTTCCATATCCTTTATTTCTTAGCTTTTAAGTTAATAGCCTCAGGGTTTTGAGCTTCGTGTTTGTGATCTGTTCCGGCAAAAACCTTCACATTTCTAAACAAGTCACGACCCAAAGTGTTCTTTGGCAACATTCCTTTAATTGCTTTTTCGATTACACGCTCAGGGTTACGTTGCAATAATTCTTGCGCAGTCAATGAACGTTGTCCTCCCGGATATCCAGTGTAACGAACGTATTCTTTGTTCTCCAATTTTGTACCAGAGAACGACACTTTCGCTGCGTTGATAACGATCACGTTATCTCCACAGTCAGCGTGTGGTGTGAAGTTTGGCTTGTGTTTTCCACGTACTAACTTCGCTACCTCACTCGCTAAACGACCAACTGTATGGCCTTCAGCATCTACTAACAACCACTTTTTGTTCGCGGTTTCCTTGTTAGCAGAGACAGTTTTGTAACTTAAAGTATCCACTACCTTTTAATTTTTAAATAAGACAATATCCCCAATTTGGGGGTGCAAAGATAGAAACTCTATTTTTTAATAACAAGGGAAATTGAAATAAAACTGAATATTAATCATTTAGATTGTAGATTATCATTCATTTTCAGGAAAATCACCCCTTTTAATTAAAAATAGGGAAGTGAAAACGGAAAAGATTTTCAAGCTTTCTCTGGCTTTCAATTTTACATTCTCATTTTTAAATTCACCTTCGGGCAACCTTTGCTTTTTCAGTTTTGTATTAGAGGAAACACATTAGATAATTCATCAACAAAAATACAAAAATGAACACAAGTACACTAAAACAATTCCTGGCATTCAGCACCTTTCTGGTGTGTCAAAATACTTTCGGACAGATTCCCGCCATCGATAGTCTGATACTTATTCCTGAAAACCCGAATACCGGTGATGAGATCAAACTGATTTGTTACAGCACATTCCCTACAGGTGGCTGTGATATGCAAAATTCTTCCGTAACGATCCAGGGAGATCAAATAACTGTGAGCATGGAACATGAACCCGGAATGTTAACTTACATCTGCCACAATGTTGACACTATTTCATTGGGCGATTTAAATCCAGGTGATTACGAACTTCATGCTAATTTGATTATTCAACCCATGGATGAAATAGTAGATTCAGACAGCCTCTTCTTTTCAGTCGACGCCCAATTGAGAATCGACGAACACTCTGATACGGGCAGCCTATCAGTTTATCCGAATCCTTTCGACCGGGAACTTCAAATCCAAACGGATGCTGTTATCGAAGAGGTGGAAATAAGTTCCGTTTCCGGACAAAAAATCAGTGTAAATAAAGAGCATATTCCGGTTGACAAAACGATCGATACATCTGATCTGAAAAACGGTATTTATCTTCTTAAGATGACGGATAATAAAGGAAATAAATACACCCGAAGAATTATCAAGAATAGTTAATAAAACAATCTAAAATAAGAAAACCATGAAAAAGTTAATTTACAGTTCGTTCACAGTACTTTTCGTACTTCTATTATTCACTTCCTGCAAAAAAGAAGTAACCAACAGACAAGGTCATTCAACAAAAAGCACCATTGATGGAAAATGGAGCGTGGTGAGAGTTTACGGAGGAATTGCAGGAGCTGATGAAAACCACCCGGTGGGAGAAATCGAATGGACATTCAATTCTCAAAATGGAACTCTGACAGTTAATAATACTACTGGAAATTCCGTTTATTACTATTTGCCTGCGGGAACGTACAGCTTCCAGGAAATTTCCAACGCCTCTCAAAATTACCTGGTGATTGATGCCAATGAATTGGGACAGTTTGTTATCTCCGGCAATCAGATGCTGATTGATGAAAATAAGAAATCAACGGGGGAAGGTGCCTGCGGATTTTACTTGGTGCTGGAGCGCTAAACAAAACTTATTGCAAGATCTTCTGCCAAAGTTACTTTACCTTTGAAGGAAGATTATCACATAACTGCTGTTAAAATCCGAAAAATCGGGATGGAGGAAAACATAGAAGAATTTATCAAAGGAAATAAAAAAGCTTTTGACTGGGTATACGAAAAATATGCCCCTTCTATGTTTGGTATTTGTATGCGTTACGCGAATTGCAGAGATGATGCACAGGAAATTCTGCAAGAAACATTTATTAAAGTCTATGAAAATCGCGGGAAAATGAATCCGCAACTCCCATTGGGACCATGGATCAAAACAATTACAATTCGAACTGCAATCAATTTTTTGAAAAGCCAAAAAAGGATGGTTTTGAAAGAAAATGATGACTTTTTCGAAGCCCCGCAGGAATCATTTGTGCAAGAGAATGAAATGAAAGACGAGAAAAGTTCACTTCTCAAACTGCTGACGGAAATGCCCGCAGGTTATAGAATGGTGTTTAATTTATTTGTTTTGGACAATCTTACCCATAAAGAAATTGCAGAATACCTTGACATAACAGAAGGAGCTTCAAAATCTCAACTGTCTAAAGCAAAAAGCTGGATTAAAATCAATCTGGAAAAAAAAAGAATAAATGAAAGAGCTTGACGAAATAGACCGCTTGTTTCAAACAACATTTGAAGAGTTCGAGTTAACTCCGGACCCGATTGTTAAAGTAAACATCGATCGTGCCATTGCTTCCAAAAAGAAGCGAAGGTTCTTATTCATTCTATTTCCGGTCCTTTTCGGAACAGCTTTGGCTGCGCTCCTGTATACCGGTTCAATATCCGGAAAGCTGGCAGCAGAAAAACCTGTCACATCTCAAAATTCATCTTCTCACCACGAGAAAAATCCGATTAACACATCCAATAAACCGGCCACCCACTTAGAAAACGGACGAACTCACCAGTTTACTGTAAAACAAGAAACAGGTTCTTTATCACAATCCAGCAAGAAAATAAAACGTTTTAAGAGCGGATCTTCCGGAGGAACAAAAGCGGTAAACCATTCCAAAAGCAATTCCGCATCCGCGGTAAATTCCAAAGCCGTTTTGTCGAATGTGCAAATCCTTGTTGCTGCAGAAACAAAAATACCTGTTCGATCAGACGAGCTTCTTGCACAAACAGAGGATCAAACGGAAGAAAACGCGAAACAAGACACCTCAAAAGAGAAAGTTCAGGACAGTACAACGACAGCTCTTCAAGCAGATTCTTTAAGTAATGAGATTACTGAAACTGCGGAGACACCTGCTTTGCCAAAAGTTGAAAAGATTCCGGGAAAATGGTCTTTAGCCATTGTTACCGGTTGGGAAAACGAGAAAAAAAGAGCGGCCGAGAACTTCGATACCACTTCTTTTTCCGGTAATCCAAGGGAATTTGCCCGAATTCACACGACTAGCTTTTATGGTAAAATCGAGGTGACCAGAAAATTAAGTAATCGCTTTGATGCAATTGCAGGACTTGGATTCCGCTCAAGCAACGTGAGGCAAACTGGTTCTTTATACAGTCGGGATAGTTTTGTAACAATTGAAGGAGTTGGCAGTGTTCCTCCTCTGGATTCATTTTCCTATTTTATCAGAAAACAAAATGGGGCACTTAGTTACCAGGTAAATTCAATCCTTCTTCCATTGGGATTATCCTTTTCAACTCCACTTAGTCAACGATTCAATTTCCGTTTATCAGGCGGTACTGAATTTGCCTACGGATGGATTTCAAACAAGCAGCTCCACCCGGATTTAAGCTCTGCCAGATTTCGTCCATTCGGATGGAATGTTTGGTTGAGACCCGAAATTCATTATACCTTCGGAAAAGTCCGGTTATTTGGTTTCGGAAGCTTCAACCAGCCGCTTTACCAGCAGTTGAAATGGGATTTCAAAGTCCGCCGAAATCCTTTATTCGGAGCAGGAATAGGATTATTGATCCGTTTATAAGTTGATTTATTAAAACTGCAAAGTCAGCTGTTTACTCTGATCCGATTCAGTTTCTTCCGTATTCAATTTTGAAAGAGAGATTCCCAGCAAACGAACCGGTTTTTCAAGTTCAAGGAGATCCAATAAAGCTTCTACAAGCGGAAAGAAATCGGTTTTATTCCACATATATTCCGTAATGGTTTTTGCACGGGTCAGGGTAGTGAAATCAGAATATTTGATCTTGATCGATACACATTTCCCGGCAATTGAGCGCTTTTCCATTCTTCTTTCCAGGTCAAATGCAATTTCTTCCAGTTTCTCCAGGATCTCGCGTTTTGAATGAATATCAGTAAAATAAGTGTGTTCTACGGCAAATGACTTCCGGATCCGGTCCGGCTTAACCTGGCTCAGGTGAATACCGCGAACTATATTATAAAAATGCGTTCCCTGCTTGCCAAAATGCTGGATCAGGAAAGTCATGCTTTTTTTCTTCAGATCTTTACCTGAGCGCACACCCAGTTCCTTCATCTTGGCAGCCGTTACTTTTCCAATACCAAAGAAGCGTTCTATCGGCAGTTTTTCCAGGAAAGGTTCAACTTCAGCGGGAGGAACCGTTAATTGCCCGTTAGGTTTGTTGACATCCGAAGCAATTTTGGCGGTGAATTTATTGATTGAAATCCCGGCACTTGCAGTTAATCCCACTTCCTTAAAAATACGCTCCCGAATTTCTTTTGCCAGTAAGGTTGCCGACGGAATTCCCTTCTTATTGGTTGTGACATCCAGGAATGCCTCGTCCAGAGAGAGCGGCTCCACCAAGTCTGTATACTCATGAAAAATGGCCTTGATCTGCGAAGAAATTTCCTGGTAGCGATCAAAACGCGGTCGTACAAAGATGAGTTCGGGACACAAACGCGCAGCCGTTGAACTTGGCATTGCCGACCTGACCCCGAATTTACGCGCTTCGTAACTCGCCGCAGCAACTACTCCCCTCAGCTTACTTCCACCAACAGCAATGGGTTTACCTTTCAGATCGGGATTATCCATTTGTTCCACAGAAGCATAAAACGCATCCATGTCGATGTGAATTATTTTCCGATCTTCCGCCTGGCTCTCCATGATTCTGTTTCCTGTTCAGGTACAAAGTTACACAGGAATCCTTGCATTTCATTCCGGAACTCTAGCGGAAGAAAAATAATCCTACATTTGGAAAAATTCAGGAACGATGAAACAATTAGCGTGGGTATTTCTTTTCATTACATCTGTCGGTATGGCGCAGGAAATTTCGCTAACAGAAGCAAAAAGGCTTCTCAGCTTACCAATGAAATGTGTTCAAAAAGAATATCCGAACAAATTGGGTCAGGTCCTGAATGAAGAGAGCGATTTAAAATCACCTGCAGCACTTCATCCTTCCTTTTATGGCTGTTTCGACTGGCACTCTTCCGTTCACGGGCATTGGCTCATGGTCAAATTAGTAAGCAAATACCCGGAACTGATCACCGATTCCGTATTGACGGTTCTTCAGACTAATCTCAGCAAAGACAACATTCAGAAAGAAATTGCTTACTTCGGCATCAAAAACAACGGTTCATTCGAGCGGACTTACGGATGGAACTGGCTGTTGAAACTGCAGCTCGAATTAGAGAACTGGAACCATCCGGTTGGTAAAGAACTAAGTTCGAACCTGAAACCTTTATCCGATCTATTCTGCCGCAAATACATTGAATTCCTGCCGAAACTGAATTACGCCATCCGATCCGGAGATCATATCAACACTGCTTTCGGGCTTACTTTCGCATACGATTATGCCATTGCCCATTCAAACGATTCATTGAAAACCGTGATCGAAAAACGAGCTCGTGATTTCTACTTCAACGATAAATCCTATCCCTTACACCTGGAACCAAGCGGTTATGACTTTCTTTCCGGTGGTTTCGAGGAAATCGATATTATGCGCCGGATCTTAAGCAAAGAAGAATTCAAAAGCTGGCTGAAAAAATTTGCCCCACAATTATTCAGCAAGAAGTTTACGCTTGAGCCCGGCAAAGTCTCTGATCGCTCAGATGGTCATTTAGTGCATTTAGATGGACTTAACTTCAGCAGAGCGTGGTGTTTATACGGAATCACGAAAACATTGCCGGAATTGAGGCATTTGAATCAAATTGCAGATCAGCACATCCAGACCTCACTTTCTAATATCGTAGACGGCGATTACATGGGAGAACACTGGCTGGCAAGTTTTGCATTATTGGCTTTGCTAAGCAGATAAGTTATTAGTAAACTGGCAATAGTGATTAGGCATCAGGCACTAGGTTGTGTCAATTGCGAATTACATAGCAAACCATATATGGTTAAATACGTCACTTGAATGTTAAATTCATATACAAACGTCGCTATATCTATGCTTCATTCATGCTATATCCATACTTCATCTATACTTGAAACGTATATGACCCTACAAGATTCTTCAGGGCATAAAATTTACCACATGAAAAAAGGCCGCAAGTAACACTTACGACCTTTCAATATCTTTAAAGAAGTGAGAGAGTCTCAATTACCGAACAATCAAACGTTTTGTCACTATGGATTGGTTTGTTTGAACGGTTGCAATATACATTCCGGATTTCAAACCCGATACATTGATCGAAGTGTTTTTTGCATTCGGAGAAACAGTTTTCACCAGCATTCCGTTCAGATCATAAAGCATCACCTGTTCAATTGTATTATCCGAGCGAATGAAAACCTGGTTGTTCGAAGGATTTGGGTACAATTGAATTGTCTCATCGATCAGTTCCGTAAACCCAGCAGTTTCAGAAAATAAATTCTCGGATGTATTCGTAACAATCGGAGTATTGAAATCAAAATAGATATATGCCGTGTTTTTAATGATTGTTCCATCAAGTAATCCGGCAACTGGTTTTACACGGTATTGGATAAAACCGATTGAAGCCTGCGGATCACTGACACTATCCGGAAGCATTATATTCGGGAAACGCACTGTTAATAAACGTGATCCAGCATTGACAGTTGTTGAGAATGTATGACTGGCGTTCACCACCTTAAATGTTGACAAATCTAAATTCAAGTCCAATGTATCCGCCAAACGAATATTTATTGCCGGTGCATTTCCGGTATTTTGAAAATAGATGGTATACGTAAATTCATCCTGATAACCAGGTTCTACTCCTTCCGGAGAAGTTTCTTTGATATTCGGATCATAGGAGTTGACAACCTGGTAACAGTAACTGTATGAATTGTTTGTAACATCCAATTCTCCAGAAGTATTCGTATTAACAGATACTGTGACACAAAACTCTTCTCCTGCATGCGCAGTAGTATCTGTAAGCATACTCGCCGTAAATGCATTTGCACCCGGAGCACCAAAATCAGCAATCGAATAAACAGCAGTGTTTCCGGAAACATTCGTAGGTGAACCACCAAAAACAACCGTTCCGGGACCAGTAACAGAAACAGACACCTCTCCTGTAATTCCGGATGCGCAATCCATATTATATTGCCCGGTCACATCTCCTGCAAGCATCGCAAGTTCATGTGTTTGCCCGGGGAAAACCAATCCATAATGAACAATTGATTGCACTCCGAGATCAAATCCGTTACATACCAATCCAAAATCTCCGCCGGAAACAACTGTATCTGAAGCTGAGACTATTGTACCGGATGAATTTCCCGCCGGACACGTAACGTGAAGCGCCGGTGTTAGATTTGCAGTATCAATACTTAATGCATACGTTCCTTGAGAAGCAGTAAAAAAATAATTCCCGTCAATCAAACTTGTTGATGAGGTCATCAGCGTTCCAAGCGAATCATACACCAACATGGGTATATAGCTCAATGCTTGACCGGTATTAATGCAATTCGCATTGACATCATTAAATACTGTTCCTTGCATTCCCGAAGCTACAGTACAGCCAGCGGGGTTATTTACCGGGTCGTTTGCATCACACAAAGGATACATCAATAAGTTAGTGCCGACATTAGGAATATAATTCGGGAGACAAGTAAACGGATTTCCTTCTATCGATAAATAAATCAGGCTCACCGGAAAAGGTTCGAAGCAATGAATCTGGTTATCCATACAGTCAAGATGAACCAAACCTGCCGGGATTGCAGGCAGCCCGGTTAGTTGGTTTCCGTCACAAGACAAATTATTTAACGAACCCGGAAGCTGGGGCAATGCTATTATCCCGTTGTATCTGCATGTGAGTCCATGTAATGTAGATGGCAAAGCAGGTAAGGTAGACACCCCAATGCTATCACAAAACAACAAAAATAATGTTGGAGGAAGTACCGGTAAATTAATTAACTGATTATTTGAACAAATCAATTGTTGCAGATTAGTTGGCAAACCTGTTAATTCTGTCAATAAATTATATGAACAACTTAATATATTAAGCGAAGAAGGTAAAGCCGGCAGCGTAGTTACCTGATTTCCATCGAAACCAAAAATCACCAATGAAGGTGGTAATGCAGCAAAAGTTGTTAGCAGGTTATTCTTACAAAGAAGAATATACAAGGAACCCGGTAAGGCAGGTAAACTGCTTAACTGGTTACTGCTGCAATCCAGGAATTCCAGAGTAGAAGGCAAAGCGGGTAATACGCTTATTTGATTATTATAGCAGTTTAAGTTGATTAAATTCACAAACGCCTCAACTCCATCTATACTTGAAATATTCAAACCAGAGATTTCCAGACTGTCCTCAACCTGAATATCCGTATGATCGGAATCCACAAAGAAATTACCGCCACTAATCATAAAAGCTGAGGCCGGATAATGCGCTGTTAAATACGATTGAAAATTAGCGTCGGGTACCTGAACCCAGGTTTGGGCTTTCAATTGAAGGCTGAGAAACGTAAGGAGAGTTAAAAGTAGTGTTTTCATAATTTAGGGGTCTTTCACTGTAAAGTTATTTAAAATTCATTGTAACCGACTTGAAAATTAGTCAGATGAATGAATTGAGTTTCAAATTGAATGATTCGAAACCCTACTAAAACAAAAAGGGTATCCCGTTAAGAATACCCTTTCTCTATTTCGATTGAAGTAATTATTTTTTCTTGAATGAATTTATCGCATTCACGGTGAAATCCGACAGAACCAAGGTTCCGCTAATCCCGGCGCGCTCTGCCAATAACTGATCCCAATCTTCTGTTCCTTTCCAAAAGACCTTTTTCAATTCTGCCATGGCTTCCGGGCTTGATTTTGCAAGGATTGTTGCCAAACGCGCAATTTCTTCGTCCATTTCGTCTTCACCGTCAAACACATCCGCATACAAACCGTTCAGCATTGCCCATTCAGCTGTTCTCCATTCCGTAGCATTAATGGCCAACTGAGACATTGCAGAAAGTCCCATTTTCCGTTCAACCGCCGGACCAACCACGAAGGGACCGATTCCTACGGCAAGTTCAGAAAGTTTCACTTCACCGAAACGCGTCGCATAACAGTAATCAACCGCAGCAGCAATTCCTACTCCTCCTCCAACAGCTTTCCCCTGAATACGACCGATAATAAATTTCGGGCATTTTCTACAGGCATTGATCACCTGGGCGAATCCGGAAAAGAACACTTTACCGGTCTCCAGGTCCTTGATGGAAATCAATTCATCAAAACTTGCCCCGGCACAAAATGCTTTGTCGCCTGCAGATCTTAATACAATCACTTTCACTACCGGATCGTTTCCTGCACCTGTGATTGTTTCAGCTAATTTTCGAAGAATTTGTCCTGGCAACGAATTACTTAAGGGATGTCCGAACTCGATAGTAGCAATACCGAATTCATCTACACGCATTTCTACGTGACCTTGATTGACAGCTTCTGACATGATTTAATTTAACTAGTTAGTTATCAAATTTTCTGCGAGGACGCATCTGACGTTCACCTGACCCTGATGATGATCCGGCACTTGAACCCGATCCGGAAGAACCTGAACCAGGAGTACTGCTTCCACCCTCTCTTTTAGGATAACTTGAGGTCCGGTCGTTTGATCTGTAAGATCCGCCGCCGCCTTGCCCACCTTGTCTTGGTCCGTTGTTATTGAACTTTTTGGGTCCTCCGAAACCTCCGGGCTTGTTCCCGAATGCAGGTTTTTTAGGTTTGTCCTCCGGTTTTGGACGATTTGCTTTCGGTGAAGCAATTTTCACGTCCAGTTTCCGTCCGTTTACTTCAAAACCGTTTAAGGCCTGAATAGCATTAATAGCTTCTTCCGCACTTTCCATTTCTACGTATCCAAAACCTTTGGATTGTTTTGTCTTGGCATCAAACACTACATGTGCCAAGTGAACCGCACCAAACGCTGAAAACGTTGCTAGCAAATCTTCTGATGTAATCTCCCAGTCGAGATTTGCGATAAAAATATTTGTCATTTACCTAACTTTAATTTGGAACTGATTCCTGTGGGTCTAATTTACCTAAAACGTTTCAACGTTTACTCTCTTTTTTTAATAAATAACTCCCGGACTAAGAAAAATCCGGGAGCTATTATTTCTTATCTGATTTACTTTAAAGTAAAGCTATCGGAACCGATAACCTGACCGTCACAGTAAATTTTTACTTTATAATTTCCTTTTACCGGCTCTTCGCCATTGAAGTCGTAGAATATTGTTACGTCCAATGCTTTGTTTCCGTATTGAATATCGCGTTTTGCAGAGTAAACAAAATTTCCTCCATCAGCAGCACTTGCTGTACCACCCGTACGACCCTGTAAGGTTTTACCGTCCGGATCAATGATCTGCATGTAAACCGCACGATCTCCCGCTGTAGCGATATTGTTCTCACCGATTGTGAATGTTGATTTTGCCTGAACACAGTTGCGAGCTTTCGTTGTTGGCTCTGTTGTGTCATTCAATTTCATACGCAAACCTGTAGATGTGAAACCATAAGCGGCAAGTTTCGAACCTTTTTTCACCTGTTCTGCACTTTCTTCTGCCTGACCTTTGTATGTGTCGCGCTCATTTTGTGTTTCAGCCAACTGGGTTGATGTTTCATCCAATTCGGAAGTCAACTTCAAATTCATTGTATTCAGCTGATCGATCTGCTTCACGTAACCGATCATGATCTGACGAAGGGTTTCATTTTCACGCTTCAACTTCGCAATCAATGACGCTGTTACACGACCATTCTTCTTTGCTGTTTCCAACTCAGTTATCAAACCTTGAATCTTATCCTTCTGAGCATTCAAGCTATCGGATTTGGATGCATCTTTCTTCATTAACGCATCGTATGTATCCATCATATTCGTGAAATCCGACATCAAGTCGTTAGTGGTTTCACTCCCTAAGAACGGAGCCATCATTTTGTTCATTTCTTCGATGTCCGCCTGAAGTTCTTCATTTTTCTTGGTTGCTTCTTTCAAAGCACCATTTTTTGAACTCCATAAGTAAGTCATCGTTCCTAACAAAACAACCAACAAAACAATAATCGCTGTTAGTGCCGGTGTCATGTTTTTCTTTGAGCCTGATTCTAATTCTGACATAATCTAAAATTTAAATACAAATATAACAATAGAACTAATGAACGATAGGGAATTCATCATGGCAAATAACGTATTTTTAATTTGACTCACCAATACGTTTATTGGTATTTTCCGTTAAGAAAATGTAAAAAAATACTATTTCCGTTGAAATTCACCTTTTTAGAATTAAAATCTTCCGGGAAGTTTTGAAAAGTAACAGGTCGTTGGAAGCGTTTAATGGCGTCCCACCCCACCGATGTGAAGTAAGAATTCAGGCTGCTGGGAAAAGGTCCGCCGTGCTGCTGGGCGAAACTAACCTCTACTCCGGTTGGCACCCCATTCAAAATAATCCGTCCGGATTTCGCGGTCAGAATCGGGAGAAAACCATCAATCTCTTCCGGCGTATCAGCATACAAACTGGTTGTAAGCTGTCCTTCCAAAAGCTGCAGACACTGTTTGATCTCCGATTCATCCTGACATTTCACAATGGTCAGGTACGAACCAAATATTTCCTCCTGGATTTCCGGATGAGCTATGAATTGAGAAGCAGTTGCTTCGGCTAAAGTCGGTTGTATAAAGTTTCCTTCGTGCCTTCCTTCAAAAATTACATTTACCAAAAGGGCATGTTCTTTTACCCGTTCCAAATAACGCTTTGAAATGCCGGGATGCAACATACACTGCAATTCACTTTCAGAAAAAGCACGAACCAATTCTTCTTTAAAAGAAGAAAAATTTGCAGTTTCTTCTATAAACAGGATTCCGGGAGAAGTACAAAACTGGCCTGCATTCAATAAAACCGAAGCGCTGATCTGTTTCGCTATTTCCGGCGAACGTTTTTGCAAAGCACTTTTTGTAACAGCAATCGGATTGGAACTTCCCATTTCCGCATATAACGAAATTGGTTCTTTCCGTTCGTTAATCAATTTCTGAAGTGCCATTCCGCCGCCGATACTTCCTGTGAATCCGACCGCTTTTACACGCAGATCCTGAACCAGGAACTGTCCGACCGTGAAATCCTCTGCCAACAAATGACACAGAATTCCATCCGGCATGTTATGTTCTTTTGCAGTGTCCAAAATAAATTGAGCCGAAATGGAACTTGTATGCGGATGCATTGCGTGAGCTTTCACGATAACCGAACAACCTGCAGCAAGAGCAGAAGCCACATCTCCTCCTAAAGCAGAATATGCAAAAGGAAAATTGCTGGCTCCAAAAACCACAACCGGTCCGACCGGAATATTTAATTTGGTGAGTGATGGTCTGGGATTTGGTTTGCGTTCCGGGTTTGCCGGATCCAGTTTAATTTCGAGAGCGTACCCGCTTTCAACCGCTTCGGCATAATATTCAAACTGGAAACACGAACGGGTAAATTCAATCTCTGCACGATCTTTCGGCAAACCGCTTTCAGCACAAAACCAATGAATGAGCAAATCCTTATTCGCTTTCAGTTTTTCCGAAATTGCTTTCAGAAAGCGAACTCTTTTTTCAATCGAGATCAAGCGGTATTGCTCAAATGCTTCTTTTGATTTGGTAAGAGCAGCATCCACTTCTTCAGCAGACGCCTGGTGAAAAGCCGTTTCAAACTTCTGATTCGTTCTTGGATCTATTCCAAAAAAAACATGGTTACCAAGAGCACTTACCTGATAACCAATGTGATTTTTACCTAAGTATCGGTTCATGGCTTACGCCTCCTCTACCGTATACGAATAACTTTCCATGATTTGGTTTGAAAGTAATTTCTTACAAGCCAATTCCACTTTCTCTGTTGCTACCTCTTTAGAAGGCGCGTCCACAAAAAGACGTACATGTCTTCCAACTCGTACACCTGTAATTTCAGGCAAACCAATTGTCGGCATACTGTTAGTAACTGCTTTTCCTTGAGGGTCTAACAATGCCTCTAATGGCATCACATCGATTTCAGCTTTGAATTTCATGCGTTCGATTTTTTCGAAGAATGTGTTGAATAAATGATAATAACAGGTACAAAAGTACAATAATTGGAATGGACCAAATCAATAAAGTTGAAATAAGTATTCCACAACTTATTAAGAAAATGTAGCGGGTTGCATTCCCTTTCCACTTGAAGTGCTTGAATTTCAGTGCAAACAAAGGCAGTTCCGACACCAAAAGAAGCGACATAATCACAATGATCGGGATCAAAACAATCGGCTGTATTAACCACATGATCAGGTCGTGTTCCCAACCGGTTGTTCCTCCATATCGTGACAATAACAATGGAAACGCCATAAAGAAAATCGTGTTTGCAGGAGTTGGCAGACCGATGAACGATTCCGACTGACGGGTATCAATATTGAATTTTGCCAGGCGGAATAAGGAAAAGAATGGGATGATTAGAGCTAAGAACGGTAGCTTATTCTCAAGCTGAAAATTTACCAGGCCAGAAAGATGGACCCCCACTGAAAGATTCAACGATACAGTATCCTCAAACAACCTATTGATATCATTTTGTTCAAGGAGTATTAAAACGAACATTATTATCCCCGGAGCCAAACCAAACGAAATCATATCCGCCAGGGAATCCAGTTGTTTACCCAATTCGCCTTGCTGTTTCAAAAGCCGTGCTGCAAATCCGTCAAAGAAATCCAGGATGGCTGCCAGGAAAATAAAATAGGGAGCGATATCGATTCTTCCTGCAAAAGCTAAAATAATGGCAAAGACTCCGCACAGCATATTACTGGCAGTGATTAAATTAGGGATATTGAACATTTTCATCTGGGGAATGAATATTTTGTTAGTCTAAAAGTTCGAAAAGGTGTAAATTTACACTTCGATTTTATGAATAAACCATTCGGACACACAATTTTTTATAAAAGATGCAGTTAAAGCATTCGTAAGGAACTTGTATACTATGAAATTTTACCTAATTGTTTGCTTATTTTTCTGCACCTTATTTTCCTTTGGACAAGGTTCTGTAGCACCCAAATACTCGAATGAATTTTTAGCGATCGGAATCGGAGCTGATGCTCTTGGGCTTTCCAATGCTGTTGTAGCGCAAACCAGCGGCGTTAACAGTGGCTACTGGAATCCGGCGGGATTAACACGAACGAACAAATGGCTGGATATTGGCCTGATGCATTCCGAGTATTTTGCTGGAATCGCCAAGTATGATTACTTAGGTCTGGCGCACCAGATCGATGAGAAAAGTGCCGTTGGTTTATCCATCATTCGTTTTGCAGTGGATGATATTCCAAATACCACTCAACTTATCGACAACGAAGGAAGAATCGATTACGACAAGATCACGACTTTTACCGCCGCGGATTATGCATTTTTACTTTCATATGCCCGTAAAACCAAAATTCCGGGATTGTCATTGGGAGGAAACTTCAAAGTAATCTATCGCAAAGTAGGTGATTTCGCCAAATCCTGGGGATTCGGATTAGATGCGGGACTTACCTATGAAAAAAACGAGCGCCTGAAGTTCGGAGCTGTGATCCGAGATGTAACTTCTACATTCAACGCCTGGATTTTCACTCTAGACGATCAAACCAAAGAAGTATTTACACTAACCGGAAATGAATTGCCTAGTAATGGTTTAGAGCTGACACTTCCACGTGTGATCCTGGGAACCTATTACAAGCAACCACTTGGCAAAAAAGGAATTTATGCTTCCGGGGAATTAGACCTGGACATTACTACCGACGGTAAAAGAAATACCATTCTGAAAACAGATGTTGTGAGTTTTGATCCGCACATCGGAATTGCATTCGGGTTCAAGGATCTGGTTACTCTGAGAGGTGGAATCTCCAACATGCAGTATATTAAGAACTTCGACGACTCAAAGAAACTGACCATTCAACCAAACATCGGTATTGGTTTACATATTAAAGCTGTATATTTAGACTATGCATTTACGGATATAGGTGATGCTTCAACTGCATTGTACTCACATGTTATTTCATTACGTCTTGCACTGAATAAACCAAAAAATGCCATAAAAACGGATGAATAAGAAGAGATTATGAAAAAACTCTACTTAATACTACTAACACTTATACCTTTTGTTTACGCGTGGAGTCAGCCTTATGGGAATGAATGGATTGACTATTCCCAAAAGTTCTATGGCTTTAAAATTGTTCAAAACGGACTTTATAAGATAGATTACGCCACATTAAACAGTAATGGAATTCCACTTTCGGGATTAAACCCATCGAGTTTCCAGGTTTTCGGAAAAGACAAAGAAGTTCCCCTTTACATGGTCGATAACGGAGACAATTCATTTGATCCGGGAGATTACTTTTTGTTTTATGCCTATAAAAACGACGGATGGCTTGATTCATTAATGTATCCTGATCCAGCCGTAATGGCGAACCCGGGATTCAGCTTGATCAACGACACGATCACTTACTTTTTTTCATGGAAGAATGCCGGAACAGGGCTTCGGTTTGCATTACAGGCAGATCAAAACTATTCCAATTACAGCCCAAGCAATTTCGTACGGTCAGAATACAGAAGCCAATATTCGGGTTCTTATTGTGAGGGACTTATTGAAGGTGAAGCCTCCGGTTCGATCTATTCCAGAGGAGAAGGTTTCGGATTGCCGGAATTAGCAGCCACAACAGCCAATGAGTTATCCAATATTGCACTTCCGACTCCCAATGTTTATACGGGTCCGGGAGGACTTCCCGTTAAGCTGGAGTGCCGGGTTTCATCCAATTCCTCCGGTGGAAATATTAATTTTCCCCAGCAAATCCCCCTCAACCATCATACCAGGCTGAGCTTTGGTGCTTCAAACCTGCTTTTAATCGATACTATTTATAAAAATTATTACCAGGTAAAAACTGTGAACAACCTGCAGGCTTCCGACCTGAGCAACGGGACAAGCTATATTCATCATGAGATTATTGCCGACTTAAATGTAACAGTCGACAGACAGATCTTTACTTATGCCATGCTTTCTTATCCCAGGCTTCCAAACAGCAGCAATCAACCCTTCGACCGGTTCTTTGTTCAGAACGGAACTTTGAAAAGCAGAATTGATTTGGAAAACTTCACAGGTTCAGCCCCATTGGTTTTAAGTTTCGGCTCTGTTCCAAGATATGAAATCCCAACAGTGAATGCCGGATTAACTCAATTCATTGTACCCAACAACCCTTCAGGCAATGAAACAGAAGTTTTGGTTGTAGACATGAACAACACCATTCCCGTCAATTCATTAACCGCAGTAAACGGGACAGGAACATTCACTGATTTCAGTTCAATGAACATTGATTCGGCCATGATCCTTGTTTATCATCCGTCCCTGTCGGGCAGTAAAGATTCTTATTTAAGTTACCGTTCTTCCATAGCAGGCGGCAGTCACAATGTACTTCAGGCAAATATTGAAGAATTATACCTCCAATTTGCCAGCGGAATAATCAAACACCCGCTTGCAATTCGACGGTTTGTACATTTCGTACACAACAACAGCACACAAAAACCAGAAGGCTTACTCATTATAGGAAAAGGGTTGAATGTAGGTGAAACACGGGTTTCTCCCAGCGGTTTTGCCAGCTGTTTAATACCTCCTATGGGTTATCCTCCAAGTGATATTGCGATCACGGCCGGATTAATCAGTAATGGCAACTGGGAACCTTTGGTGCCGACAGGAAGACTTTCCATGACTTCCAACACGGAAGTTGAAAATTACCTCTCAAAAATCGAACAATACGAAGATGCACAAAACAATCCCGGGTTAAATTTTGCTGAAACCAAGAACTGGCAAAAGCAATTGCTACATTTCGTTGGCGGCAACAATTCACAGCAGCAAAACCAGTTCCAGGGATATATGAACACTATGAAGGCAATCGTTGAAGACACCGTTTTTGCCGGAAATGTTACCAACTACTTCAAAACCTCCAGTAATCCGCTTGATCCCAACGTAGTTTCAACTGTCACTCAAAAAATTGAAGATGGCGTCTCAGTCATGAACTTCTTTGGTCATGCAGCAGCTTCAAACAATGGTTTTGAGATCAACATTGATGAGCCAAGTAACTGGAACAATTTTGGGAAATATCCCATTGTGATCGGTAACTCCTGTTACAACGGAAACATCTTCAAACCAGGAAATTCAACGTCGGAAAACTTTGTCAATATTCCCAACGAAGGTGCAATTGCATTTTTATCGACTATTTCGGTAGGTTATGATGCACCACTTGCAGTTTATTCTACGGAACTTTATCGTCAGTTTTCCCATAAAAACTATGGAAACACTCTCGGGTTTCAAATAAAGAATACCATCAAACAGCTTTATCAGCAATACATTACCATGACGCCCGGAAGCGTGTATTACGAATCTGCATGCACACAGATGACCTTGCATGGAGACCCGATGATCAGAGTCAATTACAGCACTGATCCCGAGATTGATATCCGGGCAGCGGATTTGAGTTTAAGTCCGAATAATGTGAATCTTTCGGTTGACAGTGTAGAGTTAAGTTTCACTATCCGGAACCTGGGAAAATCAATTAAAACTCCGGTTTTTGTGGAAATCAGGAGAAACTTTCCCGGAAGTTCCGTTGACTCAGTGAAAACCTTGTTTTTACCTCGCCTGAATTACGACACCATCATCAAACGCAAGTTTCCATTACAAGCGGAATTTAGTGCCGGTGTAAACAATTTTACCGTTTCGGTTGACATTCCCAACTTCCACCAGGAACAGTTTGAAGAAATATCGAATAACCAGGCAAGTGCGAATTTCTTTTTGAACATTGACGGAATGCTTCCTGTGTGGCCATACAATTACGCGGTTATTCCCTACGACACCATTACCGTCAAAGCATCCACGATCAACCCGATTGCGGGAATGAGAACTTACCGCTTCGAGTTGGATACAACCGACACTTACGACAGTCCGCAATTAAGACGATTCTCAGTAACAGGACTTGGTGGAGTAAAAAGTGTTCAGCCCAATCAGTGGCTATCGGCTTTTGGCTCCCCTTTCCCATTGATTTGTGCGGATAGTACGGTTTATTTTTGGCGTGTGGCTGCAGACAGTACCGTTCCGAATTGGGCAGAATATTCCTTTCAGTATATCCCGGGAAAACGCGGTTGGGGACAGGATCACTTTTTCCAGTTTAAGAATAATGGTTTTTCTAACATCAACTACGACAGAACTCTAAGAAAACGCCTGTTTAACCTGAACGATGTACACACCATTGGAATCCTGACAATGAAGTTCACGACAGTTGAAGACTCTTGGCACATCGCATGGTCTGTAGATAACGAAAATATGGATTATGCAACCTGCAATACATTCCCATATATCTATGTCGGTGTTGTTGACGCTACCACACTCGAACCATGGGAAACTCACTGCCCGGGATGTTCACAAGGAAGTCACAATGATCCTTCCATGAATTTCGGAAACCTAAACAATTTAGGTATCGCTGGCGGGCAGGGTTGCAGAGACCGCTTTGAGCGTTATTTCACATTTGATCAGACAGATCCGGTTTCCATGGCGAATTTCCAGAACATGATCACTAATGGAATTCCGGATAGTAATTACGTTGTGATTTACACTCCTTTCTCCACGGCTTTTGATCAATGGAACACAAATAATCCCAGCGTATTTACAATGTTTCAAAATTTGGGCTTTCCTTCAATAACAGCTAGTCAGCCCAATGAGCCCTTTGCCCTGTTCTTCAAAAAAGGCACAACGGCACTTAACCAGGTGAAATTCTGGACAGATGCTCAAACAACCGGTATCCCTGATGGAGTTCCCAAGATCACCATCCAGGCAAATGTTTTAAAACCATCTTTTATCGGAGTAGAAAAAACGCCACAAATCGGACCTGCTTTTCAATGGGAAACCTTGTACTGGAGAAGAGACTCCCTGGAATCTCCATCTACAGACAGTGTGCGCATATTTATTGAAAAGTATGATGTCATCAATAATTTATCAGGAATTATAGATACTGCTTTCACCCCAATTGATTCGATTCTCAACCTGAATAACCTGATCGATGCTTCGATCTATCCACGGATTAGAATCGGAATCTACAATTCGGATAAAACGAACTTAACACCGGCACAGATCGATCGTCTGCATGTGCTTTACGAACCCGTTCCTGAAGCTGCAATTGACGGATCATCGGGATATTATGCCTCTATCAGCGGAGACACCTTGTATGAAGGCCAAAATTTCAGTTTTGCGGTGGATGTTGTAAATGTCAGCGAATTTGACATGGATTCTTTACTGGTGAATTATTGGCTGGAAGATCAGCAACACATCAAACATGTTATTCCATATCCGCGACAAGATTCATTGCATGTTCACCAGGTTTTAAGAGATACCATTCAATTCACTTCTATTGCCAAACCCGGTTACAACATTTTGTGGATGGAAGTGAACCCTTATGTAAACGGTTCATTGGTTCAAACGGATCAACTGGAACAATACCATTACAATAACATTCTTCAGCTTCCGGTTTTTGTTGTTGAAGACAATAAGAACCCGATCCTGGATGTTACCTTCAATGGTCAGCATATCCTGAATGGCGATATCATTGACCCTACGAGTGAGATTTTGATCACTCTGAAAGACGACAATCCCTATTTGGTAATGAATGATATTTCAGACACCACTCTTTTCGGGATTTATTTAACCGGCCCGGATGGGATCCAAAAACGCATTCCTTTCATTGATGGAAACGGAAATACGATCATGCAATGGATCCCCGCGAACGGACAGAACCTCAAATTTAAAATTGTCTATCCGAAGGAGTTTCTAAGCGACGGAATGTATCAGTTGTTTGTCCAGGGAACCGACCGTTCGGGGAATGTTTCGGGAGATTACGAATATAAAGTGAGCTTTGAAGTCATTCGCGAATCATCGATTACCCAAATGATGAATTACCCGAATCCTTTCTCCACCAGTACACGATTCGTCTTTACTTTGACAGGTACAGAGGTTCCGGATGACATAATTATCCAAATCATGACCGTGTCAGGACGCGTAATCCGTGAAATAACCGAGGACGAACTAGGTTTGATCCGAATAGGACGGAACATTTCGGAATATGCCTGGGATGGAAAAGACGAGTTTGG
This sequence comes from Fluviicola sp., assembly GCF_029266855.1. Taxonomy (GTDB): domain Bacteria; phylum Bacteroidota; class Bacteroidia; order Flavobacteriales_D; family Crocinitomicaceae; genus Fluviicola. The sequence goes on from NZ_JAQSWB010000010.1 coordinate 42,608, forward strand.
AGATCAGCTTGCGAATGGAGTATATCTTTACCAGGTGAAGGCTAAAATTTCGGGAGAAGATATCAAACACCGTGAATCCGGAGCTGATCAGTACTTCAAAAAGAACTTTGGGAAGATGTATTTGATGAGGTAAAAATAAAGACCGCTCCTTTCGAAGCAGTCTTTATTTTTATTTGATTTCTTTTATCATTCCTCAAACTCCACTTTGAACATCATATCACTTTTTTGTTTGATATAAAGCTCAATTGCGAATGAGTTATCCGTTAAAGGAATTACCCTATTGGATGAATATTGATAGACAGGCGTACCATCAATCTGCTTGAATCCGAAAAGAGCCATGTGTTTTCTTTCCCCGGTCTTGTTATCCGTTCTATAGGTAATCACAAAACGTTCCTTTGCAAAACTAAGATGCGGGTTCTGATCTTCCGGAAGGTCGGCATTCTTAGGGTTATCCGTAAACAAGATGTAGGTGTATTTTTCCGAAGTGAATAATCTGAACGATTCGACAGTTGAACGTTTCGGAAACTTCTGCATCCAGCCCAGTTCTCCATCGGCATTGATCTTCACCACAATCACATCATCGTAATGATAAGTAGTATGAGTATTCCCCTTCGAATCAGTATAAGTTGTTACATAGTAAATCTCTCCAGCCAGAACGATTCCTCCATCATCCAGAATTTCCACATCGCGCATAGTTAAATTTGCCAAAGTCAATTTGTCATTTTCATCCGCTTCTGCCATTTTCTTTTTACCACGTTCGGAAATACGTTTGTATTTCTTAATAAAATCAAGCGAAAACTCGTAAAATTTAGGAGTGCTCAGATTTCCCTTACTGTCTAAAATCGAGACAAAGGTACCATCCACCCCATAAGACTTTGGTTTACGGTAATAACCGGCACAAACGATATCTCCATTCTTGTTCTCCTGCATTGTAACATCGTCGATCATAGATCCACCCAGGCTAAACTCAACCTCATTCAGGTTTCCATCTGCACTCGCTATTAAAATCGCAACCGACTCGTTATCCGGATCGTTCCGGTTTCTCAATTTCAGTTCTTCCTTATACTTTTTAATAAGGAAAAAGCCATTCCCTTCCGAATCTACGGCGAAGTCCAGGTTATCCATCATACTTTCCGTGTATGGCATCGTGAAATCCGCTCTCCACATTTGATTCAGTTCACTGTCGAAAACATGCATTCCCAATACATCGTTGTTTTTTGAATCATCTTTAACAGCAGGCTTGTAACGGTATTTAACTACAAAGATTTTTTTGTCTGCAGAAACATCAAAGCTGAACAAACCATAAGAAGTGCGTGCAAAACCAAAGGCGGATATTTCTTTGTCAACTGTCATTAATACTTTGGCCTCACCGGCAAAAGCTCCTTTTTCCTTATCGATTGCCTGCGCATACAAAGTTTCTACACCAGCCTTCTTGTCCAGAATGGAATACATCATAACCAATGAGGAATTCAGCTCATAGATCCCGTACGGGACACTGCCTTTAATTTCAAAGGCTTCAGTAAATGAACTTTTCAGGTTCAGGTTCTCACCCGAAAACTTTTGGAACAGCAGGCCTTTTTTATTTTTTTTGATCGCCAGGATCTCATCGTTAGCCAACCTGTAATACATCTTTGAATATGCATCCACTACCGGATATGGTTCACTCTTGGTTATTTTTACCTCAGACGAACGCTCCATTTCACCATCTTGTGCAAACAGCGTAAAGCCCCCCAATAGAAACAGGAGTGTTAAATTGATTATTTTCATTTTTTTAAAAGTTTGCTGCAAATGTAGCAAAAGGACTAGAAGAAGCGGCATGAAAAGATCGCGGTATCATCCACCAGTTTACGGTTTCCGCGCCATTCATCTAATTTGGAAAAGACAATGTTATTCATATCTTCCATGCTCAATCGGTAAAAATTGTGGTAGATCTTAATCAGGCGTTCCAATTCAAAATGGCAGTTCCTTTCGTCCTCCAATTCCACCACTCCATCAGTATAAAGGATTAAGGTTGTGTTTGGTTTGAGCACTTCTTTTCCTAATTGGATAAATGGCATTTCATCAAACATTCCTAACCCGACACAACCTATATCCAGGAGTTTGTATTCTTTGCCATTCGTAATAATCGGTTGGTTATGCCCGGCATTTACGTAATTCAGTTCGCGCGTTTCCGCATCGTATACAGCAATGAAAAAGGTAATAAACTTCTCCCCCTTTGCACTGGTCATTACTTTCTTATTGAGTTCTTCAATCAGGAATTCCAGTGAAAAAGGACGAATCTGGTGCACCGTCGAATAAAACGTACGGATAGTGGCCTGGAAATTTGCCATGAGCATAGCAGCACTAATCCCTTTCCCACTGACGTCTGCAATACAAATCACATACTTGTTATCTCCAAGCGGGATGAAATCATAATAATCACCACCAACCTCGTGACGCGGAATATACTTTGCAGAAATATCCATTTGCCTGTTGGAAGGCAGATCAGACGGAAAGAGCAATTTCTGCATTTCGGAAGCCACCTCCAACTCCTTTTTCAAACGCTCTCTCTTCACCTCTTCCCTTGCCATCCGCTTGTTTTCAATGGCCATAACAACCATATTCGTAAGCGTCTGAACAAAGCGCATATCTGCCAGGGTTTCCGATTTTTTGATTCCCGAACCTTCAATTCCGGCGATCAATAAATAAGCTAAGGGCTTATCCTTGTGGAAAACCGGAACGATGATGTCAAATTCATCAATGATCGGGGAATAACTGGATTCAATAACCGTAATCTCACGGAAGCGGTATAATTCCTTTTCTACAGAAATATCTTTGACCTTGCTTTTCAGTCCGACCTTTAAAAGCGGGCTCCATTGATTTTCCTTATTAAAAAGGAGAAAATGGTCAAAGCCCAATTGTTCGCGCATGACAAACTCAAACAAACGCACAATCTGCTCGATACTTTGATTTGTTGCAATAGCCCGTGTAAGTTCCAAAAGAGAATTCAGGCGAAATTCACCTAACTCTACCTGTGACTCTAAATTTGCTATGCGGGCTTCTACCTTCATGATTTGTTTTTCGACTCCGAAAGATTTTTCAGTGCGATCAATTCACGCATTTTAGTTTTTGCTTCATCACACGGACTGCCAAAATAAACTTTACCGGCTTCGAGTGATTTCCCGATCCCGGATTGCGCCAGTACGACAACACCATCTCCGATAGTAATACCGGATGCACAGCCTACCTGGCCCCATAAAGTAACATTGTCACCGATTGTGCAACAACCGGCAATTCCAACCTGTGAAGCAAAAAGACAGTTCTTACCAATTACCGTATCATGACCGATCTGGACCAGATTATCAATTTTAGTTCCTTCACCGATTCGTGTTATTGCACTGACTCCGGCATCAATTGTAGATCCGGCACCAATCTCCGCATTCTTTTCTATGTAAACAAAACCACAGCTATGCATACGATCATAACCCTGAGGCTTCTTTTTATAATAAAATGCATAATGTCCGATAACCGCATTCGGACCGATGATCACATTCTCCTCAATGACTGTTCCATCGCCGATATATGCTCCGGGATGAATAGTGACGTTCTCACCGATTATCACGTCGTGACCGATAAAACAATTGGGGGAAAGATGCGCAGAATCAGCAATCTCACAATTTTCGCCTGTCATGGACATCTGAGGTCTGTACGGAGCAAACTTTTTAGTCAGTTTGTTATAATCATCAAAGGGTACGGGAGAAATAATCAGTGCCTTTCCTTCCGGAACTGTTACTTCTTTATCAATCAGGATAAAAGAAGCAGCTGAATTCACCGCTTTATCATAATATTTCGGGTGATCAACAAAGACCAGATCACCTGGTTCAACGCGATGAATCTCATTAATCCCGGTAACGATCAAATTTTCATCACCAATAACTTCTCTGCCCAAAAATTGCGCAATTGCGCCGATGGTATGTATGCTTCCGATTTTCATAGACTTACTCAATATAAAAGTAAGGCCTAATAAAGCTGTTTTCTTAAAAAATCCAATTACTTATAAAAGCAGAATTGTTTACAAGTTATTCACCTGTTAGCTCGCAATACAAGACGTATTATCAGCAATACAACCATCAAAACGATTACAATAATTGTTTTAGTATAATCTTTCTTTTGTTCAATTTTTTCTTTTTCGGCTTTTATCTCATTAAGGTAGTCAGTAACTTCCTTTTTTTGATCATCACTTAGCGGTAAGTTTTTCTGGATTGCAGCGATACGTTTACCCACAGTGGTTTTATCATCCAGGTGGTACCTTGAAAACAGTTTAAACTGCAAATCCGTTACCTCTTTATCATTTAAACCTGTAACTAAATTTGAAAATCCAGGATGCAGGAAGAGTGCATTTACTTCCGTATCATTTTTTAGTCCCTTGATATAAACCAGGAAATCCCGGCTGATTGCTTGTCTGATCTCTACCTGGTCCTTTTCAGGAAACAAAACAACATAAGAGTACAGGGCACTCACGCGGGCCAAATCCTGTTTTAAAAAGGCATCATTTAGAGCGGCTAGTAATTGTTTTGTATTTTCCGATGTAACAGAAGACCTGATCTCATCCGTTTCAGGTAAGTTCCGGATATTTCCGTCAAGTGAAATGGACATTGTAACTCCTGAAAAATCAGTCTTTACCAATTCCATTCTATCTAACATTGCTTTGATTTTAGGTGGGTGGTTTTGATTCATGCAATTAATAGTTTAAAAGTTTTTCAAGAGCTGTCTTCACTTTGTCTGCATTTGGCAACAACTCAGCCTCCAGGGTTGAATTCAAAGGAATAGCCGGGGTGTCAATTGCCCCTACCAATCCGATCGGAGCATCCAAGGATTCAAAACAATCCCGCTGGATTCTTCCTGCCAGTCCAAGAGTGAAAGATGCTTCAACAGATTCTTCCGTAACCAGCAGAACCTTTCCATGTTTTTCAACAGAAGCAGCAATTGCATCCATATCAAGCGGATTGATCGAACGTAAATCCAAAATCTCTACTTTTCCTTCGAATTGTTTTGAAGCTTCCAAAGTCCAGTAAACTCCGCGACCATAAGTAATCACTACACAAGACTCTCCATTTTCGATTGCAGAACCGGCAGCTTCCTGTACAATTCGGGCTTTACCGATCGGAATGATGTAATTTTCATCCGGTTCGATAGACATAGCACCCTCAGTTCCTGGAATTTTAGACCAATACAAACCTTTATGCTCCAAAATAACAACCGGATTCGGATCGTAATATGCGGCTTTCAACAAACCTTTCAAATCAGCTCCCGTTGACGGATAAACCACTTTTATTCCGCGAATATTCGCCAGAACCGATTCCACACTGGAAGAGTGGTAAGGTCCACCCGAACCGTAAGCCCCAATCGGAACCCGGATTACACAACTAACCGGCCATTTTCCGTTTGACAAATAATTCGAACGGGAAACTTCGGTAAATAACTGATTCAGTCCGGGCCAGATATAATCGGCGAACTGAACCTCAACAAAGGGTTTTAATCCTACAGCCGACATTCCGACAGTGGATCCGATAATAAATGCTTCCTGGATCGGAGTATTAAAGACACGGTCATCGCCGAAAGTTTGGGCAAGTGTTGCCGCCTCTCTAAAAACACCTCCTAATCGTCCGCCTACATCTTGCCCGTAAAGCAGGGCCTCCGGATGCTGAGACATGATTTCACGAACCGCAAACAAAGCACTGTCAACCATCACGGTTTTCTTCTTTCCTGCAGGTTCACGCTCACCTTTCTCTTCCGTAATCGGTGTAGGAGCAAAAATGAAGTCAGTAACGCTTGACGGAGACGGATCTTCTGCATTCAATGCTTTATCGTAATCTTCATCAACTAATTTCCGTACTTCCGCTTCAATATTAATGATATCCGCTTCACCTTCCAGTTCGCGAATAATTTCTTTCAATTTCGGGTAAGGATCGCGTGAAGCGGCCTCTTCCAGATCGTCCCGGTACCATTCTTTTCTTACCCCGGAAGTATGATGTCCCAAAAGCGGAACCTTCGCATGGATGATAAAGGGTCTTCTTTCTTTTCTGACAATTTCAAAAACCTCCTGAACAGTTTGAAAAGACAAATCAAAGTCGCTTCCATCAATGGTGCGCACTTCGATTCCTTTAAATCCTTGTGCATAATGTGTTATATCCTGTGCCCTGGTTTCGGCTGCATTTGCGGAAATATCCCATCCATTGTCCTGGACCAGGTAAACGATTGGAAACTGCTTCAGCGCCGCCATTTGAAAGGCTTCGGAAACCTCTCCCTCTGTGCAGGATGCATCTCCCAAAGAACAAACTACAACCGGATTTTCACCTTCGTAATCTTCGGCAAGACCTGTTTTTTCCTTGTACTGGATTCCCATTGCAATCCCGGTTGTGGGAATTGCCTGCATTCCGGTAGCTGAAGACTGGTGCGGAATTTTAGGCATATCATCCCGTTTAAGGGAAGGATGAGAATAATAAGTTCTACCACCCGAAAAAGGATCTTCTTTCTTGGCAAAAACCTGGAGCATCAATTCATAAGGAGTCATTCCGATTCCCAGGAGAATACTGTCGTCGCGGTAATATGGAGAAACCCAATCCTGAGGCTTTAACTGCAAACCTACAGCCAATTGAATTGCTTCATGCCCTCTCGAAGTAGCATGAACATATTTTGCCGTGACTTCCTTGTTCGCCTCGTATTTCTCAGCCAATGTTTTTGCTGTAGCCATCAAACGAAAAGCTTTCAGTAGAACATCTTTATTTGTCTTAATAGTAGATTTCATGGTCTTCGAAAGAGTATCTGCCATTTTGGGGTATATTTTGTAACAAAGATAAGATTCAAAAAGGAAATGAACCGAATAACAAAAGAATAATCGGTATTTCGAGCAAAAAAAAGGAGCTTTTAAAGCTCCTCTTATCTAGTTATTGTTTTCAATAATATAATCAAGTACTTTTTGGATCAAATGAACCCGGTCCCTTCCAATCACGTTATGTTTATGCATCGGGTAATGGAAAAAGTCGATCTGGATTCCCAGATCAATGAACTTTTTCACCAAAGCATCATTGTGTTGCGGCACAACCACATCGTCTACCGTTCCATGAATGAGCAGCAAGTCACCTTTCAATTTGTTTGCATGTGTAAACAGAGATGCTTCCTCATATCCTTTCGCATTTTCCTCCGGGCGATCCATATAACGTTCACCGTACATTACTTCATAATATTTCCAGTCGGTAACCGGTCCGCCGGCAACACCAACCTTGAATGTTTCGGATTGCTTCAACATTAATGAGGTAGTCATGAAGCCACCAAAAGACCAGCCATGTACCGCAAAACGGGAAGTATCCACGTAAGGCAGCGATCTCAGATAATCAATTCCTTTCATCTGATCTTTTATTTCAACAACACCCAGTTGCCTGTGGATCTGATTTTCAAATGCAAAACCACGTTCCCCGGAACCTCTGTTATCTAAAGTGAAGACCAAATAACCTTGCTCAGCCATCCAATACATCCATAAATTAGCACCATCCAACCAGGAATTGGTAATCATTTGTGCATGTGGTCCGCCATAAACGTAAACCATTACCGGGTATTTTTTATTCGGGTCAAAATTACTCGGCTTAATCAGACGGGTGTACAAAACCGACCCGTCTTCTGCTTTTATCTGTCCGATATCAGCTGTCCCAAGCTGAATCTCAGCCAGTTTATTTTTAGCTGAGGCAATTGTCTTTACGATCTTCCCGTTAATTGTTTTCAATTCTACTTTACCAGGAACCGAATGAGAAGAATATTGATCAATCAGGTAAGTGCTCGCTTCATTAAGTACAATACCATGAGTTCCCTCTTCCAATGTCAGGCAACGCTGTTTCCCATTCAAATCAACAGCATAATACAAGGTATTCAAAGGACTTGTTCCTGTTGCTGCGAAGACGATTTCTTTTCCTTTATTGATGGATTGTAAAATTTCTTTCGCAACAAACTTGTTCGCGGTCAATTGTTTGATCAGTTTACCCTCAATCGAATAATAGTACAAGTTATTAAAACCATCTTTCTCGGAAATCCAAATGAAATTATTGGAATTTGCCATCGGGAAGAATGCAGTATGTTCAGGTTCTACCCATTTTTCATTTTGTTCTTCCAGAATAGTTCTTACAAATGCACCCGTTTTCGCATCGTACTGATTCAACCACATATGGTTTTGTTCGCGATTCACCTCCGCAAGGAGAATAAAATTCTCGTCCGGTGTCCAACACAAATTTGTCAGGTAATTATCCGCGGCACCTTTAGGAGAAATATAGACCGTCTTACCAGCTGAAACAGAATAGATTCCCACTTTAGATTTTTCAGATCCCTGTCCTGCCATCGGATACTTTATATTCATCAATTCTGCCGGAACTTTTGTGACATCAACCAAAGGGTATTCCTTTACATTCGTTTCATCCTTTTGGTAAAAAGCTAAATACTGCCCTTTCCCGGACCAAAAAATTCCGTCTACAATTCCGAATTCACTCCGGGCAATTGTCTGACCCGAAACGATATTTTTGTCCGTATTGGAAGTCACTGCAATCTTTTCCCCTTTCGAGTTGACGATCCACAGATTGTTATCTACCGTATAAGCCACGCTTCCGCTTGTCATTTCATATTCGGCACCAGCTCCTCCTTCAACAACCGATACCAGTTTAGCACCGGTTTTAGTTTTCAGGTTATACGAATAATAGTTATTCCCGTCCGTTAATAACAACTCATCCGTATTTCTAAATGAAAATCCGTAGAAACTATATAATTGAGCACCTAATGCAGCGTTTGCCGCCTGAATAGTCAAAATTTGTTCAGGTTCCGTTTTCTTAACAGAAGCCTGATACATGGTTTGGTAATTATTGCTCACATACACATAGGAATCAGTTCCCGGAATCCAGGTAATTGAATTACATTGCTCATCTCTGAAGGCCCTGTTTTGCTGCAGTACTGCGTCCGAAAGTGATAATTGCTTCTTTTGCGCAATAACGTTGCATCCCAGGAATACAAAAAGAATTAGTCCAAAATATTTATTCATAAATTATGATCTTTGAATGAATTTATTAAAAAATGTTTCAAGTGGAAGACCTACCTGAAAGCAATGATCCAATGTTTCCAGAAGATTGTCTTTCAAAATTAAGTCTGCATCAAATTTGGTAAAGAAATACCATTGTTTATTTAAGATATAAGGTTGTTTTTCTGCTTCCTCTTTGAATTCTTTCGGTGCAATTTTATTTCTTTCGCCCCGGATCTCTCCAAAGACCTCTACAAATTGCTTATCGGCCATTAACGCATTGAACTCTTTCAAATTATGAGCTATTCCCTCGCGCACCAAAAACAGATCATCTTTTTCAATTTCATAAATCCCTCCATAAACCCGGACCTCTTCCGGTCCGAATTCAAAGTAAATTCCATGAATGCTTTTGGATTTTTTGCCATTTGGCGCCACAACAGCCGAACACATCAGTTTGTAAGGTGTTTTGTCTTTAGAAAAGCGAATATCCCTGTTAATTCTGAAAATACATTCCGATGCCGTGAGATCTTTAAATTCAGGATGAGATTTTGCCAGATGATTGATAAATACCTGAACAAACTCAGCAAAAGGTTTCTTCACCGAATTTTCATAACGCTTCCTGTTTAAGTCGAACCAGTCCTTATTGTTATTCGCAGCTAATTCAATAAAGAAATCGAGATAATCTTTTGTAAAATATGCCATGCTTCAAAGATAGTATTTATCCAATTCCTACACTTGTTGATTTTTACAGATTTTCAATCCCGTAATTTTAGCCAAATGAAAAGACAAATAGGAACCATTTCTCTAAAGAATACAGTACATTTGTCCTAAAATAAATTTACATGGCACAAGTCTCCATAGGACATATTGAAGCAGCTATCCAAAAAGTTGATAGTCTGGATGATAACGCGTTAGACAGATTATCCGAAGCGCAAACAACAGCACAACCTGTGCTCTTGGGATACATCATGTCTGCGGCTCAGGAATATCAAAATGAAGGATTAGAAAGTTTACTGATCTATTATTTCACTGTTGTTTTGGAAGCGTACTCCGAGGCAGGATTACATCCCAAAAGCGTAACTGATGAGTTAATTGACAGTTTTGAAGAACCTTACTTTCAATTGCTGGATGAGTATTTTGAAAATGAAGACGAGAGTATTTTGGAAGAATTTTCAGACCAACCGGATCTGGTAAAATTTATGGCCATGGAAATCGGAATGGAAGATGCGGAAGGAGTTACTTTGGACGATGAAACTGCAACCCAGTTGTTCATTGTTATTTTAGCTATGATCTCATTACTTTCAAGATCGCTGGATTAATTAAAAATGAAAGAACCTCAGGATATTGTCAATGAAATGATGAGTAAGGATGCCTTTTCCCAATGGTTAGGCATCCGAATCCTTGAAGTTGCACCCGGATATTGCAAATTATCCATGATTGTTCGTCCTGAAATGGTAAACGGACATCAAACCGGACATGGAGGAATTTCCTATTCCATTTCTGATTCTGCTTTGGCTTTCGCCGCAAACAGCCGCGGACAAAAAGCAGTCAGTATTGAAACCTCCATCGCTCATATTTCACCTGTATCCGTGAATGACGAGCTGCTCGTTATTTGCAAAGAAATCAACTGCGGAAAAACAATTGGACGCTATGAATCAATTGTTTATAACCAAAATCAAAAAATTATTGCTAGATTTAACGGAACGGTTTTCCGCCACCCTGATCTCTGGTAATCCTCCCCGAAAAAAATCTGCACTTTACTATGCATACATAATATTATTTTGTATATTCGTGACAAGTTCACAGTATGCAAAATAAGCCCCAATACCTCATCGACTTAGATGTTCGATTAACGTGGCACAAGATGTCGCGCATGTATAACCAGCGTGCAAACAGCTATGGAATTAGCATGTCCGTTGGTTTTATCCTCCTTCATATCGACCGGGAAGGAACTCCGAGTACTCAATTAGGCCCGCGAATGGGAATGGAACCGACCAGTCTTTCAAGAACATTGAAAACAATGGAAGAAAAAGGATTCATTCGTCGCGAAGAAGATAAACTGGACAAAAGAATTGTCCGCATTTTTCTTACCGAGGAAGGATTGAAAGCCCGCTACATTGCCCGAGATGTTGTTTTTGAATTCAATAACAAGGTAATCGAACGAATTCCCAAAGAACACATTGATATTTTCGAATCCGTAGTTAATCAAATCCAGGAAATCCTGGATGAAGAAAACTCGGGTCCGTCGGAATAAGAGTCCGCCGCGGCGGACGATGAAAGACAAACGCCAGTACAATCATAAATAATACTGCGTAAAATCAACAGAGAATAGAATAGATTAAAAATATAAATTATGAACAGACACATTAAAAAAGTGGCCATTTTAGGATCGGGAGTTATGGGATCCAGAATTGCCTGTCACTTTGCCAATGTCGGATGTGAAGTTCTGCTTCTTGACATCCTTCCGAAAGAACCCAATGATGCTGAAAAAGCAAAAGGACTCACGATTGAAAGTAAACCCGTGAGAAACCGCATAGTGAACGAAGCGCTTCAGTTCGCTTTAACGTCCAACCCTTCTCCTATTTACCTGAAGTCATTTGCTTCCCGCATTCAAACCGGGAATTTTGAAGATGACATGCCAAAAATTGCGGAGGTAGACTGGATCATTGAAGTGGTAATTGAGCGCCTGGATATCAAACAACAGGTATTTACCAACGTGGAAAAATTCCGGAAACCCGGAACACTTATTTCTACGAACACATCCGGAATCCCGATTCATCTGATGCTGGACGGAAGATCTGACGACTTTAAAAAACATTTTGCAGGAACTCACTTCTTTAATCCGCCAAGATATTTGCCTTTACTGGAAGTGATCCCAACAAAAGATACTGCGCCTGAAATCATTGATTTCTATATGACGTTCGGATCCAAAATTCTTGGAAAGAAAACGGTTTTATGTAAAGACACTCCTGCTTTTATAGCAAACAGGGTTGGTGTTTACAGCATCATGGCTTTGTTCCATGCAGTCGAGGAAATGGATCTGAGCATTGAAGAAGTCGACAAATTAACCGGTCCTGTTTTGGGAAGACCTAAATCGGCCACTTTCCGCACCTGTGATGTGGTAGGTCTGGACACACTGGTTCACGTAGCGAATGGTTTGAAAGAAAATTGCCCGGATGACGAGGAAAGAGCATTGTTCGAAGTTCCTTCTTTCGTGAAGAAAATGGTCGAGAATAACTGGCTTGGAAGTAAGACAAAACAAGGATTCTTTAAGAAAACGGTGGATGCGGAAGGCAAAAAAGTTTTTCTCGCTTTGAATTTAAAGACCATGGAATACGAACCGAGCAAAAAGGTTTCTTTCCCTACTCTTGAAATGACAAAGGCGATTGATGATTTGGAACAACGCACCAAAATGTTATTCGCCGGAATGGATAAAGCAGGAGAATTTTACCGCAAAACATTCGGTGGACTATTTGCTTACGTTACGAACAGAATTCCGGAAATCTCAGAAGATCTTTATAAAATCGATGATGCTATCAAGGCCGGATTCGGATGGGAACTGGGTCCTTTTGAAACCTGGGATATTTTAGGTTTCAAACAAGGAAAAGAATTAGCGGAAAAAGCAGGAAAAAAATTACCGGCATGGGTTGGTGAAATGGAAGCTGCCGGGTTTACCAGTTTCTATAAAACGGAAAATGGAAAACGTTTATATTATAATCAGAACAGCAAATCTTACGAAATCATTCCGGGAACAGAAGAATTGGTTTCTCTTCAAGCCTTAAGAGTATCCAATAAAGTTTGGGGGAATTCAGATGCAACCTTAGTTGATCTTGGAGATGGAATCCTGAACCTTGAATTCCATACAAAAATGAACACTATTGGCGGGGGTGTGATTGAAGGAATCAACAAATCCATTGAACTTGCAGAGAAAGAATACAAAGGATTGGTGATATCCAATACCGGCGGGAACTTTTCTGCGGGAGCAAATGTCGGTATGATCTTCATGATGGCAGTCGAACAGGATTACGACGAATTGAATTTTGCTGTAAAAGCCTTCCAGGACACAATGATGCGCGTCCGATATTCAAATATCCCTGTAATTGTGGCTCCACACAACATGGCTTTAGGCGGTGGATGTGAATTGTCCATGCATTCGGATAAGGTTGTGGCTCATGCGGAGCTTTACATGGGCTTGGTTGAATTTGGTGTAGGCCTGATTCCGGGTGGCGGAGGTTCCAAAGAATTCGCAAAGCGATTTTCAGAAGAACTGAAAGACGGCGATATCAAGATCAACAGATTGCGTGAGCGTTTCCTTTCAATCGGGCAAGCAAAAGTTTCGACTTCTGCCTACGAAGCATTTGATCTGGGCTATTTACGACCGGGAACGGATGAAGTAGTTGTTTCCCGCGAATATCAACTGACTAGAGCAAAAGCTGCAGCATTGGAACTGGCAAACAAAGGATATATCGCTCCGAAAAGAGAAAAGAACATCACTGTCCTCGGGCAGGAAGGACTCGGGATCATTTATGTCGGGGCAAACTCTATGAAATCCGGGCACTACATGTCGGAACACGACCAGGTAATTTCAGAAAAACTGGGTTGGGTCATGTGCGGCGGCGACTTAAGCGAGAACACGGTTGTTTCGGAACAATACTTATTGGATCTGGAACGAAAAGCATTCGTGGAATTATGTCAGCAGCGTAAAACCCTGGAACGATTGGAGAGTTTGGTGAAATCGGGGAAGATTTTGAGGAACTAGAAAGACAATAGACCTAAGACAGTAGACTAAAGACTAAAAAGTATGTTGAAGCATAATTTTAGAAAACTAGAAATTTGGATTCAAGCAATGAACATCGTAAAGGAGATTTATGAGATTATTGCTCAGTTTCCAGTTGATGAGCGTTTCGGATTAAAATCTCAAATGTCACGTTGCGCTGTTTCTGTTCCATCAAATATTGCAGAAGGCAGCAGTCGTAGTTCAATCAAAGAATTTTCATATTTTTTGGATATTGCCTTAGGTTCCAGTTTCGAATTGGAAACACAATTGATTCTTGCTCAAGAGTTATTTAATCTTGAAACCAATTTGACTATTGAAAAATGTCAGAATTTACAACGGATGATAATCGGATTCAAACAAAAAATCAATAATTAAAGATCACGAGACTAAGATAAAAGAAGCTTATCAAAGTCTTTTGTCTTAAGTCTTAAGTCTCAAAATCCTAAAAAATGAGTAAAGCATATATCGTAGCGGGATTCCGCTCAGCAGTAGGAAAAGCAGGAAAAGGAGGATTTCGGTTCTTCCGTCCTGATGATTTGGCGGCTCGTGTGATTGAGCACCTGGTAGCCAGTGTTCCGCAAGTAGAAAAAACACGTATCGACGATGTAATTGTCGGGAATGCGACTCCTGAAGCGGAGCAAGGATTAAATGTTGGCCGCCTGATTTCCCTGATGGGATTGAAAACGGACAAGGTTCCGGGGATGACAGTCAACCGTTATTGTTCGTCGGGGCTGGAAACCATTGCACTGGCACAGGCAAAAATAGAAGCCGGAATGGCTGATTGCATCATTGCAGGCGGAGTGGAATCCATGTCGGTCATGGCGATGGGAGGCTGGAGAATTGTTCCGAATCCGAAAGTGGGAAAAGAAAACCCGACCTGGTACTGGGGAATGGGATTAACTGCCGAAGCCGTTGCAACGCAATTCAAAGTAAGCAGAGAAGATCAGGACATCTTCTCCCTCAAATCACACGAAAAGGCCTTAAAAGCGATCGCTGAAGGAAAATTCAAGGAAGATATCGTTCCCATTGAAGTGGAAAACATCTTCCTGGATGAAAACGAGAAAAGACAAGTCAAAAAATATATTGTGGATACAGACGAAGGACCGAGAGCTTCCACGATTGAAGGATTGGCCAAATTACGTCCGGTATTTGACGCAATGGGAAGTGTAACTGCAGGGAATTCTTCTCAAACATCAGACGGAGCTGCTTTCGTAATGGTGATGTCAGAAAAAATGGTGAAAGAATTAAATATCGAACCGATTGCCCGTTTGGTAAGTTATGCCGTTGTTGGTGTAGAACCGCGAATCATGGGAATCGGTCCGGTAGACGCTATTCCGAAAGCATTGAAACAAGCTGGAATGAGTTTGAACGACATCAACTTATTTGAGCTGAATGAAGCATTTGCATCACAATCGTTAGCTGTCATTCGCGAAGTTGGTTTAAACCCGGATATCGTAAATGTAAATGGCGGAGCAATCGCCTTGGGTCACCCACTTGGTTGTACCGGAGCAAAACTCACTGTTCAGATGATCAATGAATTGCGCAGACGAAATCAAAAATACGGAGTCGTTACCATGTGCGTGGGGACGGGACAAGGTGCGGCCGGTGTGATAGAGTTGTTGAAATAATATTGGCTTAGAATTATTGAAACGCCGTTTGTCCGCAGACGGCGTTTTTCCTGTTATAATTCTCTAAAAACAAAATCGGAAGGAGCTTTTTCTTAATTTCGAAGAATATATGGAAAACAGCTCTAAGAAAATAGCGAAAGTTCAAATGACAAGTCACGCCTTGATCATTTTTTCCATTGTTGTAATCATTCTCTATTTGGGACGAAGTTTGATCATTCCGCTCATTTTCGGAATCATTTTGTGGTTGTTGATGCGCAAGATACGTTCGCTCTTTTACATCATCCGATTAAAAGATAAGTGGTTTCCGAAATGGCTGAAAACACTTCTGAGTTCTGCAATCTTATTCTCCCTGGTTTGGGTTATCGGTTTTATTTTCGAACGGAATATCCAGGAGCTGATCAAATACTACGATGTTTACGATGCTCATTTCACTTCAATCTTAAAGGAATTTGACAGTCTTTCTTCCTATAAAACAGAAGACATTATAAAGAGCTTCAGCTCCAACGACCTGATCAATAAATACATCACTTCAGTCATCACTTCCCTGCAAACTATTATTTCAAATGTCATCATTGTTTTGATCTATATGCTTTTCATTATCCTGGAAGAATCTTCTTTCAAGGACAAGGTAAAAGCCATGTTCCCTCAACAGGATGCATATGATGAACGAATTTTAGTTATCCGGAGAATTGAAAAGGCGATCACGAATTATTTAGGAATCAAATCCCTTATAGCATTGATCTCTTCTACGATTGCATATTCGATTTTTACACTTATTGGCCTTCACGCCCCGTTCTTCTGGGCCTTGCTGATTTTCATGTTTAGCTTCATTCCTTTTTTCGGGGTATTGATCAGCTCATTCCTCCCGTCCATATTTGCCATTATTCAATTCGGTGGATACAGCGAATCACTTATTATTCTATTCAGTGTCGGTTCGATACAATTTATTGCCGGAAACATCATCGAACCAAAGGTTATGGGAAATACCATGAACGTTAGCCCGATCGTAGTTATCCTTTCATTAGGTTTCTGGGGCTTTATCTGGGGTTTGCCCGGAATGTTCCTGAGCGTTCCTATCACGGTGATCATGGTGATTATTTTCTCTAAGTTCAGATCTACGCGTGGAATAGCCATCATTCTTTCCGAAAAAGGAGAAATCGACCACTGATGAGAGTATTTTTAATCACATATTTTTCTTTAATCTCCCTGCTTTCATTCTCTCAGTTCGAAGATGAGAACGAGAACATACCGGTGTTTGGCGGATCGAATGTCATTGCAAAAAATGCCGCCGGGCAGGTTGGAATCAAATCCAGGGACGGGAAAGAAATCGTGCCCTTTGTTTATAACAAGATCATAGAAAATCATTTGGGATTATTTGTTTTTAAAATCAACAAATCCAATGGATACGAACGTTCCTACTCATTGGGTTATTACAACAAACAATTCAAGCAAATCCTTCCCTGCCGGTATAACAGTTTACTGGCTTTAGACGACGGCTTTATTATTGCATCCCAAAATACAGACAAGAAATTCGGGCTGATCGATACTATCGGCAGGATTATCATCCCGTTCGAATATGAAGAAATGGCTGCCCCGAGTGAAGGCTTGTTCCTAACCAAATTAAACGGGAAATACGGATATATCAATAAGAAAGACCATGTTGTTATTGAACATAAATTCACTTATGCAAGTCCATTCTCAGAAGGATTGGCTGCAGCAAGCAAGTCTAATTTAATTGGTTTCATTAATCGGAAAGGCGATTTTGAGATCAAAGAAAAATTCACTTCAGCCGATGATTTTGAATACGGATATGCCCAGGTCTTTTTTCATAATCAAACGAGTGTGATCGACCCGAAGGGAATGATCCTGTTTCCATTTATCTTTAAAAGTATTCATTCGGTTGGAAACGGTCAATTTGTTTTCGAAACGAGTGAAGATCTTCGCAACACCCTGGCCTATACCCTCCCCAAACTGGCAATTGCTCAGAAAATAGAGGAGCTTTCCCAATATGACTCCTTAATTACGAGCATGGATTCGGAAATCGATTCTGAGATCCTGGAAGAAAAGTTTATGGGAGTTATGAATTCAATTGGCCAGCTTATCGGCGGAAACGAATTTCAGCAGGTCGTGTTCATTCACTCTGACGGACCCAATCAGTTGTATGCCGTTCAGAAGCGATCCGATAATGAAAATGCAAACAGCAATTACAATTTTGCACTAATGGATGGTTCAGGGAAGATCCTGAGCGACTATCGCTTTTTTGAAGTGAAAGCAGATGAGAAAATCGTGGTAGAAGAAACCGGGGATGATTTTGTAAGTTACCGGGTTGATCCAACAGGGAAGTTGACGAAAGTGGAATAAATCAAAACGATCAGTCATCTCCCTCAGTGTTTATAATATTTGCATGTTCGCGATATCAGGAACCAGCCTTTATTTACGAGGGGTTCAAACGTTTTTCGTTCTATTTATTCCTTCCGGATGTCTCCTTTTTTTCGCCCACAGTTTCCTTTGGAAGTTTCCTGGGTTCAAGCAATTCCTGCCAGGTTTTAGGCCGCAGCATCGGATTCCATTTGAATTCCTTCAAAAACTGCTCTTCCGGATTGATTTGATCTATCGGATAGAATTTCCCGTCGGGTTGGTTGATATAAGAGATTCCTGTTACTTCCCCGCTGTCCATGTAAACCTTCAGATCAGATGAAAAAATCCGGTTCAAACCAAGGCGCTTAATCACAATCGCCGAATCCGTCTTTTCTTCTTCTTCCGGATAAAAGATAGTTTTTGCCTGACCGTACACATCCGAACGGGTCAATTCGTTGTTCCTGAAAAAAGACCAAATCTCCTTACCCGAAAGTTGATTGTAATACTTTCCCGAATCCAGTTCATTGGCTGCAAAGGCATGAGGAAACAAATGTGCCCGGTCGATCAAGGTATCATTCTTGATAAAAACCCGAATAGTATCGCCAGTCAATTCCGAGTTATAACTCCAGAAATGAGCATTCCCCCACAAATCCATTATTCCTTCTGTCTTTTTGTAATCCAGCGAATCCGAAACTCCCTGTATTTTATTTTGAAAGATGCGCACGTCCTGTCCTCCGGTAATTCGTAAAGTTTTCTCTAAAGTATCCCGTAAATGCACCAAGGTATCGGCTCTCAGGAAAAGTGTATCCTTCGATTTCATAATCCGAATCAAAGGATAATCAGTCAGGACATCTTTCAGGGTTTTTCCGTCAGAAGTAAAATACCCGGCATTGAATTGCACTTTCTGAGCGGTATCCAGCATTTGGACATTTCCTCTTCCCTCAGCAAACTTTCGTTTGGGCGCATAAAACAAGCTATCTCCGGTAATGACTCTCGGTGCCTGCTCTATTTTGGCGTTCCTGGTCAGCAAACCTTCTTCTGTCTGCACATGATACCAACCTCTATCGCAATAAAATTTGGAATCCTTTGTGGTTCCGACGGTTGGCCCGTAAAAGAACACTTTATGAACCAGGTAATTGTAATGCATCGTATCGGTAGTGAGTTTCAGATCATCGCTTTTATAAACGACGTTTCCTTTGAAGAAACTCTCTTCTGTATTCGGATAGAAATAACCGTATTGACTGGTTAAAACCTCATTGGTCGTAATATTTTCAATCCGTCCTTTATTCCGGTAAATCGCTTTGGAACTTTTCGCGTCGTAATCCAGCGAATCGGTAGTTAATTTGTACTCCCTATCACGAATCCGGACGTGTCCCCAAAGCTTTGCCAAACGAGTTCTTCCATTATAGTACATCGAGTCGCAAAACAAGTTCAGTGTATCTGCTTTATTGATCTGTACTTTTCCGTAGGCCCAAACTTCTCCCGTTCGTTCTTTGTAATGAGCAGAGTCACAAAACATGACATTTCCCTGGTACTTAAAATTCAGGAAACCGGTCAGGCGTTGCTTTCCGCTTTTTTCATCATAAGAAAGTTTTTTCGCCCCGGGTAACAGTTCCAGCCAGGATCCCTGGCCATAGGAAAATTGCGCATACACAAAAATTGCGCTCAATAAAAGCGCAATTCGATAAGTATATGTATTGAATGACTTCAATTTATCTGGTTGCCAAAGTTTGTTTGCGATCCGGTCCTACCGAAACTGTTTTTACGGGTACTTGCAAATGTTGTTCCAAATAAGTCACATAATCTTTTAAAGCTTGCGGAGCATCGGCATAAGAAGACAATTCAGTCAGATCTTTATTCCATCCCGGGATGTCTTCGTAAACCGGTTCAATAGTCACTCCGTCAATGTCGTAAGGCATATAATCCTGCTCTATTCCGTCTACTTTGTACTTTGTACATGCACGAATCGTATCAAATCTGTCCAATACATCGGCTTTCATCATTGCCAGTTCGGTTACTCCATTGATCATGATAGCGTATTTCATAGCCGGAAGATCAATCCATCCACAACGACGCGGTCTGCCGGTTGTAGAACCGAATTCCCGGCCTTCCTGGCGGATCTTTTCACCTACCTCATCCTCCAACTCTGTTGGGAAAGGTCCGGAACCGACACGTGTGCAATATGCTTTGAAAATTCCGATCACATCGCCGATCTTTGAAGGTGCAATTCCAAGTCCGGTACAAGTTCCTGCCGTAACCGTATTGGAAGAAGTAACAAAAGGATACGTTCCGAAATCAATGTCCAGCATAGTTCCCTGAGCACCTTCAGCCAGGATCTTTTTCCCGGAATTCATTGCATCATTCAAATAATGTTCGCTGTCAACAGCCGTTAAGCCCTTCAGGATCTCAATACCTTCCATCCACGGACCTTCCAGCTCTGCCAAATCGTATTCAAAACCTTCATAATGCTTCAGCATGTTCAGGTGTTTTTCTACCAAAGCATTGTATTTATCTTTAAAAGAAGGCAGGAAAATATCTCCTACACGCAATCCGTTTCTACCGGTTTTATCCATGTACGTCGGTCCGATTCCTTTCAAGGTACTTCCGATCTTATTTTTTCCTTTGGACGCTTCTGATGCGGCATCCAGCAATTTATGTGTCGGCAGGATCAAATGTGCTTTCTTCGAAACGATCAAACGCTTCTTCACATCGATATTGAAAGGCGCCAATTTCTCCAATTCCTTTTGAAAAACTACCGGATCGATTACCACACCGTTTCCAATCAAATTGATCACATTGCTATGAAAAATCCCTGAAGGAATCGTATGTAACACGTGCTTTACACCTTCAAATTCCAGGGTATGACCTGCATTTGGCCCTCCCTGAAAACGAGCAATAATATCGTATTGCGGAGTAAGAACATCTACAATTTTTCCTTTCCCCTCATCTCCCCATTGTAATCCTAAAAGAACATCTACTTTCATTTGACTGTATTAAATTTTGCCTCAACCTCATCCGTAGAATTGAAGCAGCTAAAAATTTCGTTTAACTTGGATATTTCGAATAGTTTTTTGACTGTCGGCTGTAAATTCACCAGCACACAATCCAATCCTGTTTTTCGTGATCTTGTAAGAATCCGTACAAAGAAATTCAAGCCCGTACTATTGCAGTATTCCAATTTGGAACAATCGCAAAGAACCGCTTTCAGATCCTGTGAAACCGCTTTCTCAATTTGACTCAATGCATCTGTTAATCCTTCGTCAGAGATAATTCTTCCGGAAATTTTGACCAATACAAAATTCGACGACTTCGTTATTTCAAACTGAGCGCTCATTATTGATTTTGTTCATTCTCTTCGTTTCTAACCCCGTAGAAATAAAGTGAATGGTGCTGGATTTTAACTCCGAAGATTTCTTCGATGGTTGCTTTGATACTTTGAACTCTCGGATCACAAAATTCAATCACTTCACCTGTATCCGTAATGATAACATGATCGTGTTGTTTGGATCCGTGAGATTTTTCAAACTGTGCCAGGTTTTTGCCGAACTGATGTTTCCGCACCAGGTTGCACGCCAACAGTAGCTCAATGGTATTATACAAAGTAGCTCTGGAAACACGGTAATTTTGATTCTTCATCTTGATGTACAAAGACTCGATATCAAAATGCCCCTGATAATTATAGATTTCAGCCAAAATAGCAAAGCGCTCGGGTGTTTTCCGGTGCCCATTCTGCTCCAAATACGCTGAAAAAATGTTCCTGACTGTTAACTGCAGATCTTGTTGTTGCATCTGACAAAGTTGAAAGGGCAAAAGTAGTTATTTTTTTCTTTTGAAGCACGATTGAATTGGCGGTAAATGAGAAGTTTTCAACGAAACACATGGCTTTTGAACAGGATTGATAAAATCCATCTTTTACCCATCAGATTTACCTGTCAAAAATAAGGCTAAACCCCTTATAAACAAAGGGCTGTTCGCAATATCGCGAATTCAGAACTTAATCGTAGTTTTCTGATCAAAATATCTGCTCAATCCCAGAACGGATCAATCCTCTTTCGTATCATAACGCTCCACCCGTTTCACCCCCTCGACCTGCTCGAATTTGCGCATCAGGATATCCAAATGCTCGGTATCGTAAACCAATACATGGATCCGTCCTTCAAACAAACCATCATTGGCTTCAAAAGAAATTGATTTCATATTCACATTCAATTCTTTCGAAATGACTTCAGTGATTTTATTTACGATCCCCACATCATCAATACCAATCAGGCGGATAGCAGCGACACGTGCCACCAGGTCCTGACTCCTCCAGCGCGCCTTGATGCAGCGATAAGCCATTTTCGATTGTAAGTGCTCTGCATTCGGACAGTTGTTGCGGTGAATCTTGATCCCTTCCGAAATAGTGATAAACCCAAAAACAGGATCGCCCGGGATCGGATTACAGCAACGAGCCATTTGGTATTGGATATTTTTGAAGTCTTCTCCGATAATAATGGTGTCGTCCTTTTTATTGATCTTAGGATACACATCCAGTTCGTGCTTGTCTTTATTTACAGCCGGTTTCTTTTCCAGCTGGATCAATCCGTTGACATTCTCCAATTCTCGCAACCTGGACAGATCCACTTTACCTTTTGCAATCCGGATATAGAGATCCGTTGCCGAAGAGAATCCGTAAAAACGTTCCAGAACCGTAATGTTTTCAGATTTAAAACGAATGTGCAGTTGTTTGAATTTACGCTCCAGGATCTCTCTTCCGTCGGCGGCAATTTCCTTGCGCTCTTCGTTGAGAGCAGATTTAATTTTCTGACGGGCTCGTGCTGTTCCTGCCAATCTCAGCCAATCTTCAGAAGGCTTTTGTTTGGAAGAAGTGATGATTTCCAGCTGATCACCGTTTTGCAACTGGTAACTCAAAGGAACCAGGCGGTTATTCACTTTTGCCCCAATGCATTTATTCCCGATATCGCTATGAATATCGTAAGCGAAATCGAGAATTGTTGCGCCAACCGGAAGCACACGCAAATCTCCTTTCGGTGTAAACACATAGATCTCTTCGTGGAACAGGTTCATTTTAAACTCTTCCACAAAATCCATTGCATTCACATCCGGATTTTCCAATAAGTCGCGGATCTCTGAAATCCAGCGATCGAATTTGCTATCATCCTTCTGATTTTCTTTATATCGGTAATGAGCTGCCAATCCCTTTTCGGCTATTTCATCCATTCGCTTTGTGCGGATCTGCACTTCCACCCATTTTCCCTGCGGCGACATAACCGTTGTATGCAAGGACTCGTAACCGTTTGCGCGTGGCGTCGAAATCCAGTCTCTCAAACGGTCCGGGCTGGGCTGATAAAAATCCGTTACGATGGAATAAACCCTCCAGCAATCGGCTTTTTCCATTTCAATAGGCGTATCCAGGATAATCCGGACAGCAAACAAATCGAACACCTCTTCAAAAGGCAGATCCTTGCTTTGCATTTTTCTCCAAATGGAAGAAATGGATTTGGTACGGGCTTTAATATCGAAATTATATCCTTCTTTGCTTAAAGCTTCACGGATCGGGTTCACAAACCGTCGAATGAAGCGGTTCCGCACATCTTCCGTTGATTTCAGCTTAAGTTGAATATCCCGGTAGATCTCGGTTTCCGTATATTTCATTGCCAGATCTTCCAACTCCGTTTTAATGGAGTAAAGACCCAAACGATGAGCCAGAGGAGCATATAGAAATTTGGTTTCCGAAGCGATCTTGATCTGCTGTTCCGAACTCATACTCTCGAGCGTACGCATATTATGCAAACGGTCGGCCAGCTTGATCAAAACTACGCGCAGATCATCTGAAATAGTCAGGATCATTTTACGGAAGTTTTCCGCCTGAACAGAAGTGTTTTGATCGAAAACGTCCGGGATTTTTGTCAACCCGTCGATAATCCGCCGTGCTTTTTCACCGAACAAATCTTCCACATCCTGCAGCGTGATATGCGTATCCTCTACCGTATCATGTAAAAGAGCACAGGCAATTGAAGTTGCTCCCAGTCCCATTTCTTCGACACAAATGCGTGCCACCGCGATAGGATGATAAATATACGGCTCGCCGGATTTCCTGCGCATGTCTTTATGCGCCTCGACTGCAACGTCAAAAGCTTTTCGAATATAGGCAGTATCCTGACGGGTTCTGTTCTTTGTCGCTCTTAAAAGTCCTTTAAAAGCGCCTAATATTTCCAATCGTTCTTTTTCTAAATCTATCTGAGCTTCCATATCCCTGAGGAATCAATCTTTTAAGATACAAAAATAACAGGAAATAGCCTGTCTTTTCGGGCGCTTTTAGTAAGTGTTAACATTCAAAAGTGAACTAACAAAAAAAGCCGTTCCTTTTGGGAACAGCTTTATGAATGATTGGAATTTCAAATTCCTAGTTATCCTTTTCAAATGTTAAAACATATACTTCTCTTTCCACACCAACGGTTTCGGTATATTCCAATTTCATTTCTTTTCTTGATTCTTCCAGAATTTTGAACTTAAGTCCGTAAGAATTCTGAAACAGGGTAATATCCTCGTCTGAATTCTCCCAGGTTCCTGCATCGATTTCCGTTGTACCGTCGGCAATAAATGTCCAAACGTATGTTCCGTCTTTATCGAATTCAATGTAACCTGCATCGACATGATTGATAGAAGATTCTAAAACTCCGTCGTTATAATACTTATAATCGTATACAGTATTGTTCCACTTCCCGCTTCTTGAATGCAAATGTCTTTCGATTCTTTTTTCTTTCGAACAACTGGAAAACCCAAGGGCAAAAACGGATAATACAAGCAGTAATTTGGTGACGTTCTTCATAAAATTGATTTAAAACTTTCGGTAAATCTATCATTTAAAAATCAATTCAAAATACTTTGTAACGAACTATTTTTTTGGGGGCAGGTTTATTTCTTCAAAAGTAAAAAAACAAAAAAAGCTATTCCTTGTGAGAACAGCTTCTTCCGGTAAGTATCTGATTGCTATTAATCCTTTTTCAGGGTCAAGGTATATACTTCTTTTTCAATTCCGTCCGAGTCGGTATATTCCAACTTCATTTCTTTTTTGGATTCTTCCAGGATTTTAAATTTCAGTGCGAAAGAATTTTGAACCAACGTCAATTCATCTGCCGTATTTTCCCATGTTCCTGCTGAAACATCCGTATCGCCGTCCATGATAGTTGTCCAAACATACGTTCCGTTCTTTTCAAATACAAAGTTACCTGCCGCTGAATAAGTAAACGACTCGTTAGGATAGAATGTATTGTTGTAATAATACTTGTAGTCATAAGTATCTACATTCCATTTACCTTCTTTTCTCACCAGGTGTCTTTCGATTCTCTTTTCTTTGGAACAGCCTGTAAATCCAAGTGCAAAAAGGGACAAAACCAGTAGTAATTTGGCCGTGTTTTTCATAAAATTGATTTAAACTTTCCGGCAAATTTATCACTAAGAATGATTTCAAAAATGCTTAGAACTAACTATATCTGCCGAAACTCATCAATTTTCAGCGCAGGTCACTCATCCCTTTTAAGGCGGTAGATGTATACTTCTTTTTCTGCAGTGTCGTTGTAATAATCCGTTTGTTCCAGGTCCATCTTATCTTTCTTCGGACCTTCCAGGATTTTCAGAACGCTGGTAGTACCATCCACCGTCAGGGTAATATCATCTTTCGAATTTGTCCATGTTCCGCCGGAAGTTACAGGTGAACCGCTCAGAGTGATCGTCATGACAAAAGAGCCTTTCTTGTTGAATTCTATTGTACCTGCATTCGGATAGTTAGCGGATCCCTGGAGGGAATTATTGACATAATACTTGTAATCCACAGAAGTAATCTTCCATGTACCGTCTTTCTTCACAAGCTGTCTTTCAATTCTTTTTTCTTTGGAACACGAAGCCAGGCCAATAAACAATACTGCAAAAACAAATAGAAATTTGGTCAAATTTTTCATTGAATGTATGATTTAATTTAAGTACAAAACTAAATCATAATTCAGCCTAAAAAATCAACCTTTCGGTGGATATATCTTCCCGGAAACTTCTCCGAAACCAATGCGAACGCCATCTTTCGAAGAGAATCCGCGCATGATTACAGTGTCCCCATCCTGGATAAACTTACGCTCGGATCCATCATTCAATTTCAAGGGCTTTGTTCCTTTCCAGGCAAGTTCAAGCATTGAACCGTAAGAATCAGGAGTAGGACCAGAAATGGTTCCGGAACCCAGCATATCACCACAGCGGATATTACACCCGTTTACAGTATGATGCGCCAACTGCTGTGCCATATTCCAGTACATGTATTTGAAGTTCGAAGTACAGATCTTTGTTTCCGTTCCATTCTCCGGCTCAATAAATACTTCCAATTGAATATCGTAAGATAACTGTCCCTCGTACTTTAAATAGGAAAGAACTTCGGGATTTTGTTCCGGTCCGTCTATTTTAAATGGCTGAAGCGCATCTAAAGTAACGATCCACGGTGAAATGGACGAAGCAAAGTTCTTCGCCAGGAATGGTCCGAGTGGAACGTATTCCCAGGTTTGAATATCTCTTGCCGACCAGTCATTGAGCAAAACCATTCCAAAAATAAAGTCTTCTGCTTCCGCAGTGGAAATAGAGTCTCCCAAAGGTTTTCCTTCAAAAGTGATAAAAGCAGTTTCCAATTCGAAATCCAGGTTTCTGCAAGGTGCAAAGATCGGCGGTTCTTCCGGGTTCGGTTTGATCTGTCCTTTCGGTCTGATAACCGGTTCACCGGAAATAATGATCGAACTGGACCTTCCATGATATCCGACAGGAAGCCACAACCAGTTCGGCAATAAAGCATTTGCAGGATCGCGGAACATCATCCCGACATTCGTTGCATGCTCCCTGCTTGAGTAGAAATCCGTGTAATCTCCGATCTTAACCGGCATACACATTTTCACATTCTCAACCGGGATCAAAACCTGGGCAACATGTTGTTCGTTTTTCTGTAAATCAGCCTGATTGCTGTCAAATAATTTAGACAAGCGGTTTCTTAAATCACGAACTGCCTTCTTTCCTTTTCGCATCATCGGGTTCAATGAATCCGTATCGAAATCTGCTAGTTCAAAAGGCAGGTTTTCCAAATACCCCAACACATGAAGTGTTTTCAAATCAATCACTTTATTTCCGATTCGTGAAGCCACATGCGGCGTTAAGTTTTCACTTCGCACAACACCAAAAGGCAGATTTTGAATAGGGAAATCCGAATTGGCAGGAACTTCAATCCACGATTTTAAAGCAGGATTATTTGCAGGGATCTGTGACATTATTTTCGTTTTTAATATGAGCAAAGATAAAGGTTAATTTGGATATTAGGACTTCAGGATGTTAGGATATTAAGACTCAAATTTCAGCTAAAGCAGAAGTATTGAGTCCTAATAATATCTTAAGCCAGAATACAAACACATTAGGATTGACACTCAGATTCAAGTCCAATGTCTTGATGTCCTAACATCTTAAAATCTACTTAACCCTGGTCTTCAGGAACTTATTAAAATCCATCCAACTTTGCTGATCCGCTGCGGCATTGTATGAGATCGGCATGGAAAACTTCTTCCCGACTTCCGTTGAATGCGGATTGGTAAAAGCGTGGGTTGCATCCGCATAATTAATGAATTTCAGATCGGCCCCGGCTTCTGTCATTTGTTTTTTGAATTCGCTAATCTCCGCTTCGGAAACAAAGGAATCAGCAGCGCCATTACAAACCAAAACAGCTGCTTTCAATTGATCTTTATCCACAGGAATTCCAGCCAAACTGCCGTGAAAACTAACTACCGCGTCAACCGGAGCTCCTTTTTTGGCTGCATTCAAAACAACAGCCCCACCAAAGCAATAACCGATTGCAGCTATTTTAGAGGAATCAACCCCCTTAATCTTCAGGGCCTGATTGTAACCGGCCATGAATCGTCCATAAGAAAATTCAGAATCCTTATAAAAAGGTGTCGCCAAAGCCTGTGCATCTTTTGGATTTGCTGCGATCTTCCCGGTTCCGTACATATCAATACAAAAGCCGATATTTCCTTCCTGCGCAATTTGCAAGGCCCGCGACTTCGGATAGTCATTCAGTCCCCACCATTCGTGAACGATCAGAACGGTTTTGGTTTTCTTCGTTATTTTGACCGGTTTGGCATAGAATGCCGTGAAGGATTGTCCGCTAATCGAATACTTTACCGAGTCTAAAACTTGTGAAAAACCTGTGCCGGCAACAAGAAGCAATGCTAAAAGAGAGAGTTGTTTCATGATCTGATTTTGAAAATTTGTATTCTAAAGATAGTTTCTAAATTGAAAATCAGATTAATTATGAATTTTGGAATTATCAAGAGGATTCTAGGTGAAAAACTCTTGATAGCTGATAATTAATTCATTGATAATTCTCCCTTAAGCCAATTCGCGTTCTTTTTCTCCGAATTCCTTTTCAGATTCCAGGGTTGCAACTTTCGTTTCAAAGTCATCCCGTAATGCAACTTTGGTATCGTATGCACCGGCAGGCATGAACAGTTTACTGATGATCGGGATTAACTCGAATAAAGTTAAAATTACCATCAACAAATAATACTGATTTTGAAGTCCGTGGGTCTTATCTTTCGCAAAGAGCGACTGGAGTGCTTCTTTTTTGATCAGGAAACCTTTTCCGTCCAGTGTTTTTTCGAAATCGGAAACGCTCTTGGTTACTTTGGCATTGATCTCATCCAATTCCTTGGTGATCTTCTCCAGTTCGGTACCGGAACTTTTCTCCACTTTAGCCAGATCGTCTTTCACAGCCAGGTAACCGTTTCGTTTGGCTTCCGCGATTCCCGCGATTCCGTATTTCCCGGAACCACCTGTTCCATCAATCTCTTTCAGATATTCGTTTTGCTTTTCGAGAGCCAGATCGCTCTTCTGCTTCAACTCATCTTCAATTTTCTTTTTATTGGCAAGCAATTCGTCCTTACGCGACTGGTAGACCTGCTCCACTTCAATCTTTTTCTCCGCCAGCTTCTTATCCAGCAGGATTGGGATTTCACGATCAATATCTGAGCTGAAAATAAAGAGGATGATAGGTTGTGCCAGGAACGCCCCGATACACAAAGCCATGAGTACCCGAAGGCCAATTGCTGCAATGTTTGTTCGCTTTTTATTGATAGAGGAAACCAGCACCCGGTCGATAGAAAGTACAAAGCCACCCATAAAGATCCCGAGCGTAACAAATAAGAAAGGAGAATCCGAATTGGTGCTCCAAAAATAACCCCAGGCCAGTGTAGCGTATAACCAGGTAAAGAGCATGGCCGAACCCAAAATCTTATACCTGTTCCGGTCGACCGTACAATCCTTTATCAATTCTTTGATTGCGGTGGAAAACCACCATAAGACCTCGGACATTTGATCTGATTCCGGTTCTTTTGCTTGTTTTTCCCGGGTAGTTTCCGAGATCGAATTTTCTGCCATGCTGCCGTTTATTCCAAATAAAGTGAGCAAACATAATTCAGTTACAAAAGCAAAGTTTTTTTTTATAGAATTTTGGGATTTAGGGAGTAACTTTTCTTGCTTTTTGCAAAGAACTAAAAAGCAGCGAACTTTCTGACTTATCCACGGAAAAGCGGAGTCAGGACCCCAAATGCACAAATGATTGGGGTGCTTACCAGTGGGAATTATGTACTTAGGTCAGGTGATTTTCAGATTATTGTTTTTTGAACTTCGAATTCGCATTAATTGTTTCTGAATTTGCATGTTCGCGATATTGCGAACAGCCCTTTGTTTTAATGGGATTCAGATGAAAAAATTGCCTACATTTTCGGTTAATTTGTATGGATACTATTTGTCGTTACTTAATTAAAGTACATAGCCCTCCTTACCAGTCGCCTGTTGTTTTTGTTATAGAATCTTAGTCGGTTATTTTCAGTTGTGCTGCGAGCTGCGAAATTAAGGGATGATCAGCCATTTGAGGGTTGTTTCGCAGTTCTTCGAGCATACGCTGAATGGTTTCTTGCGATAGTTTTTCCTCTCGTACAGATTCAAAGCTGGATTCCGGTGCCAGGGAGAAAAACAACTCGTCGGTCCAGTCATTGCGGACACCGTCGATTACCAGGTGAACGCGGTCAATTGTTCCCCTGTTTGCCACCGAATGAACAAAATTCACATTCGTGTACCAGCATTCTCCCGGAAGCATTGTCAGTCTTTCCCCATCGAGGATAAATTCTATGCCGGGATTGGTCACAATGGGAATGTGCAGTCGGAACTGCCCGTCTTCATAACCTAATTCGTGATCGGTATGCGGTTTAATCTCCGCCCCTACTTCCAAGCGCAATAAACGCACGGAAAGAATTGGAAATTTGAAGGTATCCAGCACCTCTTTAAAATATTCGCACTCTTTCATCAGCGGAGTTTCAGCCAGTGCCGACTGATCCTGCAGGTGTGCAAAGATGTTCTGTTCGTTTCCATTCGCAGCGTAAAGCGAAACCGCTTTCCAGTTTCCCACATAACCACCCGTATTGAAATGCGGGACCCACTGAGCTTCCATAGCGCGGGATAAATCGGCAAGCAGGCGCTCTTCATCAAACTGAAGCGGGAACTTTAAATATTTTGTGATCTGATCTTTACTCATCGCAGCCATTTTAGCATGTGGGGAAAGGGTTTTTCTGTTGAGCAGAATCCCATCCATTCAAACAAGGGCAGACCTATGTAATTTCCGTTCTCAAATTGCTCAATCAGCCATTGAGATTCGTTCTTATATCCTTCCGGGTGAAACACCACTTCCGGCTTCAGGTCCAGGTGCATCAAAGCTGCATACGACCAAAGAATTGCCGCCACTTCATCCCCGTCACTCGGCCAGGCCGGATCCATTTCACTTGTCCCGATCAAAGAACGCTGAGCTTCTTCCGTCACAGCCAGATGTCCGGCTTCATGCAAAAGATCTCCGGGATACTTCATGCGCTGCGGGTCCATCAGGATAGCGTTCCGCTCAAGAGCCAAACCAGGTAAAAAACAGTTATCAGGAAGTTCCCTTTCGATTACCGGAATTCCTATTTGATCTAAAAATTGTATGATTTTTTTGCGTTGCATGAATAGTGAATCGTGTTTTTGGCAGGGATGAAGATACAATTATTTAGAAATCTGTGGTAATTTGTTTTCTCCCACAGATGCACAGATTAGAGCGAGCCTACCGGCCTCGCTTAAATGGCGACTGGTAAGCGCCATAAAAAATCTGTGCATCTGTGGTAAATGGAAAGTGTTGTAATTCAGAAAATAGCTTGGGTGTGATTTACAGTCGCTACGTCTCAGGGTGGGGTATCCACGGGATATAGTCGCTTTACCCACGCTCTATCTATACACTATCTATGAGGATCATTTTGGTTTTCAACAGCACAATTTACCATGCTACGGTAAGACAAAATAGAAGCCTCACGAAACCCAGCCATTAAATGTCTTTGCCAGTTTCCAGCGCCCGTTTTTCTTTACATAAAGATGATCTCCGGCTGAGCCTCCCAGCATGCAATTGCAATCATTTGTCCAATGGATCAACATCTTCTTTCTATCCGGTGAAATAATTGGGAAAGACATGTGTGTTACAAATCCTGAGTCCGCTTCGTAAACCGGTTTCACAAAATCCTGATCGGGTTTGTAATTCTTGTGGAACCAACTAATCGTTTGCGGTTTTAATTCTTTAGCCAGTGGTTTCCGAATCTGCGCCTCCATAAACTCCACTTCTTCCGGGGTGAATTCCTTTTTCATTTCATCAGACAAAGCCAAGCCGGCAAAGCGGTAATAAATCTCACGCATCACCAGCGTATCATCAATGATTAACTCATTTAGCAAAGCATAGGCTTCATCTTCCGTTACCGGTTTTGGAGCAGGTTTGCAGCCCGAGAACTGTAAGCCAATAAACAGGCAGATTAGCGGAATAAACAAGGTTTTTGGATTGAATGATCTCATTTGGTGGTGATTTGAAAATAGAAAGATAAAAAATTTCCAAGTATCCGTTTGCCTCCTGCGGTAAACCACATTGCTGAAATGTGGTAATTACTGAAAATGAGGACTGAAGGATCAACTAAAGATGTCTTTTGTTAGATTCGTGCGGCTAAGGCGTTCCAAACAAACTGAAACTTAATTTTATGATCTCTACGACAGCTCTTGCGAAAGAATTGAATATTGAGCCTAAATTACTCTTTGCTCAACTGGCATCAAATGGTTGGATTTATAAAAAAGAGAATAGTTGGCAACTAACTAAGGAGGGCAGATTAGCTGGTGGGGATTTAATTTACAATCCAAAATATGGTGAGTATATAGCTTGGCCTAAGACACTAAAAATCAATGAACCTAAGACACAAATCACAACTATAAATTCCACTAAGATCGGTGAACACTTCTCAATTAAAAGTCAAAAAATAAATTTATTCTTTGCCGAACTTGGATGGATTGAAAAGAAAAGTAATGGTTGGCATTTGACAGCTGAAGGTAAAAAACAAGGTGGTTTTCAATTAGAAGTGAGCAATGGAAATCGTTATTGTGTCTGGCAAAACCAAATTCTAAATAATCAGTTTTTGAAACGTACAATTGAAATTGGTCTTGGAACCTATATTGAAAAAGAAAAAAAACCAGAGGATCTGGATGATTTCCGTCAAGCTCACCCTCCAACTAAAAGAACTGCTGACGGTCATTATGTAAGAAGTCGAGCAGAAGTCCTAATTGACAACTTCCTGTACACCAATGGAATCGTTCATGCTTATGAGCGGCGAGTAAATATTGAGGAATTAATGTATTGTGATTTTTACCTCCCAAAAGAAAAAATATTCATCGAATTTTGGGGATTAGAAGAAAACACAAAATATGAGGCAAGAAAAAAGGTGAAACTTGAATTATATGCCAAATATGGATACAAATTGATAGAAATCAAAAACTCTGACATTGATAATCTGGATGAGATACTTGCAACGAAATTACGCAAGTATGGAGTGCAGGTTGATTGAATAGCTATCTGAATAACGATAATTGATATTAAACCTATGATTCTTTCTTTATTTTGTCTTATTTCTACAATTTTGATGATTGTACTTCTAACTCGAGAAAAAGCACCGAATATCAATGGTGCTTCAATTACTGTTTTTCAGAAACTCATAGGTTTTTTGGATTATCTAATCAACAGATCCAAAATTATTTCCTTGCTTTTATTTTCGAAGCCACTTAAAGAGAGTAATCCATTAAATATTGAAAAGCTTGTTTGGTATCGACTAGGAATCGTTTCTGTTCTATCCATAATTTATGAATTTGTTAAATTACATTTTGAACCCAAATCGATATCTATCTGCTTAACATTTATCAGCATTTATGTTTTTCTACTGCAAATAACTTTATTGATTTCTCTCCTAAAACCTCTTTTTGGAGTTCAACGAGTAAAGAATAGTTTAGAATTGGAGGAAGAAAAATCCAATAAGAAAATCATTTTGATCCCAACACCAAAAAGATCATTATTACTTGCTCTGGTGAATTTATTTGAAATAATCATTTCTTGGGGAATCATTTATAGAACTTTAATGCCATGTCAAATTGATAATCTAAACGAAGCAAATTATTTCAGCTTAGTTACCCTAACTACTCTGGGTTATGGCGATATAAATGCCGGCAATAATGAATTAGCACAAACAGCAGTGAGTATCAACCTTATTATTTTCGTAATTTTTTCCGTTTGTCATATTACAACAATTCTCGGTTCAATTACAAATAAGGAAACGGAAAACGAATCTATCAAATAGTATGGGGACTAATAAAGACATATTCGTTATATATACAACTCGTGACCATTTTATCAACGAAGAGCTTCTTTTGAGAATTTATAATGATCTAAAAATTCACGGAAATGTTTTTATCGATTTACTGCACAATGATTCAATGAATAAGCAAGAATATGTTATCGAAAAACTTTATAAGTCATCAAGTATCGTTATTATAGAAACACCAAAATTGATTGAGTCGAAATGGGCGCAATTGGAAATAAAGTTAGCTATTGAATTAAAAAAAGAAATTCTTGGTTATTATAGACCTAGTGCAGCTATTGACCTAATCAAGTTACAATCAATTTAGTGATTTTTTAAATGAATACTGACCTCCAAACACTCCAACAATTCCTCTCAAAGCTCAATCAGTTTTCGGCAACCGTTCGATCCCGAAAAATTGAATCGGATCAAACATCTTGCAAGAACATCTTTAATAAAATTATCGAAATTCAAGGAAAAATTGAAAAGTATCAACGGGAAAACGCTACAGATTTCAATGTCTTCAACATCTTGCGTTATGGGCACTACGAAACGCGTTTACACACCCCTTTTCTTTTCTCTTTGTTACATCCGGAAGGCACTCATCAACTTGGATTTAGGTTTGTAGAAATCGTTTTGAGTGATTGCCTTGAAAAACCAATAAAAGCCGAATTCATTCGAAACTACCGGATCGTTGAAGAACATACTACTCAAATTCATGGCAGAATTGATCTTTTTCTAATATTTGATTATGACCAGCAATCATATGCATTAGCTATCGAAAACAAGATTAATGCAATTGACCAACCAAATCAATTGATGAATTACTACAATTATATGAACGAGTGTTATGGAAAAAAGGCTACCAAGAAATTGATTTACCTTACGAAAGGCGGAAAATATCCATCAACAACTTCGTTATGTAATTACCTCTTAAATGAGTATCTAAAAGATGGGGTTCTAGTGTTGAAATCCTATAAATGCAATGTGAATTCATGGATTGACCAGTTACTTGAAACGAAACCATCTGCAAGAATCAAATACATATTACAACAATACCAACAAACCATTAATCAGTTTGGATATGAATGAGTACGAAAAAGAGATGTTCCAATTCTTAACTGAAGAAGAGAATTTGAAAGGAATGATTATAGCGAAGAATCAGTTTCCAGGAATTCGGGAAAAGTTAATTCAAGATTTTTGGAATCAGGTATATAGAAATGTAAAAACTGCCATTATAAATAAATCGGACTGGGAAGTGGTTCTCGAAGGAAATATCAATTTATGGCATTCAAAACTCTACATCCGAGAGAAAGAAGGAAAAACACGAGTTTTAGATAATGGATTTCCTTCATTCATATTTTGTTTAGAGCGTTTAACGGCTGGATCTCCTTATGTTGCCTTTTGGATGAACCAGCATGAAAGCACAGAAAGTGATTTGACTAAGGTTCACGAGCATTTGAGCTTAAAGAATTATCAAAACCTAATGTATGATGGAACGGGAAGTTGGTTTTTACTGTGGAGAGAATATCAAAACTTCAATCTTACAAACGATGAATCTCTAGTACAAATCGTTCCAACAAAATTGGATGAAAAAGCCAAAGAATTTTCAGATGCGTTATTAGAGTTATTCAACACTCATATTGAAGACTACAATTATTTTAGAACTCATTGCAAAAAATAAATATTGTATAAGATAAATATTAAGATACTAACAATGTCCAACCTCCTCCACCTCTTCTCCCGTCTCCGCCGCGATTACAAATACGGCGGTGCGCCGCACAAACCGGTCTTGCTTTTGGCAATCTTAGAGTTGGTTCGTAAAGGAGATATTCTAAACAATCGCATTGCTATTACTCCTGAGTTGGTGTTGGAATTCAAATCTATTTGGAGCAAGCTGGTGGTGACACCTCATATTCCGAATTTTGCTTTGCCCTTTTATCACATGAAGACGGAACCTTTTTGGAAACTCGTAACTTATACCGGGATAACGATACCTGTTACCTTTTCCAACAGCATCCGCAGCTTAAATGCTTTGAAAGAAAGCGTGGCTTTTGCGGAACTGGATCCGGAGGTATTTGTTCTGATGCAAGATCCCATTCAGCTGACCATTATGGAAGAAGCCCTGTTGGACCAATATTTCCCTGAAACCAAAAACCAATTTCATTCAACCGGATTGGATTTGGTTGCGGAACTCGAAACACAAATTCTGAGGGAAGATGCCGTTGTTTACCGCAAACGCATCAACGAATTGAAGGAAACGCTTTCCAGGGAAGAATTCGAAGAAGAGATTTTTCTACGCGGAGGCATGTTTAAACGGGAGGTGCCGAAAATTTATGGATATCAATGTGCTATCTCCGGAATGCGGATCGAATCTTCTACAAATGCTCAAATGATCGATGCCTGTCACATAATCCCTTTTGCACTTTCAAAAGACGATACGATCACCAATGGAATTGCTTTATCGCCCAACCTGCACCGGGCTTATGACCGCGGACTGATTACCATTACGGAAGACTATTTGGTGAAAATTTCCCCGGCTATTTCTGAAAACGATTCTCCTTACTCCTTGGGTCAGTTCAACGGAAAACGGATCCTGCTGCCGGAGAACAGTCGGTATTATCCATCGCTTGAAAACCTGGGGTGGCATCACCGGGAATGTTTTGTGGCTTTTTGATTATTGATCATTGAAAAAATGGGGAGATTAATCGCGCCCCTACAGGTTCCGGACAAAAAAACGGGAGGTTTCGCCGGTAATCACAACCCGATGGTTCACCTGAATTTATCCTGGGTCATTCGATGGTTTAAAGGTCGATGTTCCTTTGAAATTCGAAAATCAAATACTTCTTTTAAATGGCAACGCAATTATTACGACCGCATCATCCGTGACACCGAATCGTATGAACGTATTTGTCAATACATCCGGGATAATCCAGAAAATTGGGAGAAGAAATAAACAGTGGTGGGCCACTCGATTAATCTCGTGCTGTCGGTATCCGTATTATTCATACCCACGCTTATCCGCACCAAAATCCATTCTATTGAATAAGAACATCAGGATGAGACAACCTATATAGTTATTTTAGGACAGAGCACAAGCATGATTATTCCAACTTTGAAGCATAGATAAAGTATGAATAAAGCATAGATGAAGCATAGATATAGCGACGTTTGTATATAGATTTAACACCCATGCAATATATTTAACCACATTGAATTCGTAATTAATCTATCTTCATAATCCGTTTTCAGGGATTCATGACATCAATAAGGCTGCTCATGACAAACAGGAACTTTACTTCCGTAAAAACCGCTTACTTTTGATTTACACTATTCACTCTTGCCTTTCAGACGGACGCGGCCGGTCCAAAGAAAGGAGGTGAAAACGTGCGTGGAGTCTGCAAACCACGCAAAAAACAGCCTGCCCCGTTGGGATCAGCGGGGGGCGTTTTCCGAAAAGCCTACGAGTAGGACTTAATTCACAAACTATTCACTATGACAACATTTAATGCAAATGCACCCGAAAGTATCCAATTGGGTAACGGGGCACAATTCTGGGTTTATTTATCGCCTGAAAACAATACTGCGAAAATGATCGGTACCTGGAGAGTAACTTTCTCACAGGGAAACTGGATCGGTACTATTTCAAGCGAGAACCCGACACAAATGCTGCAAACACCCAATCTTTCCGGAATTTTTGATATCAAAGTAGAATTACTGAGCGGTTCAACAGGAACATGGCGCCAGATTCCTCCTCAACAAGGAAGCACGAACGAGATCGGATGCAACAGCAATTGCGCATCTATGGTAGGTATCGTTGCAGACAGCACCAACCCACCTCCGGGAGCAATCAATGCGCATTTCTGGACAACCTGGGATGCATTTTGCAGCCGCGGCTAAACCACTTGTAGTTTATTTATTAGTTCAAGATAACGGGGTGTCCATAATAATGGATGCCCTTTGTGTTTTTATCCCACAGATGCGCAGATGAAAGCGCGCTTACCAGTCGCGCTAAGTCTAGCGGACAATAGTAGGTTCTCACCTTTCAGTCAGAATGATTCTTTGTAATGCAATTATTGGTCCTAATAACAAAACAACAAGGGGTTCATCACAATGGATGCCCTTTGTGTTTTTCTCCCACTGATGCACAGATTAGAGCGAGCCTACCGGTCTCGCTAAGTTTAGTGGACAATAAACAGATTTTCACCTTTCTGTTAGGATGATTCTTTTATACTGTAATTTAGGCTTGCGAAAATTTACGAGCAAACCAACTTCCGTTCCTGAAACAGCCAGATAATTGATTGTTTGTTCAAAATGCTCATCAATTAAATTAGAAACCGCTTTCACTTCTAAAATAATAGAGCCATAGACTACAAAGTCTGCAAAAAATAGATGCGGTAGTATCGTGTCTTTGTATTTCACCTGATACTGAACTTCACGTTCAAATAGAATTCCTTTCTTTCTGAACTCATACTCCAAAGCGTCTTTGTAAACAATTTCGGAAAATCCGCATCCTAATTCGTTGTGAACTTCCATACAACTGCCAATGATTTGATGGGTTTCTTCTTTCAATAAATAGTGTTCCATTCTATTTAAGTTAATGAAAAATATCTTTTACTTGATGACTAAAAACTATTTTCCATTGCGAACCAAAAAAGGAGGTGACCGGTAGGGGGAGTTATGTACTTAAGTCAGGTAACATCAAAAAAGAACTTAACTTGTGATTATTTGACACGCAGATTTCGCAGACTCCGACAAGGTCGGAGCACAGATTTTAATTGTTATACATCTGCGCAAATCCGTGACATCCGCGTGCTTTTTTTTAAAATATTAAGCTTCTTGGCAGCTCCTTTCAATGCTATTTGAATAATTGCACCAAAATAAGAAAGTCCTTTTTACCTGTGTTAAATACATAATTCCCACCGGTAGGCACCTCTATACATCTGTGCATCTGCGGGAAAAGAAAAGGGCCACGATTAATCGCGGCCCTACTGTTTATATTTAATTCATTGGATTTACCACGTAAACAACGGTCGCGCGCTCATTAAAGTGTTCACTTCGGAGCGTACGGAATTGATCGTTTCCTCGTCGCCGATATTCATCAGCACGCGGTCGATCAGTTTTACGATAACCGGGATCTCTGTTTCTTTAATTCCACGGGAAGTAATTGCAGATGTTCCTACACGGATCCCGGAAGTAACGAAGGGAGATTCCGTATCGAAAGGAACCATGTTCTTATTTACGGTAATGTCTGCCAAAACCAGGTTGTTCTCGGCATCTTTCCCATTTACTCCTTTTGAACGCAAATCGATCAGCATGCTGTGATTGTCTGTTCCGCCGGAAATGATTTTATATCCCAGTTTCGTGAATTCTTCAGCCATCAATGCGGCGTTCTTCTTCACCTGGGTCATGTATGTTTTGTATCCGTCGGATAATGCTTCGCCAAATGCCACTGCTTTTGCTGCGATCACGTGCTCTAGCGGTCCGCCCTGGATTCCCGGGAATACTGCTGCATCCAATAATGCTCCCATGGATTTCAAGTTCCCGTTGTTCCATTTCAAACCGAAAGGATTCTCGAAATTATGACGCATCATGATCACCCCTCCGCGTGGTCCACGCAATGTTTTATGTGTTGTTGTTGTAACAATGTGACAATGATCCAAAGGATCTGCCAATAATCCTGCCGCGATCAATCCTGCAGGATGAGAAATATCTGCCAGGATCAATGCTCCGACCTCATCTGCAATTTTGCGGATGCGCGCATAATCCCAATCTCTTGAATAAGCGGAAGCACCACAAATGATCATTTTCGGCTTTTCGCGTTTTGCGACTTCTTCCATCATGTCGTAATCCACTCTTCCTGTTTCCTGGTTTACACCATAAAAGAAAGGTTTGTACAATTTTCCGGAGAAGTTTACCGGGGAACCGTGGGTTAAATGTCCACCGTGACTTAAGTCGAAGCCTAAGATCTTATCTCCCGGATTTAAACAAGCCAGGAAAACTGCTGCATTTGCCTGAGCTCCGGAATGCGGCTGCACGTTTGCCCAGGTTGCACCAAATAATTTACACAAACGATCGATCGCCAGCTGTTCCACTTTATCAACTACTTCACAGCCACCGTAATAACGCTTCCCGGGAAGTCCTTCTGCATATTTGTTAGTCAATACAGAACCCATTGCTTCCATCACCTCATCAGAGACAAAGTTTTCAGACGCAATTAATTCAATTCCATGTTCCTGACGCTGTCTTTCTGCAGCAATTAAGTCAAATACTTCCTGGTCGCGTTTCATGCTTATTCTTTTATTTAGTTTAAAAGGTTCAATAGTTCAAATGTTTCTGCTGTGACAGATTCAATTTTGAGCCCTTGGTTCCTGATGGCAAATATAATTCGATTTCATCAAAAACCGAGGTCTTCCTTACAATCGCTTAATCGAATGTAGTTTGTGCGAGTGCACCTCATCCAGTTTCCGGGTAATTCCTTTGGAACTGAAATCATCGATCCGGACATAGCCGTGCGCATGAATGATCTCATCCTTATTAAGCAGTAAACCTACATGATGAATATTCCCCGCATCGGAAATGAAGAAAGCAAGATCTCCTGCCTCGCGGTCTTCAAATTCTATTTCCAATCCTATTTCCTGCTGTTGTGAAGAGTTTCGCGGCAATTGATAATTAAAAACCCGGTGGATCTGCTGCATAAACCCGGAGCAATCGATTCCGAACATAGTCTTCCCGCCCCACAAATAAGGTGCATTCAGGTATGTAAGCGCAAAATCGATGACCGAATCCGGAAATACATCTGCTTCATTCAGAAAGTGATATTCGGATTTTCCGATGGTAAATGTTTCTTCACCATCTCCCGGGCGGAAAAAACCTTTCGGTAACAGTTGCCTGCCTTCCGGACCTTCCACGATTCGGAACTCGGAATGCTCCACCACCAAACCATCGAGCCAGCGGGAAACCTCCTTATCTCTCAGATCCTGGATTTGTTTTGAATCGATCCAGCCTTCATAGCCATCCATAAACGAGCGGATCTTCACCCACTGATTTGAGACTTCAATGATTTCGATGACTTCACCAAACAAAAGCTGGGTCACTATTTCAGCGCGATCACTGGCATCTCCGCGAACGGGTACCACACTCGCTTTGCAAAAGGCATGAATTCTGCTCACTTTTTAGGGAATTGAGGATTTTTAGTCAGTTTTAATGCCTGTTCCATATGTCGATCGTTGTGATAAGCAACAAAGAGCAGGGCGTCACCCAATCTCAGGCGTACCAGTTTGGAAATGGAAATCGGGACTTTTACTTTTCTCAGGTTAACCGCAACCGATTTTTCAATAATTTCAAGAAACTGGTTTTGTCCTTCCAATAACGTTTTGATCTCATCACCGCTTACCAGGGAAGGATTTGTAGTAGGATTGTATTCAGCCGGAGCATTGAATTTGCGTTTCACATTTCGTGCATTTCCCAGTTTCATCGACATCCAGGCAGATTTCCCAAGTGGTGAAGAAGAATAATTGATCCGGGGAACACGAAAACGGGTCCGGTCAATGCGTTCATTCAGAACATGATGGTAAAAACGGGCGTAGGCATTCAAGTGGGCAAAAATTTCGGCTAAACTCCATGTTGAGGGATCAGGCTTCCAGTTCAATTGATTCTCCGAATAATTTGAAAATTTCGATTTTAAATGCTGGATATTTTTCTCTGTAATTGTTGCAACTTCGTTGAAGACCCATTGAGTTGTCATATGTCTGGAATTTGTATCAAATATAAGTACAGCAATTTGATTGGCAAAAGTTATACCCAAAAATGCAACCTTTTTAAACATTTTCATATCTTTCAAGTATGAAGCGATTGTTACTTGTGTTTTCTGTTCTTATTTTAACTGGTCATTTTCATGCCCAGGAAATAGAACATCAACATTCAACGCACTATGCCCTGATCGAAAACAAAGGACAATGGGCTGAAAAAGTATTATTCCAATCCAAGTCGCAGGGAAACAATATCTGGGTCCAGCAGCACGGATTCATTTACGACATCCGCGACTATTCATCACTCAAAAAAGCACACTCCGAGCGTGTATCCGATGAAAACAGCGATCATTTCAGGGGAGCATTAGTTGGAGTGGAATTTTTAAACTCCAGGGAAGTTTCCGAGATCGCAAAGGAAAAACCACTTGC
Source organism: Fluviicola sp. (assembly GCF_029266855.1). Classification (GTDB taxonomy): domain Bacteria; phylum Bacteroidota; class Bacteroidia; order Flavobacteriales_D; family Crocinitomicaceae; genus Fluviicola. Next base: position 84,337 of record NZ_JAQSWB010000010.1, read on the forward strand.
TTATTATTACAACTATTTCATCGGGAACGACAGCACCAAATGGGCCAGTAATGTCTCCAGTTTCCAGGAAGCCACTTTAAAAAATTTCTACCCGGATATCGATTTGAAGATCATCGATGCCGCCTCCGAATTCAAATACGAATTGTGGTGCGCACCCGGAACAGATTACAAACAGATCCAGCTTAAAATGAAAGGCTTTTCGGACATCGTTCTGGACAAAGCCGGGAACCTTATTCTTTCGACCGACCTTGGAAAGATTACGGAGAAAAAGCCGATCGCATACCAGTTGCTGAATGGAAAACTGACTGCCATCTCCTGTAAGTTCATTCTCAAGAAAGACATTGTGTCTTTTGAACTTGGAAAACACGACGAAAATGCAACACTGATCATCGATCCTGTTTTAGTATTCGCGACCTATTCCGGTTCTCCTACTGATAATTTCGGGATGACTGCCACTTACGGCTACGACGGATCCGCTTATTCAGGCGGAACTATTTTCGGGAATGCTTACCCTACTCCCGACCCATTAGCCTTTGATGTAACATCTAATTTTGCGGCAACTTACAACGGCTTAAACACCACAGACGTATTTATTTCAAAATATTCTCCCGACGGACAGACCATGCTCTGGACAGCATTTTTGGGAGGAGGAAATACCGTCCAGGGAACAGAAACCGTTCACAGTTTGATCTGCGACAGGCTGAATAATCTTTACGTATTCGGAATAACTGCTTCTACGGACTTTCCTACTCAAAATCCTTTCCAGGGAGCACACGGAGGAGGATCTACCATTAACGTTCAATTCAACGGAGCCAATTTCGGGAGCCAGGGAACAGACATCTTTGTTTCCAAGATCAGTTCCAACGGGCATAATTTACTAGCATCAACCTATGTGGGCGGTTCTCAAAACGATGGGATCAATTACAAGATAAGTTCGGGAAATTATAATTCCGTAGCAGCTTACGATTCCCTATCTACAAACTACGGCGATCAGTTTCGCGGTGAGATCATGATCGATTCAGTTGGGAATTGTTTAATTGCCTCCTGCACCAGATCTACCAACTTTCCTACTTCGAATCCCTTCCAAGCTTCTTTGGCAGGCCAGCAGGACGGCGTCATTTTCAAACTTACACCGGACCTTAGCAATATGATCTGGGGCAGTTATTTCGGAGGAAGCAACAACGATGCCTGTTACTCTGTTAAAATCGATTCAAGCTATAACGTAGTCTTTGCAGGAGGAACATCAAGTACAGATCTTCCCGGAACAGCAGGGGGTTTAAATCCAAGTTACCTGGGCGGGAAATCGGATGGTTTTGTGGGGAAACTTACTCCAAACGGACAAACGCTTACTCAAAGCACGTATATCGGAGCAGCCCTGTATGACCAGGCTTTTTTTGTTGAAATTAACCGTAACGACGAAGTATTCGTCCTTGGGCAATCTGTCGGCGGGAATTTCCCGGTAATTAATTCCGTAAGTTATCCCAACAGCAGCCAGTTCATCGCAAAACTAAACCCGGCACTTACCACGATCCTGAACTCCACTGTTTTTGGGAATGGTAGTCCGAACATAAACATATCGCCATCCGCATTTTTGGTTGATATTTGCGGAAACATGTACGTTTCAGGTTGGGGAGCAAACATCCTGCAAGCGAGTCCACTGAGTGGAATGCCAGTCAGTTCCGATGCTTTTCAGAGCACCTCACCCAACGGATTCGATTTTTACCTCTTTGTATTCAAGCGTGATTTTTCGGGCTTGCTTTACGGAAGTTATATCGGAGGAAGCCAGGCCCAGGAACATGTAGACGGCGGAACTTCCCGCTTTGACAAGAACGGAGTGGTTTATCAATCTGTATGCGGCGGATGTAACGGATTCAGTGACTTCCCGACAACCCCTAATGCCTGGTCGAACCTCAATTTAAATACCGGAGCCGGAACAAACAACAATTGCAACAACCTGGTTTTTAAATTTGATTTCCAGCTGCTTCCCAAAGCTGAGTTTACAACAAATAATGTTTTAGGATGTGAGGACTTCACTGTAACTTTCACCAATACCAGTCCACCCTCCGATGCATTTGAATGGGATTTCGGAAACGGGCAGGGAACATCAACAGAGCATTCTCCTACCGTTACCTACACCATTCCAGGCGACTACCTTGTGCGTCTAACCGTTACAGACTCAATTTGCCTTTTAACAGATACTGCAGTGATCAACATCACGGTTTTACCGGAAATACAACTCTCAGTTTCAAACGACACGATCCTTTGTTCTCCCCTGCCTTTAACTTTCACGGCAAATTCATCCGGGACGGCAGATTATTTTATCTGGTCGTCAAGCAATCAGTTTACAGACACTTTAAATACAACAGTTGCGGATTCCACATTGAACGTAACACCGGGAACAACAACAACTTATTATGTACGGGCCGGAAATGCAGCCTGTTCGGAGATTGACAGTGTCACGGTTTACTTCATCGGGGGAAGTTTGTCCTTAACAGGAAACGACTCCATTTGTTTGAACGAACCAACCACGCTGACAGCTTTCATTCAAATTCCGAACGTAACATTTAATTATGTCTGGAGTCCGATGAACATATTAACTCCTACGGCCCAGGAAAATGTCGTTATTGCCAATCCGCCGGTCAGTCAGTGGGTTTATGTTGATGCCAATGGCTCGAACGGCTGTTTTGACAGGGATTCCATTTACATCACGGTCGGAAACATTGCCGGGACAATCAGTGCAGAGGCAGATCCGGAATACATTGTGCCGGGGGGAAGCAGTACTTTAACCGCTTTACCCGGAGGTTATTCTTACGTTTGGTTTCCTCAGACAGGACTCTCCAATCCGTACAGTCAAATCACGCAGGCGAGTCCGGAACAAACCACCCAATATACAGTCAGTATCACAGATGGGATTTGTACCAAATCAGTTCCTGTTAAAGTCAATGTGCTCGAAGTGGTTTGCGACCGCACCTACGTATATATACCCAATGCTTTTTCTCCGAACGGCGATTTGGAAAACGATGTTCTGTACGTCAGAAGTGCCATTGCAACCAAGATCCTTTTCCGGATATTTGACCGTTGGGGAGAGATGGTTTTTGAAACCACAGATCAAAACATCGGCTGGGACGGAACCTTCAGAGACAAGCTCCTGAAGCCGGACACCTATGACTATTACCTGGAAGCAACCTGTGTACAGGGAGAGCAGAAAATCATCAAAGGAAATGTTACCTTGATACGTTGATTTCAAACAGGCTCATTATTAGGTCAACAAACCTTAATGAACCGAAACCTCTACTATTCAACTCATTAAGATACAGAATAGCCCATAGTAAGATTTCAATAGTTCAAGAGAAAAAGACTTCCTTTTTCTCTTTTACATTTAGTATATTTAAGCATATTCTATACTCTTACTTATGAAAAAACAATTACTCACTTTTGGTTTTTTAACCAGTCTCGCAGCGTTCGGTCAAACTTTTACAGATGATTTTGACTCTTATACTGCAGGACAAAAATTGTGTCCGCAAAGCGGTGGAGCATGGACAACCTGGAGCAATGCTCCCGGGGGAACGGAAGACGTTCTGGTATCCAATGCCGATGCAGCTTCCGGAGCCAACTCTTTATATTTTGCAACCTCAGTACAAGCAGGTGGTCCAACAGATTTGGTTCGCAATTTCGGCGTATTGAATACCGGACAGTTTGAGATGAACTTCAACATGAAAGTTGAGACAGGCAAAGCCGGATATTTTAACCTTCAGCGAAATGCAACAATCGGTCAGGTTTGGGCAATGGATTGTTTTTTCAACGATAACGGAACTATCAGTATTGTCAACCAGGACGGGTTAAATTTTACAGGAGCTACTTATCCTCAAGGCGGCTGGTTCAACTTCAAACTTGCAATTAACTTCAACACCAATCACTGGGAAGTTTTTATCGATTACCTTTCCGTAGGTTCCTTTGCCAATCCAATTAATCAAATTGCATCGATCGATATTTACCCGACAGATCAAAATGCTCCGTACAGTTGCGGCTATTTCATCGATGACTTTCATTATGAAATAACTCCTTATACCCTGCCCTCTTTGAACGGAGCAGTAAACGGCTTGGTATTCGACCAGGGATTATTGGCCGGAAATATTGTAACTCCGCAGGTGACTGTCCGGAACCTGGGAACAACACCAATTACTTCTTTTGATGTCGATGTTGATTACAACGGTAATACCATCAGTCAAACCGTTACCGGATTGAATTTAGCATCCTTAGCCAGCACAACAGTTACCATGAACGGAACACTGACCATTGCGGCAGGAAACATCCCTATGGTTGCAACTGTGAGCAATGTAAATGGCGGCGGAGCCGACGATGATTCGGACGACGATTCCTTAACGATTAACCTTGATCCGCTGGTTCCGGCCATGGGTAAAATGGTAGTCGGGGAAGAAGGAACCGGAACCTGGTGTGTTTGGTGTCCGCGAGGTGCTGTTTTTATGGATCTGATGGAAACAAAATACGAACACTATTGGGCTGGAATTGCAGTTCACAATGGTGATACAATGACTAATGAAATATACGATGCAGGAATGGGCGGGTTAATTGCCGGGTATCCATCTGCACTTATTGACCGTTTGCCTGAAGTCGATCCATCCGAAATGGAAGAAGATTTCTTAGCACGTATTCAGGTCGCTCCGAAAGCAGTGATCACAAATGGTGCAACTTGGAATGCAACCACCCGCGAATTAAAAGTATCTACTTCTGCTAATTTCCTTGCAGCGGCAAACAACAACTATAGGCTTGGAATCGTTTTAACGGAAGATGAGGTAACCGGGACAACAGGTTTCAGTCAGGCGAATGCATACGCAGGTGGCGGTAACGGAACGATGGGTGGATTTGAATCCCTGCCTAATCCTGTTCCTGCAGCACAAATGGTTTACAATCATGTTGCCCGTGCAATTAAGCCAAGTTTTACCGGTTATATCAACAGTTTTCCGGGAACCGTAAACATCGGTGAAACACATACGATTACAGCTACTTTTATTTTACCTGCTTCATGGGACGAAACTAAAATTCACATCATAGGGTTATTATTCGATCCAAGCGGGAAAATTGACAATGCAGGAAAAGCAACTATTCCGGAAGCCGTAACAAACGGATTTGTTACCGGTACAGATGTAACTGCAGGTTTAAATGATCTGAGCCAGGTTGACGACATGGTACAGGTTTATCCGAATCCTGCTACAACAGCTGTTTCTGTGAGCTTACAGATAAAAGAACAAAGCGAAGTAACTATTTCCGTAACGGATATTGCGGGTAAAGAAATTTCAAGCAAAAACTACGGACAACTGAATGGCTCTTCGATCATTACCATCAATACAAGTAATACACCAGTCGGGGTTTACTTCGTAAATGTGAAAATGAACAATGCAGTTACCCAGAAAAAAGTGATTATTCAGTAATCACATTGACCGAAAAAAAGTAGGGACGCGATTAATCGCGTCCCTACTTTTTTTCGGTATTTTTGTTTTATGAAATGGATTGGAAACCGAATTAGTTATCTCGACGATCAGAATAAAACGACCTTCATTATAACTCCCGAGCAAGTTGGAGTTGTAAAAGCATTAATGGGTGCCTGGTTTTTTATGTGGTTCGCAATCGGTGTTACCATCACCTGGTCGTTTTTTGCTTTCGTTTTCTCCCAACAGGAAAAGCTGATACTTGGCGTTTTCATGGTCTTCTGGCTTTACTACTTCGTACGTGTAGGAAGAACATTCCTGTGGATTTTGTATGGCAGGGAATATATTAAAGTCGACAAAATATCCCTAACTATCAAAACAAGCATCCGAAGTTATGGAAAGGCGAAAGAGTACTATTTGGAGAACATTAAAAAAGTACGCGTTTCGGTTCCAAAAGAGAATTCATTTCAGTCTGCATGGGAAAACTCACCATGGATACGCGGAGGTGAACGCATTGAGTTTGAATACCTGGGTAAAACCATTCGTTTTGGCAGAAAGTTAAACCAGCAAGATTCAAAATTACTGTTTCAGCTCATCACCAAACGAATTGAAGACCAGTTAAAAAAGAAAAATTAAGCTGAATCAAATTACAATTCTCAGGACTTCTTCGCGGTCCATTCCTTTTCTTAAATGCTCCAGGATAATGGGAAACTTTTCATCGATTCGCTCAGGTGTGAAACCCAATTCAACTCCCAGTCTTCTTACCAGCCTGGTTTCATTCGCATCCATGTTCCCATCCACACCCAAAAGCTGGATCAATTGAATGAAGCGCTCATATCTTTCTTCTCTTGTTACCGGTGGAATGAAGGGATAATCATCCGGATTCTCAAAGATTTCCGTTACCTGTTCTTCGGTTAAAGAAAGCTTTGTAGCAATTTTTTTCAGCAATTGATTTTCTGCGAAACTGACGTTTCCATCAATTCGTGCCAACATAATCAGGTTTCTGAAATGACCTTTTTGACGTGCTTGTTCTCCCGAATCAAAAAAATGTGAAAATGAGCTCATATGGTAGTTCTTTTGTAGTTTAAGACAGTTCAATAACGGATCAAACTTACCGCCTTTATTTTTAAAGAGTGAATTATTATTTCTTTTTTACCCGGATTTTCGACATAAACCTGGATCTTGTCTCCTTTGTGGTTGATTCTGGGGAGGTTAAACTGGACATTCAATGTATCCTTCGTTCCAATATTCTTAGTAAGCAATGAATATTCGTTCCAGCTATACGTATTGTATTTACTAAAGGACTCAAAATTAATAATCCCAGGATTCAGGCTATCTTTATTCTGATAAACAATTTGTGCTTCAAACAAGGTTTCGTCGGTTTTTAACCTTGGGAAATATGCTTGTTTCAAAAGCAGGGTACTCGCTCCTGCGGAAGCTTTCAGGTTCCTTAGATCACAGAAAGTAAGCCGTTCTATCTTTCCAAATCCCAATTCTTCAGGTTTAATTTTACCTGGCCAGTTTACATTTGAGCGATCAATTTCCAATCGGTTTACCTGGTAATCGGGCATGGAAAGCTTTCCGAAAATATACCAGTAGTGGGCTTTCGACATTCTATCTGGGTGCAAATAACCTATTGAAAACTGCTCCGATTGCAGGATTGAAAGTCCTAAAGTGAAAAACACAAAAAGCATCATTGCCCATGAAGTTAATTTCGACTTTCCAAGATAAACAATGGCAAATCCCAAAGGCAAAACCAGCAAAGGATACAAATCTACCATCGCCCGTGAACCGAACGAAGCAGCAAACCACCAACACTCCCAGGAAGCAAAGATCCAGACCGCCAATAAAACCGAACCAAGTATTCCCCAGAATAATTGCCTGCGTTGCTTATAAAGTTGTATAAAGCCGGGAATAAGCAATAAAAACACGGGAGTATACAAAAGCCAGCCTTTTTTATAACTGAACAGGAAATCCATGATGTGCGGATCTATTATCACGATCTCTTCCACATGCATATTCAAAATGAACCAGCTTCCGCCCATGATTTTCCAGTAGATCATTTGAGGCAAATTGAAAAGCAAGCCTGCAAGCGGGAATAAAAGAATCGATTTCCAGTAAGCCCAATTGCTTACATACACTTTTCTAAGCATCAGCAGCGGAAGCAAGCCCAATAAAACATGGGTTGGTCTTATGGAAGATATTAATCCCAGTGTCAATGCCGCAATAATTAAGTGCTTGTTCTTTTTGAGCTCTTTAAACTTCAATAAAGAATAAAAAAGTAAACCCACCAATGCAAACAAATAAATATGCTGTAACTGATAAGCGTGAATAGCCGTAGTCCAAAAGTTTGTTCCGAAATAAACAATGAGCAGCAATAAAGAACTTACCTGATCCGAAAAGAATAATTTAAGAATCTTATTCAGAAAATAAATTCCCAACAAGATGAAAACAAGGGCATTGAGTAAATAAGCGATGTGGTATGGTTTACTGAAACCATCTTTCGGATAACCCAGTGTTTTTGCAAACACATGGCCGATTGCATAAGCAGGTAATTCCAGATATGCCTGTCCCATATGATAGATATTCAGCGGATTTCCGGTATCCCCGTTCTGAACCTGGTAAACCAGGGTTCCTTCACAATACTTATCCTGGACAGCCTGCAGTTCGGCCTTTTTAAAATTCAAATTCCGGTATTGAAAAAGCTGGGTAAGATAAATGTAATATCCATACCCGTCGTAGCTGCAGACGCAGGTAGATTCGTCTTTTACTACATCTTGTATTTTTGCCGAAAACTTTAGGGTGAATACACTGATGATCAATAGAATAGTAGTTGCGCGAATATTTCTTTTTAGAAAATCAAGCATTCAATTGGTGTTCAATGAAATCAATCAAGGTATGAATTACTTTTATGTGAATCTCCTGTGCCCTGTCTGCGTATTCAGAAAAAGGAGCACGAATTTCCACATCACAAAGTCCGGCCATTTGTCCACCGTCTTTTCCTGTGAGCCCGACTATTTTCATCCCCTTTGCTTTTGCAACTTCGATCGCCCGAAGCACATTTTTTGAATTTCCGGAAGTTGAGATCGCCAGGAGTACATCTCCGCTTTGCCCGATCGCTTCCAGGTAGCGCGAAAAAATAAACTCATAACCGTAATCATTTCCCACGCAGCTGATATGAGAGGGGTCAGAAATACTTAAAGCCGGGATAGCCCTTCTGTCATCCCTGTAACGACCCGTTAATTCTTCCGCAAAATGCATAGCATCACACATTGACCCACCGTTTCCACATGAAATTATCTTGTTCCCTGAATTAATCGCCGAAACCATTAAATTTCCTGCATTTTGGATCAGGCGGTGATTCTCTTCGCTGTTAAATTTCTGCAAAATTTCAAGCGCTTCGTTAAAATGGTCTGCTATTTGTTTCATGCCTTTACAAATGGGATTGATTGTCAAAAATAAATAATTATTGAGTGCAGTTACCATTTTAGATAAACTTGTTATATTTGAAAATCGGAGTTGGCTCCATAACACAAAAACAACTATGAAAAATATTCTACTTGCCATTCTAACCTTAACACTAGGATTCAGCGCATCAGCACAAGATGACTGTTTTAAGAAACTGGAAGAAGCTTTCTCAAAAAGAGGCTCCTATACAGTTGCTGATGATATGCACCGAAATGTTATCGTAAGTTTTTTCACCCCTGAAGGTACAGAATGTTTAACCGGTAAAGCGCGAGTAGAAAACGGATCTGTCGTTTCCGTATTTCTTCAGTATGACGATGGAACCTATTACTTATTGGAAAAGAAGTTCTACAACGCAAAAAAAACGAGCCCGATAGTAACAAACGGAATTTCCGAAATGATCTTTACTGTTGACGGCGAGAAATTCAGAGTCGTATTTATCGATAAATTAAAGCCAAAAGCCAAATCATACAAGCAGGCGAATTTACCTGATGATTTGTAATCATAAAGAAATTTGAAAGTCCCCCGAAATCCGAGGGACTTTTTTTATGCCAAAATATCTCTTTCTTCCAGGTTCAGAACGGAAATTGAATAGGTGGTTCCGTTTTCTTCCTGCAGTACTTCTTTTGTACCTTCCAGCTGCTCAATCAGCGTATCGATCAAGATCAGTCCGAAGGAAGAGTTTCCAACCTGTGGCTTCCAAACTCCATTATCGGAATACTTAATCCGCAATCTACTCTCTCCTTCTCTTTGGATTTCAATCCGGATTCTCGCCTTCGATCTGTCTTCAAACGCATGTTTCAGCGAATTTGATACAAGTTCATTAACTAAAAGTCCGACCGGAATCAATGTTTTCAAACCAATCTTCCCGACTTCTGTCTTGATCTCGTAGCGAACACTTTGTTCCGAAAAACTCAGGTTCATGATTTCGTGAATCAATTCATCCAGGTAATCGCCAATTCTGATCTGTGACAGATTATCATTCTGATACAGCTTCTGATGGATCATTGACATCGCCATAATCCGGTTGATCGATTCCTGGAACAATCCCCGGAATTCCGGATTATCAACTTCCTGGCTTTGCATCCGGAGAAGACTCACAACGATCTGCAGGTTATTCTTTACCCGGTGATGAATCTCACGAACCAGCATGGTCTTTTCTTCATTCTGCAATAGAATTTTTGTATTCTGATCTTTTACCTGGCCATACGATTCCAAAAGTTTCGTTTGTGAGTAGCTGTTCAAAGTCAAAAACAAATAAAACATGTAAAAGTTTATGGAAAATGCCCCTATCAATTCGACTAACAAAGATATCTTTTGATAGATCGTTAGCTCTTTTAGCTGCAGGATCTGGTTATTCAGGTAGGAAAAAATAAATATCCCTATTACGACAATGGATAAAAACAACATTATAAAACCCAATTTGCGTCCCAGGGTGAAAAAAGCCAGGAATACTACTGTCATCAACCACAACACATCAACCAAATGGATTCTGCTGTGATAAACCATTAAAGAGAAGGCTATGATAATATAGCCACAGATGGAATAAATATAAAATACCAATAAATAATTCTTGTTATTCCATTTCATGATAAGCAAACAGATAGCGCAGATGATCGTAGCAACGGCCATCATACTAAAGCTTTCCATTGATTCAAAATAACGTGTATAAGAAAGAATGCTGAAAATACACAAAAACACGACAGACATGCGAAAGGCGAGCCTCACACGCAACTCTTCAAAGTATGTTATGACTTCCCGGGGAATAGAATCTGATTCTAAATTTTTTCTCAATTGATAGCAGTATTAATCTAATATACTAAGTTTTTCCAATTTAGGAAGAAAAATTGCATCTCAAATCTAAATATGTATTTTCGTAATACGATGAAACAAGTAGCATGGATCACAGGCGCCTCATCCGGAATCGGTGAAGAAATTTGCAAACAACTGGCGCAAAAAGGATTGAAACTAATCTTATCAAGCCGGAGTGAAGAAAAACTTCAGGACCTGAAAAAATCTCTTCCGAATTCAGAAGAACACCTCATCATTCCATTGGACCTGGAACACTCTTCCGATTTCCCCGACCTGGCAAAACAGGCCGTAGCAGAAATGAAGCGAATTGATTACCTCTACAATTGCGGAGGATTAAGTCAACGGGCTGAGGCCAGTGAAACTTCGCTTGAAGTAGACCGGCGAATTATGGAAATCAATTATTTCGGGACAATTGCACTGACGAAAGCAGTTCTACCGATTATGCAGGCTCAAAAATCAGGACATATAATAGCAATTTCGAGTATTGCGGGAAAATTTGGTTTCTACCTGAGATCCGCCTACAGTGCAAGTAAACATGCCATCCAGGGATTTTTCGAAAGTTTGCTTTTGGAGGAGGCAAAAAACAATATCTCCGTGACAATTGCCTATCCAGGGAAAATCAATACCCCGATCTCAATGAGTGCTTTGGGGAAAGACCGAAATGCACACGGAGAAATGGACCACAACCAGGCAACAGGAATGCCCGTTGAGGAATGTGTTTCAATTCTTTTAAAAGCAGTTGATAAAAAGAAAAAAGAGATCTTAATCGGAAACAAGGAAATAAAAGCAGTCACACTGAAACGCTTCTTCCCGAAATTGTTCTGGAAAATCATTGCGAAGCAAAGCGCAACTTAAGAGGATTTTAAGATATTAAGACTTCATCCGTTTATAAGGTAAATGTCCGACGTTCTATCTTACAAATCCTGCTTAGAAGATTTAAAACTTCAGGATATTCAGATTTAGGACTATAAGACTTGAACACCCTGAGATATAAAGTCATGATGTCCTAAAGTCTTATGTCTTAAAATCTAGATAATCCCTTTCTCCATCAGGAAAATTGCCACATTCGTTTCAATTCGCTTGTTGATATTGGATGTATCGCCTTTCACAAAGGAATTCCCGGTAATCTTTTCGTAAAGTTCAATATAGCGGTCCGTGATTGTCTCTACAAACGAATCCGGCATATCCGGCATTACCTGGCCATCCAAGCCCTGAAATCCGTTTTCTATTAACCATTGGCGAACAAACTCTTTTGAAAGCTGGCGCTGGTTCTCCCCTTTTACCTGGCGTTCATCGTATCCTTCCGCATAAAAATAGCGGGAAGAATCAGGTGTATGGATCTCGTCAATTAAAATGACTTCACCGTTTCTAATTCCGAATTCATACTTTGTATCCACCAGGATCAAACCTCTTTCAGCTGCCATTTCCGTCCCTCTTTTGAACAAAGCACGGGTGTAAGACTCCATTTTTTCGTAAATATCCTGAGGTACAATTCCGTTTTTCAAAATATCTTCTCTTGAAATATCCTCATCGTGACCTTCATCTGCTTTGGTTGCCGGAGTGATGATCGGTTCGGGAAAGCGGTCGTTCTCTTTCATTCCTTCCGGAAGTGCCACGCCACATAAAACTCTTTTCCCCAAGGCATATTCCCGTGCAGAATGACCGGCCAGGTAACCGCGAATAACCATTTCAACGCGTACAGGCTCACAAGCATAACCAACAGCAACAGAAGGATCAGGAGTTCCTATTAACCAGTTTGGAACGATGTCTCGGGTAGCCTCCAAAAACATGGTAGCAACCTGGTTAAGGACCTGACCTTTAAACGGTATTCCTTTTGGTAAAATGTGGTCGAAAGCAGAAATCCGGTCAGTGGCAACCATCACCATGATATCATTGTCAATGGTATACACTTCACGCACCTTTCCTCTGTAAACATTGGTTTGTTTCGGAAATTTAAAATTGGTACTCGTAATTGTTTCGTTCAACATAATTTACAAATTTGGAACTTTTATTTTTTTCTCGGGTTTGATTTTGACTCTTCCTCTTGTTCTTTTTCAAATCGCTTAGCTTTCTCGATCGCTTCAGCTTTATCAAACGCATCAATGATTCGTTTAACCAGTGAATGCCGGATCACATCGCTTTGAGTCAGGCGGATAATTTCTATTTCCTCCACATCATTTAAAATATCCAGTGCATAAGACAACCCGGATTTTTGACGATGCGGTAAATCCACCTGAGACATATCTCCCGTGATCACGAACTGTGCTGTTTGCCCCATACGTGTCAGGAACATTTTCATCTGCATCACCGTAGCATTTTGCGCTTCATCCAAAATAACGAATGCCTTATCCAAAGTTCTACCGCGCATGAAGGCCAAAGGAGCAATTTCAATGATTCCGAACTCGATCATATCGGCCAGTTTCTCCGGCGGGATCATATCCCGAAGAGCATCATATAATGGCATTAGATACGGATCCAGTTTCTCCTTTAAATCTCCCGGAAGGAATCCCAGGTTTTCTCCCGCTTCTACCGCAGGCCGTGTAAGAACAATCCGCTTTACTTCTTTTGCCTTCAAAGCACGAACCGCCAAAGCAACAGCAGTGTATGTTTTCCCTGTTCCGGCCGGACCGACCGCAAAAACCATATCACTTTTATTAACTGCCTGAACCAATCTCCGCTGATTCAGTGTTTTCGCTTTGATCTTTACTCCGCCATTTCCATGAACCAATGTTTCAGTACCATCCGAAGAAAGCATAGCAGGACCATCGTCCAACATGAGATTGTCGATGTTATTCTCAGTTAATATATTGTATTGGTTAAAATGAGCCAGGATCAATTCAAACTTGCGTTCAAACTCCTCCATAACTTCAGGGTCTCCGACAATAGTCAACTCGTTTCCGCGTGAATTGATCTTCAATTTTGGAAAAAAAGACCGAATGTGTTTCAAATTTGAGTTGTTAACTCCAAATAATTCAGCAACATTGGCCCCGTTTATTTCAATTTTCTTCTCTGTCAATGTGAATAAATCTTTTGTTTGTAAGTTCCGGTTGTATTATTAACCCGTATTTTTGAAACAAATTTAATTAATTTTTCAACGGATACAGACAGGTTTATCAAATGAGAATTATCACTTTGACAACTGATATGGGATTGACTGACTACTACGTAGCGGTTCTAAAGGGAAATTTATTCAAATTAGCCCCTCAAGTTTCTATTGTCGATATTACTCACCAGGTACGTCCGTTCGACATTGCAGATGCAAGCTATTATATCCAGGCCTCGTTTCATGAATTCCCGGAAGGAACGATCCACATTATAGGAGTAGACAGCGAACCCATTATTAATTCAAGTAATGGCGCTTACCCAAGCATCATGCTTTTCAAAGGACATTATTTCATTTCCAACGACAACGGGATTTTCGCCCTGATCTTAAAAGATGAAAAACCGGAAGGCTTCTGGAGAATTGACAATGTGCTTTCCAATCCGAAGGGACTTCGTTTTCCGGTAAAAAATATTTTTGTTCCGACAGCAATCCGGATTCTAAACGGAGAAGCACTCAGCGACATCGGTTCCGAAGAAAGCTCCTGGCGCGTTGCTCATACTGTGAATGCCGTTATTGAAGAAAATTTAATTAAGGGTTCAATCGTTCACATCGATCATTACGGAAACGCCATCACGAATATTACCAAAGAAATCTTTGGCAGATTCGAAGACGCGCCGTTTACCATTCTATTTCGAAAACGCGAATATTACATCGACGAAATTTCAAGCACATACAACGATGTTGCTCCCGGAGAACGACTGGCATTTTTCAACGATAACAACTTACTGGAAATAGCGATAAACAAAGGCGCAACAGGAAATGGCGGCGGAGCAGATTCACTTTTCGGCCTTCGTATTCACGACCTGGTTCGTATTGAGTTTACACCACGCGGATCTGCAAAAACAATTGATTCATTATTTTAATCACATGCTTACACGAATTGTTAAACTGACATTTCAGGAAGAAAAAGTAAAAGATTTCCTTGCATACTTTGATACGATAAACACCCGAGTGAGTAATTTCGAAAACTGTTACGGAATGCGCTTGCTGCAGGACATTCATCACCCCAACATTATTTTCACCTACAGTAACTGGAAGGATGAAAATGCGTTAAACAACTACCGGGACTCCGATTTATTCGGGGGAGTTTGGTCCACCATTAAACCATGGTTTGGCGGGAAACCCGAAGCATGGAGCGTAGACGCCTATTTTGAAGACGGTTCTTTTACACCCAACCATCTCGCAGATTAAACGTTTATAGCTACTCAAAAGCAAGGGGAAGCACTGCTTCCGACGACATTCACGTAAGTGAATAGAATTTAGAGAGATTCTCAATATTGTTCTTATTTTTGCCGAAGTTAATTAGATATGAAAGCACTTTACTGGAAAGAGATCAGGAGTTTTTTAGGCTCAGTTATCGGATACATTTTCATCGTCATTTTCCTGGTGTTTACCGGAATCATGCTCTGGCTTGTCAGCGGACCGTCAAACTTACTGGAAGGAGAAGAAGCAGATATGATTCCTTTTTTCAACGTAGCACCTTATGTTCTGTGCGTGTTAATCCCTGCGATTACCATGCGTATGATCGCTGAAGAACGAAAAAGCGGAACGATCGAACTGCTTTTCACCCGACCGATTACCGACTTCCAGATCATTGCCGCAAAATATCTTGCGGGTGTAACACTGCTCATCATCTCGCTCCTTCCTACATTAATTTACTACTACAGCATGGTGAGTCTCGGAGCAGATTCCTTCGATGAAGACGGAGTAGCCAAAACTGTTATTGATGAAGGAGCTACTTTCACTTCTTACCTTGGACTAATTTTATTAGGTTCCTGTCTGATCGCAATCGGCATCTTTTCCTCCGCAATTACCAGTAATCAAATTGTTTCATTCATTATGGCGATGTTCCTTTGCTGGTTATTTTACGACGGTTTCGATCAACTCGGGTCCTTTAACCTCATGGGTGATTTTGACTTTGTATTTCAATATTTAGGACTCTGGTCCCATTATACAAGTATCAAAAAAGGAGTAATCGACACGAGCGACCTTATTTATTTTTTCGGGATGATTGCAATTTTCTTAGCTGCAACCCTTACAGTTGTTAAATCTTTGAAACGTTAATCCGATGGCTGAAAGTAATGGCAAAATAAAAAAATTCTACAACTGGATTTTACTTGGTATCATTGTAGGTGTAGTAATATTCCTGAATATTATCGGAACTTTCGTTTACAGCCGGGTCGATATGACTGAAGATGAGCGTTACTCGCTTTCATCCGGATCTATTGAGTTTCTCGAAAAAATGAGAGAAGACGGCAAGAAAAACAATAAAGTAAACCGTTTGTACCTGAAGATTTACCTGGAAGGAAAACTTCCGGCAGAAATCAAACGATTCAGAAATGCAATCGAAGATAAACTCGCCGAATTCAAGGAAATTGCAGGAAATCGTATCGAATACGAATTCATTGACCCATTGGAAGGAACAGAAGCAGAACAAAACAGTTTGTTTCAAATCCTCTACAATAAAGGAGACGGAATTATTCCACTGGAGATCGTTTACCAGAAAGACGGTTCACAAACCCAAATGACCCTTTGGCCGGGAGCAGAAATCGAATACGAAGGTTTTACCAAAAATTACATCCAGTTGTTACCGGGTTCCCCTCAGGGACAACCTGTGCAATTATCCAAAGAATTCTCAGAAACAACTATCCAGAATTCGATCAATAACCTGGAATACATGTTGATTTCAGCTTTGAGACGAACCATTCAAAAACAAAAACCACGTATTGCTTTCATTGGCGGACATGGAGAATTGCGTTTTGCAGAGACACAGCGGGTTCGCTCTTTGCTGGAGCCCTATTATTCTGTCGAAGACCTGGTCTTAAATGATTCATTGAGAGCACTGGACGGTTTTACCGGTGCAATCATTGCACGACCTAGAACAAGTTATTCAGATAAAGATCTTTACATTCTCGATCAGTTCGTCATGCGCGGCGGAAGGCTGATGTGCTTCTTTGACAAACTTACTTTCCCCCAGGATTCATTGAACCTGACAGGAGTGGTAAGTACCGTAAGAACGGAACTCGGACTGGACAAAATGCTCTTCGATTACGGGATCAAAACCAATGACAATTACATTATGGATGTAAGGTGCGCACCTATTCAGACCCCATTTGCAAAGCAAAGTTTATTGCCGTGGTTCTTTTACGTTGCCGCCACACCTACCAAACATCCGATCGCACGGAACATCGAGCCGGTTATGCTTCGTTATGCTTCACAGATTCAACTGATCCCGGGTGAAACCAGATTGGTGTCGCCGGTTCTTACCAGCTCAACCAATTCACGTGTTACCGGCATGGCTCCAATGATCAGCCTTGCAATACCAATGAATTATGGAAAAGTTCCTGTTCTGGCAGATAATCCGACTTCAGAACGAAATAAAATCTGCATTGCCGGTTTATCAGAAGGAAAATTCGATTCCCACTTCAAAAACCGTTTGATCGACGAGTTTGCGAAAAACCCGGAATCCGGATTCCTTACAAAAAGCCGGGAAGAAGGAAAAGTAATGGTTGTAGCAAACGGTTCTTTCATCGCTAATTACTACGACTCAATGCCGAATAAGACAGGAAAGATGATGTACCGACCGATCTCATTCAACAACTTACGTTACGATGAGGTAATGGCACAAATGCGTATGCAGCCCCTGATCTATGGAAACCAGGAATTTTTCCAAAACATGGTGGATTATATGATGGGAGATAACTCGGTATTGGATATCCGCAGCAAACAAATTGATATTCATCCTATTGACAAAGAAAAAGTAAAGGATCAACGCACGAAATACATGCTTATCAATATTGTTCTTCCTTCATTTTTCATTATTTTACTGGCAATTTTATTATTCTACTTGCGTAGACGACGTTACGCACGTTCTTAAGTTATATGAAAAGAATTATCATCATCATTTTAGGAGTTTCACTTTTAGTGATCCTTGGAATTTTCACCTCCCGTTTAATCAGCAAAAAGGGGAAATCAGACGAACAGCTTGCAGCTTTCAACTTCGAAATAAAAGATACGGCATCAGTCAATAAGATCATTATTACCGAACCAAACGGAATGGAAATGACCCTGATCAGATCCGGAAATCAATGGACAGACGATAAAGGTGGGTGTGTACAACCCGTTCAGGTATTCAATATCCTGGAAGCTGCCTACAATGTTCGATTCAAAGGTTACGTTCCTGAAAACTCTGTAAAAACAGTCATTAACCGTATTTCAACTATCGGGATCAAAGTTCAGTACTTTCAAAATGATGACTGGACTAAAACATGGTACATCGGTGGCTCAACGGCAGATCACCACGGAACTTATATGCTTGTAGAATCTGCTGAAGCGGGAAAAAGTGATTTACCGGTAATTGCCGAAATCAAAGGAATGAAAGGAATCATTGAACCACGTTTTTTTGCTGATGCGAGAAAATGGCAATGTTCGGGAATTTTCACCTATCAAATGCAGGACATTGCTGAGGTAAACGTGAAATTCACCGAAAGACCTGACAGAAGTTTCGAGATCCGCAAGATCAAAAATGCATATTTAGTGAAATACGGAGGTAAGTTTTTAACAAGTCTCGACACCAACATGGTTTACCGTTATTTACTGAACTACAAACGGGTAAATTTTGAAAATCCTAATTACGAGTTGAACGACAAGCAACTTGACAGCCTCAAAAGGTCCAAGCCATTTTGCGAATTGAGAGTTCGCACAACGAAAGGCGAAAAGAAGAAATTGAGAATGTTCAGAATCAAGGCTACTGGTGATGCTGAAGTAGATGATTTCGGAGATAAAGTAACTTACGATATTAACAGATTTTGGTGTGAACTGCCGGACGGACAAGTGGTTAAATGTCAATATTTCGTCTTCAATCCTTTAATCATGGGGCATATCTATTTCAATCCGAATAGGTACGCGACAAATCCATAAGGTTAATATCTCGTTGAAAACTGTCGGGAAAGAGTTGCCTTTTCAAGGATTCATCGGGTTAATAATTGGTATATTTGCTCTCGTAAATAACCAATAGTATGAATTTTATCGTATCAAGTACGAATTTACTACGTCATCTTCAAAGCATTAGCGGTGTTTTAAGCACCAGTAATACTTTGCCGATCCTAGACAATTTTTTATTCAACATTACAGACAGTCAATTAGTCATTTCAGCTTCTGACCTGGAGACAACGATGCAAACAACTATGGAAGTTGAGGCAACTGAATCCGGCAAAGTAGCAATTCCGGCTAAGATGCTTTTGGATGTATTGAAAAATCTTCCGGATCAGCCATGTACTTTCAAAATTGATCCGGCTTCATATGGAGTTGAGATTGTTTATGATAACGGTAAGTCCAAGATGGTAGGGTTCAACGGGGAAGAATTCCCTAAAACTCCTGCTATTGAAAACAGTACAAGTATTCGTATTTCAGGTGAAATCATTTCAAGTGCAATCAACAAGACGCTTTTTGCAGCAGGAAATGATGATTTGCGCCCGGTAATGAGTGGTATGTACTGCCAATTCAGCCCTTCGGACATTACATTTGTTGCTACGGATGCTCACAAACTGGTTAGATACCGCAGAACAGACGGTCAGGCCACAGGAGGTTCCGCATTCATTCTTCCCAAGAAACCATTGAATTTGTTGAAATCAAATTTACGTGGTGACGAGGAAGTTCAGGTGGAATACACGGATTCCAACGCGATATTTACTTTTAATGACATCGTTTTAATGTGTCGCCTGATTGATGGGAAATATCCGAACTATGAAGCTGTAATCCCAAAAGAAAATCCGAACATCTTAATCGTGGACCGTTTACAGTTTTTAGGAGCAATTAAACGCGTTTCGATCTTTGCAAACAAAACAACTCACCAGGTAAAACTAAAAATCGCCGGAAGTGAATTGAATGTTTCTGCTGAGGATTTGGATTTTTCAAACGAGGCAAATGAGCGTTTAACCTGCAATTACGACGGAACGGATATCGAAATTGCATTTAACAGCAGGTTCTTAATGGAAATGTTGAATAACATCGATGCACCGGAAGTAAAAATCGCGATGAGCGAACCGAGCAGAGCAGGATTATTAATGCCAAACACCTCCGAAAACGAACACGAGGATATCTTAATGCTGGTAATGCCGGTAATGATAAACAGATAATAATCAACAATTTAATAAAAAAATAGGGGCGGAAAATTTTTCGCCCCTATTTTTTTGGCACGAATTTTATTATGCTCTAATTATTAAAATTCAACGTCATGAAAAAGATCTACTTCACATTCGCACTCGTACTTTTAACTTGTACATTCGCACATGCTTCTGAATTGCTTTTGCGTATTAACAGAAAAGGACAATTCATTGTCAGCGCATCCAGTCAAACGCAAACAAACAACTTTAATACCTATCAGTTTTACAATTTATACGGTGGAACGACCCAGGTGAAAGTTGTTGATAAACTTAACGGACAGGTCATTTTCAAGAACAACCTGCATATTCCGGAAGGTTATCAGTTAATTGCAGAATTGGATATTTACGGAACAATGACAATCGTGGCAAATAATCCGCTGGCAAATTCCAATGGAGGCTGGAGCAATAACGTAGGAACCATCAATTACGGAAACGGGAACTACAGTGGAGGTAACCAAAACAATCACTGTGGAACTTATCCAAACTATCAGGGAGACGGATACTATAACCAGGGACAAAGCACCAACAATTATTTTAATCAGTTCGTGACTAGTTTGAGAAATGAAAGTTTTGACAGCAACCGTTTGCAAAACGCAAAAGTATACGCGGCAAAAACAAACCTGTCTGCAAACCAGATCAAAGAGATCGCTGCAACCTTCACTTTCGACAGCAATCGCCTGGATTGGGCAAAAGCGGCATACGGCAGCTGTTATGACAAAGGGAACTATTTCTTACTAAGAGAAACCTTTACTTTCTCTTCAAGCTACAGCGACTTACAAGATTATATCAGCGTACAATAATCCAAACCAATTTTGATGCATTCATCAAAATAAATCCAATACCAACCCGGAATGTCGAATCTCTTTAGGTTCGACATTCCTTTTTTATACAGCTAAATTGACCAAAATTCACTATCTTTGATTCTCATAACTAGCTATATGAAAGAACAAAATTTAGCCGATTTGGAAGCTGCATTTAATGAAAAGCTGAAGCAAGATATCCGTATCGAGCCGAAAGACTGGATGCCTGATGCTTATCGCAAAACATTAATTCGCCAGATTTCACAGCATGCACACTCTGAAATTGTTGGAATGCTTCCTGAGGGAAACTGGATTACACGTGCGCCGAACTTAAGACGCAAAGCTGTTTTATTGGCAAAAGTTCAGGACGAAGCTGGTCACGGGCAATACCTGTATAGTGCAATGGAAACCCTGGGCTTTTCTCGCGAACAAAGCATTGATGATATGCATACAGGTAAGGCGAAATACTCTTCTATTTTCAATTATCCGACATTAACATGGGCAGATATGGGAGCAGTTGGCTGGCTGGTTGACGGAGCGGCCATCATGAACCAGGTGCCATTGTGCCGGACTTCATACGGTCCGTATGCTCGTGCAATGGTTCGTATCTGTAAGGAAGAATCGTTTCACCAGCGCCAGGGATATGAGATCATGTGCACGTTGATGAAAGGATCTGAAGATCAAAAAGCGATGGCACAAGATGCTTTGAATCGTTTTTGGTGGCCGGCATTAATGATGTTCGGACCAAGCGATGCAGAGTCAACTCATACTCAGCAATCAATCGACTGGAAAATCAAAAGACATACAAACGATGAATTACGTCAAATGTTTGTTGACGCATCCGTTCCTCAGGCTCAATTAATCGGGCTAACAATTCCTGATCCGGATTTGAAATGGAACGAAGAAAGAGGTCATTACGATTTTGGGGAAATTGACTGGGAAGAATTCAAACAAGTAGTTAGCGGAAACGGACCTTGTAATGCCGAACGTATTGCAGCAAGAGTGAAAGCAAAAGAAGAAGGCATGTGGGTAAGAGAAGCTGCTATGGCATATGCCGAAAAGAAAAAAGCAAAAAAAGCATCTTAATATTATAAAGAAATGGCAGGAAAAGAGTGGCCTTTGTGGGAAGTTTTTATCAGAAGTAAACAAGGCTTGAACCACAAACATGTTGGAAGTATTCATGCGGCAGACGCCGAAATGGCTGTTGAAAACGCACGTGATGTTTATACCAGACGCAGTGAAGGAATTTCAATTTGGGTAGTTGAATCTTCCCAGGTATTTGCTTCAGACCCTGCAGATTCCGACGCATTATTCGAACCGGCAAACAGCAAAATTTACCGGCACCCAACTTTCTACGAGGTTCCTGATGGTGTTGGACACATGTAAGATTGATTTTAGGACTCTATGATTTTAAGACATCAGGACTTTTAAAGTTAGTTCCTGTCTTAATATCCTAAAATCCTAATATCCTAAAATCCATTGAATGAAAAACAACTTATTTACATATACATTACGCATAGCTGATGACAGCTTAATTCTGGGTCAAAGACTTTCAGAATGGTGTGGTCACGGACCAATTATCGAGGAAGATATTGCTTTGACGAATATCGCACTGGATCTGATCGGTCAGGCAACAAGTCTTTTGGAATATGCCGCAGTCGCTGAAAACAAAGGCAGAAGTGCGGATGACCTGGCTTTCTTACGATTTGAAAACCAGTATTTCAACACCCAATTGGTAGAACAAAAAAATGGCGATTTTGCCGTTACGATTGTTCGTCAATGGATTTTTGACACCTTCAGGCTTCCATTTTATGAAGCTCTGCAACATTCTTCAGATAAACAACTTGCGGCAATTGCAGAAAAATCCTTAAAAGAAACCAAATATCATTGGAAACATTCTTCCGAATGGATTATTCGCATGGGAGACGGGACAGAAGAATCCAATAAGCGCGTAAATGATGCACTTATTTTATTGTGGAAATTTTCCGATGAGTTATTCTACATGGATGATGTTGATAAGGAATTGATCTCCCAGGGAATTGCAGTTGATTTAGAAACCCTTCGTCCGGCATTTAATGAGCGAATCCACTATGTATTGCAGCAAGCAACTCTTCAATTACCGGATTCGAAATGGAAATTAAGTGGCGGAAGACAAGGAAGACATACAGAGCATTTTGGTCATTTAATTGCAGAAATGCAGTATATGCAGCGTGCTTATCCGAATATGGAATGGTAAATGAAACTACCATATGGCAATATTTAGAAGAAGTACCGGATCCAGAAGTTCCGGTACTTTCGGTTATTGATCTGGGGATCGTTCGATCAGTGAAGGTCCTTTCGGACAAAGAAGTCGAAATCACAATTACTCCAACTTATTCAGGCTGTCCGGCCATGAATTATATCGAAAAAAACATCCGGGAAGTACTTGGTGAAAAAGGGATCGAAACCATTCACATTCAAACAGTTCTTTCACCCGCTTGGACTACCGACTGGATGAGTGAGGCCGGTAAAGAAAAGCTATTGGCTTATGGAATAGCCCCACCGGTAAATGAAGTTGATAAACTGGTTTTATTCGGTGATTCTCCGATTGTTAAGTGCCCGCAGTGTTCTTCCGAAAACACGAGAATGCTCAGTCAATTCGGCAGTACCGCCTGTAAAGCACTTTACCAGTGCAACGATTGCCTGGAGCCTTTTGACTATTTCAAATGTCTGAGATAAGTGATTAAATTAAAAGGTTTTAGCCATTGTGTTATTTGCAGGTTACGCTTCGTAGCTTACCATATTCAACTAGTACAGTATCAAATATTTATTATCAAAAATGCGTATCTTTACGCCGATTGATTAGTCAACTACACATTTATGAAGATGAGCTTTACCAGTATGCAAGTTATTGATTTGTTGTCTAATGAGTTATCTCAAGACACTGTTTCAATGACTGCAACTCGTCGAAACACCAAGGCCACCGGTTTACATTTTGAACTTAATTTTTTCATCATATGATCAGATTAGGTTTTTTAGTAACGTGTTTTTCTTTATTCCTGAATCATTCTCTTTTTGCTCAGGTTCCAACTTCTCCGCCGGCGGGTACAGTCATTACACCAAGTTCCGGTACTTCATTCGCATACGCTTTGACCGGGGGATTGACTTATTCACATACCAACACATCCTGGCCAGCTTTCAATACGAATTGTTATGCTTTTGCCTTAAACGATACCTTATTCAATGCAATCAACGGTTTCAACCCTACTCCTTCGGGGGGAGCGTGTACAGGAATGTCAAGCCTGGTTTACAATGCCGGAATGTCAAACCTGGTAACAGGGACAATCGTGTATACAGGAATAACAAGTTATCGTTATCAAAATATTTCCAGTGCATTTGTTGTTAATAATGCTGTTCCGGTTCGTGCTACAATAACATTTTCAAGTCCTGTAACCTATTATCCGAATAACACATTTGTGGTACCCGTAACGGGAAACTTTTCATATTCCGTTATTTACGAATGTTTATCCCCAACCGATGCACAGTATACCAGCGGATCGGGAAATACCTGGACACCTTCAAAGACCTTGTTCAATAATATGATCACAGATCCCAATAATTCGATCTGTGTGAATTTTACTCCCGGTACCTTTACTTTGAATACTGTAAGCGCAACTACTTCACCAACCGGGATTATTTGTCAGGGAGGAAACATTCAACTAACCGGAGGTGGAACAGGAAACAACCTGACTTTCAACTGGTCCGGACCGAACAGTTTTAGCAGTACAAATTCAAACATAACAATCAACAATGCCAGTGCAAGCAATTCCGGAACGTATTTTTTAACAGTAACAGATGACATCGGCTGTTCGAATACAGCACAATCAGTAATCAATGTCCAACAAGGGCCTGTAGCATCTGCAGGAGGAACTTCCGTAATCTGTGTCAACACTACAGCGACCGTTAGCGGAGCCTCTTCAGCAAATGGAAGTATTTCCTGGACACATAACGGAAGTGGTTCTCTCTCAAACGGGAACACTTTAACTCCAACGTATACCCCATCTTCCTTTGATGCCGGAAATACAGTAGTTTTAACATTGACGACAACCAGTAATAATTCATGTGCTCCCGATAACGCACAAGCTGTTTATAATATCATTGTCGAAGGAAATCCAATAGCAGTTGACGGTGTGACAAGCTCTATATGCTCAACCACTAACTTTACGGTAACTACCGCTAATGCACAATTCGGGGCAATCAACTGGACACATAACGGGAATGGAATTTTGACGAATGCAACTTCTGCATCACCTACTTATACTCCAAGTCCTCTGGACGATGGAAATACAGTAGTTTTAACTTTAACCGTTACAAGCAGCAATTCCTGTGCACCCGCAGTCGCACAGGCATTTCATGTAATAAATATTACGCCACTTCCCCAGGCAGTTTCCGGTGGTATGGCTACAGTATGTCAAAATAGCTCCGTAACGATTTCCGGTGCAACCGCCAATTATGGAACAATCAATTGGAGTCATAACGGATTTGGTTCCCTGACTAATCCGACGTCAATAAATCCAACCTATACTCCTACTGCAGGAGATTTGGGAAACATTGTCACTCTCACGATGACAGTTTCCAGCAATAATAGCTGTGCTCCGGCAATTGCAACTGCAGATTTTTCCATTACAGTTAACGGCTTACCAACTGCAACCGTTTCCAACTCATCCAATATTTGTTCCACTTCCAGCGCCACCGTTTCAGGCGTATCAGCTGCAAACGGGACCTTTTCCTGGACACACAATGGAAATGGGAGTTTAATTAATTCAACAAGCTTAACCCCAACATACACTCCAACGGCATTAGATGTCGGGAATACTGTATCACTGACATTGACCGTTTCAAGTAATAATACATGTGCACCTTCATCTGTAACGGCAATTTATACCGTTAATGTAAATCGTTTGCCAACAGCAACTGTTGGAAGTAATGTTACAATCTGTGAAAGTACTTCTCATGTTGTTACTGGAGCTTCCTTTAACTATGGAACAGCCAACTGGGTTCATAACGGATCAGGAACAATAACGAATGGAAACACCAGTTCTCCAACTTATACTCCAGGCCCTTCAGATGCTGGAAACTCTGTAACTTTGACATTGAATGTCACAAGTAATAATGCTTGTGCACCATTGGTAGTTAGTAGTCAATTCAGTTTAAATATTCAACATGCACCCGTTGCCCTGGCCGGAGGTACTACTACTGTCTGTGTTACATCCACCGCACCCGTAACCGGTGCAACCGCAACTTACGGAACGATTAATTGGACGCATAACGGTGGTGGTTCATTAACAAACCCAACAGCTTTAGGACCTGTTTATAATCCTGTAGGATCTGACATTGGAAATCCGATCACACTGACTCTAACAGTAACCAGTACCAACAGTTGTGCTCCTCAAACGGCATCAGCAGTTTATACTATTAATATTGATCCGCTTCCTTTAGCTATTGCCGGTGGTTCAGCAACGATTTGTGCAAATGGCAGCGGAACTGTTTCCGGTGCTGTGGCAATAAATGGAACTTGCAATTGGACCGGGAATGGTTTGGGTTCAATTTCTGATCCAACGACCACAACACCCACTTATTATCCATCCCTAAGTGAGGTGGGGAGCATTGTTACTTTAACGATGGAAGTATTAAGTAATAATACCTGTATTCCTGCAACGAGTCTTGCTACTTATTCTTTTATAATCGATGGTCCGCCGTCTATTCAGAATTCGAATATTCAGGATACACTCTGTCCGGGAGCTACAAAAACCGTTGAAGGAATAATAACCGAATACGGAACTTCTTCCTGGTCACACAATGGGACAGGAACTCTCATTAACGGCAATACGAACTCACCAAGCTACACAGCAGGTCCGGGAGACCTGGGGAATATAGTAACATTGACATTAACAGTTACCAGTAATAATACGTGTGCACCTCAAACCGCGGTGTCAACTGTTCAAATCTATGTAAAAGCGAGTGCCAACATTCCAAATATCAACCTCGTCAGTATGACACATGTCCGCTGCAATGGTGATCAAACCGGAAATATTATTTTGAATATTACAGGAGGAGCCTCACCCTATACCTATGCATGGAACACAGGTTCAACAAACCAGAACCTGACAAACATACCCGAAGGCATTTATTATCTTGATGTTACAGATCACCATGGGTGCCTTGCTACCGATACTTTTAAAATAAACGAGCCAGCCGAATTAGTTTATACCGCGGTCATTATTCCTGTAAACTGTTCCACCTCTACTAATGGAAGTATTACAGTTTCAGCCTCCGGCGGAGTTGGCCCATATAATTACACATGGCGCGATCTGGATGAAGACTCCCCTCAGGTCACTCAACTTGCAGCAGGCACTTACAAAGTCTCTATCAGTGATGCGAATGGTTGTAGCAGAACAGAATTTATAACTGTTGGTACATCAGGATCATTAATTGTGGAAGCGTCACCGGAGGTTGTGAGTGTAAACATTGGAACAGAAATTCCGTTTACCGTCACCGGGGCAACGAGTTATCAATGGTCTCCGGATCAGTATTTATCTTGTGCCGACTGTGACAATCCCTTATGCGTCCCATCTTCATCAAATAATTATATTGTTACGGGATCTAACCCGAACGGATGTACCGGATTTGATACGGTGATCGTGAATGTTTTTGTGGACTGCCACAATTTGGCACTACCAAATGTCTTTTCTCCAAACAACAGTGGGCCGCAAGCAAATAACACTTTTGGCTTATTGGGAACTTTACCGTGTTTGGAAACCTACCAATTACTGATTTTCAATCGTTGGGGAGAACAGGTTTTCGAAACACAATCCACTGATCTTCTCTGGGATGGAACATTTAAAGGTCAACCCCAAAATTCCGGTGTTTATTTTTATCGTCTCGACATGAAACTCGTTAATGGTGAAGAAGTTAAAAAATCAGGTAATCTTACATTAATCAGATGAAAAAGATTTCCGTTTACATATTACTTCTGGCTCAGGTCATTGCAAAAAATGTTTCAGCTCAGGATACTCATTTTGCCCAAACCGAGTATGCACCAATGCTGTTAAACCCAGCTTTAACGGGAGCTTTTTCCCATATGCAGCTTATTGCAAATTATAGAAATCAATGGAATAGCATTGCTTCTCCATATCAAACTATTGCGGCTTCTTTTGATATCCGTTTACAGCGTATGGATGCGGATAACAATAGTTTTGTTGCACTTGGATTAAACTTTTTCAATGATGTGGCCGGCGATATGAAAGTGACCACCAACCAATTTAACCTGGATTTGGCATACCATCTTAAAATGGGCAGATACAGCGTCTTAAGAATTGGTGTCTACGGCGGAATGAATCAGCGTATTTTGGACCCCAACAGGGGAAACTGGGCGAGTCAATTCGATGGGAATGCGATTAACTCCGGTATAGCAAGCGGTGAAAGTTTTGGTTCCTACAATCACGTATTTATGGATGCAGGTGCCGGAATTGCCTATACTTTCAGAAAAATGAAATATTCCGTAAATAATAATATCAATAACAATGTAAATTGTGGTCTTGCGGCTTACCATGCCAATCAACCGTCATCATCCTTCATTTCATTGCCACAGGATAAACTGGCAATGCGCATCTCGGGGTTCATAAATAGTTCGTTCAACGTACCCAACACACCATTAGCTGTACAACCAGCCGTTTACATGCAATTTCAGTCGAAGTATTCGGAAGTTATGTTTGGAACTTATTTGCGCTACAATATTCGTGAAGCTTCGCATTTTACCGGATCAATCAAACCGGTTGCCGCAGCACTCGGGTTATTTAGCCGTTACAAAGATGCTTTTGTTGCAAAGGGATATTTTCAATTCCATCAATTCTCTGTTGGACTTGCCTATGATTTTAATCTTTCCCGTCTGACCCCCGTATCAAAATCCCGCGGTGGATTTGAAGTTTTTCTTCGCTTCAATTTAGATGACCGATTGAATAACCCGTCTCTGTGGTGATTTAACTAAGGATGAAAAGATTCAAAGTTTAAACCTTCAATTTTAGCATAAAAATCACAGTAAATTAAAAAAGGCATCTTTCGACGCCTTCTTCTCAATTAATTATTATCATTTCCTATCCCAAGAATGGATATTTGTAATCAGTCGGTGGAACGAATGTTTCTTTAATTGTTCTGGCAGAAACCCAACGCAATAAATTCATTGCTGCTCCGGCTTTATCATTTGTTCCCGAACCTCTAGCACCACCGAATGGTTGCTGACCAACAACGGCACCAGTAGGTTTGTCGTTAATATAAAAGTTTCCTGCAGCATTTTCAAGCGCTTTTGTAGCCACCTGAATAGCATAACGATCATTCGAGATAATAGAACCTGTCAGGGCGTATTCAGAAGTCTCATCCAATAATTTCAAAGTCTCCTCGAATTGGTTTTCAGGATACACATAAATCGTTAAAACCGGTCCGAAGATTTCCTCACACAATGTTCTGAATTTAGGATTTGTAGTAACAATCACAGTTGGTTCAATGAAATATCCCAAGGATTTATCGTATCCGCCACCAACGATGATTTCCGCATCAGATTGTGCTTTTGCATAATCAATAAACCCTGCAATTTTATCAAAAGCACGTTCATCGATTACCGCATTAATAAAGTTGGATGAATCTTCCGGGGAACCCATTTTGAATGATTTCACCTGGTTCACCAAAATTTCTTTTACTTCCGCCCAAAGATTCGATGGAATATATGAACGGGAAGCCGCAGAACATTTTTGTCCCTGGAACTCGAATGCCCCCCTGGATAAAGCGGTTGCTACTTCAGCCGCATTTGCACTTTTGTGAACCATTACGAAGTCCTTTCCTCCTGTTTCACCAACGATACGCGGATAAGCTCTGTAATTTTCAATATTGTTCCCGATTTCTTTCCACAAATGGCGGAAAACTCCGGTTGAACCCGTAAAGTGTAAGCCAGCCAAGTGTTTGCTTTTGAAAATGACATCTCCGGCAACGGGCCCATCGACAGAAATCATATTGATGACTCCATCCGGAACACCAGCTGCTCTGAAAACTTCCATAATCACTTGTGCAGAATACATTTGAGATTCAGCAGGTTTCCAAACGATAACGTTACCCATCATCGCAGGAGCTGCGCATAAATTTGCTGCAATTGACGTAAAATTGAATGGTGTAAGAGCAAAAACGAATCCTTCCAAAGGACGGTATTCTAATCTGTTCCACATACCAGGCAGTGATTCCGGCTGATCCTTGTAAATCTGCGTCATATATTGAACGTTGAAACGGAAGAAATCAATCAATTCACAAGCCGCATCAATTTCTGCCTGCATTACATTCTTGGATTGCCCCAACATCGTTGCAGCATTCATTTTATTTCTGAAAGGTCCGGCAAGTAAATCTGCTGCTTTCAAAAAGATTGCCGCACGTTGTTCCCATGGTAAATTCGCCCATTGTTCACGAGCTTTCATCGCAGCATCAATAGCCATCGAAACATGTGATGCATCACCGTAATTGAAATGTCCCAACACTTTCTTGTGATCGTGCGGAGGAGACATCGGTTTTTTATTATTGGTCTTAACCAATTCAGAACCGATATACATCGGGATATCGATTGGTTCCTGATTCAGGAGTTTTTTATATTCAGAGATCAAAGCTGTATGCTCGGAACTTCCCGGAACATAAGCCTTCACTGGTTCATTAATTGCTTTAGGAACCGTAAATAACGCGTTTGACATAGTATACATTTTTGCATTACAAATGTACACATAATGCTTTGAGTTCAAGCATCAGATTCAAGGCATATTATTGAACTTCCATGGTTAATTCAAAAGATTGTTCTTATGTTTGGTATATTGTATTTAAACTCACTTATGAAGATTCTGGTATCCATTATTCTTTTTTCAGCGTGCTCTCATTTCTGGTCATTCGCTCAATCCTATGATTATAAAAAACAATGGGAACTACTAAACAAAGGGAATGAAAGTGAGCGAATTGAAGCCGCTAAAAAGCTAAGTCTGTATTATCAATCAGAATCCATTGATTCGCTTCGGATGGTTGGTGAGACCCTCTTCTTTTATGGAATAGACAATCATTATCAGCCTGCCATTGAATTCGGGAAAATAACACTCGCCGAGTTTTATGTTATGAACGGCCGGATAAATGATGGAATTGTGATGGCTAAAGCAACACTTCCAAGCTTGCAGGAACGAGGTGACATGGCATTGTTGAGTAATGTATGCAGAATCATCGCTTCCGGTTATCGAAAACTGGATGATGGAAATTCTTCCATGCTCTGGGCAAAAAAAGCTATTGCATATAATAAGGACAACATAGAGTCAACTGATAAAACAGAAGGGATTATTTCTTTGGCTGAAGCATATCTTTTGCAAAACAAAGAGAAACTGGCTATTAAAACATACCAGGATTATATTTCAAAA
This sequence comes from Fluviicola sp., assembly GCF_029266855.1. Taxonomy (GTDB): domain Bacteria; phylum Bacteroidota; class Bacteroidia; order Flavobacteriales_D; family Crocinitomicaceae; genus Fluviicola. The sequence continues at coordinate 115,591 of NZ_JAQSWB010000010.1, forward strand.
GCTGTTAAATCAAAGAATTATCGTGGATTAAGTACAGCTTATGCCCGTTTGGGTGATATTTACAGGATTTCAGAAAAATTCAGCCTGGCAGAAAAGTTTTTTAAGCTTTCATACCAAATGGCCCGGAAAACAAACCTGACTTCTCCAAAAGCACATGCTTTAAACAACCTGGCCATCGTTTATTTTGAAAAAGGAGATACGACAAATGCACGGGTTCACTTCCAAAAAGCTTTGGTATTAAGGGAATCGGTAAATGACGTGAAATCCATTTCAGAAAGTTTATATAATCTGGGAGATTACCATTTTTATATCGAACAATATTCAAAAGCACTTTTTTGGTATCAGAAATCGACTGACCTGGCTAAAAGAAATTCACTCCTAAAAGAAGAAAAAGATGGTTTATTGGCAATTGCACAGGTCTACAAGGAAATGCAGCAATTTGATGAATCTACCAAACATTTGGAACAGGCGATTGCCATTTCAGGTGACCTAAAACTCCAGCAGAGTTCAGATGATGAAGATCTGACAAACCTGCAACATGAAATTTGGAGGACTGACTTTGAGGAATTTAAAACGGCAGAAATTAAGAGTGAATCTTCTTTCCAGGTTTACCTGCTTTTAATCGCTGTAATCGGCTTGTCTATCGCTGTCATTTTATTGTTCATTAAACTCAACAAAACCAGGAAACAATTTAATTAAGTTTTCCCGGGAAATTCAATTGAAAAACAGGAATATCAACTTTGAACAGCTGCCCCGTTTCTATATTCTTAAAGGTATAAAACCCATGCATGGAGCCCATTTCCGATTTCAATTCACAACCGCTGGTATATTGATATAATTCTCCTGATTCCAATACGGGCTGTTGTCCGACAACACCTTCTCCACTCACGTGAATCGTTGGATTCAGGGAATCAAAAATAAACCAATCGCGATGAAGCAATTGAACAGTGAACTGATTTTGATTTTCAATATCAATTCGATAGCTGAAGAAATAACTTGAGTCCGTAGTTTGAGAAACATCTGCCCGAAACTGAGTGGAAACCCTAATCAAAACTCCTTCCGTAAGCGCGGTTATCTGTGTCATATTTATTGCACTTGTGACGAAGAAAGTTAGTGACTTAAATCAAGGTAGGCAAATTTTTCACATTTTTTATTGAACTAAATTCTCAAATCTCAAGCTGTCAGCTGATTCCAAAAAATAACTAATAATGGAACAATCTGATGAAAGTCACCTAAAATATCTACTGTTCAAGACGAATTAAATTCTATTTTTGTACTCAAAAACCAGAAATGACTCCGAAGTTTCATCCTTTAGTTGTTCAAGATGTCCGAAAGGAAACTGATGACACTGTTTCAATTGCTTTTGAAATCCCTTCCGATTTAACAAATGATTATCAGTTTGTTTCCGGTCAATACATTACCATTCGTAAGATAATGAACGGGGAGGAACTCAGACGTTCTTATTCAATTTGTACTACACCGAAAGATGGTGAATTACGGGTTGCTGTGAAGCGTGTGGAAGACGGTCAGTTTTCTTCTTGGGCAACAACGGATCTGAAGTCCGGAGAAGTTTTGGATGTAATGACTCCTAGCGGGCATTTCCAACTTCTTCCCGAAATTTCAGCTTCGCGAAATTATGCACTTTTTGCAGCCGGTAGTGGAATTACACCTATTATATCAATTGCAAAAACAATCCTTTCGGAGGAACCAATGAGCACCGTAACGCTTGTTTACGGTAATAAGGGCTTTGCCAGCATCATTTTCAGAGAGGAATTAGAAGCTTTAAAGAACAAATACATTAATCGCTTTCAATTAATTCATGTCCTAAGCCGCGAAAGTTTGGGAAATCCACTTCAAAAAGGTCGAATAGACAAAGAAAAAGTGGAGTTGATCGGGCGAACTTTACTTCGGGGTGAACACATTGATGCAGTCTACACTTGCGGACCGGAAGATATGATCCACGCCGTGAAGAATGCAATGATGGAATCAGGTGTTCCGGAAAATAAAATTCATTTCGAATTATTTGGAACAAAAACGGCGGGCTCCCAAACCAAAATTATTGTTCCGAAAGATCAGGACGTATTGGCCAAAGTGACTATCATTTTGGATGGAGATCATATAGAAGTAGATTTAAATACAGCCGGTACATCTATCTTGGAAGCAGGTTATGCTGCCGGGGCGGATTTGCCATTTGCATGTAAAGGCGGTGTTTGCTGTACCTGCAAAGCTAAAATATTGGAAGGAAGTGCGGTGATGGATGTCAATTACGCACTTGAGAAAGATGAAGTGGAAGCAGGCTATATTTTAACTTGTCAGGCGCATCCTACTTCAGAAAAATTAACAGTATCATTTGACGATTAATTATGGGCTTATTTTCTAAATTCAAGAAAGATTCAGGTTCGAAGAAACTTCGTTCCGGAATCGTTACAGTTGCAAATAACGAGCGAATTACAGCCGTAGGCAGTCGTATTCATTTTGAAATTCCCGCTGATTTAAAAGATCAATTTGTTTATGAGCCCGGACAATACGTAAATGTCCATGTCAGCTTGAATGGAACAAAATACAGCAGATCCTATTCTATCTGCAGCGGACCAAACGAGAAACACCTTGCAGTTGCAGTTAAGGCAATTGACAAAGGTCTTGTTTCGAATTACCTTGTAAATGAATTAAAGGCCGGAGATCAAATTGAATTGGATTTTCCTTTGGGAAATTTCAAACTTGATCCAAAAGCTCCAAATATTGTGTGTTTTGCTGCCGGGAGTGGAATTACTCCATTCATGTCATTTGCAAAATCATTAGGCGAAAATCAGAAAATGCGCTTGATTTATGGGAATTCAAAAATGGATACCGCATTCTTCATTGATGAGATTAAAGCATTTCCCAACGTTACTTCTACTTTTTTCTTTAGCCAGGAAAAGAATGAAGGCCACCAGGAGGGTAGATTGGACAAACAACATGTAAGCGAATTGATTAAATCCGAATTATCTCTTCTCAGAGCAGACGGATTTTACATCTGTGGTCCTGAAGAGATGATTATGGGAATCCAGGAAGTCTTGAATGTCTTTGGAGTTGCAAAAGAGAAAATTCACTTCGAATTATTTACCACTCCTGTTTTGATGAAACAAGAAGAGACAACAGTTGTTGGCGTATTTAAAGGAGTTTCTCAGGTAAGTGCTATCCTCGATGGAGAAGTTCAGCGCATTGAATTGAGTACAAATGGGAAAAGTATTTTGGATGCACTGGATCAATCGGGAATGGATGTTCCTTATTCTTGTAAAGGAGGTGTTTGCTGTACATGCAAAGCTAAAATTATAGAAGGAAGTGCACAAATGACCATTAACTATGCTTTGACGGATGAAGAAGTAAAAGAAGGTTATATTTTAACCTGCCAGGCACATCCGACAAGTGAAGTTCTTAAATTGGATTTTGATGTCTAAGAATGTTTTAGTGATCGGGGCAAGCCGGGGAATTGGTAAAGAATTAGTCAAACAATTTGCTGATAAGAACCTGGAAACTTTTGGTTTTGCCAGAAGTCTTCAAAATGCTTCTGAAAACAACATTCATTTTATCCACCTGGATTTATTAAGCCCAACAATTAAGTCTGACTTTGAAAAAGCTATTTCAGGGATCGATCACATTGATTACTTAATTCACAATGCCGGTTTTATTGCGGTAAAGCCTTTCCTGGAGTTATCCCGGGAAGATATTCAAAACTGTTACCAGGTCAATGTGATGTCTGTCATGGAAATCACTCAAATTTGTATTCCTAAAATGAAACCAGGAGGGCATATTGTTATGATCTCCTCCATAGGCGGGTTCCAGGGAAGTTCCAAATTTCCCGGTTTAGCAGCATATTCTACCTCAAAAGCAGCATTGGTTTCATTAACAGAATTACTTGCTGAAGAATTTAAGAATTCAGGAATCTCTATTAATTGCTTATGCCTGGGTGCGGTTCAAACCGAAATGATGGAAGAGGCTTTTCCAGGATATAAAGCTCCTCATCAGCCAGACGAAATCGCTGCATTCATTGTAGATTTCACATTGAATCATGGAAAATACTTTCATGGGAAAATCATTCCTGTGAGTGTTTCAAATCCTTAAACCGGTATGCAATTAGCCTTAGCGCCTTTGCAGACATACACTGATTATCATTTTCGAAATGCACACATCGCCATTTTCAAAGGTGTAGATAAGTTCTATGCCCCTTATCTAAAACTAAACAATGACGGAACCATTAAAAACGCTCCGAAAATTGATATTCTTCCTGAAAATAATCCCCGGATAAACATCATTCCTCAACTCATGGCATGTAGTGAGCAGGAGTTTTTTACCATGTCAGACTATATTGAAGACCTGGGTTATTCAGAAGTAAATTGGAATATGGGATGTCCTTATCCAATGGTTACAAACAGAAACCTGGGAGCCGGGATTCTAAACAAACCATCTGATCTTTTCAAACTCTTTGACACTATATTCCCAAAACTTAAAATAGGATTAGGTGTTAAGATGAGAATGGGACTTGAGAGTACAGCTGAGATTCTCGAGATCCTTCCACGATTAAATGATTATCCGTTAACAGAAATCATCATTCATGCCCGTTATGCCAAGCAATTATATAATGGTGGCTGTGATCATGAGCGGTTTATGGAATGTATATCCCTGACGAATCACTCATTAACATATAATGGTGACATTACAACTAATGAAGAGTTTGATTTTCTGAGAACTAAATTTTCAACTGTTCAATCCTGGATGATAGGACGAGGGGCAATGGTTAATCCCGGTTTGTTTGAAGAAATCAAGTTTGGAACGATTGATTCCGGTGATGTATATCGCAATAAACTCATGCTGCTTTCGGAACACCTTACAAACAGTCTTTTGAACTGCAATCCGGATAGAGGTTATGCCTTGAGTAAAATGAAATCCTATTGGGAATATCTCAGCGAAAGTCTTTCGGATGGAAACCAGTTGTATCGAAAAGTAAAAAAGGCAAAAGACATTACTGAATTAACAGATCATTTGCAGTACTTCCTGCTTGATTGAGTGGCTTGCGCTTTATCCCCACAAATCTTTCCCCATTTTAATTTCGCATAGTTAGTCTTCCCTCAGATTACTTCCTAAGAAAAACACATAAACGCAAAAAACCCCATCCGAAAAACGGACAGGGTTTTGTTAAAAGTGGCATCGACTTACTCTCCCACCCTCAAAAGGGCAGTAC